>NZ_OZ224513.1:0-4007106 GCF_964341695.1 Ottowia pentelensis
AAAAAAAACGCCCCATCCTTTGTTGGATGGGGCGTTTTGGCTGTAATAGCCTGACGATGTCCTACTTTCACACGGGAGTCCGCACTATCATTGGCGCTAAGGCGTTTCACGGTCCTGTTCGGGATGGGAAGGAGTGGGGCCACCTTGCTATGGTCATCAGGCATAACTTGTTGTCTGGCAGTCGGTTGACTGCCAGACCAATTCACAGAGCGGATCAGCTTCGGTATTTCACGAATGAATATTACGCGAATATTTTGTTTGCGTCACTTGGCATAACAGTTTTGATCGGGCTGATCAAAATTATAGGGTCAAGCCGCACGAGCAATTAGTACTGGTTAGCTCAGAGCATTGCTGCCCTTGCACACCCAGCCTATCAACGTCCTGGTCTAGAACGACTCTTGAGGGGGCTCAAGGCCCCGGCAGATCTCATCTTGAAACGAGTTTCCCGCTTAGATGCTTTCAGCGGTTATCTCTTCCGCACTTAGCTACCCTGCGATGCCACGGGCGTGACAACAGGTACACCAGGGGTGCGTCCACTCCGGTCCTCTCGTACTAGGAGCAGGCTTTCTCAAATCTGCAGCGCCCACGGAAGATAGGGACCAAACTGTCTCACGACGTTTTGAACCCAGCTCACGTACCTCTTTAAATGGCGAACAGCCATACCCTTGGGACCGACTACAGCCCCAGGATGAGATGAGCCGACATCGAGGTGCCAAACACCGCCGTCGATATGAACTCTTGGGCGGTATCAGCCTGTTATCCCCAGAGTACCTTTTATCCGTTGAGCGATGGCCCTTCCATACAGAACCACCGGATCACTATGTCCTGCTTTCGCATCTGCTCGACTTGTCAGTCTCGCAGTTAAGCACGCTTATGCCATTGCACTATCGTCACGATGTCCGACCGTAACTAGCGTACCTTCGAACTCCTCCGTTACGCTTTGGGAGGAGACCGCCCCAGTCAAACTGCCTACCATGCACTGTCCCCGATCCCGATAAGGGACCCAGGTTAGAACCTCAAACGCACCAGGGTGGTATTTCAACGTTGGCTCCATGCGATCTAGCGACCGCACTTCAAAGCCTCCCACCTATCCTACACAGATCCGTTCAAAGTCCAATACAAAGCTACAGTAAAGGTTCATGGGGTCTTTCCGTCTTTCCGCGGGGAGATTGCATCATCACAAACATTTCAACTTCGCTGAGTCTCTGGAGGAGACAGCGTGGCCATCGTTACGCCATTCGTGCAGGTCGGAACTTACCCGACAAGGAATTTCGCTACCTTAGGACCGTTATAGTTACGGCCGCCGTTTACTGGGACTTCGATCAAGAGCTTGCACCCCATCAATTAATCTTCCAGCACCGGGCAGGCGTCACACCCTATACGTCCACTTTCGTGTTTGCAGAGTGCTGTGTTTTTGATAAACAGTCGCAGCCACCTATTTATTGCAACCCTTTCATGCTCAGATGTTCTCATCACACTACTTGGGCACACCTTCTTCCGAAGTTACGGTGTCAATTTGCCGAGTTCCTTCTCCAGAGTTCTCTCAAGCGCCTTAGAATACTCATCTCGCGCACCAGTGTCGGTTTGCGGTACGGTCGTGTACAGCTGAAGCTTAGTGGCTTTTCCTGGAACCCCGTTCAGTCACTTCACGAGCAAGCTCGCTCGATCGGCAGCCTCGGTATATGACAAGCGGATTTGCCTACTTGTCGCCTACATCTGCCCAAACCAGAATCCAATAACTGGATGACCTATTAGGATCCGTCCCCACATCGCACTGCACATCGGTACAGGAATATTGACCTGTTTCCCATCAGCTACGCATCTCTGCCTCACCTTAGGGGCCGACTCACTCTACGCCGATGAACGTTGCGTAGAAAACCTTGCGCTTACGGCGAGGAGGCTTTTCACCCCCTTTAACGCTACTCATGTCAGCATTCGCACTTCTGATACCTCCAGCAGCCTTTACAAGCCACCTTCACAGGCTTACAGAACGCTCTCCTACCACGCACACTTGCGTGTGCATCCGCAGCTTCGGTAACTGGCTTAGCCCCGTTACATCTTCCGCGCAGGACGACTCGATCAGTGAGCTATTACGCTTTCTTTAAATGATGGCTGCTTCTAAGCCAACATCCTGACTGTTTTAGCCTTCCCACTTCGTTTCCCACTTAGCCAATTTTAGGGACCTTAGCTGGCGGTCTGGGTTGTTTCCCTCTTGTGTCCGGACGTTAGCACCCGGTGCACTGTCTCCCAAGCTGTACTCTGCGGTATTCGGAGTTTGCCTTGGTTTGGTAAGTCGCCATGACCCCCTAGCCAAAACAGTGCTCTACCCCCGCAGGTAATACTTGAGGCACTACCTAAATAGTTTTCGGAGAGAACCAGCTATTTCCAAGTTTGTTTAGCCTTTCACCCCTATCCACAGCTCATCCCCTGGTTTTGCAACACCAGTGGGTTCGGACCTCCAGTACCTGTTACGGCACCTTCATCCTGGCCATGGATAGATCACTTGGTTTCGGGTCTACACCCAGCGACTGAACGCCCTATTCGGACTCGATTTCTCTTCGGCTTCCCTATTCGGTTAACCTTGCCACTGAATGTAAGTCGCTGACCCATTATACAAAAGGTACGCCGTCACCCCGAAGGGCTCCGACTTTTTGTAAGCATGCGGTTTCAGGATCTATTTCACTCCCCTCCCGGGGTTCTTTTCGCCTTTCCCTCACGGTACTAGTTCACTATCGGTCGATGATGAGTATTTAGCCTTGGAGGATGGTCCCCCCATGTTCAGACAGGATTACACGTGTCCCGCCCTACTTGTCTCTAGCCTGGTACCACACGTGCGCTTTCGCATACAGGGCTATCACCTGCTATGGCCGAGCTTTCCAGCTCGTTTTGCTAACGCTCGTGCTATCACTAGAAGGCTGCTCCGATTTCGCTCGCCACTACTTTCGGAATCTCGGTTGATGTCTTTTCCTCGAGCTACTGAGATGTTTCAGTTCACCCGGTTCGCCTCTTGCAACTATGTATTCATCGCAAGATACCTTTCGGTGGGTTTCCCCATTCGGAAATCTCCGGATCAAAGCTCATTTGCCAGCTCCCCGAAGCTTATCGCAGGCTATCACGTCCTTCGTCGCCTATCATCGCCAAGGCATCCACCACATGCTCTTAGTCACTTGACCCTATAACTTTGACGTTTCTCACGAAACCAAAGCCTATCAAGGACTTGCCAGGTCTTTCACCTGGCGCGTTATGCCGTAATCGAGCTTTCGCTCGGATTACTCGAATACAACTCGCGTTGAATTCGTTTGTGACGCAATCAAAAATTGTTGCCGACGGCACGGTGGACAAGACCTTGACGATCTGGTCCTTTCCGTCGACAACGCTGATTCGACTCTATGAATTGTTAAAGAACAGCCGGAAGTCTTGCGACTCCAATTATTGGCAATGCCAATATCAAAACACCGATGCAGTCGCCTGTCGATGCTTTGATATTGAAATCTTGGTGGAGGATGACGGGATCGAACCGACGACCCCCTGCTTGCAAAGCAGGTGCTCTCCCAGCTGAGCTAATCCCCCGGTTCTGTGCTGGAGGAAATGGTGGGTCTGGTTGGTCTCGAACCAACGACCCCCGCCTTATCAAGACGGTGCTCTAACCAACTGAGCTACAGACCCTAGTCGGTCAACCGCGGGCCTGTCTCTTGCCCGGACCGCTGGCGACACCTTCCAACAACCGATAAGTGTGGACGTTTGAGCTTGAATTGCTTTTTTTCCAGAAAGGAGGTGATCCAGCCGCACCTTCCGATACGGCTACCTTGTTACGACTTCACCCCAGTCACGAACCCTGCCGTGGTAATCGCCCTCCTTGCGGTTAGGCTAACTACTTCTGGCAGAACCCGCTCCCATGGTGTGACGGGCGGTGTGTACAAGACCCGGGAACGTATTCACCGTGACATGCTGATCCACGATTACTAGCGATTCCGACTTCACGCAGTCGAGTTGCAGACTGCGATCCGGACTACGACTGGCTTTGTGGGATTGGCTCCCCCTCGCGGGTTGGCAACCCTTTGTACCAGCCATTGTATGACGTGTGTAGCCCCACCTATAAGGGCCATGAGGACTTGACGTCATCCCCACCTTCCTCCGGTTTGTCACCGGCAGTCCCATTAGAGTGCCCTTTCGTAGCAACTAATGGCAAGGGTTGCGCTCGTTGCGGGACTTAACCCAACATCTCACGACACGAGCTGACGACAGCCATGCAGCACCTGTGTTACGGCTCTCTTTCGAGCACTCCTGCGTCTCTGCAGGATTCCGTACATGTCAAAGGTGGGTAAGGTTTTTCGCGTTGCATCGAATTAAACCACATCATCCACCGCTTGTGCGGGTCCCCGTCAATTCCTTTGAGTTTTAACCTTGCGGCCGTACTCCCCAGGCGGTCAACTTCACGCGTTAGCTTCGTTACTGAGAAAATGAATTCCCAACAACCAGTTGACATCGTTTAGGGCGTGGACTACCAGGGTATCTAATCCTGTTTGCTCCCCACGCTTTCGTGCATGAGCGTCAGTGCAGGCCCAGGGGATTGCCTTCGCCATCGGTGTTCCTCCGCATATCTACGCATTTCACTGCTACACGCGGAATTCCATCCCCCTCTGCCGCACTCCAGCCTTGCAGTCACAAAGGCAGTTCCCAGGTTGAGCCCGGGGATTTCACCTCTGTCTTACAAAACCGCCTGCGCACGCTTTACGCCCAGTAATTCCGATTAACGCTTGCACCCTACGTATTACCGCGGCTGCTGGCACGTAGTTAGCCGGTGCTTATTCTTACGGTACCGTCATATGCCCCCTGTATTAGAGAGAGCCCTTTCGTTCCGTACAAAAGCAGTTTACAACCCGAAGGCCTTCGTCCTGCACGCGGAATGGCTGGATCAGGCTTGCGCCCATTGTCCAAAATTCCCCACTGCTGCCTCCCGTAGGAGTCTGGGCCGTGTCTCAGTCCCAGTGTGGCTGATCATCCTCTCAGACCAGCTACAGATCGCAGGCTTGGTAAGCCTTTACCCCACCAACTACCTAATCTGCCATCGGCCGCTCCAAACGCGTGAGGCCTTGCGGTCCCCCACTTTCATCCTCAGATCACATGCGGTATTAATCCGGCTTTCGCCGGGCTATCCCCCACGTCTGGGCACGTTCCGATGTGTTACTCACCCGTTCGCCGCTCGCCGCCAGGTTGCCCCGCGCTGCCGCTCGACTTGCATGTGTAAAGCATTCCGCCAGCGTTCAATCTGAGCCAGGATCAAACTCTACAGTTCGATCTTGAAATTTATACTCTCTCGAGTCACTCACTTAAACGGAATTGAAGTGAACTTCACTTCTATCTTCATGAGCGTTTGTTTTAGTCCTGAAAGAACTTGGCAATTCGCCACCAAACGCCCACGCTTATCGGCTGTATCTTGTTAATGATCCAACACGCAAAACTACCCGTCTTGCGTCATCCTCGCTGCGATCAGCGAAGCCTTGAATTATCACTCGATTCTCAATGACCTGTCAAACTTGAAGGTCATTGAACCTCTTGTGCCGCCCTGCGACCGTGGTCGAAAGAGCGAAGGGCGAATTATGCCACAGCGCGCCGGCGCGGGCTGGCCCGACCCCTCGGCTGCGGGGCAAACGTCCCGCCCTCGCCCGGCGAACCAGCGGGCCCGGGGCCGCTGGTTCAGGCCACCCGGCCGTCCTGCCGCCGCTGGGCGAAGTCGACGTACCAAGCCAGCGAGCCGGGATTGGCCATGGCTTCGCGGTTGACCACCTTGTCGATCGGCTGGCCCAGCAGCAGCTTCTTGATCGGCAGCTCCTGCTTCTTGCCCGACAGGGTGCGCGGAATCTCGGGCACCTGGAAGATGGCGTTCGGCATGAAGCGCGGGCTCAGCGCCTGGCGGATGGCGTCGTTGATGCGCTTCTTCAGGCTATCGTCCAGCGCCACGCCGGGGCGCAGCACGACGAACAGCGGCATGTAGCTCTCGCGGCCCAGGTATTCCAGGTCGACCACCATCGAGTCGAGCACCTCGGGCAGCGACTCGACCGCGCTGTAGATCTCGCTGGTGCCCATGCGCAGGCCCTGGCGGTTGATGGTGGCGTCCGAGCGCCCGTAGATGACGCACCATTCGCCCTGGCCGCTCTCGTCGCCCACGCGCAGCCAGTCGCCATGGCGCCACACGCTGCCGGCGCTGGCGTCCAGGTCGCCGCCGCCGGGCTTGCGGCCGTGGCCGGGCGGGTACATCTCGAAGTAGCTGGCCAGGTAGCGGGCGTTGCCGGGGTCGTTCCAGAAGTACAGCGGCATCGACGGGATGGGCTGGGCGCAGACCAGTTCGCCGACCTGGCCCAGCACCGGCGCGCCGGCCTCGTTCCAGGCCTCCACCGCGGCGCCCAGCATGCGGCATTGCATGACGCCGGGCTGCTGCGGCAGCTCGGGCGTGCCGCCGATGAAGCCGCCGGCGAAGTCGGTGCCGCCGGAAATGTTCATCCACCAGATGTCCTGCTGGGCCGGCGTTTTGGCGATGCGACGGAACTGCTCGGTGCCCCACTGCTGCACCTCGGGCGACAGCGGCGAGCCGGTGGTGCCCAGGGCGCGGATGCGCGACAGGTCGCCGCATTGCGCCATGTCGACGCCGGCCTTGGCGCAGCCGGCGTAAAACGCCGCGCCCGAGCCCAGGTACGTGACGCCGTGGCGCGCGGCAAAGCGCCACAGCGTGGTCCAGTCGGGCGCGTCGCGCGGCCCGCCCGGGCTGCCGTTGAAGAGCACGCAGGTGGTGCCCGACAACAGCCCCGAGGTCTGCGAGTTCCACATGATCCAGCCGGTGGAGCTGTACCAGTGAAAGCGCTCGCCGAAGTTGTTGGGGCGATAGCTGCAGCCCACGTCCATGTGCAGCGCACTGGCCGTGGACACCAGCACGATGCCGCCGTGCGAATGCACGATCGGCTTGGGCAGGCCGGTGGTGCCGCTGGAGTAGACGATCCACAGCGGATGCTCGAACGGCAGCCACCGCGGCTCGAAGGCCGCGGTTTCCTGATCGTTTCGGGCGATGGCCTGCATCCAGTCTGCGCTGTCAGCTATGGATTCTGAAGCAGCTGGGTGATGCAGCACCACCAGGTGCCGCACGCTGGGCAGCTTGGCGCGCAACTCTTGCAGCACCGCGCTGCGGTCGATGTCGCGCCCGGCCCAGCTGACGCCGTCGGCGGCGATCAGCACCGCGGGCTCGATCTGGCTGAAGCGGTCGAGCACCGCGTTGGTGCCCATGTCGGGCGCGCACACGCTCCACACCGCGCCGAGGCTGACGACGGCGAGAAAGGCGACGATGGTCTCGGGCACGTTGGGCAGGTAGGCCGCCACGCGGTCGCCCGGGCGCACGCCCTGCGCCTGCAGGTGCAGCGCCAGCGAGGCGACCTGGCGCCGCAGCTCGGGCCAGCTCAGCTCGCGCGCCTGGCCCTTCTCGTCGTCGCTGACGATGGCCGGCACGCCGGCGGCGTGCGCCGCGTCGACGTGGCGAAACACCTGGTGCGCGTAGTTGGCCTGCGCACCCGGGAACCACTCGGCGCCGGGCATCACGTTCTTGCCCAGCACCGCCGTGTGCGGCGTGGGCGAGCGCAGCTCGAAGTAGTCCCAGATGCTTTGCCAGAACGCATCCAGCTCGGTGGTGGACCAGGTCCACAGATCGCGATACGTGGCAAACGTCAGGCCGCGCTCGCGGCGCAGCCAGTCCTGGTACAGGCGGATCTGGGGAACGTTGGGCGCAAGGCCCGCGGAGGTGGCTGGGGTGGGCTGGGTCATGCCGGAATTATTGACCCGCCGGGCACGCGCCGCAGCCCTCGACGGCCGGATTTCGCTCGGGGTTTGCACGGCTGGGCGCGGTGATGAGCGGCCGCCGCGCCGCTGCTGAACGACTTCATCACCGCCGGCATCGATGCCGTGCTGCCGGCGCACGCGCCCAAGTAAAACTCAAGATTTCAAGCCAAACTGGTCTGCAGCCCGCTTCCGTAAAGCGCAGGCAGCTATCAAATCAGGATTTGACGCGCGCGCTGAGCCAGCCCCACACCTCGCTCAGGCCGACGGCCCACAGGTCGTCGGCGCGGGCGGTGCCCTGCCAGCGCTCCTTTTGCTCCTCGCGCTTGACGCGCTCGCGGTCCTGCTCCAGGCGGATCAGCGCGTCGGCCAGGTCGGGCGCGCGCGGGCCGGCGGCGGCGCGCTGGGCGCGCGCCTGGTAGTCGGCCAGCGCCTGCTGCACGGCCTTGGGGTCGAGCAGCGACAGCGCCGAATGGCAGTAGGGGCAGGCGTCGTGCTGGCGCAGGTCGATCGGCGCGCCGCAGCTGCCGCAGTGGATGATGCGCACGCGCTCGGCCAGGTCGGCGATCTCGGGCGCGGAAAGCTGGCGCACGAAGCCCTTTTCGATCATGAAGGCGGCAAAGGTGGCGAAGCGCCCGTGCCGCTGCGGGCAGCGGTAGGTGAAGTAGCGGCCGGTGCGCACCAGGTCCACGCCCTCAGCCAGCGTGCGCCGGCAGCGCGGGCAGGCCAAGTCGTGCCCCAGCGGGGTCTGCGCGTCGTCCTTGTGCGCGTTCAGCTCGCCGAACAAGTCGACGATGCCATCGGGCGCCAGGCGCAGGCTCTCGCCCTCGTCGAACCACAGGCCGCGGCAGGCGTGGCACAAATCGAGCGCGATGCGCGCGCCGTTGTGCCCGGCCACGGCGCGTGCGCTCATGGGCGCGCGGCACGAAGGGCAGGCCAGCGGCGGTGTCAAGGCGGTGACGGCGACGGGGTCCAGCATGGTGGGCGCAGCGTACCATTGCAGGCTTTCACCGCGCACCGCCAATGCCCCGCTTTCACGTCCCGCTGGCGCTGGCCGCCGGCGCCCGCCTTGCCCTGCCGCCGGGCGCGGCGCGCCACGTGCAGGTGCTGCGCCTGCAGCCGGGTCAGGCCGTCACGCTGTTCGACGGCGCTGGCGGCGAATGGGCCGCCACCGTCGCGCGCATGGGCCGCGCCGACGTGGAAGTGGACATCGCCGCGCACCAGCCCATCGAGCGCGAGGCCGCGCGCGCCGTGCACCTGGCCGTGGGCCTGATGGCCGCCGAGCGCATGGACTGGCTGGTGGAAAAGGCCACCGAGCTGGGCGCCGCCAGCCTGACGCCGGTCTTGACGGCGCGCAGCAGCCTGCGCCTGGCCGGCGAGCGCGCCGCCAAGAAGCGCGCCCACTGGCAGGCCGTGGCCATCGCCGCTTGCGAGCAAAGTGGCCGCAACCGCTTGCTGGACGTGCGCGAGCAGCTATCACTTCAAGAGTATTTGCAACAAGCCGCGGACGGTGCGCGCTGGCTGCTGTCGCTGGACGGCGCCGCGCCCGGCCTGCGCGCCAGCGCGGCGGCGCTGGATGCGGGCGCGCCCGTCACCCTGCTGTCCGGCCCCGAAGGCGGGCTGGCCGCCGACGAGGAAGCGGTCGCGCGCGCCGCCGGCTATGCTGCGCGCAGCCTGGGCCCGCGCGTGCTGCGCGCCGAGACCGCGCCGCTGGCGGCACTCAGCCTGCTGACCCTGCCCTGAACATCGTCACCCCATGAACCGCAAACTGCTGCTGCTGACCCTGGTCCAGGGCCTGTTCCTGATCAACAACGTCACCTTCATCGCCATCAACGGCCTGGTGGGCCTGCGACTGGCGCCGCACGCCTGGATGGCGACCCTGCCGGTAATGGGCTACGTGGTGGGCGGCGCGCTGGCGGCGCCACTGGTGGCGCGCAGCCAGACGCGCTTCGGGCGGCGCGGCTCGTTCCAGATCGGGCTGTTGGTGGCCCTGGGCTCGGCGCTGCTGGCGGCGTACGCGGCGGCGCACCAGCACTTCTGGCTGCTGCTGACGGCCACGGTGATCGCCGGCTACTACAACGCCAACGGCCAGCTGTACCGCTTTGCCGCCGCCGAACTGACCGCGCCCGCGTGGCGCGAGAAGGCGGTGTCGCTGGTGCTGGCCGGCGGGCTGCTGGGCGGCATCATCGGGCCCAACCTGGCGTCGTGGACGCGCACGCTGCTGCCCACGCCCTTTGTCGGCGCCTACCTGGCGCTGGCGGTGGTGGCGCTGCTGGCCATGGGGGTGATGGCGCTGATCGAGTTTCCGCCGGTGCACGCGCAAGCCGCGCACGCGCCGCAGGGGCGGCCGCTGGGGCAGATCATGCGCCAGCCGATCTTCATCGTCGCCACGCTGGGCGCGGCGCTGGGCTATGGCGTGATGAACCTGCTGATGGCCGCCACGCCGCTGGCCATGCAGGTGTGCGGCTTCGAGTTCAGCGCCACCGCGCTGGTGCTGGAGTGGCACGTGATCGGCATGTACGCGCCGGGCTTCGTCACCGGGCACCTCATCAAGCGCTTCGGCGCGCTGCCCATCATGGGCGTGGGCGTGGTGCTGAACGGGGTGTGCGTGGCCGTCGCGCTGTCGGGCGTGGAGCTGATGCACTTTGTCAGCGCCCTGCTGCTGCTGGGCGTGGGCTGGAACTTCCTGTTCACCGGCGCCACCACGCTGGCGCTGACCGCGTATCGGCCGGAGGAAAAAGACCGCGCGCAGGCCGCCATCAACTTCTGCGTGTTCGCCACCATGTCGGTGACCTCGTTCGCCTCGGGCGCGCTGGTGACCACGCAGGGCTGGGCCTTGCTGAACTACGGCTCGCTGGTGCCGCTGGCGCTGATGGCGGCGGCGCTGGCCTGGCTGGCGCTGCGCCAGCGCGCCACGCCGCCGGTGGCGCATGGCTGAGCCGCTGCCGCTGCGGCGCTGGTACGAAGGCCGGGTGCCGCCGCCCGTCATCGATGCGGCGTGCGCGGCGCTGATGTGGTGGCTGGCGGGCGCGCTGCCCGGCGCGCAGCTGTGGCCCCTGGGCCGCCCGATCGGTGCTTCGACCGTCGCCACGGTCGCGGCGCTGGCCCTGGCCGCCGTGGGCGGCGCGCTGGCGCTGGCGGGGGTGGCGGCGTTTCGGCGCGCGCGCACCACCGTCAACCCGATGGCGCCCGAGCGCGCCCGCGCGCTGGTGACGGACGGCGTCTACCGCGTGACGCGCAACCCCATGTACCTGGGCATGCTGGTGGTGCTGGCCGGCTGGGCGGTGTGGCTGGGCAACGCCGCCGCGTGGCTGGGGCTGCCGCTGTCGATGGCGCTGCTGACGGGGCTGCAGATCAGGGGCGAGGAGCGCGTGCTGCGCGCGCGCTTCGGCGCCGAGTTCGAGCGCTACGCGGCGCGCGTGCGGCGCTGGCTGTAGACCAAAATAATCCTGATTTGATAGCTGCCGGCGCTTGCTGCACGCCGGCCAGAGCCCGATTCGACTTAAGAATCAGGGCATGCGCGCAATCACTTCGGCCACCGCCGCCGTCAGGCGCTTGGCGTAGGGCAGGTGCAAGAACTCGTTGGGGCCGTGGGCGTTGCTCTTGGGGCCGAGCACGCCGCAGACCATCATCTGCGAGGTGGGAAAGCCTTCGCTCAACTGGCTCATCAGCGGGATGGTGCCGCCCTGGCCGATGTAGCCGCAGGGCGCGCCGAAGTGCGCCAGCGACGCGGCGTCCAGCGCCTGCGCGAACCAGGGCGCGGTGTCGGGCGCGTTCCAGCCGGTGGCGCCGCCCTGGCTGTCGAAGGTCACGCGCGCTTGGTAGGGCGCGTTGTCTTCCAGCAGTTGCTTGAGCTCTTGCACGGCGGCGGCGGCGTCGACCAGCGGCGGCAGGCGCAGGCTGAGCTTGAAGGCGGTGTAGGGGCGCAGCACGTTGCCGGCGTCCTGCAGCGCGGGCAGGCCTTCCACCCCGGTGACGCTGAGCGTGGGCAGCCAGGTGCGCGCCAGCAGGGCGTCGACCGGGTCGCTGCTCATGGGCAGCACGGACTGGTCCTTGCCGCCGCAGTCGTAGTGCACCCACGGAAAGCGCTTGAACAAATCGTCGCCCAGGATCTGCGCGGTGGCCTGCGCCTGCGCGACGCGCTCGGCCGGCACCTGGCAGTGAAAGCTGGCGGGCAGCAGGCGGCCGGTGGCCGAGTCCTCCAGCCGGTCGAGTACCTGACGCAGGATGCGGAAGCTGCTGGGCACCAGGCCCGAGGCATCGCCCGAGTGCACGCCCTCGGTCAGCACCTCGACCTTGAGCGTACCGGCCGCCATGCCGCGCAGGCTGGTGGTCAGCCACAGCTGGTCGTAGTTGCCGGCGCCCGAGTCCAGGCAGACGACCAGGCCCACGTCGCCCAGGCGCGCGCGCAAGGCGTCGATGTAAGGCAGCAGATCGGGCGAGCCGCTTTCTTCACTGGTCTCGATCAGGCCGACGATGCGCGGGTGCGGCAGCTTTTGCGCCTTCAGGGCCTGCACGGCGGCGATGGCGGCGTAAACCGCGTAGCCGTCGTCGGCGCCACCACGGCCGTAGAGCTTGCCGTCTTCCAGCTTGGGCGTCCACGGCCCCAGGTCGGCGCGCCAGCCGTTGAACTCGGGCTGCTTGTCCAGGTGGCCGTACATCAGCGCGGTCTGCGTGCTGCCGGCCTTGGTGCCCGCGATCTCGAAAAAGATCACCGGCGTGCGCCCGGCGATGCGGATCACCTCCAGTGTCAGGCCCGGCACCTTCTGCGCCTCGACCCAGGCGGCGGCGTTGCGCACCACGGTGTCGATGAAGCCGTGCGCGGCCCAAGCCGGGTCGAACGCCAGCGACTTGGCCGGGATGGCGATGTAGTCGGTCAGCTGGCGCACGATGTCGCCGTCCCACTGGGCATCGATCTGGCGCTGCGCGGTCGCGGCGTCCATGACGGCGGCGAGTTCGGGGGTGTGGGGGGCGTTCATGGCGGCAATCTCCGGCGCTCTGGGGGGTGCGTCAACTCTACGCCAATGCGCGCCGGCGTGAGATACGGTTCAAATGTCCAGCACCAGGCGCGTACCCTTGCAACGCGACACGCAGATCATCATGGTCTTGCCGGCCTGGCGCTCGCCCTTGGTCAGCACGCTGTCCTTGTGCTCCAGCTCGCCGTCGCATTCGATGACGGCCGTCTCGCAGGTGCCGCACACGCCCTCGGTGCAGCTGTAGTCGGGGCTCAGGCCGGCGTCGATCAGCGCGTCCAGGATCGACTGGTCCTCGGGCACGGCCACCGTCTTGCCGCTCTTGGCGCACACCACCTCGAAGCCACCGCCCAAGTCGGCGGCGGGCGGCGGCGCGGCGGTGAAGCGCTCGATGTGGGTGTTGGCGTAGCCCAGCCGCTCGCAGGCCTGCTCGAAGGCGCTGATCATGGGCGTGGGCCCGCAGCAATAGAAGTGGCTGTCGGCACCCTTGCCGGCCAGCAGCCGCGCCAGGTCGGGCGGGCCGGCGTGCTCGCTGTCGAAGTGCAGGGTCAGCGCCACCCCGTGCTCGCGCGCCAGCGCCTCGATGGCGTCGACAAAGGCGGCGTCGCGGCGGCTGCGCGCGCAATAGATGAAATCCGTCGCGCGCCCCTGCGCCGCCAGATGCTGCAGCATGCAAAACAGCGGCGTGACGCCGATGCCGCCCGCCACCAGCACGCTGCGCGGCGCGTCGGCATCCAGCCTGAAGTGGTTGCGCGGCGGGTCGATCGGCAGCACCGAGCCCACGCGCAGCTGCTCGTGCACGTACAGCGAGCCACCGCGCGTCTTGCGGTCGCGCGCCACGCCCACCACGTAGCGCCCGCGCTCGGCGTCCGAATTGCACAGCGAATAGCTGCGCGACAGGCCGTTGGGCAGGTGCAGGTTGATGTGCGCGCCGGCCTCGAAGGGCGGAAACGGCACCTCGGCTGTCGCCGGCCGCAACTCGACGCTGACGACGTCCTGGGCTTCCCAGCGAATGGCGTACACCAGCGCGGCAAGGGTGGGGGTGGACATGGATCAAATCTCCCGTTGAGGGCGTGACGATACCGCGCCGCGCCGACGCTGCGCGCGCCGGCTATATTGGCGCAATGACCTCCACCCTCGACACCTTCCCCATCACCCGCAAGTGGCCCGCGCGCCACCCCGATCGCCTGCAGCTGTATTCACTGACCACGCCCAACGGCGTCAAGGCCTCCATCGCGCTGGAGGAAACCGGCCTGCCTTACGAGGCGCACCGCGTCGCCTTCGACACGCAGGACCAGCTGTCGCCCGAGTTCCTCTCGCTCAACCCCAACAACAAGATCCCCGCCATCCTGGACCCCCACGGCCCGGGCGGCCGGCCGCTGGCGCTGTTCGAGTCCGGCGCCATCCTGGTCTACCTGGCCGACAAGACCGGCCAGCTGCTGCCCCAGGACCCGGCCGCGCGCTACCACGCGCTGCAGTGGCTGATGTGGCAGATGGGCGGCATCGGCCCCATGTTCGGCCAGGTCGGCTTCTTTCACAAATACGCCGGCAAGGACTATGAAGACAAGCGCCCGCTGCGCCGCTACGTCGACGAAAGCGTGCGCCTGCTGCAGGTGCTGGACGGCCACCTGAAGGGCCGCGCCTGGATGCTGGGCGAGGACTACAGCATTGCCGACATCGCCATCTTTCCGTGGGTGCGCAACCTGGTCGGCTGGTACGAGGCGGGCGAGCTGGTCGGCTTCGAGCGCTTTGCCCAGGTGCGGCGCGTGCTGGACGCCTTCGTCGCGCGGCCGGCGGTGCAGCGGGGGTTGAAGGTGCCGGCCTGAACAGGTTACAGCGACCCAATTATTCCTTCCACGCGACCACCTTCGGTGGCGCGTGAATTCAATGGCCAGCCGAACATACTTCTCCGACTTAGCCGCGCCTTAGCTATCGTATTCGCGTTCGCAGTCATATTCGGCTCGATTGGCGGCCTCGGCTGGGCGTTGTATTCACTTGGGAGTTACCTCTCCACCGTTCCCAAGGAAATCGGGGCCGCTCTGATTGCCGCAGTCACCACCGTTCTCGTCGCAACTCTCACTGTGACATTAGGAAAGTACTTCGAACGGCAAAAGGAGCTGGATGCGCTGCATCGCGACAAGAAGTTGGAGATATACGACCAGTTCCTTACGCAATTTTTCTCAGTGTGGTTCACCGAAGGAAAGGCCGCTGAAGGAGAACAGACTCCTGATATGGTTGCCTTTTTCCGAGACTTCACTGGCAAATTAGTTTTGTGGGGAGGCCCAGAAGTAGTGCAGGTATTCGCCGAGTGGAAAGAGCATCTTGCCGCCGGGAGGCCCGACGCCCAGAGCGTATTCCTAACGGAGAAGTTTTTGAACGCGATCCGAACGGATCTCCGGCATAGCAACAAGGGGCTTGCGCGTGGCTGGTTCGCTCGCCTCTTCCTTCGCGAAAGCAGGCTGTTCTTGGCGATGGCGGCCAAGAATCCGCATATGTCCCTTGAGACGCTAAGCGCAGCAGAAAAGTACCTTCAGGACGTTCGAGCGAAGGCAGATAGCTAAGCCGTCAAGAAAAGTGGGGGCAGATGAACATTTCCCGGCTTGAACGCGGACGGCCCCGACGCCCCCTCTGGCACGGGCGCGTATCATGGGCAAGCCGTTGGGAGAGTCCTCATGCCAGATCTCGTTGCCGAACTCGCTGGTCAAGCCCGCCGCCTGCCGGTCGAAGAGCGCTCGCGCCTCGTGGACCTGCTGCTGGAAACCTTGCACGAGTCGCCCATCGCCGAGGTCGAGGCCGCTTGGGCCAAGGAAATCGAACGTCGCGTTGCCGCGTACGAACGAGGCGAGGTTGAGACCTTCGACGCCGCAGACGTCTTTGCCGAGGCGCGCCACATAGCGCCGTGAAGCGGGCCCGCTTCACTCGGGAGGCTCGTGCGGAGTTCCTGGCACAGACGGCCTACTACGAAACGCTTCGCCATGGGCTTGGTGCGCGCTTTCGCGCCGAGATCGAGCAAGCCGCGCAACTCGCAGCCGCGTTTCCGCTTCACGGCAAGGCAGGCCCAGCGGGCACCAGGCGCCGCCTCGTCGCGGACTTTCCCTTCAAACTCGTCTACACAGAGACTGACTTCGGCATTCTGATTCATGCGGTAGCCGGCGACCATCAGCTTCCAGAATACTGGCTCCATCGCGTGCAGCGGAATGACGACTGACCCAACCCTTCGCTCGACTGGACACGCCACGAATGCAAGGGTTCGGGTGAACAATCCTTTCCTCGCTGGGTTACGCTGCGCTGACCCAGCCTACGAAATTTCAAGCCAAATCGGATCGCAGCCGGCGTGCATCAAGCGCAAGCAGCTATAAATTCAGCAGCATTCGGTGTCGCCAACGGCCGTTGAGCGATCGACACGGTCCCCCGCCCCGTCACACCCCCGTCACCCAGCCGTCACGCCCTTGTCACGGCGGCTTTCTAGCATTTCTCACGCGACCGGGCGGCCCCTGCCGCCTGGCACCGATCCGCGTCGTCACGCCTCGCGCAGGCGGGACGCGGCTTCATTCAACGCTCGAGAAACCCATGCACCACAACTTCACCCCCAATCGCCGCAAGACCTTGAAGATGTTCGCCGGCCTGCCGCTGCTGCCCGTGGGCGCCGGCGTGTCGGCCGCCGGCCTGCTGTCCGCCTGCGGCGGCGACGACACGCCCCTGGCGCCGTCCGCGCCGCCGGCGTTCAAGTCGGCCCGCTTCACGTCGATGGCCGCGCCCACGCTGGCCAATGCGGCGGCCATGGCCACCACCACGGTGGGCTCGGCGCTCGAGGTCACGTATGCGGACGGCTCGACCCAGACCTACACGCTGGCCTACCAGCCCTTCTTCATCACCGGCGACAGGGTCGCCGACGGCAAGGGTGGCAAGCTGCTGGCCGGCGGCTATTACGACATCCACAACCAGCCCATCATGGACACCAGCGTGGCCGGCGCCGAGCGCCACTTCTTCTCCGACTCGCCCGACGGCACCTCGCTGCTGACCGTGCCCAATGCCAAGGTCGACGGCGTGAAGGGCAAGCCCGTGTTCGCCGTGGTGCAGTTCGAATACACCACCTGGGCGCAGGACGGCAAGACCGACATGTACGGCAAGCTGCCCTCGCCGATTGCCGTGCTGACGCTGGACCAGGACTCCACCACCGGCAAGCTGAGCCTGGTGAAGTACCACAACGTGGACACCTCCAGGGTGCACGGCCTGTGGATCACCTGCGGCGCCAGCCTGTCGCCCTGGGGCACGCACCTGTCCAGCGAGGAGTACGAGCCCGATGCCTTCAGCATCGCCAGCAACACCATGTTCAAGGCCTACAGCCAGAACCTGTATGGCAACGAGAACACGGCCAAGGCCTACCACTACGGCCACATGCCCGAGGTGACGGTGAACCCCGACGGCACGGCCTCCATCAAGAAGCACTTCTGCATGGGCCGCATCTCGCACGAGCTGGTGCAGGTCATGCCCGACCAGCGCACCGCGCTGATGGGCGACGACGCCACCAACAGCGCCTACTTCGTCTTCGTGGCCGACAAGGAAAAGGATCTGTCGGCGGGCACGCTGTACGCCGCCAAGCTGGGCGCGGGCTTCTCCATCGACCCGGCCGCGGGCAGCGCCGCGCCTTTGAGCTGGATCAAGCTGGGCCATGCCAGCAGCGCCGAGATCGAGCAGCTGGCGGGCACCCTCCAGCCCGCCGACATCATGACCGTGGCCAAGGCCGACCCCAACGACGCCAGCTACACAAAGATCGTCGCCAACGGCCGGGCCGAGTGGATCAAGATCAACCCCGGCATGGAAAAGGCCGCCGCCTTCCTCGAAACCCACCGCTACGCCGCGTTCATGGGCGCCAGCATGGGCTTCTCCAAGATGGAGGGCACGACCGTGAACGCGGCCGACAAGGTGGCCTATTCGGCGCTGCAGAACTGCGAAAAATCCATGGTCACGGGCGACGCCGCCAACGTGCCGGGCAACGGCATCGCCATCCCCAAGGTGCTGAAGGCGGGCGTGGTGATGGCGCTGAACCTGCGCGGCGCTCAGAAGGACACGGCCGGTGCCGCCATCAACAGCGAATGGATGCCCGTGGACACCAAGGCCCTGCTGGCCGGCGAGGACATCGCCGCCGACGCGCTGGGCAACACGGCCAACCCCGCCAAGATGGCCAACCCCGACAACCTCAAGTTCTCGGAAAAGCTGCGCACCCTGTTCATCGGCGAGGACAGCAGCCAGCACGTGAACAACTTCCTGTGGGCCTACAACATCGACACCCGGCAGCTCTCACGCATCATGTCCATCCCCGCGGGCGGCGAATCGACCGGCCTGCACGCGGTGGACGAGATCAACGGCTGGACCTACATCATGAGCAACTTCCAGCACGCCGGCGACTGGGGCGGCATCCACAACGTGGTGAAGGACCAGCTGGATCCGCTGATCAAGGCCAACTACAAGGGCAAGTTCGGGGCGGCCGTGGGCTACCTGACGGGCAGCACAAAGCAGCCGGCGCTGTAGGCGGCTTTTTCAACTATCGATTGAATAGCTGCTCGCGCTTGCCCCGTGCCGGTTAGAGCCCGATTTGGCTAATAAATGCCGGCGCGCCCGTCAGCGCGGCGGCGTCGGCCCCAGCTCGATGCGCAGCGCATCGGGCAGCACGCGCAGCGTGGCGTGGGTCCAGCCCAGGTTGCGCGCCAGCGCCAGTTGCTCGGCGGGCACGCGGTACAGCACGAGGTTTTGCAGCAGCTGCTGGGCGATGCCGGGCGCGTACTGCTGCACCAGCGCCTGCTGCGCGGGCGGCAGCCGGTCGATGCTCAGGCGGTTGACCTGCACGTCGACCATGCGCACCACGCCTTCGGCCAGGTCGAAGCGCAGGCCGCAGTCCAAGTCCAGCGCGCCGGTGTGGCGCGTGCCGGCCAGGCGCTCGACCAAGGCCAAGTCGAACGCGGTGGCGATGCGGTTGGAGGCCGGCAGCAGGTTCAGGCGCGGCGAGGACAGCGTCAGCTCGGCCAGCCCGCCCAGCAGGCCGCGCGTGACCGGAAAGCTGTGCGCCAGCAACTCGTTCAGCCGCTGCCGCGACACGGTGTAGCCGGGCGCGCCGCTGCCGGCGGCGCAGGCGCCCAGGGTGGGCAGCAGGCCGCCCAGCGCGGCGGCGCCCAGCAGGCGCTGAAAGTGACGGCGCGTCGGGGCCGAGGCGGCGGGTGCCATCAGAACCCGAAGTTCAGGTCGACCATGGCGTCGACCACGATGCCCGAGCCGATGGACAGCAGCAGGATGTCGCCCGCGACCCGCACGTAGCGGTAGCCGGTCGGCGGCACGCCCAGCTGCACCACCACCGGCTGCGGCACGGCGTAATAGACGACGCCCGGCGGCAGGCGCTGGCCGACGTGCCACTTCTTGGCCTGCCCCGGCGGCAGGCAGCCGTTGTGCTTCTTGGCCAGGCCGGGCGGGCAGCGGCCGCTGCGGTACTGGTCGCCGTACCACTGGCGGGCATCGCGGCGCTGGCCGTCGTTGAAGTAGTGGCCGGGCTGCAGCACGACCACCGGCGGGCGCGCGTCACGCCGATCGCGGTGGTCGCGGCGGTCTCGGTGGTCGCGCTCGGCGCGCGGACGGCGCTCGTCCGCATGGCGGCGGCGCTCGCCTTGGTCGTTGCGGTCGCCGCGCGGTCCGCGGTCGGCGCGCGGTCCATGGTCGCCGCGCTGCTTCACCTGGCCGGGCGAGCCGTCGCGGCCCTTGCCGCCACCGGCCCATTCGGGCTTGTCGGCCCAGGCGGCGCCGGCGCCCAGGCTGGCGGCCAGCAGCACGGTCAGCGCCCGAGCGGCGATGGCGGAATGAATCGGCATGGGTTCTCCTTGCGTGAAACGGGGGTGGGCATGTCGCCAGTGGGCGGCCTCGGCGGGATGCCGGCCGACGCCGCTACGCCGGCACGCCGGCCAGAAACTGCTCCACCCACGTCGCCAGGATGACCGGCGTCTCGTCCATCGGATAGTGGCCGGCGTTGGCCAGCACCCGCAGCTGCGCGTTGGGGTAGTGCTGCATCCAGGTGGCGCGGCAGGCGGCCTCGCCCAGGGCGGGGTCGTGCTCGCCGGGCAGCACCAGCACGGGCAATTTCTGGCCCTGGATTTTGTCGACGAAGGCGGTCTTGGCCCACGACCCGAGGTAGCCGGCCACGGCCTCGTCGTCGGACTGCTGTTGCGTGCTGGCGGCCATGGCGTCGAGCCAGGTGCCGGTCAGGCGGCTGCCGGTGGTGAAGTCGATGATGGTGCGGCGCGCTTGCACGTCGTGGCCGGCGGCGGTGAAAAGTTGCCAGCCTTGCTCGTCGAAGGGCACGCCGGCGGCCGACACGGGCGTGATGGCGACCAGCGCGCGCACGCGCTCGGGCGCGGCCACCAGCACCTGCTGGATGGCGCTGCCGCCCATCGAATGGCCGATGAGTGAAAAGCGCCGCCAGCCCAGCTGGTCGGCCAGCGCCAGCGCGTCCTGCGCGATCTGCTCCACCGTGTAGGGCCCGCCCTGGCCACGCATGCCGCCATAGCCGCGCTGGTCCATGAAGGCGTAGCTGAAGTCGCGGCCGTTCAGGTGCCGGGTGAACGGCCCCCAGCCATGCGCGTGGCCGAACCAGCCGTGCAGCGCGATGAGCTTGTGCGCGCCGGCGCCGATGAGCAGGTGGGTGTTGGGCATGGGTGGTCTCCTATCGTCGGGGTGCAAGAGGGTGCGCCTGCATCATAGGCGGCACGCCCCTACAGCCAGGTCAGCGTGGCCCACACCACCAGCGGGATGGTGACCAGCGACAGCGCATTGCCCACCAGCACCACGCTGGCCACGGCCTTGGGGTCGACCTGGTACTGCTCGCACAGCAGGTAGTTGATCACGGCCGGCGGCAGCATGACCGACAGCGCCACCAGGCGCGACCACTCGGGCGTGAGCGGCAGCAGCCACAGCACCAGCGGCAGCGTGACCAGGCCGGCCAGCAGGTACAGGCCATTGACGCGCAGCGGCAGCGCCCACTGCTCGATGCGGTCGCGCGACATGCGCACGCCCAGCCCGAACAGCATGAGCGGAATGGCCAGCTGGCCGGCCAGCTCGGCCGTGGTGGTGACGAAGCCCGGAATGTATTGGCGCCAGGGCGCCAGCGCCACGCCCGCCACGGCGGCCCAGACATTGGGGTTGCGCAGCCACTGCCAGCGCCCGGCCGCGCGCGACAGCAGCATCAGCCCGAGCGAGAACTGCAGCAGGTTGGAGATGACGAACAGGATGACGATGTCGCCCAGCAATTGCTGGCCATAGGCCAGCATCATCAGCGGAATGCCCAGGTTGCCGGTGTTGCGGAACATGCCCGTCACCAGAAAGCCCGGCCGCGCCAGGCCGGGCCGGCGCACCAGCGCCAGCAGCAGGCCGGGCAGCACGATGATCCCCACGCCGGCGGCCACCAGCGGCCAGCTGTGCCGCAGGCTGACCGGATGCCCCAGCAGCGCCGAGAACACCAGCGCCGGGCAAAACACCATCACGTTGGCGTGATTGATGAAGCCCATGTCGGGCTCGCGCCGCTGGCGCCGGCCAAAGGCAAAGCCCAGCCCCGCCACGGCGAACACGGGCAGCACGATGTTGAGCAGGGTGAGCAGCATGGGGGCGGCGAATCAAGGGCAGGACGCCACCCCGCGCGCGGCTGCGAGTGGCAGCGCGGGGTGCGGTGATGGCGCCGCTCAGTGCGCGGCGGCCGCCAGCGCGTCGTTGAAGGTCTTGCTGGGGCGCATCACGGCCGCCGTCTTGGTCTCGTCGGTCTGGTAGTAGCCGCCGATGTCGGCGCCATGGCCCTGCACCGCCGCCAGTTCGCCGACGATCTTTTGCTCGTTGGCGGCCAGGGCGTCGGCCAGCGGCTTGAAGCGCGCGGCCAGCGCCGGGTCCTCGGTCTGCGCGGCCAGCGCCTGCGCCCAGTACAGCGCCAGGTAGAAGTGGCTGCCGCGGTTGTCCAGCTCGCCGGTCTTGCGGCGCGGGCTCTTGTCCTCGTCCAGCAGCTTGCCGGTGGCGGCGTCCAGCGTCTTGGCCAGCACGCCGGCCTGGGCGTTCTGGTTCTTGTGGCCCAGGTCTTCCAGGCTGACGGCCAGCGCCAGGAACTCGCCCAGCGAGTCCCAGCGCAGGTGGTTTTCTTCCACCAGCTGCTCGACGTGCTTGGGCGCCGAGCCGCCGGCACCCGTCTCGTACATGCCGCCGCCGGCCATCAGCGGCACGATGGACAGCATCTTGGCGCTGGTGCCCAGCTCCATGATGGGGAACAGGTCGGTCAGGTAGTCGCGCAGGATGTTGCCGGTGGCGCTGATGGTGTCCAGCCCGCGGATCACGCGCTCCAGCGTGTAGCGCATGGCGCGCACCTGGCTCATGATCTCGATCTGCAGGCCGTTGGTGTCGTGCTCGTGCAGGTACATCTTGACCTTGGTGATGAGCTGCGCCTCGTGCGGGCGGTACGGGTCGAGCCAGAAGACGACCGGCATGCCCGACTGGCGCGCGCGCGTGACGGCCAGCTTGACCCAGTCGCGGATCGGCGCGTCCTTCACCTGGCACATGCGCCAGATGTCGCCGGCCTCAACGTGCTGGCTCATCAGCACCTCGCCGGTGGCCAGGTCGGTGATGTTGGCCGTGCCGTCCTCGGGGATTTCGAAGGTCTTGTCGTGGCTGCCGTATTCCTCGGCCTGCTGGGCCATCAGGCCGACGTTGGGCACGGTGCCCATGGTCTTGGGGTCGAACGCGCCGTGCCACTTGCAGAAGTTGATCATCTCCTGGTAGATGCGGGCGAAGGTGCTCTCGGGCATCACGGCCTTGACGTCCTTCAGGCGGCCGTCGGCGCCGTACATCTTGCCGCCGTTGCGGATCATGGCCGGCATCGAGGCATCGACGATGACGTCGTTGGGCGAGTGGAAGTTGGTGATGCCCTTGCTGGAATCGACCATCGCCAGCTCGGGGCGGTGCTCGTGGCAGGCGTGGATGTCGGCCTTGATCTCGTCCTGCACGCTCTTGGGCAGCGCGGCGATCTTGTTGTAGAGGTCGACCATGCCGTTGTTGACGTTGACGCCCAGCTCGTCGAACAGCTTGGCGTGCTTGGCGAACGCCTCCTTGTAGAAGATGCGCACGCAGTGGCCGAACACGATGGGGTGGCTCACCTTCATCATGGTGGCCTTGACGTGCAGCGAGAACATCACGCCGGTCTTGCGCGCGTCCTCGATCTGCTGCTCATAAAAGGCCAGCAGCTTCTTCTTGCTCATGAACATGCTGTCGATCACCTCGCGGTCCTGCAGGGCGACCTTGGGCTTGAGCACGATGGTCTTGCCGCTTTGGGTGATCAGCTCCATCTTGACGTCGCGCGCCTTGTCCAGCGTCATCGACTTTTCGCCGCTGTAGAAGTCGCCGTCGAACATGTGCGAGACGTGCGAGCGCGAGGCCGGGCTCCACTCGGCCATGCTGTGCGGGTGCTTGCGCGCGTATTCCTTGACGGCGCGCGGCGCGCGGCGATCCGAGTTGCCCTCGCGCAGCACCGGGTTGACGGCCGAGCCGATGCACTTGTTGTAGCGCGCGCGGATGTCCTTTTCTTCGTCGGTGGCGGGGCTCTCGGGAAAGTCGGGCACCGCGTAGCCGTGCTCCTGCAGCTCCTTGATGGCGGCCTTGAGCTGCGCCACCGAGGCGCTGATGTTGGGCAGCTTGATGATGTTGGCCTCGGGCTTGAGCGTCAGCTTGCCCAGCTCGGCCAGGTTGTCGGGCACGCGCTGCTCGGGCTTCAGGCGCTCGGGAAACTGCCCCAGGATGCGCGCGGCCACCGAGATGTCGCTGGTTTGCACGTCGATGCCGGCCGCCCGTGCGAAGGTGCGCACGATGGGCAGGAAGGAGGCCGTGGCCAGCGCGGGCGCCTCGTCGGTCAGGGTGTAGATGATGGTGGACGGCGTGCTCATGCGCGAAAACTCCTGTGGGCTCGGATCGGGATGGGGTCGAGTGGGGGCCGGCCGGCTCGTGGCGGGCGGCGCGCGCGATCGCGCGTGCCGCCGCCGGCCCAGGGAGCGATGTTACGCGGTGTGCGGCAACCCCGCGGGGCCTATTGTTTTGATAGCTGTTGACGCAGGTCAGACAAGGGCCGGGGCCTCATTTTGTTGTAAAAATCGGTGTCGGATGACCGCGCGCCCGCTCACGCCTTGTCCGGCGGCGACACGCCCGGCCGGCCGATGCTGACGTAGCCCAGGCCGTGGCCGGCGACGACCGCCGGGTCGTACAGGTTGCGGCCATCGAAGATCATGCGGTCGCGCAGGCGTTGCGCGATCTGCTCGAAGTCCGGCACGCGGAAGATCTTCCACTCGGTGACGATGGCCAGCGCGTGCGCGCCCTGCAGGGCATCGGCGGGGCTCTCGCACAGGGTCAGGTCGGCTCGCTCGCCGAAGATGCGGCGGGCCTCGCCCATGGCGGCCGGGTCGTGCGCGCGCACCCGGGCGCCCGCGGCCCACAGGGCCTGCAGCAGGTAGCGGCTGGGCGCCTCGCGCATGTCGTCGGTCTCGGGCTTGAAGGCCAGGCCCCAGACGGCGATGGTCTTGCCTTGAAGGCTGCCGCCATAGTGGGCGACGATGCGCTCACCCAGCGTCTGGCGCTGGGCGTCGTTGCGCCGCTCCACGGCCAGCAGCAGCTCGGGCGTGAAACCGGTGGATTGCGCCGTGTGGATGAGGGCCTTCACATCCTTGGGAAAGCAGCTGCCGCCATAGCCTGCGCCGGGGTAGATGAAGCTGTAGCCGATGCGCGGGTCGCTGCCGATGCCGCGGCGCACGGCCTCGATGTCGGCGCCCAGGCGTTCGGCCAGGCCGGCGATTTCGTTGATGAAGCTGATCTTGGTGGCCAGCATGGCGTTGGCGGCGTACTTGGTCAGCTCGGCACTGCGCACGTCCATCATCACGATGCGGTCGTGATTGCGGTTGAAGGGGGCGTAGAGCTCGCGCAGCTGCGCCTCGGCGGCCGCGCTGGCGGTGCCGATGACGATGCGGTCGGGCCGCTTGCAGTCGGCCACGGCCGCGCCTTCCTTGAGGAATTCGGGGTTGGAGACGACCTCGAAGGCGATCTGCGCGCCGCGCCCGGCCAGCACCGTGCGCACCGTGTCGGCCACCTGGTCCGCGGTGCCCACCGGCACGGTGGACTTGTTGACGATGGTCTTGGGCGCGGCCATGTGCGTGGCGATGGTGCGCGCCACGGCCAGCACATGCTGCAGGTCGGCGCTGCCGTCCTCGTCGGGCGGCGTGCCCACGGCCAAAAAGAGCAGCCGGCCATGGGTGACGCCTTCCCTGGCGTCGGTGGTGAAGCGCAGGCGCCCAGCGGCCTGGTTGGCCTGCACCATGGGCTGCAGCCCGGGCTCGTGGATGGGGATCCGGCCCGCCTGCAGGGCCGCCACCTTGGCCGCATCCACGTCCACGCACAGCACGTCGTGGCCCACGTCGGCCAGCACCGCGCCCTGGACCAGGCCGACGTAGCCGGTGCCGAAGATGGTGACTTTCATGTCAATTGAACTGTGGAAGGTTTGAAAACGAACAGCCGAACGCAGAGAACGCAAAGGATTCGCAGAGGGCGCAGAAAAACAGCCAAAAAATGGTTTTTTCTGCGCCCTCTGCGTTCGGCTGTCCGGTATGGGTGGGCCTTGGATGGATCACGGCCCTGCATAAAACCCCCGGTACCAATCGACGAAGCGCGTCACGCCCTCGCCCACCGGCGTGGCGGGCGCAAAGCCGACCCAGGCCGCCAGCGCCAACGTGTCGGCGGCCGTGCTGTGCATGTCGCCGGGCTGGATCGGCAGCATGCGCTTGCGCGCCGTGATGCCCAGGGCCGACTCCAGCGCGCCGATGTAGTCCATCAGCAGCGTGGGCGCGCCGCCGCCGATGTTGAAGATGCGATAGGGCGCCGTGCCGGTGCCGGGGTTGGGCGCCTGCGGGTCGTAGTCGGCATCGGGCGTGGCGGGTTTGTCCAGCACGCGCAGCACGCCCTGCACGATGTCGTCGATGTAGGTGAAGTCGCGCACCAGCCGGCCCTGGCCGTAGACGTCGATGGTCTCGCCCGCCAGCATGGCGCGCGTGAACTTGAACAGCGCCATGTCCGGCCGGCCCCAGGGGCCGTAGACGGTGAAAAAGCGCAGGCCGGTGGTGGGGATGCCGTACAGGTGGGCGTAGCTGTGCGCCATCACCTCGCCCGCCTTCTTGGTGGCGGCGTAGTAGCTGATGGGGTGATCGACCGCGTCGCGCTCGCTGTAGGGCAGCTTGGCGTTGCCGCCGTACACGCTGGAGCTGCTGGCGAACACCAGGTGCGCCACCTGCTGCGTGCGGCAGCCCTGCAGGATGTTGGCAAAGCCCAGCAGGTTGGCGTCGGTGTAGTCGTCGGGGGCGTCGATGGAGTAGCGCACGCCCGCCTGCGCCGCCAGGTGCAGCACGCGCGTGGGGCGCACGCGCGCAAACAGCTCGGTCATGCCGGCGCGGTCGGCCACGTCCAGGTGCTCGAAGGCGAAGCCCGGGTGCGGCAGCAGCCGCTGCAGGCGCGCCTGCTTCAGGGCCACGTCGTAATAGGCGTTGAGGTTGTCGATGCCGACCACGCGCTCGCCCCGAGCCAGCAGGGCCTGCGCGCAGTGCATGCCGATGAAGCCGGCGCAGCCGGTGACCAGGATCATGGCGCTTTCCCCTGCGGCGGGTGCCAGACGAAGCGATAGTGCTCCGGCGCGCTGCCGGCGGGCACGTAGCGCCAGGGCAGCGCCAGCACACGCGGCGTGGCGCCGGCCGGCAGCACGGTCTGCGCCTCGTCCCACCAGTCGTCGGGCAGGCGGTCGTCGCGCGAGATCAGCAGCCAGCCCTGGCCGGCGGCGCGCGCATCGGCCGTTTCCTCGGCCACGCAAGCGGCCACCGGCTGCTCGTTGCCGTCGCAGTCGGTGGCCGGCGCGGCGGGAAAGCGCGTGCGCAGCGCGCCGGCCAGCATGTGGTCGGCGGCGATGATCGGGCTGCGGCCGTCGTAGCCCGCGGCGCGCAGGTCCTGGGTGAGCGCCCGGATCGGCTGGTTCAGCTCGCCCGGCCGGCCACGCAGCCCGGCCACCCAGGGGTAGGCGGCGGTGGCCAGAAAAAACAGCAGTGCCACGCCCAGCACGGCGCCGGTGAAGCGCCCGCCGCCGGGCGCCCCTTCCAGCTGCGGCCGCCACACGAAGGCGGCCAGCGGCAGCACGCAGAACACCGGCTGCATCCAGTGCTCCTTGAACTCCGTCACGCCGCCCAGCACCACCATGGCGACGAACGCCGCCAGCACCAGCACCAGGTAGCGCGCCAGCAGCGGCCGCGCCCAGGGCGCCGCCTGGGTTGGCGCCGCCACACCCGCCGGCGCACGCCGCAGCCAGGCGCCGCGAAACGCCCAGGCCGCCAGCAGGGCCCACAGCAGCAGGGTCTCCAGCAGGGTCAGCGCCAGCTCGCCCAGGCCGTCCAGCAGGCCGCCCTGGGACTGCAGCTCCATCTTGTCGGTGATGGCGCTCGCCGTCTCGTGCCAGTGATCGAATTGCCACAGCGCGTGCGGCGCCACCAGCACCGCCGCCACCACCACCGTGATGCACAGCCCGCGTGCCAGCAGCACCCGGCGCGTCGCCGGCACGCTGAGCGCCGCCGCGCCCAGCGCGGCGGCCACCAGCGCGTAGTTGTACTTGGACAGCAGGCCCAGCGCCAGCACCAGCCCCAGCAGCGCGTAGCGCGCCGGACGCGGCGCCTGCACCAGCCGGATCGCCACCCACCAGGTGGCGGCGGTGACGGCGGTGACCAGCACCGTGTGCGTCTGGTCGTGCAGCGAGGACCAGCCCAGCGGCGGCAGCATCACCATGCTGGCAGCGGCCCACCAGGCCGCGCGCGGCGGCAGCAGGGCGCGCGCGGCCAGGCCCATGAACAGGTAGGTCAGCGCCAGCAGCCCGTGCTTGAGCACCGCCAGCGACAGCAGGCTGGGCCCCAGCACGGCGTTGAGCCCCCACTGCAGCCAGGTGTAGAGCGGCGGCTGCATGCCGTAGCCCCAGGCCAGCTGCTGCGACCACAGCGTCTGTTCGGCCTCGTCCCAGCGCAGCGCGGGCGACAGCGCCAGCCGCAGCGCCACGTGCGCCGCCGCCCAGGCCAGCAGCCAGGGCAGCGGCCGGCGCATGACGGCCGGCAGCGCGCCGGCGGCAGGTGCAGGAAGCGGGGGCGAGGCGGTGGGCAAGGAAGACATGCGGGGCGCGGCACTGCGCGGCAGGCACAATGGCCGCTCGATTATCCGTGCACCCTTCGCGCCCCATGCCCCAGCCCCCCGCGCCCCCGCCCGACGTCTCCATCGTGGTGCCGATCTACAACGAGGTGGACAACCTGCCCGAGCTGGTGGAGCGCATCGCGCAGGCCATGGCCGGCCAGCCGCAGACCTTCGAGCTGCTGGCGGTGGACGACGGCTCCAGCGACGGCAGCCGCGCCCGGCTGCGCGAGCTGGCCGCCACGCGCGCCTGGCTGCGCCCGGTGTTCCTGGCGCGCAACTACGGCCAGTCGAGCGCGCTGCAGGCCGGCTTCGACCGCGTGCGCGGCCGCTACGTGGTGACGCTGGACGCCGACCTGCAGAACGAGCCGGGCGACATCCCGCTGCTGCTGCAGCGCCTGGAAAGCGACCCCGACGTCGACATGGTGAGCGGCTGGCGCAAGGACCGGCAGGACGCCGAGCTCTCGCGCAAGCTGCCGTCCCGCATCGCCAACCGGCTGATCTCCGGCGCCACCGGCGTGCACCTGCACGACTACGGCTGCGCGCTCAAGGCCTACCGGCGGCCCATCATCGACCGCATCCGCCTGTACGGCGAGCTGCACCGCTTCATCCCCTCGCTGGCGCGCGAGGCCGGCGCACGCATCGCCGAGGTGGCGGTGCGCCACCACGCGCGCACGCGCGGCGTGTCCAAGTACGGCATCGACCGCACCTTCCGCGTCATCCTGGACCTGATCCTGGTGGTGTTCTTCATGCGCTACCGCCAGCGCCCGCTGCACGCCTTCGGCGGGCTGGGGCTGTGGCTGGCGGCGCCGGGCGTGCTGATCCTGTTGTGGCTGTTCGGCCTCAAGCTGCTGGGGCACGACATCGGCGGGCGCCTGCTGCTGCTGGTGGGGGTGATGCTGCTGCTGATGGGCGTGCAGATGATTGCCGCCGGGCTGATCGGCGAGCTGCTGATGCGCATCTACCACGAGGCCGGCGGCGCGCCGCAGTTCCATGCCGAGGAATATGTGCCCGATCGAGCTCCAGCGCCCTTCAGTCAAGCGCCGGCAGCTTCTGAATCGATAGCGTGACACGAGCACGCCGGGCCCTTCTGCGCGGCCTGCTGGGCCTGGCGCTGCTGGGCGCCGTGCTGGCCCTGGCCGACCCCG
Organism: Ottowia pentelensis; assembly: GCF_964341695.1. Classification (NCBI taxonomy): domain Bacteria; kingdom Pseudomonadati; phylum Pseudomonadota; class Betaproteobacteria; order Burkholderiales; family Comamonadaceae; genus Ottowia; species Ottowia pentelensis. The sequence continues at coordinate 29,195 of NZ_OZ224513.1, forward strand.
CGCGCGTGCTGGCGCAGCTGCGCCAGGCGCAGCCCGGCTGGCTGGCGGCGGGGCTGGCGGCGGCCATCGCGTCCAACCTCGTCTCGGCCCTGCGCTGGCGCGCGCTGGCGCGCTGGCTGGGCGCCGAGCTGGGCGCGGGCGATGCCTGCCGCTGGTACTTCCAGGCCATGGGGCTGAACGCGCTGCTGCCGGGCGCCGTGGTGGGCGGCGACGTCTATCGCGCGGTGGTGCTGCGCCGCGCCGGGCACGACACCGCCGCCTCCAGCTGGTCGGTGGTGCTGGACCGCGTGAGCGGGCTGTGGATGCTGTGCGCCATCGGCGGCCTGGGGGCGGCGGCCTGCGCCGATGTGCTGGCGCCCTGGCTGCGGCTGCCGGCCGGCAGCTTCGCCGCGCTGGCGTTGACGGGCACGGCGCTGTGGCTGGCCCTGCCCTGGGGCCTGCCGCCGCTGCTGCGGCGCAGCCGGGCGGCGGGTGGCTGGCTGGCGCCGCTGCGCGCGGCGGCGCTGCGGCCCGACTTTGCGCGCCAATGGGCCTGGCAGGCCGCGGCCTCGGCCGTGGTGCAGGCGCTGTCGGCGGCGGCGCTGGCCGGCGGCGGGCTGGCGCTGGGCGTGACGCAGCCGGCCGCGGTGTGGGCCTGGGCCGTCGCGCCGGTGTTTTTGATGGCGGCGCTGCCGGTGAGCGTGGGCGGCTGGGGCACGCGCGAGGCCGCCGCCGTGGCCGCGCTGGCGCCCTTTGGCGTGGCGGCGCCGGCGGCCGTCGGCGTGGGCGTGATCTACGGCCTGTACGGCCTGGCGCAGGGCGCGCTGGGAGCGCTGGCGTTCGGGCTGCCGCGGCGGGAACCGGTGTCGGGAAACTGAGCTTCAAACAGCCGAACGCAGAGGACGCAAAGATTTCGCAGAGGGCGCAGAAGAATACAAAAAATTTGATTGAATCGCTCCATAGCCCTTGCGTGGCAAGCGCCAAAAGCTATCAAATTCATAGTTTCAATCTGATTTCTGTTCTGCGTCCTCTGCGATTTCTTTGCGTCCTCTGCGTTCGGTATTCGTAGTATTCAGGAGCTCGTTTTCAGCGTGCCGCGGCGAATCTGGTCGAGCTCCATGGTCTCGAACAAGGCCTTGAAGTTGCCCTCGCCGAAGCCCTCGTTGCCCTTGCGCTGGATGAACTCGAAGAAGATGGGGCCCAGCTGGTTCTCGCTGAAGATCTGCAGCAGCAGCTCGCCCTGCCGGCCGTCGACCAGGATGTTGCGCGACTGCAGCTCGCCGATCGGCTCCTTCAGGCCCGGGATGCGCTTGGGCAGCAGCTCGTAGTAGGTGTCGCTGGTGTCCAGCAGCTTGACGCCGGCCATGCCCAGCTGGTCGACCGCGTGGTAGATGTCCTTGCTGGCCAGCGCGATGTGCTGCACACCCTCGCCGTGGTACATGTCCAGGTACTCCTGAATCTGGCCCTTCTTGTCGTTGCCCTCTTCGTTGATCGGGATGCGGATCTTGCCGCAGGGGCTGGTCATGGCCTTGCTCTTGACGCCGGTGGCCTGGCCCTCGATGTCGAAGTAGCGCACCTCGCGGAAGTTGAACAGGCGCTCGTAAAAGCCCGCCCACTCGTCCATGCGGCCCTTGTGCACGTTGTGCGTCAGGTGGTCGATGACCGTCAGGCCGTAGCCCTCGGGGTGGATGGCGGCGGCGCCGTGCACGCCGGGCAGCGGCTCGAAGTCGACGTCGTAGAAGCCGATGTTGCCGATCTCGCCGTCCGTGGCGCCGTCCTTGCCGCGCCAGCGGTCGATGAAATAGATGATCGAGTCGCCGATGCCCTTGATGGCCGGGATGTTCAGCTCGCCCGGGTTGGCGTGGCCGGCGTAGCCCCAGGCGCCCAGGCCGATGGCGCGCTCGTAGGCGGCCTTGGCGTCGCGCACGCGAAAGGCGATGGCGCAGATGCTGGGCCCGTGCAGGCGCGCGAAGCGCTGGGCAAAGCTGTCGGGCTCGGCGTTGATGATGAAGTTGATCTCGCCCTGGCGGTACAGGGTGACGTTCTTGCGGCGGTGCTTGGCCACCGCCGTGAAGCCCATGCGCTCGAACAGCTCGCCCATGGCCTTGGGGTCGGGCGCGGCGTATTCGATGAACTCGAAGCCGTCGGTGCCCATGGGGTTGTCCCAGGGGGCGGGGGTGGATTGTTGCGCTGCGGTCATGGGGCTGTCTCCGTGGGATGCGGGCCAAGGCGGCCAATCCCTCACTGTAGGCCGGGCGGGGGGCGGATTTCCAGCGTTTGATGCGTCTCAAGAGCGCCCCGATGCACAGAACGGGTTTTGATCGGCCGCGCGATGCACGTTTTTTGCATGACATCGAAATTCAAGCCCGATATGGGATGACTGATGGGTCAATCAAGCCGTAAAATTGCGTCATCATGACGTCCAACGCACTCGACAAGCTCGACCGGGCCATTTTGCTGCGCCTGCAGGCCGACGGGCGCGCGCCCTGCGAGGCCATCGGCGAGCAGGTGGGCCTGTCGGCCAGCGCCGTGCTGCGGCGCGTGAAACGGCTGGAAGACAGCGGCGTGATCGAGCGCACCGTGGCCCTGCTGCGCCCCGAGGCCGTGGGCCTGGGCCTGGTGGCCTACGTCAACGTGCGGCTGGAAAAGCGCCAGGACCACGGCAAGCGCAACCCGATGGACGAGTTTCGCGCCAGCGTGCAGAACTGGCCCGAGGTGGTCGAGTGCGCGGCGCTGACGGGCGAGATGGACTTTCTGCTGCGCCTGGTGGTGCAGGACATGGGGGCGTATTCGCGCTTCATGATGGACACCCTGCTGCGCCACCCCGCCGTGCAGGACTGCAAGACCAGTTTCGTGATGGATCGGGTCAAATCCACCACGGCGCTGCCGATATAGGCCCACCCCCAGGCTCCACACGCTGCGCGTTGTTGCGCCTCCCCCCTTGAAGGGGGCGCACCCAGTGGCCAGGGAAACCCCGGCCACGGGTGCCGCTGGCCCGGCCTGCTCCGCGGCCTTTTGACCACAGACTTCACGGATCAACGGGTTCCGCTGCCTTTGGAGTGGCAACTCTAGGCCCGGGCCCTAACATGGGGTGCATGGAAACCACCGACCTCTCCCGCCCCGCAGACCCTGCGCTGGCCGCGAGCCCGACGGTCCATCCCGCCAAGCCCGCTTCGCCCTACGCCCAGGCCAGCACCATCGTGCCGATCCGCGAGATCGGCGTGCGCTACCGCGCGCGCATCACGCGCCACCTGCTCGAGCTGGACGAGCACGACCGCTACCTGCGCTTCGGCTACCCGGCCACCGACGAGCAGATCCGCAAGTACGTGGACGGCCTGAACTTCGAGCGCGACCAGGTGTTCGGCATCTTCAACCGCCGCCTGCAGATGATCGCCATGGCGCACCTGGCCTATCCCGGCGACATGGCGCAAGCCGGCTTTGCCGAGTTCGGCGTCTCGGTCGCCAAGCACACGCGCGGCCGCGGCTACGGCCGCCTGCTGTTCGAGCGCGCCGCCATCCACGCCGTCAACCACGGGGTGGACACGCTGTACATCCACGCGCTGAGCGAAAACACCGCCATGCTCAAGATCGCGCGCAACGCCGGCGCCGTGATCGAGCGCGCCGGCAGCGAGAGCGAGGCCTACCTGCGCCTGCCCGAAGCCACCTTCAAGACCCGCCTGGACCAGCTGCTGGCCGACCAGGTGGGCGAGGTGGACTACTGGATCAAGAGCGAAGCCGCCGCCCTGCGCGGCCTGCTGGCCACCGTGCAGGAAGTGCGCGACGGCGTGCGCGAGGGGCGGCACAAGAGCGGGAGCTGACGGCGGGCGGCGCCTGCTGGGTACGCTGTCGGCCGGGATGTGCGCCCGGCGGCGCACCTTCTTTCTTTTGCGTCGCCAAAAGAAAGAAGGCAAAGAAAAGGCGACCCCACTGGCCGCGTCCCTTCGCTGCGCTGCGGGCAACCTGCGATGCTCGCGCCTGGGGCGGTGCTGCGGAACTCGCTTCGTTCACTGCGTTCACTTCGCTCGAACAACCGCAGCAAGTCAGAACACGTTGCATGGGCATGCTGCGCTGCCCATGCCCGCCCCAGCCGCTGCGCTTCTCGGCACGGCCAGAGGGGACCCGAAGCCAACCCGGGCCATCGCTGCGCTCGGCCTCGCATCGAAGACCGGGGCCGAGCGCAGCGATGGCCCGTGTCCAAACCCCTGTGGCTGCGCCTGCGGCGCGGCGCTTGCGGGGTGGCGCGTGCACCGCAGGATGCACGCGCTTCGTGCTCTGGCTCGCCGCGGTTGTTTGAACGGAGCGCGTCAGCGCGCAGTGAGTTCTGCGGCGCACCCCGCAAGCGCCGTGACGCAGGTTTGCCCCGAAGCGAAGCGCAGGGGTCGCAGACTTGGGGTCGCCTTTCTTTGGTTCCTTTCTTTGGCGAGACAAAGAAAGGGACTGCGCCGCCGGGCGCACATCCCGGCCAGCCGACGCATGCAGAGCCGTCAGAACATCGAACAACAAGCGAACCCGCCCAACCCCGCGAGCGCCGGCCAACGCGACCGGAGTGACCCGCCCCCGCGCATCCGCTATCCTTGACGTCCCAAAAACCACCGCACGTCCTGCACCCCGCCACCTTGCCCGACCCCCACCCTGCGCGCCCCCATGAGCGCGAAGACAAGCGCAGCCTGCTGCGCAAGCTGATCGAGTTCATTCGCCCCGGGCCCGACTCCACCGACGAGCTGATCGAGACCCTGGCCGAGGCCGAGGACAAGTCGCTGATCGACGCCGAAAGCCGCGTCATGCTCGAAGGCGTGCTGCGCCTGTCGGGCCAGAGCGCGGGCGACGTGATGGTGGCCGCGCCGCGCATGGACCTGCTGGACATCGACGCACCCTACGACGAGCTGCTGCGCCAGGTGATCGTCACCGCGCACTCGCGCTTTCCGGTCTACCAGGGCGAGCGCGAGAACATCATCGGCATCCTGCTGGCCAAGGACCTGCTCAAGCTGCAGCGTGCGCCCGAACTGAACCTGCGCACGCTGCTGCGCCCGCCGGTGTTCATCCCCGAGAGCAAGGGCCTGAACGATTTGCTGCGCGAGTTCCGCGCCAACCGCAACCACCTGGCCATCGTGGTGGACGAGTTCGGCCGCACGGCCGGGCTGGTGACCATCGAGGACGTGCTGGAGGAGATCGTCGGCGAGATCGAGGACGAGTTCGACATCGAGGGCGACGCGGGCGACATCTTCGCCCTGCCCGACGACAGCTGGCGCGTGGCCGGCGACACGCCGCTGGAGCGCTTCAACGAATCCTTCGACGTGCACCTGGGGGTGGACCCGGACAGCGACCTGGACGTCGAGTTCGATACCATCGGCGGGCTGATCGCGCACGAGATGGGCCACGTGCCCAGCCGCGGCGAGCGCTTCAGCCTGGGCGGCATGGACTTCGTGGTGCTGCACACCAAGGGCGGCGCGGTGCGCTGGTACAAGGTCTCGCGCACGCCCACGGCCGTCGCCGCGTGATTGCCGCCCTGATCGCGCTGGCCGCCGGCGCGCTGCACGCGCTGGCGCTGGCCGACCCCTGGACCGGCCAGGCCCACGGCTGGCTGCAGGCGCTGGCCCTGGGGCTGCTGGTGGCGCTGCTGATGCCGGCGACGGACACCGGGCGCTGGCGGCGCGGCTTCGCACTGGCCTGGTTGTTCGCGCTGGCCTGGCTGGCCGGCACCTTCTGGTGGCTGTACATCTCGATGCACGTCTACGGCGGGCTGAACGCGGCGCTGGCGGTGGCGGCGGTGCTGGCGCTGGCGGGCCTGCTGGCGCTGTACTACGGCGTGGCGGGCGCATTGTTCGTGCGCTGGGCGCGGCACGCGCGGCCGGCGACGGCGGCGCTGCTGTTTGCCGCGCTGTGGACGCTGGCCGAGCTGGCGCGCGGGCGCTGGTTCACCGGCTTTCCCTGGGGCGCCGGCGGCTATGCGCACGTGGACGGCGCGCTGGCCACCTATGCCCGCTGGGTGGGGGTGTACGGCATCGGCTTTGCGGCCGCCTGGCTGGCGGCGCTGGTGGCGCTGGCCCTGGGGCGGCGCACGGCGCCCGCTGCGCGGCCGACACGCGGCGGCTTGGCTATTTCGGTCCTGCTGGCCGCCGCGCTGCTGGGCTGGGGGCTGGCCCGGCCCTGGCTGCCCGTGTCGCCACCGCCTGCCGGCCCGCGGCTGGAGGTGGCGCTGCTGCAGGGCAACATCCCGCAGGACGAAAAGTTCGTCCCCGGCACCGGCGTGGTCGATTCGCTGCGCTGGTACGGCGAGCAGCTGCAGGCCAACACCGCGCCGCTGGTGGTGGCACCCGAAACCGCCCTGCCGCTGCTGCCGCGCCAGCTGCCCGAGGGCTATTGGGCGGCGCTGCAGGCGCGCTATGCCCAGCCGGGCCAGGCGGCGCTGCTGGGCATGCCGCTGGGCGACCTGGAAACGGGCTACACCAACTCGGCCGTCGGCCTGGCGCCGGGCCAGGACGCGCCCTACCGCTACGACAAGCACCACCTGGTGCCCTTCGGCGAATTCATCCCGCCGCTGTTTCGCTGGTTCGTGCGGCTGATGAACATCCCGCTGGGCGACTTCACCCCCGGCGCGGTCAACCAGCCGTCCTTCGTCTTGCAGGGCCAGCTTCTCGCGCCCAACATCTGCTATGAAGACCTGTTCGGCGAGGAGCTGGCGGCGCGCTTTGCCGACCCGGCCGCCGCCCCCACGGCCTTCGTCAACCTGAGCAACATCGGCTGGTTCGGCGACACGGTGGCGATCGACCAGCACCTGGCCATCAGCCGCATGCGCGCGCTGGAGTTCGAGCGCCCGGTGCTGCGCGCCACCAACACCGGCGCCACCGCCATCATCGACGCGCAGGGACGCGTCACGCAGCAGCTGCCGCGCCTGACGCGTGGCGTGCTGCGCGGCGCCTTCGAGGGCGGCACCGGCATCACGCCCTACGCGGCCTGGGTGGCGCGCTGGGGCCTGGCGCCGCTGTGGGGCGCGGCGGTGCTGATCGTGCTGGCGGCGGCGACCGCCGGGCGGCGCGGGGATTGACGGCGCGCTGCCGCGCTGTCATATGGGCGCGGACAGCGCTCAGGCACAATTGACCCTCTATGGCTGAATCCTTTTCCTACGAGCAGCTGATCGCCTCGGGCGAAGGCCGCCTGTTCGGGCCCGATGCCGGGCGGCTGCCGCTGCCGCCCATGCTGATGTTCGACCGCATCACGCACATCGACGACAGCGGCGGCGCGCACGGCCTGGGCAAGATCGTGGCCGAGCTGGACGTCAACCCCGAGCTGTGGTTTTTCGCCTGCCACTTTCGCGGCGACCCGGTGATGCCCGGCTGCCTGGGGCTGGACGCCATGTGGCAGCTGATCGGCTTCTTTTTGACCTGGCTGCGCCTGCCCGGCCGCGGGCGCGCGCTGGGCGCGGGCGAGGTCAAGTTCACCGGCGAGGTGGGTCCCGACGTGAAGCGCGTGACCTACGAGATCGACATCAAGCGCGTGGTGCGCCGCAAGCTGAACATGGCCATCGGCGACGCCCGCCTGCTGGCCGACGGCAAGGAAATCTACGTCGCCAACGACTTGCGCGTGGGCCTGTTTCTGCGCGAGGGCGACAGCAAGGAAACGCCATGAACAAACGGCGCGTAGTCATCACCGGCGCGGGCATCGTCTCGTGCCTCGGCAACGATCTGGCAACGGTCGAGGACTCGCTGCGCCAGGGCCGCTCGGGCATCAAGGCAGCGCCCCAGTTCGCCGAGCTGGGCCTGCGCAGCCAGGTGGCCGGCGCGCCCGAGATCGACCTCGAGTCGCGCATCGACCGCAAGCAGCTGCGCTTCATGGGCGACGCGGCGGCCTACGCGCAGATCGCGCTGGAAGACGCGATCAAGCAGGCGGGCCTGGCGCCCGAGCAGATCAGCCACCCGCGCACCGGCCTCATCATGGGCTCGGGCGGCGGCTCGCCGGCCAACCAGATCGAGGCCGCCGACACGCTGCGCAGCAAGGGCATCCGCCGCGTCGGGCCCTACCAGGTGACGCGCTGCATGGGCTCCACGGTGTCGGCCAACCTGGCGACCAATTTCCGCATCAAGGGCATCAACTACTCCATCACCTCGGCCTGCTCCACCTCCGCGCACTGCATCGGCGCGGCGGCGCAGCAGATCGCCTGGGGCACGCAGGACGTGATGTTCGCCGGCGGCGGCGAGGAGCTGTCCTGGGGCCTGGCGCTGCTGTTCGACGGCATGGGCGCCATGTCCAGCAAGTACAACGCCACGCCCGACAAGGCCTCGCGCCCGTACGACGCGGGCCGCGACGGCTTCGTCATCGCCGGCGGCGGCGGCGCGCTGGTGCTGGAGAGCCTGGAGCACGCCCAGCAGCGCGGCGCCGCCATCCTGGCCGAGGTGGTGGGCTTCGGCATCTCCTCCGACGGCGAGGACATGGTGGCCCCGTCCGGCGAGGGCGCCGTGGCCTGCATGCGCCAGGCCATCGAGGGCCTGGCCGAGCCGATCGACTACATCAACACCCACGGCACCTCCACCCCGGTGGGCGACGTGCCCGAGCTGCACGCCATCCGCAAGGTGTTCGGCGCCCGCATCCCGCCGTTTTCCAGCACCAAGTCGCTGGCCGGCCACTCGCAGGGCGCCACCGGCGTGCAGGAGGCCATCTTCAGCCTGATCATGCTGATGAAGGGCTTCATCGCCGGCTCGGCCAACGTCGAGACGCCCGACCCCGCCGTCGGCGACATGCCGCTGGTGACCCAGGCGCGCGCGGCCACGCTGCGCCAGGTGCTGTCCAACAGCTTCGGCTTTGGCGGCACCAACGCCTGCCTGGTGCTGCGGCACTGGGGCTGAAAACTACAAAATTGATAGCTTTTCGCGCTTGATCGGCAAGCGCTGGAGGCCTATTTGACTGCCATCGCTAAAATACCGGGTTGGTCTCGACCCGGTCTCCCCTTGCCATGCTCACCTTCCAGCAGATCATTCTTCAGCTCCAGCAATACTGGGACGCGCAGGGCTGCGCGCTGCTGCAGCCCTACGACATGGAGGTCGGCGCCGGCACCTCGCACACCGCCACCTTTTTGCGCGCCATCGGCCCCGAGCCCTGGAAGGCCGCCTACGTGCAGCCCAGCCGCCGCCCCAAGGACGGCCGCTATGGCGACAACCCCAACCGGCTGCAGCATTACTACCAGTACCAGGTAGTGCTCAAGCCCGCGCCCGACAACATCCTGGAGCTGTACCTGGGCAGCCTCGAAGCCCTGGGGTTCGACCTGAAGAAAAACGACATCCGCTTCGTCGAGGACGACTGGGAGAACCCCACGCTGGGCGCCTGGGGCCTGGGCTGGGAGGTGTGGCTCAACGGCATGGAGGTGACGCAGTTCACCTACTTCCAGCAGGTCGGCGGCATCGACTGCCGGCCCGCCACCGGCGAGATCACCTACGGCCTGGAGCGCCTGGCGATGTACCTGCAGGGCGTGGACAACGTCTACAAGCTGGTGTGGACCGAGGCCGCCGACGGCAGCCGCCTCACTTACGGCGACGTCTACCACCAGAACGAGGTCGAGCAGTCTACCTACAACTTCGAGCACAGCGACGCCGCCTTCCTGTTCACCGCCTTCGACGCCCATGAGAAGCAGGCCAAGCACCTGATCGAGCAGCAGCTGGCGCTGCCCGCGTATGAGCAAGTGCTGAAGGCCGCGCACAGCTTCAACCTGCTGGACGCGCGCGGTGCCATCAGCGTGACCGAGCGCGCCGCCTACATCGGCCGCATCCGCAACCTGGCGCGCGCCGTGGCCGCCAGCTACTACGACAGCCGCGAGCGCCTGGGCTTTCCGCTGGCGCCGCGCGAGTGGGTGGCGCAGATCGAGAAGAAGGCCGCGTGAGGGACTGATCGGATCATGACAACGCACAACCTTCTCGTCGAACTGTTCGTCGAAGAACTGCCGCCCAAGGCGCTGGAGAAACTGGGCGAGGCCTTCGCCGGCCAGCTGTTCGAGCAGCTGAAGGCCCAGGGCCTGACGGCCGCGGGCAGCCAGGTCACGCCCTTTGCCAGCCCGCGCCGGCTGGCCGCGCACATCACACAGGTGGCGGTGCGGGCCGCCGACAAGCCGGTGCGCCACAAGCTGATGCCAGTGAGCGTGGGCCTGGATGCGCAGGGCCAGCCGACGCCGGCGCTGCTGAAAAAGCTGCAGGCGCTGGGCCTGGACGCGGCCGCCGTGCCCGGCCTGCAACGCGCGGTGGACGGCAAGGCCGAGGCGCTGTTTCACGACAGCGTGGCCCCCGGCGCCAGCCTGCCCGCGGCGCTGCAAAAGGCGCTGCACGAGGCCCTCACGCACCTGCCCATTCCCAAGGTCATGACCTACCAGCTGCAGCACGGCACGCCGCTGCCGGGCTGGGACAGCGTGCAGTTCGTGCGCCCGGCGCACGGCCTGCTGGCGCTGCACGGCGCCGAGGTGGTGCCGGTGACGGCGCTGGGCTTGAGCGCCGGCCGCGTCACGCACGGCCACCGCTTCGAGGCCGCGCGCGAGCCCATCGAGATCGCGCACGCCGACCACTACGCCAACACGCTGCGCGCGCAGGGCGCCGTGATCGCTTCCTTCGACGAGCGGCGCGCCCTCATTCAGTCTCAGCTGAAAACGGCTGCAGCCGGCGCGGGACAAGCGCTGCAAGCTATCGAAGACGAAGCATTGCTGGACGAGGTGACGGCCCTGGTCGAGCGCCCCAAGGTGCTGGTGTGCCAGTACGAGGCGGCCTTTCTCGAAGTGCCGCCCGAGTGCCTGATCCTGACCATGAAGGCGAATCAGAAGTACTTTCCGCTGCTGGATGCGCGGGGCCAGCTGACGAACCAGTTCCTGGTGGTCAGCAACATCAGCCCCGACGACGCCAGCGCCGTCATCCAGGGCAACGAACGCGTGGTGCGTCCGCGCCTGCAGGACGCCAAGTTCTTCTTCGACCAGGACCGCAAGAAGACGCTGGAAAGCCGCGTGCCGCAGCTGGCCAAGGTGGTTTATCACAACAAGCTGGGCACGCAGGGCGAGCGCAGCGAGCGCGTGCGCGCCATCGCCCGCGCGATCGCGGGACTGCTGGCGCCGTCGGGCCAGCCAGGGGGCGGCGCGGTGCTGGCCCAGGCCGCCGACGATGCCGCCAAACTGGCCAAGGCGGATCTGCTGACCGACATGGTGGGCGAGTTTCCCGAGCTGCAGGGCATCATGGGCGGCTACTACGCGCGCCACGACGGCTGGAGCGAGGACATCGCCTTCGCCATCGAAGACCACTACAAGCCGCGCTTTGCGGGCGACGAACTGCCGCGCGGCCCCGTCGGCACGGTGGTGGCGCTGGCCGACAAGCTGGAGACCCTGGTCGGCCTGTTCGGCATCGGCAGCCTGCCCACCGGCGACCGCGACCCGTTCGCCCTGCGCCGCCACGCGCTGGGCGTGATCCGCATGCTGGCCGAACAGCAGCTGCCGCTGGACTTGCCGGCCCTGCTGGAGGCCGCCGCCCAGCCCTTTGGCGCGCTGCTGGCCGACCCGGCGCACAGCAACGCGCAGCTGCTGGCCTTCATCCACGAGCGCATGGCCGGCTACCTGCGCGAGCTGGGCGCCAGCACGCAGGAGGCCGATGCCGTCATTGCCGCGCCGCTGCGCGCCAGCCAGCTGCCGCAGGCGCTGGCCGCCGTGCGCGCCTTCGCCCAGCTGCCCGAGGCCCCCGCCCTGGCCGCCGCCAACAAGCGCGTCGGCAACATCCTGAAAAAGGCCGAGGGCGAAGTCGGCGGCGCGGTCCAGCCCGAGCGGCTGGTCGAAGACGCCGAAAAGGCCTTGTACCAGGCCCTGCAAACCGTGGCCCCGAAGGCCGACGCCGCCTTCGAGCGCGGCGACTACACCGCCAGCCTGCAGCAGCTGGCGGCGCTGAAGGGCCCGGTCGATGCCTTCTTCGACGGCGTGATGGTCAACGCCGACGATGCGGCCCTGCGGGCCAACCGCCTGCAGCTGCTGCAGCAGCTGCACCAGGCCATGAACCGCGTGGCCGACCTCTCGCGCCTGGCGACTTGACGCTCCCCCCGTTGCTCCACTCGCTGCGCGATGTGGCACCTCCCCCAAAAGAATCGGCCCCCCACGCTTCCCCGCTGCGCGTGGTGCGCTGCCCCCCATGGAGGCCTTCGCGCCTTCGGGCGGCCGAGCAGCGCTCAGGGGGCATCACCTGTGGGCGGGCCAAGCCCTTCCACGGCGATCGCTTGCTTGGCCTGCTCCGCGGCCCCTCGACCCTTTGAGTTTTTATGCTCGGCGGCCGGCGCACAGCGCCATGAACAACGGAAATGGCCTTGACCGAGTCCTCTTCGATCACCTGGCGCACCCTGGCCTGGGCCATCGGCCCGGTGATTGGCGTGCTGCTGCTGCGCGCCGGCCTGCAGGCGCAGGGCGAAAACGACGCCAGCGGCCTGCAACCACTGCGCGCCGCCACGCTGGTGGCCGACCCGTATCAGGCGATGTGGGCGGCGGCGCGCCCCTTCGTGTTCACCGCGCTGGGCCTGCTCGCCGCCGCGCTGCTGCTGCGCTGGGGCCTGCGCGCGGCGCTGCGCCGCCACGGCTGGCCGCGCCTGCGGCCCTGGGCGCTGGCGCTGTGGGTGCTGGCCTGGGGGCTGGGCGGCGCGGGGCTGCTGGCCAGCCATTTCAACCAGACCGGCCGCCACCCGGTGGCCGAGCCCGAGGCGCGCGTGCTGCTGGCCCGCGCGGTGCCGCCCGGCGCGCACGGCCCGGGCGGCGCCGAGCTGTACCTGCAGCTGCCCGACACGTCCGCCCCGCAGCGCCTGCTGGCCGAGGGCGAGTCGCCCGCCGCCTGGCCACCCGGCCGCGTCGCGCGGCTGCAGGTGCAGGCCGGCCGCTGGTGGGGGCGCTGGGGCCGGCTGGCGCCGCCGGGCGGCGGATAATCGCGCGCATGAAACTGGTCATCGTCGACCGCGACGGCACCCTCAACCTGGAGCGCGAAGGCTTCCTGCAGTCGCCCGAGGACTGGCAGCCGCTGCCCGGCGCGCTGGACGCGGTGGCGCGGCTCAACCACGCCGGCTACCAGGTGGTGATTGCCGCCAACTGGCCCGGCCTGGGCCGCGGGCAGGTGGACATGGCCACCGTCAACGCCATCCACGCACGCATGAACAAGCAGCTGGCGGCGGCCGGCGGGCGCATCGAGGCGATCTTTTTCTGCCCCCATGCGCCCGACGAGGGTTGCAGCTGCCACAAGCCGCAGCCGGGCCTGCTGCGCCAGATCGGCGAGCGCTACAAGATCGACCTGGCGCGCGTGCACGCCGTGGGCAACAGCGCCAGCGACGCGCAGGCCGCGCAGGCGGCCGGCTGCCGCGTGCACCTGGTGCTGACGGGGCGCGGCGCGCCGGCGCGCACCGACCCGCTGCCGCCCGAGTTTCCGCCCGGCACCCAGGTGCACGCCGACCTGGCGGCCTTTGCCACGGCCCTGATCGCGGCCGACGAAGCCGCCCACCCCGAGCCCCGGTCGACCGCCGCATGAACGCCCTGCGCTCCGCCCTGCACCTGTTGTGGATGGCGATCACCGTCATCCCCTGGGCCACGGTGGTGGTGCTGATCGCGCCCTTCACCTCCAAGTCCGTGGTGTACCGCGTCTGCCGCGCCTGGCTGGGCCTGACCATGCACGCCGGCCGCTGGATCCTGGGCATTGAGAATCGCGTCACCGGCATGCAGAACCTGCCCACCGGCGCCACCGACGGCGCGGTGCTGCTGGTCAAGCACCAGTCGGCCTGGGAGACCTTCTGCATGCCGCCGCTGATGCCGCATCCGCTGGCCTACGTGTTCAAGCGCGAGCTGCTGCGCATCCCGTTCTTCGGCTGGGCCATCGGCCGGATGGACATGATCCACATCGACCGCGAGCACCGCACCGAGGCGCTGCGCAAGGTCACCGAGCAGGGCCGGCGCCTGCTGGGGCAAGGCGTGTGGGTCATCATGTTCCCCGAAGGCACGCGCATTCCGCGCGGCGAAAAGGGCGCCTACCAGAGCAGCGGCGCGCGCCTGGCCATCGACTGCGGCGTGCCGGTGATCCCGATCGCCGTCACCTCGGCGCGCTGCTGGCCGCGCAAGGCCTTCGTCAAGACGCCCGGCATCGTCGACTTCTCCATCGGCCCGCCGATCGCCACCACCGGCCGCAAGGCGCACGAGGTGACGCGCGAGGTCGAGGCCTGGATCGAGACCGAGATGCGGCGCCTGGACCCCGAGGCCTACCCCACGGCCGAGACGCCGCGCTCGGCCGTGCGGCCCAGCGCCTGAAACGCCCATGCCCGCCATGCGCCAGCTGCTGCTCGATCTGTTCGGTGTCGGCAACGCCAGCGAGAGCTTCGAGCCAAATCAGCCCACAGCGCCCACCAATCAAGCGCCGACAGCTATCGATTCAATAGTCCAATCGATCGAGCCTGCGCTCGACCTGCAGCAGGCCCTGCCCCCGGCCGCCTTCAGCCACCCGCAGGCCAATCGCCGCATCGTGCTGGGCGATGCCCAGGTGGCCTACGCGTTTCGGCGCGGGCGGCGGCGCACCATCGGCCTGACGGTGGGCGCCGAGGGCCTGTCGGTCAGCGCGCCGCGCTGGACGCCGCTGGCCGAGGTCGAGGCCCTGCTGCAGCACAAGTCGCGCTGGGTGCTGGACAAGCTCGCCGAGGCGCGCGCGCGCCAGGCCCAGGCCGCCACCGCCGCCATCGACTGGCGCGAGGGCGCCCGCCTGCCCTACCTGGGCCAGGCGCTCACGCTGCGGCTGGACCCGCACCAGGCGCACGGCCCGGTGGGCGCGGCGCTGCAGGACGGCTGCCTGTGGCTGGGCCTGCCGCTGGACGCCGCGCCCGAGCGCCTGCGCGACGCCGCCCAGGCCTGGCTGCTGCGGCAGGCGCGGCGCCTGTTCACCGAGCGGCTGGACCACTTCGCGCCGCAGCTGGGCGTGCGCTGGCAGCGCCTCAGCCTGTCGTCCGCGCACACGCGCTGGGGCAGCGCCAGCGCCGACGGCTCGATCCGCCTGAACTGGCGCCTGATCCACCTGAGCGAGGCCGTCATCGACTACGTGGTGGTGCACGAGCTGGCCCACCTGCGCGAGATGAACCACAGCCCGCGCTTTTGGGACCACGTCGAAGCGGTGCTGCCCGACTACGCCGAGCGGCGCGGTGCGCTGCGCGACGAGGCGGTGCCGCGCTGGTAAGGGCGCTGCCGCCCGCCGAGTCAGGGGGATTCGTTCACACCTCTCAGCCGGCGCCTACCAGCAGGTCGCCGGTGATCTCGGCCACGTTCCGGACACTGGTCAGCGTCATCGCCACGCGCATTTCCTTCTCGAGCAACTCAAGCAGGTTCGTCACGCCGGCCTCGCCCCCGGCGGCCAGCGCGTAGACGAAAGCGCGGCCGATCAGGGTGCAGTCGGCGCCCAGGGCCAGCATGCGCACGATGTCCAGGCCGTTGCGGATGCCGGAGTCGGCCAGGATCTTGATCTGTCCCTTCACCGCGTCGGCGATCGGCGGCAGCGCGCGCGCCGACGAGAGCACGCCGTCGAGCTGGCGCCCGCCGTGGTTGCTGACGATGATGCCGTCGGCGCCGAAGCGCACCGCGTCCTTCGCGTCCTCGGGGTCGAGGATGCCCTTGATGAGCATCGGGCCCTTCCAGAAGTCGCGGATCCACTCCAGATCCTTCCACGAGATCGAGGGGTCGAAGTTCTCGCCCAGGTAGCCCATGTAGTCTTCGAGGCTGACGTTCTTGCCCTTGTAGGCAGAGATGTTGCCCAGCGTGTGCGGGCGGCCGAACAGCCCCACGCTGAAAGCCCAGTGCGGGTGCGTGACGGCCTGCGCGTAGCGGCGCAGGGCAGCGCCCGGGCCGCTCATGCCCGAGTGCGCGTCGCGGTAGCGCGCGCCGGGCACGGGCATGTCCACGGTGAACACCAGCGCCGAGACGCCGGCGGCCTGCGCGCGCTCCAGGGCGTTCTGCATGAAGCCGCGGTCCTTGAGCACGTAGAGCTGGAACCACATCGGGCGCTTCAGCCGGGGCGCGACCTCCTCGATCGGGCACACCGAGACGCTGGACAGGGTGAAGGGGATGCCCTTTTTGTCCGCCGCCATGGCGGCCTGCACCTCGCCGCGGCGCGCGTACATGCCGGTCAGGCCCACCGGCGCCAGCACGGTAGGAATGGAGAGCTTCTCGCCGAACAGTTCGATGCTGGTGTCAAGCTGGCTCATGTCCCGGAGCACGCGCTGGCGCAGCGCCACTTCCGCCAGGTCGGCGACGTTGCGCGCCAGCGTCTTCTCGGCGTAGGCGCCGCCGTCGACGTAGTGGAACAGGAAGGGCGGCAGCCGCCGCTGCGCAGCCGCGCGGTAGTCCGTGGTGGAGGAGATGATCATGGCCGGTCCGCGCGCTACCTGACCACCATCAGCGTGAACGGCCAGACGTAGGCCTGCATCGTCACGTACAGGCCGACCAGGCAGGCCAGCGCAATGGAGTGGAAGAACACGTAGCGCAGGATGTCGCCCTCGTGGTCGAACCAGCGCGTGGCGGTCGATGCCACCACGATCGACTGCGCGTCAATCATCTTGCCCATCACACCGCCCGCGCTGTTGGCCGCGCCCATCAGGTTGCCCGACAGGCCCAATTGCTCGGCCGCCACCTTCTGCATGCCGCCGAACAGCACGTTGCTGGCCGTGTCCGAGCCCGTCAGCGCCACGCCCAGCCAGCCCATCAGCGTGCCGAAGAAGGGGTACAGCACGCCCGTGTTGGCGAAGGCCAGGCCCAGCGTAGTGTCGGTGCCCGAGAAGCGCGTGAGCGTGCCCAGCGCCAGCATCAGCACGATGGTCAGCAGCGAATAGCGCACCAGCCACAGCGTCTTGAAGAAGGTGCGCACGATGGCGACGGGGTTGTACTTCATCACCAGCCCGCTGATGACGGCCGCCAGCAGAATGCCGCTGCCGGTGGCCGAGAGCAGGTTCAGCACGTACACCGCGCCCTCGGGCGTGGGCTTGGTCACCACCGGGGGCGACTTCAGCACCAGGTTGTGCAGGCCGTCCATGGGGAAGGCGGGCGCGAACAGGCCGTTCAGCCACGCCTTGACAGGCGGCAGGCCCCAGATGAACACGAACACCGACAGGATCACCCACGGCGTCCAGGCGGCCACCAGCGCCTGGGTGCTGTGGCGCGTCACCGGCTGCGGCGGCTTGGCCTCGGCGGCGCTGGGGTCATGGCCGCGCAGCGACGGCGAGGTCCACACCTTCTTGGGCTGCCACACGCGCAGGAAACCCACCAGGCACGCCATGGAGACGATGGCGGCAATGATGTCTACCAGCTCCGGCCCCATGAAGTTGGACACCAGGTACTGCGGAATGGCGAACGACAGGCCCGTGACCAGGATGGCCGGCCAGATTTCCAGCATGCCCTTGCGGCCGGCGAAGGCCCACACCACCCAGAACGGCACCATCAGCGAGAACAGCGGCAGCTGGCGGCCGATCATGCCCGTGACCTCCATCAGGTCGTAGCCGTGCACCTTGGCCAGCATGATGACCGGCGTGCCCAGCGCGCCGAAGGCCACCGGCGCCGTGTTGGCGATCAGCGACAGGCCCGAGGCCGCCAGCGGCGAGAAGCCCAGCCCGATCAGGATGGCCGCCGTCACCGCCACCGGCGTGCCGAAGCCCGCCGCGCCCTCGAAGAAGGCGCCGAAGCAGAAGGCGATCAGCAGGAGCTGGATGCGCCGGTCCTCGGTGATGCCCGAGAGCGAGTCCTGCAGCACGCGGAAGCTGCCGTTCTGCTCCGTGAGCTGGTGCAGGAAGATGATGTTCAGCACGATCCAGCCGATCGGCAGCAGGCCCGTGAACGCGCCCAGCACCGCCGCGCGCCCGGCCATGTCGGCCGGCATGCCGTAGGCGAAGATGGCCACCAGCAGCGCGGCCGCCAGGCCCATGCCGGCGGCGATGTGCGCCTTGATGTGGAAAAGGCCCAGCGCGCCCAGCATCACCACCACGGGAATGGCGGCCAGGCAAGTGGACAGCACCATGCTGCCCATGGGGTCGTAGGTCTGCTGCCAGGTCATGGCGATGTCTCCTTCGGTGTCGTTGTACGCAATGGCGGGGGCACGCGAGGCCCTGGCTCAGGAATGGTGTGCCACCCACCTGATCGCCCGGATAAGTGCCGGCTGGCACTGTAGAAGCACCGGCGCTGGCGTTGCGTGAAATGTGCTGACGCCGCGCGTGAAATTTTTTCAACGCCGGGCCGCCCCAAGATGAAAAACGCCCCCGCAGCGGCTGCGCATCATGCGAAGCATGGGGAGCCATTTCTCAACGCACGGTGCGCCATTCTGGATAGGCGCCCCACCCCGGCAAGAAACCCCTATGCGTTGATGGCCTGCCGCAGCCAGTCCACGAAGCTGGCGCACTCCCAGCGCTCCAGCGTGCCGGGCTTCCAGCACAGGAAGTAGTCGTGCGGCGAGCGCACGCTGCGCGCCGACAGGCGCACCAGGCGCCCGCTGTCGAGCCAGCTCTGGCCCAGCTTGAGCCGCATCAGCGCCACCCCGAAGCCGGCCACGGCGGCATCGTGCACCAGGCCCAGGTCGTTGAACTGGTTGCCGGAGGCCGGCTCGGGCAGGCCGATGCCGCAGGCGCTGAACCAGGTGCGCCAGGGCTCCAGCGGCGAGCGGATCAGGTGCGCGCGGCTGACCGCCGCCTCGGTCTCGAAGCCATCGCCGAAGGGGCCGGCCTCGTGCAGGTAGCCGGGGCTGCACACCGGGCATACCTCGTCCGACAGCAGGTGCATGGACTCGCGCCCGGGAAAGGGTCCAGCGCCGAAACGCAGTTCGATGTCGGCCTCCTCGGCGGTCACGTTGTGCACCGGGATAGCCACCTGCAGCATCAGCTCGATGTCGGGATAGGCGTGGCGGAACAGCGCCAGCCGGGGCAGCAGCAGTTGGCGCGAGAAGGTGGGCGTGACGGCCACGCGCAGGTGTGCCGGGCCGGGCCCGGCGGCGCGCGGCGACTCCTGCAGCGCGGCCAGCGCCTCGCGCACGCGCGCCAGGTAGGTGGCGCCTTCGGCGCTGGGCAGGAACTCGCTGCGGTGGGCGAACAGCTTCAGGCCGAGCTGGCCTTCGAGCTGGCGGATGCGGTGGCTGACCGCGCTGGGGGTGACGCTGAGTTCCTCGGCCGCCTGCGTCACGCTGCGCAAGCGCGCCACTGCCTCGAAGGCGAGCAGCGCCTGGATGGGCGGGATGCGGGCGGCGGCAACCATGCGCCCATTGTGGCGCGGCGGAGCGAGGGCCGGCTCAGCGCCCCCAGGCGGTGCCGCCGTCCACCACCAAAGTGGAGCCGACCACGTAGTCGCCGGCGCGCGAGGCCAGGAAGATGGCGGCGCCGGCCATGTCCTCGGGCTGGCCAATGCGGCGCAGCGGCACGCGCGCGGCGGTTTCCTCGGCGTGGTCGCGGGCGCTCTTGTTCATGTCGGAGGCGAAAGGGCCCGGCGCGATGGCGCTGACGATGATGCGCCGGGGCGCCAGGGTCATGGCCATGCGCTTGGTCAGGTGGATCAGGCCGGCCTTGCTGGCGGCGTACGAATAGGTTTCCCAGGGGTTGACGCTGATGCCGTCGATGCTGGCGATGTGGATGACCTTGGCCAGGTGCTCGGTGGCGGCGGCTTCGAGCATGGGCGTGAGCGCCTGGGTGAGGAAAAACGGCGTCTTCAGGTTCAGGTCGGCCACCTTGTCCCAGCCGCTTTCGGGAAACTCGTCGTAGGGCGCGCCCCAGGCCGCGCCGGCGTTGTTGACCAGGATGTCCAGGCTCTTTTCCCGCTGCTGCAGGGTGGCCACCAGGGCCTGGATGCCGGCCCGCGTGGCGACGTCGGCCGGCAGCGAAACGCAGGGGCCGATGGCCGACAGCTCCCTGGCGGTCGCATCGCAGGCCTCGGCCTTGCGCGCCGAGATGTAGACGCGCGCGCCGGCGCGCAAAAAGCCCTCGGCGATCATGCGGCCGATGCCGCGCGAGCCGCCGGTGACCAGCGCCGTGCGGTCGCGCAGCGAAAACAGTTGGTCGATGTTCATCATCAGTCTCTCTTTGTCTTTGCCTGAAATTCAACGGCCTTCGGCCACCAGTGTCGCGTCAAAGTCGCGCAGCGCTGCAGCGTGCAGCAGCGCCTTCACGCGCGCCAGGGTGTCGGGCTCGGCCTGCTCCAGCAGCCGGCCGAAGGCGCGCGCCTCGTCCAGCAGCGCGCCCGGCGGCGTGAGCTGCCACACCAGGCCCCAGTCGTGCGCCTGCCGCGCGCCGAAGGCCTGGCCGGACCACAGCAGGGCCTTGGCGCGCCCCAGGCCGATCAGGCGCGGCAGCAGGGCGTGGATGCCGCCGGTGCCGGGCAGGCCCAGCTGCGCCTCGGGCAGCGCGAAGCGCGCGTCCTCGCTGGCGAAGACCACGTCGCAATTGAGCGCCAGCTCCAGGCCGGCGCCCACGGCCCAGCCCTGCACCGCCGCGACCGACGGCTTGCCCTCGACCAGCGCGGCGGCCAACTGCTGCAGCGTGGCGACGAAGGCCGCGCTGGCGGGCGCGTCGCGGTCCTTGCCGGCGCAAAACGCGCGGCCCTCGCCGCGGATCAGCAGCAGCCGCACGGCCGGATCGTCCTGGCCCTGGCGCACGGCATGCAGCAGCGCCTGTGCCGACTGCGGCGTGAGCGCGTTCAGGCGGCCGGGCCGGTTCAGGGCGATCTCGAGCAGGCCACCCTGGCGCTGGCAGACGAGGTCCGTGCCGGCGTTCACTGGAGTACCTTCGTGCTGCGCACTGCGGTGCGAGCTTGCTTGGGGCGGCCCGGCGCGACGCTCATGCGTCAGGTCGGCGCAAAGCGCCAGATGCCCGCGGCGTCGAGCGTGCGCGCCAGCTGGCCGCCGTGCCACAGGCGGTGCAGGTGGGCCACCGACTCGCCCAGCGCAAAGGTGGTCTGGTGCAGATCGAGCGGGCGCTTGAACAGCACCGGCAGCATGTCGTAGGCGCTCACCGGTTTTTCATGGGCGGCCTGCACCACCTCGGCCAGGCGGTCGCGGTGGTGCTCGTGCAGCTGCTGGATGCGCGTGTGCAGGCCCTTGAAGGGCTTGCCGTGCGAAGGCAGCACCAGGGTGCTTTCGGGCAGCGGCTTGAAGCGGTCGATGGAGTCCAGGAACAGCGTCAGCGAATCGGCCTCGGGCTCCATCTCGTACACGCTGACGTTGGTGGAAATGCGCGGCAGCACCATGTCGCCGCTGATGAGGATGCCCTGTGCCTCACAGTACAGCGCCATGTGCTCGGGCGCGTGGCCGTAGCCCGCGATGCAGCGCCAGGCCTGGCCGCCGACGGTGAGCGGCATGCCGTCGATCAGGCGCGCGTAGCTGTGCGGCACGTCGGGCACCAGGCCGCGGTAGTAGTTCTTGCGGTTGCGGATCTGCTCCAGGTCGCCCTCGTCGACCATTCCGTGGCTGCGAAAGTACGCCGCCAGGCGCTCGCCGCCAAAGCTGTTGACCACCTCGCAGCTGTAGCGCGCGACCTGAAAGTCGGTGCCGCTGATCCACAGCGGCGCCTGCCAGCGCTCGCACAGCCAGTGCGCCAGGCCGATGTGGTCGGGGTGCATGTGGGTGACGACCACGCGCACCACGGGCAGGCCCTCCAGCTCGTGCTCGAACACCTGCTCCCACAGCGCGCGCGATTCGGGGCGGTCGATGCAGCAGTCCACCACCGTCCAGCCTTCGCGGCCCTGAAAACGGTCGCGCAGCAGCCACAGATTGATGTGGTCCAGCGCAAAGGGCAGCGGCATGCGAATCCACTTGAGGCCGGGCGCCAGGGTGATGGCGCGGCCGGGCGCGGGCAGTTCGTCGCCCAGCGGGTAGTGCAGGGCGCGTTCGAGTTCGGCGGAAAGGGACATGAGGGGGCGGACCGGAGGTCTCGGGTAGGATGCGGATGCAATTGACGTGAACGTCAATCGAGCCGATCATTTTAGGAACACGGCACTTTTCTTGCCCAGCACGCGCGCGACAGCGCGCCTCTTCATGGCCGCCACCTACACCATCAGCGACCTGGCGCGCGAGTTCGACCTCACGCCGCGCGCCATGCGCTTCTACGAGGACATGGGCCTGCTGCAGCCCGAGCGGCGCGGCCCCGGCGGGCGCCAGCGCGTGTACAGCAACCGCGACCGCACGCGCCTCAAACTCACCCTGCGCGCCAAGCGCCTGGGCCTGTCGCTGATCGAGGCGCGCGCGCTGATCGACATGTACGACAGCCCGCGCGACACCGCCGCGCAGCTGGAGCAGTTTCTGCGCGTGCTGGGCCAGCACCGTGTGCAGCTCGAGGCCCAGCTGGCCGAGCTGCAGGCCACGCTGCGCGAGGTCAGCCAGCACGAGAAGGATGCCCGCGCCCTGTTGGGCGGCCTGGCGCGCAAGGGCGCCGCCCGCGCAGGCCTGCCATCGAGCGAGATCAATTGACGTTAACGTAAACGTCAATCAAAATCCGGTGTTTTGCCCATGACCCCAAACATCCCCCCCATCGAGCACCCCGCGCTGCACCAGCGCGTGGCCGTCAGTTTTGCGCGCCAGGGCCTGATGCGTCACCTGCAGGCGCTTCTCGTGCGCGTGGCGCCGGGCGAGGTGGAACTGTGGCTGCCCTATTCCGACCGCGTGACGCAGCAGCAGGACGGCTTTCACGGCGGCGCCATCGGGGCGCTGGCCGACATCGCCGGCGGCTACGCGGGCCTGACGGTGGCGCCCGAGGACATGGAAGTGACCACGGCCGAATTCAAGATCAACTTCCTGGGCAGCCGCCAGGGCGGCGCGCTGCGCGCCGTGGGGCGCGTCATCAAGCCCGGCCGGCGCCTGATCGTCACCAGTGCCGAGGTCACGCACGTGGCCGACGACGGCCAGACCAGCGCCTGCGCCCTGATGCAGCAAACCCTGGTGCCCGTGCCGCGCACCTATTGAACCTTTCCCTCATCCACAGGAGACCCTTCATGAGCAACCTGCCCGGCCTCGACTTTCACCTGGGTGAAGACATCGACGCCCTGCGCGAGGCGGTGCACGCCTTTGCGCAGGAGCAGATCGCGCCGCTGGCCGCCCAGGTCGACCGCGACAACCTGTTTCCGCACGCGCTGTGGCCCCGGCTGGGCGAGCTGGGCCTGCACGGCATGACGGTGAAGGCCGAGTACGGCGGCACCGAGCTGGGCTACCTGGCGCACATCGTGGCGATGGAAGAAGTCTCGCGCGCCTCGGCCTCGGTCGGCCTGTCGTACGGCGCGCACTCCAACCTGTGCGTCAACCAGATCCACCGCAACGGCAGCGAGGCGCAGAAGAAGAAATACCTGCCCAAGCTGGTGAGCGGCGAGCACGTCGGCGCGCTGGCCATGAGCGAGCCCAATGCCGGCAGCGACGTGGTCAGCATGAAGCTCAAGGCCGAGAAGAAGAACGGCTACTACGTGCTGAACGGCAGCAAGATGTGGATCACCAACGGCGGCGACGCCGACACGCTGGTGATCTACGCCAAGACCGAGCCCGAGATGGGCGCGCGCGGCATGACCGCCTTCATCGTCGAGAAGGGCTTCAAGGGCTTCTCGGCCGGCACCAAGCTCGACAAGCTGGGCATGCGCGGCAGCAACACCTACCCGCTGTTCTTCGACAACTGCGAGGTGCCCGAAGAAAACGTGATGGGCGGCGAGGGCAACGGCGCCAAGGTGCTGATGAGCGGGCTGGACTACGAGCGCGCGGTGCTCTCGGGCGGGCCGCTGGGCATCATGGCCGCCTGCATGGACGCCGTCGTGCCCTTCGTGCACGAGCGCAAGCAGTTCGGCCAGAGCATCGGCGAATTCCAGCTGATGCAGGGCAAGATCGCCGACATGTATTCCACTTGGCAGGCCACGCGCGCCTACGTCTACGCCGTGGGCCAGGCGGCCGACCGCGCGGCGCACGCGCGCAGCTTTCGCAAGGACGCGGCCGGCGCCATTCTCTATTCGGCCGAAAAGGCCACTTGGATGGCCGGCGAAGCGATCCAGGCGCTGGGCGGCGTGGGCTACACCAAGGAGTTTCCGGTCGAGCGCCTGTGGCGCGACGCCAAGCTGTACGAGATCGGCGCCGGCACCAGCGAAATCCGCCGCATGCTGATCGGACGCGAGATGTTTGCCGAGACGGCTTGAAACACGCACCACCGCCTGCGCGCACAATCGCCCCATGCCATCCTCCCTGCAACACCTGATCGACAACAACCGCGCCTGGGCCACCAAGGTCGAGCGCGAGCACCCGGGGTTCTTCCAGACCCTGGCGCAGCAGCAAAACCCCAAATACATGTGGATCGGCTGCTCCGACAGCCGCGTGCCGGCCAACCAGGTCATCGGCCTGGCGCCGGGCGAGGTGTTCGTGCACCGCAACGTGGCCAACGTGGTGGTCAGCTCGGACCTCAACGCCCTGTCGGTGATCCAGTTCGCGGTCGACGTGCTCAAGGTCGAACACATCATGGTGGTGGGCCACTACGGCTGCGGCGGCGTGCTGGCGGTGCTGCGCGAGCAGCGCATCGGCCTGGGCGACAACTGGCTGCGCCACGTGCACGACGTCAAGCAGCGCCACCGCGGCCGCTGGATGCACCTGTGCACCGCCGACCAGGAAAGCACCCTGTGCGAGATGAACGTGATCGAGCAGGTCGGCCACGTGGCCGAGACCACCGTGGTGCAGGACGCCTGGGCGCGCGGCCAGCCGCTGGCGGTGCACGGCTGGTGCTACGGCCTGAAGGACGGCCTGGTGAAGAACCTGGGCGTGACCATGACGCGCCCCGACCACGTGGTGCAGGTGTACAGCGACGCCATCAAGCGCTATCCGCGCCAGGCGGCCGAGGACAAAGCGGGATAGGCCCATGCCGGTGGCGCTGACGGCCGAGCAAGCCGCCCTGGCGCATGACCTCGCGCAGGCGATGGTCGACGGCTTCAACCGCCACTACCGGCTGTTTCGGCAAGAGTCGGCGCGCGGCAAGCACCGCTTCGAGACCGGCGACTGGCACGGCCAGCAGCGCGCGCAGCGCGAGCGCATCGAGTTCTACGACCTGCGGGTGCGCGAATGCACGCGCCGGCTCGAGCGCGAGTTCGCCGCCGGCGCGCAGCCCATGGCCGTATGGCACCAGGCCAAGCTGCTGTTCATCGGCATGCTGGTGACGCACCCGCAGCCCGAGCTGGCCGAGACCTTCTTCAACTCGGTCACCACCAAGATCCTGCACCGCAGCTATTTCCAGAACGACTTCATCTTCGTGCGCCCGGCCATCAGCACCGAGTACATGGAGACCGAGGGCCCGCGCGCGCGCCCCACCTTCCGCGCCTTCTACCCGCGGCTGGACGCGCTGGCGGACAGCGTGCGCGCGGTGATCGAGTCCTTCGAGCTGCGCTGCCGCTACGAGGACATCGCGCGCGACGCCGGCTACGTGGCCGCCGCCATGCGCCGCGAGCTGGGCCTTGACAAGCCGCGCAGCAACTTCCAGATCCAGGTTCTGAGCAGCCTGTTCTATCGCAACAAGGGCGCCTACCTGGTCGGCAAGATCATCAACGGCTTTCGCGAAATCCCGTTCGCGCTGCCCATCCTGCACCGCGAGCCGGGCACGCTGTATGTGGATGCCGCGCTGTTCGGCGAGGAGGACCTGCTGATCCTGTTCAGCTTCTCGCGCGCCTACTTCATGGTCGACATGGAGATCCCCTCGGCCTATGTGCAGTTCTTGCGCAGCCTGATGCCGCGCAAGCCGCGCGCCGAGCTGTACAACGCGCTCGGCCTGGCCAAGCAGGGCAAGAACCTGTTCTACCGCGACCTGCTGTGGCACCTGCGCCACAGCACCGACCGCTTCCGCATCGCCCCCGGCATCAAGGGCATGGTGATGCTGGTGTTCGATTTGCCCAGCTTTCCCTACGTGTTCAAGCTCATTCGCGACCGCATCGCGCCGCCCAAGGAAACCACGCGCGAGCAGGTGCGCGCCAAGTACCAGCTGGTCAAGCACCACGACCGCGTGGGCCGCATGGCCGACACCATGGAATTCTCGCTGCTGGCCTTTCCGCGCCAGCGCTTCGACGACGAACTGATCGCCGAGCTGCAGCGCGCCGCGCCCAGCCAGCTCGAAATTTCCGACCGCGACGGCGACGGCCAGACCGAGGTCATCATCGCCCATGCCTATATCGAGCGGCGCATGATCCCGCTCAACCTGTACCTGCAGGAGGCCTTCGACGCCGGCGAGTCGGACGCCGCCGCGCAGGCACAGCTGGAGCACGCCGTCATCGAGTACGGCAACGCCATCAAGGACCTGGTGGCCGCCAACATCTTTCCGGGCGACATGCTGTACAAGAACTTCGGCGTCACGCGCCACGGCCGGGTGGTGTTCTACGACTACGACGAGATCGAGTACCTCACCGACTGCAACTTCCGCCGCGTGCCGCCGCCGCGCACCGACGAGGACGAGCTGAGCGCCGAACCCTGGTACCACGTGGCGCGGGGCGACGTCTTCCCCGAGACCTTCGCCCCCTTCCTGCTGGGCAACCCCCGCGTGCGCGCCGCCTTCATGCGCCACCACGCCGATTTGCTGACGCCCGAGTTCTGGCAGCAAAACAAGGAACGCATCCAGAGCGGCGAGGTGATCGACTTCTTTCCCTACGGCGCGCACCGGCGCTTCGACCTCAACGGCGGCGCCTGGGGCGCGCCCGAGCTGCCCGACCCGCGCGCCGCCAGCGTGGAGACGCCGGCCGATCGTGCCGATGCGCTGGCGCCGATCACCCCGACCGAACCCGCGGAATGACCCCCGGCGCCGATCCCGGATGGCGCTTTGCGCGATCATCCCTTCATCCACCTGCCACCTGATTCAAGGAGAGCCCCATGTCCGACCCCATCGTCATCGTTTCCGCCGCCCGCACGCCCATGGGCAGCTTTCAGGGCGACTTTGCCAACCTGGCCGCGCACGACCTGGGCGGCGTGGCCATCAAGGCCGCCATCGAGCGCGCCGGCATCAAGCCCGAGCTGGTGACCGAGGTGCTGTTCGGCAACTGCCTGATGGCCGGCCAGGGCCAGGCGCCGGCGCGGCAGGCGGCGTTCAAGGGCGGGCTGCCCAAGAGCGCGGGCGCGGTCACGCTGAGCAAGATGTGCGGCTCGGGCATGCGCGCGGCGATGTTCGCGCACGACATGCTGGTGGCCGGCTCGCATGACGTGCTGGTGGCCGGCGGCATGGAGAGCATGACCGGCGCGCCCTACCTGCTGCAAAAGGGCCGCAGCGGCTACCGCATGGGCCACGACCGCATCTTCGACCACATGATGCTCGACGGCCTGGAAGACGCCTACGAGCCCGGCCGCAGCATGGGCACCTTCGGCGAGGACTGCGCGGCCAAGTACCACTTCACGCGCGAGCAACAGGACCATTTCGCCATCGCCAGCGTGCAGCGGGCGCAAGCCGCCATCAAAACAGGTGCATTCAAGGCCGAGATCGCGCCCGTGACGGTGAAGGACCGCAAGGGCGAGCGGGTGGTCGACACCGACGAAGGCCCGGGCAAGGTCAAGCTCGACAAGATCGCCACGCTGAAACCCGCGTTCAAGAAGGACGGCACGGTGACGGCGGCCTCCAGCTCCAGCATCAACGACGGCGCGGCCGCGATGGTGCTGATGCGCGAGAGCACCGCCAGGAAGCTGGGCTGCAAGCCGCTGGCGCGCATCGTCAGCCACGCCACGCACGCGCAGGAGCCCGAGTGGTTCAGCACCGCCCCCATCGGCGCCACCGAGAAGGCGCTGGCCAAGGCCGGCTGGCAGGTGGGCGACGTCGATCTGTGGGAGATCAACGAGGCCTTTGCCGTGGTGCCGATGGCGCTGATGCACGACTTGAAGGTGCCGCACGACAAGGTCAACGTCAACGGCGGCGCCTGCGCGCTGGGCCACCCCATCGGCTGCAGCGGCGCGCGCATCATGGTGACCCTGATCCACGCGCTGCAGGCACGCGGCCTCAAGAAGGGCCTGGCCACCTTGTGCATCGGCGGCGGCGAGGCGACCGCGGTGGCGCTGGAGTTGGTGTAAGCCGCCATACCAACAGCCGAACGCAGAGGACGCAGAAGAATGCCCATGGATTTTTTTCGGTTCTCTGCGAATCCTTTGCGTTTTGGCGTTCGATTTGTTATTGATTTGATAGCTCCTCGCGCTTACTGAACAAGCGCTGGAGCCATTTTTCGTTCATAAGCGCTCATGCCCACCACCCTGATCCTCGGCGCCTCGCGCGGCATCGGCCTGGAGCTGGCGCGCCAGAGCGTGGCGGCACATCAGCGCGTGATCGCCACCGCGCGCAGCGACGAGGGCCTGGCCCGGCTGCGTGAGCTGGGCGCCGAGGTGCTGCGGCTGGACGTGGCCGAGCCGGCCAGCATCAGCGGCCTGTCCTGGCAGCTCGACGGCGAGAAGATCGACACCGCCTGGTACGTGGCCGGCGTGATGTGCTCGCGCGCCGACGCCCACCTGCCGCCGGCGCAGCGGGAGTTCGACCGCGTGATGCACGCCAACGTGCTGGGCGCCATGCAGGCCATCCCGCAGGTCGCCCCGCTGGTCGAGGCCGCGCGCGGGCGCTTCGGCTTCATCAGCAGCAGCATGGGGCGCATCGGCGACGTGGGCGGCAGCAACGCCTGGCTGTACCGCACCAGCAAGGCGGCGCTGAACATGGCCGTGGCCGCGGCGCGCCACGGCTACCCGCGGGCGCTGTTCGTGCTGCTGCACCCCGGCTGGGTGCGCACCGACATGGGCGGGCCGCAGGCCGGCATCAGCACCCAGGACAGCGTGACGCAGCTGCGCGCCACCCTGGCCAGCGCCACGGCGGCCGACAACGGCGCGTTCTTCAACCACGACGGCAGCCGGCTGAACGGCTGGTGAAGCACTCTCACCCTCATTCTTAAAGAAGACCACCCCATGCTGCTGACCCAAGACCAGGAAATGATCCGCGACGCCGTGCGCGCCTTTGCCCGGCAGGAGCTGTGGCCACACGCCGCCGAATGGGACAAGGCGCACAGCTTTCCCGCCGCCGCGCACCAGGGCCTGGCGCAGCT
This sequence comes from Ottowia pentelensis, assembly GCF_964341695.1. Taxonomy (NCBI): domain Bacteria; kingdom Pseudomonadati; phylum Pseudomonadota; class Betaproteobacteria; order Burkholderiales; family Comamonadaceae; genus Ottowia; species Ottowia pentelensis. The sequence continues at coordinate 58,191 of NZ_OZ224513.1, forward strand.
GGGCGCCTACGGCATCTGCGTGCCCGAGGCCTATGGCGGCGCGGGTCTGGACTACCTCACGCTGGCGCTGGTGCTGGAGGAAATCGCCGCCGGCGACGGCGGCACCAGCACGCCCATCAGCGTCACCAACTGCCCCTACAACGCCATCCTGATGAAGTACGGCACCGACGCGCAAAAGCAGCAGTGGCTGGCGCCGTCCGCGCGCGGCGAGATGCTGGGCGCCTTTGCCCTCACCGAGCCGCACGTGGGCAGCGATGCCTCGGCGCTGCGCACCAGCGCCGTGCGGCAGGGCGACGAATACGTCATCAACGGCGTCAAGCAGTTCATCACCAGCGGGCAGAACGGCCACGTCGCCATCGTGATTGCCGTGACCGACAAGGGCGCCGGCAAGCGCGGCATGAGCGCCTTCATCGTGCCCACGCACCAGCTGGGCAACCCCGGCTGGCAGGTGGCGCGGCTGGAGGACAAGCTGGGACAGCACAGCAGCGACACGGCGCAGATCAACCTGGTCGACTGCCGCGTGCCGGCGGCCAATTTGATCGGCGACGAGGGCGAGGGCTACAAGATCGCCCTGTCGGCGCTGGAGGGCGGGCGCATCGGCATCGGCGCGCAGGCCGTGGGCATGGCACGCAGCGCGCTGGAGGTGGCCATCGCCTACGCCAAGGAGCGCGAGAGCTTCGGCACCACGCTCATCAACCACCAGGCGGTGGCCTTCCGCCTGGCCGACTGCGCCACGCGGCTGGAAGCGGCGCGCCAGTTGATCTGGCACGCCGCCGCCCTGCGCGATGCCGGCCGCCCCTGCCTGAAGGAAGCGGCCATGGCCAAGCTGTTCGCCACCGAGACCGCCGAGGCCGTGTGCAGCGCCGCCATCCAGACCCTGGGCGGCTACGGCTACGTGAGCGACTTTCCGCTGGAACGCATCTACCGCGACGTGCGCGTGTGCCAGATCTACGAGGGCACCAGCGACGTGCAGAAGATCATCATCACGCGGGCGCTGTGACATAGCGACACGATGGCTTCATATCCCAGCTTTAGGCACAGCGCCGGATTCGGCAAGCGCATCGAATACTGGATCATCGGCTTGATGCTCAAGGAGGGGATGGACGTCTATGTCCCGTTGGTGGACGACCATGCGGTCGATGCCCTCATCAAGCGCAAAGACGGATCGATTGCGCAGGTGCAAATCAAAGCGCGCTCGCGTACCGTGAAAGCCGGCGATGCGGCGCTGTTCGCCGCTATCCCGCACGCCGAGGTGCGCTCCGACTACTGGTTCGTGTTTTATTCGGAAGGCCTTGATCTGATCTGGATCATGAGCTCCGAAGAATTCGACCGCGAAGCAGTGCGCAACAAGAGTGGCAAGAACGCCGGCCTGCGCTCCATTTGGTTCAACGGCCGTCGCAAGAACAAGATCACCGGCGTGGCCGCCGACTATTGCAAGCCCCAGTGGACGAAGTATCTCGCGACCAACTTCGAGCGCATCGCAAACGATGGCACGAACGCCAAGCTCTGATGCCTGCCCCTGCGGCGGCTGCCCTGCCGGCGCCGGCTACGACGCCTGCTGCGGCCGCTACATCGACCACTGGGCCGACACCCCCGCGCCCGACGCCGAGGCGCTGATGCGCTCGCGCTACTCGGCCTTCGTGCGCGGTGATGCCGCCTATCTGCAGGCCAGCTGGCACGCCAGCACGCGCCCGGCCACGCTGACGCTGGAGGCCGGCGTGCACTGGCTGGGGCTGCAGGTACGCGCGCACCACCGGCTGGACGACACGCACGCCGAGGTCGAGTTCGTGGCCCGCTCGCGCGTGGGTGGCGGACCGGCGCAGCGTCTGCACGAGCGCAGCCGCTTCGTGCGCGAGCGTGCGGACGGCGCGTGGCGCTGGTTTTATGTCGATGGCGTCTTGCTTTAGAATGATTTCGCCTTGCAGCCCACGTGCATCAAGCGCCAACAGCTATAATAATGATAGTTAATTCTGACCCGGGGCAGCCGCCATGCGCATCCTGATTCTCGGCGCCGGCCGCGTGGGCGAGAGCGTGGCCGAGACCCTGGTGTCGGAGGCCAACGACATCACCCTGATCAACGACGAGCCGCAGCGCCTGCGCGAGCTGGAAGAGCGCCTGGAGCTGCGCGGCGTGACCGGCAACGGCACCCTGCCCTCGGTGCTGCGCGGCGCCGGCGCCGAGGACTGCGACCTGTTCATCGCCGCCACCGGGCACGATGCGACCAATCTGGTGGCCTGCAAGGTGGCGCACGACGTGTTTGGCATTCCGACCACCATCGCGCGCCTGCGCTCGATGGAGTTCGGCGAGGGCGAGCTGCTGGGCAAGGAAGGCTTTGCGGTCGACCGCGTGATCTGCCCCGAGGAGTCGGTCACGCAGTATCTGCAGCTGCTGGTGGACTACCCCGAGGCGCTGCAGGTGGTGCGCTTTTCGCAGGGGCAGGCGCACATGGCGGTGGTGCGCGTGGCGGCGGGCAGCGCGCTGGCCGGCCGCAGCATCGCCGAGTTTCGCGCCCGCCAGCCCGAGCTGCCGATGCGCATCGTGGCCGTCTACCGCGACGACACCGAGCAGCCGCTGGGCCCCGACACGCGCGTGCTGGTGGGCGACGAGATCTTCGTGCTGGCCGGGCGCGAGCACCTGCGCGGCGCGCTGCACGCCATCGGCAACCCGGATCGCCAGGTGCGCCGCGTGATGCTGGCCGGCGGCGGCCGCGTGGGCCTGCGCCTGGCGCGCCAGCTGGCGGGCCGTTGCGTGGTCAAGATCATCGAGGCCGACCGCAAGCGCTGCGACTACCTGGCCGGCGAGCTGCCGGCCGACACCCTGGTGCTGCACGGCGACGGCTCGGACGAGGACCTGCTGCAGGACGAGGACGTGGGCGGCATGGACCTGTTCATCGCCCTGACCAGCGACGACGAGGACAACATCCTGTCGTCCATGCTGGCCAAGCGCCTGGGCGCGCGGCGCGTGATCAGCCTGGTCAACCGCCGCGTGTACGCCGAGCTGCTGGCCGGCAGCACCATCGACATCGCCATCTCGCCCTCGCAGGTGGTGATCGGCGAGCTGCTGCTGCACGTGCGCCGCGGCGCGGTGGCGGCGGTGCACAGCCTGCGCCGCGGCATGGCCGAGGCGCTGGAGGGCATCGCGCGCGGCGACGCCAAGACCTCGCACCTGGTGGGCCGGCGCGTGGAGCAGATCAAGCTGCCCGCCGGTGCGCGCGTGGGCGCCATCGTGCGCGGCGAGGACGACGCCGCGCGCACCTTGGTGCCACGCCACGACACGGTGATCGAGGAGAACGACCACGTGATCATCTTCGTGCCCAGCAAGCGCATGGTGCGCGAGGTGGAAAAGCTGTTTCAGGTGCGGGCGACATTCCTATGACCACCCCCAAGCTGCGCGGACTGCGTTCCGCTCCGCTTCCCCCCTGCAAGGGGGCGCACCCACTGACCGGGGAGACCCCGGCCAGGGGTGCCCTGGCATGGCCTGCTCCGCGGCCATTTGGCTCTTTGTTTTTCATGCGCAGCGGGCCATGCCAGTTCACCCTGCATCGGGAACTTGGCGGCTCCAGGCCATGACCCGTTTCGCCCCCGCCTTCCTGATCCTGTCCTGGGTCATCATGGGCTTCTCGTTCGCCTTCTGGGTGCCGCTGGCCTGGGACTGGTGGGGCGAGGGCGGGCGCAATCTGCGCATCTGGCTGGGCAGCTTCGGCCTGACCTTCTTCACCGGCCTGTGGCTGTGGTGGCGCACGCGCCGGCACGCGGCCGAGCTGACGGTGCGCGACGGCTTTCTGCTGGTCAACCTGGTGTGGCTGGTGCTGCCCGCCTACGCCGCCGTGCCGCTGTGGTTCACGGTGCCGGGCATCGGCGTGGTGCAGGCCTATTTCGAGGCCATGAGCGGGCTGACGGCCACCGGCGCCACCTCGCTGGCGGGGCTGGACGTGCTGGCCACCTCGATCAACATCTGGCGCTGCTTTCTGCAGCTGATCGGCGGGCTGGGCATCATGCTGCTGGCGCTGGCGGTGCTGCCCTTCCTGGGCCTGGGGGGCTTGCAGATCTTCAAGGCCGAGATGCCGGGGCCGATGAAGGATTCGCGCCTGACGCCGCGCATCGCCGAGACGGCGCGCGGCATGTGGGGCGTGTACTTCGTGCTGTCGGTGGCCTGCCTGCTGGCCTACCGCGCCGGCGGCATGAGCTGGGCCGACGCCTTCATGCACATGTGCACCACGGTGGGGCTGGGCGGGCTGTCCTCGCACGACCAGAGCTTTGCCTTCTGGGGCTCGCCGCAGCTCGAATGGACGGCGGTGCTCTTCATGGCGCTGGCGGGCGTCAGCTTTGCGCGCTACTTCCTGCTGTGGCAGCTGCGCTCGCTGGCGCCGCTGACGCGCGACGCCGAGGTGCGCGCCTACGTCACCGTGCTGTTGCTGGCCAGCGCCGGGGTGGCGGCGATGCTCATCACGCACGACGTGTACGAGGACTTTCCCAGCGCAGTGCGGCACGCCGCGTTCCAGGTGGTGTCGGTCGCCACCACCACCGGCTACTCGATCGGCGACTACCTGACCTGGCCGACCTTCGTGCCGGTGCTGCTGCTGTTTCTGGGCAGCTTCGTGTCCTGCGCCGGGTCGACCGGCGGCGGCATCAAGATGGTGCGCATGCTGGTGCTGGTGCGGCTGGCCTCGGGGCTGGACGTGGTGACGGCGTTTTCCGCCGTCATCGCCAACGTCAACAACATCGGCCCCGGCATGGGCCGCATCGGGCCGGCCGGCAACTACGCCTCGTTCACCGACCCGCAGCTGGCGCTGTGCGCGCTGGCCATGGTGCTGGGGCGGCTGGAGCTGCTGTCGATGCTGGTGCTGTTCACACCCGCCTTCTGGCGCCGATAACCCCGATCTGCTACGGTAGCCGCATGGCCGATCAACCCACCCCCGCCCACCTGGCCGCCACGCCAGCCATCGACCGCGACCATCCCGCCGTGCAGGCCTTCGCGCGCGAGCACGCACAAGGCGCCACCGAGCGCGAGCGCGCCGTCGCCCTGGTGCGGGCGGTGCGCGACGGCTTTCGCTACGACCCGTATCGCATCGACCTCTCGCCCCAGGGCATGCGCGCCAGCACGGTGCTGGCCCACGGCTACGGCTGGTGCGTGCCCAAGGCCACGCTGCTGGCGGCGGCGGCGCGCGCGGCCGGCATCCCGGCGCGGCTGGGCTTTGCCGACGTGCGCAACCACCTGTCGACCGAGCGCATGCGCCAGACCATGCAGACCGACCTGTTCATCTGGCACGGCTACACCGAGCTGTGGCTGGATGGCGCCTGGCGCAAGGCCACGCCGGCCTTCAACATCGAGCTGTGCGAGAAGTTCGGCCTGCTGCCGCTGGACTTCGACGGCGTGCACGACTCGATCTATCACGCCTTCGACGCCAGCGGCAAGCGGCACATGGAATACGTCCAGCAGCGCGGCGCCTTCGACGACCTGCCGCTGGATCGCATCGCCGCCGACTTCCACCGCGTCTACGGCGCCTGGATGCAGGGCATGGGCGCACACAGCGACTTCGCGGCCGACGTGGCGCGCGAGACCGGCGCCTGAACGGCGCTCACAGTCGCACCGGCGGCACGCTGCCCAGCAGCCGAATCAAGTCCTGCTGGCGCACGGAGCCGGTCTTGGCGAAGATGGCGGACAGCTGGCTGCGCACGGTGCCGAGCTTGATGCCCAGTTGCGCCGCCATGTCGGCCGGCGTGCTGCCGCGCAGCAGCAGGGGCAAGAGGCGCGCCTCGGCCGCGCTCAGGGCGAAGGTGCGCATGACGAAGTCCAGCGCCGACTCGGTCAGTTGGGCATAGCGCGTCAGCAGCAGCATGCACGCGCCGGGCTGCGCCGCGGCCGCGCCCACGGGCAGGGCCAGCGCCATCAGCACCGGCCGCGCGCCGCCCAGCACCCCGCCGCCGCCCTGGCCGCGGAGGCCCTCGTGCACCAGCGGGCCCAGCGGCTCGTGCCCCGCCACGCGCGCGGGCAGGCTGCCCAGCCAGCGCGCCAGCCTGGGCTCGGCCGCCATGTCGCGCGCGCTGCGGTTGGCATGCAGCACGGCGGCGTCGGGGCCGAGCATGACGACACCGAACTCGAAGGCGTCGAGAAAGCGGTGCAGCAGCGTCACCTGGTCGGCCAGCCGGCGGTGCGACCAGTGCAGGTCGAACGCGCGCAGGAGGTGCGGGTAGTACGCCCGCAGGCGTTGCACGTCCTGCGCGCTGAAGTCGTCCTGATCCGGGCGGCGAAACAGGCTCAGGTGCGAGGCCGGCGCCATGCCGGGCACGCTGCCGTCGGACACCACGCAGGCCAGCAGGTGCTCGGCCGGCAGGGTACTCAGGTATTCACGGTAGTAGCGGCTGGCGCGCAGCGCCGCCGGCGCGACGATGTCGCTGCCGCGCCGGATGACGCCGTGCCGAAACAGCCCCTGCGCGATGCCCTGCGCCAGCCAGGGGTCGTGTTGCCACCAGTGGTCCGAAAAGGCCCGCGCGGCCGCTTCCGTCTGGTTCCAGGCGGCATAGAAACTCTGGTCGCGCTGGCCCTGGCCGGCGGCCACCAGCAGCGCGATGTGGGCGTCGAACTCGTGCGCCAGCACGCGCAGCGCCTCGGGCCAGGCGTCGTCGCGCCCCACCGCGCCATACAGCGCCGTCTGCACGCGCTCGAGCGCGGCCAGCGACAGCGCCCCGCCTTCCAGCGGCGCGTCGACCCGCCGCACCCACGGGCGCTCGGCGACTTCATCCTCGGCCATGTGTCCCTCGCTCTTCCCCGGCTCGATTCAGACCGGTAAGCAATTGTGCCGCGACGGCGAGCGCCCGCTGACGCTGGGCGCCGGGTTTCGGGATTAGGTGTGAAATATGCCTCTAGCCCGCGTGGGCTGGGCGCAACAAGCTATATCAATGATAGCTTCTGGCGCACGATATGCGCCACGGCGCCGGCTCAGGCCGCGAGGATCGGCTCCACCGCCGCGCCCAGCGCCAGGATCTCGCGGTCGCGCCCGCCGAGGCCGGCCAGCATCAGGCCCACGGGCGCCTGACCCGGCGCGTGGCAGGGCAGCGACAGCGCGCAGCCGTCGAGGAAGTTGATCAGCGTGGGGTTGCGCAGGATCAGGCCGTTGGCGGCGAAGTAGGCCGCGTCGCTGGCCTGCAGCTCGGCGATGGGCGGCGCGACCACCGGCACGGTGGGCAGGGCCAGCGCGTCGAAGCCGTCGATGCGGGCCTGCACCTGGGCGATCCAGCGCCGGCGCGCGGCCAGCAGGTCGATGTAATCGGCCACGTTCATGGCCTCGGCGCCGCGGATGCGGCTGGCCACGCGCGGGTCGTAGTCGACCGCGTGCTGGGCCAGCCGCGCGCGGTGCCAGGCCCAGGCCTCGGCGGCGGTCAGGCTGCCGCGCGCGTTCAGCGCCGCGAACTCGGCGAACTCGGGCACGGCCAGGCGGGTGATGCGCGCGCCGGCGGCCGATAGGCGCGCCAGCGCGCGCTCGAAGGCCGTGGCAACAAAGGCGTCCAGGCCGTCCAGCACCAGCGTCTCGGGCACCGCCAGCCGGGCGCCGGCCAGCTCGCGCGCGGCGGGCGCGGGCACCGGCTGGCCGGCCAGGATGGCGTCGGTGATGACGCAGCAGCGCACGCTGGCGCCCAGCGGGCCGACCGAGTCGAGCGAGGTGGACAGCGGCAGCGCGCCCTCGCGCGGCACGCGCCGCTGCGTCGGCTTGAAGCCCGTGAGCCCGCACAGCGCCGATGGAATCCGCACCGAGCCGCCGGTGTCGGTGCCGATGGCCACCGCCGCCATGCCGTCGGTGACCGACACCGCCGCGCCGCTGCTGGAGCCGCCCGGAATGCGGCGCGTGGCGCGGTCCCAGGGGTTGGCCGGCGTGCCCCAGTGCGGGTTGAGGCCCAGGCCCGAGAAGGCGAATTCGCTCAGGTTGGTGCGCCCGACGATCACCGCGCCAGCGGCGATCAGGCGCTGCACCACGGGCGCATTGCGCGTGGCGGGCGCGGCGCCGCGCAGCACGGCCGAGCCGGCGGTGGTGACCTCGCCGGCAACGTCGAACAGATCCTTGATGGAGACCGGAATGCCCTCCAGCGGCGAGCGCACGATGCCGGCGGCGCGCATCTCGTCGCTGGCCTTGGCCATGGCGCGCGCGCGCTCGAAGCCGATGTGCGTAAATACCGCCGCGCCTTCGCCGGCCGCGTCTTCCGCGCGCGCCAGCGCCGCCTCGATCAGGGCCTGCGCGGTGGTGGTGCCGGCCGCCAGCTCGGCGGCCAGTTGTTCGAGGGTGGGCAGGTTGATCATTTTTTGATAGCTGCTCGCGCTTGCTTGATGGTCGCTGCAGGCCGATTTGGTTGAATTTTCAGCGCTGCAGCTTGAACACCGCCGTGCCGGCCAGCAGGTTGGGCCAGCGGCGCACCACGTGCTGCTCGTCCAGGCCAAAGGCGTCCAGCAGCTTCAGGCCGTTCTTTTCGGCCAGCACCTCGAAGTCCTTGAAGGTGCCGACGCGGATGTTGGGCGTGTCGTACCACTGATAAGGCAGGCGCGCGGTCACCGGCATGCGCCCGCGCAGCACCGACAGGCGGTTGGCCCAGTGCGCGAAGTTGGGAAAGGCGATGATGCCCACGCGGCCCACGCGCGCGGTCTCGCGCAGCATGACCTCGGCGTTGCGCAGGTGCTGCAGGGTGTTGATCTGCAGCACCACGTCGAAGCTCTGGTCGGCAAAGGACGTCAGGCCCTGGTGCAGGTTGACCTGCAGCACGTTGACGCCGCGGCGCACGCAGGCCAGCACGTTGGCGTCGTCGATGTCGATGCCGTAGCCGGTGCAGCCCTTGTCACGCGTCAGCTGCTGCAGCAGCGCGCCATCGCCGCAGCCCAGATCGAGCACGTGGCTGCCGGCGGGCACCAAGTTGGCGATGGTGTTCAGCAGTTGCAAGTCGCTCATGCCCGCGCTCCCGAGATGCTTTCAAAATAAGAGCGCACGACGCCCGTGTAGCGCGGGTCATCCAGCAGAAACGCATCGTGCCCGTGGGGCGCGTCGATCTCGGCGTAGCTGACGGCGCGGCGGTTTTCCAGCAGCGCCTTGACGATCTCGCGCGAGCGCGCGGGGGCGAAGCGCCAGTCGGTCGTAAAGCTCACCAGCAAAAATTTGCTTTGCGCACGCGCCAGCGCCCGCGTCAGGTCACCGCCAAAGGCGCGCGCGGGGTCGAAGTAGTCGAGCGCGCGGGTGATCAGCAGATAGGTGTTGGCGTCGAAGTACTGGCTGAACTTGTCGCCCTGGTAGCGCAGGTAGCTTTCGATCTGGAACTCCACGTCCTGCGTGCTGTAGCGATAGCCGCTGGCGTGCTGGGTGACGGCCTCGCGCAGCTCGCGACCGAACTTCTCGTTCATCACGTCGTCGGACAAATACGTGATGTGGCCGATCATGCGGGCGATGCGCAGGCCACGCTGGGGCAGCACGCCGTGCTCGTAGAAGTGGCCGCCGTGAAAGTCCGGGTCGGTGACGATGGCGCGGCGCGCCACCTCGTTGAAGGCGATGTTCTCGGCGCTCAGGTTGGGCGCGCTGGCCACCACCACGGCGTGGCGCACGCGCTCGGGATATTGCAGCGTCCAGCTGAGCGCCTGCATGCCGCCCAGGCTGCCGCCCATCACGGCGGCCAGTTGGTGCACGCCCAGCGCGTCCAGCAGGCGCGCCTGCGCATCGACCCAGTCTTCCACCGTCATGACCGGAAAGTCCGCGCCGTAGATGCGGCCGGTGTCGGGGTTGACGTGCATCGGCCCGGTGGAGCCGAAGCACGAGCCCAGGTTGTTGATGCCGATGACGAAGAAGCGCTCGGTGTCGACCGGCTTGCCGGGGCCGATCATGTTGTCCCACCAGCCCTCGCTCTTGTCCTGCCCGGCGTAGCAGCCGGCCACGTGGTGCGAGGCGTTGAGCGCGTGGCAGATCAGCACCGCGTTGTCGCGCGCGGCGTTGAGCTGGCCGTAGGTCTCGTAGCTGAGGTCGTAGCCGCGGATCGAGGCGCCGCTTTGCAGCGGCAGCGGGGCCTCGAAGTGCAGGCTGTGCGGCTGGACGATGAAGGACATAAAAAAACCCGGCTCGCCAAAGAGGCGGAAAGCCGGGGTTTGCGCTTGTCCGTCTTTAGCTGCATTTGTAAAAGCGCCCGCAAGCAGGAAGCAAATCGGCGCTGTGAGAGTCCAGTATAGCGCCGTGCCGACGGCGCCCACAATGGCCGGGCGATGCGCATGGTGAAGCGCCGATCCGCCGCCGCGGGCCCGGCGAATGTTGCGGACATGCCACACTGCGCCGCGCTGGCGCTGGGGCACGGCGCGCACGGGAATCGCTCGCCACCTCATGGCCAAACGAATATCCGACAAAATTCAAAGGTTGATTTTTTCCTGCTTGACGGCGGAATTTCTGACGCATAATCGCGCGGGTGTGCACCCTGCACACATTCCCAAACATTCAACCCTTGTTTGACCCTGCGGTGAAAGCAGTCAGTTTCCCTTCGCTCTCAGCCTTGAGCAGCTTCGTCGAAGGCGTTTTGCGGACTCCATCGCGTTTCCATAGTTCTTGAGGAGTCCCTTTTCGATGGGCAACAAACTCTACGTCGGCAATCTGCCGTATTCCGTGCGCGACCAGGATCTCGAGCAGGCGTTCAGCCAGTTCGGGGCGGTCAGCAGCGCCAAAGTCATGATGGAGCGCGACACCGGCCGCTCCAAGGGCTTCGGCTTTGTCGAGATGGGCAGCGACGCCGAGGCGCAGGCCGCCATCGACGGCATGAACGGCCAGTCGCTGGGCGGCCGCAACGTGGTCGTCAACGAGGCGCGCCCGATGGAGCCGCGTCCGCCCCGCAGCGGCGGTGGCGGCTACGGCGGCGGTGGCGGCGGCTATGGTGGTGGCGGCGGTGGCTACGGCGGCGGTCGCCGCGAAGGTGGCTACGGCGGCGGTGGTGGTGCCCCGCGTGAAGGCGGCTACGGCGGCGGTCGCCGCGAAGGCGGCGGCGGCCACGACGGCGGCTTTCGCAGCCCCTACGGCAGCGGCCCGCGCGGCGGTGGCCGCCGTGACGGCGGTGGCGGTCGCGACGACTATTGATCGTCCACCCGATCCGGCTTGGCCGTGATTGAAGCAAGGGCTCCTGCGGGAGCCCTTTTTCATGGTTTCATGGCTCCTCACTGGCCCCCTGGCGCGCCTTGCGCGGGCGCCCCGCCAGCACGCGGTCGAACAGCGCGTTGGGCAGCAGGCGCAGCAGTTTGGCCGCCACGCCCATGGGCCAGGGGATGACGCGGTAGCTGGCGCCCTTGGCAATGACGCGCTGGGCACGCCGGGCAAAGGCCTCGGGCGTCATCAGGAAGGGCATGGCGTAGCGGTTGCCGCGCGTGAGCGGCGTGTCGACGAAGCCGGGCAGCAGGGTGACCACGCGCACGCCGCTGCCGCGCAGCTCGCCGCGCAGGCTTTCGCAATGGGCGATGACGGCCGCCTTGCTGGCGCAGTAGGCGCCGTGGCCCGGCAGGCCGCGAATGCCGGCCACGCTGGCGATGCCCACCAGGGTGCCACTGCCGCGCCGGCGCATGGGCGCGATGAAGGGCTGAAAGCTGGCCGCCAGGCCCAGGTTGTTGGTGGCGAAGATGCGCGCCATGACTTGAAGGTCGCCGCGCACGGCGGTGTCCACGCCGATGCTGATGCCGGCGCTGGCGATCACCACGTCGGGCACGCCCTGCTGCGCCAGGCAGGCCTGGCCGGCGGCGGCGATGGCGTCCACCTGCGCCACGTCGGCCCCATACACGCGCCAGCGCTCGCCGGGCCAGCCCTGGGCCTCGGCCCAGGCCGTCAGCTCGGCCGCGCGGCGCGCCACCAGGGCCAGGCGCCAGCCATCCTGCGCGTAGCGCCGGGCCAGGGCCTGGCCGATGCCGCTGGAGGCGCCGGTGATGAAGACCAGTCCTCGCGCAACGCTCACTGGATGACCCTCCGCGCTGCGCGCTGCGGGATTCGCGCTTGGGAGCGGCCCGGCGCGCTCATGCCCGGCCTTCAGCGCCGCGCCGGCTGGATCACGCCGCGCACCTGGCCGATCAGGTTGGCCACGCCGCTGTGGTTGTCGTAGTCGAAGCGGTCGCCGGTAAAGCGGTCGGGGCCGCGCAGCAGCTCGACCGGCTGGTCGGAGCTGACGCGCTCGTCCTTGACCCAGGCGTGCAGGTAGGGACCGCGAAACTCCAGCCGCGGCGTGGGCCGGCCGTCGGCCCCGGTGTTGGGCTCGCGCACCACCTGCGCCTGGCCGTAGAGCTGGATCTCGGAGCCGTCGCCGTTGGACACGCCACGCTCGGCGCGGCCCACGGTGAGCTGGTTCTTCGCGTCGAACGAGCGCACGCGCGGCTGGCTGACTTCCAGCGTGTCGGTGTCGGGGTAGTGGTGGCCCTCGACGCCGCGCAGCTCGGAGGTCATGCGCCCGGCGGCGTCGAAGCTGCGCACCGCGAACGAGCGCATCTGGTAGTCGGGCTCGTGCGTCAGCGGGCCGGGCACGGTGCTGGCGGCGGTGAAGTCGGGCGTGTGGCGCACCAGCCAGCCGGTGCCCAGGGCAAACAGCGCCATCATCAGCGCCGGCAGCCAGGCAAAGAACTGCTCCTTGCCGTGGCGCCACAGGCGGGCGCTGTTCATGCCGGCCCCAGGTGTTGATCGAGCAGGCGCCGATAGTGGCCGCCGGCCGCCAGCAGCAGGTCGCACAGCTCGCGCACCGCGCCCGCGCCGCCGGCCAGCGCGGTGACGTGGGCGGCCAGCGCGCGCGCCTCGGCGTGGGCGTTGGCCGGCGCGCAGGCCAAGCCGGCGTGGCGCAGCAAGGGCAGGTCGGGCCAGTCGTCGCCCATGGCGGCGGTCTGCGGCCAGTCGATGCCCAGCTCTTGCAGCAGGGCCTGCGCGGCGGGCAGCTTGTCCTCGGTGCCCAGCCGGGCGTGCTGAATGCCCAGCGCCGCCAGGCGCTGGCGCAGCGCCGGCGAGTCGCGCCCCGAGATGACGCCCACGGCGATGCCCGCGCGCCCCAGCAGCTTCAGGCCGTGACCGTCCAGCGTGTGAAAGCGCTTGAGCACCTCGCCGCCCTCACCGTAGTACAGGCCGCCGTCGGTCAGCACCCCGTCGACGTCGAGCAGCAGCAGGCGAATGCCCTGCGCGCGCAGCAGCAGTTCGGCCGGCCAAGTCTGGGCAACTTGCATCTCAGGAGCCTTGGCGTTGAGGTGCTGCCCGCAACGCGTGAAACGGTGCGAGCCCAAAGGCCGCGGAGCAGGCCATGCCAGCAAGCGCCGTGGCCGGGGTTTCCCCGGCCACTGGCGCTGCCCCCCCGAGGGGGGAGGCGCAACAACGCGCAGCGTGTGGAGCCTGGGGGTGGGTCATATGACCTTGGCCCGCATCAGGTCGTTGGTGTTGAGCGCGCCGACCAGCTGGCCCGCGTCGTCGGTCACCAGCAGCACGGTGATGCGGTGGCGCTCCATCTGCTCGGCGGCGGTGGCCGCCAGCGCGCCGGGGTTGATGGTGCGCGGCCCGGCGTGCATGACCTGGCCGGCGGTGAGCGCGCGCAGGTCGCGCCCGGTCTCGACCAGGCGGCGCAGGTCGCCGTCGGTGAAGATGCCCAGCAGTTGGCCGTCGGTGGCGACGATGGCCGAGGCGCCCAGGCCCTTGCGCGTCATCTCGCGCATCAGCTCGCCGAAGGGCGCGTCGGGCCCGACGCGCGGCACGTCCTCGCCCGCGCGCATGAGGTCGAGCACGCGCGTGAGCAGGCGCCGCCCCAGCGCGCCGCCGGGGTGCGAGCGGGCGAAGTCCTCGGCCTTGAAGCCGCGCGCGTCCAGCAGCGCCACGGCCAGCGCGTCTCCCAGCGCCAACTGCGCGGTGGTACTGGCGGTGGGTGCCAGGTTGAGCGGGCAGGCCTCTTTCTCGACCCCGCTGTCGAGCACCACGTCGGCGTGGTGGGCCAGGGTGGAGTCGGTGTGCCCCGTCATGGCCACCAGCGGCGCGCCCAGACGACGCACCAGCGGCACCACGACGTTGAGCTCCTCGCTCTCGCCGCTGTTGGAGATGGCCAGCACCACGTCCACCGGTTTGATCATGCCCAGGTCGCCATGGCTGGCCTCGGCCGGGTGCACGAACATGGCCGGCGTGCCGGTGGAAGCCAGCGTGGCGGCGATCTTGCGGCCCACGTGCCCGCTCTTGCCGATGCCCATGACGACCACGCGGCCGCGCACGTCCAGCATCAGCTGCACCGCCTGCACGAAGCCGTCGCCCAGGCGCTGCGTGAGGGCGCGCACGGCGTCGGCCTCGATGGCCAGCGCCTCGCGCGCCAGCCGCAGGGCCTGCTCGGGGTTGACTTTCATGCGCCAAATTCTATCGGGCGCCCTGATGTGTGCACCATTCGGTGCACTACCATCGGGCATGAGTTCGCTCGAGCTGACGCTGCTGTACCTGCTGGCCGCCGTGCTGGGGGTGGCGGCGTGCCGCTGGGCCAAGCTGCCGCCCATTCTGGGCTACCTGCTGGCGGGCGTGATGATGGAGCCGCACACGCTGGGCCTGGCCTTCGGGCAGGACGCCGAGGGCATTCGCCAACTGGCCGAGTACGGCGTGGTCTTTCTCATGTTCGTGATCGGGCTGGAGTTCAACCTGCCCAAGCTGCGCGCCATGCGCCGCCACGTGTTCGGGCTGGGGCTGGCGCAGGTGCTGTGGACCATGCTGCTGGCCACCAGCGGCTCGATGGTGCTGGCCTGGCTGCTGCCCACCGTCTGGCACATGAGCTGGCAGACCGCCCTGGTGCTGTCGGGCGCCATGGCCATGAGCAGCACCGCCATCGTGGTCAAGATGATGGCCGACCGGCTGGAGCTGGAGTCCGAACACGGCCAGCGCGTGATGGGCGTGCTGCTGTTTCAGGATCTGGCGGTGGTGCCCCTGCTGGTGCTGATTCCGGCGCTGAACCTGCCGCCCGAGCAGCTGCTGGCCGGCCTGGGCCTGGCGGCGCTGAAGGCGGGGCTGCTGATCGCGCTGCTGCTGTGGGGCGGCCAGCACCTGATGCACGGCTGGCTGACCATCGTGGCGCGCCGGCGCAGTCCCGAGTTGTTCATGCTCAACCTGCTGCTGATGACCCTGGGGCTGGCCTGGCTGACACAGCAGGCGGGCCTGTCGCTGGCGCTGGGGGCCTTCATCTGCGGCGTGCTGATCTCGGAGACCGAGTTTCGCGTGCAGGTGGCGTCCGAGATCCGGCCCTTTCACGACGTGCTGCTGGGCCTGTTCTTCATCACCATCGGCATGCTGCTGGACGTGCACCAGGTCATGCTGCGCTGGCCGCTGGTGCTGGTGCTGCTGCTGGTGCCGGTGGCCTTCAAGCTGGTGCTGGTGACCGTGCTGGCGCGCGCGCTGCGGGCCAGCGCCGGCACCGCCCTGCGCACCGGCCTGTACCTGGCGCAGGCGGGCGAATTCGGCTTCGTGCTGCTGACCCTCAGCCGCCGCGAGGGCCTGGTGGCGCCCGAGCTGTTTCACCCCATCCTGGCGGCGATGGTGCTGTCGATGCTGGCCACGCCCTTCATCATCATGGCCAGCAACCGCATCGTGCTGCGCCTGGTGGCCAGCGAATGGCTGCAGCAGTCGCTGCAGATGACGCACATCGCGGTGGAGTCGATCAACACCAGCGGCCACGTGCTGATCCTCGGCTTCGGGCGCAGCGGCCAGGCCATGGCCCGCATGCTGGAGCACGAGGGCATCGCCACCATGGCGCTGGACCTGGACCCCGACCACGTGCAGCAGGCGCGCAGCGCCGGCCAGGCGGTGGCCTTCGGCGACGCCACCAAGGCGCCCACGCTGACGGCCGCCGGCCTGACGCGCGCCAGCGCCGTGGTGCTGACCTATCTGGACACGCCCACCGTGTTCAAGACCCTGGCCACCGTCCGCGCCCTGGCGCCGCACACGCCGGTGATCGTGCGCACCCAGACCGACCGCGACCTGGAGCGCCTGCGCGCCGCCGGCGCCACCGAGGTGGTGCCCGAGTCGCAGGAGGGCGCGCTGATGCTGGGCGGCCACGCGCTGGCGCTGGTGGGCGTGCCGATGCGGCGCGTGATCCACATCGTGCAGCAGTACCGCGAGCAGCGCTATGGCCTGCTGCGCGGCTTTTTTCACGGCGCCGCCGACAGCCACGAGGACGAGTTGGAGGCCGAGCGCCTGGCCACCCTGACGGTGCCGCCGGCGGCGGCCGGGCAGCGCCTGGCCGACGTGCTGAAGCAGGCGGTGGGCGAGGGCGGCGCGCTGCGCGTGGTGCGCCTGCGCAGTCGCCTGGGCATTCCCGTCGCCGCGCACGAGGCCTTCACGCTGGAAGGCGGCGAGACCCTGGTGCTGTCGGGCAAGGCCGAGGCGCTGTCGCGCGCGGAGCAGGCGCTGGCCCCCTGAGTTGCCCCCGAGCGCCCTCCGCGCGGCACAATGGCCCTTCGACCGCCCCGCCGACCTCGCCCACCCATGACCGCACCGCTCGCCATCACCGACTACCTGCGCCAGCACATCCGCACCGTGCCCGACTGGCCGGCGCCGGGCGTGCAGTTCCGCGACATCACGCCGCTCTTGCAGGACCCGCGCGTGTTCCGCGTGCTGATCGACGCCTTCGTGCACCGCTACATGGAGCCGGCGCGGCGCCCCGAGGTGGTGGCCGGGCTGGACGCGCGCGGCTTCATCATCGGCTCGGTCATTGCCTACGAGCTGGGCGTGGGCTTCGTGCCCATCCGCAAGAAGGGCAAGCTGCCCTACACCACGGTGCAGGAAACCTTCGAGCTGGAATACGGCAGCGCCACCGTGGAGCTGCACACCGACGCCGTGACCCCGGGCCAGCGCGTGCTGCTGATCGACGACCTGATCGCCACCGGCGGCACCATGATGGCCGGCAAGAAGCTGCTGGAAAAACTGGGCGCCACCGTGACCGAAGGCGCCGCCATCGTCGTCCTGCCCGAGCTGGGCGGCGCGCAGCGCCTGCGCGAGGCCGGCCTGGAACTGTTCACGCTGGTCGACTTCGCCGGCCACTGAGCGACTTTTTTTCACGCGGCACGCCGCTGCGGTGCGCGCCGCTCCCCTTTGTCAACCCTTCAAGCCTTGTCAGGAGATTCACCCCCATGAAAGCCCAAGCCGTGATTTGCCGCGAACTGAACCAGCCGGTCGTGGTCGAGACCATCGAGGTCGCGCCGCCGCAGGCCGGCGAGGTGATGATCAAGCTGGCGGCCTGCGGCGTGTGCCACAGCGACCTGTCGGCCACCAACGGCACCATCGCCTTCGCCCCGCCGCTGATCCTGGGCCACGAAGGCGCCGGCGTGGTGGTCGAGGTAGGGCCCGGCGTGAGCGACTTCGCCGTCGGCGACCACGTGCTGTCCTCCTTCGTCACCATGTGCGGCACGTGCCACTACTGCACGATCGGCCGGCCGGCGCTGTGCGAACTGGGCGCGCGCACCCTGACCACCCTGCCCAGCGGCGCGCTGCGCACCACCGACGCCCAGGGCCAGCCGCTCAGCGTGTTCTCGGGCTGCGGCGTGATGGCCGAGTACGCCACGCTGGACACCCGCAGCCTGATCAAGATCGCCGGCGACGCGCCGCTGCGCTCGGCCGCGCTGGTCGGCTGCGGCGTGATGACGGGCTTTTGCGCCGCCACCAACACCGCGCGCGTGGCGCCGGGCTCGGTGGTGGTGGTGTTCGGCGCCGGCGGCGTCGGCCTGTCGGCCATCCAGGGCGCGGCGGTGGCCGGCGCGCGCATGGTCGTGGCGGTCGACATCGACGACTTCAAGCTCGGCCTGGCCAAGACCCTGGGCGCCACGCACACCGTCAACTCCAAGGGCGACGAGGCCATCGTCAAGACCCTGCGCAAGCTGACCGGCGGCGGCGCCGACTACGCCTTCGAATGCGTGGGCTCGGGCGAGCTGGCCGCCACCGCCTACGGCGTGCTGCGCAAGGGCGGGCAGGCGGTGGTGGTCGGCGTGGCGCGGCCCAAGGACACCACCACGCTGCGCACCGCCAGCCTCACCTTCGACGAGAAAAGCATCGGCGGCAGCTACTTCGGCTCGGCCCGCCCGCGCGTCGACGCGCCGCGCATCCTGGGCCTGTACAAGGCCGGCAAGCTCAAGCTGGACGAGCTCATCACCCGCACCTACCCGATCGCCGAGGCGCCGCAGGCCTTTGCCGACCTGCAGGCCGGGCGCAATGCGCGCGGCGTGATCGTGTTCGACGACAGCCTGTGACCGCAGCCTGAGCCGGGCAGGGCCTCAGCGCGGCGCCATCGCGCAGGCCCAGCCGGCGGGCATGCGCGCGTCCTGCAGGGCGCGCAGCAGCGCGCCATCCTCGGTCTGTTGCGGCAGCTGGTCGGCGGCGCGGTAGAGGATCTGCTCCTCCTTCGGGTTGTGGATCTGCAGCATCTGGAACAGTTCGCGGCCCGGCTCGTGCGCGGCCGCCGCGCCAGAAGCCAGCAGGGTCTCGATCAGCGGCCACATCTGCCCGTGCTCGCGCTGCATGACGAAAATCGGCATGCTCAGGCCCGCGCGCTCCAGCGGCGGGAACAGCACCGCCTCTTCCAGATGGATGTGCTCCTGCAGCAGGCGCAGGGCGTCGGCCAGCACGGCATCGCTGGCGCTGCCGCGCAGCGCGGCCTTCAGGCCGTCGTCGATCCGGCGGTGCTGCGCTTCGAGCCATTGGCTGGGGTGGGTGGAATCCATGACATCGCTCCAAAGATGATGCAGGCACCGTAGCGCAAGCCGAAAAGTCCCGTTGCCGGCGCGGATACCGGCGCGGATACCAGCCCGGCGCCGGCCTACTTGCCGATGCAAAAGCGCGCGAAGATGACGCCCAGCAGGTCGTCGGCGCTGAACTGGCCGGTGATCTCGCCCAGCGCGTTCTGCGCCAGACGCAGTTCTTCGGCCAACAGGTCCAGCATGGGCGCAGCGCCCGCCAGATGATCGCCGGCTGCTTCCAAATGCGCAGCGGCGCGCGCCAGCGCCTGCAGGTGGCGTTCGCGCGCGATGAACAGGCCTTCGCCCGCGCCGCCCTGCCAGCCCACCAGCTGCAGCAGGCGCTGGCGCAGCGCGTCCAGGCCCTCGCCGGTGCGCGCCGACAGGGCGATGCCGCCCTCGGGCACGGCCGCGTCCGGCGCCGCGTCGTGCTTGTTCCACAGGTGCAGCAGCGGCACGCCAGCGGCGCTGCGCGTGGCCAGGCCCTCGGCAATGTGCTGCTCGCCGGCGGCGTAGTCGGCGTCATGCTGGCGCGTCAGGTCGTGCAGCCACAGCACGGCGTCGGCCTGCTCGATGTGCTGCCAGGCGCGCTCGATGCCGATCTGCTCCACCGCGTCGCCGGCCGCGCGCAGGCCGGCGGTGTCCAGCACGTGCAGGGGAACGCCCTCGATCTGGATGGTCTGGCGCACCACGTCGCGCGTGGTGCCGGCAATGGGGGTGACGATGGCCAGCTCGGCGCCGGCCAGGGCGTTGAGCAGGCTGCTCTTGCCCGCATTGGGCTGGCCGGCAATGACCACCTGGATGCCCTCGCGCAGCAGCGCGCCCTGGCGTGCCCGCGCCTGCACGTCACGCAGGGTTTGCTGCAATTTCAATAGCTGTCCGCGCACGTCGTGCGCCGACAGGACGTCGATTTCTTCTTCAGGAAAGTCCAGCGTGGCCTCGATCAGCATGCGCAGCTGGATCAGGCCGTCGGTGAGCCGCTCGATCTCGCGCGAAAAGTCGCCCGCCAGCGAGCGGCTGGCCGAGCGCGCCGCCTGCTCGGTGCTGGCGTCGATCAAATCCATCACCGCCTCGGCCTGCGCCAGGTCGAGTTTGTCGTTCAAGAACGCGCGTTCGGTGAACTCGCCCGGCCGCGCCAGGCGCAGGCGCGGCAGCAGCGCCTGGCCGCTGGCGGGTTCGATTTGTGTGGCCGCCTGCAGGCAGCGCGCCAGCAGCAGCTGCAAGACGACGGGGCCGCCGTGCGCCTGCAGCTCCAGCACGTCGTCGCCGGTGTAGGACTGCGGGGCCGGAAAGTACAGCGCCAGGCCGTGGTCGATCGGGCTGCCGTCGGCGTCCATGAACGCGCCATAGCTGGCGTGGCGCGGCGCCGGCGTGCGCCCGGTGAGCGCGCGCGCCAGCGGCAGCAGGCCGCGCCCGGACACGCGCACGATGCCCACCGCGCCGCGGCCGGGCGCGGTGGCGATGGCGACGATGGGGTCGGGCGCGGCATGCATGGCATGATTGTCCGCGACTGCCGCTTGCCCCACGCCGCCATGAGCCCGACCCTGTTCAAGAACGTGCATGTGCTGGACGTGCGCCAAGGCGCGCTGCTGGAAGCGCACGAGGTGCTGGTCGAGGGCGATACGATCCGCGAAGTCAGCGACACGCCCATCACCCGCCCCGGCGCCCGTGTGATCGACGGCGGCGGCCGCACGCTGATGCCGGGGCTGATCGACTGCCACGTGCACGTCACCTTCTCGCACACCCACCTGGGCCTGCTGGCCGGCACGCCCAACACCACGCTGGCGTATCGCGCGCTGCCCATCCTGCGCGGCATGCTGCGGCGCGGCTTCACCACCGTGCGCGACTGCGGCGGCGCCGACTGGGCGCTCAAGCAGGCGGTCGAGGACGGCATGGACGGCACGGTGATCGGCCCGCGCCTGTTCGTCAGCGGCCCGGCGCTCAGCCCCACCGGCGGGCATGGCGACTTTCGCGCGCGCTCGGACCGCCTGCAACCGGTGGGCTGCGGCTGCCAGCGCCTCGCCAGCACGCGCGTGGTCGACGGCGTGGATGCCGTGCGCGGCGCGGTACGCGAGCTGCTGCAGATGGGGGCCGACCAGATCAAGATCATGTCCTCGGGCGGCGTGGCCTCGCCCACCGACCCGATTGACGCGCTGGGCTATTCGCTGGAGGAAACCCGCGCCATCGTGGATGAGGCGGCGGCGCGCCACACGGGCGTGCTGGCGCACGCCTACACGCCCGCGGCAATCCGCCGCGCGGTGCAATGCGGCGTGCGCAGCATCGAGCATGGCAACCTGATCGACGCCCCCACGGCCGCGCTGATGGCCGAACGCGGCACGTTTGCCGTGCCCACCCTCATCACCTACGAAGCCCTGGCGCGCGACGGCGCACGGCTGGGCCTGGGGCCCGAGAGCGTGGCCAAGATCGCGCGCGTCCGCGCGGCCGGCCTGCGTTCGCTCGAAATCTTCAAGGCCGCGGGCGTGAAGCTGGCCTTCGGCACCGACCTGCTGGGCGCCTCGCACGCGCTGCAAAGCGAGGAGCTCTTGATTCGCGCGCAGGTGCAGACCCCGCTGGAGATACTGCAGAGCGCCACCCTGGTCGGCGCCGAGCTGCTGGGGCAGCAGGGCAAGATCGGCGAGGTGACACCGGGCGCGCGCGCCGACCTGCTGCTGGTGAACGGCAACCCGCTGCAAGACCTGCGCTGCCTGGCCGGCCAGGGCGAGCGCATCGCGCTGGTGATGCAGGGCGGGCAGCTGCGCTTCAACGCGCTGCGGTCATGAAAAACCCCGGCACGCGGGCCGGGGTTTCAAGACAAATCGGGCTGTAACGCCCGCCATGCAAGCGCGAACAGCTAGTTATTTGATAGTCGTCCAGATCGGCATCGGGCGGTCGTCCGCGCGGTGGATGGTGTTCACGTTCTTGCGCATGGCCCAGGGGCGCACCTGGTCGTGCAGCGGCAGGTAGTTGTAGTCGTCCTTCACGATCTGCAGCGCCTCGTGGATCATGCCGTCGCGCTTCTTGGCGTCCATCTCGACCTTGATGCCGTCGATCAGCGCGTCGACCTTGGGGTTGCTCATGCGCCCGTTGTTGAAGTTGCCCGAGGTGCCGCCCTTCGGGTCCACCGTGTGGATCAGCGAGTCCAGCGTGTACAGCGCGTCGAAGGTGGCCACGCCCCAGCCCAGCATGTAGGCGCTGACTTCAAAGCGCTGGATCTTGGCCGAGTGGATCGACATCGGGTTGGTCTGCAGCTTGGTCTTGATGCCGGCCTTGGTCCACATCGCGGTCACCGCCTGGCAGATCGCCTCGTCGTTGACGTAGCGGTCGTTGGGGCAGTCCAGCGTCAGCTCGAAGCCGTCCGGGTAGCCGGCGTCGGCCAGCAGCTTCTTGGCCGCCTCGACGTCGAACTTGGAGGCGCGCGTGGCCAGCTGCTGCGTCCAGCCGTTGACCATGGGCGCGATCATGGTGCCGGTGGGCTTGCCCAGGCCGCGCATCACGTTGCGCTCGATGGCGGCGATGTCCACCGCCTGGTAGAGCGCCTGGCGCACGCGCTTGTCCTTCAGCGGGTTCTTGCCCTTGACGCCCGGCAGCTCGTCGCGGAACTGGTCGAAGCCGAGGAAGATGGTGCGGTTTTCCAGCCCGTCGAGCACCTTCAGGTTGGGGTCGCGGCGCATGCGCTCGATGTCCTGCACCGGCGGGTCCTGCACCAGGTCGACCTGGCCCGAGATGAGCGCGGCCGAGCGCGTGGCGGCCGACTTGATGGGCGTGAACACCACCTCGTCGATGTTGCCCTTGGGCTTGTCCCACCAGGCGTCGTTTTTCTTCAGCGTGAGCTTGGTGTCGGGCTGCCAGCCGACCAGGATGAAGGGGCCGGTGCCGTTGGCATTGCGCGAGGCGTAGTTCTCGTCCTTGGCCTTGTAGTCCTGGGCCTTCACGCTGTTGTTCTTCTCGGCCCAGGCCTTGTTCATGATGTAGGAGCCCGTGAGCTCGCGCAGCACCACCGGGCTGGGGCCCTTGAGGATCAAATCGACCGTGTGCTCGTCGACCTTCTTGGCCTCCTTCACGCTTTGCACGTAGGCGCCCATGTTGGAGGGCGGCGTCATGGCGCGGGTGATGGAAAACACCACGTCGTCGGCGGTGAAGGGCGCGCCGTCGTGGAATTTGACGCCCTGGCGCAGTTCGAAGCGCAGCTGCGTGGGCGTGACGAAGGTCCACTTCGTGGCCAGGCCGGGCTCGACCTCGAACTTCTCGTTGTAGCGCACCAGGGTCTCGTACACCATCTGCTGGTAGGCCAGCGTGGTCTGGTGGTTCTGCCCGTGCGGGTCGAAGGTGAGGATGTCGTTGGCGCCGCCGATGCGCAGCGTGGCGGCGCCCACGGGTTGCAGCAGGGCCAGGGTGGCCGCGGCGATCAGGCTGAGCTTGGTGATGGGGTGCATGCGCTCCTCGCACAAAAAGGGGTTTGGATGGAGCGAAGCATGGTACACAAAGGCCGCCCGCAGGCGGCCTGGCGAGGCTCGGGGTTTGTCCCGATCAGGAGAACTTGGGCAGGTTGAACTGCGGCGGCACGCCCATGCGCTTGTTGATGATCCACTGCTGGGCAATGGACAGCAGGTTGTTGGTGACGTAGTACAGCACCAGGCCGGCCGGGAACATGAAGAACATCACGCTGAACACCAGCGGCATGATCCACATCATCTTGGCCTGCATGGGGTCGGGCGGCGCCGGGTTCAGCGCCGTCTGCAGCAGCGTGGTCAGGGTCATCACCACCGGCAGGATGTAGTACGGGTCCTTGGCCGACAGGTCGTGCACCCAGCCGATCCAGGGCGCGCCGCGCATCTCCACCGAGGACAGCAGCACCCAGTACAGCGCGATGAACACCGGAATCTGCACCACCATCGGCAGGCAGCCGCCCAGCGGGTTGACCTTTTCCTCGCGGTAGATGCGCATCATCTCCATCTGCATCTGCTGCGGCTTGTCCTTCAGGCGCTCGCGCAGGGCGGTGATCTTGGGGTTGAGCGCCTTCATCTTGGCCATGCTGCCGTAGGCCTTGGCGTTGAGCCAGTAGAAGGCGATCTTCAGCAGCAGCACCAGCGCCACGATCGACCAGCCCCAGTTGCCCAGCACCTTGTGGATCTGGTCGAGCAGCCAGTACAGCGGCTTGGCGGCGATGGTGACCCAGCCGTAGTCCTTGACCAGCTCCAGCCCCGGCGTGACCGATTCCAGCATGGTCTCGACCTGCGGGCCGACGAACAGGCGCGTGTCCACGGTCTGGTGCGCGCCGGGGGCGATTTCGGCCAGCGGCGCGATCATGCCGGCGGCGTACAGGTTGGGGCCGATCTGGCGCGCGAAGTTGTCGTGCGGCGTGTCGGGCGCGAACATCCAGGCGCTGGCGAAATAGTGCTGCACCATGGCCACGTAGCCATCGGGCGCCTGCTTGACGAACTCGGCCTTGCCCTTCTCGATGTCGCTGAAGCTGACCTTCTGGTACTTCTTGGCCTCGGTATAGAAGGCCGGGCCGGTGAAGGTGGAATAAAACGGCGTCTTGCTGCCGGGCTCGGCGCCGTGGCGCACCAGCTGCACGTACAGCTGCGGGTGCACCGGCTGGCTGCCCTCGTTGATGACCTCGTTGCGCACGCCGATGACGTAGGAGCCGCGCGTGAGGGTGTAGGTGCGCACCAGCTTGACGCCGCCCACCACCGGCGAGGTGAAGCTCAGCACCAGCTGCTGCGCGCCGTCGGCCAGCGCCTTGTCGCCGCTGAAGCTCATCGGCGTCTTGTGGTTGGGAAAGGCGCCGCCGATCAGGCCCGACTGCGCCTGATACACCTCGTTGCCCTGGCTGTCGAACAGCAGCACATGGCGGTCGGTTTGCGCGTCGTCGGGGTACTTCAGCAGCTCGCTTTCAATCACAGAGCCGCCTTCGGTGTCGAAGGTGAGCTGGAGCACGTCGGTGCGGACGGTGATGCGCTCGTGCGCCACCGCGGCGCCTTCGGGCACCGGCGGCTGGCCGGCGGCAGCGGTCACGGCGGTGCCGGCAGGCACCGCCGCCGGCGTGCTGGCGGCAGCGGCCGGCGGCACAGCCGACGCGCTCGCGCCCGGCTTGGCCGCCACCGACGAGGCACTGGGGAAGAACGTGGCCTTGTGGCCGTTGTGCACCTGCCACTGGTCCCACAACATGACCAGCGAAAAGGCAAAGATCACCCAGAGAATGGTGCGGCGGATGTCGTTCATGTTGACTCGGAATGCTCGCCCGGCGGCTTGCAGCGCACGCCCGGCAGGCCGGTGAAAAGACGGGGGCGCTCGGCCGGCACCGGATCGCAGCCGCCCGCGCACCAGGGGTGGCAGCGCGCCAGCCGGCGCAGCGTCAAGTAGCTGCCCATGGCGGCGCCATGCTGCTCCAGCGCCTGCAGCGCATAGCGCGAGCAGGTGGGCTCGAAGCGGCAGGCCGAGCCCAGCCAGGGCGAGAGCAGCAGCCGATAGCCCTTGACCAGCCCGATCAGCAACCACTGCATCCGCATCATGCCGGCTCCCGCTTCATCAGCTCGCGCAGCTCGGCGCGCACGGCACGGCGCAGCGCGGGCGAACTGGCACTGGCGAACTGCGCCGGCGCAAACGCCGTGTGCAGGCGCACCAGGCGCGCCGCCGGCCGTGGCCACGGCTGCGCGCCGCCCAGGGCATAGACCTGGCGGCGAATGGCATTGCGCGTGACCGCTCGGCGCGCCCAGCGCTTGGGCACCATGGCGCCCAGCCAGCTGGCGGGCGCGGGGCCGAACAACGCGGCCTCGGGCGCGCGCTCGGCTGGCAAGGCCAGGCGATGCAGGGCGAAATGGGCCGTGCGGGCCACGGGGCGATGCGCCAGAAGCGCCTGAAACTGCGCACGCGTGCGCAGCCGCTGCACGCGGGCCGGCGCGCCCTCAGGGGGCGATGCGGCAAGCCCGGCAGCCACAGGCGTGGGCAGCCAGGCTCAGACCGCCAGGCGCTTGCGTCCCTTGGCGCGGCGCGCGTTGATCACCGCGCGGCCGCCGCGCGTCTTCATGCGCACCAGAAAACCGTGCGTGCGCGCACGGCGCGTCTTGGAAGGCTGATAAGTACGTTTCATGGATCGCCCCTTGAGGAATCTGGATGTGGCGTGCGTCGGGCCCGGCCCAACCGCCGCCGAACGCCCCGCACGCGGCAGGCGGCGCAGGCACTGCCCGCTGGCCCAAAGCCCGCCCGTCGAGGAAAACCGCCGATTATCGCAAAAATTTGCAATGCGGCCAATGCCTTGCGCGCGAGGCGGCGGCGGCCGGGTGCACAAAGACCGGGCTCGACCGCCATTCGCCCTTGTGGACAAGTGGCCGGCTCCCTACAATGGACGGGCACGGGAGCGGCCAGTTGTCCACAATTCGGACACGCGCGCCTTAGAAACAATACAACACATTTTCGTGATTTCCGATTCAAGTCAAACCCTGTGGCCGGGCTGCCTGGACGTGCTGGCGCAGGAATTGCCCGAGCAGCAGTTCAACACCTGGATCAAGCCGCTGTCGGCCCAAGCGGCGCCCGACAGCTCGCGCCTGACCCTGCTGGTGGCCAACCGCTTCAAGATGGACTGGATCCGGGCGCAATATGCCGCCCGCATCGTCGCCACGCTGGAGCAGCTGGCCGGCCACCCGGTGCAACTGGAGTTGGCGCTTGCTCCGCGCGCAGCCAGCGCCAGCAAACCTTCGTCGATGCCCAACGGGGCGTCCAATGGCGCCAGTCCCGAGCCCGCCAGCACCCCGCCCGGCGAGCCCGCCGGCGCCCCCGCGCGCGAAGCCGCCGAGGGCGCGCACCGCAGCCGGCTGAACAGCGCGCTGACCTTCGACGTGCTGGTCGAAGGCTCGGCCAATCGCATGGCGCGGGCGGCGGCGCTGCACGTGGCCGGCGCGCCCGGGCGGCTGTACAACCCCCTGTTCATCTACGGCGGCGTGGGCCTGGGCAAGACGCACCTGATGCACGCCGTGGGCAACCGGCTGCTGGCCGACCACCCCGACGCCAAGGTTCTCTACATCCACGCCGAGCAATTTGTCTCGGATGTGGTCAAAAGCTACCAGCGCAAGACTTTCGACGAGTTCAAGCAGCGCTATCACTCGCTGGACCTGCTGCTGATCGACGACGTGCAGTTCTTCGCCAACAAGGACCGCACGCAAGAAGAATTCTTCAACGCCTTCGAGGCGCTGCTGGCCAAGAAGAGCCACATCGTGATGACCAGCGACACCTACCCCAAGGGCCTCACGGACATCCACGAGCGCCTGGTGTCGCGCTTCGACGCTGGCCTGACGGTGGCCATCGAGCCGCCCGAGCTCGAAATGCGCGTGGCCATCCTGATCAACAAGGCCGGCGGCGAAGGCGCGCAGATGCCCGAGGAGGTGGCCTTCTTCGTCGCCAAGAACGTGCGCTCCAACGTGCGCGAGCTGGAGGGCGCGCTGCGCAAGATCCTGGCGTACTCGCGCTTCAACCAGCGCGAAATCTCCATCCAGCTGGCGCGCGAGGCGCTGCGCGACCTGCTGTCCATCCAGAACCGCCAGATCAGCGTCGAGAGCATCCAGAAAACGGTGGCCGACTACTACAAGATCAAGGTCGCCGACATGTACAGCAAGAAGCGTCCGGCCAGCATTGCCCGCCCGCGCCAGATCGCCATGTACCTGGCCAAGGAGCTGACGCAAAAAAGCCTGCCCGAGATCGGCGAGCTGTTCGGCGGGCGCGACCACACCACCGTGCTGCACGCCGTGCGCAAGATCGCCGGCGAGCGCCAGCAGTTGACCGAGCTCAACCAGCAGCTGCACGTGCTGGAGCAGACCCTGAAAGGCTGACCGCCACCATGCCCCGACGCCGCCGAAACCGCTGGCAAAAGCAGCGACAATATGGGGTTTGCCACCCATGGCGCTCCCGTGCGCGGCGCCGGGTTTCGACCGTGCCCACAACCCAGAGGAAGACATGATCGTTCTGAAGACCACCCAAGACACCCTGCTGGCGGCCCTTCAGTCGGTTTCAGGCATCGTGGAGCGGCGCCACACGCTGCCCGTGCTGGCCAACGTGCTGCTGCGCAAGAACGGCTCCACCGTGCAGCTGACCACCAGCGACCTGGAGATCCAGATCCGCACCCAGGCCGAGCTGGGCGGCGACAGCGGCAGCCTGGCCACCACCGTCGGCGCGCGCAAGCTGATCGACATCCTGCGCACCATGCCGGCCGACCAGACGGTCAGCCTGGAAGCGCAGCAGGCCAAGCTGATCCTCAAGGGCGGCAAGAGCAAGTTCACCCTGGCCAGCCTGCCGGCCGAGGACTTTCCACTGGTGCAGGAGGCGCCCGGCTTCGGTCCCGCCTTCAGCGTGCCGCAAAAGACGCTCAAGACGCTGCTGGGCCAGGTGGCCTTCGCCATGGCGGTGCACGACATCCGCTACTACCTGAACGGCATCCTGTTCGTGGCCGAGGGC
This sequence comes from Ottowia pentelensis, assembly GCF_964341695.1. Classification (NCBI taxonomy): domain Bacteria; kingdom Pseudomonadati; phylum Pseudomonadota; class Betaproteobacteria; order Burkholderiales; family Comamonadaceae; genus Ottowia; species Ottowia pentelensis. Next base: position 86,334 of record NZ_OZ224513.1, read on the forward strand.
AAGACGCTGTCCCTGGTCGCCACCGACGGCCACCGGCTGGCGTTTGCAAGCAGCCAGCTGGACACCGAGGTGCCCAAGCAGGAGGTGATCCTGCCGCGCAAGACCGTGATCGAGCTGCAGCGCCTGCTGTCGGACGCCAGCGCCCCCGAGGGCCAGGCCGCGCCCATGATCGAGATGCAGTTTGCCGCCAACCAGGCCAAGTTCAGCTTCGGCAGCATGGAGTTCGTCACCAAGCTGGTCGAGGGCAAGTTCCCCGACTACAACCGCGTCATCCCCAAGAACCACCGCAACCAGGTCACCCTGGGGCGCGCGCCGCTGCTGGCCAGCCTGCAGCGCACCGCCATCCTGACCAGCGAGAAGTTCAAGGGCGTGCGCCTGTCCTTCGATCCCGGCACGCTGCAGATCGCGTCCAACAACGCCGAGCAGGAAGAGGCCGTGGACGAGCTGGACATCGACTACGGCGGCGACTCGATCGAGATCGGCTTCAACGTCACCTACCTGATCGACGCGCTGGCCAACATGAACACCGAGGAGATGATCCGCATCGAGCTGGCCGACGGCAACAGCTCGGCGCTGATCACCCTGCCCGGCAACGACCACTTCAAGTACGTGGTGATGCCGATGCGCATCTGAGCATGCTCACTTTTTAAGAGCTGCTTGCGCAACAAACCCGCCCGCGTTGGCGGGTTTTGAGCTTCAATTGATGGAAAGAATGCCATGACCGATGCCAACCCCACCCCCGATTCCCCGTCATCCGCCGGCGCCAGCGGCGGCTATGGCGAGGGCGCCATCCAGATCCTGGAAGGGCTGGAGGCGGTGCGCAAGCGCCCGGGCATGTACATCGGCGACACCAGCGACGGCACCGGCCTGCACCACCTGGTGTTCGAGGTGGTCGACAACTCGATCGACGAGGCGCTGGCCGGCTACTGCGACGACATCGTGGTCACCATCCACGCCGACGGATCCTTGAGCGTGGTCGACAACGGCCGCGGCATCCCGACCGGCGTGAAGATGGACGACAAGAACGAGCCCAAGCGCTCGGCCGCCGAAATCGCGCTGACCGAGCTGCACGCCGGCGGCAAGTTCAACCAGAACAGCTACAAGGTCTCGGGCGGCCTGCACGGCGTGGGCGTGTCCTGCGTCAACGCGCTGTCCAGCCGCCTGCACCTGATCGTGCGCCGCGAGGGCAAGAAGCACGAGATCGAGTTCAGCCGCGGCTTCGTGCAGAACCGCCTGGTCGAGACCGTGGACGGCGTCGAGGTGTCGCCCATGCGCGTGACGGGCGACACCGACCAGCGCGGCACCGAGGTGCGCTTTCTGCCCGACACCGAGATCTTCAAGGAAAACAACGACTTTCACTACGAGATCTTGGCCAAGCGCCTGCGCGAGCTTTCGTTCTTGAACAACGGCGTGCGCATCCGCCTGGTGGACGAGCGCACCGGCAAGGAAGACGACTTCTCGGGCGCCGGCGGCGTGCAGGGTTTCGTCACCTTCATCAACGGCAGCAAGAAGGTGCTGCACCCCAACCCGTTCTACGCCACCGGCTCGCGCCCGGCCGAAAGTTATGGCGGCATCCCCGGCACCGAGATCGGCGTCGAGGTCGCCATGCAGTGGAACGACGGCTACAACGAGCAGGTCCTCTGCTTCACCAACAACATCCCGCAGCGCGACGGCGGCACCCACCTGACCGGCCTGCGCGCGGCCATGACGCGCGTGATCACCAAGTACATCGAGCAAAACGAGCTGGCCAAGAAGGCCAAGGTCGACGTCACGGGCGACGACCTGCGCGAGGGCCTGGTGTGCGTGCTGTCGGTGAAGGTGCCGGAGCCCAAGTTCAGCAGCCAGACCAAGGACAAGCTGGTCAGCAGCGAAGTGCGCGCGCCGGTGGAAGACATCGTGGCCAAGGCGCTGACCGACTACCTGGAAGAGCGCCCCAATGACGCCAAGATCATCTGCGGCAAGATCGTCGAGGCCGCGCGCGCCCGCGAGGCCGCCCGCAAGGCGCGCGAGATGACGCGGCGCAAGGGCGTGCTGGACGGCTTTGGCCTGCCCGGCAAGCTGGCCGACTGCCAGGAGAAAGACCCGGCCCAGTGCGAGATCTACATCGTCGAGGGTGACTCGGCCGGCGGCAGCGCCAAGCAGGGGCGCGACCGCAAGTTCCAGGCCATCCTGCCGCTGCGCGGCAAGATCCTGAACGTGGAGCGCGCGCGCTACGAAAAACTGCTGTCCAGCAACGAGATCGTGACCCTGATCACTGCCCTGGGCACCGGCATCGGCAAGGCCGCCGAGGACGGCAACGGCAAGAGCGCCAGCGACGACTTCGCCATCGACAAGCTGCGCTACCACCGCATCATCATCATGACCGACGCCGACGTGGACGGCGCGCACATCCGCACCCTTCTGCTCACCTTTTTCTATCGCCAGATGTCCGAGCTGGTCGAGCGCGGCCACATCTACATCGCGCAGCCGCCGCTGTACAAGGTCAAATCCGGCAAGGAAGAGCTGTACCTGAAGGACGACGCCGCGCTGGATGCCTTCTTGCTGCGCGTGGCGCTGAAGGACGCCGTGGTGCACCCTGGCGCAGGCGCTGCACCCATCGCCGACGAGGCACTGGCCGAGCTGGCGCGCAAGCATCAGGTGGCCGAAGGCGTGATCGCGCGGCTTTCAGCCTTCATGGACGAAGAGGCCCTGCGCGCCATCGCCAGCGGCGTGGTCATCGACCTGGACACGCCCGAGGCCGCCGCCGCCAGCGCGCGTGAGCTGCAGTCGCACCTGCACGAGCAGCAGGCCAACGGCGGCGCGCCCGAAGTGGCCGCCGTGCAAGACCCGCGCACCGAGCGCACCGTGTTGCGCATCAGCCGCCATCACCACGGCAACATCAAGAGCAGCGTCATCCCGCAGGACTTCGTGCATGGCGGCGACTACGCCGCCCTGGTGGCCGCCGCACAGACCTTCCAGCACCTGCTGGGCGAAGGGGCCAAGGTCACGCGCGGTGAAGGCGAGCGCCAGCGCGAGCAGGCCGTGGGCACGTTCCGCGAAGCCATGCAATGGCTGATCGGCGAGGCCGAGCGCACCACCAGCCGCCAGCGCTACAAGGGCCTGGGCGAGATGAACCCCGAGCAGCTGTGGGAAACCACCATGGACCCGGCCGTGCGGCGCCTGCTGCGCGTGCAGATCGAAGACGCCATCGCCGCCGACCAGGTCTTCACCACCCTGATGGGCGACGACGTGGAGCCGCGGCGGGCGTTCATCGAGACGAATGCGCTGAGGGCGGGGAATATTGATGTGTGATCGGTTTCGGAGGCTGGTTCGTGTGCAGCTCGCCTGACATGACACCACAGACAATCGAGCGTTGGAAAATCCATTCATGCATTCGCAAATTGAACCATTGGTCGTTGAAGCGCAAGAGCTCTCGCATCGCTGGTTTGCACTCGTTCAGCGCTGGTCGACTTCCGAACTACCTGACTCGACACCATATGCACGACTGTGCGGGGCGACGTTTCAAGAACTAAGCCTTCGCGTAATTTCGACACTTGAACTGGTTGCAACTCTCGGCTCGGTGGACACCGCCGGGCAAGTGATGTTTTTGCCAAAAGTTAATAGTGCTAAACAGCAGCTCAACGCCGCTCGGACGAGTGTGGAGCAGATCCTCACCGAGTTGAACTCCAATCCGGATGCGAAATTCAAAGATACAAACAACAACCTCGATAACCTGCAAGGATTCATAAATGATAGCCACGTCGTCACTGTTAATGCAGGTACTCAGCTAGAACAAATCAGCAACAACATGTCGGCTCTGTTCGACATAGTGTCGATAGGTTTGAAGTTCGGCAAAGTAAAAGGGCTCTCACTGTATCAGCAGTATGGTCGGCAACTCGAGAAGTTGTCCGACTTGGCCGGTAAGACATGCAGTGAAATAGCAAAACTTCACGACACTGTAGAGGCTCTCCGAGTCAAGGCGGATGAAGCTGCAGAAAGGGCATCTTCCGGTGCAGAAGAAGCAAAAGCGGCGGCCGATAACTCGATAGCGGCGGCTGACGCGTCACACGCAGCCCAAGTAGAGACTGAAGCGAAACTCGCTGTCATTCGTGAAACCGCGAAGGCCGCTGCAAGTCTCCAGACACAAGTCCAAGATTTCGACGCAGCCTTTGATGCTTTCCAGAAGTCGTTGGATAAACGTGTCGCGTTGCACGAAAAATTCGAGCTGGACACGAACGCGGCGCTGCAAGAAAACCAAGGACGTGAAGAAGAGATTGATCGTCTCATCAAGAAGTCGGAATCGATGATTAAAGGCTCAACAACAGCGGGCCTTGGAGAAAGTCTAGAGACGACGCGAAAACTCTACGGACGTCGCATGTTCGGTGCTGGCGTTGGTTTCTTTTTATCCATCGTTCTTCTGGCGGCGTCTGCCATACCGCTTGTTTCGCACGTTCTTCCTGGTCTCTTCACTACTTGGTTGTTATCACCAATAGCTGCTACTGAATTGCAGAATTCGAACGGAAAAGCAGACGCCTGGATAAGTCTCCTTGGAAAGATATGTTTGCTATTTCCGGCAACATGGCTCACACAGTTCTTTTCGAAGGCATTCTCAGAATTTTTTCATCTCGAGCGCGAATATGCACATAAAGCTGCCCTAGCTCGTTCCGTGGAAGGCTTCAAGAAGCAAGCTCCCAACTATGAGGAAGAGATCACGACAGCAGTCTTCTTTGAAGTTCAAAGTAATCCCTCCAAACAGAAGGCTCCTGACGCAGCAGAGCACCCAATCGCTGGTCCGTTAATGAAAAAATTCATTGACGCTCTTCCGTTTGGGAGGGCTCGCGATTCAGACAGCCGCACTGCGAAGTGAGCCAAACTTTTCAATTACAAAGAAATGGACTTGCACGCAATCAGGCAACTGCGCAGCTGGTGTCGCCAGGGTGCCCTGCTGCTCACCGCCGCCCTGCTCTGCGTGTCAGGATGCGGTGGCGGCTCTGACGAACCAAGCTCGCCCACCCCACCAACGACACCACCACCAACCACGCCCCCAACCGCCGGCGCAACTTACGGCAACCTGCAAGCGGCGTCGCTGGGCCCGGGCGCCAGCCTGAACGGGGCGGTTCCGTTCCCGGCCGACAACGCCTGGAACACGGACATTTCCACGGCGCCGGTCGATCCCAATTCGGAAGCGCTGATCGCCAGCATCGGCCTCACGCGCGGCTTGCACCCGGACTTTGGCGCGGGCTTGTGGGAGGGCGCGCCGATCGGCATTCCCTACGTGGTGGTGGGCGCGGGCCAGCCCAAGGTCAGGATCAGCTTTACCGACTACGGCGACGAGAGCGACCCCGGCCCCTACCCGGTGCCACCCAATGCGCCGATCGAGGGCCAGCGCGCCGACGGCGCCGCCTTTGGCGGCGACCGGCACGTGCTGGTGATCGACCGCGACGCCAACCGGCTGTACGAAATGGGCAACGCCTACCCGCAGGCCGACGGCAATTGGCTGGCCAGCGGCGGGGCGGTGTTTCACCTGGACAGCAACACCGTGCGCCCGGGCGGCCAGCCGGGCTGGACCAGCGCCGACGCGGCCGGGCTGCCGATTTTCCCTGGGTTGGCGCGCTACGACGAGGCGGCGAGCGGGGTGATTGCCCACGCCCTGCGCTTTACCGTCAGCCGCACGCGCCGGGCCTATGTGCCGCCGGCCACGCACTGGGCGTCCAGCGACACCAGCGCCAGCCTGCCGCCGATGGGCATGCGGGTGCGGCTGAAGGCGACCTACGCGATCCCGCCAGGCACCAGCACCGAATCGCGCGCCATCCTGCAGGCGCTCAAGACCTACGGCATGTTCGTCGCCGACAACGGCTCCAGCTGGTACATCAGCGGCGCGCCCGACGCGCGCTGGAACAACGACGCGCTGCTGCGCGAGCTGGGCGCCGTGAAGGGCGCGGACTTCGAGGTGGTGCGGATGCAGGGGCTGGTCACGCCCTGAGCTGAGGCCGCGCGCCCAGCGCGCCTTCTCGACCAGCGCGAACGCCGAAGGCCGCTCGGCGCAACGAGGGCCGGGCCGCGCCTGCGGAGTGTGCCGCCCGGCTCAGGCACTTCGACCAGCGCAGTGCGAACGAACGGCCTCCAACGACTTGAACTCCCTTCGGCATCAACGCCCGCTCAGCGCATTTCTTGCCCTGCCGCGGCGCGCTGCACATCCAGCGTCCGGTCAAAAAACGCCAGCGCCGCCTGGCCGATCGCTTGGTGCAGGGCGGCGCGGTCCACGCCCGGCGCATCGACACAGGATTCGGGGAAATTGGCGCGCCCGTCCGCATCGCATTCGTTGGTGAAGATCTCGTGGCCCACGGTGCCGGGCAACAGCTGCAGCCGCGCCTGCGGGATGTGCCGGGCCGCAAACGCGGCGTTTTCGTCGGCGGGCGTGGTCTGGTCGCCCGCACCGACGACCAGATGGACCGGCACCCGCGTCTGGCGCAGTCCGTTCGCATCCATGCCAAAGGCCTGGATCATGCCGGGCGCCATGGCGAACACCGCCTTTACCCGCTCGTCGCGCAGATGCTGCGTGGGCGCCGCGTCAACCTGCATGCGCGCGCGGATGTGCGCAGGCACCAGGGGGTTGTTCTTCCAGCCGCGCTGATAGCGCATGAAGGCCTCGGGGTCAACCTGGGCGCCGCCCAGCCACAGCGCGGCAAAACCCCCTTGCGAATGCCCGGCCGCGCCGATGCGGCCGGGGTCGATGCGCGGTCCCCAGACCGGGTCCTGCAGCAGATGGGAAATGTCCAGGCTGATATCGCGCGGGCGCTGCCACAGCCGGTTGCGCACATACAGCGCGCTGCGGTCGTAGGTGTTGGCGCGGTAGTGGTGCACCAGGGCCACGATGTAGCCCCGGGCCGCCAGGTATTGGCCCAGCCACGCGTAGTTGGAGCCATTGCCGCCCGCGCCGTGCGACAGCACCACCAGCGGATGGCGTGGGCCATCGGGCACGGCCGGCGCGTCCAGATACAGCCGCAAGCCCTCGGTCATCGGCATCCTGAAAGGCTCCGCCCCATCCGCCGGAGCGGCCGGATAGATCAGCATGTAGCTCAGGGTGCGCTGGCCGCTGGCCGCGTCAACGTACTCCACCTGCGTCATGCCGGCGGGGTATGGCGTAGCGGCCCATGCCGATGGGGCCGAGGCGCCGGTCAGCGCCACCAGCGCCAGGCGGCAGCACACCTGCACGCGTGTGACGGCGCCAGGCCGGGGTGATCGAGCAGGTCGCATGGCCCGATTGTGGTCCGAAGCCACCGACTCGACAAACCCCGGGCGCTTGGCACCCTGGCGGCGCAAGACGTTAGAGTCGGAGGTTCGCCGCGCGCCGAGGACTGCCGGCCCCCCCCACACCCATTTCAACGGCCCCCGACCACCCATGCCCATCACCCCAGACAGCGCCGTCACCCTGGCCTACAAGATCACCGACGCCCGCACCGGCAAGCCACTGGACGCCGGCACCACCGCCTATCTGCACGGCGGCTACGACAACCTGTTTCCCAAGGTCGAGGCGGCGCTGGCCTGGCTGGAGGTAGGGCAGTCGATCAACCTGGAGCTGGCCGCCCGGGATGCCTTTGGCGAGCGCGACGAGGCGCTGGTGCGCACCATCCCCAAGAGCGAATTTCCGCCCGGGGTGAAGGTGGGCGGACAGCTGCAGGGCGCCGGGCCGAATGGGCCGGTGCACTACAACGTGGTCAAGATCAAGGGGCCGGTGGTGCACCTGGACGGCAACCACCCGCTGGCCGGGCACGACCTGCGCTTTGTCGCCACCGTCAAGGCGGTGCGCGCGGCCACCCAGGAGGAGATCACGCACCGCCACGTGCATGGGGCGCATGGGCATCATCACTGATCGGCACTCATATTTTGATAGCTGTTTGCGCTCTATCGACGCCGGCATTGGGCTGATCTTGCACTGAGATCAGGCCGAGACCCGCTCCCTCATGCCCTCCCGCCCGGACGTCGCCGCCGCGGCCCAGCCTGCGCCGGCGCTGCCCGTGCGCCAGGCCTGGGCCATGCTGCTGGCGCTGGCCTGCGCCTTCGTGCTGAGCCAGGCGTTCCGCTCGCTGGCGGCCATCATGGGGCCGCCGCTGATGCGCGAGCTGGCCTTGAGCGCCAGCGAGCTGGGCAACTGGTCGGCCGCCTACCACCTGGCCTTCGGCGTGATGCAGGTGGCCATGGGCATCTCGCTGGACGTGTGGGGCGTGCGCCGCACCATCCTGCTGGCGTTTCCGCTCACCGTGGCCGGCGCGGCGCTGTCGGCCAACGCCAGCAGCTACTCCATGCTGATGGCGGGGCAGTTGCTGATCGGCGCCGGCTGCTCGCCCGCCTTTCTGGTCTGCACCGTGTTCACCAGCCGGCACTTCGCGCCCGAGCGCTTCACCGCCGTGTCGGGCACGGTGATGAGCATCGGCTACCTGGGCATGCTGCTGACGGCCACGCCGCTGGCCTGGCTGATCGAGCGCAGCTCGTGGCGCTGGGGCTTTGGCGCGCTGGCGAGCGCGGCCCTGGTGGCCTGGCTGCTGATCGCCTGGCGCGTGCACGAACCGGCATCGGCGCCCGGCGCCACACCGCCGCGCGCCTCGCCGATGGACGCGCTGCGCGGCCTGCTGGGCCTGTTCAAGCTGCCGCACACCCTGGGCATGGTGGCCTACGGCATGGTGGCGTATGCCAGCTTCATCACCATCCGCGGCCTGTGGCTGGGGCCGCTGCTGGTCGAGCGCGCGGGGCTTTCGCTGGTGGCCAGCGGCAACGTCGCACTGGCGATGACGCTGGCCAGCATCGGCAGCCCGGCGCTGTTCGGCCGCCTGACCCCCGGCGGGCGCGGGCGCCAGCGCTGGCTGCTGACCATGGCACTGGTGGCGGCCGCTCTGGTGGCCACGCTGGGTCTGGTGCAAATCGCCTGGGTGGACGTGGTGCTGCCGGTGCTGTACGGGCTGCTGTCGGGCTTCGCCGTGCTGCAGTACGGCTACGTGCACGAAAGCTACGCGCCGGCGGTGCGCGGGCGCGCGCTGTCGCTGCTGACGATGGCGATGTTCCTGGGCGTGGCGCTGATGCAGTCGGTCAGCGGCTGGGTGGCCGGCTGGGCGCCGGCGCTGGGGCTGGAGCCCTTCAGCGCCGCGCTGCTGTCGATGTCGGCGCTGCTGCTGGCGGGGGCGGCCCTGTTTGGGTGGCTGCCGCGCGCGCCGTCGCAATCGGACACGCACCGATGATGCGCATCGGGGGCATACTGGCCGCATGAGCAAGACCCTGTTGCCCCTCCCCCTGGCCGGCGCCCTGCTGGCCAGCGCGTTCGCCCTGCTGGCCGGCTGCACCAACCTGCCGCGCAACCCCGACGTCGATGCCGCGCAATCGGGCGTGACGGTGTACGGCACGGTGGATGCCGGCGTCAGCCACACCGGCAAGTAGTCGATACTATATATTTAATAGCTGTTTGCGCTTGACGGATGCCGGCTGCCGCCCGATTTGACACGAATAGCCCGGCGCACGCATGTTTCGCCTGACGCAAGCGCCCAACCTCGCCATCGCCCAGGTCTGGGCCGACCTGCTGTGCGAGGCCGGTTATGCGGCGACGGTGGAGCGGCGCTACCTCAGCAGCATCGCCGGCCAGTTGCCGCCCGACCAATGCCAGCCCGAAATCTGGTTGCGCCACGCCGAGCATGAAACCGCCGCGCGCCAGCTGCTGGATGACCTGGCGCAGCTGCCGCAGCGGCGCTGGCACTGCGCGCACTGCGGCGAATGGGTGGAGGGCGGCTTCGAGCAGTGCTGGAACTGCGGCGCGTGGATGCCGCGCGACGCCGCCGCACCCGCCCCGCGGTGAATCAGCGCCGCACCCGCACCGGTCTTCGGGTCGGGCGCGTGGGGCGTCTGTGCATCGGCGCCCCTGCTTGCCCCCTTCAGCGCTGGCGCGGCCGGTTCAGCCAGCCGACACCAAGCAGGGTGAGGCTGAGCAGAACCAGCGCTCCCCCACCCAGCGTCGGCACCGGCGCAATGGCCGACGAGGCGCCAGATGTGCGCACGACCACTGGTCTCGAAAACCAACATCTCCCGGCTGCGCCCACAGCCCACCCGGCTGCCCGAGGCCGTCCGCCCAATCGCAGTGGTGATAGCTGGCAGAAAAGTACGGCGTTGCACAGGCCGCGGGCCCGGTCAGGTTGGCGTTGGGGACGGCAAAATATGCGCCACTGACGGGGTCGGTGCCGGCCAGCGGCACGTTGGCGCCCGCCTTCATGAAATCGGTGGCCAAGGGCGCGTTGGCCAGCTCGGCCGCCGTCGGCAAGCGCCAGCCCTGTGCGGACTGGTAGCTCAGGTCGAGCGGAGCGACGGCCGCCGGCAGCGGCGACGCCCAAGCCCAGTCCAGGCCCCCCTGGGTGATGTAGGCATTGGCCGGCACCGGCGCATTGAGAAAGGCCCCCGAGGCGCCAAGCACGACGCCGCCCAAGGCCAGCGGCAGCAGACGCCGTGCCGCACGCATCAACGCATGAGTTCCCATCCTTTCCTCCTCTAGTCGAAGGCCGGAACGTGCCGACCCGCAGTGTCGCCGCTGCCTACCATGCACCAATTCGTCCATTGTTGCAACATTTAGTCTTGTCCAACGAGGTATGAGCCTGAACGAGTTGCCGAGATTCCAACGAGATATGAGCCTGAATGGGCGATCTGGGTCGATCATTTTTCAGATGGTGATCGACATGGACGAATCCCGGCTGGGCAGCATTGCCCAATTGCAGGCGTTTCTCGAAGGCACGCTGGAGGTCAGCTTCAGCGCCTTCGCCGATGATCAAGAGCGCTATGCGCACATTGCCAGCGTGGTGCGCCGCTTGGGCTATACGCGTCTGTCCAGGCCCGACAAGGGCATCGTGCTGCGCTATCTGGCGCGCACCAGCGGCTACTCGCGCGCGCAACTGACGCGGCTGCTGGCGCGCGTGCTGGAAGGCCAGCCTCTGGCCAAGCGCTACCGCGTGCCAGCGCATGCCTTTGCCCGGCGCTACAGCCCCGCCGATGTGGCGCTGCTGGTGAGCGTTGATCGCGCCCATGGCTGCTTGTCGGGGCCGGCGACGGTGCACCTGCTGCGCCGCGCCTGGCATGTGCACGGTGATGCGCGCTTTGAACGCCTGGCGCAACTGTCGCCCTCGCACCTGTACAACCTGCGCAAGAGCGGCCCATACAAAGCCGCCCGGGTGTCCTTGACCAAAACCCGGCCCGTGCTCAATGCCATTGGCCAGCGACGCGCGCCCGACCCCGGCGGGCGAGTGGGCTTCATTCGCATCGACAGCGTCCATCAGGGCGATCTCGATCGCATCAAGGGGGTGTACTACGTCAATGCCGTCGATATCCTCACTCAGTGGGAGGTGGTGGCTTGCTGCGAGCGCATCAGCGAGGCGTTCTTGCTGCCGGTGTTGGAGCAGCTCATGGCTCAGTTTCCGTTTCCGATCCGCGGCTTTCATTCGGACAACGGCGGCGAGTTCGTCAATCGACAGGTGGCCGCCTTGCTGGGCAAGCTGCAGGCCGAGCAGACCAAGTCGCGCCCGCGCAAGAGCAATGACAACGCGTTGGCCGAGAGCAAGAACGCCGCCGTGGTGCGCAAGACGTTCGGCTACAGCCATATTCCGCAGCGCTTTGCCGGCCTGATCAACACGTTCTGCCAAGAGCATCTGAACACCTACGTCAACCTGCACCGCCCTTGCCTGTTTGCCAAGCAGGTGATGGATGCCAAGGGCAAAATTCGCAAGACCTACCCACCCGAGCTGGTGCAAACGCCGTTGGAGAAGCTCGCGAGCTTGCCGGACATTGACAAGCAGTTGCGCCGCGGCATCACTGTCCAGCTGCTGCAACAGCAGGCCGTGCAAGTGACTGACTTGCAGGCCGCTGAACAGCTCAATGCAGCGCGCATGGCGCTGTTTGCGACAATTGAAAAACGATCCAGACGCTTGGCCTGAACCCAACCTTCAATCCGGCTCGTTCAGGCTCATACCTGAATTGGAAAAGACTCATTTTGTCGTTGCAGTCTGGAGGGGCGCAACACGTCCACGACCCATGCCCCGGGTTCAGCGGCGCGCACGAGGCCGATGCATGAACCTCCGGAGTGTGTGACTCTGAAGGGCGCACCCGGGTGCCCAGGGGCGGCCGCCCACCGTCACTTCCAGCGCAGCGGCTCCACCCCCACGCTGCCGCGCGCGCTGGACAGGGTCAGCACACCCTCGTGCAGCGTGGCCTGCAGCTGCATGCTGCGCTCGGCCAGTTGCGCCAGCGCTTGCGCCTCCACGGCCGGAATGCGCCAGACCTGCAGCTTGTCCAGCCGCGTCAGCTTGCCCTCGATGCCGCGCCACCACACTTCGGCCGCCGGGCCGAAGGCGTAGACGAGGACCTGGTCGGCCTTGCTGCAGGCCTTGGCCAGCGGCTTGTCCTCGGGCTGGCCGACCTCGATCCACAGGCGCGTGCGGCCGGTGAAGTCCTGCAGCTGCACGTCGGGCTCGTCGGGGCTGGACAGGCCGGCGCCGAAGCCGATGCGCGCGTCGCCGCCGCACAGGTCCTGCACCTGGTGGGCGTTCAGCGCCAGCGCGGCCAGCCGGACCATCATGCGCTCGTCGGTCTCGCTGGGGTGGCGCGCCAGGGTCAGCTGCAGGTCGGCGTAGTGGCCGTGGTCGATGTCGGCCAGCGCCACGTCGGCCTTGAAGATGGTTGCCTTGAGGGCCATGAGGTTGCTTTGTTTTTGATAGCATTTAGCGCTTTTCCATCAAGCGCTGGCGGTCAATTCGATCTGAGTTTTGTTGATTTGGGCTGGCCCCTCACCCCTCCCTCTCCCCAAAGGGGCGAGGGCGATCGGCCGGTGGGGTTTTAACTCCCTCTCCCTCTGGGAGAGGGTTGGGGTGAGGGCTGACGGCGCGTCAAACCCGCCGCGCCAGCTCCGCCGCCTGCCCCACATAGCGGGCGGGGGTGAGCGCCAGCAGGCGCTCTTTCTCCGCCTGCGGAATGTCCAGCGCGCGGATCAGCCCGTGCAACGCCTCGCGCGTGACCTGCTGGCCGCGCGTGACCTCCTTCAGCTTCTCGTAGGCACCGGGCACGCCGAAGCGGCGCATCACGGTCTGGATGGGCTCGGCCAGCACCTCCCAGGCGCCGTCCAGGTCGGCCGCCAGCGCGGCCTCGTTCAGCTCCAGCTTGTTCAGGCCGGCCAGCAGCGACTGGTAGGCCAGCACGGCGTGCCCCAGCGCCACGCCCATGTTGCGCAGCACCGTGCTGTCGGTCAAATCGCGCTGCCAGCGGCTGATGGGCAGCTTCTCGGCCAGGTGGCGCAGCAGGGCGTTGGCCAAGCCCAGGTTGCCCTCGGCGTTCTCGAAGTCGATCGGGTTGACCTTGTGCGGCATGGTGGAGCTGCCGATCTCGCCCGCCTTGGTCTTTTGCTTGAAGTAGCCCAGGCTGATGTAGCCCCAGACGTCGCGCGCCAGGTCGATGCACACGGTGTCGGCGCGCGCGATGGCGTCGAACAGCTCGGCCATGGTGTCGTGCGGCTCGATCTGCGTGCTGTAGGGCTGGAACGTCAGGCCCAGGCCGGCGGGCTCCGCGCTTTCCACCACGCGGCGCGCGAAGGCCTGCCAGTCGAAGTCGGGCCAGGCCGACACGTGCGCGTTGTAGTTGCCCACGGCGCCGTTCATCTTGGCCAGCAGCTGGACCTGCGCGATGCGCTGGCGCGCCGCCTGCAGGCGCACCGCCACGTTGGCCAGCTCCTTGCCCACGGTGGTGGGGCTGGCGGTCTGCCCGTGCGTGCGGGCAAGCATGGGCACGCTGGCGTGCTGGTGCGCCAGCGCGCGCAGGCGCTCGATCACCGCGTCCAGGCCCTGCAGCAGCACGGCGCGTCCGGCGCGCAGCTGCAGCGCGTGGCTGGTGTTGTTGATGTCCTCGCTGGTGCAGGCGAAGTGCACGAACTCGGCCGCGGCCTGCAGCTCGGGCTGACCGTCGAAGCGGCCCTTGATCCAGTACTCGACGGCCTTGACGTCGTGGTTGGTGGTTTTTTCGATGGCCTTGATGGCCGCGCCGTCGGCCTCGGAAAAGTCGCGCAGCAGGCCCAGCAGATGCGCGCGCGCGGCGGCGCCGAGCGGCTGGAACTCGGCAAAGCCGGCGTCCGACAGGGCGATGAACCAGGTCAGCTCGACCTGCACGCGGTAGCGCATGTAGCCCAGCTCGCTCAGGTGCGGGCGCAGGGCATCCAGCTTGGCGGCGTAACGCCCATCGAGCGGCGAAAGAGCGGTGAGCGCGGTCAGATCCATGGCGTCGATTGTAAAAGCGCCCTGTCGCGCGCCCCGCCGCGCAGCCCCTAAAATGGCGGCGCTCGCCGGCACCCCGGCTTTCCTGACCCGACCTTCATGACCATGCGTTTGATCGGCGCCATCACCAGCCCCTACGTGCGCAAGGTGCGCGTCGTTTTGGCCGAGAAAAAGCTCGACTACCAGTTCGTGCAGGAAAACGTCTGGGCCGACGACACCACCATCGGCACCGCCAACCCGCTGGGCAAGGTGCCCTGCCTGGTGATGGACGGGCAGGACGCGGTGTTCGACTCGCGCGTGATCGTGGACTACCTGGAAACGCTCTCGCCCGTCAGCAAGCTGATTCCGCCACCGGGGCGCGAACGCGTCGAGGTCAAGACCTGGGAGGCGCTGGCCGACGGCCTGCTGGACGCCGCCATCCTGGCGCGGCTGGAAAAGACCTGGCCCGGCCGCGCCGAGGGCGAGCGCAGCGCCGCCTGGATCGCGCGCCAGATGGGCAAGGTGGACGCCGCGCTGGCGGCCATGAGCGCCGGCCTGGCCGACAAGCCCTGGTGCGCCCCCGGCGTGCACATGACGCTGGCCGACATCGCCGTCGGCTGCGCGCTGGGCTACCTGGACTTTCGCTTTGCCGAGCTGGACTGGCGCGCGCGCCACGCCAACCTGGCGCGCCTGCTGGACGATAGGCTGATGCAGCGCGCCAGCTTCGTCGACACCCAACCCGCATAAGGGCCCCAATTGGCACGCGCGGCACCGCGCCGCGCCTTGTCCTGCGCCAAAAACAAGCGCGCCGCCTTGGCCCGGGGGCGAAAGCGGCGCGCTCAGAATAAAAATGCTGCCGAGGCGGCCTGAAGCGAAGGAGGAGGAGGGAGGGAGGAGGAAAAGCGCTTCAGGTTTTCAGTCGGCGCGGAGCCAAGGGGCTCGGCAGCGTCAAGGCAATGGGAGGAGTCATTCACTCGTTGCAGCCATGTGAGGGGCAAAGATACGGCAAAGTTCCGGGCCTGTCATGACGCCCCGGTAAAAAAATGTGTGGCGACCGGCGGCGCCTGTCCGCGGGCTGTCAGGCCAATGCCGCGCCGGCGGCGTCGCCCAAGGTAAACGCCTCCTCGAAGATCGAATAGCCCGACCAGTCGGCGTGGGCGAAAGCCAGGCGCGGCGCGTCGTCGAAGATGAGCGGCGCCACCTCGGTGCGAGCGGCGCCGGCACGGGCGGCGGCACGCGCGCGCGCCACCTGCGCCAGCGCCCCCGACACCGGCACCGCCATGGCGTGGCCGTAGCGCACGATGTCGATGCGCTCGGTCTTCTCGATCAGGTCGGGGTGGGCGGCGCCCAGTTCGGCCAGGATGGCGTCGCGCCAGTGCGTCCAAGGCTGCCGCAGCAGCTGCGCGCGGCCGTCCGACACATCGCCCAGCGCGCGGTAGTACGTCAGCACCGTGGGGCCGGGCACGGGCGACAGGCTTTGGTGCCGGGCGTCGACATAGCCCAGGCCGGGCGCGCCGTACAGCACGTTGTCCCAGCTGGGCGCGGCGCCGGGGCGGTCTAGCAGCGGCGCGCGCAGGCGCAGGTTGGCCACCAGCCAGGGGGCGGTGCGCAGGCCCTGGGCGCGCGCGCGCAGGGCGGCGGGCACGGGATCGAGCACGCGCGCGGCCAGCCACAGCGGCAGCGCCACCACCACCTGCCGCGCCTGCCAGCGCTCCAGCCGGCCGCTGGGCTCGTGCAGGGCGTCCACCGTCACGCCGTGGCGCCCGGGCGCGATGCGGCCGACCACGCGCGCGGCCTGCAGGCGCTCGCCCAGGGGCGCGGCCAGGCGCTCGGCCAGCCAGCCGTTGCCCTGCGGCCAGGTCAGCACCGCGTCCTCGCCCTCGTCGTCCGCCGCCTCGCCCGGGGCCTGGAAGCCGTGTCGACTGGCGAAGTAATGCAGGCCGGCCCAGGCCGACACGGCGCCCAGGCCGGCGCCGTAGTCGTCGCGGCAGCCATAGTCCAGATACCAGCGCAGGGCCGGGTCGTTCAGGCCGTTTTGATTCAGCCACACATCGAAAGTGATAGCGTCTTGCGCAAGCTGGACGGGCGTGAAAGCCGATTTTTGCACCGGAATGGCGTAGTGCGCGGCCTGCCGGGCCTGGCGCACCAGATCGGCGAAGCGGCGGTGTTGCGCCAGCGTGGCCTCGCCCACGCCCTGCAGCGGCAGCAGGCCGGGCTGCCAGTGGCCGTCGATGAACAGGCGCTCCTGCGGGCTGTGGCACAGCGTGAACTCGTCGTAGCGCCAGCGGCCGGCCACGCGCCGGCGCAGGCCCAGCTCTTCCAGCCAGTCCTGCACGGCGCGCGCGTCCGCGCCCGGCAGCGGCAGGTAGTGCGCGCCCTGCGGGCAGGCGATGCCTTTGATGTGCGTGCCGCGGCTGTTGCCACCGGCCGTGTCCTCCAGCTCCAGCAGCACGAAATCCTCGTGCCCGCGCTGGCGCAGCGCGCGCGCGGCGGCCAGCCCGGCGATGCCGCCGCCGGCGATCAGCGTGTGCACGCGGCGCGTGACGTCGGGCGCGCGCGTGGGCCAGGGCGCGCGCAGCCGGTGGCCGCGCGCGTGGTCGATGCCGGTAAAGCCGCCTTCGATGGCGCTGGCATCGGGCCGTGCGCAGCCCGCCAGCAGGCCGCCCGCACCAAAGGCCAGCAGCGCGCGGCGGCGCAAGGCGGTCATGGATGCACCTGCCCCCATTCCTGCTCGTAGGTGTGCACCAGCACCTGGTTGGACAGGCGGTTGACCTCGGCCGGCACGCGCGCCATGTCGGGCGGAAAGTCGAACAGCAGCGGCAGCGAAGGCAAGTCGAGAAAGCGCAGCCCCGCCGGCAGCGCCGTGGGCCAGTGCCAGGGCCGGCGGCTGGCGATGACGAAGCCCCATTCGCCAAAGCTGGGCACGTGGGCGTGGTAGGGCGTGGCGCTGAATCCCACCGACTCGATGGTTTGCACCACGGTCCAGAAGCTGCGGCGCGCGATCAGCGGCGAGGTGGTCTGGACGACTGCGTAGCCGCCGGCCGCCAGGCGCCGGTCCAGCAGGCCGTAGAAGCTGCTGGTGTAGAGCTTGCCAATGGCGAAGTTGGTGGGGTCGGGGAAGTCCACCACGATCACGTCGAAAACATCTTCGGTGTGTTGCAGCCACTGGAAGGCATCGGTGTTGACGATGTGCACCTTGGGATTGCTCAGCGACTGCCGGTTGAGCCGCGCCAGCTGCGGCGTGTCGCGAAACAGGCGCGTCATGGCCGGGTCCAGCTCGACCAGGGTGACGGATTCGACCGAGGGGTACTTGAGGATTTCGCGCACCGCCATGCCGTCGCCGCCGCCCAGCACCGCCACGCGGCGCGGCGCGCCGAAGGCGGCCATGGCCGGGTGCACCAGCGCCTCGTGGTAGCGGTATTCGTCGCGCTGGGCAAACTGCAGGTTGCCGTTCAAGAACAGCCGCAAGCCCGCGTGGCCGGCCGTCACCACGATGCGCTGGTAGGGCGAGCTGTGCGCAAAGGCAATGCGGTCCTGATAGAAGTGCTCCTCGGCCAGCGTGGTGATGCGCCCGGCGCCGGCCATGCCGGCGGCCAGCAGCGCCAGCACCAGCACGCTGGCGGCGGCAAAGTCGCGCCGGCGCGGCAGCTCATGGCGAAACAGCCACAGCGCCCACAGCGCCACCGCCGCGTTCATCAGGCCGAACAGAAAGCCGGTGCGGATCAGCCCCAGCCGCGGCACCAGCCACAGCGGAAAGGCCAGCGACACCGCCAGCGCGCCCAGGTAGTCGAAGGTGAGCACCTGGCTGACCAGGTCCTTGAGCTGCACGTCGCGCCGCAGGATGCGCATGACCAGCGGAATCTCCAGCCCCACCAGCGTGCCCACCGCCAGCACCATGGCGTACAGCAGCGGCCGAAACGCCTGCGGCACGGTGGCGTTGGCGATGAACAGCACGGCCGGCAGCGCGCCGCCCAAGAGGGCGATCAGCAGCTCGATGCGCAAAAAGTGCGCCGGCAGCTCGCGCTCGAAATGGCGCGAGGCCCACGAGCCCACGCCCATGGCGAACAGGTAGGTGCCGATGACGGTGGAAAACTGCAGCACCGAGTCGCCCAGCAGGTACGAGGCCAGCGCACCGGCCGCCAGCTCGTACAGCAGCCCGCAGGCGGCAATGACGAACACGCTGGCCAGCAGCGCCACGGCGATGGGGCGCGGGGCGGCGCGCGCGGGCGCGTCGATCGCGGAGGGCAGGGCGCTCATGGGGTGCGGCGCACGGCATCTCCTGCGGCGCATGAAAACCCAAGAGCCCAAGGGCCGCGGAGCAGGCCGTGCCAGCAAGCGCCGTGACCGGGGTCTCCCCGGTCACTGGCGATGCCCCCTGCGAGGGGGAGGCGCAACAACGCGCAGCGTGTGGAGACTGGGGGTGGGTCAATGGATTGCAGCGGCCACGATGATGCTGATGCCCAGGCACATCGCGGCCACGATCAGCGCCAGCGCGCGGTTGTGCTTTTCGACGATCTCCAGCCACAGGTCGTAGGGCGTGATCTTGTCGATGACGATGAAGCACACCCAGAAGATGAGCACGCCGATCAGCGCGTAGACGAGCGAGCCGACGAGGGCGGCGGGTTTGAGCCATTCGGTTTCCATGGGGTGGTTCTCCGGGGTTGGAAAGGGTCATTTGTGGCTGCCGCCGCTGGAGTAGCCGCCAAAGGAGCCGCCCGAGCTGCGGCTGTAGCCGGACGAGCCCGAGCAGCTGTCCATGATGGACGCGATGACGATGAAGAAGATGATGATGACGATGATCGTCATGCAGCCCACGCCCTTGGAGGCGACGAAGGGGCCGACCTCCTGGCGCTCGAACTGCTCCTGGGCGGTCGCCAGGCCGAAGGCTTCGGCCACCGTCTGCGCGCTGATCTTGCTGCCCACGGAGGTGGTGACTTCGCCGGCGCCGCTTTCGGTGGACAGCAGGTTGTTGCCGCTGATGTAGTCGCGGTTGTCGGTTTTTTGCCCCGCCTGGACGGGCCAGTAAAACTCGCCCAGCACCTCGGTGGTGGTGGCCTCGTAGCTGGATTGCAGCGTGTAGGTGGCGCCCAGGTAGCGCGCGCGCCGGTGGTCCTTGTCGATCTTGGGCGCGCCGGTGGCGGTGCGCACCAGGCTCCAGCCGTCCTCGGCGTCGACCAAGAAGGCGAAGCCGCGCTCGCGGTGGTAGAGCAGGTATTCGCTCCAGGCAAAGCGTTCGTCGTCGCCCGGCTCGTGACCGATGCGCCTTTGATAGCCCACCACCTGCCAGCGCACGCCCTCCAACTCACCGCTGGCGCCCAGCGGGATCAGCGGCGTGGAATGAACGGATTGCTCGACCGCCTTGAGCTCGCCGCCGATGCCGGCCGACAAGTCGATCAGGCTGTGGCAGCTGGGGCAGGTGCAGCTCTTGCTGCTGTCCAATTGCACCGTGACGGGCGCGCCGCAGTGGGGGCAGGCGAAGGAGCGCCCGCCCTGGTCCTCGCGCGTGGATTCGTCCTTCAGGCCCGTCAGCTGCAGGTCTTGCAGTTGCACGGCGCGGCCGCGCTCGATGGCCGGCGGCGCGTGGCCGTAGTCGATGGACAACACCTGGCCGTCCTCGCTGCGCAGCTCGACCAGCTCGAAGGGCTGGCCCAGCGCCGGCAGCTTGGGCAGCTCGCCCTCGGCGGCCAGCAGCTGGGCGCGGCCGCTGAAGGCGACGACCCAGGGCTGGCCGTCCAGCGTCACCGTGCCGCCGGCGGGCTGGCGCGGCAAATCGGGCGGCAGGCCGGCCGGCGGGTGCGCGGCGGCGTCGGGCTGGGTGAAGACGTAGGCGCCGTTGTCCTCGCCCAGGGTGGCGGTGCGGCCATCCTGAAGCGCGGCGATCCACTCGGCCCAGACGCCGGCCTCGCTCTGGTATTGCAGCCGTCCGATCAGGGTGAAGGGCTGGTCCTTGCCGTCCAGCGCGATGCGGCCGCTGGCCATGAGCTGCAGCGGGCTGTGGTCGTCGAACAGCTCGGCCATGCGGCCGATGCGCCTCAGCTGCTCGCCGCTGCGCACCACGGTGCTGCGGCAGTAACCGCACACAGCGTAGGGCGCGGCGGCGCTGCGAAACTCGACCGGCGCGCCGCACGAGGGGCAGGGCGCGCGGTAGTGACGCTGCGGGGCGTCGGCGGCCATTTTTAAGTGTTTTATGCCTCTGGCGCCCGTCGGTCAAGAGCCGATAGCTATCATTTTTATAGTATCAGACCAACTTCTTGAGCAACTCGGCCTTCTTGGCGTTGAACTCGTCCTCGGTCAGGATGCCCTTGGTCTTGAGCTCGCCCAGCTTCTCCAGCGTGGCCATCACGTCCTCGGGCTTGACGCCCACCGGCGCCGCGCCGGCGGCCGCCGCGGGCGCGCCGCCCTGCAGCGCCGACTGCATGTTCTGCGCCAGGATTTGCCCCATGGCCACGCCCGCGCCCATGCCCAGTCCGGCGCCGGCCAGGCCGCCGTCGCCGCCCCCGCCCACGCCCTCGGCCATCTTGGGAATGGCCTGCGCGGTCTGGTACTGCATGAACTTGCCCATGTCGCCGCCGACCATGCCCATGCCGATCTTCTGGTCGAGGATTTTCTGCAGCTCGTCGGGCAGCGAGATGCTTTGCACCGTCATCGCCTCCAGCTTCAGGCCGTAGCCTTCCATGGCCGGCGTCAGCGCGCCGGCCAGCGCCTGCGCGAAGGCCTGCTGGTTGGCCGCCAAATCCAGAAACGGAATGCCGCTTTGCGCGATGCCGGTGGCGATGTTCTGCACGATCAGGCCGCGCAGCTGGCCGTCCAGGTCGGCCACGGTGTATTGCTCGCGCGTGCCCGAGATCTCGGTGTAGAAGGTCTTGGGGTCGGCCACGCGCCAGGCGTAGTTGCCGAAGGCGCGCAGGCGCACGGCGCCGAATTCGGGGTCGCGGATGGTGATGGGCTGCGGCGTGCCCCACTTCTGGTCCACCTGCTGGCGCGTGCTGAAGAAGTAGACGTCGCTCTTGAAGGGCGACTGAAACAGCTTGTCCCAGTTCTTCAGGTAGGTCAGCACCGGCAGCGTCTGCGTCGTCAACTTGTGCGTGCCGGGGCCGAACACGTCGGCCACCTGGCCTTCGTTGACGAACAGCGCCAGCTGCGACTCGCGCACCACCAGCTGGGCGCCGGTCTGGATCTCCCGGTCGGCCATGGGGTAGCGCCAGGCCAGCGTGCCGTCGCCGTCCTCCGTCCACTCCAGGATGTCGATGAACTGCTTCTTGATGAAATCCATCAGCGCCATGCTCGGGCCCTCCAGTGCCGTCGGTGTCGGCGGATGATACGGGGCGCCCGACGGCCCGTACAGGGGGCGTTTCCTACAATCGCCGGTGCAGGCGCCGTTGGGCCGGCTGAACCGGCCCGGCGCACGCACCCAGGAGACTTTTTGGCATGAGCAGCACCCCCACCCCACCCGCCGGCGACGACAAGCAGGCCCAGTTGCGCCGCGCCGCGCTCGACTATCACGAACACCCGGTGCCCGGCAAGATCGCCGTGCAGCCGACCAAGACCGTCAGCAACCGCTACGAGCTGTCGCTGGCCTACAGCCCCGGCGTGGCCGCGCCCTGCGAGGAAATCGTGCGCGACCCGGCCGCCGCCTTCAAGTACACCGCGCGCGGCAACCTGGTGGGCGTCATCACCAACGGCACGGCCGTGCTGGGCCTGGGCGACATCGGGCCGCTGGCGGGCAAGCCGGTGATGGAAGGCAAGGGGGTGCTGTTCAAGAAGTTCTCGGGCATCGACGTGTTCGACATCGAGATCAACGAGAAGGACCCGGACAAGCTGGTGGAGATCATCGCCGCGCTGGAGCCGACCTTCGGCGGCATCAACCTGGAGGACATCAAGGCGCCCGAGTGCTTCATCGTCGAGCGCAAGCTGCGCGCGCGCCTGAAGATCCCCGTCTTTCACGACGACCAGCACGGCACCGCCATCGTGGTGGGTGCGGCGGTGGTCAACGGCCTGAAAGTGGTGGGCAAGAAGATCGATCAGGTCAAGCTGGTCGTCTCGGGCGCCGGGGCGGCGGCGCTGGCCTGCACGGGCCTGCTGGTCAAGCTGGGCGTGCGGCGCGAGAACGTGTGGGTGACCGACATCAAGGGCCTGGTCTACGAAGGCCGCACCGAGCTGATGGACCCGGACAAGGCGGTGTATGCGCAAAAGACCGACCAGCGCACCTTAAGCGAGGTGATCGACGGCGCCGACATCTTCCTGGGCCTGTCGGCCGGCGGCGTGCTGAAGGCCGAGATGGCCGCGCGCATGGCCGCGCGCCCGCTGATCCTGGCGCTGGCCAACCCCAACCCCGAGATCATGCCGGAGGACGTGCAGGCGGTGCGCGACGACGCGCTGATCGCCACCGGCCGCACCGACTACCCCAACCAGGTCAACAACGTCCTGTGCTTTCCCTACATCTTCCGCGGCGCCCTGGACTGCGGCGCCACCACCATCACGACCGAGATGGAAGTGGCCGCCGTGCACGCCATCGCCGAGCTGGCGCAGGCCGAGCAAAGCGAGGTGGTGGCGCGCGCCTATGCGGGTGAAAAGCTGGCCTTCGGGCCCGAATACCTGATCCCCAAGCCCTTCGATCCGCGCCTGATGATGAAGATCGCCCCGGCCGTGGCCGAGGCGGCGGCGGCCAGCGGCGTGGCGCAGCGCCCCATCGCCGACATGGAGGCCTATCGCCAGAAGCTGCTGACCTTCGTCTACGCCTCGGGCACCACCATGCGCCCGATCTTCGACGCCGCGCGGCTGGCGGCCAAGAAGCGCGTGGCCTTCGCCGAGGGCGAGGAAGAGCGCGTGCTGCGCGCCGCGCAGATCGTGGTCGACGAGGGCGTGGCGCGGCCGACGCTGATCGGGCGGCCGGCCATCATCGCCCAGCGCGTCGAGAAGTTCGGCCTGCGACTGCAGCAGGGCGAGGACTACGACGTGGTCAACACCGACTACGACCACCGCTACCGCGACTTCTGGCAGACCTATCACCGCATGACCGAGCGCAAGGGCATCACCGTGCAGGTGGCCAAGATCGAGATGCGCCGGCGCCTGACCCTGATCGGCTCCATGATGCTGCACAAGGGCGAGGTCGACGCCCTGATCTGCGGCACCTGGGGCACCACCGCCAACCACCTGCACTACATCGACCAGGTGATCGGCCGGCGCCCGGGCGCGCCCGTCTACGCCTGCATGAACGGCCTGCTGCTGCCCAGCCGCCAGCTGTTTTTGGTGGACACCCACGTCAACTACGACCCCAGCGCCGAGGAGCTGGCGCAGATCACCGCCATGGCCGCCACCGAGATGCTGCGCTTCGGCATCACGCCCAAGGCCGCCCTGCTGTCGCACTCCAACTTCGGCACCAGCGAGCAGCCCAGCGCGCTCAAGATGCGCCGCACCCTGGCGCTGCTGCGCGAGCAGGCGCCCTGGCTGGAGGTGGACGGCGAGATGCACGGCGACCTGGCGCTGGACGGCGCCGGCCGCCAGGCGCTGATGCCGCGCGGCCTGCTGCAGGGCGACGCCAACCTGCTGGTGTTTCCCGGCATCGACGCCGCCAACATCGCCTACAACCTGCTGAAAACCGCCGCCGGCGGCAACATCGCCATCGGCCCGGTGCTGCTGGGCGCGGCCAAACCCGTGCACATTCTCACGGCCAGCGCCACCGTGCGCCGCATCGTCAACCTGACGGCCCTGGCCGTGGTGGACGCAAACGATTGAATTGAAAGGCCAATCAAATTAGTGTGCGCTCACTAATTTGACCTATCGAGGCCTTGAACCGGCACCGGGCCCATGGCCAAGTGCTTGATTTTTCGCGCCCGCTGCGGCACACTATCGGCTTGAGATTTTCGGGTTTACCCGGAGGTTTTGGAGAGGTGTTTTTCATGTTGCGGACAGCGGCATCGCTTGTTGCCCGATCGCTGGTAGCCGTGTCGCTGTGTGCAGGCCTTGGGGCCGGCGTCGATGTGGCACTGGCGCGCAGCGACCTGAGGAGCGCGGAAACCACCATCGGGGTGGCCCAGCTGCCCCGACAGGGGCAGCAAACGTACGTCCTGATTCACCAGGGCGGGCCGTTCGCGCACGACAAGGACGGCGTGGTGTTCGGCAATCGCGAACGCCTGCTGCCCCCCAAGCGGCGCGGCTACTACCGTGAATACACCGTCGAGACCCCCGGCGCGCGCAATCGCGGCGCCCGTCGCATCGTCTGCGGCGGCGTGCAGCGCACCGAACCCGACGCGTGCTGGTACACGAGCGACCATTATTCGAGCTTCAAGAGGATCGTCGAGCCATGAAGGCGCAAGAGCAGTTTCAACCGGTGCAGCTGGCTGTCCCGGATCGGTCATTGACTTCAGAAAGAGCAGCGGAGATGGATCAGCCACTTCGTCAACCGGGGGACACGCCCCTCAAGAACGTGCGCACCAACATCGTGCAGTCGATTCGCGCGTTTCACGCCAGCGACCTGCAGGACGCGGCCACCGCGCTGGGCCAGCACTTTTTGTACGCCAACCTGGCGCAGGCGCAGACCAAGCAGGACGTGCTGGACCTGATCGCCGCGCAGTTCAACCTGCCGGCGCACTTCGGCAAGAACTTCGACGCCCTGTACGACTGCATGACCGACCCGCTGCACAAGGCGGGCGCGCAGCCGGGCTTCATCGTGGTGCTGGAGCACATCCCGGCCACGGCCAAGTTCGACAAGGAAGCGCGCGAGCAGTTGCTGGACATCTTCCGCGACGCCGCCGACTACTGGGGGGATCGCAAGATACCCTTCCGGTGCTTCTATTCTTTTCGGTAGCCCGTTCTGCACCAGCTGGCCAAGCAGAACGGGCCAACGAGGCCCAAGCCGAGGCAGGCGACGCCGCCGCCGAGGCCACCGAGAAGATGCCGACCGACAAGCTGGTCGACATCTCGCCGCTGGCGCTGCGCATGAGCAGCCCCTTCAATGCCGGCTACTGGCTGAGCGCGGCCTGACGTCCGCGCGCGCCCATCCAAGCCCGCCCTCCAGCGGGCTTTTTTGCGCCCGCCGGCGGCACCGGCCGATATAGTGTCGGCACCGCCTTTTCCCCGCCCGCTTTCCATGCCAGACCTCCAGCCCTCTCCCGCCGCCGACGCGACGCCCGCGCCTTCGCTTGCCCAGCGGCAAGCCCAGGTGGTGCAGGCGCTGCAGGCCGTGCTGCCGCCCGCCGCGCTGCTGTGGACCGACGAGCAGACCACGCCCTACGAGTGCGACGGCCTGACCGCCTACCGCCAGCGCCCCATGGCCGTGGCCCTGCCCGAGACCGAGGCGCAGGTGCGCGCCGTGCTGCAGACCTGCCATGCGCTGGGCGTGCCGGTGGTGGCGCGCGGGGCGGGCACCGGCCTGTCGGGCGGCGCGCTGCCGCACGAGCGGGGCGTGACGCTGTCGCTGGCGCGCTTCAACCGCATCCTGGCGATCGATCCGCTGGCGCGCACCGCGCGCGTGCAGTGCGGCGTGCGCAACCTGGCCATCAGCGAGGCGGCGGCGCCGCACGGCCTGTACTACGCGCCCGACCCGTCGAGCCAGATCGCCTGCACCATCGGCGGCAACGTGGCCGAGAACTCGGGCGGCGTGCACTGCCTGAAGTACGGCCTGACGCTGCACAACGTGCTGGCGGTCAAGGGCTTCAGCGTGGAAGGCGAGCCGGTCGAGTTCGGCGGCGCGGCCCTGGACGCGCCCGGCTACGACCTGCTGGCCCTGGTCGTCGGCAGCGAGGGCATGCTGGCCGTGACCACCGAAGTCACGGTGCGGCTGCTGCCCAAGCCGCTGCTCGCGCGCTGCATCATGGCCAGCTTTGCCGACGTGCGCGCGGCCGGCGCGGCGGTGGCGTCGGTCATCGCCGCCGGCATCATCCCGGCCGGGCTGGAGATGATGGACGGGCCGATGACGCGCGCGGTCGAAGGCTTCGTGCATGCCGGCTACGACCTGGACGCGGCGGCCATCCTGCTGTGCGAGAGCGATGGCACGCCGGAAGAAGTGGCCGAAGAAATCGAGCGCATGTCCGGCGTCCTGCTTGCGGCAGGCGCTACCAAAATTGCAGTGAGCGGCTCCGAGGCCGAGCGCCTGAAGTTCTGGAGCGGACGCAAGAACGCCTTTCCGGCGTCGGGGCGCATCAGCCCCGACTACATGTGCATGGACTCGACCATTCCGCGCCGGCGCCTGGCCGACATCCTGGAGGCCATTGCCCAGATGGAGCACAAGTACGGCCTGCGCTGCTGCAACGTGTTTCACGCCGGCGACGGCAACCTGCATCCGCTGATCCTGTTCGACGCCAACGACCCCGACCAGCTGGAGCGCTGCGAGCGCTTCGGCGCCGACATCCTGGAGACCAGCGTGGCCATGGGCGGCACCATCACCGGCGAGCACGGCGTGGGGGTGGAAAAGCTCAACTCGATGTGCGTGCAGTTCACCGCCGCCGAGAACGCGCAGATGCTGGCGCTCAAGCATGCGTTCGACCCCGCCGAGGGGCTCAACCCCGGCAAGCTGATCCCGACCCTGGCGCGCTGCGCCGAGTACGGCAAGCCGGTGGTGCGCGGCGGGCGGCTGCCGTTTCCGGAGCTGGAGCGATTTTAAGCTTTTTATGGCTGCAGCGCCCGTCCATCAAGCGCCAATAGCTATTATTTTTATAGTATTCCGCCAATCGGCACGCGATCACCCGTGCCACCCGAGTTCTCGGCCACCCAGGCCGCGTACACCGGGTCGGCCGCCGTGGTGGCGATGGCGTGGATGGCCGGCAGCTCGTACGGGTGGCGCGCGCGGATCGCCGCCTCCAGCTGCGCGTACTGGCTGGCGATGGTCTTGAACAGCAGGCGAAACTCGCCGTCCTCGAACACCTCGCCGCGCCAGCGGTAAATGCTCTCGATCGGCTCGATCTGCACGCAGGCGGCCAGCTGCAGATGCACGATGGCGCGCGCCAGCGCCTGGGCCTCCTCGCGCGAGCCGACGGTGGTGACCACCAGCCAAGGCAGCGGTGCGGGCATGCTCAAGCGGGCGCGTTGGCGCGCGCCGGATAGCCCATGCGGTCCAGCGCCGCCGCCAGCTGGCCCACGCTGCGCTCCACATGCGCCCACTTGTCCAGCCCGAACAGGCCCAGGCGGAAGGTGGAAAAGTCCTTGGGCTCGTCGCACATCAGCGGCACGCCGGCGGCGGCCTGCACGCCCTGGGCGATGAACTTCTTGACGTTCTGCACCTCGGGGTCGGTGGTGTAGCTGACCACCACGCCCGGCGCCTCGAAGCCTTGGGCGGCGACGCTGGGAAAGCCTCGCTGGGCCAGCAGCTGGCGCACCTGGCGCCCCAGCTCGAACTGCTGCGCGCGCACGGTGGCAAAGCCGCGCTCGCGGGTCTCGCGCATGGTGTCGCGCAGGTCGATCAGCGCCATGGTGGGCATGGTGGCGTGGTAGGCGTGGCTGCCGGTCTCGTAGGACTGCATGATCTGGCGCCACTTCTTCAAATCCATCGAGAAGCTGCTGCTGGTGGTGCTCTCCAGTGCCTTCACCGCGCGCGCCGACAGGCCGATCATGGCGCAGGCCGGCGAGCTGCTCCAGCCCTTTTGCGGCGCGCTGATGAGCGCGTCCACCCCCAGCGCGCGCATGTCCACCCACACCGCGCCCGAGGCCACGCAGTCCAGCACGAACAGGCCGCCCACCGCGTGCACCGCCGCGCCGATGCGCTGGAGTTGCTCGTCGGGCATCAGGATGCCGCTGGCCGTCTCCACGTGCGGCACGAAGACCACGCCGGGCTTGTCGCGCGCAATGGCGGCCAGCACCTCGTCGATCGGCGCCGGCGCCCAGGGCGCCTGGCTGCCCTCGCCCGTGCGGCGCGCCTTGAGCACCGTGATGCGATCGCCCGTGGTGATGCCGCCGGCCTCCAGGATCTGGCTCCAGCGGTAGCTGAAATAGCCGTTGCGCACGATCAGCACCTGCTGCCCGCCGGCGAACTGCCGCGCCACCGCCTCCATGCCGAAGGTGCCACTGCCGGGGATCAGCGCCGTGGCATCGGCGCCATACACCTCTTTGAGCATGGCGTCGATGTCGGTCATCACGCCCTGAAAGCGCCGGGACATGTGGTTGAGCGCGCGGTCGGTGTAGACCACCGAGAACTCGAGCAGGCCGTCGGGGTCGATGTGGGGCAGCAGGGAAGGCATGGGCAAACTCCGAAGAAGGCTTGGGCCCGTCCATGCGAGGAACAGGCCCCGCCGGGGGCAACGATTCAGCTTATCACGCAGCCGCCCGCTACCATTGGCGGCCATGGAAATCCCGCTCCTGCTCGCGACCTTTGGCAAGAGCCTGCTGTTTGCCGTGGCCACCGTGCTGCCCATCATCAACCCGCTGGCCACGGCGCCCCTGTTCACCACGCTGACGCACGGCGTGCACGACGCCATCCGCGCCGACCTGGCGCGGCGCATCGGCCGCAACGTGGCGGTGCTGCTGACCGGCGCCACGCTGGTGGGCTCCTACGTGCTGGATTTTTTCGGCGTCTCGCTGCCCATCGTGCGCGTGGCCGGCGGGCTGGTGGTGGCCTCGATGGCCTGGCGCATGCTGAACGCCCAGCAGGCCGCCGACGGCGATGCCGACCAGATGGCGCAGGCGGTGACCGAAAGCAATGTGCGTATCCGCGCCTTCTACCCGCTCACCTTTCCGCTCACCTGCGGCCCCGGCTCGATCGCGGTGGCCATCACCGTGGGCGCCAGCCTGCACACGCCGCGCGTCACCGAGTCGCTGGTGACTTTTTCAGGCGCCGTGCTGGGCATGGTGCTGATCGGCGTTCTGGTGGCGCTGACCTACCGCTACGCCGGCCGCCTGCTGCGCCCGCTGGGCGAGATCGGGCAGATCGTGTTCATGCGCCTGATGGCCTTCATCCTGCTGAGCATCGGCGTGCAGATTCTGTGGGACGGCGTGAGCGCGCTGCTGCGCAGCGTGTGAGGTGGGGCGCCGGCGGGCGCTCAAAAGCGGACTGGATGGGGCCGGTATTCCGGCACCTGGCCGACCAGCCAAGCGCGGACCGCATCAGCCGTCGGCGCGGCACCGGCGGCGGCCAGCCAGGACTCGGCCAGCGCGGCCACGTCGCCCGCGGGCGGCGCGACCTTGGCCACGCGCAGCTTGGGGTGCGGCGTGGCCTCGGTGGTCTCGTCATCGGCCAGCAGTTCCTCGTAAAGCTTCTCGCCCGGACGCAGGCCGGTGAAGGCGATCGGCACCTCGGCCTCGCTCTTGCCCGACAGGCGGATCAGCAGGCGGGCCAGCTCGACGATCTTCATCGGCTCGCCCATGTCGAGCACGAAGATCTGGCCCGACCGGCCCATCAGCCCCGCCTGCAGCACCAGCTGCGCGGCCTCGGGGATGGTCATGAAATAGCGCACGATGTCGGGGTGCGTCACCGTCACCGGCCCGCCCATCTCGATCTGGGCCGTGAACAGCGGCACCACCGAGCCGCTGGAGCCCAGCACGTTGCCGAAGCGCACCGAAACATACTGCGTCGCCGGGAATTGCCGCGCCACGGCCTGCACCACCTGTTCAGCCAGGCGCTTGCTGGCGCCCATCACGCTGGTCGGGTTGACGGCCTTGTCGGTGGACACCAGCACGAAGCGCGCCGCGCCCACCGCGCCCGCCACGCGCGCGGCGTTGAGCGTGCCCAGCACGTTGGTGCGCAGCGCCTCGATCTCGTTGCCCTGCTCCATCAAGGGCACGTGCTTGTAGGCGGCGGCGTGCAGCACCACGCCGGGCGGATGCGCGCGAGCGATGGCCAGCAGACGCTCGACCTCGCGCACGTTGGCGGTGCAATAGACGCCTTCCAGCGCCGGGTGGTCGCGGCGCAGCTCCTGCTCCAGCCGGTAGGTGGCGAACTCGGAAACGTCGACGCAGACCAGGCGCGCGGCACCCAGGCGCGCCACCTGGCGGCACAGCTCGGCTCCGATCGAGCCGCCCGCACCGGTGACCAGCACGGTCTGGCCGCCGAACAACGCCGTCAGGCCCGCGGTGTCGAGCTGCACCGGCGTGCGGCCCAGCAGGTCCTCCAGCCGCACCTGGCGCGGGCTGGGCGTGGCGCCCGGGCGCAGCCAGTCGTCGGCCGTGGGCAAGGTCAGCAGGTTCAGGCCCGCGCCCGACCAGCGCAGCAGCGCCTCGCGCCGCAGCGGTGCACCCGGCGCGCTGGCCAGCAGCACCGTGCGGGCCTGCAGCGTGGCGGCGATGTCGGCCAGTGCCGGCACGTCGCCCAGCACGCGCACGCCCTGCACGGTGCGCCCGTGGTCGGCGGCCAGCGGCGAGACGATGCCGGCCACCTGCCAGCCATCGGCACCCTTGAGCGCGCGCAGCGCGTGATCGGCTTCGTCCAGCGTGCCGACCACCAGCAGCGGCTGCCGTTGCTGGCCGGGGTGGCCGTGCGTGCGTTCACGTTCACGCTCGATCAGCGTGCGCCAGCTGGCCCGCGCTCCGGCCAGCAGCACCAGCGTCAGCACGGCGCTGATGGCGAACACCGAGCGCGGAAAACCATCGATGCGCAGACCCATCACCACCGCCGTGGTCAACAGCGCGCCCAGCGCCACGCCCACCGCCAGCAGGCGCAAATCGGCCAAGCTGACGTAGCGCCACGACTGGCGCGGCACGCGCGCCAGCGCCAGGCCAAGCGCCATGCAGAGCAGCGCAATGGGCGTGGTCAGCAGCGCGTGATCGAAATAGGGCCAGGGCAGGCCCAGGTTGAAGCGCAGCCAGAACGCCAGCCACCAGGCCAGCACGATCAGCGGCAGGTCGACCAGCCAGCTCTTGCTGGTCGCGTCGCGGCGCAGGGTGCTCAGCGATACGGCGCCGGCCCTTGTCATGCGCGGTTCCTCTCCAGACGTCCCGTGACCTTGTTTTTGATGGCTAACATCGGTTGAAGCATTCCGGGGTACGGCTCGTTTGATCCAGATCTGAGGTCATCCGAACATGGCGCGCAGTGTATCGAGCAGGATGCGCAGGTCGCCGGCCACACTGTGCTGCGCCACGTAGGTCAGGTAGTGGCGCTGCTTGATCGGCATGATGCACTCGACGTAGGTGCGCTCGGGGTCGTGGCTTTCGGCCAGCAGGCGCTCTTCGTCGCGAAACTCGATCGCCGCGCGGTCGGTGATGCCCGGCCGCACCGACAGGATCAGGCGGCGCGCGTCCTCGGGGTACAGTGCCATGTAACGCGGCACCTCCGGGCGCGGGCCGACCAGGCTCATGTCGCCCTTCAACACGTCGATCAGTTGCGGCAACTCGTCCAGCTTGGTGGCGCGCAGCCAGCGCCCGGCGCGCGTAATGCGCGCGTCGCCCCGCGCGGTGATCTGCGGACCGCCACCGGCCGCGCACATGGTGCGGAACTTGTGGATGCGAAACAGCCGCCCGCCGCGCCCCACGCGCGGCTGGCGAAACAGCGCCGGGCCGGGCGAATCCAGCCGCACCCACAGCGCGATCGCCACCATCAGAGGCAGCGCCACGGGCAACAGCAGCAGCGTCACGAGCAGATCCAGCAGGCGCTTGCTCATGGCGCTCTGCAATACACATTCAGATGCACCGCATGCTGGCGCGCCAGCGGCGTCAGCAGCACATCGACGCCGTACAGCCCGTCGTCGATGCGCGCGCCCACGACGCCCCAGCGCGTGGCGGCCGAGCCCATGCCCAGCACGCCGAAGCCGTAGTGCGCATCGGCCTGCGGCAAGTCCGCGCGCCCGAACAGGCGCCAGCCGTTGCGCCGCGCGCCGCGCCGCGCCAGCAGCGGCGCCAGCGCGGTGCGGCCGTTGTCCAGCGTCACCAGCAGGCCGCCGGGCTTGAGGTTGCGCTCGATGAGGCGCGCCAGAGCGGCGTGCACGTCGGCCAGCCCGGACTCATGCACCCGAAAAACGCCGCCCAGCACCGACTTCATGGCGATCAGGTCCCAGCGACCTTCCAGCGCGCGCAGGTCATGCTGGCTGTAGCGCAGCCGTGCACGCGCCCCGGCATCCAGCAGGCCGGCATTCAGCGCCTGCACGGCGGGCAAGTCAGCGCCGTCGTACACCGAGCACTCCACGCGCTCGGCCAAACCCAGCAACAGTGGGGCGAGCGAGGAGCGCGGCCCGGCGCCCAGTTCCAGCGCCTCGCCCACGTGCAGGCCGTGGTGCGCCTGCACGAAGTCGCGCCACGGCCGCGCCCAGGCGCGGGTGCTCCAGCCGAAACAGGCGCGGTGGGCGTCGACCCAAGCCAGCGCCGCCGCGGCGTCAGGCGGCGACGCGGGTTGGCGTGCCGGCTCGGTCGCCGCACTCATCCCAGGATCGCCCGCAGCGCCGTGATCACGCGGCCCTGCTCCTCGTCGCTCATGGCGGTGAACAGCGGAATGCTGAACATGCGCTGATACGCCCGCTCGGCATGCGGAAACTGCTCGGGCGTCAGGCCGTAGCGATCGCGCCAGTAGGGCTGGCGGTGCAGCGGCACGTAGTGCACGCTGGTGCCGATGCCGGCGTCCGACAGGCGCTGGATCACGTCGTCGCGCGTCACCCGCGCCGCATCCGACAGGCGCAGCACGAACAGGTGCCAGGCGTGCGTGTCGCCCACGGGCGCGTCGGCCGGCAGGATGAGCGGCAGGCCTTTCAACTCGCGCAGGTAGCGCGCCGCCATTTGCCTGCGGCGCTGCACGAAGGCTGGCAGGCGCTGCAACTGCACCCGGCCCAGCGCGGCGGCGATATCGGTCAGGTTGTACTTGAAGCCGGGCGCGACGATCTCGTAGTACCAGGCTGGCGTGCGGCTGCTGAAGCGATCGAAGGCATCGCGGCTGATGCCATGCAGGCGCATCACCTTCATGCGTGCGGCCAGTGCCTCGTCACGCGTGACCACCATGCCGCCTTCGCCCGCCGTCATGGTCTTGTTGGCGTAGAAGCTGAACACCGCCGCCGCGCTCGGCAATTGGCCGACCAGCGCTCCCTGATGTGTCGCAGGCAAGGCGTGCGCGGCGTCCTCCACCACCTGCAGGCCGTGGCGACGAGCGATGGCGAAGATCGCGCCCATGTCGCAGGACAGGCCGCCGTAGTGCATGGGCAGGATGGCCTTGGACCGCGATGTAATGGCGCCCTCGATGGCGCCGGGGTCGATGTTGAGCGTCACCGGATCGACGTCGACCAGCCGCGCATCGGCGCCCAGGTAGCGCGCCACTTCCACCGTGGCGGTGAAGGTCAGCGTGGGCGCGATCACCTCGTCGCCGGGGCCGATGCCGATCGCCTCCAGCGCCAGGTGCAGGCCGGCGGTGGCCGAATTGACGGCGACGGCGTGCAGACCACCCCCCAGATACGCAGCGAATTCCTGCTCGAAGGCCTTGGTCTCCGGCCCGGTCGTCACCCATCCGCTGCGCAGCGCGCGCGCCACGGCGTCGACCTCGGCCTCGGTGATGTCGGGGCGGGCGAAGGGGATAAAGGAACGGGCTTCAGAAGTCATGCCGGGACACACGCGAGTCTGACATTTGGACAAGACGCAAACGGTGCGCATTGTCGCAGGCCCACGTCCGCCGGCTCACGCGCGCATGGCGTCGAGAAAGCGCCGCGCCAGAACCGGATACGTGTGGTTCTTCAAGACATACGCCCGCCCGGCCTGCCCCATCGCCTGCCGCTCGGCCACCGTGCGTGCGGCCAAGGCATCGATCGCGCGGGCAATCGCGGGGGGATCGTCGGGCGGCACCGTCAGTCCGCAACCCGCTTCCGCGACGGGGTCGTTGCCGGCACGCACGGAAAACAACACGGGCTTGGCAGCCATCATGTAGTCCATCAACTTGTTGGGTGAGACGCCAAACCGGAACAGCGGTTGTGGCAGCAAGCCGATGTACGCGATATCCACCTCGGCCAGCAGACTGGGCACCGCCTGCTTGGGGACAGACGGCAACATGGTGACATTGGCCAAGCCCTCCTGCCGCACGCGCGCCAGCAGGCGCTCGCGCTCCGGCCCCGGCCCCACCAGCAGAACCTGCGCCTTGCCCTGGAGCATGGCCGCCGCGTCCAGCAGCGCATCCAGCGCATTGGCCAGGCCGTGGGTGCCGACATAGGCGACGATGGGCAGGCGGTTGACCTTCAGCCGTTCCAGTTGCTGCGCGACTTCGGGCGGCAGCGGTGCGGGGTCGGCCCATTCGGCCTCATCCACGCCGTTGGGCACGTAAACGAACTTATCGGCCGCCATGCCGCGCGAGCGCATGTGCTCCAGCGCCCTGGGCAGCATCGACACCACCTTGTCCGCGTGGCGATAGGCGTGGTCTTCGGCCATCTGCACCCACACGATGAAGGGGTGCCGGCGCGACATGCCGCCCAGCTCCATCGGCGAGAGCGGCCACAGGTCATGCACCTCGTACACCAGCCTGGCCCCGGCCCTGCGGGCGATGCGCCGCGCGGGCCAGATGTCCATCGGGTAGGTGCTGGAGGCAATCACCACGTCGGGCCTGAAATCATCCGCCAGTAGCCTGCCATCGCGCCTCAGATGCCACAAAAACGAGAGCATGCTGCGCACCCGGCCGACGCCGTTGCCTCGGTAGCCGGGCGTGGCGTACCAGCGGTAGCCGATGCCGTCGATGATTTCGTCGCGGTGGCGCGCCGGCGGCATCTGCGGTTGCTGCGCGCGGATGTGCGAATACGATCCCGCCACGATCTGCACCTGGTGCCCCATGCGCGTCCATTCGCGCGCCAGGTAGTACGGCCGAAACTCCATGCCATGGCGCGGCGAGCCGGCGTAGTGGTTGATGAGCAAGATGTTCAAGCGTGCAGATCCAGCAGCCATGGACGTTGGCCTCTTGTGATGGCTGCCCTTGCGTCACGCTGCAACGCGATGCTGGCCTTGTTCATCTGTTGTCCGGCGTGCCCATGCCAAGCACTTTCGCCGCCTTCTGCAGACGCGCGTCAAAACAGGCGAACTGAAAGACCTCGCTAGAACCTTCTTGCAAGATCCGCGCCGACGCCAGTTGAACACTGTCGTACGCGCGCAGCGCAAATGTGTCGGCGTAGTCGCCTGCCAGTTCCACCAGCGGCTGCGTCACCTCGATGACCGCATAAGCGGGCCAGTCGGCGCGCAAGCGCATGCGCAAACCCTCGATGGCGACGGCATCGGCGGGCTGCTCGCGCACACGCCGTGCAAATGCTGCCATGGTCTCTGCCCAAGCGATGCGCGACACGGCAAGCATCCGCGCCTCGCCCACCAGTGCCTGCATGGCGTCGCTGTATGCCTCCTGGACATACAGCTTGACCAGCGCCGAGGTATCGGCAAACAGGATCACCCGCGATCCTCGAGCACGGTCTGACTGACGGATGCGCCACCCGCTGACAGCGCCACGGGCGCCCCCAGCTTCGGCCTACCACCGCGCCACGTCAGTGCGCCAGTGGCCATCAGACGCCGCAGGCCCTCATCGGCTTGCGGCGGGATGCCGACAATGCGCGCCACCGGCTTGCGATGCGAGGTCACCTCGATCGTCTCGCCGTCCCGCGCTGCAGCAAGAACCCGGGAGAGATTCGATTTGAGTTCACGAATGGCGATATCCACGTTCACCCCATAGGAAATGTAGCTCTCTATTATAAATTAATCGTCAATTTGTAGTCACATTCTTCCGAAAACGCCGATATTTTTATTTTGGATGGCAGAGCGGTGCCTACTTGGTCATGACAAGCGCACGGAAGCATTGTGCGGACCGAAATTTCGTCGCAACGGTGGCAAGCCGGCCGAAGGGGCGCGATGCTTAAAGCCGCGCCAGATCATCGGCCAGCCCGCGGGCGATCCGCTGCGCGGCGTCGCCTGAACCGTAAGGTTGCACGGCCGCTCCCCGGCTGCCCAGGGCCGCCCCGATGGCGGCCGCCACCGATTCCGCGTCCGTCGGCGGGGCCAGCCGGTTCCAGCCCGACTTCAGCAGTTCCACCCATTCGGTCTCGTCGCGCAGGGTGACGCAAGGCACTTGGTGAAAAAAGGCCTCCTTCTGCACCCCGCCCGAGTCGGTGGCGATCAGCGCCGCGTACTTCTCCAACTGCACCATGTCCAGGTAGCCCACCGGCTCGATCAGATGCACGTGGTGCGCCAGTGATTCCAGGCGACCAGCCTGCTGCAGCACGGCCCGGGTGCGCGGGTGCAAGGGCCAGACCACGGGCAACTGATGGGCCGTGGCCTGCAAGGCGTCGACGATGGCCGCCAGGCGCTGTGGGTCATCGGTGTTCTCCGCGCGGTGGACGGTAGCCAGCACGTAGCACTTTTGCGCCAGGCCCAACCGGGCCATCGCCCCGCCGTCGTGCCGCACGCGCCGGCCGTGGTGCAGAGCCACGTCATACATCACGTCGCCCACCTCGACGATGCCGCGTGGCGCGGCGCCTTCGCGCCGCAGGTGCTCGGCCGCCGCCTGCGTCGGCGTGAACAGCCAGCGCGAGATGCGGTCGGTGAGGATGCGGTTGACCTCCTCCGGCATGGCCATGTTGAAACTGCGCAGCCCGGCCTCGACATGTGCCACGGGAACATGCAGCTTGACGGCGGCCAGCGCGCCGGCCAGCGTGGAATTGGTGTCGCCGTAAACCAGCACGGCGCTGGGGCGCTCCACCAGCAGCACCTGCTCGATCGCGTCCAGCATGCGCCCCGTCATCGCGCCATGCGTGCCGCCGTGGATGCCCAGGAAATGATCGGGCTTGTTCATGCCCAGTTCTTCAAAGAACACGGCCGACATGTTGGCGTCGAAGTGCTGGCCGGTGTGCAGCACCACCTCGGTCAGGCCCGACGTCTGCGCAATCGCGTGCGAGACCACACTGGCCTTGATGAACTGCGGACGTGCACCCAGGACGGTGAGAATTTTTCTCATGTTTTATAGCTGCTGCGGCAGGTGGCCAGCGGGGTGGCCACGTCGAGCGGGCGGCCCAGTTGTGCAGCGCGGGCCAGGGTGCGTGGCACGTCGTACATCACGTCGCCCACAGGGATGATTTTTCTGTCACGGCCTTCCTTCCAGCAGCCAATGACTGGCGCGGTGCAATTCAATGCCTGGCGGCAGGGCGACGGTGGGCGGCACCTGCTGCGCCACCAGCAGGCAGCGGGCCTGGGGCCATTGCTGACGGGCGTCCTGCAGGGCGTGCACTTCGCGTTGCAGCGTGGCGCTGTCGCCCAGGTCCAGGCACACCTGCACCAGCCATTGCTCGCCGCTGGGCAAGGCGGCATGAAAGTCCACCTCGCAACCGGCCGGGGTCAGCACATAGCCCACCTGCGCGCCGCTGCGCAGCAGGGTGTGCAGCACCGCTACCTCCAGTGCGTGGCCGGTATTGGGCTTGCCAGAGCGGTCGAACAACGCGATCAGCCCGGTGTCCACCGGGTACACCTTGCGCGGGTTGACCTGCTGGCGGCGGATGGAGTCGGTGGCCAGCGCCACGCTGTGCAGCAGGAAGGCATCTTCCAGGTGCGCCAGCATCTGGTGCAAGGTGTCCTTGGCCACCGGCACGCCGCGCGAACGCAGGTCGGCATGAAATTTGTTGATGCTGAACGCCCCCGCCGCGTTGCCCAGCAGCTGCTGCACCAGCCAGCGCAACACCTGGGGCTGGCTCAGGTTGTGGCGCTCCATCACGTCGCGCAGCAGCACCCCGTCGACATAGCTGCGCAGCAGCTCGCTGCGGCTGCGGGTGTCCAGGCCTTGCGCCTCGGCAAAGCCGCCGTGTTGCAAATACGCGCCCAGGTCGTGGTCCAGCTGCGACTGTTCGCCCTTGGTCAGGTGGCCAGGGGGTTTGCCGGGCTCGCGGCCGGCGTGGCGCAGCGCTTCGCGAAAGCTGAAGGGGGTGACGGTGGCCTCCAGCGCGCGCCCGCGCATGCTGGTGGCCACCTCGCGCGAGAGCAGCTTGGCCGAGGAGCCGGACAGAAACAGCTCGATGTTCTCGGTATCCAGCAGGCGGCGGGCAAACGGTTCCCAGCCGGGCACGGTCTGAATCTCGTCAAGGAAGAAGGTGCAGTGCCGCTGGTCGCGCCACTCGGGATGCCGGCGGTAATAGGCCTCCACCAGCGCGTCCAGGTCGCTCGCCTGCATGCCGGCCAGACGCTCGTCTTCAAAGCTGATGTACAGCAGCCCCTCGCGCGGGGTGCCCTGGGCGTGGCGGTCGGCCAGCAATTGCCACAAAAAGCTGGTTTTGCCCGCGCGCCGCATGCCGATCACGGCCAGCGCCTTGCCGGGCACGGCGGGCAGCCAGACGTCACGGCGCGTCAGGCCCGGCAGGGGCGCGGCTTGGGCGTCGATGATTTTTTGCAGCAGGAGGAGGGTGTACTGGCTTTCCATGCGGGATGAATTTATATTATTTTGTCCTTTATATAAGGATAAATCGGCGGAGTGATTTCTCTATAAGGATGAGCGCGGCCTGGATGTCAACAGTGACTCCGCTCGTATCCGTCGGCGGTACCAAGAGATTCCAACGCGCGTCAACCAACCCCACCCATTCGGTCTCATCACGCAAGGTCACGCAGGGCACGCGGTCGCTCGGCAGGCAAGACGTCGGACATGTTGGCGTCGAAATACTGGCCGGTATGCATCGGCACCTCAACCAGGCCAGACGCCTTGGCCACCGCGTGCGAGACCAAACTGGCCTTGATGAACTGCGGACGTACGCCCAGAACGGCGAGAATTTTTTTAAGGTATTAGGGATGCTCGTAATCTACTGGGGGCTTGGTCGCGGACTGAATCCGGAAGAGCCTCAACAAGCCACAAACGATGGCCATGCTTATTAGCAAACCAAGCTTGGCGAGATGTGCCAACGAACTTACCAGTTCAAATGAATTCATGAAGGATGCCACACCAAGCAAGGCAATATATGTAAATATCGCAAGAGCGATTCGTCCTAGGCGGATCGGGAGGCGATAGCTTTGCTGGCTTACATAGATCCAAACCCCAAGATAGAACACCGCCGTGATCAGTGTTGAGATTGCGGCGCCCTGGCCTTGTTTTATTGGGATTAGGACTAAGTTAAGGCACAGCGCCACAAAGCCACTCAGTACGGTAATCAACAACTGAGTCACCGTGCGACGCGCAAGAGCCAACCCCGGAAAGAAGACGTACATTTGCGACAGCAAAGTTGCGGGCACCAACCAGGCTACCAGTACAGCACCTGGGAGGTACGCCGGACCCGAAAACCACAAGACCAACTCCTGTGCATACAGCGTCAACCCCAGACTTAACACTAGTGCTGCAGTAGTGAAGCCTTCAAGTAGGCGAACCAGCTGACTCGGGGTTTCGGGAGCTTCATGGTAGCGGTAGACGAGGGGGGTCAATGCCGTCTGAATGCCAACAGTTAACAGTGCGGTGACAGCTGCCACCTTGGACGCCATTGCGTAATAACCCACTTGATCTAAATCAGCATAGGCGTTCAGAATGAAACGATTCACATGAAAACTGCCGAAGGTCGCCAAGCCCGAAGGCGCCAGCGGCATCGAGTAAGCAAGCATGTTGCGCAAATATTTCAGATCGAGTCCCCATTCGAATTGAGTGCGCAAAGCCCAGAGGCTAATCCCAACCGCGCTAGCTGCAGCTAGCGTCTGACCTACAAGCACGCCGGCCACGCCCCACTGGCGGCCGAGGGAGTATCCCAGCATTAGTGTCAACACGCCGTACATAACGCTAATTGCGACGTAACTCAGCGGTCGCATCGACCAACGGAATTGGGCTTGTAACTGTAGGTACAGCGCGTTCCAAGCAATATAAACTAGACCCGCTTGCACGACGTTTGAACGGTCCGTAGTACCATATATCGCCTCTGACAGCGACTCAGAAAACGGTAACGCTACCGCCAAAAAACCCCCATGCATCAAAGCGGTGAAACACACCGCGGTGCCGGCCATCCTGCGCTGCGCTTTAGAGTCTGGCAAGGCTGCCCACTCTCGGGCTAGACCTTGGCCGACCTCTAGGGCAACCACCAGCGTCAGCAGAACCCCTGCCGTCAAAATCAGGTCCAGCGCACCATAGCCGGCAGGCTCCAGGAAGTGCGTGTAAACCGGCGCCGCGAGCAATGCGAGTCCGCGCGACACGATCGCGCCGGCAGCGTAAATACTGCCATCACGCGCGAGTTGCTTGAACATTGGCTGCTGTGGGTTCACGCCGCCCGGCCCAATCGAGAAATGCCCCCGTGAGCGATGGCTTGTCATCAAGGCCCAGAGCATTTTTCCCATAGGCGTCAACCAACTCACGCACCCGACGTCGGCCTTCGGTCTCGTCAAGCCCGCAGCCTTGCAGGTAAGTCGTGGCTGACGGATCGAACCACCATTCGTCCGGTATTTCACCTTTAAGGCAGGAAATCGCCCGGCCCGCCACAGCTTCACATGACCACGAAGATTCTACAAAATTGAGAGCAGCATCGCCCAAAGACCGACGTGCCTCAGTGTCGACTACCAACGCCTCCAACGCCGCTTCAAATTTTTCGGGATCAACAAAGCGACTGGGTGGCATCCGCCAATTGCCGGAAATTAAGTTTTGCGCACGCGCGAGATAGCCTCCCACTAACGCCGGCTTGCCGAGTTGCGCTGCCTCTATGGCCAAACCGGCCATTGGTGTATCGGAAAAAAGTTGATCGACAACCAGATCGCAGCGTCTAATTTCGTCCAGCACTTGAGAATTGCTGAGCCCACTGATCTTTACCCATTCGATTGGGAGCCCTCGAGACGACAAAGAATTTATAATCTGTTCTATTTTTTCAGTTCCCTTTACCTGGGGATTAGAAGGGCTGTGCAGCAACCTAACCTTCGAACCGAGGCAGGCAGCTTTAATTTCGGAAAGTTCGCCTTGCTTTGATCCTGATTTTA
This sequence comes from Ottowia pentelensis, assembly GCF_964341695.1. NCBI lineage: Bacteria > Pseudomonadati > Pseudomonadota > Betaproteobacteria > Burkholderiales > Comamonadaceae > Ottowia > Ottowia pentelensis. The sequence continues at coordinate 127,337 of NZ_OZ224513.1, forward strand.
CCTGACGATCAGAAATTTCACTAGGAAATCCGAACGCAAACCAATTAATGATAGGTCGACGATGAAAATGCGCCGCACCAGGGGAATTGACACATATTATCCCAGCGCTTTCAAAGCGACGAACACGTCGACGAATTTTTTGCGTGAGCCGCTTCATCGTCTTCACATCCGACCAAGCCCAAGCACCGTTGATATACGGTGGTCGAGCATCAGAGCCAACAAACAGAACTATGCAACGCTTACCAAAAAGGCGCATCAAGAAAAGCTCGAAACGCGTATTAGTAATTGTGTTGCCAGACAGAAACACAAATGCCTTATACCGAATCAAGGCAAGTGCAAGAACCGGCCACGCCAAAAATAGATGAACAGCCGCGACTGGCCACGCCAATGCCGATCCGCTTGAGCGCAAGTTGCGCGCAAGTCCTCCGGTGGCGCACCACCAACGAGCGATGATGCTCGTATGTTGAGTAGCTTCGTAGGAAAAAGGATGGCGTGACTCAAACACGCCGTCAACCTCGAAACCCAAATGACGCAAGCCCCGCGTCAAACCATGTCCGATGCCCGCGACCTCAGTTGGACCAATAAAAATCCTCACGTTTCCCCTCAATTCAGGTTTACTGGGATCGTTGAGCCTCCAACTCCGTTTGGAGTTCAGCAAGGAAGGCGGTATTCACGTGACCAATTGGCTGTGCTGGTGCACCAGCGACGATTACCCCGGCCTCCACATCGGCCGTGACGCATGAGCAGGGGAGCACCACTGCACCTTCTCCAATGGTAATTCCCGGGTTCAGGACGGCATGGCCGACGATGTAGCATCTGCTTCCGATGCGCGTGGGTCGCCGAATCACGTGTCTCCCACCAGGGGTATTCGCCCCAAGCATGTTACTCAATATGCTGGTGTGGGTCCAAACATACACCCCAACACCGATCGTCGTGTGATCGCCGATTTCAAGCCCGCCCGAAGCATCAATAAAGGCGTTCTCTCCAATCCAGACATACTCGCCGCAAATTAATTTTTCCGGCATGAGAATCTTTGTCTGCTCACGGACTCGACAACTTGCAGGTAATCCATATAGTTTGGCACGCTCATCGTCAGCAAGTAATTCGGAGAGCCATCTAAGCGCAATGTGCCTACGCAGATTCTCATTTCTTTGGCTTCCTATTCTTGTAGCCAAAACTTCATCAACAAGGGAATCAAAATTCGGCGCAAAGGCTCTCAGCAATCTGTCAAGGTCATTCATTTGAACTATCAGGTTGGTCGGCAGGTGCCTGGCGTTAATAGTAGCGTTTCCAGTAAATTAGCAACTTGCGCCACTTGTTGCGGTCCATAGCTCTCACAGAACGGTAAAGCTAGCCCGTGTTTGAAAAGCTGCGATGCGTGTGTGGTCAATGGTACAGGGCGAACGTCCTTGAACGCTGGCTGCATAGAAAGGCATTGAGCTCCCAAGTTGGCCTCGACGCCTCCCTTGGCCAATTTATCTATTAATGTGGCGCGATCGATTTCTCCGCTTAACACGATCATGAACGTTTGCCAGCTGTGCCCAAGGTGATTGGCCGGAAGAGTCATAAGACCTGCTGAGACCATCGGTGTCAATGCCTTGCGGTAGTCAGCAGAAAGCACGCGCCGCTGATTAATCCAGTGTGGCAGACGCGGGAACTGGGCCAAACCCATTGCTGATTGAATGTCGGTAAGTCTCAGGTTGTAGCCAGGCTCATCAAAGCGTATTCCCTGCGGCTGTCGGACCATGCCATGGTTACGCAAGAGGCGAAGCTTAGCCGCCAAGGCATCATCGTCCGTCGAAAGAATGCCGCCTTCACCGGTGGTCAGTGTCTTGCGCGGATGTAGGGACCAACAGCCAATATCGCCGTGAGTGCCGCAAGCCTTTCCGCGCTCTGTTGCACCGAGGGCACAGGCCGCATCTTCGACTACCTTCAAACCGTGATATCGTACAAGCGGAAGAAGTGCCTCCATGTCTGCCGGATGGCCAAATTCGTGCACGGGGATGAAAGCACGCAATTTTTGTGGGCCGCGCCATGCGTCGATTGCAGCTGCGACGGATTCTGGCGTGACGCAATAGGTCGAAGGGTTAACGTCCACAAAGACAGGATTTGCACCCACCAAGCGAACTACATTGCCAGTCGCTGGAAAAGTAAAGTCTGGAATTAGCACTGCATCCCCTGCCCCGATACCGAGTGCTACAAGCGCGAGATGCAAAGCTGCCGTGCCGGAAGACACGAGGATTGCGTGGCGCACGCCCAGAAATTCTTGTAGCACTGCTTCAAAACGCTGGCCCTGTACGCCATAAACGAGTTGCCCCGACCGCAAAACAGCATTCACTGCCTCGATCACGGACTCGTCAATTGAGGGGATGGACAGCCGAAGCATATAGACATTCCAGTTCAGTTAAGGAAAATCGGCGCCAATCCAGGCAAATTAGACTCGTTAGCTGCGATCCATTTAGCGGTTCGTCGCAAGCCATCTTCGAGTTCGACAGCAGCCGAGAACCCCAGCATTTCCCGTGCCTTTTCGACGTTTGGAATGCGTAAATCGATGTCGGCAGATAAGGCTTGGCGGAACTGCACATTCGATTTGCTCCCCGTTACACGTAACACCGCCTCCGCCAAGCCGTAGATGGTCACAACGGCGCGAGCGTTGCCAATATTGAAGGATTCGCCGATGGCTTTGGGATGCTCTAAGCAGTGTATAACGCCCTCAACCATGTCATCCACAAAACACCAAGCGCGGATCTGAGTGCCGTCTCCGAAGACAAGTAAGTCCTCGTTTTTCAAAGCTTTGCGAATGAAGATGGAAAGTGCACCCTCGCCGGTCTGTCCAGGTCCGTAGACGTTGAACGGCCGCACCGTGACAGTTGGCAAACCATACTGCTTGAAGTAAGCGTGGGCAAGGTGTTCACCGGCTAATTTACTGACTGCATAGGTCCAGCGCGCCTCACCAACCGCGCCGGTCACTGTGCTGGTGGTTTCCTGTACACGAAAGGCGTGGGAGCCGAATACTTCGGAGGTTGAGAACTCCAAAAAGCGCTCAACTCCGCCGATCTGGTGGGCCGCTTCAAGCGTATTGGCCGTTCCCATCATGTTGACGCGCATTGTTGTTACTGGGTTTCGGACTGTACTCTCGATGCCGGCTATCGCAGCAGCATGTACAACAATTTCTGCACCGATCATGGAATTTTTAAGATGGTCGAAATTAAGTACGTCACCTCGAATTTGGCGTACGTTTGGATGATTGGCGTAGGCCGTGTCTTTCAGACTGTCGCGTGTGTAGTTGTCGAATACAACAATACGATTGTGATCCACAAGACGGGCAATCAGAGTACTAGCGATGAAGCCAGCGCCTCCGGTTATAAAAATAGTCTTATTATTAATCATGTTCAATTTTTATATGATTTTCATATCTTGGAAACTCACTTCGCCTCTCACAATTTACGTTCGCATTAATAATACGGAATATTATTCATTTGATTTAAATTTCTGTTCTGCAAGATTTTCTTGTTAAGAAACATTTTTAATTTCGCCACTGTTTTAAGCATAGCGCCAAGTGTTACGATCTACCCATGCACAAAACTTAATATGGCAACGATTTGATGCTCCCCTAAATATGGGTGCATGGGCAGGCTCAGCACCTTCTGTGCCAAGACGTCGCCCACGGGTAGGCGCGCATCGGGATCAGACACGGCGGGTTGCCGATTGAGCGGGATGGGGTAGTGCACTGCGGCGGGAATGGCGGCGGCCTTCAGGCGCTCCTGCACCTGGTCGCGGTTGGCAACCTGAAGGGTGTACTGCGCCCAGGCGCTGGTGTTGTGGAGTTCAATGTGTGGGAGTTGGATGGTGGATGCGCCCTCACCCCTGCTCTCGCCCGCTCGCTGGGGAGGGAGCAGGTCGGCGTAGCGCTGGGCGACTTGCTGGCGTAGCGCGATTTCCTCGTCCAGCACGGCCAGCTTGGGCAGCAGGATGGCCGCCTGCAGGGTGTCCAGGCGGCTGTTGACGCCCACGCGGACGTGGTGATAGCGGCGGTCTTGCCCGTGGCGGGCGATCTGGCGCAGCACGGTGGCGAGTTGGTCGTCGCTGGTGAAGATGGCGCCGCCGTCCCCATAGCAGCCCAGCGGCTTGCTGGGGAAGAAGCTGGTGCAGGCGATGGTGGTCAGGTTGCAGCTTTTTCGGCCCTTGTACGTGGCGCCAAAGCTTTGCGCGGCGTCTTCGATCACCGGGATGCCGTGTTGGGCGGCAATGGCGTTGATGGCGTCGTAGTCGGCGCACTGGCCGTACAGGCTGACGGGGATGATGGCCTTGGTACGCGGGGTGATGACGGCTGCCAGCAGCGCCGGGTCGAGGTTGCAGGTGCGCGGGTCAACGTCCACGTACACGGGCCTGGCGCCCAGCAGGGCCACGGTTTCGGCGGTGGCGATGTAGGTGAAGCCTGGCGTGATGACCTCGTCGCCCGACCCCACGCCCAGCGCCATCAGCGCAATCTGCAGCGCATCCGTGCCGTTGGCGACGCTGATGCAGTGGCGGGCGCCGGTGTAGGCGGCGAGCTTTTCTTCCAGCTCGGCCACTTCGGGGCCCAGGATGTATTGGCCGTGCGCCAGCACGCGGGCGATGCCGGCGTCGATGTCGGCCTTCAGGCGCTGGTATTGGGTCTTGAGGTCGATGAAGTCCACGGGGTTCAGTGCGGTTGCCAAGGGTTGACGAGCGCCAGGCCGTCGATCCCTTCGAAATCCTTGGTGTTGCGGGTGACCAGCGCCATTCCGGCCGCCAGCGCGATCGCCGCAATCTGGGCGTCTTCGGTGTGGATGGGCTGGCCGGCGTGCTGGCGTTGCGCTCGCAGCAGGGCGTAGTGCTCGGCGGCGGCGCTGTCGAAAGTGATGCAACGCCCGAGAAAGTCTTCTTTAAAAATCTGCTGCGCGGCTTGCGCCAGTGTGTCGCGACGCTTGCCGGCCGGCAGCAGGGCGATGCCAGTCAATACTTCAGCTTGGGTGACGGTGCTGGTGTGCAGCAGGCTGGCCGCCTGACCGGCAAACCATTGCAGCACGGCTGGCGCGGGGTTTTCACGCATCAGCTCGGACAGGACGTTGGTGTCGAGCAGGTAAGCGGTGCTGCTCATGGCCTGCCGAAATCGGGCAGCGGGCGCGCGGACTGGCGGGCTTGCAAGGGAATGTCGTCCGCCCCCAGGCCCTTGAAGCGCCGGTTGATGCGCAAGGCAAAGTCCAGGCCATCGACGGCACCCGGCTCGGCGGCCAGGGTGCTTTGCAGAATGTTTCGGACTTCCTGCTCCATGGACAAGCCGTGGCGCGCGGCGCGCAGCCGCAAGCTGGCCTTGAGTTGGTCGTCCAGGTTTCGGATGGTGATGCTGCTCATGGTCGCTTTTTGATGCATTGATTGCGATGCAATCATTGTAGTCAATGATTCATGGGGCAGTGGTCGCCACTTTGTGCAGTATCTGACCATGCAGAACATAACGCGCTCCCGTGTGCCGGCACACCGCCTCGCCTTGACCCTGCGCGGGTAGGTCGAGTTGCTCGCCGAACTCGCTCATCCAGCCGACTTGACGGGCCGGCACGCCGACCATCAGGGCGTAGGCGGGCACGTCCTTGTTGACGACGGCGCCAGCGCCGATGAAGGCGTGCTCGCCAATCGTCACGCCGCAGACCACGGTGCAGTTGGCGCCCAGGGTGGCGCCTTTTTTCACCAGGGTGGCGCGGAATTCGCTCTTGCGCTCGATCAGGGCGCGCGGGTTGTGGACGTTGGTGAAGACCATGCTGGGACCGCAGAACACGCCCTCTTCCAGCGTGACGCCGTCGTACACGCTGACGTTGTTCTGGATCTTGCAGCGGTCGCCGATGACGACCTGGTTGCCGACGAAGACGTTCTGCCCCAGTGACACGCCCCGCCCGATGCGCGCGCCGCCGCACACATGCACGAAGTGCCAGATGCGGCTGCCGTCGCCGATCTGCGCGCCCTCATCGACGATGGCGCCAGGGTGGACGGTGTAGTTGGGCCCCGTCATGCCAGCCGCGCCACGAAGGGATGCACCTCGCCCGCTGCGCCGCGCACCGGCTGAGCGGTGCGGATGACATTGACGGTCTCGATGCAGTGGCGGGCGTCGGCCAGGCCGTAGCCGCGGCCGGCCAGGATTTCGCGGTAGCTGGTGGTGTGCAGCTCGGTGAAGCCTTCGGAAAATTCCAGCTGCTCGCCGCTGATGTCGATGCTGCGGAAGGTGGGCTTCTTGCCCTTGACCGCGTCGGGCAAGTCGTTCGCGTCAATGGACAGGAACCAGCGCACGCGGGCGCGTTCGTATTCGAGGTAGCCGGCGGCCTTGGATTCGCCGCTGTAGTGCACCACGTTGCGCTGCAGCTGGCCGAAGACGAAGTGCAGCATGTCGTAGAAGTGCACGCCGATGTTGGTGGCCACGCCGAAGGATTTACGCGGGTCGCCCTTCCAGCTTTCCATGTACCACTTGCCGCGGCTGGTGATGTAGGTCAGCTCGACGTCGAACTTGCGGTCGGCCGGTGCGGCGGCAACCTTTTCGCGCAGCTTGAGGATGGCGTCGTGGTGGCGCAGCTGCAGGATGTTGTATACGCGCCGGCCGGTCTCTTTTTCAACCAGGGCGAGTTCGTCCAGCAGCTCGGGCGTGGGCACCAGGGGTTTTTCGCAGATGACGTCGGCCCCCAGGCGCAGGCCGGCGGCGATGTGCGGGTGGTGCAGGTAGTTGGGCGAGCAGATGGCGACGTAGTCGAGCGCGGTGGCGGGGTTGCGCTTGAGCTGGTGGGCGTGCTCGTAGAAGTGCTCGAACTCGGTAAAGAACTCGCTTTGGGGCGAGATGCTGTCGATGATGCCGACCGAGTCGTTGATGTCGTAGGCCACGGACAGGCGGTTGCCGGTGTCCTTGATGGCGCGCATGTGGCGCGGGGCGATGTAGCCGGCGGCGCCGATGAGGGCGAAGTTTTTCATGGGTCGCGTTCAGAGGCGGAATACGCTGAAACCTTGGGCTGCGGCCTCGTGCCTGTCGTACAGACTCTTGACATCGGCCAGCACCGGCTTTGGACCACGGCAGTAGCGGCGCAGTTCGGTCGGCGCGAGACAACGATATTCGCGGTGCCCGACGGCGACGACCAGCGCATCGACAGGATGCCCGGCGTCGATCGGTTCGAGTCGAATGTCGTACTCGCGCGCCACCTCGTCGGCATCGGCCCACGGGTCGGCCACGGTAACCTTGGCGCCCCAAGCCTCGAATTCGCGCACCATGTCGACCACCTTGCTGTTGCGGATGTCGGGGCAGTTTTCCTTGAAGGTGATGCCCAGCACACCGATGGTGCAGCGCGGGACGTCCAGGCCGTTCTGCAGCATGCGGCGGATGGTGTTGCGCGCCACGTAGCGCGCCATGTTGTCGTTGATGCGCCGTCCAGCCAGGATGACCTGCGGCAAGTAGCCCACCTGCTCGGCCTTGTGGGTCAGGTAGTACGGGTCGACGCCGATGCAGTGGCCGCCCACCATGCCCGGGCGAAAGGGCAGGAAGTTCCATTTGCTGCCGGCCGCATCGAGCACCTCGAGCGTGTCGATGCCCAGGCGCGCGAAGATGACCGACAGCTCGTTGACCAGGGCGATGTTCAGATCACGCTGGGTGTTCTCGATGACCTTGGCGGCCTCGGCCACCTTGATGGAGCCGGCCTTGTGGGTGCCCGCGGAGATGACCTCGCTGTAAAGCGCATCGACGGCCGCAGCCACCTCGGGCGTGCTGCCGCTGGTGATCTTCTTGATGGTGGTCAGGGTGTTGACCTTGTCGCCGGGGTTGATGCGCTCGGGGCTGTAGCCGCAGAAGAAGTCCTGGTTAAACCTGAGGCCACTGGCACGCTCCAGCTCGGGCACGCAGATCTCCTCGGTGGCACCGGGGTAGACGGTGGACTCGTAGATGACCACGTCGCCCTTTTTCAGCACGGCGCCCACGGTCTGGCTGGCCTTGATGAGGGGTGTGAGGTTGGGCCGGTTGGTCTGATCCACCGGGGTAGGCACGGTGACGATGAAGACCTGGCAGTCCTTCAAGTCGGCCGTCTGGTGGCTGAAGCGCAGGTGGTGGGCGGCGCGCAGCTGCTCGGGGCTGCATTCGAGCGTGTGGTCGTGCCCGCCCTGCAGTTCGGCCACGCGGGCGGAGTTGATGTCGAAGCCCAGCGTGGCGCGCTGCTTGCCGAATTCGACGGCCAGCGGCAGGCCGACGTAGCCCAGGCCGACGACGGCCAAGCGGGAAGCGCTGAAGTTCATGGGTGAAGGATGTTGGGCGACATTCGGTCCAAACGATGGAATCCGCGGGTGGTGCGCGGGGAGAATTGTCGCAGCCTGTGGTGCGCGCCAGATTGGGCAGGCCGCCACCCCCATCATCGCAAACGAAACGAGCCTTCAGCCGCGATCACTGCGTGGCGGGAACTGATCCAGCCAGCGGCGCTACCACGCATCCACAAACCGCCGCCCGCCCGCTGCCACGCGCGCCCCGGCCAGCCCGCGCGCCAGCCAGGCGCGGGTATCAAAGGGGTCGATCACGGCGTCGATCTCCAGCGCGGTGGCCATGTTGATGGCCTCGCCGTGCGCGTACTGGCGCGCCAGCAGCTGGGCAAAGAGGGCGTCGCGCTCGGGGCCTTCGGGGGCGGCCGCCAGCTCCTTGCGAAAGCCCAGGCGCACGTAGCCTTCCAGGCCCATGCCGCCGAATTCGCCGGTGGGCCAGGCGATGGTGAACAGCGGCGCGTGGAAGCTGCCGGCGGTCATGCCCATGGCCCCCAGGCCGTAGCCCTTGCGCAGCACCACGCTGAAGTAGGGCACGCGCAAGGCGGCAGCGGTGACGAACATGCGGCTGACGTGGCGCACCTGGGCGGTCCTTTCCACCTCGGGGCCGACCATGAAGCCGGGCGTGTCGACCAGGCTGACGATGGGCAGCCCATGCGCGTCGCACAGCTGCATGAAGCGCGCGGCCTTGTCGGCGGCGGGCGCGTCGATGGCGCCGCCCAGGTGCAGCGGATTGTTGGCCAGCAGGCCGACCGGGCGGCCTTCGATGCGCCCAAAAGCGGTGTGGATGCCGATGCCGAAGCCGGTGCGCAGCATCAAGAGGCTGCCCTGGTCGACCAGGCCTTCCATGGCGCGGCGGGTGTCGTACACGCGCAGGCGGTTTTCGGGCACCAGCTGGCGCAGGGCGCGCTGGTCGGGTTCGATCCAGTCCTTGACCCGACCCTGGAAAAACGACAGGTAGTGGCGCGCCGCGGCCACCGCCTGCGCCTCATCGTCGACCAGCACGTCGATCACGCCACCCGCGTGCTGCACGGCGCTGGGGCCGATGTCCTCGGGGGCGAACACGCCCAGGCCGCCACCCTCGATCATGGCCGGCCCGCCCATGCCCAGGTTGCTGGCGCGCGTGGCGATGATGACGTCGCTGCAGCCCACCAGCGCGGCGTTGCCGGCAAAGCAGCGCCCGTGCACGATGCCGACCACCGGCACCTGGCCCGACAGCTGCGCATAGGCGGCGAAGGTGTGCATGTGCAGGCCGGCGACAAAGGCGGTGTCGGTGTCGCCCGGTCGCCCGCCACCGCCTTCGGCAAACAGCACCAGGGGCAGTTGCTGGCTCAGCGCCAGGCCCAGCATGCGATCGGTTTTGGCGTGGTTGCGCATGCCCTGGGTGCCGGCCAGCACGGTGGCGTCGTAGGCCATCACCACCGTGCGCGCTTTTTCGGGGCCGAAGATGGCGCCGTTGACACCGCCGATGCCGGTGACCATGCCGTCGGCCGGCGTGTTGGCGATCAGGTCGTCGAGCTTGCGCCGCCGCGTTTGTGCGGCAATGGCCAGCGCGCCGTATTCGATGAAGCTGCCCGCGTCGCACAGGTCCGCGATGTTCTCGCGCGCGCTGCGGCTGCCCTGGGCGTGGCGCCTGGCCATGGCCTCGGGCCGCGCCGCGTCGAGCGTGTGGGCCTGGCGGCCCCGCACGCGCTGCAGGTCGGCGCGGATGTGGTCGGGGTCGTGCGCGGTGGCATCCTCCGCGCGTTGGTGCACCTCACCCGCGATGGGGTCGAGCACCAGCAGGGGCTGGCCTTCGCCCAGATAGCCGCCGGGCACGGCCAGCAGCCGGGACACGCGGCCGGCGTGCGGCGCGGCCAGCACGTGCTCCATCTTCATGGCTTCGAGCACGGCGATTTCGGCGCCCTGGGGCACCTCGTCGCCCACGGCCACGCTCAGCTGCACCAGGCGCGCGGGCATGGGGGCCACGATGGCGTGGGCGGGCACGTCGGCCGCGGGTTTTAAATGATTTTGGCTTGCAGCGCCCGCGGGTTGTGCGCAAACAGCTATTGATTTGGAAGCATCGAGCAACTCGGGCAGCGCCGCCTCCAGCCAGCGCGTATGCAGCTGCTGGCTGGCCATCTCGGGCCGCGCGGCCAGGGCGCGCAGCAGTGGCACGTTGGTCGGCAGGCCCTCGATGCGGAACTCGGCCAGCGCGCGCTGCGAGCGGCGCAGTGCATCGGCAAAGCCGCCGCGCGCGTGCACGATCAGCTTGGCCAGCAGGGTGTCGTAATGCGGCGAGGGCGTGGCGCCGGCAAAGCCGTGGGTGTCGACGCGCACGCCGGGGCCGGCGGGCAGATCGAAGCGCGAAAGCGTGCCGCTGCCGGGCGTGGCCTGGCCCTGGGCGTCCAGCGTCTCGGCGTTGATGCGCCACTGGATCGCAGTGCCCAGCGGGAGCGGCGGCGCGGCGGGGTCGAGCCCGACGGCGCGCAGGCGCTCGCCGGCCGCCAGCCGGATCTGCGCCTGCACCAGGTCGATGCCGAACACCTCCTCGGTGATGGTGTGCTCGACCTGCAGGCGCGGGTTGGCCTCCATGAAGACGAAGGGCAGGTCGCTGGAGGCGGCATCGACCAGGAATTCGAAGGTGCCCAGGCCCTCATAGCGCAGCGCGCTCGCCATCTGCAGCGCGGCGGCGGTCAGCTTGTCACGCAGCGCCTGGGGCAGGCTGGGGCTGGGCGCGATTTCGACCAGTTTCTGAAAGCGCCGCTGCAGCGTGCATTCACGCTCGCCCAGCGCCATCGCGTCCACGCCATCGCCCAGCACCTGCACCTCGATGTGGCGGGCGCCTTCCATCAGGCGCTCGACGTACACGTCGTCCACGCCAAAGGCCGCGCGCGCCTCGCCGCGGCAGCGCTCGTAGGCGGCGGCCAACTCGTCCGCGTTGCGCACCGCGCGCATGCCGCGTCCGCCACCGCCGCTGACGGCCTTCAGCATCACGCCCGCGCCGCCCTGCGCGGCCAGAAAGGCCTGCGCCTCATCCAGCGTGACGGCGCCCGCGCTGCCCGGCAGCAGCGGCACCCCCAGGCGCAGCGCCAGCGCGCGCGCCTGGGCCTTGTCGCCGAACAGCGCCAGCTGCTCGGGCATGGGGCCGATGAAGCGCACGCCGGCCGCCGCGCAGGCGCGCGCGAAGTCGGCGCGCTCGCTGAGGAACCCGTAGCCGGGGTGGATGGCGTCGGCGCCCTGCTCGCGCGCGATGGCCAGCAGGCGCGCGCCGTCCAAGTACGCCGCCGGGCCCGTGGCGCCCAGGGCGACGGCCGTGTCGACGGCTTGCACGTGGGGCGCGTGGGCGTCGTCGTCGGCATAGATCGCCACGCTGGCGATGCCCAGCTCCTGCAGGGCACGCACGATGCGCAGGGCGATTTCGCCGCGGTTGGCGATGAGGATTTTATTAAACATGCGGGGTCTCGCGGCTCATCGCCCGCGCGCTGACGCGCGCCAGGGCGGTTTGCTTCGCCTGGCCTGTGGCCAGAACGCCGCGATTGGCGATGAGGATTTTTTTGAAGGTTGAAGAGCTCACTTGAATCCGCTTCCGTGTGTTGCAACGCCGCCGCCCTCACCCCAACCCTCTCCCAGAGGGAGAGGGGGTAAAACCCACAAGGCCGATCGCCCTCGCCCCTCTGGGGAGAGGGAGGGGTGAGGGGCGGCGGCGCATCCCAACCGATTGGGCTGCTGCAGTCAATCCACATCCTTCAACATCCGCCGCAGCACCTTGCCGGCCCCCGTGGCCGGCAGGGCGTCGATGAAGCGCACGTGGCGCGGCGCCTTGTACAAGGCCATGTTCTCGCGCGACCAGGCGATCAGCGCCTCGGCCGTCACGTCGGCGCCGGGCTTCTTGACGATGAAGGCCTTGACCACCTCGCCCTTGTCCGGGTCGGCCTGCGCGATGACGGCGGCCTGCGCCACCGCCGGGTGCTTGATCAGGATGGTTTCGACCTCCTCGGGGAACACGCTGTAGCCCGAGACCTTGATCATCTCCTTGAAGCGGCCGATGAAGGTCAGGTAGCCCTCGGCGTCGAGCTTGCCCATGTCGCCGGTGTGCACCCAGCCGTTCTTCAGCGTGGCGGCGGTGGCCTCGGGCTTGTTCCAGTAGCCCTTGAAGTTGCCGGGCGACAGCAGGATGATCTCGCCCAGCTCGCCCGTCGGCCGCTCGGCGCCGGTGTCGGGGTCGACGATGCGGATGCGGACGCCGGGCATGGGCTTGCCGTGCGTGCCCCAGCGGATGGCGTGAAAGGGCATGCCGGTGTCCATGGTGTGCGTTTCACTCAGGCCATAAGCCGCCTCGCAGCTGATGCACGCGCCGCCGATGAAGGCCTGCCACTGCTGCGCCAGCGGCTCGGTGAAGGTGATGCCGAAGCTGGTCACCGGGTTGCGCCGCAAGCTCTTCAAATCGTAGCGCTCGGCGCCCGGCACCTGCATGCAGGCGGGGTTCATGGGCGCGATGGAGTACCAGTGCGTGACCCGGTATCGGGCGATGGCCTGCAGCACGGCCAGCGGGTCGAAGCGAAACAGCAGCACCTGCGTGGCGCCCGCCAGCACGGGGGTGTTGACCGCCATCAGCATGCCGGCAATGTGGTAGAGCGGCGCCACCGACAGCGCCACGTCGTCCGCGCCCAGCTCGGCCGTCTGCGCCGTGACCCGTGTCTTGAACAGGGCGTTGCCGTAGCTCAGCATGGCGCCCTTGGGCAGGCCCGTCGTGCCGCTGGTGTAAGTCATCAACGCCACGTCGTCCAGACTCAGATCGACCGGCGCGGGCCGCGCGTCCTGGCGCATCACGGCCTCGAAGTCTTCGCAGCCGGCGGGCATGTGGCGCGGCGCCTGGCGCGCGGCGAGCAGCTCGGCGGGCAAGTCCAGCGTGGGCTGCGCGGGCAGCAGGTCGGCGTAGTGCACCGCGAACACGTGCTGCAGCGTGCTGCCGGGGCGCACCTGCTCCACCACCGGCAGCAGCTCGCTGGCGGCCACGATCACGCGCGCCCGCAGGTCGCCCACCTGGTAGCCCAGCTCGTGCGCCTTGTTCAGCGGCCCGCTGGGGCAGACGATGGCGCCGATCTTCTGGATGCCGTAGTGCGCCACGATGTATTGCGGGCAGTTGTTGAGATACAGCAGCACCGGCTCGCCCTTTTGCACGCCCAGCGCCTGCAGGCGCGCGGCAAAGGCGTCGCTGGCGCGGTCCAGCTCGGCCCACGTGAGGGTGGCGCCGTACCAGATGAGGGCCGGGCGCTCGGGGCGGGTGCGGGCGTGCTGGCGCAGGTGCTCGTGCAGGGGCTGGTCGGGGTTGGGCATGGTGGACGCTCCTTGAAGGGATCGGAGGCATGGTGCCACTTGCCGAAGAGGCGCGTCAGCGTCTGGGCGACAGCCCATAATGCGCGCCACGCGCCATGGCGCACAACAGGAGCGCAAGATGGGAATGCTGGTGCTGGGGCTGATCGTGTTTCTGGGCGTGCATTCGGTGCGCATCTTTGCCGAGGATTGGCGCACGCGCGGCATCGCACGGTGGGGCGAGATGGGCTGGAAGGGGCTGTACTCCGCCCTCTCGCTGATCGGCTTCGCGCTGATCGTGTGGGGCTTTGCGCAGGCGCGCCTGCTGCCGGTGGTGCTGTGGAGCCCGCCGGCCATGCTCAAGCACCTGAATTCGCTGTTCACGCTGGCGGCCTTCATCCTAGTGGCGGCGGCCTATGTGCCGCGCAACCGCATTCGCGCGCGGCTGCACCACCCGATGATCCTGGGCGTGAAGCTGTGGGCCTTCGGCCACCTGCTGGCCACGGGCACGCTGGCCGATCTGGTGCTGTTCGGCGCCTTCTTGCTGTGGGCGGTGCTGGACTTTCGCGCCGCGCGCCGGCGCGACCGGGCGCTGGGCACCGTGTATGCACCGGGCACCATGGGCCCGACCGCGATCGCGGTGCTCGTCGGCGTGGTCGCTTGGGCGGTGTTTGCCTTCTGGCTGCACGCGGCCTGGATCGGGGTGGCGCCGTTTCCGCGCGCCTGAAGCCCCGTTCAGACGGTGTCGCGCTGCTCGAAACCCGCACCCGCTTGGACCGGTGCCGGGCTGACCCGCACCGCGCTCACCTGCGCGCGCGGCGGGCCACGCCGGGCCCAGTCGATCAGCGCTTGCACGGCCTCGGGCGCGCCCTGCGCCACGGCCTCGACGCTGCCGTCCAGCCGGTTGCGCACCCAGCCCGTGAGGCCCAGGCGGCGCGCCTCGTCGATCAGGCTGGCGCGGTAGAACACGCCCTGCACGCGGCCTTCGATGCGCAGGTGGCGGGAAATCGGCTCGGCTTGCATGACACGCCATGATAGGCATGCCGTGGCGCGGGGGCGCACGCGGCCGCCAGCCGCGACAATGGCCGCACCATGCAAGCGCGCGGCCTGGCCCTGCCGGTGATCGACCCCGGACGCTGCACCGGCTGCGGCTGGTGCGTGGCGGTGTGCCCGCCGCACGTGCTGTCGCTGCATCCGCGCGGCGGCGTCAAGATCTCGACACTGGACGATGCCGACGGCTGCACCGGCTGCGCCCTGTGCGCGGTGCGCTGCCCGTTCGACGCCATCGCCATGGTGCGGCGCGAAAAGCGGAGTCCGCTGCCCGATGAAGTATGATTTTGATAGCTGTTTGCGCTTGATCCACGGGCGCCAGAAGCACAATTGACTGAAAATTTCACCATGCCCGAATTCGAAGCCCCCGGCACCCTGGACAGCACCCGCATCGACGACGTGCGCATCGGCGCGGTGCGCCCGCTGATCACCCCCGCGCTGTTGCAGGAATGGCTGCCGGCGCCGCCGGCCGCCAGCGATTTGGTCGAGGCCAGCCGCGCGGCGCTGGCGCGCGTGCTGCACGGGCAGGACGACCGGCTGATCGTGGTGGTCGGCCCCTGCTCGATCCACGACCACGACGAGGCGCTGGACTATGCGCGGCGCCTGCAGGCCGAGGCCGCCGCGCTGGCCGGCGAGCTGATCGTGGTGATGCGCGTGTACTTCGAAAAGCCGCGCACCACCGTGGGCTGGAAGGGCTACATCAACGACCCGCACCTGGACGGCAGCTATGCCATCAACGAAGGCCTGCGCCTGGCCCGGCGCCTGCTGCTGGACGTGCTGGCGCTGGGCCTACCCGTGGGCACCGAGTTTCTCGACCTGCTGAGCCCGCAGTTCATCAGCGACCTGGTGAGCTGGGGCGCGATCGGCGCGCGCACCACCGAAAGCCCCAGTCACCGCCAGCTGGCCAGCGGCCTGAGCTGCCCGGTGGGCTTCAAGAACGGCACCGACGGCGGCGTGAAGGTGGCGGCCGACGCCATCGTCGCCGCCGAGGCGCCGCACGCCTTTCTGGGCCTGACCAAGATGGGCCAGGCCGCCGTGTTCGAGACGCGCGGCAACCCCGACTGCCACGTCATCCTGCGCGGCGGCAAGCAGCCCAATTATTCAAAGGCCGACGTGGACGCGGCCTGCGCCTTGCTGAAGGCCGCCAGGCTGCGCGAGCAGGTGATGATCGACTGCTCGCACGCCAACTCCAGCAAGCAGCATCAAAGGCAGATCGAGGTGGCGCGCGACATCGCCGCGCAGCTGGCGGCGGGCGACGCGCGCATCGTGGGCGTGATGATCGAAAGCAACCTGCAGGAGGGGCGGCAGGACTTGGTAGCGGGCCAGCCGCTCAAGCCCGGAGTGTCGGTGACGGACGCCTGCATCGGCTTCGAGCAGACGGTGCCGGTGCTGCACGCGCTGGCCGACGCGGTGCGGTCGCGGCGCGCCAGGACCCGCTGATTACTCTTGTTTTTATAGCTGTCCGCGCTTGCCCCATGCGCGCCAGCGGCAAAAAGTTCTTAAAAACAGTAGCGGCGGCCAACACCATTCGAAGTGCATGAAACCGAAAGAGCCGAGGGGCCGCGGAGCAGGCCATGCCAGCAATCGCCGTGGCCGGGGTTTCCCCGGTCACTGGCGATGCCCCCTTCGAGGGGGGATGCCGAAACATCGCGCAGCGAGTGGAGCAACGGGGGTGGGGCTGACTTCAGCGACGACGGCGCTGCGGGTTGCCACCGGTGGGCGGCGGGCCGCGGCGCTCCAGGTGGCGGAAGCTGATGCGGCCCTTGCTCAGGTCGTAGGGCGAGAGCTCCAGCGTCACGCGGTCGCCGGCCAGAATGCGGATGTGGTTCTTGCGCATCTTGCCGGCCGAATAGGCCACCAGTTCGTGGCCGTTGTCCAGCGTGACGCGAAAGCGCGTGTCGGGCAGCACCTCGTTGACGATGCCCTGCATTTCAATCAGTTCTTCCTTGGCCATGTGAATGCTCCTTGTGCGTCCGTGCATTGGGGTTTGCGGGCTGCGGTGTGCGCTGCAGTGGGTGGTTTGCTGCAACTCCCGATGACGGCGAAGGCATGGCGCCAACGACTGACCCCCAGTCGGTTGAACCGGGCATTTTAACGCGCGCGGGGCGTTTTCGCCATCGCACGGCGCCCGCCGGGGCGGGGGCGGTGGTGCCGACGCGGCGGCGGACGGTGGTTGGAAAATGTCAAGTTAGTGTGCATTCACACCGTTACAAGGCCAACACCAGCGCCGTTGTTGTAACAGCGAATGGCGGCAAACTGGGGCTCATGTTCAACCGACCGAAAGGAATCCCGACATGAGCAAGCCACTCGCCCGCACCGCCGCCGCCGTCGTCATGACCACCGCGATGGCCTGGAACCTGCCGGCATCGGCCCAGACACCGGCACCCAGCCGGCCGGCGGCGACCAGCACGCGCAGCGCCGCGGCGCCGGCCGTCCCCGCCAGCGCACCGGCGTCGGCGCCCAAGGCGGCGCAAAGCAGCTTCGGGCCGAGCAGCGGCCCGGCATCCAAGCCGCGCCCCTGACCCGGGGCGCCCGCGCCCCTTCAACGCCGCGCCTTGGGCGCGGCGTTGTTGCGCTCGGTCAGCACCTTGTGCGACGAGCGCTCGCCCGGCGCCGCCGCAGGCTTGGGCAGCGGCGCGCAGCCACCCTGGGCACTTTCGCCGCGCAGGGTGGACAGGCGGGTGGAGATCCCGTCGATCACCGGCGGCGGCAGCGGCTGCTGAAACTCGTAGCCCAGGCGCTCGATCTCGGCCGTCAGGTAATGGCAGGTGGCGTCGTGCAGACTGGGATCGTCGCCGGCCCAGCGGATGGCCGCGGCGGCGGGCGGGCGCTGGTCCGCGGCGGGCGGCGCGGCTTCGGGCCGGCTGCCGCTGGGGCAGGCCTGGTTGGTCAGCACCATCTGGCCATCCGGGCGCAGGCAGCGGTGCACGGCCTCGCCGGTGACGGCGGGGGCGATCGGTTCGGCCTCGGCGTTGGGCGTGGCGGTCGGGGCGGTCGGCACCAGGCTGGCCTGCGGCTCGGCCAGCGCCGGGGTCTCCTGCCGCGCCAGGGCATGGCGCTGCGCCACGTAGCCCTGCAGCCACTGGTAGGCCTTCAGCCCGAACAGCAGCAGCCCCAGGGCCACCAGCACGGCGATCCAGCGCGGCCAGCCGGTTTCGCGGGCGGGCTCGGGCGGGCGCCGGGGCGCTTCGGTGGCGATGGGGGAATCGGATGACATGACCGGGTTTCAGGCGCGCTGGATGCCCATGATACGGTCATGACGGCGGCGAAGCTTACCGGGGTCGGCGCCGCTGCACGGGCCCACGCGGCGCCTGGTGCGGCCGGTCCGGGCCCGAGGCATCTCAACCCGTCTGCACGCTGAGTTTGCCGGGCCGGTCGGCCTTCTCGGGCAGCTCGATCTTGACCTCCAGCACCTCCAGGTCGTCCTGGCGCTCCAGGTTGACCTTGATGTCCTTGGGATCGATCTTGATGTACTTGCCGATGACGGCGATCAGCTCGCGCTGCAGCTCGGGCAGGTAGTCGGGCTCGGCCGCGTTGCGCCCCACGCGCTCGTGCGCCAGGATGATCTGCAGGCGCTCCTTGGCGACGCTGGCGGTCTTTTTCTTCTCGCCGAGAAAAAAGGACAGGAAGGACATCGCTCAGCGCCCCCCGAACAGGCGCTTGAAGAAGCCGGGCTTCTCGGCCTCGACGTAGCGCATGGGCTTGTCGGCGCCCAGAAAGCGCTCGATGACGTCGGAATAGGCGCCGGCCACGTCGGTGCCCTTCAGGTGCACGGCGGGCAGGCCCTGGTTGGAGGCCTGCAGCACCGCCTCGCTCTCGGGGATGACGCCGATCAGCTTGATGCGCAGGATGTCCTGGATGTCCTCCAGGCTCAGCATCTGGCCGTCGGCCACGCGGCTGGGGTTGTAGCGCGTGATCAGCAGGTGCTCCTTGACGGGCTCCTTGCCGTCGATGGCGCGCTGCGTCTTGCTGCCCAGCATGCCCAGGATGCGGTCGGAGTCGCGCACGCTGGAGACCTCGGGGTTGGTCACCACCAGCGCCTCGTCGGCGTAGTGCATGGCCATCAGCGCGCCCGACTCGATGCCGGCGGGCGAGTCGCACACGATGTACTCGAAGTCCATCCCGGCCAGCTCGTCCAGCACCTTCTTCACGCCCTCTTGCGTCAGCGCTTCCTTGTCGCGCGTCTGGCTGGCGGCCAGCACGTAGAGGTTCTCGCAGTTCTTGTCCTTGATCAGCGCCTGCGCGAGGTTGGCCTCGCCCTGGATGACGTTGATCAGGTCGTACACCACGCGCCGCTCGCAGCCCATGATGAGGTCGAGATTGCGCAGGCCGACGTCGAAGTCGATTACGGCGGTCTTGTGGCCGGCCAGCGCCAGGCCCGAGGCGAAGGCGGCGCTGGTGGTGGTCTTGCCCACCCCGCCCTTGCCGGAAGTCACGACGACGATTCTTGCCATGTCGAAAGCAGCCTTGGTTTGTGCTGAAACGGTTGAAGGGAAACTCGGTCGTCAAAAACAGCCGAACGCAGAGGACGCAAGGGATTCGCGGAAGGCGCGGAAAAAGTCGAACCGATTGCTTTAAAAACTATAGCACACAGCGCCCCTATTGGGAGCGCTGGAAGTCAATTTGATTGAAAAATTGAATCCTTTTGCGTCTTTTGCGTGATCTTCGCGTCCTCTGCGTCCGGCTGTTTCAGTCGGTGATGGGCTCGAAGATCAGCGTGTCGCCCGCCTCGCTGCTGCGCAGCGACACCGTGGCCGCGTGGCCCCACACCGATTCGGGCAGCGGCTCGTCGCTGGTGCGGTACACGCCGGCCACCGACACCAGCTCGGGCTGCATGGCGCGCGCGAAGATGCAGGCCTCGGCCCAGCCGCGCGCGCCGGCGATGGCGCGCCCGCGCAGCGGCGCGTAGACGTGGATGTGGCCGTCGGCAATCACCTCGGCGCCGGGGTTGACCATGGCGCGCAGCACCAGGTCGCGCCCGCGCGCATACACCTGCTGGCCCGAGCGCAGCGGCTTGTCGATCACCAGCGCGCCGGGGGCGGGCAGATCGGCCGGCGCGCTCGAGGCGGGCGCGGAGGCCTGCGGCAGGCGCATGTCGGGCGCATCCGGCAGGCCGGCCGCGGTGGCGGCGGCCCGCTGCGCCGCGCTGCCGGCGCGCACGCCGATGGGCTTGAGGCGATGCGTGCGCAGCAGCGCCGTCAGGCGCGCGAAATCCAGCGGCGCCTCGGCGCTGTCGGCCGGCAGGGCCGACAGATCCACCACCAGCAGGTCGTCGGCAAAAAAATCCGGCATGTCGCCGTAGTGCGCCTGCAGCTCCTGCGCCAGGGCGTCCAGGTCGACCGACTTCAGGCGCAGCGCCAGCAGCGGCAGGCTGGCGCTCTTGATCTCGAAGGTGGCGGGGCTGCGGCCGGCAAGGGCAACGGACATGGGATGAGCGAGAGGTGATATCGCCGCTGCGCGCCGAGCGCCTGACTGGGACGGCGGCGGGGCAAAAGCGGACCGATCTTACCAGCGGCCCTCGGGGTGCCGAAGGCGTTTGTTTTTGAAATGAGATGCCGGTGCGGCGCGAGGTGAAAAAGCGAAATGGGCGGTTCCCGGCTGTTCCCTGATGGACTGGTATTTCAGATTGGTAGTCGTAGTAGAAGCCCTGCCGATTGGGGATGAAACTGGGTTTGTCCTTGATGGACAATGACTTGCCTGCCTTGGCGCCTTGTGCAAAAGCCTCGCTGGCGATGCATTGGCGACGGGGACAAGTCCCTGGTTTTCGACCGATCTGTGGACAAGATCGGCATTGCTCAGGCGATATACACAGTTTGTGCATAAGTCGTTTCGGCCCGGGCGATACGGGTCGGGCACGAAAAAGCCCGCCGGCTTTGAAGGCCGGCGGGCGCCTGGAGGGGAGATACCGGCGCGATCAGCGGTGCATGCCGCGTTCCCCGTGCATGCGCGGACCATGGCCATAGCCGTCACCACGGCGCAGGCTTTGCTGGTCATACACCTTCTGCTGCTCGGGCGTCAGCTGGGCGTAGAAGGACTTGACGGCGTCCAGGCGCTGGTTCATCAACTGTTGGCGCTCGGCCTGCACGGCCTGCATGCGCTCGATGCGTTGCGGCGTGGTCAGCTGTGCCATCTCGGCGCGGTCCATGCGCGCGGGGCGTTGCGCCGGCGGCTGCATGGCGGCGGTGTAGGTGCTCCAGGCGCCTTCCTGCGCCGGGCTCAGCTTGAGCGCGGCCTTCAGCTGCTCCTGGCGCTGCGCGCGGCGCTCGGCCCAGCGCTGGGCGCGGGTGCCGTCGGACTGCGTGGCCTGGGCCGTGGCGGCCGGGCCGGTGGCCGGGGCGGGTGCGGTTTGCGCCAGCGACCAGGTGCTGGCGGCGGCCAGCAGGGTGGCGAGCAGGATGGGATGGGTGCGGGTCATGGCAGGTTTCCTTTGCACAAAGTCCAGAGGCGTTGATGCGAAGGCCGATGCGCGCCTCGGAGACGTCACCGGCTTGCAGGCAAGTCTGGCGCGCCGCTGTTTCGGGCCCATCGCCGGCCGGTATGGCTTGCGTAAAGTTGGGCGCTGGCCAGGTCAGCGGCCGCCCGACAAATCGTCCAGGATGGGGCACTCGGGGCGCGCATCGCCGTGGCAGTGCTGAACCAAATTTTGTAGCGTGCGGCGCATGTCTTGCATGGCCTGGATGCGTTTTTCAAGCTCGGCCACGTGCGCGTTGGCGATCTGCTTGACGCTGGCCGAGGCGCGGCCCTGGTCGTGCCACAGGCTGACCAGCTCGGCGATCTCGGCCATGGAAAAGCCCAGGTCGCGCGCGCGCTTGATGAAGCGCAGCGTGTGCACGTCGGCGGCGCGGTACTGGCGATAGCCGCTGTCGGTGCGCGCCACCGCGCCCAGCAGGCCCAGCGACTCGTAGTGGCGCACCATCTTGGCCGACACGCCCGAGGCGCGCGCGGCCTGGCCGATGTTGATGGGGCCGGTATCAAGGCCCCCACGCTCCACGGCTGCGCCTGTTGCGCTGCCCCCCGAGGGGGTCTTCGCGCCTTCGGGCGGCCGTGCGGCGCTCAAGGAGTCACGACGCTCGGCCGCGGTGCGAAACGCGTGCGTGCTCATGCCGCGACTTCGTAGCCTTCCTCGCGGATGGCGGCGGCCAGGGCCTCGCGCGGCTGCTGGCTGCCCTGCACCTGCACGCGCTGCTGGCTGCGGTCGATCTGCACCTGGGCGGCGGGGTCGACCTGCGCCAGCGCGCGCTTGATGGCGGCCTCGCAGTGGCCGCAGGTCATGCCGGTGACGGTGAAGGTTTGATCCATGGTGAAAGCTCCAAAAAAGGGGTTGAAGCCTGCATCTTGAAGCTTGACACGGTGGGAATGTCAAGGGCTGGTGTCAAGCGTTTGACGCGCGCTCAGGCGTGCCGGGGGCCGAACACGATGATCAGCATGCCCAGCAGCGAGACCGATACGCCGATCCAGTCGGTGAGCGAGGGGCGAATGGACTCGACCGCCCAGAGCCAGACGATGGCGACCCCGATGTAGACACCGCCATAGGCCGCATAGGTTCGGCCAGCCGCCTGGGGGTGCAGGCTCAGCAGCCAGGCAAAGGCCGCCAGACTGGCGGCGGCCGGAAGCAGCAGCCACGCGCTGCGGCCCTGCTTGAGCCACAGGTAGGGCAGGTAGCAGCCGATGATTTCGGCCAGGGCCGTCACGATGAACAGGCCAAGCACTTTCAGGATGTCCACGAGCTGTCCTCCACGGGTCGGCGATCAGGCATGCCGCCCCAAACGTTCGATGGCGTCCCTGTGGGACAGACACGCCGAAAAATCCGGGTGCGAAAGCAACCCGATGCCGAGCGTGCGGCAGGCGTTTTCGCTCACGAAACGGCCCTGCGGCAGTAGCAGTAGGTGAAGGGCTGGACGGTGCCGAAGGGCGTGTGGTGCACCTCGCGCTCGTGCGCCAGCAGCTCGAACGCGTCGCCGAACTCGGCGTGCAGCTGGTCGGCGCGGTAGCGCACGACCGGCAGGCCGCTGCACTGCAGGGGGCCGTCTTCGGCGAAGGTGGCGACGATGACGTGCCCGCCGGGCTTGACCGCGCGCAATACGGCCTGGACGTAAGCCTGGCGGTCTTGGGGGTCGGTCAGAAAGTGGAACACGGCGCGGTCGTGCCACAGCGCATAGGCATGGACCGGCAGCACCGCCCGGGTGATGTCGGCCACCCGCCATTTCACCGCGCCGGCGCGCGGGCCCAGGCGCGCCTGGGCGGCCTGCAGGGCGGCGGCGGAAAGATCGAGCACGCTGAGGTCCTGGTAGCCCTCGGCCAGCAGGTCGTCCACCAGGGTCGAGGCACCACCGCCGACGTCGATCAGCGCCGCCGTGCGTGGCAGGCCCGTGTCGCGAATCAGCCGCAGGGAGTGCTCGGCGTGGGCCTGGTACCAGCTCACCGCGTCGGTGGCCTTGGCGGCGTAGACGTGTTCCCAATGTTGCTTTGAAGGCATGCATCCTCCAGGTTTCGAGGGCCGGCGTCCGGCGATGGCCGATCGGACTCCGGGCGGCCCGGTCGCGGATATTTTGCCCAAGGGCGCGCGTTGCCGCGCAAGGGTCTTGACCTTCCCATCATGGAAAGCCTCAGACTGCCGGCCATGAACACTTCAAACGCACTTTCGACGATGGATCTGGGCGTGGGCGGCATGACCTGCGCCAGCTGCGTGGCCCGGGTGGAGAAAGCCTTGGCCAAGGTGCCGGGCGTGCAGCAGGCGGCGGTGAACCTGGCCACCGAGAGCGCGCGCATCACGCTGGCGGGCAGCGCCGGCGACCTGGCCCCGCAGCTGCGGCGCGCGGTGCGCGATGCCGGCTACGAGCCGCGCGCGGCCAACGCCGCCATCGACGCCGCCAGCGCCTCGCCCTGGGCCGGTTTCGCGCCGGTGGGCCTGGGGCTGGCACTGAGCGCACCGCTGGTGTTGCCGATGCTGCTGCTGCCGTTCGGCGTCAGCTGGATGCCGCCGGCCTGGTTGCAGTTCGTGCTGGCCACGCCGGTGCAGTTCTGGCTGGGCGCGCGTTTTTACAAGGCGGGCTGGCATGCGCTGAAGGCGGGCACGGGCAACATGGATTTGCTGGTGGCGCTGGGCACCACGGCAGCCTGGGCGCTGTCGGTGTGGTTGTGGCTGTTTTCGGGCCATGGCGAGCACGCCCACCTTTATTTTGAAAGCGCGGCGGTGGTGGTGACGCTGGTGCTGCTGGGCAAGTGGCTGGAGTCGCGCGCCAAGCACCAGACCACGGCCGCCATCCGCGCGCTGCATGCGCTGCGGCCCGAGCGGGCGCACCTGATTGATTTCGAGGGGGAGAAAGATATTCCGGTGGACGAGCTGCGTGCCGGCGACCGGCTGGCGGTGCGCCCCGGCGAGCGCGTGCCCGCCGACGGCACGGTGCTGGAAGGCACCACGCAGGTCGACGAGTCGATGCTGACGGGCGAGCCGCTGCCGGTGGCCAAGGGCGCCGGCGACGCGCTGACCGGCGGCTCGATCAACGGCGAGGGCCGCGTGGTGCTGCAGGTGACGGCCGCCGGCAGCGAGAGCGTGCTGGCGCACATCATCCGCCTGGTGGAAGACGCGCAGGCGGCCAAGGCGCCGGTGCAGCGGCTGGTGGACAAGGTGTCGAGCATCTTCGTGCCGGTGGTGATCGGCATCGCGCTGCTGACCTTCGTCGGCTGGTGGTGGGCCGGCGCGGGGCTGGAGACGGCCATCATCCGCGCCGTGGCGGTGCTGGTGATCGCCTGCCCCTGCGCGCTGGGCCTGGCCACGCCCACGGCCATCATGGCCGGCACGGGGGTGGCGGCCAAGTTCGGCATCCTGATCAAGGACGCGGCGGCGCTGGAAGTGGCGCACCGCGTGGACACGGTGGCCTTCGACAAGACCGGCACGCTCACCGTCGGCAAGCCGCGCCTGCTGGCCCTGGCGCCGGCGCCAGGCGCCGACGAGCTGGACGCGCTGCGCCTGGCCGCCAGCCTGCAAAGCGGCAGCGAGCACCCGCTGGCGCGCGCCGTGCTGGCGGCGGCCAAGGCGCGTGACGTGGCGATCGATGCGCCGCAAGACGTGCGCGCCGTGCCGGGCCATGGCACGGATGGGGTCGTCGGCGGTCGGCGCGTGCTGATCGGCAGCCAGCGCTGGATGCGCGAGCTGGGCGTCGATTTAAAGCCTTTCGAGGCTGCAGCCCAGGCGCAGCAAGCGCAAGGCGCTACGGTTTCGATACTGACCGTGCAGGCCGACGGCGACCCCGCGCCGCGTGCCCTGGCCCTGCTGGCCTTCGGCGACGAACCCAAGCCCGAGGCGCGCGCGGCCATCGAGCAACTGCACGCGCAGGGCGTGCGCACGGTGATGATCTCGGGCGACAACCGCGGCGCCGCCGAGGCCATGGCGCGCCGCCTGGGCCTGCGCCCCGAGGCCGGCGAGGTGCTGGCCGAGGTGCTGCCGGGCGACAAGGCCGAGGCGGTGCGGGCGCTGCAGCGGGGCGATCTTCCCTCTCTCCCGCTGGCGGGAGCGGGCAGGGGTGAGGGTGGGCGGGCCTTGCAAGGCGCCGCGGCCCAGGCTGCGCCCCGGCCCTCACCCCAACCCTCTCCCGCGCGCGGGAGAGGGAGCAATACCTTGCGGCCTGCGGGGCACCCCGAGCCGCCGCCCGGCCGCCCGAAGGCGGCGAGCGCCCCCTTGGGGGGCAGCGCACCTCGCGCAGCGGGGGAGCGTGGGGGCAGTCATATCGTCGCCATGGTCGGCGACGGCGTCAACGACGCCCCGGCGCTGGCGGCGGCCGACGTCGGCATGGCCATGGGCAGCGGCACCGACGTGGCCATGCACGCGGCGGGCATCACGCTGATGCGCGGCGACGTCGGGCTGGTGGCGGCGGCGCTGGACGTGTCGCACCGCACGGTGGCCAAGATCCGGCAGAACCTGTTCTGGGCCTTCGTCTACAACACCGCCGGCATTCCGCTGGCGGCGCTGGGCTACCTCAACCCGGTGCTGGCCGGCGCGGCGATGGCGCTGTCCTCGGTCAGCGTGATGAGCAACGCGCTGCTGCTGCGGCGCTGGCGCCCGCCGGCCTGAGGCGCGGCGCGCAGACTTGATCCAGGTCAGGGACAGGGCTGCGCGCGCCCCCTAGACTGGGCCTTCATCCTGGAGCCCTTGCCATGACCCCCAGCAGCCTGAAAATCATCCGCGACGAGCACTCGTCGCTGGCCGCCATGTTGCAGTCCACCCGCATGCTGGTCGAGCGCGGACCGCAGGACGATGCGCGCGGCTTTTTCGACGTGCTGCGCGCCATGCTGTTCTACATCGACGAGTTTCCCGAGCGCCTGCACCACCCCAAGGAGACCGAGCTGCTGTTTCCGCGCGTGCTCAAGGCCGCACCCGACACGGCCACCGCCATCGCCCGGCTGGACCACGACCACGAATACACCGAAAAGGCGGTGCGCGATTTGCAGCACCTGCTGATCGCGTGGGAGCTGATGGGCGAGAGCCGGCGCGCGGCCTTCACCAAGGCCTTCACGCGCTATGTCGATCTGTACCTGTCGCACATGCACCTGGAGGAGCAGGAAATTCTGCCCGCCGCCGTCAAGCATTTGACCGCCGAGGACTGGCAGGCGCTGGACGCCGCCTTCGAGGCCAACCGCGACCCGCTGACCGGCCACTACGCGCCCGAGAAGGACTACGAGCGCCTGTTCTCACGCATCGTGATGGCGGCGCCGGCGCCGATCGGGCTGGGCAGCTGAGTCATTTCGCCGGCGACGCCAGCGCCTGGGCGGCGATGGCGTCGAACCGCGCATCGAGCGCGGCCAGCGAGGCGTCGATGTGGGTGCGCCGCGCCGCGATCCACGCGCCCTGCGCCGCCAGCTGTTCGCGCGCCTCCTTCAGCATGCGCTGCATCTCGACCGGCTGGGGGCCGCCGCGGGTGGCGCGGTTGTTGACGATGGCCACCGGGTCGAGCGTGGCGCGGAATTCGGCCTCGCTCATCGGCAGCTCCTGGCCGTACTTCGAATCCTGCATCGCCTCGGCGTAGATGCGGCGCGCCTGCGCATAGGGAAAGTCCAGCGGCTTGATGTCGTGCGCGCGGGCGTAGGACACGACTTCCGACGCAAAGTGATGGCCGTCGCGAAACGGCAGCCGGTACTTGCGCATCAGCACGTCGGCCAGCTCTTGCGAGGCGGTCCAGTCGCTGTTGAGCTCTTCCAGCGCGCGCTGCGGATTGAGCACCAGGGCGTTCAGCACGCGGCGCCAGCGCCGCAGGGTGGCGATGGCGCTGTCGACCATGGCGCTGTTTTGCTGGACGCTCTTGGGGTCGGCCATGCCGGGCGTGATGTTGTGCGTCTGGATGATCGGGCCCATGGCCAGCGTCACCGTGGTCGAGGCCTCGCTGCGCGTGTCGTTGAGCAGGCCGGGGTTGCGCTTTTGCGGCATGGCGCTGGACATGTAGGTGTTGCCGCCGCCTTCCTGCAGCAGGATCCAGGGCCGCGCCTCGGCGTATTGCGTCATCACGTCCTGCACGAAGTTGCCGGTGCGCAGGGCCAGGCTGGTGACGATGCCGGCCACTTCCACCGGCTGGTCCATGGACGAGATCTGCGCGGCATCGTAGGCGTTGTCCACCAGCGCCTCGAAGCCCAGGAACCGCGCCATGCGCTGGCGGTCCAGCGGCCAGCTGGTGCCGTTGAGCACCGTGGTG
This sequence comes from Ottowia pentelensis, assembly GCF_964341695.1. NCBI lineage: Bacteria > Pseudomonadati > Pseudomonadota > Betaproteobacteria > Burkholderiales > Comamonadaceae > Ottowia > Ottowia pentelensis. The sequence continues at coordinate 154,654 of NZ_OZ224513.1, forward strand.
CCCATGGGCGAGCGGTCGATGCGCGCATAGGTCTCGCGGATGCGCTGGGCGTCGCGCAGCAGCCCGGCGGCATGGCCCAGCAGGTAGTGGCCGTAGCTGTTGGGCTGCGCGGCGACGCCGTTGGTGTAGTTGGGCACCACCACGTCCCGGTTCTTGTCGGCCAGGTCGACCAGCGTGCTCGTGGTCTGGTCCAGCTGCTCGGCCAGTTGCAGCAGCTTGTCGCGCAGGATGGCGCTGCGGTAGGTGGCGTGCATGTCCTGGCTGGAGCGGCCGGCGTGCAGCAGCGTCACGTCCTCGCCGGCGGCGGCGATCATCAGCGGCTCGAAGCGGATGACGGTGGCGGGGCGCTTGGCGCCGGGCCGATTGCCGTCGGCGATGACCCGGGCCAGGCCGGCCGCCAAGAGCGGCGCGATGGCCGGATCGAGCAGGCCCTGCTCGCTGTTGATGACCAGCGAGGCCTTGTTGATTTCGCCCAGCCAGAAGAAGGGGTCGCGCGGCGCGTCGGGCGCGCTCTGCGCCGGCACCGACGCGGCGCCGAGGGCCAGCACGGCCGCTGCGGCCCGGGCGCGAAGGGTGGGTTTCATGGGGCCTCCGTCGGGGGTGATGGCGTGATTCTACGGAGGCGGCACGCTGCGCGCGCTCGAACAATTCGAATCAAATAGGCCTGTAGCGGGCGTCCATCAAGCGCGAGTAGCTATCAATTGAATAGTTTAGCCGGCAAGGGCATCGCGCCGCGCTGCCCCGGCATCACTCGGCATGGGTTAGGCTTGCCGGTTTCGGACGGGCGCAGCCGCACCGCCGGGCGCCCCGAACGTTCCCTGCCAGCCAGCGAGAAACACGCCATGAAATCCCGTGCCGCCGTGGCCTTCGAGGCCGCCCAACCCCTGCAGATCGTCGAGCTCGACGTGGCCCCGCCCCAGAAGGGCGAGGTGCTGATCAAGATCACCCACACCGGCGTGTGTCACACCGACGCCTTCACCCTGAGCGGGGAGGATCCGGAAGGCGTCTTTCCGGCCGTGCTGGGCCACGAGGGCGCGGGCATCGTCGTCGAGTGCGGCGCGGGCGTCACCAGCGTGAAGCCGGGCGACCACGTGATTCCGCTGTACACCGCCGAATGCGGCGAATGCCTGTTTTGCAAGTCGGGCAAGACCAACCTGTGCGTGTCGGTGCGCGCCACCCAGGGCAAGGGCCTGATGCCCGACGGCACCACGCGTTTCAGCTACCAGGGCCAGCCCATCTACCACTACATGGGCTGCAGCACCTTCAGCGAATACACGGTGGTGGCCGAGGTCTCGCTGGCCAAGGTCAACCCCGACGCCAACCCCGAGCAGGTCTGCCTGCTGGGCTGCGGCGTGACGACCGGCCTGGGCGCCGTCAAGAACACGGCCAAGGTACAGCCGGGCGACAGCGTGGCGGTGTTCGGCCTGGGTGGCATCGGCCTGGCGGTGGTGCAGGGCGCCAAGCTGGCCGGCGCCGGGCGCATCATCGCGGTGGACACCAACCCCGACAAGTTCGCGCTGGCCAAGACCTTCGGCGCCACCGACTGCGTGAACCCCAAGGACCATGACAAACCCATCCAGCAGGTGATCGTCGAGATGACGGGCTGGGGCGTGGACCACAGCTTCGAGTGCATCGGCAACGTCAACGTGATGCGCGCGGCGCTGGAATGCGCGCACCGCGGCTGGGGCCAGAGCGTGATCATCGGCGTGGCCGGCGCGGGGCAGGAGATCAGCACCCGCCCGTTCCAGCTGGTCACCGGTCGGCGCTGGCTGGGCACGGCCTTCGGCGGCGTCAAGGGGCGCAGCGAGCTGCCGGGCATGGTGGAAGACGCCATGAGCGGCAAGATCCAGCTGGCGCCCTTCGTCACCCACACCATGGGGCTGACGGAGATCAACCGCGCCTTCGAGCTGATGCACGCGGGCGAGTCGATCCGCTCGGTGGTGCATTACGCATGACCTCACGGCGCGTCGCCGTCGCCGGCGCCACCGGCCTGGTCGGGCGCTGCCTGGTGCAGCAGTTGTGCGCCGAGCCGACGGTGGCCGAGGTGCACGGCCTGGCGCGCCGATCGCTGGACTGGACGCATCCCAAGCTGCACATGCACGTCGTCGATTTCGCCGCCCTGCCCGCCCTGCCGCCGGTGGACGAGGTGTATCTGGCGCTGGGCACCACCATCAAACAGGCGGGCAGCCAGGCGGCGTTTCGGGCGGTGGACTTCGACGCCAACCTGGCCGTGGCGCGCGCCGCCCAGGCCGCCGGCGCGCGCCGCACGGGCCTGGTCAGCGCCATGGGCGCGAGAGCAAAGTCGAGCGTGTTCTACAGCCGCGTCAAGGGCGAGCTGGAGGACGCGCTGGCCGCGCTGGGCTTCGACGCGCTGGTGATCGCCCGGCCCTCCATGCTGCGCGGCGACCGCGCCGTGCTGAGCCAGCCGGTGCGCGCCGGCGAGCTGCGCTGGGCGCGGCTGGACGCCCTGCTGCGGCCGCTGATCCCGTCCAACTTGCGCGCCATCGACGCCGCCGACGTGGCGGCCGCGCTGTGCCGGCAGGTGCCCAGCGCGCAGGGCCGCGTGGTGCTGCCGTCGGGCGCCATGCAGGGCGCCACAGTAGGCTGGGTTGGCGCAGCGTAACCCAGCGAGTCTCTCGCGCCCTCGCTGGGTTTCGTGCCTCGACCCAGCCGACTTTGAACTTGAATGCAGGAGCGCTTCATGGAACGCATCGAACACCACGCCAGTTTCAAGGGCCGGCAGGAAGTCTGGCAGCACGCCAGCGCGAGCACCGGCACGGACATGAAGTTTGGCATCTACCTGCCGCCGCAGGCGCTGGCCGGCGAGCGCTGCCCGGTGCTGTACTGGCTGTCGGGCCTGACCTGCAGCGAGCAGAACTTCATCACCAAGGCGGGCGTGCAGCAATACGCGGCGCAGCACGGCCTGATCGTGGTGGCACCCGACACCAGCCCGCGTGGCCCCGGCGTGCCCGACGACGCGGCCTACGACCTGGGCCAGGGCGCGGGCTTCTACGTCAACGCCACGCAACAGCCGTGGGCGGCGCACTACCGCATGCAGGACTACGTGGCCGAGGAGCTGCCGGCGCTCATCGAGCAGCACTTTCCCGCCACGCAGGCGCGCGGCATCTTCGGCCACAGCATGGGCGGGCATGGGGCACTGGTCACCGCGCTGCGCCACCCGGGGCGCTACCGCAGCGTGTCGGCCTTCGCGCCCATCGCCGCACCGGCGCAAGTGCCCTGGGGGCAAAAGGCGCTGACCGCGTATCTGGGCAGCGACCCCAAGGTCTGGGCCGACTGGGACGCGGCGGCGCTGATCGCCCAAGCCCGCGCCGAGCGCCTGCCCCTGCTGATCGACCAGGGCGAGGCCGACGAATTTTTGCCGCAGCTGCGCCCCGACCTGCTGCAGGCCGCGTGCGAAAAGGCGGGGCACCCGATCACGCTGCGCATGCAGCCGGGCTACGACCACAGCTATTACTTCATCGCCAGCTTCATGGGCGAGCACGTGGCCCACCACGCGGCGGCGCTGCGCGGCTGAGGCCTACCAGGCCACCGGGGTGTCGAACAGCGCGAAGGCCGGGTCGCGCGTGAGCAGGGTCAACTGCTCCCATTCGGCCTGCGCGGCAAGCATGCGGTCGAACGGATCGCGGTGCGCCAATTCGTAGCCGCCGGCCCGCACGGCATGCGCCCAGGTGATCGGCAGATGCTGGAAGCCATCGGCCTGCAGCAGGTCGTGAAAGCGGGGCAGCACGGCCTCGGCGCCGGGCAGCTTGCCCAGGCGGTGCTTGGTGGCGATTTCCCAGGCGCTGGCCGCGCTGACGAAGACCGGGTTGGCCTCATCGGCCATCAGGGCGCGCGCGCTGGCCGGCAATTGCGGGCTGTCCAGCCACCACCAGAGCAGGGCATGCGTGTCCAGCAGCAGCTTCACTCGCGCTCCCAGGCGCTCAGCTCTTCCTCGGGCAGCGGGTCGAAGAACCCGGCATCGAGCGCCAACCCGCTCAGGCGGCCCGGTTGGCGACGCGCGGCCACGGGCGCCAAGGGCACCATGCGGGCGTAGGGCTTGCCGGCCTTGGACAGGATGATTTCCTCGCCCGCGTGCACGCGTTCGAGCAGGCGGGAGAACTGGGTCTTGGCCTCGTGGACGTTGATGACGGTGGACATGGGCGCTCCTTGAGTGCGTCATTATTGACTAAGTCTGTGGACTAAGGCAAAACGTCCGGATGCCCGTTGTTGCCGGGCTGCCCAACGCAGGCTCAGTAATTGACGTTCACCGTCACTGTGTCGCTGTAACTGTCGGGCCGGTAGTCGGCCGAGGGAGCGCGCACGTACACCGTGTGGGATTTGGCGACGCCGGTACCGCTGCCGGCCACGCCGTTGCCCGCGCCGGTGGCCGTGGCGGTGTTGCCCCAGATCTTGGTCATGGCCGCGTCTTGGTAGAGCTGGTAGGGCACCTGGTCGGTGTTGCCCGCACCGGCCGACATCACGCCCGCGCCGGCGCTGCTCGTGTTGGACGGGCTCAGGCCCACGTAGTAGGGTGTGGTGTTGCTGCAGGTGATGCTGATGTTGCCGTTGTTGGCGATGTTGGTGGCGCTGGCGGGGACGCTGCCCAGGTCGACGTCGGAGACAGCGTTCACCACGCATTGCTTGGTGACGGTGGCGCTGACGGTGAAGGGGAAGGTGATGTTGCCCGTGTTGCCGCACGTGGATGGCGCAGCGTTCCCACTGACGTCGTTGATTCGCAGCGCGGTGTCCGAGGGCGCGTACTCGTCGACGTAGCTGCCCGGAATCGCTGTGTTTTGGCCTGCCAGCACCTGCCCGTATAGTGTGGCCGTGCTGTTCGTGCTCGCGCTTTTGCCGAGCGTAAGCGTGACTTGGTACGGCGAAGTGGGGCTGCCCCAGAGCTGGCTGGTCCAAGGCGTGGCGTAGGCCGAGTCCTGATACATCTGGAACTGAAGCTTGTTGGTGGCCCCGCTGCTCATCAGCCGCGGCATGAGCTGCCCGCCGGCCGGTTCACCAATGCTGAAGCACAACCGCGCCGAGTGGGTGTTCTTGCTGTCGGCGTTGGTGCAGTTGTAGGTGAGGGTGGCAGTGCTCGTGGTGTAGCTGGCCAGTGAGTTGATACTGCCGAAGTTCAGCGTCGACATCGAAGCGGTGCAACTGATCTGCGCGTGTGCCGGTGCCGTGGCCAGCAAAAATGCACACAGTGCCAACAGCGCTAGCTGCGCTTTTGGTGCCAGAAAGCGTCGCGGTGGATTCATGGCCGGGTCTCCGGGGTGCAGCGCAGCGGGCCGATGCGGGGAATGGCGCCGCCGGTGTCCTTGCGGTAGTCGAGGGGGGCGCCGCAGCGGCCGGCGGGGGTTTGTACCGTCAATTGGTTGTGTTCGTCCAGCGTGTCCAGATAGGTCTCGCCGTCAAAGCCCACCACGGCGTTGCCGGCCTGACCGTTGACCGTGACACGACTGCCCAGCGGCAGCGGCTGGCCGGCGGCGTCCACCAGCGTGACCAGCGCGGCGCGCACCGGGGTGATGCCGAACTCGACCAGCGCCCCCGCGCGGTCGGGCGGGGTGGCGATGGCGTCCACGCGGTCGATGCGCAGGTCGGCGGGCAGGTCCATGGGGTTGATGCCCAGCTTGTTGTTCTGGTAGGCGTTCAGCGGCGTGACCAGCAGGTGGCCGCTGGCGTCGGTGCTGCCGATGGGGCGGTTTTCCAGCCGCACCGGCACGCCGGGCACGCCGTCGGTGGAAACCAGGGCGAAGGCGTCGTAGATCTGGCGCGCGGCAAACAGGTGCCCGCCCATGAACACCAGCGCGCCGTTGGCGTCGCCGTAGACGGTGCTGGCGCCGTTCACCACGTTGGCGCCGGCGGCGTAGCGGCCATAGGGGCCCTGGTAATTGACCTCGCCCTGCGCGCCGTGCTGGCCGCCGCCCTGGCGCAGCTGGGTGTTCCAGCCCCAGCCGCCGTCGCTGGGGGTGGAGCGGCTGGCGCTGGCCGTCAGCTGGGTGCCGGCGTTGTCGCGCTGCAGGCCGGTGCTGGCGCTGGTGCGCGCGTCCAGCGCCCAGCTGAGGTTGAGGAACACGCTGTAGAGCTTGCGGTCGGTGAGGTCGCGGTTGGCGGTGAGCGACAGCGTGGCCTGCCGGCCCAGCGACTTGAACCAGCCGGCGCTGACGTAGCGCGAGGCGGCCTGGCCGGGGTAGTTTTGATACAGATAGCTGAGCGAGAAGCTGCCCACCTCGCCCGCGTTGTAGCCCACGGTGGCGCTGCCGCTGGCGCGCGCCAGCAGGGCGCCGCTGAGGGCCGCCACGTCGCGGTACTGGCCCTGCGTGCGCGTGCCGGTCAGGCCGACGTTGAAGCGCTCGTTGTTCCAGTTGTAGCCCAGGTTGAGTTGCGTGCCATGTCGGTCGGTGCCGCTGGACGCGGCCAGCGCGCCGTTCAGCACGCCGGCGTTGCCCAGCAGCCCCGCTGCGCCGGCGCCCACGTTGGCCAGGCCGCGCGTGGCCTCGGCGTGGGCCGCCACGGTCAGGGTGTCGCTCCAGCCGCGGCGCCAGCTGCCGCTCAGCATCGGGTCGTGGCCGTAGTCGTTGGACACCAGGCCGTAGTTCTGGCGCACGCGGCCCAACTCGACCGACCAGCTGGTGAGCCCGGGCTTGAGCAGCTGCTGCGTGCCGTAGAGCGAGAAATTGAGCGTGGTGCTGCGGCCGAAGGCGTCGGTCAGCACCACCTGGGCGTTGCCGGCGCCGCTGATGCTGGGCAGGGTGTTGAGCTGGAACGGCCCGGCCGGCACCTGGCCGTTGTACTGGCGCATGCCGTTGACGTACAGGTCCAGCTGCGAGGGCAGCGTGGCCGATCCCAGCAGCGAGGGCACGGGCGTGGTGCTCAGATACGGCTGCAGCGCGAAATTGCTGCCGATCTGGATGCCGCCGATGCGCGTGGCGCGCGTCCAGGGCAGGGCCTGGGTCAGGGTGTCGCCCACGCGCACCGTCAGCAGGCGGTCGGGCCAGGACTGGGACCAGCCGGTGTCCAGGCGCACGGTGCGCGGCTGCTGCTGGGTGTCGACGCCGCCGTGATTGCTGCGCGCCAGCTGGGTGCTGCTGACGACGCCCCAGCGTCCGAAGGCGCGCAGCTCGGTGAAGGCGTTGAGCGCGCCGGCGCCGCCCGCGCCCGTGCTGCGCGTGCCGTACAGGTCGTAGTTGAGCAGCAGGCCGGGCGCGGCGCTGACGGGCTGCGCCTCGATGCCGGGCACCGTCAGCGTGGTTTCGGGCAGCTTGAGCAGGGTCAGCGGCGCCGTCAGCGTCACGCGCTGCAGTGCGCGCTCGTACTGCTGCTGCAGACCGGCCAGATCGTGCAGGGCTACCGGATCGGCGCCGCCGGCGGGCAGTACGAAGCCCAGCGCGCGCAGGCTGGCGGCCGAGGCCCACAGCTGGCCGGCGCGATCGCCGAAATGCACCAAGCCGCGCGCGGCGCCGTTGAGCGTGACGTCCAGGTACACGTCCTGACCCTTGCCGCCCGCCAGGCTGGGTTCGGCCGCGCCCAGCACCGCGCCCGCCGCACTCGCCGAGGCATCGGCGGCGTGGACGGGCCCCGCCAGCAGGGCCGGCGCCAGCAGCAGCGCCTCAGCGAGGGCGCGCGGCCAGCGGAAGGCTTTGCTCGGTCTGGCCATTGATCATGCCTTGCCACTGGCCACCTTCGCCGAGCGCCCCCGCGGGCACCTTGACGGCCCAGCGCATGCGCATGCCCGGCAGCACGTAGCCCAGCAGGCCCGGCGCCACGGTGCTGCGCTGGCCGGCGGGGCTGGTGTAGCTGATGTCGGCCAGCTGCGCGTGCGTGCCGCCGCTGTTGCTGACCTCCAGCAGGGTTTTGTCGCCCTCGCGCAGCAGCGCCGCCTGCAGCTGCGGCGCGCTGGGCGCTGCGCCGGCCGGCTGCACGAACACCGGCACCGAATAACGCAGCACGTACTGCAGGCCCTTGCGCGCCGGGTCTTCGCTGGGCAGCTCGTCGATGATCAGGCGATAGGCGGCCTCGGCACCGCCGGTGGGCGGCGCGCCCAGGCGGATGGCGCGGATCAGCTGGCGATCGCCCGCCGCCAGCTCGATCATGGGCGGGCTGGCCAGCAGCTCCTTGGTGGGCGCCAGCTGGTCGGCGTCGTTCTCCTGCGTCCAGCGGTACACGCGCACCTGGGCTCGCACCGGGTTGTCGCCGGTGTTGGACAGCCACAGGCCTTCGGCGTTTTGCGTCGCCGGCACCTCGATCGACACGGGCGACACCTGCAGGCCGCTGGCACAGGCGGCGGCACTTGCCAGAAAGGCCGCGCCGGCGAGGGCGCAGGAAAGGATGCGGCGCATGATGGCCTTGAATGGAAAAGTGAACGAAAAGTGAACGAATTCAGTAGCTTACATGGACGCTGACCGGCGCTTGGGCGGGGCCGGCGGCCGGCCGATCACCCGTGGGCAGGATGGCGCTGACGCGGCCCATGCCGCGGCCCGTGGCCGCCACGCCGGTGCTGGCCGGCGCGACCAGGCGGGCACTGAACGGCGTTTGATGCGAGCAGCGGATCAGCAAGGCGCCGGCCATGTGAGAGTCCCAAGGCGACGGCGGCGCGACGCGGCAGGTGGAGAGCAGCTGCACGCGCACCGGGAAGGTCAGGCTGGCTTGCCCGGCTTGGACCGCAGCCGCGCTGGCAGAACAACAGGCCAGCATGACGACACGGACGATCAAATGCAGCCGCACGGAGATGCCTTGTAGGTGCAGTCCAGGGCTGGAGCCAGGTTGACTTGCGTAATCAGTAGTTGACGTTCACCGTTACGGTGTCGATGTAGTTGTCGGGCGTGAAGTCGATGTTGGTGGCCTTGGCGTAGGCGGTGAAGCTGACCGCATTGGCGCTGGCCATGCCGAGACCGCTACCGGACTTGCCGTTGCCCGCCGAGCTGGTGGTGGCGGTATTGCCCCACACGGTGGACATGGCGGCGTCGGAGTAGAGCGTGTACGGCACCTTGTCGGTGTTGGTGGCGACATTGGCCACGCTGGCCATGGCGCCGGTGCCGTTGGCAGTGCCGCCGTTGCCCGCCGAGGGCGCCAGGCCGATGTAGAAGGGCGTGCTCTTCGAGCAGTTGACCTTGAAGGTGGTCAAGCCATTCATGTTCACGGCGGTAGCGGTGGCCGCGGCGCCGCCCAGGTCGATGTCCGGTGCGGCGGTGGTCACGGCGCAGGTCTTGGTGATCGCGATCTTGACCTTGAAGCTCGAGGTGACGAGGTCCGCGTGCGCGGTGCTGGCGCCGGCAGCGAGGGTCAGCAGGGCCAGCTTGGCGATGAGTTGCTTGTTCATGATGTTTGGACTTTCATGCGGCATGCCGCGTGGGTTGAAGGGCTGGAACAGTGGGTACCGGTTGGGCAAGGACCATGAACCGAAAAGTAGTCATTGCGATGGGTGCGGATCGTATGGGCCGGCCCCATGGCACACAAGTTTTCGAGGCCCGAAAAACGTGCAGAACCGCACGCTGTTGCGAGGGCGAAATCGCATGCCCCAAGCGTTCGTGAATTTGTGCGCACGATGCCGGGAGCAGGCGCTGGAGCGGACGTGTCCGCCGCTCGCCTTCGCGTAGCGCTTTGGCAACGTCAGTCTTTTCCAATTCAGGTATGAGCCTGAACGAGCCGGATTGAAGGTTGGGTTCAGGCCAAGCGTCTGGATCGTTTTTCAATTGTCGCAAACAGCGCCATGCGCGCTGCATTGAGCTGTTCAGCGGCCTGCAAGTCAGTCACTTGCACGGCCTGCTGTTGCAGCAGCTGGACAGTGATGCCGCGGCGCAACTGCTTGTCAATGTCCGGCAAGCTCGCGAGCTTCTCCAACGGCGTTTGCACCAGCTCGGGTGGGTAGGTCTTGCGAATTTTGCCCTTGGCATCCATCACCTGCTTGGCAAACAGGCAAGGGCGGTGCAGGTTGACGTAGGTGTTCAGATGCTCTTGGCAGAACGTGTTGATCAGGCCGGCAAAGCGCTGCGGAATATGGCTGTAGCCGAACGTCTTGCGCACCACGGCGGCGTTCTTGCTCTCGGCCAACGCGTTGTCATTGCTCTTGCGCGGGCGCGACTTGGTCTGCTCGGCCTGCAGCTTGCCCAGCAAGGCGGCCACCTGTCGATTGACGAACTCGCCGCCGTTGTCCGAATGAAAGCCGCGGATCGGAAACGGAAACTGAGCCATGAGCTGCTCCAACACCGGCAGCAAGAACGCCTCGCTGATGCGCTCGCAGCAAGCCACCACCTCCCACTGAGTGAGGATATCGACGGCATTGACGTAGTACACCCCCTTGATGCGATCGAGATCGCCCTGATGGACGCTGTCGATGCGAATGAAGCCCACTCGCCCGCCGGGGTCGGGCGCGCGTCGCTGGCCAATGGCATTGAGCACGGGCCGGGTTTTGGTCAAGGACACCCGGGCGGCTTTGTATGGGCCGCTCTTGCGCAGGTTGTACAGGTGCGAGGGCGACAGTTGCGCCAGGCGTTCAAAGCGCGCATCACCGTGCACATGCCAGGCGCGGCGCAGCAGGTGCACCGTCGCCGGCCCCGACAAGCAGCCATGGGCGCGATCAACGCTCACCAGCAGCGCCACATCGGCGGGGCTGTAGCGCCGGGCAAAGGCATGCGCTGGCACGCGGTAGCGCTTGGCCAGAGGCTGGCCTTCCAGCACGCGCGCCAGCAGCCGCGTCAGTTGCGCGCGCGAGTAGCCGCTGGTGCGCGCCAGATAGCGCAGCACGATGCCCTTGTCGGGCCTGGACAGACGCGTATAGCCCAAGCGGCGCACCACGCTGGCAATGTGCGCATAGCGCTCTTGATCATCGGCGAAGGCGCTGAAGCTGACCTCCAGCGTGCCTTCGAGAAACGCCTGCAATTGGGCAATGCTGCCCAGCCGGGATTCGTCCATGTCGATCACCATCTGAAAAATGATCGACCCAGATCGCCCATTCAGGCTCATATCTCGTTGGAATCTCGGCAACTCGTTCAGGCTCATACCTCGTTGGACAAGACTACGTCCTGCAAACCTGCCGGCCTTGTGATAGCGTGAGCGGGCCTGAACTTTCGCCATGCGAGGGAGAGCGCGATGAGTGACGAACGGCAGCCACCCACCACGTGGCACGAATTGACGCCGCCGGAAAGCCGGCCCAACCGGCGCTTCATGCTGAAGGCGGCGGTGGGCAGCGGGGCGGTGCTGCTGGCCGGCGGCCCGTCGGCGTCGCAGGCGGCCAAGGCGCTGCTGGACGAGTACAAGCCGGTGTACCTCAGCGCCGGCGAATGGACCTTCGTGCGCGCGGCCTGCGCACGGCTGATTCCCTCGGCGGGCGACGGGCCGGGCGCCATCGAGGCGCAGGTGCCGGTGTTCATCGACCGGCAGCTGGCGGGCGATTTCGGCAACGCGACGGACTGGTTCTTGGGCGGCCCGCACGAGGCCGGCGCCGATCCGCAGCGCGGCTTTCAGTCGCCGCTGACGCCGGCGCAGATCTACCGCGAGGCCATCGCCGCGGTGGACGGCTGGTGCACGCAGAACAAGGGCAAGGCCTTTGCCGCGCTGGACGAGGCGGCGCAGGACGAGGTGCTGAAGACGCTGCAGGCCGGCAAGCTGGGCCTGAAGCCCGAGCTGCGCGACTTCTTCACCTTCTTGCTGCAAAACACCAAGGAAGGCTTTTTTGCCGACCCGATGTACGGCGGCAACCACCAGATGGTGGGCTGGAAGCACATCGGCTTTCCGGGTGCGCGCGGGGCGTTTCTGGAATGGGCCAACGACCAAGACAAGCCCTACCCGCTGGGACCGGTGGCCATTTCCGGGGCAAGGGGTTGAACATGGCACGGCAAGAAAAGAAAACCGATGCGGTGATCGTGGGCCTGGGCTGGATGGGCTCAATCCTGGCGATGGAGCTGGCCGAGGCCGGGCTGAACGTGCTGGCGCTGGAGCGCGGCGAAGACCGCGACACGGTGCCCGACTTCGCCTACCCGAAAATGATCGACGAGCTGAAGTACGGCATCCGGCTCAAGCTGACGGAGCCGCCAGCGCACTCGACGCTGACGATCCGCCGCTCGCTGCAGGAGACGGCGCTGCCCTATCGCGTGCTGGGCAGCTTTCTGCCGGGCAACGGCGTGGGCGGCGCGGGCGTGCACTGGAACGGCCACACCTGGCGCGCGCTGCCCGAGGAGCTGCGCCTGCGCTCGTACGTGACCGAGAAGTTCGGCGCCAAGGTGATCGACGAGGGCATGACGATCGAGGACTGGGGCGTCAGCTACGACGAGCTGGAGCCCCATTTCGACCGCTTCGAGTACGTGTGCGGCATCTCCGGCCAGGCGGGCAACCTGGGCGGCCAGACGCAGGCCGGCGGCAACCCGTTCGAAGGGCCGCGCAAGCGCCCGTTCCCGCTGCCGCCGCTGCCCACGCTGCTGAACGGCAAGATGTTCGGCGACGCGGCCAAGGCCATGGGCTACCACCCGTTTCCGCTGCCCTCGGCCAATTTGTCGGACACCTGGACCAACGAATACGGCATGCAGCTGGGGCCGTGCAACTTCTGCGGCTTTTGCGAGCGCTTCGGCTGCATCAACTACTCCAAGTCGGCGCCGCAGACCTGCATCCTGGGCGCGCTCAAGCACAAGCCCAACTTCAGCTACCGCACGCACGCCGAGGTGATCCGGGTGGAACTGGCGGCCGACAAGAAGACCGCCACCGGCGTGACCTATGTCGATGAAAAGGGCGAGGAGGTGTTCCAGCCGGCCGACCTGGTCATCCTGGCCGCCTACCAGTTCTACAACGTGCACCTGCTGCTGCTGTCGGGCATCGGCAAGCCCTACGTGGCCGAGACCGGCGAGGGCGTGGTGGGCAAGAACTACGCCTACCAGATGACCGGCGGCACCTCGATGTTCTTCAAGGGCGTGCACTTCAACCCCTTCGTGGGCGCCGGCTCCAGCGCCATCGTGATCGACGACTACGCCGTCAACCAGATCGACTTCGGCCGCGAGGGCTTCATCGGCGGCAGCTACATCAACAGCGGCCAGTTCAACGGCCGGCCCATCGCCTCGATGCCGCTGCCGCCCGGCACCCCGGGCTGGGGCGCGGGCTGGAAGCAGGGCGTCAAGGACTGGTACGGCCATTCGATGAGCATCGCCAGCCATGGCTCGGTGATGTCCTACCGCGACTGCTACCTGGACCTGGACCCGACCTACCGCAACCGCCACGGTCAGCCCATGCTGCGCATGACCTTCGACTGGAAGCCCAACGACATCCGCATGACGCAGTTCATGCGCGGCAAGATCGAGGCCATCGCCCAGTCGATGAACCCCACGCACTGGGCCTCGGGCTACAAGGGCGAAGGGGCGCACTACGACGTGCGGCCCTACCAGACCACGCACAACGTCGGCGGCGCCATCATGGGCACCGACCCCGGCCGCAGCGCGGTCAACCGCTACCTGCAGACCTGGGACGTGCACAACGTGTTCGTGATGGGCGCCAGCGCCTTTCCGCAGAACCTGCAATACAACCCCACCGGCACCGTGGGCGCGCTGGCCTACTGGTCGGCGCGGGCGATCCGGCAAGACTATTTGAAGAACCCGCGGCCGCTGGTCTGAACCGCAAGGAGCCTCACATGAAAGCGCTGCTTCGCATCGTCGGCGTGCTGATCGTGATCGGCATCGTCGTGGTTCTGGGCCTGATGTTCGTGCCACCGCAGCGCAGCGCGCCGGCGACGGCGCTGCCGGCCGACTACCAGCCGCCGCCGGGCGCGGGCCGGGCGGTGGCCGTGGCGGGCGACTGCATGGCCTGCCACACGGCGCCCAAGGGCCAGCCCTATGCCGGCGGGCTGGCCATCGCCTCGCCCTACGGCGTCATCTACTCGACCAACATCACGCCCGACAAGGACAACGGCATCGGCAACTACACGCTGGACGAGTTTCGCGCCGCGCTGATCGATGGCGTGCGCAAGGACGGCACGCCGCTGTATCCGGCCATGCCCTACCCCAGCTACCGCAAGATGAGCGAGCCCGACGTGCGCGCCCTGTATGCCTACCTGATGCACGAGGTGGCGCCGGTGCGTGCCGTGGCGCCGGTGACCGAGCTGAAGTTTCCGTTCAACCAGCGCTGGGGCATCCGGGCCTGGAACTGGGTGGCCCTGCCCAAGGCGGGCTTCGAGCCGCACATGGGCGACGCCCGGCTCGACCGCGGCGCCTACCTGGTCGAAGGACTGGCGCACTGCGGCTCCTGCCACACGCCGCGCAGCACCTTGACCTTTGCCGAAAAGGGCTACGACGCCAGTTCCAGCGACTTCCTGACCGGCGCCGTGCTGAACGGCTGGCCGGCGCCCGACCTGCGGGCCAAGGACAGCGACGCGCAGCGCTGGAGCGCGGCGCAGCTGGCGGCGCTGCTGGCCACCGGCCGCAGCGACAGCACCGGCGTGACGGGCGAGATGGCGCTGGCGGTCGACCACTCGCTGCAGTACCTGCCCAAGGACGACCTGGACGCCGTCGTCGCCTATCTGCAAGCCATCCGCCAGGACCGCCCGGTCAACGGTCTGACGGCGCTGCGCGCCAGCGCCGTGGCGACCACCCAGACGCTGAACGGCGCCTCGCCGCAGATGGAGCTGGGCGCGCGCCTGTACCTGGACAACTGCAGCGCCTGCCACTTCACCAACGGCAAGGGCGCCAAGGCGGTGTTTCCGCAACTGGACGGCAACGCCCTGGTCACCGCCAAGGAGGCGGGCGGCCTGATCGCCGTGATCCTGAACGGCGCGGCCATGCCCTCCACCCAGCTGCGGCCGGCGCGCCTGGCGATGCCGGACTTCGGCTGGCGCCTGAAGGACGACGAGGTGGCGGCGCTGGCCAGCTTCGTGCGCCAAAGCTGGTCCAACGACGCCCCGGCGGTGACGGCCGCCCAGGTGGCCCAGGTGCGCGCGGCGACGGCGTCGACGCACTGAGCCGGTTCATGCCGAATTGCCATCAACGCGTTGAGAGCGTCGGGCGGGTGGTGGTGGGCCAAGGGGCGTGGGTGGGCAGCTCCGCTCGTGTCCCCCGCTGTCCGTCTGCGACGGCCATCTCCGCCTTGACCTCGCTGCGCTGCCCACCCACGCCCCTTGGCGGGATGCGGCGCTCACACACCAGGTAGCCCATTCGGCGCGCGACGCCTCGGATCAGGTCGTTGGGGCGCCTGGCGCAGTGAAGTGAAGGCGGAGCCGGCCGCAGGCCGGTGGGGGACATGAACGGAGCCGGGCGCTCCGACGGCCTGATCCCCCCCCCCGCGACCGGCATGTCTTGTCCAATGCGAAACCGCTTCAATCCCCCAGCGCAGGATAGTCGGTGTAGCCGTGGGCGCCGCCGCCGTACAGGGTGGCGCGTTCGGGCGCGACGAAGGGCAGGTCCCGGCGCAGGCGCTCGGTCCAGTCGGGCATGCTGATGAAGGCCTTGCCGAAGGCCACCAGGTCGGCGTGGCCCGATTCGAGGGCGCTGCGCGCCGCCGCGCCGTCGTAGCCGTTGTTGACCATCCACGCGCCCTGGCCGCCGCCCTCGCGGTAGGCGGCCTTCATGGCGGCGTAGTCGAAGGGGCGGCCTTCGACCTCGCGCGGGCCGCCGGTGGCGCCCTCGATGACGTGGACGTAGGCCAGCGGCAGCGCCCCCAGCTCGCGCATCAGGTGGTCGAACAGCGGCTGCGGGTCGGCGTCGACGATGTCGTTGGCGGGCGTGACGGGCGACACGCGCAGGCCGGTGCGCCCGGGGCCCACGGCGTCGGCCACGGCGCGCGTCACCTCCAGCATCAGGCGCGCGCGGTTGGCGATGGCGCCGCCGTAGTCGTCCTCGCGCTGGTTGGCGCCGGTCTTCAGGAACTGGTCCAGCAGGTAGCCGTTGGCGCCGTGGATTTCGACGCCGTCGAAGCCGGCCGACTGCACGGCATTGCGCGCGGCGACGGCGAACTCGTGCACCAGGCCGGGGATTTCGCGCCGGTGCAGCGCGCGCGGCTCGCTGGTGGGCGTGAAACCGCCCTTGCCTTCGCCGTCGATCACGTAGGTCTTGGTGTTGGCGCGGATGGCCGAGGGCGCCACGGGCGCCTGGTGGTCGGGCTGCAAGAGCTGGTGCGATACGCGCCCCACGTGCCACAGCTGGCAGAAGATGAGGCCGCCGGCGGCATGCACGGCTTTGGTCACCTGCTGCCAGCCGTCGAGCTGCTCGCTGTCGTACAGGCCGGGCACGTCGGCGTAGCCCTGGCCCTGCGGGCTGATGGCGGTGCCCTCGCTCACGATCAGGGCGGCGCCGCGCCAGGGGTCGGCGCGCTGGCGGTAGTACTCGGCCATCAGTGCGGTGGGCACGGCGCCGGGCGCGCGATTGCGCGTGAGCGGCGCCATGACGACGCGGCTGGGCAGGGTGAGCGCCCCCAGGCGCAGGGAGGAAAACAGCGGATGGGACATCGTCGGGCTTTCGGGTGACAAGGACAGCAGCGCCCATTGTGCGACGGCCGCGGGGTGTCTTGCAGGCCCCGGGCACGCGGCCCCCACCGCGGGGCTGCGCCACAATCGGGCGATGACCGCACCGCCCGCCGCGCCCGCCGGCCCCGCCCCCGTTTATCTGGCCCTGGCGCTGTCGCTGGGCGCCGCCGTGTCGCTGGGCATCACCCGCTTTGCCTACGGCCTGCTGCTGCCGGTGATGAAGGACGACCTGGCCTGGAGCTACACCTTGGCCGGCGCCATGAACACCGTCAACGCCGCCGGCTACCTGCTGGGCGCGCTGGTCACGCCGTGGCTGCTGCGCCGCTGGGGCGCCGCGCCGCTGCTGCTGTGGGGCTCGGTGCTGGCCAGCGTGTTCATGGCGTTGTCGGGCTTTTTCATCGAGGCGGCGCCGCTGCTGCTGCAGCGCCTGCTGGCGGGCGTGGCCAGCGCCTTCGTGTTCATTGCCGGCGGCCTGCTGGCCGCGCGGCTGGGCACGCGCGCGCCCCAGCAGGCTGGTCTGCTGCTGGGCCTGTACTACGGCGGCGTGGGCTGGGGCATCGCCCTGTCGGCGCTGGGCGTGCCGCCGCTGCTGGCGGCGGCGCGCGACGTGGCGCACGGCTGGGCCTGGGCCTGGTGGGGCATGGCGGCGCTGTGCCTGGCGGCCACGGCGGTGCTGGTCTGGCCGGCCAAGACACTACAAAAACAAGAGCTGTCTGCGCAGATTGGACAAGCACCAGAAGCCAATTTGACCGAGAAAATCTCCTGGTGGTCCATGCGCTGGGCGCTGACGGGCTACACGCTGTTCGGCGTCGGCTACATCGGCTACATGACCTTCGTGATCGCGCTGCTGCGCGAGCAGGGCGCCAGCGCCGGCGCGGTCACGCTGTTCTACACCCTGCTGGGGCTGGCGGTGGTGGCCTCGGCGCGCATCTGGGCGCGGCTGCTGGACCGCGCCAAGGGCGGCGGTGCGCTGGCGCTGCTGAACGCGTTGCTGGGGGTGGCCACCATCGCCCCGGCGCTGACCGGCGCGTGGCCGGTGGTGCTGGCCTCGGGCCTGCTGTTCGGCGCGGTGTTTTTGTCGCTGGTGGCCTCGACCACCGCCTTCGTGCGCCACAACCTGCCGGCCGCGCAATGGGCGGCGGGCATCAGCGCCTTCACCATCCTGTTTGCCTTCGGCCAGATCGTCGGGCCCACCGTGGTGGGCTGGATCGCCGACGGCCCGGGCGGGCTGGCCCGCGGCCTGCTGTATTCGGCCGCCGCGCTGTGGCTGGGCGCGCTGGCGGCGTGGCGGCAAAAGCCGCTGGCGCGGGGTTAAATCAGCCCCTCGGCCTTCATCGCGCGCTGCACGGCCGGGCGCGCGGCGATGCGCTCGCGGTAGGCGGCGAGGTTCTTCAGGCCGCTGATGTCGACGCCGGTGGGCTTGGCCCAGTTGGTGATGGTGAACAGGTAGGCGTCGGCGACGCTGAAGTCCTCACCCATCAGGTATTTCTTGCCGGCCAGCTCGCCGTCGACCCAGGTCAGGCGGCTGAGCAGCCGGTCCTTGGTGGCCTGTTTGACGTCGTCGGGCGTGGCGGGGTTGAACAGCGGGCTGAAGGTCTTGTGCACCTCGGTGCCGATGAAGTTCAGCCAGCTCTGCAATTGATAGCGCGCGAGGGTGCCGTTGGCGGGCGCCAGCTTCTTGGCCGGCGCCTGGTCGGCGATGTATTGGACGATGGCCGGGCCTTCGCGCAGGCCGGTGCCGTCATCGAGCACCAAGTAGGGCACATAGCCCAGCGGGTTGATCTTGCGGTAGTCGCTGCCGTCGGGCAAGACCTTGGTCTTGGTGGGCGCGGAGATGGCCTCGTACTTGATGCCGGCTTCTTCGAGCGCGATGTGGGGCGACAGCGAGCACGCGCCCGCGGAGTAGTAGAGCTTCATGGTTTGAAAAAGGGGAGAGTTGGACCTGAACCCGGCGGCGCGCGAACGGCCGCCGGGGCGCACTCAGCGTAGCAGAACGCGGGATTTTTTGCCGGGCTTGGGGGGCACAATCAAGGATACAGCCCGCGCAGGTCGCGCGCGTTCAGGATGCGCGTGCAGGCCACGATGTAGGCCGCGGTGCGCAGGCTCACCTGGTGCTCCTGCGCGGTCTGCCACACGGCGTCGAAGGCGTGCTTCATGATGCCGACCAGGCGGCGGTTGATCTCGTCCTCGTCCCAGAAGAAGCTGGAGAAGTCCTGCACCCATTCGAAATAGCTGACGGTGACGCCGCCGGCGTTGGCGATGACGTCGGGCACCACCAGCACGCCCTTGTCGTGCAGGATGTCGTCGGCCTCGGGGGTGGTGGGGCCGTTGGCGCCCTCGATCAGCATCTTGGCCTTGATCTTGCCGGCGTTGGCCCGCGTGACCTGGCCTTCCAGCGCGGCGGGCACCATGATGTCGCAGGTGCAGGCCCAGAAGTCGGCCGCCGTGATGGCCTCGCCGCCCTTGAAGCCGGCCACGCCGCCGGTCTTGGCCACGTGTTCCAGCAGCTTGGGCACGGCCAGGCCCTTGTCGTTGGCCACGCCGCCGGTATGGTCCTGCACGGCGACGATCAGCGCACCGGCCTCGGCAAACAGCTTGCCGGCGATGCCGCCGACGTTGCCGAAGCCCTGCACGGCCACGCGCGCGCCCTCGATCGGCAGGCCGATCTGCTTGGCGGCCTCGCAGGCCACGGTGAACACACCCCGGCCCGTCGCCTCCTTGCGGCCCAGCGAGCCGCCCATGTCCACCGGCTTGCCGGTGACCACGCCGGTGGCGGTGGAACCCACGTTCATCGAGTAGGTGTCCATCATCCAGGCCATGATCTTGTCGTTGGTGTTGACGTCGGGCGCGGGGATGTCCTTGGACGGGCCGATGATGATGCCGATCTCGCTGGTGTAGCGGCGCGTCAGGCGCTCCAGCTCCTTGTGCGAGAGTGTGCGCGGATCGACGCGGATGCCGCCCTTGGCGCCGCCGTAGGGCACGTTCACCGCCGCGTTCTTGATGCTCATCCAGGCCGACAGCGCCATCACCTCGGACAGCGTCACGTCCTGGTGAAAGCGCACGCCACCCTTGCCGGGACCGCGGCTGGTGTTGTGCTGCACGCGGTAGCCCTCGAAGTGGGCGATGGTGCCGTTGTCCAGCTCGATCGGCACGTCGACGATCAGCGCGCGCTTGGGGCGCTTGAGCGTCTCGACCCAGCGCGCCAGGTGGCCCAGGTAGGGCGTGACGCGGTCGATCTGCTGCAGGTAGATGCCCCAGGGGCCGAGGTGATTGGGGTCGAGGTAGGACGGCAGGACGTGCGCGGTGGACACCGCTGCCGCGGGTTTGGCGTTGGCCATGGACGAGTCTCCTTCGGTTGAAACCATCGCGCGGCTGGCAGCGCCAGCGGGCGACGTGCCCATTGTCACGCAGGCGACCGAGGCGGGCGACGGCGGGCCGGCTTGGCGATGTTTCCAGTGCGGGCAAGCGGGGGGTTGGGAAAACTATAAAAATGATAGCTACTTGCGGCCACCCGGCAACGGCCAAGGTTGATTTGCTCATAAAATAGGCAGTTTGCCCGTGCCAGCCTGGCCGGGCGGCGCCGGAGCCCTGTCGTGACGTCCTATCTGCACCCCGAATCCTTTGATGTCATCGTCGTCGGTGGCGGCCACGCCGGCACCGAGGCGGCGCTGGCGGCGGCCCGCATGGGCGCGCGCACCCTGCTGCTGACGCACAACATCGAGACCCTGGGGCAGATGAGCTGCAACCCCAGCATCGGCGGCATCGGCAAGGGCCACCTGGTGCGCGAGGTCGACGCGCTGGGCGGCGCGATGGCGCTGGCCACCGACGAGGCGGGCATCCAGTTTCGCATCCTCAACGGCAGCAAGGGCCCGGCCGTGCGCGCCACGCGGGCGCAGGCCGACCGCGTGCGGTACAAGGCCGCCATCCGCCGCCGGCTGGAGAACCAGCCCAAGCTGGTGCTGTTCCAGCAGGCGGTGGACGACCTGCTGCTGGAGGGCGACCGCGTGGTGGGCGCCGTCACGCAGGTGGGCATTGCCTTTCGGGCGCGCGCGGTGGTGCTGACGGCCGGCACCTTTCTGGACGGGCGCATCCACGTTGGCCTGGACAATTACCCCGCGGGCCGCGCGGGCGACCCGCCGGCCGTCAGCCTGTCGGCGCGGCTGAAGGAACTCAAGCTGCCGCAAGGGCGCCTGAAGACCGGCACGCCGCCGCGGCTGGACGGCCGCACGATCGACTTCGCCCGTTGCGAGGTGCAGCCGGGCGACGGCATGCCGGGCGGGCAGAACGCGCGCATGCCGGTGTTCAGCTTCATGGGCCGCGCGGCGATGCACCCGCGCCAGCTGCCGTGCTGGGTGACGCACACCAACGAGCGCACGCACGCCATCATCCGCGCGGGCTTCGATCGCAGCCCCATGTTCACCGGCAAGATCGAGGGCGTGGGCCCGCGCTATTGCCCCAGCGTGGAAGACAAGATCAACCGCTTTGCCGGCAAGGACAGCCACCAGATCTTTCTGGAGCCCGAGGGCCTGGACACGCACGAGGTCTACCCCAACGGCATCTCGACCAGCCTGCCGTTCGACATCCAGTACCAGCTGGTGCGCAGCATCGCCGGGCTGGAGAACGCGCACATCCTGCGGCCGGGCTACGCCATCGAGTACGACTACTTCGACCCGCGCGCGCTGAAAGGCAGCTTCGAGACCCGGGCCATCGCCGGCCTGTTCTTTGCCGGCCAGATCAACGGCACCACCGGCTACGAGGAGGCGGCGGCGCAGGGCCTGTTTGCCGGCATCAACGCGGCGCTGCTGTGCCGGGGCGAGAGCGCCTGGCTGCCCGGCCGCGACGAGGCCTATCTGGGCGTGCTGGTGGACGATTTGATCACCAAGGGCGTGACCGAGCCCTACCGCATGTTCACCAGCCGGGCCGAATACCGCCTGCAGCTGCGCGAGGACAACGCCGACATGCGCCTGACCGAGACGGGCCGACGCCTGGGCCTGATCGACGACGCGCGCTGGGACGCCTTCAACCGCAAGCGCGACGCGGTTTCACGTGAAACCGAGCGGCTCAAGGCCACCTGGGTCAACCCCGCCATCCTGCCGGCCGAGGAGTCGGCGCGCGTGCTGGGCAAGGCCATCGAGCACGAGCACAATCTGTTCGACCTGCTGCGCCGACCGGGCATCGACCATGCGGCGCTGATGAGTCTGGACGGCGGACGTTACGCCGCCGGCGGTGTTTCACGTGAAACGCTGGGCGATGCGGCGGACGAGGTGATCGAGCAGGTGGAGATTGCCGCCAAGTACGCTGGCTACATCGACCGACAGCGCGACGAGGTGGAGCGCGCCGCGCACTACGAGAACCTGCGACTGCCGCCCGACTTGGACTACATGCAGGTTGGCGCGCTGTCGATCGAGGTGCGGCAAAAGCTGCAAAAGCACCGGCCCGAGACCCTGGGTCAGGCCGGGCGCATTTCCGGCGTTACGCCGGCTGCCGTGTCGCTGCTGCTGATCCACCTGAAGAAGAAGGGCGGCTTGCCGCCGGCGCTGCAGGCGAGCAGCGCCGATGCGGACGCGCGCGCCGCATGAGCGGCGCGGCGGATCGCGCCGAGCGCCTGCGCCAGGGCGCGGCGACGCTGGGCCTGGCGCTGGACGGGGCCGCGCAAACCCGGCTGCTGGCCTATCTGGACCTGCTGGCCAAATGGAACCGCGTCTACAACCTGACGGCGCTGCGCGACCCGGCGCAGATGCTGACGCACCATCTGCTGGACAGCCTGGCCGTGGTGCCGCCGCTGCGTCGCCACACCCAGGGGCGCCCGGCGCGGCTGCTCGACGTGGGCAGCGGCGGCGGCTTGCCGGGCGTGGTCATCGCCATCTGCTGCCCCGAGATCGCCGTCACCTGCGTGGACGCGGTGGCCAAGAAGGCGGCCTTCGTGCAGCAGGCGGCGGGCGCATTGAGTCTGGACAATCTGGCGGGGCGCCATGCCCGGGTCGAGACGCTGCACGAGCCCTTCGACATCATCGCCTCGCGTGCCTTTGCCTCGTTGGCCGACTTCATCAGCTGGTCGCGCGGCGCTCTGGCGGAGCAGGGCGTCTGGCTGGCCATGAAGGGCAAGCGCCCCGACGACGAGATCGCGGCCCTGCCGGCGGGGGCCGAGGTGTTTCACGTGGAACCGCTGCGGGTGCCGGGTCTGGATGCCGAGCGCTGCCTGGTGTGGCTGCGACCGGTCGGTTCCACGTGAAACATCCGGGGCGAAATCGCGTTCGGTGGCGCGCCAAAGTCCCGTAAACTCGCCACTCACCTCCGAGAAATTTCAAGCATGTTTGGCATCACCGACTACGCCGCCTTCGTCGCCGCGTTCTGGCTGTTCTTGATGATCCCCGGCCCCGGCAACCTGGTGATCGCCACCGGCGCCACGCAGCACGGCATGCGCGGTGGCCTGGCCGCCACGCTGGGGGTGATGGTGGGTGACCAGGTGCTGATCGGATGCGCCCTGGGCGGCGTCGCGGCGCTGCTGCACGCCTATCCGATGGCGTTTTCGGCCCTGCAATGGGTGGGCGCCATCTATCTGGCCTGGCTGGGCATCCGCATGTGGCGCATGCGCCCGGGCGAGGGCGAGGGCGCGGCGGTGGCGGCGCCCACCACGCGGCGGCATTTTCGCCAGGGGTTCTTGATCACCCTGTTCAATCCCAAGGCGATCGTGTTTTACGTTGCCTTCCTGCCGCTGTTCATCGACCCGGCGCGCCAGCAGGGCATGGTCACCTTTGCCGCCTTGGCGGCCACCGCCGCCGTGCTGACCTTGCTGTACGGCCTGATCGAGTCGCTGCTGGTGCATCGCTTTGCCGAGCGCCTGCGCGCCAGCGCCCGCCTGAGCAGCCTGCTGCGCAAGCTGGCCAGCGTGTTCCTGATCGGCTTCGGCGTCAAGCTGGTCACTTCCCACTGAACCCCCGATGGCTCAAATCTTCTGCATCGCCAACCAGAAGGGCGGCGTCGGCAAGACCACCACCACGGTCAACCTGGCCGCCGCACTGGCGCACATCGGTCAGCGCGTGCTGCTGGTCGACCTGGACCCGCAGGGCAACGCCACCATGGGTTCGGGGGTGGACAAGCGCGCGATGGAGCTGTCGGTGTACGACGTGCTGCTCGAATCGGCCAGCATCGCCGAGGCCGCCGTGGTGCCCGACAAGCTGAAGGAGGCTGGCGCCGGCTATGCCGTGCTGGGCGCCAACCGCGAGCTGGCCGGTGCCGAGGTCGAACTGGTGGGCGAAGAGCGCCGCGAGCGCCGCCTGAAGGACGCGCTGGCGCAAGTGAGCGCCGACTACGACTTCGTGCTGATCGACTGCCCGCCCAGCTTGAGCATGCTCACGCTCAACGGCCTGTGCGCCGCCCAGGGCGTGATCGTGCCCATGCAGTGCGAGTACTTCGCGCTCGAAGGCCTGGCCGACCTGACCAACACCATCCGCCAGGTGCACGCCAACCTCAACCGCGACCTGCGCCTGATCGGCCTGCTGCGCATGATGTTCGACGCCCGCATCACCCTGCAGCAGCAGGTCAGCGACCAGCTCAAGGCGCACTACGGCGACAAGGTGTTCGACGCCATCATTCCGCGCAACGTGCGCTTGGCCGAGGCGCCCAGCTACGGCCTGCCGGGCGTGCTGTTCGACCCGGCGGCCAAGGGCAGCAAGGCCTTCGTCGCCTTTGCCGAAGAGCTGGTGGCGCGCGGCCTGCGGGCATGATTCAGGGCCAAATGGGCGGTTTGCCCGGATGCAGCAAGCGCGAGCAGCTATCAAAATGATAGATCATCAAGCCTCGCCCCGCGTGCTGACCTTGCCCGGCTGGCTGGGCAGCGGCCCCGGCCACTGGCAAAGCCGCTGGGAGGCCGCGCACGGCGCCACCCGCGTGCAGCAGCACGACTGGCAGCGCCCGCTGCGCGGCGACTGGACGGCGCGCCTGCAAGACGTCCTGCTGGCGCAACCGGCCCCCGTGCTGCTGGCCGCGCACAGCCTGGGCTGCCTGCTGCTGGCCTGGTGGGCCGCGCATTCGCGCGAGACGGCGCGCGTGGCCGGCGCGCTGCTGGTGGCGCCGCCAGAGATCGAGCGCGCCGACCTGCGCCAGCAGATCCCCGGCTGGGCGCCGCCCGCGCGCCAGCGCCTGCCTTTTCCCGCCCTGGTCATGGCCAGCAGCGACGACCCCTACGCCCGCCTGGACTACGCCCGGCAGCTGGCGCAGGACTGGGGCGCCGGCTGGCAGGACGGGGGCGCGCGCGGCCACCTCAACGCCGACTCCGGCCTGGGCGACTGGCCCGAAGGCTGGCAAGCCCTGCGCGCGCTGGCCGCCACGCCCGCCGCGTCCTGAACGAACCTTTGCATTGGAGCCCCCACCATGGTGACCAAGAAACCCAAGGGCCTGGGCCGCGGCTTGGACGCACTGCTGGGCCCCGCCACGCTGGCCCCGGATGCCGCCACGCCCGCCGGCACCCCCATGATGCTGGCGCTGGACCAGCTGGCGCCCGGCCAGTACCAGCCGCGCACCCGCATGGACGAAGGCGCGCTCTACGAGCTGGCCGAAAGCATCAAGGCGCAGGGCATCATGCAACCGATTCTGGTGCGGCGCATTTCTAGGTCGAATGGGGCTCCAGTCCTTGATGGACAAGCGCGAGCAGCTATCGATTCAAGAGCTGACTACGAGATCATCGCCGGCGAGCGCCGCTTTCGCGCCGCCCGCCTGGCTGGCCTGAGCGAGGTGCCCGCCCTGGTGCGCGAGGTGCCCGACGAATCGGCCGCCGCCATGGCGCTGATCGAGAACATCCAGCGCGAAGACCTCAACCCGCTGGAAGAGGCGCAGGGCATTCGCCGCCTGGTGCAGGAGTTCGGCCTCACCCACGAGCGCGCCGCCCAGGCCGTGGGCAAGAGCCGCAGCGCCGCCAGCAACCTGCTGCGCCTGCTCAACCTGGCCGAGCCGGTGCAGACCATGCTGATGGCGGGCGATTTGGACATGGGCCACGCGCGCGCCCTGCTCACGCTGGAAGGCGCGGCGCAGATCACGGCGGCCAACCAGGTGGCCGCGCGCAAGCTCAACGTGCGCCAGACCGAGGCGCTGGCGCGCAAGCTGTCGGCCGAGTTCAATCTCACCGCGCCGCGCAAGCGCAACCAGCCGGCCGACAAGTCGGGCGACGTGCGCCGGGTGGAGGAAGAGCTGTCCGACCTGCTGCTGGCCCAGGTCGAGGTGCGCGTGCGCAAGGCCGGCCGCCGCGGCGCCGCCGACGCCCAGGCGGGCGAGCTGGCGATCCAGTTCGCCTCGCTGGACGAACTGAACGGCCTGATCGAGCGGCTGCGCGGGGCTTGACCCCGATCAAGGGTAAACACGGGGTGCGGCCCCATTGCCGGCCGTCGGCGCGCACGCGCAAAATTTCCGCCACCCTCGCGCCGGCGCGCCCCCGCAGTCTGAGGTGATGCGCCGTGCGCCCGTGACCGCAGAACCGGAGCCGCCCATGACCACCCAGACCGCCGCCCAACTGGTGCAAGAGGCCAAGCGCCAGATCGAGAACCTGAGCCCCGACCAGGTGCAGGCCGAACTGGCCGCCGGCGCCACGCTGGTGGACATCCGCGACGCGCCCGAGCGCGCCCAGGGCTGCATCGCCGGTGCGGTGCATGCCTCGCGCGGCATGCTGGAGTTCTACGCCGACCCGAGCAGCCCCGCCCACAAGCCCGAGCTCGACCCGCAGCGGCGCGTCATCCTGCACTGCGCCTCGGGCGGGCGCTCGGCGCTGGCCGTGCTCAGCCTGCGCGCGCTGGGCTACGTCGACGTGGCGCACCTGGACGGCGGCATCAAGGCCTGGCAGGCGGAGGGCAAGCCGATTGAGAGCTGACCAACGTCGGTGGCGGTGGATGTCCGGCGACGTGTCATGAAATGTCGCCGCCGCAAGACAAAACCGAGCCGACAGTCCTGAAATGGCCATTTGGCGTATTGCGTAAACAAGATGAGGCTGCTGAAAATTTTCACGTTCAACAACTGAAAAGAGGACGGTGAGCCATGAAGCGACATTTCTTGCGCACGGGGTTGACGGCGGTCGGCGCGCTGGCCGCCTGGGGTCTGGCACCCAGCGCCTGGGCGGGCATTCCGGTGGCTGGGGCCATCGTCTACGGCCCGCTGTCGGCGGCAACCGTGCCCACCTTGGGCGAATGGTCGCTGCTGCTGCTGGCGCTGCTGGTGATGGCGGTCGCCTATCGCGCCCTGCGCGACCGGGTCGACAGCCGCTTGCTGACCCATCTGCTGTTGGGCGGCGGCTTGGCGGCCGGGGGACTGGCCAGCGGCCACTGGGTGCAGTCGGTGCAGGCGGTGGTGCCAGGGGTCACAATGACGTCAGCGAGTGGGGGCACGGTGAACGTGAGCGTCATCGGCGCTCCCGTGATGGTGACCAATGGCACGGCCGTGTCCCAGCAGATCAAGTCCCTGACCACCAATACCCCGGGGGTAAGCTGGGTTGCACCGGACTCCGGCTCGCCCCAATGCCTGGTGGGCACCGTGGTGGCGGCCGGGGCGAGTTGCTACGTCCAGTTGGCGGGACCACCGGTTTAACGGGGCGGTGCGCCGCGCTGCGCGCCGCCGATGCTTGAATGAACGAGATCTACCTGGGCGCCGCCGTGCTGTGCATGGCGGCGGTTCTTTTTCTCGAATCGCTGTCGCCCCTGCACGCTGCCGGGGCGCCGCTGCGGCGCTGGGCGCGCAACGGCGCACTGTCGGTGCTGGCCGTGGGCACCACGCTGGCCACGCCGCTGCTGTTCTGGGCGGTGGCCGGGCCGCTGGGCCTCACGATGCAGGGTGGCCTCGTGCAGTGGGGTTGGCCAGTCTGGGCGCAGTGGGTACTCACATTCTTGGTGATGGAAAGCATGGCCTACGCGCTGCACCGCCTCTCGCACGCCATGCCCTGGCTGTGGCGCCTGCACGCCGTGCATCACAGCGACGTCGAGCTGGACGCCACCACCACGCACCGCCACCATCCGCTGGAAAACCTGGTCGGCGCGCTGCTCACCCTGCCCGTGCTGATCGCCCTGGCGCCGCCGCCGCTGGCGGTGCTGGCCTACAGCCTGGTGGCGCTGGCTGTCGCCACCCTGTCGCATGGCAACCTGCGCCTGCCCGCGTGGCTGGACCGCGGCCTGCGCTGGCTGGTAGTGACGCCCGCCTACCACCGCGTGCACCACAGCGCCCACCGGCCGCAGACCGACAGCAACTACGCCACGCTGCTGCCGCTGTTCGATCATCTTTTTCGCAGCGCGACCCCGGTGCCGCCGGACGGTGGGCGCGGTCTGACCATGGGGCTGGAGCGCGGGCGCGACGCGCGCAGCCAGTCGCTGGCGGCCCTGCTGCGCGCGCCGTTCAGTGCTGCGGCCGCGCCGGTGGCTGAGGCGGCCCGGCCCCGCGCCGCCCGCGATGGCGCGTGACAGTCTCTTGCATGTGCGCCCCCGGGTGAGCCCGATTCGATGGCGGCTGGGCGCGGCAACGGTGTAAGCTGCGCGCTCGCCGCCCCCGCTGCGCCACGCCCATCGCCATGCCCCACAGCCGCGTTCCCCCACCGCTTGAAATGGTTGCCCTGGCCCGCGCCTTGGCGGTGCGCCCGGTCAGCGCCGTGCGCAAGGCGCGCGCCGGCGTGGTGCGCATGCGGCGCGCGGTGTCGCGCTCGCCGCGTTCGCTGTTCTTGCGCGAGCTGATGGCCCAGCCGTTGGCCGTCGGCGCCATCTGCGCCAGTTCGCCCTACCTGGCCGCGCGCATGGCCGCGCTGGTCGACCTGGCGGACGAGGGCTGGGTGGTGGAGCTGGGCGGCGGCACCGGCGTCATCACCGCCGCCCTGCTGGCGCACGGCGTGCCCGCCGCGCGGCTGGCGGTGGTCGAGCAGTCGGACCGCCTGGCGGCCCACCTGCGCCAGCGCTTTCCGGCCATCCAGGTGCTGCACGGCGATGCGGCCGAGCTGCCGGCGTTGCTGGCTCGACTGGACGGGGCTGACGGCCCCGTGCGCGTGCGGCACATCGTCTCGGGCCTGCCGCTGCTGTCCATCCCGGCGCCGGCGCGCCAGCGCATCCTGCAGGCCGGCGCGCAGGTGCTGGCGCCGGGCGGGCGGCTGCTGCAGTTCACCTACGCGCTGCACGGCCCTTCGCCCTGGCAGCAGGCCGGCCTGGTGTGCCAGCGCCGCGAGCGCGTGCTGGCCAACCTGCCGCCGGCGCGGGTGGACGTGCTGGCGCACGCGCCGTCGGCGTGACGGCATAGAGCGTAAACCGCACTATCTTCCGCCAGCCCATGCGCTTATCATGGGCGCCCGCTTTTCGGGCCGCGCAGGCCCGGCCAAGCAGCCCAAAAAACCAGACACCCCGAACCGGGAGGACCTCCGCATGTTGACGATCCAACGCACCGCACTGACGACCACCGCCCTCCTGGCCGCCCTGGCTTTGGCCGGCTGCGAAACCACCGACCTCAAGATGGGCGGCTCGGACAGCAAGACCGTGGCCACCGGCAGCGCCGCCGGCGCGGGCTCGGCCAACGCCAATTCCGAGCTGCAGCGCTGCGCCTCGCCGCTGGGCACGGTGTCGCTGGTCGAGAACCAGAACGCCGGCTGGTACACCATCTTGCGCAACGAATACAAGCTGCCGCCCACCTCCAACCTGCTGCGCCTGATGATCCAGCAGTCCAACTGCTTCGTCGTCGTCGAGCGCGGCGCCGCCGGCATGCGCGCCATGAGCCGCGAGCGCGAGCTGATGCAGTCCGGCCAAATGCGCCAGGGCAGCCAGATGGGCGGCGGCCAGATGGTGGCGTCCGACTACGGCCTGTCGCCCGAAATCGTCTTCAACGAGGGCAACACCGGCGGCATCGGCGGCGCGCTGGGCGGGCTGTTCGGCGGCGGGGGCGCGGTGCTGGGCGCGGTGGCGGCCGGCACCAAGACGCGCGAGGCCAACGTCATGCTGACCCTGGTCGACAACCGCTCGGGCGTGCAGGTGGCGGCGTCGGAGGGCAGCGCCTCCAAGACCGACTTCGGCGGCATGGGCGCGCTGTTCGGCGGCGGTGCGGGCGCCGGCCTGGGCGGCTACCAGAACACGCCGCAGGGCAAGGTCATCACGGCGGCCTTCATGGATGCGTACAACCAGATGGTCGTCGCGCTGCGCAACTACAAGGCGCAGTCGGTGCAGGGCCAGGGCCTGGGCGGCGGCGGTCGGCTGGGCGTGGACGGCGGTGCCGGACCTTCGCGAACCTCGATTCCCGGCCAAGGCGGCAAGACCCTGTCCATGCGCGAGGCACAGGCGCGGCTGAACGAGCTGGGCTACAACGTCGGCACGCCCGACGGCGCCGCCGGCCCGCGCACCGCCGCGGCGCTGCGCGCCTTCCAGCGCGACAACAGCCTGCAGCCCAGCGGCCGGCTGGACGCCGCCACGCAGGACGTGCTGTCCGGCAAGTGAGCGGGTGGGGCCCGGCCCCATCCCTCTTCTTGCGGCAGGCCATGGCTGAGGGGTGAACCCCATGCGCTGGCCCCTCTTGGCCCTGTGCCTGGCGGCCGCGGCCCACGCGGGCGGGCCCGCCGAGCCGGCGCGCAGCAATGCCTTCAACGACCCCTTCGTGCAGGTCACGTCGGCCATCGCCCATTGCCCCGTACCCGAGGGGCCGCTCTACACCGAGCAGCAGGTGCGCGAGCAGCAGCACGAGCGCACCCAGCACGGCACCAGCTGCTACACCTCCGGGCGCTGCCGCCTGCCCAATTCGTACCAGTACGACGCCGAGATCATCCCGCGCGTGCAAAAGTACATCCAGTACGACCCGCGCTTTGCCGACACCAGCGTGTGGGTGCTGGGCCAGCGCCGCATCGTCACGCTCAAGGGCTGCGTGCGGTCGGAGGAGCAGGGACGCTTGCTGGAGCAATCGGTGGGCCTGGTCGATGATGTGATGGGGGTCGTCAACCAGCTGGTTGTGCCTGGCGAGACGCAGGGGCCGGTG
This sequence comes from Ottowia pentelensis, assembly GCF_964341695.1. Taxonomy (NCBI): domain Bacteria; kingdom Pseudomonadati; phylum Pseudomonadota; class Betaproteobacteria; order Burkholderiales; family Comamonadaceae; genus Ottowia; species Ottowia pentelensis. Next base: position 185,048 of record NZ_OZ224513.1, read on the forward strand.
CCGTACAGGGTGGCTCGGTGAAACGAGTGAATGCTGAGCTGGTTGCGCGACGGTGATCCGCTCGACCGTCGGCGTGCAACAACAGGCGCTGAGCGATGAAGCGCTGTGATGGTGCGGGCGGCTTACGCCATGGGCTGCTGTTGGCGTCGCACGCCAATGAACTTATAATGGTTTTAATGGGAACGATTAAATATCATTGAAAGCTTCATTGGATCGTTTAAATTGCCGCCTTCCATTCCACTGCCGGTACAACGCGCCCTGCTCAAGCTCGGCGCCGACCTGTCCCTGGCGCGCCGGCGTCGGCATGTCTCCCAAGCCTCGCTGGCCGAACGCATGGGTGCGTCACTGTCCACGGTGCGGCGCATGGAAAAGGGCGATGCGCGCGTGCCCATCCATTTTTTTGCTCGCGCGCTGCATGTGTTTGGCGAGCTGCAGGCCCTGGAACATCTGCTGGACACGCCAAAGGATGAAATCGGCTTGGCGCTGATGGATGAGCAGTTGCCTCAGCGGGTGCGCAGCAAATCCCGCACGCCCTCGGGAGCCCTGTGATGGTGGCCCCCGCGGCGCTGCGCCAGGAGGTTCAGGTCGGCATCGGCAAGGTCGGGCTGGCGTTGGGCACGCTGGTGTACGCCCGGCAGGGGCGGCGCGAGCACTGCGCCTTTGCCTATGACCAGGCCTGGCTGAACAACCCCGTGCGCTTTGGCGTATCGGCCGACCTGCCGCTGGTGGCGGGCTACCAGGCGCACAAGGCGGCCAGCGCGCAGGACTCGGTCTTCCATGGCGCGCTGGCCGATACCGCGCCCGATGCTTGGGGGCGACGCGTCATCGCCCGCGACCACGCCAAGCGCCGCCGCGCCAACCCGCAACTGCCCGCGCTGACGGAGCTGGACTATCTGCTGGCGGTGGACGACTTCAGCCGCGTGGGCGCGCTGCGGCTGGGTGGCGCCGACGGGGCTTGGCAGCGCACCGTGGCCCAGGGCCAGCGCAGCACCCCACCCCTGATCGAACTGGAGCACATCTTCCAGGCCAGCCGTGCAGTGGAGCGTGGACAGGAAACCGCCGAAGACCTGCGCTACTTGCAGGGCAAGGGCACGTCGTTGGGCGGCATGCGGCCCAAGTGCACGCTGATCGACGCAGACGGCCGTCTGGCGATCGGCAAGTTCCCCAGCGTGCAGGACGCGCGCAGCGTGACGCGCGGCGAGGTGCTGGCCTTGCGCCTGGCCGCCTTGGCGGGCGTGGATGTGGCGCCCGCACGCGTGGTGCTGCTGGGCAGCGGCAACGAACAGGTGCCGGTTGCCGTCATCCAGCGGTTTGACCGTGATGGCGAGGGTGGGCGCATTCCCTATCAATCGGCGGCCTCGCTACTGCAAGCCTCGCGCGAGGACGAGCGCAGCTACACCGAAGCGGCCGACGCCATCCGCTCCCATGGTCATGCGCCCACTGAAGATGTGCGCCAGCTCTGGCGGCGGCTGGTGTTCAATCTGTTGATCACCAACGTGGACGACCACTTGCAAAACCACGGCTTTCTGCATGTGGCGCACGGGCAGTGGCGGTTGGCCCCGGCGTTCGACCTGAACCCCTTCCCCGACAAGGAGCGCGAATCCAAGACCTGGTTGTCCGAGCGGGACGGGCCGGTCACCGACGTGGCCATGCTGCTGGCGCGGGCTGCCTACTTTGCCCTGGGCAAAGCCGAGGCCTTGACTGTCTTGGGCGAGGTGTACGCGGCGGTGTGCCAATGGCGGCAGCTGGCGCAAACGCCGGGGGTGGGATTGCGTGCGGAAGAGCTGGACGACTTCGCGCCCGCCTTCGAGCATGTGCAACTGGACGCTGCGGCCCGCCTGCTTTGATGGCGTCGGCCGGGTGACGTCCTCGAGTTCAGGCCCGGTTGTCCATGAGCAAACCTTGAGTTGCGCAGGGGGGGCTCATTCCATTTCTAATTCAATAGCGCATCAATAATCCACGGCCAGGCGACGATGGATCGGATCCGTTCGCAGTTGCTCTCGAAGTCTCGCAGGGCGAGCTCAAGGTGATCTTCGAGCGCCTCCAGGCTGTCGAAGACGCGGTTGTGGAATCGCTTCTCGCGCAGCTCGTCCCACACGTGCTCCACCGGGTTGAGCTCCGGCGCATAGGGGGGCAGGCTCAGTAGGCGCATGTTGGCGGGCGGGTGCAGCTCACCACTGGCATGCCAGCCGGCACCGTCAAGCACCATGACGATGCGCTCGTGCGGGTGACGCTCGCTCACCTCGTCGAGAAACAACTGCATGCACTCGGTGTTGACGTGAGGCAAGATGAGCGAGTCCAACTGGCCGCTTGCCACATCGACGGCGGCGTACGCGTAGGTGTACTCGTGGGTCAACATGGCTTGGCACAGCGGCCGCACCGGCTTGGGCGCCCAGCAGCGGCGCACGTCGTTGATGCGTCCAAAGCGCGCCTCGTCCTGGAACATCAGCTTGATGGGGCCTTGCTGCGGCCAGTGCGAGCAGATTTCGGCAAGGCGCTCGGGGAGTTTTTTTTCCACTCCTCTTGAGCCAAAGGATCGCTTTGCGGATGGCGTTTGTCGGGGGCCAGCTTGCGCCAGCCGTGGCGGTGCAGCAGGTTGTAGACCGAGGACAGCGCCATGGGACGGCCCAGGGCAGCTTCGATTTCACACTTGACTTGACCGACCACCAGGATGCCGCCCGTGCGAGCGCGATCAAGAAAGGGCGCCAGCACCTGGCGCTCCTGCTCAGTCGTCATGTTCTGGTGGCGCCTGCCGCCGCGCGCGGGGCGCTGGCCGTCACCTGCAACCTCGCCGGCCAGGAAGCGATTGCGCAAGCGGCAGGTCCACGCCGGGGAGCGGCCGATGACCTGCGCGGTTTGCTCCAGGCTCAAGCCATAGTCCAGCGGCAACACCACCGCCTGTGCTTGGCGAAGCTGCTCAGCGGTCTGTGCGCCGGCCAGCATTTGACGGGCCGACTCCAGACTGTCGGCACCTCGGGCTGTTCTTGCCATGTCGTTCTCCTTGCGGGATCGGTGACATGGATATTATTGATCTATTGATATGGAAATGGAATCAACTCAACTGAACACCTTCCCCGGATTCATGATGTCCAGCGGATCCAGCGCGCGCTTGATGGTGCGCATCAGGTCCACCGCGCCGGCGCCGGCCTCGTCCAGCAGAAAGCCCATCTTGTGCAGGCCCACGCCGTGCTCGCCGCTGCAGGTGCCGCCCAGCGCCAGGGCGCGCGCGACGACCTGGCGGTTGAGCTGCTCGGCGCGCGCGCGCTCGGCGTCGTCGTCGGGGTCGATCAGGTAGCCCATGTGGAAGTTGCCGTCGCCCACGTGGCCGACCAGGAAGTAGGGGATGCGGCTGTCGTCGGCCTCTTGCACGCTGTCGAGCAGCGCGTCGGCCAGGCGCGAGATGGGCACGCACACGTCGGTGGTGATGCAGCGGCAGCCGGGGCGGCTTTGCACGCCGGCGAAGTAGGCGTTGTGCCGCGCCGCCCACAGGCGCGAGCGCTCCTCGGGCGTGTCGGCCCATTCGAAGCCGGCGCCGCCGTGCTCGGCCGCGATGGCCTGCACGGTTTCAGTCTGCTCCTTCACGCCGGCGGGCGAGCCGTGAAACTCCATCAGCAGCATCGGCCCCTCGCGCAGCGTGAGCTTGCTGTGCTGGTTGACGATGCGCACGGTGTGCCCGTCCAGCAGCTCGACGCGCGCGATGGGCACGCCCAGCTGGATGATCTGGATCACGGTGTTGACCGCGTCGGCGATGCTGCCAAACGAGCAGATCGCCGCCGCCACCGCCTCGGGCAGCGGGTAGATGCGCAAGGTGGCCTCGGTGATCACACCCAGCGTGCCTTCGCTGCCGACGAACAGGCGCGTCAGGTCGTAGCCGGCGCTGCTTTTCTTGGCGCGCGTGCCGGTGCGCACGGCCTCGCCGGCGGCGGTGACGACCTCGAGCGCCAGCACGTTCTCGCGCATGGTGCCGTAGCGCACGGCGTTGGTGCCGCTGGCGCGCGTGGCGCACATGCCGCCCAGGCTGGCGTTGGCGCCAGGGTCGATCGGAAAGAACAGGCCCGTGCTCTTGATCTCGGCGTTGAGCTGCTCGCGCGTGACGCCCGGCTGCACGGTCACCGTCAGATCTTCGGCGTTGACGCTCAGCACCTTGTTCATGCGGCTCACGTCCAGGCTGACGCCGCCCTGAACGGCCAGCAAATGCCCTTCCAGCGAGGAGCCGACGCCGTAGGGAATCACCGGCACCTTGTATTGAGCACACAGCTTGACGGCGTCCTGCACGTCGGCCGTGCTGTCGGCAAACACCACGGCAGCCGGCGGCGGCACGGTGGTGAAGGCCGACTCGTCGCGCCCGTGCTGCTCGCGCACGGCCTGCGCCTGCGAGAACTGCGCGCCGAAGCGTGCTTTCAGCGCATCGATCAGGGCCGCCGGCACGGGGCGTGGCTTGATCTCGGGCGTGACGTGGACGGCTTGGGTGGGGGCGTTCATGGGGGGGCTCCTGCGGATGAGGGACAGTGTACGGTGGCGCGCGCGGCGGCGTGCGGTGGGCAGTGATGAAATTGGGTCGACAGGACCTTCAAAAACAATAGCTTTCCGCGCTTGATGGGTGCGCGCTACAAGCATATTTTGCTTTGAATCCTGCCCGCTTCACATCTCTCGCCGGCTACGCCCCGCGCGGCGCCAGCATCGCCATGGTGATGCGCGACACGCAGGTCGGCTCGCCGGCGTCGTTGCTCATCTCGATCGCCCACACCTGCGTGCTGCGGCCGATGTGCACCGGGCGCGTGACGCCCGTCACCCAGCCCGCGGTGGCGCCGCGCAGGTGGTTGGCGTTGATGTCCAGGCCCACGGCGCGCCAGCCCTCGGGGCAGCAAAAGGCGGCGCCGCATGAGCCCAGGGTCTCGGCCAGCACCACGCTGACGCCGCCGTGCAGCAGGCCGTAGGGCTGGCGTGTGTGCGCATTGACCGGCACGCGGGCGCGGATGAAGTCGTTGCCCACCTCCAGAAACTCGATGCCCAGGTGCTGCACCGCAGTGTCCAGGTGGATGGCGGTCAGCCGCTCCACCGAAATCGCTTGTTGCCAGATGCGCATGGCGCGGGCCCTCATGAGTGGTCGATGTATCAAGCCTACCGCAGCAGGCGGGCCGCTACCATCGCCCCATGCCCGACCGTTACGCCGTCATCGGCCACCCCATCGCCCACAGCAAGTCGCCCTTCATCCACGACCTGTTCGCCCAAGCCACGGGGCAGGACATGACCTACGAAGCCATCGACGGCGGCGCCGCGCCAGGCGGCTTCGAGCGCGCCGTACAGGCCTTTCGCGCCGCCGGCGGGCGCGGGCTGAACGTGACCCTGCCCTTCAAGCTGGCGGCGCTGCAGCTGGCCGACGAGGCCAGCGCGGATGCGCGGCTGGCGGGCGCGGCCAACACGCTGATCTTCGAGGGCGCGCACGCGCGGGCGCATAACACCGACGGCATCGGCCTGGTGCGCGACATCGAGCACAACCTGGGCACGCCGCTGGCGGGTTGGCGCGTGCTGCTGCTGGGCGCGGGCGGCGCCACGCGCGGCGTGCTGCTGCCGATCGCGCGCGCCGGCGCGGCGCGCATCTTCATCGCCAACCGAACGGCCGACAAGGCGCACGCGCTGGCGCGCGAGCTGGCACCGCACCTGGGCGGCGTGGCGCTGGCCGGCGGCGGGCTGGACGCGCTGGCGGGCGCCGGCGCCTTCGATGTCGTCGTCAACGCCACCTCGGCCAGCCTGAGCGGGCAGGCGCCGGCCGTGCCGCCCAGCGCCTTCGCGCCCGGCGCACTGGCCTACGACATGGTCTACGGCCAGGGTCTGACGCCGTTTCTGGCGGCGGCGCGCGCCGCCGGCTGCGCCCGCGTGGCCGACGGCCTGGGCATGCTGGTGGAGCAGGCGGCCGAGTCCTTCGCGCTGTGGCGCGGCGTGCGGCCCGACACGCGCGCGGTGCTGGCGCGGCTGGCGGTGCCGCTGGATTGAGGCGCATATCCCTGCTGGCAGCGTTCTTCATAATGGCAGGCATGAAGCTCCTCGTCCTGCACGGCGTCAACCTCAACATGTTCGGCCAGCGCGATCCGGCGCACTACGGCACGGCCACGCTGGCCGACATCGACACCGGGCTGCGCAGCCTGGCGCAGGAGCTGGGCGTCGGCGTGGAGTGCTTTCAGACCAACCACGAGGGCGCGCTGTGCGAGCGCATCCACCAGGCGCACCGCGACGCGGCGGATGGCGTGCTGATCAACGCCGGCGCCTGGACGCACACCAGCCTCGCCATCCGCGATGCGCTGGCCATCCTGCGCTGCCCGATCGTCGAGGTGCACATGTCCAACATCCACGCGCGCGAGCCGTTTCGCCACCGCTCCTTCATCGCGCCGATCGCTGCCGGCCAGGTCTGCGGCTTCGGCGTCGATTCATACCTTTTGGGGTTGCGCGCCCTGGTGGGGCAAGCGCAGACAGCTATCAAAAAATGAGAACATCATGGGAAAACGCCTGACGCAGATCGCCACCCGCACCGGCGACGACGGCACCACCGGCCTGGGCAACAACACCCGCGTGTCCAAGGCCAGCGCGCGCCCGCAGGCCATGGGCGACGTCGACGAGCTCAACAGCCACATCGGCCTGCTGCTGTGCGAGCCGCTGCCGGCCGACGTGCGCCAGCTGCTGACCGACATCCAGCAGCAGCTGTTCAACCTGGGCGGCGAGCTGTCGATCCCGGGCTTCACGCTGCTCAAGGACGAGGCGCTGGCGCAGCTGGACGCGGCGCTCAAGACCTACAACGCGCAGCTGCCGCGCCTGCAGGAGTTCATCCTGCCCAACGGCACGCGCGCCGCCGCGCAGGCGCACGTGTGCCGCACCGTGGCGCGCCGCGCCGAGCGCGCGGTGGTGGCGCTGGGCGAGCACGAGGAACTGCAGCCCACGCCGCGGCGCTACCTCAATCGCCTGTCGGACCTGATGTTCGTGCTGGCGCGGGTGTTCAACCGCGACGCCAGCGGGCACGAGCTGAATGACGAGGTCTACTGGAAGAGCGACAAGCTGGAGCGCACGCAGCACGGCGAGTGAGCGCGGCGATTGACCCGCATGGGGTGAATCCCGGGTTTTCGCGGTCCGCATCGTCCCTTACCATGGTTTCCTTTGTTGCCATACGCAAGAGAGGAGCAAGGCAAGATGCGTTTGAAAACCACCCTGGCGGCCGGCCTGATGGCCGGTCTGCTGGCACTTGGCGGGGCCGCCCTGGCCCAGAAGCCGCAATTCATCAACGTGCTGACCGGCGGCCAGAGCGGCGTGTACTACCCGCTGGGCGTGTCGCTGGCGCAGATTTTCGCCAAGGCGATTCCCGACGCGCGCGCCACGGCGCAGGTCACCAAGGCCTCGGCCGAGAACCTCAACCTGCTGCAGGCCGGGCGCGGCGAGCTGGCGTTTTCGCTCGGCGACGCGGTGGCCGACGCCTGGGCGGGTGATGCCGACGCCGGCTTCAAGGAGCCGCTGAAGAACCTGCGCGGCTTTTCGGCCACCTACAACAACTACATCCAGATCGTCGCCAGCGAGGATTCGGGCATCAAGACCCTGGCCGACCTGAAGGGCAAGCGCGTGTCGGTGGGCGCCGCCAAGTCGGGCACCGAGCTGAACGCGCGCGCCATCTTCAAGGCCGCGGGCCTGACGTACAAGGACCTGGCCAAGGTCGAGTACCTGCCGTTCGGCGAATCGGTCGAGCTGATCAAGAACCGCCAGCTCGACGCCACCCTGCAGTCGGCCGGTTTGGGTGTGGCCTCCATCCGCGACCTGGCCAGCTCGGTCAAGATCCGCGTGGTGGCCGTGCCCAAGGAGGTGGTGGCCAAGATCGGCAGCCCGGCCTACGTGGCCACCGAGATTCCGGCCGACACCTACACCGGCCAGACCGAGGCGGTGCCGACGGTGGCCATCCCCAACTTCCTGATCACGCAGTCCAAGGTGCCCGACGAGCTGGTCTACCAGATGGCCAAGGCCATGTACGGCAACCTCGACACCCTGTATGCCGCGCACAACGCCGCCAAGGCGATCAAGCTGCAGAACGCGCTGACGGGCATGCCCATTCCGCTGCACCCCGGCGCCGAGCGCTACTTCCGCGAGGCCGGCGTCTTGAAGTAAGGCGCCCTGCCGATGTCCGAAGGGTGAAACCATCGAGAACCGGCGCTGCGAAGCGCCGGTTTTTTGATGGGCGCGCCCCTTGTTTTGCCACCCGCGCGATAGAAAGCTCGCCATGACCGATGCCGCCGCCGTCAGCCACACGCCGCTCGACGCACCCCCCGCCCCCACGCACGACAAGCTGGCCTGGCGCAGCGCCGTGTTCTGGGTGGCGCTGGTGTTTTCCAGCTTCCAGGTCATCACGGCCGCCTTCAGCCCCCTCTCCAGCCAGGTGGTGCGCGCGGTGCACGTGGGCTTCGTGCTGCTGATGATCTTCCTGATCGAGCCGGGCTTCAGCAAGAAGCACGGCGCCCGCGCCGGCTTCAAGCCGCTGGCCTGGGTGCTGGGCCTGGCGGGCTTCGCCACCGGCATCTACCAATGGATCTTCGAGGCCGACCTGGTGCAGCGCGCCGGCACCCTGAGCGACGCCGACTGGGTGGTGGGCGTGGTGCTGCTGGTGCTGGTGTTCGAGGCCGCGCGCCGCACCATGGGCTGGGCGCTGCCCATCATCTGCGGGCTGTTCCTGGCCTACGGGCTGTGGGGCCAATACCTGCCGCAGGCCTTCCAGCACCGCGGCTACGGGCTGGACCAGATCATCAGCACGCTGTCCTTCGGCACCGAGGGCCTGTACGGCACGCCGACCTACGTGTCGTCCAGCTACATCTTCCTGTTCATCCTGTTCGGCGCCTTCCTGGAGCAGGCGGGCATGATCCAGCTGTTCACCGACTTCGCCATGGGCACGGTGGGCCACACGCGCGGCGGGCCGGCCAAGGTGGCGGTCATCAGCTCGGGCTTGATGGGCACCATCAACGGCTCGGGCGTGGCCAACGTGGTCACCACGGGTCAGTTCACCATCCCGCTGATGAAGCGCTTCGGCTACTCCAGCGCCTTCGCCGGCGGTGTGGAGGCGACCGCGAGCATGGGCGGGCAGATCATGCCGCCGGTGATGGGCGCGGTGGCCTTCATCATGGCCGAGACGCTGAACATCCCCTACGTGGACGTTTGCAAGGCGGCGGCCATCCCGGCCATCCTTTACTACGTCACCGCGTTCTGGATGGTGCATCTGGAGGCCGGGCGCAAGAGCTTGCTGGGCCTGCCCAAGGAGGAGTGTCCCAACCCCTGGCTGGCCATCAAGCGCCAGTGGTATCTGCTGCTGCCGCTGATCGGGCTGGTGGTGCTGCTGTTCTCGGGCTACACGCCGCTGTTTTCGGGCACCGTGGGGCTGGGGCTGACGGCGATCCTGATCTTCGGCGCCGCCTGCATGACGGGCGTGGGCAGCACCGCGCTGCGGGTGCTGTTCTGGGTGCTGCTGGGCATCGCCACGGCGGGTTTCTTCAAGTTCGGCGTCGGCACCTTCTTCGTGCTGGTGGCGCTGCTGGTGGCGGTCACGTTTGCGCTGCACACGGGGCAGGACGCGCGCCGGCTGGCGGTGCAGGCGCTGGTCGACGGCGCGCACCACGCGCTGCCGGTGGCCATCGCCTGCGCGCTGGTGGGCGTCATCATCGGCATCATCAACCTCACCGGCGTGGCGGCCGAGATGGGCGGCTACGTCATCGCCCTGGGGCGCGACAACCTGCTGCTGGCGCTGGTGCTGACCATGCTGACCTGCCTGATGCTGGGCATGGGCATCCCCACTATTCCCAACTACATCATCACCAGCTCGCTGGCCGCGCCCATCCTGCTGCAGCTGGGCGTGCCGCTGATCGTCTCGCACATGTTCGTGTTCTACTTCGGCATCATGGCCGACCTGACGCCGCCGGTGGCGCTGGCCGCTTTCGCCGCCGCGCCGATCGCGCGCGAGTCGGGCCTGAAGATCGGCCTGCACGCCATGCGCATCGCCATCGCCGGCTTCATCACGCCCTACATGATGGTGTATTCGCCCGAGCTGCTGCTGTTGGGCGACAGCTGGGGGGCCACCGCTTACGTCGTGATCAAGGCGCTGGTGGCCATCGGCCTGTGGGGTGCGGCGGCCATCGGCTATCTGTTCACGCCGCTGAACTGGGTCGAACGCCTGTATTGCCTGCTGGCGGCGTGCTTCCTGGTGGCGGCCGTGCCGTGGACCGACGAAATCGGCTTTGCCGCCACCGCCGCCTTCGTGCTGTGGCACGTGTGGCGTACCCGCCAGGTGCGCGCGGCCGCGCCGGCATGAGCGCGCCGGGCCGCTCCCAAGCGCGAATCCCGCAGCGCGGCAGCGCGGAGGGCAGTCCAATGAGCGCGCCGGGCCGCTCCCAAGCGCGAATCCCGCAGCGCGCAGCGCGGAGGGTCGTCTGGTGAGCGCTGCAGCCGTCCTGGGCGTGTGCCTGGCGCTGGCCGCCGGCCTGCCGCCGGGCGCCGATGCGGACGGCGCGCTGCCGGCCACGAGCGACGCCCGCGTGCGCTTCGTGCCGCAGACGCGCTTCACCCTGGCGTGGATGCATTCGATCGAGAAAATCCGCTGGGAAGAGGACTACCAGGTGCAGCGCGACGGCGCCGGCCGGCCGCACTTGCGCCTGACGCGGGCGCGCATCCAGGGCACCGGCGCTGGCATGGAGCCGCCGCCGGATGCGGTGCACCACGGCGCCTGGTACGACTACGTGCCCGCCGACCAGCCGCAGGGTGCGCTGCGGCTGACGCGCTCGCCCTACACGGCCGACTTCGATCTGTGCCCGGCCGGCCAACCCTGCCGCCCGATGGGCGCCTGGCTGCCGTCCGACGGCGACATCACGCTGCTGTGGGCGTGCGAGGAAACGGGCGTCTCATGACTTCGTTATTGATAGCTATTGCCGTTTGTCGGACAAGGGCTTGAGCCTGATTTGACCTTGCGCTCAGATCATTTGCCAAGGCGATGGCGCCGTCACTTCCTTCAAAGCCCTATCGGGCTCAGGGCATTCCGTCCGCCTCGGCCAGCATGGCCTGCACGGCGGATTCGAGCGCGGGCACGTGATGCTGCAGCACGGACAGGACGGTGCGCGCATCGATGTCACCGAGATAGTTGTGAACCAGAATGTTCCGAAAGCCCGCGATCTCGCTCCACGGTATCGACGGGAAGCGCAGCTTGAGTTCATCGGGCAAGCGTTGGGTCGCTTCCGAGAGGGTCTGCAGGTTGCGCAGCGCCGCGTCGTACAGGATGTCGTCTCGGGTCAGGTCGCCGCGCTGCTGAATGCGCCGCAGCTTCTCGACCGTGTCCAGGATGTGCAGGGCATAAGCCCGCCACTGCTTGCTCACAGCTCGATGGCCTCGTTCATCACGGCGGCGCGCAGGTGCCGATTGAGTTCGTGCGTCGGCACCAGGTCGGAGCGGCGACCGGTGATTTCCGACAAGCGCCTTTGCAGGGGCAGACGCTGGGTGAACAGGTCGTAGCCTTGCGGCAGGTCGACCAGAAAGTCGACATCGCTGTTGGCCTGCTCCTCGCCGCGTGCCACCGAGCCGAACACGCGAATGCGCCCGGCGCCATATTGGCGGCAGGCGGCATGGATCAGCCCCTTGTTGGCACGCAGTTGATCGAGCAGCATGAGGTCAAATGATAGCGCTCGCCTGTGGATGCGGCGCCCTACCGGTCACCGCGTTTTGCGCAGCAGCAAGGCCGCCAAAAACACCGCCCCGAAGGTCGCGGTGCCGATGCCGCCCAGCGCAAAGCCGCCGAACTTGAGGGTGAAGTCGCCGGTGCCCAGGATCAGCGTCAGCGCGGCGATCAGCAGGTTGGCGGGATCGGAGAAATCAACCCTGTTGTCGACCCAGATGCGCGCGCCGGCAATCGCGATCAGGCCGAATACGACGATCGACACGCCGCCCATCACCGGCAGCGGAATGGCCTGGATCAGCGCGCCGAACTTGGGCGAAAAGCCCAGGCACAGTGCCACGATGGCGGCGACGATGAACACCGCGGTGGAATAGATGCGCGTGGCGGCCATCACGCCGATGTTCTCGGCATAGGTGGTCACGCCGGTGCCGCCGGCGCTGCCCGAGACCATGGTGGCGATGCCGTCGCCGATGAAGGCGCGGCCCAGGTAGGGGTCCAGGTTGCGCCCGGTCATGGCGCTCACGGCCTTGATGTGGCCCAGGTTCTCGGCCACCAGGATCAGCGCCACGGGGGCGATCAGCAGCATGGCGGCGCTGTCGAACACCGGGGCCTGGAACTTGGGCCAACCCAGCCACGCCGCGGCAGCAATGCCCGAGAAATCCATCGGCTTGCCCAGCCCCATGCCATTGGTCAGCACCAGGTAGATCGCGGTGGCGATGGCCAGCCCCACCAGGATCAAGAGGCGCTGCACCATGCCGCGCGTGAACACCGCCACCAGCGCCACACTGACGAAGGTGACGGCCTGCATCCAGCTGTCGAAGCCGCTGGCGGCCATGTTCTTGACCGGGATGGAGGCCAGGTTCAGGCCGATCACCGCCACCACCGCGCCGGTTACCACCGGCGGCATCAGGCGCTCGATCCAGGCCGTGCCGATGGCCTGCACCACCACGCCGATCAGCGCGTAGATCGCCCCGCACACGATGATGGCACCCAGCGCCACCGGAATGTTGGCGTTGGGCCCTTGGCCCGCGTAGGCGGTGGCGGCGATCACCACGCCGATGAAGGCGAACGACGAGCCCAGGTAGCTGGGTACCTTGCCGCCGGTGATGAAATAAAAAATGAGCGTGCCGATGCCGCTCATGAAGATCGCCAGGTTGGGATCGAAGCCCATCAGGATGGGTGCCAGCACGGTGGAGCCGAACATGGCCACCACGTGCTGCACGCCCATGGCCGTGGTCTGGGGCCAGGGCAGGCGCTCGTCGGGGGCGATCACCCCCTCGTTGGCCAGCGCCGCGACCGGCTTTTCTTGCCAGTTGAACAGGCTCATCTTCTCCGCTCCTCGGGGGTTTTTGATGGCCCCGATGGTAGTGGAGAAGCGAGGGCTTTCAGTGCCGTCCGTGCGGCCCGGCGATGTGCTGGTGCGGCGGCGCCGCGCCCACCGGCGGTGCGTCGGCGTGGCTCAGCCCGGCCAGGATACCGCAGTGCGCGGTGTCGCTGGCCTGCCGGCACTGCGCGCGCAGCACCTTCAGCTGGCGCTCCAGCGCGCGCAGCTCGCGGATGCGGGTGGCGATGTGGCGGATGTGCTCGTCCACCAGCGCGTTGACCGCCCCGCAGTCGGCGCCGGGCTCGGCCTGCCAGCGCAGCAGGGTGCGGATTTCGTCCAGCGACATGTCCAGCCCGCGCGCCTGGCGGATGAAGGCCAGGCGCTCGGCGTGGCCGGCGTCGTAGTGGCGGTAGTTGTTGCCGGTGCGTGGCGGCACGGGCAGCAGGCCGGCACGCTCGTAGTAGCGGATGGTGTCGGCCGGGGTGTCGGTGGCGGCGGCGAGTTCGCTGATCTTCATGGCCCCATGCTACGCGCTTGACATTGGAGTTGCTCCAGGGTTTCCAATGACCCTATGAGCCCCACCGCCACCATTGATCAACGGGTCTACCGCATTCCCAACATGGATTGCGCGGCCGAGGAAGCCGAGATTCGCCACGCCCTGAAGGACATTGCCGGCCTGCGTGGCCTGCGCTTTCACCTGGGCGCGCGCGAGTTGCACGTCGAGGCCGCGCCGGGCAGCCTGCCCGCGGTCGAGGCCAGCCTGCGCGCGGCCGGCTTTGCGCCGGCGGACGGCGCGCCAAGCGAAGGGCACGCGCACGACTATGAGCATGGGCACGATCGCCAGGCCCGCGCGTTCGACTGGCGCTCGGCCTTGCTGGCGCCCACGCTGCCGCGCATCGTGGCCGCGCTGCTGCTGGCCCTGCTCGCCGAGCTGACGCACGCCTTGGCGCCGCCCGGCTGGGCGCCCCTCGGTGTGGTCCTGGCGGTGCTGGCGGTGGCCTTGTCGGGCCTGTCCACCTACTGGAAGGGGCTGCTGGCGCTGCGCCGCGGGCGGCTCAACATCAGCGCGCTGATGACCGTGGCCGTCACCGGCGCCCTGCTGATCGGCCAGTGGCCCGAGGCCGCCATGGTGATGGCCTTGTACGCACTGGCCGAGCACCTGGAGGCGCGTGCCGTCGACCGCGCGCGCGGGGCCATCGGCGACCTGCTGCGCATGGCGCCCGACGAGGTGGAGCGGCTGGACGCCGACGGCGCCTGGCGCAGCGTGCCCGCCACGCAGGTGGCGGTGGGCGCGCAGGTGCGCGTCAAGCCCGGCGCGCGGCTGGCGCTGGACGGCGTGGTGACCGCAGGAAGCAGCGCCGTCGACGAGGCGCCGGTGACGGGCGAGAGCCTGCCGGTGGACAAGGGCGTGGGCGATGCGGTGTACGCCGGCACGCTCAACCAGACGGGCCTGCTGGTGCTGCGCGTGACGGCTGCCGCGCGCGACACGCAGCTGGCGCGCATCATCCACGCGGTGGAGCAGGCGCAGGCCAGCCGCGCGCCCACGCAGGCCTTGGTCGACCGCTTCGCGGGCGTCTACACGCCGCTGGTGTTCGCGCTGGCGCTGGCGGTGGCGCTGCTGGGTCCGTGGGCGATGGGCTGGGCCTGGCACGACGCCCTGTACAAGGCGCTGGTGCTGCTGGTGATCGCCTGCCCCTGCGCGCTGGTGATCGCCACGCCGGTTACCCTGGTCAGCGCACTGGCGCAGGCGGCGCGGCGGGGCCTCTTGATCAAGGGCGGCGTGCACCTGGAGCGCGCGCGCCTGATGAAGGCCATGGCCTTCGACAAGACCGGCACGCTGACCGTGGGCCAGCCCGCGCTGGTGGCGAGCGAAGCGCTCACGGGCACCGTGCCCGCCGCCACTTGGCAGCGCTGGGCCGCCACGCTGGCCGCCGCATCCGATCACCCGGTGTCGCGCGCCATTGCCGCCGGCCTGGCCGCGCAGGGCGTGCAAGCCGGCGCCAGCGAAGGCTTTGCCGACGCGCCCGGCAACGGCGTGAGCGCGCGCATCGACGGCCAGCGCCTGCGCCTGATCGGCTGGCGCGCCGCGCAGGCGCTGGGCCTGGGCAGCGAGGCCGTGGCGGCGCGCCTGGCGCCGCACCAGGCGCAGGGGCGCAGCGTGTCGCTGCTGGCGCGCGACGGCGAGGTGCTGGCCCTGCTGGCGGTGGCCGACACGGTGAAGGACCACGCGCCCGAGGCGCTCGCCGAGCTGAAGGCCATGGGCGTGACCACCGTGATGCTGTCGGGCGACCACCCGGCCGCCGCGCGGGCGGTGGGCCAGGCGGTGGGCGTGAGCGAGGCCATCGGCGGCCTGCTGCCGCCCGACAAGCTGGCGCGCATCGCCTCGCTGCGGGCCGCGCACGGCCCCACGGCCATGGTGGGCGACGGCATCAACGACGCGCCCGCGCTGGCCAGCGCCGATCTGGGCGTGGCCATGGGCGGCGCCGGCACCGACATCGCCATGGAGGCGGCCGACGTGGTGCTGATGAACGACGACCTGCGCCGCCTGCCCGAGCTGCTGCGCCTGTCGCGCCGCGTGCACGGCGTGCTGTGGCAGAACATCGGGCTGGCGCTGGGCATCAAGGCGGTGTTTTTGGTGGCGGCCGTGGCCGGCATCGCCACCATGTGGATGGCGGTGTTCGCCGACATGGGCGCCAGCCTGGTGGTGGTGGCCAACGGCCTGCGGCTGCTGCGGCGCTGAGTGCGGGGCTCAGCCGCCAGCCATGCGGATCGGCCGAAACGACATGCGGTTGTGCGCGTCGACCAGCACGAAGTGCCGCGCCGGCACGTCGCGCCAGTGCTGGCTCTCGCGCGTCAGGGGCTCGGAGGCGATGAGCACGGCTTGCTCATGGTGCGGCGCTGGCGCCATGCGGCAGCCGCCGGCGTCGCAGACGTAGTGGCTGCCTTCGGTGTGGTGCAGCGATGCCGGCGCCACGCCGGGGTCGTCGCAGTGGCGCGCGGCGACCAGCGCGCGACCGTCGGTGACGACCATGTTCAGCCCGCTGGCCTGCGTCACGCCGTGCGCCGCCTTCAGGGCCGCCAGCTCGTCGAACATGGCCTGCAGCGCATCGGCCATGGCCTCGGCGTCGCGCTCGCGCCGGGCCAGGTAGCGGTCGAGAAACAGGGCGAACAGGTGCTCCGAATCGGTCTGGCCCTTGAGCCAGAGAAAGCGCTCGTCGGACAGCCGCTCGACCAGGGCGCGCTTGATGCGTGCAAACGGACGCACGCTGCCGTTGTGGGCCATCAGCAGGTTCTGGTGGTGAAACGGGTGGCAGTTGAACTCCGACACCTGCCCCTCGGTGGCCGCGCGCACGTGCGCCAGGATGCAGGGCGACACCAGCTTGGGCGCCATGTAGCGCAGGTTGCGGTTGTTCCACGCCGGCGTGACCGAGGCGAACACCGCCGGCTCGCGCGTGATGTCGGGCTCGTACCACCCCAGGCCGAAGCCGTCGCCGTTCAGCGGCTCGGAGACCTCGTTGGCGTGATGACTCTGCTGGACCAGCGAGTGGTCGGGCCGGTAGAGCAGGTCGTCCACCGGCAGCGGACGACCCTTGTAGGCGAGCAGGCGGCACATGCGCCCGGTATACGCCGGCGCGCGCGCCAAGGCAAGCGGCTCGGCCGGGCGCTTATTTCAGCAGCCTGAACTGCCCGTCCTGGATGGTGATGAGCTCGCGCCCGCGCTCGTCGAAGCCGCTGTGATCCTGCGGCGTCATGTTGTAGACACCCTGGGTGCCGACCAGCTCCTTGGTCTGCTCCAGCGCGTCGCGAAGGGCCGACCGAAACGCTGCCGTGCCGGGTTTGCCCGCTTTCTCGGCCTTGGGCACGGCGTTGGCCAGCAGCAGGCCGGCGTCGTACACGTTGGCGCCGAAGGTGGCGGGGGCCTCGCCGTTGAGCTTCTTGTAGGCGTCGATGTACTCGGTGGCCAGCTTCTTGGACGGGTTGCTGTCGGCAATCTCGGGCAGCACCAGCATCAGGCTGGCGGCCATGATGGTGCCCTCGACCTTCTTGCCGCCCAGCTTGATGAAGGCCGGCAGCGCCGCGCCGTGGGTCTGGTAGATCTTGCCCTTGTAGCCCTTGTCGACCAGGCTGATCTCGGGCAGCACCGAGGGACCACCGGCGGCGCCGACCAGCACCGCGTCGGGGTTGGCCCCCACCAGCTTGAGCGTCTGCCCCACCACCGAACTGTCGGTGCGGGCAAAGCGCTCGTTGGCGATGATCTGGATGCCGTGCTTGGCCGCCAGCTCGCTGGCCACGCGAAACCAGTTCTCGCCATAGGGGTCGGCCATGCCTATGTAGCCCAGGGTCTTGATGCCCGTCCTGGCCATGTGGTCGAACAGCGCGGCGCCGATGATCTCGTCGTTTTGCGTGGTCTTGAAGACCCACTTCTTCTGCTCGTCCATCGGCTGCACCACGGCCGCCGTGCCGACCGGGGCCAGCATGGGCACGCCGGCGTCGGCGATGAACTGGATGACGCCCATGGCGTTGGGCGAGCCGCTGGGGCCGATCAGCGCGTCGATGTGCTGCTCGGCCAGCAGCTTGCGCACGTTGTTGACGGTTTGCGTGGGGTCGCTGGCGTCGTCCAGGCCGATGTATTCCACCGTCAGGTCGCCGATCTTCTTGGGCAGCAGGGGCACGCTGTTTTTTTGCGGAATGCCCACCAGCGCGGTCGGGCCGGTGGCCGAATAGACCACGCCCACCTTCATCTGGGCCATGGCCGCGGTGCAGCACAGGCCGAGCGCGGCCAGCAGGGCGATGGGTTTGAACGGCGAGGTCGATGGCATGGTGCGGGTCTCCGGGTTTGGCAGGATGAAGGTTCAGAAGGGGCAGCGTGCTTGCACGGGCCGTCACATCCGCCCAAAGGCCCAGCCGCTTTCGGCGGCCGTGCCCTCGACTTGGTCGATCAGGCGCAGCAGGGGCGCCAGCTCGCGGTAGCGCGCCGCGGTGTGGCGGATGTAGGCGATGAAGCGCGGCGCGTCGGCCAGGTATTTGGGCTTGCCGTCGCGCAGCGTCAGGCGCGCGAAGATGCCGGCGACCTTCAGGTGGCGCTGCAGGCCCATCCACTCGACCGCACGCCAGAAACTGCCGAAGTCGCTGTGCCAGTCCTCGAAATCCATCAGGCCGAGCTTCCTGGCGCGCTCCCAGTAGCGGATGGTGATGTCGAGCACGAACTCCTCGTCCCAGCTCAGGAAGGCGTCGCGCATCAGGCTGGCGATGTCGTAGGTGATGGGACCGTGGACGGCGTCCTGAAAATCCAATACGCCAAGACACGGAGCCCTCACGCTCCCTGCTGCGCCTGCTGTGCTGCCCCCCGAGGGGGCGCTCACCGCCTTGGGGCGGCCCGGCGGCGGCTCAGGTGTGGCTTCGCTCACCATCAAGTTCCGTGGCATGAAGTCGCGGTGCACATACACCATCGGCGCCGCCAGGTTGCGCGCAACGATGAGATCGAAGGTCTTGGTCAGCGTCTCGCGCAGCGCGCCCTCCACCGCCACGCCGCGGTGGCGCGCCAAGTACCAGTCCGGAAACAATTGCAGCTCGCGCTGCAGCAGCGCGGCGTCGTAGGGCGGCAGCACGTCGGGGCGCGAGGCCTGCTGCCAGCGCAGCAGCACGCCCACCGCCTGCTCGTACAGCGGGCGGTTGGCCTCGGGCCGCTCGCGGTCGATGGCCTCCATCATGGTGCGCGCGCCCAGGTCGGTCAGCAGCATGAAGCCCTGCGCCTCGTCCCAGGCCAGCACGCGCGGCGCGTTCAGGCCCGCGTCCTGCATGAGCTGCGCCACCCGCACGAAGGGGGCGCAGTTTTCGTGCGCCGGCGGGGCGTCCATGATGATGCGGGAGCCGCCACCTGCGGTGTCGATGCGCAGGTAGCGCCGAAAGCTGGCGTCGGCCGAGGCGATGCGCAGGCTCCCGGGGCGCAGCCCCTGCACGCCGGCCAAGGCGGCGAGCCAGCGCTCGAAGGCCTGCTGGCGGGTCGGATCGTCCCACGTCGGGGCGGCGGGTGGCGAGGTGGGCGCGGTGGGGCTCATGGATAATTGATTCTAGGGCGCGCCTTGGCGGTGCGCCGTCTGTTTGCCCGTGCCTGATTGCTTCCTTTCCCGTGGCTTGCGTGGTCTGTGCCGGCCCCCACCGTCCCTGCGGCCGGTGGTGGCCGCGGCGCTGGCGTGCCTGGCCGGTGCCGCGCTGGCGCAGCCGGCGCCGCTGGCGGACGACGCGCCGCTGCGGCTGCGCGCCACGCCCAGGCTGGCCGAGAAGCTGCCGCCCGGCCAGCCCTCGGTCACCTTCGTGTCGGGCGACGCGATCACCGGCCGCGCCGACCTGGAGACCACGGTGCAGGGCCACGCCGAGTTGCGCCGCCCGGGGCTTGCGCTGTGGGGCGACACGCTCAGCTTCGATCAGAGCACCGACGTGGCGACGGCCACCGGCAACGTGCGCGTCAACTCCAAGGGCGACCGCTACACCGCGCGCGAGGGGCAACTGCAGGTCGACGCCTTCGAGGGCTTCTTGCTGCAGCTCACCTATCGCCTGCTGATCAACGACGCCCACGGCGACGCCGCGCGCATCGACTTTCAGGACCGCGACCGCGCCACGCTGACCGAGGCCAACTACACCACCTGCGTGCGGCCCGGGCCGGACTGGGTGCCCGACTGGATCCTGCGCGCCGACAAGCTGACGCTGGACCACGAGGACGACGTGGGCCAGGCCGAAGGCGCGGTGCTCGACTTCAAGGGCGTGCCCATCCTGCCGGTGCCCTCGATGCGCTTTCCGCTCAGCGACGCGCGCCAGTCGGGCTGGCTGCCGCCCACCATGGGGCTGGACAGCACCAGCGGCCTGCTGCTGTCCGTGCCTTGGTACTGGAACATCGCGCCCAACCGCGACGCCACCTTCACGCCCACCGTGATGTCGCGCCGCGGGGTCGATGCGGGCGGCGAGTTCCGCTACCTCGAAAACAACTACCAGGGCAGCGTGACCGGCAACCTGATGCCCAACGACCGCCTGCGCCAGCGCACGCGCTGGGGCCTGTTCACGCGGCACAACGGCACTTATGAGACGGGCCTGTCCAGCATCGGCAGCCTGGGCCTGGCGCTCAACCTCAATCGGGTGAGCGACAACGACTACTGGCGCGACTTCAGCAGTCGCGGCATGCCGCTGACCACGCGCCTGCTGGCCAGCGACGGCGGCCTGTCCTGGGGGCGGGGCGACTGGTCGGTCAACCTGCGCGCGCTCAAGTGGCAGACGCTGCAGGACCTGAGCGCGCCCATCGTGCCGCCCTATGACCGGCTGCCGCAACTCAGCGCGCGCTGGGGCCGCACCGGCGACGGCGGGCTGGACTATTCGATCGACCTCGATGCCACGCGCTTTCGCGCCGACTCGTTCTGGACCGGCCAGCCCAACGCCGACCGCGAGTTCATGCATGCCCAGCTGGCGCGCCCCATGCTGCGGCCTTGGGGCTTCTTCACGCCCAAGCTGCAGCTGCACGCCAGCCACTATCAGTTCGACCGCCCGCTGGCCGATGGCCGCACGTCGGCCGGCCGCGTGCTGCCCACCCTCAGCCTGGACGGCGGCCTGGTGTTCGAGCGCGACGCCAGCTGGTTCGGCCGCGCCTTCACGCAGACGCTGGAGCCGCGCCTGAAGTACGTCTATACGCCGTATCGCGACCAGAACCTGCTGCCCAACTACGACAGCGGCCTGTACGACTTCAACTTCGCCACCATCTGGGCCGACAACATCTTTGCCGGCAACGACCGCATCGTCGACAACAACCTGGTCACGACGGGTCTGACCAGCCGCCTGCTCGACGCGCAGACCGGCGCCGAGGCGCTGCGCCTGTCGGTCGCGCAGCGCTACCGCTTCCGCCCGCAGCAGGTGGTGCTGCCCGGCGGCACGCCGGCCGACAAGGGCCTGTCGGACCTGATGCTGGGCGCCGGCATCAACTGGGACCCGCACTGGGCCTTCGACTCGGTGGTGCAGTACAACCGCGAGACGCACCGCTCCACCCGCACCACGGTGCAGGCGCGCTATTCGCCGGGGCCGTTTCGCACTGTCAGCGCCGCCTATCGCCTGCAGCGCGACCTGGCCAACGAGTCGGTCGACGTCGGCTGGCAGTGGCCGCTGGGCGGCGGGGGCGTGCGCGGCGAGCTGGGCACCACGCGGCGTTCGGGCGGCGGCAGCTGCGGCGGCCAGTGGTACAGCGTCGGCCGCCTGAACTACAGCATGACCGACCGCCGCGTGGTGGAGGGCCTGCTGGGCTTCGAATACGATGCGGGCTGCTGGATCGGTCGCGTGGTGCTCGAAAAGGTCAACAGCTCGCTCACCTCGTCGACCAAGCGCATCATGTTCCAGCTGGAGCTCGTCGGCCTCTCGCGCCTGGGATCGAGCCCGCTGCGCAGCCTGCGCAACAGCATTCCCCACTACCAGCTGCTGCGCCAGGAAACCACCACACCGAGCCGGTTCACCGACTATGAATAAGCCCCTGCATCGACACCTTCTGGCCTGGGCCGCCGTGGCCGCGCTGGCGGGCCTGGCCGCGCCGGCGCAGGCCCAGTCCGCCGCCGACGGCAAGCGCCCCAGCCAACGCGCCGCCAAGGCCAAGGCGCCCGCGGCCAAGCCCAAGGCCCCCGCCGCGGCCGCGCCGGCCGCCGCCGCCGCCGCCGTGCCCGCGGCAGCGGCCTCCGCTCCGGCGGCGGCGCCCAGCCCTGCCGACTACATCGTCGCCGTGGTCAATACCGAGCCCATCACCAACAACGAGGTGCGCGCGCGCGTGGCGCGGGCCCTGCGCGAGATGGGCGAGCGCGGCATGGTGCCGCCGCCCGCCGCCACCCTGCGCAAGGAAATGCTCGAGCGCCTGATCTCCGAGCGCGCCCAGCTGCAGTACGCACGCGAGCTGGGCCTGACGGTGGACGACGCCACCCTGGAGCAGGCCGAGCTGTCGATTGCCCGCCAGAACCAGCTGGCCACCGTGCCCGAGCTGTACCGGCGCATCGAGCAGGAGGGCATTTCGGTCAAGGACTTTCGGGCCGACGTGCGCAACCAGGTGCTGCTGTCGCGCTTGCGCGAGCGCGAGATCGAGCCGCGCATCCGCGTGACCGACGCCGACGTCGACGCCTACATCCGCGAGCAGACCGGGGCGCAGACCGCCGTGCCCGAGGTCAACCTGGCCATGATCCTGGTCGAGGTGCCCGAGAACGCCAGCGCCGACGAAGTCGCCCGGCTGCAAAAACGCGCCGACGAGGCGGCCGAGAAGGCGCGCGCGGGCGAGGACTTCGCCAAGCTGGCGGCCGAATACTCCGACGCCAACAACCGCGGCCGCGACGGCGGCGTGCTGGGCCTGCACCCGCTGGACAAATACCCCGAGCTGTTCGTCAAGAGCACCCAGGGCGTGCGCGTGGGCGGCATCGTCGGGCCGGTGCGCTCGCCGGCCGGCTTTCACATCCTCAAGGTGCTCGAGCGCAAGATCAACCGCGACCTGCCCGAGGTCAAGATCCCGCTCACCCACGTGCGCGGCATCACGCTCAAGGTCGGCCCCACCCAGAGCGTGCAGGTGGCGCGCGATCGCCTGGCCGACATCAAGCGCCGCATCGAGTCGGGCCAGGCCACTTTTGAACAACTCGCGCGCCAGTATTCGCAGGACGACGGCGCCGCCACCGGGGGCGACTTGGGCTGGGTGCCGCCCGGCCAGTTCGTGCCCCAGCTGGAGCGCGTGGTCGGCAACCTGGACGCCGGCCAGATCAGCGATCCGGTCGTCACCCCCGCCGGCGTGCAGCTGGTGCAGGTCGAAGGCCGGCGCGAGCAGGTGCTCACCAGCGCGCAGCAGCGCCAGCTGGCGCGCAACGTGCTGCGCGAGAAAAAGGCCGAGGAGGCCTTCGACACCTGGTCCAAGGAAGTGCGCGGGCGCGCCTACGTCGAGTACCGCGAGCCGCCGCAATGAGCCCCTTGGCGGCGCGGTGCGCCGTCACGGGCCCATCCCGATGAAGCACATCCCCCGCAAGCGCTTCGGCCAGCACTTTCTGGCCGACCCGGCCGTCATCGACGCCATCGTGCGCGCCATCGACCCGCGACCCGGTCAGGCCGTGGTCGAGATCGGCCCCGGCCTGGCGGCGCTGACCCAGCCGCTGGTGGAACGCCTGGGGCTTCTCACGGTGATCGAGCTGGACCGCGACCTGGCCGCCCGCCTGCGTGCGCACCCGCAGCTCACCGTCATCGAGTCCGACGTGCTGAAAGTGGATTTTGCGCAGGTGGCGCAAGCGCTGGCAGCTACAAAAATCAGAGTCACCGGCAACCTGCCCTACAATATCTCCAGCCCCATCCTGTTTCACCTGCTGCCTTTCGCGGACGGCATCGAAGACCAGCACTTCATGTTGCAAAAGGAGGTCGTCGACCGCATGGTGGCCGCGCCCTCTACCTCCGACTACGGGCGCCTGTCGGTGATGCTGCAATGGCGCTACGCCATGGAGTGCGTGCTCACCGTGCCGCCCGATGCGTTTGATCCGCCCCCGCGTGTGATGAGCGCCGTGGTGCGCATGCAGCCGCGCGCCGACTTCGCGCCCGTGGACGCCGCGCTGCTGTCCGAGCTGGTGCAGGTCGCCTTCAGCCAGCGGCGCAAGCTGCTGCGCCACACGCTGGGCCGGTGGCTGGAGGCGCGCGGATTTACGGGTGAGTTTGATGTGCAGCGCCGCGCCGAGGAGGTGCCGGTGGACGAATACCTCGCCCTCGCCACTTCACTTCAAAAATAAGAGCTGCCCGCGCTTGCAAGGCGGGCGCTGAAGGCCTGAAAGACCCTTAGTTCAGCGCCATGCTCAGCTTGCGCCGGTAGCTCGACAGCAGTTCGGCCTGCGGGTCCTGCTGCTGCGCGGCCTTGCCGGTCAGCTCGATGCCGCCGGCGCTCTTGCCATCGGCGGCGGCGCCGGGCTTGGGCGGCGGCGGGGTCAGCAACTCGAGGATGGCGACGTAGGTCTTGCGCGCGGCCTCGTCGTTCCACTTGCGGTCGCGCATGATGATTTCGAGCAGCTCGTCCATGCTGGCCGTCCACGCGCCCTCGGCCAGCAGCGCCTGGGCCTTGGCAAAGCGGGTGTCGAAGTCGCGCTTGTTCTCGGCGATCTTGGCGTCGAACTGCTCGACGGGCCAGTTGCCGCGCTCGTCCTTTTGCACGAACTCGATCGCATCCAGCCAGCGGCGCAGGGCGTCGAAGTGCAGCGGGCGCGGCTCGCGCGCCAGCGGCTCGGCCAGCGCGGCGGCGGCCTCGTCGTAGCGGGCGGTGGCGATGAGCAGGCGCACGTAGTCCGAGCGCGCGGCGTCGTTGCCGGGGTCTTGCGCCAGCGCGTCGGCCAGCTTGGCCAGGGCGGCGTCGGTGTCGCCCGACTCCAGCAGCGCGTCGGCCTCGTCGGCCTGGGCCTCGGCGGCCAGCGCGCCCTCGCTGGGCACGTGCTTGTCCAGGAACTGGCGCACCTGCGCGGCGGGCAGCGCGCCGACAAAGCCGTCCACCGGCTGGCCGCCCGCGAACAGCACGCAAAACGGGATGCTGCGCACGCCGAACATCTGCGACAGCTGGCCGGCGATGTCCTGCTGCTTGTCGGCGTCGAGCTTGGCCAGCGTAAAGCGGCCGGCGTATTCGAGCTCGAGCTGCTCGAGCACGGGGCCCAGCTGCTTGCAGGGGCCGCACCACTCGGCCCAGATGTCCACCAGCACGGGTGCGGTCATCGAGGCCTTGAGCACCTCGGTTTCGAAGTTTTGTACGGTGACGTCGATCATGTTGGCTGATGTGCGGGCAAAATCGGGGAAAACAACCATTGTGCAATAGCCTCATGACGAGTCCCCTCATCGGCGTGGTGATGGGTTCCAGCAGCGACTGGGACACCATGCAGCACGCGGTGCACATCCTGCAGCAGTTCGGCATTGCGCACGAGGCGCGCGTGATCTCGGCGCACCGCATGCCCGACGACCTGTTTGCCTATGCCGAGCAGGCCGAGGCGCGCGGCCTGCGCGCCATCGTCGCCGGCGCCGGCGGCGCGGCGCACCTGCCCGGCATGCTGGCGGCCAAGACCGTGGTGCCGGTGCTGGGCGTGCCGGTGGCCTCGCGCCACCTGCAGGGCGTCGATTCTCTGCATTCCATCGTGCAGATGCCCAAGGGCGTGCCGGTGGCCACCTTCGCCATCGGCGCGGCCGGCGCGGCCAACGCGGCGCTGTTTGCGGTCGCTCTGCTGGCGGCCGACGACGCGCCCCTGCGCGAGCGGCTGCACGCCTTTCGCGCCGAACAAACCGCCGCCGCGCGCGCCATGACTTTGCCGCCGAAATGAACCACCCCCGTTGCTCCACTCGCTGCGCGATGTTTCGCCTCCCCCCTCAAGGGGGCATCGCCAGTGGCCGGGGAGACCCCGGCCACGGCGATCGCTGGCATGGCCTGCTTCGCGGCCATTGGGCACGCGGTGTTTCATGCGCTGCGGGTGACGCGCAGCCACGGCAGCCGCGCAGCCTGGAGGCATGATGATCCTTCCCAGCAGCATGGTGGACGGCCGCCCCGCCACCCTGGGCGTGCTGGGCGGCGGCCAGCTGGGCCGCATGTTCGTGCACGCGGCGCAGGCGTTGGGCTACGAGACGGTGGTGCTCGACCCCGACCGCGCCAGCCCGGCCGGGCGCATCGCCCACCACTTCATCCAGGCCGACTACCGCGACGCCAACGCCCTGCGCGAGCTGGCCGCGCGCGCCCACGCCATCACCACCGAGTTCGAGAACGTGCCGGCCGAGGCGCTGGCCGAGCTGGCGCGCACGCGCGCGGTGGCGCCACCGGCCACGTGCGTGGCCATCGCGCAGGACCGCATCCGCGAGAAGGCGCACTTTGCCCGTTGCGCCGCCGCCAGCGGCGTGGCGCCGGCGCCGCACGCGGTGATCGAGTCCGAGGCCGACCTGGCCGCCGTGCCCGGCGCCCTGCTGCCCGGCATCCTCAAGTCGGCCCGCCTGGGCTACGACGGCAAGGGCCAGGCGCGCGTGGCCACGCGCGCCGAGCTGGCCGCCGCCTGGCGGCAGATGGGCGGCGTGGCCTGCGTGCTGGAGCAACTGCTGCCGCTGGCGCTGGAGTGCTCGGTGATCGTCGCGCGCGGCGCGGACGGCAGCGTGGTCAGCCTGCCGGTGCAGCGCAACCTGCACCGCGGCGGCATCCTGGCCGTGACCGAGGTTTTTGAACAAAATCTACCCACAGCGCTTGTCCAGCAAGCGCAAGCAGCTACCAAAAACATAGTCAACGAGCTGGGCTACGTCGGCGTGCTGTGCGTCGAATACTTCGTGCTGCAGGACGGGCGCCTGGTGGTCAACGAGATGGCGCCGCGCCCGCACAACAGCGGCCACTACACGGTCGACGCGTGTGACCTGTCGCAGTTCGACCTGCAGGTGCGCACCCTGGCCGGTCTGCCGCTGCCGGCGCCGCGCCAGCACAGCGCCGCCATCATGCTCAACCTGCTGGGCGAGCTGTGGTTCGACGCGGCCGGTGCCCCGCGCCAGCCGCCCTGGGCCCCCGTGCTGGCCCTGCCCGGCGCGCGCCTGCACCTGTACGGCAAGGCCCAGGCGCGGCCCGGCCGCAAGATGGGTCACCTCACCGTCATCGGCCCGGATGCCGCCAGCGTGCGCCAGCAGGCGCTGCGCGCGGCGGCGCTGCTGGGCATCGAGGCCTGGTGATGATCCTGGACGGCCAGCAGGCCGCATCCATCGCCCGCGCCGCCGACGCCCTGGCCGCCGGCCAGCTGGTCGGCCTGCCGACCGAAACCGTCTACGGCCTGGCCGGCGACGCCGACAACGCCGCCGCGGTGCGCCAGATCTACGCCACCAAGGGCCGGCCGGCCGATCACCCATTGATCGTGCACGTGGCCAGCGCAGCGCAGGTTGCGCATTTCGCTGCCGCCGGGCCGCCCCAAGGCGGCGAAGGCCCCCTCGGGGGGCAGCGCAGCATGCGAAGCAGCGCAGCGTGGGGGCAAACATCACACGCCGCCGTGCCGGCCTTTGCCCAGCGCCTGATCGACGCCTTCTGGCCCGGCCCGCTCACCCTCATCCTGCCGCGCCGGGCCGGCGTGGCCGAAGCGGCGGCGGGCGGCCAGCCCACCATCGGCCTGCGCTGCCCGGCGCACCCGGTGGCGCAGGCGCTGCTGGCGGCCTGCGCGGCGCGCGGCGTGCTGGGGCTGGCGGCGCCCAGCGCCAACCGCTTCGGCCGCGTCAGCCCCACCACCGCACCCCACGTGGCGGCCGAGTTCGGCGACGACCTGCTGGTGCTGGACGGCGGCGCCTGCGCGGTCGGCATCGAATCCACCATCGTCGACTGCACGCGCGGCGCGCCGGTGCTGCTGCGGCCCGGCCAGCTGGCGCGCGCCGACATCGAGCGTGCCGCCGGCCAGCGCCTGCGCACGCAGGCCGAGCTGGGCGCGCCCGACCCCAAGGCCTCGGGCACGCTGGCCGCGCACTACGCGCCGCGCGCCCGCGTGCGCCTGATGAGCGCGGCCGAGCTGCGCACCGCGCTGCAGCTGCTGGGGGCCGACGCACGCCACATCGCCGTGTGGGCGCGCGCGCCGCTCGCTTCGCCCAGCGCGCACCTGCTGCTGCGCCGCATGCCCGACGACGCCGGCGCCGCCGCGCAGCAGCTGTTTGCCGTGCTGCGCGCCTTCGACGACGCGCAGGCCAGACTGATCTGGGTCGAGACGCCACCGGCGGACGCCGCCTGGGACGGCGTGCGCGACCGCCTGCAGCGCGCCACCGCGGCCGGCTGACGGCGAGTGCGGCGCGGCCCGTCGCGCCCTCGTTAAACTTGCGCTTTTGTCGTCTCTGGAGCTCACCCCATGCCTTCCTTGTGGATTCGCCGCGCCGCTGGCGGCCTGCTGGTTGCCGCCACCGCCCTGCTGGCCTCCTGCGGCTCGGGCTCGGTGGTGTCTGACCTGCATCCCGAGCGCTTCATCAGCGTGGGCGACGGCTTTGCCGACGTGGGCCAGAACGGCCACCGCTACACCGTCAACGACGGCACGCCCAACTGGCTGCAGCAGCTGGCGGGCTACTACAACCTGACGCTCACCGCCGCCACCGCCGGCGGCTTCGGCTACGCGCAGGGCAACGCCCGCGTGGCCCTGGCCGACACCACCAGCGGCACCAACGCCCCCAGCGTGACGGCGCAGATCGACGCCGTGCTGGCGCGCACCGCGCTGGGCAAGAATGACGTGGTGTTCATCAACGGCGGCATGAGCGACATCGTCGACGCCGTGGCCGCCACCGGCATCTCGGCCGCCACCGACACCGCCATCGACACCGCCGCCCGCGCGCTGGCCGACCAGGTGCGCCGCGTGGTGGCTGCCGGCGCCACGCACGTGGTGGTCAGCGGCGTGTACAACCTGGGCATCACGCCCTGGGCGCGCAACCGCAACATCACCGACGACGCCACCCGCATGTCGGTGGCCTTCAACGACCGCCTGCTGACCCAGATCGTCGACATGGGCGCCACCGTGCTGTACTTCGACCCCGCGCTGTTCTTCAACCTGGTCTACAACAAGCCCCAGAACTATCCGGTCGACAACGGCAACGACCCGGTCTGCACCACGCCCGACGCCAGCACCTGCACCACCGGCACGCTGGTGGCCGGCGCCGACTACAACCGCTGGCTGTTTGCCGACAGCCTGTACTTCACGCCCGCCATGCTGCGCCTGTTCACCAACGAGGGCTACCTCGAGAACGCCTACACGCGCTTCAAGCAACGCTGGTAAGGCGGCAGACATGAGCACGCCGGGCCGCTCCCAAGTGCGAATCCCGCAGCGCGCAAGCGCGGAGGGTCGTCCAGTGCGCGCACGCCCCCACCGCATCGCCGTCATCCCCGGCGACGGCATCGGCACCGAGGTGATGCCCGAGGCGCTGCGCGTGCTCGCCGTCGTGCAGCAGAAGTTCGGCGTCCAGCTCGACCTCACGCCCATCGCCTGGGCCAGCTGCGAGCATTACCGCCAGCACGGCGAGATGATGCCGCCCGACTGGAAGCAGCAGCTGCAGCCCATGGACGCGCTGCTGTTCGGCGCCGTCGGCTGGCCGGCCACGGTGCCCGACCACGTGTCGCTGTGGGGCAGCCTGCTGAAGTTTCGGCGCGAGTTCGACCAGTACATCAACCTGCGCCCGGTGCGCCTGTTCGAGGGCGTGCCCTGCCCGCTGGCCGGCAAGCAGGCGGGCGACATCGACTTTCTCGTCGTGCGCGAAAACACCGAGGGCGAATACACCAACCTGGGCGGCGTGATGTATGCCGGCACCGAGCGCGAAATCGTCGTGCAGGAGACGGTGATGAGCGCCTTCGGCACCGACCGCGTGCTCAAGTTTGCCTTCGAGCAGGCGGCGGCGCGCCCGCGCAAGAAGCTCGACGTCGCCACCAAGAGCAACGGCATTGCGATTTCCATGCCCTGGTGGGACGGCCGCGCCGACGCCATGGCTGCGCGCTACCCGCAGGTGGCCGTGCAAAAGCACCACATCGACATTCTCACCGCGCGCTTCGTGCTGCAGCCCGAGCGCTTCGACGTCGTGGTGGCCAGCAACCTGTTCGGCGACATCCTGAGCGACCTGGGCCCGGCCTGCACCGGAACCATCGGCCTGGCGCCCTCGGCCAACCTGAACCCCGAACGCCAATTCCCCAGCCTGTTCGAGCCCGTGCACGGCTCGGCGCCCGACATTGCCGGCCAAGGCATCGCCAACCCCGTGG
Source organism: Ottowia pentelensis (assembly GCF_964341695.1). NCBI lineage: Bacteria > Pseudomonadati > Pseudomonadota > Betaproteobacteria > Burkholderiales > Comamonadaceae > Ottowia > Ottowia pentelensis. The sequence goes on from NZ_OZ224513.1 coordinate 214,772, forward strand.
CCATGATCTGGTCGGCCGCGCTGATGCTGCAGTTTCTGGGCGAGCAGGCGGCGCACGATGCGATCCTGCGTGCCATCGAGACCGTGCTGCGCGAAGGCCCGCGCACGCGCGACCTGGGCGGCACGGCCAACACCGTCGAGATGGGTCAGGCGATTGCGGCGTTGATCTGATAGGTGGCGAGCGCTTACGAGGTCGCTACGTCGAGAATCAGGTCGCCAAGAGCCGCGCCTTGAACGCGGCGGCGCACGGCAAGCGACGGTACTTTGAGCCGTTGAGGAATTCCTGCTCGCCCTCGAACGCGTCGTCAGCTGCCCCCTGACCGCGGCCTTCCCGATACCCCGCTGCCGCAGCGCGACCTGACGATGCCGTGGAAACTGTTGCTGGGCGTGAGCGGGGTGGTGAATGTGTTGCTGGTGGTGTGGTTGTTGTTCTTACCGAGGTGAGGGGGAGCCATTTGATGTGGACAGCAATTTTTCGCATGGTTGGGTTCGAGTCAATTGAAATGTCAATAAATAAGACTTGACAAATGGCTGTTAAAAAGATAATCTCCCCAACACTTTGGAGTCCATTGCCATGACCCCCAATCTGCGCCTCGTACGTTCAGCTCCCGATCCCCTAGGTCTTTACATCCGTGTTGCCCGCGTGGGTAGCCCTGAGCTACAGAGTTTCATCGCAACACGACACATCCAGTTCACAGGGGTCGTTCTGGAAGCCAAGCTGGTCAAACACCAAAAGGAGTTGCTGACGCTGGCGCAGGAGAGGCGGATTGATGTGGTTCTTGACCCAATGACCGCTGCCATGGCGACGCCGGGTGGGTATCGTTCATCGATGAAAGACTTGCCGTGGGCCAAGGATCGGCCCCATACGGTGCAGGACTTTCAGACAGCGTTTGCGCAAAGACAGTGCGCTGAAGGCCTTGCTGCCTTTGCTATGGATAATGGGTTCTCTCAGGTGCTGGCACCAACACATCTGATCACTGAGGTTGAATCGCCATGGTTGCCTATTGACATCGCGCTCGCGAGCAACCTGCGGGACGCGCTTGACCGCAATGGGGGCGGAGCCATCGAAGTTCTGTATCCCTTGACCATTTCGTACGAGATCTTTCGCACGCCAGCCAAACGCTTAGCGGTGATCGAATGGCTGCGGGCCGCCAATGTGCAAGGTTTGTGGCTGAACGTGGCGGGTTGCGGAGCGGACAGCAATGCAACCCAGATTGTTCGTTATTGCGATGCCGCTACAGATTTTCAAGCGTTGGGTGTGCCCATCGTTGCTGACCATGTTGGCGGTATACCAGGCCTGTCGCTGATGGCATTTGGTGGGGTAGGGGGTATCGCTCATGGGATTACTCTGAGCGAGCGGCTGGAGGTGAGCAACTGGCGCAAGCCGCCCAGTGGCCGAGGATTTAGCCCAAAGGTGCGTGTCTATATCCCCCAGATCGACATGTCGCTTCCTCGCGACGACGCGGAGCGTTTTTTTGAGGCTGGTGGCGGAAAGGCGCGCGCCAGATTCGGGTGTCATGATGCGCACTGTTGCCCGCGTGGGGTCGAGGACATGTGTGCGATGCCGGAGCGGCATTTTTTGCATCAGCGCAGCCAGCAGGTGGCCGCACTGGGCCAAATCCCAGAAACGCTTCGGCCCTCGTGGTTTTTGGAGGATCACATCCGCCCTGCCAGTGATGTGGCCATGATTGCCAAACAGATGTCTCTCCCAGAGGATCTGCTCAAGAAGATGCAGGTCAAGGCGAAGGGGCTCAACACGCTGAGAACGACTTTGGGGCCTTATGCCAAAGAACGCCGGGAAAAGTCGTTCGCAAGCCATCCCAAGACACGGATCGCCCGTGTCGGGAATGGCTAATTCTCAACTTCTTCAACTTCTTGAGGAGTCGCAATGGGTGCCAATGCCATCGCGCGTCGGCTTGAATCGATTCATGACAAGGGAGCTATGCGTTCGGCTGACATAGCCAATATCTTGAATGTCAGGCCGGAGACGGTGTCCCGGTGGAGCACCGGGAAGACATTGCCGCATGCGGCAACTGAAAAACAACTGCTGGAGCTGGAGTACATCGTAGACAAACTGGCGGACGTCTACGAACCCCGGGACGCACGCATGTGGTTGCTATCGCGCCAGCGCGTCCTCGAAGGAAGAGTGCCGGCTGAACTGATTCAGCAGGGACAGGTAGACGATGTACTTGCCGTAGTGGATCGACTGCTCGATGGGGTTTACCTATAAGACAGAGATTGCATCGTGCAGCATGATCCTGATTTGCTGGAGGCACTGGCGGCCTTTAAGCCAGTGCCCTTTGATGGCGTTGTTTTCAGGGCAACGAGGCAGAACCTGTCGCCTGTCGCTGCTTCGACCAACGGCGGGCGATGGATGGTTCCGCGAGCCGCTCCCGTGCTGTACACCAGCCAGCAGAGAGAAGGATCGCTGGCCGAGATTTCCTTTCACTACGCGCGAATGACCCCAGTTCCGACGAAGCCGGTAACAGTTCACCGCTTGCAGGTTTCTTCACGGCGTACGTTGAAGCTCATTCAGGCTGACATCGCGAGCTTGGGCGTGCCCAGGGAGCAATACAAAGAGGTTGGTTTGCTGCGAACTCAGCAGATCGGGGCTGCGGTGGAGTATTTGGGGTGTGATGGCCTGATCGCGCCATCAGCGCGATGGTCTTGCGATAACTTGATTTTGTTTCCAGAGCGCCTGGCCATAGATTGCGAGCTGGAAATTCTGGAGAGCGAAGAGGTGGAGTGGCTCGCGTGGGCTAAAGCCAATGGTTTGTATGACCACGAGGAGATGTGACAGATCGGTGCTCTTGCGTTGAGATCATGCCATAGGGAAACAGGTCAATCCAATCGGGTATGGTTGCGAGCGCAATCGTAGGGCATAAGCCGGTGCGCGGCTCGTTGTGGTTGCGGCGATTAAATTCCACAATCTCCGCATGTCACGCGGTGAAAAAATCTACCTCTGGCAACTCACCGACTGGCCCGCGCTGGAGTGCGTGAGTCGCGCGCAGGGCTTGCTGGCGGGGCGCTTGGCCGATGTGGGGCTGGCCGCCCAAGGCCAGGCCAGTCTGGCGGCGCTGACCGAGGACGTGGTCAAGACCAGTGCGATCGAGGGCGAGGCGTTGCCGGTGGCATCCGTCCGTTCGTCGATCGCGCGGCGGCTGGGGGTGGACATCGGCGCGCTGGCGCCGGTGGATCGGCATGTGGAGGGCGTGGTGGCGATGGTGCTGGACGCCACGGGCCGCTGCGACGCGCCTTTGAGCGCGGAGCGGTTGTTCGGCTGGCATGCGGCGCTGTTTCCCACCGGGTACAGCGGGGTCGCGCGCATCTGCGTGGGGGCCTGGCGCGACGATGCGGCGGGGCCGATGGAAGTGGTTTCCGGCCCGGTGCAGCGCCAGCGCGTGCACTTCGTGGCGCCGCCGGCCACGCGGCTGGCGCAAGAGATGGACAACTTTCTGGCCTGGGTGAACGCGCCGACCGGCGAGCCGGGGCTGATCAAGGCCGGGCTGGCGCACCTGTGGCTGGTCACGCTGCATCCGTTCGACGACGGCAACGGGCGCATCGCCCGCGCGGTGGGCGACCTGCTGCTGGCGCGCGCCGACGGCATGGCGCCGCAGCGCTACTACAGCCTGTCGGCGCAGATTCAGCGCGAGCGCAAGGCCTATTACGAGATTCTGGAGCGCACCCAGACGGTGACGCGCGCCGACGCGCTGGACGTGACGCCCTGGCTGACCTGGTTCCTGGCCGCGCTGGAGCGCGCGGTGGCGAGCGCGCACGATGGCCTGGATGCGGTGCTGGCCAAGGCGCGCTTCTGGCAGCGTTGGGCCGGCACGCCGATGAACCCGCGCCAGACGCAGATGCTGAACCGCTGGTTCGACGGTTTCGAGGGCAAGCTGAGCAGCAGCAAGTGGGCGGCCATGACCAAGTCCTCGCCCGACACGGCGCTGCGCGACATCAACGAACTGATGGCGCTGGGCGTGCTGCGCAAGCTGGAGGGGGGCGGGCGCAGCACGGCGTACGAGCTGGTGGCGGGGTGAGGGTTGGGGCGCAGCCGTCGTTCGCGCAAAGCTATAAAAATAAAAGCTGCCCGCGCTTGTTCAGCAACGGCCGCAGGCTGTTTCGACCCATAAATTGCTCGCTGCCACGCCGCGCACCACGTCGCCGACCACGATCACCGCCGGGCTGCCCAGGCCTTCGCGTTCGATGCTGCCCTGCAGGCGGCCCAGCGTGGTGCGCACGTGGCGCTGCCGGGGCAGGCTGACGTGCTGGATCACCACCGCCGGCGTGTGCGCGGGCAGGCCTTGCAGCAGGCCCTGCTGGATGTCGGCGCAGCCGGCCACGCCCATGTAGATGACCAGGGTCAGGCGCGCGTCGCGCGCGGTGGCGGCCAGCTGGCGCCAGTCGGTGGCCGCCTCGCCCGGGTGGTTGTGGCCGGTGACGAACAGCACGCCATGCGCATGCTCGCGGTGCGTGAGCGGTGCGCCCAGACCCGTCATGCCGGCCAGGCCGGCGGTGATGCCGTTGACCACCGTGACGGCGATGCCGGCGGCGCGCAGGTGCTCCACCTCCTCGCCGCCGCGGCCGAAGATGAAGGGATCGCCCCCCTTCAGTCGCACCACGTGCTCGCCGGCGCGCACGGCCCGCACCATCAGCCGGTGGATGAAGGCCTGCGGCGTGCTGCGGCAGCCGCCGCGCTTGCCCACCGGCACCACGCGCGCGGCGGCCGGCGCCAGGGCCACGATGGCCGCGCTCACCAGGTCGTCGACCAGCAGCACGGTGGCGGCCTGGATGGCCTTCAGCGCCTTGAGCGTGAGCAGCTCGGGGTCGCCCGGGCCGGCGCCGACCAGGGTGCAGCTGCCAAGGCTGCGGGTCATGACGGTGTCCTCGCCGTGATGCGCGCGCTCAACTCGACGATGCGATCGACCTGGCGCTGCAGGGCCGCCGGCACCGGCAGCTCGCCGGCCAGCACCCGGCGCGTGTAGTCGGCCGTGGCGGTCGCGTCGATGGCGGCGGGCAGGCCGGGCACCTCGGCGGCCGTGCCGGGCTGCTGCTCGTCCAGCAGCTGGTGCGCGCCGGCGACAAAGGCGTCCAGGCGCGACGCGCGGCGCGGGTTGGCGGCCGGTTCGCCCTCCAGCCCGCGCGACAGCAGCGCGTCCAGGCCCAGGGTGGCGCAGCTGGCGCACAGGGTGTCGAAGTACGCGGGGTGCGTGTAGTTGGTCACCAGCAGCGCCGGGCCGGCGCAGGGGGTGAGCAGCTTGACAACGCTGTGGCCGGGGTTGCGCAGGCCCAGGGTTTCGCGCGTGGCCAGCAGGCGCGCCAGGCCGGGGTGCAGCAGCGGCGTGGCGACATGGGCGACTTTGCCCGATGCTATCGGTTTGATGGCTGCCAGCGCAGGCAGATCAAGCGCTGCCAGCACATCGGACGACACAACCCGGCCGGCCTCGGTGCGCATGCCGTGCAGCAGCACGCTCTCGCCGGCGCGCGCCAGCAGCAGGGCCAGCAGGGGGGTCAGCACCGGCAGCTTGCGCGCGCCGTTGTAGCTGGGCAGCACGATCAGCGGCCGGCCGTCGGCGCCCGCCGGAAAGCGGGCCACGCGCGCCTGCGCCGCGTCGACGAAGCCGCACATCTCCTCGGCCGTCTCGCCCTTGATGCGCATGGCGACGCAGAAGGCGCCCACCTCCAGCTCGCCGGCCCGCCCGTCCAGCACCTGGCCCAGCAGGTCGGACGCCTGGGCGCGCGTGAGCCCCCTGGCGCCGCGCGCGCCGCGGCCGATCTGCTTGATGTAGGCGCCGATGCTCATGACCAGACTCAGGCCAGCGTGCGCGCCGGCGCGGTGCGGGCGTGCGTGGTGTACAGCGTCAGGCCGGTGAAGGCGATGCCGCCCACCAGGTTGCCCAGCACCACCGGGATTTCGTTCCAGATGAAGTAGTCCAGGATGGAGAAGTTGCCGCCCATCATCAGGCCCGAGGGAAACAAAAACATGTTGACCACCGAGTGCTCGAAGCCCATGGCGAAGAACAGCATGATGGGCATCCACATGGCGATGACCTTGCCGCTGACGGTGGTGGAGATCATGGCGCCGACGACCCCGGTCGACACCATCCAGTTGCACAGCACGCCGCGCAAGAAGATGGTCAGCCAGCCCATCAGCCCGTACTTGGCGTAGCCCAGGGTGCGCGCCTCGCCGATGTGGCCGATCTTCTGGCCGATCTCGTTGGGCGGCACCGAAAAGCCATAGGTGAAGATGAAGGCCATCATCGCCGCCACGGTGAGCGCGCCCAGAAAGTTGCCGACGAACACCAGGCCCCAGTTGCGCAGGATGCCTTTGATGCTGGCGCCCGGTCGCTTGTCCAACCAGGCCAGCGGCGTCAGCATGAACACGCCGGTCAGCAGGTCGAAGCCCAGCAGGTAGAGCATGCACACCCCCACCGGAAACAGCAGCGCGCCGATCAGGGCCGAGCCGCTCATCACCGAGGCGGTGACGGCGAACACCGCCGCCAGCGCCAGGATGGCGCCGGCCATGTAGGCGCGGATCAGGGTGTCGCGCGTGGACATGTGGATCTTGGCTTCGCCGGTATCCACCATCTTGGTGACGAACTCTGTTGGGCTGAGGTAGGACATCTTGGGCTTTCGGCTGGGTTCAGGGGACGGAGCGGGATTCAGGCCAGGGCATGGCGGCGCCGGCAGGGGCCGGCCACCGGCGCCGGCAGGTCGAGCGCGTGGCTGGCCAGCTCCTGCGTGCTGAGGTACACGATGCCGGCGTCGACCTTGAGCGCGAAGCGCGGCGTGCAGCCGGTGTCGGGCGCGGCGGCCTGGCCGTCGGCCAGCTCGATCGTCCAGCCGTGCAGCGGGCAGGCCACGCTGCGGCCGAACACCAGGCCCTGCGACAGCGGGCCGCCCTGGTGCGGGCAGCGGTCGAGCAGGGCGAACAGCTCGCCCGCGCCGTTGCGGAAGATGGCCACGTCCAGGCCGCGGGCGCGGCGCACGCGGCGCGCGCCCAGGGCGGGGATGTCGTGCACGAAGCAGATGGCGGTCCATTCGGTCATTGCTATTCTTTCAAGAGCTGATGGCGCTTGCCGCTGGCCGGCTGCAGGTCGATTGGGCATCGAATGGCGCGGCCTGCGGCACGATCGGGATGAACTGGCGCGCATCCACGCGCGCCCGTTCGCCCTCGAACCACGGATCGGGCTCGCCGGCCAGCGCCTGCTGCAGCCGCGCCCACAGGGCCTGGCGGTTGGCGGCGTCGTCCAGCACCTTCTTCTTCACGTGGTCCAGGCCCACGCGCGCCACGTAGTGCACCGTGCGCTCCAGGTACCAGCCCTCCTCGCGGTACAGCTGCATGAAGGCGCCCGTGTACTCCAGCACCTCGGCGGCGGTCTTCACCTTGGTGAAGAACTGCGCCACCTCGGTCTTGATGCCGCCGTTGCCGGCGATATACATCTCCCAGCCCGAATCGACGCCGATCACGCCCACGTCCTTGATGCCGCTCTCGGCGCAGTTGCGCGGGCAGCCGCTGACGGCGAACTTGAGCTTGTGCGGTGCATGCATGCCGACAAAGGCGCGCTCCAAATCCTTGCCCATTTGCGTGCTGTCCTGCGTGCCCATGCGGCACCATTCGCTGCCCACACAGGTCTTCACGGTGCGCAGCGCCTTGGCATAGGCGTGGCCACTGGGCATGCCGATGTCGTTCCAGACGTTCTGCAGGTCTTCCTTCTTCACGCCCAGCAGGTCTATGCGCTGGCCGCCCGTCACCTTCACCGTGGGAATCTGGTACTTGTCCACCACGTCGGCAATGCGGCGCAGCTCATCGGCCGTGGTCTCGCCGCCCCACATGCGCGGGATCACGCTGTAGGTGCCATCCTTCTGGATGTTGGCGTGGCTGCGCTCGTTGATGGCGCGGCTTTGCGGGTCGTCCTGCGCCTCTTTGGGCCAGGTGCTCAGCAGGTAGTAGTTGACGGCCGGGCGGCAGCTGGGGCAGCCGTCGGGCGTCTTCCATTCCATGAAGGCGAACACCGCCTCCTTGGACAGCAGATGGTGCGTGCGGATCGCGTCGCGCAGGGCCTGGTGGCCGTGGTCGGTGCAGGCGCAGACCGGTTTGGTCTTGGGCGTGGCGGCGTAGGCGCCGCCCACCGTGGCCATCAGGATCTGCTCCACCAGGCCGGTGCAGGAGCCGCAGCTGGCGCTGGCCTTGGTGTGCCTGCGCACCTCGTCCAGCGTGAACAGGCCCTTGTCCTTGATGGCCTTGCAGATCGCGCCCTTGCTCACGCCGTTGCAGCCGCAGACCTCGGCCGTGTCGGGCATGGCGGCGGCCTGGCTCTGGCCGGCGTGGCCGCCCTCGCCGATGTTGCTCTCGCCGAACATCAGCGTGGCGCGGATGTCGCTCACCGGCCGCGCATCGCGCAGCAGCTTGAAGTACCAGCTGCCGTCCACGGTGTTGCCGTACAGGCAGGCGCCGACCAGCTTGTCGTCCTTCAGCACCAGCTTCTTGTACTGGCCGCTGGCGGGGTCGCTGAGCAGGATTTCCTCGGTGTCCGGGCCACCCATGAAATCGCCGGCCGAGAACAGGTCTATGCCCGTGACCTTGAGCTTGGTGGAGGTCTGCGAGCCGGGGTAGCGGCCGATGCCGAACTCCGCCAGGTGATTCGCCAATACCTTGCCCTGCTCGAACAGCGGCGCCACCAGGCCGTAGGCGATGCCCCGGTGCGCCGCGCATTCGCCCACGGCGTAGATGCGCGCGTCGGTGGTGGTCTGCAGCGTGTCGCCCACGACGATGCCGCGGTTCACATGCAGGTGCATGGACTCGGCCAGGGCCGTGTTGGGGCGTATGCCCACGGCCATCACCACCAGGTCGGCGGGGACCTCGCTGCCGTCCTTGAAGCGCACGGCCCGCACCCGGTCGGCCTCGTTGCCCAGCAGCTCCTGGGTCTGCGCCTGCATCAAAAACCGCATGCCGCGCTCGCTCAGTGCCTTTTGCAGCATCTGCCCGGCCACGCGGTCGAGCTGGCGCTCCATCAGCCACTCTGCCCCATGCACCACGGTGACCTGCATGCCGCGTTTCATCAGGCCGTTGGCGGCCTCCAGGCCCAGCAGCCCCCCGCCGATGACCACGGCGTGCTGGTACTTCGCCGCCGCATCGATCATGGCCTCGGTGTCGGCGATGTCGCGGTAGGCCAGCACGCCCTGCAGCTCGCTGCCGGCGATCGGCAGCATGAAGGGCTTGGAGCCCGTGGCCAGGATCAGGCGGTCGTAGCCGGCCTCGATGGCCTGGCCGGCGGCCGTCACGCCGCGCACCAGGCGCCGGCGCCGGTCGACCGCGGTCACCGTGCAGCCGGCGTGGAGCTGGATGCCGTGCTCGCGATACCAGCTCCAGTCGTTCAGCACGATCTGCGACAGCTGCTGCTCGCCCGCCAGCACCGGCGACAGCAGGATGCGGTTGTAGTTGGGGTGCGGCTCGGCGCCGAACACCGTGATGTCGTAGCGATCGGGCGCGATCTTCAGCAGCTCTTCCAGCGTGCGCACGCCCGCCATGCCGTTGCCCACCATCACCAGTCTGGATCGAGTCACCATCTTCTCCCCGGGGCCTGTCCCCGAACCGCTTGGAAGCCACGGCGGGTGCCGTGCTTGCAAGCAGAGCTCAGCAACTAGCGTGCCAAGCGCGCCGAAGAGGAAGAATGAATGAAGGTGGAAGCGCCGCAGCGCTTGATGGAAAAGGGCTGGACGCTATGAAAATCGAACTTGGTGCGAAACGCCAGCGACGTGACCACCGATCACCCCGCTGCACCGATGTGGTGCGCGCGCGGGCCTGCACCGCCCCGCGCCGTGCAGGCCGAGCTTGGAACCATAATGGCGCGAGCCAGTCCATCGACTCGGCGCCGCGCGCCCTGAGTCGTTCAGGCTGGCGGACCCTTGGGGCCTTCGTCCCGCTGTTCCGACGATTCACTGGGCGGCAACTCGCCCTTCTTGCGTCCCGAAAACATGGTCCACCAGATCATCAGCAAAAACAGCACCAGCACGCCCAGTGCTTCGAGAATCAGGATCGTCATGTCGCGGGGAGTCCGTGTTTTGGCAATGGCCGCCATTGTAGGAACGCTGGCCAGCTGCGCGCTCAAGCCGCCGGCGCCCAGCGTGCCGGCCGCAGGCGCCGAGTCGCCCCTGCCGCCACTCACCGCCACGCCCGACAGCGTGCCCACCGGGCCGGCGCTGCAGCGCCCGGGCAGCCGCTGGGTGCCGGTGCGCTGGGCCGACCTGCCGGGCTTCGACCAGGACGCCACCTACGAGGCCTGGAACGCCTGGCTGAAAAGCTGCGAGCGCCCGCCGGCCGCCTTCAAGGCCCTGTGCAGCGAGGTGCGGCGCCTGTCGCTGGCCACGCCCGAGGAGCAGCGCCAGTGGATGCGCCAGCGCCTGCAGCCCTACCGCGTCGAGCCGCTGAACGGCAGCGTCACGGATGGCCTGCTGACCAGCTATTTCGAGCCCGTGTACGAGGCCGCGCGCCAGCCCGGCGGCGCCTTCCAGGTGCCCATCTTCGCCCCGCCGCCCGGCCTGAACGCGCGCCAGACCTGGTACACGCGGCGCGACATCGACACCCGCCCCGAGGTGCGCGCCCAGCTGGCCGGCAGCGAGATCGCCTGGCTGGCCGACCCGGTGGACGCCATGATCCTGCAGATCCAGGGTTCGGGCCGGGTGCGCGTGACCGAGCCCGACGGCAGCCAGCGCCTGGTGCGCCTGGCCTTTGCCGGCACCAACAACCAGCCCTATCGCAGCCCCGGCAGCTGGCTGCTGAGTCAGGGCGCCATCCAGGACGCCACCTGGCCCGGCATCAAGGCCTGGCTGGCCGAGCACCCCGAGCGCGTGCAGGACTTTCTGTGGAGCAACCCGCGCGTGGTGTTCTTCCGCGAAGAGCCGCTCACGCCGCTGGACGAGCAGTTCGGCCCCAAGGGCGCGCAAGGCGTGGCGCTGACGCCCGGGCGCTCGATCGCCGTCGATCCGCAAAGCATCCCTTACGGCACGCCGGTGTGGCTGGTCTCCAGCGGGCCGGTGGCCAAGCTGCAGCGCCTGGTGCTGGCGCAGGACACCGGCAGCGCCATCCGCGGCGCCGTGCGCGCCGACTACTTTGCCGGCTGGGGTGCCGAGGCGGGCGAGCTGGCCGGGCGCATGAAGCAGCCGCTCCAGCTGTGGGCGCTGTGGCCCAAGTAGGCGCGGCGTGCGCAGCGGTTTCAAGCCAAATCGGTCTGTGGCGCTTGCGCACCAAGCGCAGGTAGCTATTTATTTGATAGTGTTCGGCGCATTGGCCGGCTGCGCCGCCCTGCGCGACGCGCCGCGCCTGGCCTACCAATGCCCCCAGGGCCTCGGCTTCGAGGCGCGGCTGTACGAGGACATGGCCCTGCTGGACGGCCAGCGCGGCCACGCCGTGCTGGAGCGGCGGCCATCGCAGCAGGCCGACGCGTTGATTTACGGCGATGCCACCCTCACGGCCGACTTCGGCCTGGGCGTGGACCAGCGCCTGGTGCGCCTGAGCTACGCCGGCATCCCCGAGGCCGTCACCTGCACCCGCGTGGCGCCCGCCGCCGGCCAGCCGCCCGCGCCGGTGCGCGCCGCGCCGCGCCCGGGCCCGCGCAACCCGCCGCCCTACGACCCCGACGCGCCGGTCGAGACCAACATCCGCTTTGGCGACGGCAACGTGGGGCCGGGGTAGCGCCGCGCCGAGGGGCGCAGGGCGATAATCGCCCCATGCCCCTGTCACCGCGCGCGACCGGCACCCTGGCGGCCGTCGTCACGGTGGCCTTGTGGACCGGCTTCATCATCGTCGGCCGGGCCTCGGTCTCCCACACCCTGCTGCCCTTCGACCTGGCGCTGGTGCGCCTGGGGGGCGCGGCCGTGGTCACCGTGCCCTGGGCGCTGTGGCTCACGCGGCGCGGCGGGCCGGCGCATGGCAGCGCCTCGCTGTGGGGGCTGTCGCCCCTGCCATTCAGGCAAACCGCTTGGGCCGGGCTGTTCGGCGGCCTGCTGTATTCGGTGCTGTGCTATGCGGGCTTTTTCTACGCGCCGGCCGCGCACGCCTCGGTGCTGATGCCCGGCAGCCTGCCGCTGTGGGCGGGCTTTCTGGCGGTGCCGATCCTGGGCGAGCGGCTGACGCGCGCGCGGCTGCTGGCGCTGGGCTGCATTGCCGGCGGCGGCCTGGTGGTGGGCGGCGCCAGCCTGCGCACGGCCTTGACGGGCGGCGAAGTGTGGAAGGGCGACCTGATCTTTGTCAGCGCGGCTTTCTGCTGGTCGATGTACGGCGTGCTGGCGCGGCGCTTCGCGTTCGACGCGGTGCGCGCCACTATCGCCATCACGGCCTTCGGCGCGCTGTGCTACGTGCCCTTCTTCGTGCTGGGCACGGCGCTGGGCTGGCTGCCTTCGCGGCTGCACCAGGCGCCGTGGAGCGAAGTCATCGCGCAGGCGCTGTTCCAGGGCCTGGGCCTGGTGGTGCTGGCCGGCATCACCTTCGTCGTCATGATCCGGTGCTTCGGGCCGGTGCGCACCACCATGCTGACCGCCCTGGTGCCCGGCCTGTCGGCGCTGGGCGCGGTGGCGCTGCTGGGTGAGCCGCTGGGCTGGAACCTGGTCGCCGGGCTGGTGCTGGTGACGGCCGGCATCCTGCTGGGCGTGACGGCGCCGGCCGCCACGCGGGGCGACCACGCGTTGCAGGAGGCCGCCTCATGAAGCTGTTGGCCTTCGACACCAGCACCGAGCAGTTGTCCATCGGCGTGCAGCGCGGCGAGCGGCAGTGGCTGCACACGGGCGCCGGCGGCGCGCAGGCCTCCAGCACGCTGATTCCCATCGTGCTGCGCCTGCTGCACGAGGCGGGCCTCGCGCTGGCCGAGCTGGACGCCATCGCCTTCGGGCGCGGGCCGGGCTCGTTCACCGGCCTGCGCACCGCCTGCGCCGTGGCGCAGGGCCTGGCCTTCGGCGCCGCCGTGCCGGTGCTGCCGGTCGACACCCTGCTGGCCGTGGCCGAGGACGCGCGCGCCGCCCACGGCGGCACGTCCGTGCTGGCGCTGCTGGACGCGCGCATGGACCAGGTCTATGCCCAGCCCTGGGCCTGGACGGCCGGCGCCGGCTGGACGGCTTTGGGCGAGGCCCAGGTGGGCGCGCCCGAGGCCCTGGCCCTGCCGGCCGGGCCGGCGGCGCCCTGGGTGCTGGCCGGCAACGCCTTCGCGGCCTACGGCGCACGCCTGCCGGCCGCGCTGCGGGCGCTGCCGCAACACGCCGCCGCGCCCAGCGCGCACGCCCTGCTGGGCCTGGCGCCGGCGCTGCTGGCCGCCGGCCGTGCGGTGCCGGCCGAGCAGGCGCTGCCGCTGTACGTGCGCGACAAGGTGGCGCAAACCACCGCCGAGCGCGCCGCGGCGGCCGCGCGCTGACGTCAGGCGAGCGATCATGAGCGCCCTGCCCACCCCGCCCCTCGCCGACGCGCTGCCCCGTCCGCCGGGTGCGGCGCGCTTCGAGCCGCTGTCGGCCGCGCAACTGGACGCGGTGCAGACCATCGAGCAGGCCGTCTACAGCCACCCCTGGTCGCGCGGCAACTTCAGCGACAGCGTTGCCGCCGGCTACCTGGCGCAGTGCCTGTGGGTCGGTGACGAGCTGGCGGGCTACTTCGTCGCCATGGCCGGCTACCGCGAGGTGCACCTGCTCAACATCACCGTCGCGCCGGCCTACCAGCACCAGGGCTGGGCGCGCGCCATGCTGGACGCGCTGGCGCTGTGGTCGCGCTGGCAGCAGGCCGAATGGCTGTGGCTGGAGGTGCGCGCCAGCAATGTGCGCGCTCAGCACATCTACCGCCAGCACGGCTTTGCCCAGGTCGGCCTGCGCAAGGCCTATTACCCCGCCGGCCGCGGCCAGCGCGAGGATGCGGTGGTGATGAACCTGCGGCTGGCGGATGGGGGTGCGGCGTGAGCGCCGCCCGGCCGCCCGAAGGCGCGAACGCCCCCTCGGGGGGCAGCGCACCACGCGAAGCGGGGGAGCGTGGGGGCATGATGACTTTGGATCTGGATGCGCGCCAGCGGGCGATGCTCGCGGAAATGGGCGTGCGGCTGTGGGCACCGCAGCCCAGGGCGCCCACGCCGCCGGCCGAACGGGTGGCGGCAGTGGCGGCCGAGGCGGTGCCGCCCGTGCAGCCTGCGACGCCCATGGCCCCGGCCGCATCGCCACCGCCGCGCGTGCGCGCCACGCCGCCCGCCCCCGCTGCACCAGCCGCAGCGCCCGCGCCCGCCGGCGACTTCGTGCCCAGCCCGCGTCCCGCCGGCATCGAGGCCATGGACTGGGACGCGCTGCAGGCCGCCGTGGCCGGCTGCCGCGCCTGCGGGCTGTGCGTGGGCCGCACGCAGGCGGTGTTCGGCGTCGGCAGCCGCACGGCCGACTGGATGGTGGTGGGCGAGGCGCCGGGCGAGACCGAGGACCGCCTGGGCGAGCCCTTCGTCGGCCCGGCCGGCAAGCTGCTGGACAACATGCTGGCCGCCATCGGCCTGTCGCGCACCATCGATGATGCTATCAAAGCGGAAGCTGACAGCGCTTATCCAGTGGGCGCTGGAGGCCAAAATGGCTTGAAGCACGGCGTCTACATCGCCAACGTCATCAAGTGCCGCCCGCCGGGCAACCGCAACCCGCTGCCGGACGAAATGGCGCAGTGCGAGCCCTACCTGCGCCGCCAGGTGGCACTGGTGCGCCCGCGCATCATCCTGGCCATGGGGCGCTTTGCCGTGCAGGCGCTGCTGAACACCAGCGAGCCCATCGGCCGCCTGCGCGGGCGCGTGCACCACTACCAGGGCGTGCCGGTGATCGTGACCTACCACCCGGCCTACCTGCTGCGCGCCCTGCCCGACAAGGCCAAGGCCTGGCAGGACCTGTGCCTGGCGCTGACCACCGTGCAGTCGGTTGCGGACGCCGCCGAGTCATGACCGTCGCCGCGGCGCCGGCCCCCGCCGCGCCCGACGCGCGCCAGCGCCGCTGGGTGCTGGCCGGCCTGATGGCCATGATGCTGCTGGCCGCCATGGACACCAACATCGTGGCCACCGCCATCCCGCAGATCGTGGGCGATCTGGGCGGCCTGGCCCTGGTGAGCTGGGTGTTCTCGATCTACGTGCTGGCGCAGACCGTGACCATCCCGATCTACGGCAAGCTGGCCGACCTGCTGGGCCGCAAGCCGGTGCTGATCGGCGGCGCCCTCATTTTTTTGGCCGGCTCGGCGGCCTGCTCGCTGGCGTGGAGCATGCATGCGCTGATCGTGTTTCGCGGCCTGCAGGGCCTGGGCGCGGGCGCGGTGATGGCCACCGTCAACACGCTGGCGGGCGATTTGTATGCGGTGGAAGAGCGCGGCGCCGTGCAGGGCTGGCTGTCCAGCATGTGGGGCATGGCGGCCATTGCCGGGCCGCTGCTGGGCGGCGCCTTTGCCCAGTACGCCAGCTGGCACTGGATTTTTCTGGTCAACCTGCCGATCGGCGTGCTGGCGCTGGGCCTGATCGGGCGCTTTCTGCACGAGCGGCGCCAGCTGCGCCGCCCGCGCATCGACTGGGCCGGCGCCGCCCTGGTGCTGCTGGCGCTGGGCGCGCTGATCGTGGCGCTGCTGGAGGGCGGACAGGCCTGGGCCTGGGGCTCGGCGCCCTCGCTGGCGCTGCTGGCCACCGCCGCCGCGGCCTTGGCGGCGCTGGTGTGGGTGGAAGGGCGCGCCGCCGAGCCGGTGATGCCCGGCTGGCTGTGGCGCGACCGCGCGCTGGCCGGCTCCAACCTCGTGATGATCGCCATGGGCCTGGCCATGATGGCGCCCAGCATCTATCTGCCCACCCTGTTGCAGTCGGTGCAGGGCCTGGGCGCCATTGCCGCCGGCCTGGTGCTGGCCAGCCTGAGCCTGGGCTGGCCCGCGGCCTCGGCGCTGTCGGCGCGGCTGTACCTGCGCATCGGCTATCGCGACACGGCCTTGCTGGGCGCCGCGCTGGCGCTGGCGGCGGCGCTGGGCTTTCGCGCCCTGCCGCAGCCGCAGCCGGTGTGGGCGGTGGTGCTCGACCAGCTGGTGCTGGGCGCCGGCTTCGGCCTGCTGTCCACCGCGCTGCTGGTGGGCGCGCAGTCGGTGGTGGGCTGGCAGCAGCGCGGCGTGGTCACCGGCGGCAACATGTTCGCGCGCTACCTGGGGCAAAGCCTGGGCGCGGCGGTGTTCGGCGCCCTGTTCAACCACGCCATGGGCCAGCGGCTGGCGCAGGCGCCGCCGGCGCTGCGCGGCGAGCTGCCGGCCGGCGTCGACTCGGTGCTGGCGCTGCTGCAGGGCGGCGCCGCGCCCGCCGCGGTGCAGAGTTGGCTGAAGGCCGCGCTGGCGGCCGCCACCAGCGAGCTGTACGTCGGCATGGCCGTGGCCGCCGTCTTCATGGCGGCGGTGCTGCTGGCGGTGCCGCGGCGCTTTGCCATGGACGGCGTCGCGCCGCGCTCAGGCTGAAGGCGGATTCGGCGCGGGCGGCGCGGGCGCGGCGGGCGGGCTGATCAGGCCCAGCTCGGCCAGCTGCGGCAGGATTTCGCGCGTGGCGGCGCGGCCGGCGTCGATGGCCTCGGCCGCACGGTGAAAGTCCAGCAGCGCCATGTGCGCCAGGCGTGGCGCCACCACCGCCTCGGGCGGATCGCCCGCCATGCGGCTGCGCGTGATGCGCACCTGCATCACGTTGATGCTGTCGCTCACCACGCTCAGCAGCGAGGGCAGCGGCGGCTCGGCGTCGGGCGCCGGCGCGTCCTTGCCCAGCGGCCACAGCGCGCCCAGGCCCTGCTGCAGCGACTGCATCCAGCCGGCCGATGCCTCGGGCGGCTCGGGTTCGGGCGCCGACGCCGGCGTGTCGTGAAAGTAGCGTGCCAGCTTGTCGTGGTTCAGATCGACCGCGATCACCCAGTCGGCACCCAGCGCGCGCGCCAGCGTCACCGGCACCGGGTTGACCAGGCCGCCGTCGGCCAGCAGGCGCCCGTCCTGCCACACCGGCGTGAACAGGCCCGGCAGCGCGAACGAGGCGCGCACCGCGTCGGTCACCGAGCCGCTGCGCAGCCACACCTCGTCGCCGGTGTGCAGCGCCGTGGCGACGGCGGCAAAGGGCATGGCCAGCGCCTCGATCGGCTGGGCGTCGAAGTGCTCGCGCAAGGTGGCCACCAGCCGCCCGCCCTTGAGCATGCCGCCGCTCAGGTTGAAGTCCATGAGCGACATCACGGCGCGCCGGTCCATGCCGCGCACCCAGTCCTCGAAGCGGTCGAGCTGCCCCGTGGCATAGGCCGCGCCCACGATGGCGCCCACCGAGGCGCCGCACACCACGTCGGGCTTGATGCCGGCCTCCAGCAGCGCCCGCAGCACCCCGATGTGCGCCCAGCCGCGTGCCGAGCCGCTGCCCAGGGCCAGGCCGATGCGGGGGCGGCGGTGGATGGGCGACGTCGGCATGGCGCAGCCCGGATCAGGACAGATGCTGGCCCACGATGCCCGCCAGCTTGAACATGCCGACGCTGTCGGCGCCGAAGACGGGCCTCAGCTTGTCGTCGGCGCGGATGCTGCGCTTGTCCTGCGGGTCTTGCAGTTGGTGGGCCTTGATGTAGTCCCACAGCTTCTTCATCACCTCGCCGCGGCCGAAGGGGCCGGCGCCGATGACGGCCTGCAGGGCGGCGCTGGGCTTGAGCGTGCCGGCGCGCGGGGCCTTGGCGGTCTTTTTGACGGGCGTGGCGGCTTTCTTGGCGGTGGCCGCGGTTTTTGAGGTTTTTGGGGCTGCAGCGCCCGTGGATCGAGCGCCGGCAGCTCCTGATTTTGTAGTTTTGGCAGCGGCGGCGGCGGCCGCGGTCTTGCGCGGCGGGTATTTGCGGCCGCCTTCGCGCGGCTCGAACTCGAAGCCGACCTTGCCCTCCTCGGCGTTCCAGGCCAGGCGGGCCTTGAAGGGGCGGCGCGTGCGCATGCTGACGAACTTGTCCAGCACGTCGGTCTTGCCGTCCTGCAGCAGCTTTCTCATCTGCGCCGGCTCCACCGGCTGCTGCAGGATGACCTGGCCGCTCTTGAAGTCGCAGCTGGGCACCGGCTGCTGCGCGGTGGGCACGCTGCGCTCGCACACGTAGCTCTTGCCGAAGGCCTTGACGGCGCCGCCGCACTTGGGGCACGGCCCCAGGTTCTCGACCGCCGACAGGTCGACGATCTCGCCCGTCTGCTCGGCCTTGGCGTCGTCGCCGAAGTCGAACTCGAGCTTGGGGATGCCCGTCGCCTCGTCGGGCACCAGGGTCAGCTCGGCGCTGAAGGGCCAGCCGGCCTTGCTGCGAAAGCCGTCCAGCGGGCCGATGCGGCGCTCGCGCAGGAACGTTTCGGCCTCCTCGGTCGAGAAGGTGCGCCCGCCCGGCGTCTTGGTGAAGGAAAAGCCGCAGCCTTCGGCGGCGCCGTCGACCCCGGAAAGTGAAGCGTCGTCCGACCGGCCGACGCAGGCATAGCGGCGGTAGTTTTCCTTCACCACGCCGCCGCAGTGCGGGCAGGGCGTGTGCAAGGTGGCGTAGTCGCCCGGCACGCTGTCGCGGTCGAACTCCTTGGCCTTCTGGACGATGCGCTCGGTCATGGCGGCGATCTCGCGCATGAAGGCCTCGCGACTGAGCTGGCCCTTTTCCATCTGCGCCAGCTTGTATTCCCACTCGCCGGTCAGTTCGGGCTTGCTGAGTTCCTCGACCTGCAGCCCGCGCAGCAGCGTCATCAGCTGGAACGCCTTGGCGGTGGGGATCAGCTCGCGGCCCTCGCGCAGCAGGTATTTCTCGCCGATCAGGCCCTCGATGATGGCCGCGCGCGTGGCGGGCGTGCCCAGGCCCTTTTCCTGCATGGCCTCGCGCAGCTCGTCGTCGTCGATGGTCTTGCCGGCGCCTTCCATGGCGCCCAGCAGGGTGGCTTCGCTGTAGCGTGCCGGCGGGCGCGTGCGCAGGGCCTTGATCTCGGTCGATTCGTGCTGCACCCGCTCGCCGGGGCGCACGGCCACCAGCGACTTGCCGCTGTCGCCCTCCTTTTTCTCGACCTCGTCGTCCGCCTCCTTGCCGTAGATGGCCAGCCAGCCGGGCTGCACCAGCACCTTGCCGTTGCTCTGAAAGTCGTAGTCCTTGCCCTCGTGCGTGGCCGTGGTGACGCGGGTCGTGACCTGATATTCGGCGCTGGGATAGAACACCGCCATGAAGCGGCGCACCACCAGGTCGTACAGGCGCCGCTCGGCCTCGGACAGGCTGCCGGGCTCCTGCAACGTGGGGATGATGGCGAAGTGGTCCGACACCTTGCTGTTGTCGAAGATGCGCTTGCTGGCGCGCACGTAGCCCGCCTCCAGCGCCTTGCGCGCGTGCGGCGCCAGGTGGCCCTGGTGGCCGCCGGCCAGCATCTCGAAGGTCTTCTTGGCCACCGCCAGGTAGTCCTCGGGCAGGTGGCGCGAGTCGGTGCGCGGGTAGGTCAGCGCCTTGTGGCGCTCGTACAGGCTTTGCGCCAGCGCCAGCGTGGTCTTGGCCGAATAGCCGAAGCGGCCGTTGGCCTCGCGCTGCAGGCTGGTCAGGTCGAACAGCAGCGGGCTGGCCTGGGTGCTGGGCTTGCTTTCCTCGCGCACGCGGCAGCGCTGGCCCTGCACGGCGGCGGCAATGGCCTGCGCCTGCGCGGCCTGCCACAGGCGGTCGGCGCGCTGCTCGGCGTCGTCGGGGTTTTTCTTCCAGGCGGCGTCGAACCACTTGCCGACGTAGCTGCCGGCCTCGGCGCCGAAGCTGGCGTGCACCTCCCAGTAGTCGCGCGCCACGTGGGCGCGGATCTGCTCCTCGCGCTCCACCACCACCGCCAGCGTGGGCGTCTGCACGCGCCCGACGGTGGTCAGGAAGAAGCCGCCGCCCTGCGAGTTGAAGGCCGTCATGGCGCGCGTGCCGTTGATGCCGACCAGCCAGTCGGCCTCGCTGCGGCTGCGCGCGGCGTCCTGCAGGCCGCGCATCTGCGCGTCGCTGCGCAGGTGCTCGAAGCCGTCGCGGATGGCCTGCGGCGTCATGCTTTGCAGCCACAGGCGCTGCACCGGCTTGCGCTGCGCCTTTCCGCGGGCTGGAGCGGCGGCTTCATCGCCGCCGAAGGCGTACTGCTCGATCAGGCGAAAGATCAGCTCGCCCTCGCGCCCGGCGTCGCAGGCGTTGATCAGGCGGTCCACGTCCTTGCGCCGCGCCTGCTCGACCACCGCGTTCAGGCGCGTCCTGGTCTTGTCCACGGGCTTGAGGTCGAAGTGCGGCGGAATCACCGGCAGGTGGGCGAAGCTCCATTTGCCGCGCTTGACGTCGTACTGCTCGGGCGCCTGGATCTCGACCAGGTGGCCGACGGCGCTGGTGACGATGTAGTGCGCGTTCTCGAAATGCTCGTCGTGCTTGTCGAAGGCGCCCGCGACGGGCGTGAGGGCGCGCACGATGTCCTGCGCGACCGAGGGTTTTTCAGCGATGACCAGTGTCTTCATGGGGCTCTTTAGAATCCGATGCTCTCACGCGCGCGCGCCTGCGCACGCACATGCATGAATTCAACATAGCAAATTTCCCGTGGTCCACAAATCTCCCGCTTCGTCCCCGGCCCAATCCAGCACGGGCCGCCGCATCCAGGTGCGCCGCTCGGGCGTGCACGGCAAGGGCGTGTTCGCGCTGGTGGACATCCCGCGCGGCACGCGCATCATCGAATACGTGGGCGAGATCATCAGCTGGGACGAGGCGCAGCGGCGCCACCCGCACGATCCGCGGGATCCCAACCACACCTTCTACTTCCACATCGACGAAGACCGCGTGATCGACGCGCTGCACGGGGGAAACGCCTCGCGCTGGATCAACCACAGCTGCTCGCCGAACTGCGTGGCCGACGAGGAGGACGGGCGCATCTTCATCAAGGCGCGCCGCGCCATCCCGGCCGGCACCGAGCTGAACTACGACTACGGCCTGGTGATCGACGAGCCGCTCACGCCCGAGCTCAAGGCCGACTACCCCTGCCGCTGCGGCAGCCGAAACTGTCGCGGCACCCTGCTGTCCAGCGACCTCGAAACGGCCGAGGGCGCGCCACGCAAGGCCAAGGCCAAGTCCGGCCAGCGCAGGAAGGCATGAACGAACCATTGGCGCTCATTTGGCCGGCGGCCGATCTGCGCGCCAGCTTGGCTGCGGTGCTGCCCGGTGTCACCGTCGAGGTGTGCGCCCGCATCGATTCGACCAACACCGAGCTGATGCGCCGCGCCCGCGCCGGCGCCACCACGCCGGCGCTGCTGGTGGCCGAGCAGCAGAGCGCCGGGCGCGGCCGCCTGGGCCGGCCCTGGCAAAGCGGCGCGCCGGGGGCGGCGCTGTCGTTTTCGCTGGCCCTGCCGCTGGCGCCGCGCGACTGGTCGGGGCTGTCGCTGGCCGTCGGCCTGGCGGTGGCCGAAAGCCTGCACCCGGCCATCGGCCTGAAGTGGCCCAACGACCTGTGGTGGCAAGACCGCAAGCTGGCCGGCATCCTGGTCGAAACCGCCGTCGCCCCCGCGCAGGCCACGCGCCAGGTGGTGATCGGCGTCGGCCTGAACATCGCGCCGCGGCCGGGCGAGGGCTTCTCCACCCCGCCCGCGGCGTTGCAGGAGCTGCTGCCGGGCGTGGATGCGCCGGCGGCGCTGGCGCGCCTGCTGGCGCCGCTGGTGCAGGCCGTGCGGTGCTTCGAGCAGGACGGCTTTGCGCCGCTGGCGGCGCGCTTCAACGCGCGCGACGTGCTGGCGCGCCGCCCGGTGCGCCTGTCCGACGGCACCGAAGGCCTGGCCCTGGGCGTGGGACCGAGCGGCGCGCTGCAGGTCGACACCGCGGCCGGCCGGCGCGAGATCAGCAGCGCCGAGGTCAGCGTGCGGCCCGCGGAGGGCGGGCGCTGATGCTGCGCGCCCTGGTGCTGCTGCTGCTGCTGGCCAACGCCGGCCTGTGGGCGTGGTCGCGCAGCGCCGCCGGCGGCGCGGCCGAGGCGCCGCGCCCGGCGCCGCTGCACGCCGAGGCGCTGCGGCTGCATGCGCTGGCCGAGGACGCCCCCGCCGCTGCGCCCGCGCGCCGCAGCGAGCCGGCGGCCCGCCCCAGCCCGCCGCCGGATGCCGGCATGGCGGCCTCGGCGCCCGTGCCGACACCGACCACGGCACCGGAGCCGGCACCCGCCCCGGCCGTGGCCGTGGCCGCGGCGTGCCTGCAGGCCGGCCCCTTCGACGAGCAGCAGGCCGGCGCGCTGCGCAACGCCGTCGCCGGCCTGCCGGTTGGCAGCTGGCGCCTGGACGGCACCGTGTTGTCGGGTCGCTGGATGGTCTACATCGGCAAGCTGGCCGACGCCGACGCGGTGCGTGCCAAGCGCGCCGAGCTGCGCGAGCTGGGGGTGGACACCGACCGCCCCGGCGCGGCCTTCGAGCCCGGCATTTCCCTGGGGCGCTATTCGACCGAAGAAGCCGCCCAGCGCGCGCTGGGCGAGCTGGGCCGCAAGGGCGTGCGCACCGCGCACGTGGTGGCCGAGCGGCGCGACAGCGCCAGCTACCAGCTGCGCCTGCCGCAGGCCGACGCCGCGCTGCGCGCCCAGGTGCTGGCGCTGGGCCCGGCGCTGGCGGGCCGGCCGCTGCATCCCTGCGAATGAACCCGCGCCGATTGAGCCCGCCGCGCGTGCGCGGTATGCTGCCCAGTCCATTTCGTCGTCCTTCAGGATCTCGCCATGACCCTCAAGCTCTACTACGCCAGCGGCGCCTGCTCCTTCGTGCCGCATTCCATGCTCGAACTGGCCGGCGCCACCTTCGAGCCGATGCTGGTCAAGCTGCACAAGAATGAACAAAACAGCCCCGAGTACCGGGCCATCAACCCGCGCGGCCAGGTGCCTGCCCTGGTGCACGAGGGCCAGGTCATCACGCAGATCCTGGCGCTGGTGACCTACATCGACGGCCTGTTCCCGGAAAACGCCTTCATCCCGCGCGAGCCGCTGGCGCGCGCGCGCTTCGTCGAGGCGCTGGCCTGGATGAACAACACGGTGCACCCCACCTTCACCCACATCTTCATGCCGCACAAGTTCACCGACGACGAGGCGGCGCAGAAGGCCATCCAGGCCCATGCGCGCGCGCAGTACCCGGCGCTGCTGGACGAATTGCAGGAGCGGGTGCGCGCGGCGCACGCGGGCGGCCACGACTGGCTGGGTGGCGCGCACTGCGGCCCGCTGGACACCTACGCGCTGACGCTGACGCGCTGGGGCAGCTTGGCCGGCATCGACCCGGCGCAGCGCGCGCTGCTGTGGACGCACGTGCAGCGCACGGCCCAGGTGCCGGCGGTGGCGCGCGCCATCGAGCGCGAGCGCCTGCAGCTCAACCTGTATCGGCCGGCGACGGAAAGCGCACCGTGAAGCGGGCGCCCGGCGGCTGCTGCCCCGGGTGCGCGTCGTCGACCGCGACCGTCGCGCGGTGCTGGCGCGCGATCTCGTCGACGATCGACAGGCCCAGGCCCGAGCCGTCCACCGCGCTGCCCAGCACGCGGTAGAAGGGCTGCAGGACGTGCGCGCGCTCGGCGGCGGGGATGCCGGGGCCGTTGTCCTCCACCTGCAGCACGCGCGCATCGTGCAGGCTGCCGATGCGCAGGCGCACCGTCACCACGCCGGGCTGCGCCGGCTCGCTGGGGGTGTACTTGAGGGCGTTGTCCACCAGGTTGCGCACCAGCTCGTGCAGCAGGGTGGCGTTGCCCGTCAGCACGGTGCCGGGCGTGCCGGGCAGCGGGCCGTCGTAGCCCAGGTCGATGCGCTGGCGCAGCGCGCGCGGCACCGCCTCCTGCACGGCGTCGCGCGTGATGGCGGCCAGGTCGCAGGGCTGGCGCGCCAGTTCGGTGCTGCCGCTTTCGGCGCGCGCCAGCGCCAGCAGCTGGTTGACGGTGTGCGTGGCGCGCATGCTGGCGCGGCCGATCTGCTGCAGCGACTGCTTCAGGTCGGCCTCGCTGGCGTCGGCGCGCTGGGCCAGGCCGGCCTGCATGCGCAGTCCGGCCAGGGGGGTCTTGAGCTGGTGCGCGGCGTCGGCCAGGAAGCGCTTTTGCGTGGCGATGGAGTCCTTCAGCCGCGTCAGCAGCTCGTTGACCGAGTCCACCAGCGGGCCCACTTCCTGCGGCACGGCGCTTTCGTCCAGCGGCGACAAGTCGTCCGGGCGGCGCCCGCGGATGCGCCGCTCCAGCTCGGACAGCGGCCGGATGCCGCGCACCAGCGCCAGCCACACCAGCAGCACCGCCAGCGGCAGGATGGCGAACTGCGGCAGCATCACGCCCTTGATGATCTCGGCGGCCAGCACGCTGCGCTTTTCGCGCGTCTCGGCCACCTGCACCAGCGCCGGGCCGGCCAGGCCTTCGACCGGCACCCACAGCGCGGCCACGCGCACCGGCACGCCCTGGTATTCGGCGTCGCGCAGTTGTGGCTCGGCGGCCGGGGCGCCGGCGTCGGCCGCCGGCGCCCCGGGCGGGTGCGGCAGCGCGCGCGCGCCCGAGACGAAGGCGCCGCCGGGCCCCAGCACCTGGTAGTACACGTTGTCGGCATCGTCGGCGCGCAGCAGCTCGCCGGCGGCCTGCGGAAAGGCGAACTGCAGGCGGTGGTCGGGCCCGACGCTCAGGTACTGCGCCAGCGCCTGGGTGTTGTCGACCAGGGCGCGGTCGAAGGGCTTGTTGGCCAGGCTCTGCGCCACCAGCCAGGTCAGCGCCAGGCTGATGGGCCACAGCAGCAGCAGCGGGGTGAGCATCCAGTCCAGGATCTCGCCGAACAGCGAGCGCTGGGTGCGTTGAAAGAGCTTCACGCCGATACTTCTATATTGATAGCTGCTTGCGCAGATGGTACGCGGGCTGCAGGCCAATCAGCCTTGAATTTTTTCCAGACAGTAGCCCAGCCCGCGCACCGTGGCGATGCGGATCGGCCCCTGCTCGATCTTCTTGCGCAGGCGGTGGATGTAGACCTCGATGGCGTTGTGGCTGACTTCCTCGCCCCACTCGCACAGGCGCTCGACCAGCTGCTCCTTGCTGACCAGCCGGCCCGAGCGCTGCAGCAGCACCTCCAGCAGGCCCAGCTCGCGCGCCGACAAGTCGATCAGCTGGCCGTCGATGTGGGCCACGCGGCCGGTCTGGTCGTACTCCAGCGGGCCGTGGCGGATCACGCTGCTGGCCGCGCCCATGCCGCGGCGCGTGAGCGCGCGCACGCGCGCCTCCAGCTCGGACAGCGCAAAGGGCTTGGCCATGTAGTCGTCGGCGCCCAGGTCCAGCCCCTTGACGCGCTCCTCCACGCCGTCGGCGGCCGTCAGGATGAGCACCGGCAGCGACTGCCCGCGCGCGCGCAGGCGGCGCAGCACCTCCAGGCCGTGCAGCCTGGGCAGGCCCAGGTCCAGGATCAGCAGGTCGAACTCGGTGTTGGCCAGCAGGGCGGTGTCGGCCTCGGCGCCGCTGGCCACGTGGTCGACCGCCGCGCCGGCGGCGCGCAGGCTGCGCAGCAGGCCATCGGCCAACACCTGGTCGTCTTCGGCAATGAGGATGCGCATGGGTGTCTCCGGCGGTTGCGCCACGGCGGGCGTTCGAAGGGAAATTCTAGTGGCGCGCCCCGCCCTTCAGGGGCCGCTGGCGTAGGCATCCAGCCCCAGCGCCACCACCGTGGCCACCTCGGCGCCCACGGCGGCGCGAAATTCCGCCTCGGCCTGCGTCACGGCGGCCTGGAAGGCGGCCAGCCAGTCCAGCCCGGCGGTGGTGAAGGCGATGCGCCGCGCGCGCGCATCGTGCGCGTCGCGCTCGCGCGTGACCAAGCCCCAGGCCTCGCACTGGTCGACCAGGTCGCCCATGGACTGCTTGCTCATCCCGGCCCAGAGCGCCAGCTCGGTCAGGCGCGCGCCGCCCAGCGGCAGATGGCGCGTGACGTGCACGATGGCCGCGCCCACCTTGTCGCGCGCCGCCAGGTTGGACAGCGCCAGCGGAGCGCGCTCGCTGGCCGCCATCAAGGTCAGCACGCGCTCGTCGAAGCGCCGCATGGCGTGCCCCAGCAGGCGCCCCAGGTGGGTCTGGCGCCAGCGGTCGTCGGCGGCTTCGAAGATCATTTGGCAATGGTAAGTCAAACTGACTTAAAAATCGGTTTACCGAATTAAATGTATTCCTGTACAGTCCTGTTCATGCATCCAGATCGTCCCGTTCATCGGCGGGGCTGAATGCACCAAGCCACTGAATCACAAGGAGAAAATCATGGACATGGCGGTTGCCGACAAGACCGAGAAAGCCAAGGCCCTGCAGGCCGCGCTGGCCCAGATCGAAAAGCAGTTCGGCAAGGGCACCATCATGCGCCTGGGCGAGGGCGAGGCGATCGAGGACATCCAGGTCGTCTCCACCGGCTCGCTGGGCCTGGACATCGCCCTGGGCGTGGGCGGCCTGCCGCGCGGCCGGGTGATCGAGATCTACGGTCCGGAAAGCTCGGGCAAGACCACGCTCACGCTGCAGGTCATCGCCGAGATGCAGAAGCTGGGCGGCACCTGCGCCTTCATCGACGCCGAGCACGCGCTGGACACGGGCTACGCGCAGAAATTGGGCGTCAACCTGTCCGACATGCTGATCAGCCAGCCCGACACCGGCGAGCAGGCGCTGGAGATCGTGGACAGCCTGGTGCGCTCGGGCGCGGTCGACCTGGTGGTGGTCGACTCGGTCGCGGCGCTCACGCCCAAGGCCGAGATCGAGGGCGAGATGGGCGACAGCCTGCCCGGCCTGCAGGCGCGCCTGATGAGCCAGGCGCTGCGCAAGCTGACGGCCACCATCAAGAAGACCAACTGCACGGTGATCTTCATCAACCAGATCCGCATGAAGATCGGCGTCATGTTCGGCAGCCCCGAGACCACCACCGGCGGCAACGCGCTCAAGTTCTACGCCAGCGTGCGCCTGGACATCCGCCGCATCGGCACCATCAAGAAGGGCGACGTGGCGATCGGCAACGAGACCAAGGTCAAGGTGGTCAAGAACAAGGTCAGCCCGCCCTTCAAGACGGCCGAGTTCGACATCCTGTTCGGCGAGGGCATCTCGCGCGAGGGCGAGATCATCGACATGGGCGTGAACGCCAAGGTGCTGGACAAGAGCGGCGCCTGGTACGCCTACAACGGCGAGAAAATCGGCCAGGGCCGCGACAACGCGCGCGAGTTTCTGCGCGAGAACGCCGATCTGGCCAGGGAGATCGAAAACAAGGTGCGCGACTCACTGGGCATTGCCCTGCGGCCGGCAGCGGCACCGGCGGCCGCGGGCGACGAGCAGGATTGAGGCGGTGGGCGGTCCGGCCGCGCGCCCCGGCCCGTCCCTCAAGGCGCGAGCCTTGCGTTATCTGGCCGCCCGCGAGCATTCGCGCGCCGAGCTGGCGGCCAAGCTGGCGCGCTTCGTCACCGACGAGGACGCGCCCGGCGCCGTGGAGCGCGTGCTGGACGAGCTGGCCGCCAAGGGTTTCATCGACGAGGCACGCGTGGCCGAGTCGCTGGTGCATCGCCGTGCGGCCCGCGTGGGCAACGCGCGCGTGCTGCAGGAGCTGCGCGCCAAGGGCGTGCCCGAAGAGCTGATCCGCACGGCAGCCGGCGCGCTGCGCGACACCGAGCTGGCGCGCGCGCAGGAGGTCTGGCGCAAGAAATTCGGCCAGCCGCCGCGCGATGCGGCCGAGCGGGCGCGCCAGATGCGCTTTCTGGCTGCGCGCGGCTTCGGCGGCGAAGTGGTGCGGCAGCTGCTGAACCACCCGCCGGCCGAGGACGAGCCGGGCTGATCCCGCCCGCGCCGATGTCCGGACGCATCCGGCGTGACATTTGTCGCGCGCAGCGTGACGGCCTGCGCCGCGGCGACCGGCAGCCCATTGACGGCGCCCCTCGGCCTGCTTTCCAATCGGCGCTTGTCCGGTGCGGCTCGAGCGTCGCCGGACGGAACGGCCCGGTACGAAGCGGCCGCCAGGGAGAGAACAACAATGGACACCGTCTTCAGCTTGAGCCCCAAGGGTCGGCGCGAATGCGCGGCCGAGCAACCGCTGCTGCTGCGCGAGCTGCACGCGCTGCTGCGCATGGTCGATGGCCGGCGCACCCGCGCCGACCTGCTGAATTCCGTGGGCCGCAACGCCATCACCACGGGTGGCCTGCGCTGGCTGCTGGCCGCGGGCTATATTTTTCCCGACTCGGCGACGACGACCCGCCCGACGGCGGGCGGCCGGGCCACGCGATCCGGAGCGGCGTCCGAACTGCTGGCCAGCGTGCCGCAAGACCTGTCCTCCTTTGCTGCGCCGATGGCCAGCCCGCGCGGCGAACCGAGCGTGCACGAGGCACTGGGGGACTTCATGCTGCGCTCGATCGAGCGCCATCTGGGCGACACCGGCGCGCCCTATCGCTGGCGCGTCGAGCGCGCGGCTCAGGTGCCCGAACTGCTGCCCCTGCTCAACCCGCTGCTGGAGGCCATCCTGGCGCGCGCGGGCCGCACTGCGGCGGGCGAGTTCGCCCATGCCGCCGCCCTGCTGCTGCAGCCGCTGGAAAACGGCGTGCCCTAATTCCATTTCTAATTCAATAGCGCATCAATAATCCACGGCCAGGCGACGATGGATCGGATCCGTTCGCAGTTGCTCTCGAAGTCTCGCAGGGCGAGCTCAAGGTGATCTTCGAGCGCCTCCAGGCTGTCGAAGACGCGGTTGTGGAATCGCTTCTCGCGCAGCTCGTCCCACACGTGCTCCACCGGGTTGAGCTCCGGCGCATAGGGGGGCAGGCTCAGTAGGCGCATGTTGGCGGGCGGGTGCAGCTCACCACTGGCATGCCAGCCGGCACCGTCAAGCACCATGACGATGCGCTCGTGCGGGTGACGCTCGCTCACCTCGTCGAGAAACAACTGCATGCACTCGGTGTTGACGTGAGGCAAGATGAGCGAGTCCAACTGGCCGCTTGCCACATCGACGGCGGCGTACGCGTAGGTGTACTCGTGGGTCAACATGGCTTGGCACAGCGGCCGCACCGGCTTGGGCGCCCAGCAGCGGCGCACGTCGTTGATGCGTCCAAAGCGCGCCTCGTCCTGGAACATCAGCTTGATGGGGCCTTGCTGCGGCCAGTGCGAGCAGATTTCGGCAAGGCGCTCGGGGAGTTTTTTTTCCACTCCTCTTGAGCCAAAGGATCGCTTTGCGGATGGCGTTTGTCGGGGGCCAGCTTGCGCCAGCCGTGGCGGTGCAGCAGGTTGTAGACCGAGGACAGCGCCATGGGACGGCCCAGGGCAGCTTCGATTTCACACTTGACTTGACCGACCACCAGGATGCCGCCCGTGCGAGCGCGATCAAGAAAGGGCGCCAGCACCTGGCGCTCCTGCTCAGTCGTCATGTTCTGGTGGCGCCTGCCGCCGCGCGCGGGGCGCTGGCCGTCACCTGCAACCTCGCCGGCCAGGAAGCGATTGCGCAAGCGGCAGGTCCACGCCGGGGAGCGGCCGATGACCTGCGCGGTTTGCTCCAGGCTCAAGCCATAGTCCAGCGGCAACACCACCGCCTGTGCTTGGCGAAGCTGCTCAGCGGTCTGTGCGCCGGCCAGCATTTGACGGGCCGACTCCAGACTGTCGGCACCTCGGGCTGTTCTTGCCATGTCGTTCTCCTTGCGGGATCGGTGACATGGATATTATTGATCTATTGATATGGAAATGGAATAAGCCCGGGCTTCAGTCCAGGTTCAGCATCAGCTGCAGGTTTTGCACCGCGGCGCCGCTGGCGCCCTTGCCCAGGTTGTCCAGGCACGCCACGGCCACGGCGTGACCGGCATCCTGATTGCCGAAGACGCGGATTTCCAGGCGATCGCTGTCTTTCAGCGCCACCGCGTCCAGCTTGCCGGACTCGTGCGCCGGCTCCACGCGCACCCACTCGCTGCCGGCGTAGTGGGCGGCATAGATGTCGTGCAGCCGCCCGGCGCCGGGGCGACCGGGCAGCAGGTCCAGGTGCAGCGGCAGCTCGACCAGCATGCCCTGGTCGAAGTTGCCCACGGCCGGGATGAAGATCGGCCGACGCGTGAGGTGCCCATATTTCACGATCTCGGGTAGGTGCTTGTGCTTGAGGCCCAGGGCGTACAGCTCGTAGGCGGGGGCCTGGCCGGCCTCGTAGGCCTCGATCATGGTGCGCCCGCCGCCGGTGTAGCCGCTCACCGAGGGCAGGGTCACGGGGTAGTCGGGCGGCAGCACGCCGGCGTCCACCAGCGGGCGCAGCAGCGCGATGGCGCCGGTGGCGTAGCAGCCGGGGTTGGCCACCCGCTCGGCGGCCTGGATGGCGGCGCGTTGGCCAGGTGCCAGCTCGGCAAAGCCGAACACCCAGCCCTCGGCCACGCGGTGCGCCGTGCTGGCGTCGATGATGCGGGGTTTGTTGCCCGGCAGGGCGTCGATCATGGCCACCGACTCGCGCGCCGCGTCGTCGTGCAGGCACAGGATGACCAGGTCGACCGCGGCCATGATCTCGCGCTTGGCCGCGGGGTCCTTGCGGCGCGCCGGGTCGATGCTGACCACGGTCACGCCGGCCATGTCCTGCAGCCGCTCGCGGATCTGCAGGCCGGTGGTGCCGGCCTCGCCGTCGATGAAAATCCGAGCCATGCGCGCTGTCCTCGTGCGAATGAAAAGGCATCCCCCGCGGCGGGCCCAATGCCCGCTCGGCCGTGATTGATGCACCGCAGCATGATACATTCACGGGCGCATCACGTTGCTGCACGCACGCGGGCGGCGCCAGCCCTGCTGGACCGGCGGCCCGGGCGTTTCCGTTCCCACTCCGAGAGAGCCTCATGAAAATCCACGAGTACCAGGGCAAGGAGATCCTGCGTCAATTTGGCGTGCCCGTTCCCCGCGGCATCCCCGCGTTCACCGTTCAGGAAGCCGTCGAGGCGGCGCAAAAACTGGGTGGCCCCGTGTGGGTGGTCAAGGCCCAGATCCACGCCGGCGGGCGCGGCAAGGGCGGCGGCGTCAAGCTGGCCAAGTCCATCGAGCAGGTGAAGGAGCTGGCCGGCCAGATCCTGGGCATGCAGCTGGTCACGCACCAGACCGGGCCCGAGGGCCAGAAGGTGCGCCGCCTGTACATCGAGGAAGGCGCCGACATCCAGAAGGAGTACTACCTGTCCGTGGTCACCGACCGCGCGACGCAGAAGGTGGCCTTCATTGCCTCCAGCGAAGGCGGCATGGACATCGAGGAAGTGGCGCACAACACGCCCGAGAAGATCGTCAAGGTGTTCGTCGACCCGCTGGTCGGCCTGACCGACGCGCAGGGCCAGGAACTGGCCACGGGCGTGGCCATGCCCGCCGGCTCGGTGCCGCAGTTTGTGGACGTGTGCCGCAAGCTGTACCAGTGCTACATGGCGACCGACGCCAGCCTGGTCGAGATCAACCCCCTGAACCGCGACAGCAAGGGCAACATCATTGCCCTGGACGCCAAGTTCAACTTCGACGCCAACGCGCTGTTCCGCCACCCCGAGATCGTGGCCCTGCGTGACCTGGACGAGGAAGAC
Organism: Ottowia pentelensis; assembly: GCF_964341695.1. NCBI lineage: Bacteria > Pseudomonadati > Pseudomonadota > Betaproteobacteria > Burkholderiales > Comamonadaceae > Ottowia > Ottowia pentelensis. Next base: position 246,234 of record NZ_OZ224513.1, read on the forward strand.
CCGGCCGAGGTGCAGGCCAGCAAGTTCGACCTGGCCTACATCAGCCTGGACGGCAACATCGGCTGCCTGGTCAACGGCGCCGGACTGGCCATGGCCACCATGGACACCATCAAGCTGTTCGGCGGCGAGCCCGCCAACTTCCTGGACGTGGGCGGCGGCGCCACCCCCGAGAAGGTCACCGAGGCGTTCAAGATCATGCTCAAGAACCCCAAGGTCAAGGGCATCCTGGTGAACATCTTCGGCGGCATCATGAAGTGCGACACCATCGCCACCGGCGTGATCACCGCCTGCAAGGCCGTGAACCTGTCCGTGCCGCTGGTCGTGCGCATGAAGGGCACCAACGAAGAACTGGGCAAGAAGATGCTGGCCGAGTCCGGCCTGCCCATCATCAGCGCCGACACCATGGCCGAAGCGGCCACCAAGATCGTCGAGGCCGTCAAGTAATGACTTTGGGGACAGGCCTCCAGCGCTGTCCCCGACTGACTAGGTAGGACACATCATGTCGATTTACATCAACAAAGACACCAAGGTCATCACCCAGGGCATCACCGGCAAGACGGGCCAGTTCCACACCGAGAAGTGCATCGAGTACGCCAACGGCAAGAACTGCTTCGTGGCCGGCGTGAACCCCAAGAAGGCCGGCGAGAAGATCTTCGACGTGCCGATCTACGCCTCCGTCAAGGAAGCCGCCCAACAGACCGGCGCCACGGTTTCCGTGATCTACGTGCCGCCGGCGGGCGCCGCCGCCGCGATCTGGGAGGCCGTCGAGGCCGAGCTGGACCTGGCGATCTGCATCACCGAGGGCATCCCGGTCAAGGACATGCTGATGGTACGCAACCAGATGAAGGCCAAGGAAGCCAAGGGCGGCAAGAAGACCCTGCTGCTGGGCCCCAACTGCCCGGGTCTCATCACGCCCGACGAGATCAAGATCGGCATCATGCCCGGCCACATCCACAAAAAGGGCCGTGTCGGCGTGGTGTCCCGTTCCGGCACGCTGACCTATGAGGCCGTGGCACAACTGACCGAACTGGGCATCGGCCAGTCGAGCGCCGTGGGCATCGGCGGCGACCCGATCAACGGCCTCAAGCACATCGACGTGATGAAGGCCTTCAACGACGATCCCGACACCGACGCCGTGATCATGATCGGCGAAATCGGTGGCCCGGACGAGGCCGATGCCGCCCAGTGGTGCAAGACCCACATGAAAAAACCCGTGGTCGGCTTCATCGCCGGCGTCACCGCGCCTCCGGGCAAGCGCATGGGCCACGCCGGTGCGCTGATCTCGGGCGGCGCCAACACCGCGGACGCCAAGCTGGCGATCATGGAAGAATGTGGCTTCCACGTCACGCGCAACCCGTCGGAGATGGGCAAGCTGCTCAAGACCCTGCTGTAAGCGGCGCCGCTGCGGCACGCCAGCATTTCTTGCAGCCGGACGCTCGACGCGGGTGATCCGGCTGCCTTGTTTCGGCGGCGCCGCCGCCACGAGAACGAAAGAGACATGATCGAAGAATTCCTCACCCCGCACTTCTGGGTCGCCGTCGGGCAGATCATCATGATCGACATCCTGCTCGGGGGTGACAACGCGGTGGTGATCGCCCTGGCCTGCCGCAAGCTGCCCGACAACCAGCGCACCAAGGGCATCGTGTGGGGAACGGTCGGCGCGATCGTGCTGCGCATCATCCTGATCGCCTTCGCCCTGGCGCTGCTGCAGATCCCCTACCTGAAGTTCATCGGCGCGCTGCTGCTGCTGTGGATCGGCGTCAAGCTGATCGCCCCCGACGACGAGGACGAGCACGGCAACATCCAGTCCAGCGACAAGCTGTGGACGGCCATCAAGACGGTGATCGTCGCCGACCTGGTGATGAGCATCGACAACGTGGTTGCCATCGCCGCCGCCGCGCAGGGCGCAGGCGAGAAGCACGAACTCGCGCTGGTCATCTTCGGCCTGCTGGTCAGCATCCCCATCATCGTCGGCGGCAGCCAGATCATCCTGCGGTTGATGGACCGCTTCCCGATCATCATCACCCTGGGCGGCATGCTGCTGGGCTGGATCGCCGGCACCATGGCCCACACCGACCCGGCGCTGGTGCCCTGGCTGCCGCAGGATCGCACTTGGCACTATGCGCTCGGCGTGGCGGGCGCGCTGCTGGTGCTGGTGATCGGCAAGTGGCTGCAGCGCCGCCGCGCCGCCGCTCCCGCCGGCTGAATCCCGGGAGGTCCGGGCCCATGCAGCTCACCTACTGCGCCCTGACCGACGTTGGCTGCGTGCGCGCCAACAACGAGGACGCGGTGCGCGTGGACGAAGCCCGTGGCATCGCCGTGCTGGCCGACGGCATGGGCGGCTACAACGCGGGCGAAGTGGCCAGCGCCATGGCGGTCGAGCACATCGGCCATGCGCTGGGCGCGTGGCTGGACCAGGCGGCTGCCGAGGCTTCGGCGCCCGAGGTGCTGCGCGCCATGGAGGACAGCACCGACCGGGCCAATCGCCAGATTTTCGAAGCCGCCAACACCCATCCCGACTGCGCCGGCATGGGCACCACCGTGGTGCTGGCGGTGCTGCACGAGGGCCAGGTGCTGGTCGGCCACGCCGGCGATTCGCGCGCCTACCTCTGGCGCGACGGGGCGCTGGCGCAGCTGACGCGCGATCACTCGCTGCTGCAGGAGCAGCTCGACGCCGGCCTCATCACGCCCCAGCAGGCGGCCGTCTCGGGCTATCGCAGCTGGGTGACGCGGGCGCTGGGGGTGGAAGACACCGTGTTGCTGGAAACCCGCCAGCATCCGTTGCGCGTGGGCGACATCCTGCTGCTGTGCTCGGACGGCCTGACCGAAATGGTGCCCGACCGCGCGATCGCCGCCATCCTGGCCGACCCCGTCCCGCTGCCCGTGCAGGCGCAGCAACTGATCGACGCGGCCAAGGCGGCGGGCGGACGCGACAACGTCTCGGTGATCCTGGTGCACGTGGGGCAAATGATAAAAAAGTCAGGAAACGCCGGAAAATGGTGGAAGAAGTAGCTACAAAGCAAGCCGATTGACGGTATCTTCCTGTGATCCGAAAAATGAAATGAAGCCGGGAGCCGCGTGGGTCGCCGGCCTCGCCGTGCCACAGGGAGTGTGTCCATGCCCAAGTTGATCGTCTCGATCGACGGTGTCGTCATCAAGGAAGCGCTGCTGACCAAGGACCGGTCCACCATCGGCCGGCGGCCGTACAACGACGTCGTGATCGACAACCTCGCCGTCAGCGGCGAGCACGCCGTCATCCAGATGGCGGGTCCCGACGCCGTGCTGGAAGATCTGGGCAGCACCAACGGCACCTTCGTCAACGGCCGCGCGGTGCGCAAGCACACCCTGGCCGACGGCGACGTGATGGAAATCGGCCGCTGTGCCGTGCGCTACCTGGTTCACGCGGGTGCAGCCGTCGACGATGCGCCGTCCTCCGAGATCGAGGGCCTGGAGAGCGACTTGGCGGCCTTGCCCGAGCCGCCGGCGGGCCGGGGTGCAAGGGTGCGCGTGCTGACGGGCGCCGCCCGCGGGCGCGAGCTGCCGCTGACCAAGCCAGTCACCACCATCGGCCGGGCCGGGTTCTCGGTCGCGGCCATTCGCCGCAGTGCGCACGGCTTCGAGCTGGCCCATGTGGAGGGGGCACACGTCCCCAGCGTCAACGGCGTGTCGGTCGAAGGCGGCCCCATCGCCCTGCAAAACCGTGACCAGATCGCCATGGGGGCCGTGCGTCTCGAGTATCTGGACGTTTAATCGACCCGGCGCCGCGCCCGCGATGGGCACAATCGCGCCATGTCTGTTTCCCCGCGGCGCCTGGGCCTGGTCGTGCTGGTGGCCCTGCCTTGGCTGTGGCCCTTCACTTCCGGCCCGACAGCGGGCGTGCAGCCGTACCTGGTGTCGCTGGCCTGCGCCGCGCTGCTGCTGGCGCTGTGGCCGTCGGGGCGGGATCCGCAGCGTGTCGTCGACACCGTGGCGGCCGGCTGGCTCACGGCGGCGTTGATCAGCGCCGTCATCGCGCTGCTGCAGTACTTCAGCCTGGAAGGGCCGCTGTATCCGTGGGTCAACAGCAGCGCAAACGCGCGTGCGTTCGGCAACCTGCGCCAGCCCAACCAGCTGGCCACGCTGCTCGTGATCAGCCTGCTGGCCCTGCGCGCGCTGGAGCAGCGTGGGTGGGTGGGTGGGCGGTGGGCGGCGTGGCTGGGCACGCTGCTGCTCGTGGCCCTGGCGGCCACGGTATCGCGCATCGGCCTGGTCGAGCTGCTGGCCGCCGCCGCCATGATCGCATGGTGGGAGCGGGGGGCGCGGCGCGCATCATGGCGCGTCGGGCTGGCCGTGCTGCTGTACGTCGTGGCAGCGCTGCTCTTGCCCCTGCTGGCGCAGTGGGGTGCGGTGCCGAGCGGACGGGACATGGTCGAGCGCCTGCGCGAGGGCGACAGCCTGTGCGGCAGCCGCGTCGCGCTGTGGCACAACGTGCTGCACCTCATCGCCCTCAAGCCGTGGACGGGTTGGGGCTGGGGCGAGCTGGCCTGGGCGCACTACGTCACCTTGTTTCCGGAACTGCGCTTTTGCTACATCCTGGACAACGCGCACAACCTGCCGCTGCACCTGGCCGTGACCTTGGGCGTGCCGCTGGCCCTGGTGGCGTGTGCCGCGCTGGCCTGGCTGCTGTGGCGCGGCGCGCCCTGGCGCGAGCCCGATCCGGCGCGGCAATTGGCCTGGGGCGTGCTGATGGTGATCGGGCTGCACAGTGCGGTCGAATACCCGTTGTGGTACGGACCGTTTCAGATCGCCGCGCTGATCAGCGTCTGGCTGTTGTGGCGCACGCGGGCGGCGGCGCCCGCACAGGCCAGGCCTGCATTCGCGCCCGGCCTGCGCCTGGGCGTGGCAGCGCTGCTGCTGGCTGCCACCCTCTATGCGGGCTGGGACTATTGGCGCATCAGCCAGGTCTATCTGCCGCCCGCGCAGCGCACCGCCTGGTGGCGCGACGATCCGATGGCGGCGGCGCGCCAGTCCTGGCTGTTTGCCGGCGCCGTGCGCTTTGCCGAGGTGACCACCCGGCCCGTCACGCGCGCCGACGCCGCCTGGATGCTGGCCGCCGCCCGCCAAAGCCTACACTATTCGCCCGAGCCGCGCGTCATCACGCGCGTGATCGAAGCCGCCAGCCTGCTGGGCCGCGACGACATTGCGCTGGCGCAGATGGCGCGCTTTCGGGCCGCCTTTCCGGCCGACTACCGCCGCTGGACGCAAGACAACGCCCGCCTGCTGCAGGGTCTGCAGCACCTGCAGCCGGCGGCCAGCGGCGCCAGCCCGCCCGCGCGCTGAATGCTAGGGCTGGCCGTCGGCCCGGTAGTGCCCCGACTTGCCGCCGCGCTTTTCCAGCAGGCGCACGCCGGTGATGGTCATGGCGCGATCCGCCGCCTTGCACATGTCGTAGATGGTCAGCAGGGCGATCTGCACCGCCGTTAGCGCTTCCATTTCCACCCCGGTCGGCCCGGTCGTTTCCGCCGTTGCAGTGCAAAAAATACCGTTGGCGCCCGTTGCATCTGCGCGAGCAGCTATGAAATCGATAGTCACCCGTGACAGGGCCAGCGGGTGACACAGCGGAATCAGCTCGCTGGTCTTCTTGGCCGCCATGATGCCGGCGATGCGCGCCACGCCCAGCACGTCGCCCTTCTGGGCCGTGCCCGCTTCGATCAGCGCCAGCGTGGCCGCCTGCATCTCGATGCGCCCGCCGGCCACCGCCACCCGGTGCGTGGCGGGCTTGGCGCCGACGTCGACCATGTGGGCCTGGCCCTGGGCGTCGAAATGGGTGAGCGGCGAGGCGGCGGATTTGGGCATGGCAAGCGGTCACAAAGGCCCGGGAACACGCGGGCGGATGGGGCATCATAGGGGCAGCGCCGCCGCCCTGCCGTCCGATGAGCCTGCCGTTTCATTCATCCCCCCCGCGCGCCGCGCGCCTGGCCCGGCGCGCCGCGCTGGCCGTCGTGTCGACGGCGGCGCTGCTGCTGGGCGCGCTGCCGGCCGCGGCCCAGGGCGGCGCGGCCGGCGGCGCCCTGCCTTCGCTGGGCGAGGCCGGCGAGATGACGCCTTTGGCCGAGCGCAAGCTGGGCGACGCCATCGCGCGCGAGCTGTACCGTGACCCGGACTACATCGACGACCCGGTGATCGGCGAATACGTCGACGGCGTCTGGCGCGCGCTGCTGGCGGGCGCGCGCACGCGCGGCGAGCTGCCGCCGGAACTGGACGAGCGCTTTGCCTGGCAGGTCTTTCTGGGGCGCGACCGCAGCATCAATGCCTTTGCGCTGCCCGGCGGCTACTTCGGCCTGAACCTGGGGCTGGTGGGCGTGGTGCGCACGCGCGACGAACTGGCCTCGGTGCTGGGCCACGAGATGAGCCACGTCACCCAGCGCCACATCGCGCGCCTGCTGGGCCAGCAAAGCCGCCAGACGCCGTTGCTGATCGCCGCCATGGTGGCGGGCGCCATCGCTGCCAGCAAGAACCCGCAGGCCGGCGCCGCGCTGGCCGTGGGCGGACAGGCCGCCATTGCCCAGCAGCAGCTCAATTTCTCGCGCGACATGGAGCGCGAGGCCGACCGCGTGGGCTACGCCGTGATGAGCCAGGCCGGCTTTGCGCCGCAGGGCTTCGTCAGCATGTTCCAGAAGCTGCAGACCGCCGCGCGCGTGGACGACAACGGCGACTGGCCCTACCTGCGCAGCCACCCGCTCACCACCCAGCGCATCGCCGACATGCAGCAGCGCGTGCAGGCCCTGCACCTGCCGCCCGAAGGCACGGACTGGGAGACGGTGCTGGTGGCCGCGCGGGCGCGCGTGCTCTCGCGCCCCGGCGTCGACGTGCTGCGCGCCTGGGCCGGCGAGCCCGCGCAGCCCGACTTCGCCCGCCAGCCGCTGGCACAGCGCGCCGGCGCGCTCTACGCCGCCGCCCTGGCACGCGCCGAGCTGCGCGAGCTGCCCCCCGCGCAGGCGCTGGCCGAGCGGCTGGCCCCGCTGATGGCCGAGCACCCGCGCGCGCTGCGCCAGGTGCATCTGCTGCAGGCCGAACTGGCATTGCGCGCCGACCAGGCGCCCCGGGCACTGGCGATTTTGGCCAACGTCCCGACCACCGCCAGCGTGCTGGCACGACGCGATCAGGCCGTGAGCGCCCCGGCGGGGGGCAGCGCAGCGGGCGCAGCCGCGGAGCGTGGGGGCCAGCCCGAGCCGCCGCCGGGCCGCCCCAAGGCGGCGAGCGCCCCCTCGGGGGGCAGCGCAGCAGGCGCAGCCGCGGAGCGTGGGGGCTCATCGACCAGCCAGGCGGGCCGTGCCGTGCTCATGCTGCGCACGCAGGCCCTGCTGCGCACCGGCCAGGCGGGCGAGGCGGCGTCGCAACTGCGCACCTGGGTTGCCGATCACGCCCATGACAGCGGCGCCTGGCAGGCGTTGGCGCAGGCCGATGCGGCGCAGGGGCAGATGCTGCGCTCACTGCGCGCCGAGGGCGAGGTGGCGCTGGCGCAACTGGACTACGCCGGCGCGGTCAACCGCTGGCGCGCCGCGCAGGACTATTCGCGCCAGCACCCCGGCGACAGCGCGGCGCTGATCGAGGCCAGCATCGTCGATGCCCGCATGCGCGAGGCCCAGGCGCTGCTGCAGCAGCAACGCCTGGAGGAGCAGAAGAACCGTTGATCAGCCCAACGCCTGGTTGATCAGCACGCCCAGCGCCGAATACATCAGCGAGCCCAGCAGCGCCGCGCCGAAGCCGTTGACGTGAAAGCCCGACAGCAGGCCCGAGGCGGCCCAGAACATCAGCGCGTTGATGACGAACAGGAACAGCCCCAGCGTGATCACCGTGACCGGAATGGTCAGCACCACCAGCACCGGCCGCAGCACGGCGTTGAGCAGGCCGATCACCAGCGCCGCCCACAGCGCCGAGCCGAAGCTGGCCACCTGCACGCCGCCGTACAGGTAGGCGATCAGCAGCAGCGCGCCCGCCGACAGCAGCCATTTCAGGATCAGGATCATGCGCGCAGCTTAGCGCAGTCGGGGCGGCGGCCTCAAGCCGCGTCGGTGCCGCGCGGGCGGCGCGTGGCCCAGCGCGCGGCGCCCAGCACGCCCACGATGGCCAGCGCCGCCACCGCCCAGCGCAGCGCCTGCTCGGGCGCCTCGCGGGTGCCGAACCAGCCGGCCAGCAGCGGCTCGCTGGTGACCATCGAGGCGGCGGTGTAGGCCAGCACGGCGGCGCCCAGCTGGATGATGATCGGAAAGCGCTCGACCAGCTTGAGCACCAGGGTCGAGCCGAACACCACGATCGGCACGCTGATCAGCAGGCCGATCACCACCAGGTCCATCGCGCCGTGCGCCGCGCCGGCCACGCCCAGCACGTTGTCGATGCCCATCAGCGCGTCGGCGATGACGATGGTCTTCATCGCGCCCCAGAAGGTGCTGGCGGCCGGGCCGTGCTCCTCGCTGCCGGTGTCGGTGTCGGCCACCAGCCGGTAGGCGATCCACAGCAGGCCCAGGCCGCCGACCAGCATCAGGCCCGGAATCTTCAGCAGCCACACCACGATCAGCGTCATCAGCGTGCGCACGCCGATGGCGCCCACCGTGCCCCACACGATGGCCTTGGTCTGCAGCGACTTGGGCAGGTTGCGCGCGGCCAGCGCGATGACGATGGCGTTGTCGCCGGCCAGCACCAGGTCGATCAGGATGATGGCCAGCAGGGCGGACCACCAGGGGGCGGACATGAATTCCATGAGAGCAGGTTCCTTGTTTGCAAGACGTGTCGATCGCGCGGACGCGCGTTGATCGAGCGGGCTTGCGGCAAGAAAGACAGGAACGCCTGTGGCAAGACCGGTGACTTCGACCAACGCACCCCGAACGGGGTTGGGTCGAAGGTCTTGCTCGGCGGCGCGCCCTAGTCTGGACGCACCACCCACCGGCCCGGAAGACTGGGCAAGCCTCGTGGCCTGCATGCTTCGTATTGACGAACCGGCGATGCCGCGCTGCAAAACCGCGCGGCGGGGAGCTACTCCCCTTCAACAACCCAATATTGGAACATCGATCGCGGCTTTTGGCAAGCACGAGTCTTGTCCAACGAGGTATGAGCCTGAACGAGTTGCCGAGATTCCAACGAGATATGAGCCTGAATGGGCGATCTGGGTCGATCATTTTTCAGATGGTGATCGACATGGACGAATCCCGGCTGGGCAGCATTGCCCAATTGCAGGCGTTTCTCGAAGGCACGCTGGAGGTCAGCTTCAGCGCCTTCGCCGATGATCAAGAGCGCTATGCGCACATTGCCAGCGTGGTGCGCCGCTTGGGCTATACGCGTCTGTCCAGGCCCGACAAGGGCATCGTGCTGCGCTATCTGGCGCGCACCAGCGGCTACTCGCGCGCGCAACTGACGCGGCTGCTGGCGCGCGTGCTGGAAGGCCAGCCTCTGGCCAAGCGCTACCGCGTGCCAGCGCATGCCTTTGCCCGGCGCTACAGCCCCGCCGATGTGGCGCTGCTGGTGAGCGTTGATCGCGCCCATGGCTGCTTGTCGGGGCCGGCGACGGTGCACCTGCTGCGCCGCGCCTGGCATGTGCACGGTGATGCGCGCTTTGAACGCCTGGCGCAACTGTCGCCCTCGCACCTGTACAACCTGCGCAAGAGCGGCCCATACAAAGCCGCCCGGGTGTCCTTGACCAAAACCCGGCCCGTGCTCAATGCCATTGGCCAGCGACGCGCGCCCGACCCCGGCGGGCGAGTGGGCTTCATTCGCATCGACAGCGTCCATCAGGGCGATCTCGATCGCATCAAGGGGGTGTACTACGTCAATGCCGTCGATATCCTCACTCAGTGGGAGGTGGTGGCTTGCTGCGAGCGCATCAGCGAGGCGTTCTTGCTGCCGGTGTTGGAGCAGCTCATGGCTCAGTTTCCGTTTCCGATCCGCGGCTTTCATTCGGACAACGGCGGCGAGTTCGTCAATCGACAGGTGGCCGCCTTGCTGGGCAAGCTGCAGGCCGAGCAGACCAAGTCGCGCCCGCGCAAGAGCAATGACAACGCGTTGGCCGAGAGCAAGAACGCCGCCGTGGTGCGCAAGACGTTCGGCTACAGCCATATTCCGCAGCGCTTTGCCGGCCTGATCAACACGTTCTGCCAAGAGCATCTGAACACCTACGTCAACCTGCACCGCCCTTGCCTGTTTGCCAAGCAGGTGATGGATGCCAAGGGCAAAATTCGCAAGACCTACCCACCCGAGCTGGTGCAAACGCCGTTGGAGAAGCTCGCGAGCTTGCCGGACATTGACAAGCAGTTGCGCCGCGGCATCACTGTCCAGCTGCTGCAACAGCAGGCCGTGCAAGTGACTGACTTGCAGGCCGCTGAACAGCTCAATGCAGCGCGCATGGCGCTGTTTGCGACAATTGAAAAACGATCCAGACGCTTGGCCTGAACCCAACCTTCAATCCGGCTCGTTCAGGCTCATACCTGAATTGGAAAAGACTGCACGACCCCCGGGCGGCGGGTCAGCGCGCGCGCTCCGCATAGCGGGTAAAGCGCAGCGCCGTGCCCTCGCGCGTGATGCGCCGCCACACGGCGCGCTTGGCCCAGGGGCCGAGCGCCGGCCAGTCGCGCACCTCGGCCTCGGTGCGCCCGCAGCCCTTGCACACCGCGTCGCCCTGGGCGGTGGAGCAGACGGCGATGCAGGGCGCGTCGGGCGTGCCGGCGTACCAGGCCAGCCAGGCGCGGCGCGCGGCGGCGGGCAGGTGCGCGGCGTCCAGCTCGTCGCGGTGCTCGATCACCATGCGCGCGTACACCTCGGCCAGCGCCGCCAGCTCGGGCGCCAGCGCGGCGCTGGGGCCGGCGGGTGCGCGCTGGCGCCAGTGGTTGATGGCGGCCTCGAGGTCGGTGATGTGCAGCACGTCCATGGCGGGCAGTATCGCGCGCGGCAGCGGGGCAGAAAAAAGCGCGCCCGCGGGCGCGCCTTGCTGCGATGGGGGCGAGCGGCTTACTTGCGCGCCATCACCCGCACCATGTCCAGGCAGCGGTTGGAGTAGCCCCACTCGTTGTCGTACCAGCTGACCAGCTTGACGAAGGTGCCGTCCAGCGCGATGCCGGCGTCGGCGTCGAAGATGGAGCTGCGCGCATCGCCGCGGAAGTCGGTGGCCACCACCTTGTCCTCGGTGTAGCCCAGGATGCCCTTGAGCTTGCCTTCGCTCTGCGCCTTCATTTCGGCCTTGATCTCGTCGTAGGTGGCGGGCTTTTCCAGCTCGACCGTCAAATCGACCACCGACACGTCGGAGGTGGGTACGCGAAAGCTCATGCCGGTCAGCTTCTTGTTCAGCGCCGGAATGACCTTGCCCACCGCCTTGGCGGCGCCGGTGCTGCTGGGGATGATGTTCTCGAGGATGCCGCGGCCGCCGCGCCAGTCCTTGTTGCTGGGGCCGTCCACGGTTTTTTGCGTGGCGGTCGCCGCGTGCACGGTGGTCATCAGGCCGCGCTTGATGCCCCACTTGTCGTTCAGCACCTTGGCCACCGGGGCCAGGCAGTTGGTGGTGCAGCTGGCGTTGCTGATGATGGCCTCGCCCTGGTACGTGTCGTCGTTGACGCCGAACACGAACATGGGCGTGTCGTCCTTGCTGGGCGCGCTCATCATCACTTTCTTGGCGCCGGCGGCCAGGTGCTTCTCGGCCGTTTCCTTGGTCAGGAACAGGCCCGTGGATTCGAGCACCACCTCGGCGCCGACCTCGCCCCACTTCAGGTTGGCGGGGTCGCGCTCGGCCGTCAGGCGAATCTTCTGGCCGTTGACGACCAGGGTGTTGCCCTCGACCTTGACCTCGCCCTTGAAGCGGCCGTGCACGCTGTCGTAGGTCAGCATGTAGGCCAGGTAGTCGGGCTCCAGCAGGTCGTTGATGGCGACGACCTGGATGTCCTCGTGGCGCGCGATGGCGGCGCGAAACACCATGCGCCCGATGCGCCCGAAGCCGTTGATGCCGATCTTGATGGTCATGACACGTTTCCTTTTTGCTAAGTAATTGATAGCTGCTTGCGCTTGATGGGTGCTGGCTACAGGCCGATTTGGCTTGAAACCGCGCTCAGCGGCGACCCAGCGCCGCGCGCACCGTGGCGGCGACGTTCTCGGGCGTGAAGCCGAAGTGCTCGAACAGCACCGGCGCCGGCGCCGACTCGCCGAAGCGGTCGATGCCGACGACGGCCGCGCAGCCGTACTTCCACCAGCCGTCGGTCACGCCCATCTCGACGGCGATGCGCGGCAGGCCGGCGGGCAGTACGGCCTTCTGGTATTTGGCGTCCTGCCGGTCGAAGGCGGTGGTGCTGGGCATGGAGACCACGCGCACGGCGATCTTTTGCGCCGCCAGCAGCTCCTGCGCCTTCAGCGCCAGGTGCACCTCGCTGCCGGTGGCGATGATGACGGCCTGGGTCTTCTTCTTCAGGCCCACGTCGGCCGGCTCGCTCAGCACGTAGGCGCCGCGCGAGATGTCGCCCAGGTCGCGCTTGGGCAGGTAGGGCAGGTTCTGGCGGCTCAGCAGCAGCGCGGTGGGCTGGTGGCGATTTTCCAGCGCCACGGCCCAGGCCACCACGGTCTCGGCGGTGTCGGCCGGGCGCCAGACGGACAGGCCCGGAATCAGGCGCAGGCTGGCGGCGTGCTCGATGCTCTGGTGCGTGGGACCGTCCTCGCCCAGGCCGATGCTGTCGTGCGTGAACACGTGCACCACGCGCTGCTTCATCAGCGCCGCCATGCGGATGGCGTTGCGGCTGTAGTCGCTGAAGGTCAGGAAGGTGCCGCCGTAGGGGATGAAGCCGCCGTGCAGCGCAATGCCGTTCATGATGGCGGCCATGCCGAACTCGCGCACGCCGTAGTTGATGTGGCGCCCGCCCTGGCCCGCCTCGTTCTTGACCACCGCGCCCTGCTCGTCGAAGCGCAGGTTCAGCGTGTGCGCCGTCAGCGTGAGGTTGGAGCCCGTCAGGTCGGCGCTGCCGCCCAGCAGCTCGGGCAGCTCGGCGGTCAGCGCCTCCAGCGCCAGCTGGCTGGCCTTGCGGCTGGCCACGGTCTCGGCCTTGGTGTGCGCCTCGACGGCGGCGTCCACCGCCACCTGGGCAAAGTGGCGCGGCAGCTCGCCCCCCACGCGGCGCGCGAACTCGCTGGCCAGCGCCGGGTGCACGGCGGCGTAGGCGGCAAAGGCGTCGTCCCAGGCCTGCTCGGCGGCCTGGCCCGCCACCTTGGCGTCCCAGTCGGCGTACACGTCGGCCGGAATCTCGAACGGGCCGTACTCCCAGCCCAGCGCGCTGCGCGTGAGGGCGATTTCGTCGGCACCCAGTGGCTCGCCGTGCGCCTTGGCGGTGTCCTGGCGATTCGGGCTGCCCTTGCCGATGTGCGTCTTGCAGATGATCAGCGTCGGCTTGCCGCTGGCGCGCTTGGCCTGCTCGATGGCGCGGTCCACGCCGTTGACGTCGTGGCCGTCGATCGGGCCGATCACGTTCCACTGATAGGCCTTGAAGCGGCCCGCCACGTCGTCGACGAACCAGGGCTGCACGCGCCCGTCGATGCTGATGCCGTTGTCGTCGTACAGCGCGATCAGCTTGTCCAGCTTCCAGGCGCCGGCCAGCGCGCAGGCCTCGTGGCTGATGCCCTCCATCAGGCAGCCGTCGCCCAGAAAGACGTAGGTGTGGTGGTCGACGATGGTGTGGCCGGGCTGGTTGAACTCGGCCGCCAGCAGCTTCTCGGCCAGCGCCATGCCCACCGCGTTGGCCAGGCCTTGGCCCAGCGGGCCGGTGGTGGTCTCGACGCCGGGCGTCACGCCCACCTCGGGGTGGCCGGGCGTCTTGCTGTGCAGCTGGCGAAAGTGCTTCAGCTCTTGCATGGGCAAGTCGTAGCCCGTCAGGTGCAGCAGCGCGTACAGCAGCATCGAGCCGTGGCCGTTGGACAGCACGAAGCGGTCGCGCCCCGGCCACTGCGGGTTGGCCGGGTTGTGCCGCAGATGGCGCGCCCACAGCGCCACCGCCATGTCGGCCATGCCCATCGGCGCGCCGGGATGGCCCGACTTGGCTTGTTGAACGGCGTCCATGGCCAGCGCGCGAATCGCGTTGGCCATGCGAGAGGGGTTTGCCATGAGGCGGCTCCAGTGGGCGGGTGCGGCGGGGGTAAACCCCTGATTTTACCGGCCGCCAATGGCCCTGCGAGGCGGCCCCTTAATGGGGGTCAGATCATCTTTTTGCTGTCGCCTGCGACAACCGCCGGCGCCGCGCGAGCCGCTATGCTGGCCCGTTGCCTTGCATCCGGAGTCCCCTCGTGTCCCCCTCGCATCCCGCCATCCCGCCCGGCTTTCGCCCGCTGTCTGCCGACAGCGGTTTCATCGGCGTCAACGGCCCGCTCTACCTGCTGCACCAGGGCGAGGACGTGCGCCTGGGCCTGCGGGTGGAGCCGCGCCACGTCAACCCCATGGGCAACCTGCACGGCGGCATGATGGCCAGCTTTTGCGACATGCTGATCCCGCTGACGGTGCATCGCAAGGGCGAGCACCCGGGGCGGCGCTTTCTGCCCACCATCAGCCTGCAGATCGACTACCTCGCGCCCGCGCCGCTGGGCTGTTGGATCGAGGGTAGGGCCGAACTGCTGCGCGCCACGCGCACGCTGGTGTTCGCGCAGGGCCTGGTGACGGCCGACGGCGTGCCCTGCGCGCGCGCCAGCGGGGTGTTCAAGATCGGGCCGGAGCTGCCGGCGGGGTTTGGGGTGTGAAGTCCGTCTGACTTGCGCGAGCGGGCAGGAAATCCTCGCTGACCCGCGGGCCATCCAGAAAGAAACCATCCCAGCGGCGCGCCGGCCCAATCGGCGCTGCGCCGGACTCCTTGGGCGGCTGTTTGGGGCGGGGCTTGTGCCGGGTCACTGCGGCTGCTCCACCGGCTCGATGGTCAGGTTGAAGCCCAGCGCGCGGATGACCTTCAGCAGCGTGTCCGAACTGGGCGCGCGCTCGCCCGAGAGGCTTTTGTACAGGCTTTCGCGGGACAGCCCGGTGTCACGCGCCAGCTGGGTCATGCCGCGCGCGCGAGCGATGTCGCCCAACGCCGCGGCCAGCTCGATCGGGTCGCCGTCGTGCAGCACCTGACGCAGGTATTCCGCCATCTCCTGCTCGCCCTGCAGATGCTGCGCCATGTCAAACGGGCGGGTCTTGATCTTGCTCATTGCTCAACTCCTGCGCCATCGAATGCGCGTGCCGAATGTCCGCCTGCTGCGAGGCCTTGTCACCACCGCCCAGCATCACGATCAGGGTGCCGCCTTGCCGGACGTAGTACATGCGCCAACCCGGGCCGAAGAACTCGCGCATTTCCCACACACCCTGCCCGACAGGCTTGACGTCGCCCAACTGCCCGCGCGCCGCCTTGCCCAAACGCCGAAGCAGGCGAATGCGCGTCGGCAGGTCGCGCAGGCCGTTGATCCATTGCGTGAAATGCTCGGTTTCGACGACCGTGAACATCGTCGAAGTGTAGCCCGATGGCTACGAATGTGCCAGTCACCCCCGCCACCCCGCCTCACCATCCACCGCCACCGCCTGCGCGCGGCCCAGGGCTTCCAGGGTGGCGAGCAGGGTGGGCAGGCTTTTCGTCCAGGCACCGCGCCCCTTGAAGTGCGCCTCGATGGCGGGCAGGGGCAGGGGCGACTTGGCCTGGGCCAGCACGGCGGCGACGGCGCGCACCTGGTCGGGCAGGGCCGAGGGCCAGGGCTGGGGGGCGAATTGCTCTTGTTTCGATAGTGATTTTTCAGTGCTCGAATTGGCCTCTGGCGCTCGATGGTCAAGCGCGATCAGCTCTTGTTTTGATAGTGATTTTTCAGGATTCTGGAACGCCGGGCGCAGCCAGCGCACGTGGCCGGCGGCTTCTTCCTGGGCGCGCTGGGCGTTGAGCTGCACCAGCCGGGCCAGCACGGCCTCGGTGTCGGCGGCAGGTGGCAGGCCGTAGGCGGCGCGCACGGCGGCGTCCAGCTCGTCGTGTAGCTCGCGCAGCACGCCGACCAGGCCCTGGGTGTGGATGGCCTTTTCCTTGGCCGTCAGCGCGCGGTCCTCGCGCAAGGCGGCCAGCACGTTGTACAGGCCGGTCAGGGTCAATTTCTCGCGCCCCGGCTGTTGCTCCCTCCCCCGCTGGGGGAGGGTTGGGGTGGGGGCCGCTGGCGCAGGCTCGACGTCGGCGCTGGTGCCGCCGGCCCCCATCCCTGCCTTCCCCCAGAGGGGGAAGGTGTCGTGGCCCAGCACGCGCTTGCGGTGGGCGTCGATCTGCTCGGCCAGCTGGGCGATGCGCTGGCGCAGGGGCGCGGTCAGGCCGGTGTCTTCGTCGGGGAAGGGGAAGGTTTCGAAGCAGCGGGTCTTGTTGTAGCGGGGTCGGTCTTCCAGCGTGCCACCGGTGGCCAGCGCCCAGTCGATGTGCACCTGGCTGGAGAGCACGCCCAGCGCATAGGCATCGTCCAGCGCGATGGCGATGAGCATGTTGTCGGGCAGAATGGCGGCGTCGAGAAACTGGAACGTGCGGTGCTTGGCGGTTTCCACCGTGGCGATGTAGCGGGGCAGGCCGGCCAGTGCCGGGCGCAAGTCCTTGCGCGGTTCGCCAAACAGCCACCAGTTGTCGCGGTAGCTGGCGCGGTTGTTGGCATTGCGCTCGGGCTTGACGCGCTCGTGCAGCCATTGCCAGACGGCGGGGTGCTGGTCGCGCAGCTCGTCGCTGCCGAGGCCGAAGGCGTCGATGACGAGCGCGCCGCGCGGGGTGTCGGTGAGGTCGCGGCCGTTGCGGTAGGGGCGGATCAGGTGTCGCTGGCCCTCACCCCCACCCTCTCCCAGAGGGAGAGGGAGCAATACCGCAGCCTGCTCGGGCGTGACGATGAAGCCGGCGCCGTGCAGCTTGACGCCGGGCGAGGAGATGCCTTGCATGGCGCGCAGGCTTTGCGCGGCGGCCACGTTGGCGCCGATGCTGAGGTCGGCGTGGATCAGGCCCTCGCGCGCCTGCAGCTGCACGGCCATCTCGCCGTGCTCGCCGGGGGTTTCGTCGGTGACGGTGAGCAGCGTGCCGGTGCCGGGGCCGGGGGCCAGCACGCTCATGGCGATGCGCACGTCGGCGTTGCCGGCGCCGTCGACCCAGGGGTGATCGGGCACGGCCAGGGCCAGGTGGGTGCCGGCGGCCAGCGCGGCCTGGACCACGCGGCGGTTGAAGGTCTGGCGCAGGCTGTTGGTGGTGATGAGGCCCATGCGCTGCGCGGCGCCGGCGGCCACCTGCGCCGCGGCGTGCTGCCACCAGTGCATGACGAAGTCACAGCTTTCGGGCACCTCGGGCCAGGCGGCGCGCAGCGCCTGCACGTAGCCTTCGCCCAATGCGTCGCTCATTCTTTGCTTGCCGATGAAGGGCGGGTTGCCGACGATGAAGTCGGCTGGCGGCCAGGCCGCCTTGCGGGCGCCCAGGTAGCGCCACTGCGGCACCTGGGCGGCCTCGTCGGGCACGGGCTGGCCGGTGACGGGGTGGGGCTTGTGCGTGACGCCGTCCCAGCGCGAAAGCAGGCGGCCGGCGGCGTCATGCGCCGGCTCTTGCGCGTCCCAGGCCAGCACGGCGTCGCGGCATTCGATGTTGCCGTAGTTGTGCACCACGGGCTCGGCCACGCTGGCCAGGCCGTGGGTGCGCACGTGCCACTGCAGCCAGCCGATCCACAGCACCAGCTCGGCCAGGGCGGCGGCGCGCTCGTTCAGCTCGATGCCGCGCAGCTGCTGCAGCGTCACCGTCTCGCCCTCGAAGGCCAGCGCGTCCTGCGTCTGGCCCAGGTCGGCCAGGGTGTTGAGCACTTCGCCTTCGAGGCGTTTCAGGTGTTCGAGCGTGACGTAGAGAAAGTTGGCGCTGCCGCAGGCCGGGTCGAGCACGCGCAGGCTGCACAGGCGGTGGTGGAAGGCGCGCACCTGCTGGCGCGCGGCGGCCATTTTTTCGTCGGCGGCGCGGCCGTCCAAGGCGTGCGCCTCGGCGGCCAGCACCAGGGCCGCGGCGTGGGCGTCCTGCCATTCGGCGCGCAGTGGCTGGATGACGGTGGGCAGCACCAGGCGCTCGACGTAGGCGCGCGGGGTGTAGTGCGCGCCCAGGGCGTGGCGCTCGGCGGGGTCGAGCGCGCGTTCGAGCAGGGTGCCGAAGATGGCGGGCTCGACCTCGCGCCAGTTGCAGCGCGCGGCCGCAATCAGCAGCTCGATCTGCGCGCGTGTCAGCAGCAGGCTGTAGCCCTCGTCTTGCGCGCCCTTGAACAGCTTGCCGTTGAAGTGCAGCACGCGCCCGGCCAGCGCGGCCGAAAAGCCGCCGTGGTCCATGTCGGCCCACAGGATGCGCAGCATCTGGCGCAGGGTTTCGGGGTCGTGCCGGTGGGTTTGCAGCAGCTGGGTGAAGGCACCCTTGGGCAGCAGCTCGACGTCCTCGGCAAACATGCTGAACAGGCAGCGGGTGAGGTAGTTTGCTACCACTTCGGAAGCTGTCGACGCTTGATGGGCGGGCGCTGCGGCCTGATTTGACGTTAAATCGGGGCTGGCCTCCAGCGAGCGCGCCAGCTCGGCCAGCAGGGCCGAGACCTCGCGCGTGACGCGGGCGCTGATGCGCGCGGGGTCGAGGCTGTGCGGGTCGCGCCAGATGGCGGCCAGGCGGGCGCGGATGTCGGGGCGGGCCAGGTCGGCCAGCGCGATGCGGTGGCTGCGCGGGTCGGGAAACGGCGTGTAGGTGGCGCCGCTCTGGCTGAATTCGGCGTAGACCTCGATCACGGTGCCGACGTCGACCACCAGCAGGAAGGGCGGGCGCGTCTCGGCCGCCGGCAGCGCGCGGGCGTAGCCCTCGGCCTGGCTGCGGGCGCGGATCAGGCCGTCGTCGAAGCTGCGCGTGTGGCCGGCGGCCTTGAGCTTCTTGGCCTCCAGCACGAAGGCGCCGCGCCGGTAGCAGTCGATGCGCCCGGCGCTGGTGGAGCCGTCGCCGTGCGCGAAGGTGATGGGGCGCTCGAACATGTAGTCCTGCTCGGGCGTGGGGTGTGGCGCGGCCACGCCCAGCAGCCGGCACAGGTCGATGACGAAGCTTTGCGCGGTGGCCAGCTCGCTGGCCTGCACGCCTTGCCAGCGGGCGATGAAGGCGGCGGCGGCTTGGTTGGCGGCGGCGTGCGCGGGGTCGGCGGCGGCGAGGTCGGGCGGCGGGGGCATGGCGGGCAATGATAGGTGCGGCCCGCCCACCGTGGGCCGTTCAGGCGCGCGGCGCGGCGTGGCGGCGCAGCCAGTCGGCCAGGGCGTCTTCGGGGAGCTCGCCGGCGGCCAGGGCGAGCATGGTGCGCGTGGTGTCGGCCTGGCTGGCGGTCAGGCGCCAGCCGTTCAGGTGCAGAAACAGGCCGATAGAAAGCAGCGCGGCGCGCTTGTTGCCGTCGATGAAGGGGTGGTTGCGCGCCACGCCGCTGCCGTAGGCGGCGGCCAGCGCGGCCGCGTCCGGCTCGCCATAGGCCAGCAGGTTTTGCGGGCGCGCCAGGGCCGAGTCGAGCAGCCCCTCGTCACGGAGGCCGGGGCTGCCGCCGTGCTCGGCCAGGCTTTCGGCGTGCAGCAGCAGCAGCGCGGGCTTGCTGATCCAGCGCCAGCTCATTTGGCCAGCTGGTGGAAGGTGTCGCGGTACTCGCGCATGAACTCGCGCCCGGCGTTCAACTCTTCGTCCAGCGCCGGGTCGTAGGGCGTGAGGATGAAACCGTCGGCGCATTCGGTCAGGAACACCGATTCGCCCTTTTGCAGCTTGAGCTTGGCCAGCGCGTCCTTGGGCAGGATCACGCCCACCGAATTGCCGATCTGCGTGAGTTTGAGGGTGTGCATGATGGGCTCCTGACGTTATTACAGACGTAATAATAAATCGGCCCGGCGCGGCTGTCCAGCGGGCGCTGGCGATCTTCTACAGTCACGCCATGACTTTGGACGCCCTGCCCGCGCCGCGCGCGCTGATTTTGGCCGCCGGCCGCGGCGAGCGCATGCGCCCGCTGACCGACCACACGCCCAAGCCGCTGCTGCCGGTGCGCGGTCGGCCGCTGCTGCAGTGGTGGGTGGACGCGCTGGCGCGCGATGGCGTGCGCGAAGTCGTCGTCAACACCGCCTGGCTGGGCGAGCAGATCGAGGGCTATTTTGGCCCACAGCGCTTGATGGGCAAGCGCGAGCAGCTATCGAAAAATGACCAACCCGCTATCCGCTTCTCGCCCGAAGGCCGCGACTTCGGCCGCGCGCTGGAGACGGCCGGCGGCATCGCCCGCGCGCTGCCGCTGCTGGCGCCCACGGCGGAGGACGTGTTCTGGGTGCTGGCGGGCGACATTTTTGCGCCCGACTTCCGCTTCGACCCCGAGGCGGTGCGCCGCTTCGCCGCCAGCGGCCGGCTGGCGCAGCTGTGGCTGGTGCCCAACCCGCCGCATCACCCGGCGGGCGACTTCGGCATCGGGGTGGACGGCTTGGCGCTGAATGAGGCGCCGCCGGGGGGCGCGCCGCCCGCCGCCGGGCCGCCCCAAGGCGGGCAGGCCCCCTCGGGGGGCAGCGCACCTCGCGCAGCGGGGGAGCGTGGGGGCCGTTACACCTTCAGCACCGTGGGGCTGTACCGGCGCGCGCTGTTCGAGCCGCCCTGGTGCGACATCGCGCCCGGCAACCCGCAGGGCGTGGCCGCGCCGCTGGCGCCGCTGCTGCGCCGCGCCATCGCCGCCGGGCAGGTCGGCGCCGAGCTGTACACCGGCGCCTGGACCGACGTCGGCACGCCCGAGCGGCTGGCGGCGCTGCAATAGCGGCATCACGGCGCGGCGACGGGGCTCTATCACGCCATTGTTTCCAAATTGGAAATAGTCAAATCACTTTCAATAGCTTTTTTAAACTGGTCGGTCGGCGCAAACTACGTTCCATCGAAGGCAAACAACTGAGACCTTCGACATCCAGACCGATTGATTCAGTTTTGAAAAGGAAAGCCATCATGACCAAGTTCAATGCCTCCATCGCCGCCGCTGCCGCCGCCCTGCTGCTGTCGGGCAACGCCTTTGCCGCCTCGCTGCAGCCCGCCGCCGGCGAAGCGCCCTTCGCCGACACGGCCATCGCGCTGAGCAGCAGCGCGCAACGCCCCGACGTGCGTGCCGCGGCCGGTGAGATGCCTGCCTCGGGCGAGCTGAGCGCCGTCGCCCTGCAGGCCGAGCCCGCCAGCACGCTGACCCGCGCCGAAGTGCGCAGCGCCACGATCAACGCCATTGCCCGCGGCGATCACCCCGCCCTGGGCCAACACTCCTGATCCCCAGCGGCGGGCCCGAGGGCCTGCCGTGCGGCATCGCACGCATCACCCCGGCCGGGTTCGCCCGTCCGGGGTGATGTCGTTTGGGAGCGCGCCACGCAGCGCGCGCCACTGCGTGCCATGATTGGCGGCATGAACCGCACCGACTCTCCCCATGCGGCCCGCCGTGCGCGCCTGGCCGCCCAGATGAACGCGCAGATGGGCCCGGGCGCTATCGCCATCATCCCCACCGCGCCCGAGCAGCAGCGCAACCGCGACAGCGACTTTCCCTATCGCGCCAACAGCTACTTCTGGTATCTGACCGGCTTCGAGGAGCCGCAGGCCTGGCTGGTGCTGGCCGCCGACGGCCGCAGCACCCTGTTTTGCCAGCCCAAGGACGCCGAGCGCGAGGTCTGGACCGGCTACCGCCTGGGGCCCGAGGCGGCGCCCGCCGCGCTGGGCGTGGACGAGGCCTTTGCCGTCACCGAGCTGGACGCGCGCCTGCCCCGGCTGCTGGAAAACCGCGCCACCGTGTGCTACCCCTTTGCCACCCACGCCGGGCTGGAGTCGCGCGTTGACGGCTGGCTGCAACAGGTGCGCGCCCGCGCCCGCTATGGCGCGCTGACGCCCGAGACGCAGCGCGACGCCTGCGCGCTGCTGGACGAGATGCGCCTGACGAAGGACGCGCACGAGCTGGCGCTGATGCGCCGCGCCGGCGCCATCAGCGCGCGCGGCCACATCCGCGCCATGCAGCGCAGCAGCCGCATGCTGCGCGCCGGCGAGGACGTGCGCGAATACCACCTGGAGGCCGAGCTGCTGCACGAGTTTCGCCAGCACGGCTCGGAGTTCCCGGCCTACACCAGCATCGTCGCCGCTGGCGCCAATGCCTGCGTGCTGCACTACCGCGCCGGCAACGCGCCCATCCGCGACGGCGAGCTGGTGCTGATCGACGCCGCCTGCGAGCTGCACGGCTACGCCAGCGACATCACGCGCACCTTTCCGGCCAACGGGCGCTTCAGCGGCCCGCAGCGCGCGCTGTACGAGCTGGTGCTGGCCAGCCAGGACGCGGCCGCCGCCGCCACCCGGCCGGGCGCGCGCTTCAACGACCCGCACGAGGCGGCGGTCAAGGTGCTGGCCCAGGGCCTGCTGGACCTGCGCCTGCTGGATGCGGGCAAGGTCGGCGGCGCGCCCGACGTGATCGCCCAGCGCGCCTACTTTCCGTTCTACATGCACCGCACCAGCCACTGGCTGGGGCTGGACGTGCACGACTGCGGCAGCTACGTGGAGCCCAGCGAGCTGGGCCAGGTGAGCGAGCGCACCGACCCGCTGTCGGGCGAAGTCATCAAGGACCGGCCCAGCCGCATCCTGCGCGCCGGCATGGTGCTGACGCTGGAGCCTGGCCTGTACGTGCGCCCCGGCGAGGGCGTGCCGCAGGAGTTCTGGAACCTCGGCATCCGCATCGAGGACGACGCCGTGGTGACCGAAACCGGCTGCGAGCTGATCTCGCGCGGCGTGCCGGTGGCGCCCGACGAGATCGAGGCGCTGATGCGTGGGTGAGGCGGGCGGGCCCCAGGGTTTTGAATAAAAAGTGGCTCCGGCGCTTGTCCATCAATCGCTGGCAGCTATATAAATAATAGTATCTAGGACGACGTGCCGGCCGCCGCGCCGAACACCGCCTGCCACAGCGCGCCGATGGCCGCGCGCTCGCTGGCCAGGGTCTCGGGCGGCACTTGGGTGGGCTGCTCGTCCAGCCGCGCCAGATGCTGCACGTGGCGCAGGCTGCGGTAGGCGTCGGCACTGGCCTGGCCCACGCCGGCGGGCAGCAGGCCGGCGGCCTCGGCGCGCGCCAGCAGGGCGATGTTGCCCAGGTTGGGCTCCAGCTCGGGGTGTTCGCCGGCGTGGGCCAGCACCAGGTACTGGGTGGCGAACTCGGCGTCGATCATGCCGCCGGGGCTGTGCTTGACGTCGAACTGCCCGGCCGGCACCGGGTGCGCGCCGCGCATGCGCTCGCGCATGGCCACGATCTCGGTGCGCAGCGCGGCATGGTCGCGCGGCGCGGTGATGACGGCGTGGCGGATGGCGTTGAAGCGCTGCTCCATGGGTGAAGGGGCCGCCGAGCTGTCGCTGGGCAATTCGGGGGGCACCATTCTTGCCCGGGTCATGGCCTGGTGCTCCCAGGTCCAGGCGGTGTTGCTGCCGCGCTGCTGCTGGTAGTCGGCGTAGGCGCCGAAGGAGGTCACCAGCAGGCCCGAGCCGCCGTTGGGGCGCAGGGCGGTGTCGATCTCGTACAGGTCGCCGTCGCCGGTTTTCAGCGTCAGCCAGGTGATCAGCTTGCGCACCAGCGCGGCGTAGATCTCGGCGGCCTGCTCGTGTTCGTCGTCGTAGACGAAGACCAGGTCCAGGTCGCTGCCGTAGCCCAGCTCCTTGCCGCCCAGCTTGCCGTAGCCGATGACGCCCAGCTGGGGCGTGGCGCGGTGGTGGTGGCGCACCAGCGGCCAGCACCAGCGCAGGCTGACGCGCAGGATGGCGTCGGCCAGCGCCGACAGGTCGTCGGCCACCTGCTCGACGGTGATGCTGCGCTCGACGTCGCGCACCAGGGTGCGGAACACCTCGGCGTGGTGGGCGCGGCGCAGCAGGGCCAGCAGGTTTTCCTCGTCGTCCTCGCCGCCGCGCGCCAGCGCGCTGCGGCGCTCGTGCAGCTCGCGCTCCAGCGTGGCGGCGTCGAAGCGGCCGGCCAGCAGCTCGGGGTTGGCCAGCTCGTCGATCACGCCGGGATGGCGCATCAGGTAGCGCGCCGGCCAGCGCGCGGTGCCCAGCAGGCGCAGCAGGCGCTCGTGCGCGGCGGGGCGCTCCAGCAGCAGGGCCAGGTAGTTCTGGCGCCGCCGCAGCGCGTCCACCCATTCGAGAAAGCGCAGCACGGCGGTGTCGCTCACGCGGCCGGCGTTCAGCCATTGCAGCGTGAGCCCCATCACGCGCAGCAGGCGCTGGCGCGCGTCTTCGCGCAGGCCCTGCACGTGCGGCAGGGCGCACCAGCGCTGCAGCTCGGCGCGCACGGCGGCGTGCTCGGTCAGCGCGGGCAGGCGGGCCAGGTCGGCGCCCTCGTCGGGCGCGGCCTGGCCGGCCGGAGCGGGCTTGAGCCTGTTGCAGGCCTTGCAAGGCTCGGGCCCGCCCAGCAGCTGGTCGAACTGCTCGGCCACCGTCTCGCGATGGGTGTCGAACTCGCCCAGGAAGGCGAACAGGTCGGGGTAGCCCATGGTGCGCGCCAGCCACAGCAGGTCCTCGTCGTGGGTGGGCAGCAGGTGCGTCTGCTGGTCGTCCAGGTACTGGATGCGGTGCTCGACCCGGCGCAGAAAAACGTAGGCGCGCGCCAGCGCCTGGGTGGCCTCGGCGGGCATCAGGCCGGCGCGGGCGATGCGCTCCAGCGCGTCCAGCGTCGGGCGCGTGCGCAGCTCGGGGTACTGGCCGCCGCGCACCACCTGCAGCAGCTGCACGATGAACTCGATCTCGCGGATGCCGCCGCGCGAGAGCTTGACGTCGCTGGCGCGCGCCGGGCGCCCGGCGCTGCGCTTGTTGGCGTGTTCGCGCACCTGGCGGTGCAGCTCGCGCAGGGCGTCGAACACGCTGTAGTCCAGGTACTGGCGAAACACGAAGGGCTGCACCACCGAGCGCAGCGCCAGCACCGGCCCGCCGGCCAGCACGGCGCGCGGCGCCACCACGCGGCTCTTGAGCCAGGCAAAGCGCTCCCACTCGCGCCCCTGCACGCGCATGTATTCGGCCAGCGCGGCCAGCGAGCTGGCCGGCGCGCCCGAGTTGCCGTTGGGCCGCAGCGCCAGGTCGACGCGAAACACGAAGCCGTGCTCGGTGACGTCGCCGATCAGGGTGCTGACCAGGCGCACCGCGCGGGTGAAGTATTCCTGCACCGAGATGCGGCCGGCGCCCTCGGCGTCACCCGCGCGGCCGGCGGTTTCGCCGTCGGCGTCGTAGATGTAGATCAAATCGACGTCGCTGGAGACGTTGAGCTCGCGCGCGCCCAGCTTGCCCATGCCCACCACCCACAGCTGGGCGCGCTCGCCGGCCGCCGTCAGGGGCGCGCCGTGGCGCGCGTCGAGCTGCTCGAAGGCCTCGGTGCAGGCCACGTCCAGCGCCAGCTCGGCCAGCGCGGTGACCACGCCGGTGACGGTGGCCAGCGGCGCGCCCTGTTCGCAGTCCAGCACCACCAGGCGCTCCATCACCAGCTGGCGCAGGATGCGCAGCGCCGCGCCGGTGGCGTGGCCGCGTGCGCGCAGGCGCTGCAGGGTGGCGGCCATGGCGGCGGCATCGGGCGTGCCGGGCGGCAGCAGGGGCAGTTCGTCGGCGTAGCGGCGGCGCAGGCGCTGCACCAGGCGTGAGTGCATGGCCCCTGCCAAGTGGGGCGAATCGGGTGTCAGCACCGAACCCGGCGCTTCATCGCGGGTCATAATTTCTTTCCCCCTGCCGCCGGTCGGCTTTCATCGACTGCTTCACGCGCACGCTCTTGAGTCCCTTTCCGATCCGCGTTCTTGCCGTTGCCGTGCGTTGGGCCGTGCGCATCGTGGGCGCCTTGCTGCTGCTCATCGTGCTGGCCTGGTCGGCACTGCATTGGTTCATTGTGCCGCGAATCGACGTTTTTCGTCCGCGCCTGCAGGCGGCGGCCACGCAGGCGCTGGGCACTTCCGTGACGATCGGCACGCTCACGGTCGAAGCCAACGGCCTGGTGCCCCAGGTGGCGGTGCGCGATCTGCGCGTGCCTGGCCCCGACGGCCAGGGCGGCCTGCGGGTGCCGCGCGCGCTGGTGGTGTTCTCGGTCGCCTCGCTGCTGCGCGGCGGCGTGGAGCAGCTGGTGATCGACGACGCCGAGCTGGCGCTGGCGCGCGACGCGCAGGGCCGCTGGTGGCTGGGCGGGCTGGACCTGAGCGCGCCGACGGCGGGCGACACGCGCGCCGCCGACTGGCTGTTCGCGCAGGAAGAAATCGTGCTGCGCAACGCGCGCCTGAGCTGGACCGACGCACAGCAGGGCGCGCCGCCGGCGGCCTTCGAGCGCATCGACGCGGTGCTGCGCAACGGCCTGCGCCGCCACCAGTGGCGCGTGGACGCCACGCCGCCGCCCGCCTGGGGCGAGCGCTTCACGCTGATCGGCCAGTTCCGTCAGGCCCTGCTGGAGCGCCACGCCGGGCGCTGGCAAAGCTGGGACGGCCAGCTGTACGCCAGCCTGCCCGGCGTGCAGGCCGCCGCCGCGACCCCGCTGGCGCCGTGGCTGCAGGCGCAGGGCGTGGGCGGGCTGCGCGGCGCCGCCGCCCTGCGCCTGTGGCTGGACGTGCGCCGCGGCGCGCCGGTGGACGCGCGCGCCGACGTGGCCCTGCAGGGCGCCGCCGCCACGCTGGCGTCGCGGCTGGCGCCGCTGGCCTTCGCCGACCTGAGCACGCGCCTGGTCTGGCGCCGCCAGGCCGATGGTTTTCAGGCCTCGACGCAGGTGCTGCGCTTTACCCTGCCCGACGGCACGGCCTGGCCGGGCGGCAACCTGAGTTTCAGCCACCGCGCGGCCGGCGGCACGCTGCAGGCCGACCGGCTCGACCTGGCCATGCTGGCGCGGCTGGCCGCCAGCCTGCCGCTGCCGCCCGCGTGGGGCGAGCGCCTGCAGCGGCAGCCGGTGGCCGGCCTGATCGAGCGCGTGGACGCGCGCTGGGACGGCCCGCTGCAGGCGCCCAGCGACTGGCGGCTGCAGGCCCGGGCCACGGGCTTGCGGGTCGACGCACAGGAGCGCGCGCCCGACGCCAAGGGCCATGCGCGCCCCGGCGTTCCGGGCGTGGAGGGCGCGACGCTGCAACTGGATGCCGGGCCGGCCGGCGGCCACGCCAGCGTGACGATTGCAAACGGTGCGCTCAGTTTTCCGGGCGTGTTCGAAGAGCCACGCATCCCGCTGGACGCGCTCAAGACCCAGGCCCAGTGGCGCGTGCAGGGCGAGCGCATCGAGGTGCAGGTGGACGAGCTGACGCTGGCCAACGCCGACGCCGCCGGCCGCTTTTCGGCGCGCTGGCACAGCGGCGACAACGCCGATGGCAGCGGCGCGCGCTTTCCGGGCGTGCTCGACTTGCAAGGGGGCTTCAGCCGCGCCAACGGCGCGCGCGTGTACCGCTATCTGCCGCTCAGCATTCCGGCGCCCGCGCGCCACTACGTGCGCGACGCCGTGCGCAAGGGCGATGGCCGCGACGTGACGGTGCGCGTGCAGGGCCGGCTGCACGAGCTGCCCTACAACCTGCCGGGCGAAGTGGGCACCTTCCGCATCGCCGCGCCGGTGAGCGGCGTGCTGCTGGCCTACGTGCCGCCGGGCCTGCAGCCCAAGGGCCAGGCGCCCTGGCCCGCGTTGGAGGCGCTGAAAGGCGAGCTGGTGTTCGAGCGCGCCGGCATGCAGGTGCACGCCGGCGCCGCCCAGGTGCAGGGCCATGCCGGCTGGCGCTGGGCCGGCATCGAGGCCGGCGTGCCCGACTTCAAGCAGCCGCGGGTGCAGGTGCAGGCCACGGGCAGCGGGCCGCTGGCGGCGGCGCTGGCCATCGTGCGCGACTCGCCGGTGGCCGAGTTCACGCATCACGCGCTGGACGGCGCCAGCGCCAGCGGGGACGCCACGCTGGACCTGAAGCTCGACCTGCCGGTGCACCAGCTGGAGCAGGCCAAGGTGCAGGGGCGCGTGCGGCCGGCCGGCAACACGCTGCGCCTGGCCGCCGCCGCGCCGCCGCTGGAGCAGGCCAGCGGCGCGGTGAGCTTTTCCGAAGCCGGTTTCGCCATCGAAGGCGCCCAGGCGCGCGCGCTGGGCGGGTCGGTGCAGGTGAGCGGCGGCACGGCGGCGGATGCGTCCCGGGTGCAGATCCAGGCCAGCGGCCAGGCCAGCGCCGAGGGCTTGCGCCAGGCGGGCGAATGGGGGCCGGCCTGGAGCGCCGTGGCCGCGCTGGCACGCCAGGCCAGCGGCAGCGCCGACTATCAGCTGGAGCTCGGCTTTCAGGGCCAGGCCATGCGACTGGACGTGCGCAGCGCGCTGCGCGGCCTGGCGCTGGACTGGCCGGCGCCGCTGGACAAGCCGGCCGACGCCGCCTGGCCGCTGCACGTCGAGCTGGCGCCGGCCGGCGGTCCGGGCGGCGGCGCGCGCGAGCGCCTGCAGGTGCAACTGGCCGACCGCCTGGCGCTGGAGCTGCAGCAGGGCGCGGGCGCGCCCCCGCGCGGCGCGGTGGCGCTGGGCCAGGCCACGGCCCAGCCGCTGGCGCTGCCGGCTGCCGGCGTGCACGCCAGCGTGCGCTGGCCCGAGATCGACGTCGATGCCTGGCAGCGCGCGGTCGATCGCCTGACTGCGGCGCCGGCCCGAAGCGGCGCGGCGCCAGCCACCGAAGCCGCGGCGCCCACAGTGCCGACCGACACGGCGCTCGCCTCGGGCGGCGCCGGCCTGCTGCCCGAGCAATGGACCTTCGACGTCGGCGTGCTGCAGGTGGACCGGCGCAAGCTGCACGAGCTGCACGCCGTCGCCACGCGCAGTGGCGAGCATTGGCAGGCCCAGGTGCAGGCACGCGAGCTGGCCGGGCGCCTGGAGTACACCGAGGGCGCCCACGGGCAGCCCGGCGCCGTGCGCGCGCGCCTGTCGCGCCTGAACCTGGCCGCCGGCGACGCGGCCGACGCCAACGCGCTGGAGCAGCCGCCCAGCCGCATCCCGGCGCTGGACGTGGTGGTCGACGAGTTCGAGCTGCACGGCCACAAGCTGGGCCGGCTGGAGGTGCAGGCCGTCAACCTGGACGCCGACCAGGCGCGCGCCGCGCCCGACGCCGAGGCGCTGCAGGACTGGCAGCTGACGCGGCTGGCGCTGACCGTGCCCGAAGCCAGCCTGAGCGCCTCCGGCCGCTGGGCCACGCAGCCGGGCGCGCCGGCGCTGCCGCCGGGCGCGCGCTCGGTGCGCAGCGCGGCCGACCAGCGGCGCACGGCGCTGGACTTCAAGCTGGACGTGCGCGACGCCGGCGCCCTGCTGGCGCGCTTCGGCATGGCCGGCGTGCTGCGCGGCGGGCAGGGGCGCATCGACGGCGAGCTGGGCTGGGTCGGCTCGCCCTACTCGCCGCACTACCCCAGCATGGACGGCAAGTTGCACCTGGACATCGGCGCCGGCCAGTTCCTCAAGGCCGATCCGGGCCTGGCCAAGCTGCTGGGCGTGCTCAGCCTGCAGGCGCTGCCGCGCCGCCTGACGCTGGACTTTCGCGACGTGTTCAGCAGCGGCTTCGCGTTCGACTTCGTGCGCGGCGATGCCCAGATCACGCACGGTGTGGCGCACACCAGCAACCTGCAGATGAAGGGCGTGAACGCCGCCGTGCTGATGGACGGCCAGGTGAACCTGGATGCCGAGACGCAGAAGCTGCGCGTGCTGGTGGTGCCCGAGATCGACGCCGGCACCGCCGCGCTGGCCACGGCGCTGATCAACCCCGCCATCGGGCTGGGGGCGTTCGTGGCGCAGCTGGTGCTCAAGCAGCCGCTGGCGCAGGCGGCCACGCGCGAGTTCGAAATCACCGGCAGCTGGGACAATCCGGAGGTGGTGCCGGTCAAGCTGTCGGCCGATGCGGCGGCGGCCGCCGCCTCCGCTGCTGCTGCCGCCGCCGCCGCCGCGAGCCCCGCACCGAAGGAGAAATGATGCACGTCGCCGCCATCCAGATGGTTTCCGGCACCCAGGTCGAGCCCAACCTGCGCGCCGCCCACGCCCTGCTGGCCGAGGCCGCTGCCGCCGGCGCCGAGCTGGCGGTGCTGCCCGAATATTTTTGCGTCATGGGCCGGCGCGACACCGACAAGCTGGCGCTGCAGGAGCCGCTGGCCGAGGGCCCCATCCAGTCCTGGCTGGCCGCCACGGCGCGCGAGCTGGGGCTGTGGATCGTCGGCGGCACGCTGCCGCTGTCGCGCGCGCCGCGCGATGAGCATCGGGTGCGCAATGCCTCGTTGGTATTTGCGCCGACGGGCGAGCGCGTGGCGCACTACGACAAGATCCACCTGTTTCGCTTCAACGACGGCGAGCGCCAGTACGACGAGGCCGCCGTGCTGGCCGCCGGCAGCCGGCCGGTCCTGTTCGAGCTGCCCGCGCGCGACGGCCACAGCTGGCGCGTCGGCCTGTCGGTGTGCTACGACCTGCGCTTTCCCGAGCTGTACCGCGCCTACGCGGCGCAGGGCGCCGACCTGCTGCTGGTGCCCAGCGCCTTTACCTACGTCACCGGCCAGGCGCACTGGGAGCTGCTGCTGCGCGCGCGCGCGGTCGAAAACCTCAGCGGCGTGATCGCCGCCGCGCAGGGCGGCGTGCACGAGAACGGCCGGCGCACCTGGGGCCACTCGATGGTGGTCGATGCCTGGGGCCAGGTGCTGGCGCAGCGGCCCGAGGGCGCGGGCGTGGTGCTGGCCGAGCTGGACGCCGCGGCGCTGCAAGCGCGCCGCCGGCAGCTGCCGGCCCTGGAGCACCGGCGGCTGTGACCGCCGCCGCGGCCCGCGTCGGCCCGCGCCTGGCCCAGCAGGTGCGCGCGCGCTGGCAGCGCCTGCTGGCGCTGTGGCGGCGCTGGCGGCTGTGGGTGGCGCTGGTGCTGGTGGTGGCGCTGATGCTGGGCGTGCTGGCCTGGCTGGCGCGCAACCACGAGATCGACGAGTTGCAGCGCGCGCTCGACCGCGACAACGCCGCCGCCGCGCAAACCCTGCGCCAGGGGCTGGTGCGGCGCCAGCAGGACCTGCATGGCTTGGCCATCCTGCAGCTGACGCCCGAAGGCTGGCCACCGGCCGCCATGGCGCTGCTGGACCGCTACCGCGACTGGCTGCGCCTGGAGTGGCGCGACACCCACCTGCGCCTGCTGGCCAGTGCCGACAGCCCGTACTACCCGGCGTTCCAGCTGCCCGACGAGGGACCGCTCGGACAGGAGGTGCAGCGTGTGCGCGAGGTCTGCGCCAACGCCGCCCGGCTCGATGGCGCGAGCTACTCAGAAAGCCACTTCGTGCAGCGCTCGGCCGGCGTGGGCGAGGAGGTGATGCAGATGTGCCTGCCGATCGGCAGCGGCGCGCGGCGCAGCGGCTACCTGGTGGTGACGTACTCGCTCGCCGGCATGCTGAGCGCCATGCTGGCGCCCGCCTACACCCAGCGCCAGAGCGTGGCCTTCACCGAACTGGACGGCACCCGGCTGGCGGTGCAGGGCGGGCCGCGGCGCGGCGCGCGCCTGTTCGTGTCGCAGCAGCTGTTCGACCTGCCGGGCGTCGCCCTGGTGCTGCGCATGGACGGCGGCCGCCAGGCGCCCGACACCCTGCCCAACGTGATGACGGCGCTGGTCACCGGCCTGTCGATCGCGCTGGTGACGGTGCTGATCCTGCTGGCGCGCGACTTTCGGCGCCGCCAGCAGGCCGAGGCCGAGCTGGGCGAGGCGCTGGCCTTTCGCAAGGCGATGGAAGATTCGCTGGTCACCGGCCTGCGCGCGCGCGACCTGCAGGGGCGCATCACCTACGTCAACCCGGCCTTTTGCGCCATGACCGGCTTTGCCCCCGAGGAGCTGATCGGCCACGCCTTGCCCGCGCCCTACTGGCCGCCCGAGCACGTGTCGGAATACGCCGAGCGCCAGGCGGTGCGGCTGGCCGGCGCGGCGGCGCCCTCGCGCGAGGGTATGGAGTCGGTGTTCATGCGCAAGGACGGCACGCGTTTTCCGGTGCTCATCATCGAGGCGCCGCTGATCGGCGCCACCGGCAAGCACGGCGGCTGGATGGGCGCGGTGCTGGATTTGACGGCGCAGCGCCGCGCCGAGGAGATGTCGCGCGCCAGCCAGGAGCGCCTGGCCGCCAGCTCGCGTCTGGCCACGGTGGGCGAAATGGCCTCGCTGATGAGCCACGAGCTGAACCAGCCGCTGGCGGCGATCTCCAGCTACGCCAACGGCTCGCTCAACCTGCTGGCCGCCGAGGCCGCGCCGACGCCGACGCTGGCCGACCTGCGGGTGGCGCTGGCGCGCATCGCCGAGCAGGCCGGCCGCGCCGGCAAGGTCATCAACAGCGTGCACGACCTGGTGCGCCGGCGCGCCAGCCAGCGCCAGGCGGTGGCGCCCGCCGCGCTGCTGGACGCCGTGCTGCCGCTGGTGCAGCTGCAGGCGCGCAAGCTGGGCGTGCGCGTGCAGATCAATTGCGCGCCCAGCCTGCCGGCGGTGTGGTGCGAGCCGACCATGATCGAGCAGGTGCTGCTGAATCTGGCGCGCAACGCCATGCAGGCCATGGCCGACAGCCCGTCGCCGCGCCTGCTGCGCCTGACGGTGCAGCCCGAGCCGCTGGCGCGCGGCGCGCGCGCCGTGCTGCGCTTTGCCGTGTCGGACACCGGCAGCGGCATCAGCGACGAGGTGGCCGGCCAGCTGTTCACGCCCTTTTTCACCACCAAGGCCGAGGGCATGGGCCTGGGCCTGTCGCTGTGCCGCACCGCCATCGAGCAGCACGGCGGCGCGCTGGTGCACGAGCCGCAGTGGCCGCGCGGCACGGTGTTCAGCTTCGGCCTGACGGTGGCCGATCCGCCGGCGCATGCGCCGCCCGCAGCGCCTGATGAAACGCCAGCGCCGCGCGCGGCGGCTGCGGCGAGCGGCGCAGCACGCTGACGAAGTCGCAGGCGTAGTGCAGGCTGGCCGGCGCCACGGCGCGCAGTTGGCCGCGCCGCACGAAGGCGTCGGCGTAGTGGTCGGGCAGAAAGCCGACGAAGCGCCCCGACAGGATCAGCGTGGCGATCGCCTCTTGGTCGAAGGCGGTGGCGCCGCGCTGCAGGTGGCGCGCGTGCGCCAGCTCCAGGTTGGGCGAGTGATAGCCCAGGCCGGCAAAGTCCGCACGGGCGCGCAGCGCTTTCCAGTCCAGCGCGAGGTGCTCCTGATCGAATAGCGGATGGCCGGCGCCGGCATACAGGCGCATGGTCTCGCCGAACAGCCGCTCGTAGCGCAGGCTGCCCGAGGCGCGGTGCGCCGGGATCACGCCGACGGCGAAGCTGCCGTCCAGCACCCCGCGCTCGATCGCCTGGATGGTGCCCACGTGCAGCTCCAGCGCCACGTCGGGCGCCTGGTCGCGAAACGCCGCGATCGCCTGGTGGATGCGCGCGGCGGGGTTGCTGGCGGTCTTGTCGAACAGCGCGATGGCCAGCTTGCCGCCCATGCGCGCGTGGATGTCGTGCACGCTGGCGCGAAAGCCGTCGACGGCCGCCAGCAGGCGCAGCGTCTCGTCGTACACGCGCTGGCCCTCGGCCGTCAGCGCGAAGCCCGCGCGCCCGCGCCGGCACAGCGTCAGGCCCAGGCGCGTTTCCAGGTCCTTCACGTGGCGGCTGACGGCGCTGATGCCGATGTTCAGCTCCAGCTCGGCCGCCGCCATGCCGCCGCAGTCGACCACCGCCTTGAACACCTGCAGCAGGCGCAGGTCCATGTCGCTGAGCTGCCCCAGCAGGGCGCGGGCGCGGGGTGGGCGGGTCTTTACTTGCGGCATTCGGCAAACAAGCTGGAATATTTGCTGATTTGACCGATTAAAGCACCGGCTGACAATGGCGGCGTCAATTTCGTTCGATCAGCCCCTTTTCGAGGACCCAGCCATGAGCGCCATCGTCAGCCCCGCCTCTGCCGCCAGCCCCCTGCGCACCGACGCCGCCTGGCTGGACGCGCACTGGATGCCCTTTACCGCCAACCGCCAGTTCAAGCGCGACCCGCGCCTGGTGGTGGCGGGCCAGGGCGCCTACTACACCGACGGCGAGGGCCGCAAGATCTTCGACGGCCTGTCGGGACTGTGGTGCAGCGGCCTCGGCCATGGCCGGCGCGAGATCGCCGAGGCCGTCGGCCAGCAGGCCGCGCGGCTGGACTATTCGCCGGGCTTTCAGTTCGGCCACCCACTGTCCTTCGAGCTGGCCAACAAGATCAAGGCGCTCACGCCCGCCGGCCTGGACTACGTGTTCTTCACCAGCAGCGGCTCGGAGGCCGCCGACACCGCGCTCAAGATGGCGCGCGCCTACTGGCGCCTGAAGGGCCAGGGCGGACGCACGCGGCTGATCGGGCGCGAGAAGGGCTACCACGGCGTCAACTTCGGCGGCATTTCGGTGGGCGGCATGGTGGGCAATCGCAAGGCCTATGGCCAGGGCATCGAGGCCGACCACCTGCCGCACACCCAGCCGCCCCTGGGCAGCTTCATCAAGGGCCAGCCGGCCGAAGGCGGCGTGGCGCTGGCCGACCGCCTGCTCGATTTGATCGCCCTGCACGACGCCAGCAACATCGCCGCCGTCATCGTCGAGCCCTTCAGCGGCTCGGCCGGCGTGGTCATCCCGCCCGTGGGCTACCTGCAGCGCCTGCGCGAAATCTGCACCCAGCACGGCATCCTCTTGATCTTCGACGAGGTCATCACGGCGTTTGGCCGCTGCGGCGCCATGACCGGCAGCGAGGCCTTCGGCGTGGTGCCCGACATCATGACCTTCGCCAAGCAGGTCACCAACGGCGCGCAGCCGCTGGGCGGCGTGGTGGCCAGCAAGGAGATCTACGACAGCTTCATGGCGGCGGGCGGGCCCGACTACATGCTGGAGTTCGCCCACGGCTACACCTACAGCGCGCACCCGGTGGTCTGCGCCGCCGGCATCGCGGCGCTGGATCTGCTGGAGCGCGAGGACGGCGTGGGCCGCGCCAAGGCGCTGGCGCCGCACTTCGAGGCCGCGGTGCACGGCCTGAAGGGGGCCAGGCATGTGCTGGACATCCGCAGTTACGGCCTGGCCGCCGGCTTCACCATCGAATCCCTGCCGGGCGAACCCGCCAAGCGTCCCTACGAGATCGCCATGGCCTGCTGGAAGAAGGGCTTCTACGTGCGCTACGGCGGCGACACCATCCAGCTGGCGCCGCCCTTCATCGCCACGCCGGCCGAGATCGACCGGCTGGTGAGCGCGCTGGGCGATGCGCTGATGGAAACGGCCTGAACTTCCAACAGCCGAACGCAGAGGGCGCAAAGGATTCGCAGAGGACGCAAAAGAGAAAGTCAAAAATATGATGGGTTTTTCTGCGTCTTTTGCGTAATCTCCGCGGCCTCTGCGCTCGGTATTTACTATTTTATTAATAGCTGTTCGCGCTTTATGGACGGGCGCTACAAGCATTTTTTATTCATAAAACCATGCAACACGACAAAAACGTCACCGCCACCGTCGGCCACCTGATCGACGGCCAGATCGTGCACGAGCACGGCCGCTCGCAGCCGGTGTTCAACCCCGCCACGGGGGCCTCGTCCACCAGCGTCGAACTGGCCAGCCCGGCCCTGGTCGAGCGCGCCATCGCCTCGGCCGAACAGGCCTTTGCGGCCTGGCGCGAGACGCCGCCGCTCAAGCGCGCGCGCGTGATGATGAAGCTCAAGCAGCTGCTGGAGCAGCACGCCGACGAGATCGCGCAGCTCATCACCGCCGAGCACGGCAAGGTGCTGGCCGACGCGCACGGCGAGCTGCAGCGCGGCATCGAGAACATCGAATACGCCAGCTACGCGCCCGAGCTGCTGAAGGGTGAGCACAGCCGCAACGCCGGCCCCGGCATCGACTCCTGGGCCGAGCACCAGGCGCTGGGCGTGGTGGCGGGCATCACGCCCTTCAACTTTCCGGCCATGGTGCCGCTGTGGATGTGGCCGATGGCCGTGGTGTGCGGCAACTGCTTCATCCTGAAGCCCAGCGAGCGCGACCCTTCGTCGGCCCTGCGCATCGCCCAGCTGGCGCTGGAGGCCGGCCTGCCGCCCGGCGTGCTCAACGTCGTCAACGGCGACAAGGCTGCCGTCGATGCGCTGCTGCGCGACCCGCGCGTCAAGGCCGTCAGCTTTGTGGGCTCCACGCCCATCGCCGAGGCCATTTATGCCGAAGGCTGCAAGCACGGCAAGCGCGTGCAGGCCCTGGGCGGCGCCAAGAACCACGCGGTGGTGATGCCCGACGCCGACATCCAGAACGCCGTCAGCGCCATGATGGGCGCGGCCTACGGCAGCTGCGGCGAGCGCTGCATGGCCGTGCCGCTGATCGTCGCCGTGGGCAACGAAACGGCCGACCGGATGATTGCCGGGCTCAAGACTGAAATCGCGAAAATGAAGGTCGGTCCCGGCAGCGACAACGGCAACGACATGGGGCCGCTGGTGACCCGGCAACACTTCGAGAAGGTCAAGGCCTACGTGGACAGCGGCGTGGCCGAGGGTGCCCGGCTGCTGGTCGATGGCCGCGGCCTGAAGGTCAAGGGCCATGAAGAAGGCTATTTCCTCGGCCCCTGCCTGTTCGACGAGGTGCGCCCGGGCATGAAGATCTACCAGGAAGAAATCTTCGGCCCCGTGCTGGGCATCGTGCGCGCGCATTCGCTGGCCGAGGCCATGCAGCTCATCAACGATCACGAATACGGCAACGGCACCTGCATCTTCACCCGCGACGGCGAGGCCGCGCGCCACTTCACCGATCACATTCAGGTCGGCATGGTGGGCGTGAACGTGCCCCTGCCCGTGCCCGTGGCCTACCACTCCTTCGGCGGCTGGAAGCGCAGCCTGTTCGGCGACCTGCACGCCTACGGCCCCGACGCCGTGCGCTTTTACACCAAGCGCAAAACCATCACCCAGCGCTGGCCCTCGGCGGGGGTGCGCGAGGGGGCGGTGTTCAGTTTTCCGAGCCATCACGCCTGAACGCGCGCGGCCGAGCGTGCGCCCGAAGACACCCTCGCGACAGCGCTGTCGCGCGGGTTTTCAGGTGACATCATCGAGGCGGACCCGCCGCCCGGCCGCCATGCCCTAGAATTACCGCCCCGAAATCCGACACTCTGTCGGGATCAAGTCGGGCCCCATGGCGCGGGCCCCAGGCTGGCTGAAGGCGAGGGCCCAACGGGGGCCGTGCATCAGGGTTTGCGGACAGAGGCGTGTGCGGAGCCTCATCCACCCTCACCGGGCCTTCCAGCCATGATCCACATCAACGAGAACTACCAGAAGCTGCAAGCCAGCTATCTGTTCGCCAACATCGCCAAGCGCGTGCGCGAGTACCAGGACGAGAACCCGGGGCGCGAGTTGATCCGCATGGGCATCGGCGACGTGACCCAGCCGCTGCCCGAGGCCTGCGTGACGGCCATGCACAAGGCCGTCGACGAGCTGACGCGCGCCGAGACCTTTCGCGGCTACGGGCCCGAGCAGGGCTATGACTTTCTGCGCGAGGCCATTGCCAAGCACGACTTCCAGGCGCGCGGCGCCGACATCGCGGCCGATGAGGTGTTCGTGAGCGACGGCGCCAAGTGCGACACCGGCAACATCCAGGAGCTGTTTGCGGGCGACATCCGCGTCGCCATTCCCGACCCGGTGTACCCGGTCTACGTCGACACCAACGTGATGGCCGGCCGCACCGGCGCGCCGCAGGACGGCCGCTACCCCGGCCTGGTGTACCTGGAATGCACGCCCGCCAACGGCTACGTGCCGGCCCTGCCGACGCAGCCGGTCGACCTGATCTACCTGTGCTTTCCCAACAACCCCACCGGCGCCACCATCACGCGCGCGCAGCTCAAGACCTGGGTCGACTACGCACGGACCAACAAGGCGCTGATCCTGTACGACGCGGCCTACGAGGCCTTCATCCGCGACCCCGAGCTGCCGCATTCGATCTACGAGATCGAGGGCGCGCAGGACGTGGCCATCGAGTTCCGCAGCTTTTCCAAGACCGCCGGCTTCACGGGCGTGCGCTGCGCCTACGCCGTGGTGCCCAAGCGCTGCATGGCCTACACCACGGGCGGCGCGGCGGTGTCGGTGCGCGACCTGTGGAGCCGCCGCCACACGACCAAGTTCAACGGCGTGTCCTACCCGGTGCAGCGCGCCGCCGAGGCGGTGTTCAGCCCCGAGGGCAGCCGCCAGGTGCGCGGCCTGATCGACCACTACCTGACCAACGCGGCCTATGTGCGCCAGGCCTTCCAGCGCATGGGCTTCGAGTGCGTGGGCGGCGACAACTCACCCTACATCTGGGTGCGCTCCGAGCGCGATTCCTGGGGCTTCTTCGACTTTCTGCTGAAGGAAGCCGGCGTGGTCTGCACGCCCGGCGCCGGCTTCGGCCGCTGCGGCGAGAACCACATCCGCATCAGCGCCTTCAACAGCTTCGAGAACGTGCAAAAAGCGATGCAGCGCATTGCGGATGCACTGAAAAAATAAGCACCCGCGCCTTCAACCCGACTCACAACGGATTCCAGCCATGCCCATGTCTTCCGGCTTTCGCCAGCGCCTCGAGCCCCTGTTGCCCGCGCTGGCCCAGCACTTCGGCACGCCCTTTCACATCTACGACGAGGTCGGCATCCGCGAAACCGGCGCCCTGCTGAAGCAGGCCTTTGCCGGCGTGCCCGGCTTTCGCGAGTACTACGCCGTCAAGGCCCTGCCCAACCCGGCCATCCTGCGCATCATGCAGGAGCTGGGCTTCGGCTACGACTGCAGTTCGGTGGCCGAGCTGCAGCTGTCGCGCCAGGCCGGCGGGCGCGGCGAGGACATCATGTTCACGTCCAACAACACCACGCCCGATGAATTCGAGGCGGCGCTGGCCGACGGCGGCTGCATCCTCAACCTGGACGACATCAGCCTGATCGACAAGGTTCCGCGCATGCCCGAGCTGGTGTGCTTTCGCTACAACCCCGGCCCGGCGCGCAGCGGCAACGTCATCATCGGCACGCCCGAGGAGGCCAAGTACGGCGTGGCGCACGAGCAGCTGGCCAGCGCCTTCCGCAAGGCGAAGCAGCGCGGCGCGCGCCGCTTCGGCCTGCACACCATGCTGGCGTCCAACGAGCGCAACGCCGACTACATGGTGCAGACGGTGCAGATGCTGCTCGACTTGATCGCCCAGCTGGGCCAGCAGCTGTCGATCCGCTTCGAGTTCATCAACATCGGCGGCGGCCTGGGCATTCCCTATCGCCCTGAGGACGGCGCCTTCGACGTGATGAAGCTGGGCCAGGCCACGGCCACGCTGCTGGGCGAATTCAAGCAGCGCCACGGTTGGCAGCCCAAGGTCTACATGGAAAGCGGCCGCTACGTCACCGGCCCGCACGGCGTGCTGGTGACCCAGGTCATCAACCACAAGGCGATCTATCGCAACTACGTCG
Source organism: Ottowia pentelensis (assembly GCF_964341695.1). Taxonomy (NCBI): domain Bacteria; kingdom Pseudomonadati; phylum Pseudomonadota; class Betaproteobacteria; order Burkholderiales; family Comamonadaceae; genus Ottowia; species Ottowia pentelensis. The sequence continues at coordinate 285,565 of NZ_OZ224513.1, forward strand.
GCGTGGACGCCTGCATGTCGGCGCTGATGCGCCCGGGCATGTACGGCGCCTACCACCACATCGACGTGCTGGGCAAGACGCCCGGCGCCAGCGACCCGGTGGTCGACGTGGTGGGCTCGCTGTGCGAGAACAACGACAAGTTCGCTGTGCAGCGCGCCCTGCCGGCCACGCAGGACGGCGACCTGCTGCTGATCCAGGACACCGGCGCCCACGGCCACGCCATGGGCTTCAACTACAACGGCCGCCTGCGCCCGCAAGAGCTGCTGCTGCGCGAAGGTGGCCAGGTGGAGCTGATCCGCCGCGCCGAGACGCTGCAGGACCACTTTGCCACGCTGGCTTTCCAGCCCGACGTCTATCGACCGGCGTGAGTGGGCGCGCGGCCCGGCGTTGCAACGCCGGGCCGGCGAAATTCAGGCATGAACCGGCCGGTGGCCCGCGCCGGTCAAGCGCGAGGCGCTCTGTTTTGAATAGCGACCGAGGCCCAAGCCGTCGGTCGAGATGTCGGGCCGGTGGCCCAGCGTCAGGTCGGCCACCAGCTTGCCCGAGCCGGCCGCCATGGTCCAACCCAAGGTGCCGTGGCCGGTGTTGATCAGCAGGTTGGACAGGCGCGTGGCGCCGACGATGGGTGTGCTGTCGGGCGTCATCGGGCGCAGGCCGGTCCAGAAGGTCGCGGCCGGCAGGTCGCCACCGCCGTCGAACAGACCGCGCGTGACCATCTCCAGCGTGGCGCGGCGCGCCGGGTTCAGGCGCAGGTTGAAGCCCGCCAGCTCGGCCATGCCGCCGACGCGGATGCGCTGGTCGAAGCGCGTGATGGCGACCTTGTAGGTCTCGTCCATCACGGTGGAGCGCGGCGCGCGCGCCTCGTCCACCAGCGGCACCGTCAGCGAATAGCCCTTGACCGGGTAGACCGGCAGGTCCAGCCCCAGCGGGCCCAGCAGCGCGCGCGAATAGCTGCCCAGCGCCAGCACGTAGCGGTCGGCCGTGAGCGTCTCGCCGGCTTCGCCGGCCAGCTTGACGCCGCTGATCTGGCCGGCGCGCTGTTGCAGCTCGGCAATCTGCACGCCGAAGCGAAACTGCACGCCCAACGCCTTGGCACGCTCGGCCAGCTCGGTGGTGAAGCGCTGGCAGTCGCCGGTTTCGTCGCCCGGCAGCTGCAGGCCGCCGACCAGGCCTTGGGCGTGGGCCAGCGCGGGCTCGTATTCGGCCAGGGCGCTGGCGTCCGTCATCATGCGATAGGGCACGCCGCACTCCTGCAGCACGGCGGTGTCGCGCTGCGCGGCCTGCATCTGCTTGGCGGTGCGAAACACCTGCAGCGTGCCCAGGGTGCGCTGCTCGTACTCGATACCCGTGTCGGCGCGCAGGCCGCGCAGGCAGTCGCGGCTGTACTCGGCCAGGCGCGTCATGCGTTCCTTGTTGACGGCGTAGCGCGCGCTGGTGCAGTTGCGCAGCATGGCGGCCATCCAGCGCAGCTGGAACATGCTGCCGTCCAGGCGAATGGCCAGCGGCGCGTGCTTCTGGAACATCCACTTGACGGCCTTGAGCGGAATGCCGGGCGCGGCCCAGGGCGTGGAGTAGCCGGGCGAGACCTGGCCGGCGTTGGCGAAGCTGGTCTCCAGCGCCACGCCGCTTTCGCGCTCCAGCACGGTGACTTGCGCGCCGGCGCGCGCCAGGTAGTACGCGGTGCTGACACCAATCACGCCGCCGCCCAGAACGATGACTTTCATGACTGTCTCCAAAACCCTTGGTTCGATGGGGGCAGTTTAGGCAGCGGCCGGGGGTGAAAGTCACCGAAATGCATTGGCATACGGCCATGTTTCAGCAAAAATGACTGCCGATTTGACCATCGAGAGTGAAAACATGGAATTCGATCGCATCGACCGCAAAATCCTCGAAGAATTGCAGCGCGAGGGGCGCCTCACGATGACCGAACTGGCCGAGCGCGTGAGCCTGTCGGTGTCGCCCTGCAGCGAGCGCGTGCGCCGGCTGGAGCGCTCGGGCGTGATCCTGGGCTATCACGCGCGCGTCAACCCCGAGGCGCTGGGGCGCGGGCTGCTGGTGTTCGTCGAGCTGACCCTGGCGTCCAAGTCGGCGGCGGTGTTCGACGCCGTGCGCCAGGCGCTGCTGCTGGAGCCGCGCGTGCTGGAATGCCACCTGATCTCGGGCGCCTTCGACTACCTGGTCAAGGCGCGCCTGTCGGCGATGCGCGAATACCGCGACCTGCTGGGCCAGATCCTGCGCCAGATCCCGGTGCCGGCGCAGAGCAACAGCTATGTGGTGATGGAAGAGGTCAAGGAAAGCCTGGTGCTGCCCGTGGGCTTGTGAGCCCTACCGGGGAGCGGCGGCCAGCGGCATGGGCGCGGCGCCGTGCGCCAGCACCTTGTCGATGTGCAGCAGGTGGCGCCGGCTGTAGGCCAGCACGCCCGCGCCCAGCAGCACGGCGGCGGCGCCGACCCAGTAGGGCACGTGGTCGTTGATGCGCTCGCCCAGAAAGCCCGCCAGCCAGGGCGCCACCGCGCCGCCGGCAAAGCGCACGAAGCTGTAGGCGGCCGAGGCGACGCCGCGCGGCACCGGCGCGGCGTTCATGACGGTCTCGGTCACCAGCGTGTTGTTGATGCCCAGAAACAGCCCGGCCACCACCACGCCGGCCACCAGCACCGCGCGCTGCTCGGTCCAGAGCGCCATCGCCGCCAGCACCAGCGCGAAGCCGAGCAGGGCGGCCAGGATCGACGGCACGGTGCCCCAGCGTTGCTGCAGGCGCGGCGCGATGAACACCGACGAGACGGCCAGCGCCACGCCCCAGCCGAAGAACACCAGCCCCACCTGGTGCGCGTTCATGTTCAGCGGAAACGGCGTGTAGGCCAGCAAGGTGAAGAAGCCGAAGTTGTAGAGCAGCGCCGTCAGCGCCACGCCCAGCAGGCCGCGATGCCGCAGGGCGCGAAACGGCTCGCCCAGGGACGTCGGCTGCGCGCGCGTCGCGGTCCTGGGCAGCAAAAACACCGTGACCAGCAGCGCCACGGTCATCAGCACCGAAACGCCGAAGAACGGGCCGCGCCACGAGATCGAGCCCAGCACGCCGCCGATCAGCGGCCCGGCAGCGATGCCCACGCCCAGCGCGGCCTCGTAGAAGATCACCGCCTCGCGCACCGAGCCGCCCGAGCTGGAGACGATGGCGGTGAGCGCGGTGGCGACGAACAGCGCGTTGCCCAGGCCCCACAGCGCGCGCCAGCCGACGATGGCGCCGATCGAGTCGGAGGCCCCGGCCAGGCCGGCGCTGACGATAATGATCGCCAGCCCCAGCAGCAGGGTGCGCTTGACGCCCAGGCGGCTGGACACCGCGCTGGTGATCAGCATGGCCAGGCCCATGACCACCATGTAGCTGGTGAACAGCAGCGAGGTCTGCGAGGGCGTGGCGCCGAGCGAATCGGCAATGGGCTTGAGGATGGGGTCGACCAGGCCGATGCCCATGAAGGCGATCACGCAGGCGAAGGCGACGGCCAGCACGGCCTTGGGTTGGTGCAAAAAATTCATGGCGAGCGGCGGGTCGGGGGAAGTTGGTTGTAGGCGGCGTCCAGCAGCTCGCGCAGCGCGCGCGTGGCGGCCTGCAGGCGCTGGCGCCGGGGCGCGTCCATGGGCGCCATCAGGGTGTCGATGACGCGCGTGCGCGCACTGCGGGCGTCGGCCAGCACGGCGCGGCCGGCGTCGGTGAGCGTGAGCGGCGTGGCGCGCGCGTCCTGGCGGTCGCGCGCGCGGGCCACCCAGCCCAGCGCTTCGAGCTGCTGCAGGCGCGTGGTCATGGTCGGCTGGCTGCAGCGCTCGGCGCGGGCCAGATCGCTGGTGCGCGCCTCGCCCCAGTCGTCGATCTGCGCCAGCACGCGCACCTGGGCCACCGGCACGGTCCAGTCGCTGTGGTGCGTCACCCAGCGGTTGAGCCGCACGATGACGTCGAGCAACTCGGCGCCCGTCGAGGCATCAGAGGCCGGACTGGACATTGCCGACGGGATAATTGCATAGCATAACTATGCAATTGTAGGCTCGGCGGCCGACCATTGCAACACGATCGCTGCAGGGCCGCCGCGCCCCCGCCGGTCAGCGCGCCGCCGGCGGCGCCGCGAGCAGGCGCAGCGTGGCTGTGTCCGGTGCGCCGCCGAAGAAGGTTTCGAGCGCGTCTTGAAAGGGCGCGCTGCCGGGCGCGGCCTGCAGGAACAGCGTCAGGCAGGAATGCAGCTTCAGCGCGTCCACCGCGCCCAGCATGTCGTCGGCGCGGCGGCCCGCGTGTGCGTTCAGCGCCGCCACGCATTCGCGCAGCCGCGCGCCGAGCAAGGGGTGGGCCAGATAGGCGCGCGCCTCGTCCAGGCCCGAGAGGGCGTAGCGCTGAGACATCGCGCTGTGGCCCAGGCCGGCCAGCTGCGGCAGCACGTACCAGCTCCAGTGCGTGCGCTTGTGGCCGGCGCGCAATTCGGCCAGCGCGTCGGCGTAGCTGGGCTGCTGCGCCTGCACGAAGCGCACCAAGTCCCAGCGGTCTTGGACGCCGGGCATGGCGGTCCGCCCCTACAGGTCGCCGCGGCGCAGTTCTTCGGCGCTCTTGGGCGACAGCAGGCCGGGCGCGACGTCGAACACCGTCAGCGCGCCGAAGCGGCCCTGCTGGTGCAGGCGGTGCACGGCGCGCGCGTAGGCAACCAGCACGCTGGAGGTGAACTCGGGGTTGCTGTCCAGCTGCAGGCGGTATTCGATCACGTGCTTGTGCGCGGGCGTGGTGTTGCCGCTGCGGATGACGAAGCCGCCGTGCGGGATGCGGCCGTGCTCGCGGGCCAGCAGCTCGGCGCTGACGAAGTGCACCGTGGTGTCGTACTCGTCGAAGTAGTGCGGCATGCTGACGATGGCTTGGCGCACCGCGTCGGGGTCTGCGCCGTCCTTCAGCACCACGTAGCACTCGCGCGTGTGCTTCTGGCGCGTGCTCAGGCTGGGGCGCGTGCCGCTGCGCACCTGCTGCATGGCGGCCTCCACCGGCACGGTGTACTGCACGGCGCCGGCCACGCCGGGCACGCGGCGCAGCGCGTCGGAGTGGCCCTGGCTCACGCCCTTGCCCCAGAAGGTGTAGGTCTCGCCATCGGGCAGCAGGGCCTCGGCGTAGACGCGGTTGATCGAGAACAGCCCCGGGTCCCAGCCGGCCGAGATCAGCGCCGTGGTGCGGCCGGCGCGCGCGGCGGCATCGACGGCGGCGAAGTGCTCGGGGATGCGCGCGTGGGTGTCGAAGCTGTCGACGATGCAAAAGCGCGCCGCCAACTCGGGCGACTGCAGCGGCAGATCGTCCTTGGAGCCGCCGCACAGGATCAGCACGTCGAGCTGGCCGGCGTGGCCCGCCAGATCGGCCATGCGATGCACCGGGGTGCCGGCCGCCAGCGGCGTGACCTGGGCCGGGTCGCGCCGGGTGTAGATGCCGCTCACGCGCAGGTCGGGGTTGTGGGCCATGGCGGCTTCGACGCCGCGCCCGAGGTTGCCGTGCCCGACGATGCCGATGCGGATGGGTTTGCTTGCTGCTGCCATGAAACGAGCCTGGAAAGGTGGGTGAAAAGGTCGGACGGGCATTATGAAACGCCGCGCCGCTGGCCCGACCGCCTCCTAGAATTCACCCCATGACCCACCCCGGTGATGCCATCGTCCACATCATCGACGACGACCCCAGCGTGCGCGAGGCCATGGCCTGGCTGCTGCGTTCGCGCCGCCTGCTGTCGCAGACCCACGCCAGCGCCGGCGCCTTCGAGCAGACGCTGGGCGAGGCCGAGCCGGCCACGCCCGGCTGCATCCTGCTGGACGTGCGCATGCCGGCCGTCAGCGGCCTGACGCTGTTCGACCGCCTGCTGGCGCGCGGCGTGACCGCCGTCTGGCCGGTGATCTTCCTGACCGGGCACGCCGACGTGCCGACGGCGGTGGACACCGTCAAGCGCGGCGCCTTCGACTTTTGCGAGAAGCCGTTTTCGGACAACGCCCTGGTCGACCGCGTGGAGCAGGCGCTGGCGCTGTCGCGCGAGCGGCTGGCCGAACGCGCCCGGCGCCAGGCGCTGCAGGCGCGGCTGGCCGAGCTGACCGAGCGCGAGGCGGCGGTGATGACGCGCATCGCCGAGGGCCGCGCCAACAAGCAGATCGCCGACGAGCTGAACATCAGCGTGCGCACGGTCGAGGTGCACCGCGCCCGCGTGTTCGAGAAGATGGACGTCAAGTCGGCCGTCGAGCTGGCCAATTTGATACAAAAACGATAGCTGCCTGCGCTTGATTGGAGGGCGCTGCAGGCTGATTTGGCTTGAAAATGCCGGCCGGCTACTCGAGCGGCTGATCGCGGATCGCCCACTCCGCCAGCCGGTCCAGCGCCGGCCGCGCGGCGCCGGCGCGGGGGTCGTTGACGATCCCCACCACCGCATAGGCCTGGCCCGAGCGGCCCCAGGCGTAGCCGGCAATGGCGGCCACGTCGCGCAGGCTGCCGGTCTTCAGCCGCGCGTTGCCGATCGCCTCCGACTGCGGGCTGCGTGCCGCCAGGCGGCGCAGGGTGCCGCTCACGCCGGCCACCGGCAGCGAGCGCTCGAACACCTCGGCGTTGGGCCCGACGGCCGCCTGCTGCAGCAGCGCCACCAGCGAGGCGGCCGTCACCCGCCCCTCGCGCGACAGGCCCGAGCCGTTGTCCACCACCGGCGTGGCGCGCAGGCCGAAGCGGCTGCGCCACCAGCGCTTGAGCGTGTTGGTGGACTCGGCAAAGCTGCCGTGCCCGTCCACGCTGGCCGACAGCGTCAGGAACAGCTGCTGCGCCATCACGTTGTTGGAGTACAGGTTGATGTCGTGCACCACCTCGCCCAGCGGCAGCGAATAGCCCGTCACCAGCGGCTGGCCGGTGGCGGGGCGATCCAGCCACAACACCCGCCCACTCAAGGTGCCGCCGGCGGCGCGCCACATGCCCTCGATCACGCGCGGGGCGAAACGGTCCGGGTCGGGGTAGGCCACGGCCCACTGCTGCTCGCCGCAGGCCAGTGGAAAGCGGCCCTTGAAGCGCACCTGCAGCGGGTCGCTGAAGTCGGCCGCCAGCAGCGTGCGCCAGTCGCCGCAGCGGCCCTTGGCGGCGGTCACGCGTGGCGGAACCTGCACCTCGGCGATGGGCGGCTCGCTTTCCACGCGCACGCCGCCGCGCTCGGGGATGAACTTGAACACCAGCGCCTTGAAGTTGACCAGCAGCCCGTCGGGCCCCACGTTGTAGGGCCGCAGCGGGTCGTCGTCGAAGGCGGCCGCATCGTGCGGCGGCAGCTTGAACACGCTGCGGTCCAGCCCGATGTCGCCGTCGATGGCGGTGATGCCCTTGGCGCGGATGGCGTCGATCAGGCCGGCCAGGCGCTCGCGCACCAGCTTGGGGTCGCCGCTGCCCTGGATCAGCAAGTTGCCGTGCAGCACGCCGTCCTTGACGTAGCCCTGGGTGTAGACGCGCGTTTTCCAGAAATAGCCCGGCCCCAGCAGGTCGAGTCCGGCGTAGGTGGTCACCAGCTTCATCACCGAGGCCGGGTTCATCGCCGCGTCGGCGCGCCAGGCCAGGCGCGGCGCCGGCAGCGCCTGCGGCGCGGCGGCCGGGTTGGCCTCGCCGCTGGCGTTGACCGGCTCGGGTCGGCGGCTGACGGCGCCCGGCGGCGGGGGCAGCGGCGCCACCACCATGGCCACGGCCGACTCGGGCACGCCGGCCTGCGCCAGCGCCGCCGCCACCTCGGCCGGCAGGGCCGCTGTCGGCGCCGCGCCCGCGCTGGCCGTGCCCAGCAGCAGTGCCCCCATTCCCAGGATCCGGACCGGCCATCGCGTGTGCATGGGCGCCAAGTGTAGGCGCGCGGCCTGGCGCGGCGGCAAAAAAGGCGGCCGGGCGGGCGCCGCGCGAGCCGCCCCTGCGCCGGCATGAACCGGGGGAGGCCGCATACACTCTGGGCAATCGCGCCCCGCCACCGCTCCCGAGGAGACCCGCCCCATGAACGCCCCCCTGCCCGAATCCATCCGCCAGGCGCTGGAAACCGTCACGCTGGACGACAAGTACAGCCTGGAGCACGGCCGCGCCTTCATGAGCGGCATCCAGGCCCTGGTCAAGCTGCCCATGCTGCAGCGCCAGCGCGACGCCCTGGCGGGCAAGAACACCGCCGGCTTCGTCAGCGGCTACCGCGGCTCGCCCCTGGGCGGCTACGACCAGGCGCTGTGGGCCGCGCGCCAATATCTGCAGGCGCAGAACATCGTGTTCCAGCCCGGCGTCAACGAAGAGCTGGCCGCCACGGCCCTCTGGGGCACGCAGCAGCTGGGCTTTGCGCCGCCCGGCAGCAACAAGTTCGACGGCGTGTTCGGCATCTGGTATGGCAAGGGGCCGGGGGTGGATCGCTGCTCGGACGTGTTCAAGCACGCCAACATGGCCGGCACCACGCCCTGGGGCGGCGTGATCGCGGTGGCGGGCGACGACCACATCGCCAAGAGCAGCACGGCCGCGCACCAGAGCGACCACATCTTCGAGGCCTGCGGCTTTCCGGTGTTCTTCCCGGCCAGCGTGCAGGAGATTCTGGACCTGGGCGTGCACGCCTTCGCCCTCAGTCGCTACGCCGGGGTGTGGACCGGCATGAAGACCATCCAGGAGGTGGTCGAGTCCAGCGCCACCGCCATGATCGACCCCGAGCGGGTCGAGATCGTGGTGCCGACCGACTTCGAGATGCCGCCCGGCGGCGTGCACATCCGCTGGCCCGACTCGGCGCTGCCGCAGGAGGAGCGCCTGTTCAACTGGAAGTGGTATGCCGCGCTGGCCTACATCCGCGCCAACCGGCTGAACCGCAACGTCATCGAGGGTCCCAACGACCGCTTCGGCATCATCGCCAGCGGCAAGGCCTACAACGACACGCGCCAGGCGCTGCTCGACCTGGGCCTGGACGACGCCACCTGCCGCCAACTGGGCATTCGCCTGCACAAGGTGGGCGTGGTGTGGCCGCTGGAGCCGCAGGCCACGCGCCAGTTCGCCACCGGGCTGAAGGAAATCCTCGTCGTCGAGGAAAAGCGCCAGGTGATCGAGTACCAGCTGAAGGAAGAGCTGTACAACTGGCGCGCCGACGTGCGCCCCAACGTGGTCGGCAAGTTCCGCAGCGGCGGCGAGGGCGACATGAGCGGCGGCGAGTGGTCGCGCACCAACCCCACGGCCAACGTGCTGCTGCGCGCCACGGCCGACCTGACGCCGGCGCTGATCGCCCGCGCCATTGCCGAGCGGCTGAAGAAGCTGGGGCTGGACGCCGACACCACGGCGCGCCTGGACCGCCAGCTGGCCATCCTGGACGGCGCCCAGCACACCCTGCAGGTGCTGCAAACCGAGGGCAGCGGCGCCGAGCGCCTGCCCTGGTTCTGCTCGGGCTGCCCGCACAACACCAGCACGCGCGTGCCCGAGGGCTCGCGCGCCATGGCCGGCATCGGCTGCCACTTCATGAGCATCTGGATGGACCGCAACACCATCGGCTTCACGCAGATGGGCGGCGAGGGCGTGCCCTGGACCGGCCAGCAGCCCTTCAGCAACGAAAAGCACGTGTTCGCCAACCTCGGCGACGGCACCTACTACCACAGCGGCACGCTGGCGGTGCGCCAGAGCGTGGCGGCGGGCGTCAACATCACCTACAAGATCCTCTACAACGACGCCGTGGCGATGACGGGCGGCCAGCCCATCGGCGAGCGGCCCGAGGGCCTGTCCGTCGTGCAGATCGCGCAGAACATGCGCGCCGAGGGGGCCAGGAAGATCACCGTCGTCACCGACCAGCCCGAAAAGTACGAGGGCGCGCGTGCCGAGGGATTGCCGAGCGGCATCGAGATCCAGCACCGCGACCGGCTGGATGCCATCCAGCGCGAGTTCCGCGAGATCGAGGGCACCACGGTCATCATCTACGACCAGACCTGCGCCACCGAAAAGCGCCGCCGCCGCAAGCGCGGCACCATGGTCGACCCGGCCGTGCGCGTGGTCATCAACGAGCTGGTGTGCGAGGGCTGCGGCGACTGCAGCGTCAAGAGCAACTGCCTGTCGGTGGAGCCGCTGGAAACCGAGTTCGGCCGCAAGCGCACCATCAACCAGAGCACCTGCAACAAGGACATTTCCTGCGTCAAGGGCTTTTGCCCCAGCTTCATCACGGTGGAGGGCGGGCAGCTCAAGAAAAAGGCCAAGACCAAGTCCGGCGTCTCGCCCTTCGAGCTGGGCGCGCTGCCCGAACCGACGCTGCCGCAGGCCCAGCCCGGTGGCGCCTGGGGCATCGTGGTGGCGGGCGTGGGCGGCACCGGCGTCATCACCATCGGCCAGTTGCTGGGCATGGCCGCGCACATGGAAGGCAAGGGCATCATCACGCAGGACGCGGCGGGCCTGGCGCAAAAGGGCGGCGCCACCTGGAGCCACGTGCTGATCGGCGCCAGCCAGGACGACATCCGCACCACGCGCGTGAGCGCGGCCGCGGCCGACCTGGTGATCGGCTGCGACCCCATCGTGGCGGTGAACCCCGAGACGGTGTCGCGCATGCGCGAAGGCCGCACGCACGTGGCGCTGAACGCCTACGCCACGCCCACCGCCGCCTTCGTCAAGGACGGCGGCTGGCAGAACCCGGCCGCGCGCTGCGCCGTCGACATCGCGCGCGCCGTGGGCGAGGCCGGCGTGGCCAGCTTCGACGCCAACACCGTGGCCAGCAAGCTGATGGGCGACACGTTGTACGTCAACCCCATGCTGCTGGGCTACGCCTGGCAAAAGGGCTGGGTGCCGCTCGAGCGCGCCTCGCTGCTGCGCTCGATCGAGCTCAACAACGTGCAGGTCGAGAACAACAAGGCCGCGTTCGAATGGGGCCGCCAGGCGGCGCACGATTTCGAGCGCGTCAAGAAGGCGCTGGCCAGCCTGGGCGAGCAGCCGATCCAGCTCAAGCCGCGCGAGACGCTGGAGTCCATCGTCGCGCGGCGGGTGGAGTTTTTGACCGGCTACCAGAACGCCGCTTACGCCCAGCGCTACCAGGCCTTTGTCGACCAGGTGCGGCAGGCCGAGGGCACGCTGGGCAAGACCAGCCTGAGCGAGGCGGTGGCCAAGGGCCTGTTCAAGCTGATGGCCTACAAGGACGAGTACGAGGTGGCGCGCCTGCACAGCGATCCGGCTTTCCTGGCACGCGTCGAAGGCATGTTCGAAGGCGACTTCAAGCTGAACTACCACCTGGCGCCGCCGCTCTTGGCCAAGCGCAACGAAAAGGGCGAGCTGGTCAAGGCCAAGTACGGCCCGAGCATGCTGCGCAACTTCCGCATCCTGGCGCGCCTGAAGGGCCTGCGCGGCACCGCGCTGGACGTGTTCGGCGCTACCTCCGAGCGCCGCACCGAGCGCGCCCTGATCGGCGAATACCGCGCCAGCATCGAGGAGGTGCTGAAGGCCCTGAACGCCGACAACCACGCCACGGCGCTGGAAATTGCCCGCATCCCCGAGCAGATCAAGGGCTACGGCCACGTGAAGGATCGCAACCTGAAGGCGGCGCGCGAGCGCTGGGGCGCACTGCTGGCGCAGTGGCGCGATCCGCAGGCCGCGGCGCTGCGCCGGGCGGCCTGAGGCGCGCCGGGCGGCGCCGCGCGCGGGCGGGCGGAACTCTGCCGCGCCCGCCGGGGTCTTCACGGCACCCGCGCGAATTACAATAAAGGGTTCGCCCGCGCGCGGGTGAAGCCGTCCCATCTCGGGCGCCGCCGGGTGCGTGCGCCGTCTCGACCTTCCCCCTTTCAGGAGTTGCCCCCGTGTTCATTTCCAACGCCTTTGCCCAAACCGCCCCCGCCGCCGGGGGCGACATGTCCTCCTCGCTGATGAGCATGCTGCCGCTGGTGCTGATGTTCGTGGTGCTGTACTTCATCATGATCCGCCCGCAGATGAAGAAGCAAAAGGAGCACCGCGCCATGATCGAGGCCTTGGCCAAGGGCGACGAGGTGGCGACCGCCGGCGGCCTGCTGGGCCGCGTGACGGCGCTGGGCGAGGGCAGCCTCACCGTGCAGGTGGCGCAGGGCGTGGAAGTGCAGATGCAGCGCAGCGCCGTGGTGCAGGTGCTGCCCAAGGGCACCCTCAAGTAATCACCGGCGGCGCGCGCCGCCCCTCTCGCGGCCCGGGCCGGGCACACCGGCCGCCCGGGCCCTCGCTTTCGACCTGGCCCCTCTCCCATGAACCGCTATCCGATCTGGAAGTACGCGATCATCCTCTTCACGCTGGTGATCGGGGTGCTCTACACCCTTCCCAACTTCTACGGCGAGGCGCCCGCCGTGCAGGTGACCGCCGGCAAGGCCATCACCCGGATCGACGCCGACACCCTGGCGCGCGTCGAGGGCATCCTGAAGCAGGCGGGCACGCCGCCCAACCAGCTGACGCTGGAAGGCGGCTCGGTGTGGGCGCGCTTCGACACCACCGACGTCCAGCTCAAGGCCAAGGACCTGGTCGAGAAGCAGCTCAACCCCGACCCGTCCGACCCGGGCTACATCGTGGCGCTCAACCTGGTGTCGCGCACGCCCGCCTGGATGCAGGCGATCAACGCCAAGCCCATGTACCTGGGGCTGGATCTGCGCGGCGGCGTGCACTTCCTGCTGCAGGTGGACATGCGCACGGCGCTGACCAAGAACCTGGACACCCAGGTGAGCGACCTGCGCGTGGCGCTGCGCGACAAGAACGTGCGCTACGGCGGCATCTCGCGCGAAGGCCAGACCATCGAGGTGCGCGCCGGCCAGGACCCGGCCGCGCTGGACGCCGTGCGGCGCCTGGTGCAGGACAAGTTCCCCGACCTGCAGGTCAACCAAGCCGCCGGCGGCGACGGCCGGGTGGTGCTGAACTACAAGCCCGAGGCCCTGCGCCGCGTGCAGGACAACGCCATCAAGCAGAACATCACCACGCTGCACAACCGCGTCAACGAGCTGGGCGTGGCCGAGCCGGTGATCCAGCAGCAGGGCGCCGACCGCGTGGTGGTCGAGCTGCCCGGCGTGCAGGACGTGGCCAAGGCCAAGGACATCCTGGGCCGCACCGCCACGCTGGAGATGCGCCTGGTGGACGACAGCGCCGAGGGCCGCGCGGCGGCGCTGGGCCAGGGCCCGGTGCCTTTCGGCGACGAGAAATTCCTGGAGCGCGACGGCACGCCGGTGGTGGTCAAGCGACAGGTCATCATCAGCGGCGACAGCCTGACCGACGCCCAGCCGGGCTTCGACTCGCAGACCCAGCAGCCCAAGGTCGACCTCACGGTGGACGCCAAGGGCGGTCGCATCATGCGCGACGTCAGCCGCGAGAACCTGAAGAAGCGCATGGCCATCATCCTGTTCGAGAAGGGCAAGGGCGAGGTGCTGACGGCGCCGGTGATCCAGGCCGAGCTGGGCACGCGCTTCCAGATCTCGGGCTCGATGAGCGTGAGCGAGGCCAACGACCTGGCCCTGCTGCTGCGCGCCGGCTCGCTGGCCGCGCCGATGGAGATCATCGAGGAGCGCACCATCGGCCCCAGCCTGGGCGCCGACAACATCACCAAGGGCTTTCACAGCGTGATGTGGGGCTTCGTGGTGATCGTCATCTTCATGACGCTGTACTACCACCTGTTCGGGCTGTTTTCCTCCATCTCGCTGTCGTTCAACCTGTTGCTGCTGGTGGCCATCCTGTCGATGCTGCAGGCCACGCTCACCCTGCCCGGCATGGCGGCCATGGCGCTCACGCTGGGCATGGCCATCGACGCCAACGTGCTGATCAACGAGCGCATCCGCGAGGAACTGCGCGAGGGCATGTCGCCGCAGGCGGCCATCCACGCCGGCTATGACCGCGCCTGGGCCACCATCCTGGACTCCAACGTCACCTCGCTGATCGCCGGCCTGGCGCTGCTGGCCTTCGGCTCGGGCCCGGTGCGCGGTTTCGCCGTGGTGCACGTGATCGGCATCCTGACCTCGATGTTCTCGGCGGTGTTTTTCTCGCGCGGCATCGTCAATCTCTGGTATGGCCGCAAGAAGAAGCTCAAGACCGTGTCGATCGGCACCGTCTGGAAGCCCAAGGCCAAGGGCGAACTGGTGTCGGACGCCGGCTGAGCGGAGCAAGACCATGGAATTTTTCAAGATTCACCGCGACTACAACTTCATGCGCTACGCGCTGCTGTTGAACGTCGTCTCGTTCGTCACCTTCGCGCTGGCGGTGTTCTTCCTGGTCACGCGCGGGCTGCACCTGTCGGTGGAGTTCACCGGCGGCACCGTGATCGAGGTGGCCTACAGCCAGCCGGCCGACCTGGGCAAGGTGCGTGACACCATGGCCAAGATGGGTTACGCGGATGCGCAGGTGCAGAACTTCGGCACCTCGCGCGACGTGCTGATCCGCCTGCCGCTGCAAAAGGGCGAGACCTCGGCGCAGCAGACCCAGCAGGTGATGACGGCGCTGCAGGCCGCCGATGCCGACGTCGAGCTGCGGCGCAACGAGTTCGTCGGCCCGCAGGTGGGCAAGGAACTGGCCTCCAACGGCCTGAAGGCGCTGGCCTTCGTGGTGATCGGCATCATGATCTACCTGTCGCTGCGCTTCGAGTGGAAGTACGCGGTGGCCGGCATCATCGCCAACCTGCACGACGTGGTCATCATCCTGGGCTTTTTCGCCTTCTTCCAGTGGGAGTTCTCGCTCTCGGTGCTGGCGGCGGTGCTGGCGGTGCTGGGTTATTCGGTCAACGAGTCGGTCATCATCTTCGACCGGATCCGCGAGGCCTTCCGGCGCTTTCGCAAGATGAACACGGTGGAGATCATCAACCACGGCATCACGGCCAACATCAGCCGCACCATCATCACCCACGGCTCGACGCAGATCATGGTGCTGTCGATGCTGCTGTTCGGCGGCGAGACGCTGCACTACTTCGCGGTGGCGCTGACCATCGGCATCCTGTTCGGCATCTACTCCTCGGTGTTCGTCGCCGCCGCCATCGCCATGTGGCTGGGCATCAAGCGCGAGGACCTGATCAAGACCCACCGCTCGGGCGGCACCGACCCGAACGACCCCAATGCCGGTGCGGTGGTGTAGTCAATAGTTCACGATCGGGCGCCTTTTGGCGCCCGATGCGCGTGCGATACTGAGTCAAGGATCGCACGCCCATGGTCACCTCCGCGCCGCCCGCTTCCCCGCCGCACCCGCTCGCGCGCCAATTGCGCGAGCGTTTCACGCGCGCGGTCGACGCCATGATCGACCCGCTGGGCGCGGCCATCGACGGCCAGCTCGACGGCGCCCTGCGCGGCGGCACCCGTCTGTCGATGGCCGAGCTGTCGGTGGCCATGGAGGCGGCGGGCGCCTTCAAGCGCGTGCGCGCGGCCTGGCTGGACGCCGCGCACCGCCAGTGGGCGACCGCCGGCGCGGCGCGCGCGGCCACGGCGACCAGCGGCGCGCGACCCGGCGGCAAGCCGTCGCTGGACTTCGATCTGGTCGATGACGACGTGGTCGAAGGCAAGATCATCGCCTCGCGCCTGGGCGCCGCGGTGGTCGAGGGCGCGGGCAGCGAATGGAACGACCTGCGCCTGCGCATGAAGCGGCTGGAGCGCGGCGAGGATCTGGCCAGCGATGACCCGCTGCGCCCCGAGGTGCTGGTGCAGGCCCTGCTCAAGGCCTGGACCGACCAGGGCCTGACGCGCCCCATGTGGGCGCTGGTGCACGCCGCCGTGCAGACGGCGCTGGCACCGCGCTACAAGGACGCCTACACCCAGGCCAACGCTTTCCTGCAGCAGCAGGGCATTGCCGCCGAGCTGGAGCTGAGGCCGCGCCGCCCCGCCGGTGCGGGTTCGGGCCCTGCCGGGGCGCCTGGCCGCCCGCCCGCTGCATCCAACACGGCTGCCGGCCACGGCGCGGCCGATGCCGCCGGGCCGGCCACCGGCAGCTCCGGCTGGGGCGCCCAGCCGGGCGCTTATGGCGGCGCGCCGATGTCGGGCGGCGGCGCCACGCCGCGCGCGCCGTCGGGCGGCGTGGGCCGGGGCCCGGCCGCGGGGACGGGCCGCTACGCCCGTCCGGGTGGCGAGCGCTGGGTCGGCGGGCGCAGCGAGGGCGCGTCGCTGGCGCCGGCGGGCGACGGGGTGGAGAGCGGCGCCGGCGGCGCCACCACCGGCTGGCGCGCGGGCGTTCGGCCCTCGGCGCTGGTGCGGGCGGCGCAGGAGACGCGCCTGGTGACCGGCCTGTCGCCGATGGCGCGGGTGCGCCAACGCGCGCAGGGCGTGCTGGGCCAGATCCGGCGCCTGCTGAGCGACCACGTGGCCGACTACGACTCGGGCGTGGCGCCGCAGCCGCCCTCGCCGCCGCTGGCGCAGGCGCTGGCCGAGCCCGATCCCGCGTTTGCCGCCACCGAATGGATCGGCCGCGGCAGCGACACCGCTCCCGTGGGCGTGTCCGACGTGCGCGTGGTGGCGCAGCAGCTGCGCCAGCGCGCCACCGAGCTGAAGGCCAAGGCCGAGCGGCCGAGCGAAAAGGCCGTCATCGAGATCGTGGCCCTGATGTTTCAGGCCATCCTGGCCGAGGAGCGCATCGCGCCCGGCATCCGCGTGTGGTTCGCGCGGCTGCAGATCCCGGTGCTGCGGCTGGCGCTGGCCGAGCCCGACTTCTTCGCCTCGGTCGAGCACCCGGCGCGCCAGCTGATCGACCGCATGGGCGCCTGCGCGCTGGGCTTCGACGCCGCCACCGTCACCGACGAGCGGCTGGAGCGCGAGGTCAAGCGCATCGTGCAGGTGATCGAGCAGTACCCCGAGACCGGCCGACGCGTGTACCAGCTCATGCTCGACGAGTTCAAGAAATTCCTGGGCAGCTCGCTGGTCGAGGCCGGCGGCGTGCAGCAGGCGGCCACGCTGGCGCAGCAGGTCGAGCAAAAGGAGGCGCTGGCGGTGCAGTACACCATCGAGCTGCGCCGCATGCTGGCCAGCCTGCCGGTGGGCGACGAGGTGCGCGACTTCCTGTTTCGCATCTGGTCGGACGTGCTGGCCATCGCCGCCGTGCGCCAGGGGCCGCAGCATGCCGACACGCTGCGCCTCAAGCAGGCGGCGGCCGAGCTGCTGTGGGCCGTCAGCGCCAAGCCCGATCGCGCCGAGCGCTCGCGCGTGGTGCAGCAGCTGCCCCGCCTGCTGCACAGCCTGCGCGAGGGCATGGGCCTGCTGGCTCTGCCCGCCGAGGAGCAGGACCGGCAGATCAAGATCGTCAACGACGCCGTGATGCAGGCCTTCATGGCGCGCGAGGAAGGCCTCACGCCGGCGCAGCTGGAGCAGCTGGCGGGCGCGCTGGCGGCGCTGGAGGACGTGGTCACCGACGATCCCGAGGGCGACCTGTGGCTGGACCCGGCGGTGATCGAGATGGTGTTCGGCGCCAGCGCCGCCGCGGTCGAGGTGGTGGCCGAGGGCGGCTCGCAGCCGCCGGAGGCGATCGTGCAGTGGGCGCGCACGCTCGACCTGGGGACCGGCTTCACGCTGGACTACCGGGGCGCCGCCATTGCGGTGCAGTACGCGTGGCGCAGCGCGCGCGGTCAGCTGCACCTGCTGGCCAGCCGCGCCGGCAGGAGCTACCTGCTGCAGACCCAGCGCCTGGCGGCCTACCTGCAGGCGGGCCTGCTGGTGCCGCTGGAAGACGAGGCGCTCACCGTGCGCGCCACGCGCGACGCGCTGGCCAAGCTGCAGGTCCAACCAGGCCAGATGCTGCAGTAAGCGCGCGCTTACGCCCGCGCCAGGCGCTGAAACAGGCCGCCCGGCAGGCGGCTCAGCTGGCCCTCCAGTTCCAGCTCCAGCAGCCGCGCCTGCAGCACGGCGGTGGGCAGCCCGGTGCGCGCCTGCAGGGCGTCGAAGCCGACCGGGTCGGCGCCCAGGGCGGCCAGCAGGGCGGCGGTGTCGCCGTTGGGTGCCGGTACATCCGGCGCGGTGCCGGGGGCGTCGGCGGGCACGGCGGCGGCGGGCCAGCGCAGCTCTTCCAGCACGTCCTGGGCCGTTTCGACCAGCTTGGCGCCCTGGCGCAGCAGGGCGTGCGCGCCGCGCGACTGCGGCGAGTGGATGGAGCCCGGGATGGCGAACACCTCCTTGCCCTGCTCGGCCGCCAGGCGCGCGGTGATCAGCGAGCCCGACTGCAGCGCCGCCTCGATCACCAGCGTGCCTTGGGCCAGGCCCGCGATCAGGCGGTTGCGCTTGGGAAAGTTGGCCGGCAGCGGCGGCGTGCCCAGCGGGTATTCGCTCAGGATCAGGCCCTGGCGCGCGATGCGGTGCGCCAGCGCGCGGTGCTGGCGCGGGTAGACGCGGTCGATGCCGGTGCCGATCACCGCCACGGTGGCCAGCCGGCGCGCGGGCGCCGTCTCGTCCACGGCCTGCAGCGCGCCCTCGTGCGCGGCGCCGTCCACCCCCAGCGCCAGGCCCGAGACGATGGTGAGGCCCGCCGCGCCCAGGTGGCGCGCGAACTGGCGCGCGTTTTGTGCGCCCTGCGGCGTGGGGTTGCGGCTGCCGACCACCGCCAGCGCCTGGGTGGGCCAGCCGTTAACTATCGGATCGATAGCTGTTGGCGCAGAGTCAGAGGGGGCTGGAAGCCGATTTGACTCGAATTCGAGCAACTGGAGCTGTCCGGTGGCATACAGCAGCACCGGCGGGTCCTCGATGGTCAGCAGGCCGGCCGGGTAGGCGCTGTCGCCCAGCGTGATGACGCGCCGCCCCAGGCCGTCCTCGGCGCCGTCCAGCCAGTCCTGCGTGGCCTTGAGCCGGGCCGCCAGCTCGGGCGGCTCCTGCGCCAGGGCGCTGGCCTGCGTGGGGCTGAGCAGCTGGCGCAGCGCCGCGGCGGGTTGCACGAAGATCGCCTGCGGCAGTCCGAAGGCCGCCAGCAGACGGCGCGCGGTGTCGTTGCCGACGCCCGGCGTGAGCGTCAGGCGCAGCCAAGCGGCCAGCTCGTCCGGGTCCATGTCGGCGCCCGCGCGTCGCCCGGTGGCGCCTTAGCGTGGGTTGACGAGCTTGTCGCCCACCTGCACCGGGTTGGAGACTTCCATCACCAGCACGTAGGACACGCGATCGAAGGTGCGAAACACCATGCCCAAGCCGTTGCGCTCGTCGGGCAGCTGGATCGGTTCGCGCCGGCTGCTGGTCTTGTCGACCACGCGCGGGCCGGTGGACAGCAGGGCCAGCACGGTGCCGCTTTGCATGCCGTCGCGCTCGCCCTTGTTGATGGTCACCACCTGGTTGTTGCCGGCATAGCGCACGGCGTCGCCGTAGACCGAGACCACGCGCGCCTCGACCGGCTGGGCCGGCGCGTGCGGCACGTAGTTGCGGTACTGGCGCGGCGGCTCGGGCAGCAGGCGGTCGCCGGCGCGCATTTCTTCCTTGTTGGCCACCACGTCCACCGTGGCGGGGATGGCCACGTGGCGCGGCCCACCGTCATCGCCCTCCGTCACCGGGTCAACGTTGCCCGATGCGGGGAGTTTGCCGGCGTTGACGGCTTCGAGCACTTCCTCGGTCGCGCCCTGGCTGCGCGCCAGGTCGACACGGCCCACGTACTGGCCCTCGTAGCCCAGGATTTCGCCCGTGACCGGGTCTTTCAGCGGCTTGGCGGTGCGAAACACGCGGTATTCGTTGGGGTGGCCGGCGCCCTTTACGAGCGGCGCGTCGTCGGGGCCCAGCGCGTAGGCGCGGTCGCCCTTGACCACCAGCACCCGGTCGCGGTCGCGCAGGGCCACCAGGCGCGGGGCGCGCTCGAAGGTCTCCAACTGGTCGACCACCAGCGGCTCGCTCAAAAAAGGCTCGATCAGGTGCGCCTGCAGCGTGGGCAGCGGGTTGGCGTCCAGCATCTCGACGCGGTTGCGCGGCGACACGTGCACGGTGGCGCCGGGCTGGCCGTTGGCGGCCTGGCGCGCGCGCAGGCGGGCGCGGTCGCCGTTGCGCTCCAGGTAGAGCTGCTGGCCGGGGTAGATCAGGTGCGGGTTCTTGATGTCCTGCAGGTTCATGCCCCACAGCTCGGGCCAGCGCCAGGGCGAGCGCAGGAACTTGCCCGAAATGCCCCACAGCGTGTCGCCGCGGCGCACCGTGTATTCGTCGGGCGCGTCGGGCGCCAGCGCCGACAGCGGCACGCCGGCCTGGGCCGCCTGTTGTGCCGTGGCACGCTGCTTGGGGGTGACGGGCGAGTGGATGCCGTGCTGCGCCTGGGCCAGCGGCGCGGCGCCCAGCAGGGCCACCAGGGCGCCCAGCGGCGCCAGCCGCAGGCCTGTGCGGGCGTGAAAAAGTGGTTTCATTGTTTTACGAAAGGGCATCAAGGCGCTTGACAATTGATCGGACATTCTGCAGCCAAGCCCGCCTCGGGGCAACGAGATTGGCGCGCGCAGGCGGCGCGAAAGGCGAAAAGTAGCGAAAATAGCGACATCCGGACGACAATTTTCATGGCTTTGCTCCCCATTCTTCGCTATCCCGACCCGCGCCTGCACACCGTGGCGCGGCCGGTGGCCGCGGTCGACGATCGTATCCGCACGCTGGTGCGCGACATGCTGGCCACCATGTACGACGCCCAGGGCATCGGCCTGGCGGCCACGCAGGTGGACGTGCACGAGCGCGTGCTGGTCATCGACGTGTCCGAGCAGCGCGACACGCCCCAGGTGCTGATCAACCCCGAGCTGCTGTGGGCCAGCGACGAACGCGTCAAGGGCGACGAGGGCTGCCTGTCGGTGCCCGGCATCTACGACGGCGTCGAGCGCGCCGCCCAGGTGCGCGTGCGCGCGCTGGACGAGCGGGGCCAGGCGCGCGAGATCGATGCCGACGGCCTGCTGGCGGTGTGCATCCAGCACGAGATGGACCACCTGGTCGGCAAGGTCTTCGTCGAGTACCTGTCGCCGCTCAAGCGCGGGCGCATCAAGACCAAGCTGCTCAAGGCCGAGCGCCTGGACAAGGCGGACGCGGTGCGGGAGCCGGTATGAGCACGCCGGGCCGCTCCCCAGCGCGAATCCCGCAGCGCGCAGCGCGGAGGGATTGTCAGGTTCACGCGCCGGGCCGGTCCCAAGCGCGAATCCCGCAGCGCGCAGCGCGGAGGGATTGTCAGGTTCACGCGCCGGGCCGCTCCCCAGCGCGAATCCCGCAGCGCGCAGCGCGGAGGGTCGATCCATGAGCGCACGAGCGGCCCGCGTGGTGTTGGCCGCCGTGGCCGCCCTGGCCTTGAGCGCCTGCGCGCTGTTTGCCGATCCCAGCCGCATCGCGCCGGGCACGCCCGAGGCCCAGGTGCTGGCCACCCTGGGCCGCCCCACGGCGCAGTACCCGGCGGCGGCGGGCCAGCCGGCGCGCCTGCAGTATTCGTACCAGCCTTCCGGCCAGCGCGTGTTCAACCTCGACCTGGACGCCCAGGGCCGCGTGACCCAGGTGGAGCAGGCGCTGGACGAAGGCCGCTTTGCCCGCCGCATCCAGACCGACCGCTGGATGCGCGCCGACGTGCTGCGCGAGTACGGCGCGCCGGCGCGCATCGAGGCGGTACACAACTTCAAGGGCCAGATCTGGGTCTGGCGCTATGCCATGGGGCCCGTCTGGCGCCTGCTGTACATCGACATCGACCCCGAGGGCGTGGTGCGCGGCTGGTCGCTGGGCGACGAGAACGTGGCCGACCAGATCGAGCCCGGCTCCCGTTGAAGCCCCATCGCCCCTTGTTTTCGCGCCTGCCATGGCGGGCCATCGTCTGACTTTTCCATGAGCCTGAGCGTCGTCTTCGCCGGCACGCCCGAGTTTGCCCGCGCCGCCCTGCAGGCGCTGCTGGACGCGGGCTTTGCCGTGCCCCTGGTGCTGACCCAGCCCGACCGCCCGGCCGGGCGCGGCCTGAAGCTGCAGGCGTCGCCCGTCAAGCAGCTGGCGCAGGCGCGCGGCATCGCCGTCGCCCAGCCACGCAGCCTGCGGCTGGACGGCAAGTACCCCGAGGACGCCGCCGCCGCCCAGGCCGCCCTGCGGGCCGCGCGCGCCGACGTCATGGTGGTGGCCGCCTACGGCCTGATCCTGCCGCAGTGGGTGCTCGATGCCATGAGCGCCGCACGGCCGCCCGAAGGCGCGAAGGCCCCCTCGGGGGGCAGCGCAACAGGCGAAGCCGTGGAGCGTGGGGGGAATGATGTGAGCGCCGCACGGCCGCCCGAAGGCGCGAAGGCCCCCTCGGGGGGCAGCGCAACAGGCGAAGCCGTGGAGCGTGGGGGGAATGATGTGAGCGCCGCACGGCCGCCCGAAGGCGCGAAGGCCCCCTCGGGGGGCAGCGCAACAGGCGAAGCCGTGGAGCGTGGGGGGAGTGACGCGAGCGCCGCACGGCCGCCCGAAGGCGCGAAGGCCCCCTCGGGGGGCAGCGCAACAGGCGAAGCCGTGGAGCGTGGGGGCATGGGCTTGGGTCTGGGTTGCTTGAACATCCATGCCTCGCTGCTGCCCCGCTGGCGCGGCGCGGCGCCCATTCACCGCGCCATCGAGGCGGGTGACGCCCAGACGGGCGTCACGATCATGCAGATGGACGCCGGGCTGGACACCGGCGACATGCTGCTGGCGCAGGCACTGCCGATCGACGCACGCGCCACCACGGCCAGCCTGCACGACGCGCTGGCCGCGCTGGGCGCCCGCCTGATCGTGCAGGCGCTGCGCCAGCCCGAACGCTGGGTGCGCACGCCGCAGCCGGCCGCGGGCGTCACGTACGCCGCCAAGATCGACAAGCACGAGGCGGCGATCGACTGGACGCTGCCGGCCGACGCGATCGAGCGGCGGGTGCGCGCCTTCGATCCGTTTCCGGGCGCGCACACGGCGCTGGACGGCAAGGTCATCAAGGTGTGGCAGTCTCAAATTGATAGCTGCTCGCGCCCGGCAGACGCGCGCTGCGGCCAGATTTTGTCTGCAAACGACGCCGGCGTGGCGGTGGCCTGCGGCCGCGGCGTGCTGCGGCTCACCGAACTGCAGCGCGCCGGCGGCAAGCGCCTGCCGGCGCGCGAGTTCCTGGCCGGCTTCGCATTGGCGCCCGGCCAGTGCTTCGACGCGGCGGGAGCGGCGCCATGAACATGCCGCTGCCGCCCCAGCTGCCGCCCGAGGGCGCCTTGCCTTCGCGCCTGGGCAACTGGCTGTCACGCCGCATCGACGGCTGGGCGCACACGGCGCGCCATCCGCTGTACTGGGTCGGCGTGCGCGACATGGCGGGCGTGTCGGTGGGCCTGGCCGCCTGGGCCTTCATGACCGGCGTGGCCATGGTGGGCAGCGGCATGAGCGTGGGCGAGTCGGTGCTGATGTCGCTGCTGGTGTTTGCCGGCAGCGCGCAGCTGGCGGCGCTGCCGCTGATCGCCGCCGGCGCGCCGCTGTGGGTGATCTTCGTTGCCGCGCTGTGCGTCAACCTGCGCTTTCTGGTGTTCGGCGTGCACCTGCGCGAGTACCTGCGCTTTTTGCCGCGCGGCAAGCGCATCTGGCTGGGCTACTTCATGGGCGACATGACCTATGTGCTGTTCATCCGCCGCTTTCCGCACCCGGCCGAGACCGAGCGCCAGCGCCGCGCGCAGCTGTCCTACCTGTGGGGCGGCAACTGCTGGAACTGGCTGTCCTGGCAGTCGCTGAACATGCTGGGCATCTTTCTGGGTGCGGCGCTGCCGGCGCGCTGGGGGCTGGAATACGCCGGCACGCTGGCCCTGCTGGCCGTCACCTGCTCGCTGATCACCTCGCGCGTGCGCGCGCTGGCGGCGCTGCTGGCCGGCGCCACCGCCGTGCTGGCCATGGGCCTGCCGTATCGGCTGGGCCTCGTGGTGGCGATTGCCGTGGCGGTGCTGGCCGCCGTGTGGCTGGAGCGCTGGGTCGAAGCCGCGCGCAAGCCGGAACCGGAGCCGGACCATGGGTGAACTGCGCGGGTGGACCCTGCTCATCATCGCCGGCATGACGGTGATCACCGTGCTCACGCGCTGCGGTTTCTTCTTCAGCGACCGCGACCTGCAGCTGCCGCGCTGGCTGCAGCGCGGCCTGCCCTACGCGCCGATCGCCGCGCTGACGGCGGCCATCGCGCCGGACATCGTCATGCCCGGCGGCCACTGGGTGCTGCCGCTCACCAGCGCCCAGGCCTGGGGCGCGCTGGTGACGGCCGGCTGGTGCTTCTGGCGCCGCAACGACCGCCAGGCGCTCACGGTGTCCATCCTCGTCGGGCTGGCGGTGTACCTGGTGCTGCGCGTGGGCTTCGGGCTCTGATCGCCTTCCTACAATCGGGCCGGTCTTCACCCGTCCACGCTCCGTCATGAACGTCATTCGCTTTACCGACCTGTGCGCCCAGGGCGCCGCCCGCGGCAAAAGGGTTTTCATCCGCGCCGACCTCAATGTGCCCCAAGATGCCTCCGGCGCCATCACCGAGGACACGCGCATCCGCGCCAGCCTGCCGGCCATCCGCCTGGCGCTCGACGCCGGCGCGGCGGTGATGGTCACCAGCCATCTGGGCCGCCCGACCGAGGGGCAGCTGACGCCGGCCGACTCGCTGGCGCCGGTGGCCGCGCGCCTGGGCGAGCTGCTGGGGCGCGCGGTGCCGCTGCGGCAAAACTGGGTCGACGGCGTCGCCGTTGAGCCCGGCCAGCTGGTGCTGCTCGAAAACTGCCGTGTCAACCCGGGCGAGAAAAAGTGCGACGACGCGCTGTCGCGCCAGCTGGCCGCGCTGTGCGACATCTATGTCAACGACGCCTTCGGCACCGCCCACCGCGCCGAGGCCACCACCTACGGCATGGCGCAGTACGCGCCCATCGCCTGCGCCGGCCCGCTGCTGGCCGCCGAGATCGACGCCCTGCAGCGCGCGCTGGCGGCGCCCAAGCGCCCGCTGGTGGCCATCGTGGCGGGCAGCAAGGTCAGCACCAAGCTGACCATCCTGCAGGCACTGGCGTCCAAGGTGGACCGGCTGATCGTCGGCGGCGGCATCGCCAACACCTTCATGTTGGCGGCGGGCCTGCCGATCGGCAAGAGCCTGGCCGAGCCCGACCTGGTGGATCAGGCGAAGGCGGTGATCGAGGTCATGAAGGCGCGTGGCGCCGAGGTCCCGATCCCGACCGACGTGGTGGTGGCCACCGAGTTCAAGGCCGACGCCGTCGCCACCGTCAAGCCGGCGAGCGACGTGGCCGCCGGCGAGATGATCCTGGACATCGGCCCCGACACCGCCGCGCGGCTGGCGGCGCAGCTGATGCAGGCCGGCACCATCGTCTGGAACGGCCCGGTGGGCGTGTTCGAGCTGGCGCCTTTTGAAAACGGCACCCGGGTCATCGCGCAGGCCATTGCCGCCTCGCCCGCCTTCAGCATCGCCGGCGGCGGCGACACGCTGGCGGCCATCGCCAAGTACGGCATCGAGCAGGACGTGGGCTACATCTCCACCGGCGGCGGCGCCTTTCTGGAGGTGCTGGAAGGCAAGCAGCTGCCGGCGCTGGCGATTCTGGAGCGGCGCGCGGCCGGCTGAAAGCTGCTGTTTCCATAGCTGCCAGCGCAGACCGGGCAAGCGTCAGGGGGCTGTTTGATGCTCAATCCTGTCCTTCGCTGGGTCCTGATCGCGCTGGTCGTGGTGGCCTTGCTGTCGCTGCTGGCGCTATGGTCCTGGGGGCGCTTTGCCTTTGGTGCACGCGGCCAGCCCTCGAGCGCGCTGCCCACCGCCGCGGCCGCCACCCGGCTGGACCGGCTGGTGCAGCCGCTGCTCGACCGGCAAGCCCCCGGCGCGAGCGGCGCCGCGCTGATCCACGAGGGCGTGCCGGCCTTCGTGGTGCGCGCCCGCACCGGGCGCGCGGCCGAGCGCAGCCTGGACGCGATGTACTACATCTGGCACGGCGACCTGACCGGCCACCTGCTGCAGCACGAGCTGATGGCCGCCGCCGAGCGCGGCGTGCGCGTGCGCCTGCTGCTGGACGACATGAACGTGGTCGGCCAGGACGATGCCCTGCTGGCCATGGACGCGCATCCCAATCTGGAGGTGCGCCTGTTCAACCCCGGGCGCAACCGCGCCGGCGGCCTGCGACGCGCGCTGGAGATGGGGCTGCGCTTCGTCGGCTTCACCCGCCGCATGCACAACAAGGCCTGGATCGCCGACAACCGGCTGGCCGTCGTCGGCGGGCGCAACGTGGGCGACGAGTATTTCGACGCCGCGGCCGACACCAACTTCCACGACGCCGACCTGCTGCTCACCGGCCCCGCCGTGACGCAGGCCAGCGCCGTGTTCGACGCCTTCTGGAACTCCGCCGCCGTGGTGCCGCTGCGCGCGCTGCACGACCAGGGCTCGCGCTGGACGGCCGAGGAATTCAGCGCCCACCGCC
This sequence comes from Ottowia pentelensis, assembly GCF_964341695.1. Taxonomy (NCBI): domain Bacteria; kingdom Pseudomonadati; phylum Pseudomonadota; class Betaproteobacteria; order Burkholderiales; family Comamonadaceae; genus Ottowia; species Ottowia pentelensis. Next base: position 311,799 of record NZ_OZ224513.1, read on the forward strand.
AGCAATGGCAGGACGAGGCCCGCGCCTCGCCCTGGGTGAAGGCGCTGGCCGAGCGCGACGACCTGGCCCGGCAGCTGCAGCCCGGCGGCGCGCTGACGATGCACTGGTCGCCCAGCATCCGCGTGCTGTCCGATCCGCCCGAGAAGGCCTCGCCCGTGGCCAGCCAGCAGGAGCGGGCCGGCTGGCTGCTGTTCGACGTCATGAAGCTGCTGTACTCGGCCGAGCGCGACAGCTGGATGATCTCGCCCTACTTCGTGCCTGGCGAGACCGGCACCCTGCTGCTGGCTGGCCAGGCGCGGCGCGGCGTGCAGGTGCGCGTGCTGACCAATTCGCTGGCCGCCAACGACGTGCCCATGGTGCATGCCGGCTACATGGACTGGCGCGCGCCGCTGCTGCGCCAGGGCGTGACGCTGTACGAGCTGCGCCCGGGCCAGGCCAGGACCGAGCGCGAGCTGCTGGGCTCCAGCGGCGCCAGCCTGCACACCAAGTCCTTCGTGGTCGACGGCCAGCGCGGCTTCGTCGGCTCGTTCAACTTCGACCCGCGCTCGGCCCAGCTCAACACCGAGATGGGCGTGGTGTTCGACCACGCCGGGCTGGCGGCCGAGGTGCGGCACTTGTTCGACGTCGGCACCCGCCCCGACAGCGCCTGGCGCGTCACCCTGGCCGAGGACGGCAGCCTGCGCTGGCAGGGCGCCGCGGGCGAGCGCGTGTGGACGCACGAGCCCGAAACCGGCGCCGGCCTGCGCGCGCTGGTGTGGTTGCTGAGCTGGCTGCCGATCGAATCGCAGTTATAAAACACCCCCTGTGTCGCCTTCGGCGCCTTCCCCCAAGGGGGACAACGCCAGTGGCCGGGCCAAGCCCGCTCCACGGCGTTCCCGCGTGGCCTGCTCCGCGGCCATTGGGCTCTTTGGGTTTTATGCCCTGCGGGTGATGTACCGCGTCATGGGTGACTGATATGCTTTGTTATCGATAGCTGCTTGTGCTTGCTGTGCGGGCGCTGGCGGTCGATTCGGCATGAAATCGACGACCAGTCACGGCGGCATGCCAGAATGTCCGCTCGCAACGCCTTTGCCGCCCACGCCATGTCCCACAGCGCCACCAAGATCGTCGCCACCCTCGGCCCCGCCTCCAGCGACCCGGCCCTGCTCGAAGCCATGGTGCGCGCCGGCGTCAACGTGGTGCGGCTCAACTTCAGCCACGGCGTGGCTGCCGATCACACCGAGCGCGCACGCGCGGTGCGCGAGGCCGCCGAGCGCGCCGGCCGCCAGGTGGCCATCATGGCCGACCTGCAGGGGCCCAAGATTCGCGTCGGCAAGTTTGCCGACGGCAAGGTCATGCTGCAGCCCGGCGCGCCCTTCGTGCTGGACGCGGCGCGCAAGGAGCCGGGCGACGTGGGCGGCGTGGGCCTGGACTACAAGGAGCTGCCGCGCGACGTCAAGCCCGGTGACACCCTGCTGCTGAACGACGGCCTGATCGTGCTGACGGTGGACGCGGTGAAGGGCGAGGCGGTGCACACCACCGTCAAGCTGGGCGGCGAGCTGTCCAACAACAAGGGCATCAACAAGCAGGGCGGCGGCCTGACGGCGCCGGCGCTGACGGCCAAGGACATGGAGGACATCAAGACCGCCATGCAGCTGCGCGCCGACTACGTGGCCGTCAGCTTTCCCAAGAACGCCACCGACATGGAAATGGCGCGCCAGCTGTGTCACGTGGCGGGCGCCGAATGGGGCCACAAGCCGGGGCTGATCGCCAAGATCGAGCGCGCCGAGGCGATCCCCAAGCTGGACGAAATCCTGGCCGCCAGCGACGGCATCATGGTGGCGCGCGGCGACCTGGCGGTGGAGGTGGGCAACGCGGCGGTGCCGGCGCTGCAGAAAAAGATGATCCGCATGGCGCGCACGGCCGACAAGCTGGTCATCACCGCCACGCAGATGATGGAAAGCATGATCGCCAACCCGGTGCCCACGCGCGCCGAGGTGAGCGACGTCGCCAACGCCGTGCTGGACGGCACCGACGCCGTGATGCTGAGCGCCGAGACGGCGGCCGGCAAATACCCGCTGGAGACGGTGCAGCAGATGGCCGCCATCTGCATGGCCGCCGAGCAGAACGACGCCGCCGAGCTGGACGCCGACTTCAGCGGCGCGGCCTTTCAGCGCATCGACCAGTCGATCGCCATGGGCACGCTGTTCACCGCCTACCACCTGGGCGCCAAGGCCATCGTGGCGCTGACCGACTCGGGCTCGACCGCGCTGTGGATGAGCCGCCACCGCGTGCGCATCCCCATCTACGCGCTCACGCCCAAGGTGGCCACCCAGCGCAAGATGACGCTGTACCGCAACGTGCGCCCGCTGCTGATGGACACCAGCGCCAACCGCGACGAGGCGCTGACGCAGGCCGAGCGTCACCTGAAGGCGCAGGGCATCGTCGGCACCGGCGACATCTACGCCATCACCTGCGGCGAGCCCATGGGCGCGCCCGGCGGCACCAACATGCTCAAGATCTGCCGCGTCACTTGACCGATCCCATGTCCTCCATCCTGTACTGGCCCCTGTGGCTGTCCTCGCTGACCTTCTACGCGGTGTTCGCCGGCGTCGCGCTGGCGCTGTCGCTGGCCGCCAGCGCCTGGGTGCGGCGCAGCCCCGGGCGCCAGTCCGCCGTGGGCGGCCTGGTGGGCACCATCGGCTCGCCCATGATGGCCGGCTTTCTGTTCTGGATGGGCCTGATGGCCGCCATCGAGCTGCGCGACGTGGACGACGCCGAGCACGCCGTGCGCGCCGAGGTGTCGGCCATCCACGCGCTGCACACCCTGGGCGCCAGCGCCGCGCCGGCCACGGCCGCGGCCTGGTCGGCGCAGCTGGCCGCCTACGGCCAGCAGGTGCTGGCGCGCGAATGGCCGACCATGAGCTGGGACGGCGCCGACGCCGCCACCGGCCGGCAGCTGGCGCGCCTGCGCATCGACGCGCTGCAGCGCTTCGGCGCCGAGTCGCCCGAGCTGCGCGGCGCGCTCGACCGCGGCGTGCAGGCCCTGTCCGCCGCGCGCGACACGCGCCTGATCGTGGCCAGCGGCCACATTCCCGTGCTGCTGTGGCGCGCCATGCTGATCTGCGCCCTCATCGTGCTGGCCTTCGCCGCGCTGGCACACGCCAACCAGGCGCGCGCCAGCCGCTGGATGACGCTGCTGCTGGGCCTGTTCATCGGCGTGCAGGTGCACGCGGTGTACGTCATCGACCGGCCGTTCGAGGGCGCCATCGCCATCAGCGACGCGCCGTTGCGCGCCGCCGTGCAGCGGGTGCAGGCGGGCCCGGCCGCGCCGGCCATGCAGCCGGGCGCCGGTCGGTAAAATCGGGCGGATTCGCGGGCGCGCGCGCCCACCGGCTTTTGAACTCTCGGAGGACTGCCTCATGCCACTCGTTTCCATGCGCGAGCTGCTCGACCACGCGGCCGAGCACAACTACGGCATTCCCGCCTTCAACGTCAACAACCTGGAGCAGGTGCAGGCCGTCATGTCGGCCGCCGACGAGGTCGGCGCGCCCGTCATCCTGCAGGCCAGCGCCGGTGCGCGCAAGTACGCCGGCGAGCACTTCATCAAGTACCTGATCCAGGCCGCGGCCGAGGCCTATCCCCACATCCCCATGGTGATGCACCAGGACCACGGCACCAGCCCGGCGGTGTGCGCCGGCGCGCTCAAGCTGGGCTTCGGCTCGGTCATGATGGACGGCAGCCTCAAGGAAGACGGCAAGACCCCGGCCGACTTCGACTACAACGTGCGCGTGACGCAGGAAGTGGTGGCCATGGCCCACAAGGTCGGCGCCACGGTGGAGGGCGAGCTGGGCTGCCTGGGCAGCCTGGAAACCGGCGAGGCTGGCGAGGAAGACGGCATCGGCGCGGTCGGCAAGCTGAGCCACAGCCAGCTGCTGACCGACCCCGAGGAAGCCGCGCAATTCGTCAAGGCCACGCAGCTGGACGCGCTGGCGATCGCCATCGGCACCAGCCACGGCGCCTACAAGTTCACCCGCCCGCCCACGGGCGACGTGCTGGCCATCTCGCGCGTGAAGGAAATCCACGCCCGCATCCCCAACACCCACCTGGTGATGCACGGCTCCAGCAGCGTGCCGCAGGAGCTGCTGGCCATCATCAACCAGTACGGCGGCCAGATGAAGCAGACCTACGGCGTGCCGGTCAAGGAGATCCAGGAAGCCATCAAGCACGGCGTGCGCAAGATCAACATCGACACCGACATCCGCATGGCCATGACCGGCGCGGTGCGCCAGTTCCAGGCCCAGAGCCCCGACAAGTTCGACATGCGCGAGTGGATGAAGCCCGCGCGCGAAGCCGCCAAGGCCGTGTGCAAGCAGCGCTACCTGGAGTTCGGCTGCGAAGGCCAGGGCAGCAAGATCAAGGGCCTGGCCCTGCCTGCCATGGCCCAGAAATACGCCAAGGGCGAGCTGGCGCAGCGCGTCGTCTGAGCGCGCCAACGCTATCAAATCAGAAGCTGCTAGCGCTTGTCCATCAAGCGCCAGCAGCTTTTTTTATTCAGATTTTCGAGAGCCCGACATGAGCGCCGCCCTGCACACCAGCCAACTGCACAGCCTGCCCCTGCTCGCGCGCGGCAAGGTGCGCGACAACTACGCCGTCGGCAGCGACCGCATCCTCATGGTCGCCAGCGACCGCATCAGCGCCTTCGACGTCGTCATGGGCGAGCCGATCCCCGGCAAGGGCGCGCTGCTGACGCAAATGGCGCTGTGGTGGTTCGAACAGCTCAAGGACATCGTGCCCAACCACCTGACCGGCGACGCGCCCGAAAGCGTGGTGGCGCCCGATGAAGTGGCGCAGGTGCAAGGGCGCAGCATGCTGGTGCAGCGCCTGAAGCCCATCCCGGTCGAGGCCGTGGTGCGCGGCTATCTCGCCGGCAGCGGCTGGAAGGAATACCAGCAGGGCCAGGCCGTCTGCGGCGTGCCCCTGCCCGCCGGCCTGAAGAACGCCGGCAAGCTGCCCCAGCCCATCTACACCCCCGCCGCCAAGGCCGAGGCCGGCGAGCACGACGAGAACATCACGTTCGAGCGCACCGCTGAAATGATCGGCCCGGAACTTGCCGCGCGCATCCGCGACATCAGCATCCACCTGTACCAGCGCGCCGCCGCCATCGCGCTGCAAAAGGGCTTGATCATCGCCGACACCAAGTTCGAGTTCGGCCTGAGCCCCGACGGCACGCTGGTGCTGATGGACGAGGTGCTCACACCCGACTCCTCGCGCTACTGGCCGCTCGATGCCTGGCACGAGGGCGCCAACCCGCCCAGCTTCGACAAGCAGTTCCTGCGCGACTGGCTGGAGAGCGCGCAGGTCGATGGCAAGCCCTGGGGCAAAAAGGCGCCCGCGCCCGAGCTGCCGGCCCAGGTGATCGAGCAAACGGCGGCGAAGTATCGCGAGGCCTTGCAGCGCTTGATGGGCTGAGGCCGCGCGCCGGCCCGTTTCCTGGGTACCCACCCGGATTCACCGTGCCGCCGGCCCGAACGGGCGCGAATTTTCTTTCTGTAACGCCAGCACGCACCGCTGCATCCAATGCAGGGGCGGCCTGCGGGGTGTTCGCGTCCGTGCATGCCGCTGCCCGGTCGGGTCCGCAAGAACTCGTCCGTCTTCATTCGACCATGAGGGTAGCGATCCATGCAGACATACGACACCGACAAGTCCCGATCGGGGGACGTCCATTGCCGCCATCCGCGCGGCGTTCTGAGCGTGTTGGCCGCGGCCACGCTCGCGTTGACCGCCTGCGGCGGCGGTGGTGGGGGCGATGAAGTCAGCCAGGAGCCGCCCTTGCCGCTCGACCCGACGCTGGTGGCGGCGGGCCAGCAGACCTTTCGCCACGACAGCTTCGGCGACGAGCGCTTCTGGACCGACGTGCTGATGATGAACCAGGTGATCGAGTCGGCGGTGGACCCGTTGACCGCCGCATCGGTGGGCTTGAAGATCGATGCCGACGCCCTGCCTGCCGAGGTGCTGGAAGGCATCCAGAGCGGCGCCATTCCCCTGGACGATCCGCAGACGACGCTGGCGCTGCTGAAGCTGGATGCCGTGCTGGGCGCCAAGGGCGAAGTGAGCCAAGGGCCCGATGGCCGGCTGGCCTTGAAGCGCTTCGGCGTGACCTGCGCGCTGTGCCATTCCACGGTGTCCAGGGATCTGCACGTGCTGGCCGGCGGCAAGACCGATCTCGTCGGCATCGTCGGGCATCGCCTGGACGGCTGGCCCAACCGCGACTTGCAGCCCGGCACGATTCTCTCGCTGTCACCGGCGCTGACCGAAAAGCAGGCGGCCGAATACGCCTCATGGGCCACGCTGTACGGGCCGGGCTTCTACGACCCGCGCATCAACGTCAACACCGACCCGGGCAGCAACCCGGCGGTGGGGCCCGACGTGGATGCCAACCTGGCGGCCTACAAAGCCGCCGGGGGCATTCCGGTGCTGATCCCGCCGGCCTTCGGCCTGGTGGGCCTGGACAAATCGACTGTCACGGGCGATGGCGACACGGCGCACGAACCGGCGGGGCCGGTAGCGTACTGGAACCGCTACGTCGGCGTGGCGCAAATGCATGGCCAGGGCAGCTTCTTCGACGAGCGGCTCATCATCAACGGCCAGCCGCTCCGCGTGGATCATCGTGGCGGCGAGGATCGCGTCACCGCCGTCCTGCCCGGGCTGGAGGCCTACCAGTGGTCGATCGCGGCGCCGACGCGCGCCAAGGACGGCGCGCAGTGGGGCGTGGCGCCCCAGCTGGATGCGGCGGCGGTCGCGCGCGGACAGCTGCTGTTTCAAGGCCAGGCGCAGTGCGTGGCGTGCCACAGCGGGCCGGCCTTCACGGACGTCAACACCTTCGGCCTGCACCTGGCCAGCGCCAGCGTGGCGCTCGACAAGAACTACATCAAGTTCTCGGCGACCCAGCGCTGGCGCACCTCGCCCCTGCGGGGCATCTGGCAGCACCCGCCGTATTTTCATGACGGCTCGGGGGCGTTCGACACCCAGTCCGGCAAGTGCCGGGACGGCTCGGACATCGGCAGCCTGGCCGCATCGCACGACCGCGCCCAGCGCGATCTGGCTTGCGTCGTCAACCGCTACAACGATCCGGCCGAGCGCAACCTGCGCCTGACCGATGCGCAGCGCGCGGACCTGGTGGCGTACCTGCAGTCGCTTTGATCCTTGGCGCAAGTCGGTGTCACGAAATGCCTCGGGCATGCATCCAATGGGTGTCGGAGGCGCCCAGCCGAACCCTTCGACGTCGAACCGGGGCATGGCACCACCGACTTGCGGCTGTTCTGTCAAGGAGATTCATCATGACCAAGTTCCATTCCGTTGCCGCCGTTGCCGCCGTTGCTGCTGTCGCGTTGTTCGCGGGTTCCGCCTGGGCGCATCCGATGCATCCGGCCGCCGGCCAGGCGCCGCTGTTCAACGGCGCGCCCACCGCCACGCACGCGCTGCAGCGCGCCAGCGTCCAGGCCGAGGCCGTGCGGCAGCCGCCAGCGGCGGGCGAGATGAGCGCCCACGCGCAACCCGTCATGAGCGACGGACTCTTGCGCGCCGACGTTCGCGCCGCCACGCGCCAGGCGCTCGAGCACGGTTTTCGGATCGCGGTCGGAAACCGCTCCTGACGCCGGGCAACGCGCCCACCGTGCCGAGCACAGGCCCACATGAGCACTTCGAGTCGCCCGCCCAGGACCGCCCTGGTTTTCAGCGGCGGCGGCAGCCTGGGCGCGATCCAGGTGGGCATGCTGCAGGCGCTCAGCCAGGTCGGCCTGCCGGTGGACATGGTGGTGGGCGCGTCGGTGGGGGCGCTCAATGGCGCCTTCTTCGCCGCCGATCCGAGCGTCGTTGGCGTGAGGCGCCTGGCCGACGTGTGGCGCAGCCTGCAGCGGCGCGACGTGTTCCCGCTGACCGTGCTGGCCGGCCTGCGAGCCTTGCTGCTGGGCCGCGATCATCTGGTCGAGGCCCGCGCGCTGCAAGCCATCATCGGCCGCACGCTGGGCGCGCGGCGCATCGAGGATGCCGTGATCGCGCTGCACATCGTTGCCGCCGACGTGCTGAGCGGCGAGGAGGTGGTGCTGTCGTCCGGCGACCTGGGCCAGGCGCTGCGCGCCAGCACGGCGATCCCGGTGGTGTTTCCAGCGGTTGCGTTGGGCGAGCGCCGACTGATCGACGGCAGCGTCTGCAGCAACACGCCGATCGCCACCGCGGTTCGACTGGGTGCCACGCGCATCGTCGTGCTGCCCACGGGCATGAGCTGCGCCCTGCGCGAGCCGCCCCGCAACATGGCGGCGCTGGCGCTGCATGTGCTCAGCCTGCTGAGCATGCGCCAGCTGGACCGCGACATCCTGCACTACGCGTCGCAGGCGCGCATCACGGTCGTGCCACCCCTGTGCCCGCTGGCCGTCTCCGCGTTCGACTTTTCACGTACCGCTTGGCTGATCGAGCAGGCCAGCCGCCAGTGCACCGACTGGCTGAACGCCGGCGGCCTCGATCGCACCGGGCCGCTGGATGCGCCGCTGGCGCACCGCGATCATCTGGAGACTGCGGCATCGGGCCTGGGATGACAAACGGCGCGTGTCTCGATAACTATCAAATAAGTAGCTTCTTGCGCTTTTCCCAAGCGGGCTGGAGCCTGTTTCGGCTTGATGTCTCGAAGGTTCGGCACGTTTCTCAGCCGCGTACCTGCCCATACCCCCACTCCACCCAAGGCATCAGCGCCTGCAGGTCGCTCTGCTCCACCGTCGCGCCGCACCAGATGCGCAGGCCGGGCGGGGCGTCCTTGTAGGCGGCGATGTCGTAGGCCACGCCTTCGGCTTCCAGCAACTTGGCCAGCGCCTTGACTTGCTCGGCGGGCAGGTCGAGCGTGAGGCAGACGCTGGTGTTGCTGCGCGTTTCGGGCGCCTGGGCCAAAAAGTGAATCCACGGGTGCGTGGCGACGAAGTCTTCGATGACCTTCAGGTTGGCCTGGCTGCGCGCGATGGTGCCGGCCAGGCCGCCCACGCGATCGCACCATTGCAGCGCGTCCAGGTAGTCGGCCACGCACAGCATGCTGGGGGTGTTGATGGGGCTGCCGGCAAAGATGTCTTCCATCAGCTTGCCGCCGCTGGTCAGGCGAAAAATCTTGGGCAGCGGCCAGGGCGGGGTGTAGCTTTCCAGCCGCTCGACGGCGCGCGGGCTCAGCACCAGCATGCCGTGGCCGCCTTCGCCGCCCAGCACCTTCTGCCACGACCAGGTGATGACGTCCAGCTTGTGCCAGGGCATGTCCATGGCAAAGATGGCGCTGGTGGCGTCGCAAATCGTCAGGCCGGCGCGGTTGTCGGGGATCCAGTCGCCGTTTGGCACGCGCACGCCGCTGGTGGTGCCGTTCCAGGTAAACACCACGTCGTGGTCGAAGTTCACTTTGCTCAAGTCGGGCAGCAGGCCGTAGTCTGCCTCGTGGCGCGTCACGTCCTGCAGCTTGAGCTGCTGCACCACGTCCTTCACCCAGCCGCTGCCGAACGATTCCCAGGCCAGCATGTCGACGCCGCGCGGACCCAGCAGCGACCACAGGGCCATCTCCACCGCGCCGGTGTCGGACGCGGGCACGGTGCCCACGCGGTAGCCGGCGGGCAGGCCCAGGATGCGCGCGGTCTCGGTGCTGCACGCGCCCAGCAGCGCCTTGCCCAGGCTGCTGCGGTGCGAGCGGCCGAGCGCGCGCAAGTCCAGCCGCGCGACGTCGTAGCCGGGCCGCTTGGCGCAGGGGCCGGACGAGAAATTCGGGATCTGGGGCTTGCGGGCGGGCTTGGTCATGCGGGAAGGGGGTACAAAAGGCGAAGCCTGCAATTTTAGGGCGCGTGCCTAAAATCATTCGCCATGAGCTTTATCGACCAGCTGCGCCAGGCGCAGCAACAAAACCAGTCCCTGCTGTGCGTGGGGCTGGACCCGGAACCCAGCCGCTTTCCGGCCGGCGTGGCGCGCAACGCCGAGGGCATCCACGACTTTTGCGTGGCCGTCGCCGAGGCCACGCACGATCTGGCCTGCGCCTTCAAGCCGCAGATCGCCTACTTCGCGGCGCATCGGGCCGAAGGCCAGCTGGAGCGCCTGATCGCGCGCCTGCGGCAGATCGCGCCGCAGGTGCCCGTGATCCTAGACGCCAAGCGCGGCGACATCGGCAGCACGGCCGAGCAGTACGCGCGCGAGGCCTTCGAGCGCTACGGCGCCGACGCGGTCACGCTCTCGCCCTTCATGGGCTTCGACTCGGTCGCGCCTTATCTGAAGTACGAGGGCAAGGGCGCCTTTCTGCTGTGCCGCACCTCCAACCCCGGCGGCGACGATTTGCAGAACCAGCGGCTGGCCGACGTGCCCGGACAGCCGCGCCTGTACGAGCACCTGGCGCGGCTGGCGCAGGGGCCGTGGAACACCAACGGCCAGCTGGGCCTGGTGGTTGGCGCCACCTATCCGGCCGAGATCGAGCGCGTGCGCGCGCTGGCGCCCACGCTGCCGCTGCTGATCCCCGGCGTGGGCGCGCAGGGCGGCGACGCGCTGGCCACCGTGCGCGCCGGCTGGCGCGAAGCTGGCCCGATCGTCGTCAACAGCTCGCGCGCCATCCTGTACGCCAGCGGCGGCGCCGACTTCGCCACTGCTGCGCGCGCCGCCGCGCAGGCCACGCGCGACCAACTGAACGCGGCGCGCCCCTGAGCTGTTTGCTGGAGAGTTTCACCATGCCGAGCTTCGACCTGCCCGTCCCCGACATCGCGCCCTGGCGCGCCGGCAACACCGGCGTGGAGGGCGTGTGGAACTTCGACAGCGGCGCCAGCGGCGAGGCCGTGCTGATCAGCGCCCTGATCCACGGCAACGAGCTGTGCGGCGCCTGGGCGCTCAAGGGCCTGCTGGAGGCCGGCCTGCGCCCGGCGCGCGGCACGCTGACGCTGGCCTTTGCCAACCTGGCCGCGTTCGACCGCTTCGACGCCGCCGACCCCGACGCGGCGCGCTTCGTCGAGCAGGATTTGAACCGCCAGTGGACGCCCGAGCGCATCCAGGCCGCCGACACGCCGGAGCGCCGGCGCGCCGCCGCGCTGGCGCCCTTCGTGCAGCGCGCCAGCTGGCTGCTGGATTTGCACTCCATGCACGAGCCCGGCGCGCCCCTGCTGCTGACGGGCCTGCACCAGCGCAACGTCGACCTGGCGCGCAGCCTGCGCACGCCCGGCCACATCGTGATCGACGGCGGCCATCAAGACGGCGTGCGCATGCGCGACTTCGGCCGCTTCGGCCAGCCCGACCACGTGGCGCCCGAAACGCGCTCGCTGCTGCTGGAATGCGGCTTTCACGGCGCCTCGTCCAGCCGCGCAGTGGCGCAGGACATGTGCCTGCGCTTTCTGCAGCAGTCCGGCGCGCTGGACGGCGCCGCGCTCGACGCCGCCCTGCCCGGCTGGCGCCAGGGCGACGCGCCGCGCCAGTGGGTGCTGACGGTGGACGGCGCCGTGGTGGCGCGCAGCGAGCGCTTTGCCTTCGTGCGGCCCTTCACCGGGCTGGAGTTGATCGAAAAGGCCGGCATCGTCATCGGCCACCAGGACGGGCCGGGGCAGGGCGAGGCGGCGGTCACGCCCTACGACGACTGCGTGCTGGTCATGCCCTCCACGCGCCAGGCGCGCGCCGGCGTCACCGTGGTGCGCTTTGCGCACCAGGTCGCGTTGTAAGCGCGATCAGCGCCCACGCCGCGCCGCCTCGTACAGCGGCATCACCCTGGGGATGGCCGCCTGCAGCGCCGCCATGCGGTCGCCCGGCGCCGGGTGGGTGGACAAGAAGCTGGGGCCGTTGCTGCCGCCGGCCTGCGCCATCTTCTGCCACAGCGTGACGGCGGCGCGCGGGTCGTAGCCGGCGCGCGCGGCCAGTTCCAGCCCGTACAGGTCGGCCTCGCTTTCCATGCTGCGCGAAAAGGGCAGGTCCAGCGCCAGCTGCTTGCCCATGCTGGCCATCTGCTGGCCGCCTTCGCCCAGGCCCAGCAGGGCGCCGCCGATCGAGATGGCCATGTCGCCGGCCGCGCTTTGCGACATCTTCTCGCGCGTGTGCTCGCGCAGCGCGTGCGCCATCTCGTGGCCCATCACGGCGGCGATCTCGTCGTCGCTCAGCCGCAGCTTGCGGATCAGCCCGGTGTAGACCGTGATCTTGCCGCCGGCCATCACGTGCGCGTTGACGGTGTCCTCGTTGATCAGCACCAGCTGCCAGGGCCAGCGCGCGGCGTCGGAGCGAAACGCCGCCACCTGCGGCGTCAGGCGCTGCATGATGGCGTTGACGCGGCTCCACTCGGGGCCGCTGGTGATCAGCTCGCCCTTGGCGCGCGCCTGCTTGTTCTGCTGCTCGTAATACTGCAGCGACTGCTGCATCACCTCGTCGGACGACACCAGCAGCAGCTGCGAGCGGCCCGCGCCGCCGGCGGCCACGCTGCCGCTGGTGGTGCTGGCGCAGCCGGCGGCCAGCAGGGCGGCGCCCAGCCAGGCGGCGCCGTGGATCAAGGGGCGGGAGAAAAAGGTCGTGCGCAAATTCATGCGCCCGATTTTGCCGTGCGCGCCGCGCGACGGTCAAATCAAGCCAAATCGGGCTCTGGCCCGCGCGGGACAAGCGCGAGCAGCTATCGAATCAGGATTCTTGAAGCAAGCGGGCCGCGCCCTACTTGGGCATCGCGCAGTGCCCGGCGCTCACGTGCGTGCCCGAGCCGGCGGTGATGATGGGCGGCTCCAGCCGCAGGTTGACGGGGGCCGAGTGCACGAAGTCCCAGCCGATGAAGCCGAGCAGGACCAGCCAGAACAGGGCACGGCGGGTGGTGGGGTTGAGCATGGCGCGGCGCTCCGATCAGAAAAAGCGGCGCCGCACGCGCAGCCCGACCAGGGTGCCGGCAAAGGCCAGCGGCACCCACACCCAGCCGTGCACGCTGCCGGTGCTGATGCCGCTGACCATGGCGCCCACGTTGCAGCCGAAGGCCAGGCGCGAGCTGTAGCCCAGCAAGAAGCCCGCCACCAGGCCGATGAGCCATTGCGTGCCGCTCAAGGACTTGGCCGTCTGCTGGCGCCCCGCGGCCACCCACAGCGCGCCGGCCAGGATGCCGATGTTGGTGATGCTGGTCACGTCCAGCAGCAGGGTTTCGCGCAGGCGCTCGGCGTGGCCGGGGTCGCTCCAGAAGGCGTTGGCGGTGGGGTCGAACACGCCCAGCGCGGTGGCGGCCTTGGCGCCCCACAGGCCAAAGCCGTAGACGATGCCCCAGGGCTGGCCGGCAATGAACAGGTTGAGCGCGGCGAAGACGGCCAGCGCCAGCGCGCCCCACAGCCAGCGGCGCGGGATGCGGCGCACGTTGAAGGGCTGGCCGCTCCAGCGCCCGATGATCCAGGTGACGACGACCAGGCCCGCCAGCGTGGCCGCCAGCGCGCCGCCCATGCCCCAGCGCTGCACCAGGCCCACGGCCGGCAGCGCGCCCAGCGCCAGCCAGTCGTTGAGCTGCACCGAGCCGACGAAGCTGCCCAGCACGAACATCGGCAGCACCGCCATGTTCAGCGGCACGCCCAGCCCGGCCTTGTACAGCGTGCCCGAGCCGCAACCGTCGGCCACCTGCATGCACAGGCCGAACACGAAGGCGCCCACCAGCAGGCTGACCGACAGCGGGCCCAGCGCGGCCGTGGTCTCGGCGTAGTGCGACACGATCGGCATCGACAGCGCCGCCAGCAGGCCCAAGAGCACGATCTGGCCGTAGACGCCGCTGGGGTCGCGCTTTTCGACCAGCACGCGCCAGCCGGTGGTAAAGCCGAAGCGCGCCGCCGCCAGTGTGGCGCCCAGGCCCACGCCCACCAGGAGCAGCAGCGCCTGGCGCGCCGACACCGACCACAGCAGCCAGCCGAACAGCGCGGCGATGGCCAGCGACAGCGGCAGGCGGCGCTGCCAGGCGCTGGAGGCGACGGCGGGGACGGCAGGCGTGGCACGGCTGGGCGCCGCCGGCTCGCCCGGCGCGGCGATTGAAGAAGATGCCAAGGTATTCATTGGATGTTCCTCCGCGCATCGCGCTGCGGAATTCGCACTTGGGAGCGGCCCGGCGTGCTCATGGTGCTTTCGTGCCCAGGTTGCGGTGCGCCCAGCTCAGCGCGGCGTAGCGCAGCTGCTGCCAGCGGCCGGGCTCGTTGTCCATGGGCAGGGGAGCGGGGGCGCTGCTCCAGTCGATGATCGAGCCGGCGTACATGCGCACGTCGGGGCGGCCCAGCAGCTCGGACAGCACGAACCAGTCGGTGGCCGACCAGTGGCCCGCGTTGCAGAAGGTGATGATGGGCTCGTCGGGCGCGGCCTTCAGCTTGTCGGCCTCGTCCTCCAGCGCCATGGTGTCCATCAGCGCCGCGCTGCCCAGCTCGAACAGGTTCTCGCTGTCCAGGTTCACGGCGCCCGGCAGCGTGCCGCGCGCGTGTGCCAAATCGGTGGCGATGCGGCCCTGGTAGTAGGGCGCGGGGCGCGCGTCCACGCGCAGCACGCCGGTTTGGTCCAGGCTGGCGCGCACCTGCTCGCGCGTGGCCAGCCATTGGGGGTTGAAGCGGGGTTGCCAGTGGCTCCTGGGCGCCACGGCGGCCTGGTCGCTCACCGGCTGGCCGGCGGCCTTCCAGGCCGTCAGGCCGCCGTTCAGGATGGCCAGCTGGCGCACGCCCAGCGACTTGAGCGTCCAGTACACGCGCGCGGCGCCGCCGAAGTCGGTGGCGTCGATGCCGGTGTAGACGACGACGACGGGCGTGTCGGCGGTCAGGCCCAGCTCCTGCACCAGCGCGGTCATCTCGGGCAGGGTGGGCGGCAGGCCGGGGTTCTTGCCGGTGGCGCGCCAAAGGCCGTAGGGGGCCGACACCGCGCCCGGCACGTGCTGCAGCGCGTAGGCCGGGCCTTCGCGGATGTCGATGATGCGCGCGCCGCCCTCGCTCAGGGCCTTGAGTTGCGCCGGCGTGACCAGCGGCGACGCCGCTAGGGCCAGGCCGGTGGCAGCCCAGGTCAGGGCGGGCAGCAGCAGTCGAAGAAGAAAACGCATGGCGCAGGGCGGGGGCAGACGGACAAGGGCTGCGATTGTCCCCGCGCCGGCACGGGATTCCAAAGACAGAGTTCTCAGATGCTTATTACCATGCCCGCATGATCACCCTGCACACGGCGGCCACGCCCAACGGCCACAAGGTTTCCATCGCGCTGGAAGAGCTCGGCCTGCCCTACACCCTGCGCGTGCTGGACCTGGCCGCCGGCGAGCAAAGGCGGGCGGACTTTCTGGCGCTCAACCCCAATGGGCGCATCCCGGTCATCGTCGACCACGCGGCGGATGATTTCGTGGTGTTCGAGTCCGGCGCCATCCTGGTTTATCTGGCCGAAAAGACCGGCCGCTTGATGCCCACGGACGCCAAGGGCCGCTCGCGCGTGATGCAGTGGCTGATGTTCCAGATGGGCGGCGTCGGGCCGATGATGGGGCAGGCCAATGTGTTCTACCGCTACTTTCCGCAAAAGATCCAGCCCGCCGTCGACCGCTACCAGGCCGAGGGCCGGCGCCTGTTCGAGGTGCTGGACGGCCAGCTGGCGCGCCACGAATGGCTGGCCGGCGACTATTCCATCGCCGACATCGCCAACTGGGCCTGGGTGCGCACCCACCGCTGGTCGGGCATTTCCATCGACGGGCTGGATCACCTGCGCCGCTGGCGCGACGCCATCCGCGCCCGCCCGGCCGTGCAGCGCGGCATCGAGCGCCCGCCCGCCAAGGTCGACCTGGCGCGCGATGGCGACGCCAAGGCGGCCGAGTTCTCGGCCCAGGCGCGCGGCATGGTCACCGGGGCAAAAATTTAAGCGAAAAGTGGCTCTGGCCCGCATCGATCAAGCGCAAGCAGCTATCTATTTAATAGTAAACCCATGAAACTCTACATCGCCCCCCGCGCCCCCAACCCCCGCCGCGTGCAGATGTTCGTGCATGAAAAGGGCATCACCGGCATCGAGCAAGTGCCGATCGACCTGAACGCCGGCGAGCACCGCGCGCCGGACTATCGCGCCAAGGTGCCGGTGGCGCGCGTGCCGGCGCTGGAGCTGGACGATGGCCGCGTGCTGAGCGAGACGCGCGCCATCTGCAGCTATCTGGAAGGCCTGCACCCCGAGCCCAATCTGATGGGCGAGGACTTCGACGAGCGCGCCTTCATCGAGATGCACGACCGCCGCGTGGAGTGGTACTGGCTGCTGCCCATCGCCAACTGCGTGCGCCACACCCACCCCGGCCTGGCGACGCTGGAGCAGCCGCAGTTTCCGGACTTCGGCCAGTCGCAGGGCGTGAAGGTGCGCGACGCGGCGCGCTGGCTGGACGAGGCGCTGCGGCAGCGGCCCTGGATGGCGGGCGAGCGCTTCAGCATTGCCGACATCACCGCCTTTTGCGCCATCGAGTTTGCGCGCCTGATGAAGTTCAACGCCGGCGCCGAAGGCTTTGCCGCGCTGCAGGCCTGGCGCGACCGCGTGGCCGAGCGGCCCAGCGCGCGCGCCGCTTGACGGGCCGGCCCGTGCGCGCCGCGCGCGCTCGCGCAACAATGCGACATGGATCAGCAGCGCCTGCCCGGCGAAACGGCCCATGTTTGAACTCACCGAAGAATCCCTCGAGGACTTCTACCGCACGCTCAAGCGCTACCAGCGGCGCGTGCACGCCGACCTGCGCCTGAGCGTGCCGCCGGCCGATTCGGTCAGCGTGCGCAGCCGCCTGTGCGGCAGCACGCTGACGCTGGACGCGCTGATCGACGGCGGCCGCGTGCAGCAGCTGGGCTGGAGCGTGCACGCCTGCGCGCTGGGCCAGGCCTGCACCGGCATCGTGGCCGAGCACCTGGCCGAGCTGGACGAGGCCACGGTGCGCCGCGTGGGCGCGCAGCTGCGCGCCATCCTCAAGGGCGAGCGCGAGGACAGCGACTGGCCCGAGCTGGCGATGTTCGCGCTGGTGCGCGACGTGCCCAACCGGCACGGCTCGGCACTGCTGCCCTTCGAGGCGCTGGGCCAGCTGTTTGATCGTGCGCGCTCGCGCCCCTAAACCCGCGTTCAATCGGGCGGCTTGGCCACGGTGCTACCCTGCCGGCATTGACGACCAGAAGATTTGCGCACACCGATGAACCGCGTTGAAGCCACCCTGTTGAACACGCCGCCCGCCCTGGTTGCGCTGCCGCGGCGCCTCGACCTGCATGCCAGCGACCCGCAGGACTTTCGCCAGCGCCTGCGCGACTACTTCGTGCAGACCTTCGACGCCTACGAGTCGCTGTTTCGCACCCTGGCGGGCGACGCGGCCTGGGTGGAAAAGCCGATCACGCTGCGCCATCCGCTGATCTTTTATTACGGCCACACGGCCACCTTCTTCGTCAACAAGCTGCTGCTCACGCGCCTGATCACCGAGCGCATCGACCCGCAGCTCGAATCCATCTTCGCCGTCGGCGTGGACGAGATGAGCTGGGACGACCTCGACGCGGCGCATTACGACTGGCCCCCCGTGGCGCGCGTGCAGGCCTACCGCGACCGGGTGCGCGCGCTGGTCACCGGCCTGATCGACAACGCCCCTTTGAGCCTGCCCGTGAACTGGGAAAACCCCTGGTGGGCCATCGTGATGGGCGTGGAGCACGAGCGCATCCACCTGGAAACCTCCTCGGTGCTGATTCGCCAGCAGCGGCTGGAGTGGGTGCGCCCGCAGCCCGGCTGGCCGCTGTGCCCGGACCGTGGCGCGGCGCCACCCAACACCCTGGTCGACGTGCCCGCGGGCCCGGTCGCGCTGGGCAAGCCCTTCGACAGCGAGCACTATGGCTGGGACAACGAGTACGGCCGCCACGCCGCCGAGGTGCCGGCCTTTCAGGCCAGCCGCCTGCTGGTGAGCAACGGCGAGTTCCTGGAGTTCGTCACCGCCGGCGGCTACGCGCACGACGCCTTCTGGGACGACGAAGGCCGGCGCTGGCGCGACTTCGCCCAGGCCATGCACCCCACGTTCTGGGTGCAAGGTCACGATGGCTGGCGCCTGCGCGCGATGACGCAGGAAGTGGCCATGCCCTGGAACTGGCCGGTCGAGGTCAACTGCCTGGAGGCGCGCGCCTTCTGCCGCTGGAAGGCGCAGCAAAGCGGCCAGCCGGTGCGCCTGCCGACCGAAGACGAGTGGCACCGCGTGCTGGCCACCAGCGGCTGGCATCTGCAGGACGCCCGGCCCGTCGACGCCAACCTGTACCTGGAGCACTGGGCCTCGGCCTGCCCGGTCGACCGCTTCGCGCACGGGCCGTTTTGCGACGCGGTGGGCAACGTCTGGCAGTGGACCGAGACGCCCACCTATCCGTTCGAGGGTTTCAGGACGCACCCGATCTACGACGACTTCACCACGCCCACCTTCGACGACCGCCACAACCTCATCAAGGGCGGCTCGTGGATCGCCACCGGCAACGAGGCCGAGCCGGAGTCGCGCTACGCCTTTCGGCGCCACTTCTTCCAGCACGCCGGCTTTCGCTACGTGGTGGCCAAGGCGCCGGTGCGCCCGCCCGCCTCGCACTACGAGACAGACGATCTGGTCACCCAGTACATGGAGTTCCACTACGGCGCCGAGTACCACGGCGTGCCCAACTTTCCCAAGGCGCTGGCCAAGATCGCCGTCGAGGCCGTGGGCCACGGCCCGCGCCGCCGCGCGATGGACCTGGGCTGCGCGGTGGGCCGCGCCGTGTTCGAGCTGGCGCGGCACTTCGACGAGGTGGTGGGCGTGGACTTCTCGGCGCGCTTCATCGACCAGGGCGTGGCGCTGGCGCGCGGCGACACGGTGCGCTACACGGCGGTGGAAGAAGGCGAGCTGGTCGAGTACAAGGCCGTCAAGCTGGACGACCTGGGCCTGCAGGGCACGGCCGCGCGCGTGCAGTTCTGGCAGGGCGATGCCTGCAATCTGAAGCCGCAGTTCGGCGGCTACGACCTGATCCTGGCCGCCAACCTGATCGACCGCCTGTACGACCCGGCCAAGTTCGTCACCACCATCCACGAGCGCCTGAACGTCGGCGGCGTGCTGATGATCACCTCGCCCTACACCTGGCTGGCCGAGCACACCGCGCGCGACCAGTGGCTGGGCGGCTTCAAGAAGGACGGCGAGAGCTGGCGTACGCTGGACGCGCTGCGCGCCCTCTTGGGCCCGCACTTCGAGCCCCTCGGCGCGCCGCGCGACGTGCCCTTCGTCATCCGCGAGACCGCGCGCAAGTTCCAGCACACGCTGGCGCAGGCCACGCTGTGGCGGCGGGTGCGATAGCTTGACTCCCTCTCCCTCTGGGAGAGGGTTGGGGTGAGGGCCGGCGGCGCCTCGCATCGGCGACATCTCTCGTCCACCCATCACCCCCAACGCAGGTATCCCCGGCCCATTCGGCACGCGCCAGCGGTTCGGGCTATGGTTGTTCCCAACCAACCGGAGACCTGCGATGACCACTGCCTTCGAAGACCGCGCCGCCGGCGCCCTGATGGGCGCGCTGATCGGCGACGCCCTGGGCGTGGGCCCGCACTGGTACTACAACCTGGACCAGCTGCATGCCGCCTACGGGCCCTGGATCAGCGACTACACCACGCCCAGGCCGGGGCGCTATCACGAGGGCCTGCGGGCGGGCGAGTCCTCGCAGGCCGGCTGGCTGCTGGAGCTGACCATGAAGTCGCTGGCCGAGCGCGGCGGCTACGACGAGGCCGACTTTTGCCAACGCATGGACCGCGACTTCTTTCCGCTCATCGACGGCACGCCCAACAACGGCCCCGGCGGCTACACCAGCCAGTCGATGCGCGAGTCGTACCGCCTGCGCGTGAAGCGGGGCAAGCCCTGGGGCCAAGTGGGCGGCTGGGCCGACACCACCGAGGCCGCCGAGCGGGTGCTGGCGATCGCCGTGCGCGATGCGCGCGACCCGCAGGCCGCGGCACGCCACGTCAGCGGCAACACCGCGTTGACGCAGATCGACGCCACCGTGGGCGCCATGACCACCGCCTACGCGCTGGCGCTGGGCCAGCTGGTGCAGGGCGTGCGCTTCGACGGCCAGATCGGCAGCGCGTTGATGGGGCTGGTGCGCGAGGGCAAGCTGCCGTTTCACAGCGTCACCAAACCCGATGAAGAAGGCGTGCCCGACGGGCCCGAGCGGCCGCGCCAGGCCGGGCAGTTCGCCTCGCCCGACGCGCTGCTGGGCATGGGCTATATCGCCACCGCCGCGCTCGACCCCGACGTGCGCATCGAGCCAGCGTGGAAGGTCTCGCTGGTCTACGGCATGCCCTGCGCCATCTACCACCAGATGCCGGCGGCCTATCACCTGGCGGCCCGCTTTGCCGACGACTTCGAGTGCGCCGTGCTGCACGCCATCAACGGCGGCGGGCAGAACCAGGCGCGCGCCATCCTCACCGGCGCGCTGGTGGGCGCCATGGTGGGCGTGCAGGGCATCCCCGAGCGCTTCATCAAAGGGCTGGATCGTTCACAGGAGCGATTGCAACTGGCGCGGCGCATCGCAGCCCAAGCCGCGCAAGGCTGAACCTAGAACAGGAGGAGATCAACCATGTCCACCAGCTACGACGTGCACCTGCTGCACAAGAAGGAAGTCGCCGAAGGCACGATGGAGTTCACGCTGGAAAAGCCCAAGGGCTTCGAGTACCGCGCCGGCCAGTTCGGCGACCTGGTGCTGCCGCCTTCGACCGGCTTGACGGGCGACAACGCCAAGCACGGCTTTTCCTTCGTCAGCGCGCCCTTCGAGGACACGTTGCGCATGGCCACGCGCATGCGCAAAACCAGCGCCTTCAAAAACGCCGCCGCCCAGCTGCCCGACGGCAGCATGGTGCAGCTGCTGGCGCTGTGGGGCGACTTCACCCTGCACAAGAACCCCGCCGTGCCGGCCGTGTTCGTCATTGGCGGCATCGGCATCACGCCGGTGCGCAGCATCATCGCGCAGGCCACGCACGAGCACGCGCCGCACAAGATCACGCTGATCTACGCCAACCGCACGCGCGCGCTGGCGGCCTACACCGACGAGCTGCAGCGCCTGGCCGCCGAGAACAAGAACTTCACTTTTGTCCCCGTCTATACCGACACCCAGGGCCACGTCGGTGCCGCCACCATCCGCCAGCACGTGGCCGACATCGCCGCGTCGAGGTTCTACCTGGCCGGCCCCGAGGGCATGGTCAAGGCCATGCGCGAGCTGGTGCTGGACGTGGGGGCCGATGAAGACAATGTCCGCACCGAGGAGTTCGATGGCTATTGAGCGGCCGGGCCGGATTCAATGCATCGGCTTGCCGAGGCGTTTGCTCGCCCCGGATATCGCGTAGTTGACCAGGCAGTAAAGCACCGCGACCACCAGGTACACCGGCACCAGCGCGTGGTAGTTGGCGATCAGCACCTTGGCGTTCTGCATCAGCTCGCCATAGGTGACGACGTAGCCGAAGGTGGTGTCCTTGACCACGATCACCAGTTGCGCCACCAACGCCGGAACGATGTAGCGCAGGGCCTGCGGAAAGACGATGGAGAAAAACACCTGCGCCTCGCTCATGCCCAGGCTGCGCGCCGCCTCGGTCTGGCCGCGCGGCACGGCCAGCACGCCCGCGCGGTAGACCTCGGCCACCACGGCGGCGGTGCTGAGGCTGATGGGCAGCGTCAGCATCCAGTAGGTGCTCAGCTTGATGCCGACCTGCGGCAACACCAGAAAGCACACGTAGATCAGCAGCAGCGTTGGCGTGCCACGCAAGAACTCGATGGCCGCCACACTGGGCCAGCGCAGCAGCCGCACCGGCGCCAGGCGCCCGAGCAACAGCACCAGCCCCAGGCCCAGCGCGATGACGGCGGCCATCGCGGCCGACGCCATGGTGCCGAGCAGGCCCTCGCCCAGAAAGGCCCAGGTCGTCGACCAGGCGAAGAACTTCCAGAAGCGCGCGTCGAGCTGCCCGGCGGCATGAAACTGGTACACCACGCCCGCCGCCAGCACCGCCAGCACGGCCGCGGCCAACGCGCTCATCGCCCGCATGGTGGCCCGGGCGCGCGGGCTGGGCGCGCCGTATAGGATGTCTTCCAGCGCGCGGCTCATCGCAGGATCCGCGCTTTCTTTTCCAGGCGCGCGCCCGCCCAGGCAATGAGCAGGCCCGTGGCCACGTACAAGGACGCCGCCACCGCGAACGCCGGGATGCCGGCGGCCGAGTCGGTGGCGATCTTGGACACCAGCGCGGTCAGTTCGCGGCCCGGAAACGGCACCTGCGAGGCCAGCGAGGTCGACAACATCAGCGCGATGAGCAGCGAGGTCATGGGCTGCACCACCGCGCGCAGCGCCTGCGGCAAGACTACCGACAGGATGACCTGCAGCGGCCGCATGCCCAGACTGAGCGCGGCCTCGATCTGGCCACCGGCGATGGTGTTGATGCCGGCGCGCAAATAGTCCGCCGTGAAGGCCGAGGCGACCAGCGCCAGGGTCAGGATCACGCTGGGCTCATAGTCGATCACGACCTGCAGATCGGGCAGCGCGAACACGATGAAGATCAGCAGTGCCACGCTGGGAATGTTGCGAAAAATCTCGACGTAAACGGTGAGCGCAATGCGCAGCGGCGGCAGCGGCAACAGCCGCAGCACCGTCACCAAAATGCCCAGCAAAAAGCCGGGCACGAACGACAGCAGCGTCAGCTTCCAGGTCAACAAAAGGGCCTGCCCGAAGGCAGGCCCATAGTCGACCAGCAACTTGGAAACGTCGCCCATGGGCGCTGGTTCAGCAGATCAGGGCAGCGCGGGCGGCGTCGGCACGGCGGTGCTGCCGGTGCGCTCGCCGATGGCGATGGTCCACAGCTTGGCCCAGGTGCCGTCGGCTTCCACCTTCTTCAAGAAGGCGTTGACGAAGGCCACGCCGTCCGAGCCCTTGGGCAGGCCGATGCCATACGGGTCCTTCGTGCCAAAGGGCTCGCCCGCCAGCTTGGTGTCGCCGGTGCCTTGGCTCAGAGCGTTCAGCAGCAGCGTGTAGTCGGTCACGTAGGCGTCCACGCGGCCCTGGCGCAGGGCATCCAGCGCTTCCTGGTGCGTCTGGAACTCTTGCACGGTCGCCTTGGGCGCGAACTGCGCCAGGATCGCCGGCCCCGTCGAGCCCGCCTGCGTGGCCACCTTCTTGCCGGCCAGGTCGTTGTACGACTTGATGGCGGTGTTGTTGGCCTTCACCAGCACCCCGGCCTGCGAGGTGTAGTAGGGGCCGGCAAACGAAATCTTCTCGGCACGCGCCGGCGTGATGGAGTAGGTGGCCAGCACCATGTCCACCTGGTCGTTGATCAGCACCTGCTCGCGCGTGGACGAGGTCACCTGCGTGAACTGGGTCTTGGCCCCATCGCCCAGGATGTAGCGCGCGATCATCTGCGCCAGGCCGGCGTCGAAGCCGCGCGCCTTGCCGTCCTTCTCGTTCAGCAGCGAGAACAGGTTGGACGTTTGCGTGCCGCCCAGGCGCAACACGCCCGCCTGCTTGATCTTGCTGGCCCAGGTGCTCGACGCGATCGTCGCCGCATCGGCCACGGGCCCCTGCGCCACCAGCGCGTCGAACGCCGCGGCATTGATGGGCGTGCCCTGTGCGAAAGCAGATCCACCGGCTACGAACGCCAGTGCCACCACGGTGGATTTGAGAATGGATTTGATCGGCATGCTGTCCTCTTGGTGGGGTGTGACATCGGGCAATATAGCGCAGGTCAACCCGACTCTTCGTGACCGCCCATCTGGGCGGCGCGACCAGCCGGATTCGGCACGACGCGGTCGATCAATGTCCACCCGCTATAACCGATATGCAGCGAAAGCGGTCGGTCGCGCCAGCGGCACTCAGCCAAAGCGCCTCACTGCGCTGCAGCAGAGTCATGCGCGTCATTGGTTTCCGTTGTCTCCTCGTTGCTGAGCCGATACCAAGCAGTGGCTGGAACCGGCATTCGAAAGTGTCTGCATGCAACGAAGTCAAGTGCCCAGATCCCGACCTTGCGCGTCGGCGACGATTCGACCCAATCGAACTCCGGTCGCTCGCGGAACTGCTTCATTCGCAGCCTCATGTCTGCGGTGGACGGAAGGAGTACGTACGGGGCCTCGGCCGCACCCTGGTCCAGCGATCCGCCGAAGTACCACGAGCCGGGCCACTCTTCGGTCGGGTGCCAGAGTTGGGCACAGACCTTGGCATATGGCCCAGTGGCGCCTCGTGCAAGGGCCGCGTAGTGGTCATCCAGCTCGAAAATGACACACCACGCGGCGATCGTGGCCAAGGACCAGGATGTACTCATCAGCTTTTCGATCAGCTTGGAGTCCTTCGGATTGACTTCAAGCTCCACGAGATCCTCGAGCGAATCTGTTGACACAGGAAATTTCGACTCGGTCTTGAAGCAGTAGTCAAGTCTCCTTGCCATTTCGGCGACCCAGCCCTTGGCCACGTCGTGTCTTCCAGCAAGCACCAGGAATATCAGTGCCAGGGTGACGTCAATGATGTGTCCGTCGAGACGTGGCGATGCACTCGCTCCATGGTTCTGGATCAATGCGCACAGACCATCTGCAATCGCCGTGACATTGCTTTCGATGGTCGCCCTGGCCTCTGCGCCGTTGGCCGGCTCCATCTGGCAGGCGAGGCCGATCGCAGCGATCAAGCCGATGTGCTCAAAGAGCACGACGGCGAAAGCGGCGCCTTCGCTGCCGTAACCCGCCATGCCGTCCCGTACCTCAAGATGCGGTCGAATCACATCGAAGTACTTCGCCGCTGCCTCCGTGTACGAGTGCCACATTCCAGCGATGGCCGCGTGAAGCTTGGGCTGCTCCCCCGGATCCATCAGCTGTAGCCTGTGCCAGGCCCAAAGCAGGGTGCGCTCGCTGACCCAAAGCGCTTGCCGGAAATCGCCTTCGGCTTGGGCCCACCTCGTACAGATCTGCGCGGCCAGGTGAACTCGTCGGAAGACCTTTTGCAGCGCCTTCGTGTCCAGGCTCGGCATCTGAAGCTTTCCGTCTGCTGTCAGGCCCAATTGCCGCAGCAACATGCGATTCAGATCGCGGAAGTCATACTCTGAGTCGCTGGCCAGTGCGAGGGATTTTCGAAGATCGGCTCGGTCGCTTGGTGCAAAGAGGTTCTCGTCCAGCATGAACTGCTCGATCAGAGCAGACACGCGATCCGCGCCCCAAAAATCAAAGCTTGCCCGTGTCGAGTTCTGCTCCTTGAATCCCGTCCAATTCGTTTCAACGTCTTGCTTGAGATCCCCCGTCGTGGCCAGAACAATCGTCTTCCGCAACGCTGCATGCTCAGGCGCTACGAGTTTCGTCAGGTAAACGTCCAAGACTTCGTTAAGGCTCGGTCGGACCGAGGTCGGCTCGCCGTTATCCCAGTCACGGCGTCCAAGATCTCCTCGTTTGATGACCAGCAGGAGCAACTCTTCCACGCCATCCACAGGCGATTTCCCGACGGCAGCCAGGTCGACGCCGAACTGCCTCACGCCGGTCTGTGGCTTGGCTGGCTGCGCACAAGTCAGGCTGATATGAAAAGTCCAGCGACTGGGTGCGATGCCGCGACAAGACTCTGTTGTCGCGAATGGGTGACCGCAATCAGCCTAAAGCGGACACGCAACCAGCCGTCACGGCAGCCCTACTGCCTTGCACGTCCCGGCGTCGATTTCAGACACCGCGAACAGTTTCCAATGGCAAGAACACGGTCAACGGCGCATCTGGCAACGCGATGAAGCCGTGGTGTCGATAGAACGCGAGCGCGGCTTTGTCCTTGGCGTCAACGATCAGCGCGTGGGCCGCAATTTCCGATCGCGCTGCGCGCATCAATGCATCGGCCAGTAGCCCGCCGCCAAGGCCCATGCCCTTGAAGCGACGATCGATGGCGAGCCGGCCCATGCGCACGGTCGGAACGGTGGGGTAGCGGGGCAGCCGCTTGCGGGTGTCGACCGGCAGGTCGATCAGCGACACACTGCTGGATGCCAGTGTGTAGTAGCCGGCGATGCGCTCGTCGTCCGTCAACGCCACAAAGCACGAGGCAAAGCGACGGCGCACGTCTTGCGTGGCCTGTTGCTGCAGATAGCGGTTGAGCGGCTCCGACTCGCAATCGAACGCGCTGCGGTCGTGCCGGGCGGCGTCCAGCGGCGCGACTCGAAATGGCGGGCGATTCATTCAGCGCGCATGAGATCGCGCTGGCGCTTGAACGCGCGCTTGAGTGCCGATGCGGGGCGAGCTGGCTCCAGCAGGGCCTGTGCAAAGAGCTCCTGATCGCGGACCGAGAGTTGAATGACGCTGGACTGTTGAATGGCCTGCTGCGCGGCTTGCTGGACGGCCGCGACGACAAAGTCCGTCATGGTGCGCCCTTGCAACTCGGCGGCGCGCTTGAGCTGCGCGTGCAGCTCGGTGCTGATGCGGGCTTCGAGGCGGGCGGTGGTGGCGGCGGTTGACATGACGAGGTCCTTTGTATCGATTTTACGGCAAATTGCCGTAAATCGTCAGAATCACCATGCGATGGTGGCGCGGCTTCAGGATGAGTTTGAGCGCAGATGCGCCTTCAAATACCGCCCGGTAAAACTCCCCGCATTCGCCGCCACGTCCTCCGGCGTGCCCTGCGCCACCACGGTGCCGCCGCCGGCACCGCCTTCGGGGCCCATGTCGATGATCCAGTCCGCCGTCTTGATGACGTCCAGGTTGTGCTCGATGACGACGATGGTGTTGCCGGCCTCGACCAGTTGCTGCAGCACCTTCAGCAGCAGCTCGATGTCGGCAAAGTGCAGGCCGGTGGTGGGCTCGTCCAGGATGTAGAGCGTGCGGCCGGTGTCGCGCTTGCTGAGTTCCAGCGCCAGCTTCACGCGCTGGGCCTCGCCGCCCGAGAGGGTGGTGGCGCTCTGGCCCAGGGTGATGTAACTCAGGCCCACGTCCAATAGCGTTTGCAGCTTGCGCGCGATGGCGGGCTGGTCGGCAAAGAAGGCGTTGGCCTGCTCCACCGTCATGTCCAGGATTTGCGCGATGTCGCGGCCCTTCCACTGCACTTCGAGCGTTTCGCGGTTGTAGCGCCGGCCGTGGCACACGTCGCAGGGCACGTACACGTCGGGCAAGAAATGCATCTCGACCTTGACCACGCCGTCGCCCTGGCAGGCCTCGCAGCGCCCGCCGCCCGAGCCCTGCGGCACGTTGAAGCTGAAGCGCCCGGGGCCGTAGCCGCGCTCGCGCGCCGTCGCGGTCTCGGCCATCAGCTCGCGGATGGGGGTGAACAGGCCCGTGTAGGTGGCCGGGTTGCTGCGCGGCGTGCGGCCGATGGGGCTTTGGTCGACGGCGATGACCTTGTCGAACTGATCCAGACCTTCGATGGCCTGCATGGGCGCGGGCTCGGCGTGGGCGCGGTGGATTTCGCGCGCGGCGGCAGCGTACAGCGTGTCGTTGACCAGAGTGCTCTTGCCCGAGCCCGACACGCCGGTCACGCAGGTGAGCAGGCCGACGGGAAAGTCCACCGTCACGTGCTGGAG
This sequence comes from Ottowia pentelensis, assembly GCF_964341695.1. Lineage (NCBI taxonomy): Bacteria > Pseudomonadati > Pseudomonadota > Betaproteobacteria > Burkholderiales > Comamonadaceae > Ottowia > Ottowia pentelensis. The sequence goes on from NZ_OZ224513.1 coordinate 339,240, forward strand.
GTTGTTGCCACTGGCGCCGACGATGCGCAGCTTGCCCTCACCCCTACCCTCTCCCAAGGGGAGAGGGGGCAAATCCGGTGTAATTGATCGCCCTCGCTCTGTGGAGGTGCGCGTGGGCTGAGCGGCAAGAGTTTCAAGTGTTTTAGGGCCATCGCTCTTGTCTGACAAGCGCGAGCAGCTATCATTTTTGAACTTCCGACGTTTCTTGGGTACAGCAATGGTTCGCTCGCCGCGCAAAAACTGGCCGGTCACCGAGTCGGGCGCCGCCGCCACTTGCGCAAACGTGCCCTGCGCCATCACGCGCCCGCCGTGCACGCCGGCGCCGGGGCCCAGGTCGATGATGTGGTCGGCCTCGCGCATCATGTCCTCGTCGTGCTCGACGACCAGCACGCTGTTGCCCAGGTCGCGCAGGTGCTTGAGCGTGGCGATCAGGCGGTCGTTGTCGCGCTGGTGCAGGCCGATGCTGGGCTCGTCCAGCACGTACATCACGCCCGTCAGGCCGCTGCCGATCTGGCTGGCCAGGCGAATGCGCTGCGCCTCGCCGCCACTCAGGGTCTCGGCGCTGCGCTCCAGGCTCAGGTACGACAGGCCGACGTCGTTGAGAAACTGCAGGCGGTTGCCGATCTCGCGCACCACCTTGGCGGCGATCTCGGCCTTGGCGCCCGTCATTTCCAGTGTGTCGAAATAGGCCTTGGCCTCGCCCAGCGTGACGTGACTGACCTGGTAGATGGCGCGGCGCTGCGCGCCCTCGCCGATGAACACGTGGCGCGCCGAGGCGTTCAGGCGCGTGCCGCCGCAGTCGGGGCAGGGCTGCTGGCTGCGATAGCGTGCCAGCTCCTCGCGCACCACGGCCGAATCGGTCTCGCGATAGCGCCGCGCCATGTTGGGCAGGATGCCTTCGAAGGGGTGCTTCTTGCTCACCTTCTTGCCGGCCGAGGCACCACTGTCGAAGGTGTAGCTGAACTTGATTTGCTCCTCGCCCGAGCCGTGCAGGATGACGTGCCGCACGGCGGCGGGCAGATCCTCGAACGGCGTGTCGACGCTGAACTGGTAGTGAGCGGCCAGCGACTCGATCAGGGCAAAGTAATAGCCGTTGCGCCGGTCCCAGCCCTTGATGGCGCCGCTGGCCAGGCTGAGGCTGGGGAAGGCCACCACGCGCTCGACGTCGAACACCTCGGTGGTGCCCAGGCCGTCGCAGCTGGGGCAGGCGCCGGCCGGGGCGTTGAACGAGAACAGGCGCGGCTCCAGCGCGGCGATGGAGTGGTTGCACACCGGGCAGGCGAAGGTGCTGTTGAACAGATACTCCTTCTCACCATCCATCTCCAGCGCGATGGCCCGCCCGCCCGCCAGGCGCAGCGCGGCTTCCAGGCTGTCGGCCAGGCGTGCCTTGATGTCTTCGCGCACCTTCAGGCGGTCGACCACGACATCAATGTCGTGCTTGTCGTTCTTCTTGAGCGCCGGCAGCTCGGTGGCCTCGACGATCTGTCCGTCGATGCGAAAGCGCACGTAGCCCTGCGCCTGCATCTGCGCCAGCAGCTCGCCGAACTCGCCCTTCTTCTCGCGCGCCACCGGCGCCAGGATCATCAGCCGCGTCTCGGCCGGCAGCGCCAGCACCGCGTCCACCATCTGGCTCACCGTCTGGATGGTGAGCGGCAAATCGTGCACGGGGCAATACGGCGTGCCGGCGCGGGCAAACAACAGGCGCAGGTAGTCGTGGATCTCGGTCACCGTGCCCACGGTGGAGCGCGGGTTGTGGCTGGTGGCCTTCTGCTCGATGGCGATCGCCGGCGACAGGCCCTCGATCAGGTCCACGTCGGGCTTGTCCATCAGCTGCAAGAACTGCCGCGCGTAGGCCGACAGGCTTTCCACGTAGCGGCGCTGGCCCTCGGCGTACAGCGTGTCGAAGGCCAGGCTGGACTTGCCCGAGCCCGACAGGCCGGTGATGACCACCAGCTGGTCCTTGGGGATGTCCAGGTCGATGTTCTTCAGGTTGTGCGTGCGCGCGCCGCGAATGCTGATGCGCTGCTGGCGCAGCGCGGCGGCCAGGGGCAGGCCGTCGGTGTCGTCGGGGCGGGGCGGGGCGTGAAAGGCGAGATCGTTCATGGCGGGCGGCCCTGTGCGCAGGGCAACCCAGCATTATCGGTTTTTGGGTGCAAGCGTGCACATCAGCCGTCACGGTCGCGCCCAGTTGCCCATCAGCCGCGCGGGGTGTGGCACCGTGATCTTGCGCCCGCTGACCTGCAGCAGCCCGGCCTGCTGCAGCTCTTGCAGGATGCGCGAGAAATGCTCGGGTGTCAGGTTCAGGTGCGAGGCGATGGCGCCCTTGGTGGCCGGCAGGGTGAGGGCGAAGGGTGCTGCGGGGTCGTCGCAGTGGCGCAGCAGCCAGGTCACGAAGCGCTCGGTGCCATTGCCGAGCGCCTGCAGCTCCAGTTCTTGCACCAGACTTTCCACGCGTCGGCTCAGGCCCACGAGCATGAGGCGCGCAAAGCGCGGGTTGCGCTCCAACTCGTCGAACACCGCCTGCTTGGGCACCTGCAGCAGCAGCGCGTCGCTGGCGACCTCGGCGCTCACCACCGCTGGTCGTTCCAGGAACATCATCGGCTCGCCCAGGCTGTGGCCGGGCCCGGCGACGCCGGTCAGCCGCGTGCCGCCCTTGGGCTTGTGGCCTACCAGGCGCACCTGGCCGTAGACGATGACGTACAGGCCGCCCAAGCGCTCGCCGCGGCGAAACACAGGGTCACCGCGCTTGAAGGCGTGCCGCGTCGTGGCCGCCGCCAGTCGCGCCAGCGTGGCCTTGTCCAGCGCCTGGAACAGCGGCAGTCGCGCCAGCAGGGTTTCAGCGGGGATTTCGCGCGGGGCCATGCCCGAGCGTAGCGCCAACCGGCCCTGGCCTGCGGGTTCGATCCGGTTCGGCACCTGGGCCGCGCTGCGGTGCACGCCACGGCGGCAGCCAACCCCGCCCGACGATTCTGCCGACGATGGCGGCGCGCGCGATGTAGGGCTGGCGCCAGCTGCGGCTGTCGCTGGAGGCATCGCGGTGGTCACCCAGCAGCAGATAGTGACCCGGAGGCACCTGAAAGCTGTCGGTGAACACCGAGCGGCTGGCGTAGGGCTCGGCCAGCGGCCGGCCGTCGATGTGTACCTGGCCCGCGCGCAAGTCCACCGTTTCGCCAGGCAGGCCGATGATGCGCTTGACCACGCGCCGGCCCAGCTCGTGTGAATCGACCACCACGATGTCGCCGCGCCGCAGCGTGGCGCGCCGCCCCAGCCGCAGGGTCAGCGCCAGGGCGCCGTCCCGCAGCGCGGGCGCCATCGAGTGCGATTGCACGCGGGTGAGCCAGGCCATGTCAGTGCCCGCAGCCGCCGCCACCGTGCCCATGGTGCCCGTGGGCGTGCTCATGGTCGTGGCCCTCGGCGTATTTGAAGAAGGACACGTAGGCGTCCATGTAGCTGCGTGCGGCCGGCAGGTCGTCGTCGTTGAAGTGCTTCAGCGCGATCGCCTGGTCGAAGCGCTTTTCCAGCTCGGGCCAGCGCTCGGCGTCGATCAGGCCGCGCAGCGGCTCGATGCTGCCGCGCGCCAGCGCCTCGTCGGCGGCGCGCACCTGGGGCGGGATGGCGGTACCCACGGGCTTGATGCCGTCGTAGCCTGCGCCTTCGCCGGCGCGGTGGATGCGCACCAGGTTCTCCAGGAACCACTGCTCGGCCAGCGCCGCGGCCTCGCCACCGGCGGCGCGCACCCTGGCGGCGCGCTCGAAGATGCCGCGCAACTCGGCTTCGCCCTCGGGCTGTACCCATTTGAGGGCGATGTTGACCTGGCCCGTGCTCAGCGCGCGGCGGCCATCCGCAACCGCCGGACCGTCGGCCGTATCGCAGTGCGCCGAGGCGGGGCGGATGACGAGGCCCGTGATCGACGAGGCCAGGGTGCGCAGGAACGTGTTGAAAGTCATGAGGATCTCCTTCTGAATGTGGGCCGCTCAGTGAGCGACCGGCAGGGCCCGGAAGCCGGGGTGGTCGAAATGGGTTCGGTATTGATTGACGGCCTGCGCCACGTGCATCAGTCCGTCGGCGGGCTCGGTGCCGGCGCTCTTGCCGTTCATGGCGTCCAGGCCGGCGCCGATGTCGGCGATCACCAGGTGCAGCTGGGCGTCGGCGTCGGGCGCGAGCTTGCAGTTCTGGACGATGAAGGCGACTTCCTGCTCGATCTTGCCTGCCAGGTCGCGATACTGCGCGGGCTGCAGCGTGCCGGCGTGGGCGGCCTTCAGTTTCGGCGCCACCAGACCGCGGATGTTGTCCATGCCTTTGCGCAGCGGCGCGTCGGTGCTCCACTTGCGGCCCTGGTTCAGCGTCAGTTCCTGCGGGACGGCGCTGCCGTGGTCGTGCCCGGCGGTTTGCGCCTGCACGGGTGCGCCCACGGCCAGCAGGGTGGCCACGGCGGTCGCGGCCAGGGTCCATTTCAGTGCTTCCATGTCCTTCTCCAACGGTTGGCAGCAGCCGTACATCGGCTGCATGGACGATTCGAGAAGGGGGCGGCCCGGCCGTTCCGGCAAACCCGCCGCTTCTTGGGAAACATCAAGAAATGGGCGCGCCGGCGCCGGTGAACGTCCGTTTGCACGCCATTTCAGCCGCTCGCGGGGCGGCGCTTGCCCTGTGCCATCTGGCCGATGGCGCGGCCGGGCGATCGAACCTAGCATCGCATGCGCGCCGCCCGCGTGAGGTGGCGTTGGGGAACGCCATGTCCAGGACTGCTTTGCGTTTTTTGTCCACGTTTGTGCTTGAAGCGGCCGTCGCCGCCGTCGGGGTTCTTGGCCTTGCCGGGGCGGCGCAGGCCGGCGATGCGTCGGGCGAGCTGCGCTACCAGGCCAAGCGCGGGCCCGTCACCGTCACGCTGCACCACGCCTATCTGGTGACCGGCCCCGACGCCATGGGACAGCCCATCCGCGAACTGGTGCTGTCCGAGCAGGACCTGGCATCGGCCATCGCCGGCTGCGACGGGCTGGGCTGCGTCAGCGGCAAGCTGGGCAGCGGTGCCACGGTGGATTTCGACGCCGGCCCGCGCCTGAACACCTGGTTCGTGGCCAACGACCAGCTCATCCAGCACTCCGACACCGCCACGCCCGACACCATGAGCCTGCAAGAGAACAGCGCCCAGCGCCTGGCCGGGCGCTGGAGCCAGAGCGATGCCGAGGGCGCCGTGGGCACGGTGCAGTTCGACGCGCCGCTGACCAAGGCGTTCAGCAAGCACTGACGGGCGCCAAGCCACGGCGGGACTGCGGGGCGCCGGCAAGGCCGGGCCTTCCATGCCCGGTTTGGATCAGGGACAAGCCCGATGCCCGACAATAGCCAGCTTGTTGCCTTGCCGCCGCACGGCGCCTTGCCGTGACGTCCGCCGATGTCCGCCACTGTTTCTGCCAACATTCCCACATCCCCTGCCCACCGCATGACCGGCGACGAGCGCCGCGCCACCCAGTCGCTGGCGGGCATTTTCGCGCTGCGCATGCTGGGGCTGTTCCTGGTGCTGCCGGTGTTCATGCTGGAGGCGGCGCGCTATCCGGGCGGCGACGACCCGGCGCTGATCGGCCTGGCCATGGGCATCTACGGCCTGACGCAGGCGGTGATGCAGGTGCCGCTGGGGCTGGCGTCGGACCGCATCGGCCGCAAGAAGGTGATCGTCGCCGGCCTGGTGGTGTTCGCGCTGGGCAGCATGGTGGCGGCGCTGGCCGGCAGCGTGCACATGCTGGTGGCCGGGCGCGCGCTGCAGGGCGCGGGCGCGGTGTCGGCGGCGGTGACGGCGCTGCTGGCCGACCTGACGCGCGACGAGGTGCGCACCAAGGCCATGGCGGCGGTCGGTATCAGCATCGCCGGCATGTTCGCGCTGTCGCTGGTGGTGGCGCCGCCGCTGGCTGGCGCCATCCACCTGTCGGGCCTGTTTTGGCTGACGGCGCTGCTGGCCGTGGGCGGCATCGTGGTGGTGCTGCGCGCCACGCCCGACGAGCCCGCGCGCCACAAGGACGAGCCACGCGGGCGCCTGCAGGACGTGTGGCTGCACCCGCACCTGTGGCGGCTGGACCTGGGCGTGTTCGTGCTGCACACGGTGCAGATGTCGATGTGGGTGGTGGTGCCCGAGCTGCTGGTGGGCGCCGGCCTGCCAAAGGCGCACCACTGGCAGCTGTACCTGCCGGCGGTGCTGGCCTCCTTCGTGCTGATGGGCGGGCTGTTCACGCTGGAGCGGCGCGGCTACCTGCGCGCCGTGCTGCGCGGCGGCATCGCGCTGCTGCTGCTGGTGCAACTGGCCCTGCTGTGGCTGGCGCCGCAGGCGCCGGGGCTGTGGACCATGGGCTGGGTGATGTTCTTTTTCTTCGTCGCCTTCAACCTGATCGAGGCCAGCCAGCCCAGCCTGATCTCGCGCCTGGCCCCGGCCAACGCGCGCGGCGCGGCGCTGGGGGTCTACAACACGCTGCAGTCGCTGGGCCTGTTCACCGGCGGGGCGCTGGGCGGCTGGCTGCTCAAGCACGGCGGCTATGGGGCGGTGCTGGGCGGCACCTCGGTGCTGGTGGCGCTGTGGCTGGTGCTGGGCTGGGCGCAGATCGTGCCCGCGACGAAGCGCTGAACCCGGCTCGACCCTCACGCTGCGATTCCTGCAGCGCTGGGCCGTAGTTCTCTGGGCGCTGGTGTGGCATTGGCGCGACTCCGGCCGAGTCGCGGTCTCAGTCTTTTCCAATTCAGGTATGAGCCTGAACGAGCCGGATTGAAGGTTGGGTTCAGGCCAAGCGTCTGGATCGTTTTTCAATTGTCGCAAACAGCGCCATGCGCGCTGCATTGAGCTGTTCAGCGGCCTGCAAGTCAGTCACTTGCACGGCCTGCTGTTGCAGCAGCTGGACAGTGATGCCGCGGCGCAACTGCTTGTCAATGTCCGGCAAGCTCGCGAGCTTCTCCAACGGCGTTTGCACCAGCTCGGGTGGGTAGGTCTTGCGAATTTTGCCCTTGGCATCCATCACCTGCTTGGCAAACAGGCAAGGGCGGTGCAGGTTGACGTAGGTGTTCAGATGCTCTTGGCAGAACGTGTTGATCAGGCCGGCAAAGCGCTGCGGAATATGGCTGTAGCCGAACGTCTTGCGCACCACGGCGGCGTTCTTGCTCTCGGCCAACGCGTTGTCATTGCTCTTGCGCGGGCGCGACTTGGTCTGCTCGGCCTGCAGCTTGCCCAGCAAGGCGGCCACCTGTCGATTGACGAACTCGCCGCCGTTGTCCGAATGAAAGCCGCGGATCGGAAACGGAAACTGAGCCATGAGCTGCTCCAACACCGGCAGCAAGAACGCCTCGCTGATGCGCTCGCAGCAAGCCACCACCTCCCACTGAGTGAGGATATCGACGGCATTGACGTAGTACACCCCCTTGATGCGATCGAGATCGCCCTGATGGACGCTGTCGATGCGAATGAAGCCCACTCGCCCGCCGGGGTCGGGCGCGCGTCGCTGGCCAATGGCATTGAGCACGGGCCGGGTTTTGGTCAAGGACACCCGGGCGGCTTTGTATGGGCCGCTCTTGCGCAGGTTGTACAGGTGCGAGGGCGACAGTTGCGCCAGGCGTTCAAAGCGCGCATCACCGTGCACATGCCAGGCGCGGCGCAGCAGGTGCACCGTCGCCGGCCCCGACAAGCAGCCATGGGCGCGATCAACGCTCACCAGCAGCGCCACATCGGCGGGGCTGTAGCGCCGGGCAAAGGCATGCGCTGGCACGCGGTAGCGCTTGGCCAGAGGCTGGCCTTCCAGCACGCGCGCCAGCAGCCGCGTCAGTTGCGCGCGCGAGTAGCCGCTGGTGCGCGCCAGATAGCGCAGCACGATGCCCTTGTCGGGCCTGGACAGACGCGTATAGCCCAAGCGGCGCACCACGCTGGCAATGTGCGCATAGCGCTCTTGATCATCGGCGAAGGCGCTGAAGCTGACCTCCAGCGTGCCTTCGAGAAACGCCTGCAATTGGGCAATGCTGCCCAGCCGGGATTCGTCCATGTCGATCACCATCTGAAAAATGATCGACCCAGATCGCCCATTCAGGCTCATATCTCGTTGGAATCTCGGCAACTCGTTCAGGCTCATACCTCGTTGGACAAGACTGTCTCTTGACAATTCTCCCGCCTTCACGGCAGGATGCCTCGCTTTTGCGCATTCATACAGGGAGAGAAAAATATGATCGGACTTAGGACTCGTGCCTCAACGCCCGTCGTGGCAGGGGTCGCCTGCCTGGCGGCCATGGGCTCCGGTGCGGCATTCGCGCTGACGCAGCCGCCGCCTTACACCACGCCCGGCACCTACAGCTACACGGTTCCCGCAGACGTCAGCGCCATCAGGGTGGCGGTGGCGGGCGGCGGCGGCGGCGGTGGCGGGTATGACATATCCGGCGGCTCTGGAGGCAACGGCGGCACCGGTGGTGTAGGTGCCCTGTTGAACGGGACCATCGCGGTGACGCCGGGCAGCACGGTGAGCGTGGTGGTTGGCGGGCCAGGCGCGGGCGGCACATCGGACAGCGACGGCAATCCGCCCGCCGGCGGCGCGGGTGGCAGCGGCCAAGGTGCGGGTGGCCCGGGTAGTCGGTCAGGCACGTCTGGCGGCAGCGGTTCGGGCGGCGGGGGCGGCGGCAGCAGCAGCGTGTCCGTCGCTGGCATCGTGGTGCAAGCCGGTGGCGGTGGCGGTGGTGGAGGTGGCAGCTATTCAGAGATCGGCGGCAACGGCGCTGGCGCTGCGGGAGCCGCCTCGGCGCCCAACTGCGCAACGGGCACGACAGGCGCCACAGGGAGCAACCCGGGTGCTACGGATGGCGGCGGCGGCGGCGGTGGCGGCGGCGGCGTCACCGCAGGAACGGCCGGCACAGCGGGACATGACGGCACGGCTGCAGCGGGCGGCGGAGGAGCCGGTGGTTCGTGCTACCTCGGCGCGGTGCAGAGCCTGTCGGCCACGGCAGGCGGTGGCGCCGGCGGCGCGGGAGGCGTGTTTGGCGCGCCGGTGCCCGCGGCCCAGGTGGGTGGCGCCGGTTCGGTGGTGCTGACACTGGTCGCCACACCGGCGCCCGTGCCGACGATGGGCGAATGGGCGCTGGGGCTGCTGTCCCTTTTTGCTGCCTCTTTGGGTGCCCGGCAACTGCTGCGGCGTACGGCGCAGCGACGCTGACGGGTTTTCCTGGCAGGCTCTGCGGCACAATGCGGCAGTCGCCGGTCGGCGGGCCGGCATTATCCGCAGAGAAATTTTCATCACCATGGCCTCAGTCAACAAAGTCATCCTCGTCGGCAATCTGGGGCGCGACCCCGAGATGCGCTCGTTTCCCAGCGGCGACCAGGTGGCCAACGTGACCCTGGCCACCACCGACAAGTGGCGCGACAAGCAGTCGGGCGAACCGCGCGAGCACACCGAATGGCACCGCCTGGTGTTCAACGGCAAGCTGGCCGAAATCGCCGGGCAATACCTGCGCAAGGGCAGCCAGATCTACGTCGAGGGCAGCATTCGCACCCGCAAGTGGCAGGGCCAGGACGGGCAGGACCGCTACAGCACCGAGGTACGCGTCGACCAGATGCAGATGCTGGGCAGCCGCCAGGGCGCCGGCGCACCGGCCGGTGACGAGGGCGGCTACGGCGGCGGCTACGACGCCCCATCGCGCCCCGCCGCCCGCCCGCCCGCCGCCCGCCCGGCCCCCGCCCCGCGCGCGGCCGAGCCCGCCAAGCCCGACAGCGGCTTCGGCGGCATGGACGACGACATTCCGTTCTGACGCCCGTTCGCGCTGGCGAACCGGCGCCCACCGGGTGAGGGGCCAGGACTCCCGGCAAGCCCGGATTGACGCGTGCCAAGGCAGCCACTACGGTGTCAAGTTTCACACTTGCGAGGGGCTGACATGAGCGGGAATGGATCGAAAGTGGCACGCCGTGCACGGCAGAGCTTGGGCGTTCTGGCGCTGCTGGCTGCCGGGTGGGCTCAGGCAGCCGGGATCAGCGACGGCGTGGTCAAGATTGGCGTTCTGACCGACATGTCGGGCGTGTCGGCCGACAACTCGGGCAAGGGGTCGGTGGCGGCGGCCGAGTTGGCGATCGAGGACTTCGCCAAGGACAAGAAGGTGCTGGGCAAGCCGATCGAGTTGATCGCGGCCGACCATCAGGGCAAGACCGACATCGGCGCCAGCCTGGCGCGCGAATGGTTCGACACCAAGCAGGTCGACATGATCACCGACCTGACCTTCTCCAACGTGGCGCTGGCGGTGCAGAAGATCGCCGACGACAAGGGCAAGCTGGCGCTGGTCACGGGCGCGGGTTCGGCGGCCATCACCAACGAAAACTGCAACAAGAGCACGGTGCACTGGATGTATGACACCTATGCGCTGGCCACCGGCACCGCGCGGGCGCTCTCGGCCCAGGGGCTGAAAAGCTGGTTCTTCATCACCGCCGACTACGCATTCGGGCACGCGCTGGAGAAAGACGCGCGCGCCATCGTGCAGGCCCAGGGCGGCCAGGTTCTGGGCAGCGTGAGGCACCCGGTGGGCACCAGCGACATGTCGTCCTACCTGTTGCAGGCGCAAGCGTCCAAGGCGCAGGTCATCGGATTGGCCAATTCGGGGGCCGATACCCTCAACACGGTCAAGCAGGCGCGTGAGTTCGGCTTGGGCGTCGGCGCCAACAAGCAGGTGTTCACGCCGCTGTTGGCGTTGATCACCGAGATCCATGGCATGGGCTTGCAGAACGCCCAAGGCATGTTCATCACCACGGGCTTCTACTGGGATCAGGACGAACAGACACGTGCCTTCTCGCGCCGCTATTACGAGCGCATGAACAAGATGCCCAGCATGATGCAGGCAGCGGTGTATTCGGCGGTGCTTCACTACCTGAAGGCCATTCAGGCAGCGGGGACCGATGAGGCGCAGCCGGTGATGGCCAAGATGAAGGCGATCGAGGTCAACGACGCCGTGGTGCGAAAGGGCCATATCCGCGATGACGGCCGGCTGGTGCACGACATGTTGCTGGTGCAGGTCAAGACGCCGGCCGAATCCAAGGCGCCTTGGGATGTGTACCAGATCAAGACCGTGATCCCCGGGGACCAGGCTTTTCAGCCTCTATCCCAGTCGCGCTGCCCCTTGATCAAGAAGTAACCCGAGCGCCCGATTCTCACGAGCCGCAAGAAGGATATGCAAGAAGGATATGGGTGTGGGCCGTATCATCCCGCGCCATGCCCAGCCAGCCCGAAAACCTCCAGCACCTGTCCTTCAACTGGTTCGCCATCGTGATGAGCGTGGCCGGGCTGGCGCTGGCCTGGCTGCAGGCCATGCCGATGCTGGGCGATACGGCCACCGGCGTGGCGCTGGTGCTGGCGGGCGTGGCGGCGCTGGCCTTCGTGGTGCTGGCGGTGCTGTCCTGGATTCGCTGGCAGGTGCAGGGCGAGGCGGTGGCGGCCGAGCTGGCGCATCCGGCGCGCCACGCCTTTCTGGGCGCGGTGCCGGTGTCGCTGCTGCTGCTGGCCACGGCAGGGGTGTCGTTGTTCGGCACGTCGGCGGCGCTGGCGGCGCTGTGGTGGGTGGGCTCGCTGCTGCAGCTGGCGGTCACGCTGTGGGCGCTGGGGCGCTGGCTGCGCGCCGACCGCGAGCAGGGGCTGAGCTGGGCGGCGCTGACGCCGGTGCTGTTCATCCCGGTCGTCGGCAACGTGCTGGCGCCGCTGGCGGGCGTGCCGCTGGGCGCGGGCGGCTGGGCGGCGGCGCAGTTCGGCATGGGCGTGCTGCTGTGGCCGGTGGTGCTGGCGCTGCTGCTGGCGCGCATCGCCACGCAGGGCCTGTGGCCCGATCGGCTGCTGCCGGCCAGCTTCATCGCCGTCACGCCGCCGGCGCTGGTCGGCAGCGGCGCGTTGCAGCTGGGTGTCGCGCCCGCGCTGGCCTGGATGGCCTGGGGCGTGGCCCTCTTGATGCTGCTGTGGTGCGCGCCGCTGATGCGCCGCATCCTGGCGCAGCCCTTCGGCATCGGCTTTTGGGCGCTGGGCTTTCCGCTGGCGGCGTTCGCGGGGCTCACACTGCGGCTGGCCTTCATGAACCCCGCCGCGCAGATGCTGGCCGTGGTGGCGCTGGCGCTGGCCAGCGTGGTGGTGCTGTGGCTGGCGCTGTCCAGCTGGAAGAGCTGGCGCGACGGCACGCTGCTGGCGCCCGAGGCCGCGCCCGTCAAGTCGATCACGGCCAGCCGGGGCGATCGCACGCCCTGAATATTCTCCTGATTCGATAGCTGCTCGCGCTTGATCGGCGGGCGATGCAGCCCGATTTTGCTTGAATAATCCGGTGCGCACGCACGCGCCGGAACGCCGCGCGCAGGCCCTCCATCCAATGGGCGGGATGAAGGCGCGGCCCCTGCGCGCGCCGTCCCCAGGAACGCATCATGCTCACCCAGCTTTCGCCGCCCATCCTCGCCACCGAAGACGTCACCGCGCGCATGCCGGCGTCCGACCGCATCCGCTACCGCCTGATCGCCGCCGGCCGGCGCTACCACGCCAACGACAACATCGCCGACTTCGTGCACGACGGTGAGTTGGCCGAGCTGCAGGACGAGGTGCAGGCCCGGCTGCAGGAGGTGCTGCAGGCGCTGGTGATCGACACCGACAACGACCACAACACGCAGGGCACCGCCCGGCGCGTGGCCAAGATGTTCGTGCGCGAGGTTTTTGGCGGCCGCTACGAGGCGGCGCCGGCGGTCACGGCCTTTCCCAACGTGTCGCAGCTGAACGAGCTGATGATCGTCGGTCCGCTCAAGGTGCGCAGCGCCTGCTCGCACCACCTGTGTCCCATCCTCGGCCAGGTGTGGATCGGGGTGCTGCCCAACGCCCAGTCCGACCTGATCGGCCTGTCCAAATACGCGCGCCTGGCCGAATGGGTGCTGGGCCGCCCGCAAATCCAGGAAGAGGCGGTGGTGATGCTGGCCGACGAGCTGGAGCGGCGCATGCGCCCCGATGGCCTGGCGGTGGTGATGCAGGCCAGCCACTTCTGCATGCACTGGCGCGGGGTCAGGGACGATGGGGCGCTGATGCGCAACTCGGTGATGCGCGGCGCCTTTTTGCAGGACGCCAGCTTGCGGCGCGAGTTCCTGAGCCTGCTGGGCGGGCGCGGCTGAGGCCACAATCCGGAACGCCGCGTGCGCTGCCCGCATCCAATGCCGCACAGGAGAGACCCATGCCGAATGCCCTGCGCCAAGCCGCCGCGCCCGTCACCACCCAAACCCCCGATGCCGAACTGGCGGCCCGGGGCGCGCAGGGTGATGAGCTGGCCTTCGAGGCCATCATGCGCCGTCACAACCAGCTGCTGTTTCGCACCGCGCGCAGCATGGTCAAGAACGACGCCGAGGCCGAGGATGTGGTGCAGGAGGCCTATTTGCGTGCCTGGCGCGCGCTCGGCAGCTTTCGCGCCGACGCCAAGCTGTCCACCTGGCTGGTGCGCATCGTCGCCAACGAGGCCTTCGGACGCCTGCGCCGCAAACACGCCCCCGTTATTCCACTGGACGCCGCCATGATCTCGCCCGAACCCGCCATCCAGGCCGCGCTGACCGACGAGCCCGAGCGCCAGCCCGAGCCGGCCGCCATGCGCGCCGAGCTGCGCCAACTGCTGGAGTCGCGCATCGACCACTTGCCCGATGCGTTTCGCACCGTCTTCATGCTGCGCGCGGTGGAGGAGCTGAGCGTGGAGGAGGTCGCGCAGGCGCTGGGCATCCCCGAAGCCACCGTGCGCACGCGCTTTTTTCGCGCCCGCGGCCTGCTGCGCGAGGGGCTGGCCAGCCAGATCGACGTCGCGCTGGGTGACGCCTTTGCCTTCGACGGCGCGCGCTGCGACCGCATCGTGGCCCAGGTGCTCAGCCGGGCGGCGGCCGAAGGCCTGTCGCGCCGCGATTGAGGCTCAGGCCTGAAGCGCCGCCGTCGCCGGCGGCTGCGGCAGGGCGGACGCCGTGGCGATCACGCCGCCGCCCAGGCAGACCTCGCCGTCGTACAGCACGGCGCTCTGGCCCGGCGTGACGGCCCACTGGGGCTGCTCGAAGCTCAACTCGAAGGTCCCCGGCGCCGCGCCGGGCGACAGGCGGCAGGCGGCGTCCTGCTGGCGATAGCGTGTCTTGGCGGCGTGCGCGCCGGCGGCGGGCGGCGTGCCGGCCACCCAGGCGCAGTCGTCGAAGCTGAGCCGCTGCGACAGCAGCCAGGGGTGGTCATGCCCCTGCACCACCACCAGGGTGTTGGCGGCGAGGTCCTTGCGCGCCACGAACCAGGGCTCGTGCGCGCCGCCGCCGCGCGCGGCCCCCTTGTCCTTGATGCCGCCGATGCCCAGGCCCTGGCGCTGGCCCAGGGTGTAGAAGGATAGGCCGACGTGCCGGCCGAGCGTGCGCCCGCGCTCGTCCTTGATCGGGCCGGGCTGGGATTTCAGGTAGCGGCCCAGGAACTCGCGAAACGGCCGCTCGCCGATGAAGCAGATGCCGGTGGAATCCTTCTTCTTGGCGTTGGGCAGCCCGATCTCGGCGGCGATGCGTCGCACCTCGCTCTTGTGCAGTTTGCCCACCGGAAACAGCGTGCGCGCCAGCTGCGCCTGGTTCAGGCGATGCAAAAAGAGCTCTGGTCCTTGGATGGGTCCAGTCCCTTGAGCAGTTCGTGCCGCCCGGTGGCGCCGTTCAGGCGCACGCGGGCGTAGTGTCCAGTGGCGATCTGGTCGGCGCCCAGGCGCATGGCGTGGTCCAGAAAGGCCTTGAACTTGATCTCGGCGTTGCACAGCACGTCGGGATTGGGCGTGCGCCCGGCCTGGTATTCGCGCAGGAACTCGGCAAACACGCGGTCCTTGTACTCGGCGGCGAAGTTGACGTGCTCGATCTCGATGCCCAGCACGTCGGCCACGGCGGCGGCATCGATGAAATCCTGGTTGGATGAACAGTATTCGCTGTTGTCGTCGTCCTCCCAGTTCTTCATGAAGATGCCGACCACCTCGTGCCCGGCCCGCTGCAGCAGGTGGGCGCTGACGGCCGAATCCACGCCGCCCGACAGGCCGACCACGATGCGATGCTTGGGGAAATTCACCCGGCAATTATCCCGCGCTTGTCGGCCGGGCGCGTGCGTCATATAATTTAAGGCTTTTCCCGCTTTGGGAGGCCTTTGGCATGGCGCTTTGCATGGCGCCGGGCACGGGGCCTTGCGGGAAATCAGCGCGCGGCCCGGCCGCTTTTGGGGCAACCAAGGGCAGCAAGCGGCGCGATCACCCACGTGGCAGGGCCACGTGTTTTCACGTTTTAGGGATATTCATGCCAACCATCAGTCAACTGGTGCGTCACGGGCGGACGGTCGAGACGACCAAGTCCAAGAGCCCGGCGATGCAAAACTCGCCGCAGCGTCGCGGTGTGTGCACGCGCGTGTACACCACCACGCCGAAAAAGCCGAACTCGGCGCTGCGCAAGGTCGCCAAGGTGCGTCTGACCAACGGTTTCGAGGTCATTTCGTACATCGGCGGCGAAGGCCACAACCTGCAGGAGCACAGCGTCGTGCTGGTGCGCGGCGGCCGGGTCAAGGACCTGCCGGGCGTGCGCTACCACATCGTGCGCGGCTCGCTCGACCTGCAAGGCGTCAAGGATCGCAAGCAGTCGCGCTCCAAGTACGGTGCCAAGCGGCCCAAGAAGGCCTGATCGTTCGTTTTTTTTTTGGTGCTTGGCGGGGCGATGGCAGCCCGCGTCGAGCGAAGTGGCCCGATTGGCGGGTCGAGTAAGTGCAGGTTTCCATTGAATCTGCGCGGCAGTCGGAGCCGGTGAAGGCTCACCACCCGACGCCAACTGAAGCACATTGAGAGGTGAATTGAAATGCCACGTCGTCGCGAAGTCCCCAAGCGTGAAATCCTGCCGGATCCCAAGTACGGCAATGTCGAACTGTCCAAGTTCATGAACGTCATCATGGAAGGTGGCAAGAAGGCGGTCGCCGAGCGCATCATCTACGGCGCGCTCGAGCAGATGGAGAAGAAGAGCGGCAAGGATCCGCTGGAGCTGTTCTCCATCGCCATCAACAACGTCAAGCCGATGGTCGAGGTCAAGAGCCGTCGCGTCGGCGGCGCGAACTATCAGGTGCCGGTCGAGGTTCGTCCGGTGCGCCGTCTGGCGCTGTCGATGCGCTGGATCAAGGAAGCCGCTCGCAAGCGCGGCGAGAAGTCGATGGCGATGCGTCTGGCCAACGAGTTGCTCGAGGCCACCGAAGGCCGCGGCGGCGCGATGAAGCGCCGCGACGAGGTGCACCGCATGGCCGAGGCCAACAAGGCCTTCAGCCACTTCCGTTTCTAAAGGCGCAGCATCCTGCATTGAAGGCTTGCGGCCCGACCTGCCGGTTGCGGTGGGCGGGCCATTGGCCGTTAAAGAAAGCACATCATGGCACGCAAAACCCCCATCGAGCGCTACCGCAACATCGGTATCTCGGCCCACATCGACGCGGGCAAGACCACGACGACCGAGCGCATCCTGTTTTACACCGGCGTCACCCACAAGCTGGGCGAGGTGCACGACGGCGCCGCCACCACCGACTGGATGGAGCAGGAGCAAGAGCGCGGCATCACCATCACCTCGGCGGCCGTGACCTGCTTCTGGAAGGGCATGGACATGTCCTACCCCGAGCACCGCTTCAACATCATCGACACCCCGGGGCACGTGGACTTCACCATCGAGGTGGAGCGTTCCATGCGCGTGCTGGACGGCGCCTGCATGGTGTACTGCGCCGTGGGCGGCGTGCAACCCCAGTCCGAGACCGTCTGGCGCCAGGCCAACAAGTACAAGGTGCCGCGCCTGGCTTTCGTCAACAAGATGGACCGCACCGGCGCCAATTTCTTCAAGGTCTATGACCAGATGAAGCTGCGCCTGAAGGCCAACCCCGTGCCGGTGGTGATCCCGATCGGCGCCGAGGACAACTTCAAGGGCGTGGTCGACCTGGTCAAGATGAAGGCCATCATCTGGGACGAAGCCACGCAGGGCATGAAGTTCGAGTATCAGGACATCCCGGCCGAGCTGGTTGCCGATGCCAAGAAGTGGCGCGAGAACATGGTGGAGGCCGCGGCCGAAGCCAGCGAAGAGCTGATGAACAAGTACCTGGAGGAGGGCGACCTCTCCGAGGACGACCTCAAGCTCGGCCTGCGCACGCGCACCATCGCCACCGAAATCCAGCCCATGCTGTGCGGCACGGCGTTCAAGAACAAGGGCGTGCAGCGCATGCTGGACGCCGTGATCGACTACCTGCCCTCGCCGGTGGACATCCCCGACGTGGCCGGCACCGACCCGGACGACCACGACAAGCACCTGTCGCGCAAGGCCGACGACGCCGAGAAGTTCTCGGCGCTGGCCTTCAAGCTGATGACCGACCCCTTCGTCGGCCAACTGACCTTCGTGCGCGTGTACTCGGGCGTGCTGTCCAAGGGCGACACCGTGTTCAACGCCGTCAAGGGCAAGAAGGAGCGCATCGGCCGCATCGTGCAGATGCACGCCAACGAGCGCATCGAGATCGAAGAAATCCGTGCCGGCGACATCGCCGCCTGCGTGGGCCTGAAGGACGTCACCACGGGTGAAACCCTGTGCGACGTCGATTCGCCCATCATGCTGGAAAAGATGGTGTTCCCCGAGCCCGTGATCGCGCAGGCGGTGGAACCCAAGTCCAAGGCCGACCAGGAAAAGATGGGCCTGGCCCTGTCGCGCCTGGCCGCCGAAGACCCGTCGTTCCGCGTGCGCACCGACGAGGAATCGGGCCAGACCATCATCGCCGGCATGGGCGAGCTGCACCTGGAAATCATCGTCGACCGCATGAAGCGCGAGTTCAACGTCGAGGCCAACGTGGGCAAGCCCCAGGTGGCCTACCGCGAAACCGTGCGCAAGACCGTGACCGACGTCGAAGGCAAGTTCGTGCGCCAGTCGGGCGGCAAGGGCCAGTACGGCCACGTCGTCTTCACGCTGGAGCCGCAGGAGCCGGGCAAGGGTTTCGAGTTCGTCGACGCCATCAAGGGCGGCGTGGTGCCGCGCGAGTACATCCCGGCGGTCGAGAAGGGTGTGGTCGAGGCGCTGACCAGCGGCGTGCTGGCCGGCTACCCGGTGGTGGACGTCAAGGTCACGCTGACCTTCGGCTCCTACCACGACGTGGACTCGTCCGAACAGGCCTTCAAGATGGCCGCCATCTTCGGCTTCAAGGAAGCGGCCCGCAAGGCCAGCCCCGTGATCCTGGAGCCCATGATGGCCGTCGAGGTGGAAACGCCCGAGGACTACGCCGGCACGGTGATGGGCGACTTGTCCAGCCGCCGCGGCATGGTGCAGGGCATGGACGACATGGTCGGTGGCGGCAAGGCCATCAAGGCCGAGGTGCCGCTGTCCGAGATGTTCGGCTACGCCACCACGCTGCGTTCCATGACGCAGGGTCGCGCCACCTACACGATGGAGTTCAAGCACTACGCCGAGGCGCCGAAGAACGTGGCCGAGGCCATCATCGCGGCAAGGGCAAAATAATGACCAGTGTGCCGGACCAAACCAGCGAAGCATGGTTTGCTCGGGCACCTCTGACCAGAAGGGTGTCGGACCAAGCCAGCGTACACGGCTTGCTCAGGCACCTCAATAAATATTGATGAAATCAGCCTCCGACGCTTGTCCATCAAGCGCCGGCAGCTATCAAATTGATAGTTTTTGCAATCTGCGATCCGGTGCCGTCCTGTCGCCCTGTGCGGGACGATCGAGCAACCGGGTGCAGACGTTAAACCCGAACACAGGCATGGCTCTTTGGAGATTTTGAAATGGCAAAAGAGAAATTCGAGCGCAGCAAGCCGCACGTGAACGTGGGCACCATTGGTCACGTCGATCACGGCAAGACCACCCTGACGGCGGCCATCGCCACCGTGCTGGCCAAGAAGTTTGGCGGCCAGGCCAAGGCCTACGACCAGATCGACAACGCCCCCGAAGAAAAGGCGCGCGGCATCACCATCAACACCTCGCACGTCGAGTACGAGACCGCGGCCCGCCACTACGCCCACGTCGACTGCCCCGGCCACGCCGACTACGTCAAGAACATGATCACCGGCGCCGCTCAGATGGACGGCGCCATCCTGGTGTGCTCGGCCGCCGACGGCCCCATGCCCCAGACCCGCGAGCACATCCTGCTGGCCCGCCAGGTCGGCGTGCCCTACATCATCGTCTTCCTCAACAAGTGCGACATGGTCGACGACGCCGAGCTGCTGGAGCTCGTCGAGATGGAAGTGCGCGAGCTGCTGTCCAAGTACGAATTCCCCGGCGACGACACCCCCATCATCAAGGGCAGCGCCAAGCTGGCCCTCGAAGGCGACACCGGCGAGCTGGGCGAAGTGGCCATCATGAACCTGGCCGACGCCCTGGACACCTACATCCCCACGCCTGAGCGCGCCATCGACGGCGCCTTCCTGATGCCCGTCGAAGACGTGTTCTCCATCTCCGGGCGCGGCACCGTGGTGACCGGCCGCGTCGAGCGCGGCATCATCAAGGTCGGCGAAGAAATCGAAATCGTCGGCATCAAGGCCACCCAAAAGACCACCGTCACCGGCGTCGAGATGTTCCGCAAGCTGCTCGATCAGGGTCAGGCCGGCGACAACGTCGGCATCCTGCTGCGCGGCACCAAGCGCGAAGACGTCGAGCGCGGCCAAGTCCTCTGTAAGCCCGGCTCCATCAAGCCGCACACGCACTTCACCGGCGAGGTCTACGTCCTGTCCAAGGACGAAGGCGGCCGTCACACGCCCTTCTTCAACAACTACCGCCCGCAGTTCTACTTCCGCACCACCGACGTCACCGGCTCCATCGAGCTGCCCAAGGACAAGGAAATGGTGATGCCCGGCGACAACGTGTCGATCACCGTCAAGCTGATCGCCCCCATCGCCATGGAAGAAGGCCTGCGCTTTGCCATCCGCGAAGGTGGCCGCACCGTGGGCGCCGGCGTGGTGGCCAAGATCATCGAGTAAGGAGCGGATTCATGGCACAGCAAAAAATCCGCATCCGCCTGAAGGCGTTCGACTACAAGCTGATCGACCAGTCGGCGGCCGAGATCGTGGACACCGCCAAGCGCACCGGCGCCGTGGTCAAGGGCCCCGTGCCCCTGCCCACGCGCATGAAGCGCTTCGACATCCTGCGCTCGCCGCACGTCAACAAGTCCAGCCGCGACCAGCTCGAAATCCGCACGCACCAGCGCCTGATGGACATCGTCGATCCGACCGACAAGACCGTCGACGCGCTGATGAAGCTCGACCTGCCCGCCGGCGTGGACGTCGAGATCAAGCTGCAGTAAGCGTGTTGCGGCGGGGCTGCATCGGCCCCACCGCGCCAGTCCGCAGACCGGCGCCTTGCCAAGTTTTGGCATTCGCGCTATGATCTGCGGCTTGCCCTTCATGGGGGCAAGTTCAATCAACCCTCTTTCACACACCAAACGCGCGGGCCAATTGAAGCTTCGCGCGGTGAAAGCCAAGGAGTCAATAAATGAGTCAAAGCAATCGATTGGGGTTGCTGGGGCGCAAGGTGGGCATGATGCGTCTGTTCACCGATGACGGCGATTCGGTGCCGGTCACGGTGGTCGATGTGTCGGACAACCGCGTTACCCAGGTCAAGACCCAGCAAAACGACGGCTACGTGGCCCTGCAGGTCACGTTCGGTTCGCGCAAGGCCTCGCGCGTGACCAAGCCCGAGGCCGGTCACCTCGCCAAGGCGGGCGTGCAAGCCGGTGAAATCACCCAGGAATTCCGTGTCGCTGACGACGTGGCGGGCAAGTACGCCGCCGGTGCGCAAGTGCCCGTCGCCGACGTGTTTGCCGCCGGCCAGAAAGTGGACGTGCAGGGCACTTCCATCGGCAAGGGCTACGCCGGCACCATCAAGCGCCACAACTTCAGTTCGCAACGCGCGTCGCACGGCAACAGCCGTTCGCACAACGTGCCGGGCTCGATCTCGATGGCGCAGGACCCGGGCCGCGTGTTCCCGGGCAAGAAGATGACCGGCCACATGGGCGACGAGACCGTCACCACCCAGAACCTGGACATCGTGCGCGTCGACGAAGCGCGCCAGCTGCTGCTGATCAAGGGCGCCGTGCCCGGTTCGCGCGGCGGCTTCGTCACCGTGCGCCCGGCCGTCAAGGCCGCGCCCGCCAAGCAGGAGGCCAACTAATGCAGCTCGAACTCCTGAACGAGCAGGGTCAGGCCGCGTCCAAGGTGGACGCTCCCGAGACGCTGTTCGGCCGTGACTACAACGAAGCGCTGGTGCACCAGCTGGTGGTGGCCTTCCAGGCCAACGCCCGCCAGGGCACGCGGGCGCAAAAAGACCGCGCGACGGTCAAGCACTCGACCAAGAAGCCGTTCCGCCAGAAGGGCACCGGCAACGCGCGCGCCGGCATGACCTCCTCGCCGCTGTGGCGCGGGGGCGGTCGCATCTTCCCCAACAGCCCGCTGGAGAACTTCAGCCAGAAGCTGAACAAGAAGATGTACCGCGCCGGCATGGCCTCCATCCTGTCGCAGCTGGCGCGCGACGGCCGCCTGGCCGTGGTCGAGTCGATGAAGGTCGATTCGCCCAAGACCAAGCAGCTGGCCGCCCGCTTCAAGTCCATGGGGCTCGACTCGGTGCTGGTGATTGCCGACGAGGTCGACGAGAACCTGTACCTGGCCTCGCGCAACCTCGGCCACGTGCTGGTCATCGAGCCGCGTTACGCCGATCCGGTCTCGCTGGTGCACTACAAGAAGGTGCTGGTCACCAAGGGCGCCATCGACAAGCTCAAGGAGATGTTCGCATGAGCCGCATCAACCCGACTCCGGCCGAGCGCCAATTCGACGAAGGCCGCCTGATGCAGGTGCTGGTGGCGCCCATCGTCTCCGAGAAGGCCACCCTGGTGGCCGAAAAATCCAACGCCGTCACCTTCAAGGTGCTGCGCGATGCGACCAAGCCCGAGATCAAGGCCGCCGTGGAGCTGCTGTTCAAGGTGCAGGTCAAGACCGTGTCGGTCACCAACGTCAAGGGCAAGACCAAGCGCTTTGGCCGCACCGTGGGCCGTCGTGACCACGTGCGCAAGGCCTACGTCCTGCTCAAGGAAGGTCAAGAGCTGAACCTGTCCGGGGAGGCTGCGTAAACCATGGCTGTCATCAAGATCAAACCGACTTCCGCGGGTCGCCGCGGCATGGTCAAGATCACCCGCGATCACCTGCACAAGGGTGCCGGTTTCGCGCCCCTGCTCGAACCCCAGTTCCAGCAGTCGGGCCGCAACAACAACGGCCACATCACCACGCGCCACAAGGGCGGTGGCCACAAGCACCACTATCGCGTGGTCGATTTCCGCCGCGACAAGGACGCCATCCCGGCCAAGGTCGAGCGCATCGAGTACGACCCCAACCGCTCGGCGCACATCGCCCTGCTGTGCTACGCCAACGGCGAGCGCCGCTATATCATCGCGCCGCGCGGCGTCGAGGTGGGCAGCCAGCTGGTGAGCGGCGCCGAGGCGCCGATCCGCGTCGGCAACACGCTGCCGATCCGCAACATCCCGGTGGGCTCGACCATCCACTGCATCGAGCTCAAGCCCGGTGCCGGTGCCCAGATCGCGCGCTCGGCCGGCACGTCGGCCACGCTGCTGGCCCGCGAAGGCGTGTACGCCCAGGTGCGCATGCGCTCTGGCGAAGTGCGCAGGATCCACATCGAGTGCCGCGCCACGATCGGCGAGGTGGCCAACGAAGAGCACAGCCTGCGCCAGCTCGGCAAGGCCGGTGTGAAGCGCTGGATGGGTATCCGCCCGACGGTGCGCGGCGTTGCCATGAACCCGATCGACCACCCGCACGGTGGTGGCGAGGGACGTACCGGCGAAGGCCGTCACGCGGTTGACCCATGGGGCAACCTGACGAAGGGCTACCGCACCCGCAACAACAAGCGCACACAGACCATGATCGTGTCGCGTCGCAAGAAGTAAGGGGTAGCAAATGACTCGTTCTCTCAAAAAGGGTCCGTTTGTTGACCATCACTTGCTGGCCAAGGTCGAGAAGGCCATCGCCACCAAGGACAAGAAGCCCGTCAAGACCTGGTCGCGCCGCTCCATGGTGCTGCCCGAGTTCATCGGCCTGACGATTGCCGTGCACAACGGCAAGCAGCATGTGCCGGTCTACGTCACCGACCAGATGGTGGGCCACAAGCTGGGCGAATTCGCCCTGACGCGCACCTTCAAGGGCCACCCCGCCGACAAGAAGGCCAAGAAGTAAGGAATGACCATGTCTGAAACACGTGCAGTCCTGCGTGGCGTCCGCCTGTCGGTTGACAAGGGTCGCCTGGTCGCAGATCTGATCCGCGGCAAGAAGGTGGATCAAGCCCTGGACATCCTGACGTTCACGCAGAAAAAGGCTGCGGGCATCGTCAAGAAGGTGCTGGAGTCCGCCATTGCCAACGCCGAGCACAACGACGGCGCCGACATCGACGAACTGAAGGTCAAGACCATCTTCGTCGAGCAAGGCACCACGCTCAAGCGTTTCACCGCGCGCGCCAAGGGCCGCGGCAATCGCATCAGCAAGCCGACGTGCCACATCTACGTGACCGTGGGTAACTAAGGCCAATAGGAACGAATATGGGACAGAAAATCCATCCTACCGGCTTTCGCCTCTCGGTCAGCCGCAACTGGGCCAGCCGCTGGTACGCGAGCAACCGTGACTTCGCCGGCATGCTGGCCGAAGACATCAAGGTGCGCGAGTTCCTCAAGGCCAAGCTGAAGAACGCCGCCGTCTCGCGCATCCTGATCGAGCGCCCCGCCAAGAACGCCCGCATCACCATCTACTCGGCACGTCCGGGCGTGGTGATCGGCAAGAAGGGCGAGGACATCGAGAACCTGAAGAAGGAACTCGCCACGCGCCTGGGCGTGCCGGTGGCCGTGAACATCGAGGAAGTGCGCAAGCCCGAAATCGATGCCAAGCTGATCGCCGACTCGATCACCCAGCAGCTCGAAAAGCGCATCCAGTTCCGCCGCGCCATGAAGCGCGCCATGCAGAACGCGATGCGCCTGGGCGCCCAGGGCATCAAGATCATGTCCTCGGGCCGTCTGAACGGCATCGAAATCGCGCGTACCGAGTGGTACCGCGAAGGCCGCGTGCCGCTGCACACCCTGCGCGCCGACATCGACTACGGCACCTCCGAAGCCAAGACCACCTACGGTGTGATCGGCGTGAAGGTGTGGGTCTACAAGGGCGACAACCTGGGCCGTACCGACGCGCCCTCGCTGGACAGCACGCCGCGCCCCGAGGGCGAGGAGCGCCGCGGTCCGCGTGGCCCGCGCCGTGACGGCCGCGGTGGCCCCGGCGGCGATCGCCGCGGTGGCCCGCGCCGCGATGCCCGTGGTGGCTCCGGTGCGCCCGCCGATGGCAGCGACAAACCCGCGGAAGGCCAAGGCGCCGACGCACAACCCGCCGTTAAGCGCGTCCGCAAAGCCGCCGCGCCTGCTGCATCGGCAGACGGCGCCCAAGGAGAGTAAACGATGCTGCAACCTGCTCGCAGAAAGTACCGCAAGGAGCACAAGGGCCGCAACACCGGGATCGCCACGCGCGGCAACTCGGTGGCCTTTGGCGACTTCGGCCTCAAGTCCACCGACCGCGGCCGCCTGACGGCGCGCCAGATCGAGTCCGCCCGTCGCGCCATCTCGCGCCACGTCAAGCGCGGCGGCCGCATCTGGATCCGCGTGTTCCCGGACAAGCCCATTTCCACCAAGCCGGCCGAGGTCCGCATGGGCAACGGCAAGGGCAACCCCGAGTACTACGTGGCCGAAATCCAGCCCGGCAAGGTGCTGTACGAGATCGTCGGCGTGCCCGAGGATCTGGCGCGCGAAGCGTTTGCGCTGGCCGCTGCCAAGCTGCCGCTGCGCACGACCTTCGTCACCCGCATGATCGGCCAGTAAGCGAAGGAACATGACGATGAAAACCGCTGAATTGCGCCAAAAGGACGTCGCCGGCCTGCAAGCCGAGGTCAAGGAGCTGCAAAAGGCTCACTTCAACCTGCGCATGCAGAAGGCCACACAGCAGCTCAACAACACGGCCCAGCTGGCCCAGACGCGCCGCTCCATCGCGCGCGCCAAGACCGTGCTGGCCGAAAAGCAGGCTGCGGCCAAGTGAAGGACCCGACCATGACGGAAGCCAAACCATCCCTCAAGCGCACCCTGATCGGCAAGGTGGTGAGCGACAAGCGCGCCAAGACCGTGACGGTGCTGATCGAGCGTCGCGTCAAGCACCCGATCTACGACAAGATCGTGATGCGCTCCAGCAAGTACCACGCCCACGACGAAAAGGGCGAGTTCAAGCTGGGCGACACCATCGAGATCACCGAAAGCCGCCCGCTGTCCAAGACCAAGAACTGGGTGGCCACGCGCCTGGTGCAGAAGGCCGCGCAGGTCTGACCGCACCCCCGCTTTCGCGCCGCTTCGGCGCGGATCGCCAAAACGGCCCACAATGTGGGCCGTTTTTGTTGGCGCCGTGACGACGGCATCGTTTCACTCTCAAGGAGCATTCATGATCAAGCTTGGAGACAAGTTGCCGGCGGTCAAGCTGGCCGAATACGTCGAGGTCGAGGGCAACGGCTGCAGCATCGGCCCCAACCCGGTGGACGTGACGCAGGCCGCCGCCGGCAAGACCATCGCGCTGTTTGCCGTGCCCGGCGCCTTCACGCCCACCTGCTCGGCCCAGCACGTGCCCAGCTACCTGAAGAACGCCGACGCGTTGAAGGCCGCCGGCGTGGATGAAATCTGGTGCCTGGCGGTCAACGACGCCTTCGTCATGGGCGCCTGGGCGCGCGACGAGAAGACCGCCGGCAAGATCCGCATGCTGGCCGACGGCGACGCGGCCTTCGCCAAGGCCGCGGGTCTGACGCTGGACCTGACCGGCAAGGGCCTGGGCCTGCGCAGCAACCGCTACTCGATGCTGGTCAAGGACGGCAAGGTCGTCACCCTCAACGTCGAAGGCCCGGGCAAGTTCGAGGTCAGCGACGGCGCCACTATGCTGGCGCAGGTCAAGGGCTGATTGATATAAAAATCATAGCTACTCGCGCTTGTCTGGCGGGCGCTGCAGCCTGAAATGACGTGAAGACCGGGCGCTCACAAGGCGTCCAGATCCACCTTCAGGTAATGCGCCCCCGGCAGCGGGTTGTGGTAGTAGGGCGGGATTTCCTCGAAACCCAGGTTGGCGTACAGCGCGCGCGCCGACTCCATCTCGTCCAGCGTGTCCAGCAGCACGCAGGCGTAGCCCCGTTGCAGCGCAGCCTCCAGGATGGCCTCGCTGAGCTGGCGCCCCAGGCCGAAGCCGCGAAAGGCCTTGCGCACGTACAGCCGCTTCATCTCGGCCGCGCCGGCGTAGTCGGCGTCGTCCTGCGGGCGCAGCGCGCAGCAGCCGGCCAGCGCGCCGTCGACCAGCGCCAGCAGCAGCGTGCCGCGCGGCGCCGCGTACTCGCCCGGCAGGCCGGCGAGCTCGTCGGCAAAGCCCTGAAAGCACAGGTCCACGCCCAGTTGATCGGCGTATTCCTGAAACAGGGCGCGTGCGCCCTCGATCTGCTCGGGCGTCTGGGCGACGACCAGCTCGACGGCGGGACGGGATTCGGTGGCGGGAGACATCGGCAGGGCGCGGGCAGCAGGAGGGCGCTGGCAGTTTAGCCCAGCGATGCGCGCGCGCCCCACTGCACCACGGCGTACACCACGGCGGCCGCGGCCGCCAGCACGAGCACGGCCGCCGCGCGCGTGCCGGCGCCGTCGCGCGACGCCGGCACGGCCTGCGCCAGGGTCTTGTCGCCGCTCAGCATGGGGCGCACCAGGTTCTGGCCGCGCCGCCAGTACCACACGATGGCCGCCACGTGCAAGGCGACCAGGGCCAGCACCAGCGCCTGGCCGGGGCCGGTGTGCCAGCGCGTGGCCAGCTTGATGAGCGCGTGTGAGGCGCGCGCGGTCAGGGGGCCCGAATAGGCGATCTCGTCGTCCGCGAACAGCCCGCTGGCCACCTGCAGCGACAGCACCGCCAGCATGGCCAGCACCGACAGCGCGCCCAGCGGGTTGTGGCCGGCGTGCAGCGAGGCCTCGGGGCTGCCGCGCAGATAGGCGCGCAGCCGCGCCGGCGTCGGCACGAAGCGGGCAAAACGCGACCAGTGCCCGCCCAGCACGCCCCACACCAAGCGAAACAGCAGCAGCGCGAACACGAGGTAGCCCAGGCGCATGTGCAGGTGCATGGCGTCGCCGCCCACCTTGGCGCTGATCACCAGCAGGACCACGGCCAGCGCCAGCACCCAATGAAACAGGCGGGTGGGCAAATCCCAGATGCGAACACTTGGCATGACTTCACGTGAGGGGAGGGTCAAAAAATCGCCGCAAACCCGCGATGCTGCGGCACTTTCCGTGAACCGGCAGTCTAAGCGAGTCCGCCCCTTCTTTCATCCACAGGAGTCTTGTCCGCATGAAAACCCCCGTGATCGTCTCGCTGGCCCTCGCGGCCTCGTTGGTCTCGCTGTCGGCCTCGGCCGAATTCGCCAAGTCCGAGGACGCCATCAAGTACCGCCAGAGCGCGCTCACCGTGATGGGCACGCACTTTGCCCGCCTCGGTGCCATGGCCAACGGCAAGCTGCCCTACGACGCGGCGCAGGCGGCGCGCAACGCCGAGGTGGTGGCCCTGGTGTCGCACCTGCCCTGGGCGGGCTTCGCCCCCGGCACCGACAAGGGCCGCGAGAGCGCCGCGCGCCCCGAGATCTGGCAGGAGCAGGCCAAGTTCAAGGACCGCGCCGACAAGATGCAGACCGCCGTGGCCGAGCGCCTGCTGCCCGCCGCCCGCAGCGGCAACCTCGACCAGCTCAAGGCCGCCTTCGGCCCCACCGCGCAAAGCTGCAAGGCCTGCCACGACGACTTCCGCCGCCGGTAAAGCGCCGGCCGGGCATGACAAAGGGCGCTCCGTGGAGCGCCCTTTTTTGCGTGGGTGGGTTGCCCTCAGGCGGCCAGCAGCTTTTCGATCAGCCGGTGCAGCTCGTCGAAATTGGGCGCGCCGACGTATTTTTTGACGATCTGGCCCTGCTTGTCGACGATGTAGGTGGTGGGCGTGAGTTGCACCTCGCCCCAGGCCTTGGCCACGGCGCCGGTGTTGTCGATGGCCACCTTGAAGGGCAGCTTGCGCGTTTGCGCGAAGTTGACGACGTAGGCGGGCGGATCGTAGGACATGGCCACGGCGATGGTGTCGAAACCCTGGTCCTTGTACTTGTCGTAGGTGTCGATCACCTGCGGCATCTCGCCCACGCAGGTGGTGCAGCTGGTGGCCCAGAAGTTGACCAGGGTGACCTTGCCCTTCATGTCCTGCGTGGTCTGGCTGGAGCCGTCCAGCAGCACGAAGGTGGACAGCGGTGCGGCGTCGTTGCCGCAGCCGGCCAGCAGCGCGCTGGCGCCGACCAGGGCGGCCAGCGCAACGCGGCGGGTGGAGGATGCGAGGTTCACGGGGTGCATTTTAGGACGGCCGGCCGGTTTGTGCAGTCCGGTTGGAAACCGCCCGCCGGCAAAAGTTCAGGCCAGCTCCAGCAACAGGCGCGTCATGGCCGCGCGCTCGCTCAGCATGGGGTCGTGCCCGGTGGCCAGCTCGACGATGCGGCTGCCCGGCAGCCAGGCGCCGTCCCAGAACCTGGCGTCGCGCACGCGCGGGCGAATGGCGTCGATGGTGGCCAGCGCGGGCTGGGTGCAGTTGATGAAGGTGCGCGGCACGCGGGCCACGCGCGCGGGGTCGAAGTCGAGCGCCGCCTCGTAGGTGTGGCCGGGGTGGGGCGTCTGGCGGCGCTTGACCCATTCGTAGTCCGCGTCCTGCAGGCCGAACACCGCCGGGTCGGGCGGCGGAAAGGCGAAGTCGGGCGTGGCGGCGGCCGCCGCCAGGCGCGCCTGGCGCGTGGCGCGGCCGTGCGTGCTGCTCCAGCTCTCGCCGGGCTTTGGCACCACGGCGTCGACATAGACCAGGTGCCGCAGCGCGCCCGCCGGCTCGCGGTCGGCCACGGCCGTGCCCAGCATGCCGGCGTAGGAATGCACGACCAGGATGCAGTCGGCCAGTTCCTCGGCCGCCAGCGCGGCGCGCACGTCGGCGATGTGCGTCTCCAGCGTGATGGCCGGTGACAGCAGGTGCGCGCGCTCGCCCAGGCCGGTGAGGGTGACGGCTTGCGCGTGGTGGCCGGCGCGGATCAGCGCGTGCTGCACCGGTCGCCAGTACCACGCGCCGCCCCAGGCGCCGTGCACGAGCAGGTAGTTGGCCATGGCTTGAACTCCTCCGGTTTATGGGTCGAATCTGGCTCCAGCCAGCATGTGGCAAGCGCAAACAGCTATTAAAAATATAGTGTTCATCCAATCACGCCCTGCGCGCGCAGCGCGGCGGCGCGCTCGGCGTCCCAGCCCAGCAGCTCGCGCAGCAGCTCGTCGGTGTGCTGGCCCAGCAGCGGCGGCGGCCGCTCGTGGCGCACGGGCGTGCGGCTGAGCTTGAGCGGGCTGGCCACCAGGCGCAGCTCGCGCTTGGCCGGGTGCTGCCAGCTGTCGACCATGGCGCGCTCGCGCACCTGCGGGTCGGCGAACACCTCGGCCAGGTTGTTGATGGCGCCGCAGGGCACCTGCGCGGCCTCCAGCGCGGCCAGCCAGTCGGCCTCGGCGCGGGTCTTCATCACCGCCTCCAGCAGCGGCACCAGGATGGCGCGGTGCGTCACGCGGTCGCGGTTCTTGACGAAGCGCGCGTCCTGCGCCAGCTCGGGGCGGCCGGCCACCTGGCAGAACTTGGCGTACTGGCCGTCGTTGCCCACCGCCAGGATGATGAAGTCTTGGCTGCCGTCGGGCTTGGGCGCCACCTCGAACACCTGGTAGGGCACGATGTTCTGGTGCGCGTTGCCGGCGCGGCCGGGCACCTTGCCGCTGACCAGGTAGTTGGCGCCCAGGTTGGCCAGCATGGCGGCCTGGGTGTCGAGCAGGGCCATGTCCAGGTACTGGCCCTCGCCCGTGCGCTCGGCATGGCGCAGCGCGGCCAGGATGCCGACCGTGCTGTACATGCCGGTGAACAGGTCGGCCACCGCCACGCCCACCTTCTGCGGGCCGCCGCCGCGGTCGTCGCGCTCGCCGGTCACGCTCATCAGCCCGCCCATGCCCTGCACGGCGTAGTCGTAGCCGGCGCGCGCGGCGTAGGGCCCGGTCTGGCCGAAGCCGGTCAGGCTGCAATACACCAGGCGCGGGTTGAGGGCCGCCAGGCTGGCGTAGTCCAGCCCGTAGCGCGCCATGTCGCCGACCTTGAAGTTCTCGATGAACACGTCGCAGTGCGCCACCAGCGCGCGAATCAGCTGCTGGCCCTCGGGCCGCGCGATGTCGCAGGCCAGCGAGCGCTTGTTGCGGTTGGCGCTGAGGTAATAGGCGGCGTCGGGCGTCTCGCGGCCGTCGTCGCCGACCAGAAAGGGCGGGCCCCAGCCGCGCGTGTCGTCGCCGCTGCCCGGCCGCTCGATCTTGATCACGTCGGCGCCCAGGTCGGCCAGGGTCTGGGTGCACCAGGGGCCGGCCAGGATGCGCGACAGGTCCAGAACGCGAATGCCATCCAGTGAGTTCATGGGCCGATTATGGTGCGCGCGCCAGCCCATAATCGCCCGCATGACGATGCTGCGCGCGGCCCTGGCGGCCCCCCTGGTGATGTTGCTGCTGGCCTGCAGCCCGGCGCTGAACTGGCGCGAGGTGGCGCTGCAGCGCTCCAGCGCGCACGCGCTGCTGCCCTGCAAGCCCGAGCGCGCCACGCGCAGCGTGCCGCTGGGCGGCGTGGCCACCGAGCTGGCGGTGGTCGGCTGCGACGCCGCCGGCGCCACCTTTGCCGTCATGACGGCCAGCGCGCCGGCCGGCGCGTCGCCCGACGCCGTGCTGGCCGGCTGGCAGCAGGCCACGCTGGCCAACATGCAGGCCGACGCCGCCCAGGTGCAGCGCAGCGACTTCCGTCCCACCGGCGGCCTGCCGCTGGCGCACGCGCAGCGCATCGTGGCCCAGGGCCGGCGCGCCGACGGCCGCGCGGTGGCGGCGCAGGCGGTGTGGAGCGCGCACCCCGCGCCCGAGGGCGGCGGCATCGAACTGCTGCACGCCGTGGTGTACGCCGAGCGCGCCGACCCGGTGGCGGCCGACGCCTTTTTCGCCGGCCTGGGCTGGTGAGGCGCACCGATAATCGAGGCCCCATGAACGCCGTGCTCGTGATCGCCCACGCCCCGCTGGCCAGCGCCCTGCGCGAGGCCGCGCTGCACATGCTGGCCGACTGCGCGCCCGACCTGCAGGCGGTGGACGTGCGCGCCAGCGATGCGCCCGAGGCCAGCCTGGCCGACGCGCGCGCCGCGCTGGCGCGCTGCGCCGGTGCCGAGGGCGTGCTGATCCTGGCCGACGTGCTGGGCGCCACGCCCTGCAACGTGGCCACGCGCCTGCTGGCCGGCGAGCGCACGCGCCTGGTCGCCGGCGTCAACCTGCCCATGCTGCTGCGCTCGCTGTGCTATCGCCACGAGCCGCTGGCCGCCCTGACCCAGCGCGCGCTGGCCGGCGGCGCCAGCGGCGTGGTCGAGGTGCCGGCGCGGCCCGCCGATTCCCCAGCCCGCCCCACCGCATCATGACGCGCAGCGAAGTCACCATCTCCAACAAGCTGGGCCTGCATGCCCGCGCCTCGGCCAAGCTGACCAAGCTGGCCGCCAGCTACCCGTGCGAGGTGTGGATGAGCCGCGGCGAGCGGCGCATCAACGCCAAGAGCATCATGGGCGTGATGATGCTGGCCGCCGGCATCGGCGCCGTGGTGCAGATCGAGACCGAGGGCGAGCGCGAGCAGGAGGCGATGGAGGCGCTCGTGGGGCTGATCAACGACAAGTTCGGCGAAGGACAGTGAGGCCATCATGACCATCGCCATCCACGGCCTGCCGGTGGCCCGCGGCATCGCCATCGGCCGCGCGGTGATGGTGGCGTCCAGCCGGGTCGAGGTGGTGCACGACTTCATCGAGCCCGACCAGGTCGAGGCCGAGGTGGCGCGCCTGCGCACCGCGCGCGGCGCCGTGGTGGCCGAGCTGCAGCGCATGCAGCGCGAGCTGCCCAAGGACGTGCCGGCCGAGCTCACGGCCCTGCTGGACGTGCACCTGATGCTGCTGCAGGACGAGCTGATCACCGCCGGCGTGCGCCAGTGGATCACCGAGCGCCACTACAACGCCGAATGGGCGTGGTCAGCCAGCTCGAGGTGCTGACGCGCCAGTTCGACGAGATGGAGGACGAGTACCTGCGCGAGCGCAAGGCCGACCTGGAGCAGGTGGTCGAGCGCGTGCTGCGCCGTCTCAAGGGCCTGGCGCCGCCGGTGCCGCTGGCCGCGCCGCGTGCCGTGCGCGCCGAGGGCGAGGTGCTGGTGCTGGTGGCGCACGAGCTGTCGCCGGCCGACATGCTGCAGTTCAAGAAGAGCGTGTTCGCCGGCTTCGTCACCGACCTGGGCGGCAAGACCAGCCACACCGCCATCGTCGCGCGCAGCATGGACATCCCCGCCGTGGTGGGCGCGCGCGTGGCCAGCGACCTGGTGCGCCAGGACGACCTGCTGATCATCGACGGCGACGCCGGCGTGATCCTCATCGACCCCTCGCCCATCATCCGCGAGGAATACGCCTACAAGCAGCGCCAGGCCGAGCTGGAGCGCGGGCGCCTGGCGCGCCTGAAGCACACGCCGGCGCTGACGCTGGACGGCGAGCGCATCGAGCTGCTGGCCAACATCGAGCAGCCCGACGACACCCCCGCCGCGCTGGACGCCGGCGCGGTGGGCGTGGGCCTGTTTCGCAGCGAATTCCTGTTCATGGGGCGCGAGGGCAAGCTGCCCGACGAGGAAGAGCAGTACCAGGCCTACCGGCGCGCGGTGGAAGGCATGCACGGCATGCCGGTCACCATCCGCACCATCGACGTCGGCGCCGACAAGCCGCTGGACGACCGGCGCGAGAGCACGCACCTGAACCCCGCCCTGGGCCTGCGCGCCATCCGCTGGAGCCTGTCCGAGCCGGCGATGTTCCTGACCCAGCTGCGCGCCCTGCTGCGCGCCGCCGCGCACGGCCAGGTGCACGTGCTGATCCCGATGCTGGCGCACGCCAGCGAGATCCGGCAGACGCTGGAGCTGCTGGCGCAGGCGCGCGCGCAGCTGGACGCGCGCGGCCAGGTGCACGGCGTGGTGCAGGTGGGTGCCATGATCGAGGTGCCGGCCGCCGCCCTGACGGTGAACATGTTCCTGCGCCACTTCGACTTCCTGTCGGTGGGCACCAACGACCTGACGCAATACACCCTGGCCATCGACCGTGCCGACGAGTCGGTGGCGCACCTGTACGACCCGCTGCACCCGGCGGTGCTGCAGCTGCTGGCGGCCACCATCGCCGCCGGCCGCGCGCAGGGCAAGCCCGTCACCGTGTGCGGCGAGATGGCGGGCGACCCGGCCATGACGCGGCTGCTGCTGGGCCTGGGCCTGCGCAGCTTCTCCATGCACCCGGCGCAGATCCTGCCCGTCAAGCAGGAAATCCTGCGCGCCGACGCCGGCAAGCTGGCGCCCTGGGCGCAGGCCGTGATCGAGAGCGACGAGCCGGCGGCGCTGCTGACCGAGCCGTGAGCGGGCGCCGGCGCGTGGCCGGCGATTTCAAGCAAAATCGGCCTGTAGCGCCCGCCACTCAAGCGCAAACAGCTATCAAATATATAGTTTATCGGGCACGCGTGCCGATCACCGCCGCGCCCAGGATCAGCACCGTGGCCAGCAGCACCGAGCCGCTGATGGCGCGCCCCGTGCTCCACAGCAGCAGCGCGGTGGACAGCAGCGGCGTCAGGTAGCTCAGCACGCCGATCTGGCGCGCGTCGCCCAGCTTCAGCGCCTTGTCCCACAAGAAGAACGCGCCGCCCAGCGGGCCCAGGCCCAGCGCCGCGATCAGCGCGATGTCGCGCCCCGACAGGTTGACGGCCGGCTCCAGCAGCGCGTGGCAGACCAGCGCCAGCGCGCCCGACACCAGGCCGAAGCCGCCGATGGCGGCGGTGGGAAAGTCGCGCCCCGTCAGCGCCAGGCGCTTGGTGCCCAGCGAGTAGGTCGACCAGATGAAGGCCGCGCCCGCCGCGCAGGCAAAGCCCAGCGCGGCGTTGCCCGGCGCCTCGGCCGCCGCGCCGCCGCGCCCCAGGATGGCGATGGCCGCGCCGGCAAAGCCCGCCAGCGCCGCGCCCACGTGCGCCGCCGTCAGGCGCACGCCCGGCAGCAGCAGCGGCGCCAGCAGCACGATGCCCAGCGGCCACAGGTAGTTGACCAGGTTGGCCTCCACCGCCGGCGCCTGCCCCAGCGCCGTGAACAGCAGAAAGTGATAGCCGAACAGGCCGTACACCCCCAGCGCCAGCGTGCGCCAGGGCACCACCAGGCGCCGCACGTCGAAGCGCACCAGCGGCAGCGCGATCAGGCTGCCGGCCAGCAGGCCCAGGCCCGTCAGCAAGAAGGGCGGCACGTGCCCCAGCGCCGCGCCCAGCGTGGCCAGCGAGGCCCACAGCGCGATGGTGGCCAGGGCCAGGCCGTTGGCCAGGCGGTTGGAGGCAGCGGGGGGCATGGTGGCGAAAAGGGCCGCGCGGGCGCGAAAGGCGCGATCTTACGGGCTCGGCCGCGCCCGCCGGCGGGGCCATCCAAGGGCTTTCCTGCTTGCCAAGGGCGCGGCGCACCGGCAGCATCCCCCGCAGCCCGCCATGCGGGCCCAAGCTTCGTCAACCTTCTCTCCTGTCAAAGGACCGGTTTCATGAAACATGCCTTTTTGCTGACCGGCGCCGCGCTGGTCTGTGCCCTGAGCGTTCCGGCCCAGGCCGCCGACACCCTGGCCAAGGTGGCCGCCGACAACAAGATCACCTTCGCCTACCGCGACTCGTCCGTGCCCTTCAGCTACCTGGCCGGGGCCGACAAGCCGGTCGGCTTCGGCGTCGAGATCTCCAACGCCGTGCTGGCCGCGGTGCAAAAGGCGCTGGGCAAGAACGACATCCAGGTCGGCTGGCAGTCGGTCACCTCGGCCAACCGCATTCCGCTGCTGGTCAACGGCACCATCGACCTGGAGTGCGGCTCCACCACCAACAACAGCGCGCGCGGCAAGGAAGTCAGCTTCGCCACCAACTACTTCTACACCGGCACGCGGCTGATGGTCAAAAAGAGCTCGGGCATCCAGAACTGGGCCGAGCTGAAGGGCAAAAAGGTGGCCATCACCACCGGCACCACCAACATGCAGGTGGTGCGCCGCTACAACGACGAGAAGAACCTGAACCTGGACATCATCGGCACCAAGGACCACGCCGACGCCGCCATGCTGGTGGAGACCGGCCGCGCCGACGCCTTCGCCATGGACGACATCCTGCTGTTCGGCCTGAAGGCCAATGCCAAGGATCCGGCGGCGCTGGACGTGGTGGGCCAGTCGCTGCAGGTCGAGCCCTACGCCTGCATGGTGCGCAAGGACGACCCCAAGTTCAAGGCGCTGGTCGACGGCGTGATCAACGACATGATGAAGTCGGGCGCCTTCACCAAGCTCTACGACAAGTGGTTCATGGAGCCCATCCCGCCGCGCAACCAGGCCATCGGGCTGCCGATGAGCCAGGAGCTGAAGGACAACCTCACGGCGCTGAGCGACAAGCCGGCGACTTGAATCACCACCCCCGTTGCTCCACTCGCTGCGCGATGTTTCGCCTCCCCCCTCGAGGGGGCATCGCCAGTGGCCGGGGAGACCCCGGCCACGGCGCTTGCTGGCGTGGCCTGCTCCGCGGCCGGCAGGCTCTTTGGTTTTTGATCGACTCTGACGTGGGTGGCGGTGACGTCACACCGCCAGCAGCCGCTGCAGCTGCCCTGCCAGCTCGTGCGCCACCTCGTCCCACGAGACGGCCACGCCCAGGCTGGCCAGGTCCACCGTGCGCAGGCCGGGGTAGCCGCAGGGGTTGATGCGCTCGAAGGGTTGCAGGTCCATCGCCACGTTCAGCGCCAGGCCGTGGTAGCTGCGGTGGCGGCTGACCTTGATGCCCAGCGCGGCGATCTTGCCCAGGCCGGTGAAGTCGGGCGCCGGCGCCGGCTGGCCCGGCTCGCGCCGCTGCGGGCGCTGGGGCAGCAGGGCGTGGCTGAACGGGTCAGCCAGCCGCACGTAGATGCCCGGCGCGCCGGCCACGCGATGGCCGGTGACGCCGAACGCGCGCAGCGTGCGGATCGCCGCCTCCTCCAGCCGGTAGACGTATTCCTTGACGAAAATCCCGCGCCGCTGCAGGTCGATCAGCGGATAGGCCACCACCTGGCCGGGGCCGTGGTAGGTCACCTGCCCGCCGCGGTCGGTGGCCACCACCGGAATGTCGCCCGGCGCCAGCACATGCTCGGGCCGGCCCGCCAGGCCCAGCGTGAAGACCGGTGGATGCTCGCAAATCCATAGCTGCTCGCGCTCGTCCGGCGCCGGCTGGTGGGCAAAATCCTTCATGGCCTGGAAGGTGGGGGCGTAATTCACCCGGCCCAGAAAGCGCGTCTCCATGCCCATCGACTGCGGGGGCGCTTGATGCGCCGTCACAACACCCAGCGCGCCATCGGATGCGTGCTGAGCGCGCGGTACAGGTCGTCGAGCTGCGCGCGGCTGGTGGCCAGCACGGTGATGGTCACGCCCAGGTACTTGCCGCCGCCGCTTTCGCGCAGCTCGACCGTGGCGGCGTCGAACGTGGGGTCGAACTGCCGCGCCAGGTGGGTGATGGCGTGCACGAAGCCGTCCTCGTTGACGCCCACCACCTTGATCGGAAAGCGCACCGGGTATTCGATCAGCGCCTCGCGGCGGTCGGCGCTGGTGTCGTGGGAAGCGCTCATCGGACGACCCTCCACGCTGGGCGTTGCGGGATTCGCGCTTGGGAACGGCCCGGCGCGCTCATGACGCGAACAGCGCGTCCTTGGCGCGTTGGTAGGCGGCGTACACCTTTTGCGTGACGGGGCCGGGCTTGCCGCTGCCGACCGGCTGGCCGTCCAGTGTGGTGATGGGCAGCACCTCCTTGGTGGCCGAGGACAGCATCAGCTCGTCGGCGGCCAGCACCTCGGCCTTGGGAATGCGCCGCAGCTCGAAGCCGATGCCCTCCTGGCGGCACAGCTCCTCGATGGCGCCGTAGCGGATGCCCTCCAGCACCAGGTTGTCCTTGGGCGGGCCGAACACCCGGCCGTTCTGGATCACCCACACGTTGCTGGACGCCGCCTCGCTCAGAAAGCCGTCGCGGAACATCACCGTCTCCAGCGCGCCGGCGTCGAAGCTGATCTGGCGCGCGAACACCGCCCCCAGCAGGCTGATGGACTTGATGTGCGCCTTCTTCCAGCGGAAGTCGTCCGCTGTCACGCAGGCGACACCCTGGGCGCGTTGCTCGGCCGAGGGCGGCTTCATCGGCAGGCAGGTGGCGAACACCGTGGGCGTCAGGCCCTCCAGCATCGGGTGGTCGCGCAGCGCCACGCCGCGCGTGACCTGGAAGTAGTAGAACCAATCGGCCACGCTGGCGTGCTCGGGGTGCGCGGCGATGAGATCGAGCGCGATCTGCCGCCACTGCTCGCGCGTGTGCGGGTTGGCGATGCGCGTTTCCTTCAGGCTGCGCTCCAGCCGCGTCATGTGCTGCTCGAAGCGAAACGGCCGCGGCGTCTGGCCCGGCCGGCCGTAGACGGCGATGCCCTCGTAGATGCCGTCGCCGAAAATGAAGCCCCGATCCAGCGGGCTGATGCGCGCCGCGTCCAGCGTGGTCATCTCGCCATTGAGGTAGCAGGGCAGGGCGGGCAGGTGGGCGGTGCTGTAGGCTGGCATGGGGGTGCTCGCGGGCGTGGTTGTGCAAAGCCCGCATTTTGAACCAGCGCCGCCCGCCATGACCGGCGCAGGTGGCGGGGATATGGCTGGAATGCGGGTTATCCATCGTATAATTCCATGGATTTGCTGGCGAGTACCTTGCACGTCATTGCGGCGGCCGTAGGAATGGGCACAATCGACTCCGGCGCGACGCGCGCCTCAGGACGGCGGCCTTCGGGTGAATCACCCGGGTGGTCGGACTGGCCCGATTCGGCGGCAAGCGACGAGGGCGCGGCCCCGCTGACGGCCGAGCAGGCCCGCCAATGGCGGGTGCGGCATCCGCAGTTGCCGGTAGGGCGGGCCCTGCTGATGCAGGCGCTCACCGGCTTGGTGGTGACAGGGTTGGCCTGGTTGCTGACCCGGCGCCCCGAGGTGGCCTGGTCGGCCGCCTACGGCGCCTTGGCCGGGGTGCTGCCGGCGGCAGTGGCCGCGCGCGGCACGGTGCGTTGGGCGCGGCCCGGGTTTCCGCCGGCGGCGGCCCTGGCAGGTGTGTTGTTGTGGGAGGGGGTCAAGCTGGCCTTGACCGTGGGGATGCTGATGGCGGCCCCGAGATTTTTGGGGGTGCCCAGCTGGCCAGCGCTGCTGATCGGCCTGGCACTGACGATCAAGATGTACTGGCTGGGCCTGTTGTGGGCGCGGCCGAAGAAGAAGTCCGAATCCGGACGGGCGCACGAAGAGTAAACACCGATGGCTGCTGAAAACGCTGTTGAATCCACCGCCGAGCACGGGCTCACCGCGGGCGAATACGTCGTCCACCACCTGCACTTCTGGCAGAACAAGGCGTCCGACGCGGTGGTCGACTTCTCGGTCTTCCACATCGACACCATTCTCTTTTCGGTGCTGCTGGCGGCGCTGACTTTCTTTCTGCTGTGGGCGGCCGCGCGCAAGGCCAGCTCGGGCGTGCCGGGGCGCTTCCAGGCTGCGGTCGAGATGCTGGTCGAGTTCGTCGACAACGAGGCCAAGGGCATCGTGCACAACGCCCACAGCCGCAAGTTCGTGGCGCCGCTGGGCCTGTCCATCTTCGTGTGGGTCACGTTGATGAACACCATGGACCTGCTGCCGGTCGATTTGATTCCCACCTTGTGGGCCAAGCTGGTGGGCGCCACCGGCGGCGATCCGGCGCACGCCTACATGCGCGTGCTGCCCACGGCCGACGTGTCGGGCGCCATGGGTCTGTCGGTGGCGGTGCTGCTGATCTGCCTGTACTACAACGTCAAGATCAAGGGCCTGGGCGGCTGGGCGCACGAACTGGTGACGGCGCCGTTCGGCACCAGCAAGAACCCGCTGCTGGCCTTCGTGCTGGGCATCGTCAACTTCGCGATGCAGCTGATCGAATTCGCCTCCAAGACGCTCTCGCACGGCCTGCGACTGTTCGGCAACATGTACGCCGGCGAGCTGATCTTCATGCTGATCGCCCTGATGGGCGGCGCTTTCGCCCTCACCGGCACCGGCATCGGCCTGGCGATCGGCCACGTCATCGCCGGCCTGGCCTGGGCCATCTTCCACATTCTGATCATCATCCTGCAGGCCTTCATTTTCATGATGCTGGCGCTGGTCTACATCGGCCAGGCGCACGATCATCACTGAGGCTGCTGCGGCTGCAACGGTTTCGCTTTCCCTTTCCCTTTATCCATCAACCCACCACGTCCCTTTAGGAGTCATCATGGAAGTTATCAGCTTTGTCGCCCTGGCCGCTGGCCTGATCATTGGCCTGGGTGCCGTCGGCGCCTGTATCGGCATCGGCCTCATGGGCAGCAAGTTCCTCGAATCGGCCGCCCGCCAGCCCGAATTGATGGGCGAGCTGCAAACCAAGATGTTCCTGCTGGTCGGCCTGATCGACGCGGCCTTCATCATCGGCGTGGGTATCGCCCTGTGGTTCGCCACGGCCAACCCGTTCCTGGGTCAACTCGCGCAAATCGCCAAGTAAGGTTCCGGGTGGGTTGGGATGCGGCGCGCGCCCGAGGGCGGCGCCGCGCTCCCGCATATTGAGTCTTGCGGCCCCCGCGCCGCTGCAATCCAAGGAACAACCGTGAGCATCACCGGTACCCTAATCATTCAGATCATCGTGTTCTTGCTGCTGGTGGCATTCACGATGAAGTTTGTGTGGCCGCCGATCGCCAACGCGCTGGACGAGCGCGCGCAGAAGGTCGCCGAAGGCCTGGCCGCCGCGGACAAGGCCAAGAGCGAGCTGGCCGACGCCAACCAGCGCGTGGAGCAGCAACTGGCCGAGTCGCGCACCGAAAACGCCCAGCGCCAGGCCGACGCCGAGCGCCGTGCCCAGGCCATCATCGAAGAGGCCAAGTCGCGCGCCAACGACGAAGGCGCCAAGATCATCGCCGCCGCCCGCGCCGAGGCCCAGCAGCAGGCCGTGCAGGCACGCGAGGCCCTGCGCGACGAGGTGGCCAAGCTGGCCGTGCGCGGCGCCGAGCAGATCCTGCGCAAGGAAGTCAATCCCGCCGTGCACGCCGATTTGCTCAATCGCCTGAAAACCGAGCTTTGATCGCGCGAGGACACCACCATGGCTGAACTCGCCACCATCGCCCGGCCCTACGCCGAAGCGCTGTTCGAAACCAGTCGCGGCGACGCCGCGGCCACGCAGGGCTGGCTGGATGCCCTGGCCGCCGCCTGCGCGACGCCCCAGCTGCTGCAGTTTGCCGCCGACCCCAAGGTGCAGGGCAGCGAAGTGTTCCGGCTGCTGACCTCGGTGCTGCCGCAGGCCCTGCCCGATCGCGGCGCCAACTTCCTGCGCACCGTGATCGACAACGGCCGCCTGGCGGTGATGCCCGAAGTGGCGGCGCAGTTCCGCGATCTGGCCAACGCCCAGAGCGGCCGCTCGGACGCGCAGATCTACAGCGCGTTTCCGATCGAGGGCGCCGAGCTGGCGCAGCTCAAGACGGTGCTGGAAAAGCGCTTCGGCCGCCAGTTGGAAACCCAGGTGCACATCGACCCCGAACTGATCGGTGGCGTGCGCGTGGTCGTGGGTGACGAGGTGCTGGACACCTCCGTGCGCGCGCGCCTGCAACAAATGAAAGTGGCCCTCACCGCCTGACGCGCCCGCGCGTCGGCAGAGAGTCCTCGGCAATCCCCAAGACTTTTAAGGAAAGAGTCATGCAGCTCAATCCCACCGAAATTTCTGAACTGATCAAGAGCCGCATCGAGGGCCTGGGCGTCAGCGCCGACGTGCGCAACCAGGGCACCGTGGTGTCGGTGACCGACGGCATCGTGCGCATCCACGGCCTGTCCGACGCGATGCAGGGCGAAATGCTGGAATTTCCGGCCACGCCCGACGGCCAGCCCACCTTCGGCCTGGCGCTGAACCTCGAGCGCGACTCGGTCGGCGCCGTGATCTTGGGCGAGTACGAGCATATCTCCGAAGGCGATACGGTCAAGTGCACCGGCCGCATTCTGGAAGTGCCGGTCGGCCCCGAGCTGATCGGCCGCGTGGTCAACGCGCTGGGCCAGCCGATCGACGGCAAGGGCCCCATCAACGCCAAGATGACCGACGTGATCGAGAAGGTCGCGCCGGGCGTGATCGCGCGCCAGTCGGTCAGCCAGCCGGTGCAGACCGGCCTGAAGTCGATCGACTCGATGGTGCCGATCGGCCGCGGCCAGCGCGAGCTGATCATCGGCGACCGCCAGACCGGCAAGACCGCGGTGGCGATCGACACCATCATCAACCAGAAGGGTCAGAACATGACCTGCGTCTACGTCGCCATCGGCCAGAAGGCGTCGTCGATCAAGAACGTGGTGCGCGCGCTGGAGCGCGCCGGCGCGATGGAATACACCATCGTGGTGGCCGCCTCGGCCTCCGAATCGGCCGCCATGCAGTACGTCAGCGCCTACTCGGGCTGCACCATGGGCGAGTACTTCCGCGATCGCGGCCAGGACGCGCTGATCATCTACGACGACCTGTCCAAGCAGGCCGTCGCGTACCGCCAGGTGTCGCTGCTGCTGCGCCGCCCGCCGGGCCGCGAAGCCTACCCCGGCGACGTGTTCTATTTGCACAGCCGCCTGCTGGAGCGTGCCGCGCGCGTCAACGCCGACTACGTCGAGGCCTTCACCAAGGGCGAGGTCAAGGGCCAGACCGGCTCGCTGACGGCGCTGCCGATCATCGAGACGCAGGCCGGCGACGTGTCCGCCTTCGTGCCGACCAACGTGATCTCGATCACCGACGGCCAGATCTTCCTGGAAACCAACCTCTTCAACGCCGGCATCCGCCCCGCCATCAACGCCGGCATCTCGGTGTCGCGCGTGGGCTCGGCGGCGCAGACCGACCTGATCAAGAAGCTCTCGGGCGGCATCCGTACCGACCTGGCGCAGTACCGCGAGCTGGCCGCTTTCGCGCAGTTCGCCTCCGACCTGGACGAAGCCACCCGCAAGCAGCTCGACCGCGGGGCGCGCGTGACCGAGCTGCTCAAGCAGGCGCAGTACAGCCCGCTGCCCATCAGCCTGATGGCCGCCTCGCTGTTCGCCGTCAACAAGGGCTACATGGACAACCTGGAGATCAAGCAGGTGCTGCCCTTCGAGGCCGGCCTGCACGCGCACCTGAAGGACAAGCACGCCGCGCT
The DNA here is from genome assembly GCF_964341695.1 of Ottowia pentelensis. Lineage (NCBI taxonomy): Bacteria > Pseudomonadati > Pseudomonadota > Betaproteobacteria > Burkholderiales > Comamonadaceae > Ottowia > Ottowia pentelensis. The sequence goes on from NZ_OZ224513.1 coordinate 381,621, forward strand.
GCTGCAGCGCATGGAAGGCGGCAAGTCGCTCGACAAGGACAAGGAAGCCGAGGCCGAGCTGACCGCCGCCATCGAGGCGTTCAAGAAGTCCTTCGCCTGATCGCAGCTACAAGGAGCTTTTGCAATGGCTGTCGGCAAGGAAATTCGCGGCAAGATCAAGTCGGTGGAGAACACCCGCAAGATCACCAAGGCGATGGAAATGGTCGCGGCGAGCAAGATGCGCAAGGCGCAGGACCGCATGCGCGCGGCGCGCCCCTACGCCGAGAAAGTGCGCAACGTCGCCACCCACCTGGGTGAGGCCAACCCCGAGTACACGCACCCCTACATGAAGGCCAACGACGCCAAGCGCGTGGGCATCATCGTGGTGACGACGGACAAGGGACTGTGCGGCGGCATGAACACCAACGTGCTGCGCGGCGTGACCACCAAGCTCAAGGAGCTGCAGGGCGTCGGCATGACCATCGACGCGGTGGCCGTCGGCAGCAAGGGCCTGGGTTTCCTGACCCGCATCGGTGCGCGCGTGGTGTCGCAGACCACCCAGCTGGGCGACACGCCCCACCTCGACAAGCTGATCGGCCCGGTCAAGTCGCTGCTGGACGAGTACGCCAAGGGCGAGCTCAGCGCGGTCTACATCGCTTACACCCGCTTCATCAACACCATGAAGCAGGACTCGGTGATCGAGACCCTGCTGCCCCTGTCCAGCGAGGCCATGCAGCAGCAGACCCGCGACAGCGGCGCCGGGCACGCCTGGGACTACATCTACGAACCCGATGCGCCGACCGTCATCGACGAGCTGCTCAAGCGCTACGTCGAGGCGCTGGTCTACCAGGCCGTGGCCGAGAACATGGCGTCCGAGCAGGCGGCGCGCATGGTGGCCATGAAGGCCGCCACCGACAACGCGGGCAACGTGATCAACGAACTCAAGCTGGTCTACAACAAGACCCGCCAGGCCGCGATCACCACGGAGTTGACCGAAATCGTCGCCGGTGCCGCCGCCGTCTGAGCGCGCCACCGGTTTACCCCAGAATCAAGTTATTGGAGCAAGACATGGCTCAAGTCCAAGGAAAAATCGTTCAGTGCATCGGCGCCGTGGTTGACGTCGAGTTCCCCCGCGAGCACATGCCCAAGGTCTACGACGCGCTCAAGATGGAAGGCGCGGCCCTGACGCTGGAAGTGCAGCAGCAGCTGGGCGACGGCATCGTGCGCACCATCGCGCTGGGGTCGAGCGACGGCCTGCGCCGCGGCATGATGGTGGTCAACACCAGCCACCCGATCACCGTGCCGGTGGGCCCCGCCACGCTGGGGCGCATCATGGACGTGCTGGGCAACCCCATCGACGAGCGCGGCCCGATCGACCAGGCGCACACCGCGCCCATCCACCGCAAGGCCCCGGCCTATGACGAACTCAGCCCCTCGCAGGAACTGCTGGAGACCGGCATCAAGGTGATCGACCTGATCTGCCCGTTCGCCAAGGGCGGCAAGGTGGGCCTGTTCGGTGGCGCCGGCGTGGGCAAGACCGTGAACATGATGGAGCTCATCAACAACATCGCCAAGGCGCACTCGGGCCTGTCGGTGTTTGCCGGCGTGGGCGAGCGCACCCGCGAGGGCAACGACTTCTACCACGAGATGTCCGACTCCAAGGTCGTGGTGCAGGAAGACCTGAGCCAGTCCAAGGTGGCCATGGTCTACGGCCAGATGAACGAGCCGCCGGGCAACCGCCTGCGCGTGGCGCTCACGGGCCTGACGATTGCCGAGTCCTTCCGCGACGAGGGCCGCGACGTGCTGTTCTTCGTCGACAACATCTACCGCTACACGCTGGCCGGCACCGAGGTGTCCGCCCTGCTGGGCCGCATGCCCTCCGCCGTGGGCTACCAGCCGACGCTGGCCGAGGAAATGGGCCGCCTGCAGGAGCGCATCACCTCGACCAAGGTGGGCTCGATCACCTCCATCCAGGCCGTGTACGTGCCCGCGGACGACTTGACCGACCCCTCGCCCGCGACCACCTTCGCCCACCTGGACTCGACCGTGGTGCTGTCGCGCGACATCGCCGCGCTGGGCATCTACCCCGCCGTGGACCCGCTGGACTCCACCAGCCGCCAGCTCGACCCGCACGTGGTGGGCGAGGAGCACTACAACGTCGCCCGCCAGGTGCAGGGCACGCTGCAGCGCTACAAGGAGCTGCGCGACATCATCGCCATCCTGGGCATGGACGAACTGGCCCCCGAGGACAAGCTGGCCGTGGCGCGCGCGCGCAAGATCCAGCGTTTCCTGTCGCAGCCCTTCCACGTGGCCGAGGTGTTCACCGGCACACCGGGCAAATATGTGTCGCTCAAGGACACCATCGCCGGCTTCAAGATGATCGCCAATGGCGAGTGCGACCACCTGCCCGAGCAGGCCTTCTACATGGTCGGCACGATCGACGAGGCCATGGAAAAGGCCAAGAAGGTCTGACCCTGACGTTCTCGCCCCCGGGCCGCGCCGCGCGCGTGCCCGGCGACCGTGAAACCGAGAGGAACGCAAGAGCATGGCCAATACCATTCATGTCGATGTCGTCAGCGCCGAGGAGTCGATCTTCTCGGGCGAGGCGACCTTTGTCGCGCTGCCCGGCGAGGCGGGCGAGTTGGGCGTGTACCCGCGCCACACGCCGCTGATCACGCGCATCAAGCCGGGCTCGGTGCGCATCCAGAAGGCCGACGGCGGCGAGGAGTTCGTGTTCGTGGCCGGCGGCATCCTGGAGGTGCAGCCCCACGTCGTCACCGTGCTGTCCGACACCGCCATCCGCGGCAAGGATCTGGACGACGAGCGCGCCAACTCGGCCAAGAAGGCCGCCGAGGAGGCCCTGCGCAACGCCAAGAGCGAGATCGACGTGGCTCGCGCCACCTCCGAGCTCGCCATCCTGGCCGCCGAACTGGCCGCGCTGCGCAAGTACCGCGAGCGGCCCAAGCACTGAACGGCCCGCCATCGCGTCAAGACCCACCGCTTGGTGGGTTTTTTTTGGTCGCGGCCCTTTCGCACGACCCCCGATGCTCTTCATAATGGGCGACTTATGCTTGCACGCAAACCCCGTGACGACCGCGGCGTCCAGGAACATGCGGCGTCCCTGTTGGTCACCCAGGGCGCCCTGGTGGCGCTGAGCCAGGCGGACGCCCTGGCGGTCGTCGGCTACATGCGCCCGCACCGCCTGAGCGCCGGCACCGTGCTGATGCGCCAGGGCGAGCACGGCGGGGACGAGTCGATGGCGCTGATCCTCAGCGGCGACGTGACGGTCGAGAGCGTATCGGCCACCGAGGAGCTGGTGGTGTCGGTGCTGGGCCCCGGCAGCCTGATCGGCGAGCTGGGCCTGGTCGATCAGACGGCGCGCTCGGCCACCTGCACGGCGGCCAGCGATCTGGCGCTGGCGGTGCTCAAGCGCGAAGCCTTCGAGCAGCTGATGGCCGAGCAGCCGGGCGTCGCCACCCGTCTGCTGCTGGCCATCAGCCAGCGCGTGGCCGGTCATCTGCGCGAGACCAACCGCAAGCTGCTGACGCTGGCGCGCGTCAACAAGGCGCTGCAGCAGGAGCTGGGTGCCGCGCACGCGGTCAATCGGCGGCTGTTGCAGCAACTGGACCAAGCGGCGCCACCGGCGGCCGAGCCGCGCCCCTGAGCGCGGGCGGCTTACAGCAGCACCGGCTCGTCCGGCAGCTCGTTCGCAGGGCGCGCCGCGCCGCCATCGGCGGCCGGAAACAGGGCGACCAGCCGGGCCGACACATCGTCCACCGCCTTCGACAGGCCGTCCTCGACCTGGCCGGCATGCAGGCTGCGGCCCAGGCGATCGGTCAGCGCCTGCCAGGCGGTGGCGTCGACGGCGCGCGCCACGCCCCGGTCGGCCACCACCTCGATGGCGCGCTCGGCCAGCAGCAGGTAGATCAGCACGCCGTTGTTGTGCTCGGTGTTCCACACGCCCAGCTTGGAAAACATCATCAGCGCGCGCTCGCGCACGATGCGCTGCATGGGCAGGTGCCGGCGCAGGTGCCGCCACAGGTAGCTGGCGGGCAAGCCGGCCTCCACGCAGATGCGCAGCTGTCCGCTGTGCCGGGCCTCGCTTTCGGCCACGCGCCGGCGCAGGCGCTCGACGGCGTCCGGCGGCACCAGGCGGCGCGTGTCGCTCTCGTCCATCCAGTGATGGCGCCACAGGCGGTGCAGGGTGGCCAGCATGTTCACCAACTCCCGCTGGCGCCGCCGCCACCGAAGTCGCCGCCGCCGCCCGAGCTGAAGCCGCCGCCCCCGCCACCGAAGCCGCCGCCCGAGCCGAACCCTCCGCCCCAGCCGCCGCCAAAGCCCCCACCGCGCGAGCGCCCGCCGGGCAGGCCACTGGCCAGGTTGCCGATCAGGGCGAACAGGAAGGCGCCGGCGCCCGCCAGCGCCGCCAGCACCGCGCCCAGCCCGATCCAGAACACCAGAGCGCCCACGCCCAGCCCCATCGCCAGCGCCCCCAGCTTGCGCCCGAGGATGCCGCGCAGCAGCGCGGCCGCGATCGGCGCGGCAAAGAAGGCGAACACGATCAGCTCGAAGTGGCCGCCGCCCAGCTGGGTGTCCCGCGACGCGGACGGCGCCGGCACCGGCGGCAGCGGCTCGCCGCGGAGGCGGGCACTCAGCTGGTCGACCGCCGCGTCCAGTCCGCCGGCGAAGTCGCCGCGCCTGAAGGCCGGCGTCATCACCTCGTCGATGATGTGGCTGGCCGCGATGTCGGGCACCGCGCCTTCCAGCGTCTTGGCCACCTCGATGCGCATGCGCCGGTCGTTCTTGGCCACCAGCACGATCAGGCCGTCGCCGACGTTCTTGCGGCCGATCTTCCAGGCATTGCCGACGCGATTGGCGTACGAGGCGATGTCCTCGGGCGCGGTGCTGGGCACCATCAGCACCACCAGCTGCGCGCCCTTGTCGGCCTCCAGCGCGGCCAGCTTGGCCTCCAGTGCCGACGCTTGCGCGCCGTCCAGCGTACCGGTGGTGTCGATGACGTGGCCGGTGAGCGGCGGCACCGGCTGCACGCCCTGCGCCTGCGCCGACGCCCATCCGAAAACTACAAAAACAATAGCTATCAGCGCTTTCTGGATGTGCGCAAACAGCATATTTGTTCCAAAAGCCGGGTGCTCAGCGCGCGGGGGCCGAACTGGGCCCGAAGTTGACCTTGGGCGCGGTCGAGATCGCCGCCTCGTTGGTCACGGTGAAGTTTTCCTTGGGCTTGTAGCTGAACACCATGGCCGTCAGGTTGCTGGGAAAGCTGCGCACCAGCACGTTGTATTCCTTGACCGCATCGATGTAGCGCCCGCGCGCCACGGCGATGCGGTTCTCGGTGCCTTCCAGCGCCACCCGCAGGTCGGAGAACGCCTTGTTGGCCTTCAGGTCGGGGTAGCGCTCCACCGTCACCATCAGGCGGCTGAGCGCGCCCGACAGTTCGCCTTGCGCGGCCTGGAACTGCTTGAATTGCTCGGGGTTGTTCAGCGTCTCGGGCGACACCTGGATGCTGGTGGCCTTGGCGCGCGCCTCGATCACCTTGGTCAGCGTGTCCTGCTCGAAGTTGGTCTCGCCCTTGACGGTGTTGACCAGGTTGTCGATCAGGTCGGCCCGCCGCTGGTACTGGTTGACCACCTCGCTCCAGGCCGACTTGGTCTGCTCGTCCAGGCGCTGGAAGTCGTTGTAGCCGCAGCCGCTGAGGGACAGCGCCAGGGCCAGGAGGGTGCTGAGGCGTATGAGCCAGTGTTTCATGAGCCGGACTCCGGTCGTGGTGATTCAAACAGCGCGCAAGATAGCACGCCCGTGGCCGCCATGCCCGCCAGGGCTGGCCCGTGCGGGCACAATGGCAGCGTCGATCGCCCGCCGCCCGAACCCCCTGAAACGCCGATGCCCAAATCCCGCCAACGCGCCGCCGTGCTGGGCGGCTCCGCCGACGACGTCGAGGCCGCCTTCTACGAGGCGTTGCAGCATGGCGACATCGACGCCCTGATGGCCTGCTGGGCCGACGAGGACGAGATCGTCTGCGTGCACCCGGGCGGCCCGCGCCTGGTGGGCGCGCAGGCCATTCGCGGCGCCTTCGAGGCCATGTTCGCGCAAGGCAGCATCCGCGCCACGCCCGAGCGCGTGCGCCGCATCGAGGCGCTGGGCGCCGCCGTGCACAACGTGCTGGAGCGCATCGACCTGATGACCGCCGAAGGCCCGCAGCACGCCTGGGTGGTCGCCACCAACGTGTTCGTGAAGACCGCCGAAGGCTGGCGCCTGGCCGCGCACCACGCCAGCCCCGGCCGCAGCGAGGTGGTGGAAGTGACGGTGCCGGGGCAACTGCTGCACTGACATCCGGCCCGATTTTTTAATGAAAAATGGCTGCAGCGCCCGCCCATCCTGCGCAAGCAGCTATGTAAATTGAAGTAGTCGCCGGCCATGCCTCGGCCTGGCGTCCGGGCGGTCGCCTGCAGACGCTCGGGTTGGCTCAGCACGCGCGCTCCGTCGCTGGCCCGCGCATCGCCTGATGGAGCGCGCACTGGGACAGGTCCGACGGCGACTTCGTCGATGTTGACCGGCTGCTGGCGCAGGTCGGCGGGACGGCTGCGGCTTATTCCATTTCTAATTCAATAGCGCATCAATAATCCACGGCCAGGCGACGATGGATCGGATCCGTTCGCAGTTGCTCTCGAAGTCTCGCAGGGCGAGCTCAAGGTGATCTTCGAGCGCCTCCAGGCTGTCGAAGACGCGGTTGTGGAATCGCTTCTCGCGCAGCTCGTCCCACACGTGCTCCACCGGGTTGAGCTCCGGCGCATAGGGGGGCAGGCTCAGTAGGCGCATGTTGGCGGGCGGGTGCAGCTCACCACTGGCATGCCAGCCGGCACCGTCAAGCACCATGACGATGCGCTCGTGCGGGTGACGCTCGCTCACCTCGTCGAGAAACAACTGCATGCACTCGGTGTTGACGTGAGGCAAGATGAGCGAGTCCAACTGGCCGCTTGCCACATCGACGGCGGCGTACGCGTAGGTGTACTCGTGGGTCAACATGGCTTGGCACAGCGGCCGCACCGGCTTGGGCGCCCAGCAGCGGCGCACGTCGTTGATGCGTCCAAAGCGCGCCTCGTCCTGGAACATCAGCTTGATGGGGCCTTGCTGCGGCCAGTGCGAGCAGATTTCGGCAAGGCGCTCGGGGAGTTTTTTTTCCACTCCTCTTGAGCCAAAGGATCGCTTTGCGGATGGCGTTTGTCGGGGGCCAGCTTGCGCCAGCCGTGGCGGTGCAGCAGGTTGTAGACCGAGGACAGCGCCATGGGACGGCCCAGGGCAGCTTCGATTTCACACTTGACTTGACCGACCACCAGGATGCCGCCCGTGCGAGCGCGATCAAGAAAGGGCGCCAGCACCTGGCGCTCCTGCTCAGTCGTCATGTTCTGGTGGCGCCTGCCGCCGCGCGCGGGGCGCTGGCCGTCACCTGCAACCTCGCCGGCCAGGAAGCGATTGCGCAAGCGGCAGGTCCACGCCGGGGAGCGGCCGATGACCTGCGCGGTTTGCTCCAGGCTCAAGCCATAGTCCAGCGGCAACACCACCGCCTGTGCTTGGCGAAGCTGCTCAGCGGTCTGTGCGCCGGCCAGCATTTGACGGGCCGACTCCAGACTGTCGGCACCTCGGGCTGTTCTTGCCATGTCGTTCTCCTTGCGGGATCGGTGACATGGATATTATTGATCTATTGATATGGAAATGGAATTAGCGGGCCTGCCGCCGCTGGTCCTGGCGGTGCAGTTCGGCCTTCAGCTTTTGCTTGGCACGAATGTCCGCGTCCAGACGCTTCTCGGCTTCCAGGCTGATGCGGTGCATCATGGCGGCGTCCGGGTCCTGCCAGTCGCCGCCCGATTCGCGCGCCATCCAGGCCACCGCACGCGAGAACTCCTGCAGCGTCAGCTTTTCGTCGCCGCCCTTCGCCGGCATGGCGCGCACGCCGACGAAGGCGTGCGCGCTCAGCACGTGCTGGCCTTCTTCGATCAGGGGCTTCCAGGCGGCGGCGTCGCCTTTCTTGGGGGCATGGGCCACGCCGGTGTCGTGGCAGGCCATGCACACCGACCGGTACACCGACTCGCCCGTTTTCGGCTGCGCCAGGGCCGGCGCGCCAGCCAAGCAGACTGCCGCCACGAGCGACGTGGAGCGCAGCAGGGTGAGCTGAGGTGGTTTCATAACGACAATGAATGAGGTTAAAACAATAGCTATCGTCAATTTTAAGGGAGGCGTGTCAAGGGCGCCGGGGCCGACCCATAATGGCTCGATGGACGACATCGTCAGGCAGGCCATCGCCAAATGGCCGAACGTGCCGCACTGCTACGGCTGGCTGGGGCTGGACGCGCGCGGCAACTGGTGGCTGCGCGACGCCGCCGCGCAGGCGCTGGGCGCGTTTGCCAGCGAGGTGCCGGGCGCGCGCGGCGCGCGCCTTGAGCACCAGGGGCTGAAGGCCTTCATCGCGCGCAACTACCAGGCCGATGAGCGGGGCCGCTGGCATTTCCAGAACGGCCCGCAGCGCGTGTACGTCGAACTGCAGGCCACGCCCTGGGTGTGGCGCGTGGCGGCCGATGGCGTGCTGGCCTCGCACACCGGCGTGGCGACGCAGCGGCGGCGCGTGCTGCTGGACGAGAACGGCCGCCTGTACGTGGACACGCCGCTGGGTCTGGGCCTGGTGCACACGCTGGACATGGAAGCCGCCGCGCTGCAGGTGGAGCACGGCCACTGGCAGCCCGAGCCCGTGCGGGCGGGCGACTTGCCGGCGCGCTTTGGCTACGTGCCGAACCCGCGGCCGGCCGCGTCCGTCGGTTGATCTGCCGCCCAAGCCAAAGAAAAAGGCCGATCGACGATCGGCCTTTTTGCAGCGGCGCAGGCGCGCGCTACTTCGCCGCGTCCACCAGATAGGTCACGGCAGCCTTGAAGTCGGCGTCCGACGCGGTGGAGCCGCCCTTGGGCGGCATGGCGCCCTTGCCCTCGGTGGCGATCTTCAGCACCTCGTCGAAGCCGGCCGCCAAGCGCGGCGCCCAGGCCGCCTTGTCGCCGAACTTGGGCGCACCGGCCACACCGCTGCCATGGCAGGCGACGCAGGTGGTGTCGTAGATCTTCTTGCCGGCGGCCAGGTCGACGCCGCCGCCCGCGGGTGCGGCGGCTGCGGCCGCTGCAGGGGCCGCGGCCGCAGCCGCAGCCGGTGCCGGTGCCGGTGCCGGAGCGGGCGCTGCCGCCGCAGCGGGTGCAGGGGCCGCCGCAGCCGTTTCGGTCGCCGCCGCGGCGGGTGCCGCCGGCTCGTCGAACTTGGCGCCGCCGTGGTTGGCCATGTAGACCACGGCACGGCCGATCTCGACGTCGGAATAGTTGCCGCCGCCTTGCGGGGCCATCGCGCCCTTGCCCGCCAGAGCCGAATGCAGCAGGGTGTCGTAGCCCTGCTTGATGCGCGGCGCCCAGTCGGCGGCGTTGCCGAACTTGGGCGCGCCCGACACGCCGGTGCCGTGGCAGGCGATGCACTGCGTCTTGTACACGTCCTCGCCGCTGGCCAGCGGGCGGTTGGCGTCGCGGATCTCGACCGTGCCGACCTTCTGGATGCGCGCGGCGATCTTTTGCGCCGCGTCGGTCTCGCCGGGCGACTGGTCCTTGCCCGAGCTGAAGTAGGTGACCAGGCCGATGATGGTGAAGATGGGGATGACGAAGGCCGCGGCGCTGACCCAGAACACCTGGGATGGGGTCTTCATGAGGCCGGTGTGTTCTTCCTCGTGCATGCTCTCGCTCATGGCGTCCTCGGGGGCTTGTTCGTGAATGTTCTGCGGACGGCGCGGGGCGGCTGCGGCCGCCCGCGCACGGCGGTTTTCGATTATAGGGCGCGCCTGACGACGCTCCATTCACGCGGCGCCGATGACCCCTTCGCGCCGGACGCGCGGCCGCGTCAGTGCGCCGCGGCGGTGGCGGCCGGCGCCGGCTCGCTCCAGCCGCCGCCCAGCGCCTTGTACAGCTGCACCTCGTTGACGCGCTGCGCCAGCCGCACCTGCGCCAGCGCCTGCTCGGTGGCGAACAGCGAGCGCTGCGCGTCCAGCAGATCGAGCGAGCTGGCGACGCCGTTGCGGTAGAGCAGGTCGGCCAGCCCGAAGCGCTCGCGCTCGGCCGTGGCCTGCGCCTGCAGCGCCGTCAACTGGTCGGCCAGGGTGGCGCGGCCGGCCAGCGCATCGGCCACCTCGCGGAAGGCGCTTTGGATGGCCTTCTCGTACTGCGCCACGGCGATTTCGCGCCCGGCCTTGGCCGCGTCCAGCCCGGCCTGGTTGCGGCCCATGTCGAAGATCGGCAGCAGCAGGCTGGGGCCGAAGGACCAAGCCTTGCTGCCGCCCGAGCCGAACAGGCCGTCCAGGTCGCTGCTGGTGCGCCCCAGCGAGCCGGTGAGCGAGATGCGCGGGAAGAAGTTGGCGCGCGCCGCGCCGATGTTGGCGTTGGCGCCGATCAGCTGCTGCTCGGCGGCGCGGACGTCGGGGCGGCGCAGCAGCAGGTCGGACGGCAGGCCGGCCGGCACCGCGGTGAAGGTGGGCAGTTCGGCCGGCGGCTGAACGGCGGGCGTGGGTTGCGACGGATCGCTCGGCGCGGCCGGCGTGGCCACCGGCGGCAGCGGCGGGATCAGCCGCTCGGGCAGCGGTTGGCCGACCAGCAGCGTCAGCAGGTTGACGTCCTGCGCGCGCAGGCGCTGCTGCTGGGCGCGCGTGGCCTGCGCGCTGGCGGTCAGCGATTCGGCCAGGCGCAGGTCCAGCGCCGACGCGGCACCGTGGTCGAAGCGCAGCTTGGTTAGGCCCAGCGACTGCTGGCGCGTGCCCAGCGTGCGCTCGGCCAGCAGCAGCAGTTCGGTGTCGGTCTTGAGCTGCAGCCAGCTGCTGGCGACGGTGGCCACCAGGCTGATCTGCGCCGCCTTGCGCGCCTCCTCGGTGGCCAGGTAGTCGGCCAGCGCCACGTCCTTGAGGGCGGCGACGCGGCCGAAGAAGTCGAGCTCCCACGAGGCGCCGCCGACCATGATGCTGGCGGAGGATGCCACGCTGGGCGCATTGCCACCGGCCGGGTTGGGCGCCGAGCGCGAGGCCGAGGCGCTGACGCCGATGGTCGGGAACTGGTCGGCGCGCCGGATCTGGTATTGCGCCCGGGCCTGCTCGATGTTCTGCACCGCCACCCGCAGGTCGCGGTTGTTGTCGATCGCCAGCGCGATCAGCTCGCGCAGCTGGGCGTCGTGCACGAAGTCCTGCCAGGGCAGGTCGGCGGCGGCGGTGGCGCCCTCCGCCGACGCACCGGCGCTGGCGGGCCAGGCGCTGGCCACCGGCGCGGCGGGGCGTTCGTAGGGGGGCACCAGCGAGCAGCCCGCCAGCACGGCCAGCGTCAGGGCGCCGAGGCCGGTGCGCAGGCCGGGCCGTGTCATCCGTGTCATGGGTGTCGTCATGGGATCAAGGCCTCGTTGGGGTCGTTTTCGCGGCCCGATGAATCGTCGTCGGATGCGATCGTGTGCTTGTGCTTGTCCTCCTGCTTGCCGCGGAACAGCGAGCGCACGATCAGGAAAAATACCGGCACCAGGATCACCGCCAGCGAGGTGCCGATGGTCATGCCCCAGAACACGCCGGTGCCGATCTCGCGCTGGCTGCCCGAGCTGGCGCCGGTGGCGACGTACAGCGGCACCACGCCCAGGATGAAGGCCAGCGAGGTCATCAGGATCGGCCGGAAGCGCAGTCGGGCCGCGGCCAGCGAGGCCTGCACCACGCTCATGCCCTCGGCCTGCAGGTCCTTGGCGAATTCCACGATCAGGATGGCGTTCTTGGCCGACAGGCCGATCACCGTGATCAGGCCGATCTGGAAGTACACGTCGTTGGGCATGCCGCGAAACCAGACGCCGAACAGGGTGCCCAGCACGCCCAGCGGCACCACCAGGATCACCGCCAGCGGGATGCTCCAGCTTTCGTACAGCGCGGCCAGGCACAGGAACACGGCCAGGATCGAGAACGCGTACAGGATGGTCGATTGCGCGCCGGCCTTTTTCTCGTCCAGCGAAATGCCGGTCCATTCGTAGCCGAAACCGGGCGGCAGCTGCGCGGCGATGCGCTCCATCTCGGCCATGGCGTCGCCCGACGAGTAGCCCGGCGCGGCCTGCCCGGCGATCGACATCGACGGATAGCCGTTGTAGCGCTTGAGCTGCATCGGGCCGGTCGACCAGTGGGTGCTGACCATGGTGGACAGCGGCACCAGCTGCCCCTGCATGTTGGGCACCTTCAGCGCCTGCACGTCCTCCGGCGTCATGCGGCGGTTGGCGTCGGCCTGCACCGTCACGCGCTGGATGTAGCCCTTGTTCGGAAAGTCGGTCACGTAGGCCGAGCCCAGCGCCGTGCCCAGCGTGTTGGCGATGGCCGCCACGCTGACGTTCTGCGCCGCCGCGACATCGCGATTGATGTCGACCTGCAGCTGCGGCGCGTCTTCCACGCCCTCGGGGCGCACGCCGGCCAGGATCTTGCTTTGCGCGGCCATGCCCAGCAGCTGCCCGCGCGCCGCCACCAGCGCGTCGTGGCCCATGCCGTTGCGGTCCAGGAGGCGGAAGGCGAAGCCGCTGCCGGTGCCCAGCTCGGGGATGGCCGGCGGCGTGATGACGATCACGAAGGCGTCGCGGATGCTCTGCAGCGCACCGGTGGCGCGCCCGGCCAGCGATTGGGCGCTTTCCCCCGGCTTGGTGCGCTCGCTCCAGTCCTTCAGCGTGGCGAAGGCCAGCGCCATGTTCTGCCCGGTGCCGGAGAAGCTGAAGCCGATGATGCCGACCATGTTCTCGACCTCGGGCTGCTTCATCATGTAGTCCTCGACCTGCTTCATGACCGCGACGGTACGCTCCTGCGTGGCACCCGGCGGCAGTTGCACGTTGACGATCACGTTGCCCTGGTCCTCGGTCGGCAGGAAGGCGGTGGGCAGGCGCATGAACAGAAAGGCCACGCAGGCGATGATGACCGCGTACACGCCGACCATGACCCAGCTGCGGCGCATCACGCGCACCATGCCGCCCTCGTAGCTTCGCGTGGCGCGGCCGAAAACGCGGTTGAACCAGTTGAAGAAGGGGCCGAAGAAGCCGGTCTTCTTGTCGTGCGCGTGGCCCTTGGGAATGGGCTTGAGCAAGGTCGCGCACAGCGCCGGCGTGAGCGACAGCGCGAAGAAGCCCGAAAACGCGATCGAGGTCGCCATCACGATGGCGAACTGGCGGTAGATGTTGCCGGTGGCGCCGCTGAAGAAGGCCAGCGGGGTGAACACCGACACCAGGATCACCGTGATGCCGACCACCGCGCCCGAGATCTGGCTCATCGCCTTGATGGTGGCCGCCTTGGGCGGCAGCCCTTCCTCGGCCATGATGCGCTCGACGTTCTCCACCACCACGATGGCGTCGTCCACCACGATGCCGATCACCAGCACCATGGCGAACATGGCCAGGATGTTGATCGACAGGCCGGCCGCCAGCATCACCGCGAAGGTGCCCAGCAGCGCGATCGGCACCACGATGGTCGGGATCAGCGTGTAGCGCCAGTTCTGCAGGAACACGAACATCACGATGACCACCAGCACGATGGCTTCGAGCAGCGTGTGCACCACCTTGTCGATGGAGATTTCGACGAACTTGGAGGTGTCGTAGGGCACCGACCAGCTCACGCCTTCGGGCAGGAAGGCCTGCAGCTCGCTCATGCGCTGCTTGATGGCCGCGGCCGTGGCCATGGCGTTGCCGCTGGACGTCAGCTGCACGGCCACCGCCACCGCGGGCTGGCCGTTCTGGCGCGACTGGAAGGCGTAGGTTTCCACCCCCAGCTCGACGCGGGCGACGTCGCGGATGCGCACCGCCGAGCCGTCGGCGCGCGCGCGCAGCACCACGTTGCCGAACTCCTCGGGCGTTTCCAGCTGTCCGCTCGGCACGTTGATGAGGGCGTTGATGCTCTGGCCCGGCAGGCTGGGCGTGTCGCCCAGCGCGCCGCCGGCAATCTGCATGCTCTGGCTGGTGATGGCGGCGTTGACGTCCGCCGGCGTCAGGCCGTAGCCCTCCAGCTTGGCCGGGTCGATCCACACGCGCATGGCGCGGCCGGAGGCGAACAGCTGCACGCCGCCCACGCCTTCCACGCGCTGCAGCTCGGGCAGGATGTTGCGGTTGACGTAGTCGGCCACGTCGTCGCGGGTGCTGGCGCCCTTGGACTCGAAGGACACCACCATCAGGAAGTTGGCGGTTGCCTTGTCCACCCGCACGCCGGTGCGCTTGACCAGGTCGGGCAGGCGCGGCTCGGCGCGCGCCAGGCGGTTTTGCACCTCGACCTGGGCGATGTTCGGGTCGGTGCCCGGCTTGAAAGTCAGCGTCAGCTGCGCGAAGCCGCCGGCCGGCGAGGTGGACTCCATGTACATCAGGCCTTCGGCGCCGTTCATCTCGCGCTCGATGAGCGAGATCACGGTCTCGTCGATGGTCTCGGCGCTGGCGCCGGGGTAGGAGGTCATCACGCGGATGGTGGGCGGCGCCACCGACGGGTATTGCGACACCGGCAGCTGCGTGATCGAGACGATGCCCGCGACCACCACGAAAATCGCGATGACCCAGGCAAAGATGGGACGGTGGATGAAAAACTTGGGCATGATCGGTCGCTCGTGTCCGATCAGCGCGACGCGGCGGCGGCAGGGGCCGAGGCGGCGACCGCCGCAGGCGGTGTGGATGCTGCAGAATCAGTAGCTGCTGGCGCTTGTCCAGCGCCGGCTGAGGGCTGATTTGGCTTGAAAGGAACGGGCTTGACGGCTTTCAAGCCGGGCGACAGCTTCATGAAGCCGTCCACCATCACCTGCTCGCCGGCCTTCAGGCCGTCGAGCACGATCCACTGCGTGCCCTGCGCCTCGCCGATCTTGACCGTGCGCGGCGCGAATGAGCCGTCGGCGCCCACCACCATCACCGTGTCGCCCTTGGGGCCGCCGCGCGTGACGGCCTGTTGCGGCAGCAGGATGGCGTTGTCCACGTCGGCCTGCTGCAGGCGCGCGCGCACGTACATGCCCGGCAGCAGCAGGCCCTGCGGGTTGGGCACCTCGGCGCGCAGGCCCACCTGGCCGGTGGTCGGGTCGACCGTCAGGTCGGTGAACAGCAGGCGGCCGGGTTCGCCATAGGTCTGGCCGTTTTCCAGCAGCACCTGCACGCGCGCCGCCTCGGCCTTGCCGGCGCGCGCCAGCTGGCCGGATCGCAGTGCCTCGCGCAGCTGCAGCACCTGGGTGGCGGGCCGGGTGATGTTGAGGTACAGCGGGTTGATCTGCTGGATGGTCGCCAGTTCGGTGGCCGACTGCGCGCTCAGCAGGGCGCCCTCGGTCACCAGCGAGCGGCCGATGCGCCCCGAGATGGGCGCCGTCACGGTGGCGTAGCCCAGGTTGATGCGCGCCGTGCGCACGGCGGCGCGGCCGGCGGCCACCTGCGCCTGGGCGGCCTTCTCGGCGGCCACCGCGGCGTCGTAGTCCTGCTGGCTCACGGCGCGGGCGGCCACCAGCGGCTTGTAGCGCGTGGCCGTCGCGCTGGCCTGCGCCAGCTGCGCCTGCGCCTGCGCCAGCTGTGCCTGCGCGCTTTGCAGCGCGGCGTCGTAGGGCGCCGCGTCGATCTGGTAGAGCACCTGGCCGGCCTTGACGTCGCTGCCCTCGACGAAATTGCGCTTGAGCAGGATGCCGGTGGCGCGGGCGCGCACCTGCGCCACGCGTGAGGGCTCCAGCCGGCCCGGCAGCTCGGTGCTCAGTTGCACCGTGCCCGGCTGCACCGTCACCACGCCCACTTCGGGCGGCGGGGGGGCGCCGCCGCCGCCGTGGTCCGCGGCCGCGCCGGATTTGTCGCCGCACGCGGCCAGCGTGGCGGCCAGCACGACGAGGGCGCCGGCGGCGGCCAGGCGGTGCGTCGAAAAAGAGCGAGCGGCTTGAGGTTCGGACGTCATGGTGGTTTTGATGAAAGTCAAAAAAGGACCGCGCCTGAAACGGTCGAGGGCGCGATGCATGGGCTCAGCCTGAGGGCACGCGGTCTGGGCGGCTGGCGGGCGAAAGGGGCTATTGTGCGACGTGCAGCAGGGAAATTATACATACATTCTTGGATGTATATAATCAATCGATCGAAAATTCTTCCGCATCGTTGCGGCTTGTTCTCGTTCCCGCCAGCATCCACCATGGCCCGCCGCACCAAGGAAGACGCTCTTGCCACCCGCACCGCGCTGCTGGACGCGGCCGAGCGCGTGTTCCTGCAGCAGGGCGTGTCGCGCACCTCGCTGGCCGACATCGCCCACGCCGCCGGCGTCACGCGCGGCGCGCTGTACTGGCACTTCAAGGACAAGGCCGCGCTGTTCAACGCCATGCTGGACCGCGTCACGCTGCCGCTCAGCGCCGAACTGGAAGAGCTGCTGACCCGCGAGGGCGACGTGCTGGCGCCCTGGTGCGAGCACGTGCGCCACGCCCTGCACCAGATCGCGCACGACGCGCAGACCCGCCGCGTGCTGCAGATCGTCATGCAGAAGGCCGAGCACGCGCAGGACCTGGCACCGGCGCTGGAGCGCCACGTCGCCCTGCAGCGCATGAGCACCGACTGCCTGCGCCAACTGCTCGAGCGCGCCGCCGCCGCGCGCCGCGTGCGCCTGCCGGCGCCCGCGCTGCAACTGGCGCACGGGCTGGGCGCCATGATGCATGGCCTGATCTACAACTGGCTGCTCGACGGCGGCTTCGACCTGGAAGACACGGGCCAAGTGGCCATCGAAGCCTTTCTGCGCGGCATCGGTCTGGCCGTGGCGCCCGGTGCCGGCGTTTGATGGGCGATAATCACCGGCTCCACTTCAAGCGGCTGTAGCTCAGTGGATAGAGTATCGGCCTCCGAAGCCGAGGGTCGTGGGTTCGATCCCCGCCAGCCGCACCAACTCTTTGTCCGGGATTGACCGGGAAAGCCTTCAAAACCCGCATGCCTTCTGGCATCGCGGGTTTTTTATTGTCCGGAGTTGTCAGCCTTGATACCATGACATCCAAGCATTTGGTTGGTATCTCTGCTGGTACCCAGTGAAATCCGCCAAATCGATACCAACAAACAGGGCATTCGATGGCACTCACTGACACCTTTGTCAAACAAGTCAAGCCCACGGGCCGCTCTGCTGGCGACAAGTACAGTGACGGCGGTGGGTTGTTTTTGCACGTCATGCCGACAGGCAGCAAGTACTGGCGCCTGGCCTTTCGGCACGCGGGCAAGCAGCGGTTGTTGGCGTTGGGGGTATATCCGGCTGTGAGCCTCGCCAAGGCACGCAAAGGACGCGATGCCGCGCGCGAATTGCTTGCCGACGGGCAAGATCCCGGCGAGGTCAAGCGTGAAGCCAGCGCAGCCCGGGCTGTTGCAGCTGCCAATACCTTTGAGCTGGTGGCCCGCGAGTACCACAAGATCAAGGCGTCGGGGTGGAGCGAGAAGTACGCCCACAAGTGGCTGACCGGCATGGAAAGCTACCTGTTTCCAGCCTTGGGGCGTCGCCCCATAGGCTCGATCACGGCGCGCCAGGTGCTGGACGTACTGCGGCTGGTGGAAAAGCGCGGAATCCTGGACACAGCGCACACGCTGCGCCAGAACGCCGGCCAGGTTTTCCGCTTCGCGGTGCAAACCGAGCGAAGCGAGCGCAACCCGGTGGCCGACCTGAGCGACGCGCTACAGCCCCTGACCGTCACGCACATGGCAGCAGTGACCGACCCGAAGCAGGTGGGCGAGCTGCTGCGGGCGATGGACGCCTACACCGGCCACCCAGCAACGCGCATCGCGCTGCAGCTGTTGGCGCTGCTGTTCCAGCGACCCGGCAATATCCGAGCGATGGAATGGGCCTGGGTTAATTTGGAAGACGCCATGCTGACCATCCCAGCCGAGGCGATGAAGCGGCGCAAGGCCCAGAAAATCAATGGCCGGCCGCATTTCGTGCCGCTGGCCCCGCAAGCCGTCACGGTTCTGCGCGAACTGCACCCACTGACTGGGCATGGCCGCTACGTGTTCCCCAGCCTGCTGACTGGTGAGCGCCCCATGAGCGACAACACCATCAACACGGCCCTTCGTCGTCTCGGCTACAGCCGCGAGGAAATGACCGCCCATGGTTTTCGGGCGATGGCGCGCACAGTGCTTGGAGAGCAGTTGGACGCCGATCCGCAAGTGATCGAAGCGCAACTGGCCCATGGCAAGAGCGGCCCGCTGGGTGCCGCCTACGACCGCACCAGCTACATCGCACAGCGGCGGGACATGATGGTGCAGTGGGCTGACTATCTGGACAAGCTGCGAGTCGGTGCCGACGTGATCCCAATTGGGGAAAAAACAGCGTAATCCTGCTCTAGAACGCCACAAAACAAACTGAAACAAATAAGACAATTTCGGTTTATTGCGCGCCGTTGAATTACCTGAGGGTAATTATTGGATAGGTCAAAAGCGCATATTCATTGGGTTCGCAAAAAATATCGAACTTATTGACCAAGCATTCATATTGACCTGCGGGTAATTAAGACGCCATCTCAGTGGTGAAACGTGTGTTGCGCCGCAAAGGACCTTGATGGAAACTGCGGGACAGCAGCAATCAAGCTGAGATTTGGAGAGGTCAGATTTTTATGAGTTTTGGCGATAGCAAAAAATTGCCTTTTCGTAGCGTTCGCGCTGGAAATGTGCATAAGACCATCAGCTGTGCGCGGTCCACTAGTTACAAGATCATGTCTACGGATCCGAGCTTCCCGAAACCATTCAGGATCACTCCGAGGATTGTGGTTTTTGATGAGGCCGAACTGCTGGCCTGGCGCGCCAGCAAGGCTGCAGCCTAAGCAAATTCTCGCTTGACTGCTCTCGAAAGCATAGCTAACGTCCACATGCCTGATTTTTTGGCCGAGTTTTGGTCAAAAAAAAGGGCGAGGCGCGTCAACGCCTCAACCCAGTTCACCGCAAAAATGGAGTTTGCAAATGAATAGTCAGATTATTCCTGAAAGTTACCCGCAGGTCAACAATTCCAGCCAAATTGCCATCGCCAACGACCTTGGCGCGCAGCTCGAGCACGACCTGTTTCGCATCGAAAGCCTTTTGCTCCTGCTGACCATCAGCTCCGGCGCCACCGCGCTCGCGGAACTCGACATCGAGCGGCGCCAGGCGGTCCTCGGTGCCGTTGCCCAGATGGCGACTGACGCCCGGCAGCGCGCCCACGAAATCGAATCGCTGGCCGACTAGGCCCAGTGATTGCGCCTGCCCTCAGGGTGGGCGCGATCCGTCGAGCACAGGAGCCGCAGGTGATTTCCAAGTCCATCACATCGCAGGGCCAGGCCGAGCGCCTGGAATCCTTGCGCAAACAATTCGCCCTCGCCGGCCACACGTTGACCACCAGCACGCGCAGCGACGGCACGCCATGCCTCATCGCGGCCCGCTGGGGCCTGTTGCGCGAGCTGGCAGACCTGGACGAAGCCCAGGCGTTCCTGCGACAGATCAGCGGAGGTGTGAGGCAATGAGCATCACAGTTTCGGCTCTCGTCTGGGAGAGCTGCTTTGATCCCGAAAGCAGCGGCGAAATGCTGGTGTTGTTGGCGATGGCTGACCGGTGCAATGACAGCGGCTTCTGTTTCCCGTCCATCGGATGGATCGCAAAGCGGGTCAGACTGGGCCGTTCTCAAGTGCAGCGCATCATTGGCCGACTTATCGCCAAGGGGTTGGTCACCGTCGTTGGCAATAAGGACGGAGGCGCACCGGGCACAACCCGTGAATACCAATTGGCGCTTGATCGCCTGAAGACGGGTCGCATGGATGCTACCCCTACGGGCAGCATGGATGCGGCCCCTACGGGTCGCGTGGATGCGACGGGTAGCACCGATGCGACGGGTAGCGTGGATGCGGCAGACGGGCCGCATGGATGCGGCGAGACGGGCCGCGCCGGTGCGGCCCAATCCGTCATTGATCCGTCAATATCCATCAGTTCTATTGAAGAAGCTAACGCTTCTTCGTCGCCAGCCGGTGCTGCCGCCCCCGGCATTCCCGACTGCCCGCATGCCAAGCTGATCGACCTGTTTGCCAAGCGGCTGCCGATGCTTCCGAATCCAAAGCCGGAGCTATGGGGTGGGACGCGAGCGCGCGACATGCGGTCGCGGTGGCGATGGGTGCTGACGGCAAAGACCCGTAGTGGCAAGCCATACGCCGAAACCCCCGAGCAGGCTATCGATTTCTTCGATCGATTTTTTGGCTACGTTGCCGTGTCGGATTTCCTGACCGGTCGCAACGGAAAATGGGCAGGCTGCACGCTGGCTTGGCTGATGAACGAGGCCAACTTTGCGAAGGTCATTGAGGGCAATTTTGACAACGCAGAACAGGCGGTGGCCGCATGAACGCGCCAGACTTTCTCGCCCCGCTGCGCATCCCGCCGGCTGCGCTGGAGTCGGAATCGGCGGTGGTCGGCGCGCTGCTGCTGGACAACTCGGCATTCGACCGCATCAGCGACCGCCTCAAGCCTGAGCATTTTTTCTCGGACGACAACCGCGTCGTGTTCGCTGAAATCGCCCGCCAGCTAGGCACCGGCAAGCCTGCCGACGTGGTGACGGTGGCGCAGGCGCTGGGGGGCGCTGGTGTCACGCTGGCACAGCTCAACGAGCTGGCGCAGTTCGTGCCCAGCACGGCCAACCTGGCGCACCACGCCGGCATCGTGATCGAGCAGTCGCGCAGCCGCGACCTGATGCGCGTGGCCGACGAAATCAGCGGCCTTGCCTTCGAGAAAAACCGCGACATCGACGACCGCATCGAGGCTGCTCAGGCCCGGCTCGCCAAGCTGGTGCAGGACGCGCCGCGCGACGAATGGATTGAGGCCCACGAGGGGATGCTGGCCCACACGCAGGTGCTAGAAGACCGGGCAGCCGGGAAAATCCGCTCGTGGGCCACGGGCTTGGCCGACCTGGACGAATTCCTCGAAGGCGGGCTGCGGCCGGGCGGGCTCTACATCATCGGCGCGCGCCCAGCGCAAGGCAAAACGGCGTTGGCGATGACCATCGGCCTGCACATGGCGCAGGACTACGGCGTCGGCTTTCTGAGCATGGAGATGCCGCACCGCGAGCTGCGCGACCGCATGACGGCGATGCTGGGCCGTGTGAGCCTGTCGAGCGTGATGCGCCCGAACCGTGGCGACGGCCTGGCCTGGGATCGCGTCATGGACGGCGTGGATCGCGCCAAGAACCTGAACTTCCGCGTGTCGGATCAGGGCGGCCTGAACATCAACCAGGTGCGTGCCAAGGCCCGGGCCCTAAAGCGCACGCGCGGCCTCGACGTGCTGGTGGTGGACTACATCGGCCTGATGTCTGGCCTGGACGCCAAGGCGCCGCGCGCCTACCAGCTCGAGGAAATCAGCCGGGGCCTGAAATCGCTCGCCAAGGAGCTGGAGATCGCGGTGATCTGCCTCGCCCAAGTGAACCGCAAGGTCGAGGAACGGGTGGACGCCACACCGGCGCTGTCCGACCTGCGCGACTCGGGCGCCATCGAGCAGGACGCCGACGTGGTGCTGTTCGTTCACCGGCCGATCCAGGCCAAGCCTGAGATGAGCCCCGAGTGGAAGCACTACGCCAAGTTGTCGGTGGCAAAAAACCGGCAGGGTCGGTGTGGGCGCATCAGCCTGTTCTATCAAGGTGATCAGACGCGGTTTGATGGCTGGGGAGGCGATGCGCCGCAGGCCACGCTGCCCCAAAAGGCGCCGGCACCTCGCGGGTTCAGCGCTGATGCGAGGTTCTGATTTTCCGGACTATTTTCCGGCCCGATGCACCCGATCCAGCATCGAGAACACCACTTCCGCAACTGGTGAATAAGACATGCCCAGGATGACCCGAACCAAACGCGCCGCCTTGGCTGCACTGGCCGAGCTGGGAAGTGATTTTTCGGAATGGGGCGAACCGCCCTATGCCGTGAGCGACATCGCCCGGCACATCGGTGCCGACATTTCCAACTTGGTCAAGACCATGAAGCTGCTGGAACGCGAAGGCTTGGTCGTCAGAGAGGTGGCCATCCGCGAATGCTGGAACGCCATCGCTGGAGGCGGCGTGCCGCGCCGGTGCGTGTGCTACTGGCTCGCCGCCACGATGGAGGCTGACAAGGCCAGCGCGGCCGAATGGGTGGCCGGTGCCGATGAGCGTTCCCGCCGCGCGTTCGCCACGCTTTTTGCACCCAGCACCGTCCTGGACGTCGACGCCGTGGTGGTTCAGACCGCCCCGCTCCTGCCTATGCAGCGGATCCAGGACGCCCAAAGCGGCATGGATACCGAACAGGGCGAAGGCGTGAACTCAACGAAGGCGTGAACTCAACGAAGGCGTGAACTCAACGACGGCCTGATTACCTCGGCATCTTCCCCGCCGCAATCGCCTCAAGCTGCGCATCTGACATCTCGGCCAGCTGGGCCGAATCGAATGACATCTCCATGCCCCAGGCTCGCCGCTCGCCGTTTTGCTGCAGCATGGTGATCTCGGCGGTGATCTTCGCCACCTTCAGGCGATTGAATGCCTCGACGGGGTCGGTGTGGCGCCTGGACAGGGCTTCCTGCCGCAGCACGGCCACCTGGCGCCACTCGGTGCGGTGGCGCACGTCGAGTTCGGCGCGTTTGTTTTCGGACTCTTCGCGCGAGGCCTGCGCCATCCTGGCGGATTCCAAACTTCCTTTTTTTGGCGCCGCACCGTCAACCTGACCGTCAACATCGGCCCGCGTGCCGTCGGCATTCACCAGCGCGTCGGCCTTGAGGTGCGCGCTCTCGTTGACCCCGATCATGGAGCCATGGCGCTGCCACCGTTGTCCGGCCGCGCGCTTGGCAATGGCCGCCTTGGTCGGCAGGGCAAAGTCGTGGTTCTCAGCCGCGCGCCGCGCGGCTTCCAGATACGACGGCGAGTCCGGGTCGAATTCCCAGTGACGGCGAATTTCCGCCCAATACGTCGGGTCGAGGGGTTGGCGGGCCATTGCCTCAGTCTGCCTTCACGACTGCAACGCGGCATCTTCCTGACCCTACGCGCCTTCGACCTTCTGACCGGCAAAGCACCACCTGCCCTTGTGGTTGCGAAGTGCCCAGGCTTTCACCGCCCCTCAGTGGGCACCGCACGCCCCGATACACTCGGACACATGGCATCCCAACCCGCCCTGTCTTCCTTCATCTGGTCCGTCGCCGACCTGCTGCGCGGCGACTACAAGCAGTCCGACTACGGCAAGGTCATCCTCCCCTTCACCGTCCTGCGCCGCCTCGATAGCGTTCTCGAATCCACCAAGGATGCGGTGCTGGCCGAACTCGCCGCCAGGCAAAAGCTGGGCGTCAACCCCGACCCCTTCCTCAAGCGCAAGACCGGCCTGCCGTTCTTCAACCAGTCGCCGCTGGACTTGAACAAGCTGCTGGGCGACCCCACCCACGTGGCGCAGAACCTGCAGAGCTACCTGCAAGGCTTCTCACCCGAGGTACGCGACATCTTCGATCACTTCGAGTTCCAGACCCAGATCGAGCGCCTGTCCAAGGCCGGTCTGCTCTACCAGGTGACCGAGAAGTTCTGTCAGATCGACCTGCACCCCAGCAAGGTCAGCAACGCCGACATGGGCACCGTGTTCGAGGAGCTGATCCGCAAGTTCGCCGAACTCTCCAACGAAACCGCCGGCGAGCACTTCACCCCGCGCGAAGTCATCCGCCTGATGGTCAACCTGCTGTTCGTCGAAGACAGCGACGCCCTGTCCAAACCCAGCGTGGTGCGCACCCTGTACGACCCCACGGCCGGCACCGGCGGCATGCTCAGCGTCGCCGGTGAATACCTGGCCGAACTCAACCCCCGGGCCAGCCTGAACGTCTACGGCCAGGAACTCAACCCCGAGTCCTACGCCATCTGCAAGGCCGACATGCTCATCAAGGGCCAGGACGTGGGCAACATCGTCTTCGGCAACACCCTCTCCGACGACGGCCACTCCGGCGAGCACTTCGACTACATGCTCTCCAACCCGCCCTTCGGCGTCGAATGGAAGAAAGTCGAGAAGGAAGTGCGCAAGGAGCACGAGACCCAAGGCTTCGCCGGCCGCTTCGGCCCCGGCCTGCCGCGCGTGTCCGACGGCTCCATGCTGTTCCTGCTGCACCTGCTCAGCAAAATGCGCCCCACATCGGAAGGCGGCAGCCGCTTCGGCATCGTGCTCAACGGCTCGCCCCTGTTCACCGGCGGCGCCGGCTCGGGCGAATCCGAAATCCGCCGCTACGTGCTTGAAAACGACCTGCTCGAAGCCATCGTCGGCCTACCCACCGACATGTTCTACAACACCGGCATCGCCACCTACGTCTGGATCATCAGCAACCGCAAGCCGCCCGCGCGCAGGGGCAAGGTGCAACTGATCGATGCCAGCGGCATGTGGCAGAAAATGCGCAAGAGCCTCGGCTCCAAGCGCAAGGAACTCTCGGACGATCACATTGCCCACATCACCCGCCTGTTCGGCAACTTCCAGCCAGCGCAGGACGACGAGGGCAAGCCCATCAGCCGCCTCTTCGACAACGAGGACTTCGGCTACCACGCCATCACCGTGGAGCGCCCCTTGCGGGATGAAGCCGGGCAGATCGTGCTGGGCCTCAAAGGCAAGCAAAAAGGCAAGCCCCAGCCCGACAGCAGCCTGCGCGACACCGAGAACGTGCCCTACCAGGACGACGTGGCCGCGTACTTCGAGCGCGAGGTGCTGCCGCACGCGCCCGACGCCTGGATCGACCCCGACAAGACGAAGGTGGGCTACGAAATCCCGTTCAACCGCCACTTCTACGTCTTCAAGCCACCCCGGCCGCTGGCCGAGATCGATGCCGAGCTGAAAACCACCACCGACCGCATCCTGGAGATGATCAGGGGGCTGTCGGCATGACGCCCTACGGCACGACTCAATATCTCAATTTGAGATAGACTGTCCCCATGCGCGTCATCAGCAACAGCGCCTTGCGGGCCTTCATTGCCAGGCATCCCCAGGCCGAGGCACCACTGCAAGGCTGGCGGCGGGTGATCGAGAAGAACCGCTTTGCCCACTGCGCCGAGCTCAAGGCCGCCTTCAACGCCGTGGACAAGGTGGGCGAGTTGGTGGTGTTCGACATCGGCGGCAACAAGTACCGGCTGATCGCCTACATCCGCTTCGAGGCGCAGGTGCTGTACATCAAGGCGGTGCTGACGCACCAGGACTACGACAAAGGAGCATGGAAACCATGAACGCAGCCATCGACACCCGCCACCTGCTCCCGGCCTGGGAGCAGTTTCGCGCCGCCACCGACATTGCCCCCATCCGCAGCAAAGCCCACTACGCCCGCATGACGGCCATGCTGGAGCAGTTGCTGGACACCGCCCAGGGCGACGAGCGTCACCCCGCCATGGAGCTGGCCGACATCGTGGGCGATCTGATCGAAAACTACGAGACCCGCCACCACCCGCTGCCCGAGGCCACGGGCGTGCAGGCGCTCAAGTTTCTGATGGAGCAGCACGGCCTGCGCCAGAGCGACTTGACCGAGCTGGGCAGCCAGGGCGTGGTTTCTGAGATTCTTGTTGGCAAGCGCGAGCTGAACCTGCGCCAGGTGCGGGCTCTCGCCGAGCGCTTTGGCGTGTCGGTGGCGACCTTTGTTTGAGGCCGCATGAGTTTCGCGCGATACCCGGCGTACAAGGACAGCGGCGTCGAATGGCTGGGGGACGTGCCGGAGCATTGGGCGGTCGAGCGTCTCAACGCCGTTGCTTCATGTAATGACGAAGTGTTGCCAGAGACAACGCCAGCAGATCAGGTGATCGAGTACGTGGAGATTTCTGGCGTGGAGGCTGGGCGTGGGATCGTGGAGACCTCGCTCGTCGCTTTTGGCGCAGCGCCGTCGCGGGCGCGCCGCATCGTCCGCGATGGTGACATCCTGATTTCGACGGTGCGGACATACCTTCGCGCCATCGCTCAAGTATCCAACCCGCCGGAGAACATGGTGGCCTCGACCGGGTTCGCCGTGCTCCGTCCGCGAAAGCTGGCGAGTCGATTCCTCGGCTACGCCTGCCATACAGAAGGCTTCGTCAATGAGGTAATCGCTCGTTCTGTTGGGGTCAGCTACCCAGCGATCAATGCTTCGGAGCTCATCCGTCTGGCTGCGCCGCTCCCGCCGGTGATCGAACAAACCGCCATCGCCACATTCCTCGACCGCGAAACCGCCAAGATCGACGCGCTGGTGGCCGAGCAGGAAAAGCTGATCGCCCTGCTGCAGGAAAAGCGCCAGGCCGTCATCTCCCACGCCGTGACCAAGGGGCTGGACCCTAACGTGCCGATGAAGGACTCGGGCGTGGAGTGGCTGGGGGAGGTGCCGGCGCATTGGGAGGTTGGTGCAATAAAGAGGTTCTTTTCCAGCCTTGACAGCCGACGGGTGCCGCTCAGCGCTGAAGAACGAACCGCCAAGCAAGGAGATTTTCCGTATTACGGCGCTTCGGGGGTGATCGACAGCATTGACGAGTACATATTTGAGGAGGACCTCGTTCTTGTTTCCGAAGATGGTGCAAATCTGCTGAGTCGTGTGACCCCAATTGCTTTTGTGGCAACTGGTAAGTACTGGGTCAATAACCACGCGCACATTCTTAAGCCCATTGATGCGAACGTGCGATTCTGGGCAGAGCGCATCGAGGCGCTTGAATTGGCTCCCGTGATAACTGGCTCAGCACAGCCCAAACTTACCATCGAAGCGTTGATGAATCTCGTAATCGCAGTTCCATCAACAGCGGAGGAGCGGGCCAGCATCAGTTCCTATATCCAGCTGGAATCGGAGAAACTCGATTCGCTGCTGTCCGAAGCCCGCACCGCCATCACCCTGCTCCAAGAACGCCGCACCGCCCTGATCTCCGCCGCCGTCACCGGCCAGATCGACGTGCGCGGCCTGGCGGCATGAATACTCGTGCTTCAATAGCTGCTCGCGCTTGCTGCACAAGCGCCAGAGCCCGATTTGGCTCATAAACCACCGCCATGTCCGTGCACACCGAATTCCACCTCGAACGCGACATCTGCGACCACCTGTCCGCCCACGGCTGGCTGTACGCCGAACCCGGCACCGAGGGCGACGCCCGCAGCTACGACACCCCGCGTGCGCTGTATCCGGCCGACGTGATGGCCTGGCTGCAGGCCACCCAGCCGCAGGCCTGGGAGACCCTGCTCAAGAACCACGGCGCCGCCACTGAAACCATCGTGCTCGACCGCCTGCGCAGGGCCCTCGACACCCAGGGCACGCTGCACGTCCTGCGCCACGGCTTCGACCTGCTGGGCCTGAAGGCCCCGCTGCGCATGGCCCAGTTCAAGCCGGCGCTGGGCATGAACCCCGAGCTGCAGGCCAAGTACGCAGCCAACCGCCTGCGCGTGCTGCGCCAAGTGCGGACCAACCACGACGACATCATCGACCTGGTGCTGTTGCTCAACGGCATTCCGGTGGCCACCGCCGAGCTCAAGACCGACTTCACCCAGGACGTCAACCGGGCCATCGACCAGTACCGCTTCGACCGGATTCCCAAGCCCAAGGGCAAGGCCACCACCGAACCGCTGCTCGACTTCCCGCGCGGCGCGCTGGTGCACTTTGCCGTCAGCAACCGGCTGGTGCACATGGCCACCCGGCTGCTGGGGCCGGCCACGCAGTTCCTGCCCTTCAACCTGGGCGATGCCGGCGGGGCGGGCAATCCGCCGTATGCGGCCGGCCACCGCACCCATTACCTGTGGGAGCAGGTGTGGCAGCGCGACTCCTGGCTGGAGATCATCGAGCGCTACCTGGTCACCCTGCGCGACGACAAGAAGAAGATCAAGGCCATCGTCTTTCCGCGCTACCACCAGTTGGACGCCACGCGCCGCTTGGTGCAATCGGTGCGCTCCGATGGCGCAGGCGGCAAGTACCTGATCCAGCACAGTGCCGGCTCGGGCAAGACCAACTCCATCGCCTGGACGGCGCACTTTCTGTCCGACCTGCACGATGCGCAGAACCAGAAGCTGTTCTCCAGCGTGCTGGTGGTGAGTGACCGCAACGTGCTGGACGCGCAGTTGAGCGACGCCATCTTCGACTTTCAGCGCGTCACCGGCGTGGTGCAGACCATCACCGGCAACGACGCCAGCAAGAGCCACCAACTGGCCGAAGCCCTGTCGGGCGGCAAGAAGATCATCGTCTGCACCATCCAGACCTTCCCCTTCGCGCTGGCCAAGGTGCAGGAGCTGGCCGCCACCCAGGGCAAGCGCTTTGCCGTGATTGCCGACGAGGCCCATTCCAGCCAGACCGGCGAAGCGGCCGCCAAGCTGAAAGAGCTGCTGAGCGCCGAGGAGCTGAAGGAATTGCAGGATGGCGGCGAAGTCAGCAACGAAGACATCATGCTGGCGCAGATGAGCGCCCGCGCCGGGGCAGACGCCGGCATCACCTACATCGCCTTCACCGCCACGCCCAAGGCCAAGACGCTGGAGCTGTTTGGCCGCCGCCCACAGCCCGATCAGCCGGCCGGCCCGGGCAACCTGCCGCAGGCCTTCCACGTCTATTCCATGCGCCAGGCCATCGAGGAGGGTTTCATCCTCGATGTGCTGAAGAACTACACGCCGTACAAACTGGCCTTTCAACTCACCCACGAGGGCCGGGACTGGACCGATGCCGAGGTCGAGCAAAGCGCCGCCGTCAAGGGCCTGATGCGCTGGGTGCGCCTGCACCCCTACAACATCAGCCAGAAGGTGGCCATCATCGTCGAGCACTTCATCGACAACGTGCAACCCTTGCTGGGCGGCCACGCCAAGGCCATGGTGGTCACGGCCAGCCGGCTGGAGGCGGTGCGCTTCAAGCGCGCCATCGACCAGTACATCCAGGAGCACCGCTACGCCATCGGCACCCTGGTGGCCTTCTCGGGCGAGGTGCTGGACGAGCAGAGCGGTGAGCCGGTCACCGAACGCTCGGCCAGCCTGAACCCGGGCCTGGCAGGCAAGGACATGCGCGAGGCCTTTGACACCGAGGCGTTCCAGATTCTGCTGGTGGCCAACAAATTCCAGACCGGCTTCGACCAGCCCCTGCTGTGCGGCATGTACGTGGACAAGCGCCTGGCCGGCATTCAGGCGGTGCAGACCCTGAGCCGATTGAACCGGGCCTACAACGGCCCGCATGGGCTGAAGGACACCACCTATGTTCTGGACTTCGTCAATGAACCAGACGAGGTGCTGGCGGCTTTCCAAATCTATTACGAGACGGCCGAGCTGGCCGGCGTGACCGACCCGAACCTGATCCTGGAGCTGAAGGCCAAGCTGGATGCGAGCGGGCACTATGACGAGTTCGAGGTCGAGCGGGTGGTGAACGCCGAGCTGAACCCCAACGCCACCCAGGCCATGCTGGTGGCGGCCATCGAGCCGGTGGCGGATCGGCTGCTGAAGCAGTACCAGGCCGCCAAGGCCAGACTGGACAGCGCCAAGCCCGACGGCCCCGAGCAGCAGGCGGCCAAGGACGAGCTGGACGCGCTGCAATTGTTCAAGCGCGACCTGGCCACCTATGTGCGGGTTTACGCCTTCCTCGGCCAGCTGTTCGACTACGGCAATACCGCCATCGAAAAACGCGCCCTCTTCTTCAAGCGCCTGCTGCCGCTGCTGGACTTTGGCCGCGAGCGCGAGGGGATCGACCTGTCCAAGGTGGTGCTGACGCACCACAAGCTGAAGGATCAGGGGCAGCGCACGCTGGTGCTGAACGACACGGACAGCGAATTCAAGCTCAAGCCCATGACCGAGACCGGCTCAGGCCAGGGGCAGGACAAGGAAAAGGCGCTGCTGTCGGAAATCCTGGCCAAGGTGAACGACCTGTTCGAAGGCGAGCTGACCGACGACGACAAGCTGGTCTACGTCAACCACGTCATCCGGGGCAAGCTGATGGAGTCCGAGCTGCTGGCCGAGCAGGCGCGCAACAACACCAAGGCGCAGTTCGCCGCCTCACCCAACTTCGAGGCCGAACTGATGAACGCCATCATCGAGGCCTTCGAGGCGCATCAGATCATGAGCAAGCAGGCGCTGGACTCGGAGCAGGTGCGGGCCGGGCTGAAGGGGATTCTGCTGGGGCCGGCGGGGTTGTATGAGGGGTTGAGAGGCGGGGTTTCCAAATGAAGACTGGTCTCGAGCCATCGAATTTCTGCTACCCGGTCGCTTACGCGAAGAGCAGCGCGATCGCAGCGCTGTGGGCAAATGCTACGACAGACGGGTTCTCCAATGGCAGGTAGGCGACAACATTACATCCCGCAGATGCTGTTGCGCCGGTTCGCGGATACAAACGGCGCGGTGATGGTCATCCGCACTGACGGGTCGCGATTTTCGGCCAAGACCAAGAACGTGGCCTTAGAAACCGATTTCCATGGAACTCCAGGTGACGGGACGACGGATGAAGCGATCACCCGCGAAGAGACGAAGATTTGGAAAGTGCTATGCAAGTTGGTCGAATGCCCCGAGGGAACCGTGGATTGCGTCGACGCAGCGACTGTCCTTTCGCACTTCTACACGCGTTCCGCAGCCTGGCGCTCTCAAACTGCGACCATGGTCGACACAGTTGTTGGCGTTATAAGAGCGAAGCTCGACGCGTCAGATCAGGCAAGGGATCCAAGCTTTCAGTTGATCACTTCGCTGGCCTTCAGCCGCTTGGAGAAGCTGGTGCCTACACGTATTGTCGATGCACACAACGCGTTGCTCAAAAAGGAACCCACGCCTGCGCAAAGAGCGACCAGCTACTCGAAATTTAGATACGTCGTTCAGGACTTTGATGTCGCACTGGTGCTCGGCGATTCAATTGCATGGGGAGCTTCCGTCGGAACTCGCGGCATTCCGCTGGTTGAGCATGATGATTCAGTCGAGTATGTGGTATTTCCACTCAGCGTGAAACGATGCTTGATTGGAAGCAGAGGGTCTCAACCTTTGCTCGAGGCGGACGACATCATCGCGGGTTCGTTTGCGGCTAGTTCTGAGTTTGTAGTTGTGCATCCACAATCTAGCGGCTACGACGAGTTGGTGCCGACTATGGGCTCAGGAATGCGCGAATTGAGCGAAAGACTTCGAAGGAAAGTGACGTGATCTGCAGAGTCGCGTTCATCGAAACCCCGTTAGCAAAGTTCACGGCCAGCCTTTCAATTATTTTGGAACCGCAGCCTGGGCGACGGGCATTTCATCGAGGATGACGATTTTGTTTGGCCCAATGAAGAAAGCCACCATGACCAAGATGCATCCACGCTGTAACGAGCACGGCCACACTGTTCCGATCAAACAGCCCAGCAAGGCCAGCCTTGCCCAGGCGTGGGCCGACCCCCAAGGCATCGCTACGGCCGTGCCAGACAGCGCGATGCCGGAGACGATCAACGACGTCCCGGTGTCGGCCTGGCAGGGGGCGCCGACGGATGCAGCCGGCTGGGAGGCGCTTGTGGCAGGCCTGAGCTTCACCGAGCCACCAGTGCCCAGCGCACCCGGCAAGAAGCCGGCCGCTGGCGTGGTGACGATTGAGCCCGACGGCCGGGTGTGGGTGGTGGCGCCCACCAATGCCTTCGGGGGCTACCGGCACACGTTCCCGAAGGGCAAGCTCGACGGCCTGAGCCCGCGCGCCTCGGCCATCAAGGAGGCCTTCGAGGAGTCGGGCCTGCAGGTCGAGCTGACCGGCTATCTGTGCGACAGTGTCCGATCCACCAGCGTGACGCGCTACTACACCGCCCGGCGGATCGGGGGCAGCCCGGCGGCCATGGGCTGGGAATCGCAGGTGGTGATGCTGGTGCCGATCAGTGAGCTGCGAGGCATCACGTCACACCCGAACGACGCCCCCATTCTGAAAGCGCTGCCAGCCAAGGCGATAGTGATCTACGAGTGGGGTTTGGCATCCGGGCATCGGGTACTTGACACCCTGGCGGGACACTTCACGCGGTATGGCGAATGGCCGACGCGAATCGCCATCCCGACAGGCATGCATGAGGGCCTGCGTGAAGAGATCCTCAGCCCGTATGGATGGCGGTTGCTGACTGAGCGATTGAAGGTGGTCGCGACAGATGCCGGAGCGCTCTGCGCTTACGGAGCGCGCGGACAAGAGCACAGCTACGACACGAATGGCCCCGTCGATCTACGCAAACGGGCCAGTGAATGGATTTGGAACGTCGATCTGACCTGACATAGGAATGAACCCATGTGGCTGTGCCTGAACAATGCATTCCTGTCCATCGTGGACAAGGACTGCACCCCTGACGAACTGCTGGTGCGAGCGCGCCGTGACGGCGACATCGAGCGCGTGTTTCCCGGCGCCGAGGTCGAAGTGACGCTGGGCAACGACTACCGCTGCCGGGCGCGGATCAAGCGCACCGATGTGGCCGCCGCGATCACCCAGCGAGTCATGAACATCGACTACAGCAACTTCAAGGGCTCCACCAAGGACAAGCCCCTGCACGATGCGTACATGGGCGTGTGGAGCGCCATCGGCAAGCTGCAGCCGGGTGGGCCGTACAGCAGTGGAATCCGCCGGTAAACGGAAACCGCTCTGGATGGCGATGTGGGCGCTCCCTGCCTGCCACCGAAACACCGTGCCGCCGCTGAGGATGCGCGGCGTGGGCTGTGGGCGGACAAGGAGCCGGTGGCGCCGTGGGTCTTTAGACACGCACCTCCAGCAAGTCCATGAAGCCTCCACAGGACGCAAGCGAACGCATTACAGGGCCTCATCGCGAGCGCTACTAGCTGACAGTTAGGTGTCGCATCCCGGACGATCATAAGGTCGCTTGTGAAACAGATGCGGGCTCTCCTGATACCACTGCTTCATGGTCTGCATAGGCGTCTTGCTGCCCAGCGCTGACTGCGGCAGTTGGTGGTTGTACAGGGCCACATAACGCAGCAAGGTCTGCTCCATGTCCTCGCGGCTGTTGAACCTGTGCGTCTTGAGCACGTCGGCAATGCGACCGTTGAACCTCTCCACCATGCCATTGGTCCTGGGCGTTCTGGGCTTGGTCAGGCGGTGTTCGATCCCCAACTCGTCGCACAACTGATCGAACTCGTGGTTGCCGCTGGGCTGGCGCTCGCGGCTGGCAAACAGGCGATCGGTGAACTCCTTGCCGTTGTCGGTCAGCAGCTTGTGGATCTTGATCGGGCAGGCCTTGTGCAGTGCCTTCAGGAAGGACTGTGCACTGGCGGCGGTCTTGTTGGCCTTGAGGGCCACGTACACCCAGCGCGTGGCCCGGTCGATGGCCACGAACAGGTAGCGCCGACTGCTCTCATCCTGCATCTGGGGCAGGTACTTCACATCCATGTGCACATAGCCCGGCTCGTAGCTCTTGAAGGCCTTGTGGGCCACGGTAGGCTCCTGGGGCTTGAGGGCATTGAGGTTGCCCGCGCCATGGCGGCGCAGGCACCGATCCAGGCCTGAGCGCGAGACATGGGGGCAAATGAACTCCCGCGTGACAGCCAGCAGGTCATCCAGGGGCAGCAGCAAGGTGCGCCGCAGGTGCACCACCACGCTCTCTTGCGCCGGCGTGAGCACCGTCTGCAGGCGATGGGCCGTGTGCGAGCGATCCCCAAAGACCTGGCGCTTCTTCCACTTGTAGACCGTTTGCTCGGTGATGCCAAAGCGCTGGGCCAGGACAGCGGCGGTCTCGTGGCTGGCCGCGATCTCGGCGCGCACGGCCGGTGTCGTGCGGGCGTTCTTGTGCAGGGCTATCAGCATGGCGTGGCACTCCCGGTGGCTTGCAAGGACTCTATCAACTCCCGCAATACGGCTCGGGCCATGAACAGCGGGTAGCGGTTTTCATCTATGCAATCGTCCGGGATGCAACAGTTAGCGAACACCAGCGGAACTGGTGCAGATAGATAGCCACAACTAATCCACAGTGTATATACAAAATGCTATGATCACTCCGATGTTGAAGTTCTCCATCGCACCAAGCATCCTAAAGAAGCTCACGGAGAAGCACAGTGTCACACGGAATGAAGTGGAGCAATGCTTCCTTAACAGGAAGTTTCCGGTACTTCTTGATGACCTGGAAGACCATCAGACTGATCCGCCCAGCCTGTTCTTCATCGCCTACACGAACGCTGGTCGACGCCTCAAGGTTGTGTATATACAAAAAGGCCCCAATGTAGTCATCAAGACTTGTTTCGAGCCAACAGATGCAATGGTAGCTGTCTACCACCAGCTACTCAAATAGGAGCAATGGACATGAAAAAGGTAAAAGGCACCCCTTCTGCATGGGAAAGCGGAGCCTTGGGCGTCAACCAGGAAACGACGCGCATCGCAGGACAAGAGTACGAAGACGCTCTGGACGCTGCATTAGGCTTAAAGGCCATCTCTATCCGCATGCCGATCAGCTTGATCGAAACCTACAAGCTGATCGCGCAGCATCACGGGGTTGGCTACCAGCCATTGATGCGCGATATCCTCAGCCGATGGGCAAAAGAAGGCATGCGCGAAGTTATGCGCAACCTTGAGGCCCAGGCTGCGCAGGCCAATGAGCGCCTGGAGCCTCTGGAGTACAAAGAGCCGGAGCGCAGAGCCGCCTAACCGCGCCGCCCCACCCTCACCAGCTCGCCCCGTGCGGGCTTTTTCACGCCCTCACCCTGCCCCACAATGCGGACATGGCCGATTCGCTCACCCCGCTCACGCCCCGCGTCCGGCGCCTGCTGGAGTCGCACTAGTCGACAACCGTGGAGCAGATCGCAGCGCGCTACCCGGAGTGCCTGCTTGCGATCCACGGCTTCGGCTTCAAGCTTCTGCGTGAGGTGGAGCGACGCATCATCCCAGGTCAACCGCACTACGATAGGCTTACTACATGCTTGCTGAAATATCGGCCGCCCTTGGCTCGGCCAAAGCTTTACTAGACATCACCAAAGCTGCTAGCGACGTCACAAAGCAGGCAAGCATCGCGTCGATCAGTCTGGACTTCAGCTCAAAATTGTTCGCGCTGACGGACAAGTGCAACCAACTGATGGAACAAAACCAGTCACTTAAAAGCGAGGTAGCGCAGCTTCAGGGCAAGATCAAAAAGCGCGATGATTTTGACCTACAAGCGAATGCATACGCGCTGAAGGAGGTTGGAGCGGGCGCGTTTGCCTACGTCGCAAACGACGTCACCAGCCCGAACGAGTCCACGCACAAATACTGCCCCGAGTGCTTCAGCAAGCGCAAGCTGAGCATTCTTCAACAGTCGCAGGGGCCAGAACGCCAGATCGTTCTTGAGTGCGGCGGGTGCATCGCTCGAATGACGTTCGCGCGCTACATCACCAGCTAGACCACCCCCGCCAGCCCACGTGCCCCCACTCGCGTGCCTCGGCGGCCTGCTCGGCATCGTCGTGCGGGTCGCAGGATGCACACAGCACGGCCAACTGCCGGTCGCCGGTGCATTGGACGACCTCCCCGCTTTCATTCAGCTGCAGGGTGACCTGGGCGAAGGCCGTGTGCGGCTGGCTGCTATCGACCGGGCCGCCGCAGTGACCACAGGGCATGACCGGCTCCACCTTGGGGCTGAGAAATTTCAGCTTCAGCGCATCAATGAAATCTGGCTCGTTGCAGTCGCGGCACTGTGCGCTGCAGTAGTTGCGCAGGGCATCGGCGTCCTCGATGTGGAGCGTGCTTTGGATCGCATCCCCCACCTCCTGAAACGCCAAGCGCTGCCGGCGCCAGTCGAGGGTGCGCAGCGGCGAGGAAAACTCCTGCTGGCAGACGGAACAGAGGAAGCGCATCAACGGGCTCTGGAAGGATTCGATCTGGGCACATGCCGGTCCACCAGCTCGCGCGTGGCACGTGACGGCGCGCCGTAGCAGACGATGCGCACATCCAGCGCCCAGCGGCGCGCCAGATCCAGCGCCCGGGCCATGGCGTCATGGATCCAGTCGTCGTCGTTGCCGAACGCCCCGCCGCCCAGGTGCGTGAGCAGCACCACGTTGGAGCCGCCGGCCTGAGCATTCTCGACAGCGGCCAGCAGGGTGGCTTCGTAAGCGGCCTCGAGCACCAGGCGGGCAAGCGGCGCCCACTGCGCGGCCGGCACGCGGGTGTAGGCCACGGGCAGGGCCGAGCAGAACGCCTGGGAGACGATGGGCCGGGGCTCGCCCTCGGCATCGGTGACCTCCACCCCGGCGTGAACCCCGATGCGGAGGTGACCGCGCAAGCCGTCGACCAGGGCCGGATCAGCGGATTTCAGGGCCTGAGCAATGGCCTGCAGTCCGTCCGGGCTGGCCAGCGCGTAGCCGTTTTGCATGCGCCAGAGTTCGGGCACGGGGCGGCCGGTCAGCTCACCCAAGGCAGCGCCCAGGTCGGCCAGACCATCGAGCTGCCGGTCGCGGGTCTGGCCGATGGCACCGCCACACGGGGCGAAGTAGTTGCGGTAGATGGTGGCTGCACCGGCCGCCATGGCGCAGGCCGGGCCTTGGGTGCGGTCATGGGCGTAGCGCGTGACGCCGTCCTCGGGTGAGACGTTGGGGCCGACCATTTCCAGCAGGTTGAACTGGCTGGCGACCTGGAACAGCGCGCCCGCGAACTCCGGCTGGCGGTGCAGCGCACGCACGTCGCCGGTGACGATGCCGACCTTCAGCGATCCGGGCGGGGCGATAGCGCGCTGGCGCAGTTCGGCCAGGGAGGGCAGCTCC
The DNA here is from genome assembly GCF_964341695.1 of Ottowia pentelensis. NCBI lineage: Bacteria > Pseudomonadati > Pseudomonadota > Betaproteobacteria > Burkholderiales > Comamonadaceae > Ottowia > Ottowia pentelensis. The sequence continues at coordinate 418,191 of NZ_OZ224513.1, forward strand.
AGCCGCCCGATGCCGTAGGCCTTGCCGTTGACCAGGGAGCGCAGCCGTTCGCCCTCGACCACCAACTGCCGGTGGATTTCGCTGTAGCCCGATTCCCGAAAGCCCGTCAGACGCTCAAACCAGTCCATGTCCCCTCCATCACCCGGCCAGGATCGGCCATGCGGGTGATGTTGCCATTTCCTGATGACCCCTAGGTCAAAAAGATGGGACACGGCGCGAATTGTTGGTATTTTTGTTGGTATATTGCAGATCGAACAATCGAAAAATGAGTGTTTATGCGGGTTAAACAGGAATGTTCGATCCCCGCCAGCCCAACCAACGCCCCCCCTGTGGCGCTGACGCGCCACGTGCTCGCCGCCAGAGGCGACGGCTCTTCGGTCCGTCCAGACCTGCGCAGGCAGGTCTGGAGCCGCGGACCTCAGCCCCTGAGGGGGACAACGTCAGCGGCCGGGGCAAGCCCGCTCCGCGACGTTCCCGGATGGCCTGCTCCGCGGCCGTTCGAGTCGAACAAGGGGTGCGGACAAAAAAGCCTTGGCGATGACCAAGGCCTTTTGTCGGCTTGAATTGCTATGATTTAGTTAGCGTTCAGCGCTTGATTGGCAAGCGCTGAAGCCACTTTTAGCTCATATTCTGCAGGCTCAGGCCGGCAGCGCCACCAGCGGGCTGCCGAACATGGGGTCATCCTTCTTCGACGCCAGCGCCTTCGCCAGATCGAGCCCCAGCGCCTTGGCCACACCAGCGCCGTAGGCCGGGTCGGCGGCATGGCAGTTGCGGATGTGGCGGAACTTGATGAACTCGGGCGCGTCGCCCATGGCGCGGCCGGTGTTGCCGAACAGCGCCTCCTGCTGCGCCGGGCTCATCAGGCGGAACAGCTTGCCCGGCTGCTCGAAGTAGTTGCTGTCGTCTTCGTGGAAGCTCCAGTGCTTGGCGTTGCCCGTGATCTTCAGCGGCGGCTCGGCGAACTCGGGCTGGCCTTGCCACTGGCCGAAGCTGTTGGGCTCGTAGTGCGGCAGGCCGCCGTAGTTGCCATCGACGCGGCCGGGGCCGTCGCGGTGGTTGCTGTGCACCGGGCAACGCGCCTGGTTGACGGGGATCTGGTGGTAGTTGGCGCCCAGGCGGTAGCGCTGCGCATCGGCGTAGTTGAACAGGCGGGCCTGCAGCATCTTGTCGGGGCTGGCGCCAATGCCGGGCACCAGGTTGCCGGGCGCGAAGGCGACCTGCTCGACGTCGGCAAAGAAGTTCTCGGGGTTCTTGTTCAGCTCGAACTCGCCGACCTCGGTCAAAGGGTAGTCGCCCTTGTACCAGACCTTGGTCAAATCGAACGGGTGCAGCGCGTACTTCTCGGCATCGGCCTCGGGCATGACCTGCACGTACATCGTCCACTTGGGGAAGTCGCCGCGCTCGATGGCCTCGTACAGGTCGCGCTGGTGGCTTTCGCGGTCCTTGCCGACCAGGGCCTCGGCCTCGGCGTCGGTCAGGTTCGCTATGCCCTGCTGGGTGCGGAAGTGCATCTTGACCCAGAAGCGCTCGCCGTCCTGGTTCCAGAAACTGTAGGTGTGCGAGCTGAAGCCGTGCATGTGGCGGTAGCTCTTGGGGATGCCGCGGTCGCTCATCACCACGGTGACCTGGTGCAGCGCCTCGGGGATCAGCGTCCACCAGTCCCAGTTGTAGGTAGCACTGCGCAGGTTGGTGCGCGGGTCGCGCTTGACGGCCTTGTTCAGGTCGGGGAACTGGCGCGCGTCGCGGATGAAGAACACGGGCGTGTTGTTGCCCACCATGTCCCAGTTGCCCTCCTCGGTGTAGAACTTGAGGGCGAAGCCGCGGATGTCGCGCTCGGCGTCGGCCGCGCCGCGCTCACCGGCCACGGTGGTGAAGCGGGCAAACATTTCGGTCTTTTTGCCGACCTTTTCAAAAATCTTGGCGCGGGTGTATTGGGTGATGTCCTTGGTCACCGTGAAGGTGCCGAAGGCGCCCGAGCCCTTGGCGTGCATGCGCCGCTCGGGGATGACCTCGCGCACGAAGCCGGCCAGCTTCTCGTTGAGCCACACGTCCTGCGCCAGCAGCGGGCCGCGCGGGCCGGCCGTGAGGCTGTCGCGGTTGGTCGGCACGGGGGCGCCGAAGTCGGTCGTCAGGTGGGTGACGGGGCACTTGCGGGGGGCGTCGGTCATGGCGATCTCCGGGTGATGGATGGGGAAAACCGGGCGCGGCGCACCCGATGAGCCCCATTCTGGAGGACGACCGATGATTTGCAAACCCAATCGTATCTATCTTGTCGATAGATTGACCGAGTAGCCTGGATCGCCGCTCAGGGCGCCGCCAGGTCGGTGACGCGGCGCGGCGTGCCGATGGGCGGGCCGGCCTGACCGCGCTCGACGGCCTTCATGTCTTCGTCGCTGGGCACCAGGCCGGCCACCCAGTAGTCCATCACGCGGCGCACGATGGGGGCGGCGGCGGCGGCGCCGAAGCCGGCGTTCTCGACGATGGCGGCGACGGCGATGGTGGGGTGCTCGGCCGGCGCGAAGGCGATGTACAGCGAGTGGTCGCGCTGGTATTCGGCCAGCTTGGCGGCGTTGTAGTGGGCGTTCTGACCCACGCTGATGGCCTGCGCGGTGCCGGTCTTGCCGCCCGACAGGTAGGGCGCGCCGGCAAACACGCCGCGCGAGGTGCCCTCCTGCGTCACCGCCACCATGGCGCGCAGGATGGTGGCCACGTGCTCGGGCTTGTAGCCCATGGACTGGCCGGCGGGCTCGGCGTTGGCGTGGAACTGGCCGCTGTGCGGGTCCTGCTCGGCCATCAGCAGGTGCGGCACGTGGTGCACGCCGCCGCCGGCCAGGGTGGCGGTGGCGTTGGCCAGCTGCAGCATGGTGAAGTTGTTGTAGCCCTGGCCGATGCCCAGCGAGATGGTCTCGCCGGCGTACCACTTCTGCTGCTGCGGGCGGCGGTAGGTGGCGCGCTTCCAGGCGGTGGAGGGCAGCACGCCGCGCACCTCGCCCGGCAGGTCGATGCCGGTGATCTGGCCGAAGCCCAGCGGCTTCATGAAGTCGTGGATGCCGTTGACGCCCATGTCGTTGGCCAGCTGGTAGAAGTACACGTTGCTGGACTTGGCGATGGCGCGGTGCAGGTCGACCGGCCCCAGCGCGTGGCCCGAGCGGAAGGTGTGGCCGCCGAAGGTCCAGGAGCCGCCGTCCATCACCACGGTGGACGGCACGCGCTTGCCGGTCTCGAGTGCGCCCAGGCCCATGAAGGGCTTGTAGGTGGAGCCCGGCGGGTAGGTGCCGCGCAGCGCGCGGTTGAGCAGCGGCTTGTCGAGCGAGCCGTTGAGCTCGTCCCAGTTTTCCTGGTCGATGCCGTCGACGAACAGGTTGGGGTCGAAGGTGGGCTTGCTCACCAGCGCCAGCACCTCGCCATTGCGCGGGTCGATGGCCACCAGCGCGCCGCGGCGCCGACCGTACAGCTCTTCGACCATCTTCTGCAGGCGGATGTCGATGGTCAGCTTGATCGACTCGCCGGGCACCGCCGGCTGCGTGACCAGGCGCCGCACGGCGTAGCCGCCGGCCGAGGTCTCCATGCGCTGCACGCCGGTGGTGCCATGCAGCAGCTTTTCGTAGCTGGCCTCCACGCCCAGCTTGCCGATGTAGTCGGTGCCGCGGTAGTTGGCGGCGTCGTCCGAGTCCTCGATGCGGTCCTTTTCCTTCTGGTTGATGCGGCCGATGTAGCCGATCAGGTGCGCGCCGGTCTCGCCCAGCGGGTAGTCGCGAAACAGCCGCGCCTTGATCTCCACGCCCGGAAAGCGCCAGCGCTGCGCGGCAAAGCGCGCCACTTCCTCGTCGCTCAGGTGCATGCGGATGGGCAGCGACTCGAAGTTGCGCGAGTCCTCGCGCAGGCGCTTGAAGCGGCGCCGGTCGCGCGGCGAGATCTCGACCACCTGGCCGATGGCGTCGATGGCCTCGTCCACCGGGCGGCCCAGGCGCGAGGGCGTGATCTCCAGCGTGTAGGAGCGGTAGTTGGACGCCAGCACGATGCCGTTGCGGTCGAAGATTTCGCCGCGGTTGGGCACGATGGGCACCGCCGCCGTGCGGTTGGTCTCGGCCTGGCGCGCCAGGTCGTCGTGGCGCAGCACCTGCAGCACGTACAGCCGCCAGCCCAGCAGCCCGAAGGCACCCAGCATCACCAGCGCCACCACCAGCAGGCGCAGGCGAAAGCGCGTCAGCTCGGCTTCGAGATTGCGCAGTTCGGTCATTGCTCTGAATAATATAGCTTATCGCGCTTGTTGCGCAAGGGCTGGAGGCTTGTTTGGCTTGAAAGTCACAAGGGTCGGTTCTCGTCCGGGTCGGGCGCGCGGCGCTGCGGCGCCAGCAGCAGCACGCTCACCGGCCACCACAGCGCGGCCTCCAGCACCGGCGCCAGCAGCAGCGACCAGCCCGGCAGCGCCGCCCCGCCGATCAGCCGCAGCACGGTGGTGATGGCGTGCGCCGCCGCGAACAGCGGCAGCAGCTGCACCGCCTGGCCGGGCAGCCCGAACCACAGGATACGCCGGTGCAGCATGATCGCGAAGTAGATCAGCACCGTGTAGGCCAGCGCGTGCTGGCCCAGGCGCGCGGCCTGGTGCACATCCAGCAGCAGCCCGAAGATGAAGGCCGCCGCCATGCCCACGCGGCGCGGCTGGTGGATGGCCCAGAACACCAGCACCACCGCCAGAAAGTCGGGCATGCCTGGCAGGCGCCCCAGCGGCAGCAGGTCCAGCATCAGCGCCACCAGCAGGCTGCCCCAGATGAAGCCGGGGCGCGCCGGCAGCAGCAGTTGCTGACCACGCGGCATGATCATGGCGCGCTCCTGCGGTTGGCGGGCCTGGCCGCCGAGGCGGCGCCGCTCTTGCCCGCGGCCTTGGCGGCCGGCTTGCCGTCGGCCTTGGTCACCGGCTGGGCGGCAGCCGCCGGCGGCGCGGCGGGCGCGGCGGCGATGGGCGGGGGCGCCACCTGCGCCATCGGTGTCAGCACCATCACCTGCGTGGCCCCCTGCAGCTGCGCCAGCGGCTGGCACAGGATGCGGGCGAAGCTGCTGTCGCCCTGCCGGTCGACGCTGACCACGCGCGCCACCGGCAGGCCGGGCGGATACACGCCGTCGATGCCGCTGGTGCTGAGCAGGTCGCCCTCCTTCACGTCCTCGCCGGTCGGCATGTAGCGCAGCTCCAGCAGGCCGCCCTGCGCCGTCGGGTCGCCGAAGGCCACGCCGCGCGTGCCGGTGCGGGTGTTGACCACCGGGATCACCTGGTCGCGGTCGATCAGCAGGGTGACCTCGCTCACGAAGGGGTAGACCTGCGTCACCTGGCCCAGCACGCCCTCGCCGTCCAGCACCGGCGAGCCGGGCGCGATGCCCTGCAGCTGGCCCTTGTCGATCACCACGCGGCGGCTGTAGGGGTCGGTGGCGTCGTACAGCACCTGCGCCGCCTGCGACGGCACCTGGATGCGCTCGCGCAGCGCCAGCAGGCCGCGCAGGCGGGCGTTTTCCAGCAGCAGCTGCTCCACCTGGCCGGCGCGCTGCGACTGCTCGACCAGCTTGCGGCGCACCGCCTCCTCGGTCTTGCGCGCGGTCTTCAGGTCGGTCAGGTAGCCGCCGAACTCGCGCGCCGCCTGCACCGGCTGCAGCGCCAGCCACTGCGCCGGATACAGCACGGTGGCGATCGCCGCGCGCAGCGGTTGCACCAGGTGAAAGCGGGCGTCGGCCACCATCAGGAACAGCGCCAGCGCGCTCAGCAGCACCAGCTGCGACAGCGCCGACGGCCCCTGCTTGAAGAAGGGCGGGGGGGTGCGGTCGAGCGTTTCGAGCGGCATGGCGGATCAGCGGCGCGGCAAGCCGTTCCGAAGGCCGCGGAGCAGGCCACGCCAGAACGCCGCGGCCGGGCTTGCACCGGCCGCTGGCGTTGTCCCCCTCAGGGGGAAGGCGCGCAGCGCCACAGGGGGAGCCTATTCATTGGTGAAGATGTTGCCCAGCCGCTCCATGCGCTCCAGCGCCATGCCGCAGCCGCGCACCACGCAGGTCAGGGGCTCTTCGGCCACCAGCACGGGCAGGCCGGTTTCCTCGGCCAGCAGGCGCTCCAGGTCGCGCAGCAGCGCGCCGCCACCGGTCAGCATCATGCCGCGCTCGGCGATGTCGGCGCCCAGCTCGGGCGGGGTTTCCTCCAGTGCCTTTTTCACCTCGGACACGATGGAATTCAGCGGCTCGGTCAGCGCCTCGAGGATTTCGTTGCTGCTGATGGTGAAGCTGCGCGGCACGCCCTCCGACAGGTTGCGGCCCTTGACCTCCATCTCGCGCACCTCGCTGCCCGGAAAGGCGCTGCCGATCTGCTTCTTGATCGACTCGGCCGTCGGGTCGCCGATCAGCATGCCGTAGTTGCGGCGGATGTAGTTGATGATGGCGTCGTCGAACTTGTCGCCGCCCACGCGCGCGCTGCCCTTGTAGACCATGCCGCCCAGGCTGATGACGCCCACCTCGGTGGTGCCGCCGCCGATGTCCACCACCATCGAGCCGCTGGCCTCGGACACCGGCAGGCCGGCGCCGATGGCCGCCGCCATCGGCTCCTCGATCAGGTAGACCTCGCTGGCGCCGGCGCCCAGCGCCGATTCGCGGATGGCGCGGCGCTCGACCTGGGTCGAGCCGCAGGGCACGCAGATGATGATGCGCGGGCTGGGCTTGAACAGGCCGCGCGGGTGCACCATCTTGATGAACTGCTTGAGCATCTGCTCGGTGACGGTGAAGTCGGCGATCACGCCGTCCTTCATCGGGCGGATGGCCTCGATGTTGCCGGGCACCTTGCCCAGCATGGCCTTGGCCTCGGCGCCCACGGCCTGGATCGCCTTCTTGCCCTGGGGGCCGCCCTCGTGGCGTATCGAGACCACCGAGGGCTCGTTCAGCACGATGCCCTTGCCCCGCACGTAGATCAGGGTGTTGGCGGTGCCCAGGTCGATGGCCAGGTCGGTGGAGAAGTACCGACGGAATGCTCCAAACATGAAAAGTCCTTCTGGGCGCGTCGGTGGGCACCAGCCTTCGCCGCCCCTGCGCGAATGGGTTCGAGATGCGAAATGGGAGGGGGTTGCGCTCAAAAGCGGCCGTTTTCAGGCCGTTTGGGCGAAGGCGGGATAATACTTCATCGCCCCGCCGGCGTCACCGGTGCGCGGCGGCCCAATACCTGAGCTTTTCCCTGATTTTTCGGCTTGTTACATGGCTTTGACCCTGACTGACATCGACCGCATCGCGCACCTGGCGCGTCTGGCGCTCCCCGACGGCGAGCGCCAGCCCTTGCTGGAGCGCCTGAACGGCTTCTTCGGCCTCGTCGAGGCCATGCGCGCCGTCGACACCACCGGCGTCGAGCCGCTGGCGCACCCGCTGGCCGCCGTGCAGGACGTGCAACTGCGCCTGCGCGAGGACGTGGCCAGCGAGCCCGACCAGCGCCAGGCCAACCAGCAAAGCGCCCCGGCGGTGGAAGACGGCCTGTTCCTGGTGCCGCGGGTGATCGAATGAGCGGCGCCGCCCTGCACCACCAAAGCGTGGCACGGCTGGCCGCCGCCCTGCGCGCGCGCGAGGTCTCGGCGGTCGAGCTGGCACGGCACTTTCTGGCCCGCATCGCGCAGCACGCCGAGCTGGGCGCCTTCCTGGCCGTCGACGAGGCCATCACGCTGGCGCAGGCGCAGGCCGCCGACGCGCGCCTGGCCGCGGGCGACGCGCCGCCGCTCACGGGCGTGCCGCTGGCGCACAAGGACATCTTCGTCACCCGCGACTGGCCCACCACCGCCGGCTCGCGCATGCTGGCGGGCTACCGCTCGCCCTTCGACGCCACCGTGGTGCGCAAGCTGGCCGAGGCCGGCATGGTCGGCCTGGGCAAACTCAACTGCGACGAGTTCGCCATGGGCTCGGCCAACGAGAACTCGGCCTTCGGCGCCGTCAAGAACCCCTGGAACCCGGCGCACGTGCCGGGCGGCTCGTCGGGCGGCAGCGCCGCCGCCGTGGCCGCGGGCCTGAGCCCCGCCGCCACCGGCACCGACACCGGCGGCTCGATCCGCCAGCCGTCCAGCTTTTGCGGCGTCACCGGCATCAAGCCCACCTATGGCCGCGCCAGCCGCTACGGCATGATCGCCTTCGCCTCCAGCCTGGACCAGGCCGGGCCCATGGCGCGCACGGCCGAGGACTGCGCCTTGCTGCTGTCCGTCCTGTGCGGCCCCGACCTGGACCGCGACTCGACCTCGCTGGACGTGCCCACCGAGGACTTCACGCGCGGCCTGAACGACTCGCTGGACGGCCTGCGCATCGGCGTGCCGCAAGAGTTTCTGGGTGACGGCCTGGCGCCCGACGTGCGCGCCGCGGTCGAGGCGGCGCTGGCCGAGCTGGAAAAGCTGGGCGCGCGCCGCGTGCCCATCTCGCTGCCGCGCACCGAGCTGGCCATTCCGGTCTACTACATCATCGCCCCGGCCGAGGCCAGCTCCAACCTGGAGCGCTTCGACGGCGTCAAGTTCGGCCACCGCGCCAAGGACTACGTCGACCTGGAGGACATGTACAAGAAGACCCGTGCCGAAGGCTTCGGCGCCGAGGTCAAGCGCCGCATCATGACCGGCACCTACGTGCTCTCGCACGGCTACTACGACGCCTACTACCTGCAGGCGCAAAAGCTGCGCCGCATGATCGCCGACGACTTCCAGGCTGCGTTCCAGCAATGCGACGTCATTGCCGGCCCGGTGGCGCCCACCGTGGCCTGGGCACTGGGCGCCGCGCGTGACCCGTTGGCCGACTACCTGGCCGACGTCTACACGCTGCCCGCCAGCCTGGCCGGCCTGCCCGGCATGAGCGTGCCGGCCGGTTTTGGCGCCGGCGGCCTGCCGGTGGGCCTGCAACTGATCGGCAATTATTTGCAGGAAGGGCGGCTGTTGAACGTGGCGCACCGCTTGCAGCAGGCGACCGATTTCCACCTCCGCCGTCCGGAGGGCTTTTGACAATGTGCCCCCACGTTCCTCACTTCGTGTATTCACTGCCCCCCGAGGGGGCGGGCCTCCCTTGGGGCGGCCCGGCGGGAGTCCGGCCATGAGCGCCCCCAAACTGATCCAGGGCTACGAGGTCGTCATCGGCTTCGAGACCCACACCCAGCTGCAGACGAACAGCAAGATCTTCAGCCGCGCGCCCACGGCCTTCGGCGCGGCGCCCAACACCCAGGCCTGCGCGGTCGACCTGGCGCTGCCCGGCACGCTGCCGGTGATGAACCGCGAGGCCGTGCAGTGCGCTATCAAATTGGGACTGGCGCTCGGCTCCCACATTGCGCCGCGCAGTGTTTTTGCCCGCAAGAACTATTTTTATCCCGACCTGCCCAAGGGCTACCAGATCAGCCAGTTCGAGATTCCGGTCGTCCAGGGCGGCACGGTGTCCTTCTTTGTCGGCGACGAGAAAAAAACCGTGCGCCTGGTGCGCGCCCACCTGGAAGAAGACGCCGGCAAGTCGCTGCATGAGGACTATCAGGGCATGAGCGGGATCGACCTGAACCGCGCCGGCACGCCGCTGCTGGAGATCGTGACCGAGCCCGACATGGGCAGCAGCGACGAGGCGGTGGCCTACGCGCGCGAGCTGCACAAGATCGTCACCTGGATCGGCATTTGCGACGGCAACATGCAGGAAGGCTCGTTTCGCTGCGATGCCAACGTCAGCGTGCGCAAGCCCGGCGCGCCGCTGGGCACGCGGCGCGAGATCAAGAACCTGAACAGCTTCAAGTTCATGCAGCAGGCGATCGACTTCGAGATTCGCTGGCAGATCGAGCAGCTGCAAGACGGCCACGCCATCCAGCAGGCCACCGTGCTGTTCGACCCCGACACCGGCGAAACGCGCGCCATGCGCACCAAGGAAGACTCGGCCGACTACCGCTACTTTCCCGACCCCGACCTGCCGCCGCTCTGCATTTCAGAGCAATGGATCGAGCAGACGCGCGCGCACATGCCCGAATTGCCGCGCGCCATGGCCGAGCGCTTCGTGCAGCAATACGGCCTGCCCGAGTACGACGCCAGCACGCTCACGCAGTCGCCCGCCATGGCGGCCTACTTCGAGGCGGCGGCCCAGGCCAGCGGCCAACCCAAGCCGGCCAGCAACTGGGTGATGGGCGAGCTGTCCAAGCGCCTGAACGCCGACGAGATCGGCATCGAGGCCGCCAGGGTGTCGGCCGCGCAGCTGGCGCAGCTGATCGGCCGCATCCACGACGGCACCATCAGCAACGCCGCCGCGCGCCAGGTGTTCGACGCGCTGTGGTCGGGCGCGGGCAGCACGGTGGACGCCGTGATCGAGGCCAAGGGCCTGCGGCAGATGAATGACACTGGCGCGCTGGAAAAAATCGTCGACGCGGTGATCGCCGCCAACCCAGGCAACGTAGAGCAGTTCAAGGCCGGCAAGGACAAGGCTTTCAACGCCCTGGTCGGTCAGGTGATGAAGGCCAGCCAGGGCAAGGCCAACCCGCAGCAGGCCAGCGAACTGCTCAAGGCCCGGCTGGCCTGAGGCGCCCGCCGGGGGCGGCGTTCAGGGGCGGCTGGCGCCGCCGTCCTTGGGCGCGGCGCCGATCCACAGGGTTTTCAGGTGCGCCGCCTCGGCGTCGAAGCGGTCGTTGATGCGCGCCTGCTCTTCCAGCTGGCCCGCGATGGCGCGGCGCTGCTCCTGCTGGGCCTGCTCGTTGTCCTCGATCGCGCGGCGCACGCGCGCCGGGGCCTTGGCGGGGTTCTTGCGGTAGAACTCCATTTCCTCGTTCAGCGCCGTGCGCTCGGCGCGCAACTCGGCCAGGCGCTGCTCGGCCGCGTCCATCACCGCCTGGCTCTGGGCCAGCGCCTTCTTGCGCTCGATGTCGTGCGTGGCGGCATCCGGGTAGCGGGCCAGCAGCACCTGGTCGCGGCGGATGGCGTCGCGCGCGCGCTGGCGCGCCAGCGCCGCCTCGCGCTCGCGGGCGCGCTGGGCCTCGTGCTCGGCCGCGGTGGGGGTGGGCGGGATGACGCGCAAGGTGGCGCCGCTGTTGCTCAGTTCGCGCTGCGGCCGGTCGATGCAGGCGGCGATGGGGCGGTCGGAGGTGATGCGCCGGCCCTGGGCGTCGGTGCAGGTGTAGATGGCGCCTTGCTGCGCCCAGACCGGCCCCCAGCCCAGCAGGGCCAGGGCGGCGATGCACCGAAGGCGGCGCAGGGTCGGGGCGGTGTTCATGCGTTTGCGGGGTTCAATCCACGCCGTAGCGGCTGCGGTACGCGGCCACGGCGTCGTAGTATGGCAAAAACGAGGTTTCCGTCTTCAAAAGTTGCAATAAATGTGCCAGTTTGGCAATGGCGCAGACCTGCAAACCCAGCTGATCGCGGACGTAGTTCACGGCGCTCCAGGGGACGTCCTGGCCATTTTCGGTCGCCTTTTCCTGCCGGTCCAGGGCAATGGCCACTGCGTGCGGCGTGGCGCCGGCGGCCCGGATGAGCGCGATCGACTCGCGCACGGCGGTGCCGGCCGAGATCACGTCGTCGACGATCAGCACCCGGCCCTGCAGCGGGGCGCCGACCAAGGTGCCGCCCTCGCCGTGGTCCTTGGCCTCCTTGCGGTTGTAGGCAAAGGGCTTGTTCACGCCCAGGCGCGCCAGCTCGACGGCGACGGCCGCGCCCAGCGGAATGCCCTTGTAGGCCGGGCCGAAGATGACGTCGAATTCGATCCCCGAGTCGAGCAGGGCGCGCGCATAAAATTGCGCCAGGCGGCCCAGCTTGGCGCCGTCGTCGAACAGGCCGGCGTTGAAGAAATAGGGTGACTGGCGCCCGGCCTTGGTCTTGAAGTCGCCAAAGCGCAGCACCCCGCTGTCGATGGCGAACCGCACGAAGTCGCGCGCCAATTGGTCCTGCACGCTGCCCACCTGTGTTGCGCTCATGGGAGACGTCCTTTTGTTCAAACTCACCAGCCTCAACCTCAACGGCATCCGATCGGCCGCCACCAAGGGCGTCGAAGCCTGGCTGGAGCAGCACGCGCCGGATTGTATTTGCGTGCAGGAGGTCAAGGCCCAGCAGCCCGACCTGGCCGGCCGCTTCGAGGTGCTGGCCGGCCTGCAGGGCCACTTTCACCTGGCCGAGAAAAAGGGCTACGCCGGTGTCGGCGTTTACACGCGACACGCGCCCAGCGATGTCGTCACCGGTTTCGGCATGGCCGAGTTCGACGCCGAGGGCCGCTACGTCGAGCTGCGCTTCGACACGCCCCAGCGCCGCTTCTCGGTCATCAGCTGCTACTTTCCCAGCGGCTCGTCCGGGCCCGAGCGGCAGGAGGCCAAGTTCCGCTTCCTGGACGGCTTCTACCCCGTGCTGCAGCGGCTGAAGGCCGAGCGCGAGTTCATCCTGTGCGGCGACGTCAACATCGCGCACCAGCAGATCGACCTGAAGAACTGGAAGAGCAACCAGAAGAACAGCGGCTTTCTGCCCGAAGAGCGCGCCTGGATGACCCGCGTGCTGACCGAAGGCGGCCTGGTCGACGTGTACCGTCGCCTGCAACCCGAGGCCACCGACGCCGCCTACACCTGGTGGAGCAACCGCGGCCAGGCCTACGCCAAGAACGTGGGCTGGCGGCTGGACTACCACCTGGCCACGCCCGCCATGGCCGAGCGCGCGCGCCGCGAGGCGATCTACAAGGAGCAGAAGTTCAGCGACCATGCGCCGATCACGATCGAGTACGACTGGACGTTGTGAGGCTTGGCCCAAGGCATGCGCATAATATGCGCATCATCTTTTCCTGGACCATCGCGTCATGCCTGTACCCGTCGCGGCCGCGCGCAAGCGGCCGGTCAACCTCACCCTCAGCGAGGCCCTGGTGACCCAGGCCAAGGCCTACACCGACAACCTCTCGGCCACCATGGAGGCGCTGCTGGCCGACTACGTGGCCGCGCAGCAGGGCGCCCGGCGTGACCGCCAGCGCCGGGTCGATGCCTGCATGGCCGACTGGAATGCCGTGAGCGCGTCGATCGGCTCCTTTGCCGACGAGCATTCCACGCTCTGATGGCCCAGTTCGACGTGCATCGCAACCAGGGTGCCTTGCGCGCCTCGATCCCTTACGTGGTGCTGGTCCAGTCGGCCCAGTTCGATGTCTACCGCCGCCGCGTGGTGGTGCCGCTGGTGCGGGCCTCGCTGTTGCCGCCCAACACGCCCACGGTTGGCGCGCGGATGAACCCGGTGTTCGAGATCGAAGGCGTGTCGGTCGTGCTGCATCCGCTGGACATGGTGTCGGTGGCCCTCGACCAGCTGGGCGAGGCTGTGGGCTCGCTGGCCGCGCACGGACAGCGCATCGCCGATGCGCTCGATGAATTGCTGACGCGCTCCTGGGGTTGACCGGACCGGTTCATCGATCCGGAAACTATCAATTCAATAGCTGTACGCGCCCGCAGGTCGGGCGCCAGTGGCATATTTTGTTCAGAAAGCCCGCGTCCACCACGGCCCATCCAGCTGTTGCTGCAGCCAGGCGATGAAGCCGGTGACCTTGGCCGGCACCAGCTTGGGCGAGGGGAACACGGCGTGCATTTCCTGCACCGGCAGCGCGTATTCATCCAGCAGCGGCACGATGCGGCCTTCGTCCACCGACTCGCGCGCCACGTACCAGGGCAGCATGGCCAGGCCCATGCCGGCGCGGCAGGCCGCCAGGATGGCCGACAGGTTGTTGCTGCGCAGCGGGCCGCGCACGGGGATCGACAGGTCCGCGCCGCCCGGGCCGTGCAGCAGCCAGCGCGCATCGCCCTGCACGCTGCTGTAGATCAGGCAGGCGTGGGCCGACAGCTCGGCCGGCGTGCGCAGCGGGCCGTGCGCCGCCAGGTAGGCCGGCGCGGCCGTGAGCACCCAGGGGTTGATGCCCAGGTGGCGCGCGCCCAGGCTGGAGTCGGCCAGCCGGCCGATGCGGATGGCCACGTCCACCCCTTGCTCGACCAGGTTGACGTACTGGTCGTCGAAGCCCAGCTCGATCTGCAGACCGGGGTGCTCGGCCATGTAGCGCAGCACCAGCGGGATCAGCACGCGCCGCCCGAAGGCCACCGACGAGTTGATGCGCAGCGTACCGCTGCTGCCGGCCTGCGCCAGGCCGGCCAGGTTGTCGGCCTCTTCCACCTCGCGCAGGATGGCCTTGCAGCGCTCGTGATACAGCGCGCCGGCCTCGGTGGGCGTGACGCCGCGCGTGGAGCGGTGCAGCAGGCGCACGCCCAGGTGGCGCTCGGCCTCGGCCACGGCCTTGGTGGCGGTGGGCTGGGTGCTGCCCAACTCGGCCGCGGCCTTGCTGAAGCTGCCGGTCTCCACCACCCGCACGAAGATCTGCATGGCCTGAAAGCGATCCATGCGCGCATCCTAGCGCGGCGCCGGCATTTATTCCATGGCGGAATGGGTCATATGCGCCCCTGGGCCTTCCCCCGCGCGGCCATCGCCGGCACCATCGACGCAACCCCAACAAGGAGCAAACAATGGCAAAGATGAAGGCTGCGATGGCCGCCGTGCTGGTGATGGAGAAGGAAGGCGTGACGCAGGCCTTCGGCGTGCCCGGCGCCGCCATCAACCCGTTCTACGCCCAGCTCAAGGAGCGCGGCACCATCGCCCACGTGCTGGCGCGTCACGTCGAGGCCGCCTCGCACATGGCCGAGGGCTATACCCGCGCCGTGGCCGGCAACATCGGCGTCTGCCTGGGCACCAGCGGCCCGGCGGGCACCGACATGCTGACGGGCCTGTATTCGGCCAGCGCCGACTCCATCCCCATCCTGTGCGTCACCGGCCAGGCGCCGCGCGCCAAGCTGCACAAGGAAGACTTCCAGGCGGTGGACATCGCCAGCATCGCCCGCCCCGTCACCAAGCTGGCCACCACGGTGCTGGAGCCGGCGCAGGTGCCGCGCGTGTTCCAGCAGGCCTTTCATCTGATGCGCTCGGGCCGCCCCGGCCCGGTGCTGATCGACCTGCCCTTCGACGTGCAGATGGCCGAGATCGAGTTCGACATCGACACCTACGAGCCGCTGCCGGTCTACAAGCCCGCCGCCTCGCGCAAGCAGGTCGAAAAAGCCCTGACGATGCTGGTGGCGTCCGGCAAGCCCTTGATCGTGGCCGGCGGCGGCGTCATCAACGCCGATGCGTCCGCGCTGCTGGTCGAATTCGCCGAAACCCTCGGCGTGCCCGTCATCCCCACCCTGATGGGCTGGGGCGCCATCGCCGACGACCACCCGCTGCAGGCCGGCATGGTCGGCCTGCAGACCTCGCAGCGCTATGGCAACGCCAACCTGCTGGCGAGCGACTTCGTGCTCGGCATCGGCAACCGCTGGGCCAATCGCCACACCGGCTCGACCGAGGTGTACTGCAAGGGCCGCACCTTCGTTCACGTCGACATCGAGCCGACGCAGATCGGCCGCATCTTCACGCCCGACCTGGGCATCGTCTCCGATGCCGGGGCGGCGCTGCGCTTGTTCGTCGAGGTCGCCAAGGAGTGGAAAAAGGCCGGCAAGCTGCGCGACTTCTCCGCCTGGGCCGCCGAATGCCAGGGCCGCAAGAGGGACATCCAGTACCTGCGCAAGACCAACTACGACAACGTGCCGATGAAGCCGCAGCGCGTCTACCAGTGCATGAACAATGCCTTCGACAAGGACACCTGCTACGTCTCGGTCATTGGCCTGTCGCAGATCGCCGGCGGCCAGTTCTTGCACGTGTACCAGCCGCGCCACTGGATCAACGCCGGCCAGGCCGGCCCGCTGGGCTGGACGCTGCCGGCCGCCCTGGGCGTGCGCGTGGCCGACCCCAAGCGCAAGATCGTCGCGCTGTCGGGCGACTACGACTTCCAGTTTTTGATCGAGGAGCTGGCCGTGGGCGCGCAGTTCAAGCTGCCCTACATTCACATCGTGGTCAACAACAGCTACCTGGGCCTGATCCGCCAGAGCCAGCGCGGCTTCTCGATGGACTATTGCGTGCAGCTGGCCTACGACAACGTCAACTCGCCCGAGGTGAACGGCTATGGCATGGACATCGTCAAGGTCACCGAGGGCATGGGCTGCAAGGCGATTCGCGTGCACACGCCCGACCAGGTGGCCCCCGCCATCCAGAAGGCCGAGGCGCTGATGGCCGAGTTTCAGGTGCCGGTGGTGATCGAGATGATCCTCGAGCGCGTGACCAACATCTCGATGGGCACGGAGATCGACAATGTCACCGAGTTCGAGGAGATGGCCGCCGGCCGGCAGGATGTGCCCACCGCGACCGCCGTGTCCCTGCTGGACTGAACCTTTGCCAAGATCGGAGTGACTGACATGCCCAAGCTCGCCGCCAACCTGACGATGCTCTACAACGAAGTGCCGTTTCTCGACCGCTTCGCGCTGGCCGCGCAGGACGGCTTCCAGGCGGTGGAATTCCTGTTTCCCTACGCCTTCAAGGCCGAGGACATTCGCCAGCGGCTGGACGCCAACGGCCTGCAGCTGGTGCTGCACAACCTGCCGGCCGGCAACTGGGATGCCGGCGAGCGCGGCATCGCCTGCCATCCCGACCGCACGGCCGAGTTCCGTGACGGCGTGGCCAGCGCCATCGCCTACGCCAGGGTGCTGGGCGTGGGCCAGCTCAACTGCCTGGCGGGCAAAGTCCCCGCCGGCGTGGCCGACGCCACACTGCACAAGACCCTGGTGGAAAACCTGCGCTACGCCGCTGCCGAGCTGAAAAAGGCCGGCCTGAAGCTGCTGGTCGAGCCCATCAACACCTTCGACATCCCAGGCTTCTACTTGCACGGCAGCGCACAGACGCTGGCGCTGCTGGACGAGGTGGGCGCCGACAACGCCTTCCTGCAGTACGACATCTACCACATGCAGCGCATGGAGGGCGAGCTGGCCGCCACCCTGCAAAAGCAGCTGGCGCGCATCGCCCACCTGCAACTGGCCGACAATCCGGGTCGCAACGAGCCGGGCACGGGCGAGATCAACTACGCCTTTTTGTTCGCGTTTCTCGATCGCATCGGCTACGACGGCTGGATCGGCTGCGAATACAAGCCGGCCGCCGCCACCCGCGCCGGCCTGGGCTGGATCAAGGCGCTGGCGCAATGAACCAAGGAGAAACCATGAGCACTCAACCCCTCCACATCGGCTTCGTCGGCCTGGGCATCATGGGCACGCCCATGGCAGGCCACCTGATCAAGGCCGGCCACACGCTGCACCTGCATACGCGCGGCACCGTCCCGGCCGAGTTGGTGCAGGCGGGCGGCAAGGCCTGCGCCAGCGGGCGCGAAGTGGCGCAGGCGTCCGACATCGTGATCATCATGGTGCCCGACACGCCCGACGTGGGCGATGCGCTGTTCGGCAAGGGCGGTGTGGCCGAGGGCCTGACCAAGGGCAAGCTGGTGATCGACATGTCCTCCATCTCGCCGGTGGAGACCAAGGAATACGCCGCCCGGATCGAGGCCTTGGGCTGCGACTACATCGACGCGCCGGTCTCCGGCGGCGACGTGGGCGCAAAGAACGCCACGCTGTCGATCATGTGCGGTGCCAAGGAAGCCGCGTTCGAGCGCGCCAAACCGGTCTTCGAGCTGATGGGCAAGAACATCACCCGCGTGGGCGAGATCGGCGACGGCCAGACCTGCAAGGTGGCCAACCAGATCGTGGTGGCCCTCACCATCAACGCCGTGGCCGAGGGCCTGCTGTTTGCCGCCCGCGCCGGGGCCGACCCGGCCAAGGTGCGTCAGGCGCTGCTGGGCGGCCTGGCCACCTCGCGCATCCTGGAGATCCTGGGCGAGCGCATGATCAAGCGCACCTTCGATCCGGGCTTTCGCATCAAGCTGCACCAGAAGGATTTGAACCTGGCGCTCACCGCCGCGCGCCAGCTCGGTCTGGCGCTGCCGGCCACCTCCAACGCGCAGCAGCTGTTCAGCGCCTGCGTGGCGCACGGCGGCGCGGCCTGGGACCACTCGGGCATGGTGCGCGCGCTGGAGAAGCTGTCCAACTTCGAGATCGGCCAGAAGCCGGCTTGAGGGCGCGGCGTTTTCGACCGCATCAAAACAGCCGAACGCAGAGGACGCAAAGATCTCGCAGAGGACGCAGAAGATTCAAGAATCATGGGTGAATGTGGTCAAAACCGGCATGCAGCAAGCGCCGACAGCTATCGATTGGAAAGTGATTTCATTCTGTCTCTTTTGCGCCCTTTGCGATTCCTTTGCGTCCTCTGCGTTCGGTTTTAAAAGATTGAGTACCCCGTGGAGCCCTGCATGACGGCCAGCCCGAATCCGCGTGAGCTGCTGCGGCGCATGTTCGACGCCGCGGTGGCCAGCGCCCAGCCGGCGCTGTGCGTGCCGCCGCACCTGCCCACGCCCGCGCAGCTGGGCGGCGGGCGGCTCATCGTCATCGGCGCCGGCAAGGCCTCGGCCGCCATGGCGCAGGCGGTGGAAGAGCACTGGCCGGGGCCGCTCACCGGCCTGGTCGTCACGCGCTATGGCTATGGCGCGCCCTGCCAGCGCATCGAGATCGTCGAAGCCGCGCACCCCGTGCCCGACGCCGCCGGCCTGGCCGCGGCGCAGCGCATGCTGGCCTTCGTCAAGGGCCTGACGCCGCAGGACCTGGTGCTGTGCCTGATCTCGGGCGGCGGCTCGGCCCTGCTGCCGCTGCCCGGTCCGGGCCTCACGCTGCAGCACAAGCAGGACGTCAACCGCGCACTGCTCAAGTCGGGCGCCACCATCAGCGAGATGAACTGCGTGCGCCGCCACCTGTCGGGCATCAAGGGCGGGCGCCTGGCGGCGGCCTGCCATCCGGCGCGCGTGCTGACGCTCTTGATTTCGGACGTGCCGGGCGACAACCCGATCG
Source organism: Ottowia pentelensis (assembly GCF_964341695.1). NCBI lineage: Bacteria > Pseudomonadati > Pseudomonadota > Betaproteobacteria > Burkholderiales > Comamonadaceae > Ottowia > Ottowia pentelensis. The sequence goes on from NZ_OZ224513.1 coordinate 436,987, forward strand.
ACATCGCATCCGGCCCCACCGTGGCCGACCCTAGCACCTGCGCCGACGCGCTGGCGGTCATCCGGCGCTACGGCATCGAGGTGCCGCCGCAGGTGCGCGCGCTGCTGGACAGCGGCGCGGGCGAATCGGTCAAGCCGGGCGACCCGCGCCTGGTCGGCAACGCCGTGCGCATGATCGCCGCGCCGCAACTGGCGCTGGAGGCCGCGGCCGCCGTGGCGCGCCAGGCCGGCGTCACGCCCTACATCCTGGGCGATGCGCTGGAGGGCGAGGCGCGCGAGGTCGGCAAGGTGCTGGCCGGCATGGCACTGCAGGTGGCGCGCCACGGCCAGCCCGTGCCCGCGCCCTGCGTGCTGCTGTCGGGCGGCGAGACCACCGTCACGCTGCGCGGCCAGGGCCGCGGCGGGCGCAACGTCGAATGCCTGCTGTCGTCGGCCATCACACTGGGCGGCCAGGCTGGCGTGTACGGCATCGCCTGCGACACCGACGGCGTCGACGGCGCCGAGGACATCGCCGGCGCGCTGATCGACCCCAGCACGCTGGCGCGCGCCTGGGCAAAAGGCATCGCGCCCAAGGACGCGCTGGACCACAACGACGGCCACGGCTTCTTCCAGGCGCTGGGCGACTCGGTCATCACCGGCCCCACGCGCACCAACGTCAACGACTTCCGGGCGCTGCTGATCGAAGCCGCACCCGCCCAACCCTGAGGCACAAGGCCCCCATGCGCCGCACCCGCAACGCCAAGATCGTCGCCACCCTGGGCCCCGCCAGCAGCGACCCCGCCCTCATCGAGCAGCTGTTTCTGGCCGGCGTCGACGTGTTTCGTCTCAACTTCAGCCACGGCGTGGCCGACGACCACCGCGCCCGCGCCGCCGCGCTGCGCGCCGTCGAGGCCAAGCACGGCCGCCCCATCGCCATCCTGGCCGACCTGCAGGGCCCCAAGCTGCGCGTGGGCACCTTCGAAGGCGGCCCGGTGCAGCTGGCCGAGGGCCAGGCCTTTCGCCTGCAGCTCGATCCCATCGCCGGCACCGCGCAGGCGGTCCAGCTGCCGCACCCCGAGATCTTCGCCGCCTTGGTGCCCGGCGCCGAGCTGCTGCTGGACGACGGCAAGCTGCGCCTGAAGGTCGAGCGCTGCGACGCCAAGAGCGCCGACACCACCGTGCTGGTGGGCGGCAAGCTGTCCGACCGCAAGGGCGTCAACGTGCCCGGCGTGGTGCTGCCGATCTCGGCGCTGACCGAGAAAGACCGGCGCGACCTGGCCGTGGCGCTGGAAATCGGCGTGGACTGGGTGGCCCTCAGCTTCGTGCAGCGCCCCGAGGACATCGACGAGGCGCGCGCCCTGGTCGGCCAGCGCGCCAGCCTGGTGGCCAAGCTGGAAAAGCCCGCCGCCATCGAGCGCCTGGACGAGGTCATCGCCGCCGCCGACGCCGTGATGGTGGCGCGTGGCGACCTGGGCGTCGAACTGCCCGCCGAGAGCGTGCCGCCGCTGCAAAAGCGCATCGTGCGCGCCTGCCGCAAGAAGGGGCGCCCCGTCATCGTCGCCACGCAGATGCTCGAATCCATGATCGACAGCCCCGTGCCCACGCGCGCCGAGGCCTCCGACGTGGCGACCGCGGTCTACGACGGCGCCGACGCCGTGATGCTGTCGGCCGAATCGGCCAGCGGCAAGCACCCGCTGGAGGCGGTGCGCATCATGAACCGCATCATCGAGCGCGTCGAGGCCGACCCGCTGTACCGCCAGTTTCTCGAAGCCTCGCAAAGCGCCAATCTGCCCGGCCAGACCAGCGTGCCCGACGCCGTCTGCTGCGCCATGCGCCGCGCGGTGGCGCTGCTGCGCCCGGCCGCCATCGTCTGCGCCACGCATTCGGGCGCCACCAGCTTTCGCGTCGCGCGCGAGCGCGCCGAGGCGCCCATCCTCAGCCTGACGCCGCAGCGGTCGGCCGCGCGCCGCCTGGTGCTGGCCTGGGGCGTGCATTCGCTGCACGTGAGCGAGGTCACCGAGTTCAACGAAGTGCGCATGCTGGCCGGCGACCTGGTGCGCCGCGAAGGCTTCGGCCAAGCGGGCGACCCCTACGTCGCCATCGCCGGCGTGCCCTTCGGCCAGACCGGCACCACCAACCTGATGCACATCGGCATTGTGTGACGTTTTCGGGCTGAAGCGCACGCCAGATCAGCGCGGGTAGCTACGCTTTATGCAGCAAACTGCGCCGCGTGCGGCGCCTCACGAGCCGCTGGCGGCCGGCGGCGACTTGCCCTTGTCGCTCCACAGCACGCCGCCGGTGGCCCAGTTTTGGCGGGCGATGTCGAAGAACAGCACGTCCACGCTGTCGGCCGAGCCGCCCAGGGTGCGTACGGTGGCTTCGGTCAGGGCGGCAGCCAGGGCGCGCTTTTGCTCGGGGGTGCGACCTTCGAACAGTTCGACGCGGATGGTGGGCATGGCGGGTTCTCCGTGAGTCAGTGCTTGAAATCGGGGTGCAGGCGCTCGACGCGGCGCAGCAGGGCGGGCCATTCGAGGTCGCCGTCCCATTCGCTGCCGTCGCCCACCCATTGTTGGTAAGTCAGCTGCGCCAGCTCGGGCGTGGCCTGCATCACGCGCCCGCCGGCGGCGGCCATGGCGCGCAGCTGCGCCTGCGCGGCGCGCTCCAGCATGTGCATCAACATCCAGGCCTCGGCCACCGTGCGGCCGACGAGCAGCGGGCCGTGGTTGTCCAGCAGCAGGCCGTCGAGCGTGCCCAGGGCGGCCACCAGGCGCTGCTGCTCATCCTTGCCCAGCGCCAGGCCTTCGTAGGGGTGGCGGCCCAGGCGCCGGTGCAGGCGCATGGCCCATTGCGAGGTCGGCTGCAGGCCCTCCGGCAGCATCGACAGCGCCACGCCCCAGGGCGTGTGCAGGTGGATCACGCATTCCACGTCGGGCCGCGCCGCGTGCACCGCGCCGTGGATGGCGAAGCCACTGGGGTTGACGCGCGCGCCCGAGCCATCCGCCACCCGCCCGGCGACGTCGACCTTGACCAGGTTGGACGCCGTGACCTCGTCGAAGCCCAGACCGAAGCGGTTGATCAGGTAATGCCCCGGCTCGCCCGGCACGCTGGCCGACAGGTGGGTGTAGATGGTGTCGTCCCAGCCGTTGGCGGCCGCCATGCGGTAGGCGGCGGCCAGGTCGATGCGCACCTGGGTTTCGGTGCGGGGCGGGCGCGGGGACATGGGGCGATTATGGCGACGGCGGCACGCCGGAACCGTGGACAATGGCGCGAAGTGAATCACCACCCGCCATGACGTCCGCCGCCCGCCTGCATTACCAGACCATCCCCGTCACGCCCTTCCAGCAAAACTGCTCCATCGTGTGGTGCGAGCAGACCATGGAAGCCGCGGTGATCGACCCCGGCGGCGACCTGCCGCGCATCGAGGCGGCCGTGCAGGCGCTGGGTGTGGACCTGCGCCAGATCTGGCTGACGCACGCGCACATCGACCACGCGGGCGGCACGGCCGAGCTGGCGCGGCGCCGCGGCCTGCCCATCGTCGGGCCGAACGAGGGCGACCAGTTCTGGATCGACGGCCTGGCCGAGCAGGGCCGCATGTTCGGCTTTGCCGCGGCCGAGCCCTTCGTGCCCACGCGCTGGCTGCACGACGGCGACACGGTGCAGGTGGGGCAGTGCGTGCTGAACGTGCGCCACTGCCCGGGCCACACGCCGGGCCACGTGGTGTTCCATTCGCCGCAGGCCGAGCGAGCCTTTGTCGGCGACGTGCTGTTTGCCGGCAGCATCGGGCGCACCGACTTTCCGCGCGGCAACCACGCGCAGCTGCTGGCCAGCATCCGCGAGCGGCTGTGGCCCATGGGGGACGAGACGGTGTTCATCCCCGGCCACGGGCCCGAGAGCACGTTCGGCGAAGAGCGTCGGCACAACCCGTTTGTTCATGATTGAGATGCGAGGCGCCGCATTGGGGTTGCTCCCTCGTCCCTTTGGAGAGAGGGTGGGGATGAGGGACTGCTGGCGTTGGATCGGCTCGCTGTCGTTTGACATTCGGTTGATCCTGCTCACTCCTGCTGGCCGGGATGTGCGCCCGGCGGCGCACCTTCTTTTCTTTGCGTCGCCAAAGAAAAGAAGGCAAAAGAAAGGCGACCCCACTGGCCGTGTCCCTGCGCTGCGCTGCGGGCAACCTGCGATGCTCGCGTCTGGGGCGGTGCTGCGGAACTCGCTGCGTTCACTGCGCTCACTTCGCTCGAACAACCGCAGCAAGTCAGAACACGTTGCATGGGCATGCTCTGCTCCCCATGCCCGCCCCAGCCGCTGCGCTTCTCGGCACGGCCAGAGGGGATTTCAAAGCCGGGGCCGAGCGCAGCGATGGCCCGCATCAAAACCCCTGTGGCTGCGCCTGCAGCGCGGTGCTTGCGGGGTGGCGCGTGCACCGCAGGATGCACGCGTTTCGTGGACTGACTCGCGGGGGTTGTTTGAGCGGAGAGAACGCAGTGAACGCAGCGAGTTCCACCGCGCACCCCGCAAGCGCCACGACGCAGGTTTGCCCCGTAGCGAAGCGCAGGGGCCGCAGACTTGGGGTCGCCTTTTCTTTGCCTACTTTCTTTTGGCGAAGCAAAAGAAAGTGGGTGCGCTGCCGGGCGCACATCCCGGCCAGCAGGTGCCTGCAGAGTCAACTGAACATCGAACAACAGCGAGCCCGATCCAACGCCGCTGGCCCCTCACCCCAGCCCTCTCCCCAAAGAGGCGAGGGAGCAAAAACCCAGGCCCGGGCTGACGCATGACAGACGCCGCCACGCCGCGCCCCCGCTGGCGCGACACGCTCAAGGTCTACCTGGCGCCCGAAAGCCTGCGCATGCTGACGCTGGGCTTTGCCGCCGGGCTGCCGCTGCTGCTGGTGCTGGGCACGCTGAGCTTTCGCCTGCGCGAGGCCGGCGTCGACCGCTCGACCATCGGCCACCTGAGCTGGGTGGGCCTGGCCTACGGCTTCAAGTGGGTGTGGGCGCCGCTGGTCGACCGGCTGCCGATTCCGCTGCTGACGCGCGCGCTGGGGCGACGGCGCTCGTGGCTGTTGCTGGCGCAGGCCGGCGTGGCCGCCGGGCTGGTGGGCATGGCGCTGGCCGATCCGCGCGTGTCGCTGACGGCGGTGGTGGGGTGCGCGCTGGCGGTGGCTTTTGCCTCGGCCACGCAGGACATCGCGCTGGACGCCTTTCGCATCGAGTCCGCCCCGCCCGACGAGCAGCCCGCGCTGGCCGCCACCTACCAGACCGGCTATCGGCTGGCCATGATCTGGGCCGGCGCCGGCGTGCTGTGGCTGGCCGCGCGTGCGCAGGGCGCGGCCGCCGGCTACGACGACGCGGCCTGGCGGCTGGCCTACCTGGTCATGGCCGCCTCGATGGTCGTCGGCATGGTCACCGTGCTGGGGGCGCGCGAGCCGGCGCCGCGGCCCATCGCGCCCGCTCGCAACCTGGGCGAATGGCTGCGGGGCGCGCTGGTCGAGCCCTTTGCCGACTTCTTTCGGCGCTACCGCTGGCAGGCGCTGCTGATCCTGGCGCTGATCGCGCTGTACCGCATCAGCGACGTGGTGATGGGCATCATGGCCAACCCGTTCTACGTCGACATGGGCTTCAGCAAGGACGAGGTGGCGGCGGTCACCAAGGTCTACGGCGTCATCATGACCCTGGCCGGCGCCTTCGTCGGCGGCGCGCTGGCGCTGCGCGTGGGCGTGATGCGCGTGCTGCTGCTGGGCGCGGTGCTCAGCGCCGCCACCAACCTGGCCTTTGCCTGGCTGGCCGGCGTGGGGCACAACGTGCCGGCGCTGATTGTCGTGGTGTCGGCCGACAACCTGGCCTCGGGCATCGCGTCGGCGGCCTTCATCGGCTATTTGTCCAGCCTCACCAACATCAGCTACTCGGCCACGCAGTACGCGCTGTTCAGCTCGATGATGCTGCTGCTGCCCAAGTTCGTCGCCGGCTTTTCGGGCGACTACGTCAACGCCTTCGGCTACGCCCAGTTCTTCACCAGCACGGCGCTGCTGGGCCTGCCGGTGCTGGTGCTGGTGGCGCTGGCGGCGCGGGTGCAAAAGGGCGATTCAAGCCAAATCGGGCCGCAGCGCGCATGAATCAAGCGCAAGTAACTATGAAAATAATAGTTGAATGCGGCGCCGATGCACGACCGGTCGGCGCCCGCCGTTTACCTATCTTTACCCGCGCGACAAGCCTTGGGGCCGTGCCGGCGCGATGATGGATCGCAACCCCTTCTGTCCAAGCCGCGCATGAGCACCGCCCACCTGTTGATGATCGAAGACGACGCCCGCCTGGCCGCCATGGTGGGCGAGTACCTGCGGCAGTCGGGCTACGGCGTGGCGCACGCGGGCGACGGCGAGTCGGGCCTGGCGATGCTGCAGGACGCGCCGGTCGACCTGGTGGTGCTGGACCTGATGCTGCCCGGCATCGACGGGCTGGAGGTGTGCCGGCGCATCCGCGCGCTGCCGGGCGATGCGGCGCGCGTGCCGGTGCTGATGCTGACGGCCAAGGGCGACCCGATGGATCGCATCATCGGGCTTGAATTGGGCGCCGACGACTACCTGCCCAAGCCCTTCGAGCCGCGCGAGCTGCTGGCGCGCATCCGCGCCGTGCTGCGCCGGCGCCAGGGCGGCGCCGCGCCCGAGCAGCAGCGCATGAGCTTCGGCAGCCTGGAGATCGACCGCGACGCGCGCACCGTCACCGTGGGCGACGCGCCCTGCGAGCTGACCAGCTACCAGTTCGACCTGCTGGTCACGCTGGCCGAGCGCGCCGGCCGCGTGCTGACGCGCGAGCAGATCATGGAGGCGGTGCGCGGGCGCGAGCTGGAGGCGTTCGACCGCTCGATCGACGTGCACATCGGCCGCATCCGCGCCGCCATCGAGCAGGACGTGAAGAACCCCAAGCGCATCGTCACCGTGCGCGGGGTCGGCTACGTCTTTGCCAAGCAGCAGGACTAGGGCCGCCGCGCCGACGGTGCCGGGGCCGCGATCGCCATGGCCAATCCCATTGCCCGCAAGCTGTACGTGCGCATCTGGCTGGCCGTGGCCGGCAGCGTGCTGCTGCTGAGCCTGGTGCTGGGCTGGGCCTGGCACCGCGCCGAGCGCGAGCGCGAGCGCATGCGCCTGCTGCAGCCACCGCGCGAGGTGGTGGTGCGCAACGAGGGGGGCGAGCGCATCGGCAGCGCCGCGGCGCTGATTCGCCGCGGACCCGGCCACGGCACCGAGTTCGCCGTCACCCTGGACGACGGCGAGGTGCTCAACCTGGAGCTGGCACCGCCGCGCGCGGCCGCGACGCGCGCGCGCCCGGCCGGCTCGCGCCGGCTGCTGAGCTGGCTGCGCCCGCCCTATGGCTTCATCTGGATCGTGGGGCTGGCGGGCCTGGCCGTGATGGTGGGCGTGTTTCCGATCGCCCGGCGCCTGACCCAGCGGCTGGAGAGCCTGCAGCGCGGTGTGCAGCGCTGGGGCGAGGGCCACCTGGACGAGCGCGTGCCGGTGGCCGGCAGTGACGAGGTGGCCGACCTGTCGCGCCACTTCAACGCCGCCGCCGCCCGCATCGAGGAGCTGATGCAAGGCCAGGCCGCGCTGCTGCAGTCGCAGAAGTCGCTGCTGGCCAATGCCTCGCACGAGCTGCGCTCGCCCTTGGCGCGCATCAGGATGGCCCTCGAACTCATGCCCCCACGCTCCGCGGCTGCGCCTGCTGCGCTGCCCCCCGAGGGGGCCGTCGCCGCCTTGGGGCGGCCCGGCGGCGGCGAGTCCCTCGGTTCGCAAGGGCTGGCGGTTGCGGAGATCCAGCGCAACATCGCCGAGCTGGACCAGCTGGTCGATGAAATCCTGCTGGCCAGCCGGCTGGAGGCGCCGCAGACCGACCTGGGCACGCTGGAGCTGATCGACCTGGCTGGCCTGGCGGCCGAGGAGGCGGCGCGCGTGGATGCCGAGCTGAGCCTGGCGCCCGGCACCGGCGAGGTGCTGGTGCGTGGCGTGTCCAAGCTGCTGCGGCGTGCGGTGCGCAACCTGCTGGAGAACGCCGCCCGCCACGGCCGGCGCGCCGGGCAGCAGCTGGCCGTGGACGTGACGCTGTCGGTCGCTGACGCGCAGGCCGTGCTGCAGGTGGACGACCACGGGCCGGGCGTGCCGCCCGAGCAGCGCGAGCGCATCTTCGAGCCCTTTTACCGCCTGCCCGGCGCCAGCGAGCGCGAGGGCGGCGTGGGCCTGGGCCTGGCGCTGGTGCGCTCGATCGCCCAGCGCCATGGCGGCAGCGTGCGCTGCGGCGAGCACCCCGGCGGCGGCGCGCGCTTCACCCTGCGCCTGCCGCTGGCCGATCCCGGTTGAGCATTAGTTCACGATCGGTGGGTGTTTGTACCAAGAACGGTTGTCGAATCGATACACGTTTGTTTACAATCATCTCAACGCTGCTGTCACGCGCCTGGCGGTTCAAGAATGCCTCGCCCCTGCGACCCGAGCATTCACCACCATCTTCATTTTCCAGCCACCCCTCGGGGTGGCGTTCTTTTTGGCGGCGTGTCAGCGCGCCGGCGGCTGAAACAGCGCCAGGTACTCGCGGCGCATGCGCTGGCGGTCGAACGTGGCCTGCACGTGGCGCCGGCCGGCGGCGGCGATGCGGGCGCTGCCGGGCGAATCCTGCAGGCGCTCGGCCAGCAGCTCGGCCAAGGCGGCGGCGTCCTGGTGCGGCACCAGAAAACCGGTTTCGCCGGGCGTCAGGATTTCCTGCACGCCTTCGACGTCGCTGCCGATGCCGCAGCAGCCTGCGGCCATGCCCTCGATCAGGCCCAGGCCCAGGCCTTCGTAGTGGGTGGACAGCACGCACAGCTTCACGCGCCCCAGCAAGCCCGGCATGTCGCGCACATAGCCCAGAAAGCGCACCTGCTTGGCCACGCCCAGCTCGCGCGCCAGCCGTTCGGCGCGCGCGCGCCAGCTCGACTTGCCCTCGCCGGCCAGGTACACCACCGGGCGCAGCCCCCGCGCCGCCAGCAGGGCGGTGGCGCGGATCAGGGTGAAGTGGTCTTTCTGCCCGGCAAAGCGCGCCGGCATGACGAGCGCGTCCTCGCGCTCGTCCCAGGGCCGTCCGCCCTGCCAGCGCGCCAGGTCGATGCCGTTGAGCACCACGGTGCAGCGCTCGGCCGGATGGCCGCGTGCCACCAGCGCGTCGCGCACCGCGCGCGACACGCCGATGATCCGCTCGGTGCGCTGCGCCAGCCACAGCGACTGGCGCAGGCGCCACCAGCCGTAGCGTTCGCGCGTGTTGTGCTCCACCTGGATCAGGCGCGGCACGCCCGCCCACAGGCCGGCGTAGCGGCCCCACAGGTGCTCGCTGAAGCCGTGCGCCACCAGCACGTCGGGCCGCCAGTCGCGACACAGGCGCATCAGCGCGCGGATGGTGGCCCAGTGCGACCAGCGCGGCACCACCTCCACCTGCAGGCCCTGGGCGCGCAGCTGGGCCACGCGCGGCGCCGGGTCGATCGAATGGCGCCGGCGCAGCACCAGCAGGGTGTCCTGCCCCGACTGCGGCCCGCACAGGTCGATGGCGACCTGGGTGGCGCCGGAGAAGCCGCCCGAGACGAAGTGCAGCACGCGCAGCGCCCGCGCGGGCGAGGCGGCGTCCGCGCCCGGCGGCGTCATGGCCTGGGCTCCGTGGTCGGGCGGGACGGCTCGCCCGCACCCGGCCAGCTCACCGCCAGCCACAGCGAGACGGTCAGCAAATACATCAGGTTGCCGTTGTTGTGGGCGAACATGACCTGCGTGACGCCGAAGCCGAGATAGGCCAGCACCGTGGTCAGCCCGCACAGCGCGGCGGCGCGGCGCGTGCGCTGCGCGGGCGTGTCGCCGCCCGCCTGGCGCAGCGCGCGCCAAAACAGCACGCCCGGCACGGCATAGAACAGCAGCAGGCCCAGCACGCCCAGCAGGCCGCGCTTGGCGAACATGTCCAGCCATTCGTTGTGCGCGTGGTTGTAGCGCACGGCCAGCGCCGGCATGGCGCCTTGCGCCACCGCCGCGCGCTGGCGCTGCTCGTAGCCCAGCTGGCCCACGCCCACCCAGGGGTGCTCCAGGCCGTCGGCCCAGGCCTGGCGCCAGAAGGACACGCGCAGGCCGACGGAGGTGCCCGCGCCCTGCTGCGCCTGCTGCTGCAGCTCGTCGGCCGCCAGCTCGGCGCGCTGCTGCACCACCGGCAGCGTGGCCAGCACGGCGGAGACAGCGGCGGTGACCAGCACGGCGCGCAGCGCCCGCCGCCCCGCCGGCGCGGGGCTGGGTGCGCGCTGCAGCCACAGGATCAGCAGCAGCAGCGGCGGCAGCATGACCCAGCCGCCGCGGCTGGCCGAGGCCAGGCTGGCCACTAGGCCCATTGCCGCGCCCACCCAGCCGACCAGCGCGGGTGCACGCGGCGGGCGGCACTGCAGCACCCAGATGGCGCTGCACAGCCCCAGCAGCAGCGCCAGGTTGCCGAACTGGATGGCGTTGGTGTAGCCCTCGGCCCGATCCAGGTGCTGCACCTGCACCTGCCACAGCGCCGTCAGGCCGGCGCCGATGGCGCCCAGCGCGCAGCCCCAGCCCAGGGCGGCGGCCGCGGGCCGGCGCACCAGCAGGGCCGGCAGCATCAGCAGGGCACCCAGGTACTTGACGCAGCGGTCGAGCCCCAGCGAATCGGTGATCAGCTGGCCGTTGGCGTCGACGATGTGCATGCTCCACACGCCGCCCATCAGCGCCACCGCGCCGGCCCAGGCCGCCAGCGGCGGCGACCAGCGCACGCGCCCCGCCAGCACGCCGGGCCAGGCCGCCAGCCCCAGCGCCAGCAGCAGCACGGCGCCCAGCGAGTAGCCCGAGCGCAGGCCGAGCGACAGCGCCAGCAGCAGGAATGCCGCCGCGTTCATCAGGGCCGTGGCGGGCGGCACCCCCCGGAGCAAGGCCATGGGTGCGAACGCCCCCGGACGATCAGTGATGCGCGTGCGCGTGCACGTGCGCCAGCGCCTGGTCGGGCTGCACGTGGTACTCGGTGCCGCAGTAGGGGCACTTGGCGTGGCCGGTTGCGCTCAGCTTGAGGAACACCCGCGGGTGGGTGTTCCACAGCTTCATGTCGGCCTTGGGGTTGGGACAGAAGATCTCGCCGTCGGGCGTCAGATCGGCGGCCTGCAGTTCGATCACGGGGGCGGTGCGCATGTCGTCGATGTCCCCGTTCAAACCTGGGCCAGCCAGTGGGCGTACTTGGCGTTGCGGCCGTTCACGATGTCGAAGAACGCGCCCTGGATCTTCTCGGTGACCGGTCCGCGCTGGCCGGCGCCGATCTGGATGCGGTCGTATTCGCGGATGGGCGTGACCTCGGCCGCCGTGCCACTGAAGAACATTTCGTCGGCGATGTAGCACTCGTCGCGCGTGATGCGCTTTTGCACCACCTTCAGGCCCAGGTCCTCGCAGATGTGCAGCACGGTGTTGCGCGTGATGCCGTTGAGCGCGCCGGCCGACAGGTCGGGCGTGTAGACGGTGCCGTCCTTGACGACGAACAGGTTCTCGCCCGAGCCTTCGCTGACGAAGCCGCTGCTGTCCAGCAGCACGGCCTCGTCGTAGCCATCGTCGGTGGCCTCCATGTTGGCCAGGATCGAGTTGGTGTAGTTGCTGACCGTCTTGGCCTGCGTCATGGTGATGTTGACGTGGTGGCGCGCGTAGCTGCTGGTGCGCACGCGGATGCCCTTCTTCATGCCGTCCTCGCCCAGATAGGCGCCCCAGGACCAGGCCGCCACCATGGCGTGGATGCGGTTGCCCTTGGGCGAGACGCCCAGCTTCTCCGAGCCGATCCACACCAGCGGGCGCAGATAGCAGCTCTTCAGGCCGTTGGCGCGCACCACTTCTTTCTGCGCGGCGTTCAGCTCTTCGGCGCTGAAGGGCACCTTCATGCGCAGGATCTTGGCGCTGTTGAGCAGGCGCTGGGTGTGGTCCTGCAGGCGGAACACCGCCGTGCCGGCGGCCGTCTCATAGGCGCGCACGCCCTCGAAGGCGCCGCAGCCGTAGTGCAGCGTGTGGGTCAGGACGTGGATCTTGGCGTCGCGCCAGTCCACCATCTGGCCGTCCAGCCAGATCTTGCCGTCGCGGTCGTCGAGCGAGGGTGCGGGAGAGCTCATGATTCGGGTGTTCCAGAAGGAGGAGTGCCATCACGGGGGCGCCGCGCGGGGCGTCGGCCACAAGCCCTTGATTTTAAGCCTCGCCCGGAGGCCCGGCGGCGGGGTCGGGGGCGGTCTCGGGGGCGGGGCGCTCCAGCTTCCACTGCAGCAGCTTGCCGCCCCTGAATTCGGCCGTCACGAACGAGCCGCCGGGGTCGGTCCAGCGGTACACCTCGGGGTCGACGCCGACCTCGGTCAGGGGCTGGCCCAGCGCGCGCGTCATCGCCAGCACCTTGAGCAGCGGCTGGCCGGCCTGCAGCTTGGCGTTGAGCATCACCGCGCTGCCGACATAGCCCACCGGCCGGTCGGCGGCGCGCCGCATCACCGTCATGATCTGGTTGTAGTACAGCAGGGCCCACAGCACCAGCGCGCTGCCCATCAGCGCCAGGCCCGACCAGCCCCCCGCGCGCCAGGCGCCGGCGCCCAGGGCCACGGCCAGAAGAATTGCAAACAAGCGTCGCCAGGTCATGCCGCTATTGTCGCCGGCTGCCGCGAAGCGTCGAATAACTATCAGAAAAATAGCTGCTCGCGCTTGTTGGACAAGCGCGAGCAGCCGATTTGGCTTGAAACCTGGCGTTCAGGCGGCGCTCAGGACTTGGCCGCCGCCCGGGCGTCGGCGATCCACTGGTCGAAGGTCTTCTGGTGCGCCTTGATCCAGCCGTCCACATGGCGCGCGATGTCGGCCGGTTTGTTGGCGCCGTCGTGCATGGCCTTGTTCTGGGCGTTGATGTCGGCCACCGGCAGTTTCATTTCCGAAAACAGCTTCTTCACGTCCGGGTGCGCGTCGACGAAGGCGCGGTTGGCCAGGATGCGCTGGGTGTTGACCACGAAGCCGTAGTTCTGGCCGCCCGGCAGCCGGGTGTCGATGCCCTTTTGCTCGCCCGGCAGCGACGAGAACGGCACCTGCAGCCACGTCACGTCCCGCCCCGGCACCAGCACGTTGCTGACCCAGTAGGGCGTCCACGTGTAATAGAAGATCGGCTGGCCCTGCTGGTAGCGCGCGATGGTGTCGGCGATCAGCGCCGAATAATTGCCCTGCACGTGCGTCACCGTGCCGCGCAGGCCGTAGGCGTCCAGCTGGTGCTCGATCACGCGCTCGCAGCCCCAGCCGGGGTTGCAGCCCGTCAGGTCGGCCTTGCCGTCGCCGTCGGTGTCGAACAGCTGGGCGATCTTGGGGTCCTTGAACTGCTCGATGTTGGTGATGTGGTACTGGTCGGCGGTCTTCTTGTCGATCAGGTAGCCCTGCAGCGCGCCGGTGGAATAGGCGTTGTCGCGCCACAGCTTGGCGTCGCCGCCGGCGTTCTTGTAATAGTCGTTGTGCAGCGGGTCCCAGTGGTCGGCCAGGAAGGTGCCGTCGCCGCTGGCGATGGCCAGGTGCGCGGCGGGGTAGTCCACTTCCTTGATCGGCTGGACGTCGTAGCCCAGCTTTTCCAGCGCCTTCATCACGATCTCGGTCTGGAAGGTTTCCTCGGCGATGGTGCTCTTGAGCGGCTGCACGACGACGCCCTGGCCGGGCAGCTCGCCCGCGGCCAGCGCGGGGGCGGCCACGGCGGCAGCGGCCAGGCCGAGGGCGACCAGCAGGCCGCGTCGGGTGGTGGATGACAGGATGGAGGTCATGACAGGGGTCTCCTCGTGGGGCAAAAAAACAGGGCGCGCCGTCAGGCGTGGGAAGGCGAGGCGGCGGGCGCGGCGGGGGCAACGGGCGTGGCGGAAGCGGCCGGCAGGGCGGGCGCCGCCGGCCGCGCGCCGACCAGACGCCGCAGCAGGCCGACCGGCCCGCGCTGGAACCAGCGCTGGCGCTGGTCGCGCCGCGGCTGGCCCATGGTCTGGGTGATGCGGTCGAGCACGATGGCCAGGATCACGATGCCCAGGCCGCCCACGGCCGCCAGGCCCATGTCCAGCCGGCCGATGCCGCGCAGCACCATCAGGCCCAGGCCGCCGACGGCGATCATCGAGGCGATCACCACCATCGACAGGCTCAGCATCAGGGTCTGGTTGATGCCGGCCATGATCGAGGGCATGGCCAGCGGCAGCTGCACCTTCACCAGCAGCTGCCAGGGCGAGGCGCCGTAGGCGCGCGCGGCCTCGACCAGGTCGGGGCGCACCTGGCGGATGCCCAGGTTGGTCAGGCGCACCAGCGGTGGCAGCGCGAAGATGATGGTGACGATGACGCCCGGCACATTGCCGATGCCGAACAGCATGACCACCGGCACCAGGTAGACGAAGGCCGGCGTGGTCTGCATGGCGTCCAGGATCGGGCGCACCCACTTTTGCGCGCGTTCGCTGCGCGCCAGCCAGATGCCCAGCGGCAGGCCGATGAGGACGCAAAACAGCAGCGAGGTCAGCACCAGCGACAGCGTCACCATGGCCTCGGGCCAGATGCCCAGCACCGCCACCACCGCCAGCGACACCAGCGTGGCCAGGCCCAGCGCCTTGCCCGCCAGCTGCCAGGCCAGCAGCGACAGCAGGGCGATCATCACGCCCGTGGGCGGGTATTGCAGCGCCGCTTCCACGCCGCCCAGCAGGGCGTCGACCGGGCCGCGCAGCGAATGCAGCACGGGCCGAAAGTGCAGCACCAGCCAGTCCAGGCCCTGGTTGATCCAGTCCTGCACCGGCAGGCTGCCGTCCCACAGCTGGCCGATGGACCAGCCGGGGTCGGCGGGCGGCGTGGCGGTCGCTGCGCCGGCCAGAAAGTCGCTGCCGCCGGGCGCCGGCGTGCCGCCGCTGAGCCAGGCATCGCTGCCGGGCGGGGGCGGGGCGGCTTCGTAGGGATTGAGGGCGGCGTCCGCCGCCTGATAGGGATTGGCGGCATCGGCTGCCGCGGGGCCGCTGGTGGCGGCGCTCCAGGGGTCGTTCGTGGTTTCGCTCATGGGAATCTTCCGTTCAGGCGGCCACGGCCACGGTAGGCGCGTCGGCCGCGTCGCTCGCGGCGGTGGGCGGTGGCAGGGGGTTGCCGTGCGGATCGGTGCTGGGGTCCAGAAACTTCAGCAGCGTGGTCTGGCTGATGGCGCCCAGGAAGCGCCCGTCCGGGGCGACCACCGGCAGCGGGCAAGGGCACTGCACCATCAGGCCGTACAGCTCGCTGATGGGCGTGTCGGCGGCCACCGGCGCCACGTCGGGCACGAAGGCGTGGCGCAGGCCCAGCGGGCCCTCGTGGCCGCGCAGCGCCTGGCGCAGCGACTCGGCCGACACCACGCCCAGGAAGGCGTGGTCGGGGCTGACCACATAGCCCCAGTCGCGGTCCTGCTGCTGCAGGCGCTTCAGGGCCGGGCGGCAGCCGCGCGTCGGGCTTTCGGACACCTCCACCTGGGTCTTGCGCGCGATGTCGCCGGCCTTGAACACGGCGGCGGCGTCCACCCCGCGGATGAAGTTGCGCACGTACTCGTCGGCCGGCGCGCGCAGGATTTCCTCCGGCGTGCCCACCTGCACCACCTGGCCGTCCTTCATGATGGCGATGCGGTCGCCGATGCGCATGGCCTCGTCCAGGTCGTGCGAGATGAACACGATGGTGCGGCGCTTGTCCTGCTGCAGGCGCAGCAGCTCGTCCTGCATGTCGGTGCGGATGATCGGGTCGAGCGCCGAGAAGGCCTCGTCCATCAGCAGGATCGAGGGGTCGGCCGCCAGCGCGCGCGCCAGGCCCACGCGCTGCTGCATGCCGCCCGACAGCTCGTCGGGGTAGGCGTTGGCCCACACCTCCAGCCCCACCTGCGCCAGCGCGGCGCGTGCCTGCTCCAGCCGCGTGGCCCGGTCCACGCCGGCCAGCTCCAGCCCGAAGGCGGTGTTGTCCAGCACCGTCAGGTGCGGCAGCAGCGCGAAGGACTGGAACACCATGCTGATGTCCTTGCGGCGAAAGGCGCGCAGCTCGGCCTCGCCGTAGTCGTTGATGTTCTCGCCATCGACCACGATGCGCCCGGCGGTGGGTTCGATCAGGCGGTTGAGCAGGCGCACCAGGGTGGACTTGCCCGAGCCCGACAGGCCCATGACGACGAAGATCTCGCCGGCCTGGATGGTGAAGCTGGCGTCGAACACGCCGATCGACTGGCCGGTCTGCGCCACGATGTCCTGCTTGGAATGGCCCTGGCGCGCCAGTGCGAGGGCCTGCTCCGGCTGCTCGCCGAAGACTTTGAATACATGTTCGATCCGGATGGTCTTGGCCATGCGCTTTCCCCTGGGTTGGCGACGGCAAGGCATGGCGCGAGCCCGGCAAGGGCGCTCCAGCGCGCGCGGCGCGATCAATCGAGTTGGACGGGGCCGGATGCAGGCCGGTGCGACCGGCGTTCGACCCCTGGGCGGGCGATGTGGAGCGCGTGCTGGCTCCAGCAAGTCCTGGGCGCCTTCCGCGGCCGCCCTGGAGGCAGCGCAGGTGGAAGGCTGGCGTCGGCGCGCTCAGCGCCCCGACCTTCAGCCACGCAGCACCAAGGCGGTGCGCCGCTGAAGCCTCTTCATTATATTTTGTTTCGTATGAAAGTCAATAAAATTTGACTAAAAAGGCATGAAACGCGTCGGCACCGGGCCGGTGCGGGCAAGCGGTTTCGATGGAAATTTTAAGTGAAATAGGCCTCTGTCGCCCGTCAACAAAGCGCGAAAAGCTACTAAAAATATAGTAACCGAGCCCCTTGCGGCAGGGCCGAGCCGGCCTTGTCCAGCCGAGCGGCACGCGCATCGCGCGCCGCCCTCAGGGGCTGGGCGCCGGTACGCTGTGCAGCAGCACCGGCAGCTCGCCGCCTTCGCCCACGCTTTCGATCTGCACGCCGAAGCCCCACAGGCGTGCCACGTGCTTGAGCACCTCCTTGGCGTCGTCGGCCAGCGGGCGGCCCTGCACCTGGGTGTGGCGCAGGGTCAGGCAGCGGTCGCCGCGCAGGTTCACGTTCCAGACCTCGATGTTGGGCTCGCGCACGCCCAGGTCGTACTGGCGCGACAGCAGCTGGCGCAGCTCGCGGTAGCCGTCCTCGTCGTGGATGGCGCTCACCAGCAGCTCGCGCTCGCGCGCGTCGTCGTGCACGGCGAACAGGCGCAGGTGGCGGATCAGCGCCGGGCTCAGGTACTGGCCGACGAAGCTCTCGTCCTTGTAGTTGCGCATGGCGTGGTGCAGCGCCGGCAGCCAGGGCGTGCCGGCCAGGTCTGGAAACCAGCGCCGGTCCTCCTCGGTGGGGCTTTCGCAGATGCGCCGGATGTCGCGGTACATGGCAAAGCCCAGCGCGTAGGGGTTGATGCCGCTGTAGGCCGGGTGCTCCACCGGTGGTTGGTAGATGACGTTGGTGTGCGAGGCCAGCCACTCGATCATCACGCCGTCGGTCAGCCAGCCCTCGTCGTACATCGTGTTGAGCAGGGTGTGGTGCCAGAAGGTGGCCCAGCCCTCGTTCATCACCTGGGTCTGGCGCTGCGGGTAGAAGTACTGCGCGATCTTGCGCACGATGCGCACGATTTCTCTCTGCCAGGGCTCCAGCAAGGGGGCGTTCTTTTCGATGAAGTAGAGGATGTTTTCCTCCGGCTCCTTGGGAAAGCGCTCGTTCTCGGGCGCCGCGGCGCTGTCCTTGCCGGGGCGCGTGGGCAGGGTGCTCCACAGCACGTTGACCTGCTGCTGGGCGTAGGCCTCGCGCTGCTCGTGCTCGGCCAGCTCGCGCGCCAGGCTCTTCTTGGACGGGCGGCGGTAGCGGTCGACGCCGAAGCTGGCCAGCGCGTGGCACGAGTCCAGCAGCTGCTCGACCGCGTCCAGGCCGTGGCGCTCCTCGCACTGCGCCACGTAGTCGCGCGCGTAGATCAGGTAGTCGATGATGCTGCCGGCATCCGTCCACATGCCGAACAGGTAGTTGCCCTTGAAGAAGCTGTTGTGCCCGTAGGCGGCATGCGCGATCACCAGCGCCTGCATGGCGGTGGAGTTTTCCTCCATCAGATAGCTGATGCAGGGGTTGGCGTTGATCACCATCTCGTAGGCCAGGCCCATCTGCCCGCGCCGGTAGCGCCGCTCGACGGCCAGAAAGGCCTTGCCATAGCTCCAGTGGCGGTACCCCACCGGCATGCCCAGGCTGGCATAGGCGTCCATCATCTGCTCGGCACTGATGACTTCGAGCTGATTGGGGTAGGTGTCCAGGCCGAAACGCTCGGCGGTGGCGGCAATGGCGCCGTGGTAGCGCTCGATCAACTCGAAGCTCCAGTCGCTCGGGTCGGGCAGCGGGTGCGACGGGCGCTTGCCGGCCGGCAGCGGGTCGGTCGGCACGCCGCGCGGGCCGCGCTCGCCGGCGCCGCCCGGCTTGCGGTGGTGGTGGCCGCTGCGCCGCTCCAGCACGGGGTACATCGAGAGGATCATGAAGTGGCCCCCTCTTTCTTGAACAGCTCGCGAAACACCGGGTAGATCTCGCTCGCATCGTCCACCTTGCGCATCGCGAACCAGGGAAACAGCGGCGGCAGCTGGGCGTATTCCTGCCACAGGTTCTGCTCCTCGGGCGCCACTTGCACGTAGGCGAAGTAGCGCACCAGCGGCAGGATCTTGTCGGTCAGCAGCTTGCGGCAGGTGGCGCTGTCGTCGCCGTAGTCGTCGCCGTCGCTGGCCTGGGCGACGTAGATGTTCCAGTCCTGCGCCGGGTAGCGCGCGCGCATGATCTGCTCGAGCAGCAGCAGCGCGCTGGAGACCACCGTGCCGCCGCTCTCCTGCGAGTGGAAGAAGGTGTCCTCGTCCACCTCGTCGGCCTGCGCGTGGTGGCGGATGAAGACCAGCTCGATCTTCTCGTAGTGGCGCGTGAGAAACAGGTACAGCAGGATGAAAAAGCGTTTGGCCAGGTCCTTGCGCTGCTCGTCCATCGAGCCCGACACGTCCATCAGGCAGAACATCACGGCCTGGCTGCTGGGCACCGGCACGCGCGTGAGGTTGCGAAAGCGCAGGTCGATCGGATCGAGAAACGCCACCTTGCCGACGCGCGCGCGCAGCGCCTCGATGTGCCGCTGCAGCTCGGCCACCGCCTCGCTGGTGCCGTCGTCCTGCGCCAGCAGTTCGTCCAGCTCGCGCTGCAGCGCCTGCAGCTCGCGGCTGGCCGGCTTGCCCAGGGCGATGCGCCGGCCCAGGGCGCCGCGCATGGTGCGCAGCACCGCCAGGTTGTGCGGCGTGCCGTCGTGACTGAAGCCGGCGCGGCGCGTCTTGTACTGCGGCGTCTCGCCGATGTGGGTGCGCAGCAGGCGCGGCAGCGCCAGGTCCTCGAAGAAGAGCTGCATGAACTCTTCCTTGCTCAGGGTGAAGGTGAAGTCGTCCTCGCCTTCGCCGCTGTCGCTGGCGCGCCCGCCGCCGCCTTGGCCGGCGCCACCCTCGGGCCGTGCGATGCGGTCGCCGCGCACATGGTCGACGTTGCCGGGGTGTACCGTGTCGCGCACGCCGCCCGCGCCGTGGCGGAAGATCGGCTCGTGAATGTCCTTCTTGGGGATGGTGATGTTCTCGGCCTGCTCGATGTGGCGGATGTCGCGCTGCGCCACGGCACGCCGCACCGCGTCGGCGATCTGCTGCTTGTAGCGGCGCAGAAAGCGCTCGCGGTTGCCCACCGACTTGTTCTTGCCGGCCAGGCGGCGGTCGATGATGTGCAAGGCCATCGCAAGCGGTCCTCGGGCGCTTTCTACGAACTCTTGTGCACGCGCAGGTACCACTCGCACAGCAGGCGCACCTGCTTGGGCGTGTAGCCCTTGGATTCCATGCGGGTGACGAAGTCCTCGTGCTTCTTGGCCTCGTCGGCGCTGGCCTTGGCGTTGAAGCTGATGACGGGCAGCAGCTCCTCGGTGTTGGAGAACATCTTTTTCTCGATCACCACGCGCAGCTTCTCGTAGCTGGTCCAGCTCGGGTTCTTGCCCTGGTTGTTGGCGCGCGCGCGCAGCACGAAGTTGACGATCTCGTTGCGGAAGTCCTTGGGGTTGGCGATGCCGGCGGGCTTCTCGATCTTTTCCAGCTCGGCGTTCAGCGCGTTGCGGTCGAACACCTCGCCGGTGTCGGTGTCGCGGTACTCGCTGTCCTGGATCCAGTAGTCGGCGTAGGTGACGTAGCGGTCGAAGATGTTCTGGCCGTACTCGCTGTAGCTTTCCAGGTAGGCGGTCTGGATTTCCTTGCCGATGAACTCGGCGTAGCGCGGCGACAGGTATTCCTTGATGAAGCCGGTGTAGCGCGTCTCCAGGTCGGCCGGAAACTGCTCGCGCTCGATCTGCTGCTCCAGCACGTACATCAGGTGCACCGGGTTGGCCGCCACCTCGGTGCTGTCGTAGTTGAACACCTTGGACAAGATCTTGAAGGCAAAGCGGGTGGAGATGCCGCTCATGCCCTCGTCCACGCCGGCGTAGTCGCGGTACTCGGGGTAGCTCTTGGCGTGCGGGTCGGTGTCCTTCAGGCTCTCGCCGTCGTACACCTGCATCTTGCTGAAGATGCTGGAGTTCTCGGGCTCTTTCAGGCGCGTCAGCACGGCAAACTGCGCCATCATCTTGAGCGTGCCGGGCGCGCACACGGCGTCGGCCAGCGAGGACTCGCGGATCAGCTTCTCGTAGATCTTGACCTCCTCGGATACGCGCAGGCAGTACGGCACTTTGACGATGTAGATGCGGTCCAGGAAGGCCTCGTTGTTGCGGTTGTTGCGAAACGCCTTCCATTCGCTCTCGTTGCTGTGCGCCAGCACCAGGCCGTCGAACGGAATGGCGCCGAAACCCTCGGTGCCCTTGTAGTTGCCCTCCTGCGTGGCCGTCAGCAGCGGGTGCAGCACCTTGATCGGCGCCTTGAACATCTCGACAAATTCGAGCAACCCCTGGTTGGCCAGGCACAGGCCGCCCGAATAGCTGTAGGCGTCGGTGTCGTCCTGGGCAAAGTTCTCCAGCTTGCGGATGTCGACCTTGCCCACCAGGCTGGAGATGTCCTGGTTGTTCTCGTCGCCCGGCTCGGTTTTCGAGATCGCGATCTGGCGCAGGATGCTGGGATAGCGCTTGACGACGCGAAACTGGCGGATGTCGCCGCCGTACTCCTCCAGGCGCTTGACGGCCCAGGGCGACAGCACGTGCTGCAGGCAGCGCCGGGGGATGCCGAACTGCTCCTCCAGCATCGGGCCGTCCTCGGCCGGGTCGAACAGGCCCAGCGGCGACTCGTTGACCGGCGAGCCCTTGAGCGCGTAGAAGGGCACCTTCTGCATCAGGTACTTCAGGCGCTCGGCGATCGAGCTTTTGCCGCCGCCCACCGGGCCCAGCAGGTACAGGATCTGCTTGCGCTCTTCCAGCGCCTGCGCCGCGTGGCGAAAAAAGCTCACCACCTGGTCGATCGAGTCGTCCATGCCGTAGAACTCGGCAAAGGCCGGGTAGCGGCGGATCACCTTGTTGGCGAACAGGCGCGACAGGTGCGGGTCCTTGCGCGTGTCCACCATCTCGGGCTCGCCGATGGCCACCAGCATGCGCTGTGCGGCGCTGGCGTAGGCCATGGGGTCGCTCTGGCACAGCGCGAGGTACTCGTCGATCGACAGTTCCTCTTCGCGCAGGCGCGCGTGACGCGCGGCGGAGTTGCTGATGACATCCATGCGAACTCTCCCGTTGCGGCCGGCCCGCGAGCGAACCGCGCCGCGAAGTTGCGGTGCCTGGGCTGCCCCGCCACGCGGTGGCAGCACCAAGCTTGCGCTTTGCACAGCATACGTCGGGTGGCCGCGCACTGCTGGTCGGATCGCGCCAAGTCCATGGCGCGGGTGCTGCTCAGCCGTGCGCGCCGCCCGGGCGTTATTCCATTTCTAATTCAATAGCGCATCAATAATCCACGGCCAGGCGACGATGGATCGGATCCGTTCGCAGTTGCTCTCGAAGTCTCGCAGGGCGAGCTCAAGGTGATCTTCGAGCGCCTCCAGGCTGTCGAAGACGCGGTTGTGGAATCGCTTCTCGCGCAGCTCGTCCCACACGTGCTCCACCGGGTTGAGCTCCGGCGCATAGGGGGGCAGGCTCAGTAGGCGCATGTTGGCGGGCGGGTGCAGCTCACCACTGGCATGCCAGCCGGCACCGTCAAGCACCATGACGATGCGCTCGTGCGGGTGACGCTCGCTCACCTCGTCGAGAAACAACTGCATGCACTCGGTGTTGACGTGAGGCAAGATGAGCGAGTCCAACTGGCCGCTTGCCACATCGACGGCGGCGTACGCGTAGGTGTACTCGTGGGTCAACATGGCTTGGCACAGCGGCCGCACCGGCTTGGGCGCCCAGCAGCGGCGCACGTCGTTGATGCGTCCAAAGCGCGCCTCGTCCTGGAACATCAGCTTGATGGGGCCTTGCTGCGGCCAGTGCGAGCAGATTTCGGCAAGGCGCTCGGGGAGTTTTTTTTCCACTCCTCTTGAGCCAAAGGATCGCTTTGCGGATGGCGTTTGTCGGGGGCCAGCTTGCGCCAGCCGTGGCGGTGCAGCAGGTTGTAGACCGAGGACAGCGCCATGGGACGGCCCAGGGCAGCTTCGATTTCACACTTGACTTGACCGACCACCAGGATGCCGCCCGTGCGAGCGCGATCAAGAAAGGGCGCCAGCACCTGGCGCTCCTGCTCAGTCGTCATGTTCTGGTGGCGCCTGCCGCCGCGCGCGGGGCGCTGGCCGTCACCTGCAACCTCGCCGGCCAGGAAGCGATTGCGCAAGCGGCAGGTCCACGCCGGGGAGCGGCCGATGACCTGCGCGGTTTGCTCCAGGCTCAAGCCATAGTCCAGCGGCAACACCACCGCCTGTGCTTGGCGAAGCTGCTCAGCGGTCTGTGCGCCGGCCAGCATTTGACGGGCCGACTCCAGACTGTCGGCACCTCGGGCTGTTCTTGCCATGTCGTTCTCCTTGCGGGATCGGTGACATGGATATTATTGATCTATTGATATGGAAATGGAATTAGTCCAGCGAAACGGAGAAATCGGCATCGCCGATTTCTCCGTTTCGCTGGACCAGCAGGCATTCGACGGCAAACGGGGCGGCAGGTTCAATCCAATCCGCGCACCAGCGCGATCGCCTCGTCCACGCGCTCCACCGCGTGGATGGTGAGGCCCTCCAGCGCGCGGTCGGCCTTGCGCGGCGCGTTGGCCTTGGGCACCACGGCCACCGAAAAACCCAGCTTGGCCGCCTCGCGCAGGCGCTCCTGGCCGCGCGGGGCGGGCCGCACCTCGCCGGCCAGGCCCACTTCGCCAAAGGCGATGAAGCCCTTGGGCAGCGGCCGGGCGCGCAGGCTGCCGGTGATGGCCAGCAGCACCGCCAGATCGGCCGCCGGCTCGCTGATGCGCACGCCGCCCACTGCGTTGACGAACACGTCCTGGTCGCCCGTGGCCACGCCGCCGTGGCGGTGCAGCACCGCCAGCAGCATGGCCAGGCGGTCGCGCTCCAGCCCGACCGACAGGCGGCGCGGGCTGACGCCGCCCGAATCGACCAGCGCCTGGATTTCGACCAGCATCGGCCGCGTGCCCTCCAGCGTGACCAGCACGCAGCTGCCCGGCACCGGCTCGGCGTGCTGGCTCAAGAAGATCGCGCTGGGGTTGCTCACGCCCTTGAGGCCCTGCTCGGTCATGGCGAACACGCCGATCTCGTTGACGGCGCCGAAGCGGTTCTTGATGGCGCGGATCAGGCGAAAGCTGCTGTGCGTGTCGCCCTCGAAGTACAGCACCGTGTCCACCATGTGCTCCAGCACGCGCGGGCCGGCCAGCTGGCCGTCCTTGGTCACGTGGCCCACCAGCACGATGGCGCAGCCGCTGGCCTTGGCCCAGCGCGTCAGGTGCGCCGCGCACTCGCGCACCTGCGCCACGCTGCCGGGCGCGCTGGTCAGCTGGTCGCTGTAGACGGTCTGGATCGAGTCGATGACGGCCACGGCAGGCTGCTGCGCGCCCAGCGTGGCGAGGATTTTTTCCAGCTGGATCTCGGCCAGCACCGCCACCTGCGAGCCGGTGATGCCCAGGCGCCTGGCGCGCAGCGCCACCTGCGCACCGCTTTCCTCGCCCGTGACGTAGAGCGTCGGCAGGCTGGCCCGCTGCAGCGCATCCAGCGCCTGCAGCAGCAGCGTCGACTTGCCGATGCCCGGATCGCCGCCGATCAGCACCACGCCGCCTTCGACGATGCCGCCGCCCAGCACGCGGTCCAGCTCGGCCTGGCCGGTGGGCGTGCGCGCCACGTCGACCGCCTCGATGGCCGCCAGCGGCTGCACGGCGGCGCTGGGCGCCAGCGCGCTGAAGGCGCCACCCAGGCGGTTCTTGCCGGCGGCCGGCGCCTCGGCCACGCTCTCCACCAGCGCGTTCCAGGCCCCGCAGGCGGGGCACTTGCCCAGCCAGCGCGGGCTGGTTGCGCCGCATTCGTTGCAGGTGTAGACGGTCTTGGGTTGGGCCATGGGCGAGCATGGTAGCGAGGCAGGCGGACAATGCCCGGCCGTGACTTCCGTGACTGCGTCTTCCCTCTTCGCCCCCATCGGCGTGTTCGACAGCGGCGTCGGTGGCCTGAGCGTGCTGCGCGCGCTGCAGGCCGAACTGCCGCACGAGCGTTTCGTCTACCTGGCCGACACCGGCCACGCGCCCTATGGCGAGCGCGACGAGGCCTTCGTGGTCGAGCGTGCGCTGGCCATCACCGACTGGCTGCGGCGCGCGCACGGCATCAAGGCGCTGGTGGTGGCCTGCAACACCGCCACCGCGGCGGCCATCGCCCGGCTGCGCCGGCAGCACCCGGGCCTGATCGTGGTGGGGGTGGAGCCCGCGCTCAAGCCCGCCGTGGCGGTCACGCGCACCGGGCACGTCGGCGTCTTCGCCACGCGCGGCACGCTGGCCAGCGGCAAGTTCGCACGCCTGCTGCAGTCGCTGCAGGGGCCGACGCGCTTTGTGCTGCAGCCCTGCGACGGCCTGGCCGACGCCATCGAGCGCGCCGCCGCCGAGCCGGCGCCGGGCGGCGCGTGGACTATCAAAATGAAAGCATTGTGCGCAAGCTACGTGGGCGCTGCAGGCCCATTTGGCACTGAAACCGGGCAGATCGACACGCTGGTGCTGGGCTGCACGCACTACGTGTTTGCGCGGGACGTGCTGCGCGCCCTGGTGGGGCCGGATGTGCAACTGGTGGAAACCGGCGCCCCCGTGGCGCGCCACACGCGCCAGCTGCTGCAGCGCGCCGGTGGCCTGGCGCCGGGCAGTGGCGCCACCGAGTTGCAGCTGTTCAGCACGGGCGATCCGCAAGCCCTGCAGGCCGCGGCGGCGCGCTGGCTGGCGCCGCCGGCGCGGCCCGCTCTGGCGGTCGATGTGCCCGGCGCGTAGCGGCCCGGCGCGCGCATATCGCCCGCGGTCATGTGCTCACAACCATTGACCATTTCCATCGCGCGCCGCATCGGCGTATGCTGATTCGCGTCTGCGGCCGCCCCGCGCGATGCGGGGCGCCGGCCGGTGTTGATGCCGGCTGGCTGGCGCCCTTCGCGGCGGCGTGCAGGCGCGATACGCACGGGCATAGCACTGCAACAAGGCCATCACCATGAGCTTGCAACTGGGCGAGACCGCCCCCGACTTCACCCTCGACTCCACCCAGGGGTCGATCCACTTCAGCGACTACGCGGCCGGCCACTGGGTCGTGTTTTTCTCGCACCCCAAGGACTTCACGCCGATCTGCACCACCGAGCTGGGCGCCTTCGCGCGCCGCAAGGCCGAGTTCGACCAGCGCGGCACCAAGCTGCTGGGCCTGTCGGTCGACCCGGTGGCCGAGCACGTCAAGTGGGCCAAGGACGTGGCCGAGGTGGGCGGTGCGCCGGTCGGCTACCCGATCCTGGCCGACCCCGACCTCAAGGTGGCCAAGGAATACGGCATGTTCCACCCCAAGGCCGACGCCTTGGTGACCGTGCGCTCGGTGTTCTTCATCGACCCCAAGCGCGTGGTGCGCACCGTGCTGACCTACCCGCCCAGCGTGGGCCGCAGCGTGGACGAAATCCTGCGCACGCTGGACGCCCTGCAGGTGACCGACAAGAACCCGGTGGCCACGCCGGTGGAGTGGAAGCCCGGTGACGACGTGGTGGTGTCGCCCAAGCTGTCCGACGCCGACGCCGAAAAGCAGTTCGGCAGCTTCCGCAAGGTCAAGCCCTACCTGCGCTTCACCAAGGCGCCCAAGGCCTGATCCTCAGTCCCAGCCCGCCGCCAGTGCGCGCGTGATGTCCGCCGCCGGCGCGGCGCGGCAGCCGCTGGCGTTTTGCCCGCTCCAGAAGTGGGTGAAGTCCAGCCGGCCCTGTTTTTCGGCCTGCGCGCGCAGGTAGGCCATGGCGGCCGTGGCCAGCGGAAAGGCCGAGGGCGCATCGCTCATCGGCCCCAGCTCGCGCATCACGCGGTTGACGATGCCGCGCGCCGGCCGGCCCGTGACCAGGTTGGTGATGACGGTGTGCCGCGCGGCCTCGCTTTGCAGCGCGGCGCGGTGCGCGGGCGTGGTCAGCGCCTCGTCGGCGCACAGATAGGCGGTGCCCACCTGAACGCCGGCGGCACCCAGCGCCCGCGCGGCGCGCACGCCGTCGGCGCTGGCGATGCCGCCGGCGGCGATCACCGGCAGCTTCACCGCCTGCACCACCTGTGGCAGCAGGGCGAAGGTGCCCATTTGCTCGCTCAGGTCGTCACTGAGGAAGTGCCCGCGATGCCCGCCGGCCTCCAGCCCCTGGGCAATGATGGCGTCCGCGCCGTGCTCCTCAAGCCATAGCGCCTCGGGCACGGTGGTGGCCGACGACAGCACGAAAGCGCCCCAGGACTTGACGCGCGCCAGCAGCGCCGGCGCGGGCAGGCCGTAGTGAAAGCTGAGCACCGGTGGCTTGAACTCGGCCATGGTCTCGGCCGCCTCGGCGCTGAAGGGCGCGCGGCCCGGGCCGGCCGGCACGGCGTCGACGTCCAGGCCCAGCTCGTCGAAATAGGGCTTCAGCGCCGCGCGCCACACGGCCTCGCGCGCGGCGTCGGGCACCGGCGGCGCGTGGCAGAACCAGTTGACGTTGTAGGGCCGGCCGCTGGCGGCCATGACGGCCAGCTCGCGCCGCAGCGCATCGGGCGCCAGCAGGGCGCAGGGCAGGGCGCCCAGCGCGCCGGCGCCGCTGACGGCCAGCGCCAGGGCACTGGCCTGCGCGCCGGCCATGGGCGCCTGCAACAGGGGCCAGCGCAGGCCCAGGCGGTCTTGAAGCGAGGATGAGGACATACCCTGATTGTGAGCGGCTTGCGTTGCCGGCAGAAATTTAATATATTAAATAAATGCCCCGCACCGCCCCGTTCGCCCACCGCAACCTGCCTCTGCTGCTGCTGCAGGCGCGCGAGGCGCTGATGCAGCACCGCCGGCCGGCCCTGCGCGCGCATGGCTTGTCGGACCAGCAGTGGCGCGTGCTGCGCGTGCTGCGCGAGCACGCCGAGGACGGGCTGGAAACGGGCCAGCTGGCCGAGCGCGCCTACATCCTGGGCCCCAGCCTGACGGGCATGCTGGCGCGCATGGAGCGCGACGGCCTGGTCACGCGCCAGCGCAGCGCCGAGGACGCGCGGCGCAGCCTGGTCTGGGCCACGGACGAGGGGCTGACGGTGGCCGACGGGCTGTCGAACTCCATCGAGTCGCAGTACGAGGACCTGGCGGCGCACCTGGGCCCCGCGCGCCTGACGCAGCTCTACGCGCTGCTGGACGAGCTGATCGCGCTGCCGCCGCATGCGCTGGCCGAGGCGGCCGAAGAAGAGGAGAGTGTGCGATGAGCCTGCATGCACCCTGGCTGCCGCGCGGCACCGCGTACGGCACGCTGCTGAACTTTCGCCGCGAGTGGGACCTGTGGGCGCCCCGGATGAGCGAGGCGCCGTACAAGGCCGCGCCGCGCGCGCCCGTGCTCTACGTCAAAACCGCCAACTGCTTTGCGCCCGCGGGCGCGGCGGTGCCGGTGACGGGCGAGGTCGAGCTGGGCGCCACGCTGGGGTTGGTGATCGGTGATTTTGAGCCAAATACGGCTGTAACCGACTCCAGTCAAGCGCGGGCAGCTATCAATTCAGAAACTGATGGACGAGCCCGCGTGGCCGGCTGCGTGCTGCTGGACGACCTGAGCCTGCCGCACGCCAGCTACTACCGCCCGGCCATTCGCTATCGCAACCGCGACGGCTTTCTGGTCTGCGCGCCGGCCGTCACGCCGCTGCGCGAGGTGGACTTGAAGGCCTTGCGGATCGAGGCACGCGTCAACGGCGCGCTGGTGCAGACGGTGGAGCTGTCCTCCCTGGTGCGCGACGCCGCCGCCCTGCTGGCCGACGTCGGCGCCTTCATGACCCTGCAGCCCGGCGACGTGCTGCTGCTGGGCAGCGACTGCCTGCCCGATGGCACGCGGCCCCGCGTGCGGGCGGGTGACCGGGTCGAGATCAGTGCGCTAGGACTGGCGCCGCTGATGCACACCTTGGTTCAGGAGGCCGCATGAAATACGCCCGCATCGCCTGGGCCGGCGCGATCCATGACGCCATCGAACGCGACGGCCGCCTCGAACTGCTGACGCCGGCGTTCCAGGGCCGCCGGTTGAATTTCGACGAGGTCGTCTGGCTGCCGCCGCTGGCGCCCGTGCCGCGCGCGCGCACCGTGCTGGCCCTTGGCCTGAACTACGCCGACCACGCGCGCGAGCTGGCCTTCAAGCCGCCCGAGGAGCCGCTGGCCTTTGCCAAGGGCGAGGCGTCGTTCATCGGCCACCGCGGTCACACCGTGCGCCCCGACGGCGTGCAGAACATGCACTACGAATGCGAGCTGGCGGTGGTCATCGGCCGCGAAGCCAAACACGTGAAGAAGGCCGACGCCTACGACTTCATCGGCGGCTACACCGTGGCCAACGACTACGCCGTGCGCGACTACCTGGAAAACTGGTACCGCCCCAACCTGCGCGTGAAGAACCGCGACACCGGCACGCCCATCGGCCCCTGGCTGGTCGATGCGGCCGATGTGCCCGACCCGACGAAGCTGGCGCTGCGCACCACGGTGAACGGCCAGGTCACGCAGCAGGGCACGACCGCCGACATGGTGTTCGACGTGCCGACGCTGATCGAGTACTTCAGCAGCTTCATGACGCTGAACCCGGGCGACGTGATCCTCACCGGCACACCCGACGGCGTGGTGGACTGCCCGGTGGGCAGCGTGGTGGTGTGCGAGATCGAGGGCATCGGCGCCCTGGAAAACACCATCGTCGAAAGCCCGAGCAGCCGAACGCAGAGGACGAAAAAACTCGCAGAGGACGCAGAAAAAACCTCGTGAGATTCTGTCTTTTTTGCGTCCTTTGCGAAACCTTTGCGTCCTCTGCGTCCGGTATTCGTTCACGTTGAACTTGAACAAGGCCTCCCATGAAAATTGATCATCTCATCGACGGCAAGGCGGTCGCCGGCCGCGACTACTTCGAAACCACCAACCCCGCCACCCAAGCCGTGTTGGCCGAGGTCGCCTCGGGCGGCGAAGCCGAGGTGCACGCCGCCGTGGCCGCCGCCAAGGCGGCCTTCCCCAAGTGGGCCGGCCTGCCCGCACCCGAGCGCGCCAAGAAGATCCGCGCCCTGGGCGCGCTGATCGCCAAGCATGTGCCCGAGCTGTCGAAGACCGAGACCGACGACACCGGCCAGACCATCGGCCAGACCGGCAAGCAGCTGGTGCCGCGCGCGGCCGACAACTTCAGCTACTTCGCCGAGATGTGCGTGCGCGTCGACGGCCACACCTACCCCACGCCCACGCACCTGAACTACACGCTGTTCCACCCGGTCGGCGTCTGCGCGCTGATCAGCCCCTGGAACGTGCCCTTCATGACGGCGACGTGGAAGGTCGCGCCCTGCCTGGCCTTCGGCAACACGGCGGTGCTGAAGATGAGCGAGCTGTCGCCCCTCACGGCCGCGCGCCTGGGCGAGCTGGCGCTGGAGGCTGGCATCCCCGCCGGCGTGCTGAACGTGGTGCACGGCTTCGGCAAGGAGGCCGGCGAGCCGCTGTGCGCGCACCCCGACGTGCGGGCCATCAGCTTCACCGGCTCGACCGCCACCGGCAACCGCATCGTGCGCAGCGCGGGCCTGAAGAAATTCAGCATGGAGCTGGGCGGCAAGAGCCCCTTCGTGGTGTTTGAAGA
Source organism: Ottowia pentelensis (assembly GCF_964341695.1). Lineage (NCBI taxonomy): Bacteria > Pseudomonadati > Pseudomonadota > Betaproteobacteria > Burkholderiales > Comamonadaceae > Ottowia > Ottowia pentelensis. The sequence continues at coordinate 467,169 of NZ_OZ224513.1, forward strand.
CGCCGACCTGGATCGCGCGCTGGACGCCGCCGTGTTCATGATCTTCAGCAACAACGGCGAGCGCTGCACCGCCGGCAGCCGCATCCTGGTGCAGGCCAGCATCTACGCCGACTTCGCGCTGCGGTTTGCGGAGCGCGCCAAGAAGATCACGGTGGGCGACCCGCAGGACGAAAACACCATCGTCGGCCCGATGATCAGCCAGAACCACCTGGCCAAGGTGCGCCACTACATCGAGCTGGGCCCGCGCGAGGGCGCCACCCTGCTGTGCGGCGGCACCGGCCGCCCCAGCTACGCGCCCGAGCTGCCGGCGCGCGTGGCCCAGGGCAACTACGTCTGGCCGACGGTGTTCGCCGACGTCGACAACCGCATGAAGATCGCGCAGGAAGAAATCTTCGGCCCCGTGGCCTGCCTGATTCCGTTCAAGGACGAGGCGCACGCCATCGAACTGGCCAACGACATCCAGTACGGCCTGTCGAGCTACGTGTGGAGCGAGAACATCGGCCGCGCCCACCGCGTGGCCGCCGCCATCGAGGCCGGCATGTGCTTCGTCAACAGCCAGAACGTGCGCGACCTGCGCCAGCCCTTCGGCGGCACCAAGGCCAGCGGCACGGGACGCGAGGGCGGCACCTGGAGCTATGAGGTTTTTCTGGAGCCCAAGAACATCGCGGTGTCGCTGGGCAGTCATCACATTCCACACTGGGGAACTTGAAATCATGCAACGTCGTCATCTCATCCAGGCCGCCGCCGCGGCCGCCGTCCTTCCGCTGGCCGCGCGCGCCCAGGCCTGGCCGACCAAGCCGCTGCGCTGGGTGGTGCCCTTTCCGCCCGGCGGCACCACCGACTACGTCACGCGCCTGGTGGCGGCCGAGCTCGGCAAGTCGCTGGGGCAGACCGTGGTGGTCGAGAACCGCCCCGGTGCCGGCACCGTGATCGGCGTCGACAACGTCGCCAAGTCGGCGCCCGACGGCTACAGCTTCGTTACCGTGGCCAACAGCTTTTGCGTCAACCAGACGCTGGTGAAAAAGCTGCCCTACGACAGCGTGAAAGACCTGCGCCCGGTGGCGCTGATGGGCCTGTCGGAGCACGTGCTGGCCACGCACCCCGGCAGCGGCCTGAAGACCGTGGCCGACATCCAGGCGCAGTACAAGGCCGGCAAGCCGCTCAGCTACGCCTCGTTCGGCAACGGCACCTCGGCGCACCTGGCCGGCGAGATGCTGAAGACCGCGCTGAACGCCCCCAACATCGTGCACGTGCCCTACAAGGGCCAGGCCCCCGCGCTGGCCGACCTGCTGGGCGGGCAGGTGTCGATGATGTTCGGCAACTGGCCCGAGTTTCGCGGCCACGTGGGCTCGGGCAAGCTGGTGGCCATCGGCATGGCTACCGCGCAGCGTTCGCAGTACGCGCCCGACATCCCGACGCTGGCCGAGCAGGGCGCCAAGGTCGAGTCCAACTCGTGGAACGGCATGCTGGCGCCCGCCGGCGTGCCCGACGACATCGTGCAGCGCGTGAATGCGGCGGTGAACCAGGCGCTCAAGGCGCCGATGGTGGCCGAGGCGCTGAACAAGGGCGGCATCGCCGACAAGTCGGGCACGCCGGCGCAGTTCGGCGCCTTCATCCAGAGCGAGATCGCGCGCTATGCGCAGGTCATTCGCCAGGCCGGCATCACGCAGGAAGGCTGAGCCGCGCCCTGCACCACCGATCACCGCGCGAGGAGACAAACCATGGGCAAGCTCGCCTTGGCCGCCAAGATCACCCATGTGCCCAGCATGTACCTGAGCGAGCTGCCGGGCGAGCGCCACGGCACGCGCGCCGACGCCATCGAGGGCCACCGCGAGATCGGCCGGCGCTGCCGCGCGCTGGGGGTGGACACGTTGGTGGTGTTCGACACCCACTGGCTGGTGAACGCCAACTACCACCTCAACTGCGCGCCGCGCTGGGCCGGCACCTACACCAGCAACGAGCTGCCGCACTTCATCAGCAACATGGCCTACGCCTTCAACGGCAACCCCGAGCTCGGGCGGCTGCTGGCGCGGGTGTGCAACGAGCAGGGCGTGGAAACGCTGGCGCACGACGCGACCACGCTGCAGCCCGAGTACGGCACCCTGGTGCCCATGCGCTACATGAACACCGACGAGCACTTTCGCGTGGTGTCGGTGTCGGCGCTGTGCACCAGCCACTACCTCAACGACAGCGCACGCCTGGGCTGGGCCATGCGCGAGGCGGTCGAAAAGCACTACGACGGCACCGTGGCCTTCCTGGCCAGCGGCTCGCTGTCGCACCGCTTTGCGCAAAACGGGCTGGCGCCCGAGTTCGCCTTCAAGATCTGGAGCCCCTTCCTGGAGCGGCTGGACCACCACGTAATCGACATGTGGCAGGCGGGCGAATGGGCCGATTTTTGTGCCATGCTGCCGGAGTACGCGAGCAAGGGCCACGGCGAGGGCTTCATGCACGATACGGCGATGCTGCTGGGCGCCTTGGGCTGGTCGGCCTACGACGGCCGGGCGGAGGTCATCACGCCCTACTTCGCCGCCTCGGGCACGGGCCAGATCAACGCGGTGTTTCCCGTCACGCCCCAGGATGGCGCGGCGGTGCCGCCGCCCGAGGCCTCGCGTGCGACGAGCTTCAGGTCCAGCGCGAGACTGTGAGAAAAACATGCCCCATCTGGTGATTCTTTATTCCGGCAACCTCGACGCCATCGTCGACATGCCCCTTTTGTGCCGCGACGCCGCCGACGCCATGCTGGCCGTGCGCGACGAGGCCGGCGCCCAGGTCTTTCCCCACGGCGGCACGCGCGTGCTGGCCTACCCGGCGCCGCACTTCGCGCTGGCCGACGGCGGCGCCGCCGGGCGCGCCGCGGGCGCCGGCAAGACCGGCATCAGCGGCCCCGATCCGGGCGAATACGCCTTCATGTACGCCAACCTGCGCATGGCGCGCGGGCGCAGCGCGGCCACGCAGCAGCGCGCCGGCGAGGCCGTGACCGCCGCGCTGCGCGGGCGGCTCGACCCCGTGATGGCCACGCGCCACATCGGCCTGACGGTGCAGGTGGACGAGGGCGCCGAGGTGTTCGACGCCAAGCACAGCACGCTGCATCCTTTGTTCAAAAAGCCAGCGTGATGTTGGATAGGCCGCGGCCCCTCACCCAACCCTCTCCCCAAAGGGGCGAGGGCTTTTCTCCCTCTCCCTCTGGGAGAGGGCAGGGGTGAGGGCAACGGCGCATCACCCTGCACCGCAGATTGAAGAAATAGCATGCTGACCGAAGACCAGATCCAGACCCTCGCCGCCGAACTGCAGGCCAGCGAAAAATCCCGCGTGCCCGTCGAGCACTTTTCCAAGCGCTTTCCCGGCATGACGGTGGAAGACGGCTACCGCATCGGCCGCGCCTGGGTGGCGCTGCAGCTGGCCGAGGGGCGCCAGGTCATCGGCCACAAGATCGGCCTGACCTCGCGCGCCATGCAGATCAGCAGCCAGATCGACGAGCCCGACTACGGCACCCTGCTCGACTCGATGCGCTACACCTACACGCCCGGCCAGGTGCTCGAGATCCCGGCCTCGCGCTTCATTGCCCCGCGCGTCGAGGTGGAGCTGGCCTTCGTCCTCAAGTCCGACCTGAAAGGGCCTGAAGTCGGCGTGGAGCAAGTGTTGGCCGCTACAGAATATGTCACGCCGGCAATCGAGATCATCGATGCGCGCATCGAGCAGTTCGACCGCCACACGCGCGTCATGCGCAAGGTGTTCGACACCATCAGCGACAACGCGGCCAACGCCGGCATCGTCATCGGCGCCGGCCGCGCCGACGCGCGCGCCATCGACCGCGCCTGGGTCGGCGCCATCCTGCGGCAAAACGGCGCCGTCGAAGAAACGGGCCTGGCCGCCGGCGTGCAGGGCGACCCGGCCATCGGCATCGCCTGGCTGGCGGGCAAGTTGGCGCGCTGGGGCGAGACGCTCAAGGCCGGCCAGATCGTGCTGGCCGGCTCGTTCACGCGGCCGGTGGCGGCGCGCGCGGGCGACGTGTTCGAGGCCGACTACGGGCCGCTGGGCAAGCTGGCGTTTGCGTTTGTCTGAGGTAGAACAGCCGAACGCAGAGGGCGCAAAGGATTCGCAAAGGGCGCAAAAAAGACAAACAAAAGATGCTTCTAAAACAATAGCTGTTGGCGCTTTTTGCACAAGGCATTGAAAGGAATTCAATAAAAATTTTGAATCCTTCTGCGCCCTTTGCGAATCCTTTGCGTCCTCTGCGTTCAAAGGTATTTCCTCGATCCACCAAGGCTCACCATGCAAACCCCTCCCAACCTGTTCAAGCAGGCGCTGCTCGAGAAGCGCCCCCAGATCGGCTACTGGCTCAACCTGCCCAACACGCTGACGGGCGAGATCGCGGCCGGCGCGGGCTTCGACTGGCTGTTGATCGACGGCGAGCACACCTCGCACAGCCTGCAAAGCATCCTCTACCAGCTGCAGGCCCTGGCCGCCTATCCGGCGGTGCACCCCATCACGCGCCTGCCCATGGGCCTGGGCCACGTGGGCGAGATGCTGATCAAGCAGTACCTGGACCTGGGCGTGCAGACCCTGCTGGTGCCCATGGTCGACACCGCCGAGCAGGCGGCGGCCATCGTGCGTGCCGCGCGCTATCCCGAGGCGGACGGCAGCGGCGGCATTCGCGGCGTGGCCGGCGGGCGCGCCGCGCGCTGGGGGCGCCGCCCGCGCTACGTGCACGAGGCCAACGACCGCCTGTGCGTGCTGGTGCAGGCCGAGACGCGCACGGCCATTGGCAACCTGGAGGCCATTGCCGCGGTGGACGGCGTGGACGGCATCTTCATTGGTCCGGCCGACCTGTCGGCCTCGATGGGCCATCGCGGCGAGCCCGGTCACCCCGAGATGCTGGCGCTGTTCGAAAGCGCCACGCGCCGCATCGTCGCCACCGGCAAGGCCGCCGGCACGCTGGCGGTGGACGAGGCCGTGGCGCACCGCTACCTGGAGTGGGGCGCCACCTTCGTTGCCGTGGGCTTGGACACCGTCAGTCTGGCGCGCGAGACCACGCGCCTGGCCAAAATTTTCAAGGGGACTGCATGAACGCCGCCGACGTCCCCCTGCGCAACCTGCTGGGCCGCGTGCACGCCGACGAATGGGCCGCGCGCGTGCAGCTGGCCGCCTGCTACCGCGTGTTTGCGATGCTCGGCTGGACCGAGATGATCTACAACCACATCACCCTGCGCGTGCCCGCAAGCGCCAGCGGGGGCGACAAGCACTTTCTCATCAACCCCTTCGGCCTGCACTACAGCGAGGTCACGGCCAGCAACCTGGTCAAGATCGACCTGGCGGGCAACATCCTCGACGGCTCCCGGCACCCCATCAACCCCGCCGGCTACGTGCTGCACAGCTGCATCCACGACGGCGTGGCCGGCGCGCACTGCGTGATGCACACGCACACCACCGCTGGCGTGGCCGTGGCCTCGCTGGCCTCGGGGCTGAGCCAGAGCAACTTCTACAGCGCGCAGCTGCACGGCATGGTGGCCTGCCACGACTTCGAGGGCATCACGATTCGCGCCAACGAAGGGCCGCGCGTGGTCAGCAGTATTGCTGGCCGCAAGGCCGTCATCCTGCGCAACCACGGCCTGCTGAGCTGGGGCGAGACCCTGCCGCTGGCCTTTGCCGTGCTGTGGACCCTGCAGCGCGCCTGCGAAGTGCAGCTGGCCACCCAAAGCATGGGCGCGCCGCTGCCCGTGCCCGAGGCCATCGCCGCGCAGTGCACGCGCGACTCCTTCCAGTTCGACCCGAGCAAGGGCGCCGGGCAGGACGTGTTCGACGCACTGGTGCGGCAGGTGGATCGGCTTGATCCGAGCTATAAAAATTAGAGCTGCCTGCGCTTGATGCAAGGGCGCCAAGAGGCCATATGTTTCAAAAAATCTGCATCTACGGCGTGGGCGCCATCGGCGGCTGGCTGGGCGCGCGCCTGGCGGCGCAGGGCGCGCAAGTCAGCTGCGTGGCGCGCGGCGCCACCCTGGCGGCCTTGCGTGAGCACGGCCTGCGCCTGATCGAGGCGGGCGCAGATGGCGAGCCGACCGAGCGCGCCTTTGCCGTGCAGGCCGCCGCCGACCCGGCCGAGCTGGGCGTGCAGGATGTGGTCATCGTCGCCGTCAAGGCGCCGGCCATGGCTGAGGTGGCGCGACACATCGGTCCGCTGCTGGGGCCCGATACCGTCGTGCTGACGGCGATGAACGGCGTGCCCTGGTGGTTCCTGCAGGGCTTCGGCGGCGCCTTTGCCGACGCGCGGCTGGAGTCGGTCGATCCGGGCGGCGTCATCGCGCAGGCCATTGCCGCGCGGCACGTGATCGGCTGCGTGGTGCACGCCAGCTGCTCGCTCGATGCGCCCGGCGTGGTGCGCCGCCACTTCGGCAACGGCCTGATCGTGGGCGAGCCGGCGGGGGGCGATTCGCCGCGCCTGACGGCGCTGGCGGCGCTGCTGCGCGCGGCCGGCTTCGATGTCACGGTGTCGCCGCAGATCCAGAAGGACGTCTGGTACAAGCTGTGGGGCAACATGACGATCAACCCCATCAGCGCCTTCACCGGCGCCACGGCCGACCGCATCATGGACGACGAGCTGGCGCGCGGCTTTGTCAGCGCCGTGATGCTGGAAGCGCGCGAAATCGGCGCGCGCATCGGCGTGCCGATCGCCGAGACACCCGAGGACCGCCACCGCGTCACGCGCAAGCTGGGCGTGTTCACGCCCTCGATGCTGCAGGACGTGCGCGCCGGCAAGCCGGTCGAGATCGACGCCCTGGTCGGCTCGGTGCGCGAGCTGGGGCAACTCAGCGGCGTGGCCACGCCCTTCACCGACGCGCTGCTGGGCCTGGCGCGCTTGCACGCGCGCCAGCTGGGCCTGTATTGATGGCGCCGCGCGGCCCCGGCTGGGCCGGGTTTCTCGCGCTGCTGCTGATCGCCCTGCTGATGGCCAGCAACCATGTGGCGGCGCGGCTGGCGTTCGACCACGGCGTGACGGTGGCCACGGCGGTGGCGTTTCGCAGCACGGGCACGGCACTGGCCGTCGGTGCGCTGCTGATCTTGCAGCGCGTGCCGGTGGCCCTGACGGCGCGCGAGCGCCGCGCGCTGCCCGCCATCGGCGTGCTGATCGGGGTGCAAAGCCTGTGCCTGTACGCGGCCGTGGCGCGCCTGCCGGTGGTGCTGGCGCTCTTGGTGTTCAACGCCTTTCCGCTGATGACGGCGCTGTGGGCGCGCCTGCTGTACGGCCACCGGCCCGAGCGCACGGTGCTGCTGGCCATGCCGATCATTCTGCTCGGCCTGGTGCTGGCGCTCGACGTGCTGGGCGCCGCCTCGGGCCTGGGCGCGGCCGGGCAGTGGCGCGCCATCGGTGCCGGCGTGGGCTTTGCGCTGGTGGCCGCCGCGCTGTTCGGCCTGGCCCTGGTGCTGACCCAGCACGAGGCCGGGCGGCTGGACGGCCGCGTGCGCACCTTCGGCTCGATCGCCGTCGCCGCGCTGGTGGCCGTGGCCGCCGCGCTGGCGCAGGGCGGCTTTGCCCTGCCCACGGCGCCGGTGGGCTGGCTGGGCCTCGTCCTGCTGATGCTGCTGTACGGCACCGGCATCACGCTGCTGTTCACCGTGCTGCCGCGCCTGGGCGTGGTGGGCAATTCGCCGGTGCTCAACGTCGAGCCGGTGTTCGCCCTGGTGCTGGGCTGGCTGATCCTGGGCCAGTCCGTGGCGCCGCTGCAGGTGCTGGGCGCGCTGATCGTGGTGGGTGCGGTGATGGGACTGGGGCTGCGCCGGCGCCGGGTGTGAACGCCGGCGCGGTTACGATGGCCGGATTTGATTGCAGGCCTTCCCATGACCCCAGCCGACACGCCGCCCGAAACGCTCCACCCCGACGACGAAGACGCCGTCGGCGCAACGCTGGGCGCGCTGGAAGACGCGCTCGACACCGTGCGCGAGCGCCACCCCGAGGACACGCCGCAGTGGGAATACTGCGAGGGCGTGCTGACGGCGCTGCTGTGCACGCGCCGCGCCGTGCCGCCCGACGAGTGGCTGCCCATGCTGTTCGGCCGCGATGAAGAGGCGGTGTTCCCCAGCGAGGGCGAGCGCACGCACTTCATGATGCACTGGCTGGCGCGCGAGGCGCAGCTGCGCGCCAGCCTGCAGTCGGCCGTCGACGACCTGAACGACGAGCGCGCGCTGGACCCCGGCGTGCTGGACTGGCGCGGCCTGCTGGCCAGCCTGCCCGAGCCCGAGCGCAGCGAGGCCGCCAAGGGCGGCGAGCCCCCGCCCTTCGCCCAGGTGTGGGCGGCCGGCTTTCTGGACGCCACCGAATACTGGGCCGACGACTGGGCGCCGCCACGCGACAAGGAAGTCGCCGAGGCCATGGCCGACGCACTGGACTGCTTTGTCGACCTGCTGGAAGACGAGCGCGAGCCGCCCGCCGTCAACCTGTTCGAGGAGGCCGGCCCGCCCAGCGTCAGCCAGGCGCGCTTCGACGCCTTCGGCGAGGCCATCTGGGCCGTCTACGACCTGTACGCCATCGCCCGCAGCCTGGGCCCGCGCGTGGCGCCCGCCCACAGCGACAAGGTGGGTCGCAACGACCCCTGCCCCTGCGGCAGCGGCAAGAAGTACAAGAAGTGCCACGGCGCGTGATGAACGCATTGCCCCCTCTCCCGCGCGCGGGAGAGGGTTGGGGTGAGGGGCAGCGGCGCCTGCATATCGCCGCGCATGCCGATGCGCTGCCCGCCCTCACCCCAACCCTCTCCCAGGGGGAGAGGGCGTAAGACCCGGAGCCCGCGTTGGTTCTGAATTACGTCTGGCTCGGCTTCTTCCTCAGCGCCTTCGTCGCGGCGCTGGTGCAGACTTTGGGGGGCGACCTGGGCGCCTTTCCGCGCCAGCTGGAGGCGCTGTTCGGCGCCGCCAAGACGGGCTTCGAGATCTCGCTGGGCCTGACGGGCATGATGGCGCTGTGGCTGGGCCTGATGCGCATCGGCGAACAGGCCGGCATGATCGAGCACTTCGCGCGCGCGGTGCGGCCGGTGATGCGCCAGATTTTTCCCGGCGTGCCGGCCGGCCACCCGGCGCACGGCGCGATGACGCTCAACATCAGCGCCAACCTGCTGGGCCTGGACAACGCCGCCACGCCGCTGGGCCTGAAGGCCATGCAGGAGCTGCAGTCGCTCAACCCCCGGCCCGACACCGCCACCAACGCGCAGATCATGTTCCTGGTGCTCAACACCGCCGGGCTGACGCTGATCCCCACCTCGGTCATCGCCATCCGCCAGACGCTGGCGGTCAAGCAGGGCGTGGCGCATTTCAACGCCGCCGACATCTTCCTGCCCACGCTGGTGGTCACCGCCATCACCTTGCTGGTGGCGCTGCTGGCCGTCGCCTGGGTGCAGCGCATCGCGCTGTGGCGTGCCAGCCTGCTGGCGCCGCTGGCGGGCTTTGCCGCCGTCACCGGCGCGCTGGTGTGGTGGCTCTCGCGCCTGCCGCCCGAGCAGGCCGCGCAGTGGATGGGCGTGATCGGCGCCGGCGCCATCCTCGCCATCGTGGCGCTGTTCATGGGCGCGGGGCTCATCAAGCGGGTGGACGTCTATTCGGCCTTTGTCGATGGCGCCAAGGACGGCTTCGTCGTCGCGGTGCAGATCATTCCCTACCTGGTCGCCATGCTGGCGGCCATCGCCGTGTTTCGCGCCGCCGGCTTGCTCGACTGGCTGATGGGCGGCATCGCCTGGGCCGTGGCGGCCTTGGGCTGGCCCACCGACTTTCTGCCCGCCGTGCCGGTTGGCCTGATGAAGGTGCTGTCGGGCTCGGGCGCGCGCGGGCTGATGGTGGACGTGATGCAGACCTACGGCGTGGCGTCCTTCCCCGGCCAGCTGGCCGCCATCATCCAGGGTTCGACCGAAACCACCTTCTACGTGCTGGCGGTGTACTTCGGCAGCGTGGGCGTCAAGCACGTGCGCCACGCCCTGGCCTGCGCGCTGCTGGCCGATGGGGTGGGGCTGGTGGTGGCGGTGTTGGTGGGCTACGCCTTCTTCCACTGATCGACTATCGAATGCATAGCTGATCGCGCTTGCCCCATGCCGGTCAGCGCCCGTTTTGATTCAAATTTCTCCGCCATCGCGCTGCGCCAGTGCCTGCTGGTACAGCGCATTGCGCGGCGCGCCGGTGATCTCGGCGGCCAGCTTGACGGCGGTTTTCAGGGGCAGCTCGGCCAGCAGCAGGCGCAGCACGCGCTCGGCGTCGTCGTCTTGAGCACCGGTGGGCGCCGGGTGCAGCACCAGCACGAATTCGCCGCGCTGGCGCTGCGCATCCTGCGCCAGCCAGGTGGGCAGGGCGGCGCAGGCCAGGGTGGCGATCTGCTCGAACTGCTTGCTCAGCTCGCGCGCCACGGTGAGGGGGCGCTCACCCAGCGCCGCCAGCGCGGGCGCCAGCGCGCCGATGCGGTGCGGCGCCTCCAGCAGCACCACGGCGCGCGGCTCCTGCGCCAGCGCCTGCACGGCGGCGTCGCGCTCGCCGGCCTTGGCGGGCAGAAAGCCCTGGAACACGAAGGCGCCGTCGCCCGCCAGCCCGGCGGCGCTGAGCGCGGTGGTCACGCTGCTGGCGCCGGGCAGCGGCACCACGCGCAGGCCGGCCTGGGCGCAGGCGGCGGCCAGGCGCGCGCCGGGGTCGCTGATGGCCGGCGTGCCGGCGTCGCTCACGTAGGCCACGCGCTGGCCAGCCTGCAGGCGCTCGATGACGCCCTGCGCGGCCGTGGCCTCGTTGTGCTGGTGCAGGGCGATCAGCGGCTGGCCGTCGATGTCGTAGGCGCGCAGCAGCTGCTGGGTGTGGCGCGTGTCCTCGCAGGCAATGGCGTCGACCAGGCCCAGCACGTGCAGCGCGCGCAGCGTGATGTCGGCCAGGTTGCCGATCGGGGTGGCCACCACGTACAGCGCGCCGACCGGATAATGCTGCGCACCGGCGGCGGCCGCGGCGGCGGCTCGCGCGGGGCGAAAGTCGGCCTTGCCGACGGGGACGGAATCGGACATGGGGACGGTCACGTGGTCATGGGCTGGATGAATCGGGGCGCGGCGGCGGGCGGCACCACGCGCGTGCGCGGCGCCGCCGCCGAGGATGTGGCGCTGGCCCACCTGCAGCGCGCCGGCCTGCGCCTGGTCGAGCGCAATTATCGAACCCCCGGCCGCGGCGGCGGCGAGATCGACCTGATCGTGCGCGAGCCGGACGGCACCCTGGTCTTCGTCGAGGTGCGCGCCCGCGCCAGCCGCAGCCAGGGCGGGGCGGCGGCCAGCGTGGGCGCCGTCAAGCAGCGGCGCCTTGTTTTTGCCGCGCGGCACTACCTGCTGCGCTGGCCGGCGCCGCCGCCCTGCCGCTTCGACGTGGTGGCGATCGAGGGCGATCGCATCGAATGGCTGCGCGCGGCTTTCGACGCCGGGGGGTGAAGTCATCGATCAGGGTTCACCCTAGATCGAAAAGGTGCAACCTTGGTCAGAATCCGGGCCATTCCCCATCCCGAGGTTCGCTCATGTCCACCACCATCGGCATCAAGGTCGACGACGCCCTGCGCGAGCGCATTCGCGCCAGCGCCCAGCAACTGGGCCGCACGCCGCACTGGCTGCTCAAGCAGGCGGTGGTGCAGTACGTCGACGCTTTGGAGCGCGGCGCCAGCCACATTCCGCTGACGCCGGCCGGCGCGGCGGCGGACGATTCGGCGCTGGACGTGGTGCAACCCACGGCCGGGCACGAGGTGCAACCTTTCCTGGCCTTTGCCCAGTCGGTGCTGCCGCAGACCCCGCTGCGCGCCGCCATCACGGCCGCCTGGCATCGGCCCGAGACCGAATGCCTGCCTGCGCTGCTGCCGCTGGCGCGCACGCCCGACGAGGCGCAGGCCGCCCAGGTCGAGGCGCTGGCCACGCGCCTGGTGCAGGGTCTGCGCGATGCGCCCGTGACCAGCGGCGTGGCGGCGCTGGTGCAGGAGTTTTCGCTGTCCAGCCAGGAGGGCGTGGCGCTGATGTGCCTGGCCGAGGCCCTGCTGCGCATCCCGGACAAGGCCACGCGCGACGCGCTGATCCGCGACAAGATCAGCCACGGCGACTGGCGCGCGCACGTGGGGCGCTCGCCGTCGCTGTTCGTCAACGCTGCCGCCTGGGGCCTGGTGCTGACGGGCAAGCTGACCTCCACCAGCAGCGAGAAAAACCTGTCCTCGGCGCTCACGCGCGTCATCGGCAAGGGCGGCGAGCCGCTGATCCGCCAGGGCGTGCACCGCGCCATGAAGCTGATGGGCGAGCAGTTCGTCACCGGCCAGCACATCGCCGAGGCGCTGGCCAACAGCCGAAAATACGAGGCCCAGGGCTTTCGCTACAGCTACGACATGCTGGGCGAGGCGGCCACCACCGCGCAGGACGCGCAGCGCTACCTGCAGGCCTACGAGCAGGCCATCCACGCCATCGGCGCCGCGTCAAACGGGCGCGGCATCTTCGAGGGGCCGGGCATTTCCATCAAGCTGTCGGCCCTGCACCCGCGCTACTGCCGCGCGCAGTACGAGCGCGTGATGCAGGAGTTGCTGCCGCGCGTGCTGCACCTGGCCGAGCTGGCCAAGCACTACGACATCGGCATGAACATCGACGCCGAGGAGGCCGACCGGCTGGAGCTGTCGCTCGACCTGCTCGAAGCCCTGTGCGCCGCGCCCAGCCTGCGCGGCTGGAACGGCATCGGCTTCGTCGTGCAGGCCTATCAAAAGCGCTGCCCGCAGGTCATCGACTATCTGGTGGATTTGGCGCGGCGCAGCCGCCGCCGCCTGATGGTGCGCCTGGTCAAGGGCGCCTACTGGGACAGCGAAATCAAGCGCGCGCAGCTCGATGGCCTGGCCGGCTACCCGGTCTACACGCGCAAGGTCTACACCGACGTGAGCTACCTGGCCTGCGCGCGCAAGCTGCTCGAGGCACCCGATGCGGTGTACCCGCAGTTCGCCACCCACAACGCGCAAACGCTGTCGGCCCTCTATCACCTGGCGCAGGGCGTGGGCGGCAGCTACTACAGCGGGCAGTACGAGTTTCAGCGCCTGCACGGCATGGGCGAGCCGCTGTACGCGCAGGTCACCGGCGCCACGGCCGAAGGCAAGCTGGCGCGGCCCTGCCGCATCTACGCGCCCGTGGGCAGCCACGAGACCCTGCTGGCCTACCTGGTGCGCCGCCTGCTGGAAAACGGCGCCAACACCTCCTTCGTCAACCGCATCGGCGACGCCAAGGTGCCGGTGACCGAGCTGGTGCAAGACCCCGTGGCCCAGGTGCTCGAATTGGGCCGCCAGGAAGGCCGCCTGGGCGCGCCGCACCCGCGCATCGCCCTGCCGGCCGACTTGTTCGCCCAGCTCGGCGCTCAGGCGCGCGTCAATTCGCAGGGCCTGAACCTGGCCCACGAGCAGCAACTGGCCTCGCTGGCCGCCGCCCTGCTGCACAGCACGCGCCAGCCGCACGCCGCCGCCCCCACCGGCGTCGAGCCGCCGGCCGACCCGGCCCAAGCCGAAGGCTGGCAGCCGCTGCGCAACCCGGCCGAGCGGGCCGACGTGGTGGGCTGGGTGCGCGAAGCCAGCGTCGAAGAAGCGCAGGCCGCCGCCGCGCGCGCCGCGCAGGCCGCGCCGATCTGGGCCGGCACGCCGCCCGCCGCCCGTGCCGACGTGCTGGCGCGCGCGGCCGACCTGCTGGAGCAGCGCAGCCAGCCGCTGATGGGCCTGATCGTGCGCGAGGCCGGCAAGACCGTGGCCAATGCGGTGGGCGAAATCCGCGAGGCGGTGGACTTCATGCGCTACTACGGTGCGCAGGTGGCGGCGCAGTTCGACAACGCGCGCCAGCGCCCGCTGGGGGTGGTGCTGGCCATCAGCCCGTGGAATTTTCCGCTGTCGATTTTTTGCGGCCAGGTGGCCGCCGCGCTGGCCGCCGGCAACGCGGTGCTGGCCAAGCCGGCCGAGCAGACGCCGCTCACGGCCGCCGCCATGGTGGCCATCCTGCACGAGGCCGGCGTGCCGCCGGGCGCGCTGCAGTTGGTGCCTGGCCAAGGCGAGACCGTGGGTGCCGCGCTGGTCGCGCACCCGGGGGTGGCGGGCGTGATGTTCACCGGCTCGACCGAGGTGGCACGCGGCATCGCGCGCCAGCTGGCGCGGCGCCTGTCGGCCGGCGGCCACCCGATCCCGCTGATCGCCGAGACCGGCGGGCAGAACGCCATGGTGGTCGATTCGTCGGCGCTGGCCGAGCAGGTGGTGGGTGACGTGCTGGCCTCGGCCTTCGACTCGGCCGGCCAGCGCTGCTCGGCCCTGCGCCTGCTGTGCCTGCAGGAGGACGTGGCCGAGCGCCAGCTGGCCATGCTGCGCGCAGCGCTGCAGGAGTGGCGCCTGGGCAATCCCGACCGGCTGGACACCGACGTTGGTCCCGTCATCGACGAGGCCGCGCGCGCGCAGATCGAGGCGCACGTCGAGCGCATGCGGGCGGCGGGCCAGAAGGTGACGCGCGTCGAACGTGAGGTGCCGGGCCGGGACGGCGCCCTGAACGGCCACTTCGTCGCCCCGACGATCATTGAAATCGATAGCGTCTCGCGCTTGACCCGCGAAGTGTTCGGGCCGGTTCTGCATGTGGTTCGCTTTCAGCGCGAGCAGCTCGACCGCCTGATCGAGGACATCAACGCCACCGGCTACGGCCTGACCTTTGGCGTGCACAGCCGCATCGACGAGACCATCGCCCACCTGAGCGAGCGCATCCAGGCCGGCAACGTCTACGTCAACCGCAACGTCATCGGCGCCGTGGTGGGCGTGCAGCCCTTCGGCGGCATGGGCCTGTCGGGCACCGGGCCCAAGGCCGGCGGCCCGCTGTACCTGCACCGGCTGGTGCAGGGCCCGCCGCAGGCCGCGCTGACTCCGCTGCCGCCCGCTGCCGAAGCGGCGCCCGCGCAGGCCCTGCTGCAGCGCCTGCGCCAGGCCGGCCTGCCGCTGCCCGAGGCCGAGCGGGCGCCTGCGCGCGCCGCCATCGACGCCGCGCTGGCCGCCGCGCGCGTGGGCGCCAGCTGGCCGATGGCCGGCCCCACGGGCGAAGCCAACCGCTACCGCCTGCTGCCGCGCGGCCCGGTGTGGGCGCTGCCACGCACGCCGCTGGGCCTGCTGCAGCAAGTGGCCGCCAGCCTGGCCAGCGGCAACCCCTGCCACGTGGTGCTGCCGCCGGCCGACGCGGGTTGCACCGCCCTGTGGCAGGCGCTGCGCGCGGCGGCCGGCGACGAGGCCAAGGCCTGGCTGCACGAGGCGCCCGATGCCGGCCTGGACGACGGCGCGCGCGCCGTGGCGGCCGTGCTGTTCGAGGGCGACGGCGACGCGCTGCTGGCGCTCACCGCCCGCGTGGCGGCGCGCGAGGGCGCCATCGTGCGCATCGAAAGCCGCAGCAGCGACGAGCTGCTGGCGGGCCAGGGCTACGAGCTGGCGGCGCTGGTGCACGAGCAGTCGATCAGCACCAACACCGCGGCGGCCGGCGGCAACGCGCAGTTGATGACCATGGCGTGACGGCGCGGCTTCGGCGCGCGGTCGCACTTGCTGACAATCGTCCCGCGTCGCTTCACGCGGCGCTGCTATCATTTCTATCAATGCACGAGCAACGCATCCACCAGCGCTTCATCGACGGCGCCGACCTGCACTACCAGTGGGCCGAGGCGCTGGCGCGGCCGATTGCCGAGGCCTCGCAGGCGGTGCTGGCCTGCGTGACGGGCGGCGGCAAGGTGCTGGCCTGCGGCAACGGTGCCTCGGGCGCGCTGGCGCAGGTGCTGGTGGCGTTGCTGGTGGGCGGCTTCGGCCGTCCGCGGCCCGAGCTGCCGGCGCTTGCCCTGGGTGCCGACGCCGCCACGCTGAGCGCCGCGGCGGCGCGCGCGGGCGGCTACGACGACGCCCTGGCCGCGCAGGTGCGCGCGCTGGGCAGCGCGGGCGATCTGCTGCTGGTGCTGTCCACCAACGGCCAGGCCGCCAACCTGCTGCGCGCCACCGAGGCCGCGCACGAGCGCGACATGAGCGTGGTGGCGCTGACCGGCGCCGGCGGCGGCGAGCTGGGCCGCCTGCTGCGCGACACCGACGTGCAGGTCTGCGTGCCCGGCGAGCACGCGGCGCGCATTCACGAGGCCCACCTGCTGGTGCTGCACTGCCTGTGCGACGGCCTGGATCAACAACTGCTTGGCGACGAGGAGAGTGCCGCATGACGAACCGAATGCAACGATGGATGGCCCTGGGCCTGGTGCTGGGCACGCTGGCGCTGGGCGGCTGCGCCGTGGCCGTGGTGGGCGGCGCCGCCGCCGCGGGCGGCCTGGTGGCCACCGACCGGCGCAGCACCGCCACCCAGCTGGCCGACCAGAGCATCGAGCTGCGCGCCTCCAGCCGCGTCAACGACGCGCTGGGCGAACGCCGCGGCCACGTCAGCATCACCAGCTACTTTCGCAAGGTGCTGATCACCGGCGAGGTGGCCACCGCGCAAGACCGGCAACTGGCGGCCGAGGCGGTGCGCGGCACGCCGGACGTGGTGGGCGTCATCAACGAGCTGGCGGTGATGCCCGACACCAGCATCGCGCAGCGCTCGGAAGACACGGTGCTGACCGGCAAGGTCAAGGCCAAGCTGATCGACGCCAACGGCGTGCCGGCCAACAGCATCAAGGTGCTGACCGAGCGCGGCACGGTTTACCTGATGGGCCGCCTGACCCAGCGCGAGGAGGCGCTGGCGACCGAGGTGGCGCGCACCGTGCCCGGCGTGCAGCGGGTGGTGCGCATCATCGACAACATCAGCGAACAGGCGGCGCTGCACCCCGCCGACTCGACCGGCACGACACCGCCGCCGGCGCCCGTCACCACGGTGCCGTCCAGCGGCGCCGGTGCGGCACCCGGTGCCGCACCGGCGGTCGAGGTGCATCCGGTGAGCCAGCCGACGGTGATCCAGCAGCCGCCGGTCGAGGTGCGGCCGCTGCCACCAGCAAAGTAGGTTTCGGTCTTTACTTCAGCCGCTTGATGAGGGCGGAGGTGTCCCAGCGCCCGCCGCCCATGGCCTGCACGTCGGCGTAGAACTGGTCGATCAGGGCCGTCACCGGCAGGCGCGCGCCGTTGCGCTGGGCCTCGCCCAGCACCAGGCCCAGGTCCTTGCGCATCCAGTCGACGGCAAAGCCGAAGTCGAAGCGGTCCTGCACCATGGTCGGGCCGCGGTTGTCCATCTGCCAGCTTTGCGCGGCGCCCTTGCCGATCACGGCCAGCACCTGGTTCATGTCCAGCCCGGCGCGCTGGCCGAACGCAATGGCCTCGGCCAGGCCCTGAACCACGCTGGCCACGCAGATCTGGTTGACCATCTTGCTCAGCTGGCCGGCGCCGCTGGGCCCCAGCAGCGTGACCGCGCGGGCAAAGGCCATGGCCACCGGCCGGGCCTGCTCGAAGGCGGCCGCCTCGCCGCCGCACATCACCGTCAGCACGCCGTTTTGCGCGCCGGCCTCGCCACCGGACACCGGCGCGTCGACGAAGTGCAGGCCACGCGCCTGCGCCGCCGCGGCCAGCTCGCGCGCGACGTCGGCCGAGGCGGTGGTGTGGTCGACCAAAACGGCGCCCGGCTTCATGCCGGCCAGGGCGCCGCTGTCGCCCAGCACCACCTGCCGCAGGTCGTCGTCGTTGCCGACGCAGCTGAACACGAAGTCGGCGCCCGCCGCCGCGGCGGCGGGTGTGGCGGCCTGGTGCGTGCCCGCGAACTGGGCGCAAAACGCCGTCGCCTTGGCGGCGGTGCGGTTGTAGACCGTGACCGTGTGCCCGGCGCGGGCCAGGTGGCCGGCCATCGGGGCGCCCATCACGCCCAGGCCCAGAAAGGCGACGGTGCGCGGCGGGCAGGGTTCGTAGGTTTTGGTGGCGACAGTGATGCTCATCCGGCGATTGTAGGAAGCCGGATGGCGCCGTGGCCGGGGTCAGACGATTTGAAGGTGCTCGGTGCCCGCGGCCAGGTCCAGCGTCTTGGCACGCTTGCTGGTCAGCTTGATCTGCAGGCGCAGGTCATTGGCCGAGTCGGCGTTGCGCAGCGCGTCCTCGTAGGTGATGAGGTTGGCCTCGAAGGCGTCGAACAGCGCCTGGTCGAAAGTCTGCATGCCCAGCTCGCGGCTTTTCTTCATCGCCTCCTTGATCTCGCCGACCTCGCCCTTGAAGATCAGGTCGGAGATGAAGGGCGAGTTGATCATGATCTCGATCACCGCCGTGCGGCCCTTGCCATCCTGCTTGCCGATCAGGCGCTGCGAGATCAGGGCGCGCAGGTTGAGCGACAAATCCATCAGCAGCTGGGCGCGCCGCTCTTCCGGAAAGAAGTTGATGATGCGGTCGAGCGCCTGGTTGGCCGAGTTGGCGTGCAGCGTGGCCAGGCACAGGTGGCCGGTCTCGGCAAAGGCCACGGCGTGCTCCATGGTCTCGCGGTCGCGGATCTCGCCCATCAGGATGACGTCGGGCGCCTGGCGCAGGCTGTTTTTCAGCGCCGCTTCCCAGTCGTCGGTGTCCAGGCCGACCTCGCGCTGCGTGACGATGCAGTTCTTGTGCGGGTGCACGAACTCGACCGGGTCTTCCACCGTGATGATGTGGCCCTGGCTGTGGATGTTGCGCCAGTCGACCATGGCCGCCAGCGAGGTCGACTTGCCCGAGCCCGTGGCGCCCACCATGATGGCCAGGCCGCGCTTGCTCATGGCCACGTCCTTCAGGATCTTGGGCAGGCCCAGGCCGTCGATGGTGGGCAGCTCGGCCGGGATCACGCGCAGCACCATGCCCACGTTGCCCTGCTGCACGAAGGCGTTGACGCGAAAGCGCCCGATGCCCGCCGGCGCGATGGCGAAGTTGCATTCCTTGGTGCGCTCGAACTCGGCCGCCTGCTTGTCGTTCATCACCGCGCGCACCAGCGCCAGCGTGTGCGCCGGCGTCAGGTTTTGCGGCGACACCTTGGCGATCTTGCCGTCCACCTTGATGGCGGGCGGAAAGTCGGCCGTGATGAACAGGTCGCTGCCCTGGCGCGTGAGCATCAGCTTGAGCAGGTCGTTGATGAATTTGCTGGCCTGGTCGCGTTCCATGTGAACTCCTGAATCAATAGCTGTTTGCGCTTGATTGGTGCGGGCTATAGGTCGATTCGGCTTGAAAAATCAATTAGGAAAATTTTCCGGAATCTTGGCCTTGCCGCGCGCCTCGGCCGAGCTGATGACGTTGCGGCGCACCAGGTCCGTCAGCGTCTGGTCCAGCGTCTGCATGCCCATGCCCTGGCCGGTCTGGATGGCCGAGTACATCTGCGCCACCTTGGCCTCGCGGATCAGGTTGCGGATGGCCGGCGTGCCGATCATGATCTCGTGCGCCGCCACGCGGCCCGAGCCGTCCTTCAGCTTGCACAGCGTCTGCGAGACGACGGCCTGCAGCGATTCGGACAGCATGGCGCGCACCATTTCCTTTTCCTCGGCCGGAAAGACGTCGATGATGCGGTCGATGGTCTTGGCCGCGCTGGAGGTGTGCAGCGTGCCGAACACCAGGTGGCCGGTCTCGGCCGCCGTCATGGCCAGACGGATGGTCTCCAGGTCGCGCATTTCGCCCACCAGGATGGCGTCGGGGTCTTCGCGCAGGGCCGAGCGCAGTGCGTTGGCAAAGCTGTGCGTCATCGGCCCCACCTCGCGCTGGTTGATCAGGCACTTCTTGGACTCGTGCACGAACTCGATCGGGTCTTCCACCGTCAGCACGTGGCCGTATTCCATCTCGTTCAGGTGGTTGACCATGGCCGCCAGGGTGGTCGACTTGCCCGAGCCCGTGGGGCCGGTCACCAGCACCAGGCCGCGCGGCTTCAGCGCCAGCTCGCCGAAGATCTTGGGCGCGCCCAACTGCTCCAGCGTCAGGATCTTGCTGGGAATGGTGCGCAGCACGCCGGCGGCGCCGCGGTTCTGGTTGAAGGCGTTGACGCGAAAGCGCGCCAGGCCCTCGATCTCGAACGAAAAGTCCACCTCCAGGTTTTCTTCGTACACCTTGCGCTGGGTGTCGTTCATGATGTCGTAGAGCATCGCGAACACCTTCTTGTGGTCCAGCGGCTCCACGTTCAGGCGCCGCACGTCGCCGTGCACGCGGATCATGGGCGGCAGCCCGGCCGACAGGTGCAGGTCGGAGGCGTTGTTCTTGACGCTGAATGCCAGCAATTGCGTGATGTCCACGGGGCCTCTGCGAGCGGTTGGATGGTTGCAGTTTGATACTTTCGGGCGATTATGACGATGATTGAGCGCAATCTCCAACAGCTTCGTACCCGAATCGCAACGGCCTGCCAGGCCAGCGGGCGAAACGTGCAGGATGTCGCGCTGCTGGCGGTCTCCAAAACCTTCGGCCCCGAGGCCGTGCGTGAGGCCTTTGCCGCCGGCCAGCGCGCCTTTGGCGAGAACTACATCCAGGAAGCGGTCGAAAAAATGGCCTTGCTGGCCGATCTGCCCATCGAGTGGCACTGCATCGGCCCCATCCAGAGCAACAAGACGCGCGGGGTGGCCACGCACTTTGCCTGGGCGCACACGGTGGACCGCCTGAAGATCGCCGAGCGCCTGTCGGCCCAGCGCCCGCCCGAGCTGCCGCCCCTGCAGGTGTGCATCCGGGTCAATGTGGACGGCGGCGCCAACAAGTCGGGCGTGGCCCCCGGTGAGGCCCTGGCCTTGGCGCGCGCCGTGGCCAGCTTGCCGCGATTGAGGTTGCGCGGGCTGATGGCAATCCCCGAACATGCTCCTGATTTCGAAGCTGCTCGCGCCGTCCACATGCGCGCCAGAGCCATTTTTGACCACATGAACGCCGCCGGGCTGGGCCTGGACACCCTGTCGCTGGGCATGAGCGCCGACCTGGAAGCCGCCATTGCCGCCGGCAGCACGATGGTGCGGGTGGGCACGGCGATTTTTGGCTTGCGCGACGTCAGGTAGGTCCAGGCGTGCGAAGGCGAGTCAGGGCAGTGGGGCCAAGGTTTGCGCGGCGGTCGAGGTCGACCCGTTGTGGTTGGTCGATGGTCTGGTGCTACGGCCGGTTTGCAGCGGGTGTTGTCCGTCAACTTGATAGCGCCTACTGCGGCTCTTGCCCATCAGGCGCCATTCATAACCGGCAGCTCTGCAGAGGTGACAGAGTTCAGAGCCGGCCGCGTCAAGCCGCTCCCAGACTTTTTATGGCAGACGCTCTACCTTGTCGAACGGAGGCCCGGAAACGCGAGAATACGCGCCCGTGGCAGGCGCGCAGCTCGATGCTTTGACGGCCGCCGTTTTGAGGGAGATAACTGTTGGAGGGGCAGGATGGGCGTTGGAGAATGGTTTCAGGGCTTCTGTGGAAACATCCGCATAGGCGCGAACGAGCGCGGATCGTTCGCCTACCGGACGGGCCGAATCGTCGGGCAGTTGAATGCCGACCTGCGTAGCTTGGCTTCAAAGACAAGCTACCGCTTCTACGTAGGTTCGTATGGTCGTTCAACGGCAATCCCGAGTGTCAGCGACGTTGACTTGCTCTATGAGCTTCCAGCGGTGCTGTACGAACGGTTCGACAAGTACCAGGGCAACGGGCAGTCGGCACTGCTCGCACACGTTCGCACCTCCATCCAGCAGACCTATCCGACGAGCAAGATCGGCGGCGACGGACAGGTTGTCGTGATCGCGTTCAATGACGGTGTGACGTTCGAGGTGCTTCCAGCATTCCTCAACAAAGCAGACGGGTACACGTTCGCGGACTCTAACGGCGGCGGCTCTTGGCGCACGTGTCAGCCGAAGCAGGAGATGGCAGCATTTAGCACTCGGAACAGTGCGTGCAACGGAAACCTCGTCGAACTCGCCCGCATGACTCGCGCTTGGCGCGACCAGAACAATGTTCCTATGAGCGGCATGCTCATCGACACGCTGGCCTATCAGTTCATCGGAGCCTGGCAATACCGAGACAAGTCCTATGTCTATTACGACTGGATGACCCGGGACTTCTTCGAGTTCTTGGCTGGCCAAAACACAACGCAGACCTACTGGTCCGCGCCGGGCAGTGGCTCAAGGGTCTATGGCAGTGGCTTTCAGTACAAGGCCCGGCAAGGTGAGCTTCGCACCCGGGAAGCTATCGACAACCAGCAGCACAAATACGACTACACGGCAAAGCAGATCTACCGAGGACTTTATGGCAGCGCCTTCCCTAGTTAGTCAAACATTGACCAGTGCCCTAGATAGTCAGCTGCGTGAGATGTATGGACGAGCAGCGTACACGCACAAGACCCATCAGAAGATGGCGGATAACTATGTCGCCCGCTACAAGCGTATCAAGATCGCGGAAATCGTGTTGTCGGCGGCGACCGCCAGTAGCCTCCTGATTGCTATCTTCGGTGACAAGCCGATTGGCACCATCATCGGGGCCATCCTGTCGGCTATCCTGCTTGGCTTCACGCTGTATTTTAAGGAAGCGTCGCTCGGCGAGCAGGGCCAACTCCACACCGAAGTGGGCGCTAAGCTCTGGGGTGCGCGAGAAGCGTTGCTCAGCCTGCTGGTGGATCTTCAAGATGGTCGATCTATGGACGAGGTGCGGCGAGAGCGCGACCGGCTGAACGCAGCGCTAGAGGACATCTACAAAGCCGCGCCACGCACTAATGCCAAGGCCTATGCCGCTGCACAGAAGGCGCTCAAAGATTCTGAGGAGCTCTTCTTCACCGACGAAGAGCTCAACAAAATGCTTCCCAAGCAGCTGAGCACGAAACAGAAGCAACTCTAGTCTAGACGCCGCGGCCCGGGAGTTCGACCGACAAGTCCGACGTAAAAAATCAGAACCGGAAATGTCTGGTGCAGCGTCCAAAGCAGTCGACTGGGTGATAACGACGAGCGCTTTTGACCAGCCTGAAGCGGTCATTCGTTGTCGCGTTTCGACTGGCCGCTCTTGGCCGAGTGCGATCGCCGGAGACTCGCAAGAGCCACCGTCAAAATACCCCAGCGCTCAACCGTTTCCAGCGCCCGCCCTATCGAAACACCACTGTGCGCTGCCCCGACAGCAACACCCGATGCTCGCTGTGCCACTTGACGGCGCGCGCCAGCACCTGGCTTTCGGTGTCGCGGCCAATGGCGGTCAGGTCTTCCACGTTCTTGCTGTGGTCCACGCGGGCCACGTCCTGCTCGATGATGGGGCCTTCGTCCAGGTCGGCGGTCACATAGTGCGCCGTGGCGCCGATCAGCTTGACGCCGCGCGCATGCGCCTGGTAATACGGCTTGGCACCCTTGAAGCTGGGCAAAAAGCTGTGGTGGATGTTGATGGCGCGCCCGGCCAGGCGCTGGCACAGCTCGTCGGACAGGATCTGCATGTAGCGCGCCAGCACCACCAGTTCGGCGCCCTCGCTCTCGATGATCTCCATCTGGCGCGCTTCGGCCTGCGCCTTGTTGGCCTTGCCGACGGCGATGTGATGAAAGGGTACGTTGTAGCCGGCCGCCAGCTGGTAGAAATCGCGGTGGTTGCTGACGATGGCGCGGATGTCGAGTGGCAGCAGGCCCGACTTCCAGCGAAACAGCAGGTCGTTGAGGCAGTGGCCCTCGCGGCTGACGAAGATCACGGTGCGCATGGGCTGGCTGGCCGGGTGCAGTTGCCAGCGCATGCCGAAGCGCTCGGCCAGCCCGCCCAGGCCCTCGCGCAGGGCGTCGGGGCTGCCGGGCGCGCACGAGAACTGCACGCGCATGAAGAACAGGCCGTTGCCGGCGTCGTTGAACTGCGCCGCTTCCTCGATGTTGCCGCCGTGCTCCAGCAAAAAGCCCGAGACGGCATGCACGATGCCCGGTCGGTCCGGGCAGGACAGGGTGAGAATGTAGGTGTCTTGCATCGGCGCCGATTGTCGCAGGGGCCTCGCGGGCCTGCCGGCTCATTCTTTTGCACGGCTTTGCCTGCGGTTTACGGCCGCCACGCGCTTCATGCGTTGAAATGGGGGCCGATTGGTTCAAGAGGAGATCCCACCATGTTGCGCACCCTGGTCAAACCCGCCCTGCTGTCCGCCGCCGTGCTGGCGGCCTCGATCGGCGCCCTGGCGTTGCCCACCGCGGCGCAGGCCCAGGCCTACCTCTCGGTGCAGATCGGCCCGCCCCCGCCGCCGCGCCCCGAGCCGATGCCGATGGCGCGCCCCGGCTACGTCTGGGCGCCGGGGCATTACGAATGGGCGCATGGCAACTACGTCTGGCGCCGGGGCTACTGGCTGGCGGCGCGGCCGGGCTATGCCTACGTGGCGCCCGCCTGGGTGGCCGAGGGCCCGCGCTGGGTGTACCGGCCGCAGCGCTGGGAGCGGCGCCCGGTGCATGCCGGCCCGCCCCACTGGCGCGAGCGCGAGTGGCGCGACCGCGACCGCGACCGAGGGCGCGGCCACGATCGCGCGCGCCATCGCCGCGACCGCGATCGGGACGGCGTGCCCGACCGTTACGACCGGCGGCCCAACAACCCGTATCGCCACTGAACCAGCGCCGCCGCCGACGAATTTGTCGCGCCCGATGGAACTCCGATGCGCCGGCGGCACTCGCACGAGGTGCTGTCGCCAAATGCCCTGACCACGTCCATGGGTTTGATGCCAAGCGCAGAACTGGCCATACTGTTTCCCGGCAGCACCATGATCGCAGCGATGGCCGACTGGGCGGGCTGACAGCAGGGCGGTGGCCATGACCGCACGCGGCTGGATGGGCTCGGTGACCACCGATACCAACATCCGCCGAGGATCGGGCCATGGGACAGTTTCTGGAGCGTCTGCGTTACTTCACGCGTGAGCGCGAGCCGTTCGCCGCCGGCTGGGGCGAGTTGCGCACCGAGGCCCGCCAGTGGGAAGACGGCTATCGCAACCGCTGGTCGCACGACAAGGTGGTGCGTTCCACCCACGGCGTCAACTGCACCGGCTCCTGCGGCTGGAAGATCCACGTCAAGCAGGGCGTGGTCACTTGGGAGATCCAGCAGACCGACTACCCGCGCACGCGCGAGGGCGTGCCCAACCACGAGCCGCGCGGCTGCGCGCGCGGCGCCTCGTACTCGTGGTATCTCTACAGCGCCAACCGCCTGAAGTACCCGATGGTGCGCGGCCGCCTGATCAAGCGCTGGCGCGAACTGCGCCAGACGCTGGCGCCGGTCGAGGCTTGGGCCGCGCTGATGAACCAGGCCGAGGGCCCCGAATACAAGGCCATGCGCGGTCTGGGCGGTTTCGTGCGCGCCCGGTGGGACGAGGCGCTGGAGCTGGTGGCGGCGGCCAACATCCACACCATCGAGCAGTACGGGCCCGACCGCATTGCCGGCTTCACGCCGATTCCGGCCATGTCCATGGTGTCCTACGCCGCGGGCGCGCGCTACATCAGCCTGATCGGCGGCAGCATGCTCTCGTTCTACGACTGGTACTGCGACCTGCCGGCGGCCAGCCCGCAGGTCTGGGGCGATCAGACCGACGTGCCCGAGTCGGCCGACTGGTTCAACTCGGGCTTCATCATGGCCTGGGGCTCCAACGTGCCGCAGACGCGCACGCCCGACGCGCATTTCTTCGTCGAGGCGCGCTACAACGGCACGCGCATCGTCGGCGTCAGCCCCGACTACTCCGAGGTCGCCAAGCTGTCCGACGTCTGGCTGCACCCCAAGCAGGGCACCGACGGCGCCATGGCCATGGCCATGGTGCACGTGATCCTGCGCGAGTTCTTCATCGACCGCCGGGTGCCGTATTTCCAGGACTACGGCCGCCGCTTCACCGACCTGCCGATGCTGGTCACCCTGCGCCGCGACGGCGCGCGCTGGGTGCCCGACCGCTACCTGCGCGCCAGCGACTTCGACGGCGCGCTGGGCACGCCCGAGCATGCCGACTGGAAGACGGTGGGGCTGGATGCCGACGGCCGGCCGGTGGCGCCGCGCGGCTCGATGGGCTTTCACTGGGCCGACCACCACGGCGTCGACCACGGCAAGTGGAACCTCGACGAAAAGGCCGTCGATGGGCGCGACATCACGCTGTCGCTGACCGAGATCGAGCGCAGCGACGCGGTGCTGGACGTCGCCTTTCCCTACTTCGGCGGCGTGGCCAACGAGCACTACACCGCCAACGCGCAGGACGAGGTGCTGCTGCGCAAGCTGCCCGCGCGCAAGCTGGCGACCCAGGCCGGCGAAGTCATGGTCGCCACCGTGTTCGACCTGCTGTGCGCGCACCACGGGGTCGACCGCGGCCTGGGCGGCGCCTGCGCCAAAGACTACGCAGACAACGTGCCCTACACGCCCGCGTGGCAGGAGCGCATCACCGGCACGCCGGCCGCGCAGGTGATCGAGGTGGCGCGCGGCTTTGCCGACAACGCCGAGAAGACCCGGGGCCGTTCGATGGTCATCATCGGCTCGGGCATGAACCACTGGTTCCACCAGGACGTGGCCTACCGCGCCATCATCAACATGCTGATGCTGTGCGGCACCGTGGGGCAAAGCGGCGGCGGCTGGGCGCACTACACGGGGCAGGAGGCGGTGCGCCCCGAGGTCGGCTGGTCCACGCTGGCCTTCGCGCTGGACTGGGTGCGTCCGCCGCGCCAGATGGCGGGCACCGATTTTTTCTACCTGCACTCCGACCAGTGGCGCTATGAAACGGTGGGCATGGCCGACCTGCTCTCGCCGCTGGCCGACCGCAGCCGGCAGACCGGCTCGCTGGTCGACTGCAGCGTGCGCGCGCAGCGCATGGGCTGGCTGCCCTCGGCGCCGCAGCTGGGCAAGAATCCGCTGCAGGTGGCGCGCGATGCCGCGGCCGCCGGTGTCGACGCCAAGGCCTACGTGGTCGAGGCCCTGCAGTCGGGCCGCCTGGCGCTGGCCTGCGAGGACCCCGACCACCCGGCCAACTTTCCGCGCAACCTGTTCGTGTGGCGCTCCAACCTGCTGGGTTCGTCCGGCAAGGGCCACGAGTATTTCCTCAAGCACTTTCTGGGCACGCGCGACGGCCTGCAGGGGCAGGACCTGGGCGCGCAGGGTGGCCAAAAGCCGCTGGAAGTGCGCTGGCGCGACCCGGCGCCCGAGGGCAAGCTGGACCTGGTGGTGACGCTGGACTTTCGCATGTCCACCACCGCGCTGTATTCCGACGTGGTGCTGCCCACCGCCTCGTGGTACGAGAAGCAGGACCTCTCGTCCACCGACATGCACCCCTTCATCAACCCGTTCACCGCCGCCGTCGACCCGGTGTACGAGTCGCGCAGCGACTGGGAGATCTACAAGGCCATCGCCAGGAAATTTTCCGAGCTGGCCGTGGGCCGGCTGGGCCGCGAGCAGGACGTGGTGCTGCGCCCCATCCTGCACGACAGCGCGGGCGAGATGGCGCAGCCCTTCGAGGTGGCCGACTGGAAGAAGGGCCAGTGCCCGCTGGTGCCGGGCGTGACCGGCCCCGACGTGGTGGTGGTGGAGCGCGACTACCCCGCCACCTACGACCGCTACACCGCGCTCGGCCCGCTGCTGGACAGCCTCGGCTCCGGCAGCCACGGCCTGCAGTGGGACAACGCGCCCGAGGTGGCGGCGCTGGCCGCGCTCAACCAGACCGTGACCGCCGGCCCGGCCCAGGGGCGCCCGCGCATCGACAGCGACATCGACGCCTGCGAGACCATCCTGATGCTCGACCCGATCAGCAACGGCGCGCTGTCGGTGCGCGGTTTCGAGGCGCTGTCGGCCCACACCGGGCGCGCGCATGCGCACCTGGCCGCCGATCGCGCGCGCGAGAAGTTCCGCTTTCGCGACCTGCAGGCGCAGCCCAAGAAGGCCATCACCGCGCCCACCTGGTCGGGCCTGATGAGCGAGGAGGTCAGCTACAGCGGCCACTACATCCACGTGCACGAAAGCGTGCCCTGGCACACCCTGACGGGGCGCCAGCACTTCTACCTCGACCACCCGTGGATCCGCGACTACGGCGAGGCCTTCGCGCTGTATCGCCCGCCGCTGGACACGCGCTCGGTCAAGGCGGTGCTGGGGCTTAAGTCCAATGGCAACCCCGAGATCGCGCTCAACTTTCTCACCCCGCACCAGAAGTGGGGCATTCACAGCACCTACACCGACAACCTCATCATGCTGACGCTGTCGCGCGGCGGCCCCATCGTGTGGCTGTCCGAGGTCGACGCCCAAAAGGTCGGCATCGCGGACAACGACTGGATCGAGTGCTTCAACGCCAACGGCGCGCTCACCGCGCGCGCGGTGGTCAGCCAGCGCGTGCAGGAGGGCATGTGCATGATGTACCACGCGCAAGAAAAAATCGTGAACGTGCCGGGCTCGGAGATCACCGGCATGCGCGGCGGCATCCACAACTCGGTCACGCGCATCCTGGTCAAGCCCACGCAGATGATCGGTGGCTGCGCCCAGCTGTCCTGGAAGTTCAACTACTACGGCCCGGTCGGCAATGACCGCGACGGCTTCGTGGTGGTGCGCAAGATGGCCCGCATCGACTGGATGGACCACGTGCAGCGCGCCGCGCGCGAGCGCGAACTGGGCGCCACCGGCGCGGGAGCACGGACATGAAGATACGCGCGCAAGTCGCCATGGTGCTGAACCTGGACAAGTGCATCGGCTGCCATACCTGCTCGGTCACCTGCAAGAACGTGTGGACCTCGCGCAAGGGCATGGAGTACGCCTGGTTCAACAACGTCGAGACCAAGCCCGGCATCGGTTACCCCAAGGACTGGGAAAACCAGCAGCGCTGGAAGGGCGGCTGGGCGCTCACGCCGCGCGGCAAGCTGGTGCTCAAGCAAGGCGGGCGCCTGGGCGTGCTGGCGCGCATCTTCGCCAACCCCAACCTGCCCGAGATCGACGACTACTACGAGCCCTTCACCTTCGACTACGAGAACCTGCAGACCGCGCCCGAGCTGCCCACCGCGCCGGTGGCGCGCCCGATCTCGCTGGTGTCGGGTCGCACCATGGACAAGATCGAATGGGGGCCCAACTGGGAAGAAATCCTGGGCGGCGAGTTCAGCCGGCGCAGCCAGGACTACAACTTCGAGGCGGTGCAAAAGGACATCTACGGGCAGTTCGAGAACACCTTCATGATGTACCTGCCGCGCCTGTGCGAGCACTGCTTGAACCCGGCCTGCGTGGCCTCGTGCCCCAGCGGCTCGATCTACAAGCGCGAGGAAGACGGCATCGTGCTGATCGACCAGGACAAGTGCCGTGGCTGGCGCATGTGCGTGTCGGGCTGCCCCTACAAGAAGATCTACTACAACTGGGTCAGCGGCAAGGCCGAGAAATGCACCTTCTGCTACCCGCGCATCGAGGTCGGCCTGCCCACCGTGTGCTCGGAAACCTGCGTCGGCCGCATCCGCTACCTGGGCGTGCTGCTGTACGACGCCGACCGCATCGGCGAGGCGGCGGCCGTCGAGAACGAGAACGACCTGTACCAGGCCCAGCTCGACGTCTTTCTCGACCCGCACGACCTTGCCGTGCAGCGCCAGGCCCTGGCCGACGGCGTGCCCGAGGCCTGGATCGAGGCGGCGCAGAACTCGCCCACCTACAAGATGGCGGTGGAGTGGAAGATCGCCTTTCCGCTGCATCCCGAATACCGCACCCTGCCCATGGTGTGGTACGTGCCGCCGCTGTCGCCCATCACCGCGCACGCCAACGCCGGCGCCGTGGGCAGCACCGAGCACGGCCTGCCCGACGTCGATTCGCTGCGCATTCCGGTGCGCTACCTGGCCAACCTGCTGACCGCCGGCAACGAGGCGCCGGTGGCCGGCGCGCTCAAGCGCATGCTGGCCATGCGCGCCTGGTTTCGCGCGCGGCAGCTGGGCCAGCCGCAGGATGCGGGCCTGCTGGCCAGCGTGGGCCTGGACGCGGCCACGGTCGAGGCCATGCACCGCTACCTGGCCATCGCCAACTACGAGGACCGCTTCGTCATTCCCACCTCGCACCGCGAGGAGGTCGAGAACGCCTATCAGCTGCGCGGCGGCTGCGGCTTCACCTTCGGCAACGGCTGCGACGGCATCGACGCCAAGGCCGGCCTGTTCGGCGGCAAGATGGGTCGGCGCAAGATGATCCCGATCCGCCTGGTGGACGAGGACACCTGATGCCCCGCACCCACGCCACCACGCTGCGCGCGCTGGCCGCGCTGCTGGCCTACCCCGACGACGATTTGCGTGCCGCGCTGCCCGAGATCGCCCAGGCCTTGCGCGCCGAGCGCCGCTGGGACGCGCGTCAGAAAGCAGGGCTCCAAGCCCTGGTCGATGAGCTGGGGCAAGGCGAACTGCTGGAGGTGCAGGCGCGCTACGTCGAGCTGTTCGACCATGGTCGCGCCACCTCGCTCAACCTGTTCGAGCACGTGCACGGCGACGACCGCCAGCGCGGACCCGCCATGCTGGAGCTGATGGAGCGCTACCAGCGCGTGGGTCTGCAACTGGCCGGCGTCGAGCTGCCCGACCACCTGCCCGTGCTGCTGGAATACCTCAGCTGCTGCGAGCCGGCCGAAACGCCGCAGCTGATCGGCGAATGCGCGCACGTGCTGCGCGCGCTGGGCCAGGCGCTGGCGCAGCGCGGCAGCCGCCATGCTGCGGTGCCGGCGGCGTTGCTGGCGCTGGCCGGCCAGAAGGGGCTGGACGCGCACGTCCCGGCCGCCGCACCCGAAGACCTGGACCGCGACTGGGAAGAGCGCCCCGCCTTCGAGCCGCCGGCCGGCCGGCCGCAACCGCTCACCGTGCACCGCGTCAAGCAAGCCATCGACTGATTCCGGAGCGTTCACCATGACCCTGCCTGCCCCGCTCAACGCCTTCCTGTTCGGTCTCTACCCCTACATCTGCCTGGTCGTGCTGCTGCTGGGCAGCCTGGTGCGCTTCGACCGCGAACCCTATTCGTGGAAGAGCGACTCCTCGCAAATCCTGCGCAACGGCCAGCTCAAGCTGGGCAGCAACCTGTTTCACTACGGCGTGCTGATGGTGATCCTGGGCCACTTCGTCGGCTTTCTGATGCCCGAGCCGCTGGTGATGTGGCTGATGAGCCCCAGCCAGCACCAGCTGCTGGCCATGGGGGTGGGCGGCGTCTCGGGCGTCATCGCCCTGGTCGGTGCCACGCTGCTGATCCACCGGCGCCTGTCGGATCAGCGCATCCGCGGCAACAGCCGCCGATGGGACATCGCCGTCATCGCCATGCTGTGGCTGCAGCTGGCGCTGGGCGTGATCACCGTGCCGCTGTCGGCGCAGCACATGGATGGGGCGATGTTCGAGCGCCTGGTGGCCTACGTGCAGGGCGTGGTGCTGCTGCGCGGCGACAACGCCCAGCTGGTGCAGGGCGTGCCTTGGGTGTACCAGCTGCACATCCTGCTGGGCTTCACCATCTTCCTGGTGTCGCCCTTCACGCGCATGGTGCACATCTGGAGCGGCGTGGGCACCCTGGCCTACCTGGTGCGCCCGCACCAGATCGTGCGCAAGCGCGGCGGGAGCCTGAACTGATGCCGGAGTCCATCACCGTCAACGGCATCGCGGTGGATGCGGCCGACTGGCCCAGCCCGCAGCTGGCCGCCGTGCACGAGCTGCTGCGCCAGCGCGCGCAGGCGCTGCAGCTGCTGGCCGAGGGCGCCGACGCCCAGGCCACCACCGAGGCCATCGAGCAGCTGTTGGCGCGCGAAGTCGGCGTGCCCGAACCCACGCCCGCCGAATGCCGCCGCTGGTACGACGCCCACCTGCCGCGCTACCGCAACGGCGAGCTGGTGCATGCGCGCCATATCCTGTTTCAGGTCACGCCCGGCACGCCGGTGCCGGCCGTGCGCGCGCAGGCCGAACGCACGCTGAAGGAGCTGATGGCGCAGCCCGAGCTGTTCGAGCAGCGGGCGCGCAGCCAGTCCAACTGCCCCTCGGGCGCGCAGGGCGGCCAGCTCGGCCAGCTGCAGCGTGGCGCCACCGTGCCCGAGTTCGAGCAGGCACTGTTCAACGGCGTGCAGCTGGGCGTGCTGCCCGGTCTGGTCAACACGCGCTACGGCTTTCACATCGTCGCGGTCGACCAGCGGGTGCCGGGCGAGCAGCTGCCTTTCGAGGCGGTGCGCGAACGGGTGGCGGCCGAGCTGCGCAACGCCGCCGAGCGGCGCGCGCTCGGCCAGTACGTGCGCGTGCTGGCGGGCCAGGCCGAGCTGGACGGCGTGGCGCTGGACGCCGCGGCCTCGCCGCTGGTGCAATAGCCCTCGGCGCCGCGCCTATCGGGCCGCGTCGGCGGGCTTGAAGTGCTGGCGCAATTCGGCGCAGGGGTCGCGTGGCGGCAGCGGCGGTGTGGGCCAGACCTGGTCGGCGCCGGCTTCGGCCTGGATCGCCGAATATCCTGAATTGATAGCTGCTCGCGCTTGCTCTGCCTGGGCTGAGACCACTTTTGACTTGATATTGTTAGGCAGGTACTCCGGAATGCCGAGGCCGCGCTGCACATGGCCGTTGCCGGCCACCAGCAGCACGGTGCGGCCCGGCTGCAGCGCGCGCACCGCGGTCTCGGCCATGGCTCGGTCGCGCGCGATCTGGATGCGCGTCATGGGCACGATCTGGCCTTCGGGCAGCAGGTCGCAGTGGCCTTCGCGGATGCGGCGCTGCTGCTCGGCCCAGGCGGCGGGCGGCAGGCGCGTGTCCAGGCTGGCGTCCTGCATTGCCTGGCGCATCTCGGCGCGCGGCAGGTTGGCGCCCCACACCGGCACGCCGGCGCGCACCGCCGCCATCACCACCGGGCCGTAGGTGTCCCAGGGCCAGCCGGCCTCGTCCCAGGCCAGCGCGCGGCGCACCTGGGCCTGGCTGGCGCTGCGCGGCAGGCCGGCCGTGTCGTGGCCCTGCTCGGCCATCTCCAGCACCAGCGCCGCCAGCCGCCCGCGCGCGGCCAGCCATTGCACCGTGGCGCGCTCCAGCCGGTGATGCTCGGGCGCGTCGTGCTGCTCGCCCAGCAGCAGCACGTCGGTGGGCAGCAGGGCGTTCAGGCGGGCGTCCAGCCGGGCCTGGTCGGCCGGGCTCAGCCGTGCCGGCGTGGCGCAGGCGGCCAGCAGCAGGGCGGCCAGGGCAGCGGTGGCGAGCAGGGTGAAGCGGCGCATCACGCCATACTAAGCCGATGGCGGAGATGCATCACGAGGCGGTGAGGCGCTGGCTGCGCGTCGGCCTGACGCTGGCGCTGGCCAGCGGGGCCGCTCTGCTGGCGGTGCGCGCCCGCGTGCCGGTGCCGTGGATGATCGGCCCGCTGCTGGTCACGGCGGCGGCGCGCATGGCCGGGCTGCCCGCGGTCAGCAGCACCCGGCTGCGCAACGCCGGGCAATGGGTCATCGGCGCGGCGCTGGGCCTGTACTTCACGCCGCAGGTGACGGCGCTGGTGCTGGGCCTGTGGTGGGCGGTGGCGCTGGCGGTGCTGTTCGCGCTGGGGCTGGGGGTGCTGTTCGGCGGCTGGATGGACCGGGCGCTGGGCGCGGCCGGCGCCGAGCTGACGCCCGCGCAGCGGCGCGCCACGGCCTGGTTCGCCAGCTCGGTCGGCGGCGCGTCGGAGATGACGCTGCTGGCCGAGCGCGCCGGCGCCCGCGCCGACCTGGTGGCCGCCGCGCACAGCGTGCGCATGACGGTGGTGGTGCTGGTGCTGCCCTTTGCCATGCAGTGGGCGCGCCAGCACTGGCAACTGCCGGCGCTGGACGCCACGCCGCCCGGCCGCGCCGCCGCCGAATGGCCGGGCCTGCTGTGGCTGGGCCTGGCCACCGGCGCCGGCGCCTGGTTGATGGGCCGCACGCGCCGCGCCAACCCCTGGTTCATCGGCCCGCTGCTGGTGACCATGGCCCTGACCATGGCCGACGTGCATGCCTCGGCCGTGCCCAAGGCGCTGACCAATGCGGCGCAGCTGGTGATCGGCGTCAGCCTGGGCGTGCGCTTTTCGCGCCCGTTCCTGCGCACCGCGCCGCGCTGGCTGGCGGCCGCCGCCCTCGGCACGCTGGGCATGATCGCGCTGTGCGCCGGCTTTGCCGCGCTGCTGGCGGGGCTGACCGGCCTGCACCCGGTGACGCTGATGCTGGCCACCGCGCCCGGCGGCATCGCCGAGATGGCGATCACCGCGCAGGTGCTGCAACTGGGCGTGGCGGTGGTCACCGCCTTTCAGGTGTGCCGGCTGGTGGCCGTGCTGCTGCTGGCCGAGCCCCTGTTCGGCTGGCTGGAGCGGCGACGGGCGGCGCCCGTGCATGAAAAAGGGGCCTGACGCGGCCCCTTCTTTGGTTGTGCCCAGCCTGGGTGGGCGTCAGCCCCTCAGTGCAGCACGACCGGGTTTTGCGCCAGTTCGGCGTAGCCTTCCAGCGTGTCTTCCACCTCTTCCTGCGTGGGGGTGTTTTGCTGCCACTCGGTGATGCGGCGCTGAAACAGCTCGGCCCACAAGCCGTCCAGGTACACCTCCTTGCCCGAGCGCTTGTCCACGATCTCGAAGCCGTGGCGCGCCAGCGTGGGCTCGCCCGCGTCGTCGTCGGCGCGCGCGGGCTCGTCGGGCAGCAGGT
Organism: Ottowia pentelensis; assembly: GCF_964341695.1. Taxonomy (NCBI): domain Bacteria; kingdom Pseudomonadati; phylum Pseudomonadota; class Betaproteobacteria; order Burkholderiales; family Comamonadaceae; genus Ottowia; species Ottowia pentelensis. The sequence goes on from NZ_OZ224513.1 coordinate 501,572, forward strand.
GCACCACCACGAAGCCGTCGGAGTCGTAGAGCGTGTTCATGGATTTTGCGTGGGCCTTTCAGGAAGTGGATGCACCAGTGTGCCCCATGCAGATAAGAACGAACCAGCGGTTTTCAAGGCCGACAGGGTTTGGCAGGGTTTATCCCCGTTCACCAGAGCCTACACTCGCAGCCCATGAAATTGGCAACGTACAAGGACGGCTCGCGCGACGGGCAGCTGGTGGTGGTCTCGCGCGACCTGGGCACGGCGCATTACGCCACCGGCATCGCCAGCCGGCTGCAGCAGGCGCTGGACGACTGGAACTTCATCGCGCCGCAGCTGCAGGACTTGTCCGACGCGCTCAACCACGGCCGCGCGCGCCACCCCTTCGCGTTCGACCCGGCCCAGTGCATGGCGCCGCTGCCGCGCGCCTACCAGTGGCTGGACGGCTCGGCCTACCTCAACCACGTCGAGCTGGTGCGCGCCGCCGGCCGCAGCGACGTGCCCGAGCGCTTTTACACCGAGCCGCTGATGTACCAGGGCGGCAGCGACGACTTTCTGGGCCCTTGCGACCCCATCATCGTGCCCGACGAGGCCATGGGCATCGACTTCGAGGCCGAGCTGGCCGTCATCACCGCCGATGTGCCCATGGCCGCCACGCCCGAGCAGGGGCTGGACGCCATTCGCCTCGTCATGCTGGCCAACGACGTCAGCCTGCGCCACCTGATCGCCGGCGAGGTCGAGACCCGCCTGGGCCTGGTGCAGGGCAAGCCGGCCACCGCCTTCAGCCCGGTGGCCGTCACGCCCGACGAACTGGGCGAAGCCTGGCAGGGCGGGCGCGTGCACCTGGCCCTGCAGACCAGCTGGAACGGCCGCAAGGTGGGCCTGTGCGAGGCCGGGCCCGACATGCGCTTTCACTTCGGCCAGCTCATCCAGCATGCCGCGCGCACGCGCCGCCTGCGTGCCGGCAGCATCGTCGGCAGCGGCACCGTCAGCAACCCGGGGGTGGAGCAAAACGGTCGCCGCGAATGGCCCCGGGGCTATGGCTGTATCGCCGAAAAGCGCGCCATGGAAACCCTGCAGGATGGCGCGCCCAAGACCGAGTACATGCGCTTTGGCGACCGCGTGCGCATCGAGATGAAGGGCAAGGGTGGCCAGTCGCTGTTCGGCGCCATCGACCAGCAGGTCAGCCCGCTGGCGCCCTGATGGCTCCTTCGATTTTTCGTTCACCACCACAAACCACAAGCAAGGAGACAAGCTGATGCACCGCCGACACTTCATTTCACTGGCCCCCGCCGCGCTGGCGGCGCCCTGGGCGCACGCGCAAGGCGGCTGGCCCACGCAGCAGATTCGCTGGGTGGTGCCCTATCCGGCCGGCGGCGGCACCGACGCGCTGGCGCGCGTGATCTCCGAAGCCATGCGACCGGGGTTGAACCAGCAGGTGATCGTGGTCGACAACCGCCCGGGCGCCTCGACCAACATTGCCGGCGAGCTGGTGGCCACGGCCAAGCCCGACGGCTACACCGTCATGTCGGCCGACAACGCCATCCTGGCCTACAACGAGCACCTGTTTTCCAAGCTGCGCTTCGACCCCGCCAAGAGCTTCACCTACATCGGCGCGTTCGGCCGCTTTCCGCTGGCGCTGGTGGTCACGCCGAAGTTTCCGGCCCAGACGCTGAAAGAGTTCTTGGCCTACGTGCGCGCGCATCCGGGCAAGGTCAACTACGCCTCGCCGGGCAATGGCTCGCCGCACCACCTGGCGATGGAGCTGTTCAAGAACCGCACCGGCACCTTCGTCACCCACATCCCCTACCGCGGCGCGGCGCCGGCCATGCAGGACGTGATGAGCGGGCAGGTGGACTGCATGTTCCTCGATCTGCCCGCGGGCCTGCCCACCATCGAAAGCGGCAAGGTGCGCGCGCTCGCCATCGGCTCGGCCCAGCGCGTGCCGCAGCTGCCCAATTTGCCGACGCTGACCGAAAGCGGCGTGAAGGACAGCGAGGTCTACGCCTTCCAGGGCCTGCTGGGCCCGGCCGGCATGCCGGCCGACGTGGTGGCCAAGCTCAACGGCGCCCTCAACGCCGCGCTGAAGGCGCCGGTGGTCGTGCAGCGCATGCACGACTATGGCATGGAGGCCCAACCCGGCACGCCGCAGCAGTTCTTCGACATGTCGCGCGCCGAGGCCAGGCGCTGGGGGCCGGTCATCAAGTCGGCGGGCGTCAAGCTGGATTGACGCCGACGGTCAGAGCTGCGGCGCGAGCGACTTGAGGCCGCGCAGCAGCATCTCGACCGCCACCGCCACCAGGATCAGGCCCATCAGCCGCTCGAAGGCCTGCAGCACGCGCGCGCCGACCCAGCGCTGGATGCGCTCGGACAGCACCAGCACCAGCGCGCACACGGCCATGGTCACGCTGAGCGCGGCCACCCATTCCCAGCGCCGCTCGGGCGCCTGGCTGACCAGCAGCAGCACGGTGGCCAGCGCCGACGGCCCGGCCAGCGCGGGCACCGCCAGCGGCACGATCAGGGGCTCGGCGGCGGCCTCCTCGTCCGGCACCGGCGGCGGCGGAAACACCATGCGCAGCGCGATCAGGAACAGCACCACCGCGCCGGCCAGCTGCAGCGCCAGCTGCGACAGGTTCATCACACGCAGGAAGGCGTCGCCCACGAACATGAAGGCCAGCAGCAGGCCGAAGGCGATCAGCACCTCGCGCAGGATCACGCGCGGGCGGCGCGCCGCCGGCACCGCCTTCAGCGCGCTGGCGAAGATGGGGATGTTGCCCAGCGGGTCGGTGATCAGCAGCAGCAAGATGGTGGCCGAGACGAAGGTGTAGCTCATGGCGGGGCGCCGGCAAGGGTGGCGCTGGCCGGCATTGTGCAATGCGCGGGCGGGCGGCGCCGCTACGATCGGGGCGGCTCATTCCCGTCAACCCCACCCAGAGAAAGGACCATGCCATGACCGCTCCCGCCATCGACTACAGCCGCTACCAGACTCTCAACATCACGCGCCGCGGCGACGGCGGCTGCGTGCTCGACCTGCAGATGAAGGCCAAGAACGGCAAGCTGCCCACCGCCGGCCATGAAGGCCACTGGGAGCTGAGTGAAATCTGGCGCGACATCGACCGCGACGACAGCGTGCGCGTGGCCGTGCTGCGCGGCGAGGGCATGGGCTTTTCGGGCGGCGGCGACCTGGCCCTGGTGCAGGACATGGCCAGCGACTTCGCCGTGCGCTCGCGCGTATGGAAGGAGGCGCGCGACCTGGTCTACAACATCATCAACTGCGACAAGCCCGTCGTCAGCGCCATGCACGGCCCGGCCGTCGGCGCGGGGCTGGTGGCGGGCCTGCTGGCCGACGTGTCGATCGCCGCCAGGTCGGCCAAGATCGTCGACGGCCACACGCGCCTGGGCGTGGCCGCGGGCGACCACGCCGCCATCTGCTGGCCACTGCTGTGCGGCATGGCCAAGGCCAAGTACCACCTGCTGCTGTGCGAGGCCGTGAGTGGCGAGGAGGCCGAGCGCATCGGCCTGGTGTCGCTGGCCGTCGATGACGATCAGCTGCTGGCCAAGGCCTACGAGGTGGCCGACAAGCTGGCTGCCGGCGCCCAGAGCGCGATCCGCTGGACCAAATACTCGCTCAACAACTGGTACCGCCAGGCCGGGCCGACGTTCGACACCTCGCTGGCGCTCGAATTCATGGGCTTCGGCGGCAGCGAGGTGCACGAGGGCATCGCCAGCCTGCGCGAGCGCCGTGCGCCGCGCTACAGTGAACTATCAAAATAATAGCTGTCAGCGCTTGGTCAGCGGGCGCTGCAGCCCGATTTGATATAAAACGAATCAGGCCGTCGCCTTCATCCGTGCCAGCATGGCCGCGGTGTTGGTCTTGCGGTCGGCGTTGACCTGTTGCACGCTGGGGCGCTCGCCCATGCGCTGGAGGTAGTCCTTCACCGGCAGCGCGGCCAGCAGGTCTTCGCCGTAGACGATCTTGCTGCAGCTGGCGACCAGCGGCAGGTGCACGGCGGCGGCGCAGTCGGCCAGCGTGAACGTGGTGCCGCCGACGAAGGGCGCGAAGCGCGCCAGCCGGCCGAAGGCAGCGATGTTCTTTTGCAGCTGCGGCTTGATCTTTTGCTTGAGCGTGTCGCTGACCTGGCCGCCGAAGAAGGCCGCGGGGTAGAGGTTGCGCGCTACCAGCTCCAGGTGCAACTCCAGATGGCGCAGCAGCTCGCGCGCCTTGGCGGCTGCATAGGGGTCGGCCGGCAGCAGCGGGTGCCCGGGGTAGCGCGCCTCGATGTATTCGAGCATCACGGTCGATTCGCTGATCGGGCCCTGCTCGGTCAGCAGGTAGGGCACCTTGCCCAGCGGGCTGGCGGCCGGGTCGGTTTCGCCGATCCAGGCCAGTTTTTCCTCGAACGGCACGCCTTTTTCAAGCAGCGCGAGTTTGACGACGTTGTAGTAGTTGCTGGCCGCGAAGCCGACGAGTTCGAGCACGGGACATCCTCCGGACGGGTGGGGGTTGGACAGGGCGTCAAGCCTAACGCCTGCGGGCCGCCACGCCGGTCGCCGACCGGACGCGCCGTATCATCGGCCGATGATTCGCAGCGAGGTGACCATGTTCGGCAAGCTTTCTCGACGCGCGGCGCTGTGGGCGCTGGCGAGCACCCTGGCGGCCGGCGCCGTCCAGGCCCAGCCGCCGGTGGTGCAGGTGCAGGACGCCTGGGCGCGCGCCACCGTGCCCGGCCAGGGCGCCAGCGGGGCCTTCATGACCCTGACCGCGCCGCAGGGCGCCACGCTGGTGGGCGTGTCCTCGCCCGCGGCCACGGCCGAGCTGCACGAGATGGCGATGGACGGCAACGTGATGCGCATGCGCCCGCTGGCCACGCTGGCCCTGCCGCCGGGCCAGGCGGTGACGCTCAAGCCGGGCGGCGTGCACGTCATGCTGCTGGACTTGAAGGCGCCGCTGACGGCCGGCGCCACGCTGCCGCTGACGCTGCAGTTGCGCGACGCCCAGGGCGCGAGCTCGCAGCTCGAGGTGCAGGTGCCGGTGCGCGCGCTGGGCGGCAGTGCCATGGGGCAGGGCATGGGACACGGCGCCATGCACGGGCGTTGACTTGCGCCGTGCCTGCGCTAAGCTGCGCCCAGGCGAGGCTTGGTCCGCGCGAGGAGCGAGAGCATGAGCGAGCAGACACCGTTTGCCTTCGGCAAGCTGATTCCGGGGTTCGAGTTTTTGCAGCAGCTGACCGCCGGCAACGCGGGCGGTGCGGCGGCCACGGGCTTGAGCCACTGGGTGGCGCCCACGGTCAACGTCGAGGAGCTGGAGCAGCGCATTTCCGAGTTGAAGACCGTGCAGTTCTGGCTGGAGCAGAACCTGCTGGCGCTCAAGGCCACCGTGCAGGCGCTGGAGGTGCAGAAGATGACCCTGCTCACGCTGCGGGGCATGAACCTGAGCATGGCCGAGGTGGCGCAGGCCTTCACCATGCCGCCCGCCGCGCCGTCCACGGCGGCGCCGGCGCCGGCCTCCGAGGGCGGCAGCGGCTGGCCTTATGCGGACAAGAGCGCCGCCGCGCCAGCGCCAGAAGCCGAGCCCGCCGAACCCGATGAGCCGAAGGCGGCCGCGCCCGCCAAGGCGCCGCGCCGCCCGGCCGCCGCCAAGGCCCCGGCCACTGCCGCGCCGGCCGGCGCCGGCGTGACCGACCCGATCCAGTGGTGGGGCGCCCTGACCCAGCAGTTTCAGCAGATCGCCACCCAGACCCTGCGCGAGGCAGCGCGCGCCATGCCGGCCGCCGAGCCGGCCGACCTGGCACCGGCCGATGCCCCCGCCGCCGCGCCGAAACCCGCGGCGCCCGCCAGGAAGGCCGCTGCGACCAAGCGCAAGAAGGTCGCGCGCAAAACGCCCGCCCGAAAGGCCGCCGCCAAGGCGCCCGCGCCCAAGCCGCGCAGCCTGCTCGGCTGGCCACTGCCCACGCCGCCAGAAAAGATCTGAGCGCAGGTCGCGGCGCCCGGCGCTCAAGGCTGGGCGTTGTGGCTTGCAGCGCCTGCGTCCGTCACAGCAGCGCCAGGCTGAAGGCCAGCGAGGACTGCGCCCGCTCCAGCCCCAGGCTGCGCTCCACCGGCTCCATGAACAGCGCGAAGCCGTAGAACACGCAGCCTCAGCTGATCAGCTGCGCCACCGACAGCCCGGTGACCCGCTGGCGCGGGGACGGCGCGGAAAGCGTCATGCTGCGGCGATCAAGAGCGAAATAGCTCGCTGGCGCCCGGTGAACAAGCGCGGCAAGCTATTGAATTGATAGTAATTGACGGTGCCGGTGATCGCTGGCCGGGCGCCGCAGGTGGGGGGCGCCTGCCGGCCGCCCCCGCGTTGCGAATCAGAGCGACTTCTTGATCAGGTTGCCGATCTCGCCCACGATGCCGCGGCGAAACAGCAGCACGCAGACCACGAAGATCGCGCCCTGCACCACCGTCACCCAGGAGCCCAGCTCGGCCAGGTAGTTCTGCATGGTGACGATGGTGGCGGCGCCCACCACGGGGCCGAAGATGGTGCCCATGCCGCCCAGCAGCGTCATCAGCACCACCTCGCCCGACATGCTCCAGTGCACGTCGGTGAGCGAGGCCAGCTGGAACAGGATGGCCTTGGTGGCGCCGGCCAGGCCGGCCAGCGTGGCCGACAGCACGAAGGCGCGGTGCTTGAACTTGTCGGCGTCGTAGCCGAGCGAGATGGCGCGCGGCTCGTTCTCGCGGATGGCCTGCAGCACCTGACCGAAGGGCGAGTGGACGATGCGGTAGATCAGCAGGAAGCCGCCCAGGAAGATCACCAGCACGAAGCAGTACATGGCGAAGGTCTGCGACAGGTCGATCAGGCCGAACAGGTGGCCGCGCGGCACGGCCTGGATGCCGTCCTCGCCATGGGTGAACGGCGCCTGCAGCGAGAAGAAGAACACCATCTGCGCCAGCGCCAGCGTGATCATGGCGAAGTAGATGCCCTGGCGGCGGATGGCCAGCAGACCCGTCACCCAGCCCAGGGCGGCCGTGCACAGGGTGGCGAAGCCGATGGCCAGCTCGGGCGTCCAGCCCCAGACCTTGGCGGCATGCGCGGCCGCGTAGCCGGCGCCGCCCAGGAACATGGCGTGACCGAAGGACAGCAGTCCGCCAAAGCCCAGCAGCAGGTTGAAGGCACAGGCGAACAGGGCAAAGCACATCACCTTCATCATGAACACCGGGTACACGCCCAGCAGCGGGGCACCGACCAGGATGATCACCATGATGGCGAACACCAGCATGTGCGTGCGCCGCGGGTTGCTCGGCGCCGGGGCCGCGGATGCGGCGGTGGTCGGCGCGCCGGAGGAGGAGCTGGCAGCAGTGTTCATGGGCTTACTTCTGGGCGCCAAACAGGCCGGCCGGGCGAACCAGCAGCACGATGGTCATGATGATGAAGATGGCGGTGGTCGAAGCCTCGGGATAGAACACCTTGGTCAGGCCCTCGACCAGGCCCAGGCCGAAACCGGTGACGATGGCGCCCATGATCGAGCCCATGCCGCCGATCACCACCACGGCAAACACGACGATGATGATCTGCTCGCCCATCAGCGGGCTGACCTGGTAGATGGGCGCGGCCATCACGCCGGCCAGCGCCGCCAGCGCCACGCCGAAGCCGAAGGTCAGCGTGACCATGCGCGGCACGTTGATGCCGAAGGCCTGCACCAGCTGAGGGTTTTCGGTGGCCGCACGCAGGTAGCCGCCCAGCCGCGTGTGCTCGATGACGAACCAGGTCGCCAGGCACACCACCGCCGAGGCCACGATGACCCAGGCGCGGTAGTTGGGCAGGAACATGAAGCCCAGGTTGGTGCCGCCCTGCAGCTGCGCCGGAATGGCGTAGGGCAGGCCGGAGGAGCCGTATTCGTTGCGGAACAGCCCCTGGATGACCAAGGCCAGGCCGAAGGTCAGCAGCAGGCCGTAGAGGTGGTCGAGCTGGTACAGGCGCTTGAGCATGGTGCGCTCCAGCACCACGCCGATGGCGCCGACCACCACCGGCGCCACGATAAGCGACCACCAGTAGTTGAGCCCCAGCTTGGAAAGTAGCAGATAGGCGCCGAAGGCGCCCATCATGTAGAACGCGCCGTGCGCGAAGTTGATGATGTTGAGCAGGCCGAAGATGACGGCCAGGCCCAGCGACAGCAAGGCGTAGAAGGAGCCATTGATCAGGCCGATGAGCAGCTGACCCATCAGGGCCTGGATCGGGATGTCAAACATGCGCGAAAACCTTCATGTCGTGCGGTGCGGGCCGGCCGTCAGGGGGGCCGATCAGGACTTGACCAGCGGGCAGCCGCCTTCGTTCAGCGGGCGGAAGGCCTTGTCGGCCGGAATGGTCTGCAGCAGCTTGTACAGGTCCCACGGGCCCTTGGACTCGCTGGGTTTCTTGACCTCGAACAGGTAGGCCGGATGGATCTTGCGTCCGTCGATGCGGATCATGCCCTTGCCGAACAGCGGATCGTCCGTGGGCAGCTTCTTCATCTCGGCCACCACCTTGGCGCCGTCCTTGTCTTCCTGGATGGCGTCGACCGCCTTCAGGTAGTGCAGCATGCCGGCGTAGTCGCCCGCCTGCGCCATGGTCGGCATGCGGCCGCCGTGCAGGGCGCCGAAGCGCTTGGACCAGGCCCGGGTGCCGTCGTTCATGTCCCAGTAGAAGCTTTCGGTCAGCTGCAGGCCCTGTGCCGTTTGCAGGCCCAGGCTGTAGACGTCGGACAGGAACAGCAGCAGGCCAGCCAGGTTCTGGCCACCCTTGACGATGCCGAACTCGGCCGCCTGCTTGATGGTGTTGGTGGCGTCCGAGCCGGCATTGGCCAGGCCGATGATCTTGGCCTTGGAGCCCTGCGCCTGCAGCAGGAAGGACGAGAAGTCGGTGGTGCCCAGCGGCGCCCGGACGGCGCCCAGCACCTTGCCGCCAGCGGCCTTGACGGCCTCGGAGGTGTCCTTCTCCAGCGAGTGGCCGAAGGCGTAGTCGGCCGTGATGAAGAACCAGCTGTCGCCGCCGTTCTTGACCACCGCGCTGCCGGTGCCGTGCGCCAGCATCCAGGTGTCGTAGGTCCAGTGCACGGTGTTGGCGTTGCAGAACTTGCCGGTCATGTCCGACGAGCCGCCGGTGGAGTTGACCATGACGCTGTTCTTGTCCTTGACCACCTGGGCCACGGCCAGCATCACCGACGACGTCGCGACGTCGAGGATCATGTCGACGCCTTCGGAGTCGATCCACTTGCGCGCGATGCTGGAGCCCACGTCGGGCTTGTTCTGGTGGTCGGCCGAGACGATCTCGATCTTCAGCTTGGAGCCGGTGGCCTTGACGTAGTCCTCGGCCGCCATCTTGGCGGCGACGACAGCGCCCGGGCCCGCCAGGTCGGCGTAGGGGCCGGACATGTCGGTCATGACGCCGATCTTGACCACGCCACCGGAAATCGCGGCCTGCGCGCCCCCTCCGGCCACGAGTCCCAGTCCGGCGATCAACGAGCACAACAGTTTGCGTTTCATGGTTGCTTCCTCTCCAAAATACCGATCAGTGCGGCATGCCTGTTTGAAAACCGTCGCCTGTCATTGTGGTGCTTGCGGGGTGACGGCGGGTGGGAGGAACCGGCGTGGGCGCAAGCTGCCTGCCCCGGTTCCTGACTTCGATGTCCGAGTCAGCTTATTTCTTGGCGACCAGCGGGCAGCCACCCTCGTCGAGCGGGCGGAACGCCTTGTCGGCGGGAATGGTCTGCAGCAGCTTGTAGTAGTCGTAGGGGTACTTGGACTCGCTGGGCTTCTTCACCTCGAACAGGTAGGCCGGGTGGAGCTTGCGTCCGTCCTCGCGGATCGTCCCCTTGCCGAACAGGATGTCGTCGGTCGGCATGGCCTTCATCTTGGCCACGATCGCCTTGCCGTCGGTGTCGTCCTGCAGCGCGTCGACCGCCTTCAGGTAGTGCAGCACGCTGGCGTACACGCCGGCATGGTCGGCCGACGGGTACTTGCCGCTGTTGGCGGCGGCAAAGCGCTTGCTCCAGGCACGGGTGTTGTCGTCGTGGTCCCAATAGAAGGTCTCGGTCAGTTGCAGACCCTGCGCGGTCTGCAGGCCGAGGCCATGCACGTCGGTGATGAACACCAGCAGGCCGGCCATCTTCTGGCCGCCCTTGACGATGCCGAACTCGGCCGCCTGCTTGACCGAGTTGGTGAAGTCCGCGCCCGCGTTGGCCAGGCCGACCACCTTGGCCTTGGACGACTGCGCCTGCAGCAGATAGGACGAGAAGTCGCTGGTGCCCAGCGGCACCTTGACGCTGCCCAGCACCTTGCCGCCGGACGCCTTGACGACGTCGCTCGTGTCGCGCTCCAGCGCGTGGCCAAAGGCGTAGTCGGCGGTCAGGAAGAACCAGCTGTCGCCACCGCTCTTGACCACCGCGCTGCCGGTGCCGTGCGCCAGCATCCAGGTGTCGTACAGCCAGTGCACGAAGTTGGGCGAGCAGGACTTGCCGGTCAGGTCGGACGAGCCGCCGCCGGTGTTGACGTTGACCTTGTTCTTTTCGGTCGTGACCTGGCTGACGGCCAGCGCGACCGACGAGGTGGGCACGTCGGTGATCATGTCCACGCCTTCGGTGTCGTACCACTTGCGCGCGATGCTGGAACCCACGTCCGGCTTGTTCTGGTGGTCGGCCGAGATGATCTCGACCTTCAGCTTGGAGCCAGTGGCCTTGACGTAGTCCTCGGCGGCCATCTTGGCCGCCAGCACCGAGCCGGTGCCGGTCAGGTCGGCGTACGGGCCGGACATGTCGTTCAAAACACCGATCTTGACCACACCCCCCGAAATGGCGGCCTGGGCCGCGCCCGACAGCGCCAGTCCCATGCCGGCGATCAGCGCGCAAAGCAGTTTGCGTTTCATTGGGGGGTTGCTCCTTGAGTTGGGGATGAAAAACGGAAAAATCAGACGCCGAGGTACTGGTGCAGCATGTCCATGTTGTCATGCAACTCGGCGGCGGTGAACTCGCGCAGGATCAGGCCGCGCTCCATGATGTAGAAGCGGTCGGCCAGCGGCGCGGCAAAGCGGAAGTTCTGCTCGACCATCAGCACCGTGAAGCCGCGCGCGCGCAGCTCGCGGATCATGCGCGCCAGCGCCTGCACGATGACCGGCGCCAGGCCTTCGGAGATCTCGTCCAGCAGCAGGATCTTGGCGCCGGTGCGCAGGATGCGCCCGACCGCCAGCATCTGCTGCTCGCCACCCGACAGGCGCCCGCCGGGGCTGTTGCGGCGGGTCTTCAGGTTGGGGAACATGTCGTAGATCTCGTCCACGCTCATGCCGCCCTCGGCCACCTTGGGCGGCAGCATCAGGTTTTCTTCACAGCTGAGCGAGGTCAGGATGCCGCGCTCCTCGGGGCAGTAGCCGACGCCCAGCTTGGCGATGTGGTGCGGCGCCAGGCGCACGGTGTCCTGGCCGTTGATCTCGATGGCGCCGGTGCGCTTGCCGACCAGGCCCATCAGGGCGCGCAGGCTGGTGGTGCGGCCGGCGCCGTTGCGGCCCAGCAGGCTCACCACCTCGCCGGTCTTGACCTCGAAATTGACGCCGTGCAGGATGTGCGATTCGCCATACCAGGCGTGCACGTCCTTGAAGCGGATGGCGGTGGTGGATGCGGTCATGCGTTGCGGCCCCTTCATTCGCCGATGCCTTCGAGCGCTTCGTCGGTGCTGCCCATGTAGGCCTCGAGCACCTTCGGGTTGCGCGACACCTCGGCGTAGGCCCCCTCGGCGATGACTTCGCCGAACTGCAGCACGGTGATGGTGTCGGCGATCTGGCCGACCACGCTCATGTTGTGCTCGACCATCAGCACGGTGCGGTCGGCCGCCACCTTCTGGATCAGCTGGGTGACCAGCTCCACGTCCTCGTGGCCCATGCCCTGGGTGGGCTCGTCCAGCAGCAGCAGCTTGGGGTCCATTGCCAGCGTGGTGGCGATCTCGAGCGCGCGCTTGCGACCGTAGGGCAGCTCGCTGGCCTGCAGGTGGGCGAACGAGGCCAGGCCCACATGGTCGAGCAGTTCCATGCAGCGCCCGTTGAGCTGGTCGAGCGTGCGCGAGGACTGCCAGAAGTTGAAGGCCGTGCCCAGGGTGGGCTGCAGCGCCACGCGCACGTTCTCCAGAACGCTCATGTGCGGGAAGGTGGACGAGATCTGGAACGAGCGCACCATGCCCCGGCGTGCCACCTGGGCGGGCTTTTCATGCGTGATGTCGCTGCCTTCCAGCAGGATGGTGCCGCGCGTGGGCTCCAGGAATTTGGTCAGCAGGTTGAAGCAAGTGGTCTTGCCGGCGCCATTGGGGCCGATCAGCGCGTGGATGGTGCCGCGCTGGACCTTGAGGTTGACACCGTTGACCGCGACAAAGCCCTTGAACTCTTTTACGAGACCGCGGGTTTCCAAAATGATGTCTGAACTCATGCGCCCCTGTCGTCATCAAGCTGATAGCACCGGCACCAGGAGGCGCCGGTCAAAACGGGCCGATTATGCGCATGAGAAAGGCGCTTTCCGCTCAGGGTTTTCACCCGAAAACGGAGGCGCGGGACAGCGATGGCGGCGACGGCGGCCGCCACGCAGGTGGGCTTACGTGCCGCTGTTGTCGGCCTTCACGTGCGCCGTGTCGGTGGCAATGGCCTGCTCCTGGCCGGCGATGGCCTGCCGGTCCTGGTACACCGCGTCGGCGTCGGGCGAGGTGGCGGCCATCAGGCCATGCTGGCGGTCGTGCCGCAGGCGATGCTCGTCGGTCTTCAGCTGCGCTTCGTCGTCGCGGCGTTGCATGCGGTCGTCCCGGGCTTGCAGCGATCGGGCCGGGTCGGCACGCAGGTCGCTGTTGTCGCCGCGGATGTCCTGGCGGTCGTGGTAGACGCGCATGGCGTCGGGCGACTCGGCAGCCATCTTGCCGTCGGCCCGATCGGCCTTGAGCGTGTGGCTGTCGGTGCTGAGCTGCGCGCGCTCCAGGGCCAACGAGGCCAGGTCGGCGTTCAACTGCGCCTGGTCTTCCCGTTGCGGCAGGGTCTGGGTCGCGGCCATCGCCAAGCCGGGCCCCAGCGCCAGCAGGGCGGCAACGGCGATCAAGGGGGTGTGCAGGCGGAAAGTCATGGTTCGTGCTCCTGGTTGCGGCGCCGGCGACACGCTGGCGGCCGAGGGCGAAATGCAAGTGATTTCGTGCCGCTCATGCTAGGTCGGCCGAACGCGTGGGCACAGTGCCGGCGGTCACCTTGTGGCGCGTGACCTTCGTCATGAGATCGAGGCGCGCCGTGCCCGGCGTCAGGTGTCGCGCGGCGCGGCGCCCAGCGGCACTTCGGTGCTGAACTTGGCGCGCCGCGTGGCGAAGAAGGTGCGCACGTTGCGCACGTTGGCGTCCTGCGTGAACAGGCGCTCGGCCAGCACCTGATAGGCCGGCATGTCGCCCACGCGCAGCACCAGCATGAAGTCGGGCCCGGGCGCCACGCGCCAGCACTGCTGCACGGCGGGCTCGGCCACCGCCCGGCGCTCGAACGCGGCCAGGTGCTCGGCGCCCTGGCGGTCGAGCGTCACCTCGGCGATGGCGCTCAGGCCGTGGCCCTGCAGGGCCGCCAGACGGTCCTCGTCCAGCAGCGCCACGGTGCGGGTGATGAGGCCCGCCTGGTGCAGGCGGCGCACGCGCCGCAGGGCGGTGGGCGGTGAAACGCCCGCGCGCTCGGCCAGGGCCTGGTTGCTGGCGGCGGCATCGTGCTGCAGCAGGCTCAGCAGATGCCAATCGATGACGTCGAATTCCATAAATAATTAAAAATCAACAGAAAATTTCTTTATAAGCAATTGTAGAAATATTATTTCAACATTGGATTGAAATCAAACCCATATTTCTGATCGGTCTCATTACGATCGAACCCGTTCAATCCAAGGGAGCGTTCACATGTGCGGAATCGTCGGCGCGGTCTCCACGCGCAACATCGTGCCCATCCTGGTGCAGGGCCTGCAGCGGCTGGAATACCGCGGCTACGATTCGTGCGGCGTGGCCGTGCACGTGGCGGCGGGCCACTTGCGGCGCGTGCGCGGCATCGCCCGCGTGGCCGACCTGGCGGCGCAGTGCGAACGCGAAGGGCTGCAGGGCAGCACCGGCATCGCCCACACGCGCTGGGCCACCCACGGCGCGCCCGCGGTGGCCAACGCGCACCCGCACGTCAGCTTCGGGCCCGAGGCGCGCGAGGCGGACGAGCGTGCGCCGCGCGTGACGCTGGTGCACAACGGCATCATCGAGAACCACGAGGCCCTGCACGCCGAGCTGGCCGCGCGCGGCTACGACTTTGCCAGCCAGACCGACACCGAGGTCATCGTGCACCTGATCGACAGCCTGTACGCCGGCGACTTGGCCGAAGCCGTGCGGGCGGCCGTCAAGCGCCTGCGCGGCAGCTATTCGATCGCCGTGCTGCACCGCGACGAGCCGCAGCGCCTGGTGGGCGCGCGCCAGGGCTCGCCCCTGGTGCTGGGCCTGGGCGCCGACGGCAAGGAAAACTTCCTGGCCAGCGACGCCATGGCCCTGGCCGGCGTGACCGACCAGATCGTCTATCTGGACGAGGGTGACGTGGTCGACGTGCAACTGGGCAAGCACTGGATCGTGGACGGCGACGGCCGGCCCGCCGAGCGCGCCGTGCGCACCGTGCAGGCCATGAGCGGCGCGGCCGAGCTGGGACCGTATCGCCACTACATGCAAAAGGAAATCTTCGAGCAGCCGCGTGCCGTGGCCGACACGCTGGAGGGCGTGAAGGCGGTGGTGCCCGAGCTGTTCGAGGCCGCCGCGCAGCACGCGCCGGGCGACGGCGCCTACCACACCTTCGCGCGCGTGCGCCAGGTGCTGATCCTGGCCTGCGGCACCAGCTACTACGCGGGCAGCGTGGCCAAGTACTGGCTGGAGAGCGTGGCCGGCATGCCTTGCCAGGTCGAGATCGCCAGCGAATACCGTTACCGCACTTCGGTGCCCGACCCCGACACGCTGGTCGTGACCATCTCGCAGTCGGGCGAGACCGCCGACACCCTGGCCGCCCTGCGCCACGCGCAGGGCCTGGGCATGCGCCACACACTGACGGTGTGCAACGTGGCCACCAGCGCCATGGTGCGCGAATGCAAGCTGGCCTTTCTCACCCGCGCCGGGGTCGAGATCGGCGTGGCCAGCACCAAGGCCTTCACCACGCAACTGGTGGGCCTGTTCCTGCTCACGCTGGCGCTGGCCAAGTCGCATGGGCGCCTGACCGATGAGCAGGAAGCCGCGCACCTCAAGGCCCTGCGCCACCTGCCGGTGGCCCTGCAGGCCGTGCTGGCGCTGGAGCCGCAGGTCATCGGCTGGGCCGAGCAGTTCGCGGCCAAGGAAAACGCGCTGTTCCTGGGCCGCGGCCTGCACTACCCCATCGCACAGGAGGGCGCGCTCAAGCTGAAGGAGATCACCTACATCCACGCCGAGGCCTACGCCGCCGGCGAGCTCAAGCACGGCCCGTTGGCCCTGGTCACCAGCGCCATGCCGGTGGTGGTGGTGGCGCCCAACGACGCGCTGCTGGAAAAGCTCAAGAGCAACATGCAGGAGGTGCGCGCGCGCGGCGGCGTGCTGTACGCGCTGGCCGACGCCGACAGCCGCATCGACAGCAGCGAGGGCCTGCACGTCATCCGCATGCCCGAAAGCGTCGGCCTGCTCTCGCCCATCCTGCACGTGGTGCCGCTGCAGTTGCTGGCCTATCACACGGCGGTGGCGCGCGGCACCGACGTGGACAAGCCGCGCAATCTGGCGAAGAGCGTGACGGTGGAGTGACCGTCGCACTCTTGGGGCATACGGCGCCCCGCGCCGAGGCGCGCGGGGTCTGGGTTTGCAGTGAAGACTCATGGCCATACGCGCCGTAGCCGACGCGTTTGCGAGGCGCACGTCGATGACACGTCCGCTCAGTGTGAGTGTGCGATTTTTGTACGGTAAAATTCCGTACAAAAAGGGGATTGCCATGACTGCCACCACCGCTCGCCTCGATCTTCGTCTGGACGCCCGCGACAAGAGCCGCATCGCCCGGGCTGCGGCGTTGCGGGGCATGGCCGTGTCCGCGTTTGTGCGCGATGCCGTGCTGCGCGAGGTGGACTCGGCCATTGCGGCCGAGAGTGTGGTCACCTTGTCGGCCGACGAGTCTCGGCGCTTCCTGGCCGCGCTGGATGAGCCGTTTCACCCCAACGATCGCTTGAAGAAGGCGATGCAGGGCGCTGCCCGGATGCCGCGCAGCTGAGCGTTCGTCGGCTTCGCCATGGCGCTGGCTTTTGCGTTGCTGGATGGTCGGCATCATGATCGCGCTGGCTTTTCTTGTGGCCTTGCGGCGCTGGACGACTACCTGCGCCGCATGGCAGGGCAGCACCAGCGCGACGGCATTGCCAGCACGCACGTTTTGATCGATGAAGCGCAGCCCACGCGGATCCTGGGCTACTGTGCGTTGTCGGCGGCACAGCTGCACCTGCACGAACTGAACCCGGACGACCGCAAGCGTTTGCCGGCGTATCCGGTTCCGGCCATGCGCATGGGCCGCTTGGCCGTGTCAGTGTCCGAACAGGGCAAGGGCCATGGCGCATTGCTGCTGGGGCATGCGGTGAACCTGGCCTTGACGGTGCGACAGACGATGGGTGTCCGGGTGCTCGTGGTCGATGCGAAGGACGACCGGGCGGCGGCGTTCTACGAGAGCTACGGCTTCCGGCCCACGGCCAGTGCGACCTTGAGCCTGTATTTGCCGATTCCATGAACGTCGGGGTGCCGGCATCGGCCACCCATGAAAACAGGGTGCCTGCAATCCGGTTCAGAGCGCGGGACAATCGCCGCATGAGGAGACGCCATCCATGAAGCTGACATCCACCCAACTCACCCCCTTGCTGCAAACGCTGCCCGACTGGCGCTTCGACGCCGAGCGCGGCGGCTTGATCGCGCGCGAGTTCAAATTTCAAAACTTCGCCCAGGCCTTCGGCTTCATGGCCCAGATTGCCGTGATCGCCGAAAGCCGCAACCACCACCCCGAGTGGTTCAACGTCTACAACCGCGTGCAGGTGACGCTGACCACGCACGACGCGGGCGGCCTCACGATGAAGGACGTCGAGCTGGCGCGCGCCATGGACCGCGTGGCCGCCGCGCTGGCGCAGCAAGCCCAGGAGCCGACACCATGAACGCATCCGCCACCGCCGACAAGCACGGCCTGGCCGCCGGCAATGCCCAGCCGCCCTCGGCCGACTGGACGATCGACCAGGGCTGGTCGAACTACAGCGCCGCCGAGCACGCGACGTGGAAGACGCTGTTTGAGCGCCAGAGCCGCCTGTTGCCGGGCCGCGCCTGCGACGAGTTCGTGAGCGGCATGAAGGAATTGCCGCTGCGCCACGACGAGATTCCCAACTTCGAGCAGTTGTCGGACGTGCTGGAA
The DNA here is from genome assembly GCF_964341695.1 of Ottowia pentelensis. Taxonomy (NCBI): domain Bacteria; kingdom Pseudomonadati; phylum Pseudomonadota; class Betaproteobacteria; order Burkholderiales; family Comamonadaceae; genus Ottowia; species Ottowia pentelensis. Next base: position 518,967 of record NZ_OZ224513.1, read on the forward strand.
AAGCGCAGCGGCTGGCGCGTGGTGGCGGTGCCGGGCCTGGTGCCCGACGAGGTGTTTTTCGACCACCTGGCGCACCGGCGCTTTCCGGCCGGGCAGTTCATTCGCCGGCCCGACCAGCTGGACTACCTGGAAGAGCCCGACGTGTTCCACGACGTGTTCGGCCACGTGCCCATGCTGATGCATCCGGTGATGGCCGAGTTCATCCAGGCCTATGGCCAGGGCGGCCTGCGCGCCAGGCAGGAAGGCGTGCTCGACCTGCTGGCGCGGGTGTACTGGTACACGGTGGAGTTCGGCCTGGTGCAGCAGCGCGACGGCCTGCGCATCTACGGCGCGGGCATCGTGTCCTCGGCCACCGAGTCGGTGTTCTCGCTGGAAGACGCCTCGCCCAACCGCATCGGCTTCGTGCTGGAGCGCGTGATGCGCACGCGCTATCGCATCGACGATTTTCAGGAAAGCTACTTCGTGCTCGACAACCTGGAGCAGCTGCTGGCGCTGGCGCACACCGACTTCGACCCGGTGTATGCGCGCGTCCAGCGCGAGCCCACGCTGGTCCCCGGCGACGTGCTGCCGACGGACCGCGTGCTCACGCGCGGCAGCGGGCGCTACCACGCGGCCAAGCGCGCGCAGGAGAAAACATGAGCGCCCCCGTCGTCATGATCACCGGCGCCGCCGGCCAACTGGGCGCCGCCGTGGTGCAGCGCTTTCACGACCAGGGCGCGCAACTGGTGCTGCTCGACCGCGACGCCGAGCAGCTGAAAAAGCACTTCGGCGGCCTGGCGCGTACCGAGCTGCTGGAAGCGGACCTGCTGGCGCGCGAGGCGCTGGGCCAGCGCGTGCACGCGGTGCTGGGCCCGGCCGGTCGCGTCGACGTGCTGTGCCACCTGGCGGGCGGCTTTCACATGGGCGAGCCGGTGCACGCCACGCCGGCCAGCGCCTGGGACTTCATGATGAACCTCAACGCCGCGAGTTTCATCAACGTGGCGGCCGCCGTGGTGCCGCGCATGCAGGCGCAGCGCGCCGGCCGCATCGTCGCCGTGGGCGCCGGCGCCGGCCTGAAGGGCGGCGCGCAGATGGGCGCCTACAGCGCATCCAAGAGCGCGCTGATGCGCCTGGTCGAAGCCATGTCGGCCGAGCTGCGCGATACGGGCATCAACGTCAACTGCGTGCTGCCGTCCACCCTCGACACGCCGGCCAACCGCGCGGCCATGCCCGACGCCGACCCTGCGCGCTGGGTCGCGCCGGCCGCCCTGGCCGAGGTGATCGCGTTTCTGGCCTCGGATGCGGCGCGCGCCATTCATGGCGCGCTGGTGCCGGTGTACGGGCGCGTCTGATCCGGCCTACCAGCGGCTGCCCTCGCCGCCCACGCGGCGCAGCACGAAGGGACTCTTCAGCGCCGGCTGGCCGGCATGGGGCACCTGCTCCCAGGTGCCGGTGATTTCGCGGCCGCAACTGGCCAGCACCAGGTTCCCGGTCCAGAAGGCGTACAGGCTCTTGCCGTCGCGCGATTCGTCCAGGTTGAATTCGCCGGCTTCCAGGTCGCCCGAGGCGATGGAGCGCTGGCCGCCGCCGTAGTCCAGCTCGCCGCGCAGGCTGGCGGCAAAGTCGGGGTGCTGGCGCAGCTGCATGCGGCCGCGCTGACCCAGCGCGCTCAGCTCGAAGCTCCAGCTGCCGTACAACTGCGGCGCGCCCCAGCGGGCCAGGTCGGGGCAGGCCGGGTTGACCGTGCTGGCGGGTGCCGTGGCCGGGGCGCCGGGTTTTGAGTTGAATTGGCCTGTAGCGCAGGCGGACAAAGCGCAAGCAGCTATCAAAACAAGAGTCGATCGGGTCATCGGTTCATCCCGCGGCGGTGGGCGCCGCCGCCGCGCGGCGGGCGAATTCGGCGCGCAGGGCCTTGAGTTTTTCGCGCGGGTCTTCGCGCACGGTGGCTTGGTCCAGCGCCATCTCCGCGATAAAGCGGCTGGGCTGCGCGGCCACCACCTCGCGGCCGCGCTTGCGCCGGCGCGTCCAGCTGACGGCCAGGGTCTGGCGTGCGCGGGTGATGCCCACGTACATGAGGCGGCGCTCCTCCTCGATGCGCGCGGCCTGGGCGGCGGCGCCGGCGTCCTCGTCGGGGCGAAAGGGCAGCAGGCCTTCGTTCACCCCGGCCAGGATCACATGCGGCCACTCCAGGCCCTTGGCGGCGTGCAGGGTCGAGAGGGTGAGCACGTTCGGGTCCTGCTCGCGCTCGTTCAGGGTGGAGATGAGCGAGATGGTCTGCGCCACCTCCAGCAGGGTCTTGGGCTCTTGCCGCAGGCTGACGCCCGCCGCGTCTTCGACCTGGCCGCCGCAGCGCCCGGCCATCCAGTCGCAAAAGTCCAGCACGTTGGCCCAGCGCGCGGCGGCCTGCGCGGGGCTGTCGGCGGCATCCATCAGGTGCTGCTCGTAGGCGATGTCCTTCAGCCAGTCGGCCAGAAAGGCGCGTGCCGCCTCGTGCCCCTGCGTGTGGCCGGCGCGGTGGCGCAGTTCGTTCAACTGGCGGCCGAATTCGTGCAGGCCGGCAATGGCGCGCGCCGGCAGCGCCGCGGGCAGGCTGTGCGCAAACAGCGCGCCGAACAGCGACAGGTGCGCCTTGCCAGCGAATTCGCCCAGCGCGGCCAGGGTCTGGTGGCCGATGCCGCGCTTGGGCGTGGTGACGGCGCGCAAGAAGGCCGGGTCGTCGTCCTCGTTGATCCACAGGCGCAGCCAGGCGCACAGGTCCTTGATCTCGGCACGGTCGAAAAAGCTTTGCCCGCCCGAGACCTTGTATGGAATCTGCGCCCGCCGCAGCGCCTGCTCGAACACCCGCGCCTGGTGGTTGGCGCGGTACAGGATGGCGAAGTCGCGCCACTCCTTGGCGGTAGACGTCTGCCGCAGGCCCTGGATGCGCGCCACCGCACGCTCGGCCTCGTGCGCCTCGTGGTCGCAGTCGACCACGCGCACCGGCTCGCCCTCGCCCAGCTCGGAAAACAGCCGCTTGGGAAACAGCTTGGGGTTGGGGCCGATGACGTTGTTGGCCGCACGCAGGATGGCCGAGGTGGAGCGGTAGTTCTGCTCCAGCTTGATGACCTTCAGCTGCGGGTAGTCCTGCGGCAGGCGGCGCAGGTTGTCCAGCGTGGCGCCGCGCCAGCCGTAGATGCTCTGGTCGTCGTCGCCCACGGCGGTGAAGTGGCCGGCCGTGCCCACCAGCCGCTTCATCAACTCGTACTGCGTGGCGTTGGTGTCCTGGTACTCGTCCACCAGCACATGGGCCAGGCGCGCTTGCCATTTCTGCGCCACCTGCTCATGTTTTTGAAGCAAACGCAGCGGCAGGCCGATCAGGTCGTCGAAGTCCACGCTTTGGTAGGCCGTCAGGCGCTCCTCGTAGCGCGCCATGAGCAGCGCGGTCTGGCGCTCGCCCTCGCCGGTGGCCTGGGCCAGCGCGGCGGCGGCATCCAGGCCTGCGTTCTTCCAGCCGCTGATGGCCCATTGCCACTGGCGCGCGGTGGCGGCGTCCGTCGTCGCGCCGCAGTCCTTCAGCAGGCTCAGCACGTCGTCGCTGTCGAGGATGCTGAACTGCGGCTTGAGGCCCAGCGCGGCGCCGTCCTCGCGCAGCAGGCGCACGCCCAGGGCGTGAAAGGTGCAGATCAGCACCTCGCCCGCGGCCTTGCCCACCAGGCCGCGCGCGCGCTCGCGCATCTCGGCGGCGGCCTTGTTGGTGAAGGTGATGGCGGCGATGCGCGCGGGCTCGACCCCGGTCTGGATCAGGCGCGCGATCTTGTGCGTGATCACGCGCGTCTTGCCCGAGCCCGCGCCGGCCAGCACCAGGCAAGGACCGCGCAGGTGGTTGACGGCGTCTTGCTGGGCGAGATTCAGGCGGTCGGACATGCGGGCGTCGATCATAGCGGGCGGCCCGTGCGCCGGACGGTGGCCGCAGTCTTGTTACGCTTGCGTCCTCATGCATGCTCTGTCCGGCATCTTTGCCGTTACCTTTCCCTTCTTCGCCCTGGTGCTGTGCGGCTACCTGGCCGCGCGCGTGCGCCTGCTGCCGCTGGACGCGGTGGCGGGGCTGAACATGTTCGTGCTGTACTTCGCGCTGCCCTGCATGCTGTACCGCTTTGGCGCCAGCACGCCGGCGGCGCAGCTGTTCAGCCCGGTGGTGGCGCTGATCTGGATGGGGGCGGCCGCCCTGCTGGTGGCGGTGTCGGCCGGCTGGGCGCGCCGGCGCGGCGCCAGCTGGCCCGACGCCGCCATGGGCGCGCTGGTGGCCGTGTTTCCCAATTCGGGCTTCATGGGCGTGCCGCTGATCCTGGCGCTGCTGAGCGAGGGCGCGCTGGGGCCGGTGATGGCCACCCTGCTGGTCGACCTGGTGGTGACCACCTCGGTGTGCATCGGCCTGTCGCAATGGGGCGCGGCCGGCGAGCACGGCCCGGCCAAGGCCCTGGGCCGCGCGCTGCAGGGCGTGCTGCGCAACCCCATGCCGTGGTCGATCTTGCTGGGCGCGCTGGCTGGCGCCACCGGCTTCGCGCTGTGGGCGCCGCTGGGGCGCACGGTCCAGCTGCTGGCCGATTCGGCCTCGCCGGTGGCGCTGTTCACCATCGGCGCGGTGCTGGCGCGCTCGCAGATGCAGACCGGCGCGCCCCGTGCCGACGTGGTGCGCGCGCCGAACGACGTTGGGCTGATCGTGCTGCTCAAGCTGGCGGTGCACCCGGCCCTGGTGTGGGCGCTGGGCTTTGCGGCCGTGCGCGCCGGCGCCTGGCCGGCCGCGCTGCTGGCGCCGCTGGTGCTGACGGCGGCCCTGCCGGCGGCCAGCAACGTGTCGCTGCTGGCCGAGCGCTTCGGCGCCGACAACGGACGCGTGGCGCGCGTCATCCTGTATTCGACGGCGCTGGCCTTCTTCAGCTTTTCAGCCGCGGTGGCGCTGCTGCGCTGAGCGATTCAGCGTCGCCTCAGCGGCGCTGCCGCAGGGGCTTGGGAAAGTCCATCTCCTGCGGGTTGCTTTCCAGCGCCTTCAACTGGGCTTCGGGCATGGTGGTGACGGTTTCGCGGATCATGCCGCCACCCACCACGCTGCCCGAGACGGTGCCGGCCTGGCCGCGCACGCGCGCCTCGCAGTCGCTCTTGTAGAAGGGCGGCAGCGCCGCGCAGCGCTTCAGCTCGTTGGTCAGCGCCTGCTGCGGGCTGACGGCGGTCAGCTGGTGGTCGGCGCGGGCGTTGCGCGCCTCCATGCGGGCGGCGGCGGGATCGAGGTTGGTCTGCGCCGGCGTCATCTGCGCAAAGGCCGGCAGGCCGAGGGCGCACAGCGTCAGCAGGGTGTACTTGATGTTCATGTGAACTGCTCCTTTCAGGTGCCGGACGAGACGATGCCGGCCATCAGAACAAATCACTCTACGCTGATTCTGCCGCTCTTGCAGCTCACAAATCCTGCGGATCGACGTCGATCGCCCAGCGCACGATGCCGCGGTGTTCGGGCGTGGCGCGCAGCGCCTGCAGCAGGGGCGCGCAGGCGGCCAGCACGCGCTGCAGGGCCGGACGGTGGGCGCTTTCCAGCAGCATCTGCGCGCGCTCGATGCCGGCCACACGCTGCACCGCCAGCGGCACCGCGGGGTACCAGGCGACGTGGGGCAGGGCGGCGGCCAGCGTGGCGTCCTGGGCGCCGGCCGCCTGCGCCTGCGCCGCCAGCGCGCCCAGCAGGGCCTGCGCGGCCTCCTGGCTGCGGGCCTCGGCGCGCAGCAGCGCCAGGTGGCTGAAGGGCGGAAAGCCGGCCTGCTGGCGCTCGGTCAGCTGCTGGGCGGCAAAGCCGGGGTAGTCGTGCGCCTTGAGCGCCGCGAACAGGGGGTGCTGCGGGTGCTGGGTTTGCACCCACATCTGGCTGTCGGCGCCGCTGGCGGCATCGCGCCCGGCCCGGCCCGCGGCCTGCATCAGCAGGGCAAACAGGCGCTCGGGGGCGCGAAAGTCACTGGAGAACAACGCGGCGTCGGGGTTGATGGCGGCCACCAGCGTCACGCGCCGAAAGTCGTGTCCCTTGGCGATCATCTGCGTGCCCACCAGCACGTCGACGTCGCCGGCGTGCACCTGGGCCAGGGCGCTTTCCAGCCGGCCCTTGCCGCGCGTGGAGTCGGCGTCGATGCGGGCGATGCGCGCCGGCGTGCCGTCGGGCCGCGGCACGCCGGCCAGCAGGGCGCTCACCTGGGCCTCCAGCTGCTCGGTGCCGCGCCCCTGGGTGCCGATGTCCAGGTTGCCGCAGGCCGGGCAGGCGCGCGGCACGCGCTCGGCCAGGCCGCAGTGGTGGCAGCGCAGGGTGCGGTCGACCTTGTGAAACACCCGGTAGGCGCTGCAGTGCGGGCACTCGCTCTTCCAGCCGCAGTCGGCGCAGTGCAGCACCGGCGCCCAGCCGCGGCGGTTGAGCAGCAGCAGCGCCTGCTCGCCGCGTGCGATGCGCTCGCCGATGGCGGCCAAGAGCGGCGGGGCGATCAGCGTGCCCTTGGGCTGGCGGCCCATGTCCACGCGCAGCACGCGCGGCAGGCCCGGGCTGGCGTCGCTGGCGCCCACGCGGTGCGCCATGGTGATGAGCTGATAGCGCCCGGCGCCGCCCGCGGCCACCGGCGTGGCGGCGTGCCAGCTTTCCAGCGAGGGCGTGGCCGAGCCGAGGATGACCTTGGCGGCGCTGTGGCGCCCGCGCACCAGCGCCAGGTCGCGCGCCGAATAGCGCGCGCCCTCCTGCTGCTTGTAGCTGGCGTCGTGCTCCTCGTCGACCACCACCAGCGCCAGCTGCGGGATGGAGGCCAGCACCGCCACCCGCGTGCCCAGCACGATGCGCGCCGCGCCGGTGTGCGCCGCCAGCCAGGCCGCCAGGCGCTGCGCCGGCGTCAGGCCGCTGTGCAGGCAGGCAATGGCCGCGTCGCCGAAGCGCTCGGCAAAGCGCGCCAGCAGCTGCGGCGTGAGGTTGATCTCGGGCACCAGCACCAGCACCTGGGCCTGGGCGTCGCGCGCCAGCGCGGCCTGCGCCGCGCGCAGGTAGACCTCGGTCTTGCCGCTGCCGGTGGTGCCGAACAGCAGGAAGGGCCCGGGCTTGTGGTCGATTTGAGCCAGAGCGCCCGTCTGGTCTGCGGTAAGTGCTCTCAGTTCAGTAGTATTTGGCGAGGTGTCGGCCGACGCCCGCCCGGCGCGCTTGAGCCGCCGCGCCATCTGCGTCGCCGTCAGGCTGCGCAGCTGCGGCGGCAGCGCGGACAGCGCCACCTCGCCCAGCGCGCGCTGGTAGTAGCGCGCGGTGAACTCGATCAGGCGCCGCCAGGGCGCGCCCAGCGGTGGCACGCCGTCCAGCGCAGCGATGACGGCGCGCGCCTGGTTGGCCAGCGGCTCGTCGGGCGGCGGCAGGGCGTCGTCCCACACCACGCCCAGCAATTCGCGCTGGCCCAGCGGCACGCGCACCAGGCTGCCGGCGGGCAGGGCCTGCTCGCTGCGGTAGGTCAGCAGGCCGCCCACCCGGCTGTGCGCCGGCGTGGGCACGGCAATGGCCAGCCAGTGCGTCATCGGCGCGGCGGCGGGGCGCTCAGCAACATGCAGTTCTGGCCCTAAGTGCTTGATTGAAAAAAAACTTCCCGAGTCATACCCAGAAGCTGTGGATAATTTTGTTGAAAACCCCCGGAAAGCGCCGGCCAGCCCTTGTGCCACAAGGCTTTCAACGGCTTGCCCATTCCGGCGGCAGCAATCGAACTTGTTATAAATCAACAACTTGAACAACGACTGAGGCCACACGTCGTACCTCGCGCCCGGCGCGGCCGATTTGTGCATAAGTGCCGTTTGTCAAGCGCTTTTTTTGCCGCCAAGTGTTGAATCTGTGACTTGACAGCATCGAAAGTGCGCACTGACTTGCAGGTCTCAGACCAGCGCGCGCAGGCGGCGCGAATGCTGGTGCACCTCGTCCACCAGCTGCGCCACGTGCTCGGGCGGCGTGAACTGGCTGATGCCGTGCCCCAGGTTGAAGACATGGCCGATGCCGCGCCTGGCCGCATCGGCGTGTGGCTGGCCAAACGCATCCAGCACGCGCCGCACCTCGGCGCGGATCGCCTCGGGCGGCGCGAACAGCACGTTGGGGTCGATGTTGCCCTGCAGCGCGGTCGGACGCGGCGATTGGGGGTCAAATCCGGCCCTGTCGCCCGTCGAATATGCGCCAGCAGCTATTGAATCGATGGTATCCGGCGCGCCTTCCAGCACGCGTCGTGCGCGGCCCAGGTCCATCGTCCAGTCCAGGCCCAGCACGTCGCAGGCCAGCGCCTGCATGTCGCCCAGCCACAGCCCGCCGCCCTTGGTGAAGACGATGCGCGGCACCACGGCGCCGTCGGCGCCCGTGCGCTTGAGCTGCCCCAGCACGCGCGCCGTGTAGGCCAGACTGAAGGGCTGGAACGCCCCGTCGGCCAGCACGCCGCCCCAGCTGTCGAAAATCATCACCGCCTGCGCGCCGGCGTCGATCTGCGCGTTCAGGTACGCGGCCACGCTGTCGGCGTTGACCGCCAGCACGCGGTGCATCAGGTCGGGCCGCGCATACAGCAGGGACTTGACGTGGCGGTAATCCTGGCTGCCGCCGCCCTCCACCATGTAGCAGGCCAGCGTCCAGGGGCTGCCCGAAAAGCCGATCAGCGGCACGCGGCCGGCCAGGGCCTTGCGGATGCTGGCGACGGCGTCGAACACGTAGCGCAGCTTGTCCATGTCGGGCACCGCCAGCCGGGCCACGGCGGCCTCGTCGCGCACCACCTGCTCGAACTTCGGCCCCTCGCCCTGCTGGAACGACAGGCCCAGGCCCATTGCGTCCGGCACCGTGAGGATGTCGGAAAACAGGATGGCGGCATCCAGCGGGTAGCGCGCCAGCGGCTGCAGCGTCACCTCGGTGGCGTAGTCGACGTTGGTCGCCAGGCCCATGAAGCTGCCGGCCTTGGCGCGCGTGGCGCAGTACTCGGGCAGATAGCGCCCGGCCTGGCGCATCAGCCAGACGGGGGTGTGCGGCGTGGCTTGGCCGAGGCAGGCGCGCAGGAAGCTGTCGTTTTGAAGCGGGGCGAAGGTCATGGGGCGATTGTCTCAGGCGACGGGCGCCGCTCGGTCGCTCCGGGCGCCCGTTGGCGCTGCCGGCGTGCCGTTCGCACCGATGGCCGCGCCCCAAGGCAGGCCTTGCTCTAGAGTGGAGCACCAACTGCACGCCTCACCATGACTGCCCCTGCCGTCCTGCCTCCACTTTCTGCGGGCGCCAACCGCATCCTGCGCCTGTTCGCGCTCACGGCCCTGTTTTGCGTGCTGGTGGCGGCGGTGCTGACGCTGTCGCAGCCGCAGCGCGACAGCTTTTGGCGCAACCTGTGGTTTTCCGAATGCATCGGCCTGTGGGCGGCGTTCTGCGGCGCGCTGGTGCACCAGCTGCCCTGGGTGCGCCGGCGCGGGCCGCGCGCCGCCGTGCTGATCGCGCTGGCGGTCGGCGCGCCGCTGGGCTATGTGCTGGGCTACACCACGGCCTACGCCGTGCTGGGCGAGCCGGTGCACATCGCCGGCGCGGCCGACGCGCGGCTGGCGGCCATTGGCGCCACGCTGCTGGCGGCGGGCTTTGTCAGCTACCTGAGCTGGTTGCGCAGTCGCCTGCGCAGCGAAGCCACGGCGCGCGCCAGCGCGCAGCAGCTGGCCGCCGAGTCCGAGTTGCGCATGCTGCGCGCGCAGCTCGATCCGCACATGCTGTTCAACACCCTGGCCAACCTGCGCGCCCTGGTCGACGAAGACCCCGCCAGCGCGCGGCAGATGATCGACCGCCTGATCACCTATCTGCGCGCCGCCCTGGCGGCCTCGCGCAGCGAGCACGCGACGCTGCAGGCGGAGTTCACGCAGCTGGCGGCCTACCTCGACATCATGGCGCTGCGCCTGGGCGCGCGCCTGCGCTACACGCTGGAGCTGCCCGAGGCGCTGCAGGGCTGGCCGGTGCCGGCGATGCTGCTGCAGCCGCTGGTGGAGAACGCGCTGCGGCACGGCATCGAGCCCAAGATCGGCGGCGGCAGCGTGTGCGTGAGCGCGCGCCGGACCGAGCAGGGACTGGAGATCGAGGTCAGCGACAGCGGCCTGGGCCTGCCGCCCGAGCCGCTGCCGCCGTCGGAGGCGGATGCCAGCTACGGCCTGGTCTATGTGCGCGAACGCCTGCGCGCGCGCTACGGCCAGCGCGCCAGCCTGCATTTGCTGCGCGGCCAGCCGTCGGGCACGCGCGCCATCGTGAGGATCGCGGCATGAACCATGCCCCGCTGGCCCTGATTGCCGAGGACGAGCCGCTGCTGGCCCGCACGCTGGCGCGCCTGCTGGCGGCGGCCTGGCCCGGGCTGCGCCTGGCCGACGTGGCGGAAGACGGCGAGGCCGCCACCACGCAGGCCTTGGCGCTGCTGCCCGACGTGCTGTTCCTCGACATCCGCATGCCGGGCCGCAGCGGGCTGGAGGTGGCCGAGGTGGTGAGCGACGAGTGGCCCGAGGACCGGCCCGCGCCGCTGCTGGTGTTCATCACCGCGCACGATGAGTTCGCCGTCTCCGCGTTCGAGCGCGCCGCTGTCGACTACGTGCTCAAGCCCGTCACGCCCGAGCGACTGGCGGTGACGGCGGCCCGGCTGCGCGCGCGCCTGGCCGACCGCGCGCCGGCGGGGTCGGGCGACGCCGCGGCGCAGGTGCTGCAGGTGCAGGCGCTGGCCGCCGGTGCCCCGGCGCCCGAGCCGATTCGCGTCATCCGCGCCGGCGTCGGCAACACGGTGCGCATGATCGCGGTGGCCGACGTGATCTGCCTGGAGGCCACCGACAAATACGTCAACGTCGTCACCGCCGAGGGCGAGGCGCTGGTGCGCATGAGCCTGCGCGAGCTGGCCACGCGCATCGAAGGCGGCGACTTCGTGCAGGTGCATCGCAGCCTGCTGGTCAGCAGCCGGCACATCGTCAGCGCCACGCGCGACGAGCTGGGCCACTGCAGCCTGACGGTGCGCGGCCTGCGCCGGCCGGTCAAGGTCAGCCGCGCGTTCGCGCACCTGTTTCGGCCGATGTAGCTCGGTCACGCGGGCGCCCCCCGCCTGCGCTTCGGTCGCCTGCCGGCGCGCTTCGCGCATCGTTTGGCGCCCTCCGTCGCAAGCCGATGGCCGCAGGGCGCGGCGCTGCCTACAGTGCGGATCCTCCAACGATCCCCGTCACTGTCCAGGAGCCCTTTCATGTCGCTGACCCGATGCTTCCCGTGCCTTTCACTGTGGGCGCGCGCCGCCGGCCTGGCCACGCTCGCAGCTCTCGCCGCCACGGCCGGCGCGCACGACCTCACGGTCGAAGTGCTGAATGCCCGCTCGGCGCAGGGCACGGTCGATGGCGCGCTGTATGACGGCGCCGCCACCTGGCTCAAGACGCCGCGGGCGGGTGAGCGCCAGCCCGCGGCCGAGCGCGTGCTGCTGGTCTACCGCGGCCTGCCGGCCGGCCGCTACGCGTTGTCGGTGTTTCACGACGAGAACGGCAACGGCAAGCTCGACAGCAACGTGGCCGGCGTCCCGACCGAGCGCTATGGCTTCAGCCGCGATGCGCGCGGCCACTTCAGCGCGCCCGACTTCGACGCCGCCGCGGTCGATCTGCAGGGCGACGCCAGCATCACCATCCATCTGCGCTGAGAGGGGAGAGCCCACCATGCAACGCCGCCACGTTCTGCAGTCCCTGCTGGCCACGGCCGGCAGCGCCGCCCTGGGTGTCCGCGCCGCCACCGGGGCCAGCGTCGACGCCACCGCCGCCGCCTTTGCCGCGGCCGAGCCGCTGCACCCCTGGACCCTGGGCTACGTCGGCCTGCAGCGCGACGTCGAGCCGCTGCCGATGCGCCTGCAGGGACGCCTGCCGGACGGGCTGGTCGGCAACTTCTACCGCAACGGCCCGGCGCGCCACATGCTGGGCGGCCAGCGCTATCACCACCTGTTCGACGGCGACGGCATGGTGCAGCAGTACGCGCTGACGCCGGCCGGCATCACGCACCGCGGGCGCTTCGTGCGCACCGAAAAATTCCTGGCCGACAGCGCCGCCGGTCACCCCGTGCGTGCCGCCTTCGGCACCAACCCGCCCGGCGCCAACCCCTTGATCGCGCCGGACGCCATCAACGTCGCCAACACCAGCGTGCTGAACCACGGTGGGCGCTTCATGGCGCTGTGGGAGGGCGGCTCGGCCACCGAGCTGGACGCGCGCACGCTGGACACCCGCGGCCCCAGGGTCTGGTCGCCCGACTACGCCGGCATGCCGTTCTCGGCGCACCCCAAGATCGAGCCCGACGGCAGCCTGTGGAACTTCGGCGTCAGCAGCTCGGCCGGCATGCTGTCGATCTACCGCGTCAAGCCCGATGGCGAACTGGCCACCGCCACCACCATCCGCGTGCCGGACATCGCCATGGTGCACGACTTCGCCGTCACCGAACGCCATCTGGTGTTCCTGCTGCCACCCCTGGTGTTCGATCGCGCCCGAGCCGAGGCCGGCGAAACCTTTCTCGACAGCCATGTGTGGAAGCCCGAGTTGGGCCTGCGCGTGCTGCTGCTGCCCAAGGATCGGCTCGATGCGCCGCGCTGGTTCACGCTGCCGGCCGGCTTCGTGTTCCACATCGGCAACGCCTGCGAGGAGCGCGGCGTGATCCGGCTCGACTGCATCCGCTCGCCCAGCGCCTGGGCCGCCACCACCGGACTCAAGGAGCTGATGCGCGGCCAGTACGAGGCCCCGGAGCACACCTCGGTGGCGCTGCTGGAGCTCGACCTGGCGAGCGGCGCGGCGCGCCAGCAATTGCTGCCGCATGTGGCCGAGTTCCCGCGCGTCGATCCGCGCATCGTCGGCCGGGCCTATCGGCAGGTGTTCACCGCCGCGCGCGTCGATGCGGGCGACCGGCCCGGCTTCGACGCCGTCATGCGGCTGGACGTGACGAGCGGCGCGCAGCAGCTTTACCGCTACGGCCCAGGCGTGATGGTGGAAGAGCACATTTTCGTGCCGCGCCCCGGCGGCAGTGGCCACGAAGGCGACGGCTGGCTGATGGGCACCGCGCTCGATCTGGCGCGGCGGCAGATGCTGCTGTCGGTGTTCGACGCGCAGCACCTGGCCGACGGGCCGCTGCTGCAGGCGCGCATGGACCGCGTGATGCCGCTGGGCCTGCATGCCATCTTTGTTCCGGCCTGAGGGCGAAGCCGTGTCCGCCCCCATCCCGAGCGACAGCGATCCGGAGCCCGGCCCCGAGCGCCTGCACGCGCTGTGCGACGGCATGGTGGCGATCGCGCTGACGGTGCTGGCGCTGGAAATCCGCTTCCCCGAGGGCGAGCGTGGGCCGATGCGCTCGCTGCTGGGCCCCATGCTGCCCAGCGTGCTGGCCTTTCTGCTGAGCTTTGTCGTCATCAGCGGCTTCTGGCTGGCGCACCACCGCCTGACGCGCCGCGTGCGCCGCACCAGCCGGGGCTACAACCTGGCCAACATCGGCTTCATGCTGGCGCTGGTCTCGCTGAACTTTCCCACGGCGGCGCTGGCGCACTATGGCGACGGCGACCCCTGGGCCGTGCTGCTGTACGCGGGCGTGGTGGCGACCACCGGCCTGATGCTGCTGCTCACCGTGGTCACGGCGCAGCGGCAGGCACTGGCCGAGCCCGCGCCCGGTGTCGCCGAACGCCGGCAGGCGCTGGTCGTGGTGGTCTGGCCGACGGCCGTGTTTTTGCTGTCGATCCCGCTGGCGCTGGTTCATCCGCTCGGCGCCATGCTGCTGTGGACGCTGGCCGCGCTGGGGCCGCTGGTGCGGCGCCTGCTGGATCGCGCGTGACCGCGTGCGCCGGGCCGGTGCCTGCTCCTTGGCCCGGAAGCCGCTGCACCAGCCCTTGGCGGCGACGTCGAAGCCGGAAGAACGGGCGCAAGGTTCATAGGCGCCGCCCATCACAACGCCGACCGCAAATCATTCATCTGTATGGCGCGCGCCACGGACATCCCGGCCAGAGTCAAACGGGCGAAAGCCGCCCTTGCGGCCCATGCCGGACACGTGCAGAACGGAGTGGCGCACTGCATGGGAAGCTCTGTCGTTTTGATGCGGAGCGAAGGTCATGGGGCGACTGTCTCGGCTTGCCCCTGACCACTGCCCTTGGGTCAGTGCGTGCCTTGTCCCAGCAACTGGCCGCCCACCGGGGTGCCGTACAGCGAGTATTCGCTGTCGTGAAACTGCGCGCGCGTTTGCACCACGTCGCCCGTGAAGCGCGGGTCTTGCGGGCGCTCGTGGCTGTCCATGAAGGTGGCCACGTCCCAGGCCTGTTGGTCGGTCAGCGTGCCGCCCTGGCCCAGCGGCATGTTGGCCTTGATGAAGGCGGCGGCACTGTCGATGTTGGCCATGCCCGCGCCCCAGTTGAAGGACTGCGCGCCCCACAGCGGCGGAAACACCTGCGTGTCGCTGGCGCGCTGGCCCTGGCCGCCGTCGCCATGGCACAGCGCGCAGTGGGACTCGAACACCTTCTGTCCGCGCGCGATGTCGGGTGGCTGCGCTGCCTTGGCCAGTTTGGCAAAGCCCGCGCCGGGCAGTCGCTCGCCCACCGGCGCGCCGGTGGCCATCCAGTAGGAGTACGCCTCCAGCGCCACCAGCACCTCGTCGCCGAAGGGCGGCGCCTTGCCGTTCATGCTGTACATGAAGCAGCCGCGCAGGCGCTCGGCAAAGGTGTCGACATGCTTGGTCTTGCTGCGATAGGCCGGATACAGCAGGTAGGCGCCCCACATCGGCGCCGCATGGGCCTGCCGCCCGGCGTCCAGGTGGCAGTTGACGCAGTTGAGGTTGTTGCCGACATAGGCCTTGGCGTTGACGCCGGTGTGCAAAAAAATCTGTTCGCCCTTGCGGATCATGTCGCCCATGGGCGTGTGCGGGATGGCGTCGTCCGCCGGGGGCAGAAAGCCGGCGCCGCGGGCGGCCACCGGCTGGATGGGCGCCGCGCTGGACGCCGTGGGCGCAGGGCTGGAAGGCGCGGCGGCCTGGGGTGCGCTGAAGGTCGGTGCGGCTGCGGGGGGCGGCGCAGCGACCGCGGCGGGCGCCGCGCGCATCTCCCGCACGATCCTGACGCCGAACACCGCCAGCGCAATCAGCAGCAGCAGCACCATCAGGCCGGCAAACCAGACCAGGGCTTGGGTCTCGTCATGGGCCGGCCGAGGCGCGGATGGGTCTGGGTGCGGGCTGGGTTCGGCTGGCATGGCGGCCCCTCGATCACGGCTGGCCGGCCGACGGGGGCCGGCTGGCGTAGTACTGCGCGACGGCGCTGATGTCGTCGTGACTCAGCTTTTTGGCGATGCCCTGCATCAGGCCCAGCGGGCCGGGCGGGCGCTGGCCGCTTTTCCAAGCGTCGATCTGCGCCTGCATATAGGCCGCGCCCAGGCGCGCCAGCGCCGGAAAGTGCTCGCCCACCCCTGCGCCGCCCGGGCCGTGGCAACTGGCGCAGGCCGGGATGCCGTCGGCCCAGCGGCCGCGCTCCACCAGCCAGGCGCCCTGGTCCTTGGGGTCGGCCGGGCCCGCCGCCTGCGGCGCGATGCCCGAGGGCAGGCTGGCAAACCAGGCGGCCACGTCGGCGCGCGCGGACGCATCCAGACCTTTGGCAATGGGCGCCATGATGGCGTTGGCGCGCGTGCCGTCGGCAAAGGCGTCCAGTTGCTCGCGCAGGTAGCTGGCGCCTTGGCCCGCCAGCGGCGGAAAGCCGGGGCCGCCTTCGCCCTTGGCGCCATGGCAGGTGACGCAGGCCGCGACTGCAGGCGGCACGCCCTGGGCCGCGATGGCCGCGCCGTGCTGCACATCGGCCGGGGCCGCCCAGGCGGGGCTGGCACCCAGCAGGCCCGCAGCCAGCAGGGCCAAGCCCCGATGCAGCGCCGGCGTTCCAACGGTGGCGGATGGCAGGTTCATGGCCGCGATGCGCGTGGTGACGCCGGCATGATAGCGGTCGTGGGTGCGCTGGCAAGCCGCTGTGTGGACGGGGCCGCGTCCGCGCGCCATGCGCTTGTCGCCGGCACTGGCCGTGGCGTCACACTCACGTGCACGCGCCAGCCGGCGCCATGCATCGGCGGTGTGGGGTGACCTGCCCCGCCGGGGTCAGGCCCTTATTTCTTGGCTTGGAAGCCGCTGCACCAGCCCTTGGCGGCGACGTCGAAGCCGGGGAACAGGGCGCAGGGGCCGTAGGCGTCGCCGGCCTTGCCCTGGTAGTGCACGCAGGCCATGCAGTCTTGCCCGGGCTTGTGCGGCGCGGGGGCCTTGGTGTCGTCCTCGACGTAGTTCAGGGCCTTGGCGGTGGCGCTCTTGTCGACGCTCAGGTGCGGCAGCGCGGCCCAGGCGCGGCGCGGCAGCGAACCCAGCAGGGCGGCCGCGGCGACCGCGACCTGGAAGAAACGACGACGATCGGAAGTGACTTCGAACTTCATGTGCGTGCTCCTTGGCAGAGGCCTCGCATCGAGGCACTGCGGGGGCCAGCGTACGGCGCTTGACCGGCGTCAACTCGGCGCCGCGCGGGTAACCACGTGGGTGGTATCGGTATTGCCGTGATGCGCGCGCGGCGACCCGGCTCAGGCGCGCGCCAGCACCGGCCCCAGCGCCACGCCGGTGTGCGTGCCGGCGCGCACCACGGCTTCGGGCGTGCCGGCGGCGACGATGCGCCCGCCCCCGGCGCCGCCTTCGGGGCCCAGGTCGATGATCCAATCGGCCTCGGCGATCAGGTCCAGGTCGTGCTCGATCACCAGCACGCTGTGGCCGCCGTCGACCAGGCGGTGCAGCACGCGGATCAGCTTCTCGACGTCCTGCATGTGCAGGCCGACGGTGGGCTCGTCCAGCACGTACAGGGTGTGCGGCGCCTTCTGGCCGCGCCGGCCGATGTCGTCGCGGACCTTCGACAGTTCGGTCACCAGCTTGATGCGCTGCGCCTCGCCGCCGCTGAGCGTGGGCGAGGGCTGGCCCAGCGTCAGGTAGCCCAGGCCCACGTCCTGCAGCAGCTGCAGCGGGTGGGCGATGGCCGGCATGCTGGCGAAGAAGTCCACCGCCTGGTCGACCTCCATGCGCAGCACGTCGCCGATGCTTTGGCCGCGCCAGGTGACGGCCAGGGTCTCGGGGTTGAAGCGCGCGCCGTGGCAGGCCTCGCAGGGCACCTTGACGTCGGGCAGAAAACTCATGGCGATGGTGCGCAGGCCCTGGCCTTCGCAGGCGGGGCAGCGGCCGGCGCCGGTGTTGAAGGAAAAGCGCCCGGGCAGGTAGCCGCGCGCCTTGGCTTCCAGCGTTTCGGCGTAGAGCTTGCGGATGGCGTCCCAGAAACCGATGTAGGTGGCGGGGCAGGAGCGAGGGGTCTTGCCGATGGGCGTCTGGTCGACTTCGAGCACGCGGTCGATGGCGCCGAAGCCCTCGATGGCGCTGCAGCCGATCAGGCCGTGACCATTGATTTGATAGCTGTTGGCGCTTGATGCATCGGCGCGAACGGTCGATTTGGCTTTGGAGTCGGGGCGCACGAAGCGCTGCACGTTGGCCAGCAGCACGTCGCGCGCCAGGGTGGATTTGCCCGAGCCCGACACGCCGGTGACGGCCACCAGGCGGCCCAGCGGCACGGCGGCATCGACGTCTTGCAGGTTGTGCAGGCTGGCGCCCGCCACCCTCAGCCAGCCTATTGCTCCCTCTCCCTCTGGGAGAGGGTTGGGGTGAGGGCCGGCAGCGGTGGAATGGGCGGCGGCGATGGTTGTTGCGCCCATGCCCTCACCCCCACCCTCTCCCGCCAGCGGGCGAGGGGGCAAGACCACCCGCCGCGCCTGCATCGGGTGGCGCATGGCGTGCAACAGATAGCGCCCGGTGGCCGAGTCGGGCGCGGCCTGCAGGTCGGCCGCCGTGCCCTCGGCCACCAGGCGGCCGCCGCGCAGGCCGGCGCCGGGGCCGATGTCGATCAGGTGCTGGGCGGCGCGGATGGTGTCGACGTCGTGCTCGACCACCACCAGGGTGTTGCCCTGCTCGCTCAAGTCCTTCAGCGCGCCCAGCAGGATGCCGTTGTCGCGCGGGTGCAGGCCGATGGTGGGCTCGTCCAGCACGTAGCACACGCCCTGCAGGTTGCTGCCCAGCTGGGCCGCCAGGCGAATGCGCTGCGCCTCGCCGCCGCTGAGCGTGGGCGCGCCGCGGTCGAGCGTGAGGTAGCCCAGGCCGACCTGCTCCAGAAAGCGCAGGCGGCCCTGGATTTCGGGCAGCAGGTCGCGGGCGATGTCGGCGCTGCGGCCTTCAAGCCGCAGGGTGTTGAACCAGGCGTGCAGGTCTTCGACGGACAGGCGGGCGAGGGCGGTGATGGAAATGCCCTGACCCTCACCCCCACCCTCTCCCGCCAGCGGGAGAGGGGGCAAGGCGGCTCCTTGGGTTGACTCCCTCTCCCCCGCGGGGAGAGGGTTGGGGTGAGGGAGCTCCCTCCCCCCCTGGGGGAGGGTTGGGGTGGGGGCCAGTGGCGCGTCCCCATCCACCATGGTCTGCCCCCCTCCCTGCCTCCCCCCAGCGGGGGGAGGAGAAATATCCAGCAAGACCGCGCGCGCCACGGGGTTCAGCCGCGTGCCTTGGCAGCTGGGGCAGGGCTGCTCGGTCAGGTCGTCCACCTCGGGCTCGGCAAAGGTCTGCTCGCGGCCCTTTTCGTCGGCGGCCAGCACCGAATCGTCGAGCGCCTTGCGCTGCTCGCGCGTCAGCTTGACGCCGGTGCCCACGCAGTCGGGGCACCAGCCGTGCTTGCTGTTGTAGGAGAACAGGCGCGGGTCCAGCTCGGCGTAGCTGGTGGCGCAGACCGGGCAGGCGCGCTTGGTCGAGAACACCTCGATGCGGCCGATGTGCGCGGTCGATGTGCCGGTCTCCATGGCGTTGCGCAGGCCGGCGATGTCGTGCAGCACGTGCACCACGCCCTTGCCGTGCTCCAGCGCGCGCGCCAGCGATTCGCGCAGCTGCGCCTCGTTGCCGGGGGTGACGGGCAGGCTCAGCACCGGCAGCTCGATGGTGTGCTCCTTGAAGCGGTCCAGGCGCGGAAAGCCGGTGGTGGGCAAAAACTCGCCGTCCACCCGCAGGTGGGTGAAGCCGCGCGGGCGCGCCCAGTCGGCCAGCTCGGTGTAGACGCCCTTGCGCGCCACCACCAGCGGCGCCAGCAGGCCGATGGTCTGGCCGCGGTGGCGCGTCATGATCTGCGCGGCAATGCGCTCGGGCGTCTGCGGCTGCACGGCAGCAAAGTCGTGCACGCAGTGCTGCACGCCCAGCTTGACGTACAGCAGGCGCAGAAAGTGCCACACCTCGGTGACGGTGCCCACCGTGCTCTTGCGCCCGCCGCGCGACAGGCGCTGCTCGATCGCCACCGTGGGCGGAATGCCGTAGACCGCGTCCACGTCGGGCCGGCCCGCCGGCTGCACGATGGAGCGCGCGTAGGCGTTGAGCGATTCGAGGTAGCGGCGCTGCCCTTCGTTGAACAGGATGTCGAAGGCCAGCGTGGACTTGCCCGAGCCCGACACGCCCGTGACCACGCTGAAGCGGCCGCGCGGCACCTGCACGCTGAGGTTCTTCAGGTTGTGCTCGCGTGCGCGCAGGATTTGAATGTTTTCGGCCGCTGGCCCTTGTGCAGCAAGCGCGAGCAGCTTCTGTTTGTATAGCGAACTGGCTTCGTGCGCGGCCAGTGCACCCTGGCCGAGCGCCGCCTCGTACTCGCGCAGCGCCGCGCCGGTGTGCGAGCTGGGATGCCGCGCCACGTCCGCCGGCGTGCCCTGCGCCACGATGCGCCCGCCGGCGTCGCCGCCCTCGGGGCCCAGGTCGATCAGCCAGTCGCTGGCCCGCATCACGTCCAGGTTGTGCTCGATCACGATCAGCGAATGGCCGGCATCCAACAGCTTGCGCAGCGCGCGCATCAGCTTGGCGATGTCGTCGAAGTGCAGGCCGGTGGTCGGCTCGTCGAACAAGAACAGCTGGCCCTTGCGCGCCATCGGTTGGCGGCTGACCGATGTGTTCTTCGCCGCCTCGGCCAAGTGGCCCGCCAGTTTCAGCCGCTGCGCTTCGCCGCCGCTCAGCGTGGGCACCGGCTGGCCCAGCCGCACGTAGTCCAGCCCCACGTCCACGATGGGCTGCAGCGCGCGCACCACCTCGCGGTCGCGCGCGAACACCTGCACCGCCTCGGCCACGGTCAGCTCCAGCACGTCGGCCACGTTCAGGTGCCGCGTCTTCAAATGGGGGTCAGATGACAATTTCTGGCTGCTGCCGAGAGCGGCCAACGCCTCGGCCGCCTGTTGAAAATGTTGATCTGACCCCGATTTTTGGGGACGGTCGATGCGCACTTCGAGGATTTCGGGGCGGTAGCGCTGGCCATTGCAGTCGGGGCAGCGCAGATAGACGTCGCTGAGAAACTGCATCTCCACGTGCTCGAAGCCCGAGCCGCCGCAGGTGGGGCAGCGCCCGTCGCCCGAGTTGAAGCTGAACTTGGCGGCGGTGTAACCGCGCTGGCGGGCCTGCGGCGCGTCGGCAAACAGCTTGCGGATGGCGTCCCAGGCGCCGACGTAGCTGGCGGGGTTGGAGCGCGCCGTCTTGCCGATGGGCGACTGGTCGACGAAGACCACGCCCGCCAGCTGTTCGGCGCCCAGCAGGCGCTCATGCGCGCCGGGCGCTTCGGTGGCCTGGCCGAAGTGGCGCATCAGCGCCGGCGCCAGCACGTCCTGGATCAGCGTGGACTTGCCCGAGCCCGACACGCCGGTGACGGTGACCAGACGCTGCAGCGGAAAGGCGACGTCGAAGCCCTTGAGGTTGTGCTCGCGCACGCCTTCCAGGATCAGGCGCGGCGTGTTGTCTTGCACGAGGCGCGAAAAGCCCAGGCCGATGGACTTGCGCCCGCCCAGGTACTGGCCGGTCAGCGTGTCGGCGCCGCGCAGCTCGGCCGGTGTGCCGTCGAACACGATGCGCCCGCCGGCGGCGCCCGGGCCGGGGCCGAAGTCGAGCACGCGGTCGGCTGCCAGCATGACGGCCGGGTCGTGCTCGACCACCACCAGGGTGTTGCCGGCCGTCTTCAGGCGCTGCATGGCCTGGGTGATGCGGTCCATGTCGCGCGGGTGCAGGCCGATGCTGGGCTCGTCCAGCACGAACAGGGTGTTGACGAGAGACGTGCCCAGCGCGGTCGTCAGGTTGATGCGTTGCACCTCGCCGCCGCTCAGGGTGCGGCTTTGCCGGTCCAGCGTGAGGTAGCCGATGCCGACGTCGCACAGGTACTTCAGGCGGGTCTGGATTTCGTCCAGGATGAGCTTGCGGGCCAGGGCTGTTGCTCCCTCGCCCCTCTGGGGAGAGGGCGCGGGGCCCCCGCGAAGCTCTGCTTCGTGGGGTGCAGGTGGGGGTGAGGGGCTGGCGGCGTCGACTGCGGGCGCTGCCAGCCCCCACCCCGACCCTCCCCCAGTGGGGGAGGGCGTGTCCAGGCGCATGAAAAAGCGCCGCAAGCGCTCGATCGGCAGCAGCATCAGATCGTGCAGGCACAGCCCCGGCAGCGCCTCGAGCTGCTCGCGCGTCCACGCCACGCCCTGCGGCATGAAGCGCTGCGCGGGCTCCAGCACGGTGTCGGCATCTTCTTTCGACCCAACACGCCACAGCAGCGAATCGGTCTTCAAGCGCGCGCCGCCGCAGGCCGGGCAGGGCGTGTAGCTGCGGTACTTGGACAAGAGCACGCGGATGTGCATCTTGTAGGCCTTGGTCTCCAGGTAGGCAAAGAAGCGCCGGATGCCGTACCACTGCTTGTTCCAGTGGCCTTCCTTGTAGTTGGGCGTGCCTTCGATGACCCAGTGCTTCTGCTCGGGCGTCAGCTTGTTCCAGGCCGTGTCGCGCGGGATGCCGGCGGCCTCGGCGTGGCGCATCAGGTCGTCCTGGCATTCGCTCCAGGCGGGGGTCTGGATCGGCTTGACGGCGCCGGCGCGCAGGGTCAACCGTTCGTCCGGAATCACCAGGCCCCAGTCCACCCCGATCACGCGGCCGAAACCGCGGCAGGTCTCGCACGCGCCCACGGCCGAGTTGAAGCTGAACATCGAGGGCAGCGGGTCGCCATAGCGCAGGTCGCTTTCGGGGCAGTGCAGGCCGGTCGAAAACCTCCACAGGTCCGCATCGCCTTCCTCTTGCAGCGCGTAGACGCTCATGCGCCCAGCCCCGCGCAGCAGCGCCAACTCAATGGCTTCAACGGCGCGCGCCTTTTCGACGCTGCCCATGCGAAAACGATCCGCAACGACATCGAGGACTTTGCGATCACCCTCGGTGCGCTCGGCCTGCACGCGCGTGAAGCCGGCCGCCGACAGCCACTGCGCCACGTCGTCGGCGGTGGCGCTGCCGGGCAGTTCCACGGCGAAAGTGACGATCAATCGGGGATCGCTGGTATTGGCCCCCACGCTCCGCACTGGCGTGTCTGCGCTGCCCCCCGAGGGGGCTGCTTCGCCTTGGGGCGGCCCGGCGGCGAAGCGCGCACTGCGCGCCACCAGCTCGGCATAAATCGTCTCCGCCGTGTCGTGCCGCACCGGCAGCGCGGTCTGGCGGTCGAACAGCTGGCTGGCGCGGGCGAACAGCAGCTTCAGGTGATCGTTCAGCTCCGTCATCGTGCCGACGGTCGAGCGCGAGCTGCGCACCGGGTTGGTCTGGTCGATGGCGATGGCCGGCGGCACGCCCTCGATCCGGTCCACCGCCGGCTTGTCCATGCGGTCGAGAAACTGGCGCGCATAGGCGCTGAAGGTTTCGACGTAGCGGCGCTGGCCCTCGGCGTACAGCGTGTCGAACACCAGGCTGGACTTGCCCGAGCCGCTGACGCCCGTCACCACCGTCAGCTCGCCGGTGCGCAGGTCCAGGGCCAGGTTCTTCAGGTTGTGCTGTCGGGCGCCGCGGATGCGGATCAGGCCGTGCGTCATGTCGGGTCCAGTCAGGAGAAGCCCGAAGATTCTAGAGAGGCGGGGGCGGCATCACGGGCGCAGGGTCATGCGGATGCGAGCAAAAACAGCCGAACGCAGAGGGCGCAAAGGACTCGCAGAGGACGCAAAAAATTCAATTGGATTGCTTTCAAAATGAAAGCTAACAACGGGCATTGCGCCTTGGTTTTCATCAAGAATTTCTGGATTTCTTCTTCTGCGCCCTTTGCGAATCCTTTGCGTCCTCTGCGTTCGGCTGTTTGGCGGTTTGGGCGTCTCAAGCGCTCGCCTTGCGCTGCGCGTCATAGGCATCGACGATGCGCGCCACCAGCGGGTGGCGCACCACGTCGCGGCTGGTGAAGCGGGTGAAGGCCAGGCCCTTGACGCGCTTGAGCACCCGCTCGGCGTCGATCAGGCCGCTGGTGGTGCCCTTGGGCAGGTCGATCTGGCTGATGTCGCCGGTCACCACGCACTTGCTGCCGAAGCCGATGCGGGTGAGGAACATCTTCATCTGCTCGGGCGTGGTGTTCTGCGCCTCGTCCAGGATGACGAAGGCGTGGTTGAGCGTGCGCCCGCGCATGAAGGCCAGCGGCGCGATCTCGAGTTGCGCGCGCTCGAAGGCCTTGGCCACTCGGTCGAAGCCCATCAGGTCGTACAGCGCGTCGTACAGCGGGCGCAGGTAGGGGTCGACCTTCTGCGTCAAATCGCCCGGCAGAAAGCCCAGGCGCTCGCCGGCCTCCACCGCCGGGCGCGTCAGCAGGATGCGCTGCACCGCCTGGCGCTCCAGCGCGTCGACCGCGCAGGCCACGGCCAGAAAGGTCTTGCCGGTGCCGGCCGGGCCGATGCCGAAGGTGATGTCGTGGCCGGCGATGTTGTCCAGGTACACGCTCTGGTTGGGCGTGCGCGCCTTCAGGTCGGTGCGGCGCGTGCTCAGCAGGCGGCTGCCGTCGGCCGCCTCGGCGCCGGCGCGCTCGTCGCCGGCCAGCATCAGCTGCACGGTGTCGGCGCGGATCGGGCGCGCGGCGATCTCGTACAGCGCCTGCAGCACCACCAGCGCGCGTTCGGCGTGCTTCTTGGCGCCCTCGATCTTGAACTGCTCCTGCCGGTGCGAGATGGCCACCTGCAGCCCCGCCTCGATGGTGCGCAGGTGTTCGTCCATGGGGCCGCACAGGTGCGCCAGGCGCGTGTTGGACAGGGGAGTGAAGGCGTGGCGGAGAATCACCGTGGCATTGTCTCGCATCGGCGCGGGGCGGCTTGCCGCACCGCCCCCCACGCCGCCGATCCGGCATCCCAGGAAGAACCGTCCATGCACCAGCCATCCTCTACTCCCCGCCCTTCCATCTACTACCGCTACCAGGTCCACGCGCCCTGGTTGCCCTCGGCCCATGCGGCGCAGGCGCGCCAGAAGGTGGTCATCGCCGGCTCGGGCCCGGCCGGCATGGTCACGGCGCTGGAGCTGGCGCGCCACGGCGTGGCCAGCGTGGTGCTGACCGCGGAGCTGCAGCTCTCCCAGGGCAGCCGCGCCATCGTGTTTACGCGCCGCTCGATGGAAATCCTGCAGCAGGTGGGCGTGGCCGGGCGCATGACCGAGGGCGGCCTGCCCTGGCGTTACGGCAACTCCTACTACCGCGGCCGGCGCGTGTTCCGCATGGAGGCGCCGCACGACGAGGACGATCGCTTCTTCCCCATGCTCAACGTGCAGCAGCAGTACATGGAGGAGTACCTGTACGACGCCTGCGCGGCCCACCCGCTGATCGACTTCCGCTGGGGCAACAAGCTGCAGTCCGTCGAGCAAAAGGACGGTCATGCCCTGCTCACCGTGGACACGCCCGAGGGCGAATACCCGCTGCAGACCGACTGGCTGGTGGCGGCCGACGGCGGCCGCTCGGGCATACGCACGGCCATGAACCTGCAGATGGAGGGCTCCTCCTACGAGGGCTTCTTCGTCATCGCCGACATCCAGATCGACCTGCCGCTGCCCACCGAGCGCCTGGCCTTCTTCGACCCCGAGTGGAACCCCGGCAACACCATCCTGATGCACCGCGAGCCGCACGGCATCTGGCGCGTGGACTACCAGCTGCCGCCCGGCGAGACGCCCGAGGACGCGCTACGGCCCGAGTCGCTGAAGGCGCGCATCGACGCCCAGCTGGCCATGATCGGCCATGCCGGCCAGCCCTGGGAGATGGATTGGTGCTCGGTGTATTCGGCGCGTACCCTGACGCTGCCCGACTACGTGCACGGCAGCGTCCTCTTCACCGGCGACGCCGCCCATCTGCTGCCGATCTTCGGCGTGCGCGGCGCCAACACGGCGTTCCAGGACGCGCAGTCGCTGGCCTGGCACCTGGCCTTCGTGGTCAAGGGCCTGGCCGGCAAGGCCCTGCTGGCCAACCACAGCGCCGAACGCGTGGGCGCGGCGCGCGAGATCATCGACGAGGGCGGCAAGAGCACCCGCTTCATGACTCCCCCCAGCCGGGGCTTCAGGCTGCTGCGCGACGCGGTGCTGTCGCTGTCGCTGACGCAGGAGTTCGTGCGCCCGCTCTACCACTGGCGCACCTCGCGTCCGCACGAATACACGCACTCGGCGCTGAATAGCCCCGGCGACGACAACGGGCTGTTCACCGACGGCCCCGCGCATGGCGCGCCGCCCCGGAACGTGCGCCTGGGCGCCGACGAATTCCTGCTGGATCACCTGGGCGGCGGCTTCGAGCTGCTCTACTTCACCGAGGCCGATGCCATTCCCGCGCCTTTGCAGGCGGTGCTGGCCGAGTGGCGCGCGCGCGGCGTGCCGCTGCGCGTGACGGCGGTGGGCGCGGCCGGCCCGGTGGCCGGCGCCGACCAGGTGCTGGCCGATGCCGACGGCCGCTGCCGCCGGCGCTATGGCGTGTCCGCCGGCGGTGCGGCCTATCTGCTGCGCCCCGACCAGCATGTGTGCGCGCGCTGGCTCACGCTGGACGCCACCCGTCTGCGCGCCGCCCTGCAGACGGCGTTGCCCCAATGAATGACTTCGAAAGGAAGAACACCATGAACCCAGATAGCGCACTGCCCATCGAGGGGCTGGAGACGGTCTACGACACGCTGGCCCTGGCGATCGATCAGGCAGGAGCCGACAAGGCCGACCTGTTCCTGGTCAAGCTGGCCTTGCTGAACGCCAACGCGCTGGCGGACGCGGCGCTGTTCGAGCGGCAGGTGCAGGCGGCGCTGCAGGATTTGTGAGGCCCCGATCACGCCGATAATGCCCGCTGCAATCGCCGCGCCCCGGGGCGATGCGGCAAAGGACAGGAACGAATGATCGGCCAGTTGACCGGCACCCTGCTGGAGAAGAACCCGCCCGAGGTGCTGGTGGACTGCCACGGCGTCGGCTACGAGGTGCAGGTGCCCATGAGCACCTTCTACAACCTGCCCGCCGTTGGCCAGGCCGTGCGCCTGCTCACCCAGTTCATCGTGCGCGAGGACGCGCAGCTGCTCTACGGCTTTGCCACGCCGGCCGAGCGCCAGGCCTTCCGCGAGCTGATCAAGATCTCCGGCGTCGGGCCGCGCACCGCGCTGGCCGTGCTGTCGGGCCTGGGCGTGGCCGAGCTGGCGCGGGCCGTGACGGCGCAGGAGGCGGGGCGCCTGGTCAAGGTGCCCGGCATCGGCAAGAAGACCGCCGAGCGCCTGCTGCTCGAATTGAAGGGCAAGCTGGGCGCCGACCTGGGGCCGGGCGGCGCGGCGGCGACGCCCGCGTCCGATGCCCAGAACGACATCGCGCAGGCCTTGATGGCCCTGGGCTACACCGAGCGCGACGCGCAACTGGCGTTGAAGAACCTGCCCGCCGACGTCGGGGTCAGCGAGGGCATCAAGCTGGCCCTGAAGGTGCTGAGCCGATAAAGTGCGGTGCATCGACTGGAGGACTGCCGCATGCATTGGACTGCCTTGACCGCACCGCTCACCCTGGGTTCGCTGTTGACCCTGTCGGCCTGCAACGGCCTGAGCGCCACGGCGCCGGCCCCGGCCGCCGCCGCGCCGCCGCCCGGCGTGACGCAGATCGACAGCGGCCAGCCGCCGCGCAACCAGTGCCGGGCCGACGCGGCGCAGTTCCTGGTCGGCAGCGCCTGGGGCGCCGACACGCTGGCGCAGGCCCTGGCCGCCGCCGGCGCCGACCGCGCCCGCATGCTGCGGCCCGACAGCATGGTGACCAAGGAATACATGGCCGGACGCCTGAACGTGGTGGTGGATGCCGCCGGCCGCGTCGTCCGCGTGAACTGTGGTTGACCTGAGACTCTTCGCATGACCCCTTCACATCGCATCGCCCTGGCGCTGTCCTGCGTCCTCGCCCTTGGTCTCGGCGCCTGTGGCGGCGGCTCCGACAGCCCGCCGCCCGCGCCGCCGCCCGCGCCCACCCCCACGCCGCCGGCACCGCCGCCCGCGGCCGCCGACCGCATCGAGCCGCTGGACACCGCCGCCCTGCCCAACAAGGCTGCCCTGTCCGCGCCGGCCGCCGTCGCGGTCAGCCGCCTGCCGGCCGGCACCGTGGTGCCGCGGGTCGAACTGGGGCCGCTGGCGGCGCTCAAACTGAGCGCCGGTGACGGCAAGAGCGCACCGCTGCAAATCGGCGTCGGCCGCGCCGTCGCCGCCACCGCCGACGCCGCCGCGCTGGCCGCGCGCCTGCAGTGGCAGCCCCTGCCCGACGGCAGCCAGGTGGCGGCGCTGGCCTTCGATTCGCCCGGCGCCCAGGCCCTGCGCCTGGGCGTGCGCGTGGACGAGGCGCCGGCCGGCACCCGGCTGCGCTTTTACGGCGCGCCCGGATCGCCGGTGGTCGAGCAGGCGGCGGCCCAGGCCCCGCAAGGCGCGGCCGCCCTGCTGTGGGGCCCCGACACGCCGGGCGCCGTCGGCACGCTGGAGCTGCAACTGTCGCCCGGCGCCAGCCCGGCCCAGCTGCGGCTGGCCGTGCCGCAACTGTCGCACCTGAGCCAGACGGTGGAGCAGGCGCTGGCCGCCGTCAAGACCGAAAACGACATCGGCACCGCCGGCCGCTGCAACCTGGACGTGATGTGCACGCCCGCGCTGGACGCCGAAAGCCGCTCGGTGGCGCAACTGCTGTTCACCAAGCCCGACGGCAGCTACCTGTGCACCGGCACCCTGCTGAACGACACGCGCGGCAGCCGCACGCCCCGCCTGCTGACGGCGGCGCACTGCATCGCCGACGACGCCAGCGCCGCCAGCCTCATCACCTACTGGTTCTTCCGCGCCGCGTCCTGCAACGGCTCGCCCAAGGTCGACCCGGCGTCCACGCGCCTGACCAGCGGCGCCAAGCTGCTGTTCACCGATTCGGGCGTGGACAGCACGCTGCTGCAGCTCAACAGCGCGCCGCCGGCCAACGTGGTGTTTGCCGGCTCCTACTTCGGCGACGGCGTGGGCGTGGGGGCCGGCGTGGTGTCCATCCACCATCCCGAGGGCGACCTGCAGAAGGACAGCGTGGGCGCCGTCACCGGCTTCGCCAACTGCGGCACGGGCACCTGCAGCAGCGCCAGCGCCGACGCCGGCTCGCTGCTGCAGATCGGCTGGACGCAGGGCACCACCGAGCCCGGCAGCAGCGGCGCCGCCATCTGGACGCAGCTGGGCAACACGCGCTACGTGGTGGGCGCGCTGCACGGCGGCAGCGCCAGCTGCCAGAACCCCGGCGGCGCCGACTTCTTCGGCCGCTTCAACCGCGCCTTCTACCGCGGCCTGGGCAACTGGCTGACGCAGTGAGGACCGCCCACGCATGAGCATCACCGTCGACGACTTCGCCCCGCCGGCCGGCCAGCCGGCGCCGCGCGTGGTGTCGGGCGCGGCCGCCTCGGCGCGCGAGGAGGCGCTGGAGCGCGCGCTGCGCCCCAAGCTGCTGCGCGACTACGTCGGCCAGGCCAAGGCGCGCGAGCAGCTGGAGATCTTCATCGGCGCCGCCAAAAAGCGTGGCGAGGCGCTGGACCACGTGCTGCTGTTCGGCCCGCCCGGGCTGGGCAAGACCACGCTCAGTCACATCATCGCGCACGAGCTGGGCGTGCAGCTGCGCCAGACCAGCGGCCCGGTGCTGGAAAAGCCCAAGGATCTGGCGGCGCTCCTGACCAGCCTGGAAAAAAACGACGTCCTGTTCATCGACGAAATCCACCGCCTGTCGCCGGTGGTCGAGGAAATCTTGTACCCCGCGCTGGAGGACTACCAGATCGACATCCTGATCGGCGAGGGCCCGGCGGCGCGCTCGATCAAGCTCGACGTGCAGCCCTTCACCCTGGTGGGCGCCACCACGCGCGCCGGCATGCTGACCAACCCGCTGCGCGACCGCTTCGGCATCGTGGCGCGGCTGGAGTTCTACACCCCCGACGAGCTGGCGCGCATCGTCACCCGCTCGGCCGGCCTGCTCAAGGTCGAGGCCGATGCCGAGGGCGCGTTCGAGATCGCGCGCCGCTCGCGCGGCACGCCGCGCATCGCCAACCGCCTGCTGCGCCGCGTGCGCGACTATGCGGACGTTAAGGGCGACGGCCGCATATCGAAAAAGATAGCGCACGACGCCCTGTCCATGCTGGATGTGGACCCGCAGGGCTTCGACCTGATGGACCGCAAGC
Organism: Ottowia pentelensis; assembly: GCF_964341695.1. NCBI lineage: Bacteria > Pseudomonadati > Pseudomonadota > Betaproteobacteria > Burkholderiales > Comamonadaceae > Ottowia > Ottowia pentelensis. Next base: position 548,432 of record NZ_OZ224513.1, read on the forward strand.
TGCTCGAGGCGGTGATCCACCGTTTCGACGGCGGCCCGGTCGGGCTGGACAACATCGCCGCCAGCATCGGCGAGGAGGCCGGCACCATCGAGGACGTGATCGAGCCCTACTTGATCCAGCAGGGCTACCTGCAGCGCACCCCGCGCGGACGCGTGGCCACGCTGGCGGCGTACCGGCACCTGGGCGTGGCGGCGCCGCAGGGCGCGGGCGGCCTGTTCGGCGCGTAAGGCCCGGGTGCCCGCGCCGGCCGGCGTTCAACCGGCGCCGCCGAAGACGTCGGTCACCGCCCGCAGCTGCGCCGGCGTGACGGCGTCGGCGCGGCGCGTGGCCGGATCGACGCAGGTGGCGCGCAGCACCTCCGGCGGCAGGCTGGCCAGGCCGCGAAAGCCCCAGTCGCGCAGCACCAGCCAGCGCTCGGCCTGCGCCGCCGCGTGCTCGCGCAGGGCGCGCGCCTGCTCGGGCGTATCGGCCCACACGTCCTCGATTTCGCCGCTGTCGCGCGCGGCCACGCGCAGGCCGGCGGCTGGGGCCCTGACCATCCAGACGCGCTGCTGCGCAAGCAGGGCGGGCGCAAAGCGCTGCAAATACAGGAGCATCAGCGCGCCGATGTGCACCCCGTCGGCGTCCGGGTCGAGCAGCAGCAGCAGGCGCTCGAAGCGCAGCGCCGCCGGGTCCAGGTCCGCGCCCGGCGTGGCCGAGGGCAGGCCCAGCGCGCCGGCCAGCTGCGGGTACAGCGGGTAGGCCGCGACACGCGCCGGGCTGGCGCGCCAGGCGTTCAGCGGCTTGCCTTGCAGCGGCAGCACGGCCTGGGTGCGCGCGTCGCGCACGGCGGCCACCGCGCCGGCGGCCGAGTCGCCCTCGACCAGGAACAGCTCGCAGCCGGCGCCGTGCCGCTGGCTGTCGATCAGTTTGGCGCTGGCCTGAAAGCGGTGCATGGGGTCGTGCCGCAAAGAATCTTGGTCAAATCGACCTCTGGCGCTTGTGCAGCAAGCGCAAGTCGCTACTAAACAGATAGTAAGCAGGTGCTGTGCGCTTCATGCTTCCGGCGTCACGCCCAGCGCCACCAGAAAGCGCGCCACCATGTTGTAGGTGGCGATGGCGCTGGTCAGCTCGACCAGCTGCGTGGTGTCGAAGTGCGTCTTCAATGCGTCGAACAGCGCGTCCTCGACCCGCACGTCCAGCGTCATCTGCGCGGCGTAGCGCAGCACCAGCTGCTCGACTTCGCCCAGCGCCGGGTCGGCGGCGCGGCGGGCATCGGCGGCGAGCACGCGGTGCAGGGCATCCAGCTCGGCCTGCGTGCCGCCGGCGGCCAGAAAGTCGGGCGCGTGGTGCTGGTATTCGTAGTGCGCGCCGGTCAGCAGCGCGACGGTGCAGATGCCCAGCTCGCGCAGCTTGCGGCTGGTGGGCAGTTCGGTGCGCACGGCCTTCAGGTAGACGTTCCAGCCGCGCGCCAATGGCTCGCTCCACAGCAGGGCGCGGTCCAGGTTGAGCAACTGGCCGCCGCGGCGCGCCAGGATGGCGTCGACCAGTTCGGTGGGCTGAGGTTTGCGTTCGGGGCTCCAGTCGGGGATGCGCATGGCGGCTCTCGTGCAGGCGTGAGCATCAGAGGATAAGGCGATAATTCCGCCCCATGCGCATTCGCTTTACCAAGATGCAGGGCGCGGGCAACGATTTCGTGGTGCTCGACGAGCTGCATGGCCCGCTGAACCTGAGCGCGGCGCAGTACCGCTGGCTGGCCGACCGCCACTTCGGCGTCGGCGCCGACCAGATCCTCAGCGTGCGGCCGGCGCCCAGCGCCGACGTGGACTTCGAGTACGTGATCCACAACGCCGACGGCGGCGAGGTGGAGCATTGCGGCAACGGTGCGCGCTGCTTCGTGCGCCACGTGCGCGGGCGCGGGCTGACCGACAAGCGCCGCATCCGCGTCAAGGTGCAGCGCGGCGTGATCGAGCTGACCGAGGCCGAGGACGGCCGCGTCACGGTGGACATGGGCGCGCCCGTGTTCGAGCTGGCGGCGCTGCCCTTCGACCCGACGGGCCTGACGCCGGTGCCGGCGCCGCGGGCCGACGGGCCGTGGCGCATGTGGCCGCTGCGTTTGACGCCGAATGAGGCGCTGGCCCCCGCCGATCAAGCGCAAGCAGCTACTATAAATATAGCATTGGTGTCCATGGGCAACCCGCACGCCGTCGCCCTGGTCGACGACGTGGAGCGCGCGCCGGTGCTCAGCCAGGGCCCGCTGATCGAGCGCCACCCGGCCTTTGCGCGCCGCGTCAACGCCGGCTTCATGCAGGTCGTCGATCGCGCCCACATCCGCCTGCGCGTGTACGAGCGCGGCGCCGGCGAAACCCTGGCCTGCGGCACCGGCGCCTGCGCCGCCGTGGTGGCGGGCATCCGCCTGGGCCTGCTGGATGGCCGCGTCGACGTGGCCACGCACGGCGGCCGGTTGACCATCGAATGGGCCGGCGGCGCCACCGATTCGGTCTTGCTCACCGGCCCGGCCGAGACCGTGTTCGAGGGCAGCATCGACTTGCCCGATGATCTCCGCGACCCAGCCTGAATTGCCATGAACCCCATCACCGAACAAGATATTGCCGAGTTCCTGATCCAGACGCCCGACTTCTTCGAGCGCCACGCCGAGCTGCTCACGGCCGTGCAGCTGACCAGCCCGCACGGCGGGCGCGCCGTCAGCCTGCAGGAGCGCCAGGCCGAGATGCTGCGCGAGAAGATCAAGGTGCTGGAGCAGCGCCTGATGGAGCTGATGCGCCACGGCAACGAGAACATGCTGATCGGCGACAAGCTGCAGCGCTGGTCGCGCCAGCTGTTCCTGGTGCACCGCGCGGTCGATCTGCCGGTGGTGCTGCTGAGCGAGATCTGCGCCCAGTTCAACGTGCCGCAGGCCGCGCTGCGCCTGTGGGACGTGGCCGAGGTCTACGCGCAGGAGTCCTTTGCCGTCGGCGCCAGCGACGACGTCAAGAGCCTGGCCTCGTCGCTGAGCGCGCCGTATTGCGGCGTCAACGCCGGCTTCGAGGCCGTGCAGTGGCTGGAAGACCCGCAGGCCGCCGCCTCGCTGGTGCTGCTGCCGCTGCGCCCCAACGCCAGCGCGCCCGCCTTCGGCCTGCTGGTGCTGGCCTCGCCCGACGCCGCACGCTACGAGGCCGGCATGGCCACCGACTTCCTGGAGCGCATCGGCGAGCTGGCCAGCGCCTCGCTGTCGCGCCTGCGCAGTCTGTGATTTTCAAGCCGAATCGGGTTGTAGCGCCCATGGATTAAGCGCGAGCAGCTATCGATCGATGAGCAACGACGCCGCTCCAACTGTGGGCGCCGCGCCCGCCGACGCGGCGCTGGTGGAGCGCTACCTGGAGCACGTGCGCGTCGAGCGGCGCCTGGCCGCGCGCACCGTCACGCTCTACAGCCTGGACCTGGCCAAGCTGGCCGAGTTTGCCGCCGCCGCGGGCATGGGCCTGCTGGCCGTGCAGCCGGCCCACGTGCGCCGCTGGGTGGCGCAGATGCATGCCGGCGGGCGCAGCGGGCGCGGCATCGCGCTGGTGCTGTCGGGCTGGCGCGGCTTTTACGCCTGGCTGGGGCGCGAGGGCCGCGTGGCCGCCAACCCGGTGCAGGACGTGCGCGCGCCCCGCCAGCCGCGCCCGCTGCCCAAGGCACTGGGGGTGGACGACGCGGTGCGGCTGGCCGACTTTCACGCCGACGGCGAGGCCAGCGACCCCTGGCTGGAGGCGCGCGACGCCGCCTTGGTCGAGCTGCTGTACGGCAGCGGCCTGCGCGTGGGCGAGGTGGTGGGCCTGGACGCCGTCGCCAGCGACGCCGCCCTGCGCGCCGGCCGCGGCTGGGTCGACCTGCCCGCGGCCGAGGTGCAGGTGCAGGGCAAGGGCGGCAAGCGCCGCAGCGTGCCGCTGGGCCAGGCCGCGCTGGCCGCGCTGGCGCAGTGGCTGGCGGTGCGCGGCCAGTGCCCGCAGGCGGCGCGGGCGCAGGGCGCGCTGTTCATCGGCCGCCACGGCACGCGATTGAGCGCGCAATCCATCTGGCAGCGCCTGCGCCGGCGCAGCCTGCAGGCCGGCCTGGCCACCCCGGTGCATCCGCACATGCTGCGCCACTCGTTCGCCAGCCACCTGCTGCAGTCCAGCGGCGACCTGCGCGCCGTGCAGGAGCTGCTGGGCCACGCCAGCATCGGCACCACGCAGGTCTACACGCGGCTGGACTTCCAGCACCTGGCCAAGGCCTACGACGCGGCGCATCCGCGGGCGCATCGCAAGAAGGATTGACCGCGATGGCCGACGGTCGGCGCGACTATGGGCGGGGGTGCGCCAAGGGGCATGGGTGGGCAGCTCCGCTCGTGTCCCCCGCTGTCCGTCTGCGACGGCCATCTCTTCCTTGACCTCGCTGCGCTGCCCACCCATGCCCCCTGGCGCGAAGCGATGGTCATCCACCCAGCGGCCTGCTGAGTCAGCGACGCCTCGGATCAGGCCGTTGGGGCGCCCGGCGCAGTGAAGTCAAGGCGGAGCCGGCCGCAGGCCGGCGGGGGACATGAACGGAGCCGGGCACCCCGACGGCGGGGTCCCGCCCCGCGCCCGGCAGTTTTATCGAATCGAATGCGAAGCCGCGTCAGGCCTTGGCCGGCTTGGGCTCGTAGCCCATCACGGCCTTGACTTCCAGGAATTCGCGGAAGCCGTGCTCGCCCCACTCGCGGCCGTTGCCCGACTGCTTGTAGCCGCCGAAGGGCGCGCCGACGTCGGGGCCGGCGCCGTTCAGGTGCACCATGCCGGTGCGCAGGCGCGCGGCGACCTGGCGCGCGTGCTCCAGGCTGCCCGACTGCACGTAGCCCGACAGGCCGTAGGGCGTGTCGTTGGCCATGCGGATGGCGTCTTCCTCGGTGTCGTAGGGGATCATCACCAGCACCGGGCCGAAGATCTCCTCGCGCGCGATGGTCATGTCGTTCGTGACGTCGGCAAACACGGTGGGCTTGACGAAATAGCCCTTGCTCAGGCCCTCGGGTCGGCCGGTGCCGCCGGCCACCAGGGTGGCGCCTTCGTCGATGCCCTTCTGGATCAGGCCCTGGATCTTGCTGAACTGCGCGTGGCTGACCACCGGGCCCATGGCCATGCCCTCGGGGCTCATGGCGTCGGCCACCTGGGTGCGCTCGGCCACCGCCTTGGCCACGCCCATGGCCTGCGCGTGCTTGGCGCGCGGCACGAACATGCGCGTGGGCGCGTTGCAGCTCTGGCCCGAGTTGGTGAAGCAGGCCTGCACGCCCTGCTTGACGGCCTTTTCGATGTCGGCGTCGTCCAGCACGATGTTGGCCGACTTGCCGCCCAGCTCCTGCGCCACGCGCTTGACGGTGTCGGCCGCCGCCTTGGCCACGGCGATGCCGGCGCGGGTGGAGCCGGTGAAGGTCATCATGTCGATGCCGGGGTGCACCGACATGGCTTCGCCCACGCCCGGGCCGTCGCCGTTGATCAGGTTGAACACGCCGTGCGGCACGCCGGCCTCGTGCATGATTTCGGCCAGCAGGATGCCGCTGAGCGGCGCGATCTCGGAGGGTTTCAGGATCACCGTGCAACCGGCCGCCAGCGCGGGCGCCACCTTGCACATGATCTGGTTGATGGGCCAGTTCCAGGGCGTGATCATGCCCACCACGCCCACCGGCTCGTACAGCGTGGCGGTGGTGCCGTGCACGGTCTCGAACTCGAAGCCCTTGAGCACGCCCAGCGTGGTCTTCAGGTGCGCCACGCCCATGGCGGCCTGCGCGGCCTTGGACAGCCACAGCGGCGCGCCCATCTCCAGCGAAATGGCCTGCGCCACCTCGTCGGCGCGGCGCTTGTAGACCTCCAGCACCTTTTCCAGCAGCGCCACGCGCTCCTCGCGCGTGGTGCGCGAGAAGCTCTCGAAGGCCCGACGCGCGGCCTGCACCGCCTTGTCCACGTCGGCGGCCGAGCCCAGGCTGATGCGCGAGACGACCTCCTCGTTGGAGGGATTGACGACGTCCAGGCTGCGCGCGCTGGCCGGGGCGACCCATTGGCCGTCGATGTAGAACTGCAGGTGCTCTTTCATGGGGAGATCTCCGGGGAAGGGGGTGGGGAAAGAGGCGGTGCCGCGGCCCGCCGCGTGGCATGTCAACCCGACAGTCTGCCATGACTGGCAAGTCCCGATTGCCCGCAACGGCATGACGACGCGCAGGGTTGGCGCGCTTTGGCTAAACTGGCCCGTTGCCCGACGGTCGGGCACCTGCCTTATCTGGATTCAAGCATGGCCCTCATTCCCGCCACCATCCTCACCGGTTTTCTCGGCTCCGGCAAGACGACGCTGCTGCAGCGCGTGCTGAGCGAGGCGCACGGCCAGAAGATCGCCGTGATCGAAAACGAGTTCGGCGAGGAGAACATCGACAACGAAATCCTGGTGCACGACGACGGCGAGCAGATCATCCAGATGAGCAACGGCTGCGTGTGCTGCACCATCCGCGAAGACCTGCGCGCCACGCTGCAGCTGCTGGCGGCCAAGAAGCGCAAGGGCCTGCTGGACTTCGAGCGCGTCATCATCGAGACCACCGGCCTGGCCGACCCCGGCCCGGTGGCGCAGACCTTTTTCATGGACGACGAGATCGCCGAGAGCTTCCTGCTCGACTCCATCATCACCCTGGTGGACGCCAAGCACGCCGCCCAGCAGCTCGACGACCGGCTGGAGGCGCAGCGCCAGGTGGGCTTTGCCGACCAGATCTTCATCAGCAAGGCCGATTTGGTCAGCAAAGACGAGCTGGAGGCGCTGCAGCACCGCCTGAAACACATGAACCCGCGCGCGCCGCAGCGCGTGGTGCACTTCGGCGAGGTGGCGCTGGGCGAGGTGCTGGACCTGCGCGGCTTCAACCTCAACGCCAAGCTCGACATCGATCCCGAATTTCTCAAGGAGGACGAGCACGAGCACCACCATCACGACCACGACCACGACCACGCGGGCGAGCACTGCGACCACCCCTCGCACCAGCACGACCACGATGAGCATGGGCACGGCCACGCGCACCACCACCACCACGATGACGACGTCAAGAGCTTCGTGTTCCGCTCCGAGCGCGCGTTCGACCCGGCGCGGCTGGAGGATTTTCTGGGCGCCATGGTCAACATCTACGGCCCGCGCATGCTGCGCTACAAGGGCGTGCTGTCGATGAAGGGCACCGAGCGCAAGGTGGTGTTCCAGGGCGTGCACCAGCTCATGGGCAGCGACCTGGGGCCCGCCTGGGCCGAGGGCGAGCCGCGCGTGAGCAAGATGGTGTTCATCGGCATCGACCTGCCGCGCGACATCCTGGTGCAGGGGCTGGAGCAGTGCCTGGTGTGAGCACCAGCGGCGCGCAGGGACATCGGTGCCACGGCGCCGACAAGCCCGATACAATCGCCGCCTTTGAGTGCGCCGCCGGCCGGGCCGGCGCCGCGCTGGCTCAAGTGCCCAAGAAGGTCTATAACAGGGTTCTGCGGATGAAGACGACCCCATTCATCCGTCGTGTTAGCGGTTGAAGGTGGCGGCGTGCCGCACCTTGTTCTACAGGAGACGAACAACGTGAAACCTGCGGCTGCCAAGACACCGGCCAAAGCCCCCGCCCAGGCCCAGGCCCTGCCTGGCAAGGCGACGCCCCAAGCGAGTGCGCGCGCCACCCAGGCCGTCACGAAAAAAGCCGCGCCCGCCCGTCCGCGGACGGCCGCGGCGCGCAAACCGACTCCCATGTCGGCCGCACCCGCGGCCGTCAAGCCCAAGATATTGCCCATGCCCATTGCCGCCGTAGCTCATGTGCCGATCGTGATCAAGAAGGATCCGAAACTGGCCAACAACTGGAAGACCAAGAAGCCCGACGAGCTGTCCGACGCCGAAGTCATCGCCATGCCCGATGACGAGTACATGAACGACAAGCAGCTGGCGTTCTTCCGCCTGAAATTGACGCAGCTCAAGGACGACATCCTGCTCAACGCCGACGTCACCACGGACAACCTGCGCAAGGACACCGTGGTGGTGCCCGACCCGGCCGACCGTGCCACCATCGAGGAAGAGCACGCGCTGGAGCTGCGCACGCGCGACCGCGAGCGCAAGCTGCTCAAGAAGATCGAGCAGTCGATCGCCCGCATCGATGCCGGCGACTACGGCTATTGCGACGAGACCGGCGAGCCCATCGGCGTGCCGCGCCTGCTGGCGCGGCCCACCGCCACGCTGTCGCTGGAGGCGCAGCAGCGCCGCGAGCTCAAGCAGAAGATGTTCGGCGATTGATCGGACGCACGCCGTCCGGGGAGGCCATCGAAGGATGAACGAGGAGCAAGACCCCAAGCCGGGCGGGCGTTTTTTGTCCAAGGTGGTCAAGTTCATCACCAGCCCGACCACCGACTGGGCCGACCTGAACAAGGTCGACGGCCCGTTGGACGCCAGCGAATCGAGCGCCGCGCTCAAGGAGATGATCGAGCGCAAGCGGCGCAACGACTTCGTGCGCAACCGCGAGTTCGACATGCTGCGCAAGGCGCGCCGCCGCCAGCTGGCCGGCGCCCACGGCGGCTCGGCGTCGCCCACCTCGTTCATCTCCAGTGTCGAGTCCGCGCACCCGCACGAGCCCGAGCGCACGCTCGAAAAGATCGACCAGATCGAAGAGCAGATGTCGCGCGCCTGGCTGGACCGCGCCGAGCCGACCGCCGTCGCCCCCGACAACCCGCGCGCCTACGACAAGACCCGCCCGGTGAAGCTGGACGAGATGGCGGCCGGCGCCGGCTTCGGCGTCACCGCGGTCGAGGTGCCGCTGTCGGGCGCCGCGGCCGAGGTTTCGCGGGGCGAGGCCGCGCCCCCACCCCAGTCCCAGCCGCTGGACGCGCCCACCGGCGCCGACCCGTGGGCCGACGCGGTCGCGCCCGCGCCTCTGGCCGACGAACCGCCGCCCGTGGCCGTCAGCCCCGAGGTCGAGGAGGTGGCCATCCGCTTTGCCAACGGCGACGCCGCCGGGGCCGAGGTCAGCCTGCTGGAGCTGCTGGGCGAGGGCGGCAGCCACAGCGACGACCTGGAAACCTGGCTCACCCTGTTCGATCTGTACCGCGCCGCCGGCGAGCCCGACAAGTTCGACGGCGCGGCCATCGCCTTTGTCGGCCGCTTCGGCCGCTCGGCACCCCAGTGGACGCTGGCGGCGGGCCCCGCCTCGGGCGCCATGCCGATGACGCCGCTGGCCGGAGCCGCCCCGGTGCCGCGCAGCGAGAGCCTGCCGGCGCACTGGAGCGCGCCTTCGGTGCTGGGCACGCAGTCCATCGCGGCGCTCAACGCCTCCATGACGCGCCAGGCGCAGCCCTGGCGCATCGACTGGCGGCGCGTCAAGTCGATCGACCCGCAGGCGCTGCCGCTGCTGCTGGACGTGCTGCAGCGCTGGGCCCGCACGCCCGTGCGCCTGCGCTTTCTCGACGCCGAACAGCTGCTGAACGTGCTGGCGCAGCAGACTCCGCCCGAGCAGCGCGCCACCGATCCGCAGTGGTGGACGGCCCGCATGGCCCTGCTGCGCGTGATGAACGAGCCCGACGAGTTCGAGCTGGTGGCGCTCAACTACTGCGTCACCTACGAGATGTCGCCGCCGGCGTGGGAAGACCCGCGCTGCGAGTACGCGCCGATGTCCGAAAGCGGCCACACCCTGCCACCACCCGATGACGACGACGCCGCGTCGGCCGCCAGCGCCTTCGGCGATCACCCGCTGTCCGGCGCCATGGGCCTCGGGGCGGCCGGTACGGCGGGGCTCGACATTGCCCAGCTGCCGCTGGAAGGCGAAATCCTGGGCGACGCGGCGCATGCGCTGCAGCCGCTCGGCGTGTCGGCGCGCACGCGCGGCATCGAGTTCAATTGCCGCCATCTGCAGCGGGTGGATTTCGGCGCCGCCGGCGACCTGCTCAACTGGACCGTGCAGCAGCAGGGCCAGGGGCGGCAGGTGGTGTTCAAGCACGTCAACCGGCTGGTGGCGGCGTTTTTCGGCGTGATCGGCATCTCCGACTCGGCGCGCGTGCTGCGGCGCGTGGATTGAATCCGGGTCCCGCCCGCGCGCCCTTGCAAAGCGGGCCGCGGCCCCCATCTGGGCGCGATGGAACCCTTTCACGGCACCACCATCATCAGCGTGCGCCGCCAGACCCCCGAGGGCTGGCAGGTCGCCATCGGCGGCGACGGCCAGGTCACCCTGGGCAACATCGTCGTCAAGGGCTCGGCACGCAAGGTGCGCAAGCTCTACCACGGCAAGGTGCTGGCCGGTTTTGCCGGCGCCACGGCCGACGCCTTCACCTTGTTCGAGCGCTTCGAGGCCAAGCTGGACAAGCACCAGGGCCACCTGACGCGCGCCGCCATCGAGTTGACCAAGGACTGGCGCACCGACCGCGTGCTGCGCCGGCTGGAGGCCATGCTGGCGGTGGCCGACCGCGAGGCCTCGCTCATCATCACCGGCAACGGCGACGTGCTGGAGCCCGAGCACGGCCTGGTGGCGATCGGCTCGGGCGGCGCCTACGCCCAGTCGGCCGCCAAGGCGCTGCTGGACCACACCGAGCTGTCGGCCGAGCAGATCGTCAAGAAGTCGCTCGAGATCGCCGGCGAGCTGTGCATCTACACCAACATGACGCACACCATCGAGGTCTTGTGATTTTGCTTCATGTTTGATAGCTGCTTGCGCTTGCCACGCCTGCGCCAAAGCCATTTTTGATTGAGATTTTCCGGTTGAGCCCCGCCATGTCCATGACCCCCCAGGAGATCGTCTCCGAACTCGACCGCCACATCGTCGGCCAGCAGGCGGCCAAGCGCGCCGTCGCCATTGCGCTGCGCAACCGCTGGCGCCGCCAGCGGGTCGACGAAAAGCTGCGCGCCGAGATCACGCCCAAGAACATCCTGATGATCGGTCCCACCGGGGTCGGCAAGACCGAGATCGCGCGCCGCCTGGCGCGGCTGGCGGGCGCGCCCTTCATCAAGGTCGAGGCGACCAAGTTCACCGAGGTCGGCTACGTCGGCAAGGACGTCGATTCGATCATCCGCGACCTGGCCGAAATGGCCGTCAAGCAGCAGCGCGAGCAGGCCATGCGCCAGCACCGCACGCGCGCCGAGGACCTGGCCGAGGACCGCATCCTCGACGTGCTGTTGCCGCCGGCGCGCAACGCCGACGGCAGCAACGCGCCCAGCGAGGGCGGCGCCGCGCGCCAGGCCTTTCGCAAGAAGCTGCGCGAGCACCAGCTGGACGACAAGGAAATCGAGCTGGAGCTGCAACAGGCCGCGCCCGCCATGGAAATCATGGGCCCGCCCGGCATGGAGGACATGGCCGAGCAGCTCAAGGGCATGCTGGGCAACCTGAACGCCGGCCGGCGCAAGATGCGGCGCGTCCGGATCGGCGAAGCGATGAAGCTGCTGGTCGACGAAGAGGCCGGCAAGCTGGTCAACGAGGACGAGATCCGCCTGCAGGCGCTGCACAACCTGGAGCAGAACGGCATCGTCTTCATCGACGAGATCGACAAGGTGGCCTCGCGGGGCGAGGGCAGCGGCAGCGCCGACGTGTCGCGCCAGGGCGTGCAGCGCGATTTGCTGCCGCTGGTCGAGGGCACCACGGTCAACACCAAGTACGGCATGGTCAAGACCGACCACATCTTGTTCATCGCTTCGGGCGCCTTTCATCTGGCCAAACCCAGCGACCTGATCCCCGAGCTGCAAGGACGCCTGCCCATTCGGGTCGAGCTCGACTCGCTGTCGGTCGAGGACTTCAAGGCCATCCTCACGCAAACCGATGCCAGCCTGGTGCGCCAATACCAGGCCCTGCTGGCCACCGAGGGCGTGACGCTGCAGTTCAGCGACGACGGCATCGCCCGGCTGGCGCAGATTGCCTGCGACGTCAACGAAAGCACCGAGAACATCGGCGCGCGCCGCCTGTCCACCGTGCTCGAGCGCCTGCTGGACGAGGTCAGCTTCGACGCCACGCGCCTGGAAGGCCAGCAGGTGCACATCGACGCCGCCTACGTCGACGCCCGGCTGGGCGAAGTCAGCCGCGACGAGGACCTGTCGCGCTACATCCTCTGACACCGCCGGCGGCTGTCTCGACGTTTTCCCGTCGCCAGGTTCCGGGGCGGCAGCCCGGCGCCGCCGCTCCCGCGTCCGCCGTGCGCGAATTCACGCTCCGGCCGACTGCGTGAGAGCGGCGGCGCGCGTCCCATTTGACGAAATCACTTCGACAGCTTGACCTAAGTCTTTAATTTCAAAGAAATTTTACCTTGAAACTCTGGAGATAAAACCAGATAAGGTCTTGATTTCATTGAAAAAAAGTGTTGGCCCCTTGTCCCGTGCGGGGTATTCCTGCTACAGTGCAAAAAAGTGCAATTAAGTGGTGAGAAGTGCCGTCACCACCGTGTTTGGATCGTCACGGCAGGGAAATCGCGTGTTTCAAGGGGCTTCATCGCTGAGTCTGGATGCCAAGGGGCGGCTGTCCGTGCCGACCCGGCATCGTGACGTCCTGCAGGCGACGGCCAGCGGGCAGCTGACGATCACCAAGCACCCGCACGGCTGCCTGATGGTGTTTCCGCGCCCCGAATGGGAGAAATTCCGCGAGCGCATCGCCCAGTTGCCGATGTCGGCCCAGTGGTGGAAGCGCATCTTCCTGGGCAACGCGATGGACGTCGAAATGGACGGCACCGGCCGCGTGCTGGTGTCGCCCGAGCTGCGCGCCGCCGCCGGCCTGGTGCGCGAGACCATGCTGCTGGGCATGGGCGACCACTTCGAGCTGTGGGACAAGGCGGCCTACGAAACCAAGGAAGCCGAGGCCATGCAAGAGCCCATGCCGGCGGCGTTCGAGGACTTCGCGTTTTGAAGGCAGGGCGGTGAACACATGGTCGCACACCACCGTCCTGCTGAACGAAGCCGTCGAGGCGCTGGTTTCGAATCCGCAGGGCTGCTACGTGGACGCCACCTTCGGGCGCGGCGGGCATGCGCGGCGCATCCTGCGGCAGCTGGCGCCCACGGGGCGCCTGATTGCTTTCGACAAGGACCCGGAGGCGGTGGCCGAGGCCGCGCGCATCGCCGATGCGCGCCTGCAGATGCGCCACCAGGGTTTTGCGGCGCTGGGCGAGCTGCCCCCGGCGAGCGTGGCCGGGGTCTTGCTGGACCTGGGCATCAGCTCGCCGCAGATCGACAACCCCGAGCGGGGTTTTTCTTTTCGTGCCGACGGCCCGCTGGACATGCGCATGGACCCCTCGCGGGGCCAGAGCGCGGCCGACTGGCTGGCGGTGGCATCCCAGCAGCAGATCGCGGAGGTGATTCGTGACTACGGCGAAGAACGGTTTGCTGTCGCCATTGCAAAGGCGATTGTCGCGCGTCGGGAAAAGGGTCGTCCCGTGGCCCGCACCCTGGAGTTCGCCGAGCTCGTCGCCGGCGCGGTCCGCACTCGCGAGCCGGGCCAACACCCTGCGACGCGGACCTTCCAGGCTGTTCGGATTTTCATCAACGCCGAGCTTGAAGAGCTCCGGCAGGCGCTAGAAGCGAGTCTGCACGTGCTGCAACCGGCCGGCCGCCTGGTGGTGATCAGCTTCCATTCGCTGGAAGACCGCATTGCCAAGCAGTTCATCGCGCGCCATGCGCACGCGGTGGTGGACCGCCGCGCGCCCTTTGCCGAGCCCGCGCCCACGTTGCTGCGCGCGCTGGCGCGCGTGCGCCCCGGCGCCGCCGAAGTGGCCGCCAACCCGCGCGCGCGCAGCGCCATCATGCGGGTGGCCGAGCGCACCGATGCGCGGGCGGAGGCGAGTCCCGACCCGACGCCGGGCCGCCCCAAGGCGGCGAGCGCCCCCTCGGGGGGCAGCGCAGCACGCGCAGCGGCGAAGCGTGGGGGCCAAGATGAGCCGACGCCGGGCCGCCCCAAGGCGGCGAGCGCCCCCTCGGGGGGCAGCGCAGCACGCGCAGCGGCGAAGCGTGGGGGCCCAGTGCCATGACTCGGTTGTCGATCGTGCTGCTCGCGGCCTTGATGTTCTCGGCCATGTACCTGGTCAAGGTGCAGTACGAGTCGCGCCAGCTCGTCACGCAGATCGAGCGCGCACGCGCCGAGGGGCGCACCCTGGCCACGCAGCGGCGCCAGCTGGAGGTCGAAAAGCGCGCCCAGGCGACTTCGCTGCGGGTGGAGCGGCTGGCGCAGGACAAGCTGGCCATGCGCCCGGTGACGCCGGCCATCACCGAGTACGTCACGCCCGGCGCCGCGCGGCCGGCGCCGGCGGGGAGTCGGCCATGAAGAGCATCCGCTACACCTCCAGCCCGCTGCTGGCCTCGCGCACGCCGGTGTGGCGCAGCAAGTTCATCGTTGCCGGGCTGGCCGTGGCCTTCCTGGGCCTGACGGGGCGCGCGGCCTACGTGCAGGTGTTCGACAACGCGTTCTTCCAGAAGCAGGGCGACCAGCGCGTGCTGCGCACGCTCGAGCTGCCCGCCAGCCGCGGCCGCATCTTCGACCGCAACGGCCTGCTGCTGGCCTCCAGCGTGGTGGCGCCCAGCATCTGGGCCATTCCGGAAGACGTCAAGGCCGACGAGGGCGAGCTGCGCCAGCTGGCCAAGCTGCTGAACATGCCGCTGAAGGACTTGCAGCACAAGCTGGGCGAGGAAGACCGCAGCTTCGTGTGGATCAAGCGCCAGGTCGACCAGTCGGTGGCCCAGCAGATCGCCGAGCTGAAGATCGCCGGCATTCACCAGCGCAAGGAATACAAGCGCGTGTACCCCGAGGGCGCGGCGGCGGCGCACGTGGTCGGCTTCACCGACATCGAGAACAAGGGCCTGGAAGGTGTCGAGCGCTCGTTCGACCAGCGCCTGGCGGGCCGCGAGGGCTCGCGCCGCGTGATCAAGGACCGGCTGGGCCGCGTGGTCGAGGAAGTGGGCGAGGAGGTGCCGCCGGTCGACGGTCAGGACATCCAGCTGTCGATCGACTCCAAGATCCAGTTCTTCGCCTACCAGAAGGTGCGCGACGCGGTGGTGGCCAACAAGGCCAAGTCCGGCAGCGTGGTGGTGCTGGACTCGGTGACGGGCGAGGTGCTGGCGCTGGCCAACTACCCCAGCTATGCACCGGACGACCGCCGCCACCTGACGGGCGCGCAGCTGCGCAACGTCGCGCTGACGGACACCTTCGAGCCCGGCTCGGTGATGAAGCCCATCACCGTGGCCACCGCGCTGGAGCTGGGCCGCGTCACGCCGCAGACCCTGATCAACACCTCGCCGGGCAGCTACCAGCTGGACCGCTACACGGTGCGCGACACGCACAACTACGGCACGCTGACGGTGTCGGGCGTGATCCAGAAGTCCAGCAACATCGGCGCGCTGAAGATCGCGCAGCGGCTCAGCCCCAAGGAGATGTGGAACGTCTACACGGCGCTGGGCTACGGGCGCAAGCCCGAGCTGGACTTTCCGGGCGCGGCCACCGGCCGGCTGCGTCCCTGGAAGAGCTGGAAGCCGGTCGAGCAGGCCACCATGGCCTATGGCTATGGCCTGTCGGGCTCGCTGTTCCAGATGGTGCATTCGTACACGGCGCTGGCGCACGACGGCAGCGTCATTCCCGCCACCCTGCTGCGCAGTCCCGAGAGCCAAACGGCCGCGGGCCTGCGGGTGTTCTCGGCCAAGACCGCGAGCGAGGTGCGCAAGATGCTGCACCTGGTGACCGGCCCCGGCGGCACCGGCCAGCTGGCGCAGACGGTGGGCTACTCGGTGGGCGGCAAGACCGGCACCGCGCGCAAGCAGCAGGGCAAGGGCTATGCCGCGCACAAGTACCGCGCCTGGTTCGTCGGCATCGCGCCCATCGAGCAGCCGCGCATCATCGTCGGCGTGATGGTCGACGAGCCCAGCAACGGCACCTACTACGGCGGCACGGTGGCGGCGCCGGTGTTCAGCGACGTGGTGCAGCAGACCCTGCGCATCAAGGGCGTGCCGCCGGACATGGCGGTCAAGCCCGAAATCCTGACGCAGAAGGTCGAGGAGTCGTTCTGAAATGAAACGTCAACACTCAAGCCGGTGTGGCCTGTACGGTGTAGCCGATCTGCTGAAGGCGGCGGATGAGGCGGTTGGCGGTTTTGGCCGCGTCGGCGCGGTCGAAGTGGGCGGCGCCCAAGTCGTGCCATTCGGTGCCATCGCGCAGCATGTGCCAAGCGGCGGTGAGCATGGATGCGGCCACGGCGATGATGGCCTTCTTGGCGCCGCGGCGAGCGCGGATGCGATGGAACTGGGCCTGCAGGTAGCTGCCCTTGACCCTGACGGCCGCCCAGGCGGCTTGCACCAGCGTGGTCTTGAGCCACTTGCCGCCGCGGCGCAGCCGAGTGCTGCGGCGCTTGCCGGCGCTCTCGTCGTTGCGCGGACACATGCAGGCCCAGGACAGCAAATGCCCGGGCGTGGCGAAGCGCGACATGTCGATGCCGATCTCGGCGACGACGACGTTGGCGCTGACGGCGCTCAGGCCGGGCATCGTGCTCAACAGCTTGGCGGCTGCTCGAAACGGTTCGAGCCCCAGGCCCACCTCCTTCTCGATGGTGGCGATGGCCTGATCCAGCGCGTCGATGTGCCCCAGGTGCAGCTTGAGCATGAAGCGGTGATGCGCGCTGACATTGCCGCGCAGGGCTTCGAGCAGTTCGGCCCGGCTGGCCTTGACGCGGGTGGTGATGCACGAAGCCAGGCGTTCGGGATCGCTGTGGCCATCGATGAGGGCCTGCAAGACCGCGCGACCACCCTTGCCCAGGATGTCGCTGAGCACGACGCTGAGCTTGAGGTTGGCGTCCTCGAGGATTTTCTCGACACGCTGGGCATGCGAGCCCCTCTCGCGCACGAACTGCTTGCGCGTGCGCGTGAGCGAGCGCAACTCCTGCACGGCAACGGGCGGCACGAAGCTGGCGCGGATCAGCCCGTGAGCCAGCAGGTCGGCCAGCCACATCGCGTCGCCCACGTCGGTCTTGCGACCGGGCACGTTCTTCACATGCGCGGCGTTGGCCAGCACCAGCTCGAAGTGGCCTTCGAGGATGTGCCACACGGGCTTCCAGTACACGCCGGTGGCTTCCATGCCGACGTGCTCGACGCCGAAGCAGTCGAGCCAATTAGCCAGGGCCAGCAGCCCCGCAGTCGTGGTCTCGAAGGTGCGAACCTGTTGCAACGGCGGGCCGTCGCCGGCGATGCGCACGCATGCCACCACGGTCTGCTTGTGAACGTCCAGGCCCGCGCAGCGGGGATAGATGACTTCCATGATCGCCTCCAATGCGCGGCGACATCGGCGTGCGGCCCACGTCATCGAACTCTGAAATGCGTGCTCAGGGGCGCGAAGCCCCAGGCGACAGTGCGGGGTGCTCGTGAGGCCGCGGGTCCAACTGACATACGGGTTCGAGGCACCAAGTACAAACCGACCTCTGTGCCGGACGCCGCAGCGCTATTTGACGCCCGTTTCATGCGTCGTGGGTCGCGCGAAGCGCGGTGGAGCAACTGACATGACGCCGCTGCACACGCCCCAGGACGCCGCGCGCTGGCTGCACCAGCATGTGCGCGGGCGCCTGCAGACCGATAGCCGCCAGATCCGGCCGGGCGACGGCTTCATCGCCTGGCCGGGCGCGGCCACCGACGGCCGGCGCTTCGTCGGCGCGGCGCTGGCCCAGGGCGCCACGGCCTGCCTGGTGGAGCGCGCGGGCGCCGAGGCCTTTGGCTTCGACCAGCCCCAGGTGGCGGCCTATCCGGCCCTCAAGGCGGCCAGCGGGCCGATTGCCGCCGCCTACTATGAACAGCCCTCGCAGGCGCTCAACGTGGTCGCCGTCACGGGCACCAACGGCAAGACCTCGTCGGCCTGGTGGTTGGCCTGGGCACTATCGAAATTGAAGCTGCCCGCGCTTTCCCCGAGCGGGCTGGTGGGCACTTTGGGCGTGGGTCTGCCCGATCGCCTGCAGACCACCGGCCTGACCACGCCCGACCCGGTGCTGCTGCAGTGCAGCCTGCGCGAGTTCGTGGACGCGGGCGTGCGCTCCTGCGTGATGGAGGCCTCGTCCATCGGCATCGTCGAGCACCGGCTGGATGGCACCGCCATCCGCGTGGCCCTGTTCACCAACCTGACGCAGGATCACCTGGACTACCACGGCAGCATGGACGCCTACTGGGCGGCCAAGGCGGCGCTGTTCGACTGGCCCGGCCTGCAGGCGGCGGTGATCAACCTCGACGATCCGCGCGGCGCGCCGCTGGCCGAGCACTGCCGCGCGCGCGGGCTGGATGTGTGGACGGTGTCGCTGCACCAGGCGGCCCGCCTGCAGGCGCAGGACGTGGGCTACGGCGCGCACGGCCTGCGCTGGACGCTGCGCGAGGGCGCGCAAGCGCAGCTGCTGGATACCGCCCTGGTGGGCGAATACAACGTCTCCAACCTGCTGGGCGTGCTGGCCGGGCTGCGCGCGCTGGGCGTGCCGCTGGCCGACGCGGCCCGCGTGTGCGCCGACCTGCCGGCGGTGCCCGGCCGCATGGAGCGCGTGACCCCGGCGGGCGAGCGCGCCGCGCCGCTGGTGGTGGTCGACTACGCCCACACGCCCGACGCGCTGGACAAGGCCCTGGCCGCGCTGCGCCCGTTGGCCGCCGAGCGCGGCGGCCGCCTGTGGGGCGTGTTCGGCTGCGGCGGCAACCGCGACGCCCGCAAGCGCCCGCTGATGGGCGCGGCCGTGCAGGCCGGCGCCGATCGCGTGGTGGTGACCAGCGACAACCCGCGCCTGGAGTCGCCCCAGGCCATCATCGACGACATCCTGCGCGGCGTGCAGCGCGGCGCCGCCGTGCAGATCGAGCCGGACCGCGCCCGCGCCATTGCCCTGGCCGTGGCGCAGGCCGACGCCCGCGACGTGGTGCTGATCGCCGGCAAGGGCCACGAGGACTATCAGGACGCGGGCGGCGTGAAGACGCCGTTCTCCGATCAGGTGCAGGCGCGTCAGGCCTTGGCCGCGCGCCGGACCGAGGGGGCCGCGGCATGAGTGCATCGATGCAATGGCCACTGCAGGACGCCGCGCGCGGCCTGTCGCAGGCGCGCGTGCTGGGCGACGGCGCGGTGTGCATCGCGCGCGTGCACAGCGACACGCGCAGCCTGCAGGCGGGCGACTTGTTCGTGGCCCTCAAGGGCGAGCACTTCGACGCCACGCAGTTTCTGGGCGAGGCGGCGGCCAAGGGCGCCGCTGCCGTGCTGTGCGACGCCACGGCCCAGGCCGAACTGGCCGCCAGCGGCCTGCCGGGCATCTTGGTGCCGGATGCGCGGGCGGCGCTGGGCGAACTGGCGCAGGCCTGGCGCCAGCGCTTTGCCGGGCCGCTGATCGCCGTCACCGGCAGCAATGGCAAGACCACGGTGACGCAGATGATCGCCGCCATGCTGCGCGCCTGGCAGGGCGAGGCGGCGCTGGCCACCGAAGGCAACTTCAACAACGACATCGGCCTGCCACTGACCCTGCTGCGCCTGCGGCCGGCCACCCAGGTGGCGGTGGTCGAGCTGGGCATGAACCATCCGGGCGAGATCGCCCACCTCGCGGCCATCGCCCAGCCCACCGTGGCGCTGGTCAACAACGCGCAGCGCGAGCACCAGGAGTTCATGGCCACGGTGGAAGCGGTGTCGCGCGAGAACGGTGCGGTGCTGTCGCAGCTCGGCGCCGATGGCGTGGCGGTGTTCCCGGCCGGCGAGGCGTACACCGGCGTGTGGCAGGCGCTGGCCGGTGGGCGCCGGCAATGCCTGTTCGGCGACGCGGCCGCGGGCGCGCAGGTTGCCCTGACGCAGGCGCGCTGGCAGCTCGACCATTGGCAGGCCGAGGCCGCCACGCCGGCCGGCCCGCTCGCCTTCGAACTGCACGTGGCCGGCCGCCACAACCTGCGCAACGCCCTGGCCGCGCTGGCCTGCGCGCAGGCGGCGGGCGCGCCGCTGGCGGCGCTGGCCCAGGGCCTGAGCGCGTTTCGTCCGGTGCGTGGTCGCTCGCGCACCGTGCTGCTACGCTGGCACGGCCGCGCGCTGACGCTGATCGACGACACCTACAACGCCAACCCGGATTCGGTGCGCGCGCTGATCGACGTGCTGGCCGAGCTGCCGGGCCCGCGCCTGCTGGTGCTGGGCGACATGGGCGAGGTGGGCGCGCAGGGGCCGGCCTTTCACGCCGAGGTGGGCGCCTATGCCCGCGCGCGCGGCATCGATCATCTGCTGGCGCACGGCAACCTGGCCATCCACGCCGCCATGGCCTTCGGCGGCAGCCATTTCGACGACGTCGAGCGCCTGACGGCGGCCGTGCGCACGCACCTCGGCCAGTGCGCCAGCGTGGCCGTCAAGGGCTCGCGCTTCATGCGCATGGAGCGCGTGGTCGAGGCCCTCACGCAGGCCAGGGAATCGACGACGGAGGGCGCCCATGCTGCTTGAGCTGGCCGCCTGGTTGCAACGGATGTCGCCCGAGCTGGGGTACTTCCGGGTCTTCCAGTACCTCACCTTTCGCGCCGTGATGGCGGCCATGACGGCGCTGCTGATCGGCATCGTGGCGGGGCCCTGGGTGATCCGCAAGCTGACCGCGCTGAAGATCGGCCAGCCGGTGCGGGGCTACGCCATGCAGAGCCACCTGGTCAAGAGCGGCACGCCCACCATGGGTGGCGTGCTGATCCTGATCGCCATCGTGGTGTCGGTGCTGCTGTGGGCCGATTTGTCCAACCGCTTCATCTGGATCGTGATGCTGGTGACGCTGGGCTTCGGTGCCATCGGCTGGGTGGACGACTGGCGCAAGGTGGTGCGCAAGGACCCGGAGGGCATGCGCTCGCGCGAAAAGTATTTCTGGCAGTCGCTGATCGGCGGCCTGGCCGCGTTCTCGCTGGTGTTCAGCATCTCCGAGGGCACCAACGTGCGCGCCTGGGAGCTGTTCACGCAATGGGTCGGCTCGGGCTTTTCGGTCGACCTGCCGCACGCGGCCGGCCTGCTGGTGCCCTTCTTCAAGGAGGTCAGCTATCCGCTTGGGGTGCTGGGCTTCGTGATCCTGAGCTACCTGGTCATCGTCGGCTCCAGCAACGCCGTCAACCTGACCGACGGGCTGGACGGCCTGGCCATCATGCCGGTGATCATGGTCGGCTCGGCGCTGGGCGTGTTCGCCTACGTCACGGGCAACGCGTTCTACGCCAAGTACCTGCTGTTTCCGCACATTCCCGGCACCGGCGAGCTGCTCATCTTCTGCGCCGCCATGGCCGGCGCGGGCCTGGCCTTCCTGTGGTTCAACGCCCACCCGGCCCAGGTCTTCATGGGCGACGTGGGCGCGCTGGCGCTCGGCGGCGCTCTCGGAACGATCGCGGTCATCGTGCGCCAGGAGATCGTGCTGGCCATCATGGGCGGCATCTTCGTGGTCGAGGCCATTTCGGTCATGGCCCAGGTGAGCTGGTTCAAGTTCACCAAGCGCCGCTACGGCGAGGGCCGGCGCCTGCTCAAGATGGCGCCGCTGCACCACCACTTCGAGAAAAGCGGCTGGGCCGAGACCCAAGTCGTGGTGCGCTTCTGGATCATCACCATGCTGCTGTGCCTGGTGGGGCTGTCATCGCTCAAGCTGAGGTGACGCGATGACCGGCCTGTTCACCGATCTGCACGTGCTCATCCTGGGCCTGGGCCAGTCCGGCCTGGCGATGGCGCGCTGGTGCGCCCGCCAGGGCGCGCGGGTGACGGTGGCCGACACGCGCGAGCAGCCGCCGCAACTGGCCCTGCTGCGCGAGTCGGTGCCCGAGGCCCGCTTCGTCGCCGGGCCGCTGACGGCGGCGCTGCTGGACGACGCCTCGCTGCGCGCGATCTACCGCAGTCCGGGCCTGGCGCCGGCCGGCCTGGCGGACCTGATGGCGGCGGCGCAGGAGCGCGCGCTGCCCGTGGGCGGCGAGCTCGACCTGTTCAGCCAGGCGCTGGCCCAGCTGCGCACCGAGCAGCACTACGCGCCGGCGGTGCTGGCGGTGACCGGCACCAACGGCAAGACCACGGTGACCGCGCTCACCGGGCAGCTGGTGCAGCGCGCCGGCAAAAGCGTGGCGGTGGCCGGCAACATCGGCCCCAGCCTGCTCGACACGCTGGCGCAGGGCCTGGACGCCCAGGCCCTGCCCGAGGTCTGGGTGCTGGAGCTGTCGAGCTTTCAGCTGGACGCCGCGCACGCCTTCGAGCCGACGGCCGCGGTGGTGCTCAACATCACGCAAGACCATTTGGACTGGCATGGCGACATGGCGGCCTATGCCGCGGCCAAGGCCAAGGTGTTCGGCGCCGCGGCCACCATGGTGCTCAACCGCGACGATCCGCGGGTGGCCGCCATGCGGCCGGCGCCCGCTGCCAAGGCGGCGAAGGGCCCGCGCCCGCCGGCCCGCAACGTGATCAGCTTTGGCGCCGGCATGCCGACGGCGCCGGGCGACTTCGGCATCGAGTTGGTCGGCGGCATGGCCTGGCTGGTGCGCGCGCTGGAGGCCGACGAGACCCAGCGTCGCCGCAAGGACGCCGAGCCCGAGCTGCACCTGCAGCGCCTGATGCCCGAGGGCGCGCTGCGCATTCGCGGCCGGCACAACGCGGTCAATGCGCTGGCCGCGCTGGCGCTGGCCGTCGGCTGCGGCTGCGCGCTGGGCCCCATGCTGTATGGCCTGCGCGAGTACCGCGGCGAGCCGCACCGCGTCGAGTCGATCGGCGTGCTGGACGGCGTGGAATATTTCGACGACAGCAAGGGCACCAACGTGGGCGCCACCGCGGCCGCGCTGCAGGGCCTGGGCGCCGAGCGCCGCGTGGTCGTGATTTTGGGTGGCGACGGCAAGGGGCAGGACTTCAGTCCGCTGGCCGATCCGGTGGCGCGCTTTGCCCGCGCGGTGATCCTGATCGGACGCGACGGCCCGGCCATCGGCCAGGCGCTGCAGGAAAGCGGCGTGCCGCTGGCGCCCGCCGCGACGCTGGAAGACGCCGTGGCCCAGGCGCGGGCGCAGGCGCAGCCGGGCGATGCGGTGCTGCTGTCGCCGGCCTGCGCCAGCTTCGACATGTTCCGCGACTACGCCCAGCGCGCCGAGGTGTTTCGCGCCGCCGTGACGGCGCTGGCGCGCGACGCCGGCGTCGAGCTGGAGGCGATGTCATGAGCGCAGTCGTTGGAAAGCTGACCAGCCTGGCCGGCGGCAAGCGGCGCCTCGCCGACGCCGCGCGCGAGGGCGAGCTGCCGGTGCGCATCAGCGGCAGCGAGTTCGCGCGCACCACCAGCACGCCCTCGCGCGTGCTCGGTTTCGACCAGGCGCTGATCTGGGTCTGCGTGGCGCTGCTGGCCTTCGGCATCGTGATGGTGTATTCGGCCAGCATCGCGCTGCCCGACAACCCGCGCTTCGCCCGCTACTCGCCTTATCACTTCGTGGGACGGCATGCGATGTGGATCGCGCTGTCGCTGCTGGCGGCGCTGGTGGCCTTCCAGGTGCGCATGGACTGGTGGGAGAAGATGGCGCGGCCGCTGTTCCTGGTCTCGCTGGCGCTGCTGATCGCGGTGCTCATCCCGCACGTCGGCAGCGTGGTCAACGGCGCGCGCCGCTGGATCGGCTTCGGGCCGATCAACTTCCAGCCCTCGGAGCTGGCCAAGATCGCCATCCTGCTCTACGCCTCCGACTACATGGTGCGCAAGATGGAGGTCAAGGAGCGCTTTTTCCGCGCCGTGCTGCCGATGGCCATCGCGGTAGCGGTGGTGGGTTCGCTGCTGCTGGCGCAGCCCGACATGGGCGCCTTCATGGTGATCGCGGTGATCGCCATGGGCATCCTGTTCCTCGGCGGCGTCAACGCGCGCATGTTCTTCGTCATCGCGACCATCCTGGTGGCGGCCTTCGCCGCCATGATCTGGACCTCGCCGTGGCGGCGCGCGCGCATCTTCGCCTACCTCGACCCGTTCAGCGAGGACCATGCGCTGGGCAAGGGCTACCAGCTGTCGCACGCGCTGATCGCCATCGGCCGTGGCGAGGTCTTCGGCGTGGGCCTGGGCGGCAGCATCGAGAAGTTGCACTGGCTGCCGGAGGCGCACACCGACTTCCTGCTGTCGGTCATCGGCGAGGAGTTCGGCCTGGTGGGCCTGACCTGCGTGATCTTCCTGTTCTTCTGGCTCACGCGCCGCATCATGGGCATCGGGCGGCAGGCGATCGCGCTGGACCGCGTGTTCTCGGGCTTGGTGGCGCAGGGCGTGGGCCTGTGGCTGGGTTTCCAGGCCTTTATCAACATCGGCGTCAACCTGGGCGCGCTGCCCACCAAGGGCCTGACGCTGCCCTTCATGAGCTACGGCGGCTCGGCCATCATGGCCAATCTGGTGGCGATCGCCATCGTGATGCGGGTGGATGCTGAGAATCGCCAGCTGATGCGCGGAGGCCGCGCATGACGATGAGCGCCGCACGGCCGCCCGAAGGCGCGAGGGCCCCCTCGGGGGGCAGCTACCCAAGCGTAGCGGGGGAGCGTGGGGGCCATTTCTGCGTTCTTGTCATGGCTGGCGGCACGGGGGGGCACATCTTCCCGGGCCTGGCCGTGGCCGAGGCCCTGCGCGAAGGTGGCTGGCGCGTGCACTGGCTGGGCGCGCCGGGCAGCATGGAGCAGCAACTGGTGCCGCCGCGCGGTTTCGCCTTCGAGCCCATCGCCTTCGGCGGCGTGCGCGGCAAGGGGCCGCTGACGCTGGCCCTGCTGCCGCTGCGCCTGCTGCGGGCGTTCTGGCAAAGCATCCAGGTGCTGCGCCGCGTGCGTCCCGACGTGCTGGTGGGCCTGGGCGGCTACATCACCTTCCCCGGCGCGCTGATGGGCGTGGCGCTGAACAAGCCGCTGGTGCTGCACGAGCAGAACTCGGTGGCGGGCCTGGCCAACAAGCTGCTGGCCAGCATCGCCGACCGCGTGTTCACGGCCTTTCCGGGCGTGCTGGCCAAGGCGCGGCGCGTGCAGTGGGTGGGCAACCCGCTGCGCGCCGAGTTCACGCGGGTGCCCGACCCGGCCACGCGCTTTGCCGGCCGCAGCGGGCCGCTGCGCCTGCTGGTGGTGGGCGGCAGCCTGGGCGCGCAGGCGCTCAACAGCGTGGTGCCGCAGGCGCTGGCGCGCCTGCCGGCCGCCAGCCGGCCGACGGTGCTGCATCAAAGCGGCGCCAAGCAGATCGACGCACTGCGCGCCAACTACCACGCGGCGGGCGTCGAGGCCGAGCTGCGCCCCTTCATCGACGACATGGCCCAGGCCTATGCCGACGCCGACCTGGTGATTTGCCGCGCCGGCGCCACCACCGTGAGCGAGATCGCAGCCGTGGGCGCCGCCGCGCTGTTCGTGCCCTTTCCGCACGCGGTGGACGACCACCAGACGAGCAACGCGCGCTTTCTGGTCGATCAGGACGCGGGCTGGCTGGTTCAGCAGGCCGACCTGACGGCCGAGAGACTGATGGAAATACTACAAAAAATGGAGCGTCCCACGCTGTTGCAGCGGGCGCTGAAGGCCAAAACCATGCAAAAACTGACGGCCACGCGTGAGATCGTGGCCGCGTGCGAGGAACTGGCCGCATGAAGCACGCCATCCGCCACATCCACTTCGTCGGCATCGGCGGCTCGGGCATGAGCGGCATTGCCGAGGTGCTGCACAACCTGGGCTATGTCGTTTCCGGCTCCGACCTGGCCGATGGCGCGATGCTGCGCCGCCTAGCCGGCCTGGGCATCCGGACCTTCGTCGGCCACGCGGCCGAGCACGTGGCCGGCGCCGACGCGGTGGTGACCTCCACCGCGGTCAAGGCCGACAACCCCGAGGTGCTGGCCGCGCGCGCGCGCCACATCCCGGTGGTGCCGCGCGCCATCATGCTGGCCGAGCTGATGCGCCTCAAGCAGGGCATCGCCATTGCCGGCACCCACGGCAAGACGACCACCACCAGCCTGGTCGCCAGCGTGCTGGCCGAGGCCGGGCTGGACCCGACCTTCGTCATCGGCGGGCGGCTGAACAGCGCCGGCACCAACGCGCGGCTGGGCGCGGGCGACTACATCGTGGTCGAGGCCGACGAGTCGGACGCCTCGTTCCTCAACCTCTCGCCCGTGCTGGCGGTGGTCACCAACATCGACGCCGACCACATGGAGACCTATGGCCACGACTTCGGCCGGCTGGAAAAGGCCTTCGTCGATTTTCTCGGCCGCCTGCCCTTCTACGGCACCGCCATCCTGTGCCTGGAAAGCCCGGCGGTGCGCGAGATCCTCGGCCAGCTCACCACGCCGGTGACGACCTACGGCTTCGGCGAGGACGCCCAGGTGCGTGCGGTGGACGTGCGCGCGATGGCCGGGCAAATGCATTTCACGGTGCAGCGGCGCAACGGCGTGCGGCTGCCCGACCTGCCGGTGGTGCTGAACCTGGCGGGCGAGCACAACGTGCTCAACGCGCTGTCGGCCATCGCGGTGGCGGTGGAGCTGAACATCGACGACGCGGTGGTGCTAAAGGCGCTGGCCGAGTTCAAGGGCGTGGGCCGGCGCTTTCAGCGCTATGGCGAGCTGCCGGCCAGCGACGGCGGGCGCTTTGCCCTGATCGACGACTACGGCCACCACCCGGCCGAGATGGCGGCCACGCTGGCCGCCGCGCGCGGCGCGTTTCCGGGCCGCCGCCTGGTGCTGGCCTTCCAGCCGCATCGCTACACCCGCACGCGCGACTGCTTCGACGATTTCGTCAAGGTGATCGGCCGTGCCGACGCCGTGCTGCTGACCGAGGTCTACGCCGCCGGCGAGGAGCCCATCGTGGCGGCCGACGGCCGCGCGCTGGCGCGCGCGCTGCGCGTGGCCAGCCAGGTGGAACCGGTTTTCGTGGCGGACGTGGCGGACTTGCCCGCGCAGCTGATCGCGCAGGTGCGCGGCGGCGACGTGGTGATGTGCATGGGCGCGGGATCGATTGGCGGCATTTCGGCGAAAGTCGTTGATTTGCTACAAAAACCTGAGCATAATTCGGGCGCATCGTGATGACCATGCAGCAACCCGACCTTCAACTTGGAAAAGTGGCCGTGCTGATGGGTGGACGCTCGGCGGAACGCGAGATTTCGCTGATGTCCGGCCGGGGTGTGCTGACGGCGCTGCGCGCGCGCGGCGTCGACGCCCACGCCTTCGATCCGGCCGAGCAGCCACTGGACGAGTTGAAGCGCCAGGGCTTTGCGCGCTGCTTCATCGCGCTGCACGGGCGCTACGGCGAAGACGGCACGGTGCAGGGCGCGCTGGAGCTGCTGGGCATTCCCTACACCGGCGCCGGCGTGCTGGCCTCCAGCCTGGCCATCGACAAGATCATGACCAAGCGCGCGTGGCTGGCCGAGGGCCTGCCCACGCCGCGCCACGTGCTGCTGCACCGCGGCCCGCACGACGCCGCGCGCCTGCAGGCCGTGGTGGCCGAGCTGGGCCTGCCGCTGATCGTCAAGCCCTCGCGCGAGGGCTCGTCGATCGGGCTGACCAAGGTGACGCGCGCCGAGCAGATGGACGCGGCCGTGGCCACCGCCGCCCGGCTGGACGCCGACATCCTGTGCGAGCAGTTCATCGCCGGCGACGAGGTGACCTGCTCCATCCTGGGCACGGGCGAAGGCGCGCGCGCGCTGCCGGTGATCCACATCGTGGCGCCCGAGGGCAACTACGACTACCAGAACAAGTACTTCACCGACGTCACCGAATACCGCGTGCCCTGCGACCTGCCACCCGGCGAGGAGGCCGCCATCCAGGCGCTGGTGCTCAAGGCCTACCGCCTGCTGGGCTGCCGCGGCTGGGGCCGGCTGGACGTGATGATCGACGCCGCCACGCGCCGGCCCTGGCTGCTGGAGCTCAACACCTCGCCCGGCATGACCGGCCATTCGCTGGTGCCGATGGCGGCCAAGGCGGCGGGCATCAGCTATGAAGATCTGTGCCTGCAGGTGCTGGCCGATGCCGGGCTGGACTACGCGACGGGAGGGGACCAATGAGTTCGTCCCTGGCGCTGCCCTTCGACGTGCGGCTGATGAACTTCACCACCGCGGTGCTGGTGTCGGCGCTGCTGCTGGCCGGGGTGGCCGCGGGCCTGTGGTGGGTGTTGCGCAACCCCATGTTCACCATCGGCCAGATCACCGTGACCGGCGACACCCAGCACATCAGCCGCGCCGGCCTGCGCGCCAGCGTGGAGCCGCGCCTGGCGGGCAACTTCTTCACGCTCGATCTGGGCGCGGTCCAGGCGGCGTTTCAGCAGGTGCCCTGGGTGCGCAAGGCCACCGTGCGGCGCGAGTTTCCCAACCGCCTGGCGGTGCAGTTGCACGAATACGTGCCGGTGGCGCAATGGGGCGAGGGCGACACGCACCTGGTCGACGGGCAGGGCAAGGTGTTCGAGGTGTCCGACTTCGATGGCGCCGACTCGGAGCTGCCGACGCTGCTGGGCCCCGAGGGCCAGGCGCCGGCGGTGCTGGCCATGTACCGCGCGCTCGAGCCGCTGCTGGCGCCGCTGGACACCACGATCGACAGCCTGGAGCTGGAGCCGCGCGGCCACTGGCACGCCAACCTGGCCAGCGGCGCGGCGATCGAGCTGGGCCAGGGCGCCGAGCCGGTGCTGGCGGAGCGGCTGAGCCAGTTCGCCAGCACCGCCGCCGAGGTGGCGGCGCGCCACCAACGCACGGTGGCGGACATCGAGACGGCCGACCTGCGCCACGTGGGAGGGTACGCGCTGCGCTTGCGCGGCGTCACCACGGTGCAGGCGGCAGACCGGCGCGCGAAACGCTGAGGCGTCGGCACACGGGCAACGACAGGTAGAACAATGGCAAAAGAGTTCAAGGATTTGATCGTCGGGCTGGACATCGGCACCGCCAAGATCATGGTGGTGGTGGCCGAGGTGCTGCCCGGCGGCGACCTGCGCCTGGCGGGCCTGGGCAGCGCGCCCAGCCATGGGCTCAAGCGCGGCGTGGTGGTCAACATCGACGCCACGGTGGCCAGCATCCAGCAGGCCCTGAAAGAAGCCGAGCTGATGGCCGACTGCAAGATCGGCCGCGTCTACACCGGCATCACGGGCAGCCACATCCGCGGCTTCAATTCCAGCGGCATGGTGGCGGTGCGCAGCAAGGAGGTCTCGCCCTCGGACGTGATGCACGTGGTCGACGCCGCCAAGACCATCAACATCTCCAGCGACCAGCGCCTGCTGCTGGTCGAGCCGCAGGAATTCATCATCGACGGCCAGGACGTGCGCGAGCCCGTGGGCATGAGCGGCATGCGCCTGGAGGCCAAGGTGCACATCGTCACCGGCGCGCAAAGCGCGGCCGAGAACATCGTCAAGTGCGTGCGCCGCTGCGGCCTGGAAGTCGACCAGCTGCTGCTCAACCCGCTGGCCTCCAGCCACGCCGTGCTGACCGACGACGAGCGTGAGCTGGGCGTGGTGTGCGTGGACATCGGCGCCGGCACCACCGACGTGGCCATCTTCACCGGCGGCTCCATCCGCCACACCGCGGTGGTGCCGATCGCCGGCGACCTGATCACCAGCGACATCGCCATGGCGCTGCGCACGCCCACCATGGACGCCGAGGACATCAAGGTGGCCCACGGCTGCGCCAAGCAGCTGCTGGCCGAGGCCGACACCCAGGTCGAGGTGCCGGGCCTGGGCGACCGCACGCCGCGCCTGCTGTCCAAGCAGGCGCTGGCCGGCGTGATCGAGCCGCGCGTGGAAGAGATTTTCCAGCTCGTGCAGCAGGTGATCCGCGACTCGGGCTTCGAGGAAGTGCTGTCCTCCGGCGTGGTGATCACCGGCGGCAGTTCGGTGATGCCCGGCATGGTCGAGCTGGGCGAGGACATCTTCCTGAAGCCGGTGCGCCGTGGCGCGCCCAAGTATTCGCGCGCGCTGTCCGACATGGTGGCCCAGCCGCGCTCGGCCACCGTCATGGGCCTGCTCGAAGAGGCGCGGCTGGCGCGCCTGCGCGGCTTCAAGGTGGCGCAAAAGGCCGGTTCCGTGAAGTCGGCCTTCGGTCGCATCAAGGAATTCATCGTGGGGAACTTCTGAGCATGCACCGCCCCAAGCACGGCGCCCTGGTGCCGCCCATTCCCCCGCCCTGGCCGAGTACGGGGCCGCCCTCGTGAGGGGCGGCGCCGCGAAGGTTTGCTAGGCAATTCGTCAGTTCATTTCAAAAAAGTCGTTCATTCAAGGCAACTGCAGGCACGTTAAGGAGTACACCATGAGCATCGAGATGATTGAAACCGAGAGCTTCAACTCGGGCACCCAGATCAAGGTCATCGGCGTCGGCGGCGGCGGCGGCAACGCCGTCGACCACATGATCGAGCGCCATGTGCAGGGCGTGGAGTTCATCTGCGCCAACACCGATGCTCAGGCGCTGTCGCGCGTGCTGGCGCAGTCGGTCATCCAGCTGGGCTCCACCGGCCTGGGCGCGGGCAGCAAGCCCGACAAGGGGCGCGAGGCGGCCGAGGCGGCGGCGGACGAAATCCGCCAGGCCATCCGCGGCGCGCACATGCTGTTCATCACCGCCGGCATGGGCGGCGGCACCGGCACCGGCGCGGCGCCGGTGATCGCGCGCGTCGCCAAGGACATGGGCATCCTGACCGTGGGCGTGGTCACCAAGCCCTTCGACTGGGAGGGAGGCCGGCGCATGACCAACGCCGAGACCGGCCTGGCCGAGCTGGAGGCCAACGTCGATTCGCTGATCGTGGTGCTGAACGAGAAATTGCTCGAAGTGCTGGGTGACGACATCACGCAGGACGAGGCCTTTGCCCAGGCCAACGACGTGCTCAAGAACGCCGTCGGCGGCATTGCCGAGATCATCAACGACTACGGTCACATCAACGTCGACTTCGAGGACGTGCGCACCGTGATGAGCGAGCCCGGCAAGGCCATGATGGGCACGGCCACGGCCAGCGGCCCGGACCGCGCGCGCATCGCCGCCGAGCAGGCCGTGGCCTGCCCGCTGCTGGAGGGCATCGACCTGTCGGGCGCCAAGGGCGTGCTGGTGCTGATCACGGCCGCCAAGGGCAGCTTCAAGCTGAGCGAGTCCAAGGCCGCGATGGAGACCATCCGCGCCTACGCCTCCGACCAGGCCCACGTGGTCTACGGCGCCGCCTACGACGACGCGCTGGGCGACGAGCTGCGCGTCACCGTGGTTGCCACGGGGCTGTCGCGCCAGGGCGCCGGTCGGCGCCAGCCGATCACCGTGGTGCAGGGCGGCCTGCGCACCGGCACCGACAACGTGCCCTTCACGATGGGCGGCATGGCCACCGCGCCGGCCGGCACGCGCATGGCCGGCGGCCAGGCGGGCTACGACCCGGCCATCGTGCCGCGCGTGTGGACCTCGCCGCGCACCATGGATCGCAGCCACGCCGCCGCGCGCGTCGATGCGCTGTCCTCGGGTGGCATGGACGACGTGGAGATCCCGGCCTTCCTGCGCAAACAGGCGGATTGATCGGCCATCGGCCCCTGCCCGTCCGAGCGCCCCGGGCGGGCGAAACGCCCCGCTCGGGGGCGTTTCGCTTTGGCGGCCAGGCAGCATGACGTGCAGCATGACGTGCGCCAAAAAAATTAAAATCCACGGTTATGCTTGCGCAACGCACCCTCAAGACGCTGACCCGCGCGGTGGGCGTCGGCCTGCACAGCGGCGAGCGGGTCGAGCTCACGCTGCGCCCGGCGCCGCCGGACACCGGCATCGTGTTTCGCCGCATCGACCTGCCGCAGCCGGTCGACATCCCCGTCAACGCGCAGTCGGTCACCGACACGCGCCTGGCCTCCACCATCTCGCGTGGCGACGTCAAGGTGCGCACCATCGAGCACCTGATGTCGGCCTGCGCCGGCCTGGGGCTGGACAACCTGTACATCGACATCACCGCCGAGGAGGTACCCATTCTCGACGGCTCGGCCTCCTCTTTCGTCTACCTGCTGCAAAGCGCCGGCATCGAGCCGCAGAAGGCGCCCAAGAAGTTTCTGCGGGTGCTCAAGCCCGTGGAGGTGAGCGAAGGCGAGGGCGAGCAGCTCAAGTGGGCGCTTCTCACGCCGCATCACGGCTTCACGCTCAGTTTCGAGATCGAGTTTCATCACCCGGCGGTGGACGCCACCGGGCAGCGCGTCGAGTTCGATATGGGCTCGGGCCGTTACAGCCGCGACATCGCGCGCGCGCGCACCTTCGCCTTCTCGCGCGACGTCGAAACCATGCGCGCCAACGGCCTGGCGCTGGGCGGCGGCCTGGACAACGCCATCGTGATGGACGACACCAAGGTGCTCAACGCCGATGGCCTGCGCTACGCGGAGGAATTCGCCAAGCACAAGATCCTGGACGCCATCGGCGACCTGTATTGCATCGGTCACCCCATGCTGGCCGCCTACAGCGCCTTTCGCTCCGGCCACGCGCTCAACAACCAGTTGCTGCGCGCCCTGCTGGCGCAGGCCGATGCCTGGGAGCTGGTCAGCTTCGAGCACGCGCGCCAGGCGCCGGCGGGCTTTGCCGAGCTGGCGCGGGCCTGGTAGGGCGCGGGCGCATCGGCCAGCCTGAACTGCCGTGACGCTGTTTCGCCTTTTGATCCTGCTGGCTTTGCTGGCAGCCGCCGTCAGCTACGGGATGTTCGCTCACACCGGCCAGCAGCGGCATCGCCGGCGCGGCTGGCTGATCCTGAAGTGGACCTTGCTGGCGGCCTTCGGCTTTTTTGCCGTGCTGTTCGTGCAGCAACTGTGGCCGCGCGCTTGACCGGCGCCTTTCCCATCTTTTGACATGAGCACGACCGCTTTCACGCCCGATCTGCCGGCCCTGCACGCCCGCCTGCAGGCTTCGGCGCCGCTGGTGCAGGCCATCACCAACACCGTGGTGCAGCAGTTCAGTGCCAACGTGCTGCTGGCCGCGGGCGCCGCGCCGGCCATGATCGACCACGAGGCCGACGCCGCGCAGTTTGCCGGCGTGGCCGACGGCATCCTGATCAACCTGGGCACGGCCAGCAACCACCAGCTGCTGGCGGCGGATGCCGCGATCAGCGTGGCCAGCGAGACGGGCAAGCCCTGGGTGCTGGACCCGGTGAGCGTGGGTGTCGTGGCCTTTCGCACCATCAAGATTCGCCAGGCGGCGGCGGCGCGGCCCACCGTGGTGCGCGGCAACGCGTCGGAGATCGCCGCGCTGGCGGGCGCTGGCGCCGGCGGCCGTGGCGTGGACTCGACCGACGAGGTCGACGCCGTGCTGCCGGCGGCCATCCGGCTGGCGCAGACCACGGGTGGCGTGGTGGCCGTGTCGGGGGCGCGCGATGCGGTGGTGGCCGTGGAGGGCGCGCAAGCGCGCATCGCCCGCATCGGCGGCGGCCACGCCCTGATGCCCAAGGTGGTCGGCATGGGCTGCGCGCTGGGCGCGCTGGTCGTCGCCTACCTGGCGGCGGGCCGCGCCTTGGGCGGCGAGCGGCTGGCGGGCGACTGGGCGGCCACGGTGGCGGCGCACGCGCACTTCGCGCTGGCCGGGGCGGAAGCCGGCGCACGGGCGCTCGGGCCCGGCAGTTTTCAGGTGGCGTTTGTCGACGCGCTGCATGCGCTGCCATCGGCCGATCTCGCACGGGCCGACGTGCAGGTCGGAACGCGGGCGCTCTGAGCAGAAAGCCGTACCCCGCCATGGACGCGCGCTGGAGCGGGGTCGATCCCCGCCTGTATTTCGTCACCGACACCGACCTGTGCGCGCGCGCCGGCCGCACGGTGGCGCAGACGGTGGCGGCGGCGGTGGCCGGGGGCGCGGGCATCGTGCAGGTGCGCGACAAGGATCTGGACGACGCTGCCTTCGCGCAGCTGACGCGTCAAGTGCTGGATGCCGTGCAGGCCGTCACGCGTGCCACCGCGCGACGCGTGCCGGTGGTCGTCAACGACCGGGTGGCCGTGGCGCGGCAATTGCTGGACGAAGGCCGGGACGTGCACATCCACGTCGGTCAGGGCGATGTGCCGGTGGCCGAGGTGCGGCGCATCCTGGGTCCGCGGCCGTTGCTTGGGCTGTCGGCCGCCACCGTGGCGCAATGCGCTGCCGCGCGGGCCAATGGCTGCGTCGATCTGATCGGGCTTTCGCCGGCCTTCGACACCGCCACCAAGCCGGACGCCGGCGCGGGCCTGGGCCTGGACGGCGTGCGCGCCCTGGCCGCGCAGGCCGGCCTGCCCTGTGTCGCCATCGGCGGCATCGACGTGGCGCGCGCGACCCTGCTGCGCGGCAGCGGCGTGGTCGGGGTGTGCGTGGTGTCGGCAATTTGCAGCGCGGCCGATCCGCAAGTGGCGGCCAGTGCGCTCTACGCCGCGTTCGCGGGTCGCGCGCCCAACTGAGCGTCGGCGCGGCCGCCGTGGCGGCAGGCCTCGGGGGTTTGCCCCGTCCATAGGCGAAAGGCGCGGGCGAAGCTCTTGTCGCTGCCAAAACCCACCTCGCGCGCGATCTGCTTGACGGGCCGCTGGCTGCGCTGCAGCAGTTCGACCGCGCGCGCCTGGCGCTGCTCGTCCTTGAGGGCT
This sequence comes from Ottowia pentelensis, assembly GCF_964341695.1. Taxonomy (NCBI): domain Bacteria; kingdom Pseudomonadati; phylum Pseudomonadota; class Betaproteobacteria; order Burkholderiales; family Comamonadaceae; genus Ottowia; species Ottowia pentelensis. The sequence continues at coordinate 582,810 of NZ_OZ224513.1, forward strand.
TGCAAGGCCATGCCCTCGGCCGCCAGCTGCCGGTGCAGGCTGCGCGGTGACAAGGCCAGCGCGGCCGCCAGCGATTGCGCCGTGTGCGCCAGATCGGCCTGCAGCAGTTGGCGCACCCGCAGCGCCAGCAGGCGGTCGCGCCGGTAGGGCCGCACCATCAGCGGCAGGGCGCGGTGCAGCATCTGGTCGAGCGCGGCGTTGTCGCGGCGCAAGGGCAAGTCGAGGTAGCGGGCGTCGAAGCGCAGGGCGGCGGCGGGCGCGTCGAACACCACCGGGCCCGGAAACAGCCGGGCATAGACCTCGGCATGCGGCGGCGCGGCAAAGGGAAATTCGGCCGACTGCAGGGGGATGCGCGAGTCGATCCACCAGCAGGCCAGGCCGTCCACGTTGCGCAGCAGCGAGAGCAGGGCGAACTCGCGCGGTGCCGTGGCGGGCAGTTGGTCGCTCAGTTGCACGCTGGCGCGCTCGCCCGCCACCGCCAGTCGCAATTGAACGTCCGACGTCAACAGGCCATGGTGGCGGCACCAGCGCGCCAGCGCCACGCCCAGCGTGGGGGCTCCCTGCGAGGCGCGCGTCAGCATGCCGTAGCTGCCCCAGGGCAGGCGGCGGTGAAACCAGCCGGGCGCCTCGTCGTCCAGTTCCTGCATGGCCGCAAAGCACAGGCGCTCGAACTGCAGGGCGCTGACGTACCCCGCCTCTGCCGCCCCGGTGGGTGTCGTGATTTGTGCCTTGGCCAGGGCGGCATCGGCATCCAGGCCGCGCTGCGCGTAGGCTTGTACGATGGCGCGGACGAACGCCATCGGCGTGCCGGTGTGCGCCGCTGCGCCGGGCGCGGCCCCGGTTGGATCGGGTGAGATCATGAACGATGGCTGGATTTGCAACCATTTTGTCATTTCACTCACGGCCTTGGCGGCGTAAGCTGCGCCGACAGGCGGAACTTGCGCGTGTGATGAGCCGCGCCTGCCGACGCCGGCGGAGACAAGCACCATGAGCAGCCAGCAAACCTTGACCCACAGCCACGCCCAGGGCGCCCCCCGCCCGGCCCTGATCGAGCAGACCATCGGCGCCTTCTTCGACGACATGGTCGCGCGCTTTCCCGAGCGCGAAGCTCTGGTGTCGGCGCACCAGAAGCGCCGCTACACCTATCGCCAGTTGCAGACCGAGTCGCGCCGCCTGGCCAGCGCCTTGCTGGCGCTGGGCCTCAAGCCCGGCGATCGCATCGGCATCTGGTCGCACAACAACGCCGAATGGGTGTTGATGCAACTGGCCACCGCCATGGCGGGGCTGGTGCTGGTCAACATCAACCCGGCCTACCGCACGGCCGAGGTGGAATACGCGCTCAACAAGGTGGCGTGCAAGGCGCTGGTCACCATGCCGCGCTTCAAGACCAGCGACTACCTGGGCATGCTGCGCGAGCTGGCGCCCGAGTGGGCGCACGCCAAGGCAGGCGAGGCCCTGCAGTCCAAGACCCTGCCGCATCTGCAACACGTGTTCTGGATCGACGTCGAAGGCGAAGGAGCGGACGAAGCGGGCTTCAGCCGCTTTTCGGCGCTGCTGAAGACCGGCGACCCGCAGGATGCGCGCCTGGCGCAGGTGGCGCGGCTGCTGCACAACCAGGATGCCATCAACATCCAGTTCACCAGCGGCACCACCGGTTTTCCCAAGGGCGCCACGCTGACGCACCGCAACATCCTGAACAACGGCTTTTTCATCGGCGAGGCGATGAAGCTGACCGAGCAGGACCGCCTGTGCATCCCCGTGCCGCTGTACCACTGCTTCGGCATGGTGCTGGGCAACCTGGCGGTGCTGACGCACGGCGGCTGCATCGTCTACCCCAACGACGCGTTCGAGCCGCTGTCGGTGCTGCAGACGGTGCAGGACGAAAAGTGCACCGGCCTGCACGGCGTGCCCACCATGTTCATCGCCGAGCTGGATCACCCGCGCTTTGCGGAGTTCGACCTGTCCACCCTGCGCACCGGCATCATGGCCGGCAGCCCCTGCCCGGTCGAGGTGATGAAGCGCGTGCAAAGCGAGATGCACATGCGCGAGGTGACCATCGCCTACGGCATGACCGAGACTTCGCCCGTCAGCTGCCAGAGCTCCACCGACACGCCGCTGGACAAGCGCGTGTCCACCGTCGGCGGGGTGCAGCCGCACCTGCAGATCAAGATCATCGACCCCGCAAGCGGCCAGACCGTGCCGGTGGGCGAACGCGGCGAGTTCTGCACCAAGGGCTACTCGGTGATGCAGGGCTATTGGGAAGACCCGGCGCGCACCGCCGAGGCGATCGATGCCGAGGGCTGGATGCACACGGGCGACCTGGCCACCATGGACAGTGAGGGCTACGTCAACATCGTCGGGCGCATCAAGGACATGGTGATCCGCGGCGGCGAGAACGTCTATCCGCGCGAGATCGAGGAATTCCTCTATCGCCATCCGCAGGTGCAGGACGTGCAGGTGGTGGGCGTGCCGGACGCCAAATTCGGCGAGGAGCTGTGCGCCTGGATCATCACCAAGCCTGGACAGGATTTGACCGCAGACGAGGTGCGCGCCTTCTGCCAAGGCAAGATCGCACACTACAAGGTGCCGCGCTACATCCGCTTCGTCGACGCCTTTCCGATGACGGTGACGGGCAAGATCCAGAAGTTCAAGATTCGCGAGGCGATGGTGCGCGAACTTGGAATATCCGAACAAAAAACGGCTTGAGCCGGCGTCCGACAAGCGCGAACAGCTATTCGATTCATAGTAAAAGGTCATCCATGCCCGTCATTCAATCCAAGCTTAATGCCCGTTCGGCCGACTTTCAGGCCAACGCCGACGCGATGCGCGCGCTGGTGGCCGACCTTCATGCCACGGTCGCCAAGGTCGGGCAGGGCGGCGGCGAGGCCGCGCGCAAGAAGCACATGGACCGCGGCAAGCTGCTGCCGCGCGTGCGCGTGCAGATGCTGCTGGACCCGGGCACGCCCTTTCTGGAAATCGCGCCGCTGGCCGCGCTGCACATGTACCCGGACCGCGATGGCACGGACGCGGCGCCGGCGGCGGGGCTGGTGGCCGGCATCGGCCGGGTGTCGGGCGTGGACTGCATGATCGTCTGCAACGACGCCACGGTGAAGGGCGGCACCTATTACCCGATGACGGTGAAGAAGCACCTGCGCGCGCAGGAGATCGCCGAGCAGAACCGCCTGCCCTGCATCTACCTGGTCGACTCGGGCGGCGCCAACCTGCCCAACCAGGACGAGGTCTTCCCCGACCGCGAGCACTTCGGCCGCATCTTCTACAACCAGGCCAACCTGAGCGCGCAGGGCATCGCGCAGATCGCGGTCGTCATGGGCAGCTGCACGGCCGGCGGCGCCTACGTGCCCGCCATGAGCGACGAGGCCATCATCGTCAAGAACCAGGGCACCATCTTTCTGGGTGGCCCGCCCCTGGTCAAGGCGGCCACGGGCGAGGTGGTGAGCAGCGAAGACCTGGGCGGCGGCGACGTGCACACGCGCCTGTCGGGCGTGGCCGACCACCTGGCGCAAAACGACACCCACGCGCTGGCGCTGGCGCGCGAGGTGGTGGCGCACCTGAACCGCACCAAGATGCGCGCCGGCGCGCTGCAAACTCCCATCGCGCCCAAGTACGCCGCCGAGGAACTGCACGGCGTGATTCCCACCGATTCGCGCAAACCCTTCGACGTGCGCGAGATCATCGCCCGCATCGTCGACGGCAGCGAGTTCCAGGAGTTCAAGGCGCGCTTCGGCACCACGCTGGTGTGCGGCTTTGCCCACATCGAAGGCATGCCGGTGGGCATCGTCGCCAACAACGGCATCCTGTTCAGCGAATCGGCGCAAAAGGGCGCGCACTTCATCGAGCTGTGCTGCCAGCGCAAGATTCCGCTCATTTTTTTGCAGAACATCACCGGCTTCATGGTGGGCCGCAAGTACGAGAACGAAGGCATCGCGCGCCACGGCGCCAAGCTGGTCACGGCCGTGGCCACGGCCAACGTGCCCAAGTTCACCGTCATCATCGGCGGCAGCTTCGGCGCCGGCAACTACGGCATGTGCGGGCGCGCGTACAGCCCGCGGTTTTTGTGGATGTGGCCCAACGCGCGCATCAGCGTGATGGGCGGCGAGCAGGCCGCCAGCGTGCTGGCCACCGTGCGGCGCGACGGCATCGAGGCCAAGGGCGGCCAATGGTCGGCCGAGGAAGAGGAAGCATTCAAGGCCCCGATCCGCCAGCAATACGAACACCAGGGCCACCCCTACTACGCCACCGCGCGCCTGTGGGACGACGGCATCATCGACCCGGCCGACACGCGCCGCATGCTGGCGCTGGGCCTGTCGGCGACGCAGAACGCGCCGGTGCCGGATGTCAGGTTTGGCGTTTTTCGCATGTGATGTGCATAATGTGTGTTCATGTGATAATTTATACACATCATGCGAACCAACATTGACATCGACGACGACTTGCTGGCCAAGGCCATGCAAGCGGGCCCGTACACCACCAAGAAGGACACAGTGGAAGCCGGCTTGCGCCTGTTGGCGCGGCAGGCCGCCTATCGTGAAATCCTGAAGTGGCGCGGCAAGCTGAAGTGGGAAGGCGACGAATCCATCGACTGGACGCAGCCGGATCCTGAGGCTGGATCCGACGACGCAGCCGTGCCCGCCGCGCTGGAACTGCACGAACGCCGGGCCGGTTACCGCGTAGAACGTACCAAGCCGCAAGCCAGAACGTCGGCGAAGTCAACACAGGAGAAGCGCCGCCGTGCTGGTCGTTGACTCCAGCGTCTGGATCGACTTCTTCGCCGACCGGCCCACCGCCGCCTGCGACGAGCTCGATCGCCTGCTGCAGGACGGCCAGACGCGCCTGGTCGTGCCCGACCTGGTGCTCTACGAAGTGCTGCGCGGATTTCGCCATGAGCGCGCCATGCGCCAGGCGCGCCTGCTGCTGCTGACGCTGAGCGTCGAGCCCTGCGGCGGCGAGGACATCGCTCTGGCCGCGGCCGAGCACTATCGTCACCTGCGCGTGCGCGGCATCACCGTGCGCAGCAGCATCGACGTGATGATTGCCGCCTTCTGCATCGACCGCGACTACCTGCTGTTGCACGGCGACCGCGATTACGACGCCATGGCCGCGCACCGGGGCCTGCGCGTCTGGGGCCATTGACGTGAACTGGACCGATCACTTCAGCACCCTGGCGCGCTACAACGCGTGGGCCACCGCGCGGTTGCTGGATGCGGTGGCACAGGTCAGCGACGAAGACTACCGACGCGACATGGGCCTGTTCTTCAAGAGCATCCACGGCACGCTGAATCATTTGCTGGTGGGCGAGCATCAACTTTGGTTCGTGCGCTTTGCCGAGGGGACGTCACCACGCGTGGCGCTCGACGCGGAGTTGGAGACGGACCGTCACCGTCTGGCGCAGCGCCTGCGCGAAGGCGCCGAGCGCTGGGCGCCCCTGATCGCCGACCTGGCGCCCACCGCTTGGGATGGCACGCTGGACTACACCACCATGCGCGGCACTGCGGTGTCGCTGCCGTTCGCCACCACCCTGGCCCACGTGTTCAACCACGGCACCCACCACCGCGGGCAGATCACCGCCGCGCTGACCGCGCTGGGCCAGCCCTGCCCCGAACTCGATCTGGTCCACATGCTGCAACAGGAACAAGCCAAGCCATGAGCACCGACATCCGCATCGACGTCTACAGCCACGTCGCCACCGTCACGCTCAGTCGCCCCGAAGTGCGCAACGCCTTCAACGACGCCGTGATCGCTCGCCTGTCCGAGACCTTTGTCCAGCTCGGCGAGCGCGCCGACGTGCGCGCCATCGTGCTGGCCGCCGAGGGCCCGGCCTTTTGCGCCGGCGCCGACCTGAACTGGATGCGCCGCATGGCCGACTACAGCCGCGAGGAGAACCTGCAGGATGCCGCCCAGCTGGCCTTCATGCTGCGCACGCTTTATGAATGCCCCAAGCCCACGGTGGCGCGCATCCAGGGCGACGTGTACGCCGGCGGCATGGGCCTGGTGGCGGCTTGCGACGTGGCCGTCAGCGTGGACACGGCGCACTACTGTCTGAGCGAGGTCAAGCTGGGCCTGATCCCGGCCACCATCAGCCCCTACGTCATTCGCGCCATGGGGCCGCGCGCGGCGCACCGCTGGTTCCTGACGGCCGAGCGCTTCGGCGCCGCCGAGGCGCTGCGCATGGGTTTCGTGCACGAGGTGGTGCCGGCCGAGCAGCTCGACGACCAGGTCGGCGAGATCGTGCGCGCCCTCACCGCGGCCAGCCCGGGTGCGGTGCGCTCTGCTAAGCGCCTGGTGCAGGACGTGGCCGGGCGCGACATCACCCGCCTGCTGATCGACCGCACGGTCGAGGGCATCGCCGACATCCGCGCCAGCGACGAAGGCAAGGAGGGCGTGCAGAGCTTTCTGCAAAAGCGCAAGCCGGCATGGTTGCAGTCATCATGAATTTCAAGCGTTTTATTGCTCAAGCCCAGGTGAATCAAGCGCGAACAGCTATCGATATGATAGTAATCGAGCGAACCAAGGTACGTCGGGACTGATTGACCCCACGAGGCACGTCCATGCAGGAACTCGTCCAGACCTTCGTCCAGTGGTTGCACGGCATCGGCTTCGGTCCCGACGCCGGCACCGCCGCGGCCGTCGGCAGCGCCGCCGGCCAGGTGGGCGATGCCGTCAGCCAGGCGACGGCCAGGATGGACATGCCCAGCCTGGTGGCACTGGCCGCGGCGCTGGGCTGGGCCAGCGGTTTCCGGCTGTACGCCGTCGTCTTTTTGACCGGCGCCCTGGGCGCGGCCGGCTGGATCGCGCTGCCGCCGGGCCTGCACGTGCTGGCGCACCCGGCGGTGCTGACCGCCAGCGGCTTCATGATGCTGGTGGAGTTTTTTGCCGACAAGATCCCCTGGGTCGACAGCCTGTGGGACACGGTGCACAGCGTCATCCGCATTCCCGCCGGCGCGCTGCTGGCGGCCGGCGTGTTCGGCGCCGACTCGGGCACCATGGGGCTGGTCGCGGGCCTGCTGGGCGGCTCGCTGGCGGCCACGGCCTTCGCCACCAAGGCCACCACGCGCGCGGCCATCAACACCAGCCCGGAGCCGTTCAGCAACTGGGGGGCGTCGCTGTTCGAGGACGGCCTGTCGGTGGCCGTGGTGTGGCTGGCCACGCAGCACCCGCTGCTGTTCGGCGTGGCGCTGGCGGTGATGCTGGTGCTGTCGGCGCTGCTGCTGGTGCTGCTGTTCAAGTTTTTCAAGTTGGTGCTGCGCAAGCTCGGGGCTTTCCTGGGCCGCTCGCCGCCCGCGCCGCAAGGCGTGCCCTGACGCTCACGAGGTCGAGACCATGTTCACCAAGATCCTGATTGCCAATCGCGGCGTTCGCGCGCAGCGCGGGCTAGCCAAATTGCCTGGCACGCGCAGCGTGCGGCAGGCGATGAGCCGCGGAGGGCGCCATGTTTAAAAAAATACTGATCGCCAACCGCGGCGAAATCGCCTGCCGCGTCGCCGCCACGGCGCGGCGCCTGGGCGTGCGCACCGTCGCCGTCTATTCCGACGCCGACGCCCACGCCAAGCACGTCATGGCCTGCGACGAGGCCGTGCACATCGGCGGCAGCGCGCCCAAGGACAGCTATCTGCAGTGGCAGCGCATCATCGACGCCGCCAAGACGACGGGCGCGCAGGCCATCCATCCGGGCTACGGCTTTCTGAGCGAGAACGAGCACTTCGCCCAGGCCTGCGCCAACGCCGGCCTGGTGTTCATCGGCCCGCCCGCCGGCGCCATCCTGGCCATGGGCCTGAAGGCCGAGTCCAAGCGCCTGATGGCCAAGGCCGGCGTGCCGCTGGTGCCCGGCTACCAGGGCGAGGACCAGGACCCGGCGCTGCTGCAGCGCGAGGCCGACCGCATCGGCTACCCGGTGCTGATCAAGGCCAGCGCGGGCGGCGGCGGCAAGGGCATGCGCGAGGTGAACCAAAGCGAGGACTTCGCCGCCGCGCTCGCGTCCTGCCAGCGCGAGGCGGCCAACAGCTTCGGCAACGACGCCGTGCTGGTCGAAAAATACGTGCAGCGCCCGCGCCACATCGAGATCCAGATCTTCGGCGACCGCCACGGCAACTACGTCTACCTGTTCGAGCGCGACTGCTCGGTGCAGCGCCGCCACCAGAAGGTGCTGGAAGAAGCACCCGCGCCCGGCATGACGCCGGCGCTGCGCCAGCAGATGGGCGAGGCCGCGGTGGCCGCTGCGCGCGCCGTCGGCTACGTCGGCGCCGGCACGGTCGAGTTCATTGCCGAGCAGCCCGGCGGCTACGCGCACCCCGAGCAGATCAGGTTCTACTTCATGGAGATGAACACGCGGCTGCAGGTCGAGCATCCAGTCACCGAGGCCATCAGCGGGCAAGACCTGGTCGAATGGCAGCTGCGCGTGGCCGCCGGCCAGCCACTGCCCTTGACGCAGGACGAGCTGCGCATCCACGGCCACGCCATCGAGGCGCGCATCTGCGCCGAGAACCCCGACAAGGACTTCCTGCCCGCCACCGGCACCCTGCATGTGTACCGCAAGCCGCCGCACAGCGCCTTCGCCATCGGCGCCACGCGCATGGACGACGGCGTGCGCGAGGGCGACGCCATCAGCCCGTTCTACGACTCGATGATCGCCAAGCTGATCGTGCACGGCGACACGCGCGAGCAGGCGCTGGGCCTGCTGGACGCCGCGTTGGCGCAAACGCACATCGTCGGCGTGCAGACCAATGTGCAGTTTCTGCGCCGGGTGCTGGCCACGCCGGCCTTCAGCCAGGCCCAGCTCGACACCGCGCTGATCCAGCGCGAGCAGGCGCGGCTGTTCCACCAGGACCCGCTGGGCGCCGAGCTGGCCGTGGCCGCCGCCGCCGCGCACTCGGTGCTGGGCGAGCGCGCCAGCCAGACCACGACCCCTTCTCGCGCCGCGACGGTTTTCGCTCGCACGGCGTGGCCTCGCGCCGCATCGACTACGACTATCAGGGCCAGGACGTGGTGGCCAAGCTGCGCTATCTGGACGACGGCCTGAGCCTGCAGGTGGGCGATGCGCCCGCGGCGGCGCTCGACTTCACGCCGCAGGGCCTGGGCGCCGACGCACCGATCGACCTGCGCTACGGCGGCCGCCGCCAGGTGCTGCGCGTGTACCGGCTGGGCGAGGTGCTGCACATCTTCGGCGATGCCGGCGCCACGCAGATCGCCGAGCTCGACCCGCTGGCCAGCGCCGGCGAAGGCGCGGGCGAGGGCGGACGCCTGACCGCGCCCATGCCGGGCAAGGTGGTCAGCATCGCCGTCAAGGCCGGCGACACCGTCCGCAAGGGCCAGCCACTGGCGGTGATGGAGGCCATGAAGATGGAGCACACCATTGCCGCGCCGCAGGACGGCGTGGTGGGCGAGGTGCTGTACGCGCCGGGCGACCAGGTGCCCGAGGGCGCCGAGCTGCTGCGCCTGGAGTCCGGTGCGTGAAAATTTTGCTGTGCAACCGCGCCGAGCGGCCCGGCTCGGCCTGGCAGCGCGAGCTGCAGGCCGCGCTGCCCGCTGTGCCCATCGACCCCTGGCAGCCGGGCATGGCCGCCGAATACGACTGGGCGCTGGTGTGGAACCCGCCGCAGCAGTTGTTCGACGAACAGCCGCAGCTGAAGGTCGCGTTCAACCTGGGCGCCGGGGTCGACAAGCTGCTGTCTTTGCGCCTGCCGCCCGCGCTGCAGGTGCTGCGGCTGCAGGATGCGGGCATGGCGGTGCAGATGGCCGAGTACGTGTGCCACGCGCTGATCGATTTTTTTCGTCAGCTCGGCGTCTATCGCGCGCAGCAGCGGCAGGGCCTGTGGCAGCCGCACGCCGCGCGCGAGCGCCGCGCGTATCCGGTCGGCATCCTCGGCCTGGGCGTGCTGGGCACGCGCGTTGCGCGGGCGGTGCAGGCGTTCGACTTTCCGGTGCTGGGCTGGAGCCGCACGCCGCGCGCGGTCGCGGGCGTGCGCTGCTTCGCTGGCGCGGGCGAGCTGGACGCCTTCCTGGCTGCCAGCCGTGTGCTGGTGTGCCTGCTGCCACTGACCGCGACCACGCGCGGCCTCGTCGACCGCGCGCGCCTGCGGTGCCTGCAGCCCGGGGGCTGCCTGATCAACATCGCGCGCGGCGACTTGGTGGTCGAGGACGACCTGCGCGCCGTGCTGGACGACGGCCATCTCGCGGCTGCGGTGCTCGACGTCATGGCCGAGGAGCCGCTGCCCGCCGGCCACTGGCTGTGGTCGCACCCCAAGGTCACGCTCACGCCGCACATCTCGGCCATGACCTTGCGCCGCGAGGCCGTGGCCCAGATTGCGCAGGCCGTGCAGACGGGGCTGCGCGGCGAGGCTTTGCCGGGACTGGTCGACCGCGCGCGCGGCTATTGAGCCAGCGAGCCAGCAGGCAAGCCGCGTGCCCATTAAACTGCCAAAGTCCCTCTGCCCCGAGCGCCATGTCCCTTCCCACTCAAGTCCGCATCATCGACGTCGGCCCGCGCGACGGGCTGCAAAACGAGAAACAGCCCGTGCCGGCTGCCGCCAAGATCGAGCTGGTGGCGCGCCTGCAGGCCGCCGGCCTGCGCGAGATCGAGGTCACCAGCTACGTCAGTCCCAAGTGGGTGCCGCAGATGGCCGACAACCACGAGGTGATGAGCGGCATCCGGCGCGATGCGCGCGTGCGCTACTCGGTGCTGACGCCCAACATGAAGGGGCTGGAGGCGGCGCTGCGCGATCGGCCCGATGAAATCTGCGTCTTCGGCGCCGCCAGCGAAGCCTTCAGCCAGAAGAACATCAACTGCTCCATTGCCGAGAGCATCGAGCGCTTTGCCCCGGTGGTGCAGGCCGCGCACGCCCAGGGCGTGGCCGTGCGCGGCTCGATGAGCTGCTCGGTGGGCTGCCCCTACGAGGGCGACATCGCGCCCGAGCGCGTGGCCTACCTGGCCGGCCTGATGAAGGGCATCGGCGTCGATCGCGTGGACGTGGCCGACACCATCGGCGTCGGCACGCCGCGCAAGATCCAGGGCGCGATCGAGGCGGCGCTCACGCACTACGACATAGCCCACGTGAGCGGCCACTTTCACGACACCTACGGCCAGGCGCTGGCCAACACGCTGGCGGCGCTCGAACTGGGGGTGTGGAACTTCCAGTCCTCCGTGGCCGGCCTGGGCGGCTGCCCCTACGCCAAGGGCGCCACCGGCAATGTCGCCAGCGAAGACTTGGTCTACCTGCTGCACGGCATGGGCATCGACACCGGCATCGACCTCGACCAACTGGTCGACGCTGGCGCCTTCATCAGCGCCCAGTTGGGACGCAAGCCCAACTCGCGCGTGGCGACGGCCATCCTGAACAAGCGGGCAGGGTGAGCGGCATGGACCTGCATGTCTGGCTGGCCTACCTCGTGGCCGCCTGGGTGATCGCCCTGTCGCCCGGCTCGGGCGCGGTGCTGAGCATGAGCCACGGCCTGACCTACGGCGTGCGCCAGACCACGGCCACCATTGTCGGGCTGCAGATCGGCCTCGCCATCATCCTGCTGGTGGCGGGTGCCGGCGTGGGCGCGCTGCTGCTCACCTCGGCGGCGGCCTTCATGGTGGTCAAGGCGCTGGGCGCGGGCTATCTGCTGTGGCTGGGCTGGCGTCAGTGGCGCGCGCCGGTGACGGGGCCGGCGGGTCAGGCCGACGCCGCGCGCGCGGCGCCACTGAGCGTGCGCCAGCGCCTGGTGCAGGGCATGCTCACCAACGCCACCAACCCCAAGGGCATCGTGTTCATGGTCGCGGTGCTGCCGCAGTTCATCGACCCGCACCGGCCGCTGGCCCTGCAGTTGCTGATCCTGCTGGCCACCACGGTGGCGACCGACCTGGTGGTGATGCACGGCTACGCCGCGCTGGCCGCCGGCCTGAGCGCGGGGCTGCGCTCGGTGCGGGCGCGGCGTGCGCAAAACCGCGTGTTCGGCGGCGTGCTGATGGCCATGGGCGCCGGCCTGCTGATGGCGGACCGCGCGGCCCGCGCCGGATGAGGGCGATGCAAGACCCCAAGGCTCAACCCGAAGGCATGCAGCGCGTGGCCGCGGCCCTGCAGGCTGCCGGCCACCCGCACGCGCCGCAACTGCTGGACGATGCCGCGCGCACCGCGCAGCAGGCGGCCGACGCGCTGGGCGTGCAGGTGGGGCAGATCGCCAAGAGCATCATCTTTCGGCGCCGGAGCGACGATGTGGCGGTGCTGGTCATCACCTCGGGCGATCGGCGCGTGGACGAAAAAAAGGTCGATGCGCTGGTGGGCAAGACCGGCCGCGCCGATGCCGATTTCGTCAAGGCGCGCACCGGCTTTTCCATCGGCGGCGTCTCGCCCGTGGCGCACGCCACGCCGCCGGTGGTGCTGATCGACCGCGAGCTGTTTCGCTTCGATGAGATCTGGGCGGCGGCCGGCCACCCGCACGCGGTGTTCAGGCTGCGCCCGCAGGACCTCGCCAAGCTGACCGGCAATGCCCCGGTGGCGGATGTGGTGCAGGCGGACGCCTGATGTCGAACACTATAAAAAATATAGCTTTTGGCGCTTGTGACATGGGCGCTGCAGCCCAATTCGACCCCGATTTCGATACCGGCCCCGTGCCCTCGCCCTGCATCCAGGTCTGCCGCATCAGCGCCGTGACGGGCTGGTGCGAAGGCTGCCAGCGCCGGCTGGAGGAAATCGGCGGCTGGGGCGGCATGAGCGAAGACGACAAGCGCGCCGTGTGGCGGCGCATCCAGGCTCGCCGCGCGCTAGTCCAGCGAAACGGAGAAATCGGCGGTGCGTGAATGCCTGACAGGGCTGCAATCGAGGCGTCGGGCGCAGCCGGGTTGGACACCCGGCGAGCACGGCAACGAAGAGTGCGGCCCTGCCAGGCGTTCACCCGAAGGGCTGGTGCCGCAACGGGCGCATGCCGGCGTTGCGCACCTTGCCAAGGCACCAGCCTTGGCTGCGGCGCGCGCCTTGGCCTGCACCCATTGCGACACCAGCGCACCGTCGATTTCTCCGTTTCGCTGGACTAAAGAAGGCCACGCATGAAGCACGTTGATTGCTACCTCGACTTCATCTCGCCCTACGCCTACCTGGCGTTCGAGCAGCTGCCGCAGGCGCTGCAAGGTCTGAGCTACGAGATGACGTACCGCCCGGTGCTGTTCGCCGGCCTGCTCAAGCACCACGGCCAACTGGGCCCGGCCGAGATCGCCACCAAGCGCGACTGGACCTATCGGCAGGTGAGCTGGCTGGCGGCCCGCAACGGCATCGAGCTGGCCGTGCCCGCCGCCCACCCCTTCAACCCCCTGGCCCTGCTGCGCCTGGCCTGGGCCTGCGCGCGCCACGGTGCGCCCAACCGCTACGTGGTGGAGACGATTTTTCGTCACGTGTGGCGCGGCGGCCAGGCGGCCGACGCCCCGGCGCGGCTGGCGGACTTGACGGCCACCCTGGCGCCCGCGCTCGACCCCGCCGGCGACGAGGTGAAGCAGGCGCTGCGCGCGGCCACCGAGCAGGCGCTGGCGGCCGGCGTGTTCGGCGTGCCCAGCTTCGTGCTGGACGGGCGCGTGTTCTGGGGCTTCGACGCCCTGCCCATGCTGCGCGCCCAGTTGGCGGGCGGCGCGGAGGGCGCGGCGCTCGACGCCGCCTGGACGGCGCCCGACGGCGTGGCCGTGGGCATCAAGCGCTAGGGCGGCCATGCAGGCCCTGCACTTCGGCGCCGCGCGCGTGTACCTGGGCGAGAAGTCCGGCAAGTACCCCGACGGCAACCAGGTCATCGTGCAGGGGGCCGACGTGCGCGTGGCCTTCGACACGCCGCAGGTCGCGCGCCACATCGGCGCCGACCTGGACGGGGTGGACGCGGTCATCCTCGGCCACGTGCACGAAGACCACATGGTGGCGCTGGGCCGCCTGCCGCTGGCGCGCGTGCAGGTGCACGAGGCCGACCTGGCCGCCGCGCAGTCCTGGGCCGGCCTGGCGCGCCACTACGGCTACCCCGACGCCGTGCTGGCGACCATGCGCGCGGCCATCGAGCGCGACTTCGACTACGCACCCCGGCCCGGCGCCAGCGCCTACGCCGACGGCGCGCTGTGGGACTTGGGTGGCGGCGTGCGCATCCGCGCGCACCACCTGCCGGGCCACACGGCCGGCCACTGCGCGCTGGTGGTCGAGAGCGAGGGCCTGGCCTTCATCGGCGACATCGATCTGACGGGCTTCGGCCCCTACTACGGCGACGCGACATCCGATCTGACGCAGTTTCGCCGCAGCCTGCGGCGCGTGCGCGACATCGACGCCCGCGTCTGGGTCACCTCGCACCATCGCGGCGTGCTGACCGAGCGGGCCGACTTTCTGCACCATCTGGCGCGCTTTGCCGCCAAGATCGACGAGCGCAGCGAGCGCCTGCTGGGCTACCTGCGCGAGCGTCCGCACACGCTGGACGAGTTGGTCCGGCGCCGCCTGCTGTACCCGCCGGGCTTCGAGCTGCCCTATGTCGAAAGCGCCGAGCGCCGCAGCATCGCCCAGCACCTGACCGAGCTGCAGGCGCAGGCCGTGGTGCGGCTGGATGGCGATGGGCGCTATCGCATGGCGCCTTGAATCCGGCGTGGCTGCTGCGGCTTTCCCGGCCCCACCGCGGAGTATTCTGTTGAGACGCATCGGAAGGGTCGAAGCGATGATTCAGCATCCCATGGAACAGCAGGCCATGCCCGCCGCGCTCGACGCAGCCGCGCTGCAGCGCCTGCGCGCCTGGACCGGGCGCAGCGAAGAAGTACATGACGACATCACCGCCGCGCCGCTGCGCGGCTGGTCGGCCACGCTCGACCGCACCGATGCGCCGCCGCGGCCGGGCGACGCGGTGCCGCCGCTGGGCCACTGGCTGTACTTTTTGCCGCAGGCGCCGCAGGGCGAACTGGGGGCGGATGGCCACCCCCGGCGCGGCGGCTTCTTGCCGCCGGTGCCGCTGCCGCGGCGCATGTGGGCGGGCGGGCGCCTGGCGTGGCAGGCGGACACGCCCTTGCGCGTGGGCGATGCGGCGCGGCGCGTCTCGCGCATCGAGTCGGTCTCGCACAAGAGCGGGCGCAGCGGCGAGATGGTGTTCGTGCTGGTGAAGCACGATGTGCACAACGCGCGCGGCCTGGCGCTCACCGAGGAGCACGACATCGTCTACCGCGGCGCGCCGCTGCCGGGCGCCACGCCGCCCGCGCCGCAGGCGGCCGAGCAGCAGGCACCCTGGCGGCGCGAGATCGTGCCCGACCCGGTGCTGCTGTTTCGCTACAGCGCGCTCACCTTCAACGGCCACCGCATCCACTACGACCGCCGCTACGTGACCGAGGTGGAGGGCTACCCCGGCCTGGTGGTGCACGGCCCGCTGATCGCCACGCTGTTGGTGGACTTGGCGCGGCGCCACGCGCCCGGGCGCTTCGTGCGCCGCTTCGAGTTTCGCGCCGTGCGGCCGACGTTTGATTTGCATCCCTTCTTCGTCAACGGCCAGCCGTTGGCGGACGGGCGCGGCGTGCGGCTGTGGGCGCACGACCACGAGGGCTGGCTGACCGTGCAGGGCGCGCTCGAATTTGAATGAAAAAGGCTTGTAACGCTTGCTGGACAAGAGCCAGCTGCTATTGATTGAATAGTTGACATGACCCCATCCGATTCTTGTCAAGAGATCCGCGAAGCGGTGCGCAGCCTGTGCGCGCAGTTCCCGGACGAGTACCACCGCAAGGTGGATCTGGCGCGCGGCTACCCGGAGGAATTCGTGCAGGCGCTGACGGCGGCCGGCTGGATGGCGGCGCTGATCCCGCAGCAATACGGCGGCTCGGGCCTGTCCATGGCCGAGGCCTCGGTCATCATGGAGGAGATCAACCGCAGCGGCGGCAACTCGGGCGCCTGCCACGGCCAGATGTACGTGATGAACGCCATCGTGCGCAGCGGCTCCGAGGCGCAGAAGCAGCGCTACCTGCCGCAAATCGCCAGCGGCGCGCTGCGCATCCAGTCCATGGGCGTGACCGAACCCAGCACCGGCAGCGACACCACGCGCCTGAAGACCACGGCGGAGAAGAAGGACGGGCGCTGGGTCATCAATGGCCAGAAGGTGTGGATCAGCCGCATCCAGCACAGCGACATGATGATCCTGCTGGCGCGCACCACGCCGCTGGCCGAGGTCAAAAGGCGCTCCGAAGGGCTGAGCTGCTTTCTGATCGACCTCAAGAGCGCCATCGGCCAGGGCCTGACGGTGCGGCCGATCCTGAACATGGTCAACCACGAGACCAACGAGCTGTTTTTCGACAAGCTGGAGATCCCCGAGGAGAGCCTGCTCGGCCCCGAGGGCGGCGGCTTCAAGACGCTGCTGGACGGCCTGAACGCCGAGCGCACGCTGATCGCGGCCGAGTGCATCGGCGACGGCTACTGGTTCATCGACCGCGCACGCAAGTATGCCAACGAGCGCGTGGTGTTCAACCGCCCGATCGGGCAGAACCAGGGCGTGCAGTTTCCGATCGCCGAGGCCTTCATCGAGCTGGAGGCCGCCAACCTGATGCGCTGGCAGGCCTGCGCCAAAATCGACGCGCACGAGAACGCCGGCGCCGCCGCCAACATGGCCAAGTACCTGGCCGCCAAGGCGAGCTGGGAGGCCGCCAACGTCTGCCTGCAGACGCACGGCGGCTTCGGCTTTGCCTGCGAATACGACGTGGAGCGCAAGTTCCGCGAGACGCGCCTGTACCAGGTGGCGCCGATTTCCACCAACATGATCTTCAGCTACGTGGCCGAGCATGTGCTGGGCTTGCCGCGGTCGTTCTGAAACTGCAGAACAGCCGGAACAGCCGAACAGCCGGAACAGCCGAACGCAGAGGACGCAAAGGACTCGCAGAGGACGCAAAAAACAGCCAAAAAATTGGTATTCCTTCTGCGCCCTCTGCGAATTCTCTGCGTCCTCTGCGTTCGGTACCCGGTATTCGGTAGTCAAAAGCCATTCAAGACATGACCAAACCCAGACCCCTCGACGGCATCACCGTCGTCTCGCTGGAGCACGCCATTGCCGCGCCCTTCGCCAGCCGCCAGCTGGCCGATCTGGGCGCGCGCGTCATCAAGGTCGAGCGCCCCGGCGTGGGCGACTTCGCGCGCGCCTACGACACGCGCGTGGCGGGCCAGGCCTCGCACTTCATCTGGACCAACCGCGGCAAGGAAAGCCTCACGCTCGACCTCAAGCAGCCCGCGGCGCTGGCCGTGCTGCGCGAGCTGCTGGCCGGCGCCGACGTGCTGCTGCAGAACCTGGCGCCCGGCGCCGCCGCGCGCATGGGGCTGTCCTTCGACGCCCTGCACGCCACGCATCCGCGCCTGATCGTGTGCGACATCTCGGGCTACGGCGACGACGGGCCGTACCGCGACAAGAAGGCCTACGACCTGCTGATCCAGAGCGAGGCGGGCTTCCTGTCCATCACCGGCACGCCCGAGGCGCCCAGCAAGGCCGGCTGCTCCATCGCCGACATCGCCGCCGGCATGTACGCCTACACCAGCATCCTGTCGGCGCTGCTGCTGCGCGGCCGCACGGGTGAGGGCAGCGCGATCGACGTGTCCATGCTCGAAGCGCTGGGCGAGTGGATGGGCTACCCGATGTACTACGCCTACGAGGGCGCGCCGCCACCGCCGCGCACCGGCGCCAGCCACGCCAGCATCTACCCCTACGGCCCGTTCCCGGTGGGCGACGGCGGCACCGTGATGCTGGGCCTGCAGAACGAGCGCGAGTGGGTCGCGTTCTGCGCGCAGGTGCTGGATGACGCGGCGCTGGCCAGCGACCCGCGCTTCGACGCCAACGCCCGCCGCAACGCGCATCGCGACGAGCTGAAGGCCCTCATCGTGCAGGCCTTCGCCGCCCGGACGACGGCCCAGGTCGAGGCGCGGCTGGACGCCGCCGGCATCGCCAACGCGCGCATGAACGACATGGCCGGCCTGTGGGCGCACCCACAGCTGCAGGCACGCGGGCGCTGGCGCCGCGTCGGCTCGCCGGCGGGCGAGATCCCCGCGCTGCTGCCGCCCGGGCGCAGCAGCGCCTTCGAGCCGCGCATGGCCGCCGTGCCGGGCGTGGGCCAGCACACCGAGGCCATCCTGCGCGAACTGGGCCGTTCCGCGGCCGATATCGCCGCGCTGCGAGCGGCCAAGGCCATATGAAATTCATAGCTGCTTGCGCTTGATGGACGCCGGCTGCAAGCTGATTTTATTGAAGGATCGACATGAGCACGCAGGCTGAACGATTGGCGCGATTCGCCGCCGAGTTGCGCTTCGACGCCATCCCCGCGCCGGTGGTCCGCTTCACCGAGAACCTGCTGGTCGACTGGTTCGGCTCCACCGTGGGCGGGCAGGGTGCGCGGCCGGTGCAGAGCATCGCGCGCTTCGTGCAGACCATGGGCCCGGCGGACGGCGCCAGCGAAATCGTCGCCCGCGGGCGCGGCAGCTCGCCCTGGGGGGCGGCCATGGCCAACGCCGCGGCCTCGCACGTGGCCGAGCAGGACGACGTGCACAACGGCGCGGTGTTCCACCCGGCGACGGTGGTGTTTCCACCCGCGCTGGCGGTGGCGCAGGCCGTCGGCGCCAGCGGCCGGCAACTGATCGCCGCCTGCGTGGCGGGCTACGAGGTGGGCATCCGCGTGGGCGAATTCCTCGGCCGCTCGCACTACAAGGTGTTCCACACCACCGGCACGGCCGGCACGCTGGCGGCGGCGGCGGCCACCGGCAGCCTGCTGGGGCTGGACGGCGCGCGCATGCGGCACGCCTTCGGCTCGGCCGGCACGCAGTCGGCCGGCCTGTGGGAGTTTCTGCGCACCGCCGCCGACAGCAAGCAGCTGCACACCGCGCACGCCGCCGGTGCCGGGCTGATGGCCGCCTATTTGGCGCAGGACGGCTTTACCGGCGCGGCCGACATCTTCACCGGCGCGCAGGGCATGGCCGCCGGCATGAGCCACGACGCCGATCCGGCGCGCCTGACCGACGGCCTGGGCGAGCGCTGGGCCACGGCCGAGACCTCTTTCAAGTGGCATGCCAGCTGCCGCCACACGCACCCGGCGGCCGATGCCCTGCTGGCCGTGGTGCGCCAGCACGGCCTGCAGCCGGGCGACATCGCGCAGGTGGTGGCGCACGTGCACCAGGGCGCGCTCGACGTGCTCGGTCCGGTCGTCGATCCGCGCACGGTGCACCAGAGCAAGTTCAGCATGGGCACGGTGCTGGCGCTGGTGGCGCAGTTCGGCCACGCCGGGCTGACGGAGTTCGAGCGCGAGTACCGCAGCGCGCCGACGCAGGCGCTGCGCGAGCGGGTGTCGATGGTGCTCGACCCCGAGGTGGATGCCGCCTACCCGCGGCGCTGGATCGGCAAGGTGACCGTGACCACCACCGATGGCCGCAGCCTGCACGGCCGCGTGGACGAACCCAAGGGCGACCCCGGCAACACGCTGACGCGCGACGAGATCGCCGCCAAGGCCCTGCGCCTGGCCGCCTACAGCGGCACCGTGGCGCCGGCCGACCTGCAGCGCGCGCTCGACCGCCTCTGGCAGGTGGCCGACTGGCCGCGCACGCCCTGGCTGCTGGAGCGCGCGTGAGGGTCGGCGCCCGCGCTCAGTAGGCGATCGGCGTGCTGTAGCGCGGGTCGCGGTGCCAGGCCCAGTAGGTTTCGATCAGCCGCTGCGTCACGGCGCCCACCCGCCCGTCGCCGATGGTGGCACCGTCCACCCGCGTGACGGGCAGCACGCCGCCGCCCGAGCTGGACAGGAAGGCCTCGCGCGCGCCGCGCAGCTCGGCGGCCGGCAGCGCGCGCTGCTGCAGCGGCAGGCCCAGCGCCTGCGCCATCTCGATCACGGTGCGGCGCGTCACGCCTTCCAGCACGCCGCTGGCGGGCGTCACGATCACGCCGTCGGCGCCAACGCAAAACACGTTGAAGCCCGGCCCTTCCACCACGTGGCCCGCGCCGTCGCTCAGCACCACGGTGTCGAAGCCCGCGTCCAGCGCGCCCAGCAGGCCCATGGTGAGGTCGTTCCAGTGGTAGTTCTTGGCGCGCGCGTCCACGCTGGCCGAGGGGATGCGCTGCACGTCGCTCACGTGCAGGTGCAGGCCCTGGGCGCGCTGCGCCTCGTTGGCGATCCAGACGTAGGGCACGGCAAAGGCATAGAACTGGTTGACGGCCTGGCGCGGGTCGCGCGAGCCCCAGGGCGGCTGTCCGCGGGTGACGATCATCTCCACATAGGCGCGGCGCAGGCCCGAGCGGCGCACGCATTCGGCCAGCACCTGCGCCACCTGCGGCATGGCCATGCCCGGGTCGAGCCGAAAGCGCGCGCAGCTGGCGGCAAAGCGCTCCAGGTGCGCGTCGAGCCGAAAGAAGGCGCCGTCCCAGGCCGTCACCACGTCGTAGGTGGCGTCCGAGCGCAGAAAGCCCCAGTCGGTCAGCGGCAGCGTGGCCTGGCCGATGGGCAGGTATTGGCCGCGCACGAAGGCGGCGCCCTGGCTGTAGTCGGTGGTCGGGTCGGCGGTATTCATGGCATGGGCTTGCGAAGTTGCGGGCACCCGTCGCGCGTCAGACCCGCGTCAGTGCGCCGCCTCATGATGGATCGAGGGGCCCCGGGCGATGGAGGTGACAATGCCCGGGGCCAGCCAGCATAGCCCAAGACCGGCCGCGCGCACCGCCATGCCCAATGCCTTCAACTTCGCCGCCTCGCCCTTCGACCGCCTGACGCCGTCGCAGCAGCGCCTGGTGCGCGACAGCGTGGACATCGCCTATTTCCGCGCCGGCGAGGTGATCCTGGACGTGGGCTCGGTGCCGACGCAGCTGTTCGTGCTCATCAAGGGGCGCGTCAGCCAGTACGACGGTGACGAGCGCGTGGCGCGCTACGGGCCGGACGACAGTTTCGACGGCCGCGGCCTGGTGGCGGGCAAGTCCAGCAGCCGCTTCGTGGCCGACGAGGAGGTGCTGGCCTACGAGCTGGCGCACCAGGCCGTCAACGAGCTGATCGCCGCCAACGCCGACTTCGGCGCGCTGCTGTTTTCGGACCTGGGCGCCAAGCTGAGCGCGGCCGGCCAGCGGCGCAGCCGCAACGAGCTGCAGGCGCTGAACCTGGCGCGCGTGGACGAGGCCTTCGTGCGCGCGGCCCACATCGTCGAGCACGACACCGACGTGGTCTCGGTGGTGCGGCTGTTTCAGCGCGAGCACACCACCAACGTGCTGGTGCGCGATGCGCGCCAGAGCCCGCCCACGCTGGGCATGTTCACCACCAACGCGCTGCAGCGCGCCATCCTGTCGGGGCGTCCGCTCGATCAGATCGCGGTGGGCGAGCTGACCAACTGGGCGCTCATCGCCGTGCGGCCCTCGGCCCAGGTGGGTGACGCGCTGGCCACCATGGTGCGCCATCACATCCACCGCGTGGTGGTGCGCGAGGGCGAACAGGTGCTGGGCGTGCTGGAGGCGCTGGACGTGTTCAGCTTCCTGTCCAATCACTCGATGCTGATCGGCCTGCGCATCACCGCCGCCACCGGCATCGACGAGCTGGCCGGCGCGGCGCGCCAGATCACCGACATGATCGGCCGCCAGTATCGCGGCGGCACGCAGGTGATGCTGATCGCGCGCCTGGTGCAGGACCTGAACGCGCGCCTGTTCGAGCGCGCCTGGCAGCTCATCGCCCCGCGCGAGCTGGTCGAGTCCAGCTGCCTGCTGGTGATGGGCAGCGAGGGCCGTGGCGAACAGCTGCTGAAAACCGACCAGGACAACGCGCTGATCCTGCGCGACGGCTATGAGCCGCCGGCCGATCTGGCCACCATCTGCGAGCGCTTTTCCGGCGCGCTCGAGCGCTTCGGCTACCCGCCCTGCCCGGGCCGCATCATGCTCAGCAACCCGGCCTGGCGCCTGCCGGCGGCCGACTTCGCGCGCACCGTGCGCGAGTGGCTGCTCATGCCCAGCCCCGACAGCCTGATGAACCTGGCGATCTTTCTGGACGCCCACGCCGTGGCCGGCGATGCCGCGCTGCTGGCCGGCGTGCGCGACGCGCTGTGGTCGCTGGCCACCGACAACGACATGATGCTGGCGCGCTTTGCCGCCGCCATCGACCTGTTTGCCGGCAGCGGGCGCTGGTGGCACCGCCTGCTGGGCGAGGGCGCCGACCGGCTGGACTTGAAGAAGGAGGGCATCTTCCCCATCGTGCACGGCGTGCGCAGCCTGGCGCTGGCGCACCGCGTGGCCGAGACCGCCACCACCGAGCGCCTGGCCCGACTGGTCGAAGCGCGGGGGCTCGACGCCGGCCTGGCGCGCGATCTGAGCGATGCGCTGCAGCTGCTGATGGCGCTCAAGCTCAAGGCCGGGCTGGACGAGCTCGAACGGGGCGATGCGGTGACGGGCGCGGTCGATCCGGCGGCGCTGTCCACGCTGGAGCGCGACCTGCTGAAGGACGCCCTGGGCGTGGTCAAGCGCTTCAAGGCCGTGCTGCGCCAGCGCTTTCGGCTGAACGCGCTGTGAGCTGGATCGACGCGCTCAGGACCCGCCGTGCGCGCCAGCGCCTGCAGGGCGGCGAATGGGCCTTTCTGCTCGACGCCCCGCCGCGCGACGAATGGGTGGCGCTGGACTGCGAGACCACCGGCCTGAACACGCGCAGCGACGAGATCATCGCCATCGGCGCGGTGCGCATCCAGGGCCGGCGCATCCTCACCAGCCAGCGGCTGGAGCTGCTGATCCGCCCCGAGAAGGGCGTCTCGCCCGACAGCATCCGCGTGCACCGCCTGCGCGCGCAGGACGTGGCCGGCGGCCTGCCCGCGCCCGAGGCGGCGCGCCGCCTGCTGCACTTCATCGGCGCGCGCCCGCTGGTGGGCTACTACCTGGAGTTCGACGTGGCGATGCTCAATCGCCTGGTGCGCCCGCTGCTGGGCACCGGCCTGCCGCAGCCGCAGATCGAGGTTTCGCGCCTGTATTACGACTACAAGTTCCGCCAGCTGCCGCCCTACCAGCAGCACGACCAGGCCGACATCGACCTGCGCTTCGCCACCATCATGGCCGAGCTGGGCCTGCCGACGCGCGAGGCGCACGACGCGCTGAACGACGCGGTGATGGCGGCGCTGGCCTTCATCCGCCTGCGCGAGTTGCGTGGCGAGTGACAAAAAAGAGGGCCCGCAGGCCCTCTCTTTCTGGTCGACGCGATGGCTCAGTGCGCCGAGGCCTTGGACGCGCCCAGACCCGTTTCGGAGCGCACCTGCTGCGCCGGGAACGCCGCGCGCTCCTTGGTGGCCTGCGCGCTGCGGTCCAACACCGAGAACAGCCACACGCCGACGAAGCCGATGGTCATCGAGAACAGGGCCGGCGAGGTGTAGGGGAACCAGGCGCTGCCCTTGGGGTTGCCCAGCGTGGCTTCCCACACCGCGGGCGAGACCACGGTGAGCGCCACCGAGGAAATCAGGCCCAGAAAGCCGCCGATCACCGCGCCCTTGGTGGTGCAGTCCTTCCACAGCACCGACAACATCAGCGGCGGCAGGTTGGCCGAGGCGGCCACGGCAAAGGCCAGCGACACCATGAAGGCGATGTTCTGCTTTTCGAACACGATGCCCAGCAGCACGGCGATCACGCCCAGCGTGAGCGTGGTCAGGCGCGACACGCGCAGCTCGGCGGCGCTGTCGGCCTTGCCGTTCTTGAACACGGTGGCGTACAGGTCGTGCGACACGGCCGAGGCGCCCGACAGCGTCAGGCCGGCGACCACGGCCAGGATGGTGGCGAAGGCCACGGCCGAGATGAAGCCGTAGAACACGTCGCCGCCCACGCTCTTGGCCACCAGCACCGCCGCCATGTTGGCCGTGCCGGCGCCGCCCTTGATCACGCCCTTGGTGGTGTCGGCCATCTCGGGGTTGGACAGCACCAGGGTGATGGCGCCGAAGCCGATGATGAAGATGATGACGTAGAAATAGCCGATCCAGGTGGTGGCCCAGAACACGCTCTTGCGCGCCTCCTTGGCGTCGGGCACGGTGAAGAAGCGCATCAGGATGTGCGGCAGCCCCAGCGTGCCGAACATCAGCGCCATGCCGAAGCTGATGGCCGAGATCGGGTCCTTGATGAAGCCGCCCGGGCCCATGATGGACAGGCCCAGCTTGGCCGCCACGTCGCTGGCCGCGCCGCCGCTTTCGGCGATCCGCGTCTTCACGCGCACGCCGTCGGCAAACAGCGCCTCGGGGCTGAAGCCGTACTTGGCCAGCACCATGAAGCCCATGAAGCTCACGCCCGCCAGCAGCAGACAGGCCTTGATGATCTGCACCCAGGTGGTGGCCGTCATGCCGCCGAACAGCACGTAGATCATCATCAGCACGCCCACCAGCACCACCGCGATCCAGTAGTCCAGCCCGAACAGCAGCTTGATGAGCTGGCCGGCGCCGACCATCTGCGCGATCAGGTAGAAGGCGACCACCACCAGCGTGCCGCAGGCCGCGAAGACGCGAAACGGCGTCTGCGCGAAGCGGTAGCCGGCGACGTCGGCAAAGGTGAACTTGCCCAGGTTGCGCAGGCGCTCGGCCAGCAGGAAGGTCAGGATGGGCCAGCCCACCAGAAAGCCGATGGAATAGATCAGGCCGTCGTAGCCGGTGGCCATGACCGAGGCCGAGATGCCCAGGAAGGACGCCGCCGACATGTAGTCGCCCGCGATGGCCAGGCCGTTCTGAAAGCCCGTGATGCCGCCGCCGGCGGTGTAGAAGTCGGCCGCCGACTTGGTGCGGCCCGCGGCCCACTTGGTGATCCACAGCGTCAGCGCCACGAAGGCGGTGAACATGATGATGGCGATCCAGTTGGTGGCTTGCTTGGCGGTCTCGCCCAGGTCGCCGCCGGCGGCCCAGGCGGCGCCGGTGCAGGCCAGCAGGGC
Source organism: Ottowia pentelensis (assembly GCF_964341695.1). Taxonomy (NCBI): domain Bacteria; kingdom Pseudomonadati; phylum Pseudomonadota; class Betaproteobacteria; order Burkholderiales; family Comamonadaceae; genus Ottowia; species Ottowia pentelensis. Next base: position 607,651 of record NZ_OZ224513.1, read on the forward strand.
GGCGGGCGCCAGGAAGGTGCGTGCGCGCGTCATTTCGTGGCGTCCTTCAGGATGTCGCGGGTGAGGGCGTCGAACTCGCGGTTGGCGCGACGCACGTAAATGCCGGTGATGACGATGGTGAACACGATCACCGCCAGGCCCAGCGGAATGCCCAGCGTGGTGACGCCGGCGCCGATGGGGGTGGCCAGCAGTTCCTTGTCGAAGGCGATCAGGCCGATGTAGCCGTAATACACGATCAGCATCAGGATCGTGAGCCACCAGCCAAAGCGCGAGCGCGTGGCCTTGAGTTGCTGGTACTTGGGGTTGCGTTGAATCCGCTCGACCATGGGGTCTTGCATGCTTGTGTCTCCTGTGGGCCTCGGGCCCTCGGTGGGGTCGGGTGGCCGTGCGGCCGGGGCGGATTGTGGAGACCGAGGCTGACGCAAACCTAACAAGCAAAGCGGCCTCGTGAGCGATTGCAACAGGCCCGGGCATCGCGTCTTCGGGGGAGGTGTCTTCGCGTGAATCCAGGTGTCACGCCTGGGCCGCTGTCGCTCGACGACGCGGTGTCGATGCCCGCATCCGGCGCATCCCGTGTCGCCTCGGATGCAACGTTTTTGCTTCCTCGTGGCGCTCGACATTAGGTGTTTACCCTTTTTTGAAGCCCGTGGGACGCAGGCCGTCGTGAGCGCTAAGTGCTTGTCACAACGAAAAAATAGCCCCTTGGGCGACGCTCTGATCCGAACCAGAATGGACTTGCGCAGCCGGCCTCAATCGTGAAATCATGTAATAGGCAAGTATTGCTGTATCAATCCATCATGACGCACATCGGTGCCCGGCACCGACCGAGGAGACATCCAACATGGCAGCACAGGCACCCGATTCGGTCTTGACGGCCGATGGTCGCATCGCCGGCCCCGCGGCTGCGCGCCGATCGGCGCAGGTGGCGCAGCCGGGCCACCACACGGACCGCAAGGTCATCTTCGCCTCGTCGCTGGGCACGATGTTCGAGTGGTACGACTTCTACCTGTACGGCTCGCTGGCGGGGATCATCGCCAAGCAGTTCTTCACCGGGCTCGACCCCACCTCGGCCTTCATCTTCGCGCTGCTGAGCTTTGCCGCCGGCTTCATCGTGCGGCCGTTCGGCGCGCTGGTGTTCGGCCGCCTGGGCGACATGATCGGGCGCAAGTACACCTTCCTGGTGACCATCGTCATCATGGGGCTGACGACTTTTCTCGTCGGCATTCTGCCCACCTACGCCACGCTGGGCGTGTTCGCGCCCATCGTGCTGATCGCCCTGCGCATGCTGCAGGGGCTGGCGCTGGGCGGCGAGTACGGTGGCGCGGCCACCTACGTGGCCGAGCACGCGCCGCCGGGCAAGCGCGGCTTCTACACCTCCTGGATCCAGACCACGGCCACGGTGGGCCTGCTGCTGTCGCTGCTGGTGATCCTGGGCGTGCGCAACCTGATGAGCGACGAAGCGTTCGTCGAGTGGGGCTGGCGCATTCCCTTCCTGGTGTCCATCGGCCTGCTGGCGGTGTCGGTGTGGATCCGGCTGTCGCTCAGCGAGTCGCCGGCCTTCCAGCGCATCAAGGCGCAGGGCAAGGTGTCCCGGGCGCCGCTGACCGAATCGTTCACCCACTGGAAGAACCTGCGCCTGGTGCTGCTGGCCCTGTTCGGCCTGGTGGCGGGCCAGGCCGTGGTCTGGTACACGGGGCAGTTCTATACCCTGTTTTTCCTGACCAACGTGCTGCGGGTGGACCTGACGACGGCCAACATCCTGCTGGCCATCGCGCTGCTCATCGGCACGCCGTTTTTCATCGTCTTCGGCGCGCTGTCCGACCGCGTGGGCCGCAAGCCCATCATCATGGCCGGCCTGCTGCTGGCGGTGCTGACCTATTTCCCGCTGTTCCACGCCCTGACGCAGGCGGCCAACCCCGACCTGGCCCAGGCCCAGTCCCAGGCCGAGGTGGTGGTCACGGCCGCGCGGCGCGACTGCTCGTTCGGCGGCAAGCCGGTGGCGCGCGAGATCGACTTCCGCACCTCGTGCGACATCGCCAAGCGCTATCTGGCGGAAAAATCGGTCAGCTACACCAACGCGTCGGCCCTGGGCGGGCGCGCCACGGTGCGAATCGGCGACACCGTCATTGCCGCGCCCTCGGGCCGGGTGGTCGGCCACAGCTTCGACGACGAGAGCAAGGCCGCCATCGCGGCCTTCAAGAAGGAGGTCGGCGCCGCGCTGAAGGCCGCCGGCTACCCCGACCAGGCCGACCCGGACAAGATGAACAAGCCGCTGATCGTGGGCATCCTGGTGGTGCTGATGATCTACGTCACGATGGTCTACGGGCCGATCGCCGCCGCGCTGGTGGAGCTGTTCCCGACCCGCATCCGCTACACGTCCATGAGCCTGCCCTACCACGCCGGCAACGGCTGGTTCGGCGGCATGCTGCCCACCATCTCCTTTGCCATGGTGGCCGCCAACGGCAACATGTACCACGGCCTGTGGTATCCGATCGTGATCGCGGCGGTCACGCTGGTGATCGGCCTGCTGTTCTTCCGCGAAACCAAGGACGTGAACATCTACGCAACGGATTGACCTGGGCCGCGGGGCCGTGGCCGTCGGCGGACGCTATTTAATTAATAGCTGTCTGCGCTTTATGGGCGGGCGCCAAGGGCCGAAATCGTCTGAATGCTTGCGCGTCAAGGCGCGTTGCCCGATGCCGGACGGCCCGAGGTCTTGGGGTCGTAGATCACGGTGCCCGTGCCGACGCCCGCACCGACGCGGGCGCCTCCCACGGGCACGCTGGCGCCGACGCCGGCACCGGCCGACACCTGGCCGTTCTGGTTGACGCCCACGCCGACGCCGACCGGCCCGACGCCCGTGCCGACCCCCAGGTTGACGTTGCCGCCCGAGCCCACGCCGACGCCCAGCGACACGCCGGGCAGGATGGGCACGCCGATGCCGACGCCCGCCGCGCAGCCGGCCAGCAGCGCGCCGGCGGCGCACAGGCCCAGGGTGACGGCGCGCCAGCTTCTCGGGGCGGTGCGCTTCAGCGGGTTCATGCCAGCAGCGCGTTCACGCGCCGCACATAGGCGGCCGGGTCCTGCGGCAGGCCGCCTTCGGCCAGCAGGGCCTGGTCGAACAGGATGTGCGCCAGGTCGTCGAAGTGCGGGTTGCCCTCGAGCTTTTTCACCAGCGGGTGCTCGGGGTTGATCTCCAGCACCGGCTTGGTGGCGGGCACGGCCTGGCCGGCCTGGCGCATCAGGCGCTCCAGCTGCAGGCTCATGCCGGCGTCCTTGACCACCAGGCAGGCGGGCGAATCGACCAGACGCGTGGTGACGCGCACGTCCTCCACGCTGTCCTTCAGCGCTTCCTTCAGGTGCTCGATCAGCGGCTTGACGGCTTCGGCGGCCTCTTCGGCGGCCTTCTTCTCGGCCGCGTCCTGCAAATCACCCAGGTCGACCGCGCCCTTGGCCACCGATTGCAGCGGCGTGCCGTCGAACTCGCGCAGGAAAGACAGCGACCACTCGTCCACGCGGTCGGTCATCAAGAGCACCTCGATGCCCTTTTTCTTGAACAGCTCCAGCTGCGGGCTGCCCTTGGCCGCCGCCAGCGAGTCGGCGGTGATGTAGTAGATGGCCTTCTGGCCCTCCTTCATGCGCGCCTTGTAGTCGTCCAGCGTCACGCTGGCGCGGTCGCTGGTGGTTGACGCATAGCGCAGCAGCCTGGCGATGCGCTCGCGGTTGCCGGCGTCCTCGCCCAGGCCCTCCTTCAGCACGGCGCCGAACTCGCGCCAGAAGGTGGCGTACTTGTCCCCGGCCTGGGCCTCGTTCTTGTCCTGCACGTCGGTGACCGCGGCATCGTCGGCGGTGGGTGCGGGCGTGGCGGCAGCCGGGGCCTTGGCCAGGTCTTCCAGCAGGCCCAGCACGCGGCGCGTGTTGCCCTCGCGGATGGCGCGCACGTCGCGGCTTTCCTGCAGCAGCTCGCGGCTGACGTTCAGCGGCAGGTCGGCCGAGTCGATCACGCCCTTGACGAAGCGCAGGTAGCGCGGCAGCAGCTGCTCGGCCTCGTCCATGATGAACACGCGCCGGACGTACAGCTTGACGCCCGCCTTCTTCTCGCGGTCCCACAGGTCGAACGGCGCGTGGCTGGGCAGGTACAGCAGCTGCGTGTATTCGGTGGCGCCTTCCACGCGATTGTGCGTCCAGGCCAGCGGCGGCTGCCAGTCGTGCGCGATCTGCTCGTAGAACTGGGTGTACTGCTCGTCGCTGATGTCCTTCTTGGGCCGCGTCCACAGCGCGGTGGCCTGGTTGACGGTTTCCCACTCGCCGGTCTTCACCATCTGGCCGGGCTGGCCTTCTTCCTTGCCTTCTTCCCACTGCTCGCCTTCCATCTGGATCGGCAGGGCGATGTGGTCGGAGTATTTGTTGATGAGCTCCTTGATGCGCCAGCCGTCGGCGTACTCCAGCGCGTCCTCGCGCAGGTGCAGGGTCACGCTGGTGCCGCGCTCGGCACGCGTGATGGCCTCGACCTCGAACGCGCCGCTGCCATCGCTCGTCCAGCGCACGCCCTGCTCGGGCGGCAGGCCCGCGCGGCGCGACTCGACGGTGATGCGGTCGGCCACGATGAAGCCCGAGTAAAAGCCCACGCCGAACTGCCCGATCAGCTGCGCGTCGGCCTTCTGGTCGCCCGACAACCGCGCCATGAACTCGCGCGTGCCGCTCTTGGCGATGGTGCCCAGGTGGGCCACCGCCTCGTCCTGGCTCATGCCGATGCCGGTGTCGGTCACGGTGAGCGTCCTGGCCGCCTTGTCGAAGGCGATGCGCACGCGCAGCTCGGGCTGCTCGCCGTACAGGCTGGTGTCGGCCAGCGCCTCGAAGCGCAGCTTGTCGCAGGCGTCGGAGGCGTTGGAGATCAGCTCGCGCAGGAAGATCTCCTTGTTGGAGTACAGCGAATGCGTGACCAGGTGCAGCAGCTGGGCCACTTCGGCCTGGAAGGCGTGGGATTGTTTGGTCATGGATGAATGGCGGCGTATGCCCGCGGCAGGCCGAAAAGGCCCGCCCGCGCAGGCGGATAAAACTGACAATTATGGTCAAGGCGAGGCCTTTCAAGAGGCCACCGGGCGCGGCGCGGCACATCGCCGAAAGTCGATATGCTGCGAATCGGCAAGCGTGCCGTATTCACGACGTCGAGGAGATCCCATGCGCACCCCATCCCTTCATGCCGCACTGGCCGTCACCCTGGCGTGCTGCGCCAGCCTGGCGCAGGCCCAGGTGATCGTCGACACGCCCCAGGTCCAGGCGGCGCTGCAGCGCTCCGTGCAGGTGTGGGACGTGCGCAGCGACAAGGACTTTGCCAGGGGCCACCTGCCCGGCGCGCTGTCGGTGGGCGATGCCGCCGCCGCGCTGCGCGATGCCAACTCGGAAGACTTCTTGCCGACCGCCGAGGTCGCCCAGATCCTGGGCGCGGCCGGCATCGACCCGGCGAAGGAGACCGTTGTGTACGGCGACCGCGGCACCTGGAACGCGTATTTCGGCCGTTACGCCTTGCGCTATTTCGGCGGCACCCGGGTCACCGTCTACCACGAGGGCATCGAGGGCTGGCAGGTCGCCGGCCTGCCCGTGGAGACGGGCGCGGCCAAGGCCACGCCGGTGGCGCTGACGCTGGCGCCCAACGCGGCGGTCGCCGTCAGCACGCAGGAGGTGCTGGCGCGCGTGGGCAAGCAAGACGTGCAGATCGTCGATGCGCGCACGCCCCGGGAGTTTGCCGGCGCCGACATCCGCGCGCTGCGCGGCGGGCACATTCCGGGCGCGGTCAACATCCCCTACGAGATGAACTGGAGCGACCCCGCCACGCTGCAAAAGCTGGCGCAAAAGACCGTGGGCGACAGCCGCGGCATGTCGCTGAAGGCACAGCCCGAGCTGCAGGCGCTGTACGCCAAACTCGACCCGAACAAGGAGACGGTGGTGTATTGCCAGTCCGGCGCGCGCGCCAGCGAGACGGCGGGCGTGCTGGAGCAACTGGGCTTCAAGAACGTGAAGGTGTACGACTCGTCCTGGCTGGGCTATGGCAACAAGCTGGACGCGCCGGCCGAGAACGAGACCACCTTCAACGTGGGGGCGCTCAACGGCCGCATCGCCGCGATGCAAAAGCGCATCGATGCGCTGGAAAAGGAACTGGCCGCCAAGAAGTGAGCCGGCCACCGACCTTCAGAACAATTCGCCCGGCCCCAGATAGCGCCACTGCCCCGCCGGCAGCGGCCCCAGCAGAACCGAGCCGATGCGGATGCGCTTCAGGCCCACCACCTTCAGGCCCACCAGCTCGCACATGCGGCGGATCTGGCGCTTCTTGCCCTCGCGCAGCACGATGCGCAACTGCTCCTCGTTCTGCCAGCTCACCTTGGCGGGCTTGAGCGGCTGGCCGTCGAGCTGCAGGCCGTGGCGCAGCAGGGCCAGTTTTTCGGACGGAAACTGCGCTTGCGTGTTGCGCGCCTCGGCCCCGTCCAGCGCCACGCGCACCAGGTATTCCTTTTCGATTTCCGAGTCCTGCCCGATCAGATGGCGCGCGATGCGCCCGTCTTGCGTCAGCACCAGCAGGCCGACCGAGTCGATGTCGAGCCGGCCGGCCGGCGCCAGGCCGCGCAGTTGCGCGGGTGCAAAGCGCGTGCGCGTGCGGTCTTCGCGCCAGTGGCTGTGCGCGTTGATCAAGGTCACCGCCGGCTGGTGCCCGTCCTCGGCCTGGCCGCTGACGTAGCCCATCGGCTTGTGCAGCAGGATGGTGACGCGCTGCGCCTGCGCCGCCTCGGCCTGGCGCTCCACGGTCACGCGGTCCTGCGGGCCGACCTTGACGCCCATGACCGCCGGCGCGCCGTTCACGCGCACCCAGCCGCGTTCGATCCACTCGTCGGCCTCGCGGCGCGAGCACAGGCCCATGTCGGCCAGACGCTTGTTCAGGCGCACCGGGCCAGCGCCGCCTTGCGATGTGCCGCTGCCGCCCGTGGGGGCGGGTGCGCGCCGCCAGCGGGGGGAGGAGGGTGGGGTGTCGGGCATGAATCGAATGCTATATTAAATATAGCTTGTCGCGCTTGATGGACGGGCGCTGGAGGCTGATTTTATTCAAAAAATGCCTCAGAAGTCCTCGCGGTGCAGGGCGTCGATCTGCAGGATGCGCAGGCCGCCGTACTCGATGCGCAGCACGCCGCGCGCCTGCAGCGCGGCCAGCGCCTCGTTCACGCGCTGGCGCGACAGGCCGACCAGGTAGGCCAGCTCCTGCTGGGTGATGCGCAGCACCTCGCCCACGCCCGGAAACAGCACCGGGTTGACCAGCGCCGCCAGGTTGCGCGCCACGCGCTGCTCGGGGCTGGCCGAGCGGCCCGCACCGACCACGCCGATGAACTGGCTCAGGCGTTCGTTGAGCTGGTTCATCACGAAGCGGTTGAAGCCGATCGAGTGGTCCAGCAGCCAGTGGAAGGTGTCCACCGGCAGGCCGGCCACGCGGCTGTTGCGCAGCGCCTGGATGTTGTAGCGGTAGGACTCGCGCTTGAGCACCGTGCCCTCGCCGAACCAGCCGCCGGAGGCCAGGCCCGAGTAGGTGATGGCGCGGCCGTCGTCGGTCACGGTGTTCATCTTCAGCAGCCCGTCGATGACGCCGAACCAGTACGTGGCCGGCCGGCCGATGCGGCACACCAGCTCGCCCGGCGCGGCGTGGCTCACGCGCAGCTCGGGCACCACGCGCTCGCGCTCGTCGGGCAGCAGGTGCGGCAGCCAGGGCACGCCGTGCAATTCGTCCTCGGTGAGCAGGCGGCGTCGTTCGAGCAGGGTGGGGTGGGCGCTCATGTAAGGGAAAGACCCGATCGGAATGCCCGTCAATTGTCGTCCCAATGACAACATGACGTCAAAGTCCACACTTAATATTCCGCTCATCGGGCTCCCGCATGAGCGGGAGCCAGCCTGTCGGCACTGCACCGATGGTGGCGACTCACCCGGCGGGTGGGCCTGCCGCACGCGAGGCAGCGCAGCAACCGGCCCATGCGGCCCCAAACAAAGCGAGGAACGGGTGCTTGTCTTCATGCCGATATCGCCAGCCGAAGCGCCACGCACCGCTTGGCCATGCGGCCGATCGCCCGTGAGCGGGCGCACCGGGGTGGCTTGAGATGCAGGGCACCGGTTCCAAGGGTTCCGCGGACGCGATCCTGTCGTGCTCCGGCGTCAACCGCTGGTTCGGCGGCGTGCGGGCGCTGACCGACGTGTCGCTGGACATCCGGCAGGGCGAAATCTTCGGGCTGGTCGGCCCCAACGGCTCGGGCAAGACCACGCTGGTCAATTCGATCACCGGCTTTTATCCGCCGCAACAGGGCACGATCCGCTTCGAGGGGCGCCCGATCAACGGCGTGCGCCCGCACCGCATCGCCTCGCTGGGCATTGCGCGCACGTTCCAGAACGTGGCGCTGTTCAAGGGCATGAGCGTGCTCGATAACATCCTCATGGGGCGCCACGCCTTCATGCGGCCGAGCGCGCTGGCCTCGCTGTTCTACTGGTGGTGGGCCGAGAAGGACGAAATCCGCCAGCGCGACAAGGTGGAGGAGATCATCGACCTGCTGCAGCTCGAAAGCGCGCGCGACGAGCCGGTGGAGGTCATCCCCTTGGGCCTGCAAAAGCGCGTGGAGCTGGCGCGCGCGCTGGCGGCCGAGCCGCGCATGCTGATCCTGGACGAGCCCATGGCCGGCATGAACCAGGAGGAGAAGGAATACATCGTGCGCTTCATCCTCGACGCGAAGGAGGCGCTGAACCTCACGGTGCTGATCATCGAGCACCACATGGACGTGATCACCGCCATCTGCGACCGCGCGCTGGTGCTCAACAACGGCCGCATGATCGCCGAGGGGCCGGTGCGCGAGGCGGTGAACCACCCCGCCGTGATCGCGGCCTACATCGGAGGGGTGGGCGATGCGGCGTGAGGACACCTCGGGCATGAAAGTCGCAGCGCCCCAGAGCACGCCGGCCGCTGGCGCGCACGACCACCTGATCGCCGCGCTGGCCGCCAACGCCGCCGGCCATGGCAAGGCCATCGCCATGCGCGAGCGCGACCGCGGCATCTGGCAGGAAACGAATTGGCAGGCCTACCTGGAGCAGGTGATGGCCGCCGCCGCCGGCCTGGAGTCGCTGGGCGTGGCGCCGGAGGACAAGGTGCTGGTCGTCGGCGACAACCGGCCGGCGCTGTACTTCGGCATGCTGGGCGCGATCACGCTGCGCGCCGTGCCCTCGCCGGCCTACCCGGACTTCACGCCCGAGCAGTTGCTGGGCCAGTTGCAGCGCGAGGGCGTGCGCTTCGCCATCGCCGAAGACCAGGAGCAGGTGGACAAGCTGGTGGCGCTGCGCGAGCAGTACGCGGGCCTCGAATGGATCATCTACGACGACCCGCGCGGCCTGGCCGACCACGAGCCCGCGGGGACGATCGCCTTCACCGAACTGGCGCGGCGCGGGCGCGAGCGCCTGCACGCCGAGCCCGGGCTGCAGGCCGAGCTGCAGACGCGCCCGCGCGCCGACGACGTCGCCATCCTGCTGCACTCATCGGGCACCACGGGCGCGCCCAAGGGCATCCCGCTCAAGCACCGCCACGTGCTGTTCGCGGTGCGCAGCGCGGCGCAGGCCGGCTACTTCAACCCCGGCGAGACGCACATGGCCTACATGCCGATCGCCTGGGTGGGGGATTTCATCTTCTCGATCGCGGCGGCGCTGGAACTGCGCTTTTCCGTCAACATCCCCGAAAAGCAGGAAACCGTGCAGCGCGACCTGCGCGAGATCGCGCCCACGGTCTACTTCACGTCGCCGCGCGCCTGGTCGACCATGCTCACGCGCGTGCAGGTGGGCATTGCCGAATCCACGCCGCTCAAGCGCTGGCTCTACGAGCGCTTCATGCCGCTGGCCATCGAGATCGAGCGCGCACGCCTCAAGGGTCGTCAGCCGGGCCTGGGCCAGCGCTTGCTGCGCGCGCTGGGCGAGCTGCTGGTCTACGGCCCGATCAAGGACCAGCTGGGCCTGGTGCGCGCGCGCCACGCCTACACCGCGGGCGAGGCGATCGGCGAAGAATCGTTTTTGTTCTTTCGCGCGCTCGGCCTGCCGCTGCGCCAGTTCTACGGCCAGACCGAAAACTCGGCGCTGTGCGCCGCGCAGGGCGCCGACACGGTCAAGCTGCACACGGTGGGCAAGCCCTTTCCCGGCATCGAGATCAAGATCAGCGACAGCGGCGAAATCCTGGTGCGCGGCGGCAACGTGTTCGACGGCTATTTCGACGACCTCGCCGCCACGGCCGAGGCGCTGCAGGACGGCTGGCTGCACACCGGCGACGCCGGCTACCTGGAAGACGACGGCCAGCTGGTCGTGCTCGGGCGCGTGTCCGAGGTGGTCTACACCAGCGCGCGCCAGCGCTTCATTCCCACCTTCATCGAGAACCAGCTCAAGTTCAGCCCCTACATCAAGGACATCTGCGTGCTGGGCGATGGGCGCGAGCACCTGGCCGCGCTGGTGGCGATCGACTGGGAGGCCGTGGGCCACTGGGCGCAGGAGCACGGCGTGGCCTACACCTCGTTTTCCGACCTGTCGCAGCAGCCCGGCGTGTACGACCTGATGGCAGAGCTGTTCGCCACGGTCAACGCCAGGCTGCCCGAGGGCACGCGCATCCGCCGCTTCGTCAACCTGCACAAGGAGTTCGACCCGGACGACGGCGAGGTCACGCGCACGCGCAAGCTGCGCCGCGGCGTGATCGCCGAGCACTACGCCAACATCATCGAGGCGATCTACGCCGGCCGGGACCGCATCGAATCCGTGGCGCAGATCACCTACGAGACCGGCGAGTCGGGCGTGCTGAGGCGCCTGCTCGCGATCCGTGACGTGCCCGCAGCGCCCAAGGTGAATGCATGAGCTACTTTCTGGAACTGCTGATCAACGGCGCCTTCACCGGCCTGATGTACAGCATGGTGGCGCTGGGCATCGTGCTGATCTACAAGTCCTCGGGCGTGCTCAACTTCGCGCAGGGCGCGCTGGTGATGATGGGCGGCTACACCGTCTGGCTGTTCACCACCTGGGGGCTGCCGATCTGGCTGGCGGCGGTGGCGGCGCTGGGGGTCATGTTCGTGCTGGGGCTGGTCGTCGAGCGCCTGCTGCTGCGCACCATGGTCGGCCAGCCCATCATCATGGTCGTGATGCTGACGCTGGGGCTGGACGTGTTTTTGCGCGGCTTCGGCCCGGGCGTGCTCGGCACCGAGCCCAAGCAGCTCGACATCGGCCTGGGCCTGGCGCCGCTGATCATGGGCGACATCCTGGCCAACCGCACCTACGCCGTCGGCGCCGTGATCGCGCTGGTGCTGGTGGCGCTGGCCATCGTGTTCTTCCGCACGCGCCTGGGCACCAAGCTGCGCGCGGTTTCGGACGACCACGTGGCCAGCTGGTCGGTCGGCATCTCGGTCGAGCACGCGGTGGCCATTTCCTGGGGCCTGGCGGGCATTTGCGCGGTCGCCGCCGGCACGCTGTGGGGCGCGGCGCAGGGGGTGGACTGGTCGCTCACCGCGCTGCTGTTCCCGGCCGTGGCCGTCGTGATCCTGGGCGGCATCGACAGCATCATGGGCGCGCTGCTGGGCGGCCTGATCATCGGCATCCTCGGCAGCGTGATTCCGGGCTACGTGGACTCCAGGGTCGGCGGCAGCACGCGCGACGTCGTGACCTCGCTGGTGATCCTGCTGACCATCCTGATCCGGCCGCACGGCATGTTCGGCCGCGAAGACATCGAGAGGATCTGACCGCCATGTTCTACCGCCTCTCGGGTGTCTACCACACGCGCTACAGCCAGACGCGCCAGCTCTGGCCCATTCCGGCCGACCGCTGGCAGGTCGGCATCATCGCCGCGCTGGCCCTGCTGGCGCCGCTGTACATGTCGCAGCTGTACCTGTCGAGCTACATGCTGCCCTGGCTGATCTTCAGCAGCGCCACGCTGTCGCTCACGCTGCTGATGGGCCTGGCCGGCCAGCTGCACTTCGGCTTCGCCGCCGTGATGGCGATCGGCGCCTATACCAGCATCCACCTGACGCGCGCCGGCGTGCCGCTGGAACTCGCGCTGCTCGGCGCCGGCCTGCTGTCGGCGCTGATCGGCTGCCTGTTCGGCGCCGCGGCGCTGCGCGTCAAGGGCCTGTACCTGGTGATGGCCACGCTGGCGATGCAGTTTCTGGTGGACTGGGTGATCGTCAACGTCAACGCCATCTCGGGCGGCGCGGTGGCCACGCTGCAGACGCCCAAGGTGAGCTTCCTGTTCGTGCCGCTGGAAAGCCTCACGGCGCGCTACTACCTGGCGCTGGCCTGGGCGGTGGTGGTCACCCTGTTCATCCTCAACGTCAAGCGCACCAGCTTCGGTCGCGCGCTGGTGGCGGTGCGCGACAAGGATTTCGCCGCCGCCGTCATCGGCGTCAACATCTTCAAGTACAAGCTGCTGGCCTTCTTCGCCAGCTCGTTCCTGGGCGGCGTCACCGGCGCCATCCTGGCGTTCTGCTTCTACAAGGCGGTGACGCCCTCGCAGTTCAACTTCGACGTCACCATCCAGCTGGTGGCGATGGCGCTGGTGGGCGGCTTGGGCAGCGTGGTCGGGGGCTTTCTCGGCGCGGGTTTCGTGCTGCTGGTGCCGATCGTGCTGCTCAACCTGATCGCCTGGATCGTGAGCAACGGCTGGCTCGACATCTCGGCCTCGCTCATGGCGCATATCCCGCTGATGCTGTACGGCGCCATGATCATCGGCTTTCTCTTGTTCGAGCCGCTGGGGCTGGCCAAAATCTACGACAACGCGCGCAAGTATCTGCTGGTCTGGCCGTTCCGCCACACGCAAAGCTGAGCACGCGGGTTTTCCGGGTTCATTCACGTCAACCACGCAAAGGAGACACACGCGATGAAACACACCGACCTGGCACTGAGCCGCCGCACCGTCTTGACGGCCGCCGCCGCGGCAAGCATGGGCAGTCTGCCCGCCTGGGCGCAGGACAAGGCGCCCATCCAGTTTGCGACGCTGCTCGATTTCACGCGCGTCTACACCTTCCTGACCGCCGAATACAGCCAGGGCCAGCAGGACTACATCAACCTGGTCAACCAGGAGGGCGGCATCGACGGCCACCCGATCAAGCTGATCATCAAGGACCACGCCAGCTACCCCGAGCGCGGCATCGCGCTGTACAACGAGGCCAAGGCCGCGGGCGCCGTGTTTTTCGACTTCCTGAGCTCACCGGTGGCCAACGCGCTGATGCCGCGCGTCGACGAAGACCACATGCCGATGATCGCCTTCGCGCACGGCCGCGCCGACGCGGCCGACGGCGATGCCTTCCCCTACGTCTTCCCGTCGGCGGCCATCTACCGTTCGCAGGCGGCGCTGCTGCTCAAGTACATCGACGAGCAGGAGGGCGGCCTGAAGGGCAAGAAGATCGCCTTCGTGCACATCGACTCGGCCTTCGGCAAGGAGCCGATCGAGCTGATCGAGCGCGTGGCCAAGACCAAGGGCTTCGAGCTCAAGCTCTACCCCTATCCGGTGCCCGGCACCGAGCAGGCGGCGACCTGGAGCGAGGTGCGCAAGAACCGTCCGGACAAGATCATCATCTGGGGCGCCGGCCCCGGCCAGGCGGTGTCCATTCGCAGCGCCGTCACCAACGGCATCGCGCCCAAGGACATCCACTCGGTGATCTGGCTGTCCGAAAGCGACATGTCGGCCTTCAAGGGCAACGAGGTGGTGGGCGTCAAGCGCGTCACCCTGGTCAACACCGGCACCGGTCCGGCGATCCTGAAGCGCATCGTCGACAAGGTGGTCACGCCCGGCAAGGGCAGCGGCGACAAGGCCAAGGTCGGCACCACCTACTACAACATCGGCGTGGCCAGCATGGCAATCGCGGTGCAGGCGGTCAAGCTGGGCATGCAAAAGGGCGGCGCGCCGCTCACGGGCGAGAAGATCAAGGCCGGCTACGAGACGATCAAGGACTTCACCGCCGAAGGCCTGATGCCGCCGCTCACCATCACCGCCAAGGACCACCAGGGCGGCGGCGCGGGCATGATTTCCGAATGGGACGGCAAGCAGTGGGCGCCCAAGTCCGACTGGGGCAGCGCCTACCAGGACGTGGTCTGGGACCTGATCAAGGAAGACATCGCCAAGTCCAAGGAAAAGAAATGAGCCTGCTGACCCTGAACAACGTCGAGGTCGCCTACGACAAGGTCTTTCTCGCCATCAAGGGCGTCTCGCTCGAAGTTCAGGAAGGCTCCATGGTGGCCCTGCTCGGCGCCAACGGCGCCGGCAAGTCCACCACGCTCAAGACCGTGAGCGGCCTGCTGGCGCCCGAGCGCGGCGAGGTGCGCCGGGGCGAGGTGATGTTTCAGGGCAAGGACATCGTGCAGCTCTCGCCGCCCGAGCGCGTGCGCATGGGCCTGGTGCACGTGATGGAGGGGCGGCGCATCTTCGAGCACCTGACGCCCGACGACAACCTGCTGGCGGCCTACCGCGGCCACGGTGCCAAGCGCAGCTACGCCGAGCTGCGCGAGCAGGCCTACACCTATTTCCCGCGGCTGGCCGAGCGCATGCGCAGCAAGGCCGGCTACCTGTCGGGCGGCGAGCAGCAGATGCTGGCCATCGCCCGCGCGCTGATGACCGAGCCCACGCTCATCATGCTCGACGAGCCCTCGCTCGGCTTGGCGCCGGTGCTGGTCAAGGAGATCTTCGCCATCATCCGCAAGATCAACCGCGAGCAGAAGACCAGCGTGCTGCTGGTCGAGCAAAACGCCACCGCCGCGCTCGACGTGGCCGACCACGCCTACCTGATCGAGAACGGCAACATCGTGATGAGCGGCGAGGCCGCCGTGCTCAAGCAGAACCCCGACATCCAGGCGTTCTATCTGGGCGGCGGCGAGCGCGTGGACTACCACAACGTCAAGCACTACCGGCGGCGCAAGCGCTGGCTGGCGTGATCGACGGTGATGGCCCCAGCTTTCCCCGGCCGCTCGGCCATGGAGACCTTCCGCCCATGACGGCGACCTTTCCCCAGTTGCTGCTGCAGCATGCGCGCCAGCGCCCGCTGGCGCCGGCGCTGCGCGAGAAGGAATACGGCATCTGGCAGACCTGGAGCTGGCAGCGCGCACTGGACGACGCGCGCCACATGGCGCTGGGCCTGGCGTCGCTGGGCTTCGCAACGGGGCAGAACCTGGCGCTGGTGGGTGACAACCGCCCGCTGCTGTACCTGATGTTCCTGTCGGTGCAGTCGCTGGGCGGCGTGCCGGTGCCGATGTACCAGGACGCGGTGGCCGCCGAGATGGCCTTCGTGCTGCGCGAAACGGGCGCGCAGTTCGCCTTTGCCGAAGACCAGGAGCAGGTCGACAAGCTGCTCGAGCTGCGCGCCGGCGCGGGCGAGGCCGCCGTGCCGGGCCTGACCCACATCATCTACGACGATGCGCGCGGCCTGCGCCACTACCGCGACGCCGGCCTGATCAGCGCGCAGGACCTGATGGCGGCGGGCCGCCGCTTCGAGCAGCAGCACCCGGACCACTTCGCGCAGCAGATCGCGCGCCTCAAGCCTGAGGACACGGCCATCATCCTCTACACCTCGGGCACCACCAGCCGGCCCAAGGGCGTGTGCCAGACCCACCACGCCTACATCGCGGCGGCCGAGGGCGGCGTTGCCATCGACGGGCTGAACGGCCGCGACAACGTGCTGTCCTACCTGCCGCCGGCCTGGGCCGGCGACTTTTTGTTTTCGGTGGCGCAGTGGCTGGTGGCGGGCTTCACCATCAACTGCCCCGAAAGCGCCGAGACCGTGGCCATCGACATGCGCGAGATCGGCCCCAGCTATTACTTCGCGCCGCCGCGCGTGTTCGAGGGCATGCTGACCTCGGTGTCGATCCGCATGGAAGACGCCGCGCCCGTCAAGCGGTGGATGCACGAGAGCTTCATGCGCGTGGCGCGCCGCGTGGGCGCCGACATCCTGGTGGGCAAGCCGGTGGCCTTGGGCGACCGGCTGCTGTACGGCCTGGGCAAGCTGCTGGTGTACGGGCCGCTGAAGAACGCCATGGGCCTGTCGCGCATTCGCGTGGCCTACACGGCGGGCGCGGCCATCGGGCCCGACCTGTTCCGGTTCTTCCGCTCCATCGGCGTCAACCTCAAGCAGTTGTACGGCCAGACCGAGACCTGCGCCTACGTGTGCATCCAGAAGGACGGCGAGGTCAAGCTCGACACCGTGGGCCAGGCCGCGCCGGGCGTGGAGCTGAAGATCGCCGACGGCGGCGAGGTGCTGGTGCGCAGCCAGTCGCTGCTGACCGAGTACTACAAGCGCCCCGAGGCCACGGCCGAGGTGCTGGACGCGGAGGGCTTCTTCCACACCGGCGACGCCGGCGTGATCGACTCCGACGGTCATCTGCGCATCATCGACCGTGCCAAGGACGTGGGGCGGCTCACCTCGGGCGCCATGTTCGCGCCCAACTACATCGAGAACAAGCTCAAGTTCTTTCCGCAGATCAAGGAAGCGGTGTGCTTCGGCGATGCGCGCGAGCAGGTCTGCGCCTTCCTCAACATCGACTTCGACGCCGTCGGCAACTGGGCCGAGCGCCGGGGCCTGCCCTACGCGGGCTACGTCGACCTGGCCGGCAAGCCGGACGTGCTGACGATGATGAAGGAGTGCGTCGAGAAGGTGAATGCCGAGCTGGCCGGCGAGGAAGGCATGGAGGCGACGCAGATCGCGCGCTTTCTGGTGCTGCACAAGGAGCTGGACCCGGACGACGACGAGCTCACGCGCACGCGCAAGGTGCGCCGCGGCTTCGTCGCCGAGAAATACGGCGTGCTGCTGGACGCGCTGTATGGCGGCAAGAGCGAGCAGTTCATCGAGACCGCCGTCAAGTTCGAGGACGGGCGCAGCGGCACGGTGTCGGCCACGCTCGGCATCCTGGACGCCAGGCGCTTCGCGCCGGTGAAGGTGGCTGCATGAACGTGCCGCAGACGAGCACCGAACTCGCGCCGACGCGCGCCATCGGCGACGTTGTCCTGGACGTGAAGAACATCAGCCTGCGCTTTGGCGGCGTGAAGGCGCTGAGCGACATCAGCTTCGACGTGCGCGAGCACGAGATCCGCGCCATCATCGGCCCCAACGGCGCGGGCAAGAGTTCGATGCTCAACTGCATCAACGGCGTCTACACGCCCAGCGAAGGCTCGATCACCTTTCGCGGCCGCACCTTCAGCCACATGAACTCGCGCCAGGTGGCCGAGATGGGCGTGGCGCGCACCTTCCAGAACCTGGCCTTGTTCAAGGGCATGAGCGTGCTGGACAACATCATGTCGGGGCGCAACCTCAAGATCAAGAGCAACATCCTCTTGCAGGCGCTGCGCATCGGCCCGGCCGAGCGCGAGGAGATCGCGCACCGCGAATTCGTCGAGCACATCATCGACTTTCTTGAAATCCAGGCGCATCGCAAGACGCCCGTGGGCCAGCTGCCCTACGGCCTGCAAAAGCGCGTCGACCTGGGTCGCGCGCTGGCCATGGAGCCGCAGGTGCTGCTGCTGGACGAGCCCATGGCCGGCATGAACGTGGAGGAAAAGCAGGACATGAGCCGCTTCATCCTCGACGTCAACGACGAGTTCGGCACCACGATCGTGCTGATCGAGCACGACATGGGCGTGGTGATGGACATCAGCGACCGCGTGGTGGTGCTGGACTACGGGCGCAAGATCGGCGACGGCGCGCCGCACGAGGTGCGCGCCAACGAGGACGTGATCCGCGCCTACCTGGGCGCGGAGCATTGAGGGGCGCGGGCGATGGGCTTTTTCCTCGAAACCCTGATCAGCGGCCTGATGACCGGCATGCTCTACGCGCTGGTGGCGCTGGGCTTCGTGCTGATCTTCAAGGCCTCGGGGGTGTTCAACTTCGCGCAGGGCGTGATGGTGCTGTTCGCGGCACTGGCGATGGCGCGCTTTGCCGAATGGATTCCGCAGTGGACGGGCATCGAAAGCAAGGTGCTGGCCAACGTGCTGGCCTTCATCGGCGCGGCGCTGCTGATGTTTCTGGTGGCCTGGCTGATCGAGCGCCTGGCGCTGCGCCACTTGGTGAACCAGTCCGAGACGACGCTCTTGATGGCGACGCTGGGCATCGCCTATTTCCTCGAAGGCGTGGGCCAGACGGTGTTTGGCGGCGACATCTACAAGATCGACATCGGCATGCCCAAGGACCCGATGTTCATCCTGGGCAGCGTGTTCGACGGCGGCCTGCTGGTCGACCCCGAGGACCTGATCGCCGCCGCCATTGCCGCCGCGCTGGTGGCCCTGCTCGCGCTGTTCTTTCAAAAGACGACCACCGGGCGCGCGCTGCGCGCGGTGGCCGACGACCACCAGGCGGCGCAGTCGGTGGGCATTCCGCTGTCGCGCATCTGGGTCATCGTCTGGTGCGTGGCGGGCGTGGCCGCGCTGGTGGCGGGCATGGTCTGGGGCAGCAAGCTGGGGGTGCAGTTCTCGCTCTCCACCCTGGCGCTGCGCGCGCTGCCGGTGGTGATCCTGGGCGGCCTGACCTCGGTGCCCGGCGCCATCGTCGGCGGGCTGATCATCGGCGCGAGCGAGAAACTGTCGGAGGTCTTTCTCGGCCCCTACGTCGGCGGCGGCATCGAGATCTGGTTCGCCTACGTGCTGGCGCTGGTGTTTTTGCTGTTTCGTCCGCAGGGCCTGTTCGGGGAGAAGATCATTGACCGCGTATGACTTTGATTTTGATAGCTGCTTGCGCTTGACAGACAAGGGCTAGAGGCCAAAACGACCAATAACCATGTTCTACCGCGAAAACGGCCAGTTCAAAACCAGCTACCGCGCCGACCAGCAGATCTTCCCGATCCTGCAGGATCGCGTGGCGGTGCTGGCGCTGGTGCTGTTCGCGTTTGCCGTCGTGCCCTTCGTCGCCAGCGAGTACCTGTTCGCCGCCATCCTGATTCCCTTCGTCATCATGTCGCTGGCGGCGCTGGGGCTGAATTTGCTGGTGGGCTACTGCGGCCAGATTTCGCTCGGCGGCGCGGCCTTCATGGCGGTGGGGGCCTACGGCGCGTACAACTTCGTCATGCGCGTGCCGGGCATTCCGCTGGTGCTGGCGATGCTGCTGGGCGGCGTGTGCGCGGCCGCCTTCGGCGTGGTGTTCGGCCTGCCCAGCCTGCGCATCAAGGGGCTGTACCTGGCGGTCGCCACGCTGGCGGCGCAGTTCTTTGCCGACTGGCTGTTTTTGCGCGTGCGCTGGTTCACGCTGGACAGCGCCTCGGGCGCGGTGGCGGTGTCCAATCTCTCGGTGCTTGGCCTGCCGCTGGAGTCGAGCGCCGCCAAATACCTGTTCTGCCTGGCGGTGCTCGCCGTGCTGGCGCTGGCCAGCAAGAACCTGGTGCGCGGCGCCATCGGGCGCGAGTGGATGGCGATCCGCGACATGGACGTGGCCGCCGCGGTGATCGGCATCCGCCCGATGTACGCCAAGCTCACGGCGTTCGCCATCAGCAGCTTCATCCTGGGCGTGGCGGGCGTGCTGTGGGGCTTTTTCTACCTGGGCTCGTGGGAGCCGGCGGCGTTCTCGCTCGACGTGTCGCTCAAGCTGCTGTTCATGATCATCATCGGCGGCCTGGGCTCGATCATGGGCAGCCTGTTCGGCGCGGCCTTCATCATCGTGCTGCCCATCGTGCTCAATCGCGTGCTGCCCTGGCTCGCCTCGCTCATCCACGTCGAGATCACCACCACCGCCGCGACGCACGCCGAATTCATCATCTTCGGCACGCTGATCGTCTGGTTCCTCATTGTCGAGCCGCACGGACTGGCGCGGCTGTGGTCCACGGGCAAGCAGAAGATGCGGTTATGGCCGTTCCCGCATTGACGCCCATCATCGGCCTTTTTCTTCACCCTCGTCGATTCCAAAGGAGACTGACATGCAACATTCGAGGCATCTGACCAAGCTGGCGGCCACGCTGCTCGCGGCGGCGGGCATCGCGCTCACCGGCGCGCCGGTGCTGGCGCAGGGCGTGTCGCAGTACATGCCCCTGGTGACCTATCGCACGGGGCCCTACGGACCGAGCGGCACGCCGGCGGCCAACGGCCTGGACGACTACTACAAGCTGGTGAACGCGCGCGGCGGCATCAACGGCGTCAAGCTCGACTACGAGGAGTGCGAGACCGGCTACGACACCGCGCGCACCGTGGAGTGCTACGAGCGCATGAAGACCAAGAACGGCGGCGCGGTGGTGTTCCAGCCTTGGTCCACGGGCGCCACCTTCGCCATCACCGAGAAGGCCGACACCGACAAGATTCCGCTGCTCATCCTGGGCTACGGGCGCGGCGACTCGGCCAACGGCAAGGTGTTCAACTGGGTCTTCCCGGTGGGCGGCAACTACGAGGTGGGCGACGACGTGATCCTGCAGGCCATCGGCAAGCGCGAGGGCGGCATGGACAAGCTCAAGGGCAAGAAGATCGCCCTCGTCTACCACGACAGCCCCTACGGCAAGGAGACGATTCCGCTGATCAAGCTGCGCGCGCAAAAGCACGGCTTCTCGCTGATCGAGCTGCCCGTGACGCCGCCCGGCCTGGAGCAGAAGGCCACCTGGCTGCAGGTGCGCCGCGACAAGCCCGACTACATCATCCTGCGCGGCTACGGCGTGATGACGCCCACCGCGCTGAAAGAGGCGCAGGGCGTGGGCTTCGCGCGCGACCGCATGTACGGCTCGTGGTGGGCCGGCGCCGAGACCGACGTCAAGGACGTGGCCGACGGCGCCAAGGGCTACAACGCGGTGGTGCTGCAAAGCACCGCCAACCGCGACGCCAAGGTGGTCAAGGACATTCTCTCCGAGCTCTACGCCAAGGGTCAGGGCACGGCCAGCAACAAGAGCGAGGTGGGCGACGTGCTCTACATCCGCGGGCTGCTGGCGGCGCTGTTCTCCACCGAGGGCATCCGCACCGCGCAGGAACACTTCAACAAGAAGGGCCAGCGCATCACCGGCGAGGAAATGCGCTGGGCGCTGGAGAACCTGGACATCACCCAGGCGCGCATCGACGAGCTGGGCTTCAACGGCATCCTGCTGCCGATCAAGACCAGCTGCGCCGACCACATGGGCTCCTACAAGGCGCGCATCTCCACCTGGGACGGCAAGGAGTGGAAGATCTCCAGCGACTGGATCGAGGCCGATCGCGGCATCGTCGACGGCGTGGACAACGAGTCCTCGGCCAAGTACGCGGCCGAGCACAAGATCACGCCCCGCACCTGCCAGTAAGCGGCAGCGCCCGCCCGCGGCCAGCGTGCCGCGGGCGCGCCGCCGTGCCACCGCGAAAGACGCGCACCATGCCCGAACCCGCCCCGCCGCTGCTCGACGTCAACGGCATCGAGGTCATCTACCACCACGTGATCCTGGTGCTCAAGGGTGTCTCGCTCACCGTGCCCCAGGGCGGCATCGTTGCCATCCTGGGCGGCAACGGCGCGGGCAAGACCACCACCTTGCGCGCCATCTCCAACCTGCTGCGCGGCGAGCGCGGCGAGGTCACCAAGGGCAGCATCGAGTACCAGGGCGCGCGCATCGAGAACCTCACGCCGTCCGAGCTGGTCAGGCGCGGCGTGGTGCAGGTGATGGAGGGGCGCCACTGCTTCGCCCACCTCACGATCGAGGAAAACCTGCTGACCGGCGCCTACACGCGCAGCGACCGCGCCGAGATCGCGGCCAACCTGGAAAAGGTCTACACCTACTTCCCGCGCCTGAAGGAACGGCGCAGGAGCCAGGCGGCCTACACCTCGGGCGGCGAGCAGCAGATGTGCGCCATCGGCCGCGCGCTCATGACCAACCCCAGGCTGGTGCTGCTGGACGAACCCTCGATGGGCCTGGCGCCGCAGCTGGTGGAAGAGGTGTTCCACATCGTGCGCGATCTGAACGGCAAGGAGGGCGTCACCTTTCTGGTGGCCGAGCAGAACACCAACATGGCGCTGAAGTTCGCCGACTACGGCTACATCATGGAAAGCGGCCGCGTGGTGATGGACGGCAAGGCGTCCGATCTGGCCAGCAACGAAGACGTCAAGGAGTTTTACCTGGGCGTGGGCGGCGCCGAGCGCAAGAGCTTTCGCGACGTCAAGAGCTACAAGCGGCGCAAGCGTTGGCTGGCCTGACTTGTCGTGCAGGCGAACAGCCGAACAGCCGAACGCAGAGGACGCAAAGGATTCGCAGAGGGCGCAAAAGGAACAGCCAAAAATGGATTCTTTGCTGTGTGTCGCGCGCCACCGGTTCTTCTCCCTCTCCCTCTGGGAGAGGGCAGGGGTGAGGGCCGGCAGCACACGATCGAGCACGAAAATACTTGAACCGAATCGGTCGATGGCACAGGCGTAGAAAGCGCTGACAGCTATTGAATTGAGAGTAATCGCCAGCCAAGGATGATGCCATGAAGGAATTCTTCGACGCGCTCGAAACACGCGCCCCCGCCGAGCGCGAGGCCGCGCTGATGGCCGCGCTGGCCCGCCACGTGGCGCATGCGCAGAGCCACAGCGCCGCCATGGCCGACATCCTGGCCGGCGTGGATGCCGCCGCTGTGATGTCACGCGCCGCGCTGGCGCGCCTGCCCGTCACGCGCAAGAGCGAGCTGCTGGCGCGCCAGCAGGCCGCGCGTGCGGCGGGGGGTGACGCGTTCGGCGGTTTTGCGGCCATCGGGCGCGGCCGGGCGATGCGGCGGGTGTATGCCAGCCCGGGGCCGATCTACGAGCCCGAAGGCGCGGCGGCGGACTACTGGCGCACCGCGCGCGCGCTGCATGCGGCCGGCTTTCTGGCGGGCGACCTGGTGCACAACGCCTTCAGCTATCACATGACGCCGGGCGCCTTCATCGTCGAGGCCGGCGCGCTGGCGCTGGGCTGCACCGTGTTTCCGGCCGGCACCGGGCAAACCGAGCAGCAGCTGCAGGCCATCGCCGAGCTGCGGCCCGACGGCTATCTGGGCACGCCCAGCTTCCTGCGCATCCTGGTCGAGAAGGCGCAGGAGGCCGGCGCCGACCTGCGCAGCCTGCGCAAGGCGCTGGTCAGCGGCGAGGCCTGCCCGCCCTCGCTGCGCGACTGGTTCGCCGAGCGCGGCATCGCGGCCTACCAGACCTACGCCACGGCCGACTGCGGTCTCATTGCCTACGAGACCGCGGCGCGCGAAGGCCTGATGCTGGACGAGGGCGTGATCGTCGAGATCGTGCGGCCCGGCACCGGCGATCCGGTGGCCGACGGCGAGGTGGGCGAGGTGGTGGTCACCGTGCTCAACCCCGACTACCCGCTGGTGCGCTTCGGCACCGGCGATCTGTCGGCGGTGTTGCCCGGCGCCTGCCCCACCGGGCGCACCAACACCCGCATCAAGGGCTGGCTCGGGCGCGCCGACCAGACCGCCAAGGTGCGCGGCATGTTCGTGCATCCGGGCCAGGTGGCCGAGGTGCTCAAGCGCTTTCCCGAGGTGGCGCGCGCGCGCCTGGTGGTCAGCGGCGCCATGGCCAACGACCAGATGACCTGGCGCGTCGAGGCCGCGCCCGCGCCCGGCCTGGCCGAGCGCTTTGCCGAGGCCGTGCGCGAGGTCACCAAGCTGCGCGGCGAGGTCGAGCTGGTGGCGCCCGGCAGCCTGCCCAATGACGGCAAGGTGATCGAGGACGCGCGCAGTTATCGGTAGTTGACCCGCCTCAACCGCAGTCCGCGTTTCAGGGGAAATCCCTGAACGGAATCACGACGATTTGGCGCGGTTTCACGGTTAAATTCAAATTCCTTTTCATCCACCCACCAGGGAGACTCCCATGATCCGTTTGCAAACCCTGAGCCTGGCCGTCGGCGCCGCCATGCTGGCCGTCGGTGCCCAGGCCGCCGACTTTCCGGCCGCCGGCCGCACCATCACCATCGTCGTGCCCTTTGCCGCCGGCGGCCCCACCGACAAGGTGGCGCGCGACCTGGGCGAGGCGCTGCGCAAGCCGCTGAATGGCGCCACCATCGTGATCGACAACGCCGCCGGCGCCGGCAGCACCATCGGCTCGACCAAGGTGGCGCGCGCCAACCCCGACGGCTACACGCTGCTGCTGACCCACATCGGCATGGCCACCACGGCCTCGCTCTATCGCAAGCTGCCCTACAAGTACAGCGAGTTCGAATACCTGGGCCTGGTCAACGAGGTGCCCATGGTGGTGGTCGGCAAGCCCGCCCTGGCGGCCAACACCTGGCCCGAGCTCAAGAGCTGGATCCAGGAGAACAAGACCAAGGTCAACCTGGCCAACGCCGGCCTGGGCGCCGCCTCGCACCTGTGCGGCCTGATGCTGCAGCAGGCGCTGCAGACCGAGATGACCACCGTGCCCTACAAGGGCACCGCGCCGGCCATGGCCGACCTGATGGGCGGGCAGGTCGACATCATGTGCGACCAGACCACCAACACCACGCCCCAGATCGAGGGCAAGAAGATCAAGGCCTACGCCGTCACCACCGCCAAGCGGCTGATGATTCCCGCCGTCTACAAGGACCTGCCGACGCTGCAGGAGGTGGGTTTCAAGAATTTCGACGTGTCGATCTGGCACGGCCTGTACGCCCCCAAGGGCACGCCGGCGGAGGTGGTCAAGGCCATCAACACGGCGCTGCAGACCGCGCTGAAGGACCCGGACTTCATCAAGAAGGAAGAAAGCCTGGGCGCCATCGTGGCGCACGACGATCGCGTCACGTCCGAGGGCCACAAGAAGTTCGTTGCCGCCGAGGTTGCCAAGTGGGGCCCGGTCATCAAGGCGGCCGGCCAGTACGCCGATTGATGCCCCACCGCGCCGCGCGGCCGTCGCCATGACGCCCCGGCTGCGCGTCGTCGACTCGATCACCGAACTCAGGCCCGGCCTCGATGCGGGCTGCCTGGCGGTCAGCGGCTCGCACGGCGGCATCAGCTCGGCGCAATACGCCTGGGCCGCCCGCCCGCTGCTGGCGGTGTTCAATGATGCCGGGGTGGGCAAGGATCGGGCCGGGCTGGCCGCCTTGCCCTTTTTGCAGGGCCATGGCCTCGCGGCCTGCACCGTCGGTCACCACAGCGCGCGCATCGGCGAGGCGCGCAGCACGCTGGACGAGGGCGTCATCAGCCACTGCAACGAACGGGCGCTCGCGCTGGGCGCGGCGCCGGGACAGGCTTGCGCGGCCTTGATCGAGCGGCTGCTGGGCGGGGCCGGCTGACCCACGCCGAGTTTTCAAGTCAAATCAGGCCATGGCCCGCATCGGCCTTGCGCAAGAAACTATCAATTCGATAGTTGACGATGCGGCCCCATGGCGCTGCACTAAACACCCCAGACGATGTCCTTGCCCTCGGCACTGCTCTGCCTGAGCATGTCGAGGAAGGGCGCGGCGCGGTGGCGCAGCGAGACGGCTTCTTCCTTGGCCGCGTCGTTGGTGTCGGCGTCGGCGGCAACCGGCGGCGGCGCTTCGTGCAGCGCCTCGCGGCGCTGGATTTCGGCCTGGATGGCCGCGATGGCGGCATTGGCCTGCGCCACCGTGATGATGCCGGTCGGCCCGGCAGCCTTGCCGATGATCTTGAGCAGTTCCTCGGCATTGGGTTGCAACATGACGAGGTCGGCCGTGGCCTTGGATTTGAATTTGTACAGCATGGTCAAGCGACTGTGAATGGTGCAAGGGTATCCAGTATGCACATTCTGAAAGCGGTCTTGTTCGGGTAATTCCCTAGTTCGGCCGGCGCACCGGATCTCTTGACAGCATTTAATTTAGATGTAAATTATCTATATCTAAATCGTAGGCCAAAAATTCAGGAGACACGCATGAAGATCGTGTGCATCGGCGGCGGCCCCGGCGGCCTCTACTTCGCGCTGTTGATGAAGCAGCGCAACCCCGCACACGACATCACCGTGGTCGAGCGCAACAAGCCCTACGACACCTTCGGCTGGGGCGTGGTGTTTTCCGACGCCACCATGGACAACATGCGCCAGTTGGACAAGCCCACGGCCGACGCCATCCAGCAGGCCTTCAACCACTGGGACGACATCGAGCTGCTGTTCAAGGGCGAGGTGATCCGCTCGGGCGGCCACGGCTTCGTCGGCATCGGGCGCAAGAAGCTGCTCAACATCCTGCAGGCGCGCTGCGAGCAGCTGGGCGTCAAGCTGGTGTTCGAGACCGAGGTCGCGTCCGACCTGGACTATCCCGACGCCGATCTCATTATCGCCAGCGACGGCGTCAACTCGCGCATCCGCACCCTGCACCAGGACCGCTTCGAGCCCGAGCTGGTGGTGCGCCCCAACCGCTTCATCTGGCTGGGCACCAAGAAGCAGTACGACGCCTTCACCTTCATCTTCGAGAAGACCGAGCACGGCTGGTTTCAGGCCCACATCTACAAGTTCGACGACGAGACCTCCACCTTCATCGTCGAGTGTCCCGAGCACGTGTGGCTGGCGCACGGCCTGGACCAGGCGGGGCCGGACGAATCCATCGCCTTCTGCGAAAAGCTGTTCGCCGACAACCTGCAGGGCGAGAAGCTGATGAGCAACGCACGCCACCTGCGCGGCTCGGCCTGGATCAACTTCACGCGCGTGAAGTGCGAGCACTGGTGGCTCAAGAACCAAAACGGCGCGCACGTGGTGCTGCTGGGCGACGCGGTGCACACGGCGCACTTCGCCATCGGCTCGGGCACCAAGCTGGCGCTGGAAGACGCGATCGACCTGACGCGCAAGTTCATCGAACTGGGCGACGGCGCCGGCCAGATCGAAGACGTGCTGACCACCTACCAGGCCGACCGCAGCGTCGAGGCCCTGCGCCTGCAAAACGCGGCCTGGAATGCGATGGAGTGGTTCGAGGTGTGCGGCGAGCGCTATTGCGACCAGCTGGAGCCGCCGCAGTTCATGTACAGCATGCTCACGCGCAGCCAGCGCATCAGCCACGAGAACCTGCGCCTGCGCGACAAGGCCTGGCTCGAAGGCTACGAGCGCTGGCTGGCCGAGCGCGACGGCGTGGCCGTGCCGGCGGGCCAGACCCCGCCGCCGCCCATGTTCCTGCCTTACACGGTGCGCGGCCTCACGCTGAAGAACCGCGTCGTCGTCTCGCCCATGGCGCAGTATTCCTGCGTCGAGGGCCTGCCGGCCGACTACCACCTGGTGCACCTGGGCGCGCGCGCGCTGGGCGGCGCCGGCATGGTGTTTGCCGAGATGACCTGCGTCACGCCCGAGGGCCGCATCACCCCCGGCTGCCCCGGCCTGTACAACGCCGAGCAAAAGGCCGGCTGGAAGCGCATTGCCGACTGGATCCACGCGCATTCCGACGCCAAGTTCGCCATGCAGTTGGGTCACGCGGGCTCCAAGGCCTCCACGCGCGTGGCCTGGGAGGGCACCGACCTGCCGCTGGAGCCGCCCTCGGCCAACTGGCCCATCATCGGCGCCTCGGCCCAGCAATACCTGCCCGGCGTGAGCCAGGTGTCCAAAGAAATCTCCCGGGACGAGATGCAGGCGCTCAAGCAGCGCTTTGTCGAGGCGGCGCAGGATGTGAGCGACATCGGCGCCGACTGGCTGGAGCTGCACTGCGCCCACGGCTACCTGCTGTCCGAGTTCATCTCGCCCCTGACCAACCAGCGCAGCGACGAATATGGGGGCAGCCTGCAGAATCGCCTGCGCTACCCCATCGAGGTGTTCAAGGCCATGCGCGCCGTGTGGCCGGCCGACAAGCCGATGTCGGTGCGCATCTCGGCCACCGACTGGGTGGAAGGCGGCATCACCCCGGCCGACGCGGTCGAGATCGCCAAGGCCTTCAAGGCCGCCGGCGCTGATCTGGTGGACTGCTCCGCCGGCCAGGTCAGCAAGGATGAGAAACCGGTCTACGGCCGCATGTGGCAAACGCCCTTTGCCGATCGCGTGCGCCAGGAGGCGGGCATCGCCACCATGGCGGTGGGCGCCATCACCGAGGCCGACCACGTCAACAGCATCATCGCCGCCGGCCGGGCCGACCTGTGTGCCATTGCCCGCCCGCACCTGGCCAACCCGGCCTGGACCTTGAGCGAGGCGGCCAGGATCGGCTACACGCCCATCGTCTGGCCCAAGCCTTACTACCAGGGCAAGCGGCAGATCGAGGCGCTGTTCGAGCGTGAGAAGGCCCAGGTGGCGGCGCAGATCGCGCAGGCCGCCATGCACGCCGCGGCGTAAGCATCATGTCCACCAGCGCCCCGACCTGGAACGAACGCCACTGCCTGGTGACGGGCGGCGCGCGCGGCATCGGCCTGGCCGTCACGCAGGCGCTGCTGGCGCAGGGCGCGCGCGTCACGGTGCTGGGGCGCGGCGCGGTGGCCACCGAGCGCCTGGCGGTGCTGGCCGGCAACGCCGAGGCCGCCACCCGCCTGCAGGCCGTGGCCGCCGACGTGGCCGATGCGCCGGCGGTGGCGCGGGCGTTCGCCGAGGCGAGCGCGGGCTTCGGCGCCATCGACACCCTCGTCAACAACGCCGGCCAGGCGCACAGCGCGCCGTTCATGAAGATGGATCTGGCGCTGTGGCAGCGGATGCTGGCGGTCAATCTGACGGGCACCATGGTTTGCACCCAGGCCGCGCTGCCGGCCATGCTGGCGGCCGGCTGGGGCCGGGTGATCAACGTCGCCAGCACGGCGGCGCAGCGCGGCTATGCCTACGTCAGCGCCTACTGCGCGGCCAAGCACGGCGTGCTGGGCCTCACGCGCGCGCTGGCGCTCGAATGCGCGACCAAGGGCGTCACCGTCAACGCCGTGTGTCCCGGCTTCACCGAAACCGATTTGCTCAAGGACAGCATCGCCAACATCGTCGCCAAGACCGGCCGCAGCGAGGCCCAGGCGCGTGCCGAGCTGGCCGCCGGCAACCCGCAAAAGCGGCTGGTGCAGCCCGCCGAGGTGGCGGCGGCCGTGCTGTGGCTGTGCCAGGCGGGCAGCGGCGCCGTCACCGGCCAGGCGCTTTCGGTCAGCGGCGGCGAAGTGATGTAACCCAAGGATCGATGCGATGGATCTCGAAGCCCGCGCCCATGCCGAACACCCCGACGAGCTGCGCCTGTGGCTGCGCCTGCTCACCTGCGCGCAGCTGATCGAAAAGCAGCTGCGCACCGAGTTGCGCACGCGCTTCGAGACCACGCTCCCGCGCTTCGACCTGATGGCCCAGCTGGAGCGCGCGCCCGAGGGCCTGCGCATGAACGAGCTGTCGCGCCGCATGATGGTGACCGGCGGCAACGTCACCGGCATCACCGACCAGCTGGCGGCCGAAGGCCTGGTCGAGCGCGTCGAGGTCGCGGGCGACCGCCGCGCCTACCGCGTGCGCCTGACGCCGCGCGGCCGGCGCCTGTTCAACAGCATGGCCCAAGCGCACGAGAGCTGGGTCGTCGACGCCTTCGGCGCCTTGAGCCCGGAGGACATTCGCGCCCTGCACGAGCTGCTGGG
Organism: Ottowia pentelensis; assembly: GCF_964341695.1. Classification (NCBI taxonomy): domain Bacteria; kingdom Pseudomonadati; phylum Pseudomonadota; class Betaproteobacteria; order Burkholderiales; family Comamonadaceae; genus Ottowia; species Ottowia pentelensis. The sequence goes on from NZ_OZ224513.1 coordinate 637,022, forward strand.
CAAGGTCAAGGCATCTTTCCAGGAGACCGTATGAAACACTACATTGGCGCCACCAATCCCATGCACGCGCAGTTCGACGCCCGCGCCTCCTACCAGGCCCGGCACTTCAAGTGGGACTACGACACGACCGGCGTGGCCACCGTCACGCTGAACCGCCCCGAGCGCAAGAACCCGCTCACCTTCGACAGCTACGCCGAGCTGCGCGACCTCTTCAACGGCCTGCGCTACGCCACCGACGTGAAGGTCGTGGTGCTGACGGGTGAGGGCGGCAACTTCAGCTCCGGCGGCGACGTGCACGACATCATCGGCCCGCTGACCAAGATGAGCATGCCCGAGCTGCTGGAGTTCACGCGCATGACGGGCGACCTGGTGAAGGCCATGCGCAACTGCCCGCAGCCGGTCATCGGCGCCATCGACGGCACGTGCGCCGGCGCCGGCGCCATGATGGCCCTGGCCTGCGACCTGCGCTACGGCAGCGAGACGACGCGCACCGCCTTCCTGTTCACCCGCGTGGGCCTCGCGGGCGCCGACATGGGCGCCTGCGCGCTGCTGCCGCGCGTGATCGGCCAGGGCCGCGCCAGCGAGCTGCTGTTCACCGGCCGCGCCATGACCGCGCAAGAAGGCCTGGCCTGGGGCTTTTTCAATGCGCTGCACGACGGCGGCGAACTGCTGGTCGTGGCGCAGTCGATCGCCGCCGAACTGGCCGCCGGTCCCACCTTCGGCCACGCCATGACCAAGACCATGCTGCAGCAGGAATGGGCCATGACCATCGAGCAGGCCATCGAGGCCGAGGCGCAGGCGCAGGCCATCTGCATGCAGACGCACGACTTCCGCCGCGCCTACGAGGCCTTTGCCGCGCGGCAAAAGCCGGTGTTCGGAGGCGATTGATGAGAGTCATGGTCCACCCCCAGACTCCACACGCTGCGCGTTGTTTCGCCTCCCCCCTACGAGGGGGCGCACCCAGTGGCCGGGGAAACCCCGGCCACGGGTGCCCGCGCACGGCTTGCTCCGCAGCCGACGGTTTCTTCGATGCGGATGCGCTGGCAGACCGAACGTGCGAGGTGGCGCAATGAGCCATGGTGTGATGCAACCCACAACATTGCGGCCGAACGCCGGCCACCTGGCGTTGCCGTTCTTCGACGAGGCGCACCGGCACATCGCCGCGCGCCTGCCCGACTGGGTCAACGCCCAGGGCGTCGACGAGTCCGACGACCGCGCGGCCTGCCGCGACTGGGTGCGCCGCCTGGGCGAGGGCGGCTGGCTGAAGTACTGCGTGCCGGGCGAGTTCGGCGGCGCGCTGCCGCAGCTCGATTCGCGCGCCCTGGTGGTGCTGCGCGAGACGCTGGCCTTTTATTCGCCGCTGGCCGACTTCGCCCTGGCCATGCAGGGCCTGGGCAGCGGAGCGATTTCGCTGGGCGGCAGCACCGCCGTGCGTCGCGCCTACCTGCCCGACGTGGCCAGCGGCCGCAAGATCGCCGCCTTCGCCCTGTCCGAGCCGGACGCGGGATCGGACGTGGCTGCCATGAAATTGATAGCTAGCGCCGCGCGCCCCGACTGCGCCATGCAGGAAAAGGACGGTTCGTTTTTTCTCGATGGCCAGAAAACCTGGATCAGCAACGGCGGCATGGCCGACTTCTACTGCGTGTTCGCCAAGACCGATCCCGACGGCGGCAGCCGCGGCATCAGCGCCTTCGTGGTCGATCGCGGCAGCGAAGGCCTGGACGATTCGGCCCACATCCCCGTGATGGCGCCGCACCCGCTGGCCACGCTCAGCTTCACGCGCTGCCGCGTGCAGGCCGACCAGATGCTCGGCGAGCTGAACGGCGGCTTCAAGCTGGCGATGCAGACGCTGGACATCTTCCGCGCCAGCGTGGCCGGCGCCGCCTTGGGCATGGCGCGGCGCGCGCTGGCCGAGGCCATCCACCACGCGCAGCGCCGCCGCATGTTCAATCAGACGCTGGCCGACTTCCAGTTGACGCAGGCCAGGCTGGGCGAGATGGCCGCGCTGATCGACGCCGGCGCGCTGCTGACCTACCGCGCCGCATGGCTGCGCGACACCGCGCAAGGCAGCGCCAAGGAGCGCAGCGTGGCCGCCAAGCACCAGAAGGATTGCAGCGTGGCCGCTGCCATGGCCAAGATGTGCGCCACCGAAAACGCCCAGCGCGTGATCGACATGGCGCTGCAGATGCACGGCGGCCTGGGCGTGATGGTGGGCAGCAAGGTCGAGTCGCTGTACCGCGACATCCGTGCGCTGCGCATCTACGAGGGCGCCACCGAAGTGCAGCAACTCATCATCGGCAAGGCTGTCTTGCAGGAGGCCCAATCATGAGCACGCCATCCGCCCAAACCGATTCCTTCGTGCGCGACCGCCTGCCGCCGCGCGAGCAGTGGCCCGAGTTTCGCTACGACCTGCCCGAGCTGCGGATTCCCGACCGGGCCAACGTGGCCACCCACCTGTTCGACGCCGCGCACCGCAACGGCTGGGACAACCGCCTGATGCTGCGCTCGCCGGGCGAGACCTACACCTACGCCGAGGCGAATGCGCAGGTCAATCGCATCGCCGAGATGCTGATCAAGGACTACAAGCTCGAGCCTGGCAACCGCGTGCTGCTGCGCGGCGGCAATTCGATCGGCATGGCGCTGGCCTGGCTGGGCGTGGTCAAGGCCGGGCTGATCGCCGTCGCCACCATGCCGCTGCTGCGCGCGGTCGAACTGGGCAAGGTCATCGACAAGGCGCGCCCGGCGCTGGCCATTTGCGACGTCGCGCTGCTGGCCGAGATGGTGCCCGCCGCGCAGGACGCCAAGGCGCTGCTGCCGATCCTGGTGTTTGGTGACGCCAAGCGGCCCGACGGCATGGAAGCGCGCGCCGCCCGTCGCGCGGCCGACTGGGCCGGCTGCGCCACCGCGGCCGACGACGTGGCCCTGCTGGCCTTCACCAGTGGCACCACCGGCGTGCCCAAGGCCGTGATCACCACGCACCGCGACGTGCTGGCGGCCTGCAACGCCTGGCCGCGCTCGGTGCTGCAGGCCACGCCCGACGACGTGGTCACCGGCTCGCCGCCGCTGGCCTTCACCTTCGGGCTGGGCGGCTTGCTGCTGTTTCCGATGGCGGCGGGCGCCTCGGTGTACTACCCCGACGTGCGCTTCAGCCCCGAGACCATGGTGCGCAAGATGCGCGACAACGGCATCACCATCTGCTACACCGCGCCCACCTTCTACCGCCAGATGGCGCCCTACGCCAAGGCGCTGGGCATTCCCAGCCTGCGCATCTGCGTCAGTGCCGGCGAGGCCCTGCCGGACGCCACGCGCCAGCTCTGGAAGGAAGCCACCGGTATCGAGATGCTGGATGGCATCGGCGGCACCGAGGTGTTTCACATCTACATCTCGGCCGCCGGCGCCGACGTGCGCGCCGGCAGCATCGGCAAGGTGGTGCCCGGCTACCAGGCCAAGGTGGTCGATGAGAACGACAACGAGGTGCCGCGCGGCACCGTGGGGCGCCTGGCCATGATCGGCCCCACCGGCTGCCGCTACATGGACGACGCGCGGCAGACGCACTACGTGTCCAAGGGCTGGAACCACCCGGGCGACGCCTTCACGCAGGACGAGGACGGGTACTTTCACTACCAGGCGCGCGACGACGACATGATCATCACCGCCGGCTACAACGTCGGCGCGCCCGAGGTCGAGGACTGTCTGCTGACGCACCCCGCGGTGGCCGAGTGCGGCGTGGTCGGCAAGGCCGACGAGGTGCGCGGCATGATCATCAAGGCCTTCGTCGTGCTGCGCGGCGGCCACAGCGCCAACGAGGCCATGGCCGAGGCGCTGCAGGACTACGTCAAGAAGCACATCGCGCCCTACAAGTATCCGCGCGAGGTCGAGTTCGTCACCGTGCTGCCGCGCACCGAAACGGGCAAGCTGCAGCGCTTCAAGCTGAGGCAGCAAACATGAGCATCCGGCACCTTCAACCTCCCGGCTGGGCGCCCGCCAAGGGCTACGCCAACGGCATCGCCGCGCGCGGCACGCAGGTCTACGTCGGCGGCCAGATCGGCTGGAACGCGCAGCAGCAGTTCGACACCGACGACTTCATCGAGCAGGTGCACCAGGCACTGCGCAACGTCGCCGCCGTGCTGAAGGAAGCCGGCGCCGGCCCCGAGCACATGGTGCGCATGACCTGGTACGTGATCGACCGCGTGGAATACAACAGCCGCCTGAAGGAACTGGGCGGCGTGTATCGTGACGTGATGGGCAAGAACTTTCCGGCCATGACCTGCGTGCAGGTGGCGGCGCTGATGGAAGCGCGTGCCAAGGTGGAGATCGAAGTGACTGCGGTCATTCCCGACTGACGACCTCAAAACCCCGAACAGCCGAACGCAGAGGACGCAAAGAATACGCAGAGGACGCAGAAGAATACAAAAATTTTATGAAATACGGCTGTAGCCTTTGTGTAGAAAGCGCTGGCAGCTATAAAAATCAAAGTACTTTTCATTGTCTTTTTTGCGCCCTTTGCGATTCCTTTGCGTCCTCTGCGTTCGGCTGTTAGAAACCCTTCCACAGTCCCACCCATCGATTCCACCCCAGGAGCCCCCATGTCCAAACCCAAGACCCCCTTCAGCTGGCAAGACCCGTTTGCGCTGCATGACCAACTCACCGCCGACGAGCGTGCCGTGCAAGAGGCCGCTGCCGCCTATTGCCAGGACAAGCTGTTGCCGCGCGTGCAAGAAGCCTTTCGTCACGAAAAAACCGACCCGGCCATCTTCCGCGAAATGGGCGAACTCGGTCTGCTCGGCCCCACCATCCCCGAGCGCTTCGGCGGCGCCGGCCTGGGCTACGTCAGCTACGGCCTGATCGCGCGCGAAGTCGAGCGCGTCGACTCGGGCTACCGCTCCATGATGAGCGTGCAGTCCTCCCTGGTCATGGTGCCCATCAATGAGTTTGGCAACGAAGCCACCAAGCAAAAGTACCTGCCCAAGCTGGCCACCGGTGAATGGATCGGCTGCTTCGGCCTGACCGAGCCCAACCATGGCTCCGACCCCGGCAGCATGATCACCCGCGCCAAGAAGGTGCCCGGCGGCTATTCGCTCTCCGGCAGCAAGATGTGGATCTCCAACAGCCCCATTGCCGACGTCTTCGTCGTCTGGGCCAAGGACGACGAAGGCGCCATCCGCGGCTTCGTGCTGGACAAGGGCGCCAAGGGCCTCAGCGCCCCCGCCATCCACGGCAAGGTCGGTCTGCGCGCCAGCATCACCGGCGAAATCGTCATGGACGAAGTCTTCTGCCCCGAAGAAAACGCCTTCCCCGAAGTGCGCGGCTTGAAAGGCCCCTTCACCTGCCTCAACTCGGCGCGCTTCGGCATCGCCTGGGGCGCCCTGGGCGCCGCCGAAGACTGCTACGCCCGCGCTCGCCAGTACGTCATCGACCGCAAGCAGTTCGGCAAGCCGCTGGCGGCCAACCAGCTGATCCAGAAGAAGCTGGCCGACATGCTGACCGAAATCAGCCTGGGCCTGCAAGCCTGCCTGCGCCTGGGCCGGATGAAGGACGAAGGCAGCCCGGCGGTGGAGCTGACTTCCATCATCAAGCGCAACAGCTGCGGCAAGAGCCTGGACATTGCCCGCCTGGCGCGCGACATGATGGGCGGCAACGGCATCAGCGACGAGTTCGGCGTGGCGCGCCACCTGGTGAACCTGGAGGTCGTGAACACCTACGAGGGCACGCATGACATCCATGCGCTGATCATCGGGCGGGCCATTACGGGGATGGCGGCGTTCTGAGCATTCGATTGCTATCGAAATTGATAGCTGCTCGCGCTTGATGGACGGGCGATGTCGGTCTATTTCATTTAAAAACCCCATCCCGCGCGCGCTCGAACACCCGCCAGAACGCCGCCTCCTGCGTGCCGGCGAAGTTGATGCGCATCAGCGTGCTCGGCCGGCGCTCGGCGTGCCAGCCGCTACAGTGCCGTCATGTCTGCTGCCGAGTTCTCTGCCCTGCTGCTGCTGTTTGCCGCTGCCACCTTCACGCCCGGCCCCAACACCACGCTGGCCACGGCGCTGGCGGCCAACCGGGGCCTGCGCGGCACGCTGCACTTCATCTGTGCGGTGCCGGCCGGCTGGATCGTGCTGCTGCTGCTGTGCGGCGCGGGCCTGGGCGCGCTGGTGCTGGCGCTGCCCTGGCTGCGCTGGGGCATCCTGGTCGTGGGCGTGGCCTACATGCTGTGGCTGGCCGCGCGCCTGGCGCGCAGTGGCACGCTGGGGCAGGCCGATGCGCGCCAGCTGGACGTGAGCTTCGTCGAGGGCGTGGGCCTGCAGTTTCTCAACGTCAAGGTCTGGCTGCTGGCGTTGACGGTGCTGGCCGGCTGGGTGCTGGGCCACCCCGACTGGCTGGCGCGCCTGGGCTGGACGGGGCTGCTGATGGTGGTGTTCGGCCTGGCCAGCAACTTCACCTATGCGCTGGTGGGCTCGCTGCTGCGCGGCTGGCTGGCGCAGGGCCGGCGCCTGCTGTGGTTCAACCGCGCGATGGCGCTGGCGCTGGTGGCGACGGCGGCGTGGATGGCGTGGTCGGCGCTGGCGGCTGGGGCGACATCGTGAGCGCCATGACCCCCGAGCGGCGCCAGCTGCTGGGCTTCTGGCTGGGCGTGCTGGGCGTCACCCTGTTCGCCATCACGCTGCCGGCCACGCGCCTGGCCACCGGCAGCGCCCAAGACCCGCAGCTGGCGCCGCTGTTCATCACCGTGGGGCGGGCCGCCACGGCGGGCCTGCTGTCGCTGGCGTTTTTGCTCGCCACGCGCTCGCCCTGGCCGCGGCGGCGCCACTGGGGGCCGCTGCTGGGGGCGGTGGCCGGCAACGTCATCGGCTACCCGCTGCTGCTGGCGCTGGCGCTGCGCAGCGTGACCGCCACGCACGCCGCCGTGGTCACCGCGCTGCTGCCGCTGGTGACGGCGGTTGCGGCGGCGCTGATTTTGGGGCAGCGCGCGCGGCTGGGCTTTTGGGCCTGCGCCGTGGCCGGCAGCGCGCTGGTGGTGGTGTTTGCCTGGCTGCGCGCTGACCAGGCCGGCGGCTTCGGCCTGGCGCGGGCCGACTGGCTGCTGCTGGGCGCCGTGGTCGCCGCCTCGGTCGGCTATGTCTATGGCGCCCAGGTCACGCCCGAGCTGGGCGCCGAGCGCGTGATCTGCTGGATGTGCCTGATGACCTTGCCGTTCAGCCTGCCGGCCACGCTTTGGCTGTGGCCAGACACGGCCGCGCACCCGGTGCGCGCCAGCGCCTGGCTGGGCTTTGCCTACGTCGGCTGCGTGTCGATGTGGGCCGGCTTTTTTGCCTGGTTTCGCGGGCTGGACTGGGGCGGCGCGCTGCGCGTGAGCCAGGTGCAGCTGCTGCAACCGTTTTTGTCCATGCTGTTTGCCCTGCCGCTGCTGGGCGAGCGGCTGGACTGGGGCTCGATCGGCTTTGCGCTGGCGGTGGTGGCCACCGTGGTGCTGGGCCGGCGCATTTCGCGGCCCGCCGCACCGGCTTCTTCCATTGTTCAAGGAGATCCATCATGAACCCCAACGACCGGCCGCAGCCCGGGCTCTGGCATCTGGCCGAGCGTGCGCAGGCCATGAACCCCTCGGCCATCCGCGAAATCCTCAAGGTGACCGAGCGCCCCGGCATCCTCAACTTTGCCGGCGGCCTGCCTTCGCCCGAGACCTTTCCCGTCGCCGCCATGCGCGAGGCCTGCGCGGCGGTGCTGGCCGAAGGCAGCCCGGTGGCCAAGCCCTCGCTGCAATACGCGTCCAGCGAAGGCCTGCCCGAGCTGCGCCAGTGGGTGGCCGCCGAGCTGGGCAAGCAGGGCGCGCGCGTGTCGCCCGAGCAGGTGCTGATCACCACCGGCAGCCAACAGGGGCTGGACCTGGTGGCCAAGGTGCTGATCGACGCCGGCAGCCGCGTGCTGGTGGAGACGCCCACCTACCTGGGCGCGCTGCAGGCCTTCACGCCCATGCAGCCGCGCTTTGCCAGCGTGCCCAGCGACGAGGGCGGCGTGTCGGTGCAGGGCTTGCGTGACGTACTACAAAAAGGCGAGCGCCCGCGCTTCGTCTACCTGCTGCCCAACTTCCAGAACCCCACCGGCCGCACGCAGGACGCGGCGCGGCGCGAGGCCATCGTGGCGCTGTGCCGCGAGCAGGGCCTGCCCATCGTCGAGGACAACCCCTACGGCGAGCTGTGGTTCGACGCCCCGCCGCCCGCGCCGCTGCTGGCGCGCTGGCCCGAAGGCGTGATCTACCTGGGCTCGTTCAGCAAGATCCTCGCGCCCGGCCTGCGCCTGGGCTACGTCGTGGCGCCGCCCGCGCTCTACCCCAAGCTGCTGCAGGCCAAGCAGGCGGCCGACCTGCACACGCCCGGCTTCAACCAGCGCGTGGTGGCCGAGGTCATCAAGGACGGCTTTCTCGACCGCCACGTGCCCACCATCCGCGCGCGCTATCACGCCCAGCGCGACGCCATGCTGGCCGCGCTGGCGCGCCACATGGCGGGGCTCGGCGTGCAGTGGACGCAGCCGGTGGGCGGCATGTTCGTGTGGGTCACGCTGCCCGCGGGCCTGAACGCGCAGGCGCTGCTGCCCGCCGCCGTCGATGCCGGCATGGCCTTCGTGCCCGGCGCGCCGTTTTACGCCGAGCAGCCCGATGCGCGCACGCTGCGCCTGTCCTTCGTCACCGCCACGCCCGAGCAGATCGAGCGCGGCATGGCGATGCTGGCCGGCGTGGTGCGGCAGGCGGTTTCATGAGTCAAATGGGGTTCTGACGCCCGTCCATCAAGCGCCAACAGCTATCAAAACAATAGTTTTTTCATCATGACCCAGGCCCGCCCCTTCGCCCAGATCGACGTTTTCACGGCCCAGGGCGGCTGGGGCAACCCGGTGGCCGTGGTGCTGGACGGCAGCGGCCTGGACGCCGCGGCCATGCAGCGCTTTGCGCGCTGGACCAACCTGTCCGAGACCACCTTCGTGCTGCCGCCCACCGAGGCGGCGGCCGACTACCGCTTGCGCATCTTCACCCCCGGTGGCGAGCTGCCCTTTGCCGGCCACCCCACGCTGGGTTCGTGCTTTGCATGGCTGGCGGCGGGAGGGCAGCCCAAGGCGCAGGAGCGCATCGTGCAGCAGTGCGCGCAGGGCTTGGTCGAGCTGCGGCGCAGCGGCGAGCGCCTGGCCTTTGCCGCGCCGCCCAGCCGCCGCGAAGACGTGGCACCCGACCTGCTGGCCGCCGTGCTGCCCGCCCTGGGTCTGCATCCCGCCCAGCTGCGGCGCGCCCAATGGCTGGACAACGGCCCGCGCTGGCTCACGCTGTGGCTGGACAGCGCCGACACCGTGCTGGCGCTGGAGCCCGACCACGCCCGACTCGCCACTTTGGGGCAAAAAGTGGGTGTAGCCGGCATGCATCAAGCGCCAGCGGCTACTTCATTGATAGCGCGTTCGAGCCGCGAGGCGCGCGCCTTCGGTGCCGCCGCCGAGGCGCCGCTGATCGAAGTGCGCGCCTTTGCCGCCCCCATCGGCGTGCCCGAAGACCCGGTCACCGGCAGCCTCAACGCCAGCCTGGCGCAGTGGCTGATCGAAGCCGGCGAGCTGCCCGCGCGCTACCTCGCCGCGCAAGGCACGGTGCTGGGCCGCGCCGGGCGCGTGCACGTCGAGCGCGATGCGGCCGGCGCCGTGTGGGTGGGCGGCGACTGCATGGCGGTGATCCGCGGCGAGGTGCGGCTGTAGGCGCCAGCGGCGCCTCGAAGCTCAGGCGCGGGGCGCGCGCACGATTTGCTCGGCCAGCCAGTCCATGACGCCCGGCCAGCCCGACAGCGTGGGCCGCACCTGCACCGCGAGGCCCGGGTACTGGCGGCGCGCGCTGTCGATCAGCGCCGGCAAATCCTGCAACACGTGCCCGCCCGCGGCCCAGAAGACGGGCACCAGGTCGATGCGCCCGTGCCCGCTGCCGGCCAGCTCGTGCAGCACCTCGGCCAGGGTGGGCGCCATGCGTTCCAGATAGGCGATGCGCACCGTGCCCGAGGGGCCGGCGTGGCGCTGCACCGCCGCCTGCAGCGCCTGCATGGGCTCTGCCCACTGCGGGTCGCGCGAGCCGTGGGCGAACAGGACGATGGCGGGGCGGTCGGGTGTTGGGGTCACGATGGAAAGGGAAGGGGTGTTCCGCGATTTTCGACTCGATGTCGATTCTCGCGTCGAATGCCGCGCTTGGCGCCGCGTCGCGTGGACCAGAGCGCGCAATCCCCGGTCGGCGTAGAGTGAAGCTCCGACGCAGCACCCCAGGGCGACAGGCTGCTGAAAGCGAGGCTTTGATGACCAGCGTTCTTGCCGCGAATGCAGACCTTGTGATTCTGCTGGCGCGCATTCTCCTGATGTCGCTGTTTCTGATCACCGGCTGGGAGAAGCTGACCAACTTCGCCGGCACGGCCCAATACATGGCCTCGGTCGGCGCGCCGGCCCCGGCTTTGTCCACGGTGGTGGCCATCGTGATGGAGTTTGGCGTCGGCATTGCCTTGGTGCTGGGCGTTTTCACGCGCCCGCTGGCCCTGCTGCTGTGCCTGTTCACGCTGGCGACGGCGCTGATCGGCCACCGTTACTGGACGCAGCAAGGAGCCGAGCGCCACGCGAATCTGCTCAATTTCTACAAGAACATCAGCATGATGGGCGGCCTGCTGCTGCTGGCCGTGACCGGGCCGGGCCGCTACGCGTTGCTGAACCCCTGAGCTGGCATGGCCATGCGCGCCCGTGGATTCCGGCTTTTGCCGGCATGGCGCAGGTTCACAAGGCGCGGGTGTCCTGCAGCCAAGTGCATGAATGGCAGGACGGAGGAGCGCCGGCTGCTCTCAATAGTGGTACACCCCGCGCCCGGTCTTGCGGCCGAGGTGGCCGGCGGCCACGTATTCGCGCAGCAGGGGGCAGGGGCGGTACTTGCTGTCGCCGAACTGCTCCAGGTACACCTCCATCACGGCCAGGCACACGTCCAGGCCGATCATGTCGGCCAACGCCAGCGGGCCGATGGGGTGGTTGCAGCCCAGGCGCATGCCGGCATCGATGTCCTCGGGCGTGGCCACGCCTTCGGCCAGCACGAAGAAGGCTTCGTTGATCATCGGCACCAGGATGCGGTTGACCACGAAGCCGGGCGAATTCTTCACCGTGATGGGCGACTTGCCCAGGCGCACGGCCAGGTCCTTGACGGCGTCGTGCGTGGCGTCGCTGGTCTGCAGGCCGCGGATGATCTCCACCAGCGCCATCATGGGCACGGGGTTGAAGAAGTGCATGCCGACGAAGCGGTCGGGGCGCTGGGTGACGGCCGCCAGCTGCGTGATCGAGATCGACGAGGTGTTGGTGGCGATGATGACCTCGGGCGCCAGCAGGCCGTCCAGCTGGGCCAGGATCTTGTTCTTGAGCGCGTGGTTCTCGGTGGCGGCCTCGATCACCAGCTGCGCCGCCTTCAGCTCGTCGTAGTTCGTCGAGCCCTGGATGCGGCCCAGCGCGGCGGCCTTCTCCTGCTCGCTGATCTTGTCCTTTTGCAGCAGGCGATCGAGGCCCTTGCCCACGGTGACCAGGCCCTTGTCGACCGCTGCCTGGGCGATGTCGACCATGACGACCCGGATGCCCGAGACGGCGCAGGCCTGCGCGATGCCATTGCCCATGGTGCCTGCGCCCACGATGCCGACGGTGCTGATGTTCATAGGGTTCTCCAGTAGAAGCTGAGTCGCAAAACCACCCATGTTAGCGGGCCGGCCATGCACAATGCCGGCCACGGCAAGGAGACCCATGCCCATGGACTACGTGATCGTCGGTGCCGGCTCGGCCGGCTGCGTGCTGGCCGCGCGCCTGTCGGAGGACCCCGAGGTGCGGGTCACCTTGCTGGAGGCCGGCGTGCCCGACCACAGCGCGCTGATCCACTGCCCGGCCGGCCTGGCACTGCTGGCCAGGCTGGGCCGCGCCAACTGGGCCTTCCAGACCGTGCCGCAGCCGGGACTGAACGGCCGCCGGGGCTATCAACCGCGCGGCAAGGTGCTGGGCGGCTCCAGCTCGATCAACGCCATGATCTACATGCGCGGCGTGCCGCGCGACTACGACGCCTGGGCCGCCGAGGGCAACATCGGCTGGTGCTGGGACGAGGTGCTGCCGTTTTTCAAGCGCGCCGAGAACAACGAGCGCGGCGCCAACCCCTGGCACGGCACGGGCGGCCCGCTGAACGTGAAGGACCTGTCCGACCCCAACCCCTTCGCGCAGGCCTTCGTCGAGGCCGGCGTGCAGGCCGGGCAGGTGCACAACCGGGACTTCAACGGCGCCACGCAGGAGGGCGTGGGCCTGTACCAGGTCACGCATCGGACGGGCGAGCGCTGCTCGGTGGCCAAGGGCTATCTCACGCCCAACCGGGGGCGGCCCAATCTGCAGGTGCTGACCGGCGTGCGCGTCACGCGCGTGCTGCTGGAGCAGGGCCGCGCCGTGGGCGTGGCCTATGTGCAGGACGGGCAGGAAAAGACGCTGCGCGCCGAGCGCGAGGTGATCCTCAGCGCCGGGGCCATCCAGTCGCCGCAGCTGCTGATGCTGTCGGGCATCGGCCCGGCCGAGCACCTGCGCCAGCACCGCATCGCCGTCGCGCTGGACTTGCCCGGCGTGGGTGCGCACCTGCACGACCACCCCGACCTGGTGCAGGTGTGGGACGTGCCGGGCGCGCACGAGCTGTTCGGCCTGTCGCTGGCCGGCGCCTGGCGCACCGTGGGCGACGTCCGGCGCTGGCGGCGCGAGCGGCGCGGGCCGCTCACCACCAACTTCGCCGAGGCGGGCGGCTTCATCAAGAGCGATGCGGCCGAGCCCGTGCCCGACCTGCAGCTGCACTTCATCGTCGGCAAGCTGGTCGACCATGGCCGCGCCACGGTGTTCGGCCACGGCTTTTCGTGCCACGTGTGCGTGCTGCGGCCCAAGAGCCGCGGCAGCATCCGGCTGTCCGGCAAGGACCCACTCGCCGCGCCGCTGATCGACCCGGCCTTCCTGCAGGAAGGCGACGACGTGCGGCGCATGGTCAAGGGTTTCAAGCAGATGCGCGAGATCCTGAGCCAGGCGCCGCTGGCGCGCCACGGCGGACGTGAACAATCGGCCGACGTGCGCAGCGACGCCGAGATCGAGGCCTTCATCCGCCAGCACGCCGACACCATCTACCACCCCGTGGGCAGCTGCCGCATGGGCCGTGGCCCCCTGGACGTGGTGGACGACCGGCTGCGCGTGCGCGGCGTGCCCGGCCTGCGCGTGGTGGACGCCTCCGTCATGCCCAGCGTGCCGGGGGGCAACACCAACGCGCCGGTGGTGATGCTGGCCGAGAAGGCGGCGCACCTGATGCGCCGGGCGGCGTGAGCCCCATGCGCTCGCCTTAAGAAATTTTGAGGGTTGCCCTAAGCGATTTTTAGCAGCGCGCCGGGCGTGCCGTTCCTACAGTCTCGGGTCGGGGCAAATGCCTTGTCCCGAACCACCAAGGAACCCTTCATGCACTTCAGTTCAGAGGAAATCACGGCGCTGGCCCAGGCCGAGGCCACCGCGCCGCGCTACGACATTTACGTTCTCATCCACAAGGCCTTGCGCGCCTACATGGTCGACACGCTGCTCGTGGTCGGCCAGCTCGACGTGGACGACGAGGCCGCGCTGGCGCAGGCGGCCGGGCGCGTCGGGGAGCTGCTGGCGTTCTGCCGCTCGCACCTGACGCACGAGAACCAGTTCATCCACCCGGCGCTGGAACGCCATGTGGCGGGCAGCAGCCAGGCCATTGCCGCCGAGCACGTGGGTCACGGGCAGGCCATCGACGCGCTGGGCGCCGTCGTGCAGGCGCTGGCGAGTTGCCCGCGGCCGGCGCGCGGGCGCGTGGCGCGGGTGCTCTACCAGCAGCTGGCGCTGTTCGTGGCGCACAACTTCGAGCACATGCACCAGGAGGAAACCGCGCACAACGCCGTGCTGTGGGCGCACCATCGCGACGAAGAGATCGCCGCCATCGAGGGCGCGATCCACGCCAGCCTCGACCCCGCGGAAGCCATGCTGTGCATGCGCTGGATGCTGCCCCACCTGGCGCCCGCCGAGCGCGCCCTGGTGCTGTCCGGCCTGCGCGCACAGGCGCCGGCGCCGGTGTTCGACGCGGTGCTCGCGCTGGTGCGCCCGCACCTGTCGGCCGATCAATGGCGCCGCCTGACGCAGGACTTGACCCTGGGCCATGCCTGACGGGCTCTACACCAAGCCTTCTTCCAGCTGAACCGGCGCCTCCAGACACAGGCGGATGCGGCCGCGGCCGGCCTTTTCCAGGCGGATGCCCGTTCGGCTTTCCTGCAGCCGGCGCTGCAGCAGCAGCAGGCGCGCCTCCAGGTTGTCGGCCACCTCGGGCAGGCCCAGGCTGCGGTCCAGGCGCAGTTCGCGGTTGCTGAATTCCTGGCGGCCGGTGCGGGCATGCTCGCGCAGCAGCCGGCACAGGATGGCGCCGGCCACGCCCTTGATCAGGTAGGCGTCGTTGACGAACACGCTGTCGTTGGCGGCGAAGTGGCGCACGCGCACCGGCGCGCCCTGGGGGTAGGCGGCCATGGCGCCCGCGGGGGCCGGCTCGGCGCTGTCGTCGGGGCATTGCAGCCGCTCGATGGCCGCCGCCAGCTGGCCGGCCAGGGCCACCAGGGCGTCCTCCTCGGGGTAACGAAACTGCAGGTCCAGCGGGCTTTCGACAAACAGCACGCCCAGCGTGCGCCCGCCGCTGATCAGCGGCACCGCCAGCTGGCTGTGCGGCTCGGCCAGGCCGGGGTAGGGGATCTCGGGGCCCGTCGCCGTGTCGCCGCCGGCCAGGCTGTCGCGCAGCGTGTGGCTGTACAGCGCGGCGTGCGTCATGTGGCTGATGCGCACCGGCGTGGCCTCGCGCGCGGCCATGCCGATCACGCCCTGGCCCAGGCGCACCTCCGAGCCCACGCCCGAGCGCGCGTAGCCCTGGCTGGCCACGGTGTAGAGCGCGCCGGCGGGCGCGTCCAGCATCAGCACCAGGGCGTGCTCGATGCCCAACTGCTCGTGCAGGCATGCCAGCAGGGTCTGCAGCAGCTCGTCCAGCGCGTTGCAGCGCGCCAGGCGCTGGCTGCACAGGCGCAGTCCGCCCAGCAGGTCGGCGCGTGGCGGGGCGGGCGGCAGGGGCTCGCCGGGCAGCGCCTCGATGTGCTCGACGGCGTAGATGTCCGAACCCTTGAGCGCGAACACGTCGGCCAGGCCGTCGTGCGAGGCGATGCCGGCCAGCTGCGCGCGCATGCGCTCGAACAGCGGCCCGGCGGTCTCGGTGCGCAGATAGCGCAGGTGCAGGCGAAAGTAGTGCGCGGTGACGGGGTCGTTGACCAGTGCCGTGGCGCAGGGGTTGGCCAGGATGTTCTGGCGTGTCTTGTTGAAGAACTGAAACGACAGGGCCACGTGCTCGTCGTCCACGTAGACGACTTGCGAGAGGTAGGCCACGTTGGGCGTGCCGTCGGGCGCGCAGGTGGCCACCTGGGACGGGATCGCGCCTTCCAGGCAGGCGCGGATGGAGCGCAATCGGGGGGCCGCGGCAGCGCTCATGGTGCGTGACCCGGTTGCAGCGATCGGCCCGCGCGCGGCCCCGGCGTTTGGTCGAAGGCGGTTTCGGGGCCGAACCGCACCGCCACCAGATCGTGCGGCGGTGCCGACAGGATGGCCGCCACGTAGTCGGGGCCATAGCCCACCTGGCCCACGCAGTGCTGCATGGCCGCCAGGTAGCGGCGCAACACCGGCTGGTCGTCGGGCCGGGCCGGGCGGATGCTGGCCCGGCCGGCCTTGACCTGCACCGTGCGGTTGGACGGCGGATCGCTGAACACCACCGCGATCGGGCCGCCGGCCGCCAGGTCGTCCAGCAGCGCGCGCGCCTGGCTGGGCCGCAGGTAGACCGTGATCTGCGCGCCGTCCGCGCTGATGTGGGTGCCCACGGCGCGCATCACGCTGGGCCGCAACCGCGCGTCGCGCGAGGCGACGATCGCCGACACGCCCGAGTCGATCAGGGCGATGTGCTCCGGGCTCAGGTGGGCGGTCATGGGCTGGCGGGAATTTTATGAGCCCGCGGCGCCGTTGGCACGCCAAAGTGCCGCGCCCAAGAACCTGGGGCGGGTGTCAACCCGAGGCCGTGCCGGCCCGCCGGATCAGTTGCTCCAGGTATTTGTCGAACAGGTCCTGGGACGCCTGCCGGAACATGCGGATGCGCCCCGTATGGCTGAGCACCAGCAGGCCCACGGTGTGCGCAAACAGCGCCGTAAGCTCCTGCAGCGCCTGTGGCGCCGGCATGCCGAGGCTCTGCAAGGCGTCCTGCGTCGGTTGCAAGGCCTGGCGCAGGCGCGTGTTGAGCGTTTCGTTCAGTTCGGGCGTGAGGCCCCGCGGCTGCATGCCTTGGAACAGGTAGAAGCCGAGGTCCAGGTCGCGCGGGTTCTCGCGATAGAAGTCGAAGAACGCCGTTGCCGCCGCCCGCACGCGTGCCGGCCCTGCGGCGCTCGGCTCCAGCGCCTGCTGCACGCGCTCGTTCAGGCGCGCCAGCGATTCGCCGAGCAGGGCGCCGTACAGCGCCTCCTTGCTGGCGAAGTAGCTGTAGATCGCGCCCGGCGTGTAACCGGCCCGGTGTGCGATCTCGCGGATGCTGGTTTTTTCCATCCCCAGCTCGAAGAACGCTGCTCGCGCGGCGTCCAGCACCCGTTCGCGCCGAACGTCGGCCAGTGCCTGCTGCCGCAGCTGGCGCGGGTTGCCCGCTTTCGCGGCACGTTTGGCGGACGCGGGGCGGGCGGGTGCGGGCGGGGTGCTCATGGGTGCCAGTATAAACATTGACAAATTAATTGAACGCCGTTCAAATTATCCATCTGTCGTTCAACGGAGACCGCGATGAGTGCATCCAGCCAAGCCGCGCCGGCCAGCAAAGTCGACCTGATGTCGGGCGAGGCGTACCGCGAATCCCTGCGCCGGTACAAGCCCAGGGTCTTCGTCGATGGCCGCGAAGTGGGCAGCGTGGCCGACGAGCCGTCCTTGCGGCCGGGCGTCAACGCGCTGGCCTTCACCTACGACTACGCCCTGCGGCCGGAACTGGAGCCGATCGCCCTGGCCACGCAGCACAGCCGCAACCGGGTGGTCGCCCGCATGCTGCACGTCAACGAATCGGCCGGCGACCTGCTGAACAAGCTCGAAGCCGTGCGCGTGCTGTGCCAGGAGACTGGCTGCGCCCAGCGCTACCTGGCCCACGACGCGCTCAACGGCATCCACCAGGCCGTCGCGCACATCGACGACGCGCGCGGCAGCACCGAGCACCGTGCGCGCTTCGCCGCCTACCTGGCCGACGTGCAGGAGCGCGACCTGTCGCTCGGCGTGGCGATGACCGACGCCAAGGGCGACCGCAGCAAGAAGCCGCACCAGCAAGCCAAGCCCGACACCTATGTGCACGTGGTCGAGAAAAATGCCAAGGGCATCGTCATCAGCGGCACCAAGGCCATCGTGACCGGCGGCCCCTACATGCACGAGCTGCTGGTCATGCCCAGCCGCAACATGGGGCGCGAGGACGAGGCTTTCGCCGTGTGCTGCGCGGTGCCGGTGGATGCGCCCGGCATCACCCTCGTTGCCCGCCCGGCCGGCCGGCCGGGCGAGAAGCTGGAGCACGGCGACGCGCTGTTCTCGCGCAAGTACGGCCAGTCCACCGCCGTGGTCCTGTTCGACCGCGTCTTCGTGCCCTGGGAGCGGGTGTTCTACGCCGGCGAGTGGGAGCACAGCCAGGTGCTGACCTACAGCTACGCCACGCACCACCGCCACAGCTGCATCGCCGCGCGCGCGGGCTTCGGCGACCTGCTGATCGGCGCCGGTGCCCTGATGTGCGAGGCCAACGGCCTCGACCCCGCGCAAAAGGCCAACCTGCGCGACCCGATGGTCGAGCTGATCAAGATCACCGAGGGCTTCTATGCCTGCGGCGTGGCCGCCAGCGTCTACGCCACGCGGGACGAGCACAGCGGCTCCTTCATGCCCGAGCCGGTATTCGCCAACATCGGCAAGCTGCTGCTGGCCACGCAGATCTACGACATGCACCGCATCGCGCACGAGGTCTCGGGTGGCCTGATCGTCGCGCTGCCCGGCCCGGACGAGGACCACAACCCGGAGACGGCGGCCAGGCTGTCCGAGGTGCTGCAGGCCAATACGAGCATCCCCTATGAGCAGCGCATCCAGACGGCGCGCTTCATCGAGGATCTGACCGCGTCCTACCAGGGCGGCTGGTATTCGGTCATCAGCCTGCACGGCGGCGGCTCGCCGGCGGCGATGAAGCAGGAGATCTGGCGCAACTATCCCGTGGGCTCGAAGGTGGAGCTGGTGGAGCGCCTGCTGGAGCGCGGTGTGCTGCACGACGAGCAGCGCGCCATCACCAAAAACCGCCAGCCGGGTCGCTGCTGCGACGTCGGCTGCACGACCCCGGGCCAGCCCGTGATGGTGGCGCTGCCGGTCAGCACCAAGGCCAGGCCAGGCTGATCGCGAGCGTCAACGCCGAAACCGCTGCCGCGTGAAGGCCAGCGCCACCCACAGCCCCAGCACCGCATACGCCGCCAGCACCGCCGCCCAGCGCCCCGGCTGCTGCGGCCACTGGCCCAGAAACAGCGGCCGCGCCAGTTCGACCGCCGCCGTCAGCGGCAGCCAGTCGGTCACCAGGCGCGCGGCCTCGGGCAGCTGCTCGCGCGGGAAGAACACGCCCGACAAGAACATCATGGGCGAGAGCACCAGCGTGAAGTAGTAGGTGAAGAAGTCATAGCCCGGCGCCTTGGCATTGAACACCAGCGCCATGCTGGCAAAGGTGATGCCCGCGCCCAGCAGGATCGGCACCGCCAGCCACATGCGCGGCGTGCGGCTGATGTCCAGCGCCCAGATCACGCCCATGATGATGGTGACCGAGAACAGCGCCTTGAAGCCGGCCCACAGCATTTCGGCCAGCACCACGTCGTCCAGCTGCACGGGGGTGTTGAGGATGCCGTCCCAGGTGCGTTGCACGTGCATGCGCGAGAAGGCCGAATACAGCGCCTCGAAGCTGGCCGCGTTCATGGCGCTCATGCACACCGAGCCGCTGGCCAGGTACAGGATGTAGGGCACCTGCTGGCCGTGCGTGGCCACCGCGCCGATCATGCTGCCCAGGCCGTAGCCGAAGGCCACCAGCCAGATCAGCGGCTCGCCGATGTTGGCCAGCAGGCTGGGAATGGCGAGCTTGCGCCACACCAGCCAGTTGCGCGCGAACACCGGCCACCAGCGCAGCGAGGGGCGCGGCGGGGCCCAGAGGGAGAGGTCGTTCATGTCAGCCGTCGTCTCGTATTTGTCGGCCCGTGAGTTTCAAGAACAAGTCCTCCAGATTGGCCGGCCGGTGCAGCGTGCGCAGACCGGGGTGGCCTTCCAGCGCCTGCAGCAGGGCGCGCGCCTGGCGGGTGTAGAAGAACACCGTCTCGCCAC
Organism: Ottowia pentelensis; assembly: GCF_964341695.1. Classification (NCBI taxonomy): domain Bacteria; kingdom Pseudomonadati; phylum Pseudomonadota; class Betaproteobacteria; order Burkholderiales; family Comamonadaceae; genus Ottowia; species Ottowia pentelensis. The sequence continues at coordinate 656,486 of NZ_OZ224513.1, forward strand.
TGGTTTCCACCCGCTCGGCGTGCGCGGCCAGCGGCGATGCGGCCAGCTGCACGGCGCCGTTGCCGTACACCTCGACCACCTCGGGCTCCAGGTGCTCGGCGATCAGCGCGCGCGGCGTGCCCTCGGCGATCTTGCGGCCGTGGTCGATCACCAGCAGGCGGTGGCACAGGCGCTCGGCCTCGTCCATGAAGTGCGTCGTCAGCAGGATGGACTTGCCCTGCGCCAGCAGCATCTGCAGGCGCTCCCACATCAGGTGGCGCGCCTGCGGGTCCAGCCCGGTGGTGGGTTCGTCCAGCAGCAGCAGGTCGGGGTTGTTGATCAGTGCGCGCGCCAGCGACAGGCGCCGGCGCATGCCGCCCGACAGCTCGCTGGGCCGCGCCCTGGCCTTGTGCGACAGCGCGGCAAAGGCCAGCAGCTGGGGCACGCGCTCGGCCAGCTGCTGGCGCCGCAAGCCGAAGTAGCGGCCGAAGACGAACAGGTTCTCGGCGCAGTCGAAGTCCGGGTCCAGCGAGTCGAACTGCGACACCACGCCCAGTCGCTGCTTGATGGCCAGCGCGTCGCGCGGCATGGCCAGGGACGAGCCGTCGGCACGCGCGAAGTAGTGGATCTGCCCCGCCTCGGGGGCCGTCAGGCCCAGCGCCAGGCGGATGGTGGTGGTCTTGCCGGCGCCGTTGGGGCCGATCACGCCCAGGCATTCGCCCGGCGCGATGGCCAGCGACACGCCATCGACCACGCGCGTGCCGCCGTAGCTCTTGACGAGCTCGCGGATGTCCAGCAGCGGCAGCGTGGTCATGGGCCGGCCATTGTGCCAGCCGGCTCGCCCTAAACTGGCGACTTCTTCGAAAGGGATCGATCATGAGCGACTATGTTTTTGCCCCTCCGGCGCAGGCCAGCGTGGCCGTGCAGGGCAGCCGCCAGCGCTACCCCGTCGGCCGCATTTTTTGCGTCGGCCGCAACTACGCCGCGCACGCGCGCGAGATGGGCGGCAACCCCGAGCGCGAGCCGCCGTTCTTCTTCAACAAGGCGCCGGTGCACCTGGTGGCCAGCGGCGCCACCGTGCCCTATCCACCCGGCACGCGCGACTACCACCACGAGATGGAGCTGGTGGTGGCCATCGGCCAGGCCGCGTTTCGCGCCAACCCCGAGCAGGGCCAGGCCTGCGTGTGGGGCTATGCCTGCGGGCTGGACATGACGCGGCGCGACCTGCAGGGCGAGGCCAAGAAGGCGGGGCGGCCCTGGAGTTTCGGCAAGGACTTCGAGCATGCCGCCGTCATCGGCGAGTTGGTGCCCGCCAGCCAGACCGGCGCGCTGACCCGCGGGCGCATCGAGCTGGCCGTCAACGGCCAGACGCGCCAGCAGGGCGACCTGGCCGACCTGATCTGGAGCGTGCCCGAGGTGATCGCCAACCTGTCGCAGTACTACCACCTGCGCCCCGGCGACCTGATCTACACCGGCACGCCCGAGGGCGTGGGCGCCGTGCAGCCGGGCGACGTGCTGGCCGGGCACATCGACGGCGTGGGCGAGATTCAGCTGGCCATCGGCCGGCCCGAATAAGTGCCGCTGCCCGAGCGCTGGGCCGTGGCGGCCCAATACGCCCTGCCCAAGCAGGCCCTGACGCGCCTGGCCGGCGCCTTTGCCGGCGCGCGGCTGGGCGGTTTGACGCAGGCGGCCATTCGCCGCTTTGTCGCGCGCTACGGCGTGGACATGAGCGAGGCGGCCGATTCCGACATCGCCGGCTACGCCAGCTTCAACGACTTCTTCACGCGCGCGCTGCGCACCGGTGCGCGCCCGCTGGCGCCCGCCGACTACGTGTGCCCGGTCGACGGTGCCATCAGCCAGTTCGGCGCCATCCAGCGTGACCAGATCTTCCAGGCCAAGGGCCACGCCTACAGCACGCGCGCGCTGCTGGCGTGCGACGCGCGCGAGGCGGCGGCGTTCGACAACGGCCAGTTCGCCACCTTGTACCTGAGCCCCAGGGACTACCACCGCATCCACATGCCCTGCGCCGGCCGCCTGCAGCGCATGGTGCACGTGCCGGGCGCGCTGTTTTCGGTCAACCCCGCGACGGCGCGCGGCGTGCCGGGCCTGTTCGCGCGCAACGAGCGCGTGGTGTGCTGGTTTGACACCGCGCGCGGCCCCATGGCGCTGGTGCTGGTGGGCGCCACCATCGTCGGCAGCATGGCCACCGTGTGGCACGGCGTGGTCAACCCGCCGCGGCCGGCGCAGCCGCGGCACTGGGACTACACCGGCCAAGCCATCGAGCTGGCCCAGGGCGTCGAGATGGGGCGCTTTCTGCTGGGCTCCACCGTGGTGCTGCTGTGGCCGCACGGCACGCTGCGCTTCAACCCCGGCTGGGCGCCCGGCGGGGCCGTCCGCATGGGCGAGGCGATGGGCAAGGCACTGGGCTGATACGGCTTCGCATTCGAAAAGACAAAACGCCTGCCGCGGGGCGGGACCAGGCCGTCGGGGCGCCCGGCTCCGTTCATGTCCCCCGCCGGCCTGCGGCCGGCTCCGCCTTCACTTCACTGCGCCGGGCACCCCGACGACCTGATCCGAGGCGTCGCGCGCCGAGCGAGCCGCCTGATGTGTGACCGCCGCCTCCCGCCAAGGGGCATGGGTGGGCAGCGCAGCGAGGTCAAGGCGGAAATGGCCGTCGCAGACGGACAGCGGGGGACACGAGCGGAGCTGCCCACCCATGCCCCTTGGCGCGCCACCGCCCGCCCCGCGTTCTCAACGCGTTGATTGCAATCTGGTAAGAAGTCCCCCCTTCGTTTATTTTTACAAAGCAACTGCTTGATAAAAATAATGAAGGCGGCTATGCTGCAGGCATGCTCAAGTCCGCCGCCTTGGCCGAAACGCCCCCGCCGATGCGGCGCGGGCGTCCGCGCAAGAGCGAGCAGGAGCGCGACGAAAGCCTGCGCCGGGCCGAGCTGGTGCGCGCGGCGGCGCAGCTGTTTCGCGCCAAGGGCTTCGACGCCACCCCCACGCGCGACATCGCGGCGGCGGCCGGCATGCAAAGCGGCTCGCCCTTTTATTACTTTGAAAGCAAGAGCGCGCTGCTGCTGGCCGTCATGTGCGACGGCATGGCGCAGGCAAAGGCCCGGCAGGACGCGGCGCTGCAGGCCTTGCCGGCACGCGCGCCGGCGCGCGAGCGCCTGCGCGCGCTGATCCGCCAGCATTTCGAGGTGCTGCTGGGCGCGGGCAGCGATTTCATCCCGGTGATGCTGTACGAATGGCGCTCGCTCACCGCCGAGCAGCGCCAGCAGGTGGCGGCGCAAAAGGACGGCTACGAGGCGGCGTGGATGCCCTCGCTCAATGCCCTGCACCGCACGGGCCAGCTGCAGGCGCGCCCGGCGGTGGCGCGCCTGTTCATCTTCGGCGCGCTGAACTGGACCGTGCAGTGGTTCGACCCGGCCGGCCCGCGCACGCTGGACGACTTGACCGAGCAGGCGCTGTGCCTGTTCGTGGGGAAAGCATGAGCTATCGATCGATTTTTTCACCTGGCCTGTTCAACGGCCGCACCGTGGTGGTGACCGGTGGCGGCTCAGGCATCGGGCGTTGCACCGCGCACGAGCTGGCCGCGCTGGGCGCGCAGGTGGTGCTGGTGGGCCGCAACGCCGACAAACTGCAAGCCGTGCAGGCCGAGATCGCGCAGGACGGCGGGCAGGCCAGCTGGCAGGCCTGCGACATCCGCCAGGAAGCGGCCGTGCAGGCCATGGTGGGCGCCATCGTTCTTGAGCGCGGCCGCATCGACGCGCTGGTCAACAACGCGGGCGGCCAGTACATGACGCCGCTGGAGGCCATTGGCGCCAAGGGCTGGCAGGCGGTGATCGACACCAACCTGACCGGCGGCTTTCTGGTGGCGCGCGAGTGCTATCTGCAATCGATGCAGCAGCACGGAGGTTCCATCGTCAACATCGTGGCCGACATGTGGGGCTCGATGCCCGGCATGGGCCACAGCGGCGCGGCGCGCGCGGGCATGGTCAGCTTCACCGAGACCGCGGCGGTGGAATGGGCCAAGAGCGGCGTGCGCGTGAACGCGGTGGCGCCGGGCTACATCGCCTCCAGCGGCATGGACCACTACCCGCCCGAGGCCGGCGACATGCTGCGCGCCATGCGCCAGACCGTGCCGGCCGGGCGCTTCGGCACCGAGGCCGAGGTGTCCGCGGCGATCGTCTTTCTGCTCTCGCCCGCTGCCAGCTTCATCAGCGGCAGCGTGCTGCGCGTCGATGGCGCGCGCCCGCAGGTGCGCATGGGCTGGGGCATGACGACGCCGGATGGCGCGGCGCAGCAGCGCGCGGCCGTCCAGCCCTTCGACGGCTTTCACCGTGCCGTGACGCCCAAGGTGTTCGCCACGCAGGACGCGGCCAAGCCATGAGTGCTTTTCCATCGAGCTGGAACGCCGCCTCGCCCCAGGCCGCCGAGCGCCGCGCCGCCATGCTGGCGCGCATTGAGCGCTTGCGCGCGCTGGAAGACCGTGCTGCCCATGCATCCGCCCAGGCCGGTCCGCGCTTTGCCAAGCGCCATCAGCTGCTGCCGCGCGAGCGTGTGGCGTTGCTGCTCGACGCGGGCGCGCCCTGGCTGCCCCTCGCCACGCTGGCGGGCTTTCTGCACGACGTGCCGGACGCCGACAAATCCGTGCCCGGCGGCGGCATCATCGCCGGCATCGGTTTCATCGAAAACACGCGCTGCATGGTGGTCGCGAGCGATTCGGGCATCGAGGCCGGCGCCATCCAGCCCATGGGCCTGGACAAGATCCTGCGCGTGCAGGAGATCGCCTTGCGCGAGCGCCTGCCCTTCATCCATCTGGTCGAGAGCGCCGGCGCCAACCTGATGCGCTACCGGGTCGAAGGCTTCGTGCACGGCGGCGGCCTGTTCCGCAACCTGGCGCGGCTGTCGGCCGCCGGCATCCCGGTCATCACGGTGCAGCACGGCTCGGGCACGGCGGGCGGCGCCTACATGCCGGGGCTGTCCGACATCGTGATCATGGTCGAGGGCCGCTCGCGTGCCTTTTTGGCCGGCCCGCCGCTGCTGAAGGCCGCCACCGGCGAAGTCGCCACCGAAGAGGAGTTGGGCGGCGCGCTGATGCACACCACGGTGTCGGGCCTGGGCGAGTATCTGGCGCGTGACGACCGCGAGGCGCTGGGCCTCGCGCGCCGCGTGGTGGCGCAGCTGAAAGGGTCAAAACGGGCTGCAGCGCTTGATGGACAAGCGCTAGCAGCTATTAAATTAGAAGCAATCGAGCCACCCTGGCCGGTGGACGAGCTGCTCACGCTGATGCCCGCCCACCACCGCGAGCCGGTCGATATGCGCGAGGTGGCGGCGCGCCTGCTGGATGGCGGCGAGCTGCTGGAGTTCAAGCCCGGCTACGGCGCGGCCACCGTGTGCGCGCAAGGCTACCTCCGCGGCCACGCGGTGGGCCTGATCACCAACAACGGCCCGATCGACATAGCAGGAGCCAACAAGGCCACGCACTTCATCCAGTGGATGTGCCAACTGGGCCACCCCATCGTCTACCTGCAGAACACCACCGGCTACATGGTCGGCAAGGACGTGGAGCAGGGCGGCATGATCAAGCACGGCAGCAAGATGATCCAGGCCGTCACCAACGCCAGCGTGCCGCAGCTCACCATCCAGTGCGGCGCCAGCTTCGGTGCCGGCAACTATGGCATGTGCGGCCGGGGCTTCGCGCCGCGCTTCTTGTTCAGCTGGCCGAGCGCCAAGACGGCGGTGATGGGCGGCGAGCAGGCCGCCGGCACCATGCGCATCGTGACCGAGGCCGGTCTGAAACGCAAAGGCATCGAGCCCGATGCGGACAAGATGCAGCAGCAGTTCGATGCCGTGGTCGCGATGTTCGAGCGCCAGCAGGACGCGTTCGCCACCAGCGGTCTGCTGCTGGACGACGGCGTGATCGACCCGCGCGACACCCGCGCCGTGCTGGCCTTTTGCCTCGACACGCTGGCCGAGGGCGCGGCGCGCGACGTGCGACCCATGCAGTTCGGCGTGGCGCGGATGTGAATACCTAACAGGCCGTTGAAAAAGTGAACATCGAACACGGTGTGTGCATCGAATTCGACGTTTCGGGTGGTCCAGAGGCGGTTGCCTGGCGATGTCGGGGCTTGTTTCGGCCCATTTGCAGGCCACGTTGCCCATTTCGGGCGCACCTATCCCATGGATCACGCATGATGCGCGTCCCACCAGCCGCCGATGCTGCCCATGCGCACCAGGTTGTAGGTGGCAAAGCACAGCAGCGCCTGCCCCGTGAGCTTGGCCTGACCGATCAGTTTGGTCTTGGCCAGACTGCCCACCGTCTTGATCCAGCCAAAGGCCTCTTCGATGCGCTTGCGCACCTTCAGGCTGGTTTTGTAGCCTTCGTGCCGTTTGATGCGGCCGTCCACCGCCGAGTGCTTGTCCTTGGCCGCCACGTGCGGCGTGACTTTGAGCTTTCTGCAGCCCTTGATGAAGGCCTTGCTGTCGTACCCCTTGTCGGCCCCGACCGTGGCCCGCTTGTTCTTGTTGCCCCGGCGTTTGAGCATCGCCAGTGCCGCCTCGCGCTCGGCGGTTCCGTTGGCATGGGTGATCTCGACATCCATGATCAACCCGTTGCGGTTCTCCATGAGGATGTGCCCCATGTGGCACAGGCGGGACTTGTCGCCCTGGCTCTTCTTGAACAGCCGAGCGTCAGAGTCCGTGGTGCTCTGATGGGTGTCGTTGCAGCGCTCCTGCCCTTTGAAGTCCACCTCGGGGTTGCGCCCGGGCGGCGAACTGCTGTCGTCGTCCCGGCGCTTGAAGCTCTTGTGCGAGGCCCAGGCCTCAATCAGCGTGCCGTCCACGCTGAAGTGCTCGTCGCTGGCGAGCTTGCCCCACTGGGCGCTGAGCTTGACGCGCTCGAAGAAGGCGCGGGCAAGGTCTTCGTTGAACAGGCGTTCGCGGTTGGCGCTGAAGGTGGAGTGGTCCCAGACCTTGTCTTCGATGTTCAAGCCCACGAACCAGCGGTACAGCAGGTTGTAGTTGATGGCCTCGACCAGTTGCCGCTCGCTTCGGATGGAGAACAGGATCTGCAGCAGCAGTGCCTTGAGCAGCATCTCCGGCGGTACCGAGGGGCGCCCACGGCGGGCATACACCGCCTCGAAGTCGTTGCTCATCGTCGCCAGCAGCGCATCGACCACGGCGCGCAACTTGCGCAGCGGGTGGGCCTGCGGCACTCTCTCTTCAAGGCTGATGTAGCTGAACATCGCACTCTGGAAGTCTTGGTTGCCTCTCATCTTCCTCGGCTGGGTCGTTCTGGGATGGCTTCAGATCGTAGCGGCCGACTCGGGCACCGGCGGAGAATTTTTCAACGGCCTGCTAAACAGCCGAACAGCCGAACGCAGAGGACGCAAAAATTACGCAAAGGACGCAGAAGAAATTCTTGAAGAGGCTTGTGATTCAAGGCCAGGAACACAAGAAAGCTTTTTTGTCTTTTTTTTGCGTCCTCTGCGAATCCTTTGCGTCCTCTGCGTTCGGCTGTTGGTTTTCAAGATTCTGAGGAGACACCCCATGCAACTGACCCACGAACACGAACAGATCCGAGACACCCTCAAGCGCTACATCGACGAGCACATCAACCCGCATGTGGACGAGTGGGAAGAGGCCGAGATCTTCCCCGCGCACCAGGTGTTCAAGGGCCTGGGCGATCTGGGCCTGCTGGGCCTGACCAAGCCGGTCGAATACGGTGGCATGGGGCTCGACTATTCGTACAGCATGGTGATGGCCGAGACGCTGGGCTTGATCCGCTGCGGCGGCGTGCCGATGGCGATTGGCGTGCAGACGGATATGTGCACGCCGGCGCTGGCGCGCTTTGGCAGCGATGATCTGAAGCGTGAATTTCTGGCCCCGGCGATCGCCGGCGACATGGTGGGCTGTATTGGGGTGAGCGAGCCGGGCGCGGGCAGCGATGTGTCGGCCATCAAGAGCGTGGCGCGCAAGGACGGCGACGATTACCTCATCACCGGCCAGAAGATGTGGATCACCAACAGCCTGCAGGCCGACTGGATGTGCATGCTGGTCAACACCGGCGATGGCCCCGTGCACAAGAACAAGAGCCTGGTGATGGTGCCGATGCGGGAAGGGACTGGAAAGGGGCCGGACGGCAAGCTCACCAAGGGCATCTCGGTGGCGAAGAAGATCCGCAAGATCGGCATGGATTCGAGCGACACCGGCCTCATTTATTTCGACGAGGTGCGCGTGCCGCAGCGCAACCTGATCGGCCAGGAGAGCCAGGGCTTCATCTACCAGATGCAGCAGTTCCAGGAGGAGCGCCTGTGGGCGGGGGCCAATTCGCTCAGCGCGCTGGACGACTGCATCCGCGAAACCATCGAGTGGGCGCGCGAGCGCAAGATGTTCGGCGCCACCTTGCTCGACCAGCAGTGGGTGCAGTTCAAGCTGGTCGAGCTGCAGACCGAGGTCGAGGCGCTGCGCGCGCTGACCTGGCGCGCCGGCGAGCGCTACATCGCCGGCGACGACGTGCTGCAATGGGCCAGCATGGTCAAGCTCAAGGCCGGTCGCCTGATGCGCCAGGTCAGCGACACCTGCCTGCAGTTCTGGGGCGGCATGGGCTTCACGCTGGACAACCGCGTCGCGCGCCTGTACCGCGACGGCCGCCTGGCGTCGATCGGCGGCGGCGCCGACGAGGTGATGATGGGCATCATCGCCAAGACCATGGGCATGGCGAAGCGGCCGGGTGGCTGACATGAAATGCGGACAGCCGAACGCAGAGGACGCAAAGATTTCGCAGAGGACGCAAAAGGATTCAAGGAAATTTTTCATGATTTTCTTTTGCGTCCTCTGCGAGTCCTTCGCGACCTCTGCGTTCGGCTGTCCGACTTCATCGGCTGTGACTGGCGTGCGGCGCAAGAGATGACCGCGATGCGATTGCTCCTGAAATCGAAGCGACTTGGGCAATGCCCACACGGGCTAATACCAAAAATCTTTAAAAAACCTGTGCAGAGGGCCGCATGCGCCGCATCCTGATTGCCAATCGCGGCGAAATCGCCCGCCGCGTGATCGCCACGGCGCGCCGCATGGGCATCGACACGGTGGCGATTTATTCCGATGCCGATGCCGCCGCGCTGCACGTGCGTGAAGCCACTGTGGCTTATGCGCTGGGCGGCAACACGCCCCGCGACAGCTATCTGCGCGTGGACAAGATGCTGGCGGCCGCCAAGGCCACCGGCGCCGACGCGGTGCACCCCGGTTACGGCTTCCTGAGCGAGGACGCGGGTTTCGCGCAGGCGGTGCAGGACGCGGGCCTGAGCTGGATCGGCCCGCCGCCCGCTGCCATCCGCGCGCTCGGCAGCAAGGCCGCAGCCAAGGCGCTGGCGGCGCAGCAGGGCGTGCCCTGCCTGCCGGGCTATGCGGGTGATGATCAGGGTGAGGCGCGCTTCGTGGCCGAGGCCGCGAAGATCAGCTACCCCGTGATGGTCAAGGCCGTGGCCGGCGGCGGCGGGCGCGGCATGCGGCTGGTGACCGAGGCGGCGCAACTGCCGCAGGCCTTGAAGCGCGCGCGCTCCGAGGCGCTGGCCGGCTTCGGCAACGGCGAGCTGCTGATCGAACGCGCCGTGCTGCACCCGCGCCACGTCGAGGTGCAGGTGTTTGCCGACACGCACGGCCAGGTGATCCACCTGGGCGAGCGCGACTGCTCGGTGCAAAGGCGCCACCAGAAGATCGTCGAGGAAGCGCCCAGCCCCGCCGTGTCGCCCGAGCTGCGCGCGCGCATGGGGCGGTGCGCGGTGGCGCTGGCGCAGGGCGCGGGCTATGTCGGCGCGGGCACCGTCGAGTTTCTGGTCGAAGGCAATGACTTCTTTTTGATGGAGATGAACACGCGCCTGCAAGTGGAGCACCCGGTAACCGAAGCCATCACGGGACTCGATCTGGTCGAATGGCAGATCCGCGTCGCGCGCGGCGAGCCGCTGCCACTGGCGCAGGACGAGGTTCAGCTGCACGGCCACGCGATCGAGGTGCGCCTGTGCGCCGAGGACGAGCACTACGTACCGCACGCCGGCCGCATCCGCCACTTCGCCGCGCCGCCGGCGGCCGCCTTCGAGCGCGCGCCGCTGCGCTTCGACCACGCGATCGAGGCCGGCGGCGAGGTCACGCCGTACTACGACGCGATGCTGGGCAAGCTGATCGTGCACGCGCCCACGCGCGCCGAAGCCATCGACCGGCTGATCGGCGCGCTGGCGCAGACCGAGTTGCTGGGCCTGCCCAGCAACCGCGGCTTCTTGATGGAGTGTCTTCAGGATGCGCGGTATCAAAGTGGCGAGGCCTTGATCTCCTTCCTGGCGGAGCACGGCGACGCCTTGCGCGAGCAACTCCTGAAAAAGGAGCGGCTGGCGCACGAGCATTGCGCGCTCGCGGTGGTTTACCCGCAAGAGACAGGCCCATTGCCCTGCGCCTTCGCCGCGCCGCTGCGGCTGTCGCACCGGGGCGAGGTGAGCGCGCTGACCGTGCGCGCCGTCGCCGGCGGCGTGCAGCTGCTGGGCGAGCCCGCGCGCACGATCGCCTTGCAAGCCCTGGCCGACGGCGCCGTGCAGTGCGCGGAAGACGGCGTCACGCGCCGCGTGCGCGCCGCCCTCGCGCCCGCGGCCGACGCGCCGCGCCGCTGGCATGCCCAGGCGGGCGGCGTCGACTGGTGGATCGTCGATGCGTCTTTTGACCCTGTAGCCGGCGCCGGACAAACGCAGGCAGCTACGGAACTGAGAGCGCCGTTCAACGGCAAGGTGGTGCGCGTGGCGGCCGTGGTCGGCCAGGCGCTCGCGGCGGGCGAAACGGCGGTGGTGATCGAATCCATGAAGCTGGAGCACAGCGTCGCGCCGCGCGCCGACGCCGCCGTGGCAGAGCTGCTGGTGACCGAGGGGCAGCAGGTGACGCCGGGCCAGGTGCTGCTGCGCTTTGCCGCGCCGCCGGTCGTCGATGAGGCCGTGAAATGAGCACGCTATCCATGACGGATGCCGAGCTGCGCGAGGCGCGCACCGCGCTGGCCGATCTGGTCGAGCGCTTTGCGCACCGCGAGATCGCGCCGCACGTCACCGAATGGGACGCGGCGGGCGAGTTTCCGCGCGCGCTGTACCGGCGCGCGGCCGAGCTGGGGCTGCTGGGCCTGGGCTACCCGGAGGAATTCGGCGGCACGCCGGCGTCGTATGCATTGCGGCTGGTGATGTGGCGCGCGCTGTGCCGCTTCGGTACCTCGGGCGGCGTGCTGGCGAGCCTGCTGTCGCACAACATCGGCCTGCCGCCGGTGGTGGCGCTGGGCAGTGACGCCGTCAAGCGCGAAGTCGTGCCGCCGGTGCTGGCGGGCGAGCAGATCGCCGCGCTGGCCATCACCGAGCCGGGTGGCGGATCGGACGTGGCGGCGGTGCGCACCATGGCGCGGCGCGAGGGCGACGAGTACGTGGTCGATGGCGAAAAAATCTTCATCACCTCGGGCATGCGCGCCGACTGGATCACGGTGGCCGTCAGAACCGGAGACGCTGGAACCAAGGGCGCCGGTGGCCTCAGTCTGATCCTCGTGCCGGGCGACAGCCGCGGCTTGTCGCGCACCCGGCTGGACAAGATGGGCTGGCTCTGCTCCGACACCGCCCAGCTGCGCTTCGACGGCGTGCGCGTGCCGGCGCGCTATCGGCTGGGCGATGAGGGTGCGGGCTTCAAGGCCATCATGGGCAACTTCAACGGCGAGCGCTTCGGCATCGCCGCCGGCGCGCTGGGCTTCGCCGAGGCCTGTTACGACGAGGCGCTGGCCTGGGCGCGGCAGCGCAAGACCTTCGGCCAGCTGCTGACCGAGCACCAGGTGATCCGCCACAAGCTGGTCGACATGCAGCAGCACATCCGCGCCACGGCGGCGTGGCTGGAGCAACTGGCGGCCCGCGCGGATGCCGGTGACGTCGGCGCCGACTGGGTCGGTGAAGTGGCGACGCTGAAGAACCAGGCGACGCAGACCCTGCAGTTCTGCGCCGATGCCGGCGTGCAGATCCTCGGTGGCATGGGCTTCATGCGCGGCACGGTGTGCGAGCGCATCTACCGCGAGGTCAAGGTCTTGACCATCGGCGGCGGCACCGAGGAAATCATGAAGGAGCTGGCCGCGCGGCAATGGGGCTTTTGACTGCGGACAGACGCTGATTCATTCAGGAGACAAAGATGATCGACCAAGCCACCACCGACGCCCAAGGCCGCATCCGCCGGGTCGCGCTGGGCGACTTCGTGCACCGCAGCGCACTCAAGTTTGCCGAGCGCACCGCCGTCGTCGACGGCGACACCCGCATGAGCTACGCCGAGCTCGACGCCCGCAGCTCGCGCCTGGCGCATCACCTGCTGGCCAGCGTGGGCGCCGGCAAACAGATCGGCATGCTGTGCCAGAACTCGGCCGACATGGTGGTGGCCTACAACGGCATCCACAAGGCCGGCTGCGTGTGGGTGCCGGTCAACATCCGGCTGGACGCCGGCGCCATCGACTACATCCTGCGGCACGCCGAGGTGTCGGCCGTGGTGGTGGACGAGGCCCTGCGCGCCGAGCCGGCGCTGGCCGCGGTGCTGGAGAAGCTGACCGTGCCGCTGATCCTGACCCTGAGCAGCGCCGACGGGCCGGGTGATGCGCGTGTGCGCACGCTGGCCGCCGCCGAGGCCGGGCAGAGCAGCGCGCTGCCCGAAGTCGCCATCGACAGCGAGCAGCCCGCGCTCATCATGTACACCAGCGGCACCACCGGCAACCCCAAGGGCGCGGTGCATTCGCACGCCTCGGTGGCGGCGGCGCTGATGGGCAACATGGTGGGCTTCGGCATCACCGAGCGCGACGTGTTCTCCGGCGTGCTGCCGCTGTACCACTGCGCGCAGCATTGCCTGGCGGCCACGGTGCACATCGCCGGCGGCTGCGTGGTGGTGTTGCGCGGCTTCGTGCCCGACGAGGTGCGCGCGTCGATGCGCAAGGAGCGCTACACCGGCTTCACCGGCCTGCCGATGATGTACGCGGCGCTGCTGGCCGACCCGGCGTTTCGCGCCGACAGCATGCGCCTGGCGATCTACGCGATGGCGCCGATCCCAAAGCCGCTCATCCAGCAGATCGCCGAGCGCATGACGCCCAACGTGATGCTCGCCACCGGCCAGACCGAGATGTACCCGGCCACGATGAGCTTCCGCCCGTTGGAGCACCCTGGCCTGGACGCCAACTACTGGGGCGCCTCGCTCGCGCACAACGAGACGGCGGTGATGGACGACGAGGGCCATCTGCTGGGCGAAGGCCAGCCCGGCGAGATCGTGCACCGCGGCGCCAACGCCATGCTGGGCTACTTCAAGGACCCGCAGGCCACGGCCGCGGCGCAGCGCTTCGGCTGGCACCACACGGGCGACCTGGGCCAGTGGGGGCCGGGCGGGCAGCTGATGTTCCTGGACCGCAAGAAGGACATGATCAAGACCGGCGGCGAAAACGTGGCCAGCGTCAAGGTCGAGTCCGTGCTGCTGGCCCACCCCGGCGTCGCGGGGGTTGGCGTGATCGGCCTGCCGCACCCGCGCTGGGCCGAGGCGGTGTGCGCCTTCGTGGTCAAGAAGCCCGGCGCCGACGTCGACGTGGCCGCACTGGAGGCGCACTGTCGCGCGCAGCTGGGCGACTACGAGGTGCCCAAGCTGATCCACTTCGTCGATGCCTTGCCGGCCACCTCGACCGGCAAGGTGCAAAAGCACCGGCTGCGCCAGCAGTTCGAGGCGCTGGCGCAGAAGGCCTGGGGCGATGGGACGTGACAAGTCCTGAAAAGATAGCTGCTTGCGCTTTCCACATGCGGGCTGCAGCCTGATTGGACAATAAAAAAGCCGCCCGCGGGCGGCTTGGGGCGTGATGGCCGGTTGGCTTACTTGAAGTAGTCCGACACCACCTTCCAGCGTCCGTCCTGAATTTGCGACAGGCGCGAGCGCTCGGTGCCCAGGCGTTTCTTGGCCGTGTAGGTGAGGGTGTCGCTGCCGAACATGTCGGGTTCGATGGGAGCGCTTTCCATGCCCTTGATGAAGCTCTCGGTGGTCAGGTTGGGGCCGGCGCGCTGCGCGCCCTGGATGAAGTTGTCCATGATCTCGTAGCCGTAGACCGAGAACACGCCCGGATCCTCGTTGAACTTGGTCTTGTACTTGTTGGCCCAGAAGCGGATCGGCTGCGAGGCATCGTCCAGGTACGGAACCTGGATGGCCGAGGTGGAGTAGAAGCCGTCCATGGCCTTGCCGCCCAGCTTGTGGATCAGGTCGGTATAAGAGGCCGTGGTGCCCATGAAGGTGGGGTTGTAGCCGGTCTTGCGTGCCTCGCCGATGGCGCCGATGGTTTCGCGGATCACGGTGCCCATCACCACGAAGTCGCAGCCGGCGGACTTCAGCTTGGCCACCTGCGAGGAGAAGTCGGTGGCGCCGCGCTTGTAGGTGGTCTTCTCGGCCAGCTGCATGCCGATGGTCTTCAGGCCGTCCTCCGCGCCGCGCATCACCTCCAGGCCGAACTCGTCGTCCTGGTACAGCGCGCAGACCTTCTTGGCGCCCTTTTCCTTTACCAGGCGCGGCGTGCCGGTGCGCGTCTGGTCGTAATAGGGCACGCTGAAGCCGAACTTGAGGTTCAGGTTGGGCGGCTCGAACATTTCGCGCGCGCCGGTGAGCGGGTAGAAGTTGATCACCTTCTTGGGAAACAGCACCGGGAAGGTGGCGATGTTGGGGGCCGTGCCGATGTGGCCGAGCATGGCGAAGATGTGGTCCTGGTTGACCAGCTTTTGCGCCGCCAGCACGGCGCGCTTGGGGTCGTAGCCCGAGTCCTCGGACTTGAACACCAGCTTGCGGCCGTTGATGCCGCCCTGCTCGTTGATCTCGTCCACGCGCAGCTGCATGCCGTTGCGCGCCTGTTTGCCGAAGCCCGCCAGCGGGCCCGACAGGTCCTGGATGGTGCCGACGGTGATCTCGGTCTTGCTCACGCCCTGGCTTTGGGCCAGGGCCGGGCCGGCCGCGACGGCCAGCGCGCAGGCGAGGGAAAACAGGGTGCGTTTCATGGGCTGAGGCCTCCTTGGGTTGATGGGCGAATTGTGGATGGATGTGGCGCCGAGGGCGGCGGTGATTTCCCTGATACGGCCGTGTTTCAGTGGCCGTACATGGCTTCGATCTGCGGCGCGTACTTGGTCTGCACCAGCTTGCGCTTGAGCTTCATGGTGGGCGTCAGCTCCTCGTCCTCGGCCGTCAGCTGGGTGTCGAGCAAAAAGAATTTCTTGATCTGCTCGACGCGGGCGAACTTGCGGTTGACCTCGTCGATCACGCCCTGGATCAGCGCCTGCACCTCGGGCGCGCGCGTCAGGCTGGCGTAGTTGGAGAACGGCACGTCGTGGTCCTGCGCGTATTTCTCCACGTTTTCCTGGTCGATCATGATGATCACCGTCAGGTAGGCGCGCGCATCGCCGATCACCACCGCGTCGGTCACGTAGGGGCTGAACTTGAGCTCGTTTTCCAGCTCGCTGGGCGTGATGTTCTTGCCGCCCGCGGTGATGATGATGTCCTTCATGCGGTCGGTGATGCGGTAGAAGCCCTCGGCGTCCACCGTGCCGACGTCGCCGGTGCGCAGCCAGCCGTCGGACGTGAAGGTCTCGGCGGTCTTCTCGGGCAGGTTCAGATAGCCGGCGAACACGTTGGGGCCCTTGACCTGGATCTCGCCCGTGGCCGCGTCCAGGCGCACCTGGTTGAAGTCGGCCGCCGGCCCGATCGAGCCGGGCTTGATGCGCGCTACCGGCACGCCGGTGGAGGCGCCGCAGGTCTCGGTCATGCCCCACACCTCCAGCATGGGCACGCCCAGCGACAAATACCACTTGACCAGTTCGGGTGAGATCGGCGCCGCGCCCGTCACCAGGTAGCGCGCGCGGTGGATGCCGATCATCTTGCGCACGTTGTCCAGCGCCAGCCAGCGCGCCAGCCGAAAGCGCGCCTTGAGCGAGCCCGGCACCGGCTGGCCGGCCAGCACGCGGTCGGCGATCTGCCGGCCCACGCCGATGGCCCAGGCGTAGGCCGCCTGCTGCAGGCGCGTGCTTTCCTTCAGCGCGATGGTGACGCCGGAATAGAACTTCTCCCACACGCGCGGCACGGCGGTGAACACCGTGGGCGCGATCTCGCGCACGTTCTCGGGCACGGTGTCGGGGTTCTCGACGAAGTTGAGCTTGGCCCCCGTGTACAGCGAGTAGTACTCGCCGCCCATGCGCTCGGCGATGTGGCACAGCGGCAGAAAGCACATGCACTCGTCCTGCTCGCTGCGCGCGATCAGCGTGTTGTAGCCGCGCGCGGTATAGACCAGTGCCGAGTGCCGGTGCATGGCGCCCTTGGGCTTGCCGGTGGTGCCCGAGGTGTAGACCAGGATCGCCAGGTCGTCGGGCCGCACGGCTGCCACGCGCTGCTGGAGCGCGTCCGGGTGCTGGCGGTTGTAGGCGCGCCCCAGTTCGCGCAGCGCGTCCAGGCTGATCACCTGAGGGTCATCCATGTCGCGCAGGCCTTCCATGTCGAACACGACGATCCGGGCCAGCAGCGGCAGTTGCTCGCGCACCTCCAGCGCCTTGTCCAACTGCTCGTCGTCCTCGACGAACAGCACGCGCGTGCGCGAGTCCTCGCACAGGTAGTGCACCTGGCTGGCGGCGTCGGTGGGGTAGATGCCGTTGGCCACGCCGCCGCACGACAGCACGGCCAGGTCGGCCAGCACCCATTCGGGCACGGTGTTGGACAGGATCGAGGCGGTCTCGCCGGCCGCCAGGCCCAGGCTCATCAGGCCGCCGGCGATCTCGGCCACGGCCTCGCCCACCTGCGTCCAGGTCCAGCTGCGCCACAGGCCCAGGTCCTTCTCGCGCAGCCACACGCTGTCGCCCCGCTGCGCCACCGCGTTCCAGAACATCGCGGCGATGGTGTCGCCGGGCACCACGACGTCGGTGCGCGGCTGGATGTGCGACAGGTCCCACAAGTTCGACACGGACTTATCTCCAAGTTTTCTTTTTCTTCCAGCGCCGCTCGCCGCGCACGCCGGACTCCTTCATGCCCAGGTAGAACTCCTTGATGTCCTCCTTCTCGCGCAGGTGGGCACAAGTGTCTTCCATCACGATGCGGCCGTTTTCCAGCACGTAGCCGTAGTCGGCGGCGTTCAGCGCCATGTTGGCGTTCTGCTCCACCAGCAGGATGGTGGTGCCGCGCTCGCGGTTGATGCGCACCACGATCTCGAAGATCTCCTTGGTCAGCTTCGGGCTGAGGCCCAGGCTGGGCTCGTCCAGCAGGATCAGCTCGGGCTGGGCCATCAGCGCGCGGCTGATGGCCAGCATTTGCTGCTGGCCGCCCGACAGCAGGCCGGCGTCCTGCGCCTGGCGCTCCTTCAGGATCGGAAAGTACGCATACACCTGCTCCATGTCGCGTGCCACGCCGTCGCGGTCGCGACGGGTGTAGGCGCCCATCAGCAGGTTGTCGTGCACCGACAGCAGCGGAAACACCTCGCGTCCCTCGGGCACGTGCATCAGGCCCTGCTGCACGATGAAGGCCGGGTCGCGCGCGGTGATGTCGGCCCCCTTGAAGTGCACGCTGCCCTTGCGCGGGTCGATGATGCCCGAGATGGTCTTGAGGATGGTGGTCTTGCCCGCGCCGTTGCTGCCCAGCACGGTGGCGATCTGCCCCTGGCTGACCTGCAGGCTGACGCCGCGGATGGCCTTGATGGGGCCGTAGGAGCTCTCGACGTTGGCCAGCTGAAGCACGATATTGCTCATGCCGCCCTCCGCAGCGAGGACACGTCCTCGACCGAGCCCAGATAGGCCTCGACCACGCCGGCGTCGGCCTGCACCTCGGCCGGCGTGCCCATGGCCAGCACCTCGCCCTGGTTGAGCGCCACCACGCGGTCGGACACGCGCGAGACCAGGCCCATGTCGTGCTCCACCATCAGCACGGTCACGCCCAGCTCGTGCACGATGTCCTGGATCCAGAAGGCCATGTCGTCGGTCTCCTCCACGTTCAGGCCCGACGAGGGTTCGTCCAGCAGCAGCAGGCGCGGCTCGGCGCACAGCGCGCGCGCCAGCTCGACCACCTTGCGCACGCCGTAGGGCAGGCCGGCCACCAGCAGGTCGCGAAAGCGTTGCAGGTCCAGCAGGTCGATCACGCGCTCGACGTGCTCGCGCGCGGCCAGCTCGGCGCGGCGCGTGGCGGGGGTGAACAGCAGCTCGCTCCAGAAGCCCGTCTGGCGGTGCGTGTGGCGCCCCACCAGCAGGTTGTGCAGCACGCTGGCGTGCTCGAACAGCTCGATGTTCTGGAACGTGCGCGCGATGCCCAGCGAGGCCACCTGGTGCGGCGCCTGTGCGGTGAGGTCGATCCGGCCCTGCGGGCCGGCGTACTCGATGCGGCCGCTGGTGGGCTGGTAGAAACGACTGATCAGGTTGAACACCGTGGTCTTGCCGGCGCCGTTGGGCCCGATCAGGGTGAACACCTCGCCGGCGCGCACGTCGAAGCTGACGTCGCTCACGGCCAGCACGCCGCCGAAGCGCACGCTGAGATTCTTGGCGGAAAGCAGGACGTCGGCGCTCATTTCAAACGATCCGATTTCTGGAACGACTTCTGGCGCTTGAACATGCCGCGCTGGTAGAAGGGGAACAGCTGCAGCCAGGTGCGCATCTTCAGCCAGCGGCCGTACAGGCCCAGCGGCTCGAACAGCACGAAGCCGACCAGCACCACGCCGTAGACCACCGCCTGCAGGCCGGGCGCCTGGCCGATGGCGTCGGGCAGCCAGTCCTTGCCCAGGGCGATCAACTGCGGCATGGCGATCAGGAAGATGGCGCCCAGGAAGGCGCCGTGGATGGAGCCCAGGCCGCCGATGACAACCAGCAGCAGCAGGTCGATGGACTGCAGGATGTTGAACTGGTCGGGCGTCAGAAACTGGATCTTGTGCGCGTACAGCGCCCCGGCCAGGCCGGCCAGCGCGGCCGACAGCGCGAACGACAGCGTCTTGTAGCGCGCCAGGTTGATGCCCATGCTCTGCGCCGAGATTTCGGAGTCGCGGATCGCCACGAAGGCGCGGCCGGTGGGCGCGCGCAGCAGGTTGACGATGCCCAGCGTGGCCAGCACGGCGGTGACCAGGCACAGGGCGTAGAAGCCGTGCGTCGACTCGATCGTCCAGCCGAAGAAGGACGGCGCCTGCACCGACAGGCCGGCGTTGCCGCCGGTCACGCTTTCCCAGCGGGCAAAACCCTCCTCGACGATGAAGCCGAAGGCCAGCGTGGCGATGGCCAGATAGATGCCCTTGACGCGCAGCGCCGGCAGGCCCACCACCACGCCCACCGCGGCGGCCAGCACGGCGGCGCCCACCATGGCCAGCGGAAACGGCCAGCCGGCGTTGGCCAGCACCGCCTGCGTGTAGGCGCCCACGCCCAGGAAGGCCGCGTGCCCGAGCGAGATCTGCCCGGTGTAGCCCGACAGCAGCATCAGCCCCAGGCCGGCGATGCCGTAGATCAGGATGAAGGTCAGCTGCGCCAGCCAGTATTCGGGCAGCAGCCAGGGCGCCGCCAGCAGGCCCAGCAGCAGCAGCCCGTACCAGAACACGTGCCCGCCGTGCTTGGCCAGGCGGATGTCCTGCTCGTAGCTGGTCTTGAAAATGAAACGCATCGTCAGAAACCTGCTAGACCTTCTTGGTGAGCCGCTCGCCGAACAGCCCGTTGGGTTTGACCATCAGCATCAGCAGCACCACGATGTAGGCGGCGATGTCCTTGAAGCCCTCGGGCAGGTAAAAGCCCGACAGCGACTCGACCACGCCGATCACCAGCCCGCCCACGATGGCGCCCGGCAGGCTGCCGAAGCCGCCCACCACCGCGGCCGGAAAGGCCTTCAGGCCGATCAGGCCCATGTTGGCGTACACGAAGGTGATGGGCGCCAGCAGCAGGCCGGCGATGGCGGCCACGGCGGCGGCCAGGCCCCACACCAGGCCGTTCAGGCGCTTGACCGGGATGCCCATGTAGTACGCGGCCAGCTGGTTTTGCGACGCCGCCTGCATGGCGATGCCCAGCCGCGTGAAGCGAAACAGCGCGTACAGGCCGGCGCACAGCACGGCGGTGACGGCGATCACCACCATCTGCTCGGCGCTGAGCACCAGCGCGCCCAGGTTCCAGATCTGATCCTTGTAGGGCACCGGCAGGGCGTGGGTCTCGGTGCCGATGCCGGGGATCATGGTGATCGCGCCGCGCGCCACGTAGCCGATGCCGATGGTCAGCATGACGATGGTGAAGGCCGGCTGGCCCAGGATGGGGCGGATCACCGCGCGCTCCATGCCGACGCCGAACAGGCCCATGGCGGCGATGCTGGCCAGCACCGCCAGCCAGAACGGAAAACCCAGCAGCGTCATGCCGACGTAGCCGCAGAAGGCGCCCAGCATCATCAGGTCGCCCTGCACGAAGCTGACGGTCTCGGTCGCCTTGTAGATCAGCACGAAGCCGAGCGCGATCAGGCCGTAGATGCAACCCTGCGCCACGCCGCTGATCACCAGTTGGATGAACTCCACGCTATCCCCAATGCTGTGCGTTGCCAAAATTCGTCAGACTCTAAGGGCGCGATGCGCTGGCCGCATCCCCGAAAAACCCTTAGCAGCCGCAAGCCCATGACCGAAGTCCGCGTCGAGCAGATCGACACCGTCACCGTCGTCACACTGGAGCGCCCCGACGTGCGCAACGCCGTGGACGCGGCCACCGCGCGCGCCCTGCACGCCGCCTTCATGGCCTTCGAGGCCGATGCCACCGCCCGGGTGGCGGTGCTGCACGGCGCGCACGGCCACTTCTGCGCCGGCTGGGACCTGCAGGCCGGCGCGCGGCTGGCGCGCCAGGACGCCGGCGCCGCCCAGCGCCTGCAGGATGAGCTGGAGTTCGACGCCGCCGACGTGCAGCCCCTGGGCCCCATGGGCCCCTCGCGCCTGCTGCTGTCCAAGCCGGTGATCGCGGCGGTGGAGGGCGCGGCCGTGGCCGGCGGCACCGAGCTGGCCCTGTGGTGCGACCTGCGCGTGATGGCCGAGGACGCCTACTTCGGCATCTTCTGCCGGCGCTTCGGCGTGCCGCTGATCGACGGTGGCACCGTGCGCCTGCCGCGCCTGATCGGCCAAAGCCGTGCGCTCGATTTGATCCTGACCGGGCGTCGGGTCGACGCGGCCGAGGCGCTGGCCATGGGCCTGGCCAACCGCGTGGTGCCGGCCGGCACGGCGCGCGCGGCGGCCATTGCCCTGGCGCGCGAGCTGGCGGCCTTTCCGCAGGCCACGCTGCGCGCCGACCGGCTGAGCGCCCTGACGCAGTGGGACTGGCCTTTGCCCCAGGCCCTGCAGCGCGAGTGGGACGGCGGCAAGCGCTGCATCGGCGCCGCGCTGGCGGGCGCCGCGCGCTTTGCCGGCGGCGCCGGGCGGCATGGCGATTTCGAGGGCGGCTGAGCGGCGGCACGCGGCAGGCCGGCGGGCCGGGAGCGTCGGTTTCAATTTAATCGAGCAATTGCTTGGTTAAATGTCTATACTGCCTTTTTTGTCCGATTTCCTGCTGAGGAGTTACCCCGATGACCGAAGCCTATGTGTTCGACGCCATCCGCACGCCGCGCGGCAAGGGCAAGAAGGACGGCAGCCTGCACGAGGTCAAGCCCGTCGATCTGCTGGCCGGCACGCTGCAGGCGCTGCGCTCGCGCCACGACTTCGACACCGCGGCGGTCGACGACGTGGTGATGGGCGTGGTCTCCCCCATTGGCGAGCAGGGCTCGGTGATCGCCAAGGTCGCCGCGCTGAAGGCCGGCTGGGACTGGCGCTGCGCCGGCGTGCAGATCAACCGCTTTTGCGCCTCGGGCCTGGAGGCGGTCAACCTGGCGGCGCAAAAGGTGCGCTCGGGCTGGGAAGACCTGGTGGTCGCCGGCGGGGTGGAGAGCATGAGCCGCGTGCCGATCGGCAGCGACGGCGGCGCCTGGGCGCAGGACCCGGCCACCAGCCTGAAGACCGGCTTCGTGCCGCAGGGCATCGGCGCCGACCTGATCGCCACGCTGGAGGGATTCAGCCGCGCCGACGTCGATGCCTTTGCCGTCACCTCCCAGCAGCGCGCCGCCGCCGCGCGCGCGGCCGGCCACTTCAAGGGCTCGGTGGTGCCGGTGCAGGACTTTCTGGGCCAGACCATTCTGGATGAAGACGAGTTCATCAAGCCGCGCACCACGGTCGAGGCGCTGGCGGGCCTGAAGGCCTCGTTCGAGCAGTTGGGCGCCATGGGTTTCGACGCTGTCGCGCAGGAGCGCTATCCGCAGGTCGAGCGCATCGTGCACGTGCACCACGCGGGCAACTCATCGGGCATCGTCGACGGCGCGGCGGCGGTGCTGATCGGCAGCGAGGCGGCCGCCAAGGCGCATGGCCTGAAGCCCCGCGCGCGCATCGTCGCCACCGCGCTGTCGGGGGCCGATCCGACCATCATGCTGACGGGCCCCATGCCGGCCACGCAAAAGGCGCTGGCCAAGGCGGGCCTGACCATCGATCAGATCGATTTGTTCGAGGTCAACGAAGCCTTTGCCGCCGTGCCCATGAAGTTCATGAAGGACCTGAAGGTGCCGCACGAGAAGCTCAACGTCAACGGCGGCGCCATCGCCATGGGCCACCCGCTGGGGGCGACGGGCGCGATGATCCTGGGCACGCTGATCGACGAGCTGCACCGCCGCCAACTGCGCTACGGTCTGGCGACGCTGTGCGTGGGCGGTGGCATGGGCATTGCCACCATCGTCGAGCGTTTGTGAGGCCGGAACAGCCGAACAGCCGAACGCAGAGGACGCAAAGGATTCGCAGAGGACGCAAAAGAACAGCCAGAAATTTTTATGGTTTTTTCTGCGCCCTCTGCGAAATCTCTGCGACCTTTCTAATTCAAATCAAGCTATAGCGCTTGTTGGGCAAGCGCGAACAGCTATCAAATCAATAGAATCATGACATTTCAAACGCTGCGTTGCGAACTGGCCGACGGCATCGCCACCCTCAGCTTCGACGAGCCGAATTCGCCCGTCAACACCATGTGCGCCGCCTGGCAGGACGACATCGTCGCGGCCGTGGAGCAGATCGCCGCCCAGAAGGACCAGCTCAGGGGCGTGATCCTGGCCTCGGCCAAGAAGACCTTCTTTGCCGGTGCCGACCTGAAGAGCGTGATGCGCCTGACCGAAGCCGATGCGCCCGCCGTGTTTGCCGAGATCGAGCGCCTCAAGCGCGCCTTTCGCACGCTGGAGACGCTGGGCATCCCGGTGGTGGCCTGCCTGAACGGCAGCGCCCTGGGCGGCGGCTGGGAGGTGGCGCTGGCGGCGCACCACCGCGTCGCCGTCGACGACCCCAAGAGCCAGTTCGGCCTGCCCGAGCTGACCCTGGGCCTGATCCCCGGCGCCACCGGCATCACCAAGATGACGCGCCTGCTGGGCCTGATGGGCGCGCAGCCGTTCATCATGGAAAGCCAGCTGTTCAACCCGCGCCAGGGGCACGAACTGGGCCTGGTGCACGAGCTGGTCGCCAGCGATGGCGAACTGCGTGCGCGGGCGCTGGCCTGGATCGCCGCCAACCCGCAGGCGAAGCAGCCCTGGGACGACAAGGCCTACAAGATTCCGGGCGGCACGCCGGCCAACCCCAAGATCGCCGGCGGCCTGGTCGTCGCGCCCGCCATGCTGACGGCCAAGACGCACGGCAACTACCCCGCGCCCGAGGCGGCGCTGTCGGCCATGGTCGAGGGCGCCCAGGTCGACTACGACACCGCCACGCGCATCGAAAGCCGCTACCTCGCCAGCCTGATGGCCGGCCCGGTGGCGCGCAACATGATCAACACCTTCTTCTTCAACCTCAACGCCATCAAGAGCGGCCAGTCGCGCCCCAAGGACGTGCCGCGCTTCAAGCCCGCCAAGGTCGGCATCCTGGGCGCCGGCATGATGGGCGCGGGTATTGCCTACGCCCAGGCCAGCCGCGGCATCGCCACCGTGCTGAAGGACGTATCCAGCGAGAAGGCCGAGCAGGGCAAGGGCTACAGCGCCCGGTTGACGCAAAAGCGCGTGGACAAGGGCCGCATGAGCCCGGTCGACCAGCAGGCGCTGCTGGGCCGCATCACGCCCACCGCCAGCGCGGCGGATTTGCAGGGCTGCGAGCTCATCATCGAAGCCGTGTTCGAGCAGCGCGAGCTGAAAGCCAAGGTCACGCAGGAGGCCGAACCCATGCTGGCCGCCGGCGGCTTCTTCGCCAGCAACACCAGCACCCTGCCCATCAGCGGCCTGGCGCAGGCCAGCAAGGCACCGGCCAAGTTCGTCGGCATCCACTTCTTCAGCCCGGTCGACAAGATGAAGCTGGTCGAGATCATCCGCGGCCAGCAGACCGACGATGAAACGGTGGCGCGCGCCTTCGACTACGTGCTGGCGCTGGGCAAGCTGCCCATCGTGGTGAACGATTCACGGGGCTTCTACACCAGCCGCACCTTCGGCACCTACGTGATGGAAGGCGCGGCCATGCTGGGCGAGGGCATCCCCGCCGCCGTGATCGAGAACGCGGCGGTGCAGGCCGGCCTGCCGGTGGGGCCGCTGGCGGTGCTGGACGAAACCGCGCTCAGTCTGTCGGTGCATGTGCTCGACCAGACGCGGGCCGACTACCAGGCCGAGGGCAAGGTGTTCGAAGCCACGCCCGGCGAGCTGCTGGTCGAGCGCATGGTGAAAGAGCTGAAGCGCAACGGCCGCGCGGCCGGCGGCGGCTTCTACGACTATCCGCAAGGCGCCAAGAAGCAGCTGTGGCCCGAACTGAAGAAGCTGTTCGAGAAGCCCGGCGCGGCCTGGAACGTCAAGGACATCCAGGATCGCCTGCTGTACCGTCAATCCGTCGAAACCGCGCGCTGCCTGGCCGAGGGCGTCCTGACCAGCGTGCACGACGCCAACGTCGGCAGCATCTTCGGCATCGGCTTTCCGGCCTGGACGGGCGGCGCCATGCAGTTCATCTATGGCCAGGGCATCGCAGCCTTCGAGGCGCGCTGTGCCGAGTTGGTGGCCGCGCATGGCCAGGGTTTTGCGCTGGATGCGGCGGCGAAGGCGGCGATTCGCAAGTTCGAGCCGCGTTACTGAAACGCCACCTCCGCAAAACTCCTCAGCTTGCGGCTGTGCAGCCGGTCCAGCCCGTTCTCGCTCAGGCGCTCCAGCGCGCGGATGCCGATTTTCAAATGCTGGTTGACGCGCTCGCGGTAGAAGTGGTTGGCCATGCCGGGCAGCTTGATTTCGCCGTGCAGGGGCTTGTCGCTCACGCACAGCAGGGTGCCGTAGGGCACGCGAAAGCGAAAGCCGTTGGCGGCGATGGTGGCGCTTTCCATGTCCAGCGCCACGGCGCGCGACTGCGAAAAGCGCTGCTGCGGCGCGCCTGCGCCCAGCAGTTCCCAGTTGCGGTTGTCCGTCGTCGCCACGGTGCCGGTGCGCAGGATGCGCTTGAGCTCGGCGCCCTGCAGCTGGGTGATTTCGGCCACCGCCTCCTGCAGCGCGATCTGCACCTCGGCCAGCGCGGGCACGGGGATCCACAGCGGCAGCTCCTCGTCCAGCACGTGGTCCTCGCGCACATAGCCGTGCGCCAGCACGTAGTCGCCCAGCTGCTGGCGGTTGCGCAGGCCGGCGCAGTGGCCCAGCATGATCCAGGCGTGCGGGCGCAGCACGGCCACGTGGTCGGTGATGTTCTTGGCGTTGCTGGGGCCGACGCCGATGTTGACCATGCTGATGCCGCTGCGGTCGCCCCGCATCAGGTGGTACGCAGGCATTTGCGGCAGCCGCTCGGGCGCGGCGCCGCGTTCGTCGCCCGCCTGCGCGGCGCTGCCCACGCGCCGCGTGAGCACATTGCCCGGCTGCACGAAGGCACTGTAGGGGCTGTCGGCCCTTTTCATCTCGGCCTCGCCCAGGGCGATGAACTCGTCGATGTAGAACTGGTAGTTGGTGAACAGCACGAAGTTCTGGAAGTGCTCGGGCGCGGTGCCGCTGTAGTGGCGCAGGCGCTGCAGCGAATAGTCCACGCGCGGCGCGGTGAACAGCGCCAGCGGCAGCGGCTCGCCGGCGCGCGGCAGCTGCGTGCCGTTGGCGATGCGGTCGTCCATGGCCATCAGGTCGGGCAGGTCGAACACCTCGCCCAGCATGGCGCGCTGCCAGGGCGCCAGGCCGCCGTCGAAGTACTCGCCGTCGGCAAAGCTGAAGGGCAGGGGAATGGGCTGGTTGCTGATGCCCACTTCCAGCGGTGCGTCGTGGCTGGCCAGCAGCAGGCCGAACTGCTCCAGGTAGTAGTCGGCAAACAGGTCGGGCCGCGTGAGCGTGGTTTCGTAATGCCCCGCGTGCGCCACGAAGCCGTAGGCCAGGCGCGTGTCGGGGTGCGTGCTGTGCGTGGTGCGCAGGCGCACGAAGGGGTAGCAGGCGCGCACGTGCGGCAGCGCGTTGGCGGGCGGCTGGGCCAGTGCCATGAAGGATTGCAGTTGCGCGCGCAGATGCGCCAGGCCGGCCTGGTAGATGTCCTGCACGCGCGCCAGCGCGGCGTTGGCGTTGTGAAAGGCGGTGGGGGCGATGAAGGGGGGGCGTGATTCCATGCCCCATTGTCCACGCGGATCGCGGCGTTTTCATGACACGGGTCAAGGCGGGATCGGCGCTGGCGGCTAAGATGATGAGGCACCCGATTAATCCTGATTTGATAGCTGCTCGCGCTTGATTGACGGGCGCTAACACCTGATTCTATGCCTGAAACCGCTGCCCCCGTCCCGCGGCAGTCACGCCACCGCCAGCGCGTGACGATGGCGCTGTGGCGGCTGCTGGCGCTGGCGGCGTTTGCGCTGGGCGTCGTCGGCGCTTTCTTGCCGGTGCTGCCCACGGTGCCCTTCCTGCTGCTGGCGGCCTGGGCGGCGGGCAAGGGCTGGCCGGCGTTCGAGGCCTGGTTGCTGCGCCATCCGCGCTTCGGCCCGCCCGTGCGGCGCTGGCGCACGCACGGAGCGGTGTCGCGCAAGGCCAAATGGCTGGCCACGGCGACGATGACGCTCAGTGTCATCGCCCTGCAGTTCATGGGCGCGGTGGCGCCGTGGGTGCGCGTGGCGGTGCCGCTTTTTCTGCTGGCGATGGGCGTCTGGTTGTGGCGGCGACCGGAGGCTTGAACGGCGCAAGAAAAAGCCCGCCGGGCGGCGGGCTCGGGGCGAGCAGGCCAGGTCAGAAGCCCAGCGTGCGCCCGTCCGGGTTGCGCGGGTCGGAGTAGCCCCACAGCGTGTCGCCGTGGATCTGGATGGTCTGCGTGCGGCCCATGGTCGGCTTGACGACCACGTTCTGTCCCTTGTCCTTCAGCAGCCGGATGGTGTCGGGCGAGAAGCCCTTTTCGACGCGCAGCTCGTCGGGCGTCCACTGGTGGTGAAAGCGCAGCTGCGAGGCCGCCTCGGCCGGGTTCATGCCGAAGTCGATGCCATTGACGATCTGCTCCAGCACGGTGGTGATGATGCGCGGCCCGCCCGGACTGCCGGTGACCAGCCAGGGCTTGCCGTCCTTCAGCACGAAGGTGGGCGTCATCGAAGACAGCGGACGCTTGCCGGCCTGCACGGCGTTGGCGTCGCCGCCGATCACGCCGTAGGCGTTGGGCACGCCGGGCTTGGCCGAGAAGTCGTCCATCTCGTTGTTGAGCATGATGCCGGTGCCCGGCGCCACGATGCCGCTGCCGAAGTTGGTGTTGAGCGTGTAGGTGACGGCCACCATGTTGCCGGCCTTGTCCACCACCGAGTAGTGCGTGGTCTGGTCGCTCTCGTACGGCTGGGGCTTGCCGGCGCGGATGTCCTTGGCGCTGCGCGCCTTGTCGGGGTTGATCTGCCTGGCCAGTTCGTCGGCGTATTTCTTGCTGGTCAGCCCCTTGAGCGGAATCTTGACGAAGCCCGGGTCGCCCAGGTATTCGGCGCGGTCGGCATAGGCCAGCTTCATGGCCTCGGCCATGTGGTGCACGGTGTTGGCGCTGTTCAGGCCCCAGTCCTTGATGGGCCAGCGCTCCATGATGTTGAGGATTTGCACCAGGTGCGCGCCGCCGGAGGAGGGCGGCGGCATGGTGACGATCTCGTAGCCGCGGTAGCTGCCGCGCACCGGCTCGCGCTCGACCACCTTGTAGTTTTTCAGGTCGGCCAGGCTCATGGGGTTGCCGTTCCTGGCCATGTCGGCGGCGATCTTGTGGGCGATCTCGCCTTCATAAAAGGCCTTGGCGCCCTGCCGGGCGATCAGGCGCAGCGAGTGGCCCAGGTCTTTCTGCACCAGCCGGTCGCCGGCCTTCAGAGGCGCGCCGTTTTTCCAGAAGATGGCCTTGGTGGCGTCCCACTTGCCCATGTTCTTGGTCTCTTGCTGGAGCACCTTGGCCAGGGTTTCGCTCACGGGGTAGCCCTTTTCGGCCAGTTGGATGCTGGGCGCCAGCAAGCGGGCGAGCGGCTGCGTGCCCCAGCGTTGCAGCGCATGCGTCATGCCGGCCACGGTGCCGGGCACGCCCACGGCATAGTGAGTGTAGAGCGACTTGCCGTCGATCACCTTGCCACTGGCGTCCAGGTACATGTCGCGGCCGGCGGCGGCGGGCGCCACCTCACGAAAATCGAGCGCCACGGTTTTTGCCGACTTGGCGTCATACACCATCATGAACCCGCCGCCGCCCACGTTGCCGGCGTTGGGCAGGGCCACGGCCAGCGCAAAGCCGATCGCCACCGCCGCATCCACCGCGTTGCCGCCGGACTTGAGCACGTTCAGGCCGATGTGGGAGGCCAGCTCCTGCTCGGTGGCGACCATGCCCTTGTGCCCCACCACCGGGTGGAACACGTCCATGTCGAAGTCGTAGGCGGCCGCCGCGGCCTGCGCGGCGGAGGTGGGCGCGGCGGCAGCGCCAGCGGCGGCGACGGGTGTCGGCGGGGTGGCCGCCGCTGTCTGCGGCGCGGTGGCCGTGGGGGTGCTGCAGGCGGCCAGGACGGCCAGGGCCAGACCGGCCAGCAGCAGCTTGGGGGTGGGCTTTGCCATCGCTCTCTCCTCGCGACAAAAAAGCCATGCTAGCGGCAAGCGGGCGCGCAGCGGGCACGAAGTTGTCACCGAACGTGGCGGCACCCCGGGCCGCCACGGGTCAATGCCGATGCCGAGCGAGGTTCAGCTCTTGAGGTCGGGAAAGTCTTCCTCGAAGTACTCGCCCGCGTCCCGGGTGCCGCGCTCGCGCCGGCTGATCTCGAGCTGGCGCAGCTCGACGCGCCGAATCTTGCCCGAGATGGTCTTGGGCAATTCGGTGACGAACTCGATGCGGCGCACGCGCTTGTAGGGCGCCAGCGCCTGGCGCGCGAAGGCCAGCACGTCGAGCGCCATCGTCCGGTCGGCGGCGCTGCCCTGCGTGAGGATGATGAAGGCCTTGGGCACCGCCAGGCGCACCGGGTCGGGGCTGGGCACCACGGCCACCTCGACCACCGCCGCGTGCTCGATCAGCGCGCTTTCCAGCTCGAACGGGCTGATGCGGTAGTCGCTGGCCTTGAACACGTCGTCGGCGCGGCCGACGAAGGTGTAGTAGCCCTGCGCATCGCGCTGCGCCACGTCGCCGGTGCGGTAGTAGCCGCCGTGCATCACCTCGGCGGTGCGCTCGGGGCTGTCCTCGTAGCCGGCCATCAGGCCCAGCGGGCGGCCGGTGCCGGGGTGGCCGCCGGGCGCCTCGCCCGGCACGTCGTCGAGCTTGAGGCAGACCTCGCCCTCGTCGGCCTCGCGGCCCTCGGCATCGAGCAGCGCGATGCGGTAGCCGGGCATCGGCAGGCCCATCGATCCGGGCTTGACCGGCAGGCCGGGCGCGTTGCCGATGATGGCGGTGGTTTCGGTCTGGCCGTAGCCGTCGCGCAGGGTCAGGCCCCAACTGGTCTTGACCTGCTCGATGATCTCGGGGTTGAGCGGCTCGCCGGCGCCGATCACCTCGCGCAGGGCCAGCTTGCCGCGCCAGGCGGCCAGGTCTTCCTGGATCAGCATGCGCCACACGGTGGGCGGCGCGCACAGCGTGTTGACCTGGCAGCGCGCCATGGTCTCCAGCAGGCTGGGCGCGGCAAAGCGCGCCACGTTGTGCATGAAGATGCAGGCGCCCGCGTTCCAGGGCGCGAAAAAGCAGCTCCAGGCGTGCTTGGCCCAGCCGGGCGAGGAGATGTTCATGTGGATGTCGCCCGGCTTCAGGCCGATCCAGAACATGGTGGACAGATGCCCCACCGGGTAGCTCTGGTGCGTGTGCAGCACCAGCTTGGGCTTGGACGTGGTGCCCGAGGTGAAGTACAGCAGCAGCGGGTCGGTGGCCTGCGTGGGGCCGTCGGGCGTGAAGGCGTCGCTGCCGGCGCGGCTGGCGTCGAACGCCGTCCAGCCCGGCTGCGCGGCACCCACCACGATGCGGGTGTAGTCGCCCGCCACCGATTCGAACTTGGGCGCATGCGCCTCGCCGGCCACCACGTGGCGCACGTGGCCGCGCTCGATGCGGTCGCGCAGGTCGGCCGGGGTCAGCAGGGCCGAGGCCGGGATGACCACCGCGCCCAGCTTGAAGGCGGCCAGCATGGTCTCCCACAGCGCCACCTCGTTGCCCAGCATCAGCAGCATGCGATCGCCGCGCCGCACGCCCAGCCCGCGCAGCCAGTTGGCCACCTGGTTGGAGCGCGCCGCCATGCGCGCGTAGCTGATCTTCTGCTCGCCCGCGCCTTCATTGACGATCCACAGCGCCGGCGCGTCACCGTCCTCGCGCGCCAGGCGGTCGAAGTGGTCGAGCGCCCAGTTGAATTGCGTCAGACGTGGCCAGCGAAAGCTCGCGCCCACCTTGGCGGGGTCGCCGCGGTGGGTCAGCAGGTGGTCGCGGGCGGCGCGAAAGGCGATGGCGTCGGCGGTGATGGCGGTCATGACGGGTCTCCTGTTGTGGTCTTGGGCGGACTCTACTTCCGCGCGGCCTCACATGCTGCGCCGGTACTGTCCCCCCACCTCGAACAGGGCATTGGTGATCTGCCCCAGCGAGCACACGCGCACGGCGTCCATCAGCACCTCGAACACGTTGGCGTTGTCGATCACGGCCTGCTGCAGGCGCGCCAGCATGGCCGGCGACTCGGCCGCATGGCGCTGGTGGAAATCCTGCAGGCGCGTCAGCTGGCTCTGCTTTTCTTCCTCGGTCGAGCGCGCCAGCTCGATGTGCTCGGGCACCGGGTCGCCGTGCGGGTTGCGGAAGGTGTTGACGCCGATGATGGGCAGCTCGCCCGAGTTTTTCAGCTGCTCGTAGTACAGGCTTTCTTCCTGGATCATGCCGCGCTGGTAGCCGGTCTCCATCGCGCCCAGCACGCCGCCGCGCTCGCTGATGCGCTCGAATTCGGACAGCACGGCCTCTTCGACCAGCTCGGTCAGCTGCTCGATGATGAAGGCGCCCTGGTTGGGGTTCTCGTTCTTGGCCAGGCCCCATTCGCGGTTGATGATCAGCTGGATGGCCATGGCGCGGCGCACCGATTCCTCGGTCGGCGTGGTGATGGCCTCGTCGTAGGCGTTGGTGTGCAGGCTGTTGCAGTTGTCGTAGATGGCGATCAGCGCCTGCAGCGTGGTGCGGATGTCGTTGAAGGCGATCTCCTGCGCGTGCAGGCTGCGGCCGCTGGTCTGGATGTGGTACTTCAGCTTCTGGCTGCGCTCGTTGGCGCCGTATTTTTCCTTCATGGCCACGGCCCAGATGCGTCGTGCCACGCGGCCCATCACGGTGTACTCGGGGTCCATGCCGTTGCTGAAGAAGAAGCTCAGGTTGGGCGCGAAGTCGTCGATGTGCATGCCGCGCGCGAGATACGCCTCGACCAGCGTGAAGCCGTTGGACAGCGTGAAGGCCAGCTGGCTGATCGGGTTGGCGCCGGCCTCGGCAATGTGATAGCCGCTGATGCTGACCGAGTAGAAGTTGCGCACGTTGTGGTGCACGAAGTATTCGGCAATGTCGCCCATCACCTTCAGGCTGAACTCGGTCGAGAAGATGCAGGTGTTCTGCCCCTGGTCTTCCTTCAGGATGTCGGCCTGCACCGTGCCGCGCACGTTGGCCAGCACCCATTCGCGGATCTTGGCGGCCTCGGTGTCGGTCGGCTCGCGGCCATTGTCCTGCTTGAACTTGGCCAGGTTCTGGTCGATGGCCGCGTTCATGAACATGGCCAGGATGGTGGGCGCCGGGCCGTTGATGGTCATGCTGACGCTGGTCGTCGGGCTGCACAGATCGAAGCCGTCGTACAGCACCTTGATGTCGTCCAGCGTGGCGATCGACACGCCCGAGTTGCCGACCTTGCCGTAGATGTCGGGCCGCGGGTCGGGGTTGGCGCCGTACAGGGTGACCGAGTCGAAGGCTGTTGAGAGGCGCTTGGCCGGCATGCCTTCGCTCACCAGCTTGAAGCGGCGGTTGGTGCGAAAGGCGTCGCCCTCGCCGGCAAACATGCGCGTCGGGTCTTCGCCCTCGCGCTTGAAGGCGAAGGTGCCGGCGGTGTAGGGGTAGCTGCCGGGCACGTTGTCCAGCATCAGCCACTTGAGGATTTCGCCGTGGTCTTCAAACGTGGGCAGCACCACCTTGCGGATGGTGGTGCCCGACAGCGACTTGTGCGTCAGCTGGGTGCGGATTTCCTTGTCGCGGATCTTCACCACGTACTCGTCGCCGGCGTAGGCCTGTTGCATGGTGGGCCACTGCGCCAGCAGCTTGCGCGCGTCGGCGTCCTGGCGTTCGGCGCGGGCCTCGGCCAGCTTTTGCACCGTATCGCGCGCGCCGCTCTTCTTGGGGTCGTCCTCGCTCAGCATGCGCGCCGAAGCGTGCAGCTGCTGCACCTCGCGCGCCAAGCGGGCCTGGGCCTGCACGCGCTGCTTGTAGCCGCGCACGGTCTCGCCGATCTCGGCCAGGTAGCGCACCCGTGGCCCCGGCACGATGGGGGTCTGGCTGGTGCTGTGGCGGGTGTGGACGGGCGCCAGCCGGCCTTCCTTCACCGGCAGGCCCAGCGCCGCCAGGCGGGGCTTGAGCGCCTGGTACAGCGCCGTCACGCCGTCGTCGTTGAAGTGCGAGGCCTGGGTGCCGAACACCGGCATGTCCTGCGGCTTCTTGCCGAAAGCCTCGCGGTTGCGCTGCATCTGCTTGGACACGTCGCGCAGCGCATCCATGGCGCCCTTGCGGTCGAACTTGTTGATGGCCACGAACTCGGCGAAGTCCAGCATGTCGATTTTTTCGAGCTGGCTGGCGGCGCCGTACTCGGGCGTCATCACGTACATCGGCACGTCGACCAGCGGCACGATGGCGGCGTCGCCCTGGCCGATGCCGGGTGTCTCGACAATCACCAGGTCGAACCCGGCGGCCTTGCAGGCGGCAATGATGGCGGGCAGGGCGGGCGTGACCTCGCCGCCCGCCTCGCGCGTGGCCAGGCTGCGCATGAACACCCGCTGCCCGCTGCTCCAGGGGCCGATGGCGTTCATGCGAATGCGGTCGCCCAGCAGCGCGCCGCCCGACTTGCGCCGGCTGGGGTCGATGGAGATCAGGGCCACGCGCAGGGCGTCGTCCTGGTCCAGCCGCAGGCGGCGGATCAGCTCGTCGGTCAGGCTGGACTTGCCGGCGCCGCCGGTGCCGGTGATGCCCAGCACGGGCGCCTTGCTCTTGGCGGCGGCGGCCTGCACGGCCTTGAGCAGGGCGGCGTCGGCATGGCCGTTCTCGAGCGCGGTGATGAGCTGCGCCAGCGCGCGCCAAGCGGCCTCGCCGGGGCCCTGGATGGCGTCGATCTTTTTCGGCGCGTGGCCCGACAAATCCTTGTCGCAGCGCATCACCATCTCGCCGATCATGCCCTTGAGGCCCATGCGCTGGCCGTCCTCGGGGCTGAAGATGTGGGCCACGCCGTAGTCCTGCAGCTCGCGGATCTCGGCCGGCACGATCACGCCGCCACCGCCGCCATAGACTTGGATCTGCTCGCCGCCGCGCTGCTTCAGCAGGTCGATCATGTACTTGAAGTATTCGACGTGCCCGCCCTGGTAGCTGCTGACGGCGATGCCCTGCACGTCCTCCTGCAGCGCGGCGGTGACGATCTCGTCCACGCTGCGGTTGTGGCCCAGGTGGATCACCTCGGCGCCCATGCCCTGGATGATGCGGCGCATGATGTTGATGGCCGCGTCGTGGCCGTCGAACAGCGAGGCGGCGGTGACGAAGCGCACCTTGTTCCTGGGGCGGTACTCGGCCAGGGCTTTGTAGTCGGCGGACAGTTCGGTCATGGGTGGTTTCCTATGGTTTTAATAGCAACTTGCGCTGACTGTCATTGCACGACAAGCCCTTTCAGCCTTGGATCGTCCGGCGGGTAGCGCAGTTTGAGCGACTGCAGCCGGTCGCGTACCAGGGTGGCGATCATCAGGTTGCGGTGCGTCTTGCTGTCGGCCGGCACCACGGTCCAGGGCGCCCATTCGGTGGAGGTGGCGCGCAGCAGGTCTTGATACGCGCGCTGGTAGTCCGGCCACTGCTTGCGCACCTCCAGGTCGTCCAGGCTGAACTTCCAGTGCTTGGTCGGGTCGTCGACGCGTTCCTGCAGGCGCTCGCGTTGCTTGTCCTTGCTGATGTGCAGCATGAACTTCATGATCACGGTGCCGTTCTCGCTCAGCATGCGCTCGAAGTCGTTGATCTGGCGGTAGCGCTGGCGGGTGGTCTTGCCGTCGATCCAGCCATTGACCACCGGTACCAGCACGTCCTCGTAGTGGCTGCGGTTGTGGATCATGAACTCGCCGGCGGCCGGCATCATGGCGTGGATGCGCCACAGGTAGTCGTGGCTGCGTTCCAGCTCGGTCGGTGCTTTCCAGCCCTGGGTGCGCACGCCCAGCGGGCTGGTCTCCTTGAACACGGCGCGGATGGTGCCGTCCTTGCCGGCGGTGTCGGTGCCCTGCAGCAGCACCAGCAGTCCAAGGCGGCGTTCGGCCCAGAAGATGTCCTGCAGGGCGTCGATCTCGGTCGACAGCTCGGCCACGCGCCGTTTGTCGGCCTCCTTGTCGCCACTCGAAAACGGCTTGTCGCCCGGGTCGCGATCCTTCAGCGCGAAGCCCTTGCCGCCCACCGGCACCTGCCAGCGTTCCCTGTCCCTGGAAGCGTTCTTCTTCGCCATGCGTTCGGCTCCCGTTCTGAATTGACGTTTACGTAAACGTCACATTATGCGGATTCGGCCCGCCAAAGGCCAGCCCCCGCAAGCGGCTCGGCGCCCGCTCGTGCAGTTTGTACAGGATAACGGCGCGGGCCGCAGGCGGCGGGCGGCGCTCGGCAAGGTCTTCGTCGCCACGCTTGGCGGCCTGATCGCAGCCGCTCGCCCCGGCGCGGACGCCATTGCCGAGATGCGCTTGCGGTGGGCGGGCGCAGGCTGCGCCCGTTCTCGCGCCGCTCTAAACTGCGCGCATGACCCCGACCCAACTGTTCGACCCCGCCTCCAGCACCTACACCTACCTGCTGTTCGACGAGGGCACGCGCGAGGCGCTGATCATCGACCCGGTGGACGAGCAGCTCGAGCGCGACCTGGCCGAGTTGCAGCGGCACGGCCTGACCTTGAAGTGGACGGTGGAAACCCACGCCCACGCCGACCACATCACCAGCGCCGCCAGGCTGGCCGAGCTGACCGGCGCGCGCATGGCCGCGCCGGCCGGCTGCGACGTGGGCACGGCCGCCGTGCAACTGCAAGACGGCGACACGCTGGACTTCGGCGCCGAGACCCTGCGCGTGCTGCACACCCCCGGCCACACCGCCGGCAGCGTGTGCTTCGTGTGGGCGCCGCGCCGCCAGCCCGAGCCGGCGCTGCTGTTCAGCGGCGACACGCTGCTGATCCAGGGCTGCGGACGGGCCGATTTCCAGTCCGGCGATGCGGGCAAGCTGTACGACAGCATCACGCACAAGCTGTTCACCCTGCCCGACACCACCGTCGTCTGGCCGGCGCACGACTACCACGGGCGCTCGCAGTCCACCATCGGCGCCGAGAAGGCCAGCAACCCGCGCCTGGCGGGCAAGACGCGCGAACAGTTCATCGCCCTGATGGCCGAGCTGCACCTGCCGCGTCCGCGCCGCATCGACGAGGCCGTGCCGGCCAACCAGCACTCGGGCCTGCGCCAGGACGCCGGCGGCGCGCCACCGCCCGACGACACCGTGCGGCCGGCCCCCGGCTATGCAGGCGACGTCACGCCGCAGACCGCGCTGGCCTGGATGCAGGCCGGCCGCGCCGTGCTGGTCGACGTGCGCACCGACGCCGAGCGCGAATGGGTGGGCTTCGTCCCCGGCGCGCAGCCTGTGGCCTGGAAGCAGTGGCCCGGCATGGCCCTGAACGCCGACTTCGACGCCCAGGTGCGCGCCGCCGCCCAGCACGGCCAGCCGTTGGCCATGCTGTGCCGCAGCGGCGTGCGCTCGATTGCCGCCGCGCGCCGCGCGACCGAGCTGGGCCTGGTGGCCTACAACATCCTGGGCGGCTTCGAGGGGGACTTGAACGAGCAGGCCCACCGCGGGCAGCTGGGCGGCTGGCGCAAGGCCGGGTTGCCTTGGCGGCAGAACTGAGCAAACGACTTGCTCCCTCGCCCCTTTGGGGAGAGGGCTGGGGTGAGGGGCTTTGGGCGTTGGATGAGTCAGTGGTGTTTGCTTCGTTGCTGACGCTGCAGGCGTCGGCTGGCCGGGATGTGCGCCCGGCGGCGCACCTACTTTCTTTTGCGTCGCCAAAAGAAAGTAGGCAAAGAAAAGGCGACCCCAAGTCTGCGACCCCTTCGCGTTGCTACGGGGCAGACCTGCGCCACGGCGCTTGTGGGGTGCGCGGTGGAACTCGCTGCGTTCACTGCGTTCTCTCCGCTCAGACAACCCCCGCGAGTCAGACCACGAAGCGCGTGCATCCTGCGGTGCACGCGCCACCCCGCAAACACCGCGCCGCAGGCGCAGCCACAGGGGTTTTGATGCGGGCCATCGCTGCGCTCGGCCCCGGCTTTGAAATCCCCTCTGGCCGTGCCGAGAAGCGCAGCGGCTGGGGCGGGCATGGGCAGCGCAGCATGCCCATGCTTCGTGTTCTGACTTGCTGCGGTTGTCTGAGCGAAGCGCGCAGCGCGCAGCGAGTTCCGCAGCACCGCCCCAGACGCGAGCATCGCAGGTTGCCCGCAGCGCAGCGCAGGGACACGGCCAGTGGGGTCGCCTTTCTTTTGCCTTCTTTTCTTTGGCGACGCAAAGAAAAGAAGGTGCGCCGCCGGGCGCACATCCCGGCCAGCCCGCGCATCCAACGCCGCAAGCCCCTCACCCCCACCCTCTCCCCAAAGGGCGAGGGAGCAAGCCATCAATCCGTCGGAGTCGGCGGCTCCACCGCCAGCCAGTCTCCAATCACCTGTTCATACGCTTCGGCCAACCGCAACACGCCCGCATCGTCCAGCGGCCGGCCGATGAGTTGCAGGCCCAGCGGCAAGCCGACCTCGTTGAAGCCCGCCGGCACGCTGATGCACGGCAGGCCGGCGAAGGTGGCGTAGATCACCACCTCCATCCAGCGGTGGTAGGTGTCCATGGCGCGGCCGGCGATCTGGCGCGGCCAGCGCTCGGCGGCGTCGAAGGGCCAGACCTGGGTCGTCGGCAGGGCCAGGAAGTCGTGGCGCTCGAACAGTTTCAGCATCTGCTGGTGGAACTGCGTGCGCGTGACGCTGGCGGCCATGAACTGCGCGGCGCTGCAGCCCTGCGCCTGCTCGTGTTCCCACAGCGCCTCGGGCTTGATGTGGGCGCGGTTGCTGTCCTTGAGCAGAAAGGGCGCGATGCGCGCGGCCACCAGCACGCGGCGCCACACCAGCCAGGCGTCCCACACGCGCTCGGGCGGCAGGCCCAGGCGCGCCGGTTCGACGGTGCAGCCCAGGCCTTCCAGGCGGCGCAGGGCGGTGGCGCAACCGTCCAGGATGCCCGGCGCCATGGGCAGGTAGGCGTCCAGGTCGGCCAGCCAGCCGATGCGGGCCTTCTTTGGGTCGAATATGCCTTCAGCGCCCGCCAGTTGTGCGCTGCCAGCTATCGAAAGAGGAGAATCCGGCGACCATCCGGCCTGGGTGGCCAGCAGTCGCGCCACGTCGCGCACGCTGCGGCCCATGGGGCCTTCGGTGCCCAGTTGGCTGACCCACACGTCCTGCGCCGGCCACATGGGCACGCGGCCCTGCGAGGGGCGAAAGCCGAACACGTTGTTCCACGCCGCGGGGTTGCGCAGGCTGCCCATGAAGTCCGAGCCGTCGGCCACCGGCAGCAGGCGCAGCGCCAGCGCCACGGCCGCGCCGCCGCTGGAGCCGCCGGCGGACTTGCGGCGGTCGAAGGCATTCAGCGTGGTGCCGAACACCGGGTTGAAGGTGTGCGAGCCCAGACCGAACTCGGGCACGTTGCTCTTGCCGACGACGATGCAGCCGGCGGCCTTCATGCGCGCTGCCATCAGCCCGTCCTCGCGCGGGATGAAGTGGCGCATCAGCGGCGAGCCCAGCGTGGTGGGCAGGCCGGCGGCGTTGGTCAGGTCCTTGATGGCCTGCGGGATGCCGTGCAGCCAGCCGCGCGAGCGGCCCCGCGCCAGTTCGGCGTCGCAGGCGTCGGCTTCGGCCAGCAGTTCGTCGTCCGGGCGCAGCGACACCAGCGCGTTGTACCGCGGGTTGAGCCGCCGGATGCGCGCCTGGTAGGCCTGCATCACCTCGCGGCACGAGGCGCGGCGGGCGTGGATGGCCTCGGACAGCGCGCTGGCATCCAGCGCGGTGAGGGCTTCGCCCGGCGTCGCAGGGGCCATGGCGGGACTACAGGCCGTGCGCCGTGTTGGCCATCACCTGCAGGGCGTACGTGAAGTACTCCGGCACGCAGGCCACGTGCCCGGCGGGCGTGACCGAGCTGCATTCGCGCAGCGTGACCGGCGCGCCGCCGGTGGCGCGCAGGGTGTTCAGCGCCGACACCGAGGCGGCGAAGGGCACGGTCTGGTCATCGCGCCCGTGAAACAGGTAGACCGGCGCCGTGGGCGTCCAGCCCCAGTGCACGCTGCTTTCCTGCATCAGGGTGTCGCGGTCGTCGGCCAGGTAGGCATCGAGAAAGCGCGCGTCGTAGCGCACGTCGGCATCGCCCGGAACCAGCTCGCGCAGCAGTGCGCGGCGCACTTCGTTGCGCACCGAGCTGCCGAGGTACCTGAGGGTGCCGGGCCGCAACATCCAGGCCACGGCCGGATATTCGTCGCGCACCAGCGCGAGCAAGCCGTCCAGCGTGGCCTGCATGTCGTAGGGCCCGGCGGCGGGCAGGCTGGCCTGCAGTTGCGTGCCCAGGGGGCTGCCGCTGCGCGTGATCTCGCGCTGGGCGGCCATGGTGGCGTAGCCGCCTTCCGAATAGCCGACCAGGTAGAGCTGGCCGTTGTCGGCCACGCCGCTGGCTGCGCGCCAGGCCTGGGCGGCCTCGATCATGTCGATCACGGCGCGTGCCGTCGGGCGCGACAGCAGGTAGGGGTGCGGCGTGCCCTGGCTTTGGCCGAAACCCACGTAGTCGGCCGCCACCACGATGTAGCCCTGCGAGGCCAGCACGATGGGGGGCTCGCCCGGCTCCAGCTTGAGCGAGGGGGCGCTGGCGTTCTCGAACGTGGTGGCGTGCTGGTAGCTGATGACGGGGCTGCGCGCGCCAGCGGCTTTCTGGGGCAGCGCCACCAGGCCGGAGGCCTGCACCAGCGCGCCGTCGGCGTCTTCGGTCAGATAGCGCAGGCGATAGGTGCTGACGGCGTAGCGCGCCGGAATCTCGGGCACCTTGGATTGCTGGGTGGCCAGGGCCGCGTCGATGGCCGATGCGCTGATCTCGATGCCCGGCACGGTGTCGAGCCACTGCCCGGCATGGGGTGCCGGGGCGGGCGCTGGTGCGGGTGGGGGTTCAGGCGTCGGTTCGGGCGCAGGCGTGGGGGCCGGTGCGGGCGTCGGCGCCGGGGTCGGATTCGGGGTCGGTCCGGGCGCTGGATCGCCGTCGCCGCCACAGGCCACCAGGGCCAGGGACAGGGCGCAGGCCACGAGGACCCAGCGCCGCGGGCGGTGGGTGGACGCGAACGGCGTCGAGACGGAAAACAAGGCCATGGGAGTGTCGACTCGGGGATGTGAAACGGCGCCCGAAGGCGCCGTCTTTGGGGGAAAAGGGCTCGCCTTGGAGCGAGTCTACGGTCAAAGCGCCGGAATGCGCAGCTTTTGTCCCACGTAGATCTTGTCCGGGTGCGTCAGCATGGGCTTGTTGGCTTCGAAGATGACGGGGTACTTGTTGGCGTCGCCGTAGTACTTCTTGGCGATGGCCGACAGCGTGTCGCCGCGCACCACGTCGTGGTATTGCGAGGCGGTGCCGGCGGGGTACTGCAGGTTGTTGTCGACGCCGCTCACGCTGGCCACGTTGCCGGCGGCCAGGCCGGCCTTTTCGGCGGCTTCCTGGCTGGGCGCGCTG
The DNA here is from genome assembly GCF_964341695.1 of Ottowia pentelensis. Taxonomy (NCBI): domain Bacteria; kingdom Pseudomonadati; phylum Pseudomonadota; class Betaproteobacteria; order Burkholderiales; family Comamonadaceae; genus Ottowia; species Ottowia pentelensis. The sequence goes on from NZ_OZ224513.1 coordinate 696,891, forward strand.
CCGGCCAGGGTGACCTTGCCGCTGGCGCCGTCAAAGCCCACGTCCAGGCCGATCACGCCCAGGTTCTGCTGCTCGATGTAGGTCTTGATGGCGTCGGCGGCCTTCTGGTTCAGCTCGGCCACGTTGGGCGCGCCGCTGGTGGCGGCCTGCTCGACTTCCTTGGCGCCAAACAGCTTCTCGCCGGCTTCCTTGATGAAACTGAACAATCCCATGCGGTTCTCCTTTGGTCTGCGGTTGATGAGGCCTGCACTTTAACCGCTGCGGTGGCGGTGCAAACCCTCGGTGGCGTGCAGGGTAGAGCGCTTATATTGCAGGCCCATGACGTTTCTGGCGATCGATGTCGGCAACACGCGGCTGAAGTGGACGCTGTACGAGCGCCCGGCCGCGGGCGCGCGCGTGCTGGCGCACGGGGCCGAGTTCCTGGAGCAGCTCGACCGCCTGGCCGAGGGCCCCTGGGCCGAGTTTGCCGAGCCCACGCGCATGCTGGGCTGCATCGTCGCCGGCCAGGCCGTCAAGCACCGGGTGCACGAGCAGATGGAGCGCTGGGAGGTGGAGCCGCGCTGGGTGGTGGCCTCCGACGCTGAGGCCGGCCTGACCAATGGTTACGATTTTCCGGCCCGGCTGGGCGCCGACCGCTGGGTGGCCATGATCGGCGCGCGCCACCACATGCTGGCGCGCGGGCCGGCGCGGCCGATCCTGCTGGTGATGGTGGGCACGGCGGTGACGGTGGAGGCCATCGACGCCAGCGGCCGCTTTCTGGGCGGGCTGATCCTGCCGGGCCACGGCATCATGCTGCGCGCGCTCGAATCCGGCACGGCCGGCCTGCACGTGCCGACGGGCGAGGTGGTGGAGTTTCCGACCAACACCAGCGACGGCCTGACCAGCGGCGGCACCTACGCCATTGCCGGCGCCTGCGAGCGCATGTTTCGCCATCTGTTCTTGCGCAGCGGCGCCGAGCCGCTGTGCCTGATGACCGGCGGCGCGGGCTGGAAGATGATGCCCTCGATGATGCGGCCCTACGAGCTGGTGGAAAACCTGATCTTCGACGGCCTGCTGGTCATCGCGCAGGAGCGCGAGGCCCTGCACGGCGGCGTTTGAACATCAGCCGGCCAGGCCGTCCACCGCCTGAAACAGCGCCTGCCGCGCCTGGCTGATGACCTGCCCCTTCCAGGCGTCGGTGTCGGTGTAGAAGGCCTTCAACATGCGCGCCTTGATGCTGGCCGCCAGCGCGGCCGGCGCCTCGGGATGCTGGGCCAGCCAATGGTCGCCGCGCAGGGCGTCCAGCACCTCGGCGATGGGCTCGGTGCCGTATTCGATGGCGATGCCGGTGTATTCGGCCTGCGGCGCGGCGTCGCGCAGGCTCTCCCACAACAGGCCGGTCAGCACCGGGCTGGACGAGGAGCCGTCGTAGATGGAGGTCACCTGCTCGCCCCACCAGCGGCGCGCGCGCGCCAGCGCGGCGGGGTCGTTGCGGTCGGCGTGGATGCGCTCGCCCACGCCGCTCGGCCCCAGGCCGGTGTGCAGATCGATCCAGCCCACACGCCGCGCCGATGTGGCGTGCCGGGCCAGCAGCTGGCGCACGGCCTGGTTGCTCCAGGTGGGCGCGCGCCCGCCGTAGAACAGGCCGTCGGCAAAGTCGTACTGCCCGCCCGAAATGGCCGCCTGCCACGCCGGCAGGCCATCGCGCGCGATGAAGGCCTGCACGGCGGCCCGGTTGTCGGCGTCCGGCGGCCAGGTGGCGGGCAGCAGCAGCGCATGCACGCGCGCGTAGGCGGCGTTGACGGGCAGCGGGCGGCTGAAGTCGTGGAAGTTGCGGTTCAGGTCGACGTTTTCCTGCGTCACGCGGCGCCCGTGCGAAAAGCCCCAGGGGTTGAGCGCGTGCAGGTACAGCACCGTCACGCCGGCGTCGCGCGCCTTGGCGCGCCAGTCGGCGTCGTGCAGGGCGAACACCTGCACGCCGCTGCCGCAAAAGCCTTCCACGCCATGGCAGGCGCTGCTGACGATCAGCAGGCGCTCGGCCCGCGGCTCGCCGTCGCGGGCCACGTCCAGCGCCAGGGTCTCGCCCTCGGCGCCGGGCAGGGGGTGGTTCAGCGACTCGATCTGCGTGCCGGCGCTGGCGGCGGCTTCGAGAAACTTGACGCGCGCCTGGGCGTAGCGGGCGGCGAAGGCGGCGGGGATGGGGAGCATGGCGGGTCGAAGGGACGGATCGGTGAGGAGCGAAGCGCCGCTGGCCCTCACCCCAAGCCTCTCCCCGAGGGAGAGGGGGCAATCAAGCCTTGCCCGGCATGGGGCGGTCGGCCGGTGGTGTGTGCCCCAGCCAGGCCTGCGCCAGCTGCACCCAGTAGGTGGCGCCCAGCGGGATCAGCTCGTCGTTGAAGTCGTAGTGCGGGTTGTGCAGGGTGCAGGGGCCGGCGTCGTGGCCGCCGCCGGCGTAGCGGCCGCGGTGCGCGCCCGAGCCGTTGGCGATGAAGCAATAGGCGCCCGGCTTGGCCTGCAGCATGTAGGCGAAGTCCTCGGCGCCCAGGGTGGGTTCCTGCGCCAGCGCTTGCTCGGCGCCGACGATGCCGGCCATCACCTGGCGGCAGAAGTCGGCCTCGTAGGCGGTGTTGACGGTGGGCGGATAGTTGCGCACGAACTCGAACGTGCACTGCGCGCCGAAGGCGGCGGCCACGCCTTCGGACACCTCCCGCATGCGCCGCTCGATCAGGTCCAGCGTCTCGTAGGTGAAGGTGCGCACCGTGCCCTGGATCTCGCAGGCGTCGGGAATGACGTTGGTGGCCTCGCCGGCGTGGATCATGGTGACCGAGATCACGCCCGCGTCCACCGGCTTGCGGTTGCGCGAGATGATGGTCTGAAAGCCCTGCACCACCTGGCAGGCGATGGGCACCGGATCGATGCCCATGTGCGGCAGCGCCGCGTGCCCGCCCTTGCCGGTGATGGTGATCTTGAACTCGTTGCTCGAGGCCATGACCGGCCCGGGCGAGACGGCGAAGCTGCCCACGGCCATGCCCGGCCAGTTGTGCATGCCGAATACGGCCTCCATCGGAAACTGCGTGAACAGCCCGTCCTTGATCATCTCGCGCGCGCCGCCGCCGCCTTCCTCGGCCGGCTGGAAGATCAGGTAGACCGTGCCGTCGAAGTCGCGGTGCTGCGCGAAATGCTGGGCCGCCGCCAGCAGCATGGCGGTGTGGCCGTCGTGGCCGCAGGCGTGCATCTTGCCGTGCGTCTGGCTGGCGTGCTCGAAGGTGTTGAACTCGGTCATGGGCAGCGCGTCCATGTCGGCGCGCAGGCCGATGGCGCGGCCCGACTGGCCGCCGTCGCGCCCGTGCACGATGCCGACCACGCCCGTGGTGCCCAGGCCGCGGTGGATGGGAATGCCCCACTCGCCCAGCTTGGCTGCCACCAGGTCGGCGGTGCGCACTTCCTCGAAGCACAGCTCGGGGTGAGCGTGGATGTCGCGCCGCAATTGGGTGATGGCCGCGGCTTGCGCCAGGATGGGTTCGATGAGGTTCATGGCGGCAGTCTAGCCGTCTGGGGGGCGTTTGGCCATCGGGCGGCCCGCCGCGTCGGCGATGGACAATCGCGCCCGACATGCTCCTCACGCTTCATCCCGTCTCGCGCTGGCGCCGCCTCGGGCGCGCCCTGCTGCTGGCCGGCGCGCTGGCGCTGCTGGCCGGCTGCAGCACGGTGGGTTATTACGCCCAGGCCATCGGCGGGCAGCTGGCGCTGATGCAGGCCGCGCGCCCCATCGACGACTGGCTGCGCGACCCCGCCACGCCCGCGCCCCTGAAGGCGCGGCTGGCGCTGGCGCAGCGCCTGCGCAGCTATGCCGTGACCGAGCTGGACCTGCCGGACAACGCCAGTTACCGCCGCTACGCCGACATCCACCGCGCGGCCGCGGTGTGGAACGTGGCGGCCGCGCCGGTGGATTCGCTCACGCTCAAGCGCTGGTGCTTCGTCGTGCTCGGCTGCGTGGGCTATCGCGGCTACTTCGACGAGGCCGCGGCGCAGGCGCTGGGCCGGCAACTGCGCACGCAGGACGCGCTGGATGTGACGGTGTACGGCGTGCCCATGTATTCCACCCTGGGCTGGCTGAACTGGCTGGGCGGCGATCCGCTCTTGTCCACCGTCATCCATTACCCCGACGCGGCGCTGGCGCGCATCGTGTTTCACGAGCTGGCGCACCAGAAGTTCTACCTGGCCGGCGACACCGCCTTCAACGAGTCCTACGCCACGGCCGTGGCTGCCCTGGGCGCGGCGCGCTGGCTGGCGCGGCACGGCGATGCCGCAGCGCGGCGCGCCGACGCACTGGCGCAGCAGCGCCAGCACGACTTTCGCCAACTCACCCACGCCACGCGCGCCGAGCTGAGCGCCATTTATGACAAAAACAAGGCTCCAGCCCGCACGCAGCAAGCGCGACTAACTATGAAATCAGAAGCGATGCAGCGCTTTCGCACGCGCTACCAGGCGCTGAAGGCGCGCTGGGCCGCGGCCGGCACACCCTTCGACGGCTACGACCGCTGGGTGGCTCAGGCCAACAACGCCGCCTTTGCGCTGCAGGCCGCCTACGACGGCTGGGTACCGGCCTTCGAGGCGCTGTTCGCGCAAGGGGGGGACGACTGGCCGCGCTTTTACGCCGCCGTGCGCGAATTGGGGGCGCTGCCCAAGGACGAGCGCGACGCGCGCCTGCGGGCGCTGGCGCCGGCCGCCGCGCCGCCGTCCTGAGCGGCTGTCAGCGCAGGCTCTCGAACAGGTCCAGGTACTGCTGCATGGCCTCGTCGGTGGGGGTGCCTTCCAGCTTCTTCCAGGCGTCCCACTTGGCGCGCGCCACCAGGTCGGCAAAGCCGGGCTTGTCGCGCTTGTTGTCGCCCTCGGTGGCCTGCTTGTAGGCGGCGTACAGCTTGAGCAGGGTGGCGTTGTCGGGCCGGGTGGCGAGCTTTTGCGAATCGGCAAAGGCTTGTTCGAAGCGGGCTTTGAGGTCGGACATGGCTTGGGTCAGGGCAGGGGTGGAGATGGCGGCATGTTAGGGCAAGGGTGGCGCCTGATAGGCCTGCAGCAGGCCCGTCAGGTGCGCACGCGCCGCGTCGCCCAGGTGCGGCAGCAGCAGGCTCATCACGTGGTAGGCGCCGCGCAGCAGCGCGTCCTGGGCGTTCTCGGGCTCCATGGCGCTGCGCGGCTGCAGCACGTATTCGTAGCTGAGCCAGTAGGTCAGCACCACCACCATGCTGGCGGCCAGGGCGTCCTGGCGGCGCTCGGTCTCGGCGCTGGGCGGCGCGGCGGGCGCGCCGGTGGGCAGGTGGTCGAGCAGCGCGCGCAGGGCGCTTTTCTTGCGCATCAGCAGGGCCGGAAAGTGCGTCTCCAGCCGGCGGTTGCGCGACAGCAGGTGGTTGAGGTCGCGGTAAAAAAAGCGGTACTGCCAGATCAGCTCGAACAGCGAGTGCAGGAAGAACCACGCGTCCTCGACGTCGCGCACGTCCTCGGCGGCGGCCAACAGCTCGGTGGCGGCGTGTTCGTACTGGCCGAACAGCGTGTTGATCAGCTCGTCCTTGGACGGGTAGTGGTAGTACAGGTTGCCCGGGCTGATGCGCAGCTCGGCCGAGATCATCGAGGTGGAGGTGTTGGGCTCGCCGAAGCGGTTGAACAGCTCCAGCGAGGTGGCCAGGATGCGCTCGGCGGTGCGGCGGGGGGCCTTGCGGGTCATGGGGTGTGTCCGGCATCGGTGCGCGCAACCGGGCGGGTGGCCGTGGTCGGCGTCGGCCGGGCGTAGGCCGTCTGCAGCTCGTAGTCGACGTGATCCCCATTGGCCTCGGTGATGCGCAAGCGCACCGGCAGATAGTCGAGTGCACGCCCCAGCCAGATGTCGACTTGCGCGCTTTGGTCACCGGTCGGAATGTGCGACAAGTGGACGGCCGCAACCGCCTTGCCGCCCAGCGCGGGAACGGTTTCGTCGGCCACGATTGCGAAGCGCCATACACCCACGCCCTGGTTGTGCGCGGCTGGCAGGGTGATGGCGCTGCCGACGGGGTAGCGCGCCGGATCCGCTGCCAGCAGTGCGCCCAGCTGGATCAACGCGCTTAGCCGGTCCTGCGTGCCGGCCACCAGTGGAGCCTGGGCGCCAGTGGCGCTGAACGACACGCGCTGGCTGTCGTAGTCGAATCGTGACTCCTGCCTATCGACCCCCTGCCCCTGCCACTGCGCCAACGCCGGCGCCAGCCCTTGTGGCGTGAGCACGCCGGAGGCGCGGCGCGACTGCTCGCCCATCCGGGGGACGTTCAAGGTCCACCGGATGTCGTACCATCGGCCGTCCTGGCGCCAGGCCAGTGTGCTGGCCACTTCAAACGCCTGGCCTCCGATGCTGCCCAGACTGAGATAGGTCAGCTCGGCGGCGCGCGGCACATGAACCGGCGCGTCGTCCGAGCCTTGCGCCCACAAGCGGGCCGCCGCGCTGGCCTCCTGTTCCGACAGCGGAGGTTCGATCGATGCGACGTTGAACGGACCACTGACTGGTCCGCTGGGCTTGGACACCAGCAGGTCGGCGTCGGCGCTGCTGCTGCCGTTGCCAGCGGGCACCGGCCCCGCACGCGCAGCGGTGGCCGGCGCAGTGACTGCTGCTCTTGGCCGACTGGTCGACTCGGCTGAAACCGCGGCACTGCTCCTCGCTGGCACGCGCTTGGTTGGCGTTGGAGCGTGGCGCTGTGATTCCGGCCTAACCTCGGGGGGCGGAGCGGGCGCAGACAATGGTTCGTGCTCCGCAGCCGCAGGGCTTGGTTCTTTCGCAGGAGCGGGCAGGGCCACCATCCGTGTGGTGAAGACGCCGCCGCTCGCGCTGGCTTGGTCGCTGTGGCCCCAACGTGGCAGTTCTAGCAACAAGGCCGCATGGACGGCCAGCACCAGCAGCGTCGTCAATGCCAGTTGACGGCGGGTCGTGGCGGACGATGTGGAAAATGACAATGCAGCGGTGGAAATCACGGGGGCGGCACGAATAATGAAGTCGTCACGGCGTTGTCGCAGGCATCGCGTTGTGAAACTCGGCGAGGGCAGCGCCCGGTACGCATCGCGGAAGCCCGGCCTTCAGGATGCTCGGCGCGCGTTGCGGCGGGGTTTGGGCGTCACCGTGTTAGCCGCTTCCGGCCCTACGGTGCCAGAGGGTTGCAGCGCACGTTCAAGCGCCTCGACGCGCCGGGTCAATTGCTTGATTTCCTCCGTGGACGGCATCCCCAGGTTGGCCAGCGCGCGCGCGACCCGACCCTCAAAAATCCCGCCCAAGCGATCCCAAGAGCCCGTCGAGCCAGATGCACCCGTCGTCAATTCGCCGATGCGCTGCGCCGCTTCGGCCCACTGCTGTTTTGCCAACGCCTGCGAGCGCTCCTGCATTTCCATGCCCTGCTTGACCAGCGCCTCGAATGCCTTGGTCCCTTCGGACTGAGCATTTGCCTGAGCGCTGGCCAGCGCGCCCAGGCCAGCAAGCCAGATATTGTGCGCCGGCTCCTGTACGGCATTAGGTGGCTTGGCTGACGATGCCTTGTTGCGGCTTTTTGGCGACGGAGTGGCCATGGCGTTGATCTCGGTTCACTAGACGACAAGTGCGGAGCATCCATTATCCGATTTCGGGTGCTGCATCGGGCTTGCAAGATAATTCACGGCTTGAAAAGATCCGTCATCGCCTCGGATGTTCCGCTGCGCGACATCGCGAGTCAAAGAAGGTCCACACCATGATTCTGGTTACCGGCGGCGCCGGCTTCATCGGCAGCAACTTCGTGCTCGACTGGCTGGCCGCGGGCCATGAGCCCATCGTCAACCTCGACAAGCTGACCTATGCCGGCAACCGCGCCAACCTGGCGGGCCTGCAGGGCGATGCGCGCCATGTCTTCGTGCAGGGCGACATCGGCGACCGGGCGCTGGTGGCGCGCCTGCTGGCCGAGCATCAGCCGCGCGCGGTGCTCAACTTCGCGGCCGAAAGCCATGTCGACCGCTCCATCCACGGCGCGGGCGAGTTCATCGCCACCAACATCGTCGGCACCTTCCAGCTGCTGGAGGCGGTGCGGGCCCACTGGGGCACCCTGCCGGTCGAGCGGCAGGCGGACTTCCGCTTCCTGCACGTGTCCACCGACGAGGTCTACGGCAGCCTGGCGCCGGATGCCCCGGCCTTCACCGAGCAGCACGGCTACGAGCCCAACAGCCCCTACAGCGCCAGCAAGGCCGCCAGCGACCACCTGGTGCGCGCCTGGCACCACACGCACGGCCTGCCGGTGCTGACCACCAACTGTTCCAACAATTACGGGCCCTATCACTTTCCCGAAAAGCTGATCCCGCTGATGATCGTCAACGCCCTCGCCGGAAAGCCGCTGCCGGTCTACGGCGACGGCCAGCAGGTGCGCGACTGGCTGTACGTGGGCGACCACTGCAGCGCCATCCGCCGCGTGCTGGCCGCCGGCCGGCCGGGCGAGACCTACAACGTCGGCGGCTGGAACGAAAAGCCCAATCTCGAGATCGTGCACACCGTCTGCCGCCTGCTCGACGAGCTGCGCCCGCGCGCCGACGGCCGGCCCTACGCCACGCAGATCACCTACGTCCAGGATCGCCCTGGCCACGACCGCCGCTACGCCATCGACGCGCGCAAGATCGAGCGCGAACTGGGCTGGCGCCCGGCGGAGACCTTCGACACCGGCATCCGCAAGACCGTGCAGTGGTATCTGGACCACCCCGACTGGGTGGCCCAAGTGCAGTCCGGCGCCTACCGCGACTGGGTGGCCACGCAGTACGGCGCGGCTGCGGGCGCATGAAGATCCTGCTGCTGGGCCCCAACGGCCAGCTCGGCTGGGAGCTGCGCCGCAGCCTGGCGCCGCTGGGCCAGGTGATCGCGCTGGATCGCCACGGCGCCGATGGGCTGTGCGGCGACCTGGCCGATGCCGAGGGCCTGGCCGCCACCGTGCGTGCGCTGCGGCCGCGGGTGATCGTCAACGCCGGCGCCTACACCGCGGTCGACCGCGCCGAAGCCGAGCCTGCGCTGGCCGAGCGCATCAACGCCCAGGCCCCCGCCGTGCTGGCGCGCACGGCCGCGGCCTGCGGCGCGCTGCTGCTGCATTACGGCACCGACTACGTGTTCGACGGCAGCGGCGAGCGCCCCTGGCGCGAGGACGACGCCACCGGCCCCCTGAGCGTCTACGGCCGCACCAAGCTGGCGGGCGAGCAGGCCATCGTGCAGTCGGGCTGCGCGCATCTCATCCTGCGCACCAGCTGGGTCTATGCCGCGCGCGGCGGCAACTTCGCCCGCACCATGCTGCGCCTGGGCGCCGAGCGCGAGCACTTGAGCGTGATCGACGATCAGTGGGGCGCGCCCACTGGCGCCGAGCTGATCGCCGATGTCAGTGCCCACGCCCTCGCCCAGGTGCTGCGCCAGCCCGGCAAGGCCGGCATCTATCACCTGGCGGCGGCCGGCGAGACGAGCTGGTTCTCCTATGCAAAATACGTGTTTGCCCAGGCGAGACAAGCGCAATCAGCTATTAAATTAGTAGTAAAAGACATCGCCCCCATCGCCACCGCCGACTACCCCACCCCAGCACAGAGGCCGCACAATTCGCGCCTGGACACGCGCAAGCTGCAGGCCGCCTTCGACCTGACCCTGCCGCCTTGGCAAGACGGCGTGCGCCGCATGCTGCAAGAAATCCTTCAAGCCCCATGACCCCATCACGCAAAGGCATCATCCTGGCCGGCGGCTCCGGCACCCGCCTGCACCCGGCCACGCTGGCCATCAGCAAGCAGCTGCTGCCGGTGTACGACAAGCCCATGATCTATTACCCGCTGGCCACGCTGATGCTGGCCGGCATGCGCGACATCCTGGTCATCAGCACGCCGCAGGACACGCCGCGCTTTCAGCAGCTGCTGGGCGACGGCAGCGCCTGGGGCGTCAACCTGCAGTACGCCGTGCAGCCCAGCCCCGACGGCCTGGCGCAGGCCTTCATCATCGGCGAGTCCTTTGTCGGCGGCGCCCCCAGCGCGCTGGTGCTGGGCGACAACCTGTTCTACGGCCACGACTTCGAGACCCTGCTGTCCAACGCCGACGCGCGCAGCGAGGGCGCCACCGTGTTCGCCTACCACGTGCACGACCCCGAGCGCTACGGCGTGGTCGAGTTCGACGCCGCCGGCCGCGCCATCAGCATCGAGGAAAAGCCCACGCAGCCGCGCAGCAGCTACGCCGTCACCGGCCTGTACTTCTACGACGCGCAGGTGCTCGACATCGCCAAGTCGATCCAGCCGAGCGCGCGCGGCGAGCTGGAGATCACCACCGTCAACGACACGTATCTCAAGCAGGGCCAGCTTAGCGTGCAGATCATGCAGCGCGGCTACGCCTGGCTGGACACCGGCACGCACGACAGCCTGCTGGACGCCGGCCAGTTCATCGCCACGCTGGAGCGCCGCCAGGGCCTGAAGGTGGCCTGCCCCGAGGAGATCGCCTGGCGCCGCGGCTTCATCGACGCCGCGCAGCTGGAGCGCCTGGCCCAGCCGCTGGCCAAGAGCGGCTATGGGCAGTATCTGCTGGGCCTGCTGCGCGGGCCGGCGCCGGAGCGCCGCGCATGAACGTGCTGACGACCTCGATCGACGGGGTACTGATCCTGGAGCCGCGGGTGTTCGGCGATGCGCGCGGCTTTTTCATGGAAAGCTACAACCGCCGCGCGTTTGCCGCGGCCACCGGCCTGGATGCCGATTTCGTGCAGGACAACCACAGCCGCTCCGCCAAGGGCGTGCTGCGCGGCCTGCACTACCAGCTGCGGCAGCCGCAGGGCAAGCTGGTGCGTGTGGTGGCGGGCGCGGTGTTCGACGTCGCGGTGGACATCCGCCGCGCTTCGCCCACGTTTGGCCGCTGGGTGGGCGTCGAGCTGAGCGCCGACAACCAGCGGCAGCTGTGGGTTCCGCCCGGCCTGGCACATGGCTTTCTGGTGCTCAGCGACAGCGCCGATTTTCTCTACAAGACCAGCGACTACTATGCGCCCGAGCACGAGCGCGCCATCGCCTGGAACGACCCGGCCGTGGGCGTTGCCTGGCCTTTGGCCGCGCACGGCATCACGGCGCCGCTGCTGTCGGCCAAGGACCGGGCCGCGCCGCCGCTGGCACAGGCCGAGCTGCCGGCTTGAGCGATCGCGCGGCGCGCATGGACATCACCGCCTCCATCGTCAGCCATGGCCATGGCGCGCAGCTGGCCCAGTTGCTGGATGACCTGGCGGGCCTGGCCGGGCCGCGTCCGCGGCGCGTCATCGTCACGCTCAACGTGCCCGAGCCCCAGCGGGTCGCGCCCTTGCAGGGCCGGCACTGGCCGTTCGAGGTCGAATGGCTGCCCAACGCCCGCCCCGCCGGCTTTGGCGCCAACCACAACCGGGCCTTCGAGCGCGACGCCCGCCTGGGCGCGTCCGCGCTGCTGGCGGTGCTCAATCCCGACCTGCGACTGCGCGCCAACCCGTTCGAGGCCTTGGTTGCGGCGCTGCAGACCGACGCCCGCATCGGCGCGGCCTACCCGGTCCAGCTCGACGCGGCCGGCCGCCTGCAAGACCATGAGCGCCTTGCCCCCACGCCGGCGCGCCTGCTGCGCCGTCACCTGCTGCGCCGTGCCCGCGAGCTGGCGCCCGGGCAGTCGCCCGACTGGGTCAACGCCGCGTTCCTGCTGCTGCGCCGCGCGGCATGGACCGAGGTGCACGGATTCGACGAAGGCTTCCACATGTATTGCGAGGACGTCGACCTGTGCTTGCGCCTGCAACTGGCGGGCTGGCGGCTGGCGCGTGCCGACGCCGCCGTCGTCGAGCACGCGGCGCAGCGCGCCAGCCGGCGGCATCTGCAGCCGCTCGTCTGGCACGCCGGCAGCCTGCTGCGCCTGTGGCGTTCGCCGGCCTGGCGGGCGTGGCGCGTGCGCCTGCCCGCGGAAGCTGATCGGCCAGAATCCATCCATCGTCCATGAATCCAGTCCAGTCCAGCCCCCGCTATCAACGCAACTTCGGCCTCGACCTGTTGCGCACGATTGCCATCAGCGTGGTGCTGATGAACCACGGTTTCCTGGGCTTTTTCGTTGGCCCCGGCCTATCCAGATGGGAGGGTTGGCGTGCTGCTCTCAGTGCCTGTGCCGTGTTTTCCATCGAATGGCTGTTCGTGCTCAGCGGGTTCCTGATTGGGTCGATGATGATCCGCAGTTTCGAGACGCGAGGCGGCTGGGGCGCCAGCGCGCGCGACTTCTGGCTGCGCCGCTGGTTTCGCACCATTCCCAACTATTACCTGTTCTTGCTGGTCAATGCGCTACTGGCGTGGTGGGGCGTCGAGGAAGGGCGTTTCGCTTGGTCGTTTGCGCTGTTCTCGCAAAACCTGGCCTCAGCTCAGGTCAAGCCGCTGTTTTTTGCCGAAGCCTGGTCGCTGGCGCTGGATGAATGGTTTTACTTCCTCATGCCTCTGCTCCTGGGGCTGGCGGCGCTGCTGACCCGGTTGGAGCGCCGTCAACTGTTCTGGATCGTCGCCGGCCTTTTGATCGGGGTGCCCAGCGTGTTGCGCACCGTGGTCACGCCATCAGCGCACTTTTTCCAGTGGGATGACGACATCAGACGCGTCACGCTGATGCACCTGGACGCCACGGGCTGGGGCGTGGTGGCCGCCATCCTCAGCCGCTGGCATCCCCGGTGGTGGGCCAGCTGGCAAGGTGCCAAGGCCCTGCTGGGCCTGACCTTGACGATTGGTGCCGCGGCCGCCATGTTCTACTTCATGTTGATCGACTGGCGCGGCTTTGCCGGCGGGCGCTTCAATGACCTGGCGCTGATCGCCGCGCCCGGCGTTGGCATCGTGCTGATCCTGCCCTGGTTGGCCAGCCAGCGTGCCGGCGTTCCCGGCCTGCGCTGGCTGGCCGCGCGCATGGGCGACTATTCATACTCGGTGTATCTGTGCCACTTTCCCCTGATGCTTCTGATGGTCCACTTTGCTAAGGCTCTGGGGCTTGATCTGGGCATCCACGTCGGCTGGATGGTGCCGCTGTGGCTGGTGCTGGTGCTGGCGCTGTCGGCGCTCGTGTTCCACATTTTCGAGAAACCCGTCTCCGATTTGCGCGAACGTTTCACGCGGCGCGTGCAGGCGGGTCCCTTCGGCACCCAGCCCGTGCTTGAGCCGGGCGTGCGCAGGCGCGAACCGATGGTGCCGGCGCCCAGCCCTGACCCGTAAAATTCGCGCTTGCCGACACATGATGCGCGTTCCACCGGGGATTTTTTGCTCATGACTGAACCACCGAACACCGCCGAGCTCACGCCTCAGACCGACCCCGTCGCGGCGCTGAGCTGGCCCGCCTACGGCCAGCTGCTGGTGCGCGCCGGCAAGCTCACGCCGCGCGACCTGGAGCGGGCGCTGGCGGCGCAGCAGGAGATGGGCGGCGCGCTGGATGGCGTGCTGGTCAGCCTGGGCCTGGTGTCCGAGCCCGACGCCGCGCATGCGCTGGCCGAGCACCTGGGCCTGCCCTTCGTGGCCGCCGAGGCGTTTGCCGAGGCGCCGCCCGAACTGCCCGGCCTGCTGCCCGAGTTCCTGAAAACCCACCACGTGCTGCCGCTGCGTGCCGAGGACGGCCGGCTCGACGTCGTCATGCGCGCGCCGCAGGACGCCTTCGTGCTCAAGGCGCTGCACCTGACCACCGGACTGGCGGTGCACCCGGCCGTGGGCCTGCCCTCGGACATCGACAAGGCGCTGCAGCGCCAGCAGGAAGAGGCCGCGGCCGAGACCGGCGACGACGGCGCGCTGGACGAGGAGGGCGCGGGCGACTTCGTCGAGCACCTGCGCGACCTGGCCAGCGAGGCGCCGGTCATCCGCCTGGTCAACAGCCTGATCGGGCGCGTGATCGAGCTGCGCGCCTCCGACATCCACCTGGAGCCCTTCGACGACGGCCTGCACGTGCGCTACCGCGTCGACGGCGTGCTGCACCCCGGCGAGGTGGTGCCGGCGGGGCAGGGCGCGGCCGTCAGCTCGCGCGTCAAGTTGCTGGCGCACCTGGACATCGCCGAGCGCCGCCTGCCGCAGGACGGACGCATCAAGACCCGCGTCAAGGGGCGCGAGCTGGATTTACGCGTCTCCACCGTGCCCACCGTGTACGGCGAGAGCGTGGTCATGCGCGTGCTCGACCGCGCCAGCGTGCGCTTCGGCCTGGGCGACATGGGCTTCGCGCCCGACACGCTGGAGCGCTTTCACCAGTTGGTGCACCGCCCGCACGGCATCCTGCTGGTGACGGGGCCCACCGGCTCGGGCAAGACCACCACGCTCTACGCCGCGCTGGCCGAGCTCGACGCCGCCTCGCAAAAAATCATCACGGTCGAAGACCCGGTCGAATACCAGATGGCCGGCATCAACCAGATCCAGGTTCACACCCAGATCAACCTGACCTTCGCCAACGCCCTGCGCTCCATCCTGCGCCAGGACCCGGACATCATCATGATCGGCGAGATGCGCGACGGCGAGACGGCGCAGATCGCCGTGCAATCGTCCCTGACCGGCCACCTGGTGCTGTCCACCCTGCACACCAACACGGCCGCCAGCGCCGTCATCCGCATGCAGGACATGGGCGTCGAGCGCTACCTCATCACCTCCACCGTCAACGGCGTGCTGGCCCAGCGCCTGGTGCGCCGCCTGTGCCCGCACTGCAAGGCGCCGGTGCAGCCCGCACCCGAGCTGCTGAAAGACTCGGGCCTGGGGCGCTTTCTGCCCGCCGGCCAGCCCATGTACGAGGCCAAGGGCTGCGAGCATTGCCGCGGCACCGGCTACCAGGGCCGCACCGGCATCCACGAGCTGCTGGTGGTCGACGAAGCCCTGCGCAGCGCCATCCTGCAGGGGCGGGACGCGAGCAGCCTGCACACCCTGGCCATGCACGCCGGCATGCACAGCCTGTACGAGGACGGCCTGCGCAAGGTGGCGGCCGGTGTCACCAGCCTGGACGAGTTGCTGCGCGTCACGCAGGACCAGGGTGAGGGCTGATGCCTGAGTTCGCATGGCGCGCCGCCCAGGCCGACGGGCAACTGGTCGAAGGCCGCAGCCAGGCCGCCGCCGCCGATGCCGTGCTGCGCCAGCTGCGCGAGCGTGGCCTGACGCCGCTCAAGGTCGAGAGCGCCGCGGCTGCCGGCGCGATCACCGTGGGCGGGCGCACGCGGCGCATCGACAAGGGCCCGGTCAACCGCGCCGACGTGCTGGCCTTCACCAGCGAGCTGTCGATCATGCTGCGCGCCGGCTTGGCGCTGGACAACGCGCTGCGCGTGCTGATCGAGATGAGCGCCAAGCCGCGCGTGCAACAGTTGTTGCAGGGCGTGCTTGAAGACGTCAAGGGCGGCGCCACCTTCTCGCGCGCGCTGGCCAAGCACGACAAGCTGTTCGGCGATTTTTATCTGAACATGGTGCGCTCGGGCGAGGCCAGCGGCAAGATGTCCGAGGTGCTGGAGCGCCTGGTGGCGCACATGGAGCGCCTGCGCGCGCTGCGCGAAAGCGTGGTCTCGGCCACCCTGTACCCGGCCATCCTGCTGGGCGTGGCCGTGCTGTCGCTGGTGGGCATGCTGGGCTTCGTGGTGCCGCAGTTCGAAAAGCTGTTCAAGGGCATGGGCGACGCGCTGCCGCTGCCCACGCGCATCGTCATGGCGCTGGGCCAGGGCTTTCGCCAGCACGGGCTGGAGATCGGCATCGTCGTGCTGGTGCTGGGCTGGCTGCTGTGGCGCACCCTGAGCTCGCCCGCCGGCCGCGCCTGGTGGCAGGCGAGCCTGCTCAAGCTGCCCGTCATCGGCCCGCTGATTTACAAGTACGAACTGACCCTGTTCGCGCGCTCGCTGGGCACCCTGCTGGGCAACGGCGTGCCGCTGCTGACCGGCCTGCACATCGCCACCGAGACGGTGGGCAACGCCAACCTGCGCGCGCCGCTGGCCAAGATGGCGCCGCAGGTCAAGGAGGGCGTGCGCATCACCCGCGCCATGGAAAGCACCCAGGTGTTTGAACCTTTGGCCATCAACCTGATCCGAGTGGGCGAAGAAACCGGGCGCATCGGCCCCATGATGAACGAGCTGGCCGACGTGCTGGACCGCGAGGTCGAGACCGGCATCAAGCGCGCCCTCACCCTGCTCGAACCCATTCTCATCCTGGTGCTGGGCGCGCTCATCGCCGCCATCATCGTCTCCATCCTGCTGGGCATCCTGTCGATCAACGATTTGGCCGGATAGCGCCCCCCCTTGAAAGGCAACACCGCATGAAATCCCTCATTCGCCGTCAACTGGCCCGCGCCGCGCGCGGCTTCACCCTGATCGAGATGCTGGTGGTGATCGCCATCATCGCCCTGCTGGCCGGCCTGGTCGGCCCGGCGGTGATGGACCGGCTGGGCGGCGCCAAGAGCAAGACCGCCGCCATCCAGATCGCCGACCTGGACAAGGCGCTCGAAATCTTCAAGCTCGACGTCGGCCGCTACCCCACCAACGCCGAGGGCCTGCAGGCGCTGGTCACCAAGCCGGCCTCGGCCAATGGCTGGAACGGCCCCTACCTCAAGGGCGGCCTGCCGGTCGACCCCTGGGGCAACGCCTACCGCTACGCCAACCCCGGCCCCAACGGCGGCATCCAGATCCTGTCGCTGGGCGCCGACAACGCGCCCGGCGGCGAGGGCGAGAACGCCGACGTGCAGAACAAGCAGTAGGCCGTGCGGCGGGGAAAAATATAAGTCAAATATGGCTCTGGCGCTTGTGTATAAAGCGCAAGCAGCTATGAATATAATAGTATTTGACCGACTTGGGCAAACCCCCCGCAAGGCCCGCGGCTTCACCCTGATCGAGCTGCTGGTCGTCATCGCCCTGATGGCGCTGGTGGTCGGCCTGATCCCGATCGCCTTCGAGCGCCTGCACGAGTCCAGCCAGTACCGCGACACCGTGCGCCAGGTGCTGACCGACCTGCGCGCCGCGCGTCAGCAGGCGCAAAGCCAGGGCGTCGAGACCCGCTTCGACGTCGACCTGCGCGCGCGCACCTTCGGCGTCGAGGGCGGCCCGCCGCACAGCGTGCCCGAGCCCCTGACCCTGCGCGCCGTCATGGCCGCCGAGGAAAGCGCCGGCGACGGCCGCATGGCCATCCGCTTTCTGCCGCGCGGCGGCGCCTCGGGCGGCAGCGTCGATCTGATCCGCCCCTCCGGCAGCGGCGTGCGCCTGCGCGTCGACTGGTTCTCGGGCCGCGTCGAGCAGGAGGCGATCGAGCCATGACCGCGTCATCGCGAGCCCCGCAGGGGCGTGGCGATCCAGCCCCGCGCGGGCGGTGGGCGCAACGCCTGCCCTGGCACGCGCCGTCGCTGGATGGCCGCGTCGGCCTGCGGCCTCCTCGCCATGACGCTGACTTGTCCCCGCGCTCCAGCAGTCCTCGACACCTTCGACCGACGCAGCGCGGCTTCTCCCTGCTCGAAATCCTGGTCGCCTTCGCCATCGCCGCCATGGCGCTGGGCATGCTCTACCGCGTCAGCGGCAACAACGCGCGCCAGATCGGCAATCTCGACCAGCACGAGCGCGCCATGCTGCTGGCCCAGGGCCTGCTGGCCGCCCATGAGACCGTGCCCGCGGCGGGCCTGAGCGAGAGCGGCGAAGCCGCCGGCTACGCCTGGCAGCTGCAAAGCCACCCCTATCCCACGCCCACCAGCGGCGCCTCGCCCCAGGCCGCGCGCCTGCACGAGGTGGTGGTCGACGTCGCCTGGAGTGACGGCGCGGCGCCGCGCCACTTCGAGCTCGCCAGCCTGCGCCCCGAGCGCAAGCCCCAGCCGGGCGAGGTGATGCGATGAGCCGTTGGGCGAACCGGCGGGCGCCGGGTGGTTTCACTCTGGTCGAGGTGCTGATCGCCCTGACCCTGCTGGCCCTGCTGATGCTGGTGCTGACCAGCGCGCTGAGCTCCATGGGCCAGGTCGAGTCGCGCGTCGAGCAGCGCATCGAGGCCGCCGACGACTACCGCCTCAGCACCGCGCTGCTCGACGACGCCCTGGGCCGCGTGTCGGCGCGGCGCTTTGCCAGCGGCCGGGTCGACGATGGCCCGACGCAAATCCCGTTCTTCCAGGCCGGCCCCGATGCGCTGGCCTGGATCGGCGTCATGCCCGCGCGCTTCGGCCTGGGCGGGCGCCACTACCTGCGCCTGGCGCTGGAGCGCGGCGCCGCCGGCGGCCAGCTGGTGCTGCGCTACGCGCCGTGGGACGGCGCGCCCACGTACGACGCCTGGGGCCAGGCCCAGGCCCAGGTGCTGGCCGCGCCCGTCGGCGCGCTGAGCCTGCGCTACATGGACCCGGGCAGCGGCCGCTGGAGCCCCGTGTGGCCCCCGCCCGGCGTGGCCGCCAAGGATTTGCCGGTGTCAGGACTGCCGGCGGCGGTCGAGCTTGACCTTGACGGCCCAGTGCCGGCTTGGCCGCCGATCGTGGTTGCGTTGGTTCCGACTTATATCAGCGACCCATCGGCCAGCGGCCCGGTTTCCGGTGGGGGGCGCGGACAATGAGCTTGCCGACGCCCCCTCTGCATACCGCGCAACCTTTCGGCGCGACTGAGTGGCGCCCACGGATATGTGCCAAGGCGTCGGGCATGGCCATCGTCGCCGTGCTGTGGATCGTCGCTGCGCTGAGTGTCCTGGTGATCGGCGTCACCGGTACCGTGCGCCAGCAGGTGCAGGCGGCGAGCAGCCTGCGCGAGCAGGTCAGCGGACGCGCCCTGGCCAATGCCGCGGTGGCGCTTGTGGTTCAACAACTGCAGGTCGAGTCCCAGCGGCCCACGGGTCTGGCCGATGTCCAGGTCAGCTACAGCGGAGTCGTGATGAACGTCCAGGTGGCGCCGCTCAATGGTTTGATCTCGCTCAACGGCGCGGCTCCGGATTTGCTGGCCGCGTTGCTGCAGGTGGCCGGCGGTTTGCCCGCCGCCCAGGCGCAGGCGCTGGCGGAAACACTGGTCGAGTGGCGCGACGTGCCGCCCCAACTCTCCCTGACGGGCGAAGCCGGCGCGCGTGGCCAGTCGCGCCGCTTCGAAGCACCCGAGGACCTGCTTTTGGTGCCAGGGTTCGGTTACGACCTGTATGCCCGCGTGGCGCCGCTGGTCAGTGCCGACTTGAGTGGCACCGGGCGCGTCAACGCGGAAGCTGCGCCGCCCGGTGTGCTGGCCGTGTTGGCGCAAGGCAACGAGGCACGTGTGGCTCAATACGTGGCGCAGCGTTCCAGCGCGCAAGTGGGCGCCGACCTCAGTGCCTTCAATTCGGCCTTTACCGCAACCGGCGGCAGCGATCTTTACCGGCTGCGCGTCAGTGTGCCGCTGGAAGCAGGCAAAATGCTGCTTCTCGTTCAAGATGTCGCGCTGCGTCCGGGCGCATCGCGCACTGCACCGTGGCGCGTGCTGCGCACGCACAGCCAGGTGGCGCCGGCAGCCGGCGCCTAGTTTTGTTTTTTTCATGAATCCGATCCGGACCGACAATCGCCCCGCTTTCGGCGTCGACTTTGCACAGTGGCTGCGTCAGTGGCAGGCCGCTGGTGCCATGCTGCTCGAATGGCCGCCGCTGCGGCGTCTGCTGCTGCCCCAGGTACCGATTGCCCTGCACCAGCCAGACGGCAGCAGCAGCGCGTGGCTCGCCACAGGTGAGTTGGCGTGTCCGGTGGTGTCCGGCCCGGGCGATGGCGCCGCTGTCCAGGTGCTGCAATTGCCCGTCGATCGTGTGCTCGAGCGCTCGCTCACCCTGCCGCGGCTGGCGCCCGTCGACGTGACGCAGGCCGTGCAGCTCGATGTTGCGGCCGCCAGCCCGTTTGGTGCGGAGCAGACCGTCTGGGGTTTTTGCACCCGGCGTATCGGCGGTGAACGGCTGCGCGTCGATGTCGCCATCGCCGCGCGCCAGCAGGTTGAGCAGAACCTGTACGAGGCCAAGCTTGCCAGTTCGACTCCGACCGAAGTCTGGGTGCTGACGGGCCCCGTCCCCGACGATGCCGGTGCGGTGCGCCCGATCGTGTTGCGTGGTTTTGGTGAAGGAGCACGCCAGCAGATCACCCGGCGCGGCCTCACGCGACACCTGGGGCTGGCCGCGCTCGCGCTGGCCTTGCTGGCGGCCTTGGTTGTCACGCCGACAGCACTGCAGCGCGAGCGCGCGCGCCAGGCCGTCCGTTCATTTGACGCGCTGCAAAAACAGGCCGCACCGCAACTGGCGCAGCGTGAAGCGCTGCTGCGGCGGCTTGAACGTGTGCAGGCCGTCTCTGACTTGCTTGGGCAGCAACTCGCCCTGCCGCCCGTGCTCGATCTGCTGACGCGCACCGTTCCCGACGACGCTTGGCTCACCTCGTTGCGTGTCGACGGCAACAAGCTGGTGCTCAACGGCCAGGCCAGTGACGCCGCCGCCCTGGTGCAGCGCCTGTCCGCCCAGCCCGGCGCGCACGAAGTGCGCTTGGCGTCGCCCGCCACCCGCGGCGCCGGCGCGGCCAAGGAGACCTTCATCATCGAACTCAAGCTCGACGCCCGCCGCTACGGTCCAGTCAGCACTGGCAAGGAGGCGTCATGAACGTCGAGCGCTTCAAGCGGCCCGAGGTGCTGTGGCTGCTGCTCGCCGGCTGCGTGTTGCTGGCCGCCTTTGCCTGGGCTTCCTGGACCGTGGTGGCCAAGTACCGCCAGGCCTCGGTGCAGCTCGCCGACATCGGCCCGCGCTACGCACGCCTGGCGGGAATGCTACAAAACAAGGAGTTGTTTGCGCAACCTGCCAACGCGCTGACGGCAAACTTGGCCCAATTCGTCTACCCCGCCTCCGACGATGCCAGCCAGACCGGCAACACCGCCCTGCAAAAGGTGCGCGACCTGGCCACGGCGCGCGGCCTGCGTGTGGCCAGCAGCCAGAGCGCTGCCCCGCGCGACGAAAAAGGCTTCGACCGCATCGATCTCGCCCTGCGCGTGGAGGGCAGTTGGCCCGATTTGGTTGCCACCTTGCGCGAGTTGACACAGCAGCACCCCGCCATCTTCATCAACACCTTGCAGTTGGGGGTGCAGCGCCATGAAGTGCAGGGCGTTGCGCAGCTCATGTTTGGCCAACTCGACCTGTATGTGCTCAGGGAGCGCGCGCCATGAGCCGCCTGGTTGCGCCGATCTACCTCGTTGCCGTTGGCCTGATGGCGGTTTTGCTGTTCATGCTGTGGGCGGCGCCCGGCCCGCTGGCGGCCTGGCGCCACTGGCAGCCGCCACCGCCGCAGCCCCCCCGGTTGGACGACGTGCAGGCAGCGATGCTGCGCCCCAACCCCCTGGCCACCGGGGCGTACCCGGTCGTGCTCGATCGCCCGTTGTTCACCGTCACGCGTCGGCCGGCGGCCGCGGCAGCCGCTGCCGCGCCCGCTGCCGCGCCCGCCCCCAGCGCCATTGAGCAGCTTGCGCTGCAGGGCGTTGTTGCCGGCCCCACCCTGACCGGCGTCATGCTGCAGGAAGGCGGCCAAACCCGCTTTGTGCGCGTGGGGGAGCGGGTGGATGATTGGGTGCTTGCCCGCGTGCAAGACCGCGAAGCCGTGTTCGAGCGTGGTGGTCGCCAGCATCGCATCGCGTTCAATCCGGCGCCCGGCGAGGCGGCCACGTCGGGCAGGGCGGCAGCCGTGCCCATGCCGGCGGCCGCAGCGACGCCGGTGGTTCCACCCGCGGCGGTGCCAGCAGCCGCGCCCAACCCACCCTCCGGCATTTCCGATCAAACGCGCGCCAAGCCTGCGGCGCCGCCAACCAACAAGGGCCCCGCGACTCTCGGAGGGCCTACGACCCTCGGGGGACGATCCGCCCAACGCACTTCGCCATGATGCCCATGCCACGCTTGTTCCAATCGCTTTTCACGCTGGCCCTGCTGGGCGCGCTGGCCGCCTGCGCCAACCTGGATACCGGCCCCGCTTCAATCGCGCCCGCCCAGGTCGCCTGGGGCGCGCCGGCGCCCGCCAGCGCCGCCATGCTGCAGGCCAGCGCGCCGGCCCCTGCCGCCCCGGCGCCGGCCGCGTCCGAGGCCGCCACCATGGAGCCCATCGTCATCCGCGGCAACGACCGCGTGGTGGCGCCGCCCGCCGTCAAGTTCGCCGGTCCGGCCAAGGGCGCCAGCACCGCGCTCAAGTTCGAGTCCGCGCCCGTGTCCGAGGTGGTCAAGGTGGTGCTGGGCGACCTGCTCAAGGTCGACTACGTGGTGCACCCGCCACTGAATGGCACCATCACCCTCACCACGCGCCAGGCCGTCAGCCCCGACCGCGCCCTGCTGCTGCTTGAAAGCGCCCTGCAGGCCAGCGGCGTGGTGATGGCGCGCGACGCCCACGGCACCTACCACGTCGGCAGCCCCGAGGCGCTCAAGGGCATCGTCAGCGTGCCCGTGCTGGCCGAACCCGGCAAGCCCTTGCCGCCCGGTTACGGCACGGTCATCATCCCGCTCGAATACCTGGGCGCCGGCGAGATGGCCAACATCCTGCGCCCCATGGTCGCGTCCGACGCCATCGTGCGCGTCGACACCCTGCGCAACATCCTCGTCATGCGCGGCACCCGCGCCGAGGCCGAGGGCTGGCTCGACCTGGTCAAGACCTTCGACGTCAACCTGCTGCGCGGCATGTCGGTGGGCGTGTTCCCGCTCAAGTACACCAGCGCCGCCGACGTCGAGACCGCGCTGCGCCTGCTGTCCAGCGGCACCGCCGCCAGCGCGGCGGCCGGTGGCGCCGCCGGCCAGGCGCCGACCGCGGCGGCGACGGCCCGCTCGGCCGGCAACCGCGTCGGCGCGGCACCCGCCGCCGGTGCCGCCCCACTCGCCATGCAGGGCCTGACCGAGGGCAGCCCCATCTTCGGCGCGCTGCGCATCGTGCCCATCGAGCGCATCAACGCCGTGCTGGTCATCAGCCCGCGCGCCGCCTACCTGGACGAGGCGCGCTACTGGATCGAGCGTTTCGACCAGCCCAACATGAACAGCACCGAGCCCCAGCTGTTCGTCTACAAGGTGCAAAACGGCTCCGCCAGCCACCTGGCCGAGCTGCTCAACGGCATCTACGGCGGCGGCCCGCAGGGCAGCGCCTTCAGCGGCGCCACCGGCGTCGCCCCTGGCCTCACCAACAACGTCAACACCAGCTTCGCCAGCCAGTTCAGCAACCGCAACCAGAGCCAATCGCGTGGCTTCGGCACCAGCGGAGGCTTCGGCACCAGCGGAGGTTTCGGCACCAGCGGCGGTCTTGCCACGGCCAATCGCAACAACGCCCAGCAACCGCAAGGTCCCGGCGTGGTCACCACCCAGCTGGCCACGGGCGTGCGTGTCATGGCCGACCAGATCAACAACACCCTGCTGATTCACGCCAGCGCGGCCGAGTACGAGCGCATCGCCGCCACCCTGCGCCGACTCGACATCCAGCGCGCCCAGGTGCTGATCGAGGCGTCCATCGTCGAGGTCACCCTGGGTGACGGCCTGCAGTACGGCCTGCAGTGGGCCTTCAACGGCGGCCTGGGCCGCTTTGCCGGCCAGGGCGTGCTGGGCACTCCGAGCACCGCCATCGCGTCGGCCCAGTCCAGCAGCTCCTTCACCTACACCCTGAGCAACGGCGCCAACGTCGCCGCCGTGCTCTCCGCGCTGGCCAACAAGTCGCTGGTCAAGGTCATGTCCAGCCCCTCGCTGATGGTGCTCGACAACCACACCGCCGCCATCCAGGTCGGCACCCAGCAGCCCGTCAACACCGGCACCACCTACTACAACACCGGTGGCGGCGTCGCTCCCACCACCACCAACATCCAGTACAAGGACACCGGTGTCATGCTGGGCGTCACGCCCTCGGTCAGCGCGGGCGACCTGGTCACGCTCGACATCGACCAGACCGTCACCGACATCGGCCCCGACTCCACCTCGGCGGCCACCGCCGGCTACCCCACCTTCATGCAGCGGCAGATCAACTCCAAGGTGGCCGTGCGCTCGGGTGAAACCCTGGTGCTGGGCGGCCTGATCAAGGACAGCGCCAGCAGCGGCAAGTCCGGCCTGCCCATCCTCTCGTCCATCCCGGTGTTGGGCGCGCTGTTCGGCCAGCACAAGAGCGCGGCCGAGCGCACCGAGCTGCTGGTCATCCTCACCCCGCGCGTGCTGCGCTCCGACGAGGACGCCCGTGCCGTCAGCCGCGAGCTGCGCGACCGCATGCAGGGTTTGCTGCACAGCGGCGCCTTTCCGGCTGCCGCGCCTGCCGCGCGGCCCTGAGGGCCTCGTGGCGCCCGTGCGCCCCCTTTTGTAGGCTGGGCCAAGCGCGGGGGGCTTGTCCAGCGTTGCCTCAAAGCCACCCTCCCCAAAATCCATCAACTCGGCCTGCGCGAGCCGGGTTCACCCCTGCGCGCCGCCGCTTTGCGACAATGGCCCCTTTCGACTCACCCGCCTCCAGACCCATGAAGCCATCTCTCTCCTCTGTTGCGCGCCGCGCCGCCCTGGCCGCCGCCGTATTGGCCCTTGCCGGTTGCGCCGGCCTGCAGCCCCAAACCACCGAGCAGATCGTGCAGCAGCGCGCCCAGCAGCGCTGGGACGCGCTGGTGGCGGGCGACTTTGCCAAGGCCTGGACCTACAGCACGCCCAGCTTTCGCCAGCGCGTCAAGCAAAACGACTACCGTGACCAGTTCGGCCGCGCCGGCCAATGGACCGCCGCCAAGGTGGAGTCGGTGACCTGCAAGGCCGAACGCTGCACCGCCCAGGTCAGCCTGACCGCCCGACTGCTGTTCCCGGGCTTTAAAAACCAGCTCACCACCGGTGAGGTGCCCGAAATCTGGGTGCGCGATGACGGCCAGTGGTGGTACCTGCCGCCTCTTTGAGGTCAAAGGCTCGCCGGTCGCGCAACCCCTCCATTTTTATGTGGGGCCATTGCAACACAATCGACGGCGGCGTCCGTTTTTATGGTTTCCGGCGTTGAATCGGCGTGCGCCACCGTGTTAGCATCCCTCTCGCATTTCCAAGTTTCCCCTTGGGTTTCGCAAACTTCTTCTTTTTTGGAGTCATACGTATGAAAAAGAGCATTCTGGCGCTGGGCGCTGCAGTGGCCCTGGGTGGACTGGGTTTTGCCGGCGTCGCGCAAGCTGGCTATTACTTCGGCGCCGGCACCACGCCGCCCACCGGCGTCGACGTGGCGTACGCCCCCGGCAGCGTGGGTCACTACCTGTTCACGCCGTACTACTCGGTGCAAAACGGCAACGGCACCATCATCAACATCACCAACACCGATGCCAACAACGGCAAGGCCGTGAAGGTGCGCTTCCGCGGCGCCGCCAACTCGGACGACGTGTTCGACTTCACCGTGCTGCTGTCGCCTGGCGACGTGTGGACGGGCGACATCCGCCGCGATGGCGACAGCGCGCCCTACATCATCACGCAAGACAAGTCCTGCACGCTGCCGCAAATCCCGGCCTCGGGCGCCATGCCGGGCCTCAACGTCTTCAACGAGCAAAACCTGGATCCGGCGCTCAGCGCCGCCGGCAAGCTCAACGGCATGAGCGAAGGCTACATCGAATACTTCAACATGGCCGACATTCCGCCCAAGCTGGTGAGCGACGGCCTGGCGGGCACCATCAACGATGGCGTGAAAGCCGGCGGCGCCAACGGCGTCTACGCGGCCATCAAGCACAAGAGCGGCGTGCCGACCTGTGCCACCGCCAGCCTGTCGCACCTGTGGGACACCAGCGCGTGGACCGCTGCGCAAGCCGAAGGCGCTGGCCTGGCGGCGCCCACCGGCGGCCTGATGGGCGGCTGGGGCGTGTTCAACCGCGCCGAACTGGCGGTGTTCAGCGGCAACCACACGGCCGTGCGTGTCAACACCGCAACCAACCTGAACGGCAGCGGCCACATTGCCTTCTCGCCCCAGATCGACACGCCGACGGGCACCTCGGTCAACGCTTGGACGGCCGACCCGTTGCTGCGCAATGACCCGACGGCAGGTTCGCTCTTCAACACGGCCTACAAGGCGCCGCTGTGGTTCGACCTGCCCGACATGTCGACCCCGCTGGTTCCGGCATACGCTGGCGACCCCAAGTTGCAGGCGAGCCAATTGTCGTGGGCGATCACGCACCAAGTGGTCTTCAACGACTATGTGGCTGACCCCACGGGCGCCGTTCCCGCCACCACCGACTGGGTGATTTCGCAGCCGACGCGCCGCTACCACTCGGCCGTGGCTTACGAGCTGACCGTCGGTGGCGTGACTGCCCCGGCCATCGTTGCCAACGACGACATGGCGAATCCCAGCACCCTCATCCTGTCTGGCGTGGGTCCGCTGACGCTGGCCAACAACCGCTACGCTGGCCTGTTCCTGAAGAAGCTGGGTGCTGACAAGGGTGCGCAGTCGTGCTTCAACCGCTCGATCAGCACCACCGACCGCGAGGAGTTCCAGGTGGCGGCCGGCGGCCCGGTGGCTTCGCCCGGCACGGCCCCGCAGAAGGACCTGGCCTGCGGTGAAGTGTTCACCCTGACCATGGGCACGGGCAGCACCTCGGTGCTCGGCGCCACCATCACCAACTCCACGGTGGCGACCAATGGAACCCAGGGTTGGGCCAGCCTGAATACCGACTTCAACAGCCCGGTCGTCGGCTATTCCGCCACGTCGCTGAAGGCCAGCACCGGCAACTTCGGCGTGACCACGCCGCACCGCAGCAACGACTGATCGATCATCGGTCACTGGGCCGCCAGCGGGCGGCCCAGGTTGTGCGCAAAGCAAGGGCGGGAGCGATCCCGCCCTTTTTTCGTTGACGTCGTGCGCGACCCGGCCAGTGATGCCGCGGTGCGCGCGGCCGAGTCGGCTGGCGTCCCGCAGGCCAGCCAAGGAAGTCAAGATGTACAAGCCGTTTTTTGCCCTGCGCCGCTGGGCGGTGCTGGGTCTGACCCTGGCCGCTCTGACGCTGGGGAGCCTGCACGTGGCAGCCCAGCCGTCCAGCACGTCCGCCGCCGGCGCGGCGCCACAGCCCGATGTGGTTGCCTGGGGCCCGTCGGCGCGCATCACCAGCGCCGACCTGCAAGACGCCGTGCGGGAGCTGGTTCCGGCCGACCAGCAGAAGAACTTTTGGCTGCAGCCCGGCGCGGCGCTGCGGTTTGCCCGCAGCTTGTATGCGCAGCGGGTGCTGGCCGACCATGCGCTGAGCGCCGGCCTGGCCCCTGCCGCCCAAGGCGCCGACACCCCGCGTTTTGTGCGCGAGCGCGACTTGGCGCGCCTGTACCTGAAGCAGCAAACGCCGCCGCCGGCCAGCGAAGCGGTGCTGCGCGAGTACGCACGCATCGAGTACGACCGTTTTCCGGAGCGCTATGCCGAGCAGAAGGAGGAGCAGGTCAAGGTGCGCCACATTCTGCTGCCGGTGGCGGCCGACGGCAGCGACGACGCGGCGGTCAAGGCCAAGGCCGAGGCCCTGCTGGCGCAACTGCGTGGCGGCGCCGATTTTGCCGCGCTGGCCCGCGAATACTCCAGCGACAAGGGCAGTGCCTCGCGCGGTGGCGAGTTGGACTGGTTTGCCCGTGGGCGCATGGCGCCTGCGTTCGAGGCGGCGGCCTTCGCGTTGAAGAAGCCAGGCGACTTGAGTGCCCCGGTCAAGACCCAGTTCGGATGGCACATCATCGAGTTGCAGGCCCATCGGCCGGCCGGTGCGATTTCGTTCGAGCAGGCGCGCGAGCAGCTGGAGCGCGGCGTGCAGGCCCAACTGGAGCGGCGCGCCCAAGAGGCGGTGTGGCGCAAGGCCGAAGAAGGCGTGAACCTGAACGACGCGGCCGTCAACGCGCTGGTCGAGGCCCATGGCGGCACGGTCACCCGATAGCCGGCCGGACGGGCGGCGGCTGCGGCGAAGGTGCGGCCGGCTTCAGCAATGATGGCCCTGTGGCTGGAATGCCGCCAACTGTGGCGCCTGCGCGCCCTGCTGGCGGTGCTGGTGCGGCGCGAGCTGGCGGCTCGCGTGGCGGGTTCGGCCGGGGGGCTGTTGTGGGTGTGGCTGCCGCCGCTGCTGACGGTGGCGGCGTACTACCTGGTGTTCGACGTGGTGTTTGGCATGCGCCTGGGTGCGGGTGCACCCACGAGCCGCGTGGGCACCTACCTGATCGTCGGCATGCTGGCCTGGATGGCGTTTGCCGATGCGGTGCAGCGCGGCATGACCAGCCTGCTGGACGCAGGCGGGCTGCTGCAGAAGAACCCGCTGCCGCCGGGGCTGTTTCCGGCCCGCACCGTGCTGGCCAGCGGCCTGGTGTTTGCGCCGCTGCTGCTGGCGCTGGTGCCTTTGTACGCAGGCAGCCACCACTTTGCGTCCGGCGTTTGGGCGGTGTTGCCATTGCTGGCACTGCAGGGGCTGCTGGCCTTTTTGCTGGCCTTTCTGTTGGCCATTTTGGCGGCGGCGCTGCGCGATGTGGTGCAGGTGGTGGGTGTGCTGCTGTCGCTGGGAGTGTATTTGTCGCCGGTGCTGTTTCCGGTCACGCTGTTTCCCGAACGCTGGCGCTGGGTGCTGTGGCTCAACCCGATGACGGCGCCGGTGCTGGGTCTGCAGTCGGCGCTGCTGGAGGGCCGCTGGCCCGTGCCGTCCGTGTGGTGGGTGCTGGCCATTTGGCTGGGCCTGCTGGCGGCCGCCCTGGCGCTGGCGCTGGCGCGAAGCCGGGACCAGTTGGTGGATTGGTTGTAGCGCTGGCGATCCAGTCCACCGAGCGCAAGGGCATGACTGACAATATCGACGATCTATCGGGATTTCGTTTTGACTGACACTGCCATCGTGCATGCCGCGCCGCCGCTGCGCCTGGCCGGCGTGGGCAAGGAATACCGCCTGTACGACTCCCCGCGCGCACGCCTGAAGTCGCTGCTGACGGGGCGTGCGCTGCACCGCAGCCACTGGGCGCTGCGCGATGTGTCGCTGCAACTGGAGCGCGGGCAATGCCTGGGCGTGGTGGGGCACAACGGCGCGGGCAAAAGCACGCTGCTCAAGCTGATCACGGGCACGGTGCGGCCCACGCAGGGGCGTATCGAGCGGCGCGGGCGCGTCACTGCCATCCTGGAACTGGGGGCGGGCTTCCACCCCGACTTTACGGGGCGCCAGAACCTGTACTTCGGCGGCAGCCTGATTGGCATCGAACACGCGCAGATGGCGGCGCTGGAGGCCCAGGTGCTGGCCTTTGCGGATATCGGCGAGGCGATCGATCGCCCAGTCAAGACCTATTCGTCCGGCATGGTGGTGCGGCTGGCCTTTGCGCTGGTGACGGCGGTGGAACCCGACCTGCTGATCATCGACGAAGCGTTGGCGGTGGGTGACCAGCGCTTTCAGAAAAAATGCATCGAACGCATCCAGACCTTTCGCGAGCATGGCTGCACTATCTTGTTTTGCTCGCACAGCCCTTATCACGTGCGTCAGCTCTGCGACGCGGCGTTGTGGCTGGATCACGGGCGGGTCATGGAGCTGGGGCCGACCGAGGCGGTGATTGGCGCCTACGAGATGCACACGCGGCTCCTGGCCGGCCCGGAGAACCGCGCCGCGCCGGCCGTCGCCGTGAAAGACAGTACGCCGGCGCCTGCGTTGGCTCAGGCCGCCGCGACCATCTTGTCCGTGGAGATCGCGGATTTAGACGAAACGGTCGACCCGCCTCTTCTTCAAACCAGCGACTTGGTGGTGACCATCACGGTGCGCGGGCGCGACGACGAACGGCCAAACATCGGTTTCATGATCGAGCAGTCCCAGGGCGTGGGCATCACCTCGCTGGCGACGCACGAGGACGGTGCAGCGCCGACCCAGGTGGCTCCCGGTGTGTGGCAGTCGGTGCTTATCTTTCCCGAGCTGGGCTTGCACAGCGGGCAGTACGTGATCAGTGCGTTCCTGTTCGATGCCAGCGGGCTGGTGGTTTATGAACAGTGGTTTCAATTTCGGCATTTTCGCTTCGTGCGGCCGACGCTGATGCCCGGTCTGGTGCGTTTGCCGCATCGGTGGGAATAAAGGACTTGACCCCATGCATGACTTGAATGCCGAGGCGCCAGAAGGTGCGCTAGTGCTGTTGCAAGAAGGCCAGCAGCGCCTGGCCGTGGGCGACCGCGCCGGCGCCAGTGTGGCCCTGGTGCGGGCGCGCGCCCACGCGGCCACGCGTCTGGCCGCGCACAACCTGATCGAGCAACACAGCTTGGAGGGTTCGTTTGCGGCCATGTTCGGGCTGGACTGCCGAATCGCGCCTGGGGATGACATCTTTCACTTTTTTGCCGGCCACCCGACGTCGAACAACCCGCTGCGTGACTACCTGGCCGACGGCTGGCGCACGCTGTCGGAGTTGATGCTGCTGCTGGAAAGCGTGGAACAACCGTTGCTCGGAACGGCCAGCGTGCTCGAATTTGCCAGCGGACATGGGCGTTTTACCCGGCACCTGGTCAAGGCGGTGGGCGCCGATCGGGTCACGGTGTCGGACGTGGTGGCCGACGCGGTGGATTTTTCGCGCGGCACGTTTGGCGTGCAGGGCTTCGTGTCGCGCGCCGTGCCCGAGCTATTGGTCTGGCCGCGCCGGCATGAGCTGGTGTTCGTGTTGTCGCTGTTTTCGCACTTGCCGCGCGGCAGCTGGGGGCGTTGGCTGTCGGTGCTGTGGGACGCGGTGGCGCCGGGCGGACTGCTGGTGTTTTCAACGCACGGCATCGAGGCCGCGCGCCGCGCCGGCGTGAACCTGGATGGCGAGGGCTACTTTTTTGCCGCTTCGAGCGAGTCGAATGCCATCGATGCGCAGGAATACGGCACGACATTCACGTCCCCTGCCTTTGTGCAGGCTCGCGTGGCCAAACTGCCCGATGCGCCGGCCGTGTCACGCTTTGCGCCGCAATGGTTCTGGAATCATCAGGACGCTTGGGTTTTGAAGCGTGCGGCGCCGTAGCGGCGGGTTGGCCGCGCACGCGGTAAGGGCCGCTGCGCTTCAGGGCTGAACCAAGAACAAGGCATAGGGTGCACTGCCGTCGCCCGTCGCGACACGCGCCAGCGTGGAATTGCGGGCAACGCGCGTACCGTCGGCCGCGGGCATGATGACCCAGCGCGCGCCCAGGAGGCGAAAGTCGAAAAGCGCTGGATCAAGCGTGACACGCACCTCGTCCAGGCGCGGCGATTCGATCTGCTGGGCAGCGCCCTGCGCGGGCGCGCCCAGCTCGAACATCAGACGCTGGTAACGGTTGTAGAGCACCCGCTGCGCGCCGGCGGGGTCCAGTCGTTTCCAGAGCGTGGCTTGCGGGTAGTAGAACACGCTGTTGACGACCGGCACGCCGGCGGCGGGCAGGGTCATGGCCCAGTCGCGCGCACCCACCACGGCCACGCCGCGCCGGCCGGCGGCGTCGGTCGATGGCGCGGCCAGGCCGGCGGCGCTGAGCGGCGGCGCCAGGCTGAGGCGGGCGGGGGCCTGGCCGAGCGGGTGAAAGGGCAGCACCGCAGCCAGTGTCCAGCCGCCGTAGAGCGCGATGAAGGCGCCGGTGCGGCGCAGCACCAGCAGCGCTGCGCACGCGGCCATGGCCAGCATGGCACCCAGCACCAAGCCAGCCGGCAGGCCGTCGCGAATGTCCAGCGGCATGGTCGACAGCTCGCAACCCGCCAGCGCCAGCACCGCCAGGGCAAGGGCAACGGCCGGGCCGGGGCGCGGCAGTGGAGCTGGCTCGGACGCAGGGGCCAGCCACCAGGCGATCAGCAGCAACTGCGCCGTGCCCAGCGCCAGGTCGAGCCGGTACGAGGTGACCGAACCCCAGCCGGTGACGCGGGCCAGCAAGGGTGCGAAACCGATGAACTGGAACGTCAGCGCGAATGCCATGAAGGCCAGCAGGGCGAGCGACACCGGCTCGATGCGCCGCGCCTGCCACCAGCGCCAGAGCACCAGCGCCAGCGTGGGCAGCCACAAAAATTGGAACGAGGCGGCCTCGCTGCTGACCATGGGGGTGTTGACATGCAGGGTGAAGGGGTTGAGCCAGCCCTTGAGCTCGAACCAGCGATCGATGTCGCCGCCGGCCTCGGTAGCACGCTGGCCGGGATAGATCGTGCCTTGCATCACGGCCACGGCGTCACGCGCATCCAGCCACCAGGCGAGCAGCAGCAAGCCGGCCAGCAAGACGCCGGCCAGCGCGCCCAGCGTCTGGGCTGCGCCCCAGCGCCAGTGGGCACGCTCGCGCCAGGCCCAGGCCAGGGCCAATGGCGCGCACAGCCAGGCCAGGGAGATTTGCCAGGCGGGATAAAGCACCAGCGCATAAGCCGCCGCCGACCAGCCCAGCAGGGCGCCCCAGGCCAGCCCGGCGGCGGCGCGACGGGCGTGCAGCAGGCGGTCGAACGCCAGCAGGCCCAGCGCGACAAACAGCAGCAGATAGGAGGGCCAGAACGAAAACCCCGCGGAGTAGGGCGCCCACGCCAGGCCGGCCGCCAGCGCCGCGGCCGGCCGCCAGGCCAGGCGCGTCAGGCGCATCAGCAGCGCCCAGCAGGCGGCAAACCCGCCCAGTACCGGCAGCCACCAGGCCCAGGCCAGGGCGCGGCGCTGGTCGAAGGCAAACCAGCCCCAGGTGGCCGGCTTGGCCAAGGTGCTGGCGTGGGCCACCGGCATGCCGGTCATGCCGATGACCAGCATGTTCTGGCCGTCCTCGCCGAGGTTGTGGTTGACGATCGGCCAGGGCGGGGTGTGTGTGGCCTGAGCCATGGCCAGCGGCGTGATGACCTCCCATTCGTCGCTGCGCACGAACTGTGGGCTGCCCAGCCAGGGCTCGGCCCGTTCGACCGTGACCGCCGGCGGGCGCAGCAGCAGCGCGACCGACGAGCCGGTGGCGCCGCTGGCCACCAGCAGCATGAAGGACACGGGCAGCGCCACCACGAACGCCAGCGGCGGCGGCCAGGAGCGGGGCCAGGCCGAGGTCGATGGCAGCACGAGCGCAGCCAGCGGCAGCGCCACGGCCAGCAGCAGGGCCAGCAGCACCATCGGCGAGGGTTTGGGCGATGCGGGGATGGTGATTTGACGCAGCGACGGGGTGATGGCGAGCGCGAAGATTTGGCCGTCGCTGCGCTGCATCTCGACTTCGAGCGTGTGCGTCCCCGGGCCAATGTCGCGCGGCAGCGCCAGGCGCACGCTGATGCCGCTGCCACCCCAGTCCGGACGGCCGGTCGCGGCGGCGACGTCGGGTCGTTCGTGGCGCTGCACGCGGCCGCGATAGACGGTGCGGCCGTCCAGGCGCACGATGGCAGCCGTGATGAACACCTCGGGTCGCTCGGACGCCGCCCAGCCGGCCACCGTCAGCTGCCGGCCGTCGACCTGCACGCGGTCGACGTAGCCGTGGCCCATGGGGGCAGCAGCCGTGGCCACGCCGAGTGCCAGCAGCGTCCACCCGAGCATCCATGCCGATAGCCGGCGCAGCCAAGACGACGACCGGGCGTGCGCCAGGGGCAAATGCGGGGCGGGGATCAATTCCAAATCAGGATCGGCGACCCGGGGCCAAGGATGATCGCTTGATTCTGGGGTCGCCGCTTCAAGCGCGCAACCAGTTTTTGAGCCGGGTTTGCCAATGGGCAGGAATGGCCCGCGCCACGGGGGCCAGCACTGGCAGGGCACGCAGGCGGGCCAGGGTGTTCAGCGCGTGTCCCTTGGGGCCCCCGGCAGCATCGGCATCCGTGGCGGGCAGGAAGGGCTCCCATGCCGACTCGGGCACGGCGGCGCTGCTGTCCGGCGCCGGCAGCTCGGCCAAATAGGCCTCGGCGTACCAGTCGGGGGCCTGGCGGCTGAAGGCGGCGGTGGCCTGGGTGGCGTCGACCAGCGGCTGGGGCTCCAGCGGCGCCGGGCCGTGGCCCGACGCGAAGTGCCGCGAGCGAATGTCGGTGAAGAACGCCAGCCAGGCCGCGGTGCCTTGCTGCCAGGGCACGACCCAGCTCCAGCGGCGGCCGGCCAGACGCTCGGCAAAGGCGCCCAGATCGGGCGCCACCACCGGCCAGCCGCCCTGCAGGCAGGCCGACAGGGTGTAGCTGTAGGTTTCGGGCCAGCGGGCGGGAAACCACACCAGGTCGGGTTGCAACCAGTCCAGCAGTTCGGGCAGGTCGGCCTCGTCGTAGCGCCCGTGCATCGTCAGGTTGGCGTGCGGCTGGGTCTTGAGGCTGCGGTAGCCGTAGCCGATCAGGTCGAATTCGACAGGAGCACCCTGCTTGCGCGCGGCAATGGCCACTTCCTCGAGCACGTCGGCGCCCTTGATGACGCTGAGTGCGCCGATGACCGCCACCTTGAGCGGGCGATCGCCGGCCAGTGGCGCTGGCGCGGGTTCGGGCAGGGGCTGGGCTGGATCGATGTCGGTGTGCGGCACCAGGGCCAGTGGCGCGCCGGGCACCAGCTTGACCAGGCGCGCCAGCACGTCGCGCGACGGAGCAATGACCCAGCGCGCGCCGTTCAGGAACTCGGCGCTCTTTTGCCGCCACGGGACGATGCCCACGCCGCCGGGTGCAGGGGCGCGCTTGAGGCAGGCGGTGCATTGGTCCACACCCTTTTCGCCGCAATAGCCGTCGGTGTGGTCGGTGAGCGAGATCTGTGGGCAGATGGGATAGAAGTCGTGCGCGGTGAAGTCGTAGCCGACGCCCAGGCGCGCGGGCAGGCCCTGCACGAAGGCGCCGTGGCCCAGCAGGTGGTGGTAGTGCAGGTGGCGTACGCCCAGCTGGCGCAGCAGGGCGACGAGGGCATCACCGTCTTGCGGCAGGGTGAAGTCGAGCTCGAAGCCTTCGTCCGGGTCGGGCAGGCGCAGGCTCAGGCGCTGGCCCGGCAGCGGGCGCAGCACCAGAAACTGCGCCTGCTGGCGCAGCGCCTGGGCCAGTTCGTGCACGTGGCGCTCGGTGCCGCCGGCGCGGTCGTGCAGCACGGCCAAGACGACGGGGCGTGCGCCGTCCTGCACGCGCGCCAGGTCGACGGCGGTGCGTGCGGCGCGCGCCGGGTCTTGCTGCACGAAGCGCAGCACCTGGCCCTCGTAGCGCGGGTGCAGGCGGCGCAGGGTCTGCATGGCGGCGCGCTCGCGCGGGCTCTTGCTGGCGCCAAAGCTGACGCCACCGTAGTGGCGCACAAACGTATCGAGCGCGTGCAGGTTGCGCCAGCCGGCGCGGGCGGCGCGGATGCAGAAGTCGTTTTCCTCGCCGTAGCCCTTGCCGAAGTGCTCGACGTCGAACAGGCCCAGCTCGGCCAGCGCGGCGCGGCGGATGTACATGCAAAAGCCCACGCCGGTGGGCACGTCGACCACCTGGTCGGCATTGGTGCGGGCAAACAGCGCGTCCAGGCGCGCGGTGTCCCAGCCCTCGGGCAGGTCGTTGTCCTGGCAGAAGCGCGGGTAGCTGCAGATGGTGGCGTTGTTGGAAAAGGGCGTGACGCTGGCCACCTTCTGGTCGCCGTAAGCGGCGGCGCGGATGCGGTCGAGCCAGCCGGGGGCGACTTCGGTGTCGCTGTTGAGCAGCAGCACGTCGTTGTCGGCCGACAGCGCCATGCCGCGGTTGACGGTGCCGACGAAGCCCAGGTTGAGCTCGTTTTCCAGCAACTCGATGCGGGCGTCCAGCGGGGGCAGGGTGCGCAGGTATTCGGCGACCTCGGGCTCGGGGCTGGCGTCGTTGATGACGATCAGGCGCCAGGGCGTGGTGCAGGGCGCGGCCAGCACCGATTCGATGCAGCGGCGGGTGTCGGCCAGGCCCTTGTAGACGGGGACGATGATGTCGATCGGGTGGGCGGCGGGTGTCAGCGGCTGGGGCGCCGGCGTGGCCTGCGGTGCGCGGGCCGAACCGATGCCCAGCAGGCGGTCGACGCGCATCTTGGCGTGCACGATGGGGCGGGTGGCGCGAAACACGGTGGAATTCTCGATGTCGTGCACCAGTTGGCGTGCTTCGTCGCGCTCCTGGCTCAGCACGTGGGTGTGGGCCAGCAGGGCGCCTTTCTGGCTGCGCAGGTGCTGATTTTGTTCTTGCAGGCCGTGGCTGGTCTGCTCGGCCCGGGCCAGGCGGCTGTGGGCCTCGAACAGCTCGTTGGCGGCCTGGCTGGCCTGCTGGCGGGCTTCGGCGATGCGCTGGTGGGTCAGGCTGGCCAGGGCCAGGTAATCGGCCGACATCGGCCAGCCGACCTCGGCGCTGAAGCGGCCGCCGGCCGCCTGCCGCAAGGCGGCGGGCGGGACGGGCAGCTCGATCCAGGGGTCGTCGCCGTGCAGCAGCAGCATGAAGGGGCCACCGGGCCAGGCGCCGGGTTGCGCCTCGACGCCGTCGCGCGGCGCGGCCAGCAGGGTTTGCGCGTCGTCGGCGCTCCACCGCCACAGCACCTCACCTTGGGCGCTCGTCAACTGCAGGCTGTAGAGCGACAGGAAACCCGGCCGGTCGGCCGGGTCGAGCTTGAGCGCCGCGGGCGGCGCGGCAGGCAGCTGGAAGGCCAGGGTTTGCCGCTCGTCGCCAACGATGCCGCTGGCGGTGAGCTTGTGCTGTTCGTCGAAGCCGTCGGCATCGCCCAGGTAGAGTTGGCTTGTGAACAACGCTTGGGCGGGCAGTTGCGCCGGGGCGTCCGGCAAGGCCAAGGCCTCGCCCGGCGCGGCCGGGCGGGCGGCGACGATGAACTGATAAGTCAGCGCATCGGGCAGCGCCAGCAGGTGCCGCGCCACGGCGGGGGGCAGGGCGTCGAAGGCGACGTTGAACTCGGAGTCGGGCAGCTGGCGCTGCACCGTCTCGACCTCGTCGACCGCCCAGCGTGCCTCGGTCAGCATGCGCAGCAGGGTGCGGCGGGTGAAAAAGCGCAGGTGGGTTTCGTCCAGCAGGCCTTCGGGGCGGTAGCGGAATTCGCCGGCCATCAACTCGGCCAGCAGGCCGACGTAGCCGGCGTTGGGGATGGAGAGCAGCGCGCGCCCGCCTTCGGCCAGCAAGGTCCGGCACTGGGCCAGCACCTGCTCGGGATGGCGGATGTGCTCGAGCACGTCGGCGCAGACGATGATGTCGTAGCTGGCGGGGGCGAACAACGCCGTCAGGTCGGCGCTTTCGAGGTTGGCGACTTCGACGCGGCGGTAGTGGGGCGCGGCCAGATTGGCCTCTTGCCGGCTGATGGTCAGGCCGTCGATCGGGCCGGCGCCGCCGCGGGCGGCCAGGTGGCGCCCCACGGCGCCGCTGCCGCAGCCCAGATCGAGCACGCGCGCACCGGTGGGAATGCGGGCGGCCAGCACCGACAGCGAGCTGCGTTCCGCGGTGTCGATCTCGCGCTGGTAGACGTGCAGGGAAGGGGGGGCGGAATCCATCAGGAATCAAGCCGTCGAGGGCTATCGTGCGGCGGCGCGCACAGGGGCTCGGATGCTACCATGGTGCTCAATTTTTGCGCGCTGGAGGAGCCCGGAGGGCGGGTCCCATGCGTCGATAATCACGGCCCATGTTGTCCCTGGCGGCGCTTGCTTTCCTGTTGTCGATGGTGCTGACGCTGGTCGTGCGCCGGGTGCTGCGCCGGCGCGCGAGGCGGTATCCGCTGGACGCGCCGCAGCGTTTTCATGTGGGCCAGGTGCCGCGCGTGGGTGGCCTGGGCGTGCTGGCGGGCTGGCTGCTGGCGCTGGCGGCGCTGCCGCTGCTGCAATGGGCCGATTTGGCGGGCAACATCGACAGCGATCGCATCCATTTGTGGAAGTGGGCCGCGATGCTGTTGCCGGCCGTCGCCGGTGGGGTGGTGGAGGACCTGACGCAGCGCTTGCCTGCGCGCTGGCGCCTGCTGCTGACGCTGAGCTCGGGCCTGCTGGCCTGGGTGCTGCTGGGCGTGGCGGTGCCGCGGCTGGACTTCGCCTGGCTGGACGGCTGGTGGCGCGCCTGGCCGGCGCTGGGCGTGGCGCTGGCGGTGCTGGCGGTGGCGGGGCTGCCGCATGCCTTCAACATCATCGACGGCTACAACGGGCTGGCCGGGGTGATGGCCATCGTGGTGTGCCTGGCGCTGGCGCACGTGGCGCAGCAGGTGGGCGACCGCGAGCTGGCCTCGCTGGCGGTGGCGCTGGCGGCGGCCACCGGGGGCTTTCTGGTCTGGAACTACCCGCGCGGGCTGATCTTCGCCGGTGACGCGGGCGCCTACGTGTGGGGCCTGCTGATCGCGGTCATCAGCCTGCTGCTGGTGCAGCGCCATCCCATCGTCTCGCCCTGGTTTCCGCTGCTGCTGCTGATCTACCCGGTGTGGGAGACGCTGTTTTCGATGTACCGCAAGTGGGTGCGCGGCGACTCGCCCGGCATGGCCGACGCGCTGCACCTGCACCAGCTGATCTACCGGCGCGTGGTGCGCAGCGTGCTGGACGAGGACGAGGCGCGCAACATGCTCAAGCGCAACAACCGCACGGCGCCCTACCTGTGGGGCTTCATCGCGCTGTCGGTCGTGCCGGCGCTGCTGTTCTGGCGCTTCAGCGGCGTGCTGCTGGGTTTTTGCGTGCTGTTCGCCGTCAGCTACGTGGCGGCCTACCTGGCGCTGGTGCGCTTCAAGGTGCCGCGGGTGTTTCGCAGCTCGCGCATGTAGGCCTTCTTCTATCATCGGCGGCTTGCCGCCATCAACCCCACACCCGCCGCCCGCCATGACTCTCGACACCACCGCCACGACCGCGCGCGACAAGGCCCAGATCCTGGCCCAGGCGCTGCCCTACATCCGCCAGTTTCATGGCAAGACCATGGTCATCAAGTACGGCGGCAACGCCATGACCGAGCCGGCGCTGCAGCAGGCCTTTGCCGAGGACGTGGTGCTGCTCAAGCTGGTGGGCATCAACCCGGTGGTGGTGCACGGCGGCGGCCCGCAGATCGAGACCGCGCTCAAGCGCCTGGGCAAGCAGGGCCACTTCATCCAGGGCATGCGCGTGACCGACGACGAGACCATGGAGGTGGTGGAGTGGGTGCTGGCCGGCGAGGTGCAGCAGGACATCGTGGGCCTGATCAACCAGGCCGGCGGCAAGGCGGTGGGCTTGACGGGGCGCGACGGCGGCCTGATCCGCGCGCGCAAGCTGCGCATGCTCGACCAGAAAGACCCCAGCGTGGAGCACGACGTCGGCCAGGTGGGCGACATCGAGGCCATCGACCCGGCGGTGGTCAAGGCGCTGCAGGACGACCAGTTCATCCCCGTCGTCAGCCCGATCGGCTTCGGCGCGCGCAACGAGAGCTACAACATCAACGCCAACGTGGTGGCGGCGCGCCTGGCGATGGTGCTGCAGGCCGAGAAGCTGCTGATGTTGACCAACATCCCCGGCGTGCTGGACAAGGCCGGCCAGCTGCTGCCCGAGCTGACGCCCGCCGGCATCGATGCGCTGGTGCAGGACGGCACCATCTCCGGCGGCATGATCCCCAAGATCAGCGGCGCGCTGGACGCGTCCAGGAGCGGCGTCAACGCCGTGCACATCATCGACGGGCGCGTGCCGCATTCGATGCTGCTGGAGGTGCTGACCGACCAGGCCTTCGGCACGATGATCAAAAAAAGTTGACCACCCCCGTTGCTCCACTCGCTGCGCGATGTTGCGGCATCCCCCCTCCAGGGGGCATCGCCGGCGGCCGGTTCAAGCCCGGCCGCGGCGATCGCTGGCGCGGCCTGCTCCGCGGCCCTTCGGCCCATTGAGTCTTGCAGGCGGCCGGCCCCAGTGGCCATTGCTCGGAATGCTGTGCGAGAATCATTTGGACACACCCGACCGCCGCCATGCCGCCCGACGACGTCCCCGCCAGCACGGCCGACCCGGCCCTCGACCCCGCTGCGCCGCGCAAGCGCGCCCGGCCCGGCGAGCGGCGCGAGCAGATCCTGCAGGCGCTGGCCGCCATGCTGGAGCAGCCCGGCGGCGAGCGCATCACCACCGCCGCCCTGGCCGCGCGCCTGCAGGTGAGCGAGGCGGCGCTGTACCGCCATTTCGCCAGCAAGGCGCAGATGTTCGAGGCGCTGATCGACTTCATCGAGGCCAGCGTGTTCGGCCTGGTCAACCAGATCGGCCAGCGCGATCCGGCCGGCGCCGCGCGCGCGGCGCGCATCGTGACCATGGTGCTGCAGTTCGGCGAGAAGAACCCCGGCATGGCGCGCGTGATGGTCGGCGACGCCCTGGTGGGCGAGCACGAGCGCCTGCAGGAGCGCATGAACCTGCTGTTCGACAAGCTGGAAGCGGCGCTGCGCCAAAGCCTGCGCGAGGGCGCGGCGCAGGACGGCGCGGCCGCCACGCCCGAGGCCGACGCCAAGGTGGCGGCATCGCTGCTGGCGGCCTTCATGGCCGGGCGGCTGCAGCGCTTTGCGCGCTCGGGTTTTCGGCGCAGCCCGCTCGACCAGCTGGCGGCCTGCCTGGCACGAATACTATGATATTTATAGCTATCGGCGCTTGATTGGCGGGCGCTGAAACCCTGTTTGTCATATTTTCTGGAGCAAATCATGAAGCTGGTGCGCTATGGCCCCCTGGGCAAGGAAAAACCGGGTTTGATCGACGCCGAGGGCGTGCTGCGCGATTTGTCGGCGCAGGTGCCCGACATCGGCGCGGCCCAGCTGGGCGATGCCGCCCTGGCGCGGCTGGTGCGCCTCAAGCCCGCCGCGCTGCCGGCGGTGCGCGGGCGCCCGCGCCTGGGCTGCCCGGTGGCGGGCGTGGGCAAGTTCATCGCCATCGGCCTGAACTACGCCGACCACGCGGCCGAGGCCGGCATGCCGATCCCGAAGGAGCCGGTGGTCTTCACCAAGGCCATCTCGTGCATCCAGGGGCCGGATGACGACGTCATGCTGCCCAAGGGCTCGAAGAAGAGCGACTGGGAGGTCGAGCTGGGCGTGGTCATCGGCCGCACCGCGCGCCACGTGGCGCTGAAGGACGCGCTGGCGCACGTGGCCGGCTACTGCGTGGTCAACGACGTCAGCGAGCGCGAATACCAGCTGGAGCGCGGCGGCACCTGGGACAAGGGCAAGGGCTGCGACACCTTCGGCCCCATCGGCCCCTGGCTGGTGACGCGCGACGAGGTGCCCGCCCCGCAGCGCCTGGGCCTGTGGCTGGACGTCAACGGCGAGCGCATGCAGACCGGCAGCACGCGCACCATGATCTTCGGCGTGGCGCGGCTGGTCGCCTACACCAGCCGCTTCATGACGCTGCAGCCGGGCGACGTGGTGACCACCGGCACCCCGCCCGGCGTGGGCATGGGCCGGCGCGACGCCAGGGGCCAGCCGGCGCCGCGCTTTCTCAGGCCGGGCGACGTGATGACGCTGGGCATCGACGGGCTGGGCCAGCAGCGCCAGGCGGTGGTGGCCTACCGGGCGGGCTGACCGCGGAAGGGGCGCGGCCGGCCTCCTGGGCCCGGCCGGCCAGTTGACAGAGCTGCCCGGGGCTCGCACAGTGCCCCCGAGGGCAAGCAGGACATCCAACGCCTCGATCTGCGGGTAAATACCTATTCGATGGCGGATTCCGACTCTTGGCAAAGGCGCGAAACAACATCAAAATAGCACGATCGTTCGTTTTATTATGACCACCTCGATCGCTCTCCCCCGTGCGCATGCGGCCGCCCGTGCCGAGCGTGCGCCGCGCGCACTGGCCAAGGGCGAGCAGACGCGCGCCGAGATCGTCGCCGTGGCCTTGGGCATGGCCGCGCGCGTGGGGCTGGAGGGCCTGTCCATCGGCACCCTGGCCGACGCGGTGGGCAAGAGCAAGTCGGGCGTGTTCGCCCACTTCGGCTCGCGCGAGGAGCTGCAGATCGCCGTGGTGCGCGAGTACTACCGCCGCTTCGAGGCGGAGGTGTTCGAGCCCGTCCTGCGCAAGCCGCGCGGGCTGCCGCGGGTGCGCGCGCTGTTCGAGAACTGGATGCGCCACACCAGCGCCGAGCTGGATTCGGGCTGCATCTTCATCAGCGGCGCGGTCGAGTTCGACGACCGCCCCGGCGCGGTGCACGACGCGCTGGCCGAGGCGGTCGACGCCTGGATCGGCGCCATGACGCGCGCCGTGGCCCAGGCCTGCGAGGAGGGCCATCTGGCGGCCGACGCCAACCCGCGCCAGATCACCTTCGAGATCCACGCCCTGATCCTGGCGCTGCACTACGAGGCGCGCTTCATGCGCCGCCCCGGCTCGATGGCCCGCGCCAGGCAAGGTTTCGTCAACATCCTTCAGCGCTACGGCGCCTAACCCTTCATTTCAGGAGAGCCCCCGCCATGCCCAGCTACACCCCGCCCCTGCGCGACATGCAATTCGTGCTGCACGAGCTGCTCGGTGCCGTCGACCAGCTCAAGGCCATCCCGCGCTATGCCGACGTGGACGCCGAGACCATGGACGCCGTGCTGGAGGAAGCCGGCAAGTTCGCCGCCGGGGTGCTGCACCCGATCAACCTGAGCGGCGACGCCGAAGGCTGCACGCTGGACAAGACCCATCACACCGTGACGGCGCCCAAGGGCTTCAAGGAGGCCTATCAGCAGTACGTCGAGGGCGGCTGGCCCGCGCTGTCGTGCGACCCGCAATACGGCGGCCAGGGCCAGCCGATGGTGATGAACACCTGCGTGTTCGAGATGCTCAACAGCGCCAACCAGGCCTGGACCATGTACACCGGCCTGGCGCACGGCGCCTATGCCGCGCTGCACGCGCACGGCAGCGACATGCAGAAGAAGCTGTACCTGCCCAAGCTGGTGAGCGGCGAGTGGACCGGCACCATGTGCCTGACCGAGCCGCACTGCGGCACCGACCTGGGCCTGCTGCGCACCAAGGCCGAGCCGCAGGCCGACGGCACGTACAAGATCACCGGCAGCAAGATCTTCATCAGCGCCGGCGAACACGACTTCGCGCCCAACATCGTGCACCTGGTGCTGGCGCGCCTGCCGGACGCGCCCAAGGGCAGCAAGGGCATCAGCCTGTTCATCGTGCCCAAGTTCAAGCTCAAGGCCGACGGCAGCCCGGGCGAGCGCAACCCGATCGTGTGTACCGGCATCGAGCACAAGATGGGCATCCACGGCAACGCCACCTGCCAGCTCAGCCTGGACGGCGCCGAAGGCACCCTGGTGGGCGAGCCCAACAAGGGCCTGATGGCCATGTTCGTGATGATGAACGGCGCCCGCCTGGGCGTGGGCAACCAGTCGCTGGGCCTGACCGAGGTGGCCTACCAGAACGCGCTGGCCTACGCCAAGGACCGCCTGCAGATGCGCAGCCTGTCGGGCCCCAAGGCCAAGGACAAGCCGGCCGACCCGATCATCGTGCACCCCGACGTGCGCAAGATGCTGCTGACCGCCAAGGCCTACGCCGAGGGCGGCCGCGCGCTGGCCACCTGGTGCGCGCTGCTGCTGGACCAGGCCGAGCATCACCCCGACCAGAAGACGCGCCAGGACGCCGACGACATGGTGGCGCTGCTGACGCCGATCGTGAAGGCCTTCCTGACCGACAACGGCTTTACCGCCACCAACACCTGCATGCAGGTCTTTGGCGGCCACGGCTACATCCACGAGACCGGCGCCGAGCAGTTCGTGCGCGACGCGCGCATCAACATGATCTACGAGGGCACCAACACCGTGCAGGCGCTCGACCTGCTGGGCCGCAAGGTGCTGCTGAACCAGGGCGCCACGCTCAAGAAGGTGGGGGCGCAGATCGAGGCGCTGATCCGCGCCGAGGGCGTGAACGAGTCCATGGCCGAGTTCATCAACCCGCTGGCGGGCCTGGCCGACAAGTTCACCAAGTTCACCACCGAGATCGGCTTCAAGGGCATGACCAACCCCGACGAGGTGGGCGCGGCGGCCACCGACTTCCTGCGCGTGGCTGGCCACCTGGTGTTCGGCTACCTGTTCGCGCGCATGGCCAGCGTGGCGCTCAAGCAGATCGCGGCCGGCAACGCCGACCCGTTTTATGCCGCCAAGCTGCAGACCGCGCGCTTCTACTTCGCGCGCCTGTTCCCCGAGACGGCCACGCTGATGATCACCGCGCGCGCCGGCGCGGCCAATCTGCTGGACACCGAGGCGGCGCTGGCCTGACGCTCGGCCCTCTCGCCCGCCGGGTGAGAGGGTTCATGAACAAATCGCATGAGAGCCCTCATGAAACAAGCGCTGACAGCTATCGCATTGGGAGCATTCCTGCTTCCCGCCTGGGCCCAGATGACCCCCGTCGGCACCTGGAACAGCATCGACGACAAGACCCAGGAGCCCAAGGCCGAGATCCGCATCACCGAGGGCGCGAACGGCCTGTCGGGCCGCATCGAGAAAACCCTGCGCCCCGGCGCCAAGACGGTGTGCGACGAGTGCACCGACGAGCGCAAGGGCCAGCCCATGGTGGGGCTGGAGATCATCCGCGGCGGCAAGAAGGATGCGGACAAGGACACCTGGGAG
Source organism: Ottowia pentelensis (assembly GCF_964341695.1). Lineage (NCBI taxonomy): Bacteria > Pseudomonadati > Pseudomonadota > Betaproteobacteria > Burkholderiales > Comamonadaceae > Ottowia > Ottowia pentelensis. The sequence continues at coordinate 741,051 of NZ_OZ224513.1, forward strand.
GGCGGCACCATTCTCGATCCCGAAAACGGCAAGCAATACCGCGCCAGCTTCACCCCCATCGAGGGCGGCAAGCAGCTGCAGGTGCGCGGCTACCTGGGGCCGTTCTGGCGCACGCAGATCTGGCAGCGCGTGCCATAAGCCCATTCAATGGAAAACACCATGACCCGATTCAACGTGAAAAAAGTCGCCGTGCTCGGCGCCGGCGTGATGGGCGCGCAGATCGCGGCGCAGCTCGTCAATCTGAAAGTGCCTGTGGTGCTGTTCGATCTCCCTGCGAAAAATGATCCCCCCACGCTCCCCGCTGTGCGTGGTTCGCTGCCCCCAGAGGGGGCGGGCGCCGCCTTGGGGCGGCCCGGCGGCGGCGCAGGCCCCAAGAACGGCATCGTGCTGAACGCGATCGCCAACCTGAAGAAGCTCAAGCCCTCGCCCATCGGCGTGGCGGCGGACGCCGAGCTGATCGAGGCGGCCAACTACGACGACGACCTGAAAAAGCTCAAGGGCTGCGACCTGATCATCGAGGCCATTGCCGAGCGCATGGACTGGAAGAGCGACCTGTATCACAAGATCGCCGCCTCGGTGGGCAAGAGCGCCATCCTCGCCAGCAACACCTCGGGCCTGTCGATCACCGAACTGTCGCAGGCGCTGCCCGAGCAGCTGCGCCATCGTTTTTGCGGCATCCACTTCTTCAACCCGCCGCGCTACATGCACCTGGTGGAGCTGATCGCCACGCCGACCACCGATGCGGAGGTGCTCGACCAGCTGGAGGCCTTTGTCACCAGCGGCCTGGGCAAGGGCGTGGTGCGCGCCAAGGACACGCCCAACTTCATCGCCAACCGCATCGGCATCGGCAACCTGCTGCTGACCATGAAGGAGGTCGAGCGCTACGGCCTGACGTATGACGTGGTCGACGACCTGACGGGCAAGCGCCTGGGCCGCGCCAGCAGCGGCACCTTTCGCACCGCCGACGTGGTGGGCCTGGACACGCTGGGCCACGTGATCAAGACGCAGCAGGACAAGCTGAGCGCCGAGACCGACCCGTTCTACGCCGCCTTCGGCACGCCGGCCGACCTGGCCAAGCTGATCGAGCTGGGCAACCTGGGGCAAAAGACCAAGGCGGGCTACTTCAAGAAGGTGGGGCGCGACGTGCTGCGCTTCGATGCGAAGAGCGGCAGCTACGTGCCGGCCGGCGCCAAGGCCAATGCGGTGTACGGCCGCATGCTGCAGCGCCCCGCCGCCGAGCGCCTGAAGCTGCTGCGCGATTCGACCGGCGCCGAGGGGCAGTTTTTGTGGGCCATCCTGCGCAACGGCTTTCACTACGCCGCCGTGCATCTGCAGAGCATTGCCCACACCGCGCGCGACGTCGACCAGGCCATGCGTTGGGGCTTCGGCATGAAGCAGGGTCCCTTCGAGCTGTGGCAGGAGGCCGGCTGGCTGGAGGTGGCGAAGATGGTGCAGGCCGACATCGACGCCGGCAAGGCGGTTTGCACCGCGCCGCTGCCCGACTGGGTGTTCAAGGGCCCGGTGGCCGAGGCCGGCGGCGTGCACACCGACAAGGGTTCGTGGAGCCCGAGCACCGGCGCCTTCGAGCCGCGCCGCACGTTGCCGGTGTATCAGCGCCAGATCTTTCCCGAGCTGCTGCTGGGCGAAGGCGGGCCGCGTTCTGCAGAAGCCGGCAAGACGGTGTTCGAGGACAAGGCGATCCGCGTGTGGACGCTGGACGATGACGTGCTGATCGCCTCGCTCAAGACCAAGATGCACGTCATCAGCCCGCAGGTGGCCGAGGGCTTCACGCAGGCGCTGGACAGCGCCGAGCGCGACTTCCAGGGCCTGGTGATCTGGCACGACGACGAACCGTTTTCCGTCGGCGCCGACCTCGAATCCATGCTGCCCGGCTACGTGGCCGGCGGCGCCGACCTGGTCGGCTCGATGGAGCAGGAGCTGCAGGACATGATGCTGCGCGTGCGCTACGCCCAGGTGCCGGTGGTCGCGGCCATCCGCGGCATGGCGCTGGGGGGCGGTTGCGAGCTGTCGGTGCACTGCGCGCGCCGCGTGGCGCACCTGGAAAGCTACATGGGTCTGGTCGAGGTCGGCGTCGGCCTGGTGCCCGGCGGCGGCGGTCTCACCTACATCGCCCGCCGCGCGGCCGAGAACGCGCAGGCCAGCACCGGCAAGGACCTGCTGCCCTTCCTGACCGAAGGCTTCACCGCGGCCGCCATGGCCAAGGTGGGCACCAGCGCCATCGAGTCGCGCCAGCTGGGCTGGCTGCAGTGGAGCGACGTGATCGTGCCGCACAAGGACGAGCTGCTGCACGTGGCCGTGAGCGAAGCCAAGGCCATGCATCAGGCCGGCTGGCGCGCGCCCGTGAAGCGCCTGTTCCCGGTCGCGGGACGCGACGGCAAGGCCACCATCCTGGGGCAGCTGGTCAACCTGCGCGACGGCGGCTTCATCAGCGCGCACGACTTTCACATCGCCAGCCTGATCGCCGGCGTGGTGACCGGCGGCGACGTCGATCCCGGCACGCTGGTGAGCGAGGAATACCTGATGACGCTGGAGCGGCGCGCCTTCACGGGCCTGCTGGGCCACCCCAAGACGCAGGCCCGCATCATGGGCATGCTGGCCACGGGCAAGCCGCTGCGCAATTGAGCGCGCGGCAAGGAGCAAACGAATCATGAGCAAACAAATCCAGGACGCCTACATCGTTGCCGCCACGCGCACGCCGATCGGCAAGTCGCACAAGGGCTATTTCCGCAACACCCGGCCGGACGATCTGCTGGCCACGGTGCTGCGCTCGGCGCTCCGGCAGGCGCCGGGGCTGGACCCCGCCGCCATCGAGGACCTGATTTGCGGCTGCGCCATTCCCGAGGCGCAGCAGGGCCTGAACGTGGCGCGCATCGGCGCGGTGCTGGCGGGGCTGCCCAAGTCGGTGGGCGGCATCACCGTCAACCGCTTTTGCGCCTCGGGCCTGTCCGCCGTGCAGATCGCGGCCGACCGCATTCGCGTGGGCGAGGCCGAGGTGATGATCGCCGCCGGCGTGGAGAGCATGAGCATGGTGCCCATGATGGGCAACACGCCCTCGCTGTCGCCGGCGATCTTTGCCGACACCGACAACGTGGATGACTACGGCATCGCCTACGGCATGGGCCTGACGGCCGAGAAGGTGGCGCAGCAGTGGCAGGTCTCGCGCGAGGCGCAGGACGCCTTTGCGCTGCAGTCCAACCAGCGCGCCACGGCCGCCATCGCGGCGGGCGAGTTCAAGGACGAGATGACGCCGGTCGAGGTGACGGCGCGCGGCGCCAACCTGAAGACCGGCGAGCCGGTGCTGACGACGCGCACGGTGGACATCGACGAAGGCCCGCGCCCCGACACCAGCCTGGCCGGCCTGGCCAAGCTGCGCACGGTGTTTGCCGCACGCGGCAGCGTGACGGCGGGCAACAGCAGCCAGACCAGCGACGGCGCGGGCGCGCTGATCCTGGCCAGCGAGGCGGCGGTCAAGCGCTTCGGCCTGACGCCGCTGGCGCGCTTCGTGTCCTTTGCCGCGCGCGGCGTGCCGCCGCAGATCATGGGCGTGGGCCCGATCGAGGCCATTCCGGCGGCGCTGAAGGCCGCGGGCCTCAAGCAGGACGACCTGGGCTGGATCGAGCTGAACGAGGCCTTTGCCGCGCAGTCGCTGGCGGTGATGAACACGCTGCATCTGGACCCGGCGCGCGTCAACCCCATGGGCGGCGCCATCGCCCTGGGCCACCCGCTGGGCGCCACCGGCGCAATCCGGTCGGCGACAGTCGTTCACGCCCTGCGGCGCCACAATCTGAAGTACGGCATGGTCACCATGTGCGTGGGCATGGGGCAGGGCGCGGCGGGCATCTTCGAGCGCGTTTGAGCTTCACGGAATATGAGTCGAATCGGCCTCTGGCGCTTGCTTGACAAGCGCCAGCAGCTATCAATTTAGGATTTTTATGGATGGGGATGGGGATGGGGATGCGGGTCGCGCCGAGCACGCTTTCGATCGCGCGGTGGCGCTGCAGCCGTTGCCGGCCGGCGCGGCCGGCGCGCCGCGGCGCTTTCGTGGCCACACCAGCGCCGACTACGCCAACATGGTCGGTCCCTTTGGCGGCATCACCGCCGCGCAGGCGCTGCAGGCGGTGCTGCTGCATCCCGACCGGCTGGGCGAGCCGGTGGCCTTCACCGGCAACTTCGCCGCCGCGCTGGCCGACGGCCCGTTCACGGTCGAGTCCGTGCCGGCGCGCACCAACCGCTCGACCCAACACTGGACCGTCACCGTGCACCAGCCCGATGCGTCGGGCCGGGACGCCGTGGTGTTCACCGCCACCGCGGTCACGGCCGTGCGGCGCGCCACCTGGGGCGCCACCGACCGCACGATGCCGGCGGTGCCCGCGGCCGATGAAGTGCCCAGCGCGCCGCGCATCGCGCACGTGGCCTGGTTCGGCCGCTACGACATGCGCTATTTCGAAGGCCCGATGCCGCGCGAATGGGACGGCGCCGAAACGCCCGGCAGTGAAACCGGCCTGTGGGTGCGCGACGAGCCGCCGCGCCCGCTGGACTACGCCAGCCTGACCGCACTGTGCGACAGCTTCTACCCCCGCGTGTGGCTGCGCCGCGCCACCCGCACGCCGATCGGCACCATCTCGTTTTCGGTCTATTTCCACGTCGACGCCGCGCTGCTGGCCGCCTGCGGCACCGGCCACGTGCTGGCGCAGGCGCGCGGGCAGCGCTTTTTCAACGGCTACTTCGACCAGAGCGGCGAGTTGTGGAGCGCCGCCGGACAGTTGCTGGCGACCACGCATCAATTGGTCTACTTCAAGGAGTGAGGGCACTCAACGTATTGAAAACAGCCGAACGCAGAGGACGCAAAGATCACGCAAAGGGCGCAAAAAATTCATAAATGAAATCGCTGTTCAGCCCTTTATGAATAAGCACAAACAGCTCCTTTTTCAAGAGCAATTTATTCAGGTATTTTTTGCGTCCTCTGCGAATCCTTTGCGTCCTCTGCGTTCGGCTGTTAAAAAAGGAAATTCACCATGCCCTCCAAAGCTGCTCTCATCGTCGGCGCCGGTGACGCCACCGGCGGCGCCATCGCCCGCGCCTTTGCGCGCGAGGGCTACGCCACCTGCGTCACGCGCCGCCAGGCCGACAAGCTGGCGCCGCTGGTGGCGCAGATCGAGTCCGCGGGCGGCATCGCGCACGCCTTCGGCAGCGACGCGCGCAAGGAGGACGAGGTGGTGGCGCTCGTCGAGCGCATCGAGCGCGAGGTCGGCCCGATCGAGGTGCTGGTGTTCAACATCGGCGCCAACGTGCCCGAGAGCATCCTGACCGAAACCGCGCGCAAGTACTACAAGGTGTGGGAGATGGCCTGCTTCGCCGGCTTTTTGAACGCGCGCGAAGTGGCCAAGCGCATGATGGCGCGGCCCCTGCCGACCGGCGGGCAGCGCGGCACCATCCTGTTCACCGGCGCCACCGCCTCGCTGCGCGGCAGCGCGCGTTTCGCGGCCTTTTCCGGCGCCAAGGCGGCGCTGCGCGCGCTGGCGCAAAGCATGGCGCGCGAGCTGGGACCCGAGGGCATCCACGTGGCGCATCCGGTGATCGACGGCGGCATCGACACCGAGTTCATCCGCACCCAGTTTCCCGAGCGCTACGCCCTGAAGGCGCAGGACGGCATCTTGAACCCCGAGCACATCGCCGCCCAGTACGTGATGCTGCACCGCCAACCGCGCGATGCCTGGACGCACGAGCTCGATCTGCGCCCCTGGATAGAGAAGTTTTGACCACCCCCGTTGCTCCACTCGCTGCGCGATGTTGCGCCTCCCCCCTCGAGGGGGCATCGCCAGTGACCGGGGAAACCCCGGCCACGGCGATCGCTGGCCTGGCCTGCTCTGCGGCCATGGGACTCATTTTGGTTGATGCGCGACCGTCCGTGGTTGCGATGATGAAAGCGCAAGAGTGAAAGCGGAAGAGGAGCAATCATGACCCGCAAGACCGTTGAGTTCTACTTCGACTTCGGCAGCCCCGCCACCTATCTGGCCTGGACGCAGCTGCCCGCGCTGTGCGAGCAGGCCGGCGCCGAGCTGGTTCACAAGCCCATGCTGCTGGGCGGCGTGTTTCAGGCCACGGGCAATCGCTCGCCGGCCGAGGTGCCGGCCAAGAGCCGCTACATCCGCCGCGACCTCGAGCTGTACGCCGCGCGCTACGGCGTGCCGATGCGCTTCAACCCGCACTTTCCCATCAACACCTTGCTGCTGATGCGCGGCGCCACCGCGATGCAGATGCTGGACGGCGGCGCGCGCTTTGGCGACTACTGCCGCGCCATGTTCCACGCCATGTGGGTCGATGAAAAAAACATGGGCGACGCGGCCGTGGTCGGCGCCGTGCTGCACGCCGCGGGCTTCGATCCGGCCGAGCTGCTGGCGCAGGCCGGCCAGCAGCCGGTCAAGGACCGCCTGAAGGCCGTCACCGAGGAAGCCGTGGCGCGCGGCGTGTTCGGTGCGCCGACGATGTTTGTCGGCCAGCAGATGTTCTGGGGGCAAGACCGGCTGGACTGGCTGCGCGAGGCGCTGGCGCAACGCTGATTCAATGCCGCGCGCGCCGGCCCACGCCCCATTGCCACGCACGCAGCAGCGAGTCGGCGCAGGCCAGCAGCCAGGCCAGCAGCGCGGCCAGGCCGAACAGGGGCGGCAGGGCGTCGATCACGTTCAGCCCCAGGGCGCGCGTGAGCTCGCGCGTGCACACCGCGTACATGCCCAGCGGAAACACCACGCCCCAGTACATGGGGTCGTAGCGCAGGGGCACGTGGCGGATGGCGTAGCGCCAGACCTCGAGCACGATCAGCAGGGGGATCCACCAGGTGCCGCTGGCCCAGCAAAAGAGGGTGAAGCCTTCGATGAAGGGATGCATGGACTGCAGGAAGGGCGCCTGCGGCGCGGCCTGCACCAGCAGCGCGCCGGCCAGGGTCGAGATGGCCATGGCGCCCATGTTGATCCAGTAGGACGGGGTCAGGTCCTTGGCGGCCAGCGCGAAGAAGGTGTAGCGGTAGAAGATCAGCGTCATGATCCAGATGTAGAGCATGACGCCCCACAACCACAGCGCCAGCGCCAGAAAGTGCATCGCCAGGCGTGGGCCCTCGGTCAAGCCGGGAGCCAGCAGCACGCCCAGCACCGCCACCGACTGCGTGGCGACGACGGCCAGCAGCCAGGCGCCGCCGATGCCGCGGTCCAGCCGGGGCTTGTTGGGGGTGGTGGTGAGGATGGCGAAGATGCCGTAGGTGAGCACCAGCCACAGGCCCGCGGTGAGCCACCACAGCGCCTCGGCGGCGGTGCGCGGGCCGCCCAGCAGCAGGCACTGGCTGCCCAAGACGCCCGAGGCCGCCACGATGGTGAAGAAGCCCGGGCTGCGCCCGTGGTGCCGCAGGTCGGCGACGAAGCGGGCCGTGTGGCGCAGCAGGCGCAGCACGGTCAACACCCACAGCCCCGCGTACAGCACGGCGTTGGTGGCCAGCAGGGCGCGCGCCAGCACCGGCAGGCCCAGCTGCTGCACGGCGATGGAGACGATGCCCGTGGCCATGACGATGCCGAAGCTGGCCGGCGGCAGCCCGGCCACCAGCTGGGACCAGGACCGGGCCGGCGCGGCGGTCGACGGGGACGAATCGGACGCGCGCATGCGGCCATTGTGCGGTGCCGGGCAGCGGACCGGGACGCGCCTTGACGCGGATTAAAATTTTGCGCTGGCCCCGCCGCACGGGGCCAGCCATCGGAGCGAGGACGTCACGGGCCCGCCCGCGCCCACCCCAAAAAGCCGAACCGCATGACCGCGCCCCAGCCTGACACCGCCGCGAGCCCGCAGTGGCGCGATTTCTACGGTCAGGACCGCTTCCTGCTGCTGTCGGGCCTGGCCATCGTCATCGGCGTCATCAGCTCGATCGGCGCCTACGTGCTGCTGATGGCGATCCGCTTCTTCACCAACCTGTTTTTCTTTCAGAGCCTGTCGTTCGTGGCGCGCTCGCCGGCCGACAACCAGCTGGGCGCCTGGGTCATCATCGTGCCGGCCATCGGCGGGCTGATCGCCGGCCTGGCGGCGCGCTACGGCACCGAGAAAATCCGCGGCCACGGCATTCCGGAGGCCATCGAGGCCATCCTCTACGGCAAGAGTCGCATGTCGCCCAAGGTGGCCATGCTCAAGCCGGTGGTGTCGGGCATCGTGATCGGCAGCGGCGGCCCGTTCGGCGCCGAGGGGCCGGTCATCGTCACCGGCGGCGCGGCGGCGTCGCTGCTGGCGCAGGCCGTCAGCCTGACCTCGGTCGAGCGCAAGGCGCTGCTGGTGGCGGGCGCCTGCGCCGGCATGACGGCGGTGTTCGGCACGCCGGTGGCGGCGGTGCTGTTCGCGGTCGAGCTGATGCTGTTCGAGCTGCGTCCGCGCAGCCTGCTGCCGGTGGCCATCGCCTGCGCGGTGGCGGGTTTTCTGCGCCCGCTGTGGTATGAGAGCGGGCCGCTGTTTCCGATGACCACCAGCGAGCCGACGGCGATCGCCATCGTTTCGGCCATCGCCGCCGGCCTGGCCTGCGGCGCGCTGTCGACCTCGGTCACGCGCCTGTACCACTGGATCGAGGACGGCTTTGCCCGCCTGCCCATTCACTGGATGTGGTGGCCGGCGCTGGGCGGGCTGGTGGTGGGCATCGGCGGCTACTTTCAGCCGCGCGCGCTGGGCGTGGGCTACGACGTGATCGGCGACCTGCTGGCCAACAACCTGGTGCTGGCCACGGCCGCCAGCCTGGTCATCGTCAAGGCCATCATCTGGGCCGTGGCGCTGGGCTCCAACACCTCGGGCGGCACGCTGGCGCCGCTGATGACCATGGGCGCCGGCCTGGGCGTGGTGATCGGGCGCTGGCTGCCCGGCGCCGACATCCAGCTGTGGGTGCTGGTGTGCCTGGCCGCCACCATGGCGGGCACGCTGGGCGCGCCGCTGATGTCCATCGTGTTCGCCTTCGGCCTGACGCACGACGCCAACGCCATCCTGCCGCTGCTGCTGGGCTGCATCGTGGCCTACGCCTTCACGGTGATCGTGATGCCGCATTCCATCCTGACCGAGAAGATCGTGCGGCGCGGCCGGCGCATCTACCGCGAGTACGGCGTCGACCCGCTGGAGCAGAGCTTCATCGCCGACGTGATGACGCGCGAGGTGAAGGCGATCGAGGCGCAGCTGCCCATCGCCGACGTCATCGACCAGTACTTCGGTAGCAGCCAGTCGCAGCGCGCCTACCCCGTGCAGCAGGACGGGCGGCTGCTGGCGATGGTGGAGCGGGCCGACTTCCTGAACCTGGATGCGGCGCTGCTGGCGCAGCCGGTCGCCAGCCTGATCGCGGCGCCGGCCGAGGCCTTTGCCCTGCCGGCGGAGACCCTGCGCATGGTGGCCTCGCGCATGGCGGCGCTGGACATCGAGCGGCTGCCCGTCATCGACGCGCCGGAGACGCGCCGGCTGGTCGGCATCGTCAGCCGCAGCGACCTGGTCAAGCCGCGGCGCGCCGCCTACGAGGAAGAATCGCAGCGCGAGCGCTTTTTCCTGACCTCCGCGCGCTGGCCCCGGCCGGGCGCGCGCGACGCCGACGAATGAACCCTTCTTTCACCCAGGAGCCTGCATGAGCGACATCCTCACCCACGTCGAAACCGGCGTGATGACCCTGACCTTCAACCGGGTCGACAAGAAAAACTCCATCACCCGCGCCATGTACGCCGCGCTGGCCGACGGCCTGGAGCGGGCGGCACAAGACGCCGCCGTGCGCGTGGTGCTGATCCAGGGCGATGCCACGGTGTTTTCGGCCGGCAACGACATCGGCGACTTCCAGGCCGCGCCGGCCGACCCCGGCCCGCGCGAGCAGCAGCCGGTGTGGCGCTTTCTGCGCGCCCTCGCCAGCTTTCCCAAGCCCATCGTGGCGGCGGTCTGCGGCCCGGCCGTGGGCGTGGGCACCACCCTGCTGCTGCACTGCGACCTGGTCTACGCCGGCGACAACGCGGCGTTCGCGCTGCCCTTCGTCAACCTGGGCCTGGTGCCCGAGGCCGGCTCCAGCCTGCTGCTGCCGCAGATGTTCGGGCTGCACCGCGCGGCCGAGGCGCTGCTGTTGGGCGAGCCCTTCATGGCCGAGGCGGCGCTCGAAGTGGGCCTGGTCAACCGCGTGGTGCCGCCCACCGAGTGCAACGCCATCGCCCAGGCCCAGGCGCGCAAGCTGGCGGCCAAGCCGATGAGCGCGCTGATCGCCACCAAGCGCCTGATGAAGGGCGGCCAGCAGGCGGCGGTGCTGGCGCGCATGGACGAGGAGGGCGAGGTCTTCGGCCGCATGCTGCACGAGCCCGCCGCGCGCGAGGCCTTTGCCGCCTTCGCGCAGAAGCGCAAGCCCGACTTCAGCAAGCTTTGAGGCCCTGGCGCCCGTCGCATAAGCGCCAGCAGCTATGATTATGATAGTTGTCGCGCCTGCCACCTGAACCATGAACGCCAAACCCGCCGCCCCTGCCCGGCCCTTCGAACCCGCCTTCGTCGCCGCGCTCACGCAGATGTTCGAAGAGCGCATCGCCTTCAACCAGCTGCTGGGGCTCCAGCTGGTCGAGCTCGCGGGCGAGCGGGTGTGCTGCCGCATCGACATGCGCCCGGAGCTGATCGGCCACTTTCAGCACCAGCGCCTGCACGGCGGCGTGATCAGCGCGGCGCTGGACGCCACCGGCGGCATCGCGGTGATGGCCGCCATCGGCGCGCGCCACATGGACGAGGCGCCCGAGCAGCGCCTGGCGCGCTTCACCAAGCTGGGCACCATCGACCTGCGCGTGGACTACCTGCGCCCCGGCGTGGGGACGCACTTCACGGCCAGCGCCGAGGTGATCCGCCTGGGTTCGCGCGTGGCCAGCACGCGCATGGCCTTTCACGCCGCCGACGGCAGCCTGCTGTCGACCGGCGCGGCGGCCTACATCGTTTCCTGACGCGGTCAGGGCGCCAGGTCGTGCACCGGCACCGGGCGCGGGCGGCCCTCGTCGTCGATGGCCACGTAGGTCAGCTGCGCCTCGGTCACCTTGATGTAGTGCCCCTGGTTGCGGATGCGCTCGGCATACACGCCCACGCTCACCGTCATCGAGCTGCGGCCGATGCGCTCCATCTTGGCCACCAGCGAGAGGATGTCGCCCACCCGCACCGGCTGCTTGAAGATGAACTGGTTGACCGCCACCGTGGCCATGCGCCCCTGGGCATAGCGCGCCGGCAGCACCGAGCCGGCCAGGGCCACCTGGGCCATCACCCAGCCGCCGAAGATGTCGCCGTTGGCGTTGGCGTCGCTGGGCATGGGGATGACCTTCAGCACCAGCGTGTGGTCGGCCGGCAGGGGCTCGTAGGGGGCGTTGACCGCGGTCTCGTTGGGCGGGCGCAGCACGGTGCTTGGGCGGGGATCGGATGGCATCGGCACAATGTCCTGTGAGGAATCGATGAAAGACATTTTCCAACATGCGCGCCGCCGCTGAGCCCATGCCCATGCCCGCGGGCACGGCCCCCCAGTCGGACTGGCGCACGCTGGCGCGCCTGGCACCCTACCTGTGGCGCTACCGCTGGCGCGTGGGCGCGGCGCTGCTGATGGTGACCGGCGCCAAGCTGTCCAACGTGGGCGTGCCCATCCTGCTGAAGGACCTGGTCGACCGCATGAACATCAAGGCCGGCGACCCGCTGGCCTTGGTGGTGGTGCCGGTCGGGCTGCTGCTGGCCTACGGCCTGTTGCGCCTGATGACCACCGTGTTCACCGAGCTGCGCGAGCTGGTGTTTTCCAAGGCCACGCAGGGCGCCACGCGCCAGGTGGCGCTGCAGACCTTCGAGCACTTGCACAGCCTCAGCCTGCGCTTTCACCTGGAGCGCCAGACCGGTGGCATGACGCGCGACATCGAGCGCGGCGTGCGCGCCATCGAGGCGCTGATCACCTATTCGCTGTACTCCATCATCCCCACGCTGGTGGAGGTGGCGCTGGTGCTGGCCATCCTGGGCACGCGCTTCGACGCCGGCTTTGTCTGGATCACGCTGGCCGCCCTGGGCGCCTACGTGGTGTTCACCGTGTGGGTGACCGAATGGCGCACGCGCTTTCGCGTCGAGGCCAACAGCGCCGACTCGGCCGCGCACAACCACGCCATCGACTCGCTGCTGAATTACGAGACCGTCAAGTATTTCGGCAACGAAGGCTTCGAGTCGCGCCGCTACGACGAGAGCCTGCGCCGCTACCAGCGCTCGCGCCTCAAATCCCAGTCCTCGCTGTCGCTGCTCAACACTGGCCAGCAGCTCATCATCGGCATCGGCCTGGTGGCCATGCTGTGGCGCGCCACCGCCGGCGTGGCCGACGGACACCTGTCCATCGGCGATCTGGTGATGATCAACGCCTTCATGATCCAGTTGTACATCCCGCTCAACTTCCTGGGCGTGATCTACCGCGAGCTCAAGCAGAACCTGACCGACCTGCACCGCATGTTCGCGCTGATGGACCGCCCGCGCGAGGTGGCCGACGCACCCGGCGCGCCCGAACTGCACACCAACGGCCCGGTCGATGTGAGCTTCGAGCACGTCGGCTTTGCCTATGAAAGCGAGCGACCCATCCTGCACGACGTCACGTTCAGCATCCCGGCCGGCAAGACGGTGGCGGTGGTCGGCCCCTCGGGCTCGGGCAAATCGACGCTGGCGCGGCTGCTGTACCGCTTCTATGACCCGTGCCTTGTGCCCCCACGCTCCGCTGCTTCGCATGCCGCGCTGCCCCCCGAGGGGGCTGCCGCCGACTTGGGGCGGCCCGGCGCCGGCGGCGGCCGCATCCTCATCGCCGGGCAGGACATCCGCACCGTCACCCAGGCCAGCGTGCGCCGCGCCATCGGCATCGTGCCGCAGGACACCGTGCTGTTCAACGACACCATCGCCTACAACATCCGCTACGGCCGCCCGGGCGCGAGCGACGAGGAGGTGCAGGCGGTGGCGCGCGCCGCGCGCATCCACGACTTCATCGTGTCCACGCCGAAAGGCTACGACACCATGGTGGGCGAGCGCGGGCTGAAGCTGTCGGGCGGCGAGAAGCAACGCGTGGCCATTGCCCGCACCCTGCTGAAGGACCCGCCGGTGCTGATCTTCGACGAGGCCACCAGCGCGCTGGACTCGGCCAACGAGCGCGCCATCCAGGCCGAGCTGGCCAGCGCCGCGCAGGGCAAGACCACCCTGGTCATCGCCCACCGGCTGTCCACCATCGTCGACGCGCACCAGATCCTGGTGATGAGCCAGGGGCGCATCGTCGAGCGCGGCACCCACCTGGAGCTGCTGGCCGCGCACGGCGCCTACGCCCAGATGTGGGCCATCCAGCGCAGCCATCAGCAAAATCCGGACGGCGATCAGGGGGCTGTCCACTAGGGTTGTCCACTAGTCGAAGCTTCGTAGAATGCGGCTTCCGGGGTGTCGTTGGACGATCCCCTCATTCATTTTTTGCAAAGGGATTTCTCATGAAGAAGCAATTGCTGGCTTTCTCCATCCTGGCCTTCGCGGCCGGCGCCGTCATGGCCCAGGCCCCCGACACGCTGGCCAAGATCAAGGAGCGCGGCGCGGTCAACCTGGGCGTGCGCGACTCCTCCGGCCTGGGCTTCACGCTGGGCGGCGGCAAGTACGTGGGCTTTCACACCGAGATGGCCGAGCGCATCATCGGCGACCTGAGCAAGGACCTGGGCGTGCCGCTGAAGACCAACTACCAGGTCATCACCTCGCAAAACCGCATCCCGCTGATCCAGAACGGCACCATCGACTTCGAGTGCGGCTCCACCACCAACAACACCGCGCGCCAAAAGGACGTGGACTTCGCCTACACCACCTACGTCGAAGAAGTGCGCATGGCGGTCAACACCAAGTCGGGCATCAAGTCCATCAAGGACCTGAACGGCAAGACCGTGGCCACCACCACCGGCACCACCTCGGTGCAAACCCTGCGCAAGAACGAGCGCGCCCAGGGCATCGACTTCAAGACCGTGCAGGGCAAGGACCACGCCGACAGCTTCCTGCTGCTGGAGGCCGGCCGCGCCAACGCCTTCGTGATGGACGGCTCCATCCTGGCGGCCAACATCGCCAAGGCCAAGAACCCCAAGGACTTCGCGATCGTCGGCGAGGTGCTGTCGGTCGAGCCGATCGCCTGCATGCTGCCCAAGGGCGACGCCAAGCTGAAGAAGGCCGTCGACGACTCCATCGTGCGCCAGATCAAGGACGGCTCGCTGGCCAAGCTGTACGACAAGTGGTTCATGCAGCCGATCCCGCCCAACAACGTCAACCTGAACATGCCGGCCTCGGAAGGCACCAAGAACGCCTGGGCGCACCCCAACGACAAGCCGATGGAAGACTACGGCAACAAGTGATCGCGCAACGCGCGCATTGAAGGCGTGAGCCGCAGGGACGCCCACTTGGCTTCAAGTGGGCGTTCGCGCATATGAAGATCGCGAAGCGGGCTGCTTCGGCCGCAGGAGGGTCGTGATGGCAATGGATTGGATGGTGTTCTGCAAGGACACCCTGAGCGGTGACGTGGTGCCCGGCTGCTTCGGCAAGGGGCGCGACATCACCTACCTGGACTGGCTGTTCTCGGCCTGGGGCTGGACGGTGTCGGTCTCGCTCACGGCGCTGGTGGTGGCGCTGGTCGTCGGCTCGCTGATCGGCGTCGTGCGCACCTTGCCGGGCAGCCCCTGGCTGGTACGCCTGGGCAATGCCTGGGTCGAGCTGTTTCGCAACATCCCGTTGCTGGTGCAGATCTTCCTGTGGTACTTCGTGCTGCCGGCCCTGGTGCCGCCCATGAAGAACTTCCCGCCCTTCATCCTGGTGGTGCTGGCGCTGGGCCTGTTCACCTCGGCGCGCATCGCCGAGCAGGTGCGTGCCGGCATCCTGGCCCTGCCCAAGGGCCAGCGCTACGCCGGCATGGCGGTCGGCTTTACCACGCCGCAGTACTACCGCTACGTGCTGCTGCCCATGGCCTATCGCATCATCATCCCGCCGCTCACCAGCGAGTCGATGAACATCTTCAAGAACTCGGCCGTGGCCTTTGCCGTGTCCATCCCCGAGATGACGCAGTACGCGCTGCAGGTGGGCGAGGAAACCGCGCGCCCGATCGAGGTCTACCTGGCCGTCACGGTGCTCTACGCGATTTCGGCGCTGGTGGTCAACCGCGTGTTCGCCTGGATCGAGAAGCGGGCGCGGGTGCCGGGCTTCGTGTCCGCCGGCACGGGCGCGGGAGGACATTGACATGAGCCCCCACGCTACTCACTTCGTGTATTCGCTGCCCCCCAAGGGGGCTAGCTGTCGCATCCCGGACGATCATAAGGTCGCTTGTGAAACAGATGCGGGCTCTCCTGATACCACTGCTTCATGGCCTGCATAGGCGTCTTGCTGCCCAGCGCTGACTGCGGCAGTTGGTGGTTGTACAGGGCCACATAACGCAGCAAGGTCTGCTCCATGTCCTCGCGGCTGTTGAACCTGTGCGTCTTGAGCACGTCGGCAATGCGACCGTTGAACCTCTCCACCATGCCATTGGTCCTGGGCGTTCTGGGCTTGGTCAGGCGGTGTTCGATCCCCAACTCGTCGCACAACTGATCGAACTCGTGGTTGCCGCTGGGCTGGCGCTCGCGGCTGGCAAACAGGCGATCGGTGAACTCCTTGCCGTTGTCGGTCAGCAGCTTGTGGATCTTGATCGGGCAGGCCTTGTGCAGTGCCTTCAGGAAGGACTGTGCACTGGCGGCGGTCTTGTTGGCCTTGAGGGCCACGTACACCCAGCGCGTGGCCCGGTCGATGGCCACGAACAGGTAGCGCCGACTGCTCTCGTCCTGCATCTGGGGCAGGTATTTCACGTCCATGTGCACATAGCCCGGCTCGTAGCTCTTGAAGGCCTTGTGGGCCACGGTAGGCTCCTGGGGCTTGAGGGCATTGAGGTTGCCCGCGCCATGGCGGCGCAGGCACCGATCCAGGCCTGAGCGCGAGACATGGGGGCAAATGAACTCCCGCGTGACAGCCAGCAGGTCATCCAGGGGCAGCAGCAAGGTGCGCCGCAGGTGCACCACCACGCTCTCTTGCGCCGGCGTGAGCACCGTCTGCAGGCGATGGGCCGTGTGCGAGCGATCCCCAAAGACCTGGCGCTTCTTCCACTTGTAGACCGTTTGCTCGGTGATGCCAAAGCGCTGGGCCAGGACAGCGGCGGTCTCGTGGCTGGCCGCGATCTCGGCGCGCACGGCCGGTGTCGTGCGGGCGTTCTTGTGCAGGGCTATCAGCATGGCGTGGCACTCCCGGTGGCTTGCAAGGACTCTATCAACTCCCGCAATACGGCTCGGGCCATGAACAGCGGGTAGCGGTTTTCATCTATGTAATCGTCCGGGATGCGACAGCTAGCCTCCCTTGGGGCGGCCCGGCGGGAGGCTTGTCATGCTGAACCTCGATTTCTCGATCCTCAACTGGGGCCTGATCCAGAACTTCATCCTCAAGGGGCTGTGGTTCAGCATCTTCCTGACGGCGGTGGCCACCGCCGGCGGCATTTTCTTCGGCACCCTGCTGGCGCTGATGCGCCTGTCGGGCAAGCGCTGGCTGGACACGCCGGCGGCGCTGTACGTCAACGTCATGCGCTCGGTGCCGCTGGTGATGGTGATCCTGTGGTTCTTCCTGCTGGTGCCGCTGATGATCGGGCGGCCCATCGGCGCCGAATACTCGGCCGTCGTCACCTTCATCGCCTTCGAGGCCGCCTACTTCAGCGAGATCATGCGTGCGGGCATCCAGTCGATCCCGCGCGGCCAGGTGTTCGCCGGCCAAGCCATGGGCATGAGCTATGCGCAGAACATGAAGCTGGTGATCCTGCCGCAGGCCTTCCGCAACATGCTGCCGGTGCTGCTGACGCAGACCATCATCCTGTTCCAGGACACCTCGCTGGTCTACGCCATCGGCGCCTACGACCTGCTCAAGGGCTTCGAGACCGCCGGCAAGAACTACGGCCGCCCGATCGAAACCTACCTGATGGCGACCGTGACCTACTTCGTCATCAGCTATTCGCTGTCATCCGTCGTCAAGGGCATCAACAGAAAAATTGCCATCATCCGATAAGGAGATCGTCCCCATGTCCACCCCCATGATCCAGCTCAAGAACGTCTCCAAGTGGTACGGCGCGGTGCAGGTGCTGCACGACTGCTCGCTGGAGGTCGAAAAAGGCGATGTGGTCGTCGTTTGCGGCCCCTCGGGCTCGGGCAAGTCCACCCTCATCAAGACCGTCAATGCGCTCGAGCCGGTGCAGCAGGGCGAGATCACCGTCAACGGCATCAAGGTCACCGACCCCAAGACCGACCTGCCCAAGCTGCGCAGCCAGGTCGGCATGGTGTTTCAGCACTTCGAGCTGTTTCCGCACCTGTCGGTCACCGAGAACCTGACCATCGCCCAGATCAAGGTGCTGGGGCGCAAGGCCGACGACGCCAAGGTGCGCGGCCTGAAGATGCTCGACCGCGTCGGCCTGATGGCGCACAAGGACAAGTTCCCGGGCCAGCTGTCGGGCGGCCAGCAACAGCGCGTGGCCATTGCGCGCGCGCTGTCGATGGACCCCAACGTGATGCTGTTCGACGAGCCCACCAGCGCGCTCGACCCCGAGATGGTGGGCGAGGTGCTCGACGTCATGGTCAAGCTGGCCAGCGAGGGCATGACCATGATGGTGGTCACGCACGAGATGGGCTTTGCCCGCAAGGTGGCCAACCGCGTCATCTTCATCGACGTCGGCGGCCACATCCTGGAAGACTGCAGCAAGGACGAGTTCTTCAACCACCCCGAGAACCGCCAGCCGCGCACCAAGGACTTCCTCGGCAAGATCCTCCAGCACTGAGGGCCGGTAGACCGACAAAAAAAGGACGGCCCTGGCCGTCCTTTTTCATGCCGAGGCCCTTTTTCAGTCGCCCAATTGGTCGCTCGGGAACTTCAGCGAATCCTTCAGCAGGTAGTTCATCGGGATGTTGTAGTTCAGCTGCTTGGGCGGAATGGGGGTTTCGAACCAGCGCGCATAAAGAGCGTGAAAGCTGCGGTCGAAGATCATCTGCCGCAGCACGCCGTCGAATTCCTGCTTCCAGGCGGCGTCGCCCTTGGGCAGCATGATGGCCAGCGGCTCGATCGACAGCAGGTTGCCCACCACCTGCCAGTCGCCGGGCTTGGCGGCGGCCGCGCGCAGGGCGAACAGCTGGATGTCGTCCATCATGTAGGCGTCGCCCTGCTTGTCGCCCAGCTCCTTGAAGCAGACGCTGGGCGAGTCGCACTCCTTCGTGCGGGCATTGAGCTGCAGGCTGGCGTTGCGCTCCTCGATGATCTTGGCGGTGGTGGTGCTCTTGGTCACCAGCACGGTCTTGTCCTTCAGGTCGGCCACGCCCTGGATGCCGCTGTGGGCCGACACCAGGATGCGCACGCCGGCGTAGTAGTGCGGGATGGTGAAGGCGACGCCGATCTTGTCGCGCCGCTCGCGGTTGTTGGTGGTGTCGGCGCATTCGGCGTCGACCTTGCGCTCGACCACGGCCTTGAAGCGATCGGCGTTGGACAGCGGCACGTAGACGATCTTGGTGCCCTGCGGGATCAGCTTGCGCTGCTCCAGGTCCTTGACCACGGCCTTGCACAGGTCCACGGCAAAGCCCAGGCCCTGCTTACCGTCGGCCGAGGCGTAGGACAGCGGCGGGGCGTCGGGCCGATAGCCCAGGCGCACCTCGCCGCGCGCGCGAATGTCATCCAGAACCCCTGCGTTGGCCAGCGGCAACAGAGCCGCAAGGCCGAACGCAAGGCAGGCCAGGGAACGCTGCATGATGTCTCCTCAAGATTTGTGAAAAAGGATGTAAACCTCAGCCGATGGCCGAGGATGCATCCTTTTTGGGCATTTTGGGTGCCTCATGCAGCCAAAAATAACGCCGCAGTGTTATTTTTTTCGCGCCGCGATGGCTTTTTCGGCCATGTTCACCAGGTCGGTGCCGACCTGCGGCTTCCACTTGTCGTAGATCGGCCGCGTGACCTTGACGAAGGCCTCCCGCTCTTGCGGCGTCAGGTGCGTGACGGTGACGCCCATGCCCTCGATTTCCTTCAGCAGGGGCTGGCCGGGCTCGATCATGCCCTTGCGCGCGATGGCGATTTCTTCCTTGCCGGCCTCGATGGCGGCCTGGCGCACCGCCTCGCGGTCGGCCGGCGTCCAGCTGTTCCACACGTCCTTGTTGACCACGAACACCAGCGGGTCGGCCACGTAGCCCCACATGGTCAGGTACTTCTGGCCCACGTTCTGCAGCTTGGCGGCGGTGAAGATGCTCATCGGGTTTTCCTGCCCGTCCACCGCGCCGCTGGCAAAGGCCGGCTGCGCGTCGGCCCAGCTCATCTGCGTCGGGTTGGCGCCTAGGGCGGTGAAGGTGTCGATGAACAGGGGCGAACCCACGATGCGGATCTTCAGGCCTTTCATGTCGGCCGGGCTCTTGACCGCGTGCTTGGAGTTGGTCAGCTCGCGGTAGCCGTTCTCGCCCCAGGCCAGGGGCACCACGCCGGCCTTGTCCAGGATCCTGAAGATTTCCTGGCCAACCTGGCCCTGCGTCAGCGCGTCGATGGCGGCGTAGTCGGGCATCAAAAAGGGCAGCGAGAACAGGTTGAGCTGCTTGACCTGCGGCGACCAGTTGATGGTCGAGCCGATGGCCATGTCGATCACGCCCTGGCGCAGCGCCGAGAACTCGCGCGTCTGGTCGCCCTGGATCAGCGACACGCCGGGGTACAGCTTGATGTTGATGCGGCCGTTGGTCTTCTGGCGCACCTTGTCGGCCCAGATCTCGCCGCCCTTGCCCCAGGGGAAGGCGGTGCCCACCACCAGCGACATGCGGTATTCGCTCTTGTAGTTCTGCGCCTGCGCGCTGGCGGGCAGGCCCAGCGTGAGCGCGGTGGCGAGCGCCGTGGCGGCGGCCGCGGCCAGCAGGTTTCGACGTTGCTTCATGACAGGATCTCCTCTAGAGTCACTATGAAAAAATGAGCTGCTCGCGCAGATCGGATGGGCGCCAGAGCCATATTTGGCTAAAAAATCAGAACCCCAGCGCCTGCGGCAGCCACAGCGCCAGCTGCGGCCACACGATCACCATCAGCACCACCACGCCCAGCGCCAGCACCAGCGGGACGACCCAGCGCACGGTGGTTTCCATGCTGACGCCGGCAATGCGGCACGACACCATCAGGTTGACCGCCAGCGGCGGCGTGAACTGGCCCATGGCCACCATCAACGTCAGCAGCACGCCGAACCACACCGGGTCCCAGTGGTAGTGCTGCATCAGCGGCCACATCAGCGGCACGAAGATCAGGAAGATCGAGATGCCGTCCAGGAACATGCCCAGCACCACCAGCAGCAGCACGATCAGCGTCAGCACGCCGTATTCGCCCAGGCCCGAGTTGACGATGGCGTGGGTGATCGGGTCGATCACGCCCAGCGTGGACAGCGAGAAGGCGAAGATGCCCGCCAGCGCCACCACCAGCAGGATGACGGCCGACAGCTCGCCCGACTCCTTGAGCACGGGAAACAGGTCGCGCCAGGTCATGGTGCGGTGGATCACCATGCCCACGAACAGGCCGTAGAACACCGCCACCACCGCCGCCTCGGTCGGCGTGAACCAGCCCATGCGCATGCCGCCCAGGATGACCACTGGTGCCAGCAGGCCCCAGATGGATTCAATGAAGCTCTTGAGCAGCGGCGGGCGCGGCAGGTCGGCCTCCAGCTGGCCCATGCCATGCTTGCGCGCCATCCACACCGCCGGCACGATCAGCGCCAGGCCCACCAGCACGCCCGGAATCAGGCCGGCGGCAAACAGCGCCGGCACCGAGGCGCCCGGCACCAGCACCGAGTACACGATGAAGGCCACCGAGGGCGGGATCAGGATGTCGGTGGCCGCCGCCGCGCCCACCACGCTGGCCGAATAGGCGCGCGGGTAGCCCGCCTTGGTCATGGCCGCGATCATCACGCCGCCCACCGCCGCCGCCGTGGCCGGCCCCGAGCCCGAGATGCCGCCCATGAACATGGCCACCGCGATGGTGATCAGCGGCAGCATGCCCGGCCCGCGCCCGACGATGGCGGTGGCGAAGTTCACCAGGCGCGCGGCCACGCCCGAGCGGTCGAAGATCGAGCCCACCAGCACGAACATCGGGATCGCCAGCAGCGGGTACTTGCCCAGGCCGGCGTAGAAGTTCTGCGGCACCGCCAGCAGACCGAACCACTGCGTCTGGCTGTTGGCCAGGGCGATGGCCGCCGCCCCCGCCAGGCCGAGCGACGCGCCGATCGGCACGCCCAGCAGCATGGTGACGATGAAGACCGCGAAGAGCAGGGTGGCGATCATGAGACTTGGCCCCCACGCTTCGCTGCTTCGCATGCTGCGCTGCCCCCCACGGGGGCCTTCGCACCTTCGGGCGGCCGTGCGGTGCTCATGGCGCGCGCTCCTCGTCCAGGATTTCAGGCGAACTCGGCAGCTCGGGGTTGTCCGCCGCCGGGCGGCCGCCGCGCAGCATCAGGCCGATGGCGCGCAGCGCGATGGCGATGGAGACGATGGGCAGCCAGATCGAATACCACCACTGCGGCACGCCGATGCCGGGCGAGGTCTCGCCGTAGCGGATGTCGTCCCACACCAGCCGCGCCGACAGCGCCGCCATCAGGATGAACAGCAGCGCCACCAGCGCCGCGCCCAGAATGGCCAGCGCGCGCTGGCGCTTCTCGGGGCCGCTGTCGGCAAAAAACTCGATGCGGATGTGCCGGTTGCGCGCCACCGCGGCCGAGCTGGCCACCATGGCCAGCAGGATCATCAGGAACACCGACACCTCCTCGGTCCAGGCAAACGAGGCGTCGGTGAAGTAGCGCACCAGCACGTTGGCGAAGGTGATCAGCGCCAGCAGCGCCATGATGATCACGGTCAGCCAGTCCTCGATTGCCAGCGGCACGCGGGCTTGAGGGGCGGGAGGGGAGGAGGGGTCGGCAGCGGCCGGCGGGCGCGTGCTGGGATCGGGAGCGGACATGGGGACGCGAAAGGCCAAAAAAACGGCTGATCCCTTGATCAACCGTACATGCGCCCTATCTTAAAGGCGCCGGCATGGCTTTTGGCCGGCCCTGCGGCTATCATTGATCCATGCAAACCCTGAGCGTCCTGCCCGTGCGCGCCATCGCGCACCCCGACGCGGCCCCCGTGGCCGCCGGCAGGGCGCGCGCGCGCATCGCGTTTTTCGCGCCTCATGTGATCTGGCGAGCCCGCACGGCTCGCGCGGCCCGCCTCGCGGCCGCACTCACCTGAGCCCGACGGTCCCGCTGCACCCCCTCGCCCCCGCACAGCGCCCCACCGATCGTCGGGCCTGCACCGTCCCGGCACCGCGCCGCCTCGTTCGACCCCGCCCGGCACCCGGGCGCCTTCCTGATTTGACCTGCAAAGGAGCCCCCATGACCGACACCGCCTTCGCCCGCACCATCACCGACCTGGACCACATCCGCCTATACAAGCTGCTGCAGCGCCAGGGTGCCGCCGACGACACCCCGCTGGCCGAGCTGATCGACGCCGCCGAGGTCGTCACGCCGCAAACCGTCGCGCCCGACGTCGTCACCATGCTCAGCCGCGTGCGCGTGGCCGACCCGGCCGGCGGCGCCGAGCGCAGCCTGACCCTGTGCTATCCGCCCGAGGCCGACGCCGCGCGTGGCTTCATCTCGGTGCTGTCGCCGCTGGGCACCGCGCTGCTGGGCTTGCGCGTGGGCGAAACCGCCCGCTGGCGCGGCGCCGACGGCCGCGAAACCGCGCTCATCCTGCGCGCCATCGAGTTTCAGCCCGAGGCCAACGGGGACTACACCGAGTGATGGGGCGGCCGTCGAACGCTATTGTTTGGATAGCTGCTCGCGCTTGATGGGCGGGCGCCAATGCCCGAAATGGCTTGAAACGCGCCGTGCCCCGGCACGCGCCTGCGCGACAATCGCCCCATGACCGCCCCGCAGACCCTCACCCTCACCCGCCCCGACGACTGGCACCTGCACGTGCGCGACGGCGCTGCCATGGCGGCGGTGGTGCCGCACACGGCGGCGCAGTTCGGCCGCGCCATCATCATGCCCAACCTGCGCCCGCCGGTCATCACCACGGCGCAGGCGCTCTCATATAAAGAGCGCATCGCGCAGGCCGTGCCTGCGGGAACGGCCTTCGAGCCGCTGATGACGCTGTACCTGACCGACAACACGCCGCCCGATGAAATCGTGCGCGCGGCGGACGCCGGCATCGCCGCCCTCAAGCTCTACCCGGCCGGCGCGACGACGAACAGCGACGCCGGCGTGACCGACGTGCGCAAGACCTACAAGACGCTGGAGGCCATGCAGCGCGCGAACCTCTTGCTGCTGGTGCACGGCGAGGTGACCGACCCCGAGATCGACCTGTTCGACCGCGAGGCCGTGTTCATCGACCGCGTGCTGGCACCCTTGCGCCGCGACCTGCCCGAGCTGAAGATCGTCTTCGAGCACATCACCACGCGCGAGGCGGCGCAGTACGTGCAGGCGGCCGACGCGCACACCGCCGCGACGATCACCGCGCACCACCTGCTCTACAACCGCAACGCGATATTCCTCGGCGGCATCCGCCCGCACTACTACTGCCTGCCCGTGCTCAAGCGCGAAGTGCACCGCCAGGCGCTGGTGCAGGCGGCCACCAGCGGATCGCCGAAATTCTTCCTCGGCACCGACTCCGCCCCGCACCCCGCGCACCTGAAGGAGCACGCCAGCGGCTGCGCCGGCTGCTACACCGCACTGTCCGCGCTGGAGCTGTACGCCGAAGCCTTCGAGGCCGCCGGCGCGCTGGACAAGCTGGAAGGCTTCGCGGCGTTCTTCGGCGCCGATTTCTACGGCTTGCCCAGGAACAGCGGGCGCGTCACGCTGCGAAAAGAAGCGTGGACGCTGCCGGATGAGCTGCCGTTCGGGGAGGCGGTGGTCAAGCCGTTGCGGGGTGGGGAAACATTGGCGTGGCGTCTTGCGTGAGCACAGACTCGTGGGCTGGGTAGAGCACTGCGAAACCCAGCAATCCGCCTACTCGCCGCGCATTCACCGTCGATGCTGACTCCCGAACTCCAATACAGACAAGCAGTTATCAGGCAACCTTGAGGGCGCGGTTCGCCACTTTGACCACACGATAGAACTCGCCGAAGTATTCCGAGCCTGGCTGCGCTACGCGCCTGAATTCTGCGAGAAATTTCTTCTTGAGAGAATTGCGGGCGCTTTCTCTTTCATCCTTGGTGCCAGAAGTTGCGGCCATGACGAGATCGGCATTTGCTGCAAATACTGCAGTACGTACGGATTCGGGTAGCAGGCCCTCTATCGCTCGCTTTCCAGGTTCATCTATGCCAATGGCGAAATAGTCTTGGTCCTTCTTTAAGTCCAATGACGTAAGGCACCTTTCAATTTCGGCTCTCATGTCGAGATCGAACGTCAAGAAAACACGCTTGTATCGGTTCTTGATGAATCGGAGAAGCATATTGTTCTTTAGGGTACTGGCGCCGTCGTAGATCACGATCTCACCGTCGAACGCAAGTGCATTCGACCCATGGGACGACTCGCGAAGCATTTCAAAGTACGCCTTGTCAGTGTCACCTTCAACGAGCAGGATTGCGTCGCTTTGACTGCCGAATAATTTCTGCCACGGCTTAAATTCGTCAGAACTCATGCCCAATGCCTGTCCGAACGGCGCCATCCAGTTTTCCCCTCCACTGTCAACCCGTGTAGTCTCTCGTAACTGGCCGTAGTGCGAGCGTCGACTTAGCAAAATATTTGATTCTGCGTTCGTAAGGCTAAGCAGATACGGACTATGCGTGGTGACAATGACTTGTACTTTGAATTCCTCCGCCAAGTCCTGCAAAATACGCCCAAACTCCGCTTGAGCGTAGGGATGGAGGAAGCTTTCGGGTTCTTCTATAATGATTAGAGGGGTTACTTTAGAAGCGCTTGCCTCGGATTCTCCAATTTGCTTCGCGCGGAATAATGTTCGTAAAATTAGTGTACGGTTTTGCGTACCTGTCGCATCCCGGACGATCATAAGGTCGCTTGTGAAACAGATGCGGGCTCTCCTGATACCACTGCTTCATGGCCTGCATAGGCGTCTTGCTGCCCAGCGCTGACTGCGGCAGTTGGTGGTTGTACAGGGCCACATAACGCAGCAAGGTCTGCTCCATGTCCTCGCGGCTGTTGAACCTGTGCGTCTTGAGCACGTCGGCAATGCGACCGTTGAACCTCTCCACCATGCCATTGGTCCTGGGCGTTCTGGGCTTGGTCAGGCGGTGTTCGATCCCCAACTCGTCGCACAACTGATCGAACTCGTGGTTGCCGCTGGGCTGGCGCTCGCGGCTGGCAAACAGGCGATCGGTGAACTCCTTGCCGTTGTCGGTCAGCAGCTTGTGGATCTTGATCGGGCAGGCCTTGTGCAGTGCCTTCAGGAAGGACTGTGCACTGGCGGCGGTCTTGTTGGCCTTGAGGGCCACGTACACCCAGCGCGTGGCCCGGTCGATGGCCACGAACAGGTAGCGCCGACTGCTCTCGTCCTGCATCTGGGGCAGGTATTTCACGTCCATGTGCACATAGCCCGGCTCGTAGCTCTTGAAGGCCTTGTGGGCCACGGTAGGCTCCTGGGGCTTGAGGGCATTGAGGTTGCCCGCGCCATGGCGGCGCAGGCACCGATCCAGGCCTGAGCGCGAGACATGGGGGCAAATGAACTCCCGCGTGACAGCCAGCAGGTCATCCAGGGGCAGCAGCAAGGTGCGCCGCAGGTGCACCACCACGCTCTCTTGCGCCGGCGTGAGCACCGTCTGCAGGCGATGGGCCGTGTGCGAGCGATCCCCAAAGACCTGGCGCTTCTTCCACTTGTAGACCGTTTGCTCGGTGATGCCAAAGCGCTGGGCCAGGACAGCGGCGGTCTCGTGGCTGGCCGCGATCTCGGCGCGCACGGCCGGTGTCGTGCGGGCGTTCTTGTGCAGGGCTATCAGCATGGCGTGGCACTCCCGGTGGCTTGCAAGGACTCTATCAACTCCCGCAATACGGCTCGGGCCATGAACAGCGGGTAGCGGTTTTCATCTATGTAATCGTCCGGGATGCGACACGTACCGCTTCCCCAATTGTCCAGTGGAACATTGTGTTTGCTATCACCCAGTGTCAGATTTAGAGGAAGCCAACCTAAATCGAAAGCGGCAACCGATAGACCAATACGATACTTTGTTTCTAGGCGACCAAGCAGTGCTTCAAGTTCTTGTTGCTGATTTTTTGCAATTTTCTGAAGCCCTCTGTCCATGTCTTTTTTGAGTTTGGCAAGAGCTTCCGCGCTGTTGCCTGAAACCTCACGCAATGTTCCGAATCCTTCGCGAAATCGTAGGCGAGCCAGCTCGCTTTGCGGCGAGTTATGAAAGAGCATGCTCTTTGAAGTACGAAGCTTCTTGAAAACCTCCTGAGCTTCAAGACCTTCGAACGTCTTTCCATCACACTCAACGTTCACCTTGGGCGTCGCCCCCTCACCTGAGTATGTGGCGGACATTGCTATTTCAAGTCCGGACGGATGCTCCCCAATTTGAAGTTGCCGTAAGATAAATTGATAGATGCCCGCGTCCCGTTGAGCGTCTATCTGCAGTCTCAAGCTAATCGAGATCGTTTGCTGCTCTGGCGGAGTGTCAAGCCACTTCGGGAAATCGTTTTTTACAGTGACTGATTCGTCGTCACCAGGAAAATAAACCCCTTCGTCTTCTTCGCGCATCATCGCTCGAATAGCGCGGATGACATTGGTTTTCCCGGAATCATTCGGACCGCAGAGAGCCGCATAGGAACCAAGGAACTCTAGATCGATTGAATCGATGGTGCGATAAGAGCGAACTGACAGCGATGCGAGTTTCATAGTGCCGGTATTGTGAGGGCAAATGTGTAGTCGTCTTCCTTCGGCAGGCGCCACAGCGCATGCAGATGGTCCGGCAAGACCACGATGGCTTCGATCGTGAAGGGGTGGCGCGCCCGCACCGCTCCAAAGGCTTGCCGCAGCGCGTCGATGTG
The DNA here is from genome assembly GCF_964341695.1 of Ottowia pentelensis. NCBI lineage: Bacteria > Pseudomonadati > Pseudomonadota > Betaproteobacteria > Burkholderiales > Comamonadaceae > Ottowia > Ottowia pentelensis. The sequence continues at coordinate 768,109 of NZ_OZ224513.1, forward strand.
CCGCATCAGCAGATCGTTGCCGCGTCGCTCCGCCAAGGTCAACGTGAAGAAGTAGCTGGCCTCGCCAAGTTTCGGCGCGCGGATGTAGCGTCGCATGCGCGCATTGTGGGGTGGCTGCTGGGTTACGCTTCGCTAACCCAGCCCGCCAAGCCCGTGCCATGGAAGCCCCCCAACCCCGCATCGCCCTCCTCATCGACGCCGACAACGCGCCGGCCGACCTGATCGACGAGATCCTGACCGAGCTGTCGACGCTGGGCGTGATCAACATCCGGCGCGCCTACGGCAACTGGACCAAGCAGGCGCTGCACGGCTGGCAGGAGCGGCTGCTGGACTTCGCCATTCGGCCGATGCAGCAGTTCGACTATTCCAAGCGCAAGAACGCCAGCGACATGGCGATGACGGTGGACGCGATGGAGCTGCTGTACACCGAGCGGCCGGACGCCTTCGGCATCGTCTCGTCCGACGCCGACTTCACGCCACTGGTGATGCATCTGCGCGCCAAGGGCGCCGCCGTGTACGGCTTCGGCGCCGCGCAGACGCCCATGCCCTTCGTCAACGCCTGCTCGCGCTTTCTGTACCTGGAGGCGCTGGCCGAGGCGGGCGGCGAGGGCGAGTCCGACATGGGCAGCGTGTCGACCGCCGCACTGGACGCCGAACGCGCCGCCGCCAAATCGCCGGCCAAGGCAGCGCCGTCACCGGCAGCCACCGCCGCGCCGGCGCCGCAGCGCATCCGCGTGCCGACCGCGCAGCTGCGCCAGGACTCGGCCCTGATGAACCTGCTGCGCGACGCCGTCAACGCCATGCAGGACGAGTCGGGCTGGGCCCGCGTCGGCGCGGTCGGCACGCAGATCAGCAACAAGGCCAGTTTCGATCCGCGAAACTACGGCTACGCCAGCCTCAGCAAGCTGCTGGCGGCGACCGGCGCGTTCGACTTTCGCGACGAGGGAACGTCACGCGTGAGCGTGCGCGACAAGCGGGCCGCGCGCGCGGCCTGAGCGTCAATTTTTTGGCGTGTCGCCGCGGGTGGAGTTCGCCACCCGCCGCCGCTCCTGCGCCACGATCATGACCACCGGCCCCAGCGACAGCAGCAGCAGGCCCCAGGGCAGCGGCAGCCCGCGCGCCACCGCCAGCGGCCCCAGGCCGATGCATGCCAGCACCAGCGCCAGCAGGGCCAGCTGCCGGTCGGGCCCGCGCGTGGCGTGGCGGTGCAGTGCCCAGATCGAGGCCACGTAGATCGCCTGCGGCACGGCCACCGCGCCGACGGCGGCCAGCGCGCTGGCGCCGCCGTCGGGCTTCATCGCGTCGGCCACCCCCTCCAGCCCGCTGCCGACGGCGGCCAGGGCGGCAAAGGTGACGTAGTGGCCATAGCCCCAGCCGAAGCTGCGCTCGCGGTGCGCGTGCAGCGCCGCGCCCGAGGGCAGCAAAAAATACATCCACCACAGGCAAAAGGCCAGCAGCGCGCCGCCCAGGCCCACCAGCGCCAGCTCGGCCGTCAGCCCGTGCGCCTGCACCAGGTTGCTGACGGCGTTGGTGGCACCCAGGATGCTTTCGCCCAAAATCATGATGACGAAGCCGCTGTAGCGCTCGGCGATGTGGTGCGCGTGCCAGGGCGTGGGCGGGCCGCGCGTTTCGGCCCACACGGGCACCGCCAGCTCCAGCAGCACCAGCACGCCGATGGCCGGCCAAGCCCCGGCGGCCGGCAGCCAGCCGCTGGCGGCGTCATTGGCGATCCACAGCGCTTGCACCGCCGCCACGCCGCCGGCATAGCGCAGGCAGGTGGCGCGCCGCGCCGCATCGCCCCGCGCCGCGCGCAGCCACTGCACGCACAGGGGCAGGCGCATGGCGGCGTAGCCCACCACCGCCAGCTGCGTCCGGCCCTCGAACAGGCCGGGCACGCCGGTGGCGAAGATCAGCACGCCCGTCATCTGCATCAGGGTCAGCACGCGCCAGACGGCGTCGTCGGTGTCGTAGGCCGAGCTCAGCCACGTGTAGTTCATCCACGCCCACCAGATGGCGAAAAACGCCAGCAGATAGCCCGGCAGCGCCGCCAGCACGTGGTGCGCGCCCTCGGCGTGGTGCAGCTGCGCGGCGGCCAGCGCGACGCCGACCACGAAGGTCAGGTCGAACAGCAGCTCCAGCGGCGTGGCGGTGCGCCCGGCTTCGTGGATGTCGCGCCCGCGCGGGGCGTGCGGGTGCCGGGCGGCGGGCGCGGGCGAGGTCATGGGCGGCGGCGGGCGTGTGGCACGATCGGCCGTGATGGTACGTGAGGACACCGCCGCGCCGCCGGCCTGGCCCCGGCCCCAGCCGGACTGGGCGGCGCCCTGGTTCGCGCCCTGGCGCGGCGTGGGCCAGGCGGTGTGGCGCCGCGCGGGTGCGGCGGCGCCCGGCGCGGTGGCCGCGGCGCTGGGCGCCAGCGCGCCGCCCGGCCTGCCGGTGCGCTTCGTGCCGGCATCCCGCTTGCCCGCCGACGCGGCTTATGAAGCCTTCATCGCCCATCAACGGGCCGTGCCCACGCGCGACAACGGGCACGACGCCTTCAACGGCCTGGTGTGGCTGCGCCTGCCCGCCACCAAGGCGCGCCTGAACGCGCTGCAGGCGGCCGAGATCGCGCGCGACGGCGTGCGCGCCCGGCGCGGCCCGGTGCGCGACGCCGCCACCGTGTTCGACGAAAACGCCGTGCTGCTGCACGCCCCGGACGCGCTGTGGCAGGCGCTGGCCGGGCGCCGCTGGGGCGAGCTGTTCGGCCCGTTGCGCCCGTTGTGGCGGCAGGCCAGCGTGCTGGTGTTCGGCCACGCCGCGCTGGAGAAGCTGGTGACGCCCTACAAGTCCATCACCGGCCACGTGTGGCGCGTGGCGCAGCCCTTCGATGCGGCGGGCGATCTGGCTGCGCTGGACGCCTGGCTGGCCGCCAACCTGACGCCCGACAAGCTGGCCGCCAAGCCCTTTGCGCCGTTGCCGCTGCTGGGCGTGCCGGGCTGGTGGGCGGCCAACGAGGACGCGGCCTTCTACGACGATGCCGAGGTGTTTCGGCCCGCCAGGCAACACCGTAAATATTGACCAAATCAAGTTCCGGCGTCCGTCCATCAAGCGCCAATAGCTATCAATTTGATATTGACTCCGTAGGCTGGGTTGAGGAACGAAACCCAGCAGCGGCGTTGAACATTCGCTGGGTTACGCTGCGCTGACCCAGCCTACGCCTACTACTACGCCTGCCACGCCTACTTGACCCAGCCGCCGGAGGGCACCTCGCCCGGCCCCTGCAGCGGCAGCCACAGCGTGAACACGTTGCCGCCGCCCGCCTGCGGTGCCCAGTCCACGTGCGCGCCCAGCGCCTGCGCGCGCGCCTGCACGTTGCCCAGACCCTTGCGGCCGGGCTGGCGCGCCTCGGGCGCCGGTGGGGTGAAGGGGCGGCCGTCGTCCTGCACCTGCACCTGCACGCCGGCCACGCCGCCGCGCGCCGCCGGCGCGGTGCGCAGCGTGATGGTGCGCGCGCCGCTGTGCTTGACGATGTTGGTCAGCACCTCCTGCACGATGCGCAGCACGTGCAGCGCGTTTTGCGCGTCCAGCCAGGGCAGGGGCGGCAGGTCCTGCACTTGCCAGTGCAGCGCCAGGCCCGCGCCCTCCAGCCGCGGCCCCAGGCGATAGCGCAGGCTGGCCAGCAGCGCCAGCAGGTCGGCGTCCACCGGCTCCAGCGAGTCGATGGAGATCTTCAGGTCGTCGATGCTCTCGCGCAGCACCTGCGCCACGTCCACCGCGCCCGGGCCGCCGTGCTCCACCCAGCGCAGCGCGCTCATCAGCGACGAGCCCACGCCGTCGTGCATCTCGCGCATCAGGCGCTGGCGCTCGTGCAGCAGGGTTTGCGCGCGCTCGGCGGCGCGCAGGCGCGCGTGGGTCTCGTCCAGCGCCTGCTGCTGCGCGGCCAGGCGTTCGGCCAGGGTGTCGTTGGCGCGCTCGGCCACGCCCAGCGCGCGCAGGTAGCGCGCGTGGGCGATCACCAAAAACATGGTGAACAGGCCCACGTAGATGTAGGGCGTGAAATAGATGTGCTCGATGTCGATGCGGTAGCTCTGCAGTGCCAGATCGTGAAAGCCGAGCGGAAACGACAGCACGATCCACGCTGCCAGCAGCAGCGACGTGGGCGTGCGCCGCAGCCACGCGCCCCACAGCGCGGCCGCCGCCACCGCCAGCGCCGTCGGCACCAGGGCCAGGCGCAGCAGGGGCAGCACGCGGTCCAGGTGCAGGCCCAGCGGCGGAAAGGTCAGCGCCGCCACCAGCGCCACGTACAGCACCAATGCCTGCGCCAGCCGCCGCCAGCGCAGGGCGTTGATGGCGCGCAGAAAGTAAAACGAGGCCAGGGCCGAGCCCAGCGTGCCCACCACGTGGGTCAGCCAGGCGAACCAGGGGTCGGGCAGGTCGATCATGCCCTGCTCGTCCACCAGGTAGGGCAGGGTGTTGAGCATCTGGAACACCGCCATCAGGAAGAACCAGGCGTAGATCGATTCGCCGTGGCGCCGCCGCGCCGCCCACAGGCCCAGCGCGAACACGCCCAGGATCAGGTACGAGCCGCGCATGAAGCCCACCAGCGTGGTCTGCAGCACGGTGCGCGCCCGCCAGCCGGGCTGCAGCGCCTCGGCCGGGCCGGCCCACAGCGTGGACAGCGCGCCGCCCACGCCGGGCAGGCTGGCCATGCGCACGTGCACGCTCAGCGACTGGCCGGGCGGCGGCAGCAGGCCGCCCAGGTCGATCCACACCGGGTGGTTGAAGCTGTTCCACACCCGGCTGCCGTGCGTTTGCCACACCAGGTCGTCGTCGACGTACACCGCCACCGTGCCCACCGTCTGCCAGCGCGGGATGTACAGGCGCGGCCCTTGCGGCGTCGGCGTCAGCGCCGCGGCCGGCAGCTGCACGCGATACCACACCACCTCGGGCGGCGGCGTGGCGCCGCGGGGGTCGGTGGCGGCCTGGCGCGCGCGCGCGTGGGGCAGGGCCACGGCGGCCCAGGGCGTGCGCGCGGCGTTCACCCCGTCGCTGGCGGCGGGCAGGCTGGGCGGCGGCGCCCAGTCGCTGCTGGGCGAGGCCCAGAACTCGGCCTGCACCAGGTGCGCGGGTGGCGGGCCCGCGGCCGGCGCGCAGCCGGCCAGCAGCAGGCCCGCCAGCAGGCCCGCCAGCAGCAGCAGCCATCGAAGCACCGCGAGCGCCCCGCCCGAGGGCGCCCGTTCATTCATCCAGCCACCCCTGCCGCGCGGCGGCGCGCACGGCTTCGGCGCGCGTGCCCACCTGCAGCTTGTCGTAGATGCGTCGCACGAAGCTGCGCACCGTGTGGCGCGACACGCCCAGCGCCTGCGCCACCTCCTCCAGCGTGTGGCCGCGCGCCACCAGGCGCAGCACCTCGGCCTCGCGCGCCGACAGCGCGCTGGCGGGGGCCGCGGGCGCCGCCGGCCCGGCCGGCGTGTCTCCGCCCACCGTGCGCAGCAGCAGCTTGCGCGCCACCATCGGGTTGATCGGGCTGCCGCCCGCGTGCAGGCTGCGCACCTCCTCCAGCAGGGCCGGCGCGTCGAGGTCTTTCAGCAGATAGCCCATGGCCCCCGCCTCGATCGAGCGCAGCACGTGCGTCTCGTCGCCAAAAATGGTGCTCACCATCACCGCGCAGTCGGGCCACTGCTGGCGCGCGGCGGCAATCACCTCCAACCCCGAGCCGTCGGGCAGGCCCAGGTCGACCAGCAGCACGTCCAGCGGCGTGTCGGGCAGCAGCGCCAGCGCCGGCGCACGCGCGGCGGCTTGCCAGGCCAGCCGCATGTCGGGCGCCGCCTGCACGGCCTGCACCACCGAGGCGCGGCAGGCCGCGTCGTCCTCCACCACCGCCACGCGGATGGCGGCGGTGCGGCTGGGCGCGGGGGTGGACGGCGGCGGCATGGTGGACGGTTGGGGGCGCAGTTCGACATCATCGCCCAGCGCACGGCCTTTGGCATGTCGCCCAAACGGGCGACACGGCCGGCGCCGTGGCCCGTTCGGGCTACATACAATACGACACAAATATCCTAGATTCGACACGCTGCAGACCGGCGGGCGACCAGGCGTCACAGGGAGTGCTATCGAATAACAGCGCCCGGCGCCCGCCCGGCCTGGGCTAGCGCGGCTTGCGGCGGCGCGCCTGAAGTGCGCGTCGCTCCCCTGAAGGTTTGAAGGCAAATCTGCCGCTGGCGCCCGTCCATAAAGCGTGGGCAGCTATCATTTCAGGATCAATCGGCGGGCGGCAAGGCGGCGTCCCAGTGCGCCCAGTCCACCGGCGCGTCGGTGTCGATGCGCAGCGCGTGCGCGGCTTCGTCGGCCGCCAGCGGTTCGCGCTGGGCCAGCTGCCTGAGCAGCACGGCTTCATCGGCTTCCGAGGCGTCGCCGCCGCTGGCGTGGCGGCGGCGCACACGCTCGCGCAGCACGGCTTCGGGCGCGTCGAAGGCCAGGATGCGCCAGGGCAGGCCGAGCGATTCGGCCAGCGCGACGAAGGGCTCCCGGCGCGCGCGGCGGATGAAGGTGGCGTCCACCAGCACCGGCTGGCCGGCCTGCAGCAGCGCGCGCGTCGCATCGAGCAGGTGGGCGAACACGCGCTCGCTCACGTCTTCTCCATAAATGCCGCCGGGCACGGCCGCGCTGCTGGCTTCGGGCGCCAGGCCGAACAGGCGCTTGCGTTCGACGTCGGCGCGCAGGCGCACCAGGCCGCGCTGCTCGATCAGCGCCTGCGACTGGCTGCTCTTGCCGGAGCCGCTCACGCCCAGGGTCAGCGCCAGCCAGGGCCGGCGCGGCGCGGCCAGGCGGGCGGCCAGGCGCACGTAGCGCTGCGCTTGGGCCAGCGCGGCGGCGCGGTCGGCGGCGTGCTGGCACTGCGCCACGCGCAGCGCCGCCACCTTGGCGCGCACCAGGGCGCGATACACCGCGTCCCAGGGCAGGCGCGCCACGGTGCCAAGGTCGCCCGTGTGCTCCAGCCAGGCGTTCAGAAAGCGCCAGGCCAGCGGCGCCAGGTCGTGGGCGTGCAGGTCCATGACCAGGAAGGCGATGTCGCCGGCGGTGTCGATCCAGCGCAGCGCGGGGTTGAATTCGATGGCGTCGAACAGCCGCGCGCGGCCATCCAGCCACAGCAGGTTGCCCAGGTGCAGGTCGCCATGGCCTTCGCGCACGCAGCCGGCGGCGCGGCGGGCGGCCATCAGCGGGGCCAGGCGGGCGCCTTCGGCTTGCGTCCATTGCTGCAAAAATTGCAGCTGGCCGCGCTGATCGGACAAGGGCTGGAGGTCGAAAAGAGGCTTGAAATTGTCCTGGGCCAGCTGCGCCAGGTCCTCGGGCCGGCCCCAGGGGCTGTCCGGCGCCGCCACGGCGGCTTGGGCCTGAAACGCGGCCACCTCGCGCGCCAGGGCGTCGATGTGCGCGGGGCCCAGTGCGCCGCGCGCCGCCCGCGCGGACAGCAGCGCATGGTCCGGAAAACGGCGCATGTGCACGGCCCAGTCGATGGCCTGTGCGGGGTCGCCGCCCAGGCGCGGCGCCTCGGGCGTGCCGGTGACGGGCAGCACCTGCAGGTAAAGATCGGGCGCGCTGCGGCGGTTGATGCGCAACTCTTCCTCGCAGGCCGCGCGGCGCTGGGCCCCGGTGGCGAAATCGAGGAAGTCGAGCGTCAGCGGCTTTTTCAGCTTGTAGGCGTCGGCGCCGGCCAGCAGCAGCCAGGAGATGTGGGTTTCGATGCGCTGCACCTGCGCGCCCGGGTGCTGCGCGGCCAGCTGCCGTCGCAGGGCGTCGACCAGGCGTGTCGTGGCGGCTTCAGCGGGGGTGGCCATGGCACGTCCCGCGCCAGCGCGCTGCGCGATTCGCGCGGGTGAGCGGACCGGCGGGCGTCCTCAGCACAAGGATTCGGCCATGCGCCGCAAGAAGCGGTCGCACTGCGCCAGCTGCTCGACCTCGACCCATTCGTCGGCCTTGTGCGCCTGCTCGATGGAGCCCGGGCCGCACAGCACGGCGGGGATGCCGGCCTGGCTGAACTGGCCGGCCTCGGTGCCGTAGGCGACCTTGCGCACGGCGCGGTCGTCGGTGAGGGCGCGCACCAGGGCGGTGATGGCGGCCTGCTCGCTGGCGTCCAGCGTGGGCACGGCGGCGCCGCATTCGATGTCGATGCGCGCGCCGGCGTATTCGCGCCGCATGCGCGGCAGCAGCTCGTCGTCCACATAGCGCTGCACGTCAGCCTGGATGCCTTCGGCGCTGTGGCCGGGCAGGTGGCGAAAGTCGAAGCTGAAGGCGCAGGATTCGGGCACGGTGTTGATGGCGATGCCGCCGGCGATCAGGTTGGTGGTGATGGTGGTGTGCGGCACGTCGAAGGCGTTGTCGTACGGCCCCTGGGCGCGCCAGGTGTCGGCCAGGTCGCGGATGTGGCAGATCAGCCGCGCGGCGTATTCGATGGCGTTGCAGCCCTGCGGCGTGAGCGAGGAATGCGCCGCCTTGCCATGCACCTTGCAGCTGAAGAAGTAGCCGCCCTTGTGCGCCACCACGGGTTTCATCGAGGTCGGCTCGCCGACCACGCAGCCGTCGGCGCGAATGCCGCGGCGCTGCAGCTCGGCCAGCATGACGGGCGCGCCCACGCAGCCCACCTCCTCGTCGTACGAGAAAGCCAGGTGCAGCGGCTTCTTGCGCGGCATGGCCAGCGCCTGCGGCACCAGCGCCAGGCTGGCGGCGATGAAGCCCTTCATGTCGCAGCTGCCGCGCCCGTACAGGCGGCCGTCGCCCTTGTCGGTCAGCTTGAAGGGGTTGCTCGTCCAGTCCTGGCCGTCGACCGGCACCACGTCGGTGTGGCCGGACAGCACGATGCCGCCCTGGGTCTGCCCGTCCTGCGCGGGCAGGGTGCAGAACAGGTTGGCCTTGCTGCCTTCGGCGTTGGCGGCCAGCCAGGGCGCCAGGCCGTGGCCGGCCAGCGCGTCGCGCACGGTCTCGATCAGGCCCAGGTTGGAATTGCGGCTGGTGGTGTCGATGGCGACCAGGCGTTCGAGCCAGGCGAGGGTGTTCATGAAAAATCCTCAGGGGTGAATCAGACCGATTAAAACAGCCGAACGCAGAGGGCGCAAAGAAAACGCAAAGGACGCAGAAGAAACCTGAACGAAGTGGATTGTGGATTTTTTCTGCGCCCTCTGCGAATCCTTTGCGCCCTCTGCGTTCAGAGGCTTTTTGAACCGAGTCAAGCAGGCCCCCACGGAACCCCGGGGCTTGAATCGGCTCCAATTGCCCCTACCATTCGCGCCAGCCCCGGCACTCGACCGACGGCGGCCATTCTCCGAGGGACTTCATGAAGCGCATCGCACTGTTCGTGCTGACCAACATCGCCGTGATGGTGGTGGTCGGCATCGTCTCCAGCCTGCTGGGCGTGGGCCGCTACACCGGCACCAACACCGGCCAGCTGATGATTTTTTCGCTCATCGTCGGCTTTGCCGGCGCCATCGTGTCGCTGCTGATGAGCAAGACCGCCGCCAAGATGAGCATGGGCGTGCACATCATCCAGGCGCCGCAAAACGCTGACGAAGCCTGGCTGGTCGAGACCGTGCGCGGCTTTGCCGACAAGGCCGGCATCGGCATGCCCGAGGTCGGCATCTACGAGGGCGAGCCCAACGCCTTCGCCACCGGCGCGTTCAAGAACTCGTCGCTGGTGGCCGTGTCCACGGGCCTCTTGCGCGGCATGACGCGCGAGGAGGTCGAGGCCGTCATCGGCCACGAGGTGGCGCACGTGGCCAACGGCGACATGGTGACCATGGCGCTGATCCAGGGCGTGATGAACACCTTCGTGGTGTTTGCCAGCCGCGTGATCGGCTCGCTGGTGGACGGCTTTCTGCGCCGTGGCGACGACCGCAGCGGCCCGGGCGTGGGCTACTACATCACCACCGTGGTGCTCGACATCCTGTTCGGCTTTCTGGCCGGCATCGTGGTGGCCTGGTTCTCGCGCCAGCGCGAGTTCCGCGCCGATGCCGGCTCGGCCCAGCTGACGGGCAGCGCGCGCAACATGATCGCCGCGCTGCAGCGCCTGGGCGGCATGCACGCGCAGGGCCAGGACATGCCCAAGAACCTGGCGGCCATGGGCATCGCCGGCGGCATCGGCCAGCTGTTTTCGACCCACCCGCCGATGGAGCAGCGCATTGCCGCGCTGCAGGCGCTGGGGCGCTGATTGATGGCCTGATCGCCTTCAGGCGCTTGCGGGACAAGCGCCAGCAGCTATAAAAACCGCAGCGCGATGGCAGCGTCTGCGGTTTTGTTGTTTTTGGTGCTAATTAGGTCAAACGCCCTAGTTTTTGATGGTTTTTGGTTGGCAGGCCCTAGGGTTTACCCGCGACAATCATCCCATCGCCATCGTGCATGGCTTTACTTCCAGGAGCTTTCACATGACCAAGCAAACCCTTTCCGCCATCGAGAACCTCGCCGCCGCCAACACCCGCGTGGTCGAGTCCTACAACGCCGCCGCCAAGACCTTTGCCGCCGCCTATTGCAAGGGCGTGCAGGGCGCGCTGGCCCGCATTGCCGCGCGCCAGAACGCCTTTCGCGCGCACCAGCCTTCCGTGCTGAGCGACGCCGCCCGTGACCAGTGGCTGCAGACCGGCGCCAAGTGGAGCGACATGGTGCTGCAGCGCCTGGAGGCCGGCACCAACACCGCCGTCACCGTGTTCGACCGCGTGGCCGTCGCCGCCACCAGCGGCATTGACGCCGCCACCCAGCGCGCCGTGATGATCGATTCGCCCGCCGTGCGCCAGTTCGTCAACGGCGTGGTGTCGCTGCAACTGCCGGTGGCCGAGCTGTCGGCCAGGCTGGCCGACAAGGTCGCCGCCGGCGCCCAGCGCGTCGAAGAGCGCGCCGAGGCCTTCGTCGCCAAGGCCGAGCAGGCCGAGGCCGAAGTGACCGACGTGGTCGCCAAGCCCGTGCGCTCCGCCAAGCGCCCCGCCGCCCGCCGCGGCGCGCGCAAGGCCGCCTGATCGGCCGCCCGGTGGCCCGCACCGGGCCATCGTCAGCGTCAGGTCCCCGGAGAAGGCCTGCGCCCGCGCGTCGCTTGCGACCGCGGACGCAGGCCTTCTCCCTTATCCTCGGGTCTTCAGCAGGAGTCATCCATGGCCAGCAAGACCACCGCGCCCACCCCGCCGCGGCGCCAGCGCGCCACGGCCCCGGCCGCTGCGCCCGCCCCGGCCGAGCCGGCGCCCGCCGCCGCCGGCCTGCCCAGCACCGAAGAGCTGCTGCGCGCCGGCCTGAAGGCCTTTCGGCTGGACAACCTGCTGGGCCTGGGCCAGCACGCCAAGGCCACGGGGGCGCCGGCGCCCGCGCCGGGCCTGGGCTTTCCCTCGCTCGACAGCTTCGGCTTTCGCAAGTTCGAGGACGTGTTCGACCAGCGCGTGGCCGGCGCGCTGCAGCGCCTGGGCTGGCCCGGCCCCGACGACGTGGCCGCCCTGCGCGCCGAGATCGCCCAGCTGAAGGCCGAGCTGGCGCAATTGCGCAAGGCGCCGCGCAAGCCCGCCGCCAAGACCGCGCCGCGCGCCGGGCGCGCCAAGGACTGATCGCCCGCCGCCGCGCGCCGCCATGGCCACCTCCACCCGCGAGCGCATCCTGGCCACCTGCCTGGCGCTGTTCAACGCCGAGGGGCTGGCCACGGTGTCCACCCACAAGATCGCGGCCGAGCTGGGCATCAGCCCCGGCAACCTGCACTATCACTTCAAGACCAAGGAGCAGATCGTCACCGTGCTGTTCGCGCGCTTCGAGCACAAGCTGCAGGCGCTGGGCAGCGGCACGCAGCGCATCGCGGCGGTGGACGACTTCTGGCTGGCGCTGCACCTGCACTACGAGACCATTGCCGAGTCGCGCTTCATCTACCGCGACATGGCGCACCTGGCGCGCGAATACCCCGAACTGGGCCGCCGCACCCAGGCCCTGACGGCGGGCAACCTGCTGTCGGCGCAGGCGCTGGTGGCGCAGCTGATGGCGGCCGGGGTGTTGCAGGCCAGCCACGAGCAGGCGCGCATCCTGGCGCTGCAAATCGTCTTCACCACCACCTGCTGGCTGTCCTTCGAGGGCTTCATCCCCGGGCGCGACGGGCGCGACGCCAACCCCGGCCTGGCCGCGTTCTACACCTTGACCCTGGTGTCGCCCTACATTTCCGGCGAATCGCGGGCTTATCTGGATTACCTGAAGAGCAAATACCTCGGATAACCGGGTTGTACCGTCTTGACCTGAAGGGGAAGCTTCATGAGCGCTGTCACGTACGACCGACCGATTGCACCGCCCTCGCGCCTGCTGCTGCTGGCCGAAGGCCGTGCCCTGTGGGAAGCCGCCGCCAGCGTGGCCTGGTGGCCGCTGCTGCGCCTGGCACCCAAGGGCGACGGCCACGCGGTGCTGGTGCTGCCGGGCCTGGTGGCCAGCGACGCCTCCACCGGCCTGCTGCGCCGCTACCTGCGCTACCGCAACTACGAGGTGCACGGCTGGGGCCAGGGCCGCAACCTGGGCCCGCGCCCGGGTGTCGAAAAGGGCATGGCCGACCTGCTGAAAAAGCTGGCCGACGACAGCGGCCAGAAGGTCAGCCTGGTGGGCTGGAGCCTGGGCGGCATGTACGCGCGCATGCTGGCGGCCGAGCACACCGGCGAGGTGCGCGACGTCGTCACCCTGGGCAGTCCCTTCGCCGGCAGCGGCCGCGCCACCAACGCCTGGCACATCTACGAGGCGGTGAGCGGCCGCAGCGCCGAAGACGAGGCGCTGTGGAGCCAGGTGCGCCCCACGCCGCGCGTGCCCACCACCTCCATCTACAGCCGCAGCGACGGCGTGGTGGCCTGGCAGTGCAGCCTCGAAAAGGCCGGCGCGCGGGCCGAGAACATCGAGGTGCTGGCCAGCCACCTGGGCATGGCTGTCCACCCCGCCGTGCTGTATGCCCTGGCCGACCGCCTGGCGCAGCCCGAGGGCCGGTGGCAGCCCTTCGACGGCGCCCGCCTGGGGCCTTGGGTTTATCCCCGGCCGGCCGAGCGCGCCTGACCGACGGGTGCGCGGCGCAAGACGACGTCAGGCGGGCAGGTAGCCGTCCACCGACAGATAGCGCTCGCCGGTGTCGTAGTTGAAGCCCAGCACGCGGCTGTCCGCGGGCAGTTCGGGCAGCTTCTGGGCGATGGCCGCCAGCGTGGCGCCGCTGCTGATGCCCACCAGCAGGCCTTCCTCGCGCGCGCTGCGCCGGCCCCACTCGCGCGCCTCGTCGTTGTCGATGGTGATCACGCCGTCGAGCAAACTGGTGTCGAGGTTCTTCGGGATGAAACCCGCGCCCAGGCCCTGGATGGTGTGCGGGCCGGGCGCGCCGCCGCTGATCACGGGCGAGCCGCTGGGCTCGACGGCAAACACCTTCAGCTGCGGCCACTTGGCCTTGAGCAGGCGCGCGCAGCCCGTCAGGTGCCCGCCCGTGCCCACGCCGGTCACCAGCACGTCCAGCCCCTCGGGAAAGTCGGCCAATATCTCCTGCGCGGTGGTGCGCTCGTGCACGTCGGCGTTGGCCGGGTTGTCGAACTGCTGCGGAATCCAGCTGCCCGGCGTCTGCGCTGCCAGCTCCTGCGCGCGGGCGATGGCGCCGTTCATGCCCTTGTCCTTGGGCGTCAGGTCGAACGTGGCGCCATAGGCCAGCATCAGGCGCCGGCGCTCGATGCTCATGCTGTCGGGCATCACCAGCACGATCTGGTAGCCCTTGACGGCGGCGACCATCGCCAGGCCGACGCCGGTGTTGCCGCTGGTGGGCTCGATGATGGTGCCGCCCGGCTTGAGCGCGCCGCTTTGCTCGGCCGCCTCGACCATGGCCAGCGCGATGCGGTCCTTCAGCGAGCCGCCGGGGTTGGCGCGCTCGCACTTGATCCACACCTGGTGGCCGGCTCCGAACAGGCGGTTGATGCGCACCTCGGGCGTGCGGCCGATGGTCTGCAGGATGTTGTCGAATTTCATGGTCGTTCGGTCCCGTGTCGTGGCTGAAAGCGCGCATTGTGGCCGGCGAAGGCGACACCGTCACCCCGATGGTTATGCGCAGCCGCGATAATGCAGCCCGTGAAGCTCACCAGACCGCCGCTGGCGCAAGTCCCGAAAGGGCGCGCTGGAGGAACGTCCGGACTGCACAGGGCAGCGCAGCAGCTAACGGCTGTCCACCGTGAGGTGAGGATCAGAGCAACAGAGACGAGTCGTGCGGGGCAACCCGTGCGGGTGAAACGGGCAATCTCTGCGCGCAGCAACACCAAGTAGGCCAGCGTTGACTTGACCCGAGGAGCTGGCGGGTAGGTGGCACCGAGCCGTCCGGGCGACCGGCGGCCCAGATTGATGGCGGTCACGTGCCGGGCAACCGGTGCGCACAGAATCCGGCGTATCGGTGGGCTTCACTTTTTTCTCCCCTCGCTTCTTCGGGGCGCGGGGCTTTGGATGCGTCGTCGGCCGGGATATGCGCCCGGCGGCGCACCTTCTTTTCTTTGCGTCGCCAAAGAAAAGAAGGCAAAAGAAAGGCGACCCCACTGGCCGCGTCCCTTCGCTTCGCTGCGGGCAACCTGCGATGCTCGCGCCTGGGGCGGTGCTGCGGAACTCGCTTCGTTCACTGCGTTCACTTCGCTCAGACAACCGCAGCAAGTCAGAACACGTTGCATGGGCATGCTGCGCTGCCCATGCCCGCCCCAGCCGCTGCGCTTCTCGGCACGGCCAGAGGGGACCCAAAGCCAACACGGGCCATCGCTGCGCTCGGCCTGATCCTGGGGCCGAGCGCAGCGATGGCCCGAATGAAACCCCCTGTGGCTGCGCCTGCGGCGCGGCGTTTGCGGGGTGGCGCGTGCACCGCAGGATGCACGCGCTTCGTGGTCTGACTCGCGGGGGTTGTCTGAGCGGAGAGAACGCAGTGAACGCAGCGAGTTCCACCGCGCACCCCGCAAGCACCGCGCCGCAGGTTTGCCCCGAAGCGAAGCGCAGGGGTCGCAGACTTGGGGTCGCCTTTCTTTGGTTCCTTTCTTTGGCGAGACAAAGAAAGGGACTGCGCCGCCGGGCGCACATCCCGGCCGACGGCGTGTCCAACGCCCGAAACCCGTCAATCGTTGCCCGGCGCCGTCGCCTGGATGCGCTCGACGTGCGCCAGCAGCGAGCGCTTGGCCACGGGCCACACCTGCGGCGGCACGTCGTCGTAAACCTTGGCGACCCAGTCGTCCATCGTGCCGTCGGGGTCGGCGCGCATGGTGGCCAGCACCTTGGCCTCGCGCGCCAGGCGGTGCGCCTTGAGGTTGGCGATGACGCGGCGCGCAAAGCCCAGCACGTGGCCGTGCGCGGGCAGGATGAAGTCGACGCCGTGTTCGGCGCAGGCGGCATCCAGCCGATCCAGCGAGTCCAGATAGGCCGTCATGTCGCCGTCGGGCGGGTCGACGACGGTGGTGCTGCCGTTCAGGATGTGGTCGCCGCTGAACAGCAGGGCGTCCTCCTGCAGCAGCAGGCACAGGTGGTTGGCGGCGTGGCCGGGCGTGTGGATGACGCGCAGGGTATGGGTGATTTCGCCTTCCGGCCCTT
The DNA here is from genome assembly GCF_964341695.1 of Ottowia pentelensis. NCBI lineage: Bacteria > Pseudomonadati > Pseudomonadota > Betaproteobacteria > Burkholderiales > Comamonadaceae > Ottowia > Ottowia pentelensis. Next base: position 783,652 of record NZ_OZ224513.1, read on the forward strand.
GTCCGACAAGCGCGATCAGCTCATTGTTTTGTAGCGACCGATCGGGCGTGAAGGCGCTGTTGGCGCGCGCCGTGGGCTGCGAGGGCAGGCCGAGGATGGGCGGCTTGCCGGCGCACAGGCGCTGCAGCAGCGGGGCGCCGGGAGCGTGGTCGGGGTGCGAGTGGGTGCAGACGATGGCGCGAATGTCGCCACCCGCCGCGCGCCACAGGCGCTCGATGTGGGCGGCGTCGGCCGGGCCGGGGTCGATGGCGATGTGGCCGGTGCGCGGGTCGCCCACCAGGTAGCTGTTGGTGCCGGGGCCGGTCATGAAGCCGGGATTGGGCGCGGTCAGGCGCTGCAGGTTCTTCAGCAGCGGCACCGGGCGTTCGGTCTGCCAGTCCAGCGCGTGCACGATCTGCCCGTCGGGGCTGACCAGCTGCAGCTCGCCGTAGGGCATCTCGTGCTCCATGTAGCGCGCCTCCTTGCCGGCGAGGAAGCCGGCGCGCGGGCAGCTGGTCCACAGCGGCTGCTCGCCCGCGCAGGCGGCCAGCACGGCGTCCACCGTCGCGTACTTCTGCAGGCGCTCCAGCGTGCGGATGGTGGGAAAGATGATGAAGAACTCGCCCGCCGCGTGGCGCGTCAGCGCGTCCTGCGGGCGCACCCACACCGGCTCGAACTGCTCGGCCTCGTCGGCCACCGGCGTTTGCCCCGGGGGCATGCGGGCCACCAGAAAGGGCACGTCGAAGCGGCGCGGCAGGTCACGGTCGGTGATCCAGTGCGCCAGCACGTAGACGTTGGCCGCGGCCAAGGTCAGGCCGCGCGCGGCACATTGGGCGGCCAGTGGCTGCTCGCGCTGCAGGGCGGCGATGTCCGCGGGCGTGGCCAGGTGGCCGTCGGCCCGGTGCGCCAGCAGCACGCCCAGCTCCTCGAAGCTTTCGCGGATGGCGGCGATGGCCTGCGTCAGGTGCGCGTCGCTCTGCGTCGGCCGGCGCGTGGCCAGCGGGTGCGCGACGGCATCCTGCGGGTCGATCCCGCCGCCCGGAAACACGTAGGCGCCGGGCGCGAAGCTGGCCGTTTTCGAGCGCCGCGTCATCAGCACCTGCAGCCCATCGGCGGCATCGCGCAGCAGCAGGACGGTGGCGGCGGGGCGGGTGGGCGCGGGTTCGCGCTGGGGATGCAGAAGCTGGCTGGGGCGGGGCATGCGGTCATTATGGGGTGGTGGCGGCGGCCGGCGCCCGATGGCGGGGACTTCCGAGATCCAGCTTGCACGAGGCGGGCAAGCGGCCCTGCCGGCGAAGCAGGGCTTGTCAGGCACCCAGGGGTGCGTCACACTGAATCGCGCTGCCGCGGGCCGACCCGCGCGGCGCCCAGGAGATCGACGTGCGAAGCCACCGACCCGCGCCCGATGACGCCGACTGGCGAGGTGCCGAGGCCGCGCGCCTGCGCTGGCGGCGCGAGCGGATCGGGCAGCCGGCCGATGCGCCGCATGCGGGGCTGGCCCTGTCGGGCGGCGGCATTCGCAGCGCCACGCTCTCGCTGGGCGCGCTGCAGGCGCTGGCGCGCGCCGGCCGGCTCGACGGCTTCGATTACCTGTCCACCGTGTCGGGCGGCGGCTATGCCGGCAGCTTCATGGGCAGCCTGTTCACGCCGGACGCGGTGCGCCGCGGCGCCAGCACGCCGCCGTCGCCGGACGAGCTGATGCAGGCGCGCGCCGACGCGCTGGCGCGGCTGGCCGCGGTCGAGCAGCGCGCCGAGGACCTCGAAGGCAGCCGGGCATCCGAGGCAGGCGCGCTGGAATGGCTGCGCGACAGCGGCCGCTACCTGGCGCCCAATGGCGGCGGCGACTACTTCTACATGCTGGTGCTGTGGCTGCGCAACCTCGTTGCGGTGCACTACGTGATCGGCATCTCGCTGCTGCTGCCGCTGGCGCTGCTGGCGGTGCTGAACCTGGCCTCGGCGCCGGTGCTCGCCAGGTGGCTGCCCGCGCTGCCGGGCGCGTGGGCCGCTGGCGCGTTGTATCTGTGGCTCGCGCTGGCGGTGGCGCTGCTGGCGGTGCTGCCGCTGGGGGTGGGCTACTGGTGCACCGAGTTGCCGGCGCGCGCGGGTGGCTCGGCCGCGGCGCGCTGGGCGGCGGGGCTGCTGACGCGCTCGTCGATCCTCGCGTTCGTTGCCGGGCCGGTGATTGCCGGCGCCGGCTGGGGCCAGGCCTGGGCCCGGTGGGCGGTGCTGGCCGGCGTGGTGGCCTGGCTGGGCTGGCTGTGGTTTGCCATTGGCTGGACGTGCGGCGCGTTGGCGCCGGACGGCGGCGGTGCGCGCGAAGCCATGCGGGTGACGCGCACGCGGCTGACGCAGTGGCTGACGCGCGCCACACGCATCGCACTGTCGCTGCTGGCGGTGGCGCTGGTGCTGGTCGCGGCCACGGCCGCCTGGCGCTGGATCGAGTCGGGGCCCGGCCCCAACGGCGCCAGCGTGGCCGCGTTTGCGGCCGTGCTGCTCAGCCTGCAGAAACTCTGGCCGTCCGGTGGCGCAGCGGCGCCGGATGCCGGTGCCAAGCGGATGCTGATGCGCGTGGTGCCCATGCTGCTGGCGCTGCTGCTGGGGCTGTGGCTGTTGCTGATGTGGGGCGTGGCCGCGGTGTGGCTGGCGGGCGAGGATCTGCAGCGGGTGCCCTGGCCGGCGCTGGGGGTGCTGCTGGCGCTGGGGCTGATCACCGGCGTGACCCTGCAGTTTCTGAATCTGTCGACGCTGCAGAATCTGTACACGGCCCGCATCGTGCGCGCCTACCTGGGCGCCAGCAACGCGGGGCGCGCCGCCACTGCGCGCGGCGCCGCCATCACCGAGGCGCATCCGCGCGACGACATGTCGCTCGACCAGTACTACGGCAAGCCGGGCGGCGAGCCCTGCTCTCTGGCGCCGCTGCACCTGATCAACGTCACGATCAACGACACGGTGGTGTCCCGCAGTGCGCTGGTCTATCAGGACCGCAAGGGCCTGCCGCTGGCGGTCACGCCCGCGGGCTATCTGGTCGACGGCCGCTTGCACGCTCGCAGCGACGCCGGGCCGGGCGGCTTCGAGCGCCTGTCGCTGGGGCGCTGGATCGGGGTCTCGGGCGCCGCGTTCGCGCCGGGACTGGGGCGCGGAACCACGCCCGAGCGCGCGCTGCTGGCGGTGCTGCTGAACATGCGCCTGGGCTACTGGTGGCGGGCCGCCGCCGCGCGCGCCCACGATGTCGGCGCCTGGGTGTTCGCGACCCAGCTGCACCTGTACCGCGAGCTGCGTGGCCAGTTCTTCGGCACCGGCGAGCGCTTCTGGTATCTCACCGATGGCGGGCATTTCGACAACACCGCCGTCTACGAACTGCTGCGCCGGCGCGTCGACTTCATCCTGGCGCTGGACAACGGCGCCGACCCCGACTATCACTTCGCCGACGTCGCCAACCTGATGCGGCTGGCGCGCGTGGACTTCGGCGCGGTGTTCGAGCCGCTCGTGCCGCCGGCCGAGATGGTCGAGCTGTTCGGCAATCCGGGCGGCTTCGAGCGCGGTTCGCGCCAGGGGCGCCAGTACCTGCTTGGCTACCGGGTGGCGCTGCCGGCCGCGGGCGACGTGCCGGCCGCCATCTGCACCCTGGTGTTCGTCAAGCCCCGCCTGACGCAGGACGCCAGCCTGGATTTGGTGCAATACCAGGCCACGCACCCGGACTTTCCGCAGGAGTCGACCGCCGACCAGTTCTTCGACGACGCGCAGTGGGAGAGCTACCGCAAGCTGGGGCTGAGTCAGGCCGAATCCCTGCTGGCGCGCCTGCCGGCCGGGCCGGATCCGTGGCGCGTGATCACGGGGCGATAATTGGGGTCAGATCAACATTTTTGACCCGAGGTGCCTCATGGCCCGCCAAGCCCGACTGACCGTCCCCGGCTATGCCCATCACATCATCCAGCGCGGCAACAACCGACAGGCGGTGGTGCTGGACGACGAGGACCGGCGCCGCCTGCTGGAGGGCATCCAGGAGCATGGCGCGGCGGCGCAGGTCGCGGTGCACGCCTACGTGCTGATGAGCAACCACCTGCATTTGCTGGTGACGCCGGCCACGGCCGAAGGGGTGCCGCGCATGATGCAGGCGCTGGGGCGCAGCTATGTGCGGCAGTTCAACCGCCGCCATGAGCGCAGCGGCACGCTGTTCGAGGGGCGCTACCGCAGCACGCTGATCGAGTCCGAGCGCTACCTGCTGGCGTGCATGGCCTACATCGACCTCAACCCGGTGCGCGCCGGCATGGTGGCCGGCGCGGCGGACTATCCCTGGTCCAGCTACGGCCATCTGGTGGGCCTGCGCGTCGATCCGCTGATTTCGCCCCACCCCTTGTATTGGGCGCTGGGCAACACCCCGTTCGAGCGCGAGCGCGCCTATGCGCAACTGGTGGAGGCGGCGCAGGGCTCGGCCGTCCAGGCGGAACTGGCGCAGGGCGTGCATGCGGGCCGTGCGCTGGGCGATGCCGCCTTCATCGCCGATCTGGAACGCCGCACAAAGCGCCGCTTGCAGCAGGCCCGCCGCGGGCGGCCACCCAGGGCGGCGGGGTGAGGCTGCGCATTCAGCATCGTGACGGAGATGGCGCGCCATAAATTGATATGTCCCCACTTAATAGTCATTGTCAGAAATAAAAAATTAATTGTGATCTGACCCCATTTAAAGTGCTTGGCAATTTTGCTGCGGCGCAATATGCTCGGGTTCCTTTTGTGTTGCGATTGATGGAGCCCTCGATGTCCACGCCGACTGAACAAGAACATTTGCGCGCCCGTGGCCTGTACGACCCGGCGCATGAGCACGACGCCTGCGGGGTCGGTTTCGTGGCCCACATCCGGGGTGAGAAAAGCCACGCCATCATCGGCAACGCACTCAAGATCCTGCAGAACCTGGATCACCGCGGTGCGGTGGGCGCCGATGCGCTGATGGGCGACGGCGCGGGCATCCTGATCCAGCTGCCCGACGCGCTGTACCGCGCCGAGATGGCCAAGCAGGGGGTGGAGCTGCCGCCGCCCGGTGAATACGGCGTGGGCATGATCTTTCTGCCCAAGGAGCACGCCAGCCGCCTGGCCTGCGAGGAAGAGCTGGAGCGCGCCATCAAGCTGGAGGGCCAGGTGCTGCTGGGCTGGCGCGACGTGCCGGTCAACCGCGAGATGCCGATGTCGCCCACGGTGCGCGACAAGGAGCCGATCATCCGCCAGGTGTTCATCGGCCGCGGCCACGACGTGATCGTGCAGGACGCGCTGGAGCGCAAGCTCTACGTCATCCGCAAGACGGCCAGCGCCCACATCCAGGCGCTGGGGCTGCGCTACAGCAAGGAGTATTACGTCCCCAGCATGAGCAGCCGCACGGTGATCTACAAGGGCCTGCTGCTGGCCGATCAAGTGGGCACTTACTATCTGGACTTGCAGGACGAACGCTGCGTCTCGGCCCTGGGCCTGGTGCACCAGCGCTTTTCGACCAACACCTTCCCCGAGTGGCCGCTGGCGCACCCCTACCGCTACATCGCGCACAACGGCGAGATCAACACCGTGCGCGGCAACTACAACTGGATGCGCGCGCGCGAGGGCGTGATGAGCTCGCCGGTGCTGGCCGCCGACCTGCAAAAGCTCTACCCGATCAGCTTTCCGCACCAGTCCGACACCGCCATCTTCGACAACTGCCTGGAGCTGCTCACCATGGCCGGCTACCCGCTGGCACAGGCCATGATGATGATGATTCCCGAGCCCTGGGAGCAGCACACCACCATGGACGAGCGCCGCCGCGCCTTCTATGAATACCACGCCAGCATGCTCGAGCCATGGGACGGTCCGGCCTCCATCGTCTTCACCGACGGCCGCCAGATCGGCGCCACGCTGGACCGCAACGGCCTGCGTCCCAGCCGCTACTGCATCACCGACGACGGCCTGGTCATCATGGGCTCCGAGTCCGGCGTGCTGCCGATTCCGGAGCACAAGATCGTCAAGAAATGGCGCCTGCAGCCCGGCAAGATGTTCCTGATCGACCTGGACCAGGGCCGCATGATCGAGGACGAGGAGGTCAAGGCCACGCTGGCCAACGCCAAGCCCTACAAGCGCTGGATCGAGGACTTGCGCATCCGCCTGGACGACGTCGTCAAGCCGGTGGCCGGCGCCGACGCCTACGAGCTGCCGATCGACGAGACCGAGCCGCAGTCCAGCGGCGTCGAAAGCACCTCGCGCGCGCTGCTCGACCTGCAGCAGGCCTTCGGCTACACGCAGGAAGACGTCAAGTTCCTGCTCAGCCCCATGGCCGCTAACGGCGAGGAGGGCATCGGCTCGATGGGCAACGACAGCCCGCTGGCCGTGCTCTCCAGCAAGAACAAGCCGCTGTACAACTACTTCAAGCAGATGTTCGCGCAGGTCACCAACCCGCCGATCGACCCGATCCGCGAGGCCATCGTGATGAGCCTGGTCAGCTTCATCGGCCCCAAGCCCAACCTGCTGGACATCAACCAGGTCAACCCGCCGATGCGGCTTGAAGTGAGCCAGCCGGTGCTGGACGCCGCCGACATGGCCAAGCTGCGCGATATTCGCAAGCACACGCAGGGCAAGTTCAGCTCGGCCGTGCTCGACATCACCTACCCGCTGGCCTGGGGCGCGCGCGGCGTGGAGGCGCGCCTGGCCAGCCTGAGCGCGCAGGCGGTCGACGCCATCAAGGGCGGCCACAACATCCTCATCATCAGCGACCGCGCGCTGGGCCGCGAGCGCGTGGCCATTCCGGCGCTGCTGGCGCTGTCCAGTATCCACCAGCACCTGATCCGCGAGGGCCTGCGCACCAACGCCGGCCTGGTGGTCGAGACCGGCAGCGCGCGCGAGGTGCACCACTTCGCCGTGCTGGCCGGCTACGGCGCCGAGGGCGTCTACCCCTGGCTGGCCATGGAGTCGCTGGCCGCCATCCACAAGGACCTGCCGGGCGACTTGAGCGCGCACAAGGCGATCGCCAACTACGTCAAGGCGATCGGCAAGGGCTTGTCCAAGATCATGTCCAAGATGGGCGTGTCCACCTACATGAGCTACTGCGGCGCGCAGCTGTTCGAGGCCATCGGCATCAACAGCGACACGGTGGACAAATACTTCACCGGCACCGCCAGCCGCGTGCAGGGCATCGGCGTGTTCGAGATCGCCGAGGAGGCCATCCGCTGCCACCGCGCCGCCTTTGGCGGCGACCCCACGCTGGCCACCATGCTGGAGACCGGCGGCGACTACGCCTGGCGCACGCGCGGCGACGAGCACATGTGGACGCCCGACGCCATCGCCAAGCTGCAGCACGCCGCGCGCGGCGGCAACTGGAACACCTACAAGGAATACGCGCAGATCATCAACGACCAGAGCCGCCGCCACATGACGCTGCGCGGCCTGTTCCAGTTCAAGGTCGATCCCGCCAAGGCGATCCCGGTCGACGAGGTCGAGCCGGCCAAGGACATCGTCAAGCGCTTCGCCACCGGCGCCATGTCGCTGGGCTCGATCAGCACCGAGGCGCACGCCACCCTGGCCGTGGCCATGAACCGCATCGGCGGCAAAAGCAACACCGGCGAGGGCGGCGAGGACGCCGCGCGCTACCGCAAGGAGCTGAGCGGCATCGCCATCAAGAAGGGCGAGACCCTGGCCTCGGTCATCGGCCCCGACGTGGTCGAGGTCGACGTGCCGCTGCAGGACGGCGACAGCCTGCGCAGCCGCATCAAGCAGGTGGCCTCGGGGCGCTTCGGCGTCACGGCCGAATACCTGGCCAGCGCCGACCAGATCCAGATCAAGATGGCGCAGGGCGCCAAGCCGGGCGAGGGCGGCCAGCTGCCCGGCGGCAAGGTCAGCGACTACATCGGCCGGCTGCGCCACAGCGTGCCCGGCGTGGGCCTGATCAGCCCGCCGCCGCACCACGACATCTATTCGATCGAGGACCTGGCGCAGCTGATCCACGACTTGAAGAACGTGGCGCCGCACAGCGACATCAGCGTCAAGCTGGTGAGCGAGGTGGGCGTGGGCACCATCGCCGCCGGCGTGGCCAAGTGCAAGAGCGACCACGTGGTGATCGCCGGGCACGACGGCGGCACCGGCGCATCGCCCTGGTCCAGCATCAAGCACGCCGGCAGCCCGTGGGAGATCGGCCTGGCCGAAACGCAGCAGACCCTGGTGCTGAACCGCCTGCGTGGCCGCATCCGCGTGCAGGCCGACGGCCAGATGAAGACCGGCCGCGACGTCGCCATCGGCGCGCTGCTGGGCGCCGACGAGTTCGGCTTCGCCACCGCGCCGCTGGTGGTCGAGGGCTGCATCATGATGCGCAAGTGTCACCTCAACACCTGCCCCACCGGCATCGCCACGCAGGACCCGGTGCTGCGCAAGCGCTTCACCGGCCGGCCCGAGCACGTGGTCAACTACTTCTTCTTCGTCGCCGAGGAAGTGCGCCAGATCATGGCGCAGCTGGGCATCCGCAAGTTCGATGATTTGATCGGCCGCAGCGATCTGCTGGACATGAGCGAGGGCATCGCCCACTGGAAGGCCAGGGGCCTGGACTTTTCGCGCCTGCTGGCGCAGCCCCAGGCGCCGGCCGAGGTGGCGCGCCACCACGTCGAGAAGCAGGACCACGGCCTGGCGCATGCGCTGGACGTGCGCCTGATCGAGAAATGCCAGCCCGCCATCGAGCGCGGCGAGGCGGTCAAGATCATGGACACGGCGCGCAACGTCAATCGCTCGGTGGGCGCCATGCTCTCGGGCGCGGTGACCAAGGTGCACCCCGAGGGTCTGCCCGACGAGACCATCCGCATCCAGCTGGAGGGCACGGGCGGACAGAGCTTCGGCGCCTTCCTGTGCCGCGGCATCACGCTGCAGCTGATCGGCGACGCCAACGACTACACCGGCAAGGGCCTGTCGGGCGGGCGCATCGCCGTGCGTCCCAGCCTGGACTTCGGCGGCAAGGCGCACGACAACATCATCGTCGGCAACACCGTGCTGTATGGCGCCACCAGCGGCCAGGCCTTTTTTGCCGGCGTGGCCGGCGAGCGCTTTGCCGTGCGCCTGTCGGGCGCCTCGGCGGTGGTCGAGGGCACGGGCGACCACGGCTGCGAATACATGACTGGCGGCACCGTGGTGGTGCTGGGCAAGACCGGGCGCAACTTCGCCGCCGGCATGTCGGGCGGCGTGGCCTACGTGTACGACGAGGACGGCCAGTTCGCCCAGCGCTGCAACCGCGCCACCGTCGCGCTGGAAAAGGTGCTGCCCGCGGCCGAGCAGAAGGCCGGCGGCGAGCCCGGCCACTGGCACCGCGGCCAGACCGACGAGGAGCAGCTCAAGGCGCTGATGGACGAGCACCTGCGCCGCACCGGCAGCCGCCGCGCGCGCGAACTGCTGGACGACTGGGCCGCCACGCGCGCGCGCTTCGTCAAGGTGCTGCCCACCGAGTACCAGCGCGCGCTGCATCACATGCACGAGAAAAAATCGGCTGCGGCCCAGGCGCACAAAGCGCCGAAAGCTATCAAAAAAGAAGTATCCGCGGCCAAGTGAGGCGCTGGCACAGGATCAAGGAATCACACCATGGGAAAGATCACCGGCTTTCTGGAATTCGACCGCATCGAGGAGGGCCACACGCCCGTCGCCGAGCGCGTCACCAACTACAAGGAATTCGTCATCGGCCTGACCGAGGACCAGGCGCGCCAGCAGGGCGCGCGCTGCATGGACTGCGGCACGCCCTTTTGCAGCAGCGGCTGCCCGGTCAACAACATCATTCCGGACTTCAACGATCTGGTCTACCGCAACGACTGGAAGAACGCCTTCACGGTGCTGGACTCGACCAACAACTTTCCCGAGTTCACCGGCCGCATCTGCCCCGCGCCCTGCGAGGCCGCCTGCGTGCTCAATATCAACAGCGACCCGGTGGGCATCAAGAGCATCGAGCACGCCATCATCGACCGCGCCTGGGCCGAGGGCTGGGTGGTGCCGCGCCCGGCCGCGCGCAAGACCGGCAAGGCGGTGGCGGTGGTCGGCTCGGGCCCCTCGGGCCTGGCGGCGGCGCAGCAGCTCGCGCGCGCCGGCCATGCGGTGACGGTGTTCGAGAAGAACGACCGCATCGGCGGCCTGCTGCGCTACGGCATCCCCGACTTCAAGCTCGACAAGTCGCACATCGACAAGCGCGTGGCGCAGATGCAGGGCGAGGGCGTGGTGTTTCGCACCGGCGTTCTGGTGGGCGGCCTGCCCGGCGAGGGCCCGGGCGCCAAGGTCACCAACCTGTCGCGCGAGACCGTCTCGGCCGCGCAGCTGATGCAGGAGTTCGACGCCGTGGTGCTGGCCGGCGGCGCCGAGCATTCGCGCGACCTACCGGTCCCGGGGCGCGAGCTGGACGGTATCCACTTCGCGATGGAAATGCTGCCGCAGCAAAACCGCGCCAATGCCGGCGACAAGGTGCAGGAGGCCATCAGCGCCAAGGGCAAGCACGTCATCGTCATCGGTGGCGGCGACACCGGCAGCGACTGCGTGGGCACCAGCAACCGCCACGGCGCGCTGAGCGTGATGCAGTTCGAAGTCATGCCCATGCCGCCCGAGCACGAGAACGGCCCGCTCACCTGGCCCTACTGGCCGATCAAGCTGCGCACCAGCTCCAGTCACGAAGAGGGCGTGCAGCGCGAGTTCGCCATCGCCACCAAGACCTTCGTCGGCGACGGCAAGGGCGGCAAGACCGGCAAGGTCAAGGCCCTCAGGACCGTGCAGGTGCAACTGCAGGACGGCAAGTTCAACGAGGTGCCTGGCACCGAAAAGGAATGGCCGGCCGACCTGGTGCTGCTGGCCATGGGCTTCACCAACCCGGTGGCCAGCGTGCTGGAGGCTTTCGGCGTGGCCAAGGACGCGCGCGGCAATGCCAAGGCCACGACCGACCTCAAGGGCTGCTACACCACCAACGTGAACAAGGTGTTCGCCGCCGGCGACATGCGGCGCGGACAGTCGCTGGTGGTATGGGCGATTCGCGAGGGCCGCCAGGCGGCGCGCGCGGTGGATGAGTTCCTGATGGGGTCGAGCGACTTGCCTCGTTGATGTCTCGGGGTGCGGCCCTCGCGAACCGCCCGCTGGGCGACCGAAGAACACGCGCGCTGATCGCGCACGTGGCGCGAAGGGCCGCCAAGCGGCGCGCGCGGTGGATGAGTTCCTGATGGGGTCGAGCGACTTGCCTCGTTGAGGACCCGATCGATCAGGGGTGCATGCGCGCGCCCTTGGTGATCTTGTCGACGATCTTCTTGTCTTCGCGCAGCGCCAGGCCGACCACCTGGGCGCCGTCGGGCCCGTGCTGCGCGAACACCGCGCGGTTGGCGGCGTCGTGCCCGGTGGAGAACATCTCCTCGATGTACAGGCCGTGCGGCACCTTGCGCTCCAGCGCGCGCCGGTGGATGGCCTTCAGCGTCTCGCCGTCGGCCGCCAGCACGATGACGGGCTGGATGCACAGGCTGTGATAGCTGTTGCCGGCCGCGTCGCGATAGGGCTCGCCCAGGATGTCGGGCGCGGCGCCGGTGATGCCGCTCATCAGGAAGGCCGTGACGTTGAGTTTTTGCCAGGTGGCCAGATCGTCGCGCACGACGATGGCGATCTTGGTATCGAACATGGGTTTCTCGGTGAGTTGAATGAACGATGCGCGCGCAGAGCGTTCGGCGCGCCGGCTCAGGCGCGCGCGCGGCGGGCCTGTCGCTCCGCCTCAAAGGCGTGGCCGAGCGTGACGCTCACGTCCTTCGGCCCGAAGGGCTCCTCGCACGAGGGGCAGGTCAGCCGGATCTGCGCCGGGTGCCCGCAATGGCGGTGCACGATGCTCAGCGCGGGCCTGGCCTTGGACGCGCGGCCGCCCCACTTCTCGCCCCAGGCCTTCAGGCTCAGCAGCAGCGGATAGAAGTCCAGCCCCTTGTCGGTCAGCCGGTACTCGTGCCGCACGGGCCGCTCGCTGTAGGGGCGCCGGGCCACGATGCCCTCGGCGTCCAGGCGCTTCAGGCGCGTGGACAGCAGGTGCGAGGACATGCCCGTCTGCAGCTGGAACTCCTCGAAGCGCTTCACGCCCAGGAACAGCTCGCGCAGGATCAGCACCGTCCAGCGGTCGCCGACCACGGCCAGCGCGCGTGCGATGGGGCACACCGTGTCGCCCACTTCGGACCAGCCCATGTTGACTCCATTCAAAAATTGAAGTTACTATAGCGTACATCGCATCCAGACCGCAAGGACATCGACATGCCCGCCACCGAGCCGCGCTGTCTCGAAGACTTCGAGGTTGGCGACCGCATCGAGACCGACGCCGTCACCGTGACACGAGACATGATCCGCGCCTTTGCCCAGCAGTACGACCCGCAGCCCATGCACCTGGACGAAGCCGCCGCGCAGGGCACCGTGTTCGGCGAGCTGGTGGGCAGCGGCTGGCAGACCCTGGCGCTCACCATGCGCCTGCTGGTCGACGCGCGCCTGCTGGGCGGCACGCCCATCGTCGGCGCCGAGTTCAAGGACATGCGCTTTCATGCGCCCATGCGCCCCGGCGACAGCCTGCGCGCCAGCGCCGAGGTGCTGGCGATCCGGCCGTCGAAGAGCCGGCCCGAGCGCGGCTTCATGGACCTGAAGGTGACGACCACCAATGCCGCCGGCGAGCCCCTGGTCACGCAGAGCTGGCGCCTGGTGGTGCCCTCGCGCGCCGCGGCTGCGCCCTGATGGCCGAAACTGCGGGCGGACGGGGCATCAGCCGGTCCGCTTCAGCCGGCGCCGCCGCCCGTGCGAAAAATTCAAGCCAAATCGGGCTCTGGCCCAGGTAGAACAAGCGCGGCAAGCTATGTAAATAATAGTAAATCGCGCCGTCCGACGGCATCCGGGGCAAGCCGGTATCATGCAAGGTCCGGCCTCGGTGGCCGGTTTTTGTTTTTCATGGACCCCGCACCGCCCCACCCCCAAGCCCTGGTCGAACTGCGCGACGTCACCTTCGGGTACGGCGAGCGCGCGGTGCTGTCGGGCGTGTCCTTTGCCGTCCCGCGCGGCCGGGTCACGGCGGTGATGGGCGCCTCGGGCGGCGGCAAGACCACGGTGCTGCGCCTGATCGGTGGCCAGCAGCGCGCGCAGCAGGGCGCCGTGCTGTTCGACGGCCAGGACGTGGGCCGCATGGACGAGCCCGCGCTGTACGCCGCGCGCCGGCGCATGGGCATGCTGTTTCAGTTCGGCGCGCTGTTCACCGACCTGTCGGTGCTGGACAACGTGGCCTTTCCGCTGCGCGAGCAAACCGACCTGTCCGAGGAGCTGATCCGCGACATCGTGCTGATGAAGCTGGACGCCGTCGGCCTGCGCGGCGCGCGCGATCTGATGCCGGCGCAGATTTCGGGCGGCATGGCGCGGCGCGTGGCGCTGGCGCGCGCCATCGCGCACGACCCGGAGCTGGTGATGTACGACGAGCCCTTCGCCGGGCTGGATCCGATCTCGATGAACACCGCCGCGCGGCTGATCCGCCAGCTCAACGACGCGCTGGGCATCACCAGCGTGGTGGTGTCGCACGACGTGGCCGAGACCTTCGCCATTGCCGACCAGGTGGTGATCCTGGCCGACGGCGGCGTGGCCGCCAGCGGCACGCCGGCCGAGTTGCGCGCCAGCAGCAACGCCCTGGTGCGCCAGTTCATCGGCGCCACCCAGGACGGGCCGGTGCGCTTTCATTACCCGGGGCCGACGGTGGAAGAAGACTTCGACGCCGAGGTGGCGCGATGAGCTGGTGGCGCCCGTCCGACGTCGGCTTCGCGGTGCGCTCGCGCCTGGCCGCCATGGGGCAGGGGGCGCGCTTTTTCGGCCGCCTGCTGGCGCTGCTGGGGCCCACGCTGCGGCGCTTTTCGCTGGTGCGCGACCAGATTCACTTCTTGGGCAACTACTCGCTGGCCATCATCGCGGTGTCGGGGCTGTTCGTCGGCTTCGTGCTGGCGCTGCAGGGCTACAACATCCTGCAGCGCTACGGCTCGTCCGAGGCGGTGGGCCTGATGGTGGCGCTGTCGCTGCTGCGCGAGCTGGGGCCGGTGGTCACGGCGCTGCTGTTTGCCGGGCGCGCGGGCACCTCGCTCACGGCCGAGATCGGCCTGATGAAGGCGGGCGAGCAGCTGTCGGCGATGGAGATGATGGCGATCGACCCGATGCGCCGCATCGTGGCGCCGCGCTTTTGGGCCGGCGTGATCACCATGCCGCTGCTGACGGCGGTGTTCAACGCGGTCGGCGTGCTGGGCGGCTGGGTGGTCAGCGTGTGGATGATCGGCGTCGATCCGGGCGCCTTCTGGAGCCAGATGCAGGGCGGCGTGGACGTGTGGGCCGACCTGGGCAACGGCGTGCTCAAGAGCGTGGTGTTCGGCGTCGCCGTCACCTTCGTGGCGCTGCTGCAGGGCTACGAGTCCAAGCCCACGGCCGAGGGCGTGTCGCGTGCCACCACGCGCACGGTGGTGATGGCCTCACTGGCGGTGCTGGGGCTGGACTTTGTCCTGACCGCGCTGATGTTCAGTTATTGAAATGACCCACCCCCAGTCTCCACACGCTGCGCGTTGTTGCGCCTCCCCCCTGCGAGGGGGCGCACCCGGTGGCCGGGGACACCCCGGCCACGGCTGCCCTGGCGCGGCCTGCTCCGCGGCCCTCGGGCTCTTTGGGTTTCGTGCGTTGCCGATCGGACAGCAGTCAGAGGCAATCAATATTTCATTTCGTGACGTTCAATCGGGGAAGGTACGCCATCATGGGACGCAGTAAGAATGACGTCTGGGTCGGCCTGTTCGTGATGCTGGGGCTGGCAGCGCTGGTGTTTCTGGCACTGCAGTCGGCCAACCTGTTGTCGCTGAGCTGGCAGTCCACCTATCGGGTGACGGCGCATTTCGACAACATCGGCGGCCTCAAGCCCAAGGCGGCGGTCAAGAGCGCCGGCGTGGTGGTCGGGCGGGTGGCCTCGATCGGTTTCGACGACGAGCGCTTTCAGGCGCAGGTGGCACTCGACATGGACACGCGCTACAAGTTTCCCAGCGACAGCTCGCTCAAGATCCTGACCAGCGGCCTGCTGGGCGAGCAGTACGTGGGCATCGAGGCGGGCGCGTCGGACACCAACCTGAAGGCTGGCGATAATGTCAGCAACACGCAGTCGGCGGTGGTGCTGGAGAACCTGATCAGCCAGTTTCTCTACAACAGCGCGGCCAGCGGCAGCTCTTCCGAGGCGGGTGGCAAGCCGGCGCCCGGCAAGGGCAAATAGACGGTTCAAGAGTGAGGGCCGGCACGCCAAACCTCGGTGCGCGCCGGCAGATGGGCAGATTTCAAACATGACATTCAACACAGCGACGGCCCTGCGCCGCTTGGGTGCGGCGGCGGGTTTGCTGGCCGCCCTGCTGCTGGCCGGCTGCGCCACCGTGGCGCACCCCGACCCGCGCGACCCGTGGGAGAGCTACAACCGCGCCATGACCAGCTTCAACGACGGCGTGGACAAGGCGGTGATCAAGCCGGTGGCCACCGTCTACAAGGAGGTGCTGCCCAGCCCGGTGCACACCGGCGTGGGCAACTTCTTCGGCAACCTGGGCGACGTCTGGTCCTTCGTCAACAACGTGCTGCAGGCCAAGCCCGAGGGCGCGCTGCATTCGTTCTGGCGCGTGGTGGTCAACACCACCATCGGCATCGGCGGCCTGTTCGATCCGGCCACCGAGATGCACCTGGTGCGCCACCGCGAGGACTTTGGCCAGACGCTGGGCTACTGGGGCGCCGACTCCGGCCCTTACCTGGTGCTGCCCCTGCTGGGCCCGTCCACCCTGCGCGACACCATCGCCCTGCCGGTCGACTACCTGGGCCGCCCGCAGGGGCAGATCAACGACGTGCCGGTGCGCAATTCGCTCACGGTGCTGGAGGCGGTCGACACGCGCGCGCGCCTGCTGGGGGTGGAGCAGCTGCTGAACCAGGCCGCGCTGGACCCCTACAGCTTCCAGCGCGACGCCTTCCTGCAAAAGCGCCGCAACGACGTGCGCGACGGCGAGCCGGTCGACGAGGAGCGCTACGACCTCGACGAGCCGCCCGCCAGCGCGCCGCCCGCCACGCCCGCCCAATAAGGGGGCGCGGCGCGTGCAACGCCTTGTCACCCCGCGCCCGGGTGCCCGGTTTATGCTTGACCGATCCGCCCTGCGTGGCGCCCGACGATACCGACGATGAACATGAGCCTGACCGAACGCCGCCGTTTCCTGCAATCTTCCGCCGCCGCCCTGGCGCTGCTGGCGGGCGCGAGCGGCGCCTGGGCCGCCGACGAGGCGCCCGACGCCATGATCGGCCGCCTGTCCAACGAGGTGCTGGCCCTCATCCGCAGCGACAAGGCGCTGCAGAACGGCGACATCGACCGCGTGATCAGCGTGGTCGACAGCAAGATCATGCCCAACGTCAACTTCGTGCGCATGACCGCTTCGGCCACCGGCCCGGCCTGGCGCCGCGCCACGCCCGAGCAGCGCCAGCAGCTGCAGACCGCCTTCAAGGTGCTGCTGGTGCGCACCTACGCCGGTGCGCTCAAGCAGGTCAGCGACCAGAAGGTCGAGGTCAAGCCGCTGCGCGCCGGCGCCGACGACAAGGAGGTGACGGTGCGCACCGAGGTGATCGGCCGGGGCGACCCGATCGAGTTGGACTACCGGCTGGAGCGCACGCCCGGCCAGGGCGCGGGCTGGAAGATCTACGACCTGAACGTGCTGGGCGTGTGGCTGGTGGCCAACTACCGCTCGCAGTTCGCCGAGCAGATCAACAAGTCGGGCATCGACGGCCTGATCAAGGCGCTGGACGAGCGCAACCAGGCCAACGCCACGGCCTCTGCCGACAAGCGCTAACCATGCTGGTGCTGCCGGCCGAATTGACCCACGTGCAGGCCCGCGCCGCGCTGGCGATGCTGCGCCAGGCGGCGGCGGTCGAGCCCGGCCCCGAGGTGGTGGTCGACGCCACCGCGCTGGAGCGCTTCGATTCGTCCGCCCTGGCCGTGCTGCTGGGCCTGCGCCGCAGCTGCCGCCACGCCGGCCACACCCTGGCCGTGCGCGGCCTGGCGCCGCGGCTGCGCACCCTGGCCGGCCTGTACGGCGTGGGCGCCTTGTTGCCCGAGGCCGCAACCCCGGTCTGAAAACCCCCAAAATCGTACAATCGAGGGCTTCATGCCCGCGATCAGCTTTCAATCGGTTTCCAAGGTCTACGCCAGCACCGGGAAACACGCCCCACCCCCGTTCAAGGCCCTCGACGACGTCAGCTTCGACATCGAGGAGGGCGAGTTCTTTGGCCTGCTGGGCCCCAACGGCGCCGGCAAGACAACCCTGATTTCCATCCTGGCCGGCCTGGCGCGCGCCAGCGGTGGGCGCGTGCTGGTGCATGGCTACGACGTGCAGAAGGACTTCGTGGCGGCGCGCCGGCACCTGGGCATCGTGCCGCAGGAGCTGGTGTTCGACCCCTTTTTCACCGTGCGCGAGGCGCTGCGCTTTCAGGCCGGCTACTTCGGCCTGCGCCACAGCGACGACTGGATCGACGAGCTGCTCGACGGCCTGGGCCTGTCCGACAAGGCCGGCGCCAACATGCGCCAGCTGTCGGGCGGCATGAAGCGGCGCGTGCTGGTGGGCCTGGCGCTGGTGCACAAGCCGCCCGTCATCGTGCTAGACGAGCCCACCGCCGGCGTCGACGTCGAGCTGCGCCAGACCCTGTGGCAGTTCATCTCCAACCTCAGCCGGCGCGGCCACACCGTGCTGCTGACCACGCACTACCTGGAGGAGGCCGAGGCGCTGTGCCAGCGCATCGCCATGCTCAAGCTGGGGCGCGTGATCGCGCTGGACCGCACCAGCGCGCTGCTGGCCAAGGCAGCGGCCAAGGTGCTGCACTTCAAGACCGACGACGCCCTGCCGCCCGCGCTGGCGGCGCAGGCGCGCGTCACCGGGCGCATCGTCGAGCTGCCCGCGCCCATGGCGGCCGAGGTGGAGCACCACCTGGCCGCGCTGCGCGAGGCCGGCGTGCGCATCGAGGACCTCGAAATCCGCAAGGCCGACCTGGAGGACGTGTTCATCCAGCTGATGAGCGGCCCGGCCCCGGCGGCGGTGCCGGCACTGGAGCATGCGCAATGAGCACCGAACAGGCCATCACCCCCGCCGCGCACCCCGGCGCCCCCCACCTGCACGCCCTGCCGGCCCCCGAGGACGGCTGGAAGATGCTGCTGACCAAGGAGGTGCTGCGCTTTTGGCGCGTCGCCACCCAGACCATCGCCGCGCCGGTGCTGACCAGCGTGCTGTATTTGCTGATCTTCGGCCACGTGCTGCAGGGGCGCGTGCAGGTTTATCCGGGCGTGGGCTACGTGGCCTTCCTGGTGCCCGGCCTGGTGATGATGAGCGTGCTGCAGAACGCCTTTGCCAACAGCGCCTCCAGCCTGGTGCAAAGCAAGATCATGGGCAACCTGGTGTTCCTGCTGCTGACGCCGCTGAACGCTTGGCACTGGTTCATCGCCTACGTCGGCGCCGCCGTGCTGCGCGGGCTGATGGTGGGCGTGGGCGTGTACCTGGTCACCCTGTGGTATGCGCCGCCGCAGGCCGCGGCACTGGGCTGGATCCTTGCCTTTGCCGTGCTGGGCGCGCTGCTGATGGGCGTGCTGGGCCTGCTGGCCGGGCTGTGGGCCGACAAGTTCGACCAGATGGCGGTGTTCCAGAACTTCATCGTCATGCCCATGACCTTTCTGGCCGGTGTGTTCTACTCCATTCACACCCTGCCCGCCGTGTGGCAGACGGTGAGCCGCTTCAACCCGTTCTTCTACATGATCGACGGCTTTCGCTACGGCTTCTTCGGCGTCAGCGACGTCTCGCCCTGGTTCAGCCTGGGCGTGGCGGTGGTCAGCGTGCTGGCGGTGTCGGCGCTGACGCTGCACCTGCTGAAGACCGGCTACAAACTCAGAAACTGACCCTCATGGACGCTGAACAAATCCAACAGATCATCGCCGCCGGCCTGCCCTGCGAGCACCTGCAGGTGGAGGGCGACGGCCGCCACTGGTTCGCCGTCATCGTCTCGCCGCGGTTCGAGGGCCAGCGCACCATCGCGCGCCACCAGCTGGTCTACGCCACGCTGGAAAGCCAGATGCAGTCCGAGGCGGTGCACGCGCTGTCCATGCGCACCTTCACGCCCGCCGAATGGGCGGCGCAGGGCCAGTAATACTATATATTTGATAGCTGATGGCGCTTGATTGACGGGCGCTGGAGGCCGATTTGACTGAAGAATAACGGTCACGATGGATCAATTGCTCATCCACGGCGGACGCCCGCTTTCGGGCACGGTGACGATCTCGGGCGCCAAGAACGCCGCCCTGCCCGAAATGTGCGCGGCGCTGCTGACGAGCGAGCCGGTGCAGCTCACCAACGTGCCGCGCCTGCACGACGTGCGCACCATGCGCCGCCTGCTCGAGCACATGGGCGTGCTCGTCGAAACCCATGGCGAGCGCGGCGGCATGGGCTTTGCCGCGCCCGACACGCTCGAGCCCGAGGCGCCCTACGAGCTGGTCAAGACCATGCGCGCCTCGGTGCTGGTGCTGGGGCCGCTGTTGGCGCGCTTCGGCCGCGCGCGGGTGTCGCTGCCCGGCGGTTGCGCCATCGGCTCGCGCCCGGTCGACCAGCACATCAAGGGCCTGCAGGCCATGGGCGCCGAGATCACCGTCGAGCACGGCTACATGGAGGCGCGCCTGCCGGCCGGCCGCACGCGCCTCACCGGCGCGCGCATCACCACCGACATGGTCACCGTCACCGGCACCGAGAACCTGCTGATGGCCGCCTGCCTGGCCGAGGGCGAGACGGTACTCGAAAACGCCGCGCAGGAGCCCGAGGTGAGCGACCTGGCCGAGCTGCTCATCAAGATGGGCGCGCGCATTGAGGGCCAAGGCTCCAGCCACATCCGCGTGCAGGGCGTCGATCGCCTGCACGGCTGCACGCACCGCGTGGTGGCCGACCGCATCGAGGCCGGCACCTTCCTGTGCGCGGTGGCCGCCTGTGGCGGCCAGGCGCTGCTGCGGCACGCGCGCGCCGACCACCTGGAGGCGGTGATCGACAAGCTGCGCGACGCCGGCGTGCAGGTCACGGCCGAGGCCGATGGCCTCCGCGTGGCCAGCGGCGGCGGCGCCCGGCTGAAGGCGCAGGGCTTTCGCACCATGGAGTACCCGGGTTTCCCGACCGACATGCAGGCGCAGTTCATGACGCTGAACCTGGTGGCGCAGGGCACGGTGAGCGTGACCGAGACCATCTTCGAGAACCGCTTCATGCACGTCAACGAGCTGATGCGCCTGGGCGCCGAGATCATGGTCGACGGCCGCGTCGCCACCGTGGCCGGCGGCGCCCGCCTGTCGGGCGCGCGCGTGATGGCGACCGACCTGCGCGCTTCGGCCAGCCTGGTCATCGCCGGCCTGGTGGCCGAGGGCGAGACCGTGGTCGACCGCATCTACCACCTGGACCGCGGCTACGACCAGATGGAAGAAAAGCTGCGCGGCCTGGGCGCCGACATCGAGAGGGTCGCCGCATGATCACGCTTGAAACACAGGAGGCGCAATCGTGATCACGCTTGAAAAAAAGGAGACGCAATCGTGATCACGCTTGCTTTGTCCAAGGGCCGCATCTTCGATGAAACCCTGCCGCTGCTGGCGGCCGCCGGCATCACGGTGACGGAGGACCCGGAAACCTCGCGCAAGCTCATCCTGGCCACCAACCGGCCCGAGGTGCGCGTGGTGCTGGTGCGCGCCACCGACGTGCCGACCTATGTCGAATACGGCGGCGCCGACCTGGGCGTGACCGGGCTGGACACGCTGATCGAACACGGCGGCGCGGGCCTGTATCAGCCGCTGGACTTGCGCATCGCGCGCTGCCACATGGCGGTGGCGGCGCCCGAGGGCTTCGACTACGCCAGCGCCGTGCGCCAGGGCAGCCGCATCACCGTGGCCACCAAGTACCCGACCATCGCGCGGCGCTTTTTTGCCGACAAGGGCGTGCACGTGGACCTGGTCAAGCTGTACGGCAGCATGGAGCTGGCGCCGCTCACCGGCCTGGCCGAGGCCATCGTCGACCTGGTCAGCACCGGCAAGACGCTGGCGGCCAACCACCTGGTCGAAGTCGAGCACATCATGGACATCAGCTCGCGCCTGGTGGTCAACCAGGCGGCGCTCAAGCTCAAGACCGCGGCCATGCGCCCCATCATCGACGCCTTTGCGGCCGCGGTGTCGCCGGAGGTGGTATGAATTTGGTAGCTGCTCCCGCCCGCCTGTCAACGGCCGAGGCCGATTTCGATCAAAAATTCCAGCAGCGCCTGCACTGGAGCGCCGAGCAGGACGCCGCCATCGAGGAGCGCGTGGCCGCCATCCTGGCCGACGTGCGCGCGCGCGGCGACGCGGCGGTGCTGGAGTACACCGCGCGCTTCGACGGTGTGCAGGCCGCCAGCATGGGCGCGCTGCAGCTCAAGGCCGACGAGCTGGCCGCCGCCTTCGACGGCCTGCCCGCCGAGCAGCGCCAGGCGCTGCAGGCCGCGGCCGGTCGCATCCGCCGCTTTCACGAGTGGCAAAAGACCCAGGGCGGCGAGACCGCCATGTACCGCGACGAGGACGGCACCCTGCTGGGCCAGAAGGTGACGCCGCTGGACCGCGTGGGCATTTACGTGCCCGGCGGCAAGGCCGCCTACCCCAGCAGCGTGCTGATGAACGCCATCCCCGCGCACGTGGCCGGCGTGCGCGAGATCATCATGGTGGTGCCCACGCCGGCCCGCAGGGACGGCTCGTCGAAGGACTCGAAGGGTGACAAGAACCCGCTGGTGCTGGCCGCCGCCCACGTGGCCGGCGTCACGCGTGCCTTCACCGTCGGCGGCGCGCAGGCCGTGGCGGCGCTGGCCTACGGCACCGCCGCCATTCCCAAGGTCGACAAGATCACCGGTCCCGGCAACGCCTACGTGGCCAGCGCCAAGAAGCGCGTGTTCGGCACCGTGGGCATCGACATGATCGCCGGCCCGAGCGAAATCCTGGTGCTGGCCGACGGCAGCACGCCGCCCGACTGGGTGGCGATGGACCTGTTCAGCCAGGCCGAGCACGACGAGCTGGCGCAGGCCATCCTGCTTTGCCCCGACGCCGACTACATCGAGCAGGTGCAGGCGGCCATGAACCGCCTGCTGCCCACGCTGGCGCGCGCGCCGATCATTGCCGCCAGCCTGGCCGGCCGCGGCGCGCTCATCCACACGCGCAGCATGGAAGAGGCCTGCACGCTGGCCAACCGCATCGCGCCCGAGCACCTGGAGATCGCCAGCCGCACGCCCCAGCGCTGGGAGCCGCTGCTGCGCCACGCCGGCGCGATCTTCCTGGGCGCCTACACCAGCGAAAGCCTGGGCGACTACTGCGCCGGCCCCAACCACGTGCTGCCCACCAGCGGCACGGCGCGCTTCTCCTCGCCGCTGTCGGTGTACGACTTTCAAAAGCGCAGCAGCCTGATCGAAGTCAGCGAGGCCGGCGCGCAGCAGATCGGCCGCATCGCCAGCGTGCTGGCGCATGGCGAGGGCCTGCAGGCGCACGCGCGCGCGGCCGAGCTGCGCCTGAAGCCCTGACGGCGCGCTGCGCCTGGCCCGCCCTCAGCAGGAGGGGGTCGGCTGAACTGTCTACGGCCTTTCGGCGGGCCGGCGGGCATTGACGCGGGCGATGAATCGGGTACCGTGCCCTTCTTCCCACGACGGAGCCCTGTCATGAACATCGCCGATCGCGCCAAGGCCATCTTGCTCAACCCCCGCCCCACCTGGGGCCTGATCGAGGCCGAACCGGCCACGCCGGCCGGGCTGTACAAGGGCTACCTGATGTGGCTGGCCGCCATTCCGGCGGTTTGCGGCTTCATCGGCATGTCGCTGATCGGCGTGGGCGGCTTCGGCTTCACGGTGCGGCTGTCGCCGTTGGCGGGGCTGGGCAACGCGGTGCTGTCCTACGTGCTGAGCCTGGTGGGCATCTACGTGCTGTCGCTGATCGCCAACGCGCTGGCGCCGCGCTTCGGCGGGGTGCAAAGCCCCATCCAGGCGCTCAAGCTGACGGTGTACGCCAGCACGGCCGCGCTGGTGGGCGGCGTGTTCAGCCTGCTGCCCATGCTGTCCATGCTGGGGCTGCTGGCGGCGCTGTACTCGATCTACCTGATCTACACCGGGCTGCCGGTGCTGATGAAAAACCCGCCCGAAAAATCGGCGGTCTACACCCTGGTGCTGATCGTGGCGTCGATCGTGCTGGGCGTGGTCTTCGGCGCGCTGCTGGCGCTGTTTCGGCCGCACCACCCGATGATGGGCGGCGGGGTGTCGATCACCACGCCGCAGGGCAAGGTCGCCATCGACTCGGCGGCGCTGGCGGCCGCCGGCAAGAAGATGGAGGAGGCCACGCGCCAGATGGAGCAGGCGCAAAAGAGCGGCAACCCGGCCAGCGCCGCCGCGGCCGCCGGGCAGGCCGCGGCGGTGGCCATGGGCGCGCTGGGTGGCGCGCAGGGCAGCGTCGACGTGCAGGCGCTCAAGGCCGCGCTGCCCGATCAGCTGGCGGGCCTGCCGCGCACGGCGCTGGAGGTGCAGAACAACCAGGCCATGGGCGTCAGCATGGGCCAGGCGCAGGCCGAGTACGGCCGCGGCGACAAGCATCTGCGCGCCGAGATCATCGACATGGGCGGCCTGTCGGGCCTGGCGCAGATGGCCGGCCTGGTGCAGGGCGAGAAGGAAAGCGACGGCCGCATAGAAAAAACCTGGCAGGCGGGCGGACGCACCCTGCACGAGGACTACCGCAAGGACGGCAGCGAGGCCGACGCCAAGACCATCCTGAAGAACGGCCTGGTGGTGAGCGTGGAAGGCCGCGGCGTGCCCATCGACGGCGTGCGCGGCGCCATGGGCCAGCTCGACCTGGCGGCGCTGGAGGGGCTGCAGCGCCAGAAACCCTAGCGCTTGGGTTGGCAACACGAATTTCGTGCAACACGAAATTCGTGTAGACTGGTGAGCATGAAGAACCTCACCATCACCGTCGAGGAAAGCGTGCTCGAATGGGCGCGCATCGAGGCGGCCAAGCGCGGCAGCAGCGTGTCGCGCATGGTGGGCGAGTTGCTGGCCGAGAAGATGCGTCAGGAAGACGCTTACGCGCAGGCCATGCGCGAGGCCTTGCGCTTCGAATCCTGGGGCGTGAGCGACGGGCCTTACCTGAGCCGCGACGAGATGTATGAGCGCGCTCGTTTTCGTTGACACCAACGTCTTTCTCTACACCGTGGACGAGCGCGATCTGCCCAAGCAGGCGCGCGCGCGCGAGTGGGTTCGCTGGTGCTGGACGCGGCAGAGCGGGCGCATCAGCACCCAGGTGCTCAACGAGTTCTACAACAATGCCATCACCAAGTTTCGCGCCGTGATGCCGGTGCAGCAGGCGCGCGCGCAGGTGCGCAACCTGCGCCAGTGGCAGCCGCCGCACCTGGACACCTACGTGATCGACGGTGCCTGGGCGTTGCAGGACCGCTATGCGCTCAGCTACTGGGACGCGCTGATCGTGTCCTCGGCCCAGCAGCAGGGTTGCCGCTTTCTGCTGAGCGAGGACCTGCAGCACCAGCAGCGCTTCGAGACCGTGCAGGTGCTCAACCCGTTTCGAACCGGCCCGGACGACTTGCCCCCGGGCCAGGAAGACTGACATGAACGCTCCGATTTCCTCCGCTACCCCCAAGCCCCTGGCCCGCATCCGCCACGACGTGCAGGGCATGCACGCCTATGCGGTGCAGGATTCGCGCGGGCTGATCAAGCTCGACGCGATGGAAAACCCGCACCGGCTGTCGCCCGCGCTGCAGGCCGAACTGGGCGCGCGGCTGGGCCAGGTGGCCGTCAACCGCTATCCCGGCGAGCGCATCGATGCGCTGAAGACCGCGCTGTGGGGCCACGCACAGCCGCCGGCGGACTGGTCGCTGATGCTGGGCAACGGCTCGGACGAGCTGATCAGCCTGCTGGCGCTGGCCTGCGACCTGCCGGGCGCGTCCATCCTGGCGCCGCTGCCCGGCTTCGTCATGTACGCGATGAGCGCGCAGCTGCAGGGCCTGGCCTTTCACGGCGTGCCGCTCACGGCCGACTTCGAGCTGGATGAAGCGGCCATGCTGGCGGCGATCGCCCGGCACCGCCCGGCCATCGTCTACCTGGCCTACCCCAACAACCCCACCGGCACGCTGTGGGACGAGGGCGCCATCGCCCGCATCATCGCCGCGCAGGGCGCGGCCGGCGGCCTGGTGGTGATGGACGAGGCCTACCAGCCCTTTGCCGCGCGCAGCTGGATCGAGAACGTGCGCGCCGCGCCAGCGCAGCACCGCCACGTGCTGATCCTGCGCACGCTCAGCAAGTACGGCCTGGCGGGCGTGCGCATCGGCTACCTGCTGGGCGAGGCCACGCTGATGGCCGAGCTGGACAAGGTGCGCCCGCCCTACAACGTGAGCGTGCTGAACGCCGAATGCGCGCTGTTCGCGCTCGGACATTCCGATGTTTTTGCCGCGCAAGCCCAGGACATTCGTGCGCAACGCGCTCTGCTTTTTGAAGCGCTGGCCCGGCTGCCCGGGGTGCACGCCTTTCCCAGCCAGGCCAACATGATCCTGCTGCGCGTGCCCGATGCCAACAAGGCCTTCGAGGGCATGCGCGCGCGCGGGGTGCTGGTCAAAAACGTTTCTAAAATGCATGCTCTGCTGGCCCAGTGCCTGCGCCTGACGGTGGGCACCGCCGACGAGAACGCGCAGATGCTGGCCGCCCTGCAAGCCGCCCTATGACGACCCCAGCCCGCACCGCCGAGGTTTCGCGCGACACCGCCGAAACGAAGATTCATGTCCGCCTCGACCTGGACGGCAGCGGCCGTTCCCGGCTGGCCACCGGCATCGGCTTTTTCGACCACATGCTCGACCAGATCGCGCGCCACGGCCTGATCGACCTCGACATCGAGGCCAAAGGCGACCTGCACATCGACGGCCACCACACGGTGGAAGACGTGGGCATCGCCCTGGGCCAGGCGGTG
Source organism: Ottowia pentelensis (assembly GCF_964341695.1). Taxonomy (NCBI): domain Bacteria; kingdom Pseudomonadati; phylum Pseudomonadota; class Betaproteobacteria; order Burkholderiales; family Comamonadaceae; genus Ottowia; species Ottowia pentelensis. The sequence goes on from NZ_OZ224513.1 coordinate 809,633, forward strand.
CGCCAGGCGGTGGGCGACAAGGCCGGCCTCACGCGCTACGGCCACAGCTACGTGCCGCTGGACGAGGCGCTGTCGCGCGTGGTGGTCGACTTTTCGGGCCGCCCCGGCCTGGTGCTGGACGCGCGCTTTTCCAGCGGCATGATCGGCGGCCTGGACACCCAGCTGGTGCACGAGTTCTTCCAGGGCTTCGTCAATCACGCCCACGTCACGCTGCACATCGACAACCTCAAGGGCGTCAACGCGCACCACCAGGTCGAGACCATCTTCAAGGCCTTCGGCCGCGCGCTGCGCATGGCGCTCGCGCCCGACCCGCGCGCGGCCGGGCAAATCCCGTCCACCAAAGGGGTTCTATAAGCCAAATCGGGCCCCAGCCCGCGTCCAGCAAGCGCGAGCAGCTATGAATTCAAGAGTCAACCAAACCGTTGCCGTGGTCGACTACGGCATGGGCAACCTGCGCTCGGTGGCGCAGGCCGTGATGCACGCCACGCAGGACACCCACGTCAACGCCGTCATCACCTCCGATGCGGCCCAGGTGCGCGCCGCGCACCGCGTGGTGCTGCCCGGCCAGGGCGCGATCGCCGACTGCATGCGCGAGCTGCGCGAGTCGGGCCTGCTCGAATCGGTGCTGCAGGCGGCGGCCAGCAAGCCGCTGTTCGGTGTCTGCGTGGGCATGCAGATGCTGCTGGACCACAGCGCCGAAGGCCCCACGGCGGCCGGAACCAAGGGCCTGGGCCTGATTGCCGGCGAGGTGCTGCGCTTCGAGCTGGCCGGCCAGCACGCACCCGACGGCAGCCGCTACAAGGTGCCGCAGATGGGCTGGAACCGGGTGTTCCACAGCCGCCCGCACCCGGTGTGGGGCGCGCAGGCCGACGGCCAGTGGTTCTACTTCGTGCACAGCTTTTATGCCCGGCCGAAGGCGGCGGCGCACGGCGCCGGCGAGACCGAATACGGCGTGCGTTTTGCCTCGGCCATCGCACGCGATAATATTTTTGCCACGCAGTTTCACCCCGAAAAGAGCGCGGCGCAGGGCCTGCAGCTGTATCGCAACTTCCTGCACTGGGACCCCTGATCGGCGGTCACTCTTTTTTTCATAGCATCTCGCGCAAGCACATCAAGCGCAACCAGTCATTTTCTCTCTCAACCGATCATGCTGCTGATTCCCGCGATCGACCTCAAGGACGGCCATTGCGTGCGCCTCAAGCAAGGCGACATGGCCCAGGCCACCACCTTCAGCGAAGCCCCGGCCGAGATGGCCGCGCACTGGCTGGACCAGGGCGCGCGCCGCCTGCACCTGGTGGACCTGAACGGCGCCTTTGCCGGCAAGCCGCAAAACCTGGGCGCCATCAAGGCCATCCTGAAGGAAGTGGGGGACGACATCCCGGTGCAACTGGGCGGCGGCATTCGCGATCTGGACACGATCGAGAAATACATCGACGCCGGCATGCGCTACGTCATCATCGGCACCGCGGCCGTCAAGAACCCCGGCTTTCTGAAGGACGCCTGCAGCGCCTTCGGCGGCCACATCATCGTCGGCCTGGACGCCAAGGACGGCAAGGTCGCCACCGATGGCTGGAGCAAGCTCACGGGCCACGCGGTGGTCGATCTGGCGCGCAAGTTCGAGGACTGGGGCGTCGAGTCCATCGTCTACACCGACATCGGGCGCGACGGCATGCTCTCGGGCATCAACGTCGAGGCCACCGTCAAGCTGGCGCAGGCGCTGTCCATCCCGGTGATCGCCTCCGGCGGGCTGTCCGGCATGGCCGACATCGAGGCCCTGTGCGCGGTCGAAGGCGAGGGCGTCGAGGGCGTCATCTGCGGGCGCGCCATTTATTCCGGCGACCTGGACTTCGCCGCGGCGCAAGAGCGCGCCGACGAGTTGGGCGACACCGCCTAGGCGAGTCGGCACATCTTCTAGAACGATGGTGAATTCCGAGCAACGTGCAGCTTGGCCGCCTGACCCGCGGTTGAATCAGCGCAGCCGCGACCTTGCCAAAGACGTGGAGACTTCTATTGATCTTTCTGAAGGGCTACTTGAGCCGCTGTTTTCGGGCTCTCGTCGCCTCTCGAGTGTGCTTAGCCACGACGACCTCGAGCGTTTACTTGGGAGGCACCTACTGAATGGGTTTCGGAGTTTGGCGAGAAGCGCGCTGGGGCAAGCTCCCAGTCTTACCAAAGACAGCTTGGCAGCGGCGTTGATCCTGCAGCATGGTGCCGACCTGTTTGCGAACAAGTCGCTTCGCGATATTGTGGCCAAGCGGATTGGGATTAACAGCCCTGCTCGTTGGCACGCGGGAAAAGCTGCCGCGCTGAGCTTTGCGAGATTGGCGGGATTCGATGAGTCGTTCGCAGGTTCGCCGGCTGGCCGAACGCCAGACGACGTCGAGTGGTTCAATGGCCGTACTGCGCTACCGGCACTGACCGATTTCCAGCATGAAGTGCTCGAAAAATGTCAATCGTCGCTAGCGCCCGGCCGAAAACATCCGCGGGTGATTGCAACCTTGCCCACGGGTGGCGGCAAGACGCGCGTGGCAAGTGAATACGTCACGCGCTACTTGAGTCGCCCGCAAACAGGCGCCGTTCGACCTGTTGTCTTGTGGATCGCTCACACAGAGGAACTACTGGAGCAGGCAGTTGAGGCTTTGCGCCAAGTTTGGAGTGAGACTTCGGGCGCTCCGGTCTTGCGGCTGGATCGGCGTTTTGGGCAGTTTGGTCGGGGCGACGGGGTAGATGATGAACTCCTCGGGGCGCACGATGACCCTCAGATTTTGGTCGCGACGCCGCAGCGATTAGAGAACGATTTCAAGAGATGGCAGCAAACGTTCGGCCAAACGTTTGAGTCATGGTGCGATCGCATTGATCTCATGGTCATTGATGAAGCGCACAGGGCGGCAGCACCGCAGTATCGACGTTTGATCGAGTACTTTGAATCGCGATCTCGGATGCATGAACGGCCCGAGCCGCGTGTTTTGGGGTTGACTGCTACACCATTTCGTGCCGAATACCTGAGAAGCATTCCTGAACTAGGTACGCGCGAGTTGTTCACACTTTTTCGGCGTATTGTGGAACCAAATGAATCTCTGGGAGAAAATCCCCGCGAAGTACTGCAGACACGTCAAGTTCTAGCCAATCCTATCGAGGTCAAATTCGAGACCCGAAAAAATCTTCGTGTTTCTGACCTATTGGCGCCCAAGTCGGAGCTTAGCGAGACCACGCTGCTGGAATCCATTGACCGACGGCTGATGCAGTTGGCTGATGATGCTCCGCGTCGCTCGACTGTGTTCAAGGAGCTTCTCAAAATTGCACGCGAGCCGAACAGTCGAATTCTGTATTTCGGCCCAAGCGTGACCGATGCCTCAATTGTTGCGTTCATGTTGAGAGCGCAGGGCATACCTGCTGCTTTCATCTCAGGTAGTTCACGTCGGTCCGAACGACGCCGGATCGTGTCGGAGTTTCGTGACGGCGTGACGCGGGTTCTGTGCAACTGTGAAGTTTTGACTACCGGTTTCGATGCTCCGCTGGTCACTCACGTCGTTATCGCGCGGCCTACCGTGAGTCACGTCTTGTTTGAGCAGATGGTGGGACGTGGGCTGCGGGGGCCAAAGTTTGGTGGGACCGAAATCTGCCACGTGATTTACTTTGTTGACCGCTTGGACATTGAATTTCCACGGCTTGGTTTTCGGGCGTGGAGAGCTATTTGGGGGCTGGAAGAGGTCGCTGAATGTGCGAATCCAGATATCTCGCCGCCTATTTTTTGATCATCCTTTTTACGTCCTACCATTCATGCTGGCAAAACGCATCATCCCCTGCCTGGACGTGACCGGCGGTCGCGTGGTCAAGGGCGTCAATTTTGTCGAGCTGCGCGACGCGGGCGACCCGGTGGAGATCGCCGCGCGCTACAACGAGCAGGGCGCCGACGAGCTGACCTTCCTGGACATCACCGCCACCAGCGACGGGCGCGATCTGATCCTGCCCATCATCGAGGCGGTGGCCAGCCAGGTCTTCATCCCGCTCACCGTGGGCGGCGGCGTGCGCACCGTGGCCGACGTGCGCCGGCTGCTCAACGCCGGGGCCGACAAGACCAGCTTCAACTCGGCCGCCATCGCCGACCCGCAGGTGATCCGCGACGCCTCGGGCAAGTACGGCGCGCAGTGCATCGTGGTGGCCATCGACGCGCGCCGGCGCACGGGCGGCGAGCTGGCCGCGCGCGGCGCCGGCTGGGACGTCTACAGCCACGGCGGGCGCAAGAACACCGGCCTCGACGCCGTGGCCTGGGCGCGCCAGATGGCCGACTATGGCGCCGGCGAGATTTTGCTGACCAGCATGGACCGCGACGGCACCCAGATCGGCTTCGACCTGGAGTTGACGCGCGCCGTGAGCGACGCCGTCGACGTGCCGGTGATCGCCTCGGGCGGCGTGGGCACGCTCGATCACCTGGCCGACGGCATCCAGACCGGCGGCGCCGACGCCGTGCTGGCCGCCAGCATCTTTCACTACGGCACCTTCACCATCGCGCAGGCCAAGCAGCATCTGGCCGGGCGCGGCATCCCGGTGCGCTTGTAGCTTGCAGCTTGCACGCGCGCCATGGCCAGTTTCATTTCCAGGAGATTCTTTTGACCACCCAAAGCCTTGAAGATTTCATGGGCGCCATCCAGCGCCGCGACCCCGGCCAGCCCGAGTTTCTGCAGGCCGTGCGCGAGGTCGTGATCTCGCTGTGGCCCTTTCTCGAAAAGAACCCCAAGTACCGCGAATACGGCGTGCTCGAGCGCCTGTGCGAGCCCGACCGCGCGATCCAGTTTCGCGTGACGTGGGTGGACGACAAGGGTCAGACGCAGGTCAACCGCGCCTTTCGCGTGCAGCACAACATGGCGGTCGGCCCCTACAAGGGCGGCATGCGCTTTCACCCCAGCGTGAACCTGTCGATCCTGAAGTTCCTGGGCTTCGAGCAGACCTTCAAGAACGCGCTGACCACGCTGCCCATGGGCGGCGGCAAGGGCGGCAGCGACTTCGACCCCAAGGGCAAGAGCGACGGCGAGGTGATGCGCTTTTGCCAGTCGCTGATGTGCGAGCTGTACCGCCACCTGGGCGCCGACACCGACGTGCCCGCGGGCGACATGGGCGTGGGTGCGCGCGAGGTCGGCTTCATGGCCGGCATGATGAAAAAGCTGGCCAACAACGCCAGCAGCGTGTTCACCGGCAAGGGCATCGCCTTTGGCGGCAGCCTGATGCGCCCCGAGGCCACGGGCTACGGCACCGTGTACTTCGCGCAGGAGATGCTGCGGCGCAAGCAGCTGGGCTTCGACGGTCGCACGGTCAGCATCTCGGGCGCGGGCAACGTGGCGCAGTACGCGGCCGAGAAGGCGCTGGAGCTGGGCGCCAAGGTGGTCACGCTGTCCGACTCGGGCGGCACCCTGGTGCACGACCACGGCATCAGCCACGGCCTGCTGCAGGACCTGATGGAGTTCAAGAACGTGCAGCGTGGCCGGCTGGCCGATTTCTGCAAGAAGAACAAGCTGAAGTTCGAGCCCGGCAAGCGCCCCTGGCACGTGCCGGTGGACATCGCGCTGCCCTGCGCCACGCAAAACGAGCTGGAAGCGGGCGATGCCAGGACGCTGATCACCAATGGCGTGGTCTGCGTGGCCGAGGGCGCCAACATGCCCAGCACGCTGGAGGCGGTGGACGCCTTTCTGGCCGCCGGCACGCTGTATGCGCCGGGCAAGGCCAGCAACGCCGGCGGCGTGGCCACCTCGGGCCTGGAGATGAGCCAGAACGCCATGCGCCTGTCCTGGTCGCACAGCGACGTCGACCTGCGCCTGCACGAGATCATGAAGGACATCCACGGCAACTGCGTGCGCCATGGCGAGCGCAAGGACGGCACCGTGAACTACGTCGAAGGCGCCAACATCGCCGCGTTCGTCAAGATCGCCGACGCCATGCTGGCCCAGGGCGTGTATTGACCACCCCCGTTGCTGCACTCGCTGCGCGATGTTGCGCCTCCCCCCTCGAGGGGGCGCCGCCTGCGGCCCGGCAAAGCCGGTTCCGCGGCGGCTGCTGGCAGGGCCTGCTCCGCGGCCGTTCGACGCGTTCTTGATCGAGCGCCGCCGACGCGTAGAGGTTTTCAAGTCAAACCGGGCGCTGATGCCCGTTGATCAAGCGCGAATAGCTATTTATTTAATAGTAAATTCCGCAGCACCGACAACGCTTGGTGAATCGCGCACAATCCCTGCATGAACTGGTTGGACGAAGTCAAGTGGGACGCGCAGGGCCTGGTGCCGGTGATCGCGCAGGAGGCCGGCTCGGGCGACGTGCTGATGTTCGCCTGGATGAGCCGCGAGGCGCTGGCCAAGACGGCCGAGCTGGGCCGCGCGGTGTACTTCAGCCGCTCGCGCCAGCGCCTGTGGTTCAAGGGCGAGGAATCGGGCCACGTGCAGCAGGTGCACGAGATCCGCATCGACTGCGACCAGGACGTGGTGCTGCTCAAGGTGACGCAGCTGGGGCACGATCCCGGCATTGCCTGCCACACCGGGCGTCACAGCTGTTTCTTCAGCGTGCTGAAAGACGGCGTCTGGACGGCCGTCGATCCGGTCTTGAAAGACCCCGAATCCATCTATAAATAGGGGCCATGTCGCAACAAGACGTCCTGGCGCGCCTGAGCGCCGTCATCGAAAGCCGCAAGCCGGCCGCCGGGGGCAACCCCGACACCAGCTATGTCGCGCGCCTGCTGCACAAGGGGCCCGACGCCTTTCTCAAGAAGATCGGCGAGGAGGCCACCGAGGTGGTGATGGCGGCCAAGGACGCCGAGCATGGCGGTGCGCCCGAAAAAATCGTGGCCGAGATGGCCGACCTGTGGTTTCATGGCATGGTGGCGCTGGCGCATTTCGGCCTGTCGTCGGCCGACGTGGTGGCCGAGCTGGCGCGCCGCGAAGGCTTGTCGGGCATCGAGGAAAAGGCGCTGCGCAAGGTGCGCGAGCGCGAGCAGAGCGAGTCCACGCACGGAGGTCCCCACGCATGAGCAACAACGACATCATCGACGTCGAGCCCAAGGGCCAGACGCAGGCCGACAACCTGCGCATCTGGGGCTGGGTCAGCTACATCCTGCACCTGGTGGTGGCGGTGGGCGCGGTGTTTCCGGGCGCGCAGCCCAGCATCGCCCTGCTGCTGGTGGCGCTGATCATCGACCTGGTCAAGAAGGACGAGGCCGCCGGCACCTGGCAGGCCAGCCATTTCAGCTGGCGCATCCGCTCGGTGCTGTGGGCCGGCTTCTGGTATGTGCTGACCGCGCCGCTGTGGCTGCTGTTCGCGCTGCCGGGCTGGATCGCCTGGGTCCTCATCTCGATCTGGTTCCTGTACCGCATCGTCAAGGGCATGGTGCGCATGAACGCCGGCCAGGCCGTCGATGCCTGAGGCCGCGCGCACCGGCGCCGCCAAGGCCGGCGAGGCGCCGCGCTCGGTCGACCTGGCGCTGCAGGGCGGCGGCTCGCACGGCGCCTTCACCTGGGGCGTGCTGGACGCGCTGCTGGAGGACGGCCGCATCGTGCCCGATGGCGTCAGCGGCACCAGCGCCGGCGCCATGAACGCCGTGGTGCTGGCCCACGGGCTGGCACGCGCGCGCCACGACGGCCTGAAGGGCCAGGACGTACACGAGGCCGGGCGCAAGGCGCTCAAGCGCTTCTGGGAAAACGTGGGCCTGCTGGGCAACTTCAGCACCGGGCTGCCGCTGCCGGCGGCGCAGGCGGTGGCGTCCTGGTTTTCGCAATGGATCTCGCCGGCGCAGGCCAACCCGCTGGGGGTCAACCCGCTGCGGCGCCTGCTGCTCGACCAGGTCGATTTCGAGCTGCTGGACACGCCGCAGGCCATGAAGGTCTTCGTCTGCGCCACCAACGTGCGCACCGGTGTCGGCGAGGTGTTCAGCGGCAAGCGCCTGACGGTGGACGCGGTGATGGCCTCGGCCTGCCTGCCCACCATGTTCAAGCCGGTCGAGATCGAGGGCGAGCTGTACTGGGACGGCGGCTATTCGGGCAACCCGGCGCTCTACCCGCTGATCTACAACACGCGCAGCAACGACGTGGTGCTGGTGCAGATCAACCCGGTGGCCGTGCCCTTCAAGGCCGACGCCAACGCGCAGGACATCATGGAGCGCGTCAACGAGATCACCTTCAACGCGCCGCTGCTGGCCGAGTTTCGCGCCATCGAGTTCGTTGCCCGCCTGCTCGACGAGGGCCGGCTGGACCCGGGTCGCTACAAGAAGATGCTGCTGCACCGGGTGGACGGCGGCGCGGCGCTGCACGGCTACGGCTCGGCCAGCAAGATGCGCGCCGACATCGTCTTTCTGCACCAGCTGTTCGAGATCGGCCGCCGCATGGGCCAGCGCTGGATCAAGACGCACTTTCGCAATCTGGGCGTGCGCGGCACCGCCATCGATTCCCCCTGACCGCCCCGACCGGAGAACGCGCATGAGCGGCGCCACACCCCACGACCCCGACTGCATCTTCTGCAAGATCGTTGCCGGGCAGATTCCCTCGCGCAAGGTCTACGAGGACGAGGAGCTGTTCGCCTTCCACGACATCGCGCCCTGGGCGCCGGTGCACTTTCTCATCATCCCCAAGGCGCACATCGGCTCCATGATGAGCGTGGGCCCCGAGCACGAGCGCCTGCTGGGCCGCATGATGGCGCTGGCCCCCCGGCTGGCGATGGAGCAGGGCTGCAACCCCTATCCGGCGGGCGGCTTTCGCCTGGTGGTCAACACCGGGGCCGAGGCTGGGCAGGAGGTGCATCACCTGCACCTGCACGTGATCGGCGGGCCGCGCCCCTGGCTCAAGGGTTGATCCCCATCCGGCTGCCGGAACCGCCTGCGCGCCCCGCAGTCTAAAATTCACATCAACGCGCCGCTTTCGCCCGGTGCAAGGAGTATCACCATGGGTTCGTTTTCCATCTGGCATTGGCTGATCGTGTTGCTGATCGTGGTCATGATTTTCGGCACCAAGAAGCTGAAAAACATGGGCACCGACCTGGGCAGTGCGGTCAAGGGCTTCAAGGACGGCATGAAGGACGGTGCGACCGACGCGCCCGCCGCCGATGCGCCGGCGGGCCAGGTCACCAACGCCACCGCGCACAAGGACACCATCGACGTCGAGGCCAAGGAAAAGAGCTGATCGGCAGCTTGGGCGGGACGTTGATTCGTGCTTGATCTCGGCATCTCCAAAATGGCCCTGATCGGTGCCGTGGCACTGATCGTCATCGGCCCCGAGAAACTGCCGCGCGTGGCCCGCACGGTGGGCACGCTGCTGGGCAAGGCGCAGCGCTACGTGGCCGACGTCAAGGCCGAGGTCAACCAGGCGATGGACCTGGACGAGTTGCGCAAGATGAAGGAGACGGTCGAATCGGCCGGGCGCGACGTCGAGAAGGGCATCCGCGAGACCACGGCCAACTTCGAGAAAGACTGGAACGAGGCCACCGCCGGCCTGAGCCACCCCGACGACCCGCTGCCCGACGGCGGCTGGACGCCGCCGCCCGAATACCGCCGCCCCGACAAGAACTGGCGCCTCAAGCGCGGCGCCACCCCGCAGTGGTACAAGGCGCGCCACGGCGTGCGCCGCCAGGTGCAGTCGGGCGCGGCACGCGTGGCGCGCTTTCGTCCCAAGAAAACCAATCGCTGAGCCTTTCTGGCGGCGCCGGGCCCGGGCGCTGCCACTTCCTGAACGACCCTCGGGCCCCGCATGACCGACTCGACCCAAAAGCCAGACCCCGAAGACGAACTCGCCGGCACCGAGCAGCCCTTCGTCGCCCACCTGATGGAACTGCGCGACCGGCTGATCAAGTCCATCGTCGCGGTCGGCATCGTCGCCGTCGCGCTGGCCATCTACCCGGGCCCCGGCCATCTGTACGACCTGCTGGCTGCGCCGCTGATCGCCCACCTGCCGCACGGCGCCACGCTGATCGCCACCTCGGTCATTTCGCCCTTCATGGTGCCGCTGAAGATCCTGCTGATGGCCGCCTTCATGATCGCGCTGCCGGTGGTGCTCTACCAGGTCTGGGCCTTCGTCGCGCCGGGGCTGTATTCGCACGAGCGGCGCATGGTGCTGCCGCTGGTGGTCTCCAGCACCCTGCTGTTCTTTGCCGGCGTGGCGTTCTGCTACTTCCTGGTGTTCGGCCGCGTGTTCGCCTTCATCCAGAGCTTCGCGCCCAAGAGCATCACGGCGGCGCCGGACATCGAGGCTTATCTCAGCTTCGTGCTGACCATGTTCCTGGCCTTCGGCCTGGCCTTCGAGGTGCCGATCGCGGTGGTGGTGCTGGCGCGCCTGGGCGTGGTGAGCGTGGAGCAGCTCAAGCACTTTCGCGGCTACTTCATCGTGCTGGCCTTCGTGGTGGCGGCCATCGTCACGCCGCCGGACGTGGTGTCGCAGCTGTCGCTGGCCATTCCCATGTGCCTGCTGTACGAGGTGGGCATCTGGGCGGCGCGCGCCTTCATCAAGAACACCAGCGCGCCGGCGGACGAGGCCGAGACGGCCGGCTCCTGAGCGGCGCGCGGATTTTCAAGCCAGATCGGACTGTAGCGCGCTCCAGTCAAGCGCGAGCAGCTATCAATTAAATAGTATTCAGCGCTGTGGCTGCGCGCGCGGGCGCGGCCGCTGCACCGGCGTCACGGTGGCCTGGCTGGTTTCGCCGCGGCGCAGCAGGGTGAAGGCCACGGGCTGGCCCGGCACCAGGGCGGCGATGCGGCTCAAGAGCTCGGACACGGTGCGCACCGGCTGGCCCGCCACCTCGCTGATCACGTCGCCCGGCCGGATGCCGGCCAGCGCGGCCGGGGCGCCGCCCAGCACGCCGGTCACGATCACGCCCTGGCCGGTGGCCACGCCGAAGGTCTGCGCCAGCTCGGGCGTCAGCTCGCCGGGCTCGACGCCGATCCAGCCGCGCACCACCTGGCCGTTCTTGATGATGCTTTCCAGCACCTGCTTGGCGGTGTCCACCGGAATGGCGAAGCCGATGCCCAGGCTGCCGCCGGTGCGCGAGTAGATGGCGGTGTTGACGCCCATCAGGTTGCCCTCGACGTCGACCAGCGCGCCGCCCGAGTTGCCGGGGTTGATGGCGGCGTCGGTCTGGATGAAGTTCTCGAAGGTGTTGATGCCCAGCTGGTTGCGCCCCAGCGCGCTGACGATGCCGCTGGTCACCGTCTGGCCGACGCCGAAGGGGTTGCCGATGGCCAGCACGCGGTCGCCCACCTGCAGCTGGTCGGAGTTGCCCAGCACCATCACCGGCAGCTTGTCCAGCCCGATCTTGAGCACCGCCAGGTCGCTTTCCGGGTCGGTGCCGATCACCTTGGCCGGCGCGCTGCGGCCGTCGGCCAGCACCACCTCGATGGCGTCGGCGCCCTCGACCACGTGGTTGTTGGTCAGGATGTAGCCCTCGGGGCTCATGATCACGCCCGAGCCCAGGCCGTTTTGCTGCTGCTCGGCGCCGCGGTCGCCGAAGAAAAAGCGAAACCAGGGGTCGTTGCTTTGCGGGTTGTGCGTGGTGGTGCTGGTGTTGATGCTGACCACCGCCGGCGCCGCGCGCCGCACGGCCGCGTTCAGGCTGCCCGGCGCCGTCACGCCCACCGGCGTCTCGGGCGCCTGCAGGATCGAGATGGTGCCCAGGCTGCCCGCCATCGGTCCCGCGCGGCCCAGCCACTGCGGCTTGAGCGTGAGCACCACGAAGAAGGCGGCCAGCAGCACGGTCACCACTTGCGCGAACAGGAGCCACAGACGTTTCATGGCCGCCATTGTGGGGCATGGCCGCGGGCCGCCACGCCGATCTGCACAAGCTGGGGCACCATGGCCGACAATGCCCGCATCGCCCGTGCCCGCGCCCCGCTTCGACATGACCGTCTCCCGCTCGCAATTGCTCGCCACCCTGAACGCCGAACTGCAGCCCGAGCGCTTTCGCGACTACGGCCCCAACGGCCTGCAGGTGGAAGGGCGCGCGGAGATCGGCACGCTGGTCAGCGGCGTCACCGCCAGCCGCGCGCTGATCGACGCCGCCATCGCGGCCGGCGCCGACGCCATCCTGGTGCACCACGGCCTGTTCTGGCGCGGCCAGGACGGCACCGTCACCGGCTGGATGAAGCAGCGCCTGCAGCGCCTGCTGGCGCACGACATCAACCTGTTCGCCTACCACCTGCCGCTGGACGCGCACCCCACGCTGGGCAACAACGCGCAGCTGGGCGCGCGCCTGGGCCTGCAGGCCACGGGGCGCTTCGGCGAGCAGGAGCTGGGCTTCATCGGCCGGCCCGCCGACGGCGTGCCGCTGCAGGATGCGGCGGCCCTGGCCCGTCGCCTGGAATCCGTGTTGAATCGGCCTGTTACGCAGGTGGGACAGGCGCAAGCAGCTATTGAAACAATAGCTTGGTGCAGCGGCGGCGCGCAGGGCTACTTCGAGGCTGCCATTGCCGCCGGCGCGCAAGCCTTCATCACCGGCGAAATCTCCGAGCCGCAGGCGCACCTGGCACGCGAGTGCGGGGTGCTGTTCTACGCGGGCGGCCACCACGCCACCGAGCGCTACGGCGCGCCTGCGCTGGGCGCGCACGTGGCGGCGCAGTTGGGCATCGCCCATCGCTTCATCGACATCGACAACCCCGCCTGATTTTTTTCTTCGGACATGTCTCGCGCCGCTTCTTCCGCCCCCGGCTTCGCCCGGCCGATCGCCATCACCCTGGGCGACGCCGCCGGCATCGGCCCCGAAATCATCGCCAAGGCCTTTCGCGATGCGCCCGAGCTGCTGGCGGGCTGCTTCGTGGTCGGCGACGTGGCGCTGCTGCGCCGCGCCGCCGGCTGGGTGCAGGCCGGCGGCGTGAGCCTGCCGGTGGCGCAGATCACCGAGCCGCGGCAGGCCCTGCAGGCGCCGCCGCGCTGCGTGCCCGTGCTGCAGCCGGGGCCGCCCGTGGCCCTGCCCGAGCCCGGCCGCATCAGCGCCGCGGCCGGCCGGCTGGCGGGCGACTGCGTGGTGTGGGCGGCGCGCGCCGCGCTGCGCGGCGAGGTGTCGGCCCTGGTGACGGCGCCGCTGCACAAGGAGGCGCTGGCCGCCGCCGGCGAGCCGTATGCACGCTACCCCGGCCACACCGAGCTGCTGCAGGCGCTGGCGGCCGAGCACGCGGGCGTGCCGGTGTCGGCCATGCCGGTGCGCATGATGCTGGCCAACGACGAGCTGCGTACCGTGCTGGTGAGCATCCACGTGTCGCTGCACGAGGCGATCGCCCTCGTAACCGAAAGCAACGTCCTGCAGAGCCTGCGGATTGCGCACCAATCTGTTGGTGCCGCGCTACACCGGGCGCCGCGCATCGCGGTGGCCGGGCTGAACCCGCATGCGGGCGAGGGCGGGCTGTTCGGGCGCGAGGAGATCGAGGCCATCGCGCCGGCCATCGCCCGCGCCCGCGCCGAGGGCATCGACGCGCAGGGACCCTTCGCGCCCGACACCGTGTTCATGCGCGCGCGCGGCGGCGCCGAGTTCGACCTGGTGCTGGCGATGTACCACGACCAGGGCCTGATCCCGGTGAAATACCTGGGCGTGGAGCGCGGCGTCAACGTCACCCTGGGGCTGCCGCTGGTGCGCACCAGCCCCGATCACGGCACGGCCTTCGATCTGGCCGGCACGGGCCGCGCCGATGCCGGCAGCCTGCTGGCGGCGCTGCGCATGGCGCGCCAGCTGGTCGAATGAAAAACGCCCGTCGCGCAGAGCGGACGGGCGCCGGCAGCTATGAATAAAGGGGCGACTGACTCTTGCCTTGTCAGCGCTTCAGGCTGTCGCGGATTTCGCGCAGCAACTGGATGTCCTCCGGCGGCGCGGCGGGCGCGGGCGCGGGTTCTTCCTTCTTCAGGCGGTTCATCTGCTTGACCATCATGAAGATGATGAAGGCCAGGATGATGAAGTTGACCAGGATGGTGATGAAGTTGCCGTAGGCGAACACCGCGCCGGCCTTCTTGGCCTCGGCCAGCGCCAGGCCTGCGGGCTGGCCCGACAAGGGGATGTAGTAGCTGGAAAAGTCCAGCCCGCCGAACAGCTTGCCGACCACCGGCATGATCAGGTCGCCGACGATCGAGTCGACGATCTTGCCGAATGCGCCGCCGATGATCACGCCGACCGCCAGGTCCATGGCGTTGCCCTTGACGGCGAACTCGCGAAACTCTTGCATCATGCCCATGGTGAAACCTCCTGAGTTGTTGAACGGATGGCCAGTATTGCGCGCCGTCAGGGAATGTCAATCCGGGCGGCCCGGCGCGGCGCATGTGGCCGCCACACCGCACGGGGGGCCAAGTTGCTCCGCTACAATCCTTGGCTGGTTCGCATAAAAAAACACATCCCTGCCGATTCAGAGGACAGCCATGAGTGACGCTCCACCCAGCAATTTCACCCCTGCGCCCATGGACAGCAGCAAACGCACCTGGCTGATTGCTTCGGGTTGCGCTGGCGCTGTGGGTACCGTGGCCCTGGCCACCCCGTTTGTCGAGAGCTTTTCGCCGTCCGAGCGTGCCAAGGCCGCCGGCGCGCCCGTTGAGGTGGACATCTCCGCCCTGCAGCCGGGCGAGCGCATGATCGTCGAATGGCGCGGCCAGCCGGTGTGGGTGTTCAAGCGCACGCCCGAGATGCTGGCCACGCTCAAGACCACCGACAGCGAGGTGGCCGACCCGCTGTCCAAGCGCACCGACTTTCCGACGCCGGTGTGGGCGCAAAACGAAGACCGTGCGCCCGAGGCCCACAAGGACATCCTGGTAGTGGTGGGCATCTGCACGCACCTGGGCTGCTCGCCGGTCGAGAAGTTCAAGGCCGGCCCCCAGCCCTCGCTGCCCGACAACTGGGTGGGCGGCTTCTTCTGCCCCTGCCACGGCTCGACCTTCGACTTCTCGGCGCGCGTGTTCAAGAACAAGCCGGCTCCGGCCAACCTGCTGGTGCCGCCCTACACCTACCTGTCCGACACCCGCTTGCTGATCGGCGAAGACAAGAAAGCATAAGAGGCGGTCATGGCTGAATTCAAGGAAATCTCCCCGAACGCATCCGCCGGTGCCAAGCTGTACAACTGGCTGGACAACCGCTTCCCGACCCTGTTTGCGGAATACCGCAAGCACATGTCGGAGTACTACGCGCCCAAGAACTTCAACTTCTGGTATTTCTTCGGCTCGCTGGCGCTGCTGGTGCTGGTGATCCAGGTGGTCACCGGCATCTTCCTGGTGATGCACTACAAGCCCGACGCGGCCAAGGCCTTCGAGTCGGTCGAATACATCATGCGCGACGTGCCGGGCGGCTGGTTCATCCGCTACATGCACTCGACGGGGGCCTCGGCCTTCTTCATCGTGGTGTACCTGCACATGTACCGCGGCCTGATCTACGGCAGCTACCGCAAGCCGCGCGAGCTGGTGTGGGTGTTCGGCTGCGCCATCTTCCTGTGCCTGATGGCCGAGGCCTTCATGGGCTACCTGCTTCCCTGGGGCCAGATGTCCTACTGGGGCGCGCAGGTGATCGTCAACCTGTTCTCGGCCATACCGTTCATCGGGCCCGACCTGTCGCTGCTGATCCGCGGCGACTACGTGGTGGGCGATGCCACGCTCAACCGCTTCTTCAGCTTCCACGTCATCGCCGTGCCGCTGGTGCTGATCGGCCTGGTGGTGGCGCACCTGCTGGCGCTGCACGACGTGGGCTCCAACAACCCCGACGGCATCGAGATCAAGAAGGGCCCCAAGGGCAACCGCTGGTCGCCCGACGCGCCGACCGACGGCGTTCCGTTCCACCCCTACTACAGCGTGCACGACATTGTGGGCGTGGGCGTGTTCCTGATGATCTACTTCGCGGTGCTGTTCTTCGCGCCGGAGATGGGCGGCTACTTCCTGGAGTACAACAACTTCATCCCGGCCGATCCGCTGGTCACGCCCGCGCACATCGCGCCGGTGTGGTATTTCACGCCCTTCTATTCGATGCTGCGCGCCACCACCGACACCATGGTCAACGTGCTGAGCCTGATCGTGGCGCTGGCCACCGTGCTGGCCTGGCTCAAGGGCCGCGGCTCGATGAAGTCCAAGATCATCCTGACCGTGGCGGCCATCGTCGGCATCGTCCTGCTCAAGACCTTCGATCCCAAGTTCTGGGGCGTGATCGTCATGGGCGGCTCGGTCATCATCCTGTTCTTCCTGCCCTGGCTGGACCGCAGTCCCGCGCGCTCGATCCGCTATCGCCCCGACTGGCACAAGACGGTGTACGCGGTCTTCATCATCTGGTTCATCGTGCTGATGATTCTGGGCATCATGGTGCCGGGCCCGATCTTTTCGCAGCCCTCGCTCGAATGGCTGACCAACGAGCGCGTGGCGCTGGTGGGCACGCTGGTGTATTTCGGCTTCTTCCTGCTGATGCCGTGGTGGAGCCAGCTGGGCACGCCCAAGCCGGTGCCCGATCGCGTGACCTTCAAGCCCCATTGATGCCGGCCGGAGTACAACAACCATGACCATGTGGAAAAAGATCATCCTCGGGCTGACTCTGGCGCTGGGACTTGGCGCCGCCGCGCAGGCGTCCACCGGCGGCATTTCGTGGGACAAGGCGCCCGGCAAGCTGGACGACAACGCCTCGCTGCAGCGCGGCGCCAAAATCTTCGTCAACTACTGCCTGAGCTGCCACTCGGCGGCCTTCATGCGCTTCAACCGCCTGCAGGACATCGGCCTGACCGACGATGAAATCAAGGACAACCTGCTGTTCGTGGGCAGCAAGGTCGGCGACATGATGAAGGCCGCCATCGACCCGGTCGAGGCAAAGGCCTTTTTCGGCGCCAACCCGCCCGACCTGACCCTGGTCGCGCGCTCGCGCTCGGGCGCGGGCGGCACCGGCGCCGACTACCTCTACACGCTGTTTCGCACCTACTACCGCGACGACTCGCGCCCCACGGGCTGGAACAACCTGGCTTTCCCCAACATCGGCATGCCGCACCCGCTGTGGCAGCTGCAGGGCGAGCGCAAGCCGATCTACCACACGGTCGAGTCGCACGGCAAGGAAGAGCACAGCTTCAGCGGCCGCTGGGAGCAGGTCACGCCCGGCACCCTGACGCCGCTGCAGTACGACCAGACCGTGGCCGACCTGGTCAACTTCCTCAAGTGGATGAGCGAGCCGGCCCAGTCCAAGCGCGTGCAGATCGGGGTGTGGGTGCTGATCTTCCTGGCCCTGTTCACGCTGATTTCGTGGCGCCTGAATGCGGCGTACTGGAAAGACGTCAAATAAAGCACATCAATCATCCGGGCGCCCGCGCCCGGGCATTTTTTCGGAGTGGGGCGCGCCCGGCTGTCGGTGCGCTTCCACTCCTTCGGTTTTAAGGAGTTGACCTGCCATGATGGTGCTGTATTCAGGAACCACCTGCCCGTTCTCGCATCGCTGCCGCTTCGTGCTGTTCGAGAAGGGCATGGACTTCGAGATCCGCGACGTCGATCTCTACAACAAGCCCGAGGACATCAGCGTGATGAACCCCTACGGGCAGGTGCCGATCCTGGTCGAGCGCGACCTGATCCTGTACGAGTCGAACATCATCAACGAGTACATCGACGAGCGCTTCCCGCACCCGCAGCTGATGCCGGGCGACCCGGTGGACCGCGCGCGCGTGCGCCTGTTCCTGCTCAATTTCGAGAAGGAGCTGTTCACGCACGTCAGCGTGCTGGAAAACCGCGCCGCGCGCAGCAACGAAAAGGCGCTGGAGAAGGCGCGCGGCAACATCCGCGACCGGCTCACCCAGATGGCCCCGGTGTTCCTGAAGAACAAGTTCATCCTGGGCGACAACTTCTCGATGCTGGACGTGGCGCTGGCGCCCCTGCTGTGGCGCCTGGACTACTACGGCATCGACCTGTCCAAGAACGCCGCGCCCCTGCTCAAGTACGCCGAGCGCATCTTCTCGCGCCCGGCCTACATCGAGGCGCTCACGCCCTCCGAAAAGGTGATGCGCAAGTAAGGTCCCCGCCGCGGCAACGACGATGAACGCCCTCGAATCCGCCTCCACCCGCCCGTATCTCATCCGCGCGCTGTACGAATGGTGCGCGGACAACGCGCTCACGCCCTACGTCGCCGTGTTTGCCGACGACAGTGTGCAGGTGCCGCGCGAGTACGTGCAGAACGGTGAGATCGTGCTGAACGTCAGCACCGATGCCACCAGCGGCCTGAAGATCGGCAACGAGTTCATCGAGTTCCGCGCCCGCTTCGGCGGCGTGCCGCGCGAGATCATCGTGCCCATCGACCGCGTGATGGCCATCTACGCGCGCGAAAACGGCCAGGGCATGGCCTTCCCGCTGCAGGCGCGCGCCGCCGCCGCGCCCGGCGTGCCGCCCGCGCCCGCCGCCAGCCCGCTCGGCGTGGTCGAGGCCAGCGCGCCCGAGGGCGGGCCCGACGACACCGAGCCGCCCGGGCCCGCCGCGCCCGACGCGCGCAAGCGCCCCGCGCTCAAGCGCATCAAGTGAGGGTGCCGCCCGGGATGCGGGCGCCCGTCCTCTAGAATTTCGCCCGTTTGCCGCCTTAGCTCAGTTGGTAGAGCAACCGCCTTGTAAGCGGTAGGTCGTCCGTTCGATTCGGACAGGCGGCACCATCTTTTCGCACTAACGTCCCGCCGCGTCCTGATGCACCCGGATGCGGATGTCGCGCCGCGGGTGGCCGGCGGCCTCCAGCGCCGTGCGCAAGGCCGGCAGCAGCTGCCGGATCTTGGCCGCGGCGGCCGAATGCGGCACCAGCAGGCACCATTCCTCGTCGTCGATCGGCCCGGCCAGCACGGCGCGGCGCAGGGCGGCGGGCAGCAGCGGGCGGATGGTGTCCAGTCGCGCGGCCGAGGCCGCCAGGCGCGCGCGCAGCGGCTGCAGGGCCGCGGCGGCGTCCAGGGCTTGTCCCACCGAGGCGCTGCGATGGGACTTGGGAGGCATGGGCATGGTCGGGGTGCGGCGCCCGGGCGGGCGGTCGCCGATGGGTAGAATGGGGAGCTTGTCGCGACGATGGCCGGCGGGCGCTGCCCGATGTTGTATACGGCGGTTTCGCCCCAATCTTCGCACCATCTTGAACTCACTGGGACCGCTGGTCGCCACTGCCCGGGCGCTGCGCGCGCGGCGGCGACCGCTTACGCATGGCCACGACCTTTCTCACCAAGATTTTCGGCAGCCGCAATGACCGGCTGCTGAAGCAGTATCGCAAAGTCGCCGCCCGCATCAACGCGCTGGAGCCGCAATTCGAGAAGCTCGACGACGAAGCCTTGCGCGGCAAGACGCAGGAGTATCGCGACCGGCTGGCTGCCGGCGAGACGCTGGATGAGCTCCTGCCCGAGGCCTTCGCCACCGTGCGCGAGGCCTCCAAGCGGGTGATGAAGATGCGCCACTTCGACGTGCAGCTGGTGGGCGGCATGGCGCTGCACGACGGCAAGATCGGCGAGATGCGCACCGGCGAGGGCAAGACGCTGACCGCCACGCTGCCGGTGTACCTGAATGCCCTGGAGGGCAAGGGCGTGCACGTGGTCACCGTCAACGACTACCTGGCCAACCGCGACGCGCAGTGGATGGGCCGGCTGTACAACTTCCTGGGCCTGTCGGTGGGCGTCAACCTGCCGCAGATGCCGCGCGAGGAAAAGCAGGCCGCCTACAACGCCGACATCACCTACGGCACCAACAACGAATACGGCTTCGACTACCTGCGCGACAACATGGTCTATGAGACCACCGACCGCGTGCAGCGCAAGCTGCACTACGCCATCGTCGACGAGGTGGACTCGATCCTGATCGACGAGGCGCGCACGCCGCTGATCATCAGCGGCCAGGCCGAGGACCACACCGCCATGTACGTGGCGATGAACCAGGTGGCGCCGCTGCTGGTGCGCCAGGAGGGCGAGGCCGACCCGCGCACCGGCGAGGGCGTGACCAAGCCGGGCGACTTCACGGTCGACGAGAAGGCGCACCAGATCTACCTGACCGAGCAGGGCCACGAGACCGCCGAGCGCGTGCTGGCCGAGCGCGGCCTGATCGCCGAGGGCGCGAGCCTGTACGACGCGGCCAACATCGCTCTGATGCACCACCTGTACGCGGCACTGCGCGCGCATTACCTGTACCACCGCGACCAGCACTACGTGGTGCAGCCCGGCGAGCAGGGGCCCGAGATCGTGATCGTCGACGAGTTCACCGGCCGCCTGATGAGCGGGCGCCGCTGGAGCGAGGGCCTGCACCAGGCGGTGGAGGCCAAGGAAGGCGTGCCGATTCAGGCCGAGAACCAGACCCTGGCCTCGATCACCTTCCAGAACTACTTTCGCCTCTACGGCAAGCTGGCGGGCATGACGGGCAC
Source organism: Ottowia pentelensis (assembly GCF_964341695.1). Classification (NCBI taxonomy): domain Bacteria; kingdom Pseudomonadati; phylum Pseudomonadota; class Betaproteobacteria; order Burkholderiales; family Comamonadaceae; genus Ottowia; species Ottowia pentelensis. The sequence goes on from NZ_OZ224513.1 coordinate 829,928, forward strand.
GGCCGACACCGAGGCCTACGAGTTCCAGGAAATCTACGGCCTGGAAACCGTGGTCATTCCGCCCAACAAGCCGCCCAAGCGCGACGACCAGCTCGACCGCGTCTACAAGACCACGCCCGAGAAGTACAACGCCGCCATTGCCGACATCCGCGAATGCTACGAGCGCGGCCAGCCGGTGCTGGTGGGCACCTCCTCGATCGAGAACTCCGAGATCATCGCCGACCTGCTGGACAAGGCCAAGCTGCCGCACCAGGTGCTCAACGCCAAGCAGCACGCGCGCGAGGCCGACATCGTGGCGCAGGCCGGCCACTCGAAGATGATCACCATCGCCACCAACATGGCCGGACGCGGCACCGACATCGTGCTGGGCGGCAACGTCGAGAAGGCCATCGAGGCGCTGCAGCAGGACGCCAGCCTGGACGAGGCCGCGCGCGCCGCCCGCGCCGCCGACATGCGCGCGCAGTGGCAAAAGGACCACGAGCAGGTCGTCGCCCTGGGCGGCCTGCGCATCATCGCCACCGAGCGGCACGAGAGCCGTCGCATCGACAACCAGCTGCGCGGCCGCTCGGGCCGCCAGGGCGACCCGGGATCCTCGCGCTTTTACCTGAGCCTGGACGACCCGCTGATGCGCATCTTCGCCGGTGACCGCGTGCGCGCCATCATGGACCGCCTGAAGATGCCCGAGGGCGAGGCCATCGAGGCCGGCATCGTCACGCGCAGCATCGAGAGCGCGCAGCGCAAGGTCGAGGCGCGCAACTTCGACATCCGCAAGCAGCTGCTGGAGTACGACGACGTCTCCAACGACCAGCGCAAGGTGATCTACCAGGAGCGCAACGACATCCTGGACGCCAAGGACCTGACCGAGCAGATCGACGCCTTCCGCGAAGGCAGCATGACCGACCTGGTGCGCCAGTACGTGCCCGCCGAGTCGGTCGAGGAGCAGTGGGACATCCCCGGCCTGGAAAAGACCCTGGCCGAGCAGTGGCAGATCGCGCTGCCACTGGCGCAGGAGGTCGAGGCCTCCAGCGCCATCACCGACGAGGACATCGTCGAGAAGGTGGTGGCCGCCGCCAACCAGGCCTACGCCCAGCGGCTGGAGCTGGTGGGGCCCGACAACTACCATCCCTTCGAGCGCGCGGTGCTGCTGCAAAGCATCGACATGCACTGGCGCGAGCACCTGGCCGCGCTGGACTACCTGCGCCAGGGCATCCACCTGCGCAGCTACGGTCAGAAGCAGCCCAAGCAGGAATACAAGCGCGAGGCCTTCGAGCTGTTCGGCCAGTTGCTGGACGTGGTCAAGAACGATGTCACGCGCACGCTGATGACGGTGCGCATCCAGTCCAGCGAGCAGATCGAGCAGGCCGCGCAGGACTTCGAGGCGCGCGGCGAGCGCTTGAGCAACGTCACCTACACCGCGCCCACCGAAACCGGCGAGGCCGAAAGCGTGCCCGAGGCCGCCGCACGCGGCATGACGGCGGCCGCCGCCGCGGCCGGCGCCGCCGCCGTGCCGCGCGTGGGCCGCAACGATCCCTGCCCCTGTGGCAGCGGCAAGAAATACAAGCATTGCCACGGCGCACTGACATGACCCACCCCCAGTCTCCACACGCTGCGCGTTGTTTCGCCCGGTGCTCGCCGCCGGAGGCGGCGGCCCTTCGGTCTGTCCAGACCTGCGCAGGCAGGTCTGGAGCCGCAGACCTCAGCCCCCTCGAGGGGGCATCGCCTCTGGCCGGGGAGACCCCGGCCACGGCGATCGCTGACCTGGCCTGCTCCGCGGCCATTGGATCGCGCGGTGGCGAGCCCTGGTCTGGCGCCTTGTGCCGCTGAGCCGCAGGATTCGCCCTTTTCTCCCGTTTTTTCTTCTACCCCACCGCCATGCCCGTCAACCTGACCGCCACCGATCCCGCGCAACTCCTTCCGGTCGCCGGCGTGCGACTGGGCGTCACGCAAGCCGGCGTGCGCAAGGCCGGCCGTGACGATTTGACGGTGCTGCTGCTGGACGAGGGCGCCAGCGTGGGCGGCGTGTTCACGCAAAACCGCTTTTGCGCCGCGCCGGTGCAGGTGTGTCGCGAGCATCTGACGGGCGGCGCGCCGATCCGCGCCATCGTCGTCAACACCGGCAACGCCAACGCCGGCACCGGCGAGGACGGCTTGCAGCGCGCGCGCGCCACCTGCGCGGCGCTGGCCGGCCTGCTGCACATCGAGCCGCGCCAGGTGCTGCCGCTGTCCACCGGCGTCATCATGGAGCCGCTGCCGGTCGAGCGCATCGAGGCCGGGCTGCCGGCCGCCATCGCCGCGGCGGGCGCCGATCAATGGGGCCGCGCCGCCAGCGCCATCATGACGACCGACACGGTGCCCAAGGCCTTCAGCACCAAGCTGCGCATCGGCGGCGCCGAGGTCAGCGTCACCGGCATCAGCAAGGGCGCCGGCATGATCCGCCCCAACATGGCCACCATGCTGGGCTTTGTCGCCACCGACGCCTGCATCGCCCCGGCGCTGCTGACGCCGCTGGCGCGCGAGCTGGCCGAGGGCTCGTTCAACCGCGTCACCGTGGATGGCGACACCTCCACCAACGACAGCTTCCTGCTGATCGCCACCCAGCGCGCGGGCCACGCGCCCATCACCTCGCTGGCCTCGGCCGAAGGCCAGGCGCTGAAGGCGGCCCTGCTCGACGTGGCGCGCCGGCTGGCGCAGGCCATCGTGCGCGACGGCGAAGGCGCCACCAAGTTCATCACCGTGCGCGTCGAAGGCGGGCGCGACACCGCCGAATGCCGCCAGGTGGCCTACGCCATCGCGCATTCGCCGCTGGTCAAGACGGCGTTTTTCGCCAGCGATCCCAACCTGGGCCGCATCCTGGCGGCGGTGGGCTACGCCGGCATTCTTGATCTCGACCAGACCCGCATCGACCTGCACCTGGACGACGTGCACGTGGCCACCGGCGGCGGGCGCCACCCCGCGTATCGCGAGGAAGACGGCCAGCGCGTGATGAAGCAGGCCGAGATCACCGTGCGCGTGGGCCTGGGCCGCGGCGCGGCCAGCGACACCGTGTGGACCTGCGATTTGAGCCACGACTACGTCAGCATCAACGCCGACTATCGGTCTTGAATAAATACTACTGATTTGATAGCTGTCGGCGCTTGTTGCATGGGCGCCAGAGGCCAAAATGACTGAAAACCTGACGCGCCTGATGGAACGGGCGGAGCAACTCATCACCCGCATCGAGGCGGTGCTGCCGCAGCCGCTGGGCGCCCCCGACTGGAGCCGGGCTGTGGCCTGGCGCTATCGCAAGCGCGCCTCGGGCATGGGCGTGCTGGAGCCGGTGCGCCATCTGGCCGCGATGCGGCTGGCCGATCTGAAGGAGATCGACGGCCAGAAGGACAAGATCGAGCGCAACACGCGCCAGTTCGTCGATGGCCGGCCGGCCAACAACGTGCTGCTGACGGGCGCGCGCGGCACCGGCAAGTCCTCGCTCATCAAGGCCTGCCTGAATGCCTTTGCGCCGCAGGGCCTGCGCCTGATCGAGGTGGACAAGGCCGACCTGGTGGACCTGCCCGACATCGTCGAGGTGGTGAGCGAGCGGCCCGAGAAATTCATCGTCTACTGCGACGACCTCAGCTTCGACGAGGGCGAGCCCGGCTACAAGGCGCTGAAAAGCATCCTCGACGGCAGCGTGGCGGCCAGCACGCCCAATGTGCTGGTGTACGCCACCAGCAACCGGCGCCACCTGCTGCCCGAGTACATGAAGGAAAACCTCAGCTACACCCACACCGAGGATGGCGAGGTGCACCCCGGCGAGGTGGTCGAGGAAAAGATCTCGCTGTCCGAGCGCTTCGGCCTGTGGGTCAGCTTCTACCCCTTCACCCAGGCCGAATACCTGGCCATCGCGGCCCAGTGGCTGAGCGCCCTGGGCGCCAGCGCCGCGCAGATCGAGGCGGCCCGTCCCGAGGCCCTGGTGTGGGCGCTGGAGCGCGGCTCGCGCTCGGGCCGCGTGGCCTGGCAGTTCGCGCGCGACTTCATGGGTCGCGGCGCGGCGTGAGCGACACCACCATCCGCGCCGACGCCCACCTGCCGCGCCAGGGCACGGCCGCAGGCGGCGCGCGCCCGGTGGTCGAGGTGGCGGTCGGCATCCTGCTGCAGCCCGATGGGCGCTTTCTGCTGACCTCGCGTCCGCCGGGCAAGGTCTACGCCGGCTACTGGGAGTTTCCGGGCGGCAAGCTGGAGCCGGGCGAGAGCGTGGCGCAGGCGCTGGCGCGCGAGCTGCACGAAGAACTGGGCCTGCGCATCGAGCCGGCGTCCGTCAGCCGCTGGCGCGAGCAATTGGTGGACTATCCGCACGCCCTGGTGCGCCTGCATTTTTGCCGCGTCACTGCCTGGCAGGGCGCGCTGCAGATGCGCGAGGGCCAGCAGGCGGCGTGGGAGCGCCTGCCGGTGCGCGTGCAGCCGGTGCTGGCGGGCACGCTGCCGGTGCTGCAGTGGCTGGGCGAGGAAGCGGCCTGCGACAAGCCGCCGACGTGACCGTCTTCTTCAGGCCCTGAGCGCGACTTCAGTGCGGCGGGACGTGCGGCACTGGCGGCGCGGGCGATGGATCGTCGGCGTCCTGCGCCTCGACGCGAAAGCGCTCGTTGGCCCAGTCGCCCAGGTCGTGCAGCTTGCAGCGCTGGCTGCAAAACGGCCGCCAGGGGTTGTCCGCGGCGTAGCGGCTGGGGCCGCCGCAGGCCGGGCAGCGCACGGTGCTTGCGCGGGGCGTTACATCATCGCTCATGCGCAGAGGGCCAGTTCAAACGGCGCGTCGACCCGCTCGGCCTGCAGCTTGCCGTCGGGCTGCATGCGCATCAGCCGCACCGACACCGCCAGGCGGTTGCCGCTGATCTCGGGCACCAGGCCCATCGATTCATCCAGCCGCAGGCGCAGCAACTGGACCGTGCGGCCCTGGGGCAGCCCCATCTGGTACTGGCCGGCGGTCGCCGTCATCATGCGGGGCTTGCCACTGGTGCGCAAAATTTGCAGCAGCAGTGCGATGGCCTGCGCCATCGGCTCCAGCGAGGCGACCCAGCGGTTCAGGTCGGCGCGCCGGTTGGCGGCCTGGCCGTGCTGCCAGGTGTGGTAGGCCGGCAGGTCGAAGCCGCAGGTGCCGCCGGGCATGGCCGCGCGGCTGCGCACGGCCATCAGCCATTCGTGCTCGGTCAGGTCGTGGCCGGGCTTGCCCAGCTGGCTGCTCAATTGGGCGAAGGCACGCTCCAACTGCGTCAGCAGCGCGTCCAGCGACGCCTCGGAAATGGCGGGGTTGCCACGGTAGGCCGCCATCAGGCCCTTTTGCTTTTCCAGGTCCTTCAGCACGTCCGACTTCAGGTCGGCGCGGCTGGTCACGTCCATGACCTCGAACAGGGTCAAGAGGGCGAAGTGGTGATCGAGCGCGCTTTCGCGCTGCAGCAACTGGCCCAGGCGGCCGAACAGGTGTTCCAGCCGGAGGTAGGTGCGAATGCGTTCGTTGAAGGGGTACTCGTACAGGATCACGCGCCGGCTTTCACCATCGAAACCGCAGTTGGGGCCGCGCTGCACCAGCCTTCGCGCACGCCGCACTGCGTAAACTTTATAGAGCCTCGCCTTTGGCGCGCATCATAGCCCGAAGCCCTGGGCCAGAACGCCGATTTGCGCCTGAAGGTCACCCACTGTGACACCTTCGCCGTTGAACAGCACCCAGTCGGCCGCGGCCCGGCGCTGCACGCGCCCGGCCTGGGCGTCGAGGATGGCCTGCACCTGCTCGCGCGGCAGGCCGCTGCGCGCCATCACGCGCTCGATCTGCACGGCGGGCGGGCAGTCCAGCACCAGCACGCGGTCCAGCCGCGCACGCCAGCGCGCGCCGCCCTCGGCCAGCAGCGGAATGTCGAATACCAGCCAGGCGTGGCCGGCCCGATGGGCGGCGCGGGTCTGCTGCTCGATTTCCTGGGCCACCAGCGGGTGGACGATGGCCTCCAACTGCTGGCGCGCGCCCGGGTTGCCGTACACCAGCGCCCGCATGGCGGCGCGGTCCAGCGCGCCGTCGGCGCCGATCAGCCGGGGGCCGAACGCGGCGGCGATGGCCGGCAGGGCCGCGCCATCGGCGGCCGTGGTGGCGCGCGAGATGGCGTCGGCGTCGATCACCGCCGCGCCGCGCGCCGCCAGCAGCGCCGCCACGGTGCTCTTGCCGCTGCCGATGCCGCCGGTCAGGCCCAGATGCAGCGGGGTGCGCGCGGCCATGGCCCTACAAGCCGATCGCGCGCAGGATGCTCGCGGGCCCGAAGATCATGGCCGTCAGGCCGGCCAAGGCCAGGAAGGGGCCGAAGGGCACCACGCCGCCTTCGCGCAGCGAGCGCGTCATCTTCATGGCGATGCCGATCAGCGCGCCGATGACCGAGGCCATCAGGATGATGGGCACCAGCGCCGGCCAGCCGAACCAGGCGCCCAGCGCGGCAAACAGCTTGAAGTCGCCGTAGCCCATGCCTTCCTTGCCGGTGGCCAGCTTGAAGGCCCAGTACACCGCCCACAGCGACAGGTAGCCCGCCACCGCGCCCCACAGCGACTGGGCCAGCGGCACGCCCGTCCAGCCCAGGGCGGCGGCCATCAGGCCGGCCCACAGCAGCGGCAGCGTCAGGTCGTCGGGCAGCAGGGTGGTGTCCCAGTCGATCAGGGTCAGGGCCACCAGCACGGCAGCGAAAAAACACCAGGCCGCCGCCGTGGGCGTGATGCCCCAGCGCCAGGCGCACCAGGCAAACAGCGCGCCGGTGGCCAGCTCGACCAGCGGATAGCGCGCGCCGATGCGGGCGTGGCACTGGGAGCAGCGCCCGCGCAGCGCCAGCCAGCTCAGCACCGGGATGTTCTCGTACCACGCGATCGCGTGGCCGCAGTGCGGGCAGCGCGAGCGCGGCGTGACCAGGTTGAGCGCCGCCTGCTCGGGGGCCGGCTGGCCATGCAGCTCGGCGCATTGCTCGGCCCACTGGCGCTCCATCATCTGGGGCAGCCGGTGGATGACGACGTTGAGAAAGCTGCCGATGAGCAGGCCCAGCACGCCACCGACCGCGGCCTGCAACCACAGCGGCTCCAGCATCAAACCACCTGACCGAGCTTGAAGATGGGCAGGTACATCGAGATCACGATGCCACCGATGACGGTGCCCAGCACCACGATGATGATGGGCTCCATCAGGCTGGACAGGCCGGCCACCATCTCGTCGACCTCGGACTCGTAGAAGTCGGCCGCCTTGCCCAGCATGTGGTCCAGCGAGCCCGACTCCTCGCCGATGGCGCTCATCTGCAGCACCATGCTGGGAAACACGTTGGCGTTGGTCATGGCGGTGGTCAGGCTGGTGCCGGTGGACACCTCCTGCTGGATCTTGTCGGTGGCCAGCTTGTAGACCGAGTTGCCCGAGGCGCCACCGACCGAGTCGAGCGCCTCGACCAGCGGCACGCCGGCGGCGAACATGGTCGACAGCGTGCGCGTCCAGCGCGCGATGACGGATTTTTCGATCAGCTCGCCGAAGATCGGCAGCTTGAGCAGCAGGCGGTCCATGAACATCTGCATCTTCTCGTTGCGCTTCCAGGCCTGCATGAAGAAGTAGAAGCCGAAGCCCAGGCCGCCGAAGATCAGCCACCACCACTTGACGAAGAACTCGCTCATGGCGATCACCATCAGCGTGGGGGTGGGCAGGTCGGCGCCGAAGGAGCTGAACACCTCCTTGAAGGCCGGGATGACGAAGATCATGATGATCGAGACCACCACGAAGGCCACCACCATCACCGCCACCGGGTACATCAGCGCCAACTTGATCTTGGACTTGATCGCCTCGGTCTTCTCCATGTAGGTGGCCAGGCGGTCGAGCAGGCTGTCCAGAATGCCGGCCGCCTCGCCGGCCTCGACCAGGTTGCAGTACAGGCTGTTGAAATAGATCGGGTACTTGCGAAACGCCGCCGACAGCGAGGTGCCGGTCTCGACGTCGGTGCGGATGTCGTTGAGCAGCTTGGTGACGCTGGGGTTGGGGTTGCCGCGCCCGACGATGTCGAAGGCCTGCAGCAGCGGCACGCCGGCCTTCATCATGGTGGCCAGCTGGCGGGTGAAGATGGCGATGTCCCTGGGCTTGATCTTCTTGCCCGAGCGCATGCGGCGCTTCTTGATCTTGGTGACCACGATGCCCTGGCGGCGCAGCGTGGCGTTGACCTGGTTTTCGCCGCCGGCACGCAGCTCGCCGCGCACCACCTTGCCGTTGCGGTCCTTGCCTTCCCATTCGTAGACGGCTTCCTTGACGCCGCTGCGGTTGACGGGCGTGCGGGCCGAGCCGCGGGCGGCGGCGGTGGGAGCGGTGCGTGTTGCCATGAAGGAATGTCTCTCGTGTTGCCGCGCGCGGCTTATTGGTTGGTGACCGCCAGCACTTCCTCGAGCGAGGTGACGCCCAGCTGAACCTTGTGCAGGCCGGCCTCGCGCAGCGAGCGCACGCCTTCGCTGCGCGCCTGCTCGGCGATCTCCAGCGCGCTGCCGTCGGCCAGGATGATGCGCTGCAGTTCCTCGGTGATCGGCATCACCTCGTAGATGCCCACGCGCCCCTTGTAGCCGTTGTTGCAGGCGTTGCAGCCCACCGGGCGGTAGGGCGTCCAGCTGCCATCCACCGCGCTTTCGGCAAAGCCGGCGTCGATCAGCGCCTCGTGCGGGATGTCGGCCGGCTGCTTGCACTTGGCACACAGCCGGCGCGCCAGGCGCTGGGCGGTGATCAGGATCACGCTGGACGCGATGTTGAACGGCGCGATGCCCATGTTGCGCATGCGCGTGAGCGTGGTGGGCGCGTCGTTGGTGTGCAGCGTGGACAGCACCAGGTGGCCGGTCTGCGCGGCCTTGATGGCGATGTCGGCGGTCTCCAGGTCGCGGATTTCGCCCACCATGATGATGTCCGGGTCCTGCCGCAGGAAGGCGCGCAGGGCGACGGCGAAGGTCAGGCCGGCCTTTTCGTTGACGTTGACCTGGTTGACGCCCGGCAGGTTGATTTCGGACGGGTCTTCGGCGGTGGCGATGTTGACGCCCGGCTTGTTCAGCAGGTTCAGGCAGGTGTAGAGCGACACCGTCTTGCCCGAGCCGGTGGGGCCGGTGACCAGGATCATGCCGTAGGGCCGCTCGATGGCGTGCATCAGGCGCGCCTTTTCCTCCGGCTCGTAGCCCAGGGCGTCGATGCCCATGCGGGCGCTGCTGGGGTCCAGGATGCGGATGACGATCTTTTCGCCGAACAGCGTGGGCAGGGTGCTGACGCGAAAGTCGATCACGCGCTCGGGCCCCACCTTGAGCTTCATGCGGCCGTCCTGCGGGATGCGCTTTTCGGCAATGTCCAGGCGCGAAATGACCTTGATGCGCGAGGCCAGCTTGTCCTTGATGGCCACCGGCGGCGAGACGATTTCCTGCAGCTCGCCGTCGACGCGAAAGCGCACGCGGTAGTTGTGCTCGTAGGGCTCGAAGTGCAGGTCGGAGGCGCCCAGGTTGATGGCGTCGATCAGCACCTTGTGCAGAAACTTGACCACCGGCGCGTCGTCGACCTCGGCCTGCGGGTCGTCGGCCTCGGCCGCCGGGATGTCGGAGCCGAGCGCGGCCTCGTCGAACTCGAAGTCCTTGCCGACGATGCTGTCCATCGAATCGGCCACGGTCTTGCCGTGCTTTTCGACCAGGCGCGCCAGCTTGTCGTATTCGCCGATCACCCACTCGACGCCCGACTGGCTGACGAACTTGAGCTTTTCGGCCGCCTCGTGGTCGGACGGGTCGGCCGTGACCACGATCAGGCGCCCGCCGCGCTTGCTGAGCGCCAGCAGGCGGTATTTGAGCGACAGCTTGACGTCGATCAGGTCGGTCGGCAGGCGCTGCGGGTCGAGCGCGTCGACGTCGATCAGCGGCGCCGAAAAGGCGTGCGCCAGGGTGTGGGCCAGCTCGCTGGCCGACACGGCGCCCGACTCGATCAGCTCGGCAATGTAGGGCCGGCCCGCCGTCTGCGCCTTGCGATGCGCCTCCTCGGCCAGCTTCTGGCTGAACTTGCCGGCCATGACCAGCACCCGGCCCACGCCGGGCAGGGCGGGGGTCAGGGTGTCTTTGAGGTGCGAGTCGGTGACGGCCATCGAAGCAGGGCTGGAACAAATCCAATCTTAACGATCATCGGGCAAGCGTGAACGAATGTAAACGTTCCGGCCGGGCCAAAACGGTCCAAATCGGCCGATTGTGTGCGCCAGTAGACACTTGGGCCGCTGTTGTGCCGCTTGGCCGGCGTCGGCCGGCCTGGCGCCCCCGAAAAGCGAAAATTCAAGTCAAACAGGGCTTTTGCGCAGATGTAGAAAGCGCGAGCAGCTATCAATAAAATAGTAAATCGCCTCAACCGGGCCAGACCCGCAGCAAGACCACCGTCATCACCAGGTAGCGCGCGAACTTGCCCGCCAGCATCCAGGCCGCGCAGGGGCCCGGCGGCAGGCGCAGCCAGCCGGCCACGGCGCACAGCGGATCGCCGATGACGGGCAAGAAGGACAGAAAGCAGGCCGGCGGGCCGATGCGCTGCAGCCAGTCGAGCGCGCGCAGGTGGGTGGTCGAGTGGCGGTATTTGTCCACCACGTGGTGTGCGCCCAGGCCCATCCACCAGGTCAGCATGCCGCCCAGGGTGTTGCCCAGCGTGGCCACGCCGATGGCGGGCCAGAACAGCTGCGGGCTGAGCTTGATCAGGCCGAACACCGCCGGCTCCGAGCCCAGCGGCAGCAGCGTGGCCGACACGAAGGCGACCACGAACACCGTCGACAGGCCGTACTGGGGCAGCGCCAGCGCCTGCAGCAGGGAGTGAAACCAGGCGTCCATCAGGGCGGCAAGTGTAGGCGCAGGGGCCGGAGCGATGTCACGTTTCGATTGCTGAAAATATGAGCAGCTAGAATTCTGCCTCCCACTGCCGCAGCCTGCGCCGGCAGCGCGCCCCCGCGATGCAGATCGGCCCTTACACCCTCCCCAACGCCTTGTTCGTCGCCCCCATGGCGGGGGTGACGGACCGGCCGTTTCGCCAGCTGTGCCGCGCCTTCGGCGCCGGCTATGCGGTGAGCGAGATGGTGACCTCGCGCAAGGATTTGTGGCACACGCTCAAGACCTCGCGCCGCGCCGACCACGCCGGCGAGCCGGGGCCGATCGCGGTGCAGATCGCCGGCACCGACGCCGCCATGCTGGCCGAGGCCGCGCGCTACAACATCGAGCGCGGCGCGCAGATCATCGATATCAACATGGGCTGCCCGGCCAAGAAGGTGTGCGACAAGTGGGCCGGCAGCGCGCTGATGCGCGACGAGCCGCTGGCGCTGTCCATCGTCGAAGCGGTGGTGGCCGCCTGCGCCCCGCACGGCGTGCCGGTGACGCTGAAGATGCGCACCGGCTGGTGCGCGCAGGTGAAGAACGCGCTGGCCATCGCCCGCGCGGCCGAGCAGGCCGGCGTGCAGATGTTGACGGTGCACGGCCGCACACGCGAGCAGGGCTATCGCGGCGAGGCCGAATACGAGACCATTGCCGCCGTCAAGGCCGCGCTGCGCATTCCGGTGGTGGCCAACGGCGACGTCGATTCGCCCGCCAAGGCGCGCGCGGTGCTGGCCGCCACCGGTGCCGACGCGCTGATGATCGGCCGCGCCGCCCAAGGCCGGCCCTGGATCTTCCGCGAGGTGGCGCACTTTCTGGCCACCGGCGAGCCGCTGGCGCCGCCGCTGGTGCTGGAGGTGCGCCGCGCCCTGCTGGGCCATCTGCAGGACCACTACGCGCTGTATGGCGAATTCAGCGGCGTGCGCTCGGCGCGCAAGCACATTGGCTGGTATGTTCGGGCGCTGCCGGGCGGCGAAGCCTTTCGCGCCCGCATGAACGCCATCGAGACCGCGGCCGAGCAGTGGCAGGCCGTGGCGGATTTTTTCGACCAGCTGGCGGCGGCGCACGAACGCCTGCCGCAGGCCGGCGCCGGCGCATGCGCCGGCCAGGGGGCGGTGGAGGCCCCGTTGCAACCATGAACAAGAATGCCAGTCCCATCGAGCACAGCGTGCGCGCCAGCCTGGAAGCCTACTTCCGCGACCTGGACGGCACCGAGCCCGACGGCCTGTACGACATGCTGATCCGGGCCGTCGAAAAGCCCCTGCTGGACGTGGTGATGCATCACGCCGGCCACAACCAGAGCCGCGCCGCCGAATGGTTGGGGATGAACCGCAACACCCTGCGCAAGAAGCTCATCGAGCACCGCCTGGTGACCCTCGAAAAATCCTGAATCCATAGCTGCTCGCACTTGCTGCATGCGGGCCAGACCCGTTTTTGACTTGAAATTTCGCTGCCCATGACCACTGCGCTGATATCCGTTTCCGACAAGACCGGCGTGCTTGAATTCGCCCAGGCCCTGCACGCGCTGGGCGTGCGCCTGCTGTCCACCGGCGGCACCGCCAAGCTGCTGCAGGGCGCCGGCCTGCCCGTCACCGAGGTGGCCGAGCACACCGGTTTTCCCGAGATGCTGGACGGCCGCGTGAAGACGCTGCACCCCAAGATCCACGGCGGCCTGCTGGCGCGGCGCGACCTGCCCGAGCACGTGGCGGCGCTGCTGCAGCATGGCATCGACACCATCGACCTGCTGGTGGTCAACCTCTACCCCTTCGAGGCCACGGTGGCCAAGCCCGGCTGCACGCTGGCCGACGCGATCGAGAACATCGACATCGGTGGCCCGGCCATGGTGCGCAGCGCGGCCAAGAACTGGCGCGACGTGGCGGTGCTGACCGACGCGTCGCAATACGCCGGCGTGCTGGCCGAGTTGCAGGCCGGCGCCATCAGCCTGAAGACCAAATTCGCCCTGTCGGTGGCCGCCTTCAACCGCGTGAGCGACTACGACGGCGCCATCAGCGACTACCTGTCTGCTATCGAGTTCGATGCTGCCGGCGCCGATGCAGTGCCGGCCAGAGGCCTTTTTCCTGCGCACAGCAACGGCCGCTTCGTCAAGCTGCAGGATTTGCGCTACGGCGAGAACCCGCACCAGCAGGCCGCCTTCTACCGCGACCTTTACCCCGCGCCCGGCTCGCTGGTGACGGCGCGGCAGCTGCAGGGCAAGGAGCTGTCCTACAACAACATCGCCGACGCCGACGCGGCCTGGGAATGCGTCAAGCAGTGGAGCACGCCGGCCTGCGTCATCGTCAAGCACGCCAACCCCTGCGGCGTGGCGCTGGGCGGCACGGCGCTGCAGGCCTATCAGAAAGCCTTCCAGACCGACCCCACCAGCGCCTTCGGCGGCATCATCGCCTTCAACGTGCCGGTGGACGGCGCGGCGGCCGAGGCGCTGGGCAAGCAGTTCGTCGAGGTGCTGCTGGCGCCGGCCTTCACGTCCGAGGCGCTGGCGGTGCTGCAGGCCAAGGCCAATGTGCGGGTGCTGCAGATCGCGCTCGACGGCGTGCAGCGCGACGGCGCCAGCGCCTGGGCGCGCGGCCACAACGCGGTGGAGGTCAAGCGCGTCGGCTCGGGCCTGCTGATGCAGACCGCCGACTTTCACGAGCTGCAGGCCAGCGAGCTGAAGGTGGTGACGAAGAAGCAGCCCACGCCCGAGCAGCTGCAGGACCTGCTGTTTGCCTGGCGGGTGGCGCAGTACGTCAAGAGCAATGCCATCGTCTTCTGCGGCAAGGGCATGACCCTGGGCGTGGGCGCGGGGCAGATGAGCCGGCTCGACTCGGCGCGCATCGCCAGCATCAAGGCCGAGGCGGCCGGCCTGTCACTGCAGGGCTCGGCGGTGGCCAGCGATGCCTTCTTCCCGTTCCGCGATGGGCTGGACGTGGTGATCGACCACGGCGCCGCCTGCGTCATCCAGCCCGGCGGCTCGATGCGCGACGCCGAGGTCATCGCCGCCGCCGACGAGCGCGGCGTGGCGATGGTGTTCAGCGGCGTGCGGCATTTCCGGCACTGATTCCCAGTCGCGATCAACGTGTCGAGAGCCCACGACGGGCGGTGGCGCGCCAAGGGGCGTGGGTGGGCAGCTCCGCTCCTGTCCCCCGCTGTCCGTCTGCGACGGCCATCTCCACCTTGACCCTGCTGCGCTGCCCACCCAAGCCCCTTGGCAGGCAGCGGCGGTCACACACCCGGTGGCACGTTCAGTCAGCGACGCCTCGGATCCCGTCGTCGGGGTGCCCGGCGCAGTGAAGTGAAGGCGGAGCCGGCCGCAGGCCGGCGGGGGACATGAACGGAGCCGGGCGCCCCGACGGCGGGATCCCGCCCCACAGCTGGCAAGTTTTGCCTTTTCGAATGCGAAGCCGTACGAGCCCGATTCAACCGCAAAATTGGCTGCCAGCGCTTTTCCATCAAGCGCAAGCAGCTACTAAAATCATAGTAAGCGAAACACCTCGGCCGCGGCGTCGATGGTGGCGGCTATGTCGGCCTCGCCGTGCGCGGCGCTGACAAAACCCGCTTCGTACAGCGCCGGCGCGATGTACACGCCGCGATCGAGCAGGCCATGAAAGAGCGTGTTGAAGCGCGCGCCGTCGCTCTGCATCACCTCGCCGTAGTTGCGCGGCAGCTCGCGCAGCAGGAAGAAGCCGAACATGCCGCCCTCGCTGTCGGCGGCAAAGGGCACGCCGGCCTTCAGCGCGGCCGCCTTCAGGCCGTCGACCAGGCGGTGCGTCTTGGCCGTGAGGGCGTCGAAAAAGCCGGGCTTGGTGATCTCGCGCAGCGTGGCCAGGCCGCAGGCCGTGGCCACCGGGTTGCCGGAGAGCGTGCCGGCCTGGTAGACCGGGCCCAGCGGCGCCAGCTGCTCCATCACCGCGCGCTTGCCGCCGAAGGCCGCCAGCGGCATGCCGCCGCCGATCACCTTGCCCAGCACCGTGATGTCGGGCTCGAAGCCCGGGATCGAGCGCGCGTACACGCTTTGCGCGCCACCCAGCGCGACGCGAAAGCCGGTCATCACCTCGTCGTAGATCAAGAGCGCGCCATGCTGGGTGCACAGCTCGCGGCAGCGGCGGGTGAAGTCGACGCTGGCGCGCACGAAGTTCATGTTGCCGGCAATCGGCTCCATGATCAGGCCGGCGATGTGCGGGCCGTGCTCGGCAAAGGCCTGCTCCAGCTGCGCCAGGTTGTTGTATTCGAGCACCAGGGTGTGCTGCACCACCTCGGGCGGCACGCCGGCGCTGGTGGGGTTGCCGAAGGTGGCCAGGCCCGAGCCGGCCTTGACCAGCAGCGCGTCGGCGTGGCCGTGGTAGCAGCCCTCGAACTTGATGATGCGGCTGCGCCCGGTGGCGCCGCGCGCCAGGCGGATGGCGGTCATGCCGGCCTCGGTGCCGCTGCTGACCAGGCGCAGCATCTCCGTGCCGGGGCGCAGCGCGAGGATGGCCTCGGCCAGCTCGATCTCGCGCTCGGTCGGCGCGCCGAAGGAAAAGCCCTCGGTGGCGGCTTTTTGCACGGCCTCCAGCACGGCCGGGTGGCCATGGCCCAAGATCATCGGGCCCCAGGAGCCGATGTAGTCGATGTAGCGCGTGCCGTTGGCGTCCCAGAAGTAGGGGCCCTGCGCGCGCTGCACGAAGCGCGGCGTGCCGCCGACGGCGCGAAAGGCGCGCACGGGCGAGTTGACGCCGCCGGGAATCACGCGGCGCGCGCGTTCCATCAGCCAGTCGTTGCGGTCAGTGTTTGGTGTCATGGATCACTTGGGTCAGGTCGGCGGGCGCCTGCGCGTCATCGGCAGCGCCCGTCGCGGGAGGTTCATCGGCCTCGGCCCAGAACAGCCGGTCGGGCAGGGCGCGGCCCATGCCGGGGCAAAAGCCGTGGTCCAGCGCCTGGTCGAGGTATTGCAGGGCCTCGACCGTGGCCTCGGTCAGGTCCGAGCCCATGGCCAGCAGGCCCGTCAGCGCGGCCGACAAGGTGTCGCCCGCGCCCATGAAGTCGGCCTCGATGCGCTCGAACTCCTGCTGGCACAGCTCGGCCTGGGGCGAGGCCAGCACGCTGCCGATGCGGTCGCCCGGCCGCACCAGGCCCGTCACCAGCACGTAGGACACGCCCAGCTCGGCGGCGGCGCGCGCCAGGTCGGTGGCGTCGGTGTGCCGGCGCGAGGCGGTCTCGGGCAGCAGCCAGTGGCGCAGCGTGGTGTTGTGGCCCACCAGCACCGCCGTCTGCGGCAGCAGCAGCTCGCGCAGCGCGTCCTGGTAGTTGTCGATCTGCTGCTCGTCCCACCACGACAGGTCGGGCATGTAGGTGATCACCGGCAGTTCGGGATAGTCCGACACGAAGGCGGCCACCGCCGCCACCGCCTCGGCGCTGCCGACAAAGCCCACCTTCACCGCCTGCAGCGGCATGTCCTCGGCCAGCAGCTGGGCCTGCTGGGCAATGGCGGCGGCGTCCAGCGCCGCGTGGTCGACCGTCTCGCGGCTGTCGCGCAGGTAACTGCCGGTCATCACCGGCAGCAGATGCGCGCCCACCGAGCCCATCACCAGCGCGTCGCCGCTCAGGCCACCGGCGCCGGTGGGGTCGTTGGCGTTGAAGCCGAGCACGCACACCGGCGCGCCGTCCGACTCGCTCCGGTCGTCCGAACTGTCGCGCTCGTGCGACGTCTCGGGGGAGGTCAAACCCGACATGGGCCGCCCGAAGCGTGATTTTTGCCACAGGGCAGGCCCTGTGACGCGGCTTCCGTAGATACAATCGATTGCATTTGATGTGGTCGCACTTTAGTATTAGGCAACGTGACGCGATCGGCCTTGGCGTCGCATGGAATGCACACCCGCGCATCCATCGGCCGGTTCGGCCATGGTATCGCGTTGCGGCCATCGGGCGCGCCGGGCAAGGTCTTGAGCAGCAGGCGCGCCGATGGGCGCCGGGCAGATGTCAGACCGGGAGAAACGCTTGAATTCGACGCTATCCATGAAAGTTCTGGTCATCGACGACAGCAACACCATCCGGCGCAGCGCGGAGATCTTTCTCAAGCAGGGCGGCCATGAGGTGACGCTGGCCGAGGACGGCTTCGATGCCCTGTCCAAGGTGGGCGACAGCCTGCCCGACCTGATCTTCTGCGACATTCTGATGCCGCGCCTGGACGGCTACCAAACCTGCGCCATCATCAAGCGCAACGAAAAGTTCGCCGCCACGCCCGTGGTGATGCTGTCGTCCAAGGACGGCGTGTTCGACAAGGCGCGCGGGCGCATGGTCGGCTCGCAGGACTACCTGACCAAACCCTTTACCAAAGACCAGTTGCTGCACGCCGTCAAGCAGTACGGCGCCAGCCAAGGAGAGGCTTGAATGCCCATTCGCAGTGTATTGATCGTCGACGATTCGAAAACCGAGCTGATGTCCCTGAGCGAAATGCTCAAGGGCGAGGGCTTTGCGGTGACCACGGCCGAGAACGCCGAGGACGCGCTGGCCCAGCTGGAGCGCCACAAGCCGGACCTGATCCTGATGGACGTGGTGATGCCGGGCAAGAACGGCTTTCAGCTGACCCGCGCGATCACGCGCGATCCGCGCTTTGCCGACGTGCCGGTCATCCTGTGCACCAGCAAGAACCAGGAAACCGATCGCGTCTGGGGCATGCGCCAGGGCGCGCGCGACTACATCGTCAAGCCGGTCGATCGCGTCGATCTGCTCGGCAAGATCAAGCAGCTGGGCTGATCATGGCCGGCAAGCAGGCGCTGCGCGAGTTTCAGACCCGGCTGGCCGAGCGGCTGCAGGCCGCGCGCTCGCAGGGCGTGGCCGCGTCGTGGCTGGCGGTGCGTGCGGGCGACGAGCGCCTGCTGGTGCCGCTGAGCCACGCGGCCGAGATCTTTTCCTGGACCGACGTGCAGCGCGTGCCCTATGTCCAGCCCTGGTTCATGGGCGTGGCCAACCTGCGCGGCAACCTGAGCGGCGTGGTCGACCTGGCCGCCTTCCTGCAAGGCCGGGCCAGCGCGCCGCGCTCGGCGCTGGCGCTGGGCCAGTGCCGGCTGATCGGCTTCAATGCGCTGCTGGATGCCAGTTGCGCGCTGCTGGTCGACGAACTGCTGGGCATGCGCACCACCCAGGCCTTCATGCACTCCAGCGCGCGCGCCGCGTCCGACCCCGAGCACTTCGGTCACACCTATGCCGACGCGCAGGGCGACTCCTGGCGTGAACTCAACCTCCAAGCCCTCGCGCAGCAAGCGGCGTTTCTCGAAATAGGCGCGTAAGCCCCTTCATCAAGGTAAGACCATGGCACTGATTGGCAATTTGTCGATGATGTTCAAGAAGCCCGCCCCCGCCGGCGACGGCCTGGATCAGGGCGACACGATGGTGGTGCACGAGTTGCCGAGCACCAGTTCCGAGTACGAGTCGATCGAGCCGGAAAGCGTGGCACCCTTGGTGGCCGCCAACGACGCGCCGGCGCGCGTGGCCGACGATGCCTTTCCGATCGCCGGCCTGGGCACACGCACCGCCGCGCAGCATCAGCGCCTGCTGTCCATCGTGCTGGCGGCGGCGCTGATCGCGCTGGCGATCGTGGTGTTCTGGATGGTGTCCAGTGCCGACCGCGTGGCGCAGCAGGTGGGCGCCACCGGCCAGGCCCTGATGCAGTCGCAGCGCCTGGCCAAGTCGGTGTCGCAGGCCCTGCTGGGCAACCCGGCGGCGTTCGCCGAGGTGAAGGACAGCGCCGGTGCGCTGGTCGACAACGTCGACGGCCTGCGCGACGGCCGCCCCGGCATGGCGGCGCTGGGTGGTGCCTACGGCAGCGAGCTGGGCCGGATCATGCCCATGGTCGAGCGTGCGCAAAAGAGCGCGGCCACGGTGCTGGCGCAGGAAAAGGTCATGACCCAGGTCGGCACCGGGCTGCGCTTCGTGAGCCGCAAGTCGGCCGACCTGTCCGAGGCGGCCGAGACGGTCTCCGCGCTCAAGCTGCAGCATGGCGCTGCGCCCGCCGAGCTGGCCGCCTCCGGCCAGCTGGTGATGATGTCGCAGCGCATCGGCAAGTCGGCCAGCGAACTGCTGACGGTCGAGGGCGTGAGCCCCGAGGCCATCTTCCTGCTGGGCAAGGACCTCAACTCCTTCCAGGAACTGGGCCGTGGTCTGCTGGACGGCAGCAGCGAACTGCGGCTGGCGCCGGCGCGCGACGCGCAAACGCGCGACGCGCTGACCGACATGCTCAAGGTGTTCGAAGAAATGCGCGCGCAGGCGGCCGGCATCCTGGGCAACGTGCAGAACCTGGCGGCGGTGCGCGATGCGCAAAACACCATCGCGACCGACAGCGAACCGCTGCGCAAGGACCTGGAAGGCCTGCAGGCGCGCCTGGCCGACGAGTCGGGCGTGGGCGCCGGCAGCTGGCTGCTGATGGCCGGGGTGCTGGCGGTGCTGGCCCTGGCCATCGCGGGCCTGGTCTACACGTGGCTGCGTGAAAGCCGCCAGCGCCAGTCGCTGGCCGAACTGCAGCGCCAGAGCGCCGAGCAGCAGGAGCTGGACGCCAAGCGCGTCAACGACGCCAACCAGGCCGCCATCTTGCGCCTGATGAACGAATTGCAGACGGTGGCCGAGGGCGACCTGACGCAGGAAGCCACGGTGACCGAGGACATCACCGGCGCCATCGCCGACTCGGTGAACTACACGGTGGAAGAGCTGCGCTCGCTGGTGGGCAGCGTGCAAAGCACGGCGACCCGGGTGGCGCAGACCACGTCGCGGGTGGAAAGCACCTCGTCCGAGCTGCTCGCGACCTCGACCGAACAGCTGCATGAAATCCGCCAGACCGGCCAGTCGGTGCTGGACATGGCCACGCGCATCAACGCGGTGTCCGAGCAGGCGCAGCAATCGGCCACGGTGGCGCGCCAGTCGCTGCAGGCCGCCGAGTCGGGCCTGAGCGCCGTGCAGAACGCCATCGGCGGCATGAACTCGATCCGCGACCAGATCCAGGAAACCTCCAAGCGCATCAAGCGGCTGGGCGAATCCTCGCAGGAGATCGGCGAAATCACCGAACTGATCTCGGACATCACCGAGCAGACCAACGTGCTGGCGCTCAACGCGGCCATCCAGGCGGCGTCCGCCGGCGACGCGGGGCGCGGCTTCTCGGTGGTGGCCGAAGAAGTGCAGCGTCTGGCCGAGCGTTCGGCCGACGCCACGCGGCAGATCGCCACGCTGGTCAAGACCATCCAGACCGACACCCAGGACGCCGTGGCCGCCATGGAGCGGTCCACCCAGGGCGTGGTGGAGGGCGCCCAGCTGTCCGACCGCGCCGGCACCGCGCTGACCGAGATCGACAGCGTCTCGCGCCGCCTGGCGCAGCTGATCGAGCAGATCTCGGTTTCCGCATCCAACGAAGCCGGCCAGGCCAACGAGGTGGCGGGCAACATCCAGCACATCTTCGCGACCACCGAGCACACCGGCGAGAGCACGCGCTCGACCGCGCAGCAGGTGCGCGATCTGGCCCGCATGGCCGACGAGCTGCGGCAGTCGGTGGCGCGGTTCAAGATCGCCTGACGGCGGACGGAGCACCCGCCGATGTGCGCGCCCCGCCGCACATCGGCCTGAGTACAAGGTTTTGGAGCGCATCCCCTCATGTTCATCGGCCCTTCCTCCGAATCCTCCGCCGAGCCGAGCGTTCCCGTCGGCGATCTGGGGCCCCTGGCCTGGGTGCTGGACGAGACGCGCAAGACCGTCCAGACGGCCACCAAGGCCCTGCGGCGCTTTGCCCACGAGGCCGAGCACGCGCGCGGGGTCGACCTGGCCTCGGTCGATGCCAGCCAGCTGCGGGTCGCGCGCCAGCAGCTGCACCAGGTGGCCGGCGCGCTCGAGATGGTCGGGCAGGCCGTGGCCGCGCAAATGGTGCGCGGCATGGAGGCGGCTGCGCAGCGCTTCATCGCCCACCCCGAAAGCTGCACCGAGGCCGCCGCGGCCGCGCTCGAGAAGAGCGGCTTCGCGCTGATCGAGTTCGTCGAAAGCCAGCTGTCCGAGCGCCCGCGCAGCGCGCTGGGCCTGTTTTCCCACTATCGGCAGGTGCAGGAGCTGGCCGGCGCCGACCGCATCCATCCGGCCGACCTCTGGGCCGTCCCCTGGCGCTGGGCCGAGCCGCAGGGGATGCCGGCGGCCGAACCCCTGGCCCCCAGCACCGGCGCGCGCAGCCGGCTCGACCAGGGCGTGCTGCGCCTGATGCGCCATGCCGAGCCGCGCGCTGCCGCCGACCTGGCGGCCGTCAGCAGCCAGCTGGCCAGCGGATCGGCGGGGCAGGTCGCCAGCTTCTGGCATCTGTCGGCGGGCTTTTTCGAGGCCGTCGCGGCCCGCCTGGTGCCGGTCGACCTGTATGTCAAGCGCGCGGCGTCCCGCGTGCTGCTGCAATACACCAGCCTGGCGCGTGGCGACACGACGCTGTCCGAACGCCTGGCGCACGACCTGCTGTTCTTCTGCGCGCAGGCGCGCCCCGACCCGGCCGCAGCGACGCCGGCCCTGGCCGCCGTGCGCCACGCCTGGGGCCTGCAGGGACACGCGCCGGTCGACTACGAGCAGCCGGCCTTCGGCCTGTACGACCCGGCCGTGCTGGCGCAGGCGCGGCGGCGCGTCGAGTCGGTCAAGGAGAACTGGTCGGCCCTGGCTGGCGGCGATTTGGCGCGCCTGAAGCCCAGCGTGGACCAACTGGGCCTGGTGGTCGAATCGCTGGAGCGCCTGCACCCCGGCAGCCAGCCGCTGGCGCGCGCGCTGGACAAGGTGGCGCAGCAGGTCCGGCGTTCGGGCCGCGAGCCCTCGGCCGAGCAGGCGATGGAAGTGGCCACTGCCGTGCTGTTTCTGGAGGCGTCGTTTGCCGAGTTTCAGCCGCAGGACGAGGCCTTCGCCGCCCGGCAGCAGGAGCTGGCCGCACGGCTGGACGCCGCGGCCGACGGGCGTCCCGTGGCCAGCCTGCAGCCCTGGATGGAAGAGCTGTACCGGCGCGTGAGCGACCGCCAGACCATGGGCACCGTGGTGGGCGAGCTGCGTGTCACGCTGGCCGAGGTGGAGCAGCGGCTGGACCAGTTTTTCCGCCAGCCGGACGACCGCAGCGGGCTCGATGCGGTGCCCGAGCAGCTGGCCCAGATGCGCGGCGTGCTGTCGGTGCTCGGGCTCGACCAGGCGGCGCTGGCGGTCGCGCGCATGCGCGAGCGCGTCGATGCCTTGCGCGACGAGGCCGCCGTGCCGGCGCCGGCATCCGACGGCACGTTCGAACGACTGGGCGCCAGCCTCGGCGCCCTGGGTTTTCTGATCGACACCCTGGGCTACCAGCCGGCCCTGGCGCGCAAGCTGTTCGTCTACGACGAAGCGCAGGACGAATTCCGCTTCGTGGGCGGGCGCGTGGGTGCCGGCACGCCGGCCGTGCCTGCGGCGCCGGCCGATGCTGGCGGCATCAGCGACGCCGCCAGCGTGACGTCCGAGCCGCCGCACACGCCGGCACAACTCGATCAGGTGGCCGCCCTGGCGGCGCTGGACGAGCGCCCGGCGCTGGCGCAGGCCGCCAGCCAGGCGGCCGAGGCAGCGCGGCACGACGACCCCGCATCGCTGGACACGGCGCTGCAGCGGCTGCAGGCCGTGGAGGCCGCGAGCCGTCCCGCGCCGCTGGAGCTGCCCGCCGCCGCCACCACTTCAGAAGACGACGACGATGACCTGCTGGGCATCTTCCTGGACGAGGCCCGTGAAGTGGTGGGCGCGGGCCAGGCGGCGCTGGGCGCACTGCAGCACGATCCGGAGGACGGCGAGCAGCTGACCACGCTGCGGCGCGCCTTCCACACGCTCAAGGGCAGCTCGCGCATGGTGGGGCTGGGCGAATTCGGCGCCGCCGCCTGGTCGCTGGAGCAACTGCTCAACGCCTGGCTGGCCGAGCACAAGCCCGCCGACGACGCCTTGCGCGGCGTGGCCGCTGAGGCGTTGCAGGCGTTCTCGAACTGGGTCGAGGCGATCGCGGGCCAGCGGGCCGGCGACTGGTCGGCCGCGCCGTTCGAGGCCATGGCCGATGCCTTGCGCCTGCGTGGCGAGCGCAGGGATCTGGCAGCGGGGGCGATGCAGGTCGGCGCGCCGTCGGGGGTGGCGCCACAGCCCGCGGCGGGCTTGCTGCCCGAAGATGCTCTGTTGGATATCGACGTCGAGCGCCTCACATCGCCCGCGCAGGACGTCGACCAACCGCCTCTCGAGGCGCTGTCGATGGAGGTCCCGGCCGACGAGCTGAACCTCGGCCAGGAGCCGGCATCCGATCTGGCACCATCCGGCGACCCGCGCGAGCGTCTGTTGCAGGCCTTCGACCTGCCCGATCTGGAGCTGTCCGAACCCATCGAACTGACGGCGCCGACGCCCGACGATCTCGTGATCCAAAGAGCCGACGAGCCGGTGGCCGACGTGCCCGATCTGGCCGAGCTGCAACTCGATGCGGATGCGTTCACGCTGGCCCGTGACACCGCCGACCCCGTCGTGCCGCCAGAAGCACTGGCGCCGCTGCAGGCGCTGGATTTCGAATTCGAGTTGCCACCCGCCATGGGTTCGATGGCCGTGCCGTCGCAACCCGGAGCGCCCGAGCCGGAGGTTTCGGTCGAGTGGCCCGAGCCGATCGCCTCGGTGCCGGAAGACGTGCTCGCTGCCGCCACGCCGGCGGACGACCCCGTCGAGCCGCCCCTTGTCATGGCACCCGCCGACGCGGACGCGTTCGAGCCGCCGGCTGAAGCGCTGCCAACCGAGGCCGCGGATGCCGAGCCGGCGCCCCCCGTCGAGGCGGCGGTGACTTGGGTCGGGCCGCTGCGCATCAGCACGCCGCTGTTCAACGTTTATTTGAGCGAGGCCGACCAGTGGTCGGACCAGCTGGTGACCGATCTGGCCGACTGGGGTCGGCACCTGGATGGGGCCATTCCCGAACGCGCCATGGCGCGCGCGCATTCGCTGGCCGGCAGCTCGGCCACCGTCGGCTTTGCCGCGCTGTCGGAGCTGGCGCGGGCGGTGGAGCACGCGCTCGACCGCCTGCAGGGGCAGGCCGGCGGCACGGCGCATCAGCATCAGGTCCTGGCGCAGGCGGCCGACGAAATCCGCAGCCTGCTGCACCAGTTTGCCGCCGGGCTGCTCAAGCAGCCGGACGAGCAGCTGCTGGCCGCCGTGCGCGCGCTGGAGCCCGGTGAGACGGGCTCGGCGTCGGCGCCGACGACCGGCTTCGTGCCGCTGCCCTGGGCCGCGGCCGACCGCGAGGCGGTGGCCGGCGCGCCGGTGGAGGCGGCGCCCGCGCGATCGCTGGTCGAAGACGACATCGACGCGGTCGATGCGGTGGACGCCGACTTGTTTGAAATCTTTGCCGAAGAGGCGGACGAATTGCTGCCTCAGCTCAGCGCCGCGCTGCGCCGCTGGGTCGAGCAGCCGCACGACGCGGCGGCGCGGGCGCAGGCGCTGCGCGTGCTGCACACGCTCAAGGGCAGCGCCCGCCTGGCCGGCGCGCTGCGCCTGGGCGAGATGGCGCACCGCACCGAGTCGGCGATCGAGACCATCGGCACCGAGAACCTGGTCAGCGCCGACCTCGAGCCCCTGCTGGAGCACCTGGACCGCATCCAGGCCGACTTCCAGCAACTGCGCCAGCCCGCCGGCGGCGAGGCCCCGGCGCATGCCGTGTCCGATGCGCGCGTGTCGCCGGCGGCGCCGGTTGTTGCCGAGTCCGCGCCGGTCAGCACGCCCGTGGTCGAGGCCATGGACTTGCCCGATACGCCGGCCGCGCCCGCCGAGCGCAGCGAGGTGGCCGGACCCACACCCTTCTCCTTCGTCGCCGCGCGCGCCAGCGCCCGGCAGACGGTGCGGGTGCGCTCGCAACTGCTCGACCGCCTGATGGCGCAGGCGGGCGAGGTGATGACCTCGCGCGCTCGCCTGGACAACGACGTCAACCAGCTGCGCGCGGCGCTGGCCGAGCTGACCGGCAACGTCGAGCGCCTGCGCGCGCAGCTGCGCGACGTCGAGCTGCAGGCCGAGACGCAGATGCAGTCGCGCCTGGCACAGTCGCGCGACGCGCAGCAGAGCTTCGACCCGCTGGAGTTCGACCGCTTCACGCGCATGCAGGAGCTGACGCGCATGATGGCCGAATCGGTCAACGACGTGGCCACCGTGCAGCGCAACCTGCAGCGCGCCATCGAGGCCAGCGAGGACGAACTGGTCGCGCAGACGCGCCAGTCGCGCGAGTTGCAGCGCGACCTGCTGCGCACGCGCATGGTCGAGTTCGACGGCGCGTCCGAGCGCCTGTACCGCCTGGTGCGCCAGGCCGGCAAGGAGGCCGGCAAGCCGGTGCGGCTGGACATCGTCGGCGGCGGCATCGAGATCGACCGCGGCATTCTCGAACGCATGACGCCGGTGTTCGAGCACCTGCTGCGCAACAGCGTGGTGCACGGCATCGAGAGCCCCGACGAGCGGCGCGCCGCCGGCAAGGACCCCAGCGGGGTGATCACCATCGACGTGCAGCAGGCCGGCAACGAGGTGTCGGTCGAGGTGCGCGACGATGGCCGCGGGCTGAACCGCGAGCGGGTGCGCCAGCAGGGCATCGAGCGCGGGCTGATTCGCGCCGACCAGGCGCTGGACGACGGCGAAATCGCGCAGCTGGTGTTCACGCCGGGCTTTTCGACCGCCAGCGCGGTGACCGGCCTGGCCGGGCGCGGCGTCGGCCTGGACGTGGTGCGCTCCGAGGTGCAGGCACTGGGCGGCAGCATCGAGCTGGCCGATCGCGTCGGCCAGGGCATGACGTTCCGGCTGGTGCTGCCGCTGACCACCGCCGTGACGCACGTGGTGATGATCCGCGTCGGCGCGCTGGTGGTGGGTGTGCCCGCCAGCCTGGTCGAGCGCGTGCACCGCAGCCCCGCGGCCGAGCTGGATCGGGCCTATGCCGAGGGCGCGCTGGCCCTGGGCGACGAGCGCGTGCCCTTTTTCTGGGGCGGCGCCGTGCTGCAGCAGTCGGTGCGCAGCGGCGAGGCGCGCGGCAAGACCACGCCGGTACTGCTGCTGCGTTCGGCCGCGCAGCGGCTGGCGCTGCACGTGGACGAGGTGCTGGGCAACCAGGACGTGGTGATCAAGGCGCTGGGCCCGCAGCTGTCGCGCCTGCCGGGCCTGGTGGCCATCACCGCCCTGGCCTCGGGCGCGGTGACCCTGATCTACAACCCCGTGGCGCTGGCCGCGGTGCATGGCGCGCAGATTCGCGCCTGGGCCGAACAGGCGGCGCCGGCCGCCACGGCGCCCGCCGGGCCGGCCACCAGCCAGCCGCGGCCGGTCGGGCATTCGGACATCCCGCTGGTGCTGGTGGTCGACGACTCGATCACCGTGCGCCGCGTCACGCAGCGCCTGCTGCAGCGTGAGGGCTATCGCGTGGCCCTGGCGGCCGACGGCCTGCAGGGCCTGGAGCGCCTGCAGCAGGAGCGCCCGGCGCTGGTGCTGTCGGACATCGAGATGCCGCGCATGGACGGCTTCGACTTCCTGCGCAACATCCGCGCCAACGCCGAATGGCGCGAGCTGCCGGTGGTCATGATCACCTCGCGCACGGCCGAAAAGCACCAGGACCACGCGCGCCAGCTGGGCGCCAACCACTACCTGGGCAAGCCGTACTCCGAGGACGAGCTGCTGGGCCTGATCCGCGGCCACGCGCGGGCGGTGGCGGCGCAGCCGGTGGCCTGACGCGCGCAGGCCGATCGTGACCCTCGGGGCGGCGCAGAGAGCCCGCGCTCGCTAAAATGCGCGCATGGCCGACGCCGCCCCGTCCATCAACCTGACGAATCACTTCCTGATCGCCATGCCGGGCATGGAGGATCGTACCTTTGCCCGCAGCGTGGTCTACGTGTGCGAGCACAGCGAGCACGGCGCGCTGGGCCTGATCATCAACAAGCCGGGCGACATCAGCATGGCCGACCTGTTCCACAAGGTCGACCTGCCGCTGGCGCGCGCCGAGCTGGGCGGGCAGCCCGTGTTCCAGGGTGGCCCGGTGCAGACCGAGCGCGGTTTCGTGCTGCACGAGCCGGTGGTGGCCGAGGGCCTGTCGCCGGATGAATCGCTGTACGCGTCCACCCTGGCGGTGCCCGGCGGGCTGGAGATGACCACCTCCAAGGACGTGCTGGAGGCCCTGTCCAGCGGCGGCGGGCCGCGCCGGGTGCTGGTTACCCTGGGCTATTCGGCCTGGGACGGCGGGCAGCTCGAATCCGAAATTGCTGGCAACAGCTGGCTCACGGTCGATGCCGACGCCGAGCTGATCTTCGACACCCCCATCGAGCAGCGCTACGAGCGCGCGCTGGCCTTGCTGGGCCTGCAGGCCTGGCGCCTGGCGCCCGAAGCGGGTCACGCCTGATGGACGCCCGCGGGGCCATGGCCGACGACGTTCCCGCGCACCTGAGCCAGTTCCTGGCCTTCGATTTCGGCCTCAAGCGCACGGGGGTGGCCAGCGGCAATCGCATCACGCACAGCGCCACGCCGCAGGGCAGCATTCATGCCGAGGGCGAGGCGCGCTGGGCGCCGATCGCCGCGCGGGTGACAGAGTGGCAGCCCGACGCGCTGGTGGTGGGCGTGCCGCGCCACCCCGACGGCGCCGCGCACGACAACACCCGCCGCGCCCAGCGCTTTGCGCGCCAGCTGCGCGCGCGCTTCGGCCTGCCGGTGTACGAGGTGGACGAGCGCTACAGCACCACCGAGGCGCTGGCGGCCGGCGCGCGCGACGCCGACGCGGCGGCGGCGGCCATCATCCTGGAGCAGTTCTTGAGGAGTCTTGCATGAGTTCACTGGCGCTGGATGCCGAGGCGCTGTACGGCGAGCTGGCGCGCGGCGTGCGCGGCCTGCTGGGGGCCGACACGCAGTTGGCGGGCGTGGTCTCGGGTGGCTGGTGGCTGGCCGAGCGCCTGCAGCGCGAGCTGGGGCGCGCGGGCGCGCCGGGGGCGCTGTCCTCGGCCCTGCACCGCGACGATTTCGCCAAGCGCGGCCTGGCCGGCAACGGGCAGACCACGCTGCCCTTCGAGGTCGACGGCGCCGACATCCTGCTGCTGGACGACGTGCTGTTCACCGGCCGCACCATCCGCGCGGTGATCAACGAGCTGTTCGACTACGGCCGGCCGGCGCGCGTGCGGCTGGCGGTGCTGGTCGACCGCGGCGGGCGCGAGCTGCCGGTGGCGGCCGAGTTCGCCGCCGCGCGGGTGACGCTGCCGGCCACCCAATCGCTGGAGCTGGCGCGCGAGGGCGACGGCGCCTTCAGCTTCCGCATCGAGGCACGGAGCTGAGCATGCTGGGCCGCACCAACCCCCAACTCAATACGCACGGCGAGCTGATCCACCTGCTGTCCACCGAGGGCCTCGGCCGCGAGCTGCTCACCCACATCCTGGACACCGCCGCGCAGTTCGTCAGCGTGAGCGACCGCGAGGTCAAGAAGGTGCCGCTGCTCCGCGGCAAGAGCGTGTTCAACCTGTTCTTCGAAAACAGCACGCGCACGCGCACCACCTTCGACATCGCCGCCACGCGCCTGTCGGCCGACGTCTACACGCTGGACATCGCGCGCTCGTCCACCGCCAAGGGCGAGTCGCTGCTGGACACCGTGGCCAACCTGAGCGCCATGGCGGCCGACATCTTCGTCGTGCGCCACAGCGAAAGCGGCGCGCCCTACCTGCTGGCGCAGCACGTGGCGCCGCACGTGCACGTCATCAACGCCGGCGACGGGCGCCACGCGCACCCCACGCAGGGCCTGCTGGACATGTACACCATCCGCCACTACAAGAAGGACTTTTCGAACCTGGTGGTGGCCATCGTCGGCGACATCCTGCACTCGCGCGTGGCGCGCAGCGACATCCACGCGCTGAACACGCTGGGCGCCGCCGAGGTGCGCGTGGTCGGCCCCAAGACCCTGGTGCCGGGCGACCTGGCGCCCATGGGCGTGCGCGTGTGCCACACGCTGCAGGAGGGCATTCGGGACGCCGACGTGGTCATCATGCTGCGGCTGCAAAACGAGCGCATGAGCGGCGCGCTGCTGCCCTCCAGCCAGGAATATTTCAACAGCTTCGGCCTCACGCCCGAGAAGCTGGCCTGGGCCAAGCCCGACGCCATCGTCATGCACCCCGGCCCCATCAACCGCGGGGTCGAGATCGACTCGCAGGTGGTCGACGGCGGCCAGAGCGTGATCCTGCCGCAGGTGACCTTCGGCGTCGCGGTGCGCATGGCGGTGATGAGCATCGTGGCGGGCAACGAGGCATGACGAAAAATATCAAAACCATAGCTGTTCGCGCTTGCTGCATGCGGGCCATAGCCCGATTTGATTCATAAACCATGAAAATCCTGATCCAGCACGGCCGCGTGATCGATCCGGCCAGCGGGCGCGACGAGGTGGCCGACGTGGCCATTGCCGCCGGCCGCATCCTCAGCATCGGGCGCGCGGCCCCCGGCTTCACGCCCAGCCGCACCATCGACGCCGCCGGCTGCTGGGTGCTGCCCGGCCTGCTCGATTTGTGCGCGCGCCTGCGCGAGCCGGGCCACGAGCACGCCCACATGCTCGAAAGCGAAATGGCGGCCGCGGTGGCCGGCGGCGTCACCAGCCTGGTGTGCCCGCCCGACACCGACCCGGTGCTGGACGAGCCCGGCCTGGTCGAGATGCTGCGCATGCGCGCCGAAAAGTTGCACCAGGCGCGCGTGTTTCCGCAGGGCGCGCTCACGCGCGCGCTCCAGGGCGAGGTGCTGACCGAAATGGGCCTGCTGACGGCCGCCGGCTGCATCGCCTTCGGCCAGGCCGACGCGCCCATCGTCAACACCCAGGTGCTGCAGCGCGCGCTGCAGTACGCCAGCACCTTCGACTACGCCATCTGGCTGCGCCCGCTCGACCCCTGGCTGGGCGGCGGCGTGGCCGCCAGCGGACCGCTGGCCATGCGCATGGGCCTGGCCGGCGTGCCGGTGATGGCCGAAACCATCGCCCTGCACACCGTGTTCGAGCTGCTGCGCAGCATGGCCGGCGCGCCGCGCGTGCACTTGTGCCGCCTGTCCAGCGCCGCCGGCGTGGCCCTGCTGCGCCAGGCCAAGGCCGAGGGCCTGCGCGTGACGGCCGACGTCAGCATCCACTCGCTGCTGCTGACCGACGAGGACATCGGCCACTTCGACCCCCACGCGCGCCTGAACCCGCCGCTGCGCCAGGCGCGCGACCGCGACGCCCTGGCCGCCGCGCTGGCCGACGGCACCCTCGACGCGCTGGTGTCCGACCACACCCCGGTCGATGCCGACGCCAAGCAGTTGCCGTTTGCCGAAGCCGAGCCTGGCGCCACCGCGCTGGAGCTGCTGCTGCCGCTGGCGCTGCAATGGGGGCAGGGCGGCGCCGGCCCGATGCGCGCGCTGGCCGCCGTCACCCACGGCCCGGCCCAGGTGCTGGGCGGCGCGCTGGGCACCCTGCAGGCCAGCTGCGGGCGCCTGGTCGAAGGTGGCGTGGCCGACCTGTGCGTGTTCGACCCCAACGCGCGCTGGCGCGTTACCCCCGCCGCGCTGCGCAGCCAGGGCAAGCACACGCCCTTCGAGGGGCGCGAGCTGACGGGCCGCGTGCGCTGCACCCTGGTGGGCGGCTACTGGGCGCACGGCGAGTAAGCTGACCCAGCTCAATGCCGGTGGGCCGGCGCGTGCGCGCCGACGGCGGGCGCCTGCATCACCGGCGCCTGCACTTGCAGCGTGCTTTTGGCGCCCTGCGCATCCTCGAAGGTCAGCGTCAGCGGCACCTGCTGGCCGGCGGCGAGCGGCTGTTTCAGGTCCATCAGCATCACATGGAATCCGCCCGGCTTGAGCTCGACGCTTTGATGCGCCGGCAAGTCGAGCGCGGCGATGGGGCGCATCTTCATCACGTCGCCCTCCATCTTCATTTCATGCACTTCGGCCACGCCCGCGGCCGGCGTGCTGACGCCCACCAGCCGCAGCGGCACGCCGGCCGCCAGCTTCATGAAGCCGCCGGTCACGCCCTGGCCCGGCGCCGCCGCGCGCACCCAGGCCTCGCTGGCCGCCACCGGGGCGGTGCCCGGCGCCACCACCTGCAGGCGTGCGGCCGGAAAGGCAAGCTGCTCGCCCGGCGCTCCCGCTGAACCGCTGGACGGCACTTGCGACCAGTCGGCGCTGCCGACGTCGCAGGTCTGCAGCACTTTGAAATACAAGGTCCCGGCCTCGGCCGGCAGCTGGCCGCGCAGCACGAACGCGCCCTTCTGCTCGCCGGGCAGGGCCTGGTCGGCGCGGTCGGCCGTCCAGCGCACCGTGCCGTCGCCGCTGCGGTCGATGGTGCTGGTCCAGCCGGCGTGCGCCGGCACCTCCTGCAGCGCAAAGCCGCGCGGCAGGCGCACGGTCAGCGCGGTGGTGGCGCGGGCATCCTTGCAGGCGTGGCCGACGCGAAACACCGCCTCGTAGGCGCTGCCGGCCACGGCCGGGCCCGGCGGCAGGGCGACGTGGGCGAAGGCGAGGGCGCTGCCGGCGCTCAACAGGCCGGCGACAAGAAGTCTGGAATGGAGGGACATGGGATTACTCGATGGGTTGAAAGGGGGTGACGCAAGGTGCCGAGCGGTTCATGACGGCACGGTGGCAGTCCCGCAGGCGGGACGTGGAATATCAAGCGAAGCGGCCACGCCGCGCGCAGAACAAGCGCAGCGTGCTTCGAATTCAGGGGCGAATCAGGCGGCCGGCGGGCCGCGCGCCGGCAGCGGCGGCGCGGTGGCGAGCATGCGATGCGCCGTCGCCGCAAGGGGCGCCACGTGCCTTGGCGCCTGCGGCAGCGCGGGCAGAGCGCCCGCCACCACCGGCGGCGGTGCGCCGGCCGGCATGCACAGCGGACAGTCCAGGTGGGCCGCGCCGGCGGTCGGCAGGCCCTCGTCGCCCGTCACGACGAACTTCATGGCGCCGCTGCTGGTGCACACCAGCTCCAGCGCCACCGGCCTGACGATCGGCGCGGCGATCGCGGCGCCCAGCGACAGCGCGAACCACAGCAGCAGCACGCGGCCGAGCAGGCCGGCGCCGTGGCGACGGAGGCGCTGGAGCGTGGACATGAGCGGCGCTATTGGAACATGGTCGGGCACCGTGCCCGGTCAGGCCGCCGTTTCGGGCGCGAACACCACCACGTGGTCCACCTCGGGCTGGATGCCGATCCACTCGCCCACGCGGTGGTCGTGGTGGCTGGGCACGTGCGCCAGCACCGTTTCGCCACTGGCCAGTTGCAGGGTGTAGAGAAACTCCGAGCCGCGAAACGCCTTGCGCACGATGCGCGCCTGCACCGGCGCGTGGTCGTCGTGCACGATGTCGTCGGCGCGCAGCAGCAAATCGCAGCGCCCATCGGGATAGGCTTCGGGCAGCGGGCATTCGGCGTGATCGCGCAGCTCGCCCAGCGGCGTCTGCACGTGCGTACCGTCAGCGTCGTGCACGATGCGCGCCGGCACGAACACGCCGTGGCCGATGAAGTTGGCGACGAAGCGCGTGGCCGGGCGGTGGTACAGGGTGTAGGCGTCGTCCCACTGGTGCAGGCGGCCGTCGTGCATGACGCCGATCTGGTCGCCGATGGCGAAGGCCTCGAACTGGTCGTGGGTGACGAACAGGGCGGTGGCGCCGGCGTTTTTCAGGATGCCGCGCAGCTCGTGCGCCAGGCGCTCGCGCAAATCGACGTCGAGGTTGGAAAAGGGCTCGTCCAGCAGCAGCAGGCGCGGGCTCGGCGCCATGGCGCGGGCCAGGGCCACGCGCTGCTGCTGGCCGCCCGACAACTCGTGCGGATAGCGCGCCTCGCTGCCCGGCAGGTCGACCAGCGCCAGCGCCTCGGCCACGCGCTGGCGGCGCTCGGTGGCGGGCAGGTGCTTGAGGCCGAAGGCCACGTTGCGCCCCACGTCCAGGTGCGGAAAGAGTGCGTAATCCTGAAACACCATGCCGATGCGCCGCGCCTCGGGTGCCACGTGCACCTGGGCGCTGCTGACGACCTGGCCGTCCAGCCGGATCTGGCCCGCGCTGACGTGCTCCAGCCCCGCCACGGCGCGCAGCAGCGTGGTCTTGCCGCAGCCCGAGGGGCCGATCAACACGCCGATCTCGCCCGCGCGCAGTCCCAGCGTGGCGCCCTGCACGGCGGCGCGCGCCTGGCCGGCGTAGCGCACGTCGACCTGATCGATCTGGAGGAACATGGGGCCCGATTCTAGATGCGTACAATTCTCATTTGCTGCCGCCCGCCGGTGGTTCAAGATAAAAATCCGCTTGCAGCCAGCGTCCAGTCTGCGCAAGCAGCTTCCGATTTAATAGTAACGTCCCCGCCATCTTGCGCGCCATCCCGACCCTGATCCTGGCCCTGGTCGCCGCCGTGCTGGCGCTGCCGGTGCTGGCGCTGCTCGGCGCCTGGACGCAGTGGGATACGGCCACGGCGCAGATCCTGGGCGAGATGACGCGCACCGTGCTGCCGCAGTACCTGGGCACCACGGTGGGGCTGGCATTGATGGTGGGCGTGGGCGTGGTCGCCGTCGGCGTGCCGGCGGCGGTGCTGGTGACGGTGTTCGACTTTCCGGGCCGGCGCAGCTTCGAATGGCTGCTGCTGCTGCCGCTGGCCATGCCGGCCTACGTCACGGCCTATGCGTACACCGACTTCCTGCAGTTCGCCGGCCCGCTGCAGAACTGGCTGCGCGCCACGTTCGGGCTGCAGGGGCGCCTGCTGCCCGAGGTGCGCAGCGTGTGGGGCGCGGCCTGGGTGTTCTCGTTTTCGCTCTACCCCTACGTCTACCTGCTGGCGCGCACCGCGCTGGCCGAGCGCGCGCCGCAGCTGATGGAGGCCGCGCGCCTGCTGGGCGCGGGCCTGGGCCGGCGCCTGCGCGAGGTGGCGCTGCCGATGGCGCGTCCGGCGGTGGCGGCGGGCACGGCGCTGGCGCTGATGGAGGTGCTGGCCGACTACGGCGTGTCGGTGTACTTCGGCATCCAGACCTTCACCGCCGGCATCTACAAGGCCTGGCTGGCGATGGACAACCGCGTTGCCGCGGCCGAGCTGGCGACCGTGCTGCTGGCGCTGGTGGTCGTGCTGCTGTGGGGCGAGCAGCGCGCCCAGCGGCGCCTGCGTTTCGTCGGTGGCGGCAGCTCGCACGCCGGCTCGGGCGATGCGCGCCCCATCGTGCTGCAAGGCTGGCCGCGTGCGCTGGCCTGGCTGCTGTGCCTGCTGCCGATGCTGATGGGCTTTGCGCTGCCGGTGCTGTTCATGCTGCGGCCGCTGTCGGCCGACTGGTCGGTGCTGCCCTGGGACCGCTTTCTGGGCTGGGCCTGGAACAGCATCCGCCTGGGTGCCATCACCGCCGTGCTGGCGGTGGGCGCGGCGTGGTTTCTGGCCTTCAGCCTGCGCCGGCGCCCCGACTGGCTGCGGCGCGCGGCGGTGCAGGTGGTGGCCCTGGGCTACGCCGTGCCCGGCGCGGTGGTGGTGGTGGGCCTGCTGCTGCCGGTGGGCTGGCTGCAGCAGCGCTGGCCCGACGCCGGCGTGGGCGGCTGGGTGACGGCCACGGTGCTGGGCCTGGTGTGGGCGTATCTGGTGCGCTTCGTGGCGGTGGCGCTGCAGTCCATGCAGGCCGGCTACGCACGCGTGCCGCGCAGCCTGGACGAGTCGGCCGCCCTGCTGGGCGCCGGCGGCCTGGGCCTGGCCGCGCGCGTGCACTGGCCGCTGCTGCGCCGCGCCAGCCTGGCGGCTGGCCTGCTGGTGTTCGTCGACGTGATGAAGGAGCTGCCTGCCACCGTGGTGTTGCGTCCCTTCAACACCGACACCCTGGCCGTGGTGGCCGACCAGCTGGCGCGCGACGAGCGCCTGGGCGAGGCGGCGCTGCCCTCGCTGGCGCTGGTGCTGGTGGGGCTGGTGCCGGTCATGCTGCTCAGCCGCGCGCTGCGCAGCGAGCGCCCGACCCACGCTTGACACCCGCGCCGCGGGCGCTTCGCTTATATTTGCACGATGCCCATCTCGCCGATCGACCTGCTGCAAGCCACCGCGCTGACGCCCGAGGACGAGCCCCAGCCGGAGCAGGTGTTCGAGCGCGCGGCCGAGCTGTTTCGCCTGATGTCGGCGCCGATGCGGCTGAAGATCATCAGCGCGCTGTGCCAGACCGAGAAGAACGTGGGCGAGCTGCTGCACGAGGTGCCCACCACCCAGCCCAACATGAGCCAGCACCTGAACACGCTGTACAAGGCCGGCGTGGTCGGCCGGCGGCGCGAGGGCGTGCAAATCTACTATCACATTGCCGACGAGCGCGTGGCCACCATCTGCCGCACGGTGTGCACGCAGATCGCCATCGACAGCGCGCACTGACGCATCCGCGCCGCCCGATTCAAGAAAAATCGGGCGCTGGCCCTTGCCAGCCAAGCGCGAGGCGCTATATTTTCGATATCATCGCAGCCGCCGACGCGGGTTAACCCCCGGTGCCCGCGTGCCGCAACGCCCCGTATCATCGGTGCGCTATATAAGCACCGGTGCATATTTCGCCGCCGGCCCGAACCCCCCTCACAAGGAGTGCTCGAGATGAAACCCCTACTGACCGCCGCGCTGACGGCCGGCCTGCTGGCCGCCGCCGGCGCCGCCCAGGCCCAGGTCGATGCCCTGCAGGTGCGCAGCTGGGCTGCCGCCTGCGCCAACTGCCACGGCACCGGCGGCCACGCCCAGCCCGGCAACGAGTCGCTGGCCGGCGCCAACAAGGACGAGATGCTGAAAAAGCTGATGGACTTCAAGAGCGGCGCCAAGCCCGCCACCATCATGAACCAGCTGGCCAAGGGCTATTCGGACGAACAGCTGGCCGCCATCACCGCGTGGTTCGCGGCACAGAAGAAGTGAAGGAGGGCCCCGTCATGGATCGTCGTCAATTCGTGCAGGCCGCATCGGCGGCCTCGGTTCTGGGCGCCAGCGCCGGCTGCGCCTCGGTGGGCGCTGGCGCGGGCGGCAAGGTGGTCGTCGTCGGCGCCGGCTACGGCGGCGCCACCGCCGCCAAGTACATCCGCATGTGGTCCGACGGCCAGGTCGAGGTGACCCTGGTCGAGCCCAACGCCGCCTTCGTCTCCTGCCCCATCTCCAACCTGGTGCTGGGCGGCAGCAAGCAGATGGCCGACATCACCACGCCCTACGACAACCTGGCCAGGCGCCACGGCGTGAAGATCGTCAAGGATCGCGCGGCCGCCATCGACGCCGACAAGCGCCAGGTGCGCCTGGCCAGTGGCGGCGTGCTGCCCTACGACCGGCTGGTGCTGTCGCCCGGCGTCGACTTCATGTGGGACCAGGTGCCCGGCCTGAACGCGCCCGGCGCGCAGGACCAGGTGCTGCACGCCTGGAAGGCCGGTCCGCAGACCCTGGCGCTGCGCCAGCAGCTGGAGGCCATGCCCGACGGCGGCGTGTTCGCCATCAGCATCCCGCTGCAGCCCTACCGCTGCCCGCCCGGCCCGTATGAGCGCGCCTGCCAGGTGGCGCACTACTTCAAGCAGGCCAAGCCCAGGTCCAAGGTGCTGATCCTCGACGCCAACGAGGACGTCACCTCCAAGGGCCCGCTGTTCAAGAAGGCCTGGGCTGACCGCTACAAGGGCATCGTCGAATACCGCCCCAACCACAAGCTGGTCGACGTCGATGTGGCCACGCGCACGCTCAAGTTCGACTTCAACGACGACCTCAAGGCGCAGGTGCTGAACGTGCTGCCGCCCATGCGCGCCGGCACGGTGGCGCACGAGGCGGGCCTGACCACCGCCAACAAGCGCTGGTGCGAGGTCGACTGGCTGACCATGGAGTCCATCGCCGCCAAGAACATCCACGTGCTGGGCGACTCGGTGCAGATCGCCCCGGCCATGCCCAAGTCGGGCCACATGGCCAACCAGCACGGCAAGGTGGCGGCCGCCGCCATCGTGGCGCTGCTGGCGGGCCGCGCGCCCAATGCGCTGCCGCTGTACAACAACACCTGCTACAGCTTCGTGAGCGACACCGACGTCGTGCACGTGGCCAGCGTGCACCGCTACGACGCCGACAAGAAGACCATGCTGCCGGTGCCCGGCTCGGGCGGGGTGTCGCCCGCCGCCAGCGAGCTGGAGGGCCGCTACGCCATGGCCTGGGCGCGCAACATCTGGGCCGATACCCTGGCATGAAGCGGCTGTGGCTTGCCGCTGGCGCGCTGGCGCTGGCGGGCGCCGCGCTGGCGCAGGACGACGAGGCGCGGGCGCGCCAGATCATCGGCGGCTCGTGCTTTCTGTGCCATGGCGCCGAGGGCGAATCGGCCAGCGAGGTGTTTCCGCGCCTGGCCGGCCAGAACGCCGAGTACATCGCCAAGCAGCTCGAGAACTTCAAGAGCGGCAAGCGCCAGAGCACGGCCATGGCGCCCATGGTCGAAAAGCTCACGCCCGAGGACATGGCGGCGCTGGGGCGCTTTTACGCCAGCCGCCCGCCGCACCAGGAGGCCGCCAAGGACGCGCCGCTGGCGGCCGTGGGCCAGTACATCTACCAGGTCGGCAACCGCTTCAGCGGCGTGCCGGCCTGCGCCACCTGCCATGGCGCCGACGGCGCCGGCAGCAACGCGCTGCCGCGCCTGGCCGGCCAGCACGCGGCCTATCTGGACAATCAGCTCAAGCAGTTCAGCAAGCGCGCGCGCAACAACGACAACGCCGTGATGCATGCGGTGGTCGAGAAGCTGACGCCGCTGGAAATGGCGGCGGTGGCCGAGTACCTGAGCGGCCGCTGAGCGCGGCGATGACCCTGCGGCCCCCGCGCCGCTGCGCGCGGCCGCCGATTGCGCGACACTGGACTCGAACCCGTCGTCGTCATGAGGAACCCTGCTGATGCCGCCCGCCGCTGAATCGACCGCCCCCGCCGGCGCGCTGGACTACCTCAGCCTGCCGGCCGCCGCGTGCCTGATCGCGCGCGTGGGCGTCGTCGAGTGCCTGCGCGGCGTCGAGCAGGCGATCGAGGCCGACTTTCGGCGCTGGCCCGAGTTCAGCAAGACCGCCCGGCTGGCGCAGCCCACGCCGGACGGCGTGATCGAGCTGATGCCGGTGGCCGACGCGCGGCAC
The DNA here is from genome assembly GCF_964341695.1 of Ottowia pentelensis. Taxonomy (NCBI): domain Bacteria; kingdom Pseudomonadati; phylum Pseudomonadota; class Betaproteobacteria; order Burkholderiales; family Comamonadaceae; genus Ottowia; species Ottowia pentelensis. Next base: position 867,815 of record NZ_OZ224513.1, read on the forward strand.
TACGCCTTCAAGTACGTCAACGGCCATCCGCGCAACACCCGCCTGGGCCTGCCCACCGTGATGGCCTTCGGCGCCATCGCGCGCGTCGACACCGGCGCGCCCATTTTCTTGAGCGAGCTGACCCTGAGCACCGCGCTGCGCACCGCCGCCACCTCGGTCATGGCGGCACGCCTGCTGGCGCGGCCCGACAGCCGCGTGATGGCGCTGATCGGCAATGGCAGCCAGAGCGAGTTCCAGGCGCTGGGCTTCGTCGGCCTGCTGGGCATCCGCAGCCTGCGTCTGTACGACGTGGACGCCGCGGCCACGCGCAAGCTGATGGCCAACCTGGCCGACGTCGAGGTCGAGCTCGTGCCCTGCGACAGCGTGGCCGAAGCGGTGCAGGGCGCCGACATCGTCACCACGCTCACGGCCGACAAGACGCGCGCCACCATCTTGCGCGGCGAGTGGCTGCGCCCCGGCATGCACATCAATGCCGTGGGCGGCGACTGCCCGGGCAAGACCGAGCTGGACGCGGCCATCCTGCGGCGCGCGCGGGTGTTCGTCGAGTTCGAGCCGCAGACGCGCATCGAAGGCGAGTTGCAGCACATGGCGCCCGAATTCGCCGTCACCGAGCTGTGGCGCGTGCTGGCCGGCCAGGCGCCGGGCCGGCGCGACGCGGCCGAGATCACGCTGTTCGACTCGGTCGGCTTCGCGCTCGAGGACTATTCGGTCATGCGCTGCCTGCAGACGCTGGGCCGCGCCCACGGCCTGCTGGAGAGCCTGGCGCTGCTGCCCGCGCTGCGCGATCCCAAGGACCTCTACAGCCTGGTGCGCGAGGCGGGCGCCGGCGGCGATGGCGATCGCACATGACCGCGCCGCTCGCCCTCACCCTCATCGGCGCGCCCACCGACATCGGCGCCAGCCGCCTGGGCGCCGGCATGGGGCCGGACGCGCTGCGCGTGGCCCAGCTCGGCCCGGCGCTGCAGCGCCAGGGCGGCACGGTGCGCGACCGCGGCAACCTGGCCGGCCCGCCCAATCCGGGCGGCCCGCGCGATGCCGCCACTGGGCTGCGCCACTTCGCCGAGGTGCTGGCCTGGTGCCGCACCACGCACGACGCCGTGCTCCAGGCACTGCAGGCGCAGCAATTGCCGCTGCTGCTGGGGGGCGACCACAGCCTGGCCGTCGGCTCCATCAGCGCCGTGGCGCGCCACTGCCGGGCCACCGGCCAGCGCCTGCGCGTGCTGTGGCTGGACGCCCATGCCGACTTCAATACCCCCGCCACCTCGCCCAGCGGCAATGCCCACGGCACGCCGGTGGCCAGCCTGTGCGGCCTGGGGCCGCCCGAGCTGGCGCGGCTGGCCGGCTTTGCGCCCGCGCTGGCGGCGGGCCAGCTGTGCCAGATCGGCCTGCGCAGCGTCGATGACCAGGAGAAGCACCTCATCAAGCAGCACGCCATCGAGGTCTACGACATGCGCGCCGTCGACGAGCTGGGCATGCGCGAGGTGATGGCGCGCGCGCTGGCATCGGTGGGCGCCGACGTGCACCTGCACGTCAGCTTCGATGTCGACTTTCTGGACCCCGAGATCGCCCCCGGCACCGGCACCACGGTGCGCGGCGGCCCCACCTACCGCGAGGCCCAGCTGTGCATGGAAATGATCGCCGACACCGGGCGCCTGGGCTCGCTGGACATCGTCGAGCTGAACCCCGCGCTGGACGTGCACAACCAGACCGCCGAGCTGGTGGTGGACCTGGTGGAAAGCCTGTTCGGCAAGAGCACGCTGGTCAAGGATGTGCTGCTGAGGTGACGGGCCTATGAACAGCCGAACGCAGAGGGCGCAAAGGGCTCGCAGAGGGCGCAAAAAATTCAAGAAATTTGATCAAATAGCCAATTTGCGCCCATGTAGCAAGCGCAAACAGCTATGCATTTAATAGCTAATCAATAAAATTCCTTTCTGCGTCCTCTGCGATTTCTTTGCGTCCTCTGCGTCCGGTTTTCGAATTCGCGTTCAAGGCGCCACCGGCACCACCACCGGCGCCCGCTGCGTGGCCGGCTGCGTGGTGTGCACCGGCTCGGCCAGCCAGCGCTCCATGAGGCCGCCGCCGGCCCACATGCCGGCCAGCGCCAGCCAGGCGGTGAGGGCGAAGATGGCGCCGCCGGTCATGCCCGCGCCTACAGCGCAGCCGCCGGCCAGCATGCTGCCGAAGCCCATCAGCATGGCGCCCGCGATGTAGCGCGCCATGCTGTAGCCGTTCTTGAAGCCCTCGATCTTGAACTCGCGTCCCACCCAGGCGCCCAGCGCCGAGCCGACGAACACGCCCGGCAGCATGCCGGCGTCGAAGCCGATGGCCGGCGCCGGGCTGGTCAGCACGCGCATCAGCCACTCGGCCGAGGGGCCGCTGAAGGTCAGGCCCTGGATCTGCACCGGATCGAAGCTGCTTTTGGCCACCTGGTGGCTGAACCACCAGGCCGCCGCCACCGCCAGCCCGGTGCCGACGCCGCCGATCCACATCCAGGGCCGGTTGCCCGAGCGCAGCGAGAAGATCACCGCCACCACCAGCCACAGCAGGCCCAGCACCAGGCCGTCGACCGCGCCGCCGCCCAGGCGCTCCAGCAGGTGCCGCGCGGCGCCGCCGTCGATCGTCCACCAGGCCGAGATCCCGGCCCTGAGCGGCGCCAGGCGGCCCGCCAGCGTGGCCTGCGCGGTGACGGCGAACACCAGCCCCGACAGCAGGGCGCGCAGGTTGCCGTTGGCCGACAGCACCAGCAGCCGGCTGGCGCAGCCGCGCGTCATGATCATGCCGGCGCCGAACAAAAGGCCCCCCACCAGCGCCCCCGACAGGCTGCCGCGGTTGGCCAGCTGGCGCGCGCCGCTCACGTCCAGCGCGCCCAGCAGGATCAGCGCCTGCACCGCGACCACCGCGCTGGCGAAGGCCAGCAGCCACACCGACAGCTTCTCGGCGAACTTGCCGTGCCAGAACTCGATGACCGCCGCGCGCAGGCAAAAGCGCGAGCGCTGGGCGAAGAAGCCGAACAGCAGTCCGATGACGGCGCCGCCCGCCGCCAGCACGGGGCCGCTGCCGTGCCGGTCCATGAGGCTTGTCAAGTCCATGGCCATTCCCGATAATTACATCAGTGGTTGCTTATTAAATGATGAATATAGGAGGCTGCATGCAAGCTGCCCTTGACCGACGTCAACTTCTCGCGCGCTGCGCCTGTGCGGCCTTCACCGCTGGTTTTGCCGGCGCCTGGTCGCGCTACGCCGAGGCGGCCGACGCGCCGGCCGTGCCCGAGATGAAGGCCGAGGAGGCGGCGCCTGGCTGCTGGTACGTGCAGGGCCAGTCGGCGCTGGGCTCGCCGGCCAACCAGAACTTCATCTCCAACGCCGGCTTCATCGTCACCTCGGCGGGCGTGGTGGTGATCGACGCGCTGGGCTCGCCCGCGCTGGCCGAGCGCCTGCTGGGCGAAATCCGCAAGGTCACGCCGCAGAAGGTGACGCACGTCATCCTCACGCACTACCACGCCGACCACGTCTACGGCCTGCAGGTGTTTGCCGACGCCGGCGCCAAGATCATCGCGCAGCAAAACGGGCGCGAGTACCTGAACTCGGAGACCGCGCGCCAGCGGCTGGAGGTCTCGCGCAAGGACCTGGCGCCCTGGATCGACGGCCAGACCCGGCTGGTGCCGGCCACCCAGTGGATCGACGGCCGCACCGAGCTGACGGTGGGCGACACCCAGCTGATCCTGCAGCCCGTGGGCCCCGCGCACACGCCGGACGACCTGGTGATCTACGTGCCGGCGCGCAAGCTGTTGTACGCGGGCGATCTGGTGTTTCGCAACCGCATACCCTTTGTCGGCGAGGCCGACAGCGGCCACTGGATCCAGTCGCTGGACCAGCTGCTGGCCTTCGGCGCCGAGGTCATCGTGCCCGGCCACGGGCCGATCTCCACCGACGCCCGCAAGGACATGCAGCTCACGCGCGACTACCTGGTCTACCTGCGCAAGACCATGGGCGCCGCCGCGCGCGACATGACGCCCTTCGACGAGGCCTACCAGGCAACCGACTGGAGCCAGTGGGAAAATCTGCCCCTGTTCGGCCCGGCCAACCGCATGAACGCCTACAACACCTACCTGCTGATGGAGCACGAAACCAAATGACGCCGATGCCTGTGCCGCCGCTCAAGCGCCGCCGCCTGCTGGCCGGCTTGGGCGCGCTGGCGACGCTGGGGCTGGCCGCGCCGGCGCGCGCCGCCGCCAAGACCCTGCCGCCTTCGCGCGCGCTGCCGGCCGAGCTGGCGCAGGCGCTGGCCGCGCGCCAGCCGCTGGTGGTGATGGTCAGCTTGCACGGCTGCCCCTGGTGCCAGGTGGTGCGCGAGCATTACCTGGCGCCCATGCACGCCGAGGAGGGCCTGCACGTGGTGCAGGTCGACTGGGGCAGCGCGCTGGCCACGCAGACGGTGGACGGCGCGCCCATCACCCACGGCGAGCTGGCGCGTGCCTGGAAGGTCAAGCTGGCGCCCACCGTGCTGTTCCTGGGCGCCGGCGGGCGTGAGCTGGCCGAGCGCCTGGAGGGCGGCTCGCCCGACTTCTACAGCGGCTACCTCGACCAGCGCCTGGAGCAGGCGCGACGCGCGCTGGCCGGCTGATTCGGCGCACGGCTTGCGTCCGCTGCGACGCTTGGGCACGATGGTGGCCTTGGACCCATCCCGCGGAGACCGTCATGCAACGTGCCATCGCCCTGAGCGCCCTGATCCTGCTGGCCGGCTGGGCCCAGGCCGAGATTCCGGCCGCCTTCCAGGGCGCCGATCTGAAGCTCGGCGAGCGCCTGATGGTCGAGCACAAGTGCAACCAGTGCCACGCCCAGAAGTGGGGCCGCGACGGCCTGGACATCTACCGGCCCAAGGGGCGCATCAACAGCTCCAGCGCCCTCATGACCATGGTCGAGGCCTGCAACACCGACCTGGGCCTGGGCCTGTTCCCGGAGGACGTGGCCGCCATCGCCGCCGTCCTCAACCGCGAGCACTACCACTTTTCCAAGTAGCGCGGGGCCGCGCGCCCGGCGTTTGACCTCGGACAAACCCCATGGTCAGCGGGGTTGTCTTGCATTAATATAAGCAATTGCGCATGTATTGATATGAATATGACTTTTCCTCACACATCGGACGCGGCCAGCGGCGCGCCGCACGGCCGCCTGCGCAAGGCGCCCGAGGGCTTTATCGACCGCGCCGGCATCCAGACCGTGTTCGCCGAAGGCCGCAAGGGCCGGCGCGACTTCATCCGCGGCGCCTTTGCCGCCGCGCTGGCCGGCACGGCCGCGGCCCAGGCCGGCGCGCAGGCCAACCCGGTGCCGGCCGAGGGGGGCGACCCCAACATCCTGAACCTGCCGCCCTGGTCCACCGGCCTGGGCCAGCCGGTGGTGACCGACGGCTACGGCAAGCCGTCCCAGTACGAAACCAACGTGCAGCGTCGCCCCAGCCCCGGCCTGACGCAAACCACGCAGGCCTCGGTGTCCTTCGCGCCGCTGCAGTCGCTGTTCGGCATCGTCACGCCCAGCGGCCTGCACTTCGAGCGCCACCACCAGGGCTGGTGGGACGTCGATCCGTCCAAGCACCGCTTCATGATCAACGGCCTGGTCAAGTCGCCGCGCGTCTTCACCATGGACGAGATCATGCGGCTGCCCAGCGTGTCGCGCTTTCACTTCATCGAGTGCGGCGCCAACACCGGCATGGAGTGGGGCAACGTGGCCGTGCCCACGGTGCAGTACTCGCACGGCATGCTGTCGTGCAGCGAATTCACCGGCGTGCCGCTGATCACGCTGCTGCAGATGGCCGGCGCCGACCTCAAGAAGGGCAAGTTCGTGCTGGCCGAGGGCGCCGACGGCTCCTCGATGACGCGCACCATCCCGATGGAACTCGTCACCAGCGGCCAGGTGCTGGTGGCCTATGGGCAGAACGGCGAGATGCTGCGCCCCGAAAACGGCTACCCGCTGCGCCTGGTGGTGCCCGGCGTGCAGGGCGTCAGCTGGGTGAAATACCTGCGCCGCGTGGAAGTGGGCGACGAGCCCTGGAACACCAAGGACGAGTCGGTGCACTACATCGACCTGATGCCCGACGGCCAGCACCGCCAGTACAGCAGCATCCAGGAATGCAAGAGCGTGGTCACCACGCCCTCCGGCGGCCAGGTGCTGCTGGACAAGGGCTTCTACAACGTCAGCGGCCTGGCCTGGTCGGGGCGCGGCAAGATCAAGCGCGTGGACGTGTCGGTGGACGGCGGGCGCAACTGGCGCACCGCGCGGCTCGAAACCCCGGTGCTCGACAAGTGCCTCACGCGCTTCAACATCGACTGGGTGTGGGACGGCAAGCCCGCCATCGTGCAAAGCCGGGCCATGGACGACACCGGCTTCGTGCAGCCCAACTACCGGCAGCTGCGCGCCGTGCGCGGCACGCGCTCCATCTATCACAACAACGCCATCCAGTCCTGGCTGGTGCAGGAAAGCGGCGAGGTGAAGAATGTCCAGCTGTCGTAACGCCATCGCCGCGCTGCTGGCCGCCGCCTGCGTGCTGCCGGCGTGGGCGCAGGACAAGTTTCCCGGCATCGGCCGCGCGGCCACGCCGGCCGAGGTCAAGGCCTGGGACATCGACGTGCGCCCCGACTTCAAGGGCCTGCCCAGCGGCTCGGGCAGCGTCGACGAGGGCCAGGAAATCTGGGAATCCAAGTGCGCCAGCTGCCACGGCGTGTTCGGCGAGTCCAACTCGGTGTTCAACCCGCTGGTGGGCGGCACCACCAAGGACGACGTCAAGACCGGCCACGTCGCCACCCTCAAGCGCACCGACTACCCCGGCCGCACCACGCTGATGAAGGTGCCCACGGTGTCCACGCTGTGGGACTACATCAACCGCGCCATGCCCTGGAACGCGCCCAAGTCGCTCAAGCCCGACGAGGTGTACGCCGTCACGGCCTACCTGCTGAACCTGGGCGACGTCCTGCCGGCGGACTTCACGCTGTCGGACAAGAACATCGCCGAGGTGCAAAAGCTCATGCCCAACCGCAACGGCATGACCACCCAGCACGCCATGTGGCCGGGCAACGAGTTCAGCGCCGGCAAGACCAAACCCGACACCCAGGCCAAGGCCTGCATGAGCAACTGCGAGGTGCCGGTCGACGTGTCCTCGCGCCTGCCCGCGCACGCGGCCGATGCCTGGGGCAATCTGCGCGACCAGAACCGTCTGGTGGGGCCGCAGCGCGGCGAGGTCACCGTCGACGACGCCAAGAGCGGCGCCGCCAAGCCGTCCGCCGCCGACCCGCTGGCCGCCGCCGCCGTGGCCCTGACGCAAAAGCACGGCTGCGTGGCCTGCCACGGCATGACGGCCAAGCTGGTCGGCCCCGGCTTTGCCGAGGTGGCCAAGAAGCACGCCGGCCAGGCCGACTACCTGGCGGGCAAGATCGTCTCGGGCGGCGAGGGCGTGTGGGGCAATGTGCCCATGCCCGCGCAAACCCTCTCGCCCGACGATGCCAAGGCCATCGCCAGCTGGCTGGCCGCGGGGGCCAAGGCTCCCTGAGGGGGGCGGGCCGTACTTCGTGGGGGATATCCCGCGCAGGGGAGTGCAGGTACTTCCGTTAACATCAACCCAATTGTTTAATTTGGATCAAGGAGATCGATTCATGCAGACTCGTCGCGATACCCTGCGCCAAGGCGCGCTGGTGACTGGCGTGCTGGCCGCGGGCAGCCTGCTGTCGCAGCCGGCGCTGGCCTTCAACAAGGCCGCGTTCGACAGCAAGCAGATGGCCGATGCGCTCAAGGGCCTGGGCGTGAACAGCCCGCTGGCCGAAAGCAAGGACGTCACGCTCACCGCGCCCGACATCGCCGAGAACGGCGCCGTGGTGCCCATGACCGTGGCCACCACGCTGCCCAACGTCAAGGAAATGCTGCTGATGGTCGAGAAGAACCCCGCTCCCCTGGTGGCGATGTTCACCGTCAGCCCCGAGGTCGAGGCCAACTTCGCCACCCGCTCCAAGATGGGCCAGTCCTCCGACGTCTACGCCATCGCCGTCACCACCGACGGCAAGGCGCTGTACGCCAAGAAGGAAGTCAAGGTGACCCTGGGCGGCTGCGGCGGCTGAGCGCACGCCCCCGCCCCTTCATCGAAACATTGAACGAACATTGAATCAGGAGTATTGACATGGGTGATCCGATGCGCATTCGCGCCCAGGCGAAGGACGACAAGACCACGGTGCGCGTGCTGATGGCGCACGAAATGGAATCCGGCCAACGCAAGGATTCTTCGGGCAAGCTGATCCCGGCCTGGCACATCACCGACGTGACGGCCACGCTCAACGGCAAGCAAGTCTTCTCGTGCGAGTGGGGGCCGGCGGTTTCCAAGAACCCCTTCCTGCAGTTCACCATCAAGGGCGGCAAGGCCGGCGACAAGGTGGCCGTCACCTGGAAAGACACCAAGGGCGACACCCGCACCGACGAGGCCACCGTTTCCTGAGCCAGACCGGGCGCGGGCCCGGGGCGGCACGCGCCGCCCGCTCTTTTCACCGACGACATCGACACACAGGAGACACTTGACGATGCACGCACGATCGCTTTGCCTGGCCGTGCTGGCCGTGCTGGGGGCGCTGGCCCTCGGCGCCCCGGCCCTGGCCCAGAAGACGTCCACCCAGGCCATCGAGGAATATCGCGAGATGCTGCAGGACGGCAACCCGTCCGAGCTGTTCGAGATGAAGGGCGAGGAACTGTGGAGCAAGAAGCGCGGCCCCAAGAACGCCTCGCTGCAACAGTGCGATCTGGGCAAGGGGCCGGGCGTGGTCAAGGGTGCGTTCGTCGAGCTGCCGCGCTACTTTGCCGACACCGGCAAGGTGCAGGACCTGGAGTCGCGCCTGGTGACGTGCATGAGCACGCTGCAGGGCATCGACCCGAAGGAAGTCATCAACGGCCAGTGGGGCAAGGGCGAGCGCGCCAACGTCACGGCGTTGGCCACCTGGGTCGGCGCGCAGTCCAAGGGCATGCCCTTCAACCTGCCGCAGTCGCACGCGCAGGAGCGCGAGATGTACCAGGTGGGCAAGCGCCTGTTCTTCCAGCGCGGCGGCTCGCATGACTTCGCCTGCGCGTCCTGCCACGGCGAGGAGGGCAAGCGCATCCGCCTGCAGGACTTGCCGCACCTGAGCGGCAAGGCGGGCGACGGCGTGGGCTTTGCCGCCTGGCCGGCCTACCGCGTGTCCAACGGCCAGATGTGGACCATGCAGCACCGCCTGAACGACTGCTACCGCCAGCAGCGCTTTCCCGAGCCGACCTACGCCAGCGACGCCACCGTGGCCCTGGGCGTGTACCTGGGCGTGAACGCCAAGGGCGACAAGTCCGCCGTGCCCACCATCAAGCGCTGAATCGGGAGCCCCTAGCGATGAACATCAAGACCTCCATCAAGCTGGCCGCCGTGGCGGCGGGTGCCGCAACCCTGCTGGCTGCGTGCGCCGGCGGCGCCTCCTCGGGCGCCGACATGAACCCGGCGCAGCTGGACGCGCTGACGCACCAGATCGTGCAGAACTCCTTTCACGACAAGGGCATCGTCAAGGTCAGCCAGGCGCTGGCCAGCGACCCGACGCTGGACGCCTGCAACGCCGCCGACGTGGCGGGCCACCCGCTGTCGCCCGAGCGCGCCAAGGAGATCGAAGCGCTCAACATGAAGACCATCCAGTGGCCCGCCGACGGCAAGTACCTTGGCGACTGGAAGTCGGGCGAGAAAATCGCCCAGAGCGGTCGCGGCCGCACCTGGACCGACAAGGCCGACACGGTCAACGGCGGCAACTGCTACAACTGCCACCAGATCACCAAGGAAGAAATCTCCTTCGGCACCATCGGCCCCAGCCTGTACCACTACAACAAGCTGCACGGCGTGACCGACCCGGGCAGCCCGCAGGCCCAGGAAATGGTCAAGTACACCTGGGGCAAGATCTGGAACAGCAAGGCCTACAACGCCTGCTCCAACATGCCGCGCGCCGGCACCAAGGGCACCCTGACCGAGGCGCAGGTGCGCGACATCGTGGCGCTGCTGATGGACCCCAAGTCGCCCGTCAACCAGTAAAGTCAGTACACGGCCCGGTGCGGGCCTGTCGAGCGGGCCGCGGCCTTGCTTGATCGGCTTCCCACCGGGTCTTTTTCATTTTGATACTTCAGTGAGTGCTGATATATGAATCTCACCAAACGCGAATTCATGCAGGTGCTGGGCGCCGCCAGCGCCGCCGGCCTGGGCCTGGGCCGCTTTGCCGACGCCAGCGCGCAGACGGCGGCCGAGGGGCTGTACGACCTGCCGAAGTTCGGCAACGTGTCGCTGCTGCACATGACCGACTGCCATGCTCAGCTGAGGCCCATCTACTTTCGCGAACCCAGCGTGAACCTGGGCGTGGGCGACATGAAGGGCCGCCTGCCGCACCGGGTGGGTGAAGACCTGCTGAAGGCCGTCGGCGTCAAGGCCGGCACGCCCACCGCGCACGCGCTGACCTACCTCGACTTCGACCAGGCCGCGCAGCGCTACGGCAAGGTGGGCGGCTTTGCGCACCTGGCCACCCTGGTGCAGCGCCTGCGCGCCAGCCGCCCCGGCGCGCTGCTGCTGGACGGCGGCGACACCTGGCAGGGCTCGGGCACGGCGCTGTGGACCAAGGGCCAGGACATGGTGGACGCCTGCAAGCTGCTGGGCGTGGACGTGATGACCGGCCACTGGGAGTTCACCCTGGGCATGGAGCGCGTGAAGGAAATCATCGAGAAAGACTTTGCCGGCAAGGTCGACTTCGTGGCGCAAAACGTCAAGACCACCGACTTCGGCGACCCGGTGTTCAAGCCCTACGTCGTCAAGCCCATCAATGGCGTGCCCGTGGCCATCATCGGCCAGGCCTTTCCGTACACGCCCATCGCCAACCCGCGCTACATGGTGGCCGACTGGGAATTCGGCATCCAGGACGAGAACCTGCAGAAGATGGTCGACGAGGCGCGCGGCAAGGGCGCGCAGGTGGTCGTGGTGCTGAGCCACAACGGCATGGATGTCGACCTGAAGATGGCCAGCCGCGTCACGGGCGTGGACGCCATCCTCGGCGGCCACACGCACGACGGCATGCCGGTGGCCAGCATCGTCAAGAACAAGTCGGGCCAGACCATCGTCACCAACGCCGGCAGCAACGGCAAGTTCTTGGGCGTGCTGGACTTCGACGTCAAGAACGGCAAGGTGAGCGACTTCCGCTACAAGCTGCTGCCGGTGTTCGCCAACATGCTGCCGGCCGACAAGGCGATGGACGCGCTGATCACCCAGATCCGCGCGCCCTACGAGGCCAAGCTGGCCGAGCAGCTGGCCGTTACCGAAGGCCTGCTGTACCGCCGCGGCAACTTCAACGGCACCGGCGACCAGCTGATCGTCGATGCCCTGATGGACGTGCAGGGCGCCGAGATCGCGTTCTCGCCCGGCTTTCGCTGGGGCACCTCGTTGCTGCCCGGCCAGCCCATCACGCGCGAATGGCTGCTCGACATGACCGCCACCACCTACAGCTACGCCACCCTCACCGACATGAAGGGCGAGATGCTCAAGACCGTGCTGGAAGACGTGGCCGACAACCTGTTCAACCCCGACCCCTACTACCAGCAGGGCGGCGACATGGTGCGCGTGGGCGGCCTCAGCTACGCCTGCGACCCGCTGGCCGACATGGGCCGGCGCATCAGCGACATGCGCCTGAAGGGCCAGCCGATCGACCCCGCCAAGACCTACAAGGTGGCCGGCTGGGCGCCCGTGGCCGAAGACGCCGCCAAGGCCGGCAACCCCATGGTGTGGGACTTGATCGAGCAGTGGCTGAAGGCGCGCGGCGGCAAGGTCTCGCCGCGCCAGGCCAACGCGCCCAAGCTGACGGGCGGGCTGCCCAATCCGGGCTACGCGGGGTAGAGTCGATGCTTCTGATTCGATAGCTGCCAGCGCTTTATGGGCGAGCGCTTGAGCCCTATTCAGCTTGAATTCTCGTAGGCTGGGTAGAGCGCAGCGAAACCCAGCTTCGCACGACCCGGTGCCGACGCTGGGTTACGCCTTCGGCTAACCCAGCCTACGCCCACTGAAAGTGACGTGAGGAGAACACGGATGAAACGGTCTCTGTCCTGCATCGGTCTCGCTGTTGTCGTCGTTGCGACTGCCGCGCCCCCCGCGCTCGCCGAGGAATTCGCCCCCTATGGATCCGCCAAGGCCGATCGGCGCGAGACACTGACGGCCGACGTGGTGTTCGACGTCAACTACGCCGAGCCGCAACAGCTGCATGGCCTGTACAACTACGTCAAGAACATGCAGAAGGCCGCCAAGGGCAGGGTGGTGGTGCTCACCCGCGGCCCCGAGCTGCGCGCCTTCGCCAAGGAGAACTACCTCGAATACCAGGACATCGTCGACCGCATGGCCGGCCTGGCGAAGGAGGGCGTGGAGTTCAGGATGTGCAGCAACGCCATGAAGGCGGCCGGCTTTCAGGCCGAGGACATGCACGGCTTTGTCACGGTGGCGGAGGCCGGCGGCTTTCCCGAGCTGGTCTACTGGATGGGCAAGGGCTACCAAGTCATCAACCAGTCCGTCAATCCGGCGCCGCTGCCGGTCCGGGACGCGCGCTATCTCGACCAGCCGCAACTCAGGAAGTAGGCCGGCGGGCTCAAGTCCAGCGCAGCAGTCGTCCAGCCGCGCGCCCGCATCGCCAAGAACAAGTCGGGCCGGGCCATCGTCGCCAGCGCCGGCCGCAGCGGCACGGTGCGCCCTGGGGCCATCCGCGCCGGGCGCATCGCGCGGGCCGCCAGTTGCCCGACACTCGGGCCATGAATGCGTCACTGCCCAATCTCTTCGAGCGCGAGCACCAGCGCATCGATGCCCTGCTGCACGCCCACCTGCTGGACGTGGTCGGCGGCGACTTCAAGGGCGCGCGCCGCCGGCTCGCCCGCTGGCGCCAGGCGCTGAACGGCCACATCGAGATCGAGCAAACCCGCCTGCTGCCCCACGTGCCCGCAGGCGCGCGCTGGGATGCGCGCGTCTACCAGCTGGAGCACGATCGCATCGCCCTGCTGGCCGATGAATACGCCGCGCGCGTGCAGGCTGCGGCCGCGTGCGCACCGCAAGGCAGGCAGGCCCGCCGGCAGGCCGTGCTGGACCTGCTGGACGCCGCCCACTCCTTGCGTCACCTGCTGGAGCACCATCACCAGCGCGAGGAGATGGCGCTGGCGCATGAGTTGCCGGCGGTGTTGCAGGCGGCGGCTTGGGCAGCTGGATAAACCAGGGCGTGCCCTGAAACAGGTGGACGCTTTGATTTTTATAGCTGACAGCGCTTTCTGGACGGGCGCCAGAGCCCGATCTGATTCAAAACCTCAATCCCGCGTCACCCGCAGCACTTCCTCGCGGCTGGTGATGCCTTGCGCGATCAGGCGCTCGCCGTCCTCGCGCATCAACTGCATGCCCTTGGCCAGCGCGGCGCTGCGGATGTCGGCCTCGGCGGCCTGGCCGTGGATTTGGGCGCGGATGGCGTCGTCGACCACCAGCAGCTCGAACACGCCGGTGCGGCCTTGGTAGCCGGTGTGGCCGCAGGCGTCGCAGCCTTTGCCGCCGCAGCCGCTGCAATATTTGCGCACCAGCCGCTGCGCCAGCACGCCCAGCAGGGACGACGAGAGCAAAAAGGGCTCGACGCCCATGTCGGTCAGGCGCGTGACGGCGCTGGCGGCGTCGTTGGTGTGCAGGGTGGCCAGCACCAGGTGGCCGGTCAGGCTGGCCTGGATGGCGATTTGCGCGGTCTCGATGTCGCGGATCTCGCCGATCATCACGATGTCGGGGTCCTGGCGCAGGATGGCGCGCAGCGCACGGGCGAAGCTCAGCTCGATGCGCGGGTTGACCTGGGTCTGGCCGACGCCGGGCAGCTCGTACTCGATCGGGTCTTCCACCGTCATGATGTTGTTGTGCGCCGCGTCCAGCCGCGCCAGGCTGGCGTACAGCGTGGTGGTCTTGCCGCTGCCGGTGGGGCCGGTGACCAGGATGATGCCGTGCGGCTGGGCGATCAAGTGCTCGAATTTTTGTAGCACGTCGCCCTGCATGCCGACCGACTCCAGGCTGATCCGGCTCTCGGATTTGTCGAGCAGGCGCAGCACCGCGCGCTCGCCGTGCGCGCTGGGGAGGGTGGACACGCGCACGTCGATGGCGCGCGTGCCCAGGCGCAGGCTGATGCGGCCGTCCTGCGGCAGGCGCTTTTCGGCGATGTCCAGGTCGGCCATGATCTTCAGGCGGCTGATCAGCGCCGCGTGCAGCGCGCGGTTGGGCTGCACCACCTCGCGCAGCGCGCCGTCGACGCGAAAGCGCACGCTGCTGTGGCGCTCGTAGGGCTCGATGTGGATGTCGCTGGCGCCGTCGCGTGCCGCCTGCGTCAGCAGGGCGTTCAGCATGCGGATGATGGGGGCGTCGTCGGCGGCTTCCAGCAAATCCTCGACGGCCGGCAGCTCCTGCATGATGCGCGAGAGGTCGGCATCGCTCTCGACCTCGCTCACCACGGCGGCGGCGCTGGATTCGGCCTGCGAATAGGCGCTGCTGATGCGCTGCGCCAGCGTCGGCGCGTCGAGCTGCTGCAGTTGCAGCGCGGCGGCGTCGGCGCCGTGCTGGCGCAGCACCTCGCCCAGGTGGGCGGGCTCGGGCGCGCCGTCGTGCCACAGCGTCAGCTGCCCGCCATCGTCCTGCAGCAGCAGGCGCGCCGTGCGGGCAAAGGCATAGGGCAGGGGGTAGCGCATGGCTACGGCGTGGTGCGCGTCAGGCTGGCGCCGGGGTCGCTGGTTTCGCCGCTGGCGGGCATCTGGATCAGCGGCGGCGGCGGGGCGGGCCGGCTCCAGCCCTGGCCCGCCTGCGTCGGCGCCACGGCCGGCAGCACCGGCGCCTGGTTGATCTGCAGCACGCTGCTGGGCTCGGGCTGGGTGCGGCCCTGGGCGGCGCGCATCAGGTCGTAGCGGCTGAGCGAGAACGCCTCGCTGTCCACCGCGTCGCGCACCACCACCGGGCGCAAGAAGACCATCAGGTTGCTCTTGGTGATGCTGCGGTTGCGGCTCTTGAACAGGTTGCCCAGCACCGGGATGTCGCCCAGGCCGGGCACCTTGTTCTCGCCCTCGGTATATTGGTCTTCCATCAGCCCGCCCAGCACCACGATGGCGCCGTCGTCCACCAGCACGCTGGACTCGATGGCGCGCTTGTTGGTGATGATGCCCTGTTGCGAGCCCACCGAGGTGGGGTCGACGTCGGAGGCCTCCTGGTAGATCACCATCTTGACGGTGCCGTTCTCGCTGATCTGCGGGCGCACGCGCAGCGTCAGGCCGACGTCCTTGCGCTCGAAGGTCTGAAACGGGTTGACGGTGCCGCCACTGGCGCCGGTGTTGGTGAAGCTGCCGGTGACGAGGGGCACGTTGCGGCCGACAATGATCTTGGCCTCCTCGTTGTCCAGCGTCAGCAGGGTGGGCGTGGACAGCACGTTGCCGGTGCCCGTGCTCTGCAGGAAGTTGGCCAGCGCGCCCAGCGTGAACAGGCCGTTGATGCGATGCCCCAGCCCCAGGTTCAGGCCTTGCGGCGGCAGCAGCATGTTCTGCGTCGACGGCTTGCCGTTGGCGAACTGGCCGATCAGGTTGACGAGGTTGTCGCCACCCTGCCCATAGTTGGTGCCGATGATGCCGACGTTGCTGCCGTCGCGCCGGCCCAGCAGCGCTTGCCACTGAAAGCCGAACTCGGCCGCCTTGTCGGTGCGCACCTCGGCGATCAGGCTTTCGATGAACACCTGGGCGCGGCGCTGGTCCAGCTTGTCGATGACGGCGCGCAGCTCGCGGTACACCGGCTCGGGCGCGCTGATGATGAGCGAGTTGGTAGCCGGGTCGGCCTGGATTTGCCCGCCGGTGGACGGCTGGTTGTTGCCCTCGGCGTCGATGCTGGGGCCGCTGGCCAGGCCGTTGCCGGCGTTGGCGCCGGTGGCCATCAGGTTGTTGCCGCCGCTGGGCCGCGGCGACGCGCTGGCGCCGCCGCCGCCACCGCTGGCGGTCGCACCACCACCGGCGTTGGCGTTTTGGCCCGGCAGCGCGGCCAGGGCGGCGCGCAGGGTCACGGCCAGCTTGGCGGCGTCGGCGTTCTTCAGGTAGACGACGTGGATGTTGCTGCCGTCGCCGGCGGCGCTGCGCGCGGGCGGCTGGTCGAGCTGCTCGATCAGCGAGCGCGCCAGCGCCAGCCGCGCCGGGTTGGCCGCGCGCAGGATGATGGCGTTGCTGCGTGGTTCGGGCAGCACCGCCGTGGGGTAGCCGCCGGCGTCGCCGCCGCCGGCGGCGGTGCGCACGGCGGCGACGGGCTGGCCGGGCGCGGCGCTGGGCGCCAGCGCCGCGCCGCCGCCGGTCTCCAGCAGGCGCGCCACCAGCGGCGCCAGGTCGGAGGCCACGGCGTGCTTGAGGGGCACCACCTCCACCCCGGTGGCGTGCGCCACGTCCAGCGCGGCGATGATGCGCGCGATGCGCTGCAGGTTGTCGCCGTAGTCGGTGATCACCAGCGCGTTGGTGCCGGGGTTGACGTTGATGGTGTTGTTGGGGCTGATCAGCGGGCGCAGCACCGGCACCAGGTTGTTGGCGTTCTCGTGCGTCAGGCGAAAGATCTGCGTCTGGATCTGCCCGCCGCCCTTGACGGTGCCGGCCGACACGCTGGCGGCCTGCAGCTTGGCCTCGGCCTCGGGCAGCACCAGCGCCATGCCGTCGTGCTGCACCAGCGCAAAGCCCTGGATGCGCAGCTGCGCGGCAAACAGCTCCAGCGCCTGCGCGGCCGTCACCGGCACCGTGCTGCTGAGCGTGATGGTGCCCTTGACGCGCGGGTCCACCACCACGTTGCGCCCGGTCAGCGTGGCCATGGTGCGCGCCACGGCGTCGATCTCGGCGTCGACGAAGTCCAGCGTGACGCGGCCGCCCGCGGCGGCCTTGGCGCCCTCGGTGCTGGCCGCCGCGCGGGCAGGCGCCGGGCCGGCGGCGTGCGCGCCCGCGGCCAGCGCCAGCAGCAGGCCGGCCAGCAGCGGGTGCAGCGAAAATCGAGCGGTGGAGCGGGCCATGGGCGGGGCGGTTCGGTGAGCAGGGGGCACTGTAGCAAATGGGGTCTAGCTGAACGAGAGGATCGCGCGGTCGCCTTCGCGCCGGCCCAGGATGTTGAGCAGGTTGGCCAGCTGCCCCTGCAGGCCGGGCGCGGCGCTGGCCTCGCCCTGAAAGCTCAGGCGCTGGCCGACCCAGCGGCCGCTGCCGGACAGGCGCAGGCCGCCGTCCAGCGTCGACAGGTTGACGCCGATGTCGCTGCCGCCGCGCAGCACCAGCTGGTACGAGCCCATGGGCCGCAGCGTGGACAGGCGCGAGGACAGCGCGCGCGCCGTCAGCGTGGCGCCGCCGTCCAGCTGCAGCCGGCCGGCCAGCCAGCGGGCCACCAGGCCCTGCGTGACCAGGTCGAGTTCGCCCTCGGGCGCGATGGTGTTGAAGGGCGTGCCCAGGCCCGCCAGCACGGCGGCCGGCCAGTGCGAGGCGCCGTCGGCCACCTGCAGTTGCACGCCGCCCCAGCGCGGGCTGACGCGCAGCAGCAGGCCGTCGGGGGCCGTGCAGCAGTCCAGCGTCAGGCGCGCCTGCGCGCCGCTCCAGGTGGGCGCCAGGCGCCAGTGCAGCTGGCCGGGCAGGGCGGCGCGGTCGCGGCTGTTGGCGCCGCCGGCCAGCGCCAGCCGGGCCGAGCCGGCCCACACGCGCCCGGTGGGCTCCAGCAGCTGCAGATGGCCGCTGCTGGCCTGGGCCACGGCGGCGGCCAGCCAGCGCGCCGGCGCAGCCACGGTGATCGTCAGCAGCAGGCCCAGCACGGCGCCCAGCGCGGCCCAGCGCCAAGCCGTGGCGGCTGCCGGCGCGCGGCGTGGCGTCACCGATGAACCTCCGTGCTTCGCACGACGGCGCGAGCCCCCTTCGGCGCGGGCGGGCGGGCGGGGGCTCATGAGGGCAGGCTGAGCGACAGCGTGCCGCTCCAGTGCACGGCGGCGCCCGGCGCGGCGTCGCCGCTGCGCGTCAAGCGGGCGTCCAGCGGCACGGCGCGGGCGCTGGCGCGCACGTCGGCCAGCCAGTCGGCCAGGTCTTGCGCCGGCGCCTGCGTGAGCGTGACCTGCGCGCGCTCGCCGGCCAGGCTGAGCTGGGCCGTGTTGCCCAGGCGCTGGTGCGTGGCGGCCTCCAGCGCGGCGACGGCGGTGTCGCGCGCCAGCCGCGGCTGCGCCTTCAGCGCCTCGGCCTCGCGCTGCCAGCGCTGCATCTGCTGGGCCTGGGCCTGCAGCTCGGCGCGCTGGGCGGGCGCGGCGCGCAGCGTGGCCAGCGCCGGCGCCAGCGCCAGCCACCACAGCAGCGCCAGGCCGAGCACGGCGGCGGCCAGCGCGAGGCCACGGCGCTCGCGCGGCTGCAGGGCGGCCCAGGCGGCGGCCAGGCGGGCGGCGGGCTGGTCGGGATTCGTGGTGTCGCTCATGGCGCGGCCCCTTCGCGCAGCACGGCGCCTTGCGCGTCGGTGTCCAGCCGGTAGCCCAGCGGGCGCAGCTGGCGGCGCGCCTGCTCCAGCGCGCTGGCCGACAGCTGCACGCCGCGCACGCGCAGCTCGCCCGGCGCGTATTCGAAGGCGGTGGGCACGGCGTCGGCGCCCGCGTGCTGCGCCCAAGCGCCCAGCATGGGGCCCAGGTCGCGCGGCGAGGCGGCGCCGGTGTCGCGCCGCAGGCTGGCCAGCTCGCGTGCCATCTGCACCGGCGCGTCGACCACCACCTTGACCTGCGGGAAGCTCTGCGTCAGCGCGGCGTCGATCTGCGTGCGGCGCGCGGCCAGCTCGCCGCGGGTCTGCCAGGCGGCGACGTTCAGGCCCACGATCTGCACCAGCAGCAGCAGCCCCAGGCCCCAGCGCGCCGCGCGCCAGGCGCTCGCGTGCCAGAACGTGCGCCAGGCGGCCCCCGCCTGGCGCGAGGCGCGGGCGGCGCCGGTGCGCGCCAGCTCGCCCTGCGCCAAATCCCAGCGCGTGGCGCTGGCCTGCAGCAGGCGCTGGGCCGGGGTTTGCAACGTGGGCGGGCGGCCCGCCACCTGCTCGGCCAGGGCGGCCACGGCCGGCTCGGCCTGCACCTGGGCCGTGGCCAGCGCGTCGCCCCCGCGCGCCTGCAGCAGCGCCAGCGTGCCGGCGCTCCAGGGCAGGGCCTGGGCGCCGCCGTCGGGGCCACCGGCGACCAGCAGTTGCGCGCGCTCGGGCTCGCCGATGAAGTCGAGCTGCAGCGCGCCCGGCTCGGGGCTGCGCTCGGGCACGATGCGCGCCACCGGCCGGCCGGCGGCGTCCAGCGCACGCAGGTGCGCGAGCAGACCGTCGCGCCGGCACACGGCGACCCAGGTTTGGCCGCCGGCGCCGGCGTCGGGGCCGAGCGCGAAGTGCAGTTGCTCGGGCTCGTCCAGCAGCTGGTCTTCGAGCAGGCCGACCAGGGTGGCGCGCAGCCGCGGCGAGCGCGGGCCCACGCCGCGCGGCAGCTGCACGCGGTGCCAGGACAGCTGGGCGGCGGGCAGCACCGCCACCACCTCGACGCCGCGCCCGGCGGCGGGCAGCAGCTCGGCCGACGCCGTGCCGTGCGCGCTCAGCTGCTGGCCGTCGGCCGACGTCGCCCAGGCGTAGGGCGAGGCGGGGCCGGGCGGCAGGGCGAGGATCAGCAGGCTCATGGCGGGATGGTCGATTGTAGGGTGGGGGTGGGCTTGGAAGCCCGTCCATGGGCCGTCTGGGTGATGCAAAAATCGGAGCGGCTGGCGCGCATCATCCTTGGCGTTTGAATCAGTTTGTCTTTGAAAGCCAGGATGGACAAGCGCCGACAGCTATTGTTTTTGCAGTCACTGGCCGGCGGCCGGCACCGTCAGGGCGCTGCGCGCGCGCCACAGCGTGCGCACCTGGCGGCCGCGCACGTCGGTGGCGCGCTGCACCACGGCGACTTCTTCCAGCGCCACGTCGTCCAGCCGCAGGCGGCCGCGGATCTCGAAGAAGCTGGAGTTGACCGAGGTCCAGTCCAGGCTCAGCTGGCCCATGGTCACGCCCAGGTCGGTGGCGGCCTGGCCCGGCGTGGTCAGGCGGTTTTGCGTGCGCAGGGCGACCAGGCGCTCGGCCTGCGCGCGGTCGAGCTCGGGCACGGCGGCGTAGATCACCTCGGCCGGGGCGGTGTTGAGGTTGACCGGCGTGGCCTGGTTGCCCGCCAGCGGCAGCACCGTGACGTAGGGGCGCAGCAGCGCCAGCGTGCGGGGAGCGAGCCCCAGCCAGGCCAGCTGCTCGAAGCGCGCGGGCAGCAGGGGTGCGTCGGCGCCGTCCGCCGGCGTGCCGGCCGCTGCCTGCTGGGCCCGCGCCAGCGCGCGCTGCAGGCCGCCCAGCTCCTGGCTGGGCAGGCCCAGTTGCTCGAACAGGCGGGTGAAGCGCGCCAGCGCGGCCAGCTGCTGCTCGCCATTGCCGGCCACCAGGTTCATCACGTTCAGGCGCGCCTGCAGGTCGCTGATCTGGCCCGAGACGAAGGCCTCGCGGTCGACCGCCGCGCTGGCCTCGCCGGCGGCCAGGAAGGTGGACAGGCGCGCCTCGGCCAGCGGCACGGCCCAGGGCTCGGTCAGGTCGTCGACCAGCTGGTTCTTGCGGCTGTCCTCGTTCAGGTCGCCCTGCAGGATCAGGCGCCCCCAGTCCAGCGCGCCGGTCAGGATCCAGTCGGACTGCGCGCGCGCGCGCTCGGCGCGCTCCACCTCCACCCCGCGCCACTGGCGCCACAGCGCGCCGGCCGCCAGCGTGGCGACCAGGGCGACGGTGATCATGGCCATCAATAAAGCTGCCCCGGATTGGCGACAGGCGATGCGGGCCTCCTCGGAGGGCGGCGCACCCGCAGCAGGGGAGCGTGGGGGCCTCATGAATTGCCTCCGAAATCGAGCCGCACCCAGTCCAAGGAGACGGGACCCGTCACCGCCTGGCCGGGCGCCAGCACCAGCAGCAGGCGCACGGCGTCGGGCAGGGCCTGGGCGGCGCCGGGGTCGGGGCTGGACAGGGGGTTGGTCCAGGCGTTGCCGCGAAAGTAGTGCAGCTGCCAGTTCAGCGTGGACGCCACGGCGGCGACGCTGGCGTTGGGGTTGCCGGGGTCGGCCGCGGCGCCGGCCTCGGCCCAGCGCGCGGCGGCGTCCCACGCCGCCTGCCAGGCGCGCAGCGACTGCACCGGCGCTGACTGCCAGCGCAGCCACTGGCCGTCGTCGGCGCGGCGCGCCCAGGCCACCACGCGCAGGCCGGCGGCGGCGTCGGCGCCGGTGCGGGTGATGCGCAGCACGCGCCCGTCCCAGGCCAGGCTGCGCTGCGGCGCGGTTGGGGCGGCGGCGGGCGTGGCGCCGGGGGTGACGGTGGGCGCGGGCGTGGCGGTGGGCCAGATCATCATGGCGTCCAGGTCGGCGCGCCACTGCGCCAGGCCGGCCTGCAGCGTCAGCACCTCGTCGGTGTGGCGCCCGGTGGCCTGCTGCGCGCGCGCCATGCCGTCGATGCCGCGCCAGGTCAGCGCCGCCATCACGGCCAGGATGGCCAGGGCGACCAGCACTTCGACCAAGGTAAAGCCACGCAACGTGCGCCGCTTCAACAACGCGGGCAGAGTGGAGCCGCCCGCCGCCGGGCCGCCCCAAGGCGGGCGAGGCCCCCTCGGGGCTAAGGGCTGCGGCTCCGGGCCTGCCTGCGCAGGCCTGGACAGCCCGAAGAGGAGCCGGCTCTGTCGGCTCCGCGGCCTGCAAGGCCAGCGCACCACGTGCAGCGGGGGAGCGTTGGGGCCAGTCAATTCCGCCCCACGATGGTCGAGATGCGCAGGATCACGAGGCTGCCTTCACTGACTGCCGCCTCCACGCGCCGGAAGTTCGGGTTGGGCGTGGGCCGCACCTGCTGCTGCACCTGGAACGCGCGGCCGCCCTGCTGGCAGGCGCTGGCGCTGTCGCCCACGCCGGGCAGCTGGCGCGCCAGGCGCAGGGCGATGAGCTGGTTGTCGGCGCAGATGCGCGCCAGCAGCAGCGCGTCCTGGCGCTGGGCGTTGTCGGTCAGCGCGGCGGTGGCCTTCAGGCCAGCCACCAAGGCGATGGCGGTGATGGCCAGGGCCACCATCACTTCGACCAGGGTAAAACCACGTGCAAGCTGCAGCTTCATGGTGGAACGTCCTCCACCTCGAACGGCCGCAGCCCGTCCGTGGCCACGCGCAGCGGCGGCGTGGCGCTGCCGGTCAGCTGCAGCACGATGGCCTGCGCGGGGATGATGGGGTCGGGGCCCAGCGTGACCGGGGCGTTGCCGACGGCCCGGGTGCGCGCGTCCAGCCAGCCGCTGGGCAGGGGCGGCGCGGTGGCGGGCAGGCCGTCGAAGGCGAAGCCGCTGGCCGTGGGGCGCCACTGCACCGGCACGCCGGCTACGCGCGACTGGGCGCGGGCCGATTCGAGCAGCGCGGCCAGCCGCGCGCCGTCGCGTGCCAGGACGTTGCGGTCGCCGTCGGGCAGGGCCAGGCTGACCAGGGCCGTGCCGAGCGCGACGATGGCGAGCACCACCATCAGCTCGATCAGGGTAAAGCCGCGCCGGCATTGCAAGCAAAATCGGCCTGTAGCGCTTATGGAACAAGCGCGATCAGCTATCAAAAACATAGTAATCCGCTCAAGCCCTGGCACGCGCGGGCGCAGCGGCGGCGCCTACTGCCAGCTGCCGATGTCGGCGTTCTTGCCCTCGCCGCCGCTCACGCCGTCGGCGCCGAAGCTCATCACGTCGACCTCGCCCTTGATGCCGGGGTTGAGGTACTGGTAGGGCCGGCCCCAGGGGTCGTTGGGCAGTTTGTCGAGGTAGGGGCGCCAGTTGGGCGGCACCGGCGGCGTGGTCGGCTTGGTCACCAGCGCCTGCAGGCCCTGCTCGGCAGTGGGAAAGGCGTGGTTGTCCAGCTTGTACAGCTTGAGCGCCTGCATCAGGTTGTTGACGTCGGTGCGCGCGGCGGTGGCGCGCGCGTCGTCGGTGCGGTCCAGCACGTTGGGCACGATCAGCGCCGCCAGCACGCCGATGATGACCAGCACCACCATCAGCTCGATCAGCGTGAAGCCGGCGGCGCGGCGCCAGCGGGTGGCGAGGGGGGCAACGGTCATGGAAGGCAGGCGCAAGCGCGAATGGCGAAGGTGGCTTCAATGATAATCGCCGCCATGTCCTCGTCTCGCCTTGCACCCCGCCTGCCGGTGGCCCTGGTCACGACGGTGCTGTGGGCGCTGGCCGCCGGCAGCGCCGCGGGGTGGGCGCTGCAGTGGGGCGGGGCGCAGCGGCCGGTGGACGTGCCCGTGGCCGGCACCGCACCCGCCGCCGCGCCGGCGCTGGACGTGGCGGCGGTGGCGCGCGCGCTGGGCGCGCAGCCCAGCGCCGCCGCGCCGGCCGACCCCGACCTGGCCGGGCGGCTGGCGCTGCGCGGCGTGCTGACGCACGGCGCGGGCGGCGCGGCCCTGATCGCGCTGGACGGCCAGCCGGCCAGGCCGCTGCGCGTGGGCGCCACGCTGGACGGGCTGGAAGGCGGCTGGACGCTGCGCTCGGTCACGCCGTCCGCCGCCGTGCTGGCGGCCAAGGGGCGCGAGCTGCGGCTGGAGCTGCCGCTGCCCGACGAGCGCCCGCGGTCGACGGCGGCACCCTTGCCGCGCCCGGTGGCGACGCCCGTGCCGCGGCCGGTGGTGGCGCCGAGCGTTGCAACGCCCTATCCGGGCATGGGCGTGAACCTGCCGCAGCGCTGATCGGCTCGAAGCGTCAGGCCTGCAGGAACAGGCGGTAGGCCGGATTGGCCGTTTCTTCCACCCACGGATAGCCCAGCTCGGCCAGGAAGCGCGTGAAGGCCGCGTTGTTGGCGGCGGGCACCTGCAGGCCGACCAGGATCTGGCCGTAGTCGGCGCCCTGGTGGCGGTAGTGAAAGAGCGAGATGTTCCAGCTCGGCTTCATCCCGCTCAGGAACTTGAACAGCGCCCCCGGCCGCTCGGGAAACAAAAAGCGCAGCAGCCGCTCGTCGCGCGCCAGCGGCGAGCGCCCGCCGATCATGTAGCGCACGTGCTCCTTGGCCAGCTCGTCGTGCGTCAGGTCGAGCGCGTCGAAGCCCGCGCGCTGCAACGTGCTGGCGATCTTGGGCGACTCGCCCTTGGCCACCGTGGTCAGGCCGACGAACACGTGGGCCTTGCCGCCCTGTGCGGCGTTGGTGATGCGGTAGCTGAACTCGGTCACGTTGCGCGGCCCGCCGGGCAGCTGGCCGATCAGCTCGCACAGGCGGCGAAAGCTGCCGCGCTCCTCCGGGATGGTGACGGCCAGCAGGGCCTCGCGCTCCTCGCCCACCTCGGCGCGGTCGGCGACGAAGCGCAGGCGGTCGAAGTTCATGTTGGCGCCCGACAGGATGGCGGCGTAGGTCTCGCCCTTGCTCTTGTGCGTGGCCACGTACTGCTTGACGGCGGCCACCGCCATGGCGCCCGAGGGCTCGACGATGCTGCGCGTGTCGATGAAGACATCGCGAATGGCCGCGCACACGGCGTCGATGTCGACGCGGATGAACTCGTCCACCAGCGTGCGCGCGATGCGGAAGGTCTCGGCGCCCACCTGCTTGACGGCGGTGCCGTCGGCAAACAGCCCCACGTCGGGCAACGCCACGCGCTGGCCGCTGGCCACCGACTGCGCCATGGCGTCCGAGTCGCTCATCTGCACGCCGATGATCCTGACCTCGGGCCGTACCGCCTTGATGTAGCCGGCCACGCCGCTGATCAGCCCGCCGCCGCCGATGGCCACGAACACGGCATCCAGCGGCCCCTGGTGCTGGCGCAGGATCTCCATGCCGATGGTGCCCTGGCCGGCAATCACCAGCGGGTCGTCGAAGGGGTGCACGAAGGTCAGGCCCTGCTCGGCCTGCAGCTTGACCGAGTGCTCATAGGCGTCGGAATAGCTGTCGCCCACCAGCACCACCTCGCCGCCCAGCGCGCGCACGGCGTCGACCTTGACCTGCGGCGTGGTGACGGGCATCACGATTACGGCGCGCGCGCCCAGCTTGTGCGCCGCCAGCGCCACGCCCTGGGCGTGGTTGCCGGCGCTGGCGCAGATCACGCCGGCCTTGAGCTGCTCGGGTGTCAGGTGCGCCATCTTGTTGTAGGCGCCGCGCAGCTTGAAGCTGAACACCGGCTGCTGGTCCTCGCGCTTGAGCAGCACCTTGTTGTGCAGCCGGCGGCTGAGCACCTTGGCGGGCGTCAGGTCGGACTCGATGGCCACGTCGTACACGCGCGCCGTCAGCACCTGCTTGAGGTAGTCGGTGTGGGACAGCGGGGTGGCAGAGGCGGCGGAAGGGGCAGCAGGCATGGTGCGGACGGGCGAAAAAGCGAACCCGCCATCATAAGGAGCGCGCCGCAAACCCGCCCGCCGCTCATGCTGCATAGCAGCAAAATATTCCCCTGTGTGCCCCCGCTGCGCGTGGTGCGCTGCCCCCAAGGGGCGTTTTGCCTTGCGGCGGTCGGGTGGCAAAAAAAAGCCCCGAACCGCGAGGCTCAGGGCTTAATCCACCGTTTGAAGGGGTGGAGGAGACAATCGGCGCCAGCGATTTCGCGCTGGCATGGGCGTAGTCTACACGAAAAGCACGATCGTGCGCGAATCATGTTGCGCTGCAGCATCAAACGCGGCCGAGGGGCCATCCCGCTACACTGAGGGCCCGACTTTCAACAAGGTGCATCAACGTGGAATGCCAAGTCACCTGGACCGGCGCGGCGGGCGCGCGCTCGGGCATGGGCTTCGTGGCCGAGACCGGCTCGGGCCACATCATCGCCATGGACGGCGCGCCCGATGCGGCCCACCCCGGGCAGGGTGGCCAGAACTTGGCGCCGCGCCCGATGGAAACCGTGCTGGCCGGCGCCGGCGGCTGCACCGCCTACGACGTGGTGCTGATCCTGCAGCGCGGCCGCCACGACGTGCGCGGTTGCAGCGTGCGCCTGACCAGCGAGCGCGCGGCGCAAGACCCCAAGGTGTTCACGCGCATCCACATGCATTTCACCGTCACCGGCAAGGCGGTGCCGGTGGCCGCGGTGGAGCGCGCCATTGCGCTGAGTCATGAAAAATACTGCTCGGCCTCGATCATGCTCGGCAAGACGGCCGCGATCACGACCTCGTTCGACGTTGTCGAGCTGACGTGATCCGTCGGGTGCGGTGAGTCAGATGTAGTGCGCGGTGCCCGTCATCACCCGCGCGGCGGCGCGCATCAGGGCGCGCACGGGCAGGGGCAGCTCGGCGCCGCCGGCGGCCAGGGCCCCGTCGGCGTGGCGGGCCTCGTCCTGCTTCATCTGCGCCACCACGGCGCGCGAGGCGGCGTCGGCGGCGGGCAGGCGCTCCATGTGCCGGGCCAGGTGCGCCTCGACCTGGCGCTCGGTCTCGACCACGAAGCCCAGGTTCACCCGGTCGCCGCCCAGCTTGCCGGCCAGCACGCCGATGCCGAAGGCGCCGGCGTACCACAGCGGGTTGAGCCAGGACGGCCGGCTGCCCAGTTGCTGCAGGCGTTCGCGCGTCCAGGCCAGGTGGTCGGTTTCCTCGCGCGCGGCAGCGTCCAGCTGCTGGCGCAGGGCCTCGCTGCGGCTGGTGAGCGCCTGGGCCTGATACAAAGCCTGGGCGCAGACCTCGCCCACATGGTTGACCCGCATCAGGGCGCCCGACAGGCGCCGGTCGGATTCGTCCAGGGCGTCGGCGGCCGCCAGGCCGGCGGCCGGGCTGGGGCGTGCGGGCTGGGGCTGGGCCAGCAGGGTGCGCAGGGCACTGTCGGCGGCGCCCAGCAGGCGATCGGTCAGTGACAACATGCCGGCATGGTACGCCAGGCCGCGCTCGCCGTGCCGGACGCGGCCTGTTGCAGCAAGCCAACGCCACGTGGCGGGGTGTCGCCGATTCGCAACAAATCCGGGGGTCCGGGGCCGTTTTGGCACGGAAGTCTTTGCATGTTCCGGGCAGGTCTGGTGCAATAACAACAACTTCCCAATCGGGGAGGTTGGCCCGGGGAACCGGCGGGAATCGCAGACGGACCCTTCGCACCGGAGCCCTATGTTTAACCTTGGAGAACTTGCAATGAAAAAATCTCTGATCGCCCTGGCCGTGCTGGGCTTCACCGGTGCCGCGATGGCTCAATCTTCCGTGACCCTGTACGGCGTGGCCGATGCGGGTATCGCTCGTACGCAAACCCGTGACCCGGTCACCGGCGACAAGACCAGCAAGACTGGCATGGCCGCTTCGGGCACCATGAACAACGGCACCAGCCGTCTGGGCGTGCGTGGCGTCGAAGACCTGGGCGGTGGCCTGAAGGTCGGCTTCAACTTCGAGCACGGCCTGAGCCTGGGCAACGGTGCCGGCAACCTGAGCGGCGGCCAGATGTGGAGCCGTGCTGCCAACCTGTGGATCGGTGGCAACTGGGGTACCTTCAAGATGGGCCGCACGCTGAACCCGTCGTTCTACGCCCTGGCCACCTGGGAACTGACCAGCACCGCCAACTACTCCGCAGTCGACAACACCTACGGCTTCACCGGCGAAGGTTCTCGTACCAGCAACCAGTTCAGCTACAAGACCCCCAACCTGGGCGGCTTCAGCGCCGAGCTGGGCTACGTCCTGAAGGACGACAACGCTGGCAAGGCCAAGTGGGACTTGGGCGTGATGTACGCCAACGGCCCGATCGGCGTCGGCCTGGGTGTCAACAAGGAAAAGGACAGCAAGACCAACTACGCGCTGGGTGGCAACTACAACTTCGGCAACTTCAAGGTTGCGGCTTCGTACCACAACGTGTACGCCGCCGGTTCCGACCTGAAGCGTCGTGGCTTCAGCCTGGGCGGCACCGCCAACCTGGGCGCCTTCGCCGTGACGCTGGACCTGACCCGCGACACCAAGAACGACTTCGGTGGCAAGAAGTACACCAACGGCGTTCTGGAAGGCAAGTACGCCCTGTCCAAGCGCACCTTCGTCTACGCCGCTTACCTGCGTCTGGACAGCACCAACAACTACGGTATTGGTCTGCGCCACAACTTCTGATCGCCCGCGCCCTTTGGGCGCGTGACCTGCCCCTCGGGGCAAGTTTCGATCAGCAAAAAGCCGCCTTCGGGCGGTTTTTTGTTGGGCGCTCGATGCGCACGAGAAGCATCGAATCGAGGCCTGTTCCATCCTCGCAATCCCTGTGCCGCCTGCGCAGGCCCCTCTGTTAGCATGCGCGCAGACTTATCGAGCGAGGCATGGGTGCATTCATTTTTCGTCGCCTGATCCAGGCCGTTGTGGTGATGGTGTCGGTGGCGTTCGTGGCCTTCCTGCTGTTTCAGTACGTGGGCGATCCGGTGGTGTTCCTGCTGGGGCAGGACGCCAAGCCCGAGCAGATTCGCCAGCTGCGCGCCGACCTGGGGCTGGACCAGCCCTTCTTCGTGCAGTTCTGGCATTTCCTGGTCAACGCGGTGCAGGGCGAGTTCGGCCTCAGCCTGCGCCAGGGGCAAAAGGTCTCGCGCCTGCTGGCCGAGCGCTTTCCGGCCACCTTCGAGCTGTCCATCGTCGCCGCCGCGCTGGCGCTGCTGGTGGGCATTCCCATGGGCGTGTACGCGGCGCTTAGGCGCGGCAGCTTCATGAGCCAGGTGTTCATGACGGTGTCCCTGCTGGGGGTGTCGCTGCCCACCTTCCTGATCGGCATTCTGCTGATCCTGATCTTCTCGGTCATGCTGGGCTGGATGCCCAGCTTCGGGCGCGGCGACACGGTGCAGCTCGGCTGGTGGAGCACGGGCCTCTTGACCCGGGATGGCTGGGTGCACATCGTGCTGCCCGCCATCACGCTGGCGATCTTCCAGCTGACCCTGATCATGCGCCTGGTGCGCGCCGAGATGCTGGAAGT
Organism: Ottowia pentelensis; assembly: GCF_964341695.1. NCBI lineage: Bacteria > Pseudomonadati > Pseudomonadota > Betaproteobacteria > Burkholderiales > Comamonadaceae > Ottowia > Ottowia pentelensis. The sequence continues at coordinate 896,709 of NZ_OZ224513.1, forward strand.
GCTGCGCACCGACTACATCAAGTTCGCGCGCGCGCGCGGCCTCACCGACCGCGCCATCCACTTCGGCCACGCGCTCAAGAACACGCTGGTGCCGGTGATGACCATCACCGGCCTGCAGCTGGGTGGCCTGATCGCGTTTGCCATCATCACCGAGACGGTGTTCCAGTGGCCCGGCATGGGCCTGCTGTTCATCCAGGCCGTCACCTTTGCCGACGTGCCGGTGATGGCCGCCTACCTGTGCCTGATCGCGCTGATCTTCGTCGTCATCAACCTGGTCGTCGACCTGCTATACGTGGTGGTCGACCCGCGCCTGAGCGTGGGCCAGGCGGGCGGGCATTGAGTTTTTCGCTTCACATTCCAACCAAACCAAGGAGACCCGCATGAACCCGAAGACCCAAGGCCTGTCGCTGCTGGTGGGCGCCGCCCTGCTGGCGCTGGCCGGCGCCGCCTCGGCGCAGACGGTGCGCATCGCCAACCAGGGCGACGCGCTGTCGCTCGACCCGCATTCGCTCAACGAGTCGCTGCAGCTGTCGGTCGACAGCAATGCCTACGAGGCGCTGGTGGGCTGGAACAAGAAGCTGGAGATGGAGCCGCGCCTGGCCACGTCGTGGAAGCAGACCTCGCCCACGGTGTGGCGCTTCGAGCTGCGCAAGGGCGTGCAGTTCTACGACGGCACGCCGTTCACGGCCGACGACGTGGTGTTCACCATGGGCCGCATCATGGCCGACGGCTCGGACATGAAAAGCTATGGCACCGACGTGAAGGAAACGCGCAAGATCGACGATCACACGATCGAGATCGAGACCAAGTCGCCGCAGCCCATCCTGCCGCAGATCCTCTCGCAGGTCTACATCATGAGCAAGAAGTGGTGCGAGGCCAACGACGCCGTCAAGCCGGTGGACCGGCGCAAGGGGGTGGAGAACACCGCCTCGTTCAAGACCAACGGCACCGGCCCCTACCACGTGCGCGAGCGCCAGCCGGGCGTGCGCACGGTGTTCGTGCGCAACCCGCGCTACTGGGGCAAGATCGAAGGCAACGCGCAGGAAGTCATCTTCACGCCCATCGCCAACCCGGCCACGCGCGTGGCGGCGCTGCTGTCGGGCGAGATCGACGTGATGGAGCCGGTGCCGGTGCAGGACATCGCCCGCGTCAACGCCAACGCCGGCACGCGCGTCATCGCCGGGCCCGAGCTGCGCACCATCTTCCTGGGCATGGACCAGAAGCGTGACGAGCTGCAGTTCTCCAGCGTCAAGGGCAAGAACCCGTTCAAGGACGTGCGCGTGCGCAAGGCCTTCTACCAGGCGATCGACATCGAGGGCATCAAGAAGACGGTGATGCGCGGCCAGTCGCGCCCCACCGCGCTGATGGTGGGCCCCGGCATCAACGGCTGGACCGAGGCGCAGGACAAGCGCTTTCCGTACGACGTCGCGGCGGCCAAGAAGCTGCTGGTCGAGGCCGGCTATCCCGATGGCTTCGAGGTGACCATGAACTGCCCCAACGACCGCTACGTCAACGACGGGCAGATTTGCCAGACGGTGGCGGCCAACCTGTCCAAGATCGGGGTCAAGATCAACCTGCAGGCCGAGACCAAGGGCACCTACTTTCCCAAGATCCTGCGCCGCGACACGAGCTTCTATCTGCTCGGCTGGACGCCCTCGACCTACGACGCGCACAACGTGCTGAACGCCATCATGCACTGCCCGGACGACAAGACCGGGGCCGGCCAGTTCAACCTGGGCAGCTACTGCAACCCCAAGCTGGACGAGCTGACCGCCAAGATCGGCGCCGAGACCGACCAGGCCAAGCGCAACGCGATGATCAAGGAGGCGTTCCAGATGCACATCGACGACGTGGGCCACCTGCCGTTGCACCAGCAGATGCTGGCCTGGGGCGTGAGCAAGAAGGTCGACCTGGTGCAACTGGCCGACAACTACATGCCCTTCAAGTGGATCACCATCAAGCCATGATGCGGCGGGCGCCGGGGCCATGGGCTGATGGCAAGCCAGGTTTCAAGCCAAATAGGCCTGTGGCGCCCGCCGATCAAGCGCCGATAGCTATAAGTAAATGAGCAAAACCCTTGCCCGCTGGCTCGACAGCGACGTCGGCTACAGCTTTCGCCACTCGCCGATGGCGATCGTGGCGGCGGCGATCGCCTTCGTCTGCATCTTCTGCTCGGTGTTTGCCGGCTGGGTGTCGCCGCACAACCCGTTCGACTTGACCACGCTGGAGCTGAGCGACGCGCGCCTGCCGCCGGCCTGGTACGAGGCGGGCAAGTCCACCTACCTGCTGGGCACCGACGATCAGGGCCGCGACATCCTGTCGGCGCTGATCTACGGCGCACGCATCTCGCTGGTGGTGGGCGTCGTGTCGGTCATCCTGTCGGTGCTGGCGGGCGTGGCGCTGGGGCTGCTGGCGGGCTTCAAGGGCGGCTGGATCGACACCTTTTTGATGCGCCTGTGCGACGTCATGCTGTCGTTTCCGGCCATCCTGGTGGCGCTCTTGATCGCCGGCGTCGGGCGCGCGCTGTTTCCCAACGCGCACGAGTCGGTGGCCTTCGGCGTGCTGATCATCGCCATCTCGCTCACCGGCTGGGTGCAGTACGCGCGCACCGTGCGCGGCTCCACCATGGTCGAGCGCGGCAAGGAATACGTGCAGGCCGCGCGCGTCACCGGCGTGTCGTCCTGGCGCATCATGACGCGCCACGTGCTGCCCAACGTGATGGGGCCGGTGCTGGTGCTGGCCACCATCCAGGTGGCCACGGCCATCATCACCGAGGCCACGCTGTCCTTTCTGGGCGTGGGCGTGCCGCCCACCTCGCCCTCGCTGGGCACCCTGATCCGCGTCGGCAACGACTACCTGTTTTCGGGCGAGTGGTGGATCACCATCTTCCCCGGCGCCATGCTGGTGCTGATCGCGCTGTCGGTCAACCTGCTGGGCGACTGGCTGCGCGACGCGTTGAACCCGAGGTTGCGCTGATCCCTGAATTTGAAAGAAATATGCCCCTGGCGCCCGTACAACAAGCGCCGATAGCTATTAAAAATATAGTAAACGTCCTTCATGTCCCTGCTGCAAGTCCAGGACCTCGTGGTCGAATTTCCCAACCGGCGCGGCACGCTGCGCGCGCTCGACCGCATTTCGTTCGACATCGCGCCGGGTGAAATCCTGGGCGTGGTGGGCGAGTCGGGCGCCGGCAAGTCGCTCACCGGCGCGTCCATCATCGGCCTGCTGGAGCCGCCGGGCCGCGTGGCCAGCGGCCAGATCCTGCTGGAGGGCCGGCGCATCGACAACTTGCCGCCCGAGCAGATGCGCCACGTCCGCGGCCGGCAGATCGGCGCCATCTTTCAAGACCCGCTGACCTCGCTCAACCCGCTGTACAGCGTGGGCCGCCAGCTGGTCGAGACCATCCAGACGCACCTGCCCGTCACGGCCGCCCAGGCGCGCGAGCGGGCCATCCAGCTGCTGAAGGACACCGGCATTCCGGCGGCCGAGCAGCGCATCGACCACTACCCGCACCAGTTCTCGGGCGGCATGCGCCAGCGCGTCGTCATCGCGCTGGCGCTGGCGGCCGAGCCCAAGCTGATCGTCGCCGACGAGCCCACCACCGCGCTGGACGTGTCGATCCAGGCGCAGATCATCCAGCTGCTGAAAAAGGTGTGCCGCGAGCGTGGCGCGGCGGTGATGCTGATCACGCACGACATGGGCGTGATCGCCGAAACCTGCGACCGCGTGGCCGTGATGTACGCCGGGCGCATCGCCGAGATCGGCCCGGTGCATCACGTCATCAACCAGCCCGCGCACCCCTACACCACGGGCCTGATGGCCTCGATCCCCGACATGGAGCAGGACCGCGAGCAGCTCAACCAGATCGACGGCGCCATGCCGCGCCTGAACGCCATTCCGCGCGGCTGCGCCTTCAACCCGCGCTGTCCGCGGGTGTTCGAGCGCTGCCGCGTCGAGCGGCCCGAGCTGATGCCCGCCGGCGCCACCCAGGCCGCGTGCTGGCTGCATGCGCGGCAGGAGGTGGCGGCATGAGCGAGGAGCGTCGCGGAATTTTCTCCCTCCCCCGCTGGGGGCAGGCCGGGATGGGGGCCGCCCTGATCGAGGCAGGCGCCGCCGCTCCCCACTCCAACCCGCCCCCAGCGGGGGAGGGGGCCAGTCAGCCGCTGGTGCGCGCCGAGGGCCTGGCCAAGACCTTCGACGTCTCGCCGCCCTGGCTCAACCGCGTGCTCGAGCGCAAGCCGCGCCAGCTGCTGCACGCGGTGGACGAGGCCAGCTTCACCATCCGCAAGGGCGAGACCCTGGCGCTGGTGGGCGAGTCCGGCTGCGGCAAGAGCACCGTGGCGCGGGTGCTGGTGGGCCTGTACCAGCCCACGCGCGGACGCTTCTTCTTCAAGGACCAGGACGTGCACACCACCCTGGCCAAGGGCGGGCGCGAGCTGCGGCGCGGCATCCAGATGATCTTTCAGGACCCCTACGCCAGCCTCAACCCGCGCTGGAAGGTGGCCGACATCATCGCCGAGCCGCTGCGCGAGCACGGCCTGGTGCAGACCAAGGCCGAGGGCGAGGAGCGCGTGGCCGCGCTGCTGCAGTCGGTGGGCCTGGCGGCGGTGGACATGGCCAAGTTTCCGCACCAGTTCTCGGGCGGGCAGCGCCAGCGCATCTCGATCGCGCGCGCACTGGCCACCCAGCCCGAGTTTCTGGTCTGCGACGAGCCCACCAGCGCGCTGGACGTGAGCGTGCAGGCGCAGGTGCTCAACATCATGAAGAACCTGCAGCGCGAGCGGCAGCTGACCTACCTCTTCATCAGCCACAACCTGGCCGTGGTGCGCCACGTGAGCGACCACGTCGGCGTGATGTACCTGGGCCGCATCGTCGAGCTGGCGCCCAAGAAGGCGCTGTTCAGCACGCCGCGCCACCCCTACACGCGCATGCTGCTGGACGCCATCCCCAAGATGCACGACACCGGCCGCGCGCGCACGCCGGTGCAGGGCGAGGTGCCCAACCCGCTCAACCCGCCGCCCGGCTGCACCTTTCACCCGCGCTGCCCGCTGGCCAACGCGCGCTGCAAGACCGAGCGGCCCAGGCTGCTCGGCGTCGATGGGGTTCAGGTGGCTTGCCACGCGGTGGAGGAAGGGCGGATATAAAGGAGGCATACGGGAGCCATCTTCAAGGAGACCACCATGCCCTTCACCCTCAGCAGCCCTGACATCGCCGCCGGCAGCACCATCGCCCAGCGTTTCGAGTTCGACAGCTTCGGCTGCTCGGGCGCCAACCAGTCGCCGGTGCTGCGCTGGAGCGGCGAGCCCGCCGGCACCCAGGGCTTCGCGCTCAATGTGTACGACCCCGACGCGCCCACGGGCTCGGGCTTCTGGCACTGGGTGCTGATCGACCTGCCGGCCGGCGTGCACGAGCTGGCGGCCGACGCCGGCGCCAAGGGCGGCGCCCATTTGCCCAAGGGGGCGCGGCAGATCCGCAACGACTACGGCATCTACGCCTGGGGCGGCATGTGCCCGCCGCCGGGCGACAAGCCGCACCGCTACATCTTCACCGTGCACGCGCTGTCGGTGCCGCGCATCGACGTGCCCGACGACGCGCCGGCGGCGCTGGCGGGCTTCATGGTCAACGCCAACACGCTGGCCAAGGCCTCGTTCACGGCCACCTACGGGCGCTGAGCGCGGCGCCCTGGGCCGGCGGAGCCTGCCGCCGGCTGGGGATAATCGGGCCATGAACCAGCTCGATGCCCTCAAGCAATGGACCACCGTGGTGGCCGACACCGGCGACTTCCGGCAGTTCGCCCAGTTTCAGCCGCGCGACGCCACCACCAACCCCTCGCTGATCCTCAAGGCGGTGCAAAAGCCCGAGTACGCGCCGCTGCTGGCGCAGACCGTGTCCGCGCATGCCGGCCGGCCGGTGGATGAGCAGATGGACCGGCTGCTGGTGCGCTTCGGGTGCGAAATCCTGTCCATCATTCCGGGGCGCGTGTCCACCGAGGTGGATGCCCGCCTGTCCTTCGACGCCGATGCCAGCGTGGCGCGCGCCGAGCGCATCCTGGCCCTGTACAAGGCCGAAGGCATCCCGCCCGAGCGCGTGCTGATCAAGGTGGCCAGCACCTGGGAGGGCATTCGCGCCGCCGAGCGGCTGCAGCAGCGCGGCATCCGCTGCAACATGACGCTGCTGTTCTCGTTTTGCCAGGCGGTGGCCAGTGGCCAGGCCAAGGCGCAGCTGATCTCGCCCTTTGTCGGCCGCATCTACGACTGGTACAAGAAGGCCGCGGGCGCCGCGTGGGACGAGGCGGCGATGGCCGGCGCCAACGACCCGGGCGTGCAGTCGGTGCGCCGCATTTATGACCATTACAAGCACTTCGGCATCGCCACCGAGGTGATGGGCGCCAGCTTTCGCAATGTCGGCCAGATCACCGCGCTGGCCGGCTGCGACCTGCTCACCATCGCGCCCGAGCTGATGGCCCAGCTGGCGGCCAGCAGCGCGCCGCTCACCCGCGCGCTCGACCCGCAGACCGCTCGCGCGCTCGATCTGGAGCCGGTGCGCTACGACGAGGCGGGCTTTCGCCTGGCGCTCAACCAGGACGCCATGGCCACCGAGAAGCTGGCCGAGGGCATCCGCGTGTTCATTGCCGACGCCCGCAAGCTCGAGGCGCTGATCGAGGCGCGCTGAAGCCATGGGGGTCTGGCATGAGCGCCCGCGCTGCGACGAGGCGCCGGCGTGGGCGCTTTTGAGATCGCACTTCCAGCAGGCTTTTACCGGGCCGCAAGCGTTCGACCTGCGGCGCGCCTTCGAGCAGGACGCGGGGCGCTTTGCCGCCTTCGGCCTCGACGCGCCGTCGCTGTTCGCCGACCTGTCCAAGAACCTGATCGATCGCACGGCGCAGCGCCTGCTGACCGAGCTGGCGCGCGAGTGCGGCGTCGAGGCCCACCGCGACGCCATGCTGCGCGGCGAGCGCATCAACACCAGCGAAGACCGCCCGGTGACCCATGTGCAGTGGCGTTCTGAGTCAAATCGGCCTGTAACCGGTACAGATCAAGCGCAATCAGCTATCAAAAGCATAGTTGACGTGCCACCGGACGTGCAAGCCAGCCGCCACGCCATGCTGGAGCTGGCCGAGGCCGTGCGCGCGGACGCGGGCATCAGCGACGTGGTGCACATCGGCATCGGCGGCTCCGACCTGGGGCCGCGCGTGGTGGTGCAGGCGCTGCGCGCCAGCGGCTGCGTCAGCGGGCCGCGCCTGCACTTCGTCGCCAACATGGACGGCCATGAGCTGGCCGCCGTGCTGGCGCCGCTGCAGGCCGCGCGCACCCTGTTCATCGTGGCCTCCAAGACCTTCGGCACGGCCGAGACCCTGCGCAACGCGCAGTCCGCGCGCGACTGGTTCGTGGCGCAGGGCGGGGGCGAGGTGGCGCGCCACTTCGTCGCCGTCAGCGCCAACCGCGCGGCGGCGGCGGCCTTCGGCGCCGGCCGGTGCCTGGGCTTCGACGAAGGCGTGGGCGGGCGCTTTTCGCTGTGGTCGCCCATCGGCCTGCCGATCGCCATCGCCATCGGCCGCGCCGGCTTCGAGCAGCTGCTGGCCGGCGCGCGCGCGCTGGACGAACACTTCGCCGGCGCACCCCTGGAGCGCAACCTGCCGGTGCAGCTGGCGCTGCTCGACCTGTGGTATCGCAACTTTCACGGGCTGGCCAGCCGCTGCGTGGCACCGTACCACCACGGCCTGCGCGGCCTGCCGGCCTGGCTGCAGCAGCTGGAGATGGAAAGCAACGGCAAGGGCGTGGACGCGCGCGGGCGGCCGCTGGGCTTTGCCAGCGCGCCCGTCACCTGGGGCCAGGCCGGCAGCAACGGCCAGCATGCGTTTTTTCAGATGCTGCACCAGGGCAGCGACGTGATACCGGTCGAGTTCGTGCTGGTGCGCGACGATGCCCACGGCCTGCCCGGCCACCACGACAAGCTGCTGGCCAACGCCCTGGCGCAGGCGCGTGCGCTGATGTGCGGCCAGGCGGGCGACGCGCCGGAGCGCCACTTTCCGGGCAACCGGCCGTCGACCGTGCTGCTGCTGCCCGACCTGTCGCCACACAGCCTGGGCGCGCTGCTCTCGCTTTATGAGCATCGCACCTTCGTGCTGGGCTCGCTGTGGGGCCTCAACAGCTTCGACCAGTGGGGCGTGGAGCTGGGCAAGCGCCACGCCGGCGCGATCGAGGCGGCGCTGCAGGCCCACACCGAAGGCAGCACGCTCGATGCCTCGACGGCGGGCCTCCTGGCGCGGCTGCGCCAGCCCTGATCGGCGCGACTCACACCCAGTTGCCATCAGCGCGTTGAGAACGCTGGGCGGGTGGTGACGCGCGCCAAGGGGCTTGGGTGGGCAGCTTCGCTCCTGTCCCCCGCTGTCCGTCTGCGACGGCCATCTCCACCTTGACCTCGCTGCGCTGCCCGCCCAAGCCCCTTGGCGGGAGGCGGCGGTCACGCATCAGGCGGCTCGCTCGGCGCGCGATGCCACGGATCAGGCCGTTGGGGCGCCCGGCGCAGTGAAGTCAAGGCGGAGCCGGCCGCAGGCCGGTGGGGGACATGAACGGAGCCGGGCGCCCCGACGGCCTGATCCCGCCCCGCGGGGCCGGCATGTTTTATCGTATCGAATGCGAAACGGCATCAGAACGCCGCGGGCCGCCACTTGAGCAGGCGCTTTTCGAGCCGCGTCAGAATGAAGTCGGCCACCAGGGCGACGGCTGCCAGCAGGATCATGGCGGCAAACACGCCGCTGGCATTGAAGGCGCCCTGCGCGGTGGAGATCAGCAGGCCCATGCCCTGCTTGGCGCCCAAAAATTCGCCGACCACCGCGCCGACCAGGGCAAAGCCGAAGCTGACGTGCAGGCTGGCCAGGATCCAGGACATCGCCGACGGAATGACGACCGCGGCCGTCACCTGGCGCGGCGAGGCACCCAGGATGCGCGCGTTGGCGATCAGGTACTTGTCGGCCTCGATCACGCCCTGGAAGGCGTTGCCGAACACGACGAAAAACACCATGACCACGGCCAGCGCCACCTTGGAGGCCATGCCCAGGCCCAGGGCGATGACGAACACCGAGCCCAGCACCACGCGCGGGATCGAGTTGGCGATCTTGATGTAGATGCTGAACACGTCGGCCAGCAGCTTGTTGCGCCCCAGCAGGATGCCGAACACGATGCCGCCGATGCCGCCGATCAGAAAGCCGATGATGGTTTCTTCCAGCGTCACGGCGATCTGCACCCACAGCGGGCCCTGCGAGGTGCCGTCGCGCACCCACTCGACGATCTGCTGCCAGATCAGCGAGGGCTGCGAATAGAAGAAGGGGTCGATCCATTTGCGGCTGGCGGCCAGCTCCCAGCCGCCCAGCACGACGAACAGGAACAGCAGGCGCAGGCCGATGATGACCCACTTGCGGCGGCGCAGGGCGGCCTGGGCGCGCAGCGATTCGCGCGCCAGCGCTTCGTCGCTGAGCGAGGCGGGCACGGCGGCCGCGCCGGTCGGATGGGCTAGGACAGCGGTAGACATGACGAATGCTCGGTCAGTGGATGGAGACTTCTTCGCGCAGGTCGGCCCAGATGCGCTTGGACAGCTCGATGAAGTTGGGGTGGTAGCGCACCTCGGCCATCACGCGCGGGCGCGGCAGGTCGATGGTGTAGACGCGCTTCAGGGTGGCCGGGCGCGCCGACAGCACGAACACGCGGTCGGCCAGGGCGATGGCCTCCTCGATGTCGTGCGTGACGAAGACCACCGAGCCGCCGGTGCCGCCCCACAGCTTGAGCAGCTCGTCCTGCATCAGGGTGCGCGTCTGCATGTCCAGCGCCGAGAAGGGCTCGTCCATCAGCAGGATCTCGGGGCGGTTGATGAAGGTCTGCGCCAGCGCCACGCGCTTGCGCATGCCGCCCGACAGCTGGTGCGGGTAGTGCTGGTCGAACCCCTGCAGGCCCACGCGGTTGATCCACTGCGACGCCAGCTCGTGCGCCTGCGCGCGCGGCATGCCGCGAAACAGCGGGCCGGCCGACACGTTGTCCATCACGTTGCGCCACGGAAAGACCGCGTCGGCCTGAAACACGAAGCCGATGCGTGGGTCGATTCCGCTCACTGGCTGGCCCATCACCTGCACCGCGCCCACGGTGGGCTGCAGCAGGCCGGTGATCATGTTCAGCGTGGTCGACTTGCCGCAGCCCGTGGGCCCGACGATGGCGACGAACTCGCCGCGCGCCACCGCCATCGTGAAGTTGCGCAGCGTCACGGTGGCGGTGCCGTCGCCCGAGATGAAGCGCAGCGACACGTCGTCGAACTCGATGGCCGGCGCGGCGCCGGCGGACACTTCGGTGGGGCTCATGGTCACTTGGCGGCCGGCAGATAGGCGTTGGTGTAGGTCTTGGACAGGTCGATGTTCTTGGCCTTGACCTGAGGCTTGAAGGTGGACAGCACCTTCAGCACCGTCTCCGGCCCGCCCTCGGGCATGCGGCCGTCGGTGGTGAACATGGGCAGCGAGGACTTGATGGCGGCCACGTACATGGCCTTGTCGTTGCCGTAGTAGTCGCGCGGCATCTTGTCGGCGATCTCCTCGGCGCTGTGCGTGTGGAGGTACTGCATGGTCTTGGCAAAGGCGTGGGCCAGCTTGGTGGCCTGCTCCTTGTGCGATTCGGCCCAGGCGTTGGACACGTACAGGCTGGGCGCCGGGTACAGGCCGCCCAGCGCCGCCTTGGTGCCCTCTTCGGTGCGCATGTCCACCAGCACCTGGGCATCACCCGTCTTGAGCAGCTGCGACACCGTGGGCTCGGTGGTCATGCCGGCCTGGATGCGGTCCTGCTTGATGGCGGCGATGAAGCTGTTGCCCGCGCCCACCGGCAGCAGCGAATACTCCTTGGACTCCACCCCCTGGCGCAGCGCCAGGTAGCGCGTCAGAAAGTCGGTGGACGAGCCCAGGCCGGTCACGCCCAGCGTCTTGCCCTTGGCATCGGCCATGCTCTTGAAGGTGGGCGCGGCCTTGGTCGACACCATTTCCACCTCGCCCGGCACCTTGCCGAACACGGCGATGGCCTCCACCTCCTTGCCCTTGGCCTGCAGGTCGATGGTGTGGTCGTAAAAGCCCACCACGCCCTGCACGGCGCCGGCAATGAGCTGGTTCTCGGCATCGACGCCGGCGGGCTGCGACTGCAGCTCGACATTCAAACCTTCGTCCTTGAAGTAGCCCAGCGCCTCGGTCAGCTTGGCGGGCAGGTAGATGATCTTGTTGATGCCGCCCACCATGATGGTGACGGTGTTGGCGTCGGCCGCCTGCGCGGGCAGGGTGCCGCCCAGGGCCAGGGCGGCGGCGATCAGGCTGAGGCGAAGAAGCGGGGTTTTCATGACATGGTCTCCTGTCGGTTCAAGTGAGGACATCGCCCACTGTAGAAACCGCCTTCCTTCATCCAGCTTTCGCCGCAGGTGCGCAATGACTGGGGTTTTCCCTGATCTCGCGGTGACCGGGCTGCCCCGGACGCCTGTACCGCGCCGCCGCCGAATCTCTAGAATTTCTCCGTCATGAAGCTGCTGCTGATCGAGGACAACGCATCGCTGGCGCACTGGCTGGCCCAGCTGCTGCGCGAGCAGGACTTCGTGGTCGACTGCGTGGCCGACGGCGAGGCGGCCGACCAGCTGCTGCGCCAGCAGCGCTACGACGTGGTGCTGCTGGACCTGAACCTGCCGCAGCTGTCGGGCAAGGGCGTGCTGCGGCGCCTGCGCGAGCGCGGCGACGGCGTGCCGGTACTGATCCTGACGGCCAGCGCCTCGCTGGACCAGAAGGTGCTGTGTCTGGAGATCGGCGCCGACGACTACATGGTCAAGCCGATCGAGGGGCGCGAGCTGGTGGCGCGCATCAAGGCGCTGGTGCGCCGCCAGGTGCCGGGGCGCGCCAACACCCTGTTGTGCGGCGACCTGGGCTACGACCTGCAGACGCGCCAGTTCAGCCTGGCCGGCGCGCCGCTGCCGCTGCCGCCGCGCGAGCGCGCGCTGCTGGAGACGCTGATGCTCAAGCAGGGCAGCACGGTGTCCAAGCAGACCCTGCTGGACGGCCTGTTCGACCTGGATGACGAGGCCGGCGTGGACGCGCTGGAGCTGTACGTGCACCGCCTGCGCAAGAAGCTGGACGCCAGCCAGGCCACCATCATCACCCTGCGCGGCGTGGGCTATCTGCTGCGCCTGCGCGAGGGCGTCTGAGCCCGGACGATGGGCATGTTCTCCAGCCTGCGCCTTCGCCTGGCGGCTTGGCTGCTGCTGCCGCTGTCGCTGTTCGTGGCCGTCAGCGCGTACTTCAGCTGGCGCAACGCGGCGGCCGTGGCCGACTACGTGCAAGACCACGACCTGCTGGCCTCGGCCAAGGTGCTGTCCGACCGCCTGATCTGGGACGGCGACGCGGTCGAGGCCAGCGTGCCGCCGGCGGCGTTGGCCCTGTTTGCCTCGCCCGCGCACGACCAGGTGTTCCTGAGCGTGACGGCCGCCGACGGCCGGCCGCTGGCCGGCATGCCCGGCTTTCCGCTGCCCGCGCGCCGCCAACTGCAGGGGCCCGATCGCGCGCAGTGGTACGACGCGCAAATCGAGGGCCGGGCGGTGCGCGCCGTCATCACCGAGCGCGCCATGTACGACGTGGCTGGCGCGCGCGCCATCACCATTTCCGTGGCCAAGACCACCGGCAGCCGCGACGCCATGGTGCGCACGCTGTGGTGGCCGACGCTGGAATACCTGCTGGCGGCGCTGGCGCTGGCGCTGGTGCTGACGCCGCTGGCGCTGACTTGGGAGCTGCGCCCCGTGATGCGCCTGGGGCGCCAGCTGGCGCGGCGCGACCCGCTGCACCTGGACTTCGCCGTCGACGCGCGCAGCCTGCACAGCGAGCTGCGGCCGGTGGGCGAGACCATCAACCAGTTCGTGCGCGAGCTCAAGGCGCACGCCCAGGCGCAGCGGCGCTTCATTGCCGACGCCGCGCACCAGCTGCGCACGCCGCTGGCGCTGCAGGCCTCGCAGATCGAGTTCGTGCGCTATGCGCGCGAGCACCGCACCGACTGGGACAACCGCCGCGCCGACATGGACGAGATCTGGCGCGAGATGCAGGCCAGCAACCGGCGGCTGGTCGCCGTCACCAACCAGCTGCTGCTGCTGGCGCAGGCCGAGCACGCCGACGCCCAGACGCGGCTGGTGCCGGTGGACCTGGGCGCGGCGGCGCTGCACTGCACCGAGCAGCTGGCCGCGCTGGCCGACCGCCGCCGCATCGACCTGGGGCTGGACGCGCCCGAAGCCGGCACCGCCTGGGTGCTGGCCGAGCCGGCGCTGCTCGACGCCCTGATCGCCAACCTGCTGGACAACGCGCTGCGCTACACGCCCGAGGGCGGGCGCGTGACGGTGGGCGTGCACCGCGCCGGCGCGCAGGTGGCGCTGACGGTGGACGACAACGGCCCCGGCATCCCGGCCGAGGCGCTGGAGCGCGTGTTCGACCGCTTCTATCGGCTGGCCGAAGGCAGCGAAGGCACCGGCCTGGGCCTGGCCATTGTGCGCGAGGTGGCGCGCGGCTGCGGCGCCACCGTGACGCTGCAGGCCCACCCCGGTGAGGCGCATGGCCTGCGCGTGCGCGTGCTGTTCGCGGCGCAAGAAAAACCCCCGCGGGCCTGAGGCCGGCGGGGGTTGTGGGGCTGGGGCCGGCGGCCGCCGGCTTCAGCCGGCAGCGCACGCGGTGCAGCGCGGGGGGATTACATCATCCCGTCCATGCCGCCCATGCCACCCATGCCGCCCGGCATGCCGCCGGCGGCGGGAGCGTCGTCCTTCGGCGCCTCGGCCACCATGGCTTCGGTGGTCAGCATCAGGCCGGCCACGGAGGCGGCGTTCTGCAGCGCGGTGCGCGTGACCTTGGTGGGATCCAGGATGCCCATCTCGATCATGTCGCCGTACTCGCCGTTGGCGGCGTTGTAGCCGAAGTTGCCCTTGCCATCCAGCACCTTGTTGACCACCACGCTGGCTTCGTCGCCGGCGTTGTAGACGATCTCGCGCAGGGGCGATTCGATGGCTTTCAGCACCAGCTTGACGCCGGCGTCCTGGTCGGCGTTGGCACCCTTGATGGTGCCGGCGGCCTGGCGGGCACGCAGCAGGGCCACGCCGCCACCGGCGACGATGCCTTCTTCCACCGCAGCGCGGGTGGCGTGCAGGGCGTCTTCGACGCGGGCCTTCTTTTCCTTCATCTCGACCTCGGTGGCGGCACCGACCTTGATCACGGCCACGCCGCCGGCCAGCTTGGCCACGCGTTCTTGCAGCTTCTCACGGTCGTAGTCGCTGGTGGCTTCCTCGATCTGCACGCGGATCTGCTTGACGCGCGCCTCGATGTCGGCGGCCTTGCCGGCGCCGTCGATGATGGTGGTGTTTTCCTTGCCCACTTCGATGGTCTTGGCCTGGCCCAGGTCGGCCAGGGTCACCTTCTCCAGCGACAGGCCGACTTCCTCGGCGATCACCTTGCCACCGGTCAGGATGGCGATGTCTTCCAGCATGGCCTTGCGGCGGTCGCCGAAGCCCGGCGCCTTGACGGCCACCACCTTCAGGATGCCGCGGATGGTGTTGACCACCAGCGTGGCCAGGGCTTCGCCCTCGACCTCTTCGGCCACGATCAGCAGCGGACGGCCGGCCTTGGCCACGGCTTCCAGCGTGGGCAGCAGGTCACGGATGTTGCTGATCTTCTTGTCGAACAGCAGCACGTAGGGGTTGTCCAGCAGCGCGGCCTGCTTCTCGGGGTTGTTGATGAAGTAGGGCGACAGGTAGCCGCGGTCGAACTGCATGCCTTCGACCACGTCCAGCTCGTTGTCCAGGCTCTTGCCGTCCTCGACGGTGATCACGCCTTCCTTGCCGACCTTGTCCATGGCGTCGGCGATGATCTTGCCGATCGACTCGTCGCTGTTGGCCGAAATCGAGCCGACCTGGGCGATTTCCTTGCTGGTGGTGGTGGCCTTGCTGGCCTTCTTCAGCTGCTCGATCAGGGCCGCCACGGCCTTGTCGATGCCGCGCTTCAGGTCCATCGGGTTCATGCCGGCGGCCACGTACTTCATGCCTTCGCGCACGATGGCCTGGGCCAGCACGGTGGCGGTGGTGGTGCCGTCACCGGCGTTGTCGCTGGTCTTGGAAGCGACTTCCTTGACCATCTGCGCGCCCATGTTCTGCAGCTTGTCCTTCAGCTCGATTTCCTTGGCGACCGACACGCCGTCCTTGGTCACCGTGGGGGCGCCGAAGCTGCGCTCCAGCACCACGTTGCGGCCCTTGGGGCCCAGGGTGGTCTTGACCGCATTGGCCAGGATGTTCACGCCTTCGACCATGCGGGCGCGGGCTTCACCGCCGAAAACTACGTCTTTTGCTGCCATGTTGTTGGCTCCGAAAAAATATGAATGAATAAAGGCTCTAACGCAGGTGGATCAAGCGCGAGCAGCTATGAAAATATGAGAATCTGATCGGTTGGGGACAGAGCAGCCGCTCGCTGCGCGAACGTCTGGTCTGTCCCGCAAATCACTTGGCTTCGACGACGGCGAACAGGTCGTCTTCCTTCATCACCAGCAGCTCGTCGCCGTCGACCTTGACGGTCTGGCCGCTGTACTTGCCGAACAGCACGCGGTCGCCGACCTTCACATCCATCTTGATGCGGTCGCCGTCTTCGTCCATGCGGCCCGGGCCCACGGCCAGCACTTCGCCCTGGTCGGGCTTTTCGGCGGCGTTGTCGGGAATGACGATGCCCGAAGCGGTCTTGGTTTCGTTCTCCAGGCGCTTGACGATCACGCGATCGGCGAGGGGACGCAGTTTCATGGATGCTCCTAAGTGGATGGTATGAAAGGAAATTTCGCTTGCTCGGCCCGGCGCGTGCGCGGCAGGCCGCAACGATCGGATGGGGAAGATGCCGGTTTGTTAGCACTCAACTCCAACGAGTGCTAATCATAAGGGCAAATGGCGCGGATTCAAGAGCAAAAAAAGGCCCGGCGCCACGGCTTCGAAGATCGGGGCCGGGCGCCGGGCGGGCCGGTGAGGTCAGCGGCACGCCGTTTGGGCGCGCCACGGTAGGCGGGTCAGGACGTCGCGCCCTGCAGCCGGCCCTGCGGCGCATCCAACGCGTCGCGCTGGAACACGCCCAGCACCACCTGCCCCGCCATAGCCAGGGCGCCGACGATGAACACCACGTCGCCGTAGGTGCGCACCCAGCGCAGGGTTTGCAGCAGGGGCTGCTGCATGAACTCCTCGCTGCGCGCCCACCACAGGCCCTCGCTCACGCTGGCGCCGAACTGGATCAGGCCGATGGGCAGCAGGCTGGTGACAATCATCAGCACCAGGCCACCGTTCAGGCCACAGAAGGCGGTCTTCATCAGCCGTTCGCTGAACACCAGGTTCGGGCGGATGTAGCGCAGCACCAGCAGGGTGAAGCCCAGCGCCAGGAAGCCGTAGACGCCAAACAGCGCGGCATGGGCGTGCACCGGCGTGGTGTTGAGGCCCTGGATGTAATACAGCGAGATCGGCGGGTTGATCATGAAGCCGAACACGCCGGCGCCCAGCATGTTCCAGAACGCGACGGTGACAAACGCCACCAGCGGCCACTTGAGGTTTTCCATCCAGGGCGCGCGGCTCTTCAGGCGCCACTGCGACCAGGCCTCGTGGCCCAGCACGATCAGCGGCACCACTTCGAGCGCGCTGAAGGCGGCGCCGACGGCCATCACGGGCGTGGTGGTGCCGGCGAAGTACAGGTGGTGGAAGGTGCCGGGGATGCCGCCCAGCATGAACAGCGACGCCGAGGCGAGACTCGCCGAGGTGGCCATGGAGCGCGAGACCAGGCCCATGCTGCTGAAGACGAAGGCCAGCGCCGTGGTGGCGAACACCTCGAAGAAGCCCTCGACCCACAGGTGCACCACCCACCAGCGCCAGTACTCCATGATCGACAGGTTGGTGCGCTCGCCGTAGAACAGGCCGGCGCCGTAGAACAGGCCGATGGCGCCCACCGAGGCCGTGAGCAGCGCCAGCAGGTTCTTGTCCTCGCCGGACTTCTTGAACAGCGCGGGCGTCACGCCGCGCAGCATCAGCACCAGCCAGAACAGGATGCCGACCCACTTGAGGATTTGCCACAGGCGGCCCAGGTCGACGAACTCATAGCCCTGGTGGCCCAGCCAGAAGCTCCACTCGGCCGGCAGCTTGTGCGCGATGGCCAGGTAGTTGCCGATGAAGGAGCCGACGCAGACGACGACCAGCGCCCAGAACAGGACATCCACGCCCAGCTTCTGATACTTGGGGTCCTGGCCGCCGTTGATGATGGGCGCCAGGAACAGGCCGACGGCCAGAAAGCCGGTGGCGATCCAGAACAGCGCCGCCTGGATGTGCCAGGTGCGCGTGAGCGCGTAGGGGAACCACTGCGACACGTCGATGCCGTAGAAACGCTGGCCTTCCACCGTGTAGTGCGCGGTGAAGCCGCCGATGAACACCTGGAAGACGAACAGGCCCACCACCAGGAACAGGTACTTGCCCAGCGCGCGCTGCGAGGGCGTGAGTGCAAAGCGCGTCAGGGGGTCGCGCGCCGGGGCGACGGGGTCGGACTCGTCGTGCTTGCCCAAAAAGGACCAGCCCCACACCAGAAAGCCCACGCCGGCCAGCAGCACCACCAGGCTGACCACCGACCACACCACGTTCTCGCTGCTCGGCACGTTGTCGATCAGCGGCTCGTGCGGCCAATTGTTGGTGTAGGTGATGTGGCTGTCCGGGCGCTCGGCCGATGCGGCCCAGGCGGTCCAGAAGAAGAAGTGCGATAGCTGCTGGCGGCGCTGGGCGGAGGGCAGCGTGTCTTCCTTCATGGCGAAGTGCTCGCGGCTTTTTTGCAGCGAGGGGTCGGCCGAGAACAGGCGCTGGTAGTAATCGGCCGTCTGCGCCATGGCCTCGGCGCGGCGCTCGCTCACCACCAGCCGGTTTTGCGCGTCCACGCCGTCGCCGCGGTATTCGGCCTTCAGCTCGGCGCGCAGCGCGCCCTGCGGGCCGGCGCCCAGCTCGGCATAGGGCTTGCCGAACTGCGACTTGGCGGCCAGGTCGAGCCACGCGGTCAGCTCGCGGTGCAGCCAGTCGGCCGTCCAGTCGGGCGCCTGGTAGGCGCCGTGGCCCCAGATGGAGCCCAGCTGCATGCCGCCCACCGACTGCCAGGCGGTCTGGCCGTCGAGGATGTCCTCGCCGGTGAACAGCGGCTTGCCGCTGTCCGTCACCACCTG
This sequence comes from Ottowia pentelensis, assembly GCF_964341695.1. Taxonomy (NCBI): domain Bacteria; kingdom Pseudomonadati; phylum Pseudomonadota; class Betaproteobacteria; order Burkholderiales; family Comamonadaceae; genus Ottowia; species Ottowia pentelensis. Next base: position 914,951 of record NZ_OZ224513.1, read on the forward strand.
GGTGGGAACGGGCGGCGCCGAGCGGTAGATGTCGGCGCCGAAATAGCCCAGCAGTGAAAACATCACGATGCAAAGGCCGATCAGGCTGAACCAGTGTTTCTTGTAGCGTCCCATGATGGTCGGGTCTTTCGAGAGGGTTGTCGGGGTCAGGCGCGGGGTCCGGCGCGCCAGGGGCGGACGCCGGGTTGGCGGTCAAGGTCGGGCATGCGGGCGCGCGGCGGCGCGTGGCGCGCGATGGGAGGGGCCTCGGGTTTTGTCATGGGTCATTTCCTGTCTTGCTTGGTGCCTAGGGTTTACCCTTTGTTTATGCCTGCGCCGCACCGGAGAAAAATTGATCCATGTTCAAAAAAGCGGGAAAGCAACGGTTCAAAATACCCGATCCATCAACGGTTAAAATAACCTGATCGAGGTAAATATGACCGTATCGACCGTCTACGCCGAACTGCTGTCCGACCTGGCGGTCGAGCTGCCTGCCGCCGTGCGCCAGCAGCGGCTGGCGGAGTTGCTGCGCACGCACTTTCGCTGCGGCGCCGTGGCCCTGCTGGCGCTGGATGCCGGCGGCGACAGCCTGCGGCCCGAGGCGGTGGACGGCCTCACGCCCGACGCCCTGGGGCGCCGCTTTGCGCTGATGGAGCACCCGCGCCTGGCGGCCATCCTGCGGCGCACTGGGGTCACGCGCTTTCATCACGACAGCGGCCTGCCCGACCCGTACGACGGCCTGGTCATCGAGCGGCCGGGCGAGCCGCTGCACGTGCACGACTGCATGGGCATCGCCCTGGCCGTCGAGGGCCGGCCCTGGGGCGTGCTGACGCTGGATGCGCTGGACGTCGGCACCTTCGACGAGCCGGCCCAGCATCGGCTGGCGCAACTGCTGCCGCTGATCGAGGCCGTGGTGCGGGTGGGCCGGCTGGAGGGCGCGCTGCGCGTGGCCAGCCAGTCGGCGGGCGTGCCGGTGACGGGCGTGCCGCCGGTGGACGAAGACCGCGGCCTGCTGGGCGACAGCCCGCCCATGCAGCAACTGCTGCACGAGCTGGGCATCGTCGCCGACACCGAGCTGCCGGTGCTGCTGCTGGGCGAGACCGGGGTCGGCAAGGAGCTGTTCGCGCATCGGCTGCACGCGCTGTCGCGCCGGCGCGCGCAGCCGTTGGTGCACATCAACTGCGCCGCGCTGCCCGAGGCGCTGGCCGAGAGCGAGCTGTTCGGCCACGTGCGCGGCGCCTTTGCCGGCGCGGTGGAAGACCGCGCCGGTCGCTTCGAGGCCGCCGACGGCGGCACCCTGCTGCTGGAGGAGGTGGGCGCGCTGCCGCTGGCCGTGCAGGCCCAGCTGCTGCGCACGCTGCAAGGCGGCACCGTGCGGCGCCAGGGCGCGGCAAAGGCGCGCGCGGTCGACGTGCGGGTGATCGCCACCACCAACCGCAGCCTGCGCGAGCAGGTGCAGGGCGGGGCGTTTCGCGCCGACCTGTACCACCGCCTGTCGGTCTACCCCATCACCATTCCGCCGCTGCGCGAGCGCGGCCGCGACGTGCTGCTGCTGGCCGGGCGCCTGCTCGAAGTCAACCGCGCGCGCCTGGGCCTGCGCAGCCTGCGCCTGTCACCCGAGGCCAAGCAGGCGCTGCGCCGCTATGCCTGGCCGGGCAACGTGCGCGAGCTGGAGCAGGTGATCGGCCGCGCCGCGCTCAAGGCCGTGAGCCGCGGCGCTACCCGCACCGAGATCGTCACCCTCGGCGCCGAGCTGCTGGACCTGGACGCCGCGCCGGCGGCCGCTCCCGCCCCGTCGGCCGGCCACGCGGCGGCCGGCACGGCGGCCGACGGCGCGGGCACCCTGCGCGAGCGCGTCGAAGCCTGCCAGCGCGCCGCCATCGAGCAGGCCCTGGCCGCGCACCGGGGGCGCTGGGCCGGCGCCGCGCGCGAGCTGGGCCTGGACCCGAGCAACCTGCACAAGCTGGCGCAGCGCCTGGGTTGCGCGCCGGCGCGCCAACGCTAGGCCTGCACCCGGCTGGCGCTCCAGCGCGCGCCCACCGCGTACGCGGCGACCACCAGCAGGGTCGAGATCGCGATCATCACGATGCCCAGCGCCAACAGCTGGCCCCATAGGCCGTCGTCGGCAAAGGCCAGCACCTTGACCGCCAGCACCTCGCTCCCAGGGCGCGAGAGCACCACCGACAGGGTCAGTTCGCGCAGGAACATGGTGGCCATCAGGATCCACGCCAACACGATGCCCGGCACCAGCAGCGGCGCGATGATGCGGCGCAGCGTGGTCAGCTGGCTGGCGCCGCACACCAGCGAGGATTCTTCCAGGTGGCTGTGCACCTGCACGAAGGCGCTGGCCAGCGGCCGCACGCCATAGGGCAGGTAGGTGGCGATGTAGCCGATCAGCAGCGCGGTCACGGTGGCGTACAGCGGCGTCTGCACGAAGAACCACATGAAGCCGATGCCGATGACGATGCCCGGAAACGAGAACGACAGGTAGGTGAGCGTCTCCAGCAGCGCCGCGCCCGGGGTGCGCAGCTTGACGATGACGTAGGCGATGAAGATCGACAGCAGCACCCCGATGCTGGCGCCGACCACGGCCAGGAACAGGCTGTTGCGCAAGGCCAGCAGGGCGGTGGCGTCGCTCAGCACCTCGGCCCAGTGCTGCCAGCTCATCTGCGCGAAGGCGGCGCGGCCAGGCACCATGACGTAGGGCACGAAGGAGGTGTACAGCAGCACCGCCACCGGCAGCACGATGACGACGAAGGACAGCAGCGCCACCCCGGCGAACAGCGGCCAGCGCCAGCGCCCCAGCGGCACCACGCTCGGCCGCCAACCGCGGCTGGAGATGGTGACGAAGCGGCTGCCCTCGCCCGTCAGGCGCCGGTACACCCAGATCAGCCCGATGGCCACCAGCAGCGCGCTCATGCCCAGCGCCGCCGCGCGGCCGTAGTCGGGCGCAAAGCCGACCGAGATCATCTCGTACAGGTAGGTGGCCAGCACGTCCACCTGGCCCGGCGTGCCCAGCACGCGCGGCACGGCGTACGAGGCCAGGCTGCGCACGATGCCCAGCACGAAGGCGGCCAGGATGGCCGGGCGCAGCACCGGCAGCGTGATGCGCAGCAGGGTGCGCCAGCTGCCGGCGCCGAATACGCGCGAGGACTCCTCCAGCGAAACGTCGAACGAGGCCATGGCCGGCGCGATGATCAGGTAGGCGATGGGCATGTTCAAGAGCCCCTCGACCAGGATCATGCCGGGCAGCGAATAGATGTTGAACGGCGCCGACTTCAGCCCCAGCGCGTCCATCAGCGCCAGGTTGATCAGGCCGTTGGACGGGTTGGCCAGCAGCGCCCAGCTGACCGAGAACAGCACGTGCGGAATCATCATCGGCACGATGGCCAGCACGCCGAACAGGAACTTGAACGGAATGTCGGTGCGAGTGTTCAGATAGGCCAGCAACAGCGCCAGCAGCGTGGCCAGCGCGGTCGAGCCGACGACGAAGACCACCGTGTCCCACAGCACGCCCCACAGCGCCGGGTCGGTGTAGGCGGCGGCGTACTTGCCGAGCGTGAAGTGGCCGAAGGCGTCCAGCCCCTGGGTGACGCTGCCCAGCGCCAGCATGGCCACCGGCGCGACGGTCAGCACGCCGACGATGAGGACCAGGGCCAGCGTCAGCCCGCGGCGTTGCGCGTTCATCGCGGCTAGGCGCTGACCAGCAGGCAGTGCTCGGGCCGCACCGCCAGGCTCACGGTGTCGCCCACCGCCAGGCGGCTGTCGGGCTCGGAGCGCGCCAGCAGCACGGTGTTGCCCACGCGCACCTCGGTGTCCAGCACCTCGCCCACGAACTCCAGCGACTCGATGCGACCGTGCAGCACGTTGCGGCCATCGGGCAGGGTGCCGGGCTGCACGTGCAGGAACTCGGGGCGCAGGCACAGGGTCACGGCGCTGCCGGCGGCGTGGGCGGCCGGCGCGCAGTCGATCGGGCCCAGCGCGCAGTCGACCTGCGTGAGGCCATTGGCATCGTCGCGCACGGTGGCGTCGATCAGGTTGGCGCGGCCGATGAAGTCGGCCACGAAGCGGTGGTCGGCCTGAAAGTAGATCTTGCGCGGCGAGCCGATCTCCACGATGCGCCCGGCGCGCATGACGGCGATCGAGTCGGACAGCGCCAGCGCCTCGACGCGGTCGTGCGTGACGTAGAGGGCGGTGATGTCGAGCTGGCCCAGAAAGCGCCGTAGCTCCTTGCGCGTTTCCTCGCGCAGCTTGGCGTCCAGGTTGGACAGCGGCTCGTCGAACAGGATCACCTTGGGCTCGGCCACCAGCGCGCGCGCCAGCGCCACGCGCTGCTGCTGCCCGCCCGACAGGCGCGTGGCCGAGCGCCGCTCCAGCCCCTCTAGCTGCACGAAGCGCAGCGCCTCGCCCACCCTGGCCTGGACCGCATCGCGCCCCATGCCCCGCACCTGCAGCGGGTAGGCCACGTTGTCGAACACGCTCATGTGCGGCCAGATGGCGTAGGTCTGGAACACCATGCCCAGACCGCGCTTTTCGGTCGGCACGGCGATGCCCTGGCGGCGCGACCACACGACCTGATCGCCGATGCGGATTTCGCCCTCGTCGGGTGTCTCCAGCCCGACGATGCAGCGCAGCAGGGTGGTCTTGCCGCAGCCGCTGGGGCCCAGCAGGGTGAAGATCTGGTTGGCCGGAATCACCAGATCGACCTGGTCCAGTGCCTTGACGCTGCGGCCTTCGGAGACGTAGTGCTTGCTCAGGCCTTCGACGCGGATTTCCATGGTGCTGAGTCGGTCGGCTGCGTCAACCCTTGAAGATCTGCTTGAACTGCGCGCCCCACTTCTGGATCTCGGCGTCGGGCAGGTCGCGGATCGCCAGCACCTTGACCTGGGCGATGCCTTCGATCGGCGGGTACACGCCCGGCGCCGCCACGTATTCGCCCACGTCCTTGGCCAGCATGCCGGCGGCCTTCTTGGACAGCCAGTAATCCATGAAGGCGCGCCCGGCCGCCGGGTGCGGTGCCTTGGCCGTGAGCGCCATGGCGCGCGGCGTGCCCAGCAGCGGCTGGCCGCCGCGCGGCCCCCAGGCCAGCGGCGCGGGGGCCTTGGTGACGATGTACTTGGGCATCGAGATGGCGATGGCCTTCTCGCCGCTTTCCACCGGCGCCGGCGTCGGCCCGAAGCTGGCCACGAACATCGGCCGGTTGGCCGCCAAGCCCTTGACGAAGTCCATCCACGCACCTTCGGACGCGAACACCTTTTCCTTCAGGCCGATCAGCCAGGAGATGGTCGATGAGTGGCTGGCCGGGTTGGCCATGACGATGCGGTTGGCCCACTTGGGGTCGGCCAGGTCCTCGTAGCGCTTGGGCGCGTCGGCCGCCTGCACGTGCTGGGTGTTGTAGAGGTAGGAGACGTATTCGACGCCGAACAGCTGGATGGTGTCGTCGGGCCGCGTCCAATCGGGGTAGTCGGCCGCCGCCGGCGAGCGGTAGGGGGCCAGCATGCCGTTGGCCTTGAGCAGTTCCAGCACCGGCTGCGGCGCCTGCACCACGTCGGCCAGCAGCTTGCCGGCGCGCGCCTCGGTGGCCACGGTGGAGACGAACTTGGAGCTGGAGATGCGCGTGTACTCGCCCTTGATGCCGGTGTCCTGGTCGAACGCCTCCATGATCGGCTTGACCGCCGTGATGTTGGCGTAGAACACGGCCGTGCCTTCGGCCTTGGCCTTGGCCAGGTCGGCGCCGCCCTGCGCCTGCGCGGCGGGCAGGGCGCCGGCCAGGCCGGCGGCGCCCGCCAGTTGAAGAACGCGACGTCGATCCATGGGGGACATGCTGGCTCCTTGTGTGTGCGTTGATGTCGGCGCGCACGCCGGGGGCGGCGCGCCGTGGCCACGTCGGCGCACGCCGGGGCGTGGGCGGTGGCGGGGCCAGTCTAGCAAGCTCGCTGGCCGGCGCCACCGTGCTTTCATGGATGCGGCTCGGCGCGGGCGGGCGTCGTGGCGCCGCGCGGCGATGCCGCGATGGCGTCGGCCGCCGCCACCGCGTGCGCCAGGTCGGGTTGCAGGTCGGCCTGGATCAGGGGCAGCAGGCCGCAGCGGCGTGCCATGTCCAGCGGCTGGGCGGCCAGGCCGCTGGCGATCAGCCGCACGCCCCGGGCCTGGCAGCTGCGCGCCAGGCTCAGCAGGGCGTCGGCGCCGGTCGAGTCCAGGTACATCACGCGCTCGAAGTCCAGCACCAGCACCCGCGCGGGCAACTCATCCTGCAGGTCTTCCACCAGCGGGGCCGAGCCGAAGAACAGCGCGCCCGACAGGCGCCGCACCTGCACCTGCCCGGCTTCCGCCGCCAGCTCGGGCGGCGCCAGCACGTCGGCGCGCGACAGCCGGGCGATGCGCACGATGAAGGTCACGCAGGCGGCCAGGATGCCCAGTTGCACCGCCACCGTCAGATCGAAGATCACCGTCAGCAAGAACACCGACAGCAGCGTGATGCGATAGGGCAGCGTGAGCGCGCGCAGGTGCGCGAAGGCGCGCCATTCGCCCATGTTCCAGGCCACGAACATCAGGATGGCCGCCAGCGTGGCCAGCGGGATCGAGGCCGCCAGCGGCGCCGCCACCAGAATGACCGCCAGCAGCACCAGCGCATGCACGATGCCGGCAATGGGGCTGGTGGCGCCGCTCTTGACGTTGGTGACGGTGCGCGCGATGGTGCCGGTGGCCGGCATGCCGCCGAACAGTGGCGCCGCCACGTTGGCGATACCCTGCGCCATCAACTCCTGGTTGGGGTCGTGCCGCTCGCCGATCATGCCGTCGGTCACGCGCGCGCACAGCAGCGATTCGATGGCGCCCAGCAGCGCCAGCGTGATGGCCGGCAGCAGCAGAAAGCGCGCCGTCTCCCAGCTGAACTCGGGCAGCGCGAACGCCGGCAGCGCCGCCGGGATGCCGCCGAAGCGCGAGCCGATGGTCTCCACCGGCAGCTTGAGCAGCCCCACCGCCGCCGTGGCCACGACCAGCGCCACGATCGAGCCCGGCACCCGGCTCAGCTTGCCGCTGAAGGGCACGCGCGGCGCCAGCGCCGGCATGGCGTGCTGCCAGGCGACGATGATCACCAGCGACAGCGCCGCCACGCCCAGCGCCCACGGGTTGAGGGTGTGCACATGCCCCCACAGCGCGCCCAGGATGCCGAAGAAGTCGCCCGGCATCTTGGGAATGGCGAGGCCCAGGAAGTCCTTCACCTGCGACAGCCCGATCAGCACCGCGATGCCGTTGGTGAAGCCGATGATCACCGCGATTGGGATGAAGCGCACCAGCGTGCCCAGCCTGAACAGGCCCATCAGAAACAGCAGCACGCCCGACAGCAGGGTGGCGATGATCAGGTTGGCCACGCCGTAGCGCTGCACGATGCCGTAGACGATGACGATGAAGGCCCCGGCCGGCCCACCGATCTGCACCCGGCAGCCGCCCAGCGCCGAGATCAGAAAGCCCGCGATGATGGCCGTGAAGATGCCCGCCTGCGGCGGCAGGCCCGAGGCGATGGCGAAGGCCATGGCCAGCGGCAGCGCCACCACGGCCACCGTCAGGCCGGCCCCGATGTCGGCCATCAGGCGCGCACGGTTATAGCCCGCAAGGGCGTCGATGATTCGAGGGTGAAAGCTGAAGAACACGGCCACTGCTCCGGACGATGGGACGAGAACGACGGACACACGGAAGGTGCCGCTGCGCCGGAGGCCCACAGTGCCGCAGCCGCGTGATGAAGCGGCGGCGGCGTGTCAGTGGCGGTGCGATGAGCATGGACGCGGAAGGCGGTGTTCGCCCGCAGTGTATGCCCAGGGATTGGCGTGCGTTCGGTGCGGGTGGCGGAGCGCGACGGACCGATTCGGTATTCTTCGGTGGCGCGGCCAGTGTCGCGCGCCGCCCCATGCCTTCATCCGCCTGGTTCACCCGCCGCCGTCTGCTGCGCGGCGCCCTGCGCGCCAGCACCATGGCGCTGCTGCCGCCCCACCTGCAGCGGGCGCTGGCGCAGGCGCCGACGCGTGCGGGCACGCTGGCCGACATCCGGCACGTGGTGCTGCTGATGCAGGAAAACCGCTCCTTCGACCATTACTTCGGCACCTTGGCCGGCGTGCGCGGCTTCGGCGATCCGAACGCGCTGCGGCTGGCCGAAGGGCGCAGCGTGTTTCATCAGCCCGACGCGGTCAATCCGCTGGGCTACCTGCTGCCCTTTCACCTGGACACCGCGACCAGCAGCGCGCAAAAACTGCCTTCGACCAGCCATGCCTGGGCGGTGCAGCACCAGGCCTGGAACGGTGGGCGCATGGACCAGTGGGTGAGCGCCCACCGCCAGGCCGACGGCGCGCGCGGGCCCTACACCATGGGCTACTTCGAGCGCGCCGACATCCCGTTTCACCACGCGCTGGCCGAGGCCTTCACCCTGTGCGACGCCTATCACGCCTCGGTCATGGGCCCCACCTGGCCCAACCGGCTCTATGCCATGACCGGCACGATCGACGCCGAGGGCATGGACGGCGGCCCGATGATCCGCAACCAGGCGCCCGCCGATGGCCTGCGCTGGGGCACCTACGCCGAGCGGCTGCAGCAGGCCGGCGTGCCCTGGCGCGTGTACGAGCACTCGCCCAAGGGCCGGCCCTTCAACATGCTCAAGCTGTTCGCGCGCTTTCGCGATGCGCCCGCCGGCGCGCCGCTGCGCGCCCGGGGCCTGCCCGCACCCAGCGAGGACGAATTCGAGTGGGACGTGCGCCACGACCGGCTGCCCGCCGTGTCCTGGCTGTTGCCGCCGTTTGCCGCCTCCGAGCACCCCGACGCCATGCCGGCCGCCGGCGCCAACTTCATCGCCCGCAAGCTCGATGCGCTGGCGGCCAACCCGCGGGTCTGGGCCAGGACTGCCCTCATCCTGAACTACGACGAGAACGACGGCCTGTTCGACCACGTGCCGCCGCCCGTGCCGCCGGCCGGCACGCCGGGCGAGTTCGTCGGCGGCCTGCCGATTGGCGGCGGCTTTCGCGTGCCCTGCATCCTGATCTCGCCCTGGACGGCGGGCGGCTGGGTGTGCAGCCAGCCCTTCGACCACACCTCGGTGCTGCAGTTTCTGGAGCGCGTCACCGGCGTGCGCGAACCCAACATCACGGACTGGCGCCGCCGCACCTTTGGCGACCTCACGTCGGCGTTCCGCTTTCGCGAGTCCAGTCTCGGCTGGCCCGCGCTGCCCGATGCCGCGCCGCTGCTGCAGCGCGCACGCCAAGAGGTGGCGAGCTTGCCGGCGCCTTTGATACCGCAGGCCGATCAAAGTCTGCCCCAGCAGGCGCCGGGTAGCCGCCGATCCGTTCCGAGGTAGGCGTTTTTGCTCCCTCGCCCCAAAGGGGCGAGGGAGCAAAACCGGGGCGAGGACGAACGGGCCGCGCGTCAGCGCACCCGCATCCCCGGCTGCGCCCCAGCAGTCGGCTCCAGCACGTAAATGCCCGGCTGCGCCTTTTCATCACCGTGGCTGGCGGCCAGCACCATGCCTTCGCTGACGCCGAACTTCATCTTGCGCGGCGCCAGGTTGGCCACCAACACCGTGAGCTTGCCTTTCAGGTCTTCGGGTTTGTAGGCGCTGGCGATGCCGCTGAACACGTTGCGCATGCGGCCTTCGCCGGCGTCCAGGGTCAGGCGCAGCAGCTTGGTCGAGCCTTCGACCGCCTGGCAGTCGACGATGCGGGCGATGCGCAGGTCGATTTTGGCGAAGTCGTCGATGCTGATGGTGGGCGCCAGTGCTTCGCCACCGGGCGTCGTTGCTTCTGAATTCGTAGCTGCCGGCGCTTGCTGTGCGGGCGCTGGAGGCTCGAACAAGGCATCGAGCTGCTTGATGTCCACGCGCTGCATCAGGTGCTTGTACTCGCCGATCTGCCAGCCGGCGCCCAGCGGCTTGGTCGCGTCGGCCAGGCGCGCGGGCGGCTCCATCAAGAACTGCGCCACCTCGGCGGCCAGGCGCGGCAGGATGGGCGCCAGGTAGATCGTGAGCACGCGGAAGGCCTCGATGCAGGTGCTGCACACGTCGTGCAGGCGCTCGGCCTGCTCGGGCTTCTTGGCCAGCTCCCAGGGCTTGTTGGCGTCCACGTAGGCGTTGACGCGGTCGCACAGCGCCATCACCTCGCGCACGGCCTTGCCGTAGTCGCGCTGCTCGTACAGGCTGGCGATGTCGTCCCGCGCGCCCTGCAGCGCCTGCAGCAGCGCCTGGCCGTCGCCGGACACCGTGCCCAGCCGGCCGCCGAAGCGCTTGCCGATGAAGCCGGCGGCACGGCTGGCGATGTTGACGTACTTGCCGATCAGGTCGGCGTTGACGCGCGCCATGAAGTCGTCGGCGTTGAAGTCGATGTCCTCGTTGCGCCCCGACAGCTTGGCCGCCAGGTAGTAGCGCAGCCACTCGGGGTTCATGCCCAGCTCCAGGTACTTGAGCGGATCCAGCCCGGTGCCGCGGCTCTTGCTCATCTTCTCGCCGTTGTTGACGGTGAGAAAGCCGTGCACGAACACGTTGTCGGGCACCTTGCGGCCGCTGAACTTGAGCATGGCCGGCCAGAACAGCGTGTGGAAGGTGATGATGTCCTTGCCGATGAAGTGGTACTGCTCCAGGCCGGGCTGCGCCAGATAGGCGTCGTAGTCCTGGCCGCGCTTGCCCAGCAGGTTTTTCAGGCTGGCCAGGTAGCCGATGGGGGCGTCCAGCCAGACGTAGAAATACTTGCCCGGCGCGTCGGGGATCTCGATGCCGAAGTAGGGCGCGTCGCGCGAGATGTCCCAGTCGCCCATCTTGAAGGCGCCGTCCTCGCCCGGCTCGATCCACTCGCGCACCTTGTTGGCCACCTCGGGCTGCAGGCGCTGCGTCCACTGCTGCAAAAAGGCGATGCAGCGCGCGTCCGACAGCTTGAAGAAGAAGTGCTCGCTGGTCTTCAGCTCGGGCCGCGCGCCGGTCAGGGCCGAGTAGGGCTCGATCAGCTCGGTGGGCGCGTACACCGCGCCGCACACCTCGCAGTTGTCGCCGTACTGGTCCTTGGCGTGGCAGTTGGGGCACTCGCCCTTGATGAAGCGGTCGGGCAGGAACATGCCCTTTTGCGGGTCGTAGAACTGCTCGATGGTGCGCGTCTCGATCAGGCCGGCGGCCTTCAGGTCGCGGTAGATGGCCTGCGAGATCTCGGCGTTCTCGCGGCTGTGCGTGCTGTGCCAGTTGTCGAAGCCGATCAGAAAGCCGTCCAGGTACTGCTTGCGCCCGGCGGCGATGCCGGCCACGAACTGCTCGGGCGTCAGGCCCGCCTTCTCGGCCGCGATCATGATCGGCGCGCCGTGGGCGTCGTCGGCGCCCACGAAGTTGACCGCATTGCCCTGCATTCTCTGGTGCCGCACCCAGATGTCGGCCTGGATGTATTCCATGATGTGGCCGATGTGGAACTTGCCGTTGGCGTACGGCAGGGCGGTGGTGACGAAGAGCTGGCGGGGAGCGGACATGGCGGCGGGCAAGGAGTGCGCGGCAAAACCGGGCATTTTAGGGTGCGGGCCGCCGCGCCCGGTGTTGCGCGGTGCGGGGCTCAGCGGCGCCGCTCGGGCCAGTCGAAGAAGCGGCAGATCGCCTGGCTCTGCGCCATCGCGTCGGCGCGGCCCAGGCGCATCAGCTCCTGCGTGAAGGCGGCCTCGAACAGCAGGTAGGTGGCCAGGCCCGCGCCGTGCGCGCCGCCCGCGCCGCGGTGCATGCCCAGCATGGCCAGCAGCGCGCGCGCCGAGCGCGGCAGCTCGTCCAGGTGCTGCGTGGCCAGATCGTCCAGCCGGCGCGAGGGCGTGATGACCAGCAGGTCGATCGGCTGCAGCCCGGTCCGGGCGCGGCGCTCGGGCTCGACCAGCGACAGCACGTGGTTGAGCCGCGCAAGGTGTTCGGCGTCGCCGGCCAGGGTGTCCAGAAACACGCTGGACAGCGCGTGGCTGGCGACCTGGGCCAGCGAGGGGTAGCCCGGGTCGCTTGCCGCGCCGTTGCCCTCGGCCTCGCGCGCGCCGCCCACGCCGATGGCCAGCACGCGCTGCGCGCCCAGATGGATCGCCGGCGCAATGGGCATCAGCTGGCGCATCGAGCCGTCGCCGTAGTAGCCGGTGCGCCCCTCGACTTCCACCCGCGCGGCCGGAAACAGGAAGGGGATGGCGGCCGAGGCCATCACGTGGTCCACCGTGATGGCGGTGCGCAGCGCGCGCCGGCGCACGCGGCTCCAGTCCCGCTGGGTCTCGGCGGCATCGTAGAAGGTGATGTGCTCGTCGCTGCTGTAGCACGAGCTGGTGAGCGCCACGGCGCGCAGGTGGCCGCCCGCCAGCAGGCCGGGCAGGCGCTGCAGCGGCAGCTGCTCGTGCAGCAGCTCGCGCAGCGGGGCGTTGTCCAGCAGCGAGCGCGGCTGCAGTGTTCGCCCCTGCCGGCCCGACCACCAGCCCGCCAGGAACAGGCCCAGCCAGTGCAGGCCGCCGCGCAAGGCGTCGCGCGCGTCCACCCGGTAGACTTGGTGCGAGCCCATGTGGCCCCACACCCGCGCCAGCTGCGCCACGCCGTGATGAAAGCGGTCGGCCGCGCAGGCCAGCGCCATGGCGTTGATGGCGCCCGCCGAGGTGCCGACCACGATGTCGAAGGGCAGGCCGTGCTGGCCGGGATGGCTGCGCCGGCGCAGCGCCGCGATGGCTTGCAGCACCCCCACCTGGTAGGCCGCGCGCGCGCCGCCGCCGGTCAGCAACAGGGCGGTGCAGGGCCGGGCGGCGGGCTGGGGCATATTCATGGTGGGCATGGGGTCAAGGGCGCGGACCGAACGATCGGGGCGTGCCGGCAAATAGACTACGGCTTTCAAAAAAGGTCAATCCATGAGCATTCAGCAACAAGACGTGCAGCAGGCGGTGCAGGCCGTGATCGATCCGACCACCGGACAGGGCCTGCTGGAGCTGGCGCAGATGAAGAACCTGCGGGTCGACGGCGCCGACGTGTCGTTCGACATCGAGCTGGCCTATCCGGCGCAAAGCCGGCACGCGGCGCTGCGCCAGGCGCTGGTGGCCGCCGTGCGCGCGCTGCCGGGCGCGGGCAACGTGTCGGTGCACATCGCCACCCGGGTGGACGCGCACGCCGCGCAGCGCGGGCTGCCGCTGCTGCCGCAGGTCAAGAACATCGTGGCCGTGGCCTCGGGCAAGGGCGGCGTGGGCAAGAGCACCACCACCGCCAACCTGGCGCTGGCGCTGGCCGCCGAGGGCGCGCGCGTCGGTGTGCTGGACGCCGACATCTACGGCCCCAGCCAGCCCATCATGCTGGGCATCCACGGCCGGCCCGAAAGCCGCGACGGCAAGAGCATGGAGCCCATGAACGGCCACGGCCTGCAGGTGATCTCGATCGGCTTTCTGGTCGACCCCGACCAGGCCATGGTCTGGCGCGGGCCCATGGCCACGCAGGCGCTCGACCAGCTGCTGCGCCAGACCCACTGGCACGACCTGGACTACCTGATGGTCGACATGCCGCCGGGCACGGGCGACATTCAGCTCAGCCTGAGCCAGCGCGTGCCGCTGTCGGGTGCGGTCATCGTCACCACGCCGCAGGACATCGCGCTGGCCGACGCGCGCAAGGCGGTGACCATGTTCGAGAAGGTGGGCGTGCCCATCCTGGGCCTGGTCGAGAACATGGCCGTGCACGTGTGTTCCCACTGCGGTCACGCCGAGCACATCTTCGGCGCCGATGGCGGCAAGCGCTACGCCGCCGAGAAGGGGCTGGACTACCTGGGCGCGCTGCCGCTGGCGCTGTCCATCCGCGAGCAGGCCGATTCGGGCACGCCCACCGTGGCGGCCGAGCCCGATGGCGAGGTCGCCGCCACCTACCGGCAGATGGCGCGCCAGATGGCCATCGAACTGGCGCGGCGCACGCGCAACGCGACGGGCAAGCTGCCCACGATCACGCTTTCGCGCGACACCTGATCGTTCTCGGCCATGCATTTCGTGTGACGGGCGGCCAGGGCACCGGGAAAACGCAGGCGATGGGCCGCCGTCGGTCGTCAGGATTAGTGCCAAAGTGTAATTGTTTGCGTGGGTGTTTTGTCGTAGGGTAGATGCCTTGCACAAAAGCCTCGCGCCATGAACTCGCTCGACCTCCGATCGCTTGCGGACTGGACCGGCCCGGTGATGGTGAACGGCGCCGTCGTGGCGGCCGCGCTGGCGGTCCTGCTGCTGGCGCTGGCTTGGCTGTGGTGGCCGCGCAAGAGCCGGCCCGCTGCCGAGCAGAGCGTCAGCTCGTCGGCGCGCTTTGCCGCCATGGCGCCCATCGACGAGGAACAGGTGGCGCTGCTGCGCTATCTGCACGATGCCTTTCCCGAGGGGGCGGTGCTGTTTCGCCCGCCGCTGGGGCGCTTCCTGACGGTGCGCAGCGGCCGTGATCGCCAGTCGGTGCGCCGCTGGCTGGACCACGCGCAGGTGGATTTTTTGTTGTGCGACGAAGAGGGCCGGCCGCAATACGCCTTCGAGGTCGACCTGCTGCGCACGCGCGACGACCCGCTGGCCCAGCGCCGCCTGGCCGAAAAAAACCACGCGCTGCGCACGGCCGGCATCCGCCTGATCCGCTTCAAGGGGGCGCTGTCGAGCTGGCCGCTGCCCGAGGTGCTGCGCGAGCGCGTGCTGGCCGCGGCGCGGCCCACGCCGTCGTCGGGCTTTGGCGCCAGCGGCTATGCCAGCTCCGGCTTTTCACGCGGCGGCGACGCCTCGGGCTTTGCCCCGTCGGGCTTCACGCCTTCGGGCTTCGAGGGCTCGCAGCCGCCACGTGCGGCCGGTGTGCCCTCGGGCGTGATGAGCCTGACCGACCTGGCGGGCCTGGCGCCCGCCAACCAGGAAGACCCGTGGCAGACGGTGCGCAAGCGCTCTTGATTTTGTAGCTATCTGCGCGCTCAGTGCGCGGCCTGCTCGCGCTCGCGCAGCCGAAAGCGCTGGATCTTGCCGGTGGCGGTCTTGGGCAATTCGCTGACGAACTCGATCTGGCGCGGGTACTTGTAGGGCGCCAGCCGCGTCTTGACGAAGGCCTTCAGTTCCTCCTCGGTCGCCGTCGCGCCGGGCTTGAGCGTGACGAAGGCCTTGGTCTTGATCAGGCCCTCGGCGTCGGCCACGCCGATCACGGCGGCCTCCAGCACGGCCGGGTGCTGCACCAGCGTGGCCTCGACCTCGAACGGGCTGACGTACACGCCGCTCACCTTCAGCATGTCGTCGCTGCGCCCGCCGTAGGTGTAGCTGCCGTCTTCGTTGCGCACGTACTTGTCGCCGCTCTTGGTCCAGCCGCCCTGGAAGGTTTCGCGCGTCTTGGCGCGGTTGCCCCAGTACATCATGGCCGCGCTGGGACCCTGGATGTACAAGTCGCCCGGCTCGCCGTCGGGCACCGGCTGGCCGTGGTCGTCGCGCAGCTCGACCGTGTAGCCTGGCACCGGCCAGCCGGTGCTGCCGTAGCGCACCCGATCGGGCCGGTTGGACAGGAAGATGTGCAGCATCTCGGTGGAGCCGATGCCGTCGACGATGTCGACGCCGAAATGCGCCTTGAAGCGCTCGCCCAGCTCGGCTGGCAGCGCCTCGCCGGCGGACGACACCAGGCGCAGCGCCACCCGATCGCGCGCCGGCAGGGCGGGGTCGGCCAGCATGCCGGCAAAGCCGGTGGGGGCGCCGTAGAACACCGTCGGCTTGAGGCCGCACACGCCGCCGGTCAGGCGCTTGAAGGTGGCCGCGGGCGTGGCGCGCTCGGCCATCAGCAGGGTGGTGGCGCCCACGCTCATCGGAAAGCTCAGGCCGTTGCCCAGGCCGTAGGCAAAGAACAGCTTGGCGGCCGAAAAGCCGACGTCGTCCTCGCGCAGCCGCAGCACGCCCTTGCCGTACAACTCGCAGGTCCAGTAGGGGTTGGCGTGCGAGTGCACCGTGCCCTTGGGCCGGCCGGTGGAGCCGCTGGAATACAGCCAGAAGCCCGGGTCGTCGGCCTGGGTGGCGGCCGGCTTGGCCAGCGGTGCGTGCGCGGCGACAAAGGCCGAAAAATCGATCTGCCCGGGCTGCAGCGGCGCCAGCGGGTGCGAGACGATCACGCGCTGCACCTCGTGGTCGCTCTTGACCATGGCGGCTGTCAGCGTGGGCAGCAGCGCGCCCGACACCAGCACCGCCTGGGCGCGCGAATGCTCCAGCATGTAGGCGTAGTCGTCGGCCGTGAGCAGGGTGTTGACGGCCACCGGCACCAGCCCGGCGTACAGGCTGCCCAAAAAGGCCACCGGCCAGTCCAGCCCGTCGTGCATCAGCAGCAGCACGCGCTCCTCGCGGCGCAGCAGCAGGCCCAGCAGGCCGGCGGCCAGGCCGCGCACGCGCTCGTCGAGCTGGCCGTAGCTCAGGCTGCCGCTGTCGTCGACGAAGGCGGCCTTGTCGGGGCGCTGGGTGTTGGCGGCCAGCAGATGGGCGGCAAAATTGAAGCGCTCGGGCGGCGCGGCGACGGTGGGGGTGGTCATGAAAGGGTCTCCGGGCGGGGCCGACGACGGCTGGCCCGCGGTGCACAATGAATTATTGTGCTGATTATCTTACATGCAATAAAATGCATGTCAAGATTCGACCTGCCGCCAACCTGCCCCGGGAATCTCGCATGAACACCACGACGACGACCGAACTCGCGGTTGCCACCGCGCCCGAGCCCGAGACCCGCCACCCCTTCCTGCTGGCGCTGGGCGAGCGCGTGCGCGAGCAGCGCGCGCGCCGAGGCATGACGCGCAAGGCGGTGGCGCTGGCGGCCGACGTGTCCGAGCGCCACCTGGCCAACCTCGAATACGGCATGGGCAATGCCTCCATCCTGGTTCTGCTGCAGGTGGCGCGGGCCTTGCAGTGCGAGCTGAGCGAGCTGCTGGGCGACGTCACCACCTCTTCGCCCGAGTGGCTGCTGATCCGCGAGCTGCTGGCCGGCCGCGGCGAGGCCGAGCTGCGCCAGGCGCGCGAGGCGCTGGGCCACCTGTTCCAGGACCCGGGCGCGTCGCGGCGCGCGCGCGGCACGCGCATCGCGCTGATCGGCCTGCGCGGGGCCGGCAAGTCCACGCTGGGGCGGCGCCTGGCCGAGGACCTGGGCTACGCCTTCATCGAGCTGAGCCGCGAGATCGAGCAGTTCGCCGGCTGCGGCATCCACGAGATCCACAACCTGTACGGCACCCACGCCTATCGCCGCTACGAGCGCCGCGCGCTGGAAGAGGCCCTGCAGATCTACCCCGAGGTGGTCATCGCCACCCCGGGCGGCCTGGTGTCCGACGCGGCCAACTTCAACCTGCTGCTGGAGCATTGCCTGACGATTTGGCTGCAGGCCTCGCCGACCGACCACATGGCGCGCGTGGCGGCGCAGGGCGACCTGCGCCCGATGGCGGCCAGCACCGAGGCGATGGAAGACCTCAAGCGCATCCTGGCCGGGCGCTCGGCCTTCTACGCCAAGGCCGACCTGCGCCTGGACACCAGCCAAGGCAGCGAGGACGAGGCCTTTGCCCGCCTGCGCCGCCTGACGCGCGAGGCCATTGGCCAGCCGGTTTGAAAAGATGCATTAAATTGCATTGACTCGAACCAAAACATGCAATATGATGCATGTATTGCTCGGGTAGGGGCCCATCGGCCAGGCCCGGGTTTTCCAAGGCCGCAGTCCCACTTCATCCAGGAGCCCTCGCCGTGAACGCCCCCCTGCCCAACCCCAAGGTCGACTACCGCACCGACCCCAGCCAGTACCACCACGTCAAGCTGTCCTTCGACGGCGCCGTCGCCACGCTGGCGATCGACATCGACGAGGACGCGGGCATCCGCCCCGGCTACAAGCTCAAGCTCAACAGCTACGACTTGGGGGTCGACATCGAATTGCACGACGCGCTGCAGCGCGTGCGCTTCGAGCACCCCGAGGTGCGCAGCGTGGTCGTCACCAGCGGCAAGGACCGCGTGTTCTGCTCGGGCGCCAACATCTTCATGCTGGGCCTGTCCAGCCACGCCTGGAAGGTCAACTTCTGCAAGTTCACCAACGAGACGCGCAACGGCATCGAGGACAGCAGCCGGCACAGCGGGCTGAAGTTCATCGCCGCGCTCAACGGCGCCTGCGCCGGCGGCGGCTACGAGCTGGCGCTGGCCTGCGACGACATCGTGCTGGTCGACGACCGCAGCAGCAGCGTCAGCCTGCCCGAGGTGCCGCTGCTGGGCGTGCTGCCCGGCACCGGCGGCCTGACGCGCGTGACCGACAAGCGCCATGTGCGCCACGACCTGGCCGACATCTTCTGCACCACCAGCGAAGGCGTGCGCGGCCAGAAGGCGGTCGACTGGCGCCTGGTCGACGCCATCGCCAAGCCGGCGCAGTTCGCGGGTTTCGTCGCCGAGCGCGCCGCCAAGCTGGGTGAAAAGAGCGACCGGCCGGCGTCGGGCAAGGGTGTGCCGCTGCCGAAAGTGCAGCGCACCGAGACGGCCGACGGCATCGCCTACCAGCACGTCAACGTCGCCATCGACCGCGCGCGGCGCGTGGCCACGCTGACGGTCAAGGCGCCGACGGGCGCGCAGCCGGGCGATGTGGCCGGCATCGAGGCCGCCGGCGCCGCCTGGTGGCCGCTGGCCATGGCGCGCGAGTTGGATGACGCCATCCTGCACCTGCGCACCAACGAGCTGGACATCGGCACCTGGCTACTCAAGACCGAGGGCGACGCGGCGGCCGTGCTGGCCAACGACGCGCTGATGCAGGCCAACCAACAGCACTGGTTCGTGCGCGAGACGCTGGGCATGCTGCGCCGCACCCTGGCGCGGCTGGACGTGTCCTCGCGCAGCCTGTTCGCGCTGGTCGAGCCGGGCTCGTGCTTTGCCGGCACCCTGGCCGAGCTGGCCTTCTGCGCCGACCGCGCCTACATGCTGGTGCTGCCCGACGAGCCGGCCAAGGCGCCCCGGCTGCAGTTGAACGAGCTGAACTTCGGCGCCTATCCCATGGTCAACGGCCAGTCGCGCCTGGCGCGCCGCTTCTATGAAGAAGAAGCGCCGCTGGCCGCCGCCCGCGCCGCCATCGGCCAGCCGCTGGATGGCGAAGCGGCCGACCAGCTGGGCCTGATCACCGCCGCGCCCGACGACATCGACTGGGACGACGAGGTGCGCATCGCGCTGGAAGAGCGCGCCGCCATGAGCCCCGATGCCCTCACGGGCCTGGAGGCCAACTTGCGCTTCGCCCAGAAAGAGAACATGCTGACCCGCATCTTCGGCCGCCTGACCGCCTGGCAAAACTGGATCTTCCAGCGCCCCAACGCCGTCGGCGAGCACGGTGCGCTCAAGGTCTACGGCAAGGGCGACAAGGCCCAGTTCGACTGGAACCGCGTCTGACGGCGCGCGCCACGCCGGTTTCAAGCAAAAAGAGGCTGCAGCGACCGCCAATCAAGCGCGAGCAGCTATTGATTTGATAGTTTTCGGTCCATCTTTCGATTCCATCAGGAGACCCTCATGAGCAGCATCGACTACAGCCAGAAGATTCCCAACAACGTCAACCTGTCCGAAGACCGCACGCTGCAGCGCGCGCTGGAAAGCTGGCAGCCCGACTACCTGAAGTGGTGGCAGGACATGGGCCCCGACGGCTCGCACGGCTTCGACGTCTACCTGCGCACCGCCACCAGCGTCGACCCGCAGGGCTGGGCGCACTTCGACTACGTCAAGATGCCCGAGTACCGCTGGGGCATCTTCCTCAACCCGGCCGAGCAGGACCGCAAGATCCACTTCGGCGACCACCTGGGCGAGGCCGCCTGGCAGGACGTGCCCGGCGAGCACCGCGCCAACCTGCGCCGCATCATCGTCACCCAGGGCGACACCGAGCCGGCCAGCGTCGAGCAGCAGCGCCACCTGGGCCTGACGGCGCCCAGCATGTACGACCTGCGCAACCTGTTCCAGGTCAACGTCGAGGAAGGCCGCCACCTGTGGGCCATGGTCTACCTGCTGCACAAATATTTTGGCCGCGACGGCCGCGAAGAGGGCGAGGCGCTGCTGGAGCGCCGCAGCGGCCAGGAGGACAACCCGCGCATCCTGCAGGCCTTCAACGAGAAGACGCCCGACTGGCTGTCCTTCTTCATGTTCACCTACTTCACCGACCGCGACGGCAAGTTCCAGCTGTGCGCGCTGGCCGAAAGCAGCTTCGATCCGCTGGCCCGCACCACCAAGTTCATGCTGACCGAAGAAGCGCACCACATGTTCGTCGGCGAGTCGGGCGTCAGCCGCGTCATCCAGCGCACGGTGGACATGATGAACCAGCTCAAGACCGACGATGTGCAGAAGCTGCGCAACGCCGGCGTGATCGACCTGCCCACGCTGCAGCGCTACCTGAACTTCCACTTCAGCGTCACGATCGACCTGTTCGGCGCCGACGAGTCGAGCAACGCCGCCACTTTCTACAGCACGGGCCTGAAGGGCCGCTTCGAGGAAGGCAAGCGCGCCGACGACCACATCCTGAAGGGCCAGCACTACAAGGTGCTGAACGTGGTGGACGGCAAGCTGGTCGACAAAGACGTGCCCATGCTCAACGCCCTGAACGAGGTGCTGCGCGACGACTACATCAAGGACTCGGTGGGCGGCGTGACGCGCTGGAACCGCGTGATCGAGAAGGCCGGCATCCCGTTCCGCCTGACGGTGCCGCACAAGGCCTTCAACCGCCGCATCGGCGCGCTGGCCGGCGTGCGCGTCAGCCCCGAGGGCCAGGTGGTGAGCGAGGCCGAGTGGAACGCCAAGGTGAAGGACTGGCTGCCCACCGCCGAAGACCGTGCCTACGTCACCAGCCTGATGGGCCGCGTGGTCGAGCCCGGCAAGTTCGCCGGCTGGATCGCCCCGCCGGTGATGGGCATCAACCGCCAGCCGGTGGACTTCGAGTACGTGCGTTTTAATTGAGGACGCGCAGGGCGCGGGTGCGCTGTGGCCCGCGTCCCGCGCCTGAACCGCAGGGGTTGAAGAACCATGGACACCCGAACCAACACCACGCTGCTCAAGCAGCACCTGATCGACCCGGCCATCTGCATCCGCTGCGGCGCCTGCGAGGCGGCGTGCCCTATTCAGGCGATCTCGCACGACGCCAACAACTACGTCGTCGATCCGTCCATCTGCGAGAAGTGCCTGGCCTGCATCCCGGTCTGCCCCACCGGCGCCATCGACAACTGGCGCATGGTGCCCACCGCGCGCGCCTATGCGCTGGACGAGCAGTTCGGCTGGTTCGAGCTGCCCGAGGAGCTGACGCCGGCGCAGCTGGCCGAGTTCGGCGCCGAGCTGCCGGACGAGGCCGCGGCGGCCGATGAGGCGCCGCAGACGCTGGCCCAGGCCGAGGCCGCGCTGGCCGTCGAGCCGGCGTCGGGCGACTCCGCCCCCGCCAGCCCCGCCGGCGGCTACACCGCCCGCACGCCACCCTGGTCGGCCGCGCACGCCTACGTCAACCTGTATGGCGCGCGCGCGGCGCACAAGACGGTGACCGCCACCTGCGTGGGCAACGTGCGCGTCACTGAGGTCGGCAAGCAGTACGACACCCACCACATCATCCTGGACTTCGGCGCCATGCCCTTCCCGGTGTTGGAGGGTCAGTCCATCGGCGTCATCGCGCCGGGGCTGGACGCGCGTGGCCAGCCGCACTTCGCGCGGCAATATTCGGTGGCCAGCGCGCGCAACGGCGAGCGGCCGGGCTACAACAACGTCTCGCTCACCATCAAGCGCGTGCTGGAGGACTACGAAGGCAACCCGGTGCGCGGCGTGGCCAGCAACTTCATGTGCGACCTGAAGGTGGGCGACAAGGTCGAGGTCATCGGCCCCTTCGGCTCCACCTTCCTGATGCCCAATCACCCGAAGAGCCACATCGTGATGATCTGCACCGGCACCGGCAGCGCGCCCATGCGCGCTATGACCGAGTGGCGCCGGCGCCTGCGCAAGAGCGGCAAGTTCGACGGCGGGCGCCTGCTGCTGTTCTTCGGCGCACGCTCCAAGGAGGAGCTGCCCTACTTCGGCCCCTTGCTGAGCCTGCCGCGCGACTTCATCGACCTGAACTTCGCCTTCAGCCGCACGCCCGGCCAGCCCAAGACCTACGTGCAGGACCGCCTGCGCGAGCGCGCCGCCGACCTGGCGCCGCTGCTGCAAGACGCCAACTGCTACTTCTACGTCTGCGGCCTCAAGGCGATGGAAAACGGCGTCATGCAGGCGCTGCGCGAGGTGGCGCAGGACGCCGGCCTGGACTGGGCCGAGCTGAGCGAGCGCCTGAAGAAGGAAGGGCGGCTGCACCTGGAGACCTACTGATCTCCGGGCGGTCAAATGCTATTCAAATGATAGCTGGTTGCGCTTGATTGGTAGGCGCTACAAGCCAATTTCATTTGAATCGCAGGGACGAGGTCGGCTGAGGCCGAGCCGTATCTTGCATGCCCGGATTCACTTGGTCAGGATCAGCTTGCCCAGCTTGGTGGCCTGCAGGCGGTACACCGCGCCGTTGTGGCTGATCTCGATCGTGCGCCGGCCCTGCAGCAAGGCCTCGCTGGGCAGCGGCGTGCTGCCGTCGGCGCGGCGCGCGGCCACCGGCGGTGATGCGGGCGGAGGTGGAGGTGGCGCTGGAGGGCTGGTCACGCGCAGCGTCTCAAGGCCGGGGTGGCTCGGTGATGAAGCCGATTTTCTGGATGCCGGCCTGCTGCGCCGCGGCCATGGCCTGGGCCACGCGCTCGTAGCGCACGTCGCGGTCGCCGCGCAGGTGCAGCTCGGGCTGCGGCTGCTGCTGGCCCGCGGCCTGCAGGCGCGCGGCCAGCTGCTCGTCGCTCAGGCGCTCATCGTCCAGCCAGTAGCTGCCGTCGGCCTTCACCGTCAGCCGCAGAGTCTGCGGCTGGATCAGCTCGGGCTCGCTGCTGGCGCGCGGCAGCTCGATGTTCACCGCGTGCTTCATCACCGGCACGGTGATGATGAAGACGATCAGCAGCACCAGCATCACGTCGATGAACGGGATCATGTTGATCTCGCTCATCACCTCTTCGTTGTCGTCGGCGATGAATCCGGCCATGACGCGCTCCTCAAGCCTTCTTCATCGGGACGATGTTGCTTTCGCCGGCGCCCACCGTCACGCGCGCGCCCGTCACGTAGTAGGCGTGCAGGTCGTGCGCAAAGCGCCCCAGCTTGACCTGGATGTGCTTGTTGCCGCGCACCAGCGCGTTGTAGCCCAGCACGGCCGGGATGGCGACGGCCAGGCCCAGCGCGGTCATGATCAGCGCCTCGCCAATGGGGCCGGCCACCTGGTCGATGCTGGCCTGGCCGGCGCCGCTGATGCGCATCAGCGCGTGATAGATGCCCCACACGGTGCCGAACAGGCCGACGAAGGGCGCGGTCGAGCCGACCGAGGCCAGGACGGCCAGGCCGGCCTGCAGCTTGGCCGTGGTGCTGTCGATGCTGTTGCGCAGCGCGCGCGAAATCCAGTCGCTGGCGTCCAGCGAATCGTGCAGCTGTGCGGCCGTGGCGCGGTGGTGCGCCGCCGCCTCGCGTCCTTCCAGCGCGAGCTGGCGAAACGGATTGGCCTCGCCCAGGCCCAGCTTGGACAGGCCCTCGGCCATGTCGCTGGAGTGCCAGAAACCCTCCACCCGCGCCGCCTGGCGCTTGGCACGCACCACGTCGAGCGCCTTGATGAGGATGACCACCCACGAGGCCAGCGACATGAACACCAGCACCGCGAACACGGCGCGCGTGACCGTGTCGCCCTGGCTCCAGACGTGAATCAGACCGAATTGGGAATCCATTGCAACTTACTCCAGAACGAAATTGATGGGGACGTTGAACCACATGGCCTCGGGCACGCCGCCGCGCGTGCCGGGCACGTAGCGCCAGCGGTCGCGTGCGGTCTCCAGCGCCACCTGGTCCAGCCGGTCATAGCCACTGGACTGCTGGATGCGCGCCTCTTGCGCGCGCCCGTTGGTGCCGATCAGCACGCGCACCACCACGCGGCCCGATTCGCCCAGGCGGCGACTCATGGCGGGGTAGGCCGGGGCCGGGTTGTTCAGATAGGCCGCCCTGGACGAGGGCTGCACCACTACCGGGGGCGCCGGTGCGGCCACGGGGGCCGCGGACGGGGGCGGGGCGGGCGCCGGTTCGGCCACCGGGGCGGGGGCGGGCGCCACGGCCACCACCGGTGCGGTGGGCGCGGCCTCGGCCACGGCCAGTGGCTGGGGTGCGGGGGTGGGCGCGCGCTGCACCTGGCGCGGCGCGGGCTTGACCACCGGGCGCGGCTTGGGCGGCGGGGGCACGGGTGTGGGCGGCGGCGCGACGACGGGCTCGGGCGCTGGAGCCGGCGCAGGCGCAGGCGCCACGAATTCGGCCAGCAACTGTGCGGGCACCACCACTTCCTCGGGGGGGCGCTGCAGCAGGCCGGCCTGCAGGGCCCACAGCGCCGCGCCGTGCAAGGCAATCACGGCCCCCACGATCACGGCGTTGCGGCCGAGGGCGGGCAGAGTGGGCATGGCGGGAGCGGCGAGGGCAGTCAAGGTGAGAAAGAAATCGTCGAGGCCCGGCCTGGCTGGGCCGGGAGGTCGCTTGGGCTGCGGGGGAAAGGGTCAGCGGCGCAGTACCCAAGCCAGCGCACCCACCACGAGGATCAGGGCGCCCAGGGTGGGCATGATGGCCGAGAGGGACATGCTGGCGGCTTGCTCTGGATCAAGAAGCTCAGGGACGCACCCAGGCCGTACCGTCCTGGCTCTGGGCCTGGGTCAGCGCCGCCACCGGCTGGGCGGCATTGCACTGGTCAACCAGTTCGCGGGCGCAGCTTTCGCACGAGCCGCAGCAGGTGGCCACGCCCAGCTCGAGCTGGATGTCGTCAAAGCTCATGCCGGCACGGACATGGCGGGTGATCTCGCGGTCGGAGACGCGGTTGCAGACACAGACGATCATGGCGGGGTTCACAAAATCAATCAGCGAGCCCCAATCTTAAATGAGAATGAATCTCATTGCAATCTTTTTGCGGGCCAACTCTCCCGCCCATGGAAACGCCTATCCGTGCCGCACCGCCACCGTCTTCAGCACGGTAAAGCCGTACAGCGCCTCAAAGCCCTTCTCGCGCCCGTAGCCGCTGGCCTTGTAGCCGCCAAAGGGCAGCTCCACGCCCCCACCGGCGCCGTAGTTGTTGATGAAGACCTGGCCGCTTTTCACGCGCCGGGCCATGCGGAACTGCCGCGCGCCATCGCGCGTCCACACGCCAGCCACCAGGCCGAAGGCGGTGGCATTGGCCAGCTCGACCGCATGGTCTTCGTCCCGGAACGGCATGGCCGACAGCACGGGGCCAAAGACCTCCTCCTGCGCCACGCGGTGCGCCACCGGCACGTCGGCCAGCAGCACGGGTGCCTGGTAAAAGCCGGTCTCAGGCGCCTCATCGACCACGCGGCCCTGGGCCACCGTGGCGATGCCGGCGGCCTGCGCGTCGCTCAGGAAGTCCCACACGCGCTGCTGCTGGCTGGCGCGGATTAGCGGGCCCACGTCCAGATCCAGCGCCGCCGGGCCCACGCGCAAGGCCTCGAAGGCGGCGCCCAGGCGCTCCAGCATTGCGGGGTAAATGGCCTGCTCGATCAGCACGCGCGAGCCGGCCGAGCAGGTTTGCCCGGCGTTCTGCACGATGGCGTTGATGACCACCGGGATGGCGGCATCCAGGTCGGCGTCGGCAAAGATGATTTGCGGGCTCTTGCCGCCCAGCTCCAGCGTGACCGGACAGTGGCGCTCGGCGGCCACCTGATGGATGAGAGTGCCCACCCTGGGGCTGCCGGTGAAGCTGATGTGGTCCACGCCGGGGTGGCGCGCCAGCGCGTCGCCCACCTCGTGCCCATAGCCGGTGACGATGTTGATGGCGCCGGGCGGAAAGCCCGCCTCGGCCGCCAGCTCGGCCACGCGGATCAGCGACAGGCAGGCGTCCTCGGCCGGCTTGACCACGCAGCAATTGCCCGCCGCCAGCGCGCCGCCCACGCTGCGCCCGAAGATCTGCATCGGGTAGTTCCAGGGAATGATGTGGCCCGTCACGCCGTGCGGTTCGCGCCAGGTCAGCACGCTGTAGCCGCTTTGGTAGGGCAGGGTCTCGCCGTGCAGCTTGTCACAGGCGCCGGCGTAGAACTCGAAGTAGCGCGCCAGCGCCGCAGCGTCGGCGGCGGCCTGCTTGGTGGGCTTGCCGCAGTCGCGCTGCTCCAGCGCGGCCAGCTCGCCCGCGTGCGCGGTCACGGCGTTGGACAGCTTCATCAGCAGGCGCCCGCGCTCGGCGGCGCCCAGGGCGCTCCAGGGGCCGTCGAAGCAGGCGCGCGCCGCTTGCACGGCGGCGTCGATGTCGCGCGCGTCGCTGCGCTGGATGGCGTCGAAGGGCTGGCCGTCCGAGGGGTCGAGCACCGGCAGGGTCTGACCGGTGGCGGACGCGACCGGGCGGTTGGCGATGAAGTTCAGTTGCATGCCGGCATTGTGCGGCACGCGGCACTGGCGTTGGTGCGCTGCCAGCCGCGCACGCCATGGGGCCGTCGCGCCAGAATGAGGCGCTGCTGCTCCCGCCGCTCGCCATGTCCAAGCCGCCCATCGCCCGACTGCCCACCGCCATCTGGGCGCTGGGCTTTGTCAGCCTGCTGATGGACGTGTCGTCCGAGATGATCCATGCGCTGCTGCCGCTGTTCATGGTCGATGCGCTGGGCATGAGCGTGGCGCTGGTCGGGTTGCTGGAAGGCCTGGCCGAGGCCACCGCACTGCTGCTGAAGGTGTTCTCCGGCGTCATCAGCGACTGGTTCGGCCGACGCAAACCACTGGCGCTGCTGGGCTACGGCCTGAGCGCGGCGTGCAAGCCGCTGTTTGCCCTGGCCACCGGGCCGGCGCTGGTGTTCACGGCGCGGCTGCTGGACCGGGTGGGCAAGGGCATTCGCGGTGCGCCGCGCGACGCCCTGGTGGCCGACCTGGCGCCACCGGCGCAGCGTGGGGCTGCCTTTGGCTTGCGCCAGGCGCTGGACACGGTGGGCGCGTTCCTGGGCCCCCTGCTGGCCACCGCGCTGATGCTGCTGTGGGCCGACAACTTTCGCGCCGTGTTCGTGGTGGCGCTCGTCCCGGCGCTGCTGTGCGTGCTGCTGCTGGCGCTGGGCGTGCAGGAGCCCGAGTTACCGCGCGGCGCACGCCGCGTCAACCCGATTTCCAGGGCCAGCCTGCGGCGCCTGCCCGCGACCTACTGGTGGGTGGTGGGCGTGGGCGCGGTGTTCACGCTGGCGCGCTTTTCCGAGGCCTTTCTGGTGCTGCGTGCGCAGCAGGTGGGGGGAGCGCTGGCCCTGGTGCCGCTGGTGATGGTGGCGATGAACGCGGTGTATGCCGCGGCGGCCTACCCCTTCGGCAAGCTGGCCGATCGCGTGCCGCCGCGCGCGCTGTTGGCGGGCGGCCTGGCGGTGCTGATCGCCGCCGACGTGGCGCTGGCAACCAGTACGCATTGGAGCGGCCTGCTGCTGGGCGTGGCGCTGTGGGGCCTGCACATGGGCATGACGCAGGGCGTGCTGGCGGCGATGGTGGCAGCCAGCGCGCCGGGGGACCTGCGCGGCACGGCCTTCGGCTTTTTCAACCTGCTGAGCGGCGGCGCCATGCTGGCCGCCAGCGTGGTCGCGGGCCTGCTGTGGGAGTGGCTGGGCCCGGCATGGACCTTTGGCGCGGGCGCCGCCTTCAGCGCGCTGGCGCTGCTGGGCCTGGTGGCCTGGGTGCGGTGCGCCGTGCCAGGACGACGAGCACCCCCACGCTGACGGCGCACTGCAGCACCAGTGCGGCCAGATACATCCAGACGTCGGCCAGCGGCGCGCCCATCTGGTTGACGCGCAGCGAGGCCTGGATGCCCAGGGTGCTGGGGATCAGCCAGCGCAGGGCCTGCAGCAGGGTGGGCAGAGCTTCGTCGGGCCAGGGCACGCCCGAGAGAAAGAACATCGGCAGGGCGGTGAACAGCAGCACCTGCAGGGCACGCTCGCGGTCGCGCACCAGCAGGCCGATGACCAGGCCCAGCGCGCACACCGCCGGCACGTACACCAGCAGGAGCAGCGCGGCGGCGGCCGGGTTGCCGCCCCGCGGATAGTCCTGCAGAAAGAACACCCAGCCGAAATAGAACGCCCCACTGGCCAGGCCGATGCACGACAGCCCCGCCACCCGGCCCAGCCAGGCCGCGGGGGTGGCGCGCAGCCGGTGCGCTTCGGCCCAGCCGCCCACCAGCATGGCGGCGCCCATCAGCAGCGTCTGCTGCAGGATCAATAGCGCCACCGCCGGTACCACGTAACTGCCGTAGCCCTCGGTGGGGTTGAACAGCGCCACCGCCTGCAGGTTCAGCGGGCTGCGGGCCGCGGCGGCCTGCCCGGGCGCCATGCCGTGCGCTTGCAGCGTGCGGATCTCGATGCCGGCCGACACGGTGCCCACGGCTTCGCCAAAGCCCGAGAGCACGGCCTTGTTGAGCAGGGCGTAGGCCCCGTTGCCGGCCACCGGCACCACCACCGGGTCGCCCCTCAGCACGTGGCGCTTCAGGTCGGCCGGCAGCAGCGCATAGCCCTCGATCTGGCCGCGCCACAGCAGCTGCCGGGCCTGGCGCTCATCGGGTGTGACCAGCACCAGCTGCAGGCGCGGGCTGGCTGCCGCAAAGCGCGCGATCTGGCGCGACAGGCTGCTGCCGTCCTGGTCGACCAGCGCCACCGGAACGCGCGTGACGGCCTGGCTGCTGTACGGCCAGGGATAGAAAAACCCATACACCAGCGGCGCGGCCAGCAGCACCAGCAGCACCCCGCGGTCGCGCAGCACGTCGCCCAAGGTGGCGAGCCAGGCGGCCAGAAACCGCCGGCGGGCCCGGTGCGATTCGGCGGCTCGGGGCGGTCCGCTCATCGCGCGCCCCAGGTGCCGGGCTGGGTGGCCGTGCGCGCCAGCAGGGCGGCGCTGACGGCCAGCAGCAGGGCGGCGGCCAGCGCCATGCCAGCGGACGGGCCCAGCGACTCGGCCACGGGCGCGCCCATCAGCAGCTGCTCGGTCTGCACACGGGCATAGTGGGTGTAGGGCAGGGCCAGCGCCCAGGCGCGCGCCAGCGCGGGCATGGACAGCAACGGAAAGCCCATGCCGCCAAAGGCAAAGGCCGGTGCGGTGATGAAGCCGGTGGCCGACAGCGCGGTACGCAGCGAGCGGGTGATCGCGGCGGCCGCGGCGCCCATGGCCAGCGACAGGGCCAGGAAGACCAGGTTGGCCGCCAGCGTCAGCGTCAGCGAGCCGGCGGGGCGCCAGCCGCGCCCCAGGGCCAGCCACAGCAGGGCCACCGTGCCGACCGCACCCAGGCCGACGAAGGCCGGCACCAGCTTGCCCAACAGCGCGCCGGCGACTTGGCGGACGCTGGGGCGTGGCCCCAACCAGTCGCCCAGGCTGCGCTCGCGCAGCTCGCTGCCCACGGCCCAGGCGCCGGCGGCCATGGCCATGATGTGCAGCAGCGCGGGAATGAGCGCCAGGGTGAGGAACTGCTCGTAGTTGCTGGCGGTGTTGAACAGCGTCAGCAGCGCCGTGCGCAGCGGTTCCATGCGGGCGCGTGCCTGGGCCATGGGTTCGCCCCGCTTGTTGCGCGCCGCCAGCTCGATGCCGGCCGAGACAGTGCCGACGGCGGTGCGCACGTCGCGCTGGATCAACCCGGAGTGCGTGCCCAGCTGGGCGTTGTGCAGCAAGACCACGGTGGCCGCGCCGCCGCGCTTGACCTGGGCGGCCAACCCGGGCGGCAGCTGCACGGCGGCATGGATGCGCCCGTTGGTCAGGGCGCGGTCCATCTGCAGCGGGTCGGCATAGCGCTCGATCACGTGCAGTCCGGGCGAAGCGTCCAGAAAGCGCACTACCTGGCGCGACAGCGCGGAGTGGTCCTGGTCGAGCACACCGATGGCCAGGCGCTGGGGCAGGCCCGCCGAGAAGATCCAGCCCATCAGCAGGCAGGCCAGCAGCGGCAGCCAGGTGATCATCGCCAGGTCCCAGGGGCGCACCGCCAAGCGCGCGCATTCGCGGCGCAGGCTGGGCAGGATGCCGGCAGGCGCTGGCATGGCTTGCGGCGCGGCGGCTATTGCACCAGCACGCTCATGCCGGGGCGCGCGCCGGCGATCGGCGCGGCCGGCCGGGCGCGCACTTCGAAGGTGCGCACGTCGAAGCCGGCGCCGCCGCGCGTGGCGCGCCAGGTGGCAAAGTCGGGCAGCACGGCGTTGTAGAACACCGTGAAGCGGGCCGGGCGCCCCGCCGGGTGCGCGGCGTCGGCCAGCGCGGGCAGTGTGGCGTCAAAGCTCTGCCCTGGCGCAAAGCGCGCCAGCCGGTCCTCGCGCACGTTCAACACCACCCACTGGTCCTGCAGGTCGACCACGCTGACCACGGCCACGCCCTGCGGCCACAGCTCGCCGGGCTTGGCCAGCACCTTGGCCACCTCGCCGGCCACGGGGCTGCGCAGCTCGGTTTCGGCCTGGGCGGCCTCGGCTTCGGCCACCACGCCGGCCACCTGGCGGGCCTGGGCGTCTGCCACCAGGCGGTCTTCGGGGCGGGCGCCGGCGCGGGCCATGTCGTATTGCGCCCGGGCGGCGGCGGCGGCGTCGCGCGACGCTTTCCAGTTGGCCTCGGCTTCGTCGCGTTTTTGCTCGGCCACCAGGCCCTCGCGCGCCAGATTGGCCACGCGCTGATACGAGGTGTGGGCCAGCTGAGCCGCGGTTTCGGCGCGCTGCCATTGCATGCGCGCCATCTCCACTTCTTGCGGGCGCGCGCCGTGCTCGGCCTTTTGCGCCACGGCTTGCGCGGCCTGCTCGGCGGCGGTGGCTTGCTGCAGCTTGGCGCGCACCTCGGGGCTGTCCAGGCGCACCAGCAGCGCGCCGGCGGCGATGGTCTGGCCTTCATGCACGGGCACTTCCAGCACGCGGGCGGTGACCTTGCCGGCCACGTCGGTCTCGCGTGCCTCCATCTGGCCTTGCAGCACTTCGGGGGCGGGGCGGGTGGCCTGCCACAGGCCCCAGGCCAGCAGGGCCAGTACGCCCAGCAATACAAGCAGCGCGACGGGTTTGCGCAAGGCGGTCTTCATTTTTCGGTCGGGGTCGTGGCGGCGGCGGGCACGCGGATGTCGGCGCGGGCGATGTAGGCGGAAAACTGGTCCGACAGGCCGGCGCTTTCCAGCAGCTGCGCCAGCGCCTGCACGTAGTCGTTGGCGGCCTGGGCGCGCTCGGTCAGCACCTTGGCCTGGTTGGTTTGCGCGTCGATCAGCTCCAGCGTGGTGCTGGTGCCTTCGCGCAGGCCGGCGGTGCGCAGGCGCAGCACCTCGGCGGCCAGAGCGACCGCGCCCGCCATGTCCAGGTACTGGCGGCGGGCGGTGTCCACCGCGCGCCAGTGGCGCTCCACCAGCAGGGCCAGGTCGCTGCGCAGCTGCGCGTCGGCGTGCTCGGCCTGCTCGATCTGCTTGAGCGAGGCGGCCTCCAGCGCGTCGCGGTCGAGCGAGTCGTACAGCGTCCAGCGCACGCCCAGACCGGCGGCCCAGTCGGCGTTTCCGGTCTTGAGCTGGCGCGAGCCGAAGGCGATGACCTGCGGGCGGCGCAGCGCCTGTTCGCCTTCGTGCAGGCGCTCGGCCTGGGCCTTCTTGGCGGCCACCTTGCTGATGCCGGGGTGGTGCGTGAGCGCGGCGTCGATGAAGTAGGACAGCGGCTCGATGGGTTGGCTGTTGACGAACAGGGGCGTTTGCGGTGCCACCGGCCCCGGAATGCCCACCGTGCGGGCCAGCGCCGTGGCGGCCAGTTCGGCGTCGCTTTCGGCCTTGTTGGCATTGCGCCGCGCCTCGTCCAGCGCGGCGCTGGCTTGCAGGCGCTCGACACGGGCGATCACGCCACCGGCCAGCATCTTGGCGGCGGCCTGGTCGTGCTCGGCGATGGTGCGTTCGGCCTGCGCGCGCAACTCGGCCGCGCGGCGCGTCAGTTGGGCGCCGAAGTAGCGCTGCACCAGCAAGGTATCGAGCTGCTGGCCGGTGAGCTGGCTGTCGGCCTCGGCTTCGCGCTCGCGGGCCGCCATCAGGCCGCGGGCCGCCTCGGGCGCGCCGCCGGTATAGATCGGCCAGACGGCGGCGATGGCGGCGTGCGTGCCACTGGCGTGCCGGTTGAGCGTGTAGCTGCCGGGCAGTTGCGGAATGGGCACGCGCCCCACCAGGTTTTGCGCCCAGTTGGGCAGGGCGGCGTTGATCTGACCCAGGCTCTGGTTGAGCGGGTCCAGGTCAAGATCGAGGTTGGCGTTGTAGGCATAGGCCATGCCGGTGAGCGCCACCGAGGGCCCGCCCAGGCGCTTGAGCGCGTCGGCCTGCAGCTGGCTGGCCTGCTGGGCGGAACGACTGGCGGCCAGTTGCTCGGAGTGCGCCAGCAGGCTGGCGCGCGCGGCGTCGAAGCTCAGGGCGGTGGCGCCCTGCGCCCAGGCGCCGGGCGCCAGCAGCAGGGCGGCCACCAGCGATGCCAGACGGGGGCTGCCGGCAGGGCGCGCCAGCGCGTGGGGCTTGGACAGCGGCAAGGTCATGGCGAGGCGGGCAACGGGAGGGTGACGTGCAATGGCCGTGATTGTGCGGTTTCACGGCGGTCGGTTGTGGAAATGATGGTTGCCGTACGGAAAAAACCCGCCGAAGCGGGCTGGGCTTGCTGGCCGCGCGGGGGTCAGCGTTGGAGGGTCGGCGGCGCCGAGACCGACACCAGGACCTTCTCCGCGGGGGCGGGGGTTTGCGTTTGCACCTGGGCCGTGACGGCGGGCGGTGCATCGACCGGGGACAGGCTCGCCGTCGCCTTGCCACCGTGCACGCTCACCACCAGCGGCACGATCAGCAGGGCCACGATGTTGATGATCTTGATCAGCGGGTTGACGGCCGGGCCGGCGGTGTCCTTGTAGGGGTCGCCCACGGTGTCGCCGGTGACGGCGGCCTTGTGCGCGTCGCTGCCCTTGCCGCCGAAGTGGCCGTCCTCGATGTACTTCTTGGCGTTGTCCCAGGCGCCGCCGCCGGTGCACATGCTGATGGCGACGAACAGGCCGGTGACGATGGTGCCCATCAGCAGGCCGCCCAGCGCCTTGGGCCCGAGCAGCAGGCCGACCAGGATCGGCGCCACCACCGGCAGCAGGCTGGGGATCATCATCTCCTTGATGGCGGCGCCCGTCAGCATGTCGACCGCGCGGCCGTACTCGGGCTTGGCCGTGCCTTCCATGATGCCCTTGATCTCGCGGAACTGGCGCCGCACTTCTTCCACCACCGCGCCGGCCGCGCGGCCCACCGCTTCCATGGCCATGGCGCCGAACAGGTAGGGGATCAGGCCGCCCAGGAACAGGCCGACGATGACCATCGGGTCACTCAGGTCGAAGCTGATGGTCTGGCCGAAGGTGCCCAGCTTGTGCGTGTAGTCGGCAAACAGCACCAGCGCCGCCAGGCCGGCCGAGCCGATGGCGTAGCCCTTGGTCACCGCCTTGGTGGTGTTGCCCACGGCGTCCAGCGGGTCGGTGATGTCGCGCACGCTGGAGGGCAGCTCGGCCATCTCGGCGATGCCGCCGGCGTTGTCGGTGATCGGGCCGTAGGCGTCCAGCGCCACCACGATGCCGGCCATGCTCAGCATGGACATGGCGGCCACGGCCACGCCGTACAGGCCGGCCAGCGCATACGACACCAGGATGGCGATGCACACGCAGATCACCGGCCAGGCGGTGGACTTCATCGAGATGCCGATGCCGGCGATGATGTTGGTGGCGTGGCCCGTCGTCGAGGCCTGCGCCACGTGCTGCACCGGCTTGTACTGCGTGCCGGTGTAGTACTCGGTGATCCACACCAGCGCGCCGGTCAGCACCAGGCCGACCACGCAGGCGCCGAACAGCTTCATCACGGCGCCGCTGCCGCCCAGTGCGTTGTCGGGCATGATCCAGGCGGTGACGAAGTAGAAGGCGATCAGCGACAGCACGCCGGCAATCGCCAGGCCCTTGTACAGCGCCGGCATCACGTTCTTCATGCCGGGGCTGGCCTTGACGAAGAAGGTGCCGATGATGGAGGCGATGATCGACACCGCGCCCAGCGCGAGCGGGTACAGCACCGCCTGCGTGGCGGCGTTGGTCAGCATCAGCCCGCCCAGCACCATGGTGGCGATCAGCGTGACGGCGTAGGTCTCGAACAAATCGGCCGCCATGCCGGCGCAGTCGCCCACGTTGTCGCCCACGTTGTCGGCGATCACGGCCGGGTTGCGCGGGTCGTCCTCGGGGATGCCGGCCTCGACCTTGCCGACCAGATCGGCGCCCACGTCGGCGCCCTTGGTGAAGATGCCGCCGCCCAGGCGCGCGAAGATCGAAATCAGCGAGGAGCCGAAGGCAAAGCCGATCAGCGGGTTGAGCGCATGCGCGTCGGCCGCCGTGCCGCCCAGGAACCAGTAGAAGCCCGTGACGCCCAGCAGGCCCAGCCCCACCACCAGCATGCCGGTGATGGCGCCGCCGCGAAAGGCCACGTCCAGCGCCGGGCCGATGCCCTTGGTGGCCGCCTGCGCGGTGCGCACGTTGGCGCGCACCGACACGTTCATGCCAATGAAGCCGCAGGCGCCCGACAGCACCGCGCCGACGACGAAGCCGACCGCCGTCTTGACGTCCAGAAAGACGCCGATCAGGATCGCCAGCACCACGCCGACGATGGCGATGGTGCGGTACTGCCGCGCCAGGTAGGCCGCCGCGCCGGTCTGGATGGCGGCCGAGATTTCCTGCATGCGGGCGTTGCCGGCGTCCTGCGCCAGAATCCAGCCGCGCGCCCAGAAGCCGTAGATCACGGCGATCACGCCGCAGACAAGCGCCAGGATCAGCGCCGAGTTTCCTGTCATGAAAAGCTCTCCTCTTGTGTCGTCATTGCGCTTCGGAGGAGCAGGCCCGTGCTGTGGTGCAACGCAGCCGGCTCATCCACTGCGTTGCTTCCTCGTGCCCCTTGCGGGCACCGATTGGCCAACCCCTGAAATTTAGCGCGAAACGGGCCGGCCCGCCCAAACCGTAAAATCAGGCCCGATTTCAGCCGGCCCCGACGGGGTCATTTTTTGCGGAAAAAGCCACACCATGTCCCTCGATAGCGTCTCCCCCGGCAAAAACGCGCCCGACGAATTCAACGTGATCATCGAAATCCCGTTGAACTCCGACCCCATCAAGTACGAGGTCGACAAGGCCACCGGCACCCTGTTCGTCGACCGCTTCATGACCACGGCCATGTACTACCCGGCCAACTACGGCTACGTGCCGCAGACCCTGTCGGGCGACGGCGACCCGGTGGACGTGCTGGTCATCACGCCCTATCCGCTGCAGCCGGGCGTGGGCGTCACCTGCCGGCCGCTGGGCATCCTGAAGATGGAAGACGAAGCCGGCATCGACGGCAAGGTGCTGGCGGTGCCGATCGACAAGGTGCTGCCCATCTACAGCCACTGGAAGAAGGTCGACGACATCAACCCGATGCGCCTGCAGGCCATCAGCCACTTCTTCGAGCACTACAAGGACCTGGAGGCCGGCAAGTGGGTCAAGGTGCTGGGCTGGGAAGGCCCCGAGGCCGCGCGCAAGGAAATCACCGACGGCATCGCCGCCTACAAGAAGTAGGGCGGTTCAGAGGCTGGGAGTTTTTTGGGCGTGCCCGAGGGGCGCGTCAAAACGCGGCCAATCGAGGCGCAAAGCGCAGACGTAGCTCGGGCTACGGCGAGCATTTGCAACGACGAGTGGGCGTGTTTTGGCGTGATCAGCGGGCATGAACAAAAGACTCTCAGCCTCTCAGGCGCCGGCCGGGCGCGCGCCGCGCCGCTCGGCCACCGCGATGCCGCCCAGCACCATCGCCAGGCCCAGCGCGTGGTAGGGCCGCAGCGGCTCGCCCAGCAGCAGCACCGCCAGCGCGGGGCCGAACACCGGCGTCAGGTTGTAGAACACGCCGGCGCGCGCCGGGCCGATCAGCTCGACCGCGCGGATGTAGGTGATCTGCGACACGAACGAGGGCAGCAGCCCCACGTACACGATGATCCACCAGCCGCGCGCCGTGGGCCAGAAGAAGTCGCCCGCCGCCGCCTCCCAGGCCAGCAGCGGCAGCGAGGCCAGCGCCGCGATGCCGGCGACGGCGGCAAAGAAGGCCAGCGGCGACACCGCCGGCTTGGCGCGCAGCCCCAGCGTGTAGCCCGCGTACAGCACCGACGCCGCCAGCACGCCCACGTCGCCCACGTTCAGGTCCAGCGCGCGCAGCACCGCCCACTGCCCGCGCGCGGCCACCACCGTCACCCCCGCCAGCGTCAGCGCCACGCCCAGCGCCTGCAGCGCCGACACGCGCAGGCGAAACACCGCCGCCGCGCCCAGCAGCACCAGCACCGGCACCACGCCCTGGATGATGGCCAGGTTGACCGCGCTGGTGTGGTGCGCGGCCGTGTAGTACAGCGCGTTGAAGCCGGTGAAGCCCGCCACGCCCATGGCCGTCAGGTAGCGCCAGCGCGGGCGCAGCAGCGGCCATGCCGCCACCACCTGCCGGCGCGCCACCAGCCACAGCGCGAGGCAGGCCACCGACCAGCGCGCGGTGGTCAGCATCATGGGCGACACCTGCCCCACCGCCAGCCGCGCCGCCACCACGTTGCTGCC
Organism: Ottowia pentelensis; assembly: GCF_964341695.1. Lineage (NCBI taxonomy): Bacteria > Pseudomonadati > Pseudomonadota > Betaproteobacteria > Burkholderiales > Comamonadaceae > Ottowia > Ottowia pentelensis. Next base: position 951,518 of record NZ_OZ224513.1, read on the forward strand.
CCACACCAGGGTGGTGAAGATCAGCAGCAGCGCCGGCCGACGGTCGAGCCAGGCCCGCCAGGCGGCGAATGGTGACGGAGCGGGCGCGGCAGGCATGGCGGCGAGCGTAGCAGCGCGGGCGCGGAGGCGTCGGTCGGGCGGGCGACAGGGGGATGCGAATTTTCAAGCCAAATCGCGGTACAGCCGGCGTTGAACAAGCGCGAATAGCTATCAAAATAATAGTTGATGCGCGGCGTTGGCGCCGACGTCACGCGCTGCGGCTGGGCAAGGATAATGAGCCGCGACCCATGACGCCGCCCAGCCCATCCCTTGCATTCGAGCACGCCAGCCCGCTGGCGCGGGCGCTGGTGGGCGCCGCCGTGCAGCACATCGAGAGCGCTGGCGCGCTGGATGACGCGGCCGAGCTGCGCCAGGCCTTTGCCGCCCAGCCCACGCGCGCCGCGCAGGTGCAGGCGCGCGCCTGGCTGCTGGGCCGCCGCCTGGGCCTGCCGCAGGAGCTGGCGCGCTGGCGCCAGTGGGGCGGTTGGGTGGCGCTGGCGCTGGCGGTGCTGATCGCGCTGGCCGGCCTGGCCGCCGGGCGCAGCGTGCTGGCGCCCGACCGCAGCATCAACGCCGTGGCGGCCTTCGTCAGCCTGCTGGGGCTGCATGCGCTCACACTCACGGTCTGGCTGCTGGGGCTGCTGGCCACGCTGGCGGGGCTGCACGTGCGGCTGGGCGACTGGTCGCTGGGCCGGCTGGCGCTGGGCCTGGTGGCTCGCTGGCCGCAGGGCCGCGGCCCGCACGCGCTGGACCTGTGGCGCGGCTTCGGCGCGGTGATGCAGCGCCAGCGCCTGTGGCCCTGGCTGACCGGGCTGATCAGCCACGGCATCTGGACGGCCGCCTTCGTGCTGACGCTGGCGGTGCTGGCCTTCGGCTTTGCCTTTCAGACCTATCGGCTGAGCTGGCAGACCACCATCCTGAGCGCCGAGTTCTTCCAGCGCTTCGTGCAGATCACCGGCGCGCTGCCGGCGGCGCTGGGCTTTCCGGTGCCCGACGCGCAGGCGGTGGCGCAGGTCGGGCAGGCGGGGGCCGGCTTCGTGCCGCCCGCCGCCGGCCAGCGCGAATGGGCCTGGTGGCTGATGGGCTGCGTGGCGGTCTACGGCCTGCTGCCGCGCGCGCTGCTGGCACTGCTCAGCGCCTGGCGCTGGCGTGCCGGCGTGGCGCGCTTGAAAGGCGTGGACATGGCCGACCCCGAGGTGCAGCGCATCGTGCGCCGGCTGGACGCGCTGGAGCCGCCGCCGGCGGTGATCGACGCCGAGCACCCGGGTGCCGGCGCGGCCGCCCCTGCTTGGCCGGCGGCCGCGCCCGGCGCGCCGGGCTCGTGGCGCGCGGTTGGCTTCGAGCTGCCGCCCGATCAGGCCTGGCCGCTGCCGCCGGACCCGGCCGCGCCGCCCCTGCACGTCAGCGGCAGCCAGGCCGAACGTCAAAGTGCGCTGCAGCAGCTGGCCGCCACGCGCCCGCAGTCGCTGCTGCTGCTGGTGCACGCGCCGGCCAGCCCCGACCGCGGCACCGCGCGCTTCGTGCGCGAGGCCGCCGCGCTGGCGCAGCGCGCGGCGCTGTGGCCGCTGGGCGCGGGCGACGACCAGGGCGCACGCTGGCGCGACTGGTTGAAATCCGAGCATTTTGACGCTGTAGCGCTTGTCCAGTCAGCGCCGGCAGCTCTCGATTGGATAGCAAACCACGAGGTCGCCGATGCCTGAGCCGCTGATCGTCGCCGTGGTCGGCCACACCAACGCGGGCAAGACCTCGCTGCTGCGCACGCTCACGCGCCAGGTCGATTTCGGCGAGGTGTCCGAGCGCCCCGGCACCACGCGCCACGCCGAGGCGCTGGCGCTGCGGCTGGACGGCCAGGTGGCGGCGCGCTTCATCGACACGCCGGGGCTGGAGGATTCGGTGGCGCTGCTGGACTTTCTGGGCCGCCAGCCGGGGGAGACGCGCACCGAGCGCGTGCGCGCCTTCCTGGCCGGGCCCGAGGCGCGCGCCGCCTTCGAGCAGGAGGCCAAGGTGCTGCGCGCGCTGCTGGAGCAGGCCGACTGCGCCATGCTGGTGATCGACACGCGCCAGCCGGTGCTGCCCAAGTACCGCGCCGAGATCGAGATCCTCGCCGCCTGCGCCAAGCCGGTCATGCCGGTGCTCAACTTCGTGCGCGACGGCGCCGCCCGCGTGGCCGACTGGCACCGCGCGCTGCAGGAAAGCGGCCTGCACGCGCGCGCCGAGTTCGACGTCGTGGCCCCCTTCAACGGCAGCGAGCGCGAGCTGTACACCGACCTGGCCAGCCTGCTGCCGCAGCGGCGCGCGCAGCTGGCGGACCTGGTCGACGCGCTGGCGCTGCAGGCGCGCGAGCGCCGCCAGGCCGCCGCCCGCGTGGTGGCCAGCCACCTGGTCGACGTCGCCGCCATGCGCCGCGCGCTGCCGGCCGATGAGTTTGCCGACGCGCTGCGGCAAAAGGCCTTCGTGCGTGCCTTTCAGGACGACGTGCGCGGCCACGCGCGCCACGCGGTGAGCGAGCTGCTGGCGCTGTTCGGCTTTCGCGAAGGCGACGCCGAGCTGGCCGAGCTGCCCGCGCTGGCCGAGCGCTGGGAGGACGATTTGTTCAACCCCGAGCTGCTCAAGCGCGCCGGCACCCGCCTGGGCCTGGGCGCCATGATCGGCGCCGGCGTGGGCGCGGTGGCCGACGTGGCGCTGGCCGGCCTGTCGCTGGGCGCCGCCACCACCCTGGGTGCCACCGTGGGCGGCGCGCTGTCGGGCGGCTGGCGGCCGCTGTGGCGCAAGGCCAAAAACCGCCTGGACGGCGTGCAGGAGCTGACCGCCGACGATGCCCTGTTGCTGCTGCTGGCCGAGCATCTGTCGGCGCTGGCCACGGCCCTGGCGCGGCGCGGCCACGCCGCGCAGCAGCGCCTGCGTGTCGGCACGGTGGCGCTGCCGACGGACGCGGTCGGCGCGCCGGTGTCCGAGGGCGTGCTGCGGGCCGTGCAGGCGCTGGCGCCGGCGCGTGGCCATCCAAAGTGGGAGCGGCGCCAGCGCGGCGCGCGCGACGACGACGAGCGCACCGAGCTGGTGGAGCGCGTGGCGCGGCTGCTGCCGCCCGATCCGGAGGAGGACGAGGCATCGTGATCAAGAAAGTTCTGTGGGCCGTGCTGGCCGGGGTGGTGGCGCTGGCGGCTTTTGTCGCCATCAACACCGTGCGCAAGGGCTCGCGCCAGCTGCAGGTGCCGCCGCTGGCGCCGCTGGCCATCGACGAGGGCGCCGTCGCCCAGCGCCTGGGGCAGGCGGTGCGCCTGCAGACGGTGTCCTCGCAAACCGACGCGCAGCTCAATGCCGATCGGTTCGAGGCGCTGCACGCGCTGCTGCAGCAGCAGTTTCCGCGGGTGCACGCCCAGCTCACGCGCGAAACCGTGGGCGGCCTGAGCCTGCTCTACACCTGGCCCGGCAGCGACCCGCAGGCCAAGCCCATGCTGCTGATGGCGCACCAGGACGTGGTGCCCATAGCGCCCGGCACCGAGGGCGACTGGCAGCAGCCGCCGTTTTCCGGCGCCGTCGAGGGCGGCTACATCTGGGGCCGCGGCTCGTGGGACGACAAGGGCAACCTGCTGTCGCAGCTGGAGGCGGTCGAGCTGCTGCTGCAAAGCGGCTGGCAGCCGCCGCGCACCGTCTACCTGGCCTACGGCGCCGACGAGGAGGTCGGCGGCCAGCGCGGCGCGGCGCAGATCGCGGCGCTGCTCAAGTCGCGCGGCGTGCAGCTGGACTTCGTCATCGACGAAGGCCTGCTGGTGCTCGACGGCGTGCTGCCGGGCCTGAAGCCGCCGGCGGCGGTGATCGGCATTGCCGAGAAGGGCTACCTGTCGGTGCAGCTGACGGTGTCGGCCACGCCGGGCCATTCGTCCATGCCGCCGCCCCAGGGCACGAGCGCCATCGCCATGATGGCCGCCGCCCTGACCAAGCTGGAGAACCGGCAGATGCCCGCCGCCATCCGCGGCGTGGCGGGCGAAATGTTCGACACCCTGGCGCCCGAGATGAGTGGTTTTTCGCGCGTGGCGCTGTCCAACCTGTGGCTGTTCGGCCCGCTGGTGCAAAGGCAGCTCGAGGGCGCCGCCAGCACCAACGCCCTGCTGCGCACCACCACGGCGCTGACCATCGTGAGCGCCGGCAACAAGGACAACGTGCTGCCCGGCCGCGCCGAGGCCACGGTCAACTTCCGCATGCTGCCGGGCGACACCGAGGACGGCGTGCTGCAGCACGTGCACGGCGCGATCGACGCGGCGGTGCCGGCCGATCAGCTGAAGCTGGAGACCCTGCCCGGCGCCAGGGAGGCGTCCAAGGTGGCGCCCACCGGCTCGGCGCAATACAAGCTGCTGAACCAGACCATCCGCGAGGTCTTTCCGGACGCGCTGGTGGCCCCCGGCCTGATGGTGGGCGGCACCGACTCGGTGCACTACGAGCCCATCAGCGACCACATCTTCAAGTTCTCGCCCGTGCGTGCCAACAGCGAGGACCTGAAGCGCTTTCACGGCACCAACGAGCGCCTGGCCGTGAAGAATTACGCGGACGCCATCCGCTTCTATCACCGGCTGATCACGCAGATGGCGGCCGCGCGGCCGGGTGCGTGATACTTGCCGTCATTGCGTTGTCGGTCAACAATAGGCCCATGACCTCTGCCCGCAAGCCCCTTCTCGTCGCCACCCTCGCCCTGCTGGCCGCCGCCGGCGCGCAGGCCAGCTGCTACACCGTGCTGGACGGCAAGGGGCAGATCGTTTCGCAGACCTCCACCCCGCCGGTGGACATGTCGCTGCAGCTGCACCAGACCGTGCCCGAGCGCTTCGGCCCCGGCGCCAACATGGTGTTCGGCGTGGCCGACGAAAACTGCGGCCCGCCGGCCGAGCCCTTCGAGGCGGCGCAACTCACGCCGGTGGTGCACCAGGTCGGCGGCAAGCGCGTCATCCGGCGCAAGCCCAAGGCCGACCGGGGCTAAGCGGGGGCGCTTGCGTGGCGCAGGGGCGAGCGCTCCTGCAGATCGTGCAGGTAGCGCTCCATCCCCTGGTCCTCGCGCGCCAGAAAGCGCGCCACCGCGTCGGCAAAGGCCGGGTGCGCCAGCCAGTGGCAACTGGTGGTGGCCACCGGCAGCAGGGCGCGCGCCATCTTGTGTTCGCCCTGCGCACCGCCCTCGAAGCGCGCCACGCCGTGGCGAATGCACCAGTCGATGGGCTGGTAGTAGCAGGCCTCGAAGTGCAGGCAGTCCACGCGCTCCAGCGCGCCCCAGTAGCGGCCGTAGGCCACCATTTCTGAGTCGTTTTGGCCCCCAACGCCCGCCAAATCTGCGCTGACAGCTATCAAACTGCAAGCGATGGGCTGCCCCGCGCGCTCGGCGATGAACAGCACCCAGTGGCTCGCCAGGTCGCGCGCCATGGCCTCGAAGAAGGCGGGCGTCAGGTAGGGTTCGTTGCCGTGCTCCAGGTAGGTGCGCTCGTAGCAGCGGTAGAAAAACGCCCAGTCCGCCGGCGTGATGGCGGCGCCGCGCGCGCTGCGAAACCTGACGCCGGCCGCAGCCACCTTGCGCCGCTCCTGACGAATCTTTTTGCGCTTGTCCTGCGTCAGCGCGGCCAGGAAGTCCTCGAAGTCGCGGTAGGGGCCAAGCTCGTGCTCCGAGCCGCCGCCGGGCCGCCCCAAGGCGGCGAGCGCCCCCTCGGGGGGCAGCGCACCACGCGCAGCGGGGGAGCGTGGGGGTCTCAAGTTCTTCCAGTGGAACTGCACCTGGTGGCGCGGCATCAAATCGGCCGCCGCGCACGCCGCCACATCCTCGTCATCGCCGAACAGCACGTGCAGCGACGACAGCTTGTGCTGCGTGCACCACGCCAGCAGCGCCCGCACCAGCGCCGCGCGCGCCGCCGCATCGCGCGCCAGCAGGCGCGAGCCCGGCACGGGGGTGAAGGGCACGGCCACCAGGGCCTTGGGGTAGTAGCGCAGGCCGTGCTCGGCATAGGCGTTGGCCCAGGCCCAGTCGAACACGTACTCGCCATAAGAATGCGCCTTGACGTACAGCGGGCAGGCGGCGGCCAGCGCCGCCCCGTCCCACAGCAGCATGAAGCGCGGCGCCCAGCCGGTCTCGGGCACCGCGCTGCCGCTGGCGTGCAGCGCCGCCAGGTATTCGCGGCGCATGAAGGGCGTGGGCGCGTGCTGGCGCGCCAGCAGGTCGTTCCAGGCCTGCGCGTCAACGGTGCCGGGGTCGGTGACGATCTGTTGGCGAAAGGGGGGGCGGCTTGGAGCAAGGCGAAAACAGGATGCGGGTACTGCCGGATTATTGGGCGAGAGGCTGAGAATCATCGGCAGGCGAGACATTGACCGTTACATGCAACCAGGCTAAAGTGTTCCATGTAACGAGAGGAGTGCCTTTCATGACCGCCACGCATGTCAACGCCAGGGTTCAGAAGCATCGGGATGCCTTGCGCGAAGCCGGGCTTCGCCCGGTTCAGATCTGGGTGCCCGATACGCGCCGTCCGGACTTCGCTGACGAGTGTCGCCGCCAGTCCCTCTTGGTGGCACAGGCCGAACTGGACGATGCCGAGCTGCAGCGGTTCATGGATGCGGCCTTGGCGGACATGGACGGCTGGACGGCATGAACCGTGGCGATCTGGTCACCGTGGCGACGCAGGGCGACTTCGGCAAGCCCAGGCCCGCCTTGATCATCCAGGCCAGCCAATTCAGCGCTCACCCCAGCGTCACGATCCTTCCGGTGTCGAGCGCGCTGGTGCAGGCCCCCTTGCTTCGCATCCTGCTTGCGCCGAGCGCCGAAAACGGTCTGCAAAAGCCATCGCAGGTCATGGTCGACAAGGCCATGACCGTGCGGCGCGACAAGCTGGGGCGGGTCATCGGCCGCATCGATGCCGACGCCCTGGTCGAGGTCGAGCGTTGCCTGGCGGTGTTTTTGGGCATTGCCAAGTAGGCCGCGGCGCAGGCCTTGGCCGCCGGCTGTCGCCCCGCGCGACGCGTTCGCTACCATTCGCTCCTGACGCCCATCTTCCCGCATCGACATGTCCCTCTCCATCTGCGTGGCCCAGCTCAACTTCGTCGTCGGCGACATGCCGGGCAACGCGCAAAAAATCATCGACGCGGCGCGCAGCGCGCATGCGCAGGGTGCGCGCCTGCTGCTGGCGCCCGAGGGCGCGATCTGCGGCTACATCGCCGAGGACCTGCTGCTGCGCCCGGCCTTCATGGCGGCCTGCGATGACGCGGTTCAGACCGTGGCGCGCGAAACGGCGGCGCTGCAGGACTTGGTGATCGTGGTCGGCCACCCGGTGGGCCACGACGCGCGCGGCCCCAGCGTGACCATCAGCGAGCGCCACAACGCCGCGAGCGTGATCTGCAACGGGCGGGTGCTGGCCACCTACGCCAAGCAGCGCCTGCCCAACTACCAGGTGTTCGACGAGCGGCGCTACTTCGTGCCCGGGCAGGGTGCCTGCGTGTTCGAGGCCGGCGGCGTGCGCGTGGGCCTGCTGATCTGCGAGGATGCCTGGTACGCCGAGCCCGCGCGCCAGGCCAAGGCGGCGGGCGCCGAACTGCTGGCGGTCATCAACGCCTCGCCCTTTCACCAGGGCAAGGGCGTCGAGCGCGAGGCCGTGATGCGTGCGCGCGCGCGCGAGGTCGGCCTGCCGCTGGTGTGGGCGCACTGGGTGGGCGGGCAGGACGAGGTGGTGTTCGACGGCCAGTCCTTTGCCGTCGCATCGGACGGCACGCTGGCGGGCCGCGCCCCGGCTTTTGAAGAAAAACTGTGGTTTGCGCAGGCGCAGCAAGCGCAAGCAGCTATTCAAATAATAGCAACGACGACACCGCCGCCCACGCCCGAACGCGAGCTGTGGGACGCGCTGGTGCTGGGCCTGCGCGACTACGTGCGCAAGAACGGCTTCAAAAGCGTGGCGCTGGGCCTGTCGGGCGGCATCGACTCGGCCCTGGTGCTGGCGCTGGCGGTCGATGCGCTGGGCGCCGGGCAGGTGCACACGCTGATGCTGCCCAGCCCCTACACCGCCGGCATCAGCGTGCAGGACGCGCACGAGATGGCGCGGCGCCTGGGCGTGCGGCACGACGAGCTGTCGATCCGCCCGGCCTTCGAGACCGTCAAGGCCGCGCTGGCGCCTTTGTTCGCTGGCCGCGCCGAGGACACCACCGAGGAGAACATCCAGGCGCGCCTGCGCGGCCTGCTGCTGATGGCGCTGTCCAACAAGTTCGGCCACCTGATCCTGACCACCGGCAACAAGAGCGAGTACGCCGTGGGCTACTGCACGCTGTACGGCGACATGTGCGGCGGCTTTGCGCCCATCAAGGACGTGGTCAAGACGCGCGTGTTCGAGCTGGCGCGCTGGCGCAACGCGCACGACCCCTACGGCACGGGCGCCAACCCGATCCCCGAGCGCATCATCACCCGCCCGCCCAGCGCCGAGCTGCGCGAAGGCCAGACCGACCAGGACAGCCTGCCGCCCTACGAGGTGCTGGACGCCATCATCGTCCGCTACGTCGAGCACGACGCCGCCATTGCCGAACTGCTGGCCGAGGGCTTCGCCCCCGCCAACGTGGAGCGCGTCACGCGCCTGATCAAGGGCAGCGAATACAAGCGCCAGCAGGCGCCGGTGGGCACGCGCGTGACGCCGCGCGGTTTTGGCAAGGACTGGCGTTATCCTATGACCAATCGATTCCGGGCCTGAGCCCCACTGGAGCACCCTGCATGAAACAAATCACCGCCATCATCAAGCCCTTCAAGCTGGAGGAGGCCCGCGAGGCGCTGGGCGACGTCGGCGTCACCGGCCTGACGGTGACCGAGGTCAAGGGCTTCGGCCGCCAGAAGGGCCACACCGAACTGTACCGGGGCGCCGAGTACGTGGTGGACTTCCTGCCCAAGGTGATGATCGAGGTGGTGGTGGCCGACGAGGCCGTCGAGCGCTGCGTCGAGGCCATCGTCAAGGCCGCGCGCACCGGCAAGATCGGCGACGGCAAGATCTTCGTCACCCCGGTCGAGCGCGTGGTGCGCATTCGCACCGGCGAGGAGGGCGACGAAGCGGTCTGAGCCCATCCCACATCCGCGCGCGTCGCGGTTCATGCATGGCAAGGGGTTGGCCGGCGTTGCTGGCCAACCCCTTTTGTCTTTGTGCCTGGAGGCGTGAGCACATGAATTAATTTGCATGTTCATGCGTTGCGTTGTCGCAACTTTGTGGTATTCCCGCTCCCTAAGTGCAACATAATTACAAAAATTACGTGTGTGCACCGCCGAGATGGTCGGTCGAGATGCATTTTTTTTCAGGAGCAGGTGGACATGAAGATGTTTTCAAATGGCGTGTCGCGCCGTCGGGTGCTGGCGCGCGGTGTGTCGGTGGTGGGGGCCGCCGCGGGCGTGCTGGGTTCGGGGCGTGCGCTGGCGCAGGGCCCGGCGGCGGCGGAGAAGGACAAGCTGAAGGTCGGCCTGATGCTGCCCTACAGCGGCACCTACGCCAAGCTGGGCGAGGCGATCGAGAACGGCATGCGCATGGCCGTGGCCGAAAAGGGCGGACGCCTGGCGGGCCGCGACGTCGAGTGGATCAAGCTGGACGACGAGTCCGAGCCGAAGAAGGCGGACGCCAACGCGCGCCGCCTGGCGGTGCAGGACAAGGTCGATGTCATCGTCGGCACCGTGCACTCGGGCGTGCAGATGGCGATGCAGAAGGTGGTGGCCGAGACCGGAACGCTCACCCTCATCCCCAATGCCGGCGTGCACGCGGTGACGCGCGGCGCCTGCCTGCCCAACGTGTTCCGCACCTCGTTCACCATGGCGCAGCCCACGGTGGCGCTGGGTCAGGCCATGATCGAGCGCAAGGCGCGCCGCGCCGTGTGGGTGACCTGGGACTACTCGGCCGGCGCCGACTCGCTGGAAGGCTTTCGCGAGGGCTACGTCAAGGCCGGCGGCACCATCGTGAAGGAGCTGAAAGTGCCGTTTCCCAGCACCGACTTCAGCGCCGTGCTGGCCGAGATCGCCCAACTCAAGCCCGATGCCGTGGCCTGCTTCTTTGCCGGCGCGGGCGCCGCCAAGTTCATGCAGGACTACGCCAAGGCCGGGCTGCAGTACAGCATCCCGCTGTACGGCTCGGGCTTTCTGACCGAGGGCGTGCTGGACGGCGCCGGCGTGGCGGCCGAGGGCATCGTCACCACGCTGCACTACAGCAACCTGCTGCCCACCGTGCGCAACGGCGAGTTCCGCTACAACTACCGCCGCGCCTTCAAGCACGAGCCCGACGTCTACGCCATGCAGGGCTACGACACCGGCCTGCTGCTGCGTCACGGGCTGGAGGCCGTGCAGGGCGACATGAGCCAGCGCAATCGGCTCTATGGCGCGCTGGAGTCGGCCAGCATCGACAGCCCGCGCGGCAAATGGCGCATGGGCCGCGCGCACAACCCGGTGCAGGACATCTACCTGCGCACCGCGTCGGCCGGCGAAAACCGCCTGATCGGCGTGGCCGCGCGCGCGCTGGAAGACGCCGGCACCGGCTGCAAGCTGGCTTGATGCTGCGATTTTTGTAGTTTTGGGCGGCGCCCGTCGCACCGGCGACAAGGCGCCCTGCGGTCGCCGGCTCCGGCCGCGCTAGCATGGCGCCAAAGCCACCGGAGACAGCCCCCCATGCGCCCGCATTTCAAGTTCTGGCCGTCGCGCCTGCCGCACGCCATCACCGTGCCCGCCACCTCGCTGTGGCACAACCTGGCCATCAGCGCGCTGCGCTACCCGGACAAGCCGGCCACGGTGTTCTTCGGCGCGGTACTGACCTGGGCGCAACTGAAGGCCGCGGCCGAGCGCCTGGCCGCGCGGCTGCAGGCGCTGGGCGTGGCCAAGGGCGACCGCGTGCTGCTGAACCTGCAGAACACGCCGCAGCTGATCGTGGCGCACTTCGCCATCCTGCGCGCCGACGCGGTGGTGGTGCCCATCAACCCGATGAACCGGGCCGAAGAGCTCAAGCACTACATCACCGACCCCGACGCCAGGGTGGCCATCACCAGCGCCGAGCTGGCCGGCGAGCTGGCGGCGGCCTCCAACGCGCTGCCCGCGGGCCAGCGCCTGGCGCACCTGATCGTCACGCAGTACACCGACGCCTTCGACGCCGCCGTGCCGGGCGAGGACGCCCCGCCCGAGGCCTGGCGCGACTGGCTGCTGCCGCGCCGCCCGCTGCCCGTGCTCGACGGCGGCCAGGTGCAGGCCTGGGCGGATGCGCTGGCTTTTGACGGCCCGCTGGCGCCGACCACCGTGGGCTCGCAGGACCTGAGCGTGCTGCCCTACACCAGCGGCACCACCGGCCTGCCCAAGGGCTGCATGCACACCCATGCGTCGATCATGCACAACGCCGTGGCCTGCACGCTGTGGGGCAACGGCAGCAGCGAGACGGTGGGCCTGGTGGTGGTGCCCATGTTCCACATCACCGGCATGGTGGCGGTGATGCACGCGGCGGTGTACGCTGGCGCCACCATGGTGCTGATGCCGCGCTGGGACCGCGAGCTGGCCGGACGCCTGATCTCGCGCTGGAAGGTCACGGCCTGGGCCAACATCCCCACCATGGTGATCGACCTGCTGGCGAGCCCCAACTTCGCCAGTTTCGATTTGTCCAGCCTCAAGGCCATCAGCGGCGGCGGCGCGGCCATGCCGCAGGCGGTGGCGCAGCGCCTGTTCGAGGTCTACGGCCTGCGCTACGCCGAGGGCTACGGCCTGACCGAAACCGCCGCGCCCTCGCACCAGAACCCGCTGGAGCACCCCAAGCAGCAGTGCCTGGGTATCCCCTTCATGAGCACCGACGCGCGCGTGGTCGACCCCGACACGCTCAAGGAAGTGCCGCAGGGCGAGACCGGCGAGATCGTGATCCACGGCCCCGAGGTGTTCCAGGGCTACTGGAAGCGCCCCGATGCCACCGAGGCCGCCTTCTTCGAACTGGAGGGCAAGCGCTTTTTCCGCTCGGGCGACCTGGGCCGGGTGGACGAGGACGGCTACTTCTTCATCACCGATCGGCTCAAGCGCATGATCAACGCCAGCGGCTTCAAGGTCTGGCCGGCCGAGGTCGAGGCGCTGATGTTCAAGCATCCCGCCATCCAGGAGGCCTGCGTGATCGGCACCCGGGACGCCTACCGCGGCGAATCGGTCAAGGCCGTGGTGGTGCTGCGCGCCACGCACCAGGGCCAAGTGAGCGAGCAGGACATCATCGACTGGTGCCGCGAGCACATGGCGGCCTACAAGGTGCCGCGCGCGGTGCAGTTCGCCAACGCCCTGCCCAAGAGTGGCAGCGGCAAGGTCATGTGGCGCCTGCTGCAGGAAAAGGAAACCGGCTGAGCGCAGCTATGGCGCCTTGAGATACAGGCGGTCGGACCAGGTCGCCAGCCACTGCGGGCGAAAGGCCACGCAGATGGCGACGATCATGCCGGTCATGATGGCGTCGCCCCAGGCCATCAGCCAGCGTGCCACCAGGGCCAGGCCGGGTTCCACGCTGGCGCCCAGCGCCTGCCCGCTCCAGTGCGCCAGCGTGCCGGCGGCAAACAGGCACAGCGCGGTGCCCAGAAAGGCGCGCCCCAGGATGTAGACGAAGGGGTTGTGCGCCACCCAGCGCCGCAGCACCCAGCCCAGGCCCAGCGCCAGCGTGGCCGGCACCATGCCCAGCCACAGCGCCATGTCCAGCTGCTCGGCCGGCGTGACGGGCGCGATCCAGCCGGTGGCCAGCGCCACCGCGCCGAACACCAGCATGGCCAGTGGCCAGCCCAGCATCAGCAGGATCAGACAGGCGCCCGACAGCTGCAGGCGCAGCGGCAGGTGCTGCAGCCAGGGCAGGGCCCACAGCCAGGGCGTGATGACCAGCGCGGCCAGCAGCGGCGAGAGCAGGGCGCCGCCCGCCAACTGCCGCCAGGGCCGAAAGGCCAGGGCCACCAGCAGGGCGGCCGCGACGAGCGACAGGTTCAGCAGGGTCATGGCAGGGCGGGCGCCAACACGGGCGCGCCGGCGATTATCCTTGGCGCATCGCCCGCCTTTTTTGCATCATGTTTTTGCCCCCGTTCACCACCGCCGATCACTACCTCACCGCGCTGCGCGAGCGCGGCTACGCGGTGCTGGACGCCGCCGCCGTGCGTGCGCTCACGGGCGCGTCGGTGGCCGACCTGCAGCAGCTGGCGCGCGCCTGGGACGACCTGGCGCCGGACGAATACCTGAAGGACGGCGGGCGCTATCGCCGGCGCCGCCACGCCTCGTTCAAGGCCCAGGGCGGCGCCGTGCAGGACGTACCCTACCGCCCGCACTGGCAGCCGCTGGCCTACAACGCGCTGCACGGTGGCATGCAGCGCTGGTTTGCGCCGGTCGATGCGGCCACGCTGGCGCGGCCCGACTGGCGCGCGCTGCTGGCCTGGCTGGCGCGCGTGGCCGACGCGCTGTGGGGCGTGCAGCCCTGGTACGGCGAGGCCCACCCGTTTCGCATCGACACCACGGGCGGCATCGGCCGCCCCACGCCCGAGGGCGCGCACCGCGACGGCGTGGACCTGGTGGCCGTGTTCATGGTGGCGCGTGAAGGCGTCAAGGGCGGCGAGACGCGCGTGTTCGAGCAGGACGGCCCGCGCGGCGAGCGCTTCACGCTGGACGAACCTTGGTCGGTGCTGCTGCTGGACGACCACGGCGTGATCCACGAGACCACACCCATCCAGCCGCTGGCCGAGGGCGCGCCCGGCCACCGCGACACCCTGGTCGTCACGTTGCGCGCGCAGGGTTTTCTGGAGCCCGCGGCTTGACGTGCGTCATGACGGCGGGCGTGGTTCAAGCCGACAATCGATGCTGATTCAGCCCAAAAGGAGTTTTCCATGTTCAAGCACATCCTGGCTCCCGTCGATGGTTCCGCCACCTCGATGGCGGCGGTGGACAAGGCGGCCGAGCTGGCCAAGGCCTTTGGCGCCGTGGTCACGGCGGTGTACGTGATCGACCCCTATCCCTTCACCGGCGTCGGCAGCGAATTCGCCTATGGGCAGGATCAGTACCTCAACGCCGCTCGCGCCGAGGCCGCCGCCGCCATCGAAGGGGCCGCCCAGCGCCTGCAGGCGGCGGGCGTGCAGGCCGAGACGCGCGTCATCGAGTCGCATGCCGTCTGGCGCGGCATCGTCGAGGCCACCGATTCGTGCGGCGCCGACCTGATCGTGATGGGCTCGCACGGCCGCCGCGGCCTGGAGCGCCTGGTGCTGGGCAGCGTGACGCAAAGCGTGCTCTCGCACAGCAAGATCAGCACGCTGGTGGTGCGGGCACCCGCGGCGCCCGCGGCGGCGACGGCCTGACGCGCTATTTCTTGCGGCCCGCCGACGCCCGGCGTACGGGCACGGCGAAGGCCTCGCGTGCCTGCGCGGCCGCGTCCAGCCGCCGCGCGATGCTGCCGCACACCAGGTCGCACAGCTCGTACACCGACGGATCGGCGATGCGGTAGAGCACGCTGCTGCCCTGGTGCTCGCGCGCCACCAGGCCCTGCTGCGCCATCTGCGCCAGGTGGCGCGACACGTTGGCCACGCTCGAATCGACCTGCTCGGCGATCTCGCCCACGCTCAGCTGGCCCGTGCCCAGCGCGTTGAGGATGCGCAGGCGGGTGGGCTCGGACAGGGTGCGAAAGTAATGCGCCACGTGCTCGAGCGCGGCGGGCGGCAGGTCGGTCAGCGGAGACATCGGTCGGCAGTCGGGACGGGTCGGATCGTCAGGCAGTCTAACGCTTGACGGTGGAATTCTTGCGATTACACTATTGCGCATTTGCATGATTGCGCAAATAATAACGCAATGATCCGCGAACGCAAGTCCCATTGGTCCATCCGTGTGCGCCACGCCGTCCTGGCCGCACGCTGCGCGCTGGCAGTCGCCTTGGTGCTGGGCGCCAGTGTGCCGGCGCGGGCGGCGCCGGCGACCGAACTGCCCGTGCTGGCCGTGCAAGCCACCGCCGTGGCCCAGGCCAGCCGCTACGACGGCCAGGTCGAGGCCCTGCGCCAGGCGGTGGTCGCGGCGCAGGTGCCGGGCCGCGTGCTGGAGCTGAACGTGCATGCCGGCGATGCGGTGCGTGCCGGCCAGTTGCTGCTGCGCATCGATGCCCAGGCCGCCGAGCAAAACGCCGCCGCCAGCGGCGCGCAGGTGGCGGCGGCACGCGCGCAGCTCGACGTGGCCAGCACCGAACTGGCGCGCAAGCGCCAACTGGCGCAAAAGAGCTACATCAGCCAGGCCGCGTTGGAGCAGGCCGAGAGCCAGTGGCGTGCGGCCCAGGCGCAGGTGAACGCCCTGTCGGCGCAGGCCGGCGCCGCGCGCACGCAGACCGGCCTGCACGTGCTGCGCGCGCCCTTCGACGGCGTGGTGGCGCAGCTGGCGGTCGAGCGCGGCGACATGGCGATGCCGGGCCGTCCCCTGCTGACGGTGTACGACCCTGCCGCCCTGCGCGTGACGGCCAACGTGCCGGCCAGCGCCCTCAAGGGCGGCGCGGCCGGCGCGCAGGTGCTGCTGGCCGGCGCCGATTCCTTGTTGACACCGCTGCGTGTGCAGGTGCTGCCCACCGTCGATCCTCAGTCGCTGACGCAGCCCGTGCGCGCCGATCTGCCGGCCGGCACGCGGGCCGTGCCCGGCCAGTTCGCGCGCCTGCAGCTGCCCGGCGGCGCCGAGCGGTCGGCCCGCCCGCGTGTGTTCATCCCCGCGTCGGCGGTGGTGCGCCGCGCCGAGCTCACCGCGGTCTACGTGATGGGCGAGGGCCAGCGTCCGCAGCTGCGCCAGGTGCGCCTGGGCCCGGTGCAGGGCGCCCAGATCGAAGTGCTGGCCGGCCTGGACGCCGGCGAATCCCTGATCACCGACCCGCAGGCCGCCACGCGCGCCGTGGCCAACGGAAGCCGTTGATGCGCGGCCAGGACATGCATTCGCCGCCGCACCTGGGCATTTCCGGGCGCATCGCCGCGTATTTCCAGGGCGCGCAGATCACGCCGCTGCTGGCGCTGGTGGCCCTTTTGCTCGGCCTGTTCGCCGTGTGGGTGACGCCGCGCGAGGAGGAGCCGCAGATCGACGTGACCATGGCCAACGTGATCGTGCCCTGGCCGGGTGCCAGCGCGCGCGACGTGGAGGCCATGGTGGCCTCGCCGGGCGAGCAGGTGCTGTCGCAGATGGCTGGCGTGGAGCACGTGATGAGCGTCTCGCGCACCGGCGTGGCGGTGATCACGGTGCAGTTCAAGGTCGGCGTGCCGCGCCAGACCGCGCTGGTGCGCCTGTACGACGCCGTGGGCGCCAACGCCGACTGGCTGCCGCCGGGACTGGGCGTGGGGCAGCCCATTATCAAGCCCAAGGGCGTGGACGACGTGCCGGTGGTGGCGCTGACCCTGCATTCGGCGCGGCCGGAGACCGGCGCTTTCGACCTGGAGCGCGTGGCGCACAGCATCGAGGCCGAGCTCAAGCGCGTGCCCGGCACGCGCGAGGTCAAGACCCTGGGCGGACCCGGCCGCGCGGTGCGGGTCGAGGTCGATCCGGCGCGCCTGGCCGCCTCGGGCCTGACGCTGCACGAGCTGCGCGGCGCGCTGCAGTCGGCCAACCTGGGACTGCCGCTGGGCGAGGTGCTGGCGGGCAACCAGGCCATCGCCGTGCAGACCGGGCCATTCCTGCAAAGCCGTCAGGACGTGGCCGAACTGGTGCTGGCCAGCCGCGCCGGCAAGCCGGTGTATTTGCGCGAGGTGGCCACGGTGCGCGACGGCCCGCCGCCGCCCGCGCGCTACGTCTGGTACGGCGCGGTCGAGCACGCCGATGGCCAGAGCCGGCTGACCGAACAGCCGGCGGTGACCCTCGCCGTGACCAAGAAGCCGGGCGAGAACGCGATCGACGTGGCCGACGCCGTGATGCGGCGCGTGGGCGAACTGCAGGGCACGGTGATCCCGTCCGACGTGCAGGTGAGCGAGACGCGCAACTACGGCGCCACCGCCAACGACAAGGCGATGACGCTGATCAAGAAGCTGCTGTTCGCCACGCTGTCGGTGGTGGCGCTGGTGTTTTTCGCGCTCGGCCGGCGCGAGGCCGCCATCGTCGGCACGGCGGTGATCCTGACGCTCACGGTGACGCTGTTCGCCTCCTGGGCCTGGGGCTTCACGCTCAACCGGGTGTCGCTGTTCGCGCTGATCTTCTCGATCGGCATCCTGGTCGACGATGCCATCGTGGTGGTGGAGAACATCCATCGCCACCGCGCCCATCATCCCGACCGGTCGCTGCGCGAGATCATCCCCGGCGCGGTCGACGAAGTGGGCGGCCCCACCATCCTGGCCACGCTGACGGTGATCGCGGCCCTGCTGCCGATGGCCTTCGTCAGCGGCCTGATGGGGCCGTACATGAGCCCGATCCCCATCAACGCCAGCATGGGCATGCTGCTGTCGCTGGCGATTGCCTTCACGGTCACGCCCTGGCTCTCGCGCATCTGGATGAAGGGCGGTGCCGGCGACACAAAAGCGGCCGATGCAGGCCATGGTCTGGCGGGCCGGCTGGCGCCGCTGTTTCGGCGCGTGTTCGCCCCGCTGCTGGCCACGCGCAGCGGCCGGCGCAACCGCCGCCTGCTGGCCGCCGCGGTGGCCGGCCTGATCGCGCTGTCGCTGCTGCTGCCGGTGCTCGGGCTGGTGGTGCTGAAGATGCTGCCCTTCGACAACAAGAGCGAGTTTCAGGTGGTGGTGGACATGCCGGCGGGCACGCCGCTGGAGAAGACCGCCGCCACCCTGCGCGCGCTGGGCGCGCACCTGGCGACCGTGCCCGAGGTGACCAACTACCAGGCCTACGCCGGCACCGCCGCGCCGATCAACTTCAACGGCCTGGTGCGCCAGTACGAGCTGCGCGCGGGCGGTGAGGTGGGCGACCTCCAGGTCAACCTGGTGGACAAGTCCCAGCGGCACGAGCAGAGCCATGCCATCGCCATGCGCGTGCGTCCCGAGCTGGCCGCCATCGGCGCGCGCTTCGGCGCCAACGTGAAGGTGGTCGAGGTGCCGCCCGGCCCGCCCGTGCTGGCGCCCATCGTGGCCGAAATCTACGGCCCCGACGCCGCCGGCCGTCGCGCCGTGGCCAAGGCCGTGCGCGGCGTGTTCGAAGCCACGCCTGGCGTGGTGGACGTGGACGACAGCAGCATCGCCCGGGCGCCCGAGACCGTGCTGCTGGTCGACCGCAGCAAGGCCGCGCAGCTGGGCGTGACGCAGCAGGCCATTGCCAGCACGCTGCGCATGGGCCTGGCGGGCGACGCGGCCACCTATCTGCACGACGCCAGCCGCACGGCGGTGCCGGTGAGCATCCAGCTGCCGCCCGAAATGCAGGGCGGGCTGGACGCGCTGCTGCAGCTCACGGTGCGCGCGCAATCGGGCGCCCTGGTGCCGATCCGCGAGCTGGTGCAGGTGAGCGACACCGAGCGCGAGCAGCCGGCCCATCACAAGGACCTGCTGCCCGTCGTTTACGTGACGGGGGACATGGCCGCCCCCCCTACGGACAGCCCGCTCTACGGCATGTTCCAGATGCGCGGCCCGCTGTCGGAAATCAAAGGCCCCGACGGCGGCCCGCTGGCCGAAACCTTCATCCGCCAGCCTTCCAGCCCCTACGCCGGCTACGCCCTCAAGTGGGACGGCGAGTGGCAGATCACCTACGAGACCTTCCGCGACATGGGCGCCGCCTACGCCGTGGGCCTGATCCTGATCTACCTGCTGGTGGTGGCGCACTTCGGCTCGTACCTGACGCCGCTGATCATCATGGCGCCCATCCCGCTCACCATCATCGGCGTGATGCCGGGCCACGCGCTGCTGCATGCGCAGTTCACCGCCACCAGCATGATCGGCATGATCGCGCTGGCCGGCATCATCGTGCGCAACTCGATCCTGCTGGTGGACTTCATCAAGCTGCAGCTCGCGCAGGGAACGCCGTTTCGCCGCGCCATCGTCGCCAGCGCCATCACGCGCGCGCAGCCGATTCTGCTCACGGGCCTGGCGGCCATGATCGGCGCGCTGTTCATCCTGGACGACCCGATCTTCAACGGCCTGGCGATCTCGCTCATCTTCGGCATCCTGGTGTCGACGGTGCTGACGCTGGTCGTGATTCCGCTGCTCTATTACGTCGCCTACCGCGGCCGCCATGACGCGCCGGCCGCGGACGACGCATCGATTCCCGTTCACGCAAACCACTCTTGAAGGAGGCATCACCATGGCACACATCGTCATCATGGGTGCGGGACTCGGCGGCATGCCCGCGGCCTACGAGATCCACGCCATCCTGGGCCGCGAGCACCGCGTCACTGTGGTCAACGCGGTTGATTACTTTCAGTTCGTGCCGTCGAACCCATGGCTCGCGGTCGGTTGGCGCGAGCGCGAGGAGATCGTGGTGCCGATCGCCGAGCCCTTGCGCAAGAAGGGGATCAACTTTGTCGGTCGACCGGTGACGGCCATCGATGCACCCGGCAACAAGCTGATGCTGGACGGCGGCGATGAGCTGGCCTACGACTACCTGGTCATCACCACCGGCGCCAAGCTGGCCTTTGACGACGTGGCCGGCTCGGGGCCGATCACCGGTCACACGCACTCGGTGTGCACGGTCGACCACGCCGAGAAGTGGCGCGCCGAGTACGAGCAATTTCTGAAGAACCCCGGCCCGATCGTGATTGGCGCCATGCCGGGTGCCAGCTGCTTCGGCCCGGCTTACGAGTTCGCCTTCATCGTCTCGTCCGATCTGCGCCGACGCAAGATCCGTCACAAGGTGCCGATGACCTTCGTCACCAGCGAGCCCTACATCGGTCACTTGGGCCTGGCCGGCGTGGGCGACAGCAAGAGCGTTCTGGAGAGCGAGCTGCGCGACCGCGACATCAAGTGGATCACCAACGCCAAGACCATGCGTGTCGAGGCTGGAAAGCTGCATGCCACCGAGCTCAACGACAAGGGCGAGTCGTACCGGGAGCACGAGGTGCCGTTCAAGCTGGCCATGATGCTGCCGGCCTTCAAGGGTGTTGATGCCGTGGCTGCCACGCCCGAGTTGTGCAACCCGCGTGGCTTCGTGCTGATCGACGAGCACCAGCGCAGCAAGAAGTACGCCAACATCTTCGCCGCCGGCGTGTGCGTGGCCATTCCGCCGGTGGAGGCGACGCCAGTGCCCACCGGCGCGCCCAAGACCGGCTACATGATCGAGAGCATGGTGAGTGCCATCGCTCACAACATCGCGGCCGAGCTGGCCGGCCAGCCGGCGACCGCCAAGGGCACCTGGAACGCCATCTGCCTGGCCGACATGGGCGACACAGGCGCCGCCTTCGTCGCGCTGCCGCAGATTCCGCCGCGCAAC
Organism: Ottowia pentelensis; assembly: GCF_964341695.1. NCBI lineage: Bacteria > Pseudomonadati > Pseudomonadota > Betaproteobacteria > Burkholderiales > Comamonadaceae > Ottowia > Ottowia pentelensis. Next base: position 971,853 of record NZ_OZ224513.1, read on the forward strand.
GTCAACTGGTTCAAGAAGGGCAAGTGGGTGCACCTGGCCAAGGTGGCCTTCGAGAAGTACTTCATTCGCAAGATGAAGACCGGCAACAGCGAGCCGGTGTACGAGAAGTACGTCCTCAAGGCACTGGGCATCGTGCGTCTGGAGCGCCACGACGCTCCTTGACCTTGACCAATAGCAACTTGCGCAATCGGTTCAACCGTCATCATCAATTTTCAAGGAGAAACGACATGACATCCTGGCAAATCACCCGCATCGTCGGGGGCACCTTCATCCTGCTGTCGCTGGCCCTGGGCGCGCCCGGCAGCCCGATCTTCCACAGTGCCAACTGGCTGTGGTTCACCGCCTTCGTCGGCGCCAATTTCTTGCAAAGCGGCTTCAGCAAGTGGTGCCTGATGGAAGTCATCATGCGCAAGCTGGGCGCGCGCCCGGGCGAGTGCCAGACGCAAGCCTGAAGGAGCGCGCCATGCACGACGACTACAAGGGCCTGATCGCCGCCGTCTCGGCCAAGACCGCGCAGATGCGCCACGACATCCCGGACGTGATGCAGGGCTTCGACACCCTGGCGAAGTCCGCCTGCAAGGGCGGCGCGCTGGACGCCAAGACCAAGGAGCTGATCGCCATGGCGCTGTCGGTCGGTGCGCGCTGCGACCCCTGCCTGGGCTACCACGGCAAGGCACTGGCCAAGCTGGGTGCCAGCCGCGCCGAGGTGCAGGAGATGCTGGGCATGTGCGTGTACATGGGCGGCGGCCCCTCGCTGATGTATGCCGCCGCCGCGCTGGCGGCCTACGAGGAATTCGGCGGAGAAAAGGCGGTGCCATGACACGTCGGCTGCTCGCCCTAGCTTGCGCGGCGGCAACGGCGCTGCCGGCCGCGGCGTGGGCGCAGGACCTGCTGACGGTGTGGCGCGCCGCGGCCGGGCATGACCGCCAGCTCGCCGTGGCGCGCGCCGAGCACGGCGCCACGCAGACGCTGCGCGAGCAGGCCGACGCGCTGGGGCGCCCCAGCCTGTCGCTGGCGGTGGGTGCGGGCCTGGGTGCGCAGGACACTGCCATGCGCGGCGCGCGCTTTTCGGCGCCGGGCATGGGCCCGGTCGACGAGGCGCGCTTTGCCACCTCGGTCGACGCGGGCCTCGCCACGCGCGTGGCCGTTGTCGCGCAGCAGCCGCTGGTCAATGCCGCGCGGGACGCCCAGCGCGCCCAGCTGCGCCTGGGCGCCGACATGGGCGACACCGCGTGGCGCGGCGCCCAGAGCGAACTGATGCTGCGCACCGCCGAGCGTTACCTGGCCCTGGCCCTGGCCGAGGAGCGCGTGCGCGTGCTCGGCCGGCAGCTGCGGGCACTGGAGCAGGCGCGCGACGAGGCGCACGAGCGCTACCGCCTCGGTTCCTCGCCCATCACCGACACGCATGAGGCCGATGCCGCGCTGGCCGGTGCACGTGCGCAGCAGGCGGCCGCCCTGCTGGAGGCCGACACCCGCCGCCGGGTCCTGGTCGACAGCACCGGATTGGCCGGGCTCACGGCGCGCTTGCCGGCGCAGCCCCTGGCGCCGGTGCCCGACGCGCCCGGTTGGGATCAGGCTGCTCAGGCCGACAACCCGCGCCTGCGCCTGTTGACCGAGGCCGTCGCCGTGGCCGAGCAGAAGCTGCGCCAGCAGGGCGCGGCGGGCCGTGCCACCGTGGACCTGGTGGCGCAGGCCAGTCTGGACCGCATTGCCGGCCATGGCGACTTCGGCAGCGCGCGCAATCGCAACCTGAACGCCATGGTGGGCGTGCAGCTCAACATCCCAATCGACGCCAGCGGCCTGATCGGTGCGCAGGAGCGCGAGGCGGTCGAGCGACTGGGCAAGGCGCGCGCCGAGCTCGACCTGGCGCGCGAGGAGGTCGGCCAGCAGACGCGCAGCGCCTGGCAGGGCCTGCAGACCGGCGCGGCGCGCATCGCCGCGCTGCAGCAGGCGCAGACCGCGAGCCGCGCGCGGCTGGACGCCACGCGCCTGGGCCACGAGGTGGGTGACCGCACCCTGCTCGACGTGCTGAACGCCGAGAACGACCATGCGCAAACCGTGCTGGCCCTGGCCCAGGCACGCAGCGACCAGGTGTTGACGCGCCTGAAGCTGGCGGCGCTGGCCGACCGTCTGGACGAGGAGGTGCTGGCCCAGGTCAACGCCACGCTGGCAGCGCCGGCGTCCCAGGAGTCCTTGCCATGACGGCCCGGTCACGCATCGAAAACGGCGACGGGGCGATCCTGAACGAGTGGCTGCCCTTGCAAGAGCAGCGGGTCGTCGCTCGGGCCTGCGGCGCGGCCCGCCTGGCGCGCGGCCTGCGCGAGCGCACGCGTGCGCTTTCGAGCGAATGTGGGACCGGGGGCGCCCACTTCCAACGCCCCCTGCAGGTGCGCCTGCTGCGCCAGCCCGCCGGCCGAAGCCGCCGGCGCACCCCCGACCCAGGAGAGCGAGCATGACCGATCGAGCCCCTTCAACCCTCGCGCAAGCCGCTTCGCGGCGCGAGCTGCTGCGAGCCCTGGGCGCCACACCACTGGCCTTGGGCGCGCTGCAGGCGGCGCCCACCGTGCAGGCGCAGACGTCCTCGGCTGCGCCCCGCATCGTGATCGCCGGCAGCGGCCTGGGCGGCATTGCCGTGGCGGCCCGCCTGCGCCAGCTGCTGCCCAAGGCCCGCATCACCATCGTCGATGCGAAGCAAGAGCACAACTACCAGCCCGGCTACACCCTGGTGGCCACCGGCGTGTGGCCGATCGAGAAGGTGCGCGACCGCAATGCCGACTTTCAGCCGCAGGGCGTGGAGTGGGTGCCGGAAATGGTGGCCGGGTTCGATCCGGTCGGCAACAGCCTGAGCACCGTGGGCGGCCAGAAGATCGCCTACGACTACCTGGTGGTGGCCACCGGCCTGCAACTGGGCTACGACCAGATCGAGGGCATGGACGTGAAGGCCATCGGGAGCAACGGCCTGGGCAGCGTGTACCTGGGCCCCGACGCGGCGCTGGCGACCTGGCGGGCCATGGATGCGTTTCGCGCCCGGGGCGGCCAGGCGGTGATGACCTTGCCGGCCGGTCCGCTCAAGTGCGCGGGCGCGCCCCTGAAGATGACCTTCATGGTGGCCGACCGGCTGCGCCAGGCCGGCACGCTCGACCAGTCCACGGTCGACTTCTACACCGGCCTGCCCGACGACACGGTGTTCGGTGTCAAGTCGGTCAACGACAACGTGCTGGCGCGCTGGAAGGCGCAGGGCATCCGCACGCATTACCTGAACAAGCTGGCGGCGGTCGACCTGGGCGCGCGCAAGGCCGTGTTTGCCACCCCGGAGGGCGAGCGCAGCGAAGTGGCCTACGACTTCCTGCACGTGGTGCCGCCCATGCGGGCCGTCGACGCGGTGCGCCAAAGCGAGCTGGCCGCGCGCGACGGCCCCATGCTGGGTTGGATGGAGGTGAACAAGGACACGCTGCAGCACAAGCGCTTTGCCAACGTGTTCGGCGTCGGCGACATCAACGGCACGCCGCGCGGCAAGACGGCGGCCACGGTCAAGAAAAGCGCGCCCATCGTGGCGCACAACCTGGCACGGGTGGTGGCGGGGCAGGCGCCCGACGAGATGTTCGACGGCTACACCTCGTGCCCGATGATCGTGCGCGAGGGCTCGGCCATGCTGATCGAGTTCGACTACGACGGCAAGCTCACGCCCTCGCTGCCGATGATCGAGCCGCTGCAGGAAAGCTTCATGGCCTGGTTCATGAAGGTGCGCCTGCTCAAGCCGGCCTACTTGGCCGTCCTCAAGGGCCGTGTGTGATGCCGAAGGAGACCCACCATGTATGAAGTCTGGTTGATGCTGAACATCGTCTATGAACTGGCCCTGGCCGTCTGGCCCTGGCTGCTGGCGCTGGCCGTGCTGTGGCTGCTGCTCATGGCGCGCGCGCGGGGCGGGCGCTGGCGCGCCAGCCTGCCCGGCGCCATTGCTCTGGGGCTGGCGATGGCCGTGTTCGCCTTCTTTGTCACGCCGGTCTGGAACAAATCCAGCCTGGCCGAAATGAAGTACTGGGTGGACTGGGCCAACCTGCTGGGCATCGCCGCCGCCTGCGGCGTGGCGGGTGCGGCCTTGGCCTGGCCTCTGCTCACGGGCATGCGCCGTCGCCGGCAGGCCTGATTCGCTTTTCTGCTTTTTTTACGTCAACAAGGAGCCTTTCATGAATCGCAATGTCGGCGGCATCGACCGCATTCTTCGCATCGTCGTCGGCCTGGTGCTGATCGCACTGGCCGCCACCGGCAGCGTCGGCTGGTGGGGCTGGATCGGCGTGGTGCCGTTGCTCACCGGCCTGGCGGGCACCTGCCCGGCGTACAAGCTGCTGGGCATGAACACCTGTCCGCTCAAGAGCAAGTCCTGAGGCGGTGCCACGCCGAGCGAGCGATCCGCAAAGGCTGCGCGCACGAGTTGCTGCGCATGGATTCAATGCGACAGCGACGCCGACGCCTGCGACGGGGTCAGTGCCCTGTCGCGCGAATGGACCGCCATCAGGATCAGCATCAGCGCCGAGATCGCTGCCGGAATGGCCATCGCCAAGAAGATGGCGCTGTCGGACCACTGCCAGCGGATCAGCTGACCGCCCAGCACCGGCCCCACGATCGAGCCGATACGGCCGATACCCAGGCTCCAGCCGATGCCGGTCGAGCGTTCGGTGGTGGGATAGTAGACGGCGGCGAGTGCATTGACGGCCGGCTGTCCGCCGATGATGCACAGGCCGGTGATGGTCACGACCGCGAACAGCAGCCCCAGCGAGATTCCGGGCTGGCCGATCATCGCAATCGTGACCGCGGCGATCAGAAAGGCGGGCACCAGCACCTTGAAGAAGCCGATGCGGTCGATGATGGGGCCCATGGCCAACGTGCCGATCACGCCACCGAGCTGCAGCATCGTGCCGACCATCACGGCGGTGGTGAGCGACAGCCCGGCCGACTTGGTGATGGTCGGCAACCAATTCGACAGGAAGTAGAGGTTCACCAGGTTCATGAAGTTGATGCCCCACAGCAGCACGGTGCCCCAGGCACGACCGTGGCGAAACAGTTCCGCCACCGGCGCGCCACCTTTGCTCTCGTGCACGAGGTAGCGGGTGTCGGCGTCGATGTGCAGCGTGGGGTCGATCTGGCGCAGCAGGGCCCCGACGTGTTCGGTGTTCTTGCCGCGCAAGACCTCGAACTGCATCGATTCGGGCGTCGCGAAGTACATCAGCACCGACAGCACCAGGGGAATGGCCCCGCCGAGGTAGAACACCGACTGCCAGCCCCAGGCAGGAATCATCACCGACGACAGCAGCCCGCCCAGCACGGCGCCGATGGTGAAGCCGCAGGACACCCACATCATCAGGGTCACGCGCTTGCGCTTGGGGCTGAACTCGCCGGCCAGCGCCATCGCGTTGGGCATGATCGCTCCCAAGCCCAGGCCGGCGATGAAGCGCAGCACCAGCAGCTGATCGAGGGTCGTGACATGCGCGGTGGCAAACATCATGACGGCGAAGAACAGGCTGGCGCCGATCAGCACCGGTCGGCGGCCGATCTTGTCGGCCAACACGCTCAGGGTCAGCGAGCCGATCAGCATGCCGAACAGGCCGGCGCCGAAGACGGGGCCCAAACTGGCCTTGTCGATGCCCCACGCCTGGATGATCGCGGGAGCGACATAGCCCATCGCCTGGACGTCGAAACCGTCGATCACGACGGTCAGGCCGACCAGGATGAGGAGCCGCACCTGCAATGGACTCACCTTGTTGGAGTCGATGACTGCCGCGATGTCGATGGGGGCTTGGGTGCTCATGGTGTTGGTCTGGGCTGTTCAGTATGCGACGTCGCGTGCCGGCAATACGGTCCCGCGACACTCACCGAAGCCGATGCGGGCCGCGCCGGGTTTTGCGCACCAACCCCTGAGGATCACGGCATCGCCATCCTCCAGGAAGGCGCGTTGCTCGCCGCCCGGCAGCGTGACCGGCTGCTTGCCGCCGACGGTCAGCTCGATGAGCGCGCAGGCCTGGTCGAGTGTCGGCCCGGATAGCGTGCCGGTGCCCAGCAGGTCGCCACTCTGCAGGTTGCAGCCGTTCACCGTATGGTGCGCAACCATTTGCGCGAAGGTCCAGTACGCGTGGCGATAGTTCGTCGCGCTGATGCGCGTCGCGGGCATGCCGGCTTCGCGCATGCGCGGGGTCTGCAGCAGCACCTCGAGTTGCACGTCGAGCGCGCCCTGCTCGCGGTTGCCCGGTGCATCGAGATACGGCAGTGGCTGCGGATCGCCCGCCGGCCGCGCCGGCGCCGCCACACGGTAGGGCGCGAGCGCCTCGGTCGTCACGATCCACGGCGAGATCGTGGTCGCGAAGTTTTTGGACAGGAAGGGTCCGAGCGGCTGGTACTCCCAGGGCTGGATGTCGCGCGCCGACCAGTCGTTGAGCAGCGTGAAGCCGAACACATGGGCCGGGGCGTCGGCGATCGCAATCGGCTCTCCGAGCGCGTTGCCGGTGCCGATGAAAACCCCCAGCTCCAGCTCGATGTCCATGCGCTGGCTTGCTCGCACGACCGGTGCCTGGGCCCCCGGCGGCATCGCCTGCCCGACCGGGCGGCGGAAGTCGTACCCCGACACCACGACGCTGGACGCGCGCCCGTGATAGCCGATCGGGATCCACTTGTAGTTCGCCGGCAGCGGGTTGTCGGGACGGAACTGGCGGCCGATGTTGGTCGCGTGGTAGACCGAGGTGTAGAAGTCGGTGTAGTCGCCGATGCGGGCCGGTACCCGATATTCGGCCGCCGACTGCGGCACGAGACAGGTCCCGAGTCGGGCCTGGGCGGCCGAGCCCTTGCGCAGCGCGCGCGACAGCGCCTGCCGCAATGCCGACCACGCCCCGGGACCCAGCGCCATCAGCGGATTGAGGGCCGCACCGGTGGCCGCTTGCAGCGCCTGCGCGGCCGCGCCTTCCATGATGCCCGTTGCGGCGACCGCGGCAAGATCGAGGATCTGGTCACCGATTGCCACGCCGCCGCGCCAGGCCTCGGCGCTGCCTTGGCGGCGAAACACCGAGAACGGCAGGTTCTGGATCGTGAAGTTGGCGCCGTCGTCATTCGCGCTCGGCACCCAACTGCGCAGTGCCGGGTCGTGGGTTTCGTTGAGTTCCGTCATGACCGCTATTCAGCGCTGCTTCGGGTTGAAGTGCTTCTTCAGCCCCTCCCAGACGCGGACGTATTCGCGTTGCCGATGGGGAGACTCCAGTGCCTGCTGGGTCGCGTGAATGATGACTGGAGTCTCGAACATGATGGCCATCGTGTCCTTGATGTGGTCGGGTTTGCTGGTGTCGGCGGCACTGGCCTTTTCGAAGGTTTCGGTATCCGGGCCATGAGCGGTCATGGTGTTGTGGATCGACATGCTGCCCGGCTCGAAGCCACCGGCCTTGGCGTCGTAATGGCCATGGACGTTGCCCATGAACTCGCCGGCGATGTTGCGATGGAACCAGGGTGGGCGGAACGTGTCGAGCATGGCCAGCACGCGCGGCGCAAATGCGATGAAATCGAGCGTGTCGACGCCGGGTGTCGCACTGGGCGCATGCAGCACCAGGTTCATGCATGGGTCGGGGTGGTCGTAGCTGATGAAGCCGGCGACGTTGAACTTGCGCAAGTCGTACTTGTAGGGCGCGTGCGTGCCGTGCCACGCAACCACGTCCAATGGAGAGTGATCGATTTTGGCCGTCCAGAACTGCCCATCGAACTTGGTGAGGATTTCAAAATCACCATCGACATCTTCCCAAGCCGCCAGGGGCGTGAGAAAGTCCCTGGGGTGCGCCAGGCCGTTGGAGCCGATCACGCCCAGCGTCGGGAGCTGCAGCGGCGCGCCGTAGTTTTCGCAGACAAAGCCACGTGCCGCCCCATCGGGCAAGCGCACCTGAAAGCGGATTCCGCACGGGATGACGGCGATCTCCTGCGGTTCGATTTCGAGGTTCCCCAGTTCGGTGGCCAAGGTCAGGCGGCCTTGCTGCGGTACGATCAAAAGCTCACCGTCGGAGTCGTAAAAGTAGCGCTTTTGCATCGACGCGGTGGCGGTGTACACGTTGATGCCGCAGCCGGCATTGCCGCCAATGGTCATCATGCTGTCGACGAAATCGACCTGGGTACCGGCAGCCGGCATCGCAATGGGATCCCAGCGCATCCGATTGGGTGGCGTCGGCACCTGGTTGAAGCTCGAGAGCCAGTGCGCCCCGGCGTTGCTGGGCGCAAAGGCATCGTGGGCCGCACCCGGACGGATGCGGTAAAGCCAGGAGCGGCGGTTGGCCGCACGCGCGACGGTGAACGCGGTCCCATTGATCTGTTCGGCGTACAGCCCATAGGGCGCCCGCTGGGGCGAGTTGCCCCGGTCCGGCAGTGCGCCAGGCAGCGCCTCGGTCGCGAATTCGTTGCCGAAGCCGGACATGTATTGAAACTTCAAGTCGGCCATATCTCGTGTCTCCAGGAGTCGATGTGAATGTCGAGTCTATGATTTGAGTCGCATTCCTGCTGCGGGCAAGGGGTGGTCTCGACTGTCATTCGAGCACGGCATGGTCAGCTTGACAACCCGCTTTTTCTTTTGGATTCATGAGGTGATCCGATGAATGTGACGCTCCGGCAGCTCAGCGCCTTTGTCGCCGTAGCCAGGACCGGCAGTTTTACCGAGGCCGCGGCCCACCTGCACGTCACGCAAAGCGCGCTCAGTGGCCTGATCAAGGATCTCGAGGGCGCCCTGGGCGTGCAACTGGTGCATCGCACGACCCGCAGTGTCCAGCTCTCGCAGATCGGTTCCGAGTTCCTGCCCTTGGCCCAGCGCATTCAGGACGATCTGGAGCGTGCGCTGCACTCGATCGCCGAGCTGAAGTCATTGAATGCCGGCCAGGTGCGGATCGCGGCACCGCAACTCATGGCGTGCACGCTGTTGCCACGCGCCGTGGCCGCATTTGTCCGGCAGCACCCCAAGGTCCGGGTGCTGATCGTCGATTGCGAGGTCGACGAGGTCGCGCTGCGCGTGCTGAGCGGTCAGGTCGATCTGGGCATCGGCCCCGAACGCATGCCGAGCGACGAGCTCGATGCACGGCTCTTGCTCGACGTGCCCTTTCTGGCGGTGTTTCCGCCGGGGCATGCGCTTGGCCACCAAGCCCGGGTTTCGTGGACCGACCTGGCGCACTATCCGCTCATTTCCCTGCAGGGCGACTACACCCCGATGCTGAACAGCGAGCTGCTGTCGTCGCCGGGCCGCATCGAGCTCGCGCCGGCGTTCGAGGTGGCCTTCATGACCACGGCCTTGAGCCTGGTGAGCGCCGGCCTGGGTGTCACCACCTGCCTGCCCTACGCGGCATCGCTGCTCGACCTGCATGGACTGCAGACGCGACAGCTGACCGAGCCGGTGATCACGCGCCGCTTTCACGTCTTCACGCGCTCGGACCGGCAGCCGGGGCCGGCCGCGCAGCGCTTTGCCGATTTCCTGATCGCGTATGCCGGCGAGCACGGCTGGGGCGCGACGGACTGAGGCCCGGAGATTCAGTGCGCGTGCGACATCGCCTGTCGGGTCGCACGCCTGCTGCTGGCCGGGGCCTGCGTGCCAAAGGTCTCGGCCATCAACCGACGCAGCCAGCCGAGCGCCGGGTCGTCGTCGAAGCGTCGATGCCAGTACATGCATACGTCGAAGGACGGCAACTCGATCGGCGGCTCGATCAGGCGCAAGGGCAGGTGGCCGGCGATGATTTGGGCCAGGTTGCTGGGTATGGGTGACACCAGATCGGTCTCGGCGACGATCGGGCCGATGCTCAGGAAGCTGCGCACGCGCAGCACGATGGGTACCCGCACGTCGCGGCGCATCAGCACCCGCTCGACCGCGGCCAGGTGATGCGAGCCCGGCGGGCTGGCCAGCACGTGGGGCGTGTGCCGCAGCGCCGCGGCACCGCCGTCGCCCCGAAGCAGAGGGTGTTTCTTTTGCGCCAGGTACACGAAGCGCTCGCTGAACAAGGCCTGGCGGCGGATCTGGGCGCCCAGGCCGGGAAAGAAGCCGACCGCCAGGTCGATTTCGCCGCTGGCAAGCCCCTGCTGCAGCTCATCCAGGCCAGGGGACAGGCACTCGCAGCTCACCCCGGGTGCTTCGCGCGCCAGATGCATCCACAGTCGGGGCATGAAAAAGCGCTCGCCAATGTCGGACATCGCCATGCGGAAGTGGCGCCGCGCGGCCTGCGGCTCGAACGTGGGCTTGGCCAGGGTGTCGCGGATCGCGCGCAGCGCGTCGCTCACCACCGGCGCGATTCGGACGGCCAGAGGCGTCGGCTCGACGCCGCGCGGCAGCCGCACGAACAGGGCGTCGCCATAGGTGCGCCGCAAGCGTGCGAGCGCATGGCTGACCGCCGGTTGCGACAGCCCGAGCTGTTCGCCGGCGACGGTCAGGTTGCGCGTTCGCCAAACCACGTCGAACAATTCCAGCAGGTTCAAGTCGAGCTGGCGCGTCAGCGGTCGGGTTCGATGGGTCATCGCTCGTCATTCGGTTGGTGAATGACGAACAGGATAAATCTTCATTGGTTGGATTCCTGCCCTTGCCCTACATTCGTGTGCTGACGGGTTCATCGACCCGCGCCCCGTTTGGGGCAGGAGACTGCATTTGATCAAGCTCTTGGACATCCGTTACGTCCGTCTCGGCACGCGCGACGTCGACGCGGCCACCCGTTATGCCAATGACGTCGTCGGACTGACCCTGGGACGGCGCGAAGGCAAAGCGGCGTATTTCCGCTCGGACGATCGCGACCACACGCTGGTTTATTTCGAGGGCGATCCGAAGGACCACATCGTCGGTTTCGAGCTGCGCAACATGGCCGAGCTGCAGCACGCGGCCAGCGTGCTCGACGCGGCCCATATCGCCGTTCACGCCGGCACCAACGCGGAGTGCGACGCCCGCGCGGTCAAGGCCTACATCAATTTCCGCGACCTGAACGGCAGTTCGATCGACCTCGTGGTGCAACCCCACCACAGTGGCACGGCCTATTGGCCGCCGCACGATCACGGCATCACCGGGTTCAGCCACATCGGGCTGTGCAGCGCTGACCCGGGGCGCGACGAGGACTTCTGGACGCAGGTGCTGGGCGCCCGCGTGAGCGACCGCATCGGCGCGGCGCCGCTGTTGCGCATCGACGAGGTCCATCACAAGATCGCGCTGTTTCCGGCGCAGCGGGCGGGCGTGCAGCACATCAACCACCAGGTCAAGTCGATCGACGACATCATGCGTGCCTGGTATCGCCTGCAGAAGGCCGGCGTGCGCATCGTGTTCGGCCCGGGGCGCCACCCAACGTCGGGCGCGATGTTCCTGTATTTCGAGGGCCCGGACGGCATGGTGTACGAATACTCCAGCGGCGTGCGCACCATCGCGCCCGAGCAGGAGGCGGGGTATCGACCGCGGCAGTTCCCGATGGCCGACAGCTCGTTTTGCATGTGGGGCTCGCGTCCGGACATCCCGGAGTTCAAGACTTGAATGCCGATGCTTCGACGGAAGGCATGTCGGCCCGTCAGATCGAGTTGCGCCGAGCGGCGCGCGCCTTGGGTCGCCACGGCCTGGTGCACGCCTACGGTCACTGCAGCCTGCGGCTCGATGCCGAGCGCTTCCTGGTCTGCGCCGCACGTCCCATGGGCCTGATCGCGCCGGGCGAGGCGGGAACGGTGGTGCACGTCCATGGACCCTTGCCCGACGGCGTGCTGGGCGAAGTACGCGTTCACCAGCAGGTGTATCGGCGACGGCCCGACGTGGGCGCCGTCGTGCGCAGCATGCCGCCCAGGCTCATGGCCTTGGGCACGGCACGCCGCGTGCCCAGCCCCCGTCATGGCTTCGGCGCCTACTTCGGCGATGGCATCGCGCTGTGGGACGACCCGCAGCTGGTGCGCAGCGATGCCGCTGCCGCGCGGCTGGCCGAGCAACTGGGCGCCGGCAAGGCCCTGGTGATGCGCGGCAACGGCGCGGTGGTGGCGGCCGGCTCGATCCAGCACGCCGTCGTGCTGACCTGGTATCTGGAGGATGCCGCCCGCGTCGAACTCGAGGTGCTGGCCGCGGGGCTGCAGGATGCGTCCGTCATCCTTTCGGCGGCCGAATGCGCCCAGCGTGCCACCACCGCCGGCCTGATCTTCGAGCGCATGTGGGAACATTTGACGGCGGGCGACCCAGAGGACGTGCACGCGTGATGCGACGACCCGACTGACCACAATTCATCCCAAGCATTGCATCCAACCCAATTTGACAACCAGGAGACACCCATGAAACACACCGTGCTGACCGCCGCAGCGGCATTCACCTTCGCGTTGTCCGCCCATGCGCAGACGCCCGTGAAGATCGGCTTCATGGGCGTGCTGTCCGGGCCGCAGGCCGCGCTGGGCCAGGACATGCTGGACGCCTTCATGCTGGTGGTGGAGCAGAACGGCGGCAAGCTGGGTGGCGTGCCGGTCGAGGTCATTCGCCGCGACAGCCAGCTCAAGCCCGAGGTGGCCAACCAGATCGCCGACGAGTTGATCGAGAAGGAAAAGGTGCCGCTCGTCACCGGCATGACCTTCTCCAACATCCTGATGGCCGTCGGCAAGAAGTTCACCAACGCCGGGGTCGTGGTGGTGGGCTCCAACGCCGGCCCGGCGCCACTGGCGGGTGCGCAGTGCTCGCCCAACCTGTTCGTGGTGTCCAAGCAGAACGACCAGTTCGCCGAGGCCATGGGCAAGTACGCCACCACCAAGGGCTACAAGCGCATCATCTCGATGACGCCCAACTACCAGGCCGGCAAGGACTACATCGTCGGCTTCAAGCGCCAGTACAAGACGCCGCTGCTCGACGAGATGTACACCCCGCTCAACCAGCTCGATTTTTCGGCCGAGCTGGCACGCATCGTGTCGGAAAAGCCCGACGCGGTGTACGCGTTCTACCCCGGTGGCCTGGGCGTGAGCTTCGTGCGCGCCTATCAGCAGGCGGGGCTGCTGGGCAAGATTCCGCTGCTCACCACCTCGACGACGGACGGCACCACGCTGCCCGCGCTCAAGGACACGGCCCTGGGCGTGCTGCTGAGTTCCTCCTGGGGCCCGGACATGCCGGGCGCGGCCAACCAGAAGTTCGTGAGCGATTTCGAGGGCAAGTACAAGCGCACGCCATCGGAGTACGCCGCCTACTCGTATGACGCCGCGCTGCTGATCGACTCGGCGCTGCGCAAGACTGCGGGCAGCACCGACCGCGCGGCGCTCACGGCGGCGCTCAAGGCGGCCGACTTCAAGTCGGTGCGCGGCAACTTCAAGTTCGGCAACAACAACTACCCGATCCAGGACTTCTACGTCTACGAAGTCGCGAAGGACGCCAAGGGCAACGCCAACATCAAGACGGTGTCCAAGGAACTCAGCAACTACCAGGATGCCTACGCCAAGGACTGTCCGCTGAAGTAACTATCCGAAGAGCCTGTCGCGTGGTCTGGAGCCTGTTTTTCTCCCAGGTGCTCAACGGGGTGCAGCTCGGGATGCTGCTGTTTTTGCTGTCGGCCGGCCTGACGCTGGTGTTCGGCATCATGAACTTCATCAACCTGAGCCACGGCTCGTTCTACATGCTGGGTGCCTACTTCGCTGCGGCGACGCTGGCGCGCTCGGGCTCCTTCCTGCTGGCCGGGCTGGTGGGCGTCGGCGGCGTGATGGGGGTGGCCTTCGTGCTCGAACGCCTGGCGCTGCGCCGCCTGTACGCCAAGGGGCACCTCAACCAGGTGCTCGCCACGCTGGGCCTGCTGATGTTCTTCAACGAAGCGGTGCGCATGGTCTGGGGCTCGCAGCCCGTGTTCACCTCGCAGCCCGCGTGGCTTAGCGGCTCGGTGCCGCTGCTGGGCATGTCCTACCCGTCGTACCGGCTGATGATCATCGTCGCCGGGGTGCTGCTGGCGCTGGGCATCTACCTGCTGATCCACAAGACCCGCGTCGGCATGCTGGTGCGCGCCAGCTCCACCCACCCGGACACGGTGGCGGCGCTGGGCATCAACGCGCGCCTGCTCAACACGCTGCTGTTTGCCGTGGGGGCCGGGCTGGCGGCACTGGCGGGCTGGCTGGTCGGCCCCATCGTCTCGGTGCAATCGGGCATGGGCGACGACGTGCTGATCCTGGCGCTGGTGGTGATCGTGATCGGCGGCATCGGCTCGATCCGCGGCGCCTTCTATGCCGCCCTGCTGGTGGGCCTGGTGGACACCATGGGCCGCGCTTACATGCCGCAGATCATGCGCCAGTTCTTGGAGCGCAGCGTGGCCGACGCGGCCGGGCCGGCGCTGGCCTCGATGCTGATCTACCTGTTCATGGCGGCCATCCTGGCGGTGCGTCCCGGCGGCTTGTTTCCCGTCCACCGCTGAGCGCCGATGCTGTTTCCCGAATCCCTTTCCTGGCGCTCGCCCCGGCTCTGGCTGGCCAGCACCTTGGTGCTGCTGCTGCTGCTGGTGCCGCTGCTGTCGCAGTGGGCCGGCTCCAGCTTCTACCTGAGCTTCGCCACGCGCATCGTGGTGTTCGCCATTGCCGTGAGCGGGCTCAACCTGGTGCTTGGCTACGGCGGGCTGATCAGCATGGGCCACGCGCTGTACGTCGGCCTTGGGGCCTACGTCGTCGGCATCAGCGCCGCCAATGGGTTGACCAACGGCTGGGCCCAACTGGCCATTGCGCTGGCATTCGCCGCTGCGGTGGCGCTGGTGACGGGGCTGGTGTCGCTGCGCACGCGCGGCATCGGTTTCATCATGATTACGCTGGCGTTCAACCAGATGTTCTATTTCCTGGCCGTGAGCCTCAAGCAGTACGGCGGCGACGACGGCCTGCCGCTGAATGAGCGCAGTGCGCTCGCGCCGCTGCCCGCGCTGGATGGCAAGCTGGCGCTGTACTACCTGTGCCTGGCCACGCTGCTCATCGTCATGCTGCTGGTCTGGCGTCTGGTGCACAGCCGTTTTGGCTATGTGCTGCGGGGCTTTCAGGCCAATGAGCGACGCATGCTGGCCGCCGGCTATCCGCGCGTGCGCTATCAGCTCAGCGCCTTCGTGCTGTTGGCGCTGATCTGTACCGTGGCCGGCGTGCTGCAGGCCAACCTCACCGCGTTCGTCGCCCCGTCCTATCTGTCCTGGCGGGCTTCGGGCGAACTGATCTTGATGGCCGTGCTGGGCGGCATCGGCTCGGTCTTTGGTCCGCTGGTGGGTGCGGCGGTGCTGCTGGTGCTGGAAGAGCTGCTGTCGGGCATGACGCAGCACTGGATGGCCATCCTGGGGCCGCTGATCCTGCTGGTGGCGCTGGTGTCGCAACGCGGCCTCTGGGGCGCGATCCGTCGATGGGGCGCGCGGTGATGGGCAAGAAGCTTCAGGTGCGGCAACTGGTCAAGCGTTTCGGCGGCCTGCTGGCCACCGACCGTCTCGATCTGGCGCTGGACGAAGGCGAGACGCACGCCCTGATCGGCCCCAATGGCGCCGGCAAGACCACGGTGATGGGCCAGCTGACGGGCGAGCTGATGCCCAACAGCGGCCGGATTCTCCTGGACGGCCAAGACATCACGACCTGGAGCACGCCCCGACGCGCCCTGGCCGGCATCGCGCGCTCCTACCAGATCACGCAGCTGCTGGAAGGCTTTACCGTGCTCGAAAACGCGATGCTGATGGTGCAGGCGCGGCAAGGCCATTCGTTCAACGCCTGGGCGCCGGTGCGGCGCCAGGCCGTGCTGGTCGAGCCCGCGCGCGAAGCGCTCGACCAGGTGGGGCTGCTGCCGCGCGCCGACGAGGACGTGATGGCGCTGGGCCATGGCGAACATCGGCAGCTGGAGCTGGCCATGGCGCTGGCGATGAAGCCGCAACTGCTGCTGCTGGACGAACCGCTGGCGGGCATGAGCCAGGCCGAATCGCAGCAGATGATCGCCCTGCTGCAAGGACTCAAGGGCCGCTACACGATGCTGCTGGTGGAGCACGACATGCAGGCTGTCTTCAGTCTGGCCGACCGCGTGAGCGTGCTGGTGTACGGCCACGCCATCGCCTGCGGCACGCCGGCCGAAATCCAGGCCGATGAGGGCGTGCGCCAGGCCTATCTGGGGGGCCACTGATGGCCTGGCTCGAAGTGGCGGGGCTGCAGGCCGGCTACGGCGGCAACCAGGTGCTGCACGGCATCCAGTTCGAGTTGGAGGAGGGGCGGATCGTGTCCCTGCTGGGGCGCAACGGCATGGGCAAGACGACCACGCTCAAGTGCCTGATGGGCCTGATCGTTCCCAAGGCCGGAACGCTCCGGCTGGGCCAGCGGACGATCAACGGGCTGGCCGCGCACGAGGTCGCACGCCTGGGCGTGGGCTGGGTGCCCGAGGGGCGCCAGATCTTTCCGACGCTGACGGTCGAGGAGAACCTGCTGGCGACGGCGGCCGACCGTCACCGGGCGGCCCAGCCCTACACGCTGCAACGCGTGTACGCGTTCTTCCCGCGCCTGCAAGAGCGTCGCCAGAACATGGGCAACCAGCTGTCGGGTGGCGAGCAGCAGATGCTGGCGATCGGCCGGGCCTTGATGACCAATCCGCGCCTGTTGATCCTGGACGAGGCCACCGAGGGCCTGGCGCCCTTGATTCGACAGGAGATCTGGCGCGTGCTGGGCGAACTGCGCAACGCGGGTATGGCGATGATCGTGGTCGACAAGGATCTCGAAGCGCTGATGGCGCTGGCCGACCGGCACGTGGTGATCGAGAAGGGGCGCGTGCCGTGGCAGGGCGACACCGAAGCCCTGCGTGCCCAGCGCAGCGAGGTGGAGCGCTATCTCGGCGTGTGAGCGGTGCTGGCTTGTGAGCGCTTGCCTTGCATCAAGAATTCGATGAACCAGATCAAGGTCATTGCGAATAAATATCATTAATGTCGCCTGTGACGATGCGCTGCGCGGCATCTCGCCACGCGCCGCGTCGGACCCCGGCGATGTCGATGATGCAAGCTCCCCATTCCCCTGATTTCACGCGCCGGCGCTGGCTGCAGGCCGGTGCCGCGGCCGCCGCGCTGGGCGCCTTGCCGCGCGGGCAGGCACAGCCGTCCGCCACCCGCCGCGCCAGGCTGGTGCTGTCCGGCCCGTTTGCCCTGGTGTCCTACCCGCTCATGCGCATCGCAGACAGCGGCGCGCTGAAGGACGTGGCCGAGCAAGTCGAGTTCAGCACCTGGAAGAGTCCCGACCAGCTGCGCGCGCTGGCGATCCAGCCTTCGGCCGACCTGATGGCCATGCCCAGCAACGTCGCGGCCAACCTGTACAACCGCGGCGTGCCGCTCAAGCTGCTGGACATCACGACCTGGGGCCTGCTGTGGATGGTGTCGCGCGACCAGGGTTTGCGCACGCTGGCGGACTATCGCGGCAAGGAGGTGGTGATGCCGTTTCGCGGCGACATGCCCGACATCCTGTTTCGCCTGCTGGCCGAGCACGAGGGCCTGGTCATCGGCAAGGACATCACGCTGCGCTATGTCGCCTCGCCCATCGACGCCATGCAGCTGCTCATCACGCGCCGCGCCAACCACGCGCTGCTGGCCGAGCCGGCGGTGTCGATGGGGCTGCGCAAGACGCACTCGTTTCCGATCGAGGTGATCGCGCCCGCGCTCTACCGCAGCGTCGATCTGCAGCAGGAATGGGGCCGCCTGCTGAAGCGGCCGCCGCGCATTCCGCAGGCCGGCATCGTCGCGCTGCAGCACGTGCAGGGCGACGGCGCGCTGCTGGCGCGCTTCGAGCAGGAGCACGCCAGGGCGCTGGCCTGGTGCCAGGCCAACCCCGAGGCCTGCGGCGAGATGGCGGCGCGCCACGTCGACATGCTGACGCCCGACGGCGTGGCCGACGCCATCCACGCCACCCGCTCGACCATGCAGTGGGTGGACGCCGCCGCCGCGCGCCCCGAGCTGGAGTTCTTCTACCAGCAGCTGCTCGATCGGCAACCCGGCCTGGTGGGCGGCAAGCTGCCGGCCAGCGCGTTCTACGGCTAGCCGATGGCCTGGCCGCAACGCGGGCTGACCGGCCTGGCGCGCTACCTGTGGGGCGGTTGGGGCGCCATCGCCAGCCTGTTGATGGGGGTGGCATTGTGGGAGGCGCTGGCCGCCGTCTACGGGCCGCTGGTGCTGCCCACGCCGCTGCAGACGGCGCGCACGCTCGGCGGCTGGATGGCGCACGGCGGCGCCTTGTGGCCCACGTTGGCCATCACCGCGCGGCGCGCCTTCGTGGGGCTGGCGCTGGCGGTGGCGGCCGGCAGCGCGCTGGGCCTGGCCGCCGGCGTGTCGATGACGGCCTCGATGCTGGCGCGCCCCTGGGTCACGGTGCTGCTGGGCACGCCGCCCATCGCCTGGCTGGTGCTGGCCATGCTGTGGTTCGGCACCGGCGACGGCACGCCGGTGTTCACCGTCTTCGTCGCCTGCTTTCCCATCGTCTTCGTCGGCGGCATGCAGGGCGCGCGCACGCTGGAGCGCCACTGGCGCGATCTGGCGTGCGCCTACCGGCTGCCCTGGCGCATGCGCGTGCTCGACGTCTATGTGCCGCACGTCGTCTCCTACCTGTTTCCGGCCTGGATCGTGGCACTGGGCATCAGCTGGAAGGTGGTGGTGATGGCCGAGCTGCTGTCGTCGGACAGCGGCGTCGGCGCCATGCTGGCCACCAGCCGCGCGCAGCTCGACATGCCGGCCACGCTGGCCTGGATCGGTGCGGTGGTGCTGATCCTGCTGGCACTTGAATATTTGCTGCTGGAGCCCATCCAGCGCGAGATCGAGCGCTGGCGCGAGCCCGGCGGCGTGAGCGCGGGGCCGGCATGACCGCCGGTTTGCAGGTTCAGGGCCTGTCCCACGCCTTCGGCCCGCGCGCGGTGCTGGAGCACATCGACCTGACGCTGCCCGCCGGCCGCACGCTGGCGCTGGTGGGGCCCTCGGGCAGCGGCAAGAGCACGCTGTTGCACCTGTGCGCCGGGCTGCTGACGGTGCGCGAGGGCCGCATTGCCAACGGCTTTGCGTGCACGGCCATGCTGTTTCAGCAGCCCCAGCTGTTGCCCTGGAAGAGCGTGCTGGACAACATCGCCCTGGGCCTGAAGGCGCGCGGCGTGGCGCGGGCCGCGCGCCAGGCCGCCGCGCGCGCCATGGGCCGGGCCATGGGCCTGGACGAGCTGGCGCTGGCGCAGTTTCCGCCCCAGCTGTCGGGCGGCATGCAAAGCCGCGCCGCGTTGGCGCGCGCGTTGGTGCTGCAGCCCGACCTGCTGCTGCTGGACGAGCCCTTTTCGGCGCTGGACATCGGCATGCGGCAGCAGATGCATCGCCTGCTGCTGGCCGAGCAGGCGCGCCGCCCGCTGGCCGTGCTGATGATCACGCACGACGTGATGGAGGCCGTGGCCCTGGCCGACACCGTGCTGGTGCTGGCCGGCGCACCGGCCCGCCTGCGCTGGCGGCTCGATCTGCCCGTGCCAGCCGGCCACCGCGACGACGCCTGGGTGCACCGGCAGACCGCTCGGTTGCTGGCGCAGGGCGCGGTGCGCCGGGCCTTCGATCTGCCGCCGCTGCTGGCGCCGGCGCCGTTGCCGACGGAGCCCGGCTTCGATCAGGACCTGGCCGCGGGTCGGGCCGTGGCGCCGGTGCAGCGCGCGCCGCGCGACGGCTGCGAGGTGCTGCTGTGAGCGCGGCGCGAGCGGTGCCTTGGTCGCCGGCGCACCCACTGTGGCTGTGCCCGTTTCGGCCCTTCTTCATGCTCGCGCTGGTCGCCGGCTGGGCGCTGATGGGCCTGTGGGGCGGCTTCTTGCTGCTGGGTTGGCCGCTGCCGGCGGTGCCGGGCGGCCCCTTCGTGTGGCACGCGCACGAGCTGCTGCTGGGCTTTGCGCTGGCGGGCGCGGCGGGCTTCGTGCTGACCTCGGTGCCCGAGTTCACCCGCACGCCGGCCTTTGGCGCGCGCCCGGTGCGTGTGCTGGTGGGCCTGTGGCTGGCGGGGCGCCTGGGCTTTTGGTACAGCGGCTGGTGGCCGCTGGTCGGCCTGGCCGTGGCCGCGCTGGCGCAGCTGGGCCTGATCGGCGGCTTGATGGGGCTGCTGGCCCCGCGCCTGCTGCGCGACCCCGGGCGGCGCCACGTGGCCTTTCTGTGGGCGCTGGCGCTGCTGGCCTTCGTGGCAGCGGGCTTCTACGTCGATGCGCTGCGGGGCGTGGCGCCCACGCGCTGGCTGCACGCGCTGGTGGGCGTTTGGATGGGGCTGATCGTGATCGCCATGAGCCGCATCTCGATGAGCATCGTCAACGCCAGCATCGATGCGCAGGTGGCGGCCGACGGCCGCGCGCGCGAGCCCTACCTGGCGCGCCCGCCGCGGCGCAACCTGGCGCTGCTGGCCATCAGCGGGTACACGCTGGCCGAGTTCGCGCGGCCCGGTGGCCCCGTCAGCGCCTGGCTGGCCCTGGCCGCGGCGGCGGCGGCGCTGAACCTGCTGAACGACTGGCACGTGGGCCGCCCGTTGCTGCGGCGCTGGCCGCTGCTGCTGTATGTGGTGTATGTGCTGATGGCCCTGGGCTACGCGCTGACCGGCCTGGCCTTGCTGGGCGGTGGCTTCAGCCCCAACGCCGGGCTGCATGTGCTCACCACCGGCGTGCTGGGGCTGAACGTCTATCTGGTGATCGCCATTGCCGGCTACACCCACAGCGGGCTGGAAAAAAGCGGCCGCCCCTGGGTGCCCTGGGGCGCCGCGTTGCTGGTGGCCGCCGCATTGGCCCGCGCCAGCGCCTATGCGTTGGCGCCGGCCGCGTTGATGGGCGTGGCGGCGGCGCTGTGGTGCGCCGCCTTCGCGCTGCAAAGCATGCGCATGCTGCCGGTGTTCTGGCGCCCGCGCGCCGACGGGGGCGGCGGCTGCGACGGGCTGCCGCCGCCGCGACCGGCGCCCGCTTCGGCGCCGCGTCAGTCGACGTGCGCGCCCGAGGCCTTGACGACGGATTCGTAGCGCGCCCGCTCGCGTGCCATCAGTTGGCCGAAGGCTTCGGGCGTGGTGGGCACGGGCTCGGCCATCAGCAGGGCGTAGCGCTCGCGCGTGGCGGGGGTGCGCAGCGCCTCGGTGAAGGCGGCGTTCAAGCGGGCAATGACCTCGGGCGGCGTGCCGGCCGGGGCGACCAGGCCCCACCAGATGTCGATGGCAAAGCCCGGGATCGTCTGCGCGATGGTGGGCACGCCGGGCAGCAGGGGCGAGGGCTGGGCGGTGGTCACCGCCAGCGGCACGATCTTGCCCGCCTTGATGTTGGGCGCGGCCGTGGCCAGGTTGTCGATGTTGAAGTCGACCTGGCCGGCCAGCAGCGCCAGCTGCGCCGGGTTGCCCCCGTTGTAGGGAATGTGCACGGCGAAGATGCCCGCGCCCTGCTTGAACATCTCGCCCGCCAGGTGCCCGGCCGAGCCGTTGCCGCCCGAGCCGTAGTTGAGCTTGCCGGGGTTCTTCTTGGCGTAGGCGATCAGCTCGGCCAGCGTCTTGATGTTCAGGCGTTTGGCGGTGTCGGCGTTCATCACCAGCACGTTGGGCACGCGCACCATCTGCGTGATGGGCGCGAAGTCCTTGGCGGCATCGAACGGCATCTTGCTGAACAGCCAGGGGTTGATGGCGTGCGTGGCCACGGCGGCGATGCCGATCGTCAGGCCGTCGGGCGCCGCCTTGGCCACCAGGTCCGAGCCGATGTTGCCGCCCGCGCCCGGCTTGTTGTCGACGATGACCGTGCCCAGCTTGGCCTGCACCTGCTCGGCCAGAACGCGCGAGGTGATGTCCAGCGGCCCGCCGGGCGCGTAGGGCACGATCAGGCGAATGGGCTTGCTGCCTTGAGGGGCTTGGGCGAAGGCCGGCGCGGCGGCCAGCGCGAGGGTGGAGGAGAGCAGGGTGCGTCGTTTCATGGCGTCTGGGTGTTGTGGAAGCTTTGGGTGTGATGGGTCACTGGGATTTTTGAACGCAGAGGGCGCAAAGGTTTCGCAGAGGACGCAGAAAAAACCATTTTGAATTTCTCTTTTGCGCCCTCTGCGAATTCTCTGCGCCCTCTGCGTTCGGCTGTTGGGGTCTGTGTGCGGCGTCAGGGCTGATGCACCTTGTCCGCCTCGCTGGTGAAGGCATCGGCGTAGAACTCGTACTCGGGCAGGCCGGCCTGTTGCACGAAGTCGCGCCGGGCCGAGTCGACCACGATGGGGGCGCCGCAGGCGTAGACCTGATGGCCCGACAGGTCGGGAAAATCCTGCAGCACGGCGCGGTGCACGAAGCCGCTGCGGCCTTGCCATTCGTCCTCGGGCAGCGCGTCGGACACCACGGGAACGTACTGGAGGTGCGGCAGCTCCAGCAGCTTGCCGCGCACCCAGGCGTCCATGTACAGGTCGCGCGGGCGGCGCCCGCCCCAGTACAGCACGGCCGGGCGCGTGATGCCCATGAACTGCATGTGCTCGATGATGGCCTTGATGGGCGCAAAGCCGGTGCCCGAGGCCAGGAAGACGATCGGCAGGGGGCTGTCGTCCTGCAGGCGAAAGCTGCCGTAGGGGCCTTCGATGCGCAAAATTTCTTTTGCCTTCATGGCGCCGAACACGTGGTCGGTGAATTTGCCGCCGGGCATGTGGCGCAGGTGCAGGTCGACCATGGGCACGCCGCTGGCCGTGAGCGTGTGCGGCGCGCCGGCCATGCTGTAGCTGCGGCGGCTGCCGTCGCGCAGGATGATCTCGATGTACTGGCCGGCGTGGTACTGGATGACATCGTTGGCCGGCAACTGCAGGCGCACGCGCATCACGTCGTGCGCCAGGCGCTCCAGCTCGGCCACGCGCGCAGGCATCTTCTTGATCGGGAACGCCCCCGCGTGCGTGACCTGGCGCGACTCCAGCACCACGTCGCTTTGCGCCACGCCGCAGCAGGTCAGCACGTAGCCGGCGGCTTCTTCCTCGGCGCTCAGGGCCTTGCTCTGGTGCGTGCCATGCTTGACGTGGCCCGAAATCTTCTTGCACTTGCACGAGCCGCAGGCGCCGTCCTTGCAGCCGTAGGGCAGGCCGATGCCCTGGCGGATGCCGGCCGTCAGCATCGGCTCGCCGGCGTCGGCCTCGAAGCTGCGGCCGCTGGGCTGCACGGTGATGGTGTAGGGCATGGGCTTGGGTATCCTTGCGCGATCCGCGTCGCGTCGTTCAACCGATTTTGCCCTCAAACCAAAGCCCTCTCGGCGCGCTGCCGGCGCGCTTTCGGCGCCCGCGCGTGCTGGTGGTCGGCTGCGGCGACGTCGGCACGCGAGTGGCCCGCCGGCTGCTGCCGCGCGTGCGCGTGCTGGCGCTGGTGCGCTCGGCCGCCAACGCGGCGCGCCTGCGCGCGCTCGGCGTCACGCCGCTGGCGGGCGACCTGGACGCCCCCGCCAGCCTGCAGCGCCTGGCCGGCCTGGCGCCGCGCGTGCTGCATCTGGCGCCGCCGCCCGGCGCGGCACCGCAGGACGCGCGCACCCGCGCGCTGCTGCGCGCGCTGGCGCGGCGCGGGGCGCCGCAGGCGCTGGTGTATGGCTCGACCACCGGCGTGTACGGCGACTGCGCCGGCGCCCTGGTGCACGAAACGCGGCCGATCCACCCGCAAACCATCCGCGCCCAGGCGCGCGCCGCGGCCGAAGCGGAGGTGCGGGGCTTCGGCCGCGCCGTCGGCGCGCGCGTCGGCATCCTGCGCATTCCCGGCATCTACGCGCCCGATCGCGCGGGCGGCGCGCGCGAACGCCTGCTCAAGGGCACGCCGGTGCTGGCGGCGGCCGACGACGTCTACACCGGCCACATCCACGCCGACGACCTGGCGCGCGCCTGCGTGCTGGCGCTGTGGCGCGGCCGGCCGCAGCGCGTCGTCAACGCGGGCGACGACAGCCGCCTCAAGATGGGCGAGTACTACGAGCTGGCGGCCGATCTGTATGGTCTGCCGCGTCCGCCGCGTGTGAACCGCGCGACGGCGAGCGACAGCCTGTCGCCCCTGATGCTGAGCTTCATGGGCGAGTCCCGCCGCATCGACAACACGCGCCTCAAGCGCGAGCTGCGCCTGCGCCTGCGCTACCCGGGGCCGGACACCGGATTGCTATCATAAGCAGAGCTGCTTGCGCAGATGGATCGGGCGCTGCAGGCCGATTTGGCTTGAAATTGGATCTCCACTCACGCTGTCCCGCACGCATCCGCGTTTGACTTGACGCAGAGGCCCGGCGCCCTACAGTGCCGTCATGGACTTCGCCCTTTCCCCGCGCGCGCAGGCGCTGCAGTCGCAACTGCAGCGCTTCATGCAGGACCTGGTGCTGCCTTCGCACCGCGACTGGCGCCGCTGGGCCGAGGCCGGCATTTATCCGCTGGACGTGATCGAGCCGCTGAAGGCCCAGGCCCACGCCGCCGGGCTGTGGAACCTGTTTTTGCCCGAGCTGCAGGACGACGAGCCCGGCACCCGATTGAGCAACCTGGACTACGCGCCGCTGGCCGAGGCGATGGGCCGCGTGCCCTGGGCCAGCGAGGTGTTCAACTGCAGCGCGCCCGACACCGGCAACATCGAGCTGCTGCACCGCTTTGCCACGCCGGCGCAGCGCGCGCGCTGGCTCGATCCGCTGCTGCAGGGGAGCATTCGCTCATGTTTTGCCATGAGCGAGCCGGACGTGGCCTCGTCCGACCCGACCAACCTGGGCACGCGCATCGCCCGCGACGGCGATGGCTATGTGTTGAACGGCCGCAAGTGGTTCACCACCGGCGCGGCGCATCCCCACTGCCGCCTGGCGATCGTGATGGGCGTGTCGGACGCCGCGCCCGATGCGCCCGCGCACCGGCGCCACAGCCTGCTGCTGGTGCCCATGGACGCGCCGGGCGTGCAGGTGGTGCGCAACATCCCGGTGATGCAGCACCAGGCCATCGAGGGGCATTGCGAGATCGTGTTCCAGGGCGTGCGCGTGCCGGCCGACCAGCTGCTGGGCGCCGAGGGCGAGGGCTTTGCCATGGCGCAGGCGCGCCTGGGGCCGGGGCGCGTGCACCACGCCATGCGCACCATCGGCCAGTGCGAGCTGGCGCTCGAATTGATGGCCGAGCGTGCGCTGGAGCGCATGGCCTTCGGCCGGCATCTGTCGGACTTCGCCAACGTGCAGGACTGGATCGCCTGGAGCCGCGTCGAGATCGACCAGGCGCGCCTGCTGGTGCTGCACGCGGCCTGGCGCATGGACGTGCAGGGCAACGCCGCCGCGCGCGTCGACGTCTCGGCCATCAAGCTGGTGGCCGCGCAGCTGCAGACGCGCGTGCTCGACCGTGCCATGCAGGTGTTCGGCGCCGTCGGCCTGACGCCGGACACGCCGCTGGCCAGCCTGTGGAGCTGGGGCCGTGCGCTGCGCTTCATGGACGGGCCCGACGAGGTGCACCTGC
The DNA here is from genome assembly GCF_964341695.1 of Ottowia pentelensis. Lineage (NCBI taxonomy): Bacteria > Pseudomonadati > Pseudomonadota > Betaproteobacteria > Burkholderiales > Comamonadaceae > Ottowia > Ottowia pentelensis. The sequence goes on from NZ_OZ224513.1 coordinate 997,193, forward strand.
GCGCCATCGCGCGCCAGGAGCTGGCCAACAGCCGCGCGCACCGCGGCGAGAACGTGCTGCACCTGCAGCGCTGGATGCCGCCCGACGGCGCGCTGGACGATGCGTGAGGCCACGCCGGCGCGCCGGGCGCTGCTATTCTTTGCCCTGATCGATCGGGCCACGCCGTGGCCCGCCTGCCGTTTCGGAGCCCGCCCATGACCCGTCCCTTCCAAGTTCTCGGCATCCAGCAAGTCGCCATCGGCGGGCTGGACAAGAAGCGCCTGCAGACCCTGTGGGTGGACATGCTGGGCCTGACGCCCACCGGCACCTTTCGCAGCGAGCGCGAAAACGTCGACGAGGACATCTGCGCCATGGGGCGCGGCGCGTTCAAGGTCGAGGTGGATTTGATGCAACCCTTCGATGCCGACAAGAAGCCGGCCGTGCACGCCACGCCGCTGAACCACGTGGGGCTGTGGATCGACGACCTGCCGCGGGCGGTCGAATGGCTGACGGCGCGCGGCGTGCGCTTTGCGCCGGGCGGCATCCGCAAGGGCGCGGCCGGCCACGACATCACGTTCTTGCACCCGCGCGCCAACGACGAGTTTCCGATTTCGGGCGAGGGCGTGCTGATCGAGCTGGTGCAGGCGCCGCCCGAGGTGATTGCCGCCCATGCGGCGCTGCCGCGCGATTGACTGCGTCGACGTGGTGCGGTTCCGACACCGAACGCCCCCACCGCTCGCAGGCGCTGGGGGCGTTGTCTTAAACTGATCGTTACACACAGACCGCCTCCAGGCGGCGCATGCGAATCAAGGAGACGGCTGATGCAAGCGACGGACACCAAGAACCCGGCCTACTACCACAAGGTGGTGGACTGCCAATGGGCCTGCCCGGCCCACACCCCCGTGCCCGAATACCTGCGCCTGATCGCGCAGGGGCGCTATGCCGATTCGTACATGATCAACTGGGTGTCCAACGTGTTTCCGGGCATCCTGGGGCGCACCTGCGACCGCCCCTGCGAGCCGGCCTGCCGGCGCGGGCGGGTGGAAGAGGCCAACGCCGCCAAGCCCGAGCCGGTGGCCATCTGCCGCCTCAAGCGCGTGGCCGCCGACCTGAAGGGCGACGTGGCGGCGCGCATGCCGCAGCCGGCGGCGCAGCCCAACGGCAAGCGCGTGGCCTGCATCGGCGCCGGGCCGGCCTCGCTCACGGTGGCGCGCGACCTGGCGCCGCTGGGCTACGCGGTGACGGTGTTCGACGCCGAGGCCAAGGCCGGCGGCTTCATGCACCAGCAAATTCCGCGCTTTCGCCTGCCCGAGAGCGTGATCGACGAGGAGACGGGCTACATCTTCGCCCTCGGACCGCAGTTCAAGCCCGGCCAGCGCATCGACTCGCTGCGGGCGCTGCTGGACGAGGGCTGGGACGCCGTCTTCGTCGGCAGCGGCGCGCCGCGCGGGCGCGACCTGGAGCTGCCTGGCCGGCAGGAAGCGGCGGCCCACATCCACATCGGTATCGACTGGCTGGCCTCGGTCTCGTTCGGTCACGTCACCTCGATCGGCAAGCGCGTCATCGTGCTGGGCGGCGGCAACACGGCGATGGACTGCTGTCGCTCGGCGCGCCGGCTGGGCGGCGAGGACGTCAAGGTCATCGTGCGCAGCGGCTTCGACGAGATGAAGGCCTCGCCGTGGGAGAAGGAAGACGCGCAGCACGAGGGCATTCCCATCATCAACATGCACGTGCCCAAGGCCTTCGTGCACGAGGGCGGCCGGCTGACCGGCATGAGCTTCGAGATCGTGCGCGCCGAGCGCGACGCCAAGGGGCGGCGCCAGCTGGTGCCCACGGGCGAGCCCGAGGTGTTCTTCGAATGCGACGAGGTGCTGATCGCCGTCGGCCAGGAAAACGCCTTTCCATGGATCGAGCGCGACGTCGGCGTCGCCTTTGGCGAATGGGGCATGCCGGTGGTCGATCCAAGCACGTTCCAGTCGAGCCTGCCGCGGGTGTTCTTCGGCGGCGACGCGGCCTTCGGGCCCAAGAACATCATCACCGCGGTGGCGCACGGCCACGAGGCCGCGGTGTCGATCGACCGCTATCTCAACGACCGGCCGGTGAGCGAGCGCCCGCCACCCTTCACCAACCTGGTGTCGGAGAAGATGGGCATCCACGAGTGGGCCTACGACAACGACCCCAGCAACGACCAGCGCTACAAGGTGCCGTGGGCGCAGGCCGAGCAGGCGCTGAGCAGCATCCGGGTCGAGGTGGAGCTGGGCTTCGACGCGCGCACCGCCTTCAAGGAGGCCTCGCGCTGCCTCAACTGCGACGTGCAGACGGTGTTCAGCGCCAACCTGTGCATCGAGTGCGATGCCTGCGTCGACATCTGCCCGATGGACTGCATCACCTTCACCGGCAACGGCGACGAGGCCGAGCTGCGCGGCCGGCTGAGCGCGCCGGCGCTGAACCTGACGCAGGACCTGCTGGTGTCGCCGCCGGTGCAGACCGGCCGCGTGATGGTCAAGGACGAGGACGTGTGCCTGCACTGCGGCCTGTGCGCCGAGCGCTGCCCGACCGGCGCGTGGGACATGCAGCGGTGGTTCCTGTCCATGACCAAGGCGGGCGGTGCCTCGCACACCATCGGCGCCAATGGCAAGGGAGCTCGTCCATGAATCAGATCGCGGCGGTCAACGACTTCGTCATCAAGTTCGCCAACGTCAACGGCTCGGGCTCGGCCAGCGCCAACGAGCTGTTCGCCAAGGCCATCCTGCGCATGGGCGTGCCGGTCAGCCCGCGCAACATCTTTCCCAGCAACATCCAGGGCCTGCCCACCTGGTACGAGGTGCGCGTCAGCGCCAAGGGCTACCTGGGCCGGCGTGGCGGCATCGACATGATGGTGGCCATGAACCCGCAGACCTGGGCCGCCGACGTGGAGGAGATCGAGCCCGGCGGCTACCTGCTGTACGACAGCACGCGCGTGCGTCCGCGCGAGGAGCTGCGCGACGACATCGGCGTCATCGGCATTCCGCTCACCGAGATCTGCAACGCCGTCTACAGCGACCCGCGCCAGCGCCAGCTGTTCAAGAACATCATGGCGCTGGGCGCGCTGTCGATGCTGCTGGACATCGACGCCGCCGTGATCGAGCAGCTGCTGGGCGAGCAGTTCAAGGGCAAGGACAAGCTGGTGGCCGCCAACGTGCAGGCGCTGAACCTGGGGCGCGACTTCACGCGCGAAAACCTGGCGCACCCGCTGCCCATTCGCGTCGAGCGCTCGCACCGCGTGGGCCAGCGCATCTTCATCGACGGCAACACCGCCGCCGGCCTGGGCGCGGTCTATGGCGGCGCCACGGTGTGCGCCTGGTACCCGATCACGCCCTCGACCTCGGTGGCCGAGGCCTTCATGAGCTACTGCGCCAAGTTCCGCGTCGACGACGAGGGGCGCCACAAGTACGCCATCGTGCAGGCCGAGGACGAGCTGGCCTCCATCGGCATGGTGGTGGGCGCGGGCTGGAACGGCGCGCGCGCCTTTACCGCCACCTCGGGGCCGGGCATCTCGCTGATGACCGAGTTCATCGGCCTGGCCTACTTCGCCGAAATTCCGGTCACCCTCATCAACGTGCAGCGCGGCGGGCCGTCCACCGGCATGCCCACGCGCACCCAGCAGGCCGACCTGCTGGCCTGCGCCTATGCCTCGCACGGCGACACCAAGCACGTGCTGCTGTTCCCCGAAGACCCCAGGGAGTGCTTCGAGCTCACCGCCACCGCGCTCGATTTGGCCGACCGCCTGCAGACGCCGGTGTTCGTCATGACCGACCTCGACATCGGCATGAACCAGCGCCTGTGCGAGCCGCTGGCCTGGGACGACGCGCGCCAGTTCGACCGCGGCAAGGTGATGACGGCCGAAGACCTGGAGACGCACGACTTCGGCCGCTACAAGGACGTGGACGGCGACGGCATTCCCTGGCGCACGCTGCCGGGCACGCACCCCACGCGCGGCAGCTTCTTCACGCGCGGCACCACGCGCGACCCCTACGCGCGCTACTCCGAGCGCGGGCCCGACTACGTCTACAACGTCGAGCGTCTGCTCAAAAAATTCGCCACCGCCGCCACCCTGGTGCCGCCGCCGCAGCCGCGGCCGGCGGCCAAGCGCACGCGGCTGGGCGTGATCTTCTTCGGCTCCACCAGCCCGGCCATGCACGAGGCGCTGGACGAACTGGGCAGCCAGGGCATCCACCTCAACGCGCTGCGGCTGCGCGCCTTTCCGTTCTCGCCCAGCGTGCGCGAGTTCATCGACGCGCACGAAACGGTGTTCGTGGTCGAGCAAAACCGCGACGCGCAGCTGCGCTCCATGCTGATCAACGAGCTGGAAATCCCGCCCGCCAAACTGCAGCGCGTGTTGCACTTCGACGGCACGCCGATCACCGCGCGCTTCATCACCCAATACATCACCGACCACGTGCACGAGGCGGTCGTGGCACCGCAGGAGATCAAGTCATGACCTACATCGCCAAGCCGCGCCTGCACCACCCCACGCTCACGCCCAACAAGGTGGGCTACACCCGGCGCGACTACGAGGGCAAGGTGTCCACCCTGTGCGCCGGCTGCGGGCACGACTCGATCTCGGCGGCCGTCGTGCAGGCCTGCTGGGAGCTGGACATCGAGCCGCACCGCGTGGCCAAGCTGTCGGGCATCGGCTGTTCGTCGAAGACGCCCGATTATTTTTTGGGCGCCAGCCACGGCTTCAACTCGGTGCACGGGCGCATGCCCAGCGTGGCCACCGGCGCCAACCTCGCCAACCGCGACCTGCTGTACCTGGGTGTGTCGGGCGACGGCGACTCGGCCTCCATCGGCCTGGGCCAGTTCGCGCACGCCATGCGGCGCAACGTCAACATGGTCTACATCGTCGAGAACAACGGCGTCTACGGCCTGACCAAGGGCCAGTTCTCGGCCACCGCCGACAAGGGCAGCAAGAGCAAGAAGGGCGTGGTCAACCAGGACAGCCCGGTCGACCTGGTCGGCCTGGCCATGCAGCTGGGCGCCAGCTTCGTCGCGCGCAGCTTCTCGGGCGACAAGGCGCAACTGGTGCCGCTCATCAAGGCCGCCATGGGCCACGGCGGCGCCGCCTTCATCGACGTCATCAGCCCCTGCGTCACCTTCAACAACCACGCCGGCAGCACGCGCAGCTACGACTGGGTGCGCGAGCACAACGAGGCCGTCAGCCGCATCGACCTGATCCTGGGCCGCCAGGAAATCACGGTGGACTACGCGCCCGGCGAGGTGATCGACGTCGAGCAGCACGACGGCACCACGCTGCGCCTGAAAAAGCTGCACACCGATTACGACCCCACCGACCGCGTGGCCGCCATGGCCTACATGCAGGGCCACGCCGCCAAGGGCGAGCTGGTCACCGGCCTGCTGTACCTGGAGGCCGAAGCGGGCGACCTGCACGCCGCCCAGCACACCAGCGCACGGCCGCTCAACAGCCTGGGCACGGCCGACCTGTGCCCGGGCGCGGCGGCGCTGGAGCGGCTGAACGCGAGCTGGCGCTGAAGCCTGGCCCGTCGGATCGAAACGACGCCAAACTCTGACTTGACAATGTTTGCATAGGCAAACAATAATCGCGGCCGCTCGATTCAGCCGAGGTCGAGCCGCCGCCATGTCGCCCCAATCCCCCTTGCCTGCCCAGCCGCCGCGCTACTACGTGGCCGAGCACGCGCGCGCCGAAAGCGGCCTGATCTACCTGCTGCGCCGCGCCCAGCTGGCGCTGGCGCAGCGCGTCAACGAGCAGATCGACCCCGGCAGCTCCACGCTGCCGCAGTGGTTGCCGCTGCACAAGGTGCACGCGGGCCACGCCGACACCGTGGCCGAGCTGGCGCGCGTGTGCACGGTGGATGCCGGCTCGATGACGCGCCTGCTCGACCGGCTGGAGAAAAAGGGCCTGTGCCGGCGCGTGCGCAGCCAGAGCGACCGCCGCGTGGTGCACATCCGGCTGACCCCGGCCGGCGCGGCCGTGGCCGAGCGCGTGCCGCGCATCCTGTGCGAGGTGTACAACGAGGCTCTGGCCGGCTTCACGCCGCAGGAATGGGCGCAGTTTCAGGCCCTGTTGGCTCGCCTCACCGAGGCCGCCCAGGCCCTGTCGGTCCACAAGGACGCATCATGACTTCTCATCGCACTGGCATGCTGGCCGCGGCGCTGGCGGCAGCCCTGTTGACGGCTTGCGCCAACCCCGGCGGCATCGCGCCCAGCGCCACCTTGCGTGACGCCGCCGCGCTGGGCCTGCCGACCACGGCGGCCAACGCCGACACTGCCTTGGCCCCGGCCGCCGACTGGTGGGCCCAGCTGGGCGACCCTCAGCTCGACCGCCTGGTGACCCAGGCGCTGCAGGACAACCCCAACCTGCGCGTGGCCAGCGCCCGCGTGGCCAAGGCCGACAGCGCCATCGCCGTGGTGCAGGCGGCCGACGGCCCGCAGGTCAACGGCACGCTGGGCCTCAATCGCCAGCGCTTCTCGGAAAACTACATCTACCCGCCGCCGCTGGGCGGCTCGGTGCAAAGCCTGGGCAACCTGCAGGCCCAGGGCAGCTGGGCGCTGGACTTTTTCGGCCGCAACGCCGGCCAACTGCAGGCCGCCATCGGCCAGGCGCGCGCCGCCCAGGCCGAACACGACGCCGCGCGCGTGCTGCTGGCCGCCAACGTGGTGCGCACCTACGTGCAGTGGGCGCGCCTGCAGGACCAGCACGCGCTGGCCGAGCGCGCGCTGGCGCAGCAGCAGCAGATGCTGCAGCTGGCGCGCGAGCGCACCCGCGCCGGCCTGGACAATGAGCTGGCGGTGCGCCAGAACGAAAGCAGCCGTGCCGACACGCGCACCCAGGTGGCCGCGCTGGAGCAGCAGCAGCAGGCCACCGGCCACGCGCTGGCGGCCCTGCTGGGCCAGCCGCGCCTGCCCGCCGGGCTGCAGCCGCCGCGCCTGGCGCAGCTGAAGGCGCTGGCCGTGCCGCACGAGCTCAGCGCCGACTGGCTGGGCCGGCGCGCCGACATTGCCGCCGCGCGCTGGCGCGTGCAGGCCGCGCAGGGTCAGGTGCAGGCCGCGCGCGCGCAGTTCTATCCCAACATCAACCTGGCCGGCTTCATCGGCCTGCAAAGCCTGGGCTTCGGCAACTTGCTGCGCTCGGGCAGTGCCGAGTGGGGCGTGGGCCCGGCGCTCAGCCTGCCGATCTTCGAAGGTGGGCGCCTGCGCGGCAACCTGCGCGGCCAGGTGGCCGACGAGGACGCCGCTATCGAAAGCTACAACGCCACCGTGATCGACGCCATGCGCGACGTGGCCGACCAGTCGCTGGCCGTGCAGGCCGTGGCGCGCCAGCAGGGCGAGCAGGCGCCCGCGCTGCAGGCAGCCGAGGCGGCGTGGACCATCGCGCGCCAGCGCTACGGCGCCGGCCTGGCCACGTACTTGAACGTGCTGGTGGCCGAAAACGCCGTGCTGGCGCAGCGCCGCCAGGCGGTCGACTTGAGCGCGCAGGCGCTGCTGGCGCAGGTGGGCCTGGCGCAGGCCATGGGCGGCGGCTGGCAGCCGGCCGCGCAGGCCCCCGAGGCCCAGGCATCCACAGCGGCCAGCAGCCACTGAACCAAAGGGAAGATTCGATGTCAGAACCCACGCAAGCCGGCGCCCCATCAGCGCCGAGCGCTCCTGAAAACAAAGCAATCCCGGCCGACGAGGAGGGCGGCGGCAACGGCCGGCGCAAGCGCGTGCTGCTGGGCCTGACGGCCGTGGTGCTGCTGTGCGGCCTGGCCTGGGGCGTGTACGACTGGCTGGTGCTGGCGCACTACGAGGACACCGACAACGCCTATGTGCAGGGCAACGTGGTGCAGATCACGCCGCAGATCGGCGGCACGGTGACGGCCATCTACGCCAACGAAACCGACCGCGTGCAGGCCGGCGCGCCACTGGTCAAGCTGGACGGCGCCGACGCCGAGCTGGCGCTGGCGCAGGCCGAGGCCGCGCTGGGCCAGACCGTGCGCCAGGTGCGCACGCTGTACGCCAACAACAGCGCGCTGGACGCCCAGGTGCGCCTGCGCGAGGCCGACGTGGCCAAGGCGCGCACCCAGCTGGCCACCGCCGAGCAGGACCTGGCGCGGCGCCAGGGCCTGGCTGGTGGCGGCGCGGTGTCGGGCGAGGAGCTGGCCCATGCGCGCGCCCAGGTCACCGCCGCCCAGAGCATGCTGAAAGCGGCGCAGGCCGGCGTCAGCGCGGCGCAGGAGCAGCTGGCCAGCAACCAGGCGTTGACCGACGGCACGCCGGTGGCGCAGCACCCCAGCGTGCTGGCGGCGGCCGCCAAGCTGCGCGAGGCCTGGCTGGCCGCGCACCGCACCGTGCTGCCGGCGCCGGTGTCGGGCTACGTCGGCAAGCGCACCGTGCAGCTGGGCCAGCGCGTGGCCGCCGGCACGCCGCTGCTGACCGTGGTGCCGCTGGAGCAGGTGTGGGTGGACGCCAACTTCAAGGAAAACCAGCTGCGCCGCATCCACATCGGGCAGCCGGTGCGCCTGACGGCCGATGCCTACGGCAGCAAGGTCGAGTTCGACGGCACCATCAGCGGCCTGGGCGTGTCCACCGGCGCGGCCTCGGCCCTGCTGCCGGCGCAAAACGCCACCGGCAACTGGATCAAGGTGGTGCAGCGCGTGCCGGTGCGCATCGCGCTCCAGCCCGAGCAGCTCAAGACGCACCCGCTGCGCGTGGGCCTGTCGATGCTGGCGCGCGTGGACGTGAGCGACCAGAGCGGCCCCGAGCTGACCGACGCCACGCGCGCCGAGCCGCGGGCCAAGACGGCGGTGTTCGCCGACGCGGGCCAGGGCGCCGAGCAGCGCGTGCAGCAGATCATCGCGCGCAACCTCGGCCGCGCGGCGGCCAAGGGTTCTTGATGAAATCGGCCGCTGGCGCCCGCCAGTCAAGCGCTACCAGCTATAAAAACAATATCAACCTGCCCGTCGGGCCCGTCGCATGAGCGCCGCTCACGTCACGCATCCGCCCTTGCAGGGCAGCGCCCGCGTGCTGGGCACGCTGGCGCTGTCGGCCGCCACGTTCATGAACGTGCTGGACTCGTCCATCGCCAACGTCTCGCTGCCGGCCATCGCGGGCGACCTGGGCGTGAGTCCGGTGCAAGGCACCTGGGTCATCACCAGTTTTGCCGTGGCCAACGCCATTGCCGTGCCGCTCACCGGCTGGCTGACGCAGCGCATGGGGCAGGTGCGCCTGTTCATGGCCAGCGTGCTCTTGTTCGTGCTCACGTCCTGGCTGTGCGGCATGGCGCCCAACATGACCATGCTGATCGTGTTTCGCGTGCTGCAGGGCTTCGTGGCGGGGCCGATGATTCCGCTGTCGCAGACCCTGCTGCTGTCCAGCTACCCGCCGCGCCAGGCCGGGCTGGCGCTGGCCATGTGGTCCATCACCACGCTGGTGGCGCCGGTCATGGGGCCGCTCCTGGGCGGCTGGATCACCGACAACATCAGCTGGCCCTGGATCTTCTACATCAACGTGCCGATCGGCCTGGTGGCGGCCGCCGTCACCTGGGCGATCTACCGCCAGCGCGAAACCCCCACGCTGCGCCTGCCGATCGACTACGTCGGCCTGGCGCTGCTGGTGCTGTGGGTGGGCGCGCTGCAGCTGATGCTGGACAAGGGCAAGGAGCTGGACTGGTTCGCCTCGCCGCAGATCGTCGCCTATGCCGTGGCGGCCGTGGTGGGCTTCGCGTTCTTCCTGGCCTGGGAGCTGACCGAGAAGCACCCGGTGGTCGATCTGTCGCTGTTTCGCGGCCGCAACTTCTGGTCGGGCGCGCTGACCACCGCCGTGGGCTACGGCGTGTTCATCGGCAACGTGGTGCTGCTGCCGCTGTGGCTGCAGCAGTACATGGGCTACACCGCCACCCAGGCCGGCATGGTGCTGGCGCCGGTGGGGCTGATGGCCATCGTGCTGTCGCCGGTGGTGGGCGTGACCATGCACCGGGTCGATCCGCGCCTTTACGTGACGGCCTCGTTCGTGGTGTTTTTCGGGGTGTTCTGGCTGCGCTCGCTGTTCACGGTGGAGACCGATTTCGTCACCATCATGATCCCGACCCTGATCCAGGGCATCGGCATGGCGGGCTTCTTCATTCCGCTGGTCACCATCACGCTGTCGGGCCTGCACCCCTCGCGCATTCCGGCGGCGGCGGGGCTGTCCAACTTCACGCGCATCACGGCCGGGGCGTTCGGCGTGTCGATCGCCACCACGGCCTGGGAAGACCGCGCCACCCTGCACCACGCGCAGCTGGCCGAGAGCATCAACAACGGCCGCCCGGTGGTCGAGCAGACCCTGCACCAGATGCAGGCCCTGGGCCTGGGCCACCAGCAGTCGCTGGGCCTGATCGACCGGCTGCTGACGCAGCAGGCCTTCATGATCTCCACGCAGGAAATCTTCTACCTGTCGGCGCTGCTGTTCCTGGCGCTGATCCCGCTGGTGTGGATCACGCGCCGCGTGCGCGGCAGCGCCACGGCCGAGGCCGGCGGCGCGCATTGAAGGGGCTCACCCCCGTTGCTCCACTCGCTGCGCGATGTTGCGGCATCCCCCCTCGAGGGGGCATCGCCAGTGGCCGGGGAAACCCCGGCCACGGCGATCACGGGTCTGGCCTGCTCCGCGGCCACCTGGCTCTTGGGCTTGGACGGCATTCGGGCGGGACGTCGCCCAATCGGTAACCGATCCGCGACCTACGGCCCCGGGCGTTGCTGGCGTGCCCGCGCCAGCGCGGCTTCGATCAGGGCGCGCTTGCGGTCGGGCGCGGCAGCGGGGGGCGTGCTGGCGTCGGCGTCGTCGATGGACTCCGGCACCACGACGGGCGCGCGCTGGCGTCGCTCCTGGGTGGCGGCGTAGCGCGCGCGGGCCGAGCGGGCCTGCTCGCTGGACCAGGCATCCCAGCCGCTGCGCGCGCCGGTGACGGCCTGCATGTGGATGCAGTCGACCGGGCAGGCGGGCACGCACAGCTCGCAGCCGGTGCAGTCGGCTTCGATCACGGTGTGCATGTGCTTGGGGCTGCCGACGATGCAGTCCACCGGGCAGGCGGCGATGCACAGGGTGCAGCCGATGCACCAGTCCTCGTCGATCCAGGCTACGCCACGCGGGCCTTCTTGCCCGTTGGCCGGGTCGAGCGGCTGGGCGGCCCGGCCGGTCAGCGCCGCCAGCCGTTGCACGCCCTCGGCGCCGCCGGGCGGGCACTGGTTGATGTCAGCCTGGCCTGCTGCGATGGCCTGCGCGTAGCCGGCGCAGTCCGGGTAGCCGCAGCGCGTGCACTGGGTTTGCGGCAGCGCGTCAAGCACGCGCGCGGCCAGGGTCTCGGTCGGGGTCACGTGGGCTCGGCGCGCGGGCGCCGCGCGGCTCAGGCGGCCTTCTGGGTTTCGCGCGCGCTCTTGGCGCTGCCGCGGGCCGCGCGGGCGTCCAGCTTGGTCACGCTGGCGCTGGGCACGCTGGCGGCGCCGGGCGGCAGCGGGTGGTCGGCAATGAAGCCCCTGACGCGCGGGTACACCTGCTGGCGCCAGCGGCGGCCGCTGAAGATGCCGTAGTGGCCGGCGCCCGGCACCTCGTAGTGGCGGCCGGGCTTGCGCTCGATGCCGGTGCACAGGTCGTGCGCGGCCTCGGTCTGGCCCGAGCCGGAGATGTCGTCGAGCTCGCCCTCGATGGTGAGCAGGGCGGTGCCGGTGATGTCCTGCGGGCGCACGCGTTCGATCTTGCCGGCGGGCGAGCGCACGTCCCAGGTGCCCTGCATCAGGCTGAAGTCCTGGAACACCGTCTTGATGGTCTCCAGGTAGTAGTCGGCGTCCATGTCGAGCACGGCGTTGTACTCGTCGTAGAACTTGCGGTGCGTCTCGGCGCTGGACTCGTCGCCGCGCACCAGGTCGCGGAAGAAGTCCCAGTGGCTGGTGGCGTGGCGATCGGGGTTCATGGCCACGAAGCCCGAGTGCTGCAGAAAGCCCGGGTACACGCGCCGGCCCGCGCCCGGGAAGTTGTGCGGCACGCGGTAGATGACGTTGTTCTCGAACCACGCGAAGCTGCGCTGCGTGGCCAGGTTGTTGACCTGGGTGGGCGAGCGGCGCGCGTCGATCGGGCCGCCCATCATGGTCATGGTGAGCGGCGTGGTTTCGCCGCGGCTGGCCATCAGCGAAATGGCGGCCAGCACCGGCACCGTGGGCTGGCACACGCTGATCACGTGGCAGTTGCCGTACTTGGACTGCAGGTGACGGATGAACTCCTGCACGTAGTTGATGTAGTCGTCGAGGTGGAACTCGCCCTCGGACAGCGGCACCAGGCGCGCGTTCTTCCAGTCGGTGATGTAGACCTTGTGGTCCTGCAGCATGGTGCGCACGGTGTCGCGCAGCAGGGTGGCGTGGTGGCCCGACAGCGGCGCCACGATCAGCACCGGCGGCTGTTCCTTGAGCTTGAGCAGGGTGGCCGGGTCGTCCGAGAAGCGCTTGAAGCGGCGCAGCTCGCAAAACGGCTTGTCGATCTCGATGCGCTCGTCGATGGCCACCTGAACGCCGTCGACCGGCACCTGGCGGATGCCGAACTCGGGCTTTTCGTAGTCCTTGCCCAGGCGGTGGAACAGCGCGTAGGACGCGGCCACGCGCTGCGACGCCGGCAGCTGACCAAAGGGCATGAGGGGGTTGCTGAACAACTTGGCCGTGGCGTCGGCGATTTCGGCAAAGGGTTCGATGAGCGCGCGCTGCGCCTCGTAGATGTGATAGAGCATGGCAGTCTGGGCCGACAAATTGTTGCATTGCAATATAGCGCAGCGCGAGGCGCTTTGCACTGGATCGGAGTGTCTAAAGCGACAGCGGCGGCGCGTTTTCGTGACGAAGGCAACAGGCGGGCGCCCCGGGGCGCCCGCTATCATCGGCGCCATGACGGGTGCGGGCATGCTTGGGGGCTGGCTGCTGGGCGCGGGGCGCGGCCTGCTGGGGGCGCTGGCGGGCTGGTGGCTGGTGCTGTTTACCGGCGCGCAGCTGATGGTGCTGGCTTTTTCGCCGTCCAGCTATCGCGCGCAGGCCGGCGCCGGCGTGCTGCGCGAGATCGAGCGCGCGGCGGCACCCGGCCTGCCGGGCTTCACGGTGCTGATGGCGCTGTTCAACGTGGTGGTGATCCGCATCGTGGTGGTCACGGCCTTTGCCTACGGCCTGGAGCCCTACGCCATGGATGCGGTGGTGCGCGTGCTGGTGCTGGAGCTGATCCCGCTGGTGGCGGCGCTGTACGTGGCGGTGGACTACAGCATTCCGGGCGGCTCGCAGCTGTTCAAGTGGCGCCGCGCGGGCGGTTTCGAGCGCCTGCGCGCGCAGGGGCAGGACCCGCTGGCGCGCGAGGTGCTGCCGCGCGTGCTGGGCGGGGTGCTGGCGGTGTCGCTGCTGGCGGCCGTCAGCTGCGTGATCTCGCTGCTGCTGACCTACGTCGCGGTCTACGGCTTCACGCTGGCGGCGCTGCCGCGCTACAACCGCGCGGTGGGGCACATCTTCAACCCCGCCGTGACGCTGATCTTCGGCCTCAAGACCGGGCTGTTCGCGCTCACGGTGGCGCTGCTGCCGGTGGCCAACGCCTTGCGCGACATCCCGCGCAAGCGCACGCGCACCAGCGTCGAGCTGCAGGGCCTGGTGCAGATGTTCGTGCTGATGCTGCTGATCGAGATGGCGGCGCTGGTCGGCAACTACTATTGAGCCCTGCGCCATGCCCACCGACGACGCCACGCCCACCCCCGACGCGACCGAGCTGCCGCTGTCCGACGCGCAGGCGCGCGCCGTGCGCTGGCGCGCGGTGCTGCTCTTGATCGCCATGGCGCTGCTGCTGGTGGGCAGCGCGCTGTACCTGATGTGGGCGCGCGGCGCCTTCGAGCAGACGCAGCCGCTGTACTTGAGCACCGACGACTCGGACGGCGTGGTGGTCGGCATGGACATGAGCTTTGCCGGCTTTCCGATCGGCCGCGTGCGCAGCATCGAGCTGGTGGGCAGCGGCACGGTGCGCATCCAGGTCGACGTGCCGGTGCGCGAGGCGCACTGGCTGCGCAGCTCCAGCGTGTTCACGCTGGAGCGCGGCGTGGTCGGCGCGGCGCGGCTGCGCGCCTTCACCGGCGTGCCCGACGACCCGCCGCTGCCGGCGGGCGCCGAGCGCATGGTGCTGCGCGGCGACGTGTCGGCCGAAATCCCCAAGATGATGTCCGACGTTCGCGATGTCTTGCAAAACGTGGCGCGGCTGACCGCCAGCGACGGCGCGCTGGGCCAGACCCTGGGCCAGCTGCAGACCTTCAGCGCGCGCCTGAACCAGGGCCAGGGCGGGCTGGTGGCGGCGCTCACCGGCAACGCCGCCGACGCCCAGCGCGTGGGCGAGCTGCTGACGCGCAGCAACCAGCTGCTGCAGCGGGTCGACGCGCTGGTGGCGCGCGCCGACCGCCAGGTGCTGGGTGATAAAGGCCTGCTGGCCGACAGCCACGAGGCCGTGCGCCAGCTGAACGGCCTGCTGCAGGAGGCGCGCCAGAGCGTGCAGAAGGTCGACGCCGTGCTGGCCGAGGTGCAGGGCGTGGCCGCCAACGCGCGCGGCGCCACCGACGGCCTGGGCGACTTGCGCGCCGACGTGGAAAGCAGCCTGCGCAAGATCGACGCGCTGATCGCCGAGCTGAACCGCAAGTGGCCCTTCGCGCCCAAGCAGCAAGAGGTGACGCTGCCATGACGCCGCCTCGCATGACTATTGTTTTGATAGCTGTTGGCGCTTTGTCCGCCTGCGCCAGCGGCCCGAAAGTGCCCGACTGGAGCCTCAGCGCCCTGGGCCACGTGCAGCGCTTTGCCGAGGCCTATCTGAGCGGCGACGCGCGGGTGGCGCCGCGCGAGTTCGAGCAGGCCCGCGCCGACACCGCGCGCACCGGCCGCCCCGACCTGGTGGCGCGCATCGAGCTGAACCGCTGCGCCGTGCAGGTGGCCAGCCTGGACTTTGCGCCCTGCACCGGCTTCGACGCGCTGGCCGGCGACGCCAGCGCGGCCGAGCGCGCTTACGCCCGCTACCTGGCCGGCCAGGCCGCGCCGGCCGACGCGCCCCAGCTGCCGCCGCAGCACCGCGCCGTGGCGGCCGGCGGCACCGACGTGGCGGCCATCGACGAGCCGCTGGCGCGCCTGATCGCCGCCGCCGTGCTGCTGCGCCAGGGCCGCGCCACGCCCGCCGTGGTCGGGCAGGCGGTGGACACCGCCTCCAGCCAGGGCTGGCGCCGCCCGCTGCTGGCCTGGCTGGGCGTGCAGCGCCAGCGCGCCGAGCAGGGCGGCGACGCGGCCGAGGCGGCGCGCATCGGGCGGCGCATGGATTTGGTGCAGTCGCCTGCGCGCCCCTGAGCGCGCTGCGTCAGGTGCCGCGGCCACCCAGCTCGGCAAACAGGTCGCTATAAATTTTGTATCTGCTGGCGCTTATCTGGTGGGCGCCAGAGCCAAATTTGACGGCTGAAATCACGCCGCAGCCCGGCTCGTGCAGGTGGGTGCAGTTGTAGAAGCGGCACTCGGCCACGTGGGGGCGGATGTCGGGCATGTAGGCGGCCAGCTGCATGGGGTCGATGTGGTGCAGGCCGAATTCCTGAAAGCCGGGCGAGTCGATCAGCGCGCTGCGCCGCGCGGCGTCCAGCCAGTACCAGGTGGTGCTTGTCGTCGTGTGCTTGCCCGAATTCAGCGCCTGCGACAGCTCGCCCGTGGCCGCCTGCGCGCCGGGCACCAGGCGGTTGATCAGCGTGCTCTTGCCGGCGCCCGAGGGGCCCAGGATCAGCGTGGCACGGCCTTGCAGGCGCTCGTCGAGCGCGGCCAGGCCGTCGTCGGTGGGCAGGCTGTTGGCCCCCTCTCCCGCAGGCGGGAGAGGGTTGGGGTGCGGGTGGCGGGCCTTGGCCGCCAGCGGCAGCACCGCATAGCCCATGGCCCGATACGGCGCCAGCCGCTGCCAGCCACGGGCAAACAGCGCACCCAGGTCGGCCTTGTTGAGCACGATCAGCGGCTCGATGTGCGCCGCCTCGCAGGCGATCAGGGCGCGCGCCAGCTGGTGCTCCGAGAACTCCGGCTCGGCCGCCAGCAGGATCAGCACCTGATCCAGGTTGGCGGCAAAGGACTTGGTGCGCAACTCGTCCTGGCGGTACAGCCAGTTGCGCCGCGGCAGGGTGCGCTCGATGCTGCCCTCGTCCTGCGAGGGCAGCCACTGCACGCGGTCGCCCACCACCACCTCCAGCTTCTTGCCGCGCGGGTGGCAGCGCACGCGCGTGCCGTCGGCGGTTTCGACCACGCAGTGGCGGCCGTGGCTGGACACCACCAGGCCCTCCTGCAGCGCGCCGGGCGCCGTGGCGGCGGGGCGGGGCCGGGGCGGGCTCAAGCGGGCGACACCCGGGCGCCCAACTGGGCCATGCGCTCGCTGGCCGGCGGGTGCGAGTAGTAAAAGCGCACGTACAGCGGGTCGGGCGTGAGCGTGCTGGCGTTGTCCTTGTACAGCTTGACCAGCGCGTTGCTCAGCTCTTGCGCGCTGGCCTGGCGCGCGGCGTAGGCGTCGGCCTGGAACTCGTGCCGGCGCGACAGCGTGGCCGCCAGCGGCGAGACGAAGAACATGAACACCGGCACCACGCCGGTGAACAGCAGCAGCGCCAGCGCGTGGTTGGGCACCGCCCCGCCCATGCTGGCCGGCAGGTTGGGCGTGACGCCCAGGCCGGCGTAGAACCAGCCTTGCCCGGCCAGCCAGCCCAGCAGGGCCAGGCCGGCGAAGCTGAGCGCGAACAGCAGGACGATGCGCTGCACGATGTGCCTGTGCCGAAAGTGCCCCAGCTCGTGCGCCAGCACGGCCTCCACCTCGGGCGGGGTCAGCTGCGCCAGCAGCGTGTCGAAGAACACCACCCGCTTGGCGGCGCCAAAGCCCGTGAAGTAGGCGTTGGCATGCGCGCTGCGCCGGCTGCCGTCCATCACGAACAGGCCCTTGGCGGTAAAGCCGCAGCGCGCCATCAGGGCCGCCACGCGCTCGCGCAGCACGGCGTCGTCCAGCGGCTCGAACTTGTTGAACAGCGGCGCGATCAGGGTCGGGTACAGCACCAGCATCAGCAGCGAAAACGCCATCCACGCGCCCCAGGTCCACAGCCACCAGGCGCGGCCGGTGGCCTGCATCAGCCACAGCGCGCCGGCGGCCAGCGGCACGCCGATCAGCACGCCCAGCGCCACCGACTTGAGCAGGTCGGCCCACCACAGCCGCGCACTCATGCGGTTGAAGCCGAAGCGCTGCTCGATGACGAAGGTCTGCCAGGCGCTGACGGGCAGGTCGATCAGCCCGTTGATGAGCGCGAACGCCACCAGCAGCGCCAGCGGCTGCAGCAGCGGCCGCGGGCCCAGCGCGTCCAGCAGCGCGCCGTTGAGCGCGTCCAGCCCGCCCAGCAGCGTCCAGCCCAGCAGCACGGCAGCGCCCAGGGCCAGCTCCAGCAGGCCGAAGCGCAGCCGAGCCACGGTGTAGTCGGCGGCGCGCTGATGCGTTTCCAGCGGAATCGCGCGGGCGAACTCGGCCGGCACGGCGCCGCGATGGCGCGCCACGGCGCGGATCTGGCGCGAGGCCAGCCACAGCTTGACCGCCACGTTCAGCAGCAGGGCGGCGCCGAAGACGCAGGTGGTGAGCAGGGCGGGGGTGAGCGGGGCGTTCAAGGTCGGTCGGCGGGCCGTGGGTGAAAAGTGCAAGTTTAGGGCCGCGCGCCGCTTGGCAAGGGCGCCGGTGG
This sequence comes from Ottowia pentelensis, assembly GCF_964341695.1. NCBI lineage: Bacteria > Pseudomonadati > Pseudomonadota > Betaproteobacteria > Burkholderiales > Comamonadaceae > Ottowia > Ottowia pentelensis. Next base: position 1,014,912 of record NZ_OZ224513.1, read on the forward strand.
CGACGGTGGACAATGAGGCCCATGACCGAGACCCTTGCCACCCCCGCCGCCAGCGCTGCCAGCGCCGAGCTGGCCAAATCCGAACAGAACCTGGTCTGGCTCGACTGCGAGATGACCGGGCTGGACCCCGAGAAGGAACGCATCATCGAGATCGCCGTCATCGTCACCGGCCCGCAGCTGACGCCGCGCGTGGAAGGGCCGGTGCTGGTCATCCACCAGAGCGACGCCGTGCTGGGCGCGATGGACGCCTGGAACCAGGGCACGCACGGGCGCAGCGGCCTGACCGACAAGGTCAAGGCCTCGACGCTGGACGAGGCAGCGGCCGAGGCGCAGCTGATCGCCTTTGTGTCGCGCTACGTGGGCAAGGGCCAGTCGCCGCTGTGCGGCAACACCATCGGCCAGGACCGGCGCTTTCTGGTCAAGTACATGCCGCGGCTGGAGGCGTTTTTTCACTACCGCAACATCGACGTCAGCACGCTCAAGGAGCTGGCGCGGCGCTGGCGCCCGGATGTCATGCAGGCCTTCAAGAAGCGGCAGCTGCACACCGCGCTGGCCGACGTGCACGAGTCGATCGACGAGCTGGAGCACTACCGCCGGCACTTCATCCGGCTGGACGCGTGAGCGGCGGCACCTCAGCGCCGCGACGGCGCGTGCTCGCCGCGCTCTTCCAGCGGGATCGGAAACGAGTCCAGCTGGCCCCAGTCGGTGAAGCGGGAGATGCCGCTGTTGATGTCCAGCGGCGCCATCTGCGAGGAGCGGCGGTCGCTGCGCCGGCGGTCCAGCGTCTCCACCAGGTTGTGGCGGGCGACCTGGAGTTCGGCCGAATCGGTGAGCGGCGCGGCGCTCGACTCGGTGGCGCCCAGGCCCAGAAACTCGGCCCGGATGGCCCAGGCCTCGGGCAGTACGTCCGGCGTCAGCAGCCAGTAGCCGATGTGGCACTGCGCCAGCAGGTTCTGCTTGAGCTGGCGGTTGCCGCGCGAGAGCCGGCGCAGGTCCATCACGTCCACGCAGCCGATGGCCCGGCCGGTGTCGTCGGCCAGGGTGAAGGTGCAGTACACGCCGCTGAGCATGTTGAACAAACCCTCGGCGGCCGAGCGGTCGCGCGGTTTGCAAAAGCGCGTGACCGGCAGCTTGACCATCACGTGATGCTCGGGAAACACATCCTGCAGCCAGCGCCACACCCGCAGCTCGCCGCGTCCCAGCATGGCGCGCGGCTGCACGGCCACGGGCGGGGTCGTCCGCGGCTTGCGGCGCGCTGGAGCGGGCGGGGGGCGGCGGCGCGCCCACGCCCATGCCGCGCACAGCACGGCGAGGGCGGTCAGCAACCAAGGCCACAACGCATTCATGACAGTTCCCTGAGCGAGTTCGCCGTTTTCGGCTTGTTGTTCACGATCGCTGGGCGATCGCGTTTTGCAACTTTAGACCGCATTTGATGCGGCACAAGCCCCAACGCCGGGTGCCGCCATCTGAAATGACAGCCTTTGCACAAAAAGTCACATATTCGGATCGCCCGCCCGCCACACCCCGAGCCTCGTTGGAGACAAACCATGCGCCTGGATGACGTGCTGTACTCGCAGGGCTTCGGCACGCGCCGCGTGTGCGCGGGCCTGATCGAGCAGGGCCACGTGCGGTTGGGCCCGCAGGTCTGCACCGACCCGGCCGCCGAGCTGGACGTGGCCGACCCGGCCCTGCGCTTCACCGTGCAGGGCGTGGCTTGGGCCTGGCACGAGCGCGCCTACCTGATGCTGCACAAGCCGGCCGGCACCGAGTGCTCGCACCGCCCCGGCGCCTGGCCCAGCGTCTACACCCTGCTGCCCGTGCCGCTGCGCCAGCGCCCCACGCCCGGCAAGGTGCCGGGCGTGCAGGCCGTCGGCCGGCTGGACCAAGACACCACGGGCCTGCTGCTGTTGTCGGACGACGGCGCCTTCATCCACCGCATGAATGCGCCTCGCCGGCACGTGCCCAAGGTGTACGAGGTGACCACCAGGCACCCGCTGGACGAGCGCCAGTTGCAGCGCCTGCAAGCCGGTGTGGTGCTGGACGACGACCCGCGCCCGGTGCGCGCCTTTGCTGCCGAGGCGCTGGCCGAGCACCACCTGCGCCTGACCCTGACCGAGGGCAAATACCATCAGGTCAAGCGCATGGTGGCGGCGGTAGGCAACCGGGTGGAGGGCCTGCACCGCTCGCGCATCGGGCAGCTGGCCCTGCCCGACGATCTGGCGCCGGGGCAGTGGCGCTGGCTGAACGCGGGCGACCTGGCCCTGCTGGCGGCGCCGGGCGCCTGAGCGCTCAGGCGATGTCGCGCAAAAACGCCGCGATCGCCTCGTTCACCGCCTCGGGCTGATCGCGCTGGGGTGAGTGGCCGCAGTCGGGCAGCTCCAGCACTTGCGCGCGGGGCACGGCGCGCTGCAGGTCGTGCACCTGCGCCAGCGTGCCGTATTCGTCGTCCAGGCCCTGGATGGCCAGCAGCGGCGCCGTGATGGCCTGGCACTCGGCGCGGATGTCGAAGGCGCGGAAGGCGGGGCTCAGCCAGACGTCGTTCCACTGCCAGAAGGCGCTGTCCACGTCCTGGTGAAAGCGCGCCAGGCGCTCGCGCAGGGGGCCGCTTTCGTAGGCCTGGCGCACCTGCGCGATGGAGCTGACCGAAATGTCTTCGACGATCACGTGCGGCGCCAGCACCGCGCAGGCCGCCACCGGGTGGTGCGCGGCGTGGATCAGGGCGATGGTGGCGCCGTCCGAGTGGCCGACCAACACCGGCCGCTCCAGCCCCAGGGCCGCCAGCAGCCGGGGCAGCACCTGCAGCGCCTCGCGGTGCATGTAGTCGGGCTGCAGGCGGCCGGCGCCGCGCACGTCGGGTATCGGGCTGGAGCGGCCGTAGCCGCGGCGCGAATACAGCCAGCCGGCGCGCCCGGTGGCCGCGCACAGGCGCGCCGGCCAGTCGCGCCACTGGGCGACCGAGCCCAGGCCCTCGTGCAGAAACACCAGCGGCGCGCGCCCGGCCGGGCTGCCCGGGGGCGCCGCGATGGCCGCCACTTCAAGAAAAACGCCGTCGATGTCCACGCCTTGCATGGCTGGGATGTTATGTCATGGTGGGCATGCGCGGGCATGTCACCCCGTGGTGGGCGGTCGGCGTACACTCGCGCGCCGCGTCTTGCCTCTGAATGATTTTCTGGGTCGTATGAAGGCTGCTGTCGTCCAATCTCCCCCGTTTCATCCACCGACCGGGCTGCGCCGCCGCCACTGGCTGGCCTTGGGCGCCGCCGCCGGGCTGGGCGCGGCCTGGTCCGCGGCCCAGGCCCAGTCCATCCGGCGCGCGCCGGTGCTGGTGCTCAACTCGCTGGACGGCACGGTGAGCGTGATCGACGGCAACAGCTGGGTCGAGCTGCGCCGCATCGCCACCGGCCGCGAGCCGCACCACCTGTACATGACGCCCGACGAGAAGTCGGTCATCGTGGCCAACGCCGGCAGCGACTCGCTGACCTTCATCGACCCGGGCACGGCCCAGGTGCAGCGCACGCTGCGCGGCATCATCGACCCGTATCACCTGCGCTTTTCGCCCGACATGAAGTGGTTTGTCACGGCGGCCAACCGCCTGAACCACGTCGACCTGTACCGCTGGGACGGCGAGAACCCCGAGCTGGTCAAGCGCATCGCCACCGGCCGCACGCCCAGTCACCTGTGGATCGACAGCCGCAGCACCACCGTGTATTCCAGCATGCAGGACAGCGACGAGCTGGTGGCGATCGATCTGGCCACGCAAACCCTGGTGCACCGCGTCAAGACCGGCTCGCGGCCGGCCGACGTGTTCGGCCCGCCCGGCGACAACACCCTGCTGGTGGGCCTGACGGGCGGCACCGGCGTGCAGGTGTTCGAGGTCGCGCTTGGCCAGGCGCCCAGGGCGGTCGGCCAGATCGACACCGGCAAGGGCGCGCACGCCTTTCGCGCGCTGGGCGACCGGCGCCACGTGCTGGTCAGCAACCGGGTGGCCAACACCATCAGCCAGATCGACTACACCCGTGGCGCCGTGGTGGCCGAGTTTCCGGCGCCCGCGGGCCCCGACTGCATGGACGTGTCGGCCGACGGCACGCTGATCATGGTCGGCTCGCGCTGGGCCGGCAAGCTGACGCTGATCGACATCGCCCAGCGGCGCGTGGTCAACCAGGTCAAGGTCGGCCGCTCGCCGCACGGCGTGTGGACGCTGGACCACGCTGGGCGCATCTGACATGAATCACCCCCAGTCTCCACACGCTGCGCGTTGTTGCGCCTCCCCCCTTCAGGGGGCATCGCCAGCGGCCGGGGAAACCCCGTCCGCGGCGATCGCTGACCCGGCCTGCTCCGCGGCCTTCAGGCTCCCGGTGTTTCACCCACAACGGGTGGCATGCACAGCGCTTGAACATTGAAAAGCCATCATGCAACGGCGAAATGCTATTCAACTGATAGCTGTCGGCGCTTTGTCCACGGGCGCCAGGGCTCAAAATCACTTAAATTCCTGCACCGAGCCGGTGTACCTCACCTTCGACACCGGCCACATGGGCATCGCCAACTTCGTGGCCGAGGTGCTGCGCCGCCAGCGCGTGCCGGTGACCTTTTTTGCCGCCAACGAACGCACGAAGGAAGGCGACGGCAGCCTCAGCCGCTACTGGGGCCCGTGGTGGAAGGCGCGCGCCGCCGAGGGGCACGAGCTGGCCTCGCACACCTGGGACCACGTCTACTGGCGCGCCGACCTGCCGGGGCGCGAGCCGCGCTTTCGCGTGCGCCCCTCGGCCGGCGCCTTTGCCGGGCGCGAGTTCACCTGGACCGGCGCGCAGTACTGCGCCAACATCGAGCAGGCCAGCGAGCGCCTGGCCTACTACAGCGGCAAGAAGCCGCTGCCGCTGTTTCGCGCCCCCGGCGGCAAGACCTCGCCGCGCCTGCTGGCCGCCGCCGAAGCGGGCGGCTACAGGCACGTGGGCTGGTCGCCGGCCGGCTTTCTGGGCGACGAGCTGCCGAGCGACAAATACCCCAACCAGCGGCTGCTGGAGCGCGCGCTCAAGACCATCCAGCCGGGCGACATCCTGCTGGCGCACCTGGGCATCTGGTCGCGCCAGGACCCCTGGGCGCCGGCCGTGCTGGAGCCGCTGATCGAAGGTCTGAAGGCGCGCGGCCTGTGCTTTGCCACCTTGCGCGCGCACCCGGCCTACGCCGACTGGATCGCCACCCACGGCGCCTGACGGAGCCTCGATGCCCAACCCCTTCGATGTCTTCGCGCTGGCCCAGCAGTGGCTGTTCGAGCGCCTGATCGAGCCCGCGGCCTTCAGCCTGGGCCTGGGCAACCTGCTGGAGGACGGCTTCGTGGCCACCGGCTGGCTGCTGGTGGGCCTGCTGCAGGTGGCCACCCTGCTGCTGCTGATCGGCCCGGCCGAGCGGCGCTGGCCGGTCGAGCCGGTGCAGGACCGCGCCGCCATCCGGGTGGACGTGATCTACACCCTGCTGCACCGCCTGGGCGTGTTCAAGCTGGCGATGTTCTTCACCGTCGAGGCCTGGCTGACCGACGGCATCGGCGTGCTGCGCGCGCACGGCATGCCCACGCTGCAACTCGATCAGCTGTGGCCCGGCGTGACCGACCGCGCGCTGGTCAGCTTCGCCATCTACCTGGTGGTGTTCGACTTCATCGGCTACTGGGTGCACCGCGCCCAGCACCAGTGGGACTGGTGGTGGCGCCTGCACGCCGTGCATCACAGCCAGCGCCAGATGACGATGTGGAGCGACGACCGCAACCACCTGCTGGACAGCGCGCTGACCGACGCCATCTTCGTCGTCGTGGCCATCCTCATCGGCGTGGCGCCCTCCCAGTTCGTGTGGCTGGTGGCCGTGACGCAGCTGATGCAAAGCCTGCAGCACGCCAACCTGCGTTGTCACTTCGGCCGCGTGGGCGAGCGCCTGCTGGTCAGCCCGCGCTTTCACCGGCGCCACCACGCCGTCGGCCTGGGGCACGAGTTGCGCGCACCGAGCGCCCCCTTGGGGGGCAGCACACCACGCGCAGCGGGAAGCGTGGGGGCAGGTTTGCGGAGCCTGAACTTCGGCGTGCTGATGCCGTGGTGGGACCTGCTGTACGGCTCAGCCGACTTCGGCGGCGGGCGCGAGCCCACCGGCATCCGCGACCAGGTCGAGCAGGGGCGCGACTACGGGCGCGGCTTCTGGGCGCAGCAGTGGCTGGGGCTCAAGCGCCTGGTGCTGCGCAGCTGAACGCGTATCCTCGCCGCCATGCCCCTGCTGTTCGACTCGTTCTGGCGCGCCGCGGCGTATTGCCTGTATCCGCGCGTGATCGCGCTGTCGCTGCTGCCGCTGGTCATCATGGTGCTCATCAGCGGCGTGCTGGGCTACTTTTACTGGGACCCGGCGGTGGCGACGGTGGCGGCCTGGCTCGACAGCTCCAACTGGTGGTCGCTGCTGTCGGGCTGGCTGGCGCGCCTGGGCGTGGGCGACCTGCGCAACGGCCTGGCGCCGCTGCTGCTGGTGCTGGGCCTGACGCCGCTGGTGGTGGTTTTCGCCCTGCTGCTGGTGGCCCTGCTGCTGGCGCCGGCGGTGCTGCGCCTGGTGGCCGAGCGGCGCTTTCCCACGCTGGAGCGGCGCGGGCCGGACTCGGTGCTGGGCTCGGTGCTCTGGTCGCTGGGCCACACCGTGGTGGCCTTGATCGCCTTGGGGCTGTCGCTGCCGCTGTGGCTGGTGCCGCCGCTGATCCTGGTCGTGCCGCCGCTGATCTGGGGCTGGCTGACCTACCGCGTGATGAGCTTCGACGCGCTGGACGTGCACGCCAGCGCCGATGAGCGCCGCGCCCTGCTGCGCCAGCACCGCACGCCGCTGCTGGTCATCGGCATCATCTGCGGCTACCTGGGTGCGGCGCCGGCGGTGGTGTGGGCCTCGATGACGCTGTTTGCGGTCGCCTTCGCGGTGCTCATCCCGGTCGCCATCTGGATCTACACCCTGGTGTTCGCCTTCTCGGCGCTGTGGTTCACGCACTACGCGCTGGCCGCGCTGCAGGCGCTGCGCCAGGGGGAGCCCGGCGCGCCGAGGCGAGGAGCCATCGAGCCCGTGTTGACCGCCGACACGGCATTTCCGGCGCTGACGCATGAACCCTGAACGCACGGCTCCCCGCTTCGGCCTGATCATCGTCGGCGACGAAATCCTCTCCGGCCGGCGCACCGACAAGCACCTGGCCAAGGTGATCGAGCTGCTGGGCGCGCGCGGCCTTCAGCTCGGCTGGGCCGAGTACGTGGGCGACGAGCCGGCGCGCATCACCGCCGTGCTGCGGCGCGCCTTCGCCTCGGGCGATGTCGTGTTTTGCACCGGCGGCATCGGCGCCACGCCCGACGACCACACGCGCCAATGCGCCGCCGCCGCGCTGGGCCTGCCACTGGTGTTGCACCCCGAGGCCAAGGCGCTGATCCAGGCGCGCATGCAGGACACGGCGCGCGAGCGCGGCGAGCCCTACCAGCCCGAGCGGCCCGACAACCTGCACCGCCTCAACATGGGCGTGTTTCCGCAGGGCGCCGGCATCATCCCCAATCCTTACAACAAGATTCCGGGTTTTTCCTGCACCGGGCCTGCGGGAGGCGCTATCTATTTCACACCGGGGTTCCCGGTCATGGCCTGGCCGATGGTGGCTTGGGCACTGGACACGCATTACCGCGCATGGTTCAGCGCCGGCACCTGGCAGGAGCGCTCGGTCATCATCCTGGGCGCCATGGAAGGCACGCTGACGCCCGTGATGCAGCGGGTGGAGGCGGCGCATCCGCGAATCAAGGTGTTCAGCCTGCCCAGCGTCGATCATCCGCAGTACGGCGCGCACATCGACCTGGGCGTCAAGGGTGCGCCGGCGGACGTGGGGCCGGCCTATGCCGACCTGCGCCGCTGGCTGGAGCCCTTCGGCCTGCGCTACGGACCCGAGATCACGCGGCCGTGATGCGCACCATGCTGGGGCCTGACCACGTTTGCATCGGCATTTGCACCGATTTGGTGCGCTTCGATCTGGTGCAGCCGACGGGGGCCGTCCTTCAGTTGGCAGTCGCCACGGTGCGCAAAGCCAGCGACAATGCGCGCTTTCCGTTGCTCGTGTTCGGGGTCGGGTGGTTTGGGCGCGTTGGCATGAAAGCTGCATGAATCCAAACCATCGATTCTGTTTTTGTTGAAACCTTCCCAACCGGAGAATTCCCAGATGGCCAAGTCCGTCGCCGACGTCATGAAGCTCGTGCAGGAAAACGAGTGCAAGTTTGTTGATTTCCGCTTTACGGACACGCGCGGCAAGGAGCAGCACGTCAGCGTGCCGGTGTCGCACTTCGACGAGGACAAGTTCAGCGACGGCCACGCCTTCGACGGCTCGTCCATCGCCGGCTGGAAGGGCATCGAGGCCTCCGACATGCTGCTGATGCCCGACCCGGCCACGGCGCACATCGACCCGTTCTACGAAGAATCCACCCTGGTGCTGAGCTGCGACGTGCTGGAGCCGGGCGACGGCAAGGCCTACGAGCGCGACCCGCGCTCGCTGGCGCGCCGCGCCGAGGCCTACCTGAAGGCCAGCGGCATCGGCGACACCGCCTTCTTCGGCCCCGAGCCCGAGTTCTTCGTGTTCGACAACGTGCGCTGGAGCACGGAGCCGGGCCACAGCTTCTATCACATCGAGGAGTACGAGGCGCCCTGGAACAGCGGCGCCAAGCTCGAGGGCGGCAACCGCGGCCACCGCCCCACCACCAAGGGCGGCTACTTTCCGGTCGCGCCGGTCGACAGCACGCACGACATGCGCGCCGAGATGGCACTGGTGCTGGAGGCCATGGGCATTCCGGTCGAGGTGTTCCACCACGAAGTGGCCGGCGCCGGCCAGATGGAGCTGGGCACCAAGTTCAGCACCCTGGTCGAGCGCGCCGACTGGACGCAGCGCCTCAAGCACGTGGTGTGGAACGTGGCCGACCGCTACGGCAAGACGGCCACCTTCATGCCCAAGCCCTACCACGGCGACAACGGCAGCGGCATGCACGTGCACCAGTCGATCTGGAAGGGCGGCAAGAACCTGTTTGCCGGCAACGGCTACGCCGGCCTGTCCGACACCGCGCTGTTCTACATCGGCGGCATCATCAAGCACGCGCGCGCGCTCAACGCCATCACCAACCCGACCACCAACAGCTACAAGCGCCTGGTGCCGCACTTCGAGGCCCCCGTCAAGCTGGCCTATTCCAGCCGCAACCGCTCGGCCTCGATCCGCATCCCCCACGTGATGAGCGACAAGGCGCGCCGCATCGAGGCGCGCTTTCCGGACCCGATGGCCAACCCCTACCTGTGCTTCTCGGCGCTGCTGATGGCGGGCCTGGACGGCATCGAAAACAAGATCCACCCCGGCGAGGCCGCCAGCAAGGACCTGTACCACCTGCCGCCCGAGGAAGACAAGCTGGTGCCCACCGTGTGCCACAGCCTGGACCAGGCGCTGGAGGAACTGGACAAGGACCGCGCCTTCCTCACGCGCGGCGGCGTGTTCACCGACAGCATGCTCGACGCCTACATCGAGCTGAAGATGAGCGAGGTCAACCGCATCCGCGTGCAGGTCAACCCGGCCGAGTACGACATGTACTACTCGCTCTGAGCCGGTGGTGCCAAAAAAGGCGGCTTCGGCCGCCTTTTTTTGCCGCCGGGCCGTTCCAAGGCAAAAACGCCCCTTTTGGGGGCAGCGCAGCTCGCGCAGCGGGGAGCGTGGGGGTCGTTTTGTTGCAACGGGCGCAACCAAATCTGGCCGAGCGGATCAATTGGCCCGATACTTTGTCCATTTGCCGCCGCCGGGCGTCGCACGCCGGCCGGCAGCCCCGCCATCCGAGGTCCGCTTCATGAACCTGCCCGCCACCGCCCGCTCCATCGCCTGCGCCGCCGCCCTGGGCGCGCTGCTGGCCTGGGCGGCGCCCGCGTCCGCGCAAAACCGCATCTACCGCTGCGGCAACGAATACACCAACCAGATCAAGGGCCGCACCGACTGCAAGCTGGTCGAAGGCGGCAACGTCACCGTGGTGCGCGGCACCTCGCCCACGCCGGCGCCGGCAGCCGCGAGTGGCAACGGTGCCAAGCCGGTGGTCACCGCGCCGTCCTCGGCGCCACGGGTCGACCCGGCGGTGCAAAAGGCGCGCGACTCGGACGCCAAGGCCATCCTCGAGCAGGAGCTGCGCCGCGCCCAGGCGCGCCAGGCCGATCTGGCCAAGGAATACAACAACGGCGAGCCCGACAAGATCGGCGGCGAGGCGCGCAACTACCAGAAGTACCTGGACCGCGTGGCCGAGCTCAAGGCCTCGATCGCGCGCAACCAGAGCGACATCGAAGGCATCCAGCGCGAGCTCAAGCGTTACGAGCCCTGAGGTTTTCCGCTGTCGCCGCGATGGCCCGCACGCCATCGCGCTCTTGTTTCCATGCGATCTGCAGCCCCGGTCGCATGGGACTATTCTGGCGTCTCCCGCAACGACAACAAGGAGATGCATCGTGGCTGACATTCATGGACCGCAACGCCTGGGTCCGCTCACGCCGCTGGTCGGCGACTGGGAAGGCAACGTCGGGATCGACCTGTCGTATCACAACAAGGACGACGAGACCGGCCGCACCGGCTACTTCGAGAAGGCCTGGTTCCACCCCATTCCGGTTCAGGAAAACGGCAAGCAGTCGCTCGAAGGCCTGAACTACAAGATGACCGCCTGGCGCCATGGCGAAGAGGCGATGACCCCCTTCCACGACGAGGTCGGCTACCTGCTGTGGGAAAAGGCCACCGGCCAGATCATGCGCGCCGTGGTGTTCGGGCGCGGCATCGCCATCCTGGCGGGCGGCGAGGCCAAGCCGCGCGACACCGTGCTGCACTTCAACGCCACGCCGGGCTCGCCCAGCTTCGGCATCCTGCAGAACAAGTACCTGTTGGAGCGCGCGCAGTTGATGGACTTCAAGAGCACCTTCACCATCGTCGACGCCGACACCCTGAGCTACACGTCCGACCTGGTGCTCAAGCTGGCCGCCACCGGCGGCGAGATGCACCACACGGACAAGAACACGCTCACCCGCGTGAAATAAAGCTCACCCCCACGCTGCGCGGACTGCGTTCCGCTACGCTTCCCCCCTTCAGGGGGCATCGCCAGTGGCCGGCGCAGGTCCGGCCACGGCGATCACTGGCATGGCCTGCTCCGCGGCCATTCGAGTCGTTGGATTGCGACGCCGCCGACGATGCGTGGCGCTCGTGAGTTGCACCCCGCCTTTTGGCACCTTGGTGCGACGGTTCCACCTCACGCCGGCAGGCGCCCGCGCACGCTGGCGGCGTCGAGGGGCCCCGGCTCGGCAATCAGCTGGCGTGCCGCGTCGACCTGATCCCAGGTGTTCCACAGCAGCACGCCGCGCACGCGCCCGCCGTCGAGGTAGTACACCACGCCTTCGCGGTACGGCGTCACCCACTGCTCCACCGTCTGCAGGCGCGCGTCCAGCGTGCCCACGGCCTCGTAGCCGAGGTCGAACAGGTCCGAATAGAAATAGGGCAGCTCGTCGTAGGGCGCGTCCTGCCCCGCCATGCCACGGCCGGCGCGCTCGCCCATGGTGAGGGCGGCGTTCTCGTGCTCCACGCGCAGGCGCCGGCCCAGCGCGGCGGCCGGAAAGTTGGCCACGTCGCCGGCGGCGTAGATGTCCGCATCCGACGTGCGCAGGTGGGAGTCGACCACGATGCCGTTGTCCACCGCCAAGCCGGCGTCCTGCGCCAGCTGCACGTTGGGCGTGATGCCCAGGCCGGCTACCACCACGTCGGCCGCCAGCGTGCTTCCATCGGTCAGCTCCAGCGTGTTGCCGTGCGCGCCCTGCACCGACACGCCGGCGCGCACGTCCACGCCCTTGTCGCGGTAGTAGGCGGTGACCGAGTCGGCCAGCGCCTTCGGGTAGGCGCGCGCGCCGATGGCGCCCTCGGGGAACAGCATGGTGACTTTGGCGCCGTTCAGCGTCAGCGCGGCGGCGATCTCGCTGCCGATGAAGCCGCCGCCGATCACCACCGCGCGGGCGCCGGGTTTGACCACTGCGCGCAGGCGGTGGTAGTCGTCCAGCGTGCGCAGGTAGATGAAGTCGGGCCCGAAGGGCAGGGTGCGCGGCGCGCCGCCGGTGGCCAGCAGCAGCTTGCGGTAGTGCCAGCTGTCGCCCGCGTCGTCGCGCACGGTGTGCGCCGCGCGGTCGATGGCCACGGCGCGCCGCTGCAGCTGCACGGTGGCGCGGGCATCCTGGATCGGGCGCCAGATGTCGTCTTCCTTGCCGTCCTTCCACAGCGCCTTGGACAGCGGCGGACGGTCGTAGGGCGGATGCGCCTCGGCGCCCAGCAGGGCGATGCTGGCCTTCGCGTCGGCCTGGCGCAGCGCGACGGCGGCGGCCGCGCCGGCCATGCCGGCGCCGATGATGAGGTGGTCGAAGCGGTGTTCCATGGCGTGTCCCTCGCGATCGGTTGACAGACGATTGGATGCCACGCCGGGGCCGCGGCGTTCCCGCCGCTGGGGTGACCCTGCTGGCGGCACGGGATCAACGGCCGGGTCGGGCGCGGGGACGGCCCCCCCGATATTTCAAGCCAAAACGGGCTGCAGCGCACGGCTGTCAAGCGCCGGCAGCTATCAAATCAGGACTAACCCAGCGTCACGATCACCGGCGCATGGTCGCTGGGCTTGGGCCATTTGCGCGGCGTGCGGTCGATGCTGCAGGCGCGCACCTGCCCCACCAGCGGGGGGCTGACCAGCACGTGGTCGATGCGCAGGCCGCGGTTCTTCTGGTAGCCCAGCATGCGGTAGTCCCACCACGAAAAGCTCTTGTCGGGCTGCTCGAACAGGCGAAACGAATCGACCAGGCCCAGCCCCAGCAGCGCCTGGAAGTGGCCGCGCTCCTCGTCGGTGTGCAAGATGGTGCCGGCCAGGCCCACCGGGTCGTAGCTGTCGCGGTCCTCGGGCACGATGTTGAAGTCGCCCACCAGCAGCAGGCGCGGGTGCGCGGCCAGTTCCTCGCGCAGATGGTCGCGCAGTGCGCGCAGCCAGCTCATCTTGTAGTCGAACTTGTCGCTGCCCGGCGCCTGGCCGTTGACGAAGTAGCCGTTGACCAGGCGCAGCGGCCCGCCCGGCGCTTCCAGCGTGGCGGCGATCAGGCGCGCGTTGTCGTCGGCAAAGCCGGCGATGTTGCGCGCCACGTCCGCCGCCAGCAAAGGCGCGCGCGTCAGCAGGGCCACGCCGTTGTAGGTTTTCTGGCCGAACACGGCGGCCTCGTAGCCGGCCGCGCGCAGCGCCTCGTGCGGAAACTTGTCGTCGCTGAGCTTGAGCTCCTGCAGCGCCAGCACGTCCACCGGGTTGACGGCCAGCCAGTCCAGCACGTGCTGCAGGCGGGCGGTGAGGGAGTTGACGTTCCAGGTGGCGATTTTCATTGGCAGTGGGGTTATTCAGGCCAGGGGCGATCGGCATAGCATGAGCCGCTGTGACTGCAGATGCTGACAAGTCAATTATGAGCACGCCGCGCGGCGCGGGTGCGGCGCCGCTGGACGTGGGCGGCGTGGCCGCGCGCGTGGCGCAGGTGCACGCCGAGCTGATGCGCCTGACGCGCAAGCGGCTGGACGAGCAGGGCATCGCGCTCAACCACAGCCAGGTGCAGGCGCTTAAGCGGCTGCGCGCCAACGGCTCGATGAGCGCCGGCGAGCTGGCGCGCGCCTTCGACTACGACAGTGGCGGCATGACGCGCCTGCTCGACCGCCTGGAAAGCCAGGGCCTGCTGCAACGCCAGCCCGATCCCGGCGACCGCCGCAGCCTGCGCATCCAGCCCACCGCCGCCGGCCTGGCGCTGGGCGAGCGCCTGGCCGCCATCGGCGAGGCGGTGCTGGCGCAGGCGCTGAGCCCGCTGTCGGCGCGCGAGCGCCAGGGCCTGCTGGACTGCCTGGAGCGCATGCTGGCGGCGCTGCGCCAGGCGCCTTGAAGGGCGGCGGCAGCCGTGAAGAAAAGGACAGGGACATGACCGAAGCCACCACAGCCGCTGCCGATGCACCGCCGCCGCCCGCCGCGCCGGTCCCGCCGCGCCGGCGCAAGCGCCGCGTGCTGCTGTGGGGCGTGTTGCTGCTGGTGGTGGTCGGGGCGCTGGCCTGGGCGCTTTGGTACCAGCTGGACGGCCGCTGGAGCGAGAGCACCGACGACGCCTATGTGGCCGGCAACGTGGTGCAGATCACCCCGCGCATCGCCGGCACGGTGATTCGCATCGGCGCCGACGACAACGACCTGGTGCGCCAGGGCCAGACCCTGGTCGAGTTGGACCGCGCCAACGCCAACGTGGCGCTGGAGCAGGCCGAGGCCAGCCTGGGCCAGGCGGTGCGCAAGGTCAGCGGCCTGTATGGCAGCGTGCGCGCGGCCGAGGCCGACGTGGGCACGCGCCAGGCCACGCTGCAGCAGGCGCGCGCCGACCTGCAGCGGCGCCAGCAGCTGGCCGGCAGCGGCGCGGTGTCGCGCGAGGAGCTGGCGCACGCGCGCGACGCCCTGGCGCGTGCGCAGAGCGCGCTGACGGCGGCGCAGGCGCAGGCCGCCATCGCCCATGCGCAGGTCAGGGGCACCGATGTCGCCAGCCACCCCGACGTGCGCGCCGCCGCGGCCCGGCTGCGCCAGGCCTGGCTGGACGACCAGCACACCCGCCTGCCGGCGCCCGTCACCGGCTACGTGGCCAAGCGCACGGTGCAGCTCGGCCAGCACGTGCAGCCCGGCACGCCGCTGATGGCGGTGGTGCCGCTGGCCAGCGTCTGGGTGGACGCCAACTTCAAGGAAACCCAGCTCACCCACATGCGCATCGGCCAGCCGGTGGCGCTGACGTCCGACCTGTACGGCGACGGCGTGACCTACCACGGCCGCGTGGCGGGCCTGGGCATCGGCTCGGGCAGCGCGTTTTCGCTGCTGCCGGCGCAAAACGCCACCGGCAACTGGATCAAGATCGTGCAGCGCCTGCCGGTGCGCATCACCCTGCAGGCCGACGAGCTGGCCGCGCACCCGCTGCGCATCGGCCTGTCGATGGAAGCCAGCGTGGACCTGCACCAGCAGTCGCTGCCCACCCTGGCCACCGAGCCGCCCAGCCAGCCCGCGCTGAGCACCGACGTGTACGGCAGCGACCCGGCCGAGGCCGACCGCCTGATCGCCGCCATCATCGCGCGCAACGACGGCGCGGCGCCGGCGCACCCGGCGGCGCGGCACTGAGGGACGCGCGATGGCCAGCCTCGCGATCGCCGGCGCGCCGCCCGAGCGCTTTCGCCCGCCCAGCCTGCCGCTGGCCACGCTGGGCCTGTCGCTGGGCACCTTCATGCAGGTGCTGGACATGACCATCGCCAACGTGTCCCTGCCGACCATCGCGGGCAACCTGTCGGCCAGCGTCGACCAGTCGACCTGGGTCATCACCTCGTTCACCGTGTGCCAGGCCATCACGCTGCCGATGACCGGCTTTCTGGCACGCCGCTTCGGCGAGGTGCGGCTGTTCATCAGCGCCGTGCTGCTGTTCTCGCTGTTTTCGCTGCTGTGCGGCTTTGCCAGCAGCCTGGGCATGCTGGTGGTGTTTCGCGCGCTGCAGGGTGCGGTGTGCGGGCCGATGTACCCGATCACGCAAAGCCTGATGGTGGAGATCTACCCGCGCGACAAGCGCGGCGTGGCGCTGTCCATCATCTCGATGATCACGGTGGTGGCGCCCATCATCGGGCCGGTGCTGGGCGGCTGGATCACCGACAGCTACTCGTGGCGCTGGATCTTCTTCATCAACGTGCCGCTGGGCCTGCTGGCCAGCGCCCTGGTGTGGGCGCAACTGCACGCGCGCGCCGAGGCGCCGGTGCGCGAGCGCATCGACTGGGTGGGCGTGGCCACCCTGGTGCTCGGCGTGGGCGCGCTGCAGATTTTGCTGGACAAGGGCAACGACCTGGACTGGTTCGAGTCCAGCACCATCGTGGTGCTGGCCATCGTCGCCTCGGTGGCGCTGGCGGTGTGGGTCATCTGGGAGCTGACCGACGACCAGCCCTGGTCGATCTGCGCCTGTTTCGGCACCGCAATTTCGCCGCCGGCACGCTGGCGCTGGTGCTGGGTTTTTCGGTCGTGTTCTCGGTCGCGCTGATGCTGCCGCAGTGGCTGCAGCACGTGCTGGGCTACACGCCGCTGTGGTCGGGCCTGGCGGCGGCGCCGGTGGGCGTGGTGCCGATCCTGACGGCCTACACCGTCGGCCGGTACGCGCACCGCGTCGACCTGCGCTGGCTGGCCGCCATCGCCTTCGCCGTCATGGGCACGGTGTGCCTGCGCTTCGGCAGCTTCGACACCCAGGTCAGCTTTGCCGTGGTGGCGCTGACCGAGCTGATGATGGGCGCCGGCATCGCCATCTTCTTTTTGCCGGTGCTGACCATCCTGCTGTCCCCGCTGGAAGGGCCGGCGATTGCCGAAGGCTCGGGCTCGGCCACCTTCATGCGCACCGTGGGCGCCAGCTTCACCGTCTCCATCGTCACCTACCTGTGGGTGCGCGGCGCGGCCATCCAGCACGCGGTGCTGGCCGAGCACATCAACCCCTTCGACGCCCAGGTGCGCGCCGGCATGGCGGCGGCCGGCGGCGCCGGGCGCTACCTCGGCACGGTCAACGAGATCATCACCCAGCAGGCGCTGCAGATCTCGTTCAACCAGGTCATGAACGGGCTGGGGCTGATGTGCTTTCTGCTGATCGGCGTGGTCTGGCTGGCGCGGCCGCCCTTTGTGCACGGCGGCAAACCGGGTGGCGATCAGCCCCCGCCGGTGGACGCCGGGTAGCTCACCCTGCCGTCGGCCTGCACCCGCGCGCCGGGGTTGAGCGTGGCGTCGACCACGTGGCCGTCCATGATGTGGCGCACCGTCTCGCCCGCGGCCAGCAGGTGGTCGGCGATGATGCGGCGGTGGCAGCGCCACCACACGGCCTCGGCGCACATCACGGCGCAGCGCTCGCGCTGGCCCTTGTCGCGCAGCTCCTGCAGCGCGGCGCGAAACGGCGGCTGCAGCGCCCAGTCGGCGTAGTTGTGAAAGCTGGCGTTGTCCCAAAAGCCGTTGACCTCGGGCGCCACCGTGCGCTGGCGGCCGCGCCGCCCGCCCAGATCCGCCATGGCCTCGTAGGCGATGCCCTGCGTGGCCAGCGCCTGCGGCAGCGTGCCTTCGTTGAACTGCGGGTTGCTGCGCGAGCGCCGGATGGTGCGCACGTCGATCAGCCGCGTCACGCCGGCGGCGCGCAGGCGCGCGGCCAGTTCGTCCACGCTCAGGGTCGAATGGCCGATGGTGAAGTAGGGCAGGCGCTGGGCCATGGCCTCAGCCTTTCACCCCTCGATGCGCCGCAGCGCCCGGCCCTTGTGCACCGCCAGGTGCTCGGTCTTGTCGCTCTTGATCTCGTACTGCGGGTCGGCCGCGCTCGCGTGGTGCGTGTAGCCCTTCCAGTCGAAGTCCTGATGGTGCACGGCGACGATATGGCCGCTGACCCGCCCGGCCTCCGAATTCCAGCTCACGTGCTCGCCCACCTTGAATGCGTCTGCCATGTCGTGCTCCTGCTGCCGTGCCAAACCCCATTGTCGGTTGCAGCCAACAAAACGTCTCGTGCAGCGATTGAGAATGCTACAAAACAATACATTGGTAATAAGATTGCGGAGCGAATCTTGGCCGACGATTTCCGGTTCGGTGGCTTCGCAAGACGAGAGGTCGAAAATGAGACATGCACTGCGGATGCTGGCGTGCGGCGCCTCGCTGCTGGTGGCCGTGACGGCGGCCGTGGCCCAGTTGGCGGCCTGGCCCAGCAAGCCGCTGACCTTGGTGGTGCCTTTTCCGGCCGGCGGCACCAGCGACGTCATGGGTCGCCTGGTGGCCACCGAGCTGGAAAAGGCGCTGGGCCAGCCGATCAAGGTCGAGAACATCGGCGGCGGCGGCGGGGTGAAAGGCACGCTGGAGGCGCTCAAGCGGCCGGCCGACGGCTACACGCTGATCCAGTCGGGCATCGGCCAGAACGCGGTGGCGCACGCGCTGGACGCCAACGTGGGCTACGACTCGTCGCGCGACTTCATCCACCTCACGCAGGTGCACGAAGGGGCGAACGTGCTGGTCGTCAAGCCCGACAGCCCCTACCAGAGCGTGAAGGAACTGGTGGCGGCCGCCAAGACCGGTCCCGGCGTCACCTACGGCTACACGCCGGCGGCCTCGGGCCACATGGCGATGGAGCTGATGATCCAGATGCAGCGCACCTGCTTTGCGATTGGCAAGGGCGAGAACCTGTGCACTGGCGGCAAGTTCAAGGGCGTGTCGTTCAGCGGCGGCAAGCCCTTGCTGGACGCGGCCTTGAAGGGCGGCGTCGACGCCATCTTCATCAACGTCGACGCGGCGCACCGGCTGATCAAGGACGGCAAGCTCAAGGCGCTGGCCGTCAGCAGCAAGGGCCGCAGCAATCTGCTGCCCGACGTGCCGACCATGTCCGAGGCGGGCTACCTCGGCTTCGAGGCCGTGTCCTGGTCCGGCATCTCGGTGGCCAAGGGCACGCCGCCGGCCGTCGTGGCGCGGCTGGAGACCGAGCTGGCCAAGGTGATGGCCAGCGCGCCGGTGAAGAAATACATGGAGCCCAACGGCTTCACGATTCCGGCTCAGGGCTCCAGCGTGTATTCGATCTACGTGTCGAAGGAGACCGACCGCTGGACGCGGCTGGTCCGCATCGCGGGCATCAAGCTGTGAGGCGTGCCTGACGCTCAGCGCGCGGCGCCGTAGGCCTCGCGCAGCTCGCGCTTGAGCACCTTGCCGATGGCGCTGCGCGGCAGCTCGGCCACCAGGCGCAGGTCGGCCAGGCGCTGGGTCTTGCCGACGCGCTGGTTGGCCCAGTCCTTCAGCTCGGCGGCCGTCGCGCCGGCGCCGGCGTTGGCGACGACATAGGCCACCGGCGTTTCGCCCCACTGCGCGCTGGGCACGCCGACCACGGCCACGTCGTGCACGGCGGGGTGCTGGCGCAGCAACGCTTCCAGGTCGCTGGGGTAGATGTTGAAGCCGCCGCTGATGATCATGTCCTTGCGGCGGTCGATCAGGGTCAGAAAGCCGTCGGCGTCGAAGCGCCCGACGTCGCCGGTGCGGATGAAGCGCTTGCCGGTGGCGTCGAACCACTCGGCCTCGCGCGTCTTCTCGGGCTGGCCGTGATAGCCGGTCATCATGCCGGCCGAGTGGCCCACCACCTCGCCCGCCTCGCCAGCCGGCAGCTCGTGCCCGGCCTCGTCGATCAGGCGGATGTCGCTGCCCACGGCCGGCTGGCCCACGGTGTGCAGCTTGTCGGGGTGACGGTGGGCGTCGAGGATGCAGGTGCCGCCGCCCTCGGTCATGCCGTAGAACTCGGTCAGGCCGCCTGGCCAGCGCGCCAGCACGTCGGCCTTCAGATCGGCGCGAAACGGCGCGCTGGTGCAGAACTTGTTGCGAAACGCGCTCAGATCGAACTGCCCGAACTGCGGCAGCGCCATGATGCGCTGGTATTGCACCGGCACCAGCATGGTGTGCGTGACGTGATATTGCTCGGCCAGCTGCAGGTAGTGCAGGGCGTCGAATTTGGGCATCAGCACCGCGCAGCCGCCGTAGGCCAGCGTGGGCACGAACACCACCAGCGTGGTGTTGGAGTACAGCGGCGTGGCCAGCAGCGTGGTGCCGTGCGGGCCGTAGTCGTAGGTGGCGCCGCGGCGGATGTGCGCCCAGCGCATGCCATGCGACTGCACGATGCCCTTGGGTGTGCCGGTGGTGCCGCTGGAATAGATGATGTTGAAGGGCGTCTCGGGCGTGATGGCCACGG
This sequence comes from Ottowia pentelensis, assembly GCF_964341695.1. NCBI lineage: Bacteria > Pseudomonadati > Pseudomonadota > Betaproteobacteria > Burkholderiales > Comamonadaceae > Ottowia > Ottowia pentelensis. The sequence continues at coordinate 1,034,718 of NZ_OZ224513.1, forward strand.
GCTGCGGGCGCGTGCCGGCGGGCGCCAGCCAGTCCCCAAAGGCCCGGCCGGCGGCGGCGCCGTCCAACGCGATGCGCGGCAGCGCCGGCTCTGGCGCGGGCAGGCGCAGCGCGGCGTCGGTGTCGACGAACAGGAGGCGCGCACCGGCGTCGCGCAGCATCGAGGCCAAGGCCTCGGCGGTGGCCGAAGGCGCCAGCGGCGCCACCGCCACGCCGGCGCGCAGCGCGCCCATGAACAGCGCCGCGTAGCGCACCGAAGGGCTGGCGCAGACGGCGATGCACTGGCCGGGCTGCACGCCATCGCGTTGCAATGCGGCGGCGATGCGGTCCATCAGCGCGTCGAGCTCGGCGTAGCTGAGGGTTTCGTCCCCGCAGCGCAGGGCGGGGTGCTCGGGGCGCTGGCGTGCGTGCTCGGCGATCAGGTCGGGCAGGGCGTGAAAGGCGGGGTCGGAGGCGGTCATGACTCGGTCGGCCGGTCGGGGCGTTCAGGTGATGGTGCGGTCGCGCGCCGCCAGGTGACGAAGGCGCCGCGCAGCCCGGTGCTGGAGGCGAATGGCTCGCGTGCCAACTCGCGCCAGTCGGCGCCGATGGCGGGCGCGAAGGCGTCGCCCGGGATGTCGGCGTCGATCTCGGTCACCACCAGCTCGTCGGCCAGCGGCAGCGCCTGGGCGTAGATTTGCGCGCCGCCGATGATCCAGACTTGTGCCGAGTTCTCGCAAAGTTGTAGCGCTTCGCGCAGACTGGACGCCGGCTCAAAGCCTGTTTCATTCAAATTGGCCTGGCGCGTGAGGACGATGTTGCGCCGCCCGGGCAGGGGGCGAAAGCGTGGCGGGATCGAGTCCCAGGTCTTGCGCCCCATGATGACCGGGTGGCCCTGCGTGACGCGCTTGAAGTGCGCCAGGTCTTCGGGCAGGTGCCAGGGCATCACGCCGTCCTTGCCGATGACGCCGCCGCGCGCCTGCGCCCAGATCAGGCCGATGCGCGGGCGCGTCATGTGACCAGCTTGTGCGCCGCGGCGACGATGTGCGCGGCACTGACGCGCGCCTCGGCCTCCAGCGTGGGCGCGTAGCCGACGGGGATGCGCGGCGCGCCGAGGCGGGCCACGCGCACAGCGCTTGCGCTGTGCGCCTTCGAGTTCGTGGCGCCGGTTTCCTCGGCCACCGTGGCGGCGATCTCGGCGCCGAAGCCGGCGGCGCGGATCGCCTCGTGCACCACCAGCAGGCGGCCGGTCTTGGCCACACTGGCCAACACCGCGGCCTTGTCCCAGGGCCAGAGGGTGCGCAGGTCGATCAGCTCGACCTGCACGCCCTGCGCGGCAAGTTGTTCGGCGGCGTCCTGGCACGCCGTCATTTGGCGCGACCACGACACGATGGTCACGTCACGCCCTTCGCGCGCGATGCGGGCCTTGCCCAAGGGCACCACTTCGCCCGGCACCACTTCGCCCGGCACGGCCCACAGCTCCTTGTGCTCCATGTAGACCACCGGGTCGCCCGAGGCCAGCGCGGCCAGCAGCAGGCCGTGGTTGTCGGCCGCCGTGGCGGGCGCGACGACGACCAGGCCGGGGATGTGGGCGAACCAGGCTTCCAGCGACTGGCTGTGCTGCGCGGCCGAGGCCGACCAGATGCCGATCGGCATGCGCAGCACCATCGGCACGCGGCCCTGGCCGCCGAACATGTAGCGGTTCTTGGCGGCCTGGTTGACCACCTCGTCGATGGCGCACAGGGCGAAGTCCACCACGCGCAGCTCGACCACCGGCGTGCAGCCGGCCAGCGCCATGCCGACGGCGGCGCCGACGATGGTTGATTCGGAAATCGGCGTGTCGATGATGCGATCCGGCCCGAAGCGCTGCACCAGGGGCGCGCCCTCGGCATCGCGGTACTGGCCGAACACGCCGCCGCGGCCCAGGTCTTCGCCCAGGGCGACGACGTGCGGGTTCTGTTCCATCGCTTGCGACAGCGCCAGCGCCGCGGCCTGCGCGTAAGTCATTTGCACGGCGCTCATGCCCACACTCCCTCTCCCACGTTCTGAATATCGGTATAGGCCGCGCTTTTGTCCGGCAAGGGCGCGGCGGTGGCGGTGGCCACGGCGGCGTCGATCTCGGCTTGGGCCGCGCGCTCGATTTGTTCGACCTGCGCGGCGTGGCCTTGATCGACCAGGCGCGCGCGCGTGCGCGCCAGGCCGTCGCGGGCCAGGGCGGCGGCCACGGCGTCCGGGTCGCGGTACAGACCCGGATCCACCGAGACATGGCCCTTGTGCCGATCCGTCAGCGCGTGCAGCAGGCGCGGGCCGCTGCCGGCGCGGATCTCGCGGATCAGCTCGGCCGCGGCTTCACTGACGGCCTGCACGTCGGTGCCATCGACCTGCAGCGCCGCGATGCCCATGGCGGCGGCGCGCGCGCTGGCGCCGGGGCCGGCCGTCATCGGCGCGCTGGCGGTGGTGGCGCTGATGCGGTTGTCCTCGCACACGAAGAGCACCGGCAGGTGATAGACCACGGCCCAGTTCAGCGCCTCCATGAACGGCCCGCGGTTGATGGCACCGTCGCCGAAGAAGCAGACGGCGATCGCGTCCTGGCCGCGAATCTTCAGGCCCTGCGCCGCGCCCACGGCGATCGGCAGGCCGGCCGCCACCACGCCGTTGGCGCCCAGCATGCCGACCGAGAAGTCGGCGATGTGCATCGAGCCGCCCTTGCCGCCGTTGTAGCCGCTGGCGCGGCCGAACAGCTCGCACATCATCCGGGTCGGGTCGGCCCCCTTGGCCAGCGTGTGGCCGTGGCCGCGGTGGGTGCTGGTCAGCAGGTCGGCGGGCGTCAGGTGCGCGCACACGCCGGCGGCCACCGCCTCCTGCCCGGTCGACAGGTGCAGCGGGCCGCGCACCAGGGCGGGCGTGCTGGAGGCCTCTTTGCCCCAGGCGGCGACGCCACCCTGGCTGGCGACTTCGGCCGCGTCCTCGAAGGCGCGGATGCGCACCATGGTGCGGTAGAGGGAGAGCAGGTCGGTCATTCGGTTGCTTCAATGTTGATAGCTTCTCGCGCTTGTTGGACAAGCGCAGCAGGTCGATTCGATCAAAATTCACACCGCCACCGGCGCCTTGATGGCCGGGTGGTGCCGGTAGTTCAGCACCTCGAAGTCCTCGTACTCGTAGTCGAAGATCGACGGCGGACGGCGCTTGATGTGCAGCGTCGGGTAGGGGAAGGGCGCGCGGCTCAGCTGCTCCTTCACCTGCGCTTCGTGGTTCGCGTAGATGTGGCAGTCGCCGCCGGTCCAGATGAAATCGCCCACCTGCAACTCGCACTGCTGCGCCAGCATGTGGGTCAGCAGCGCGTAGCTGGCGATGTTGAAGGGCACGCCCAGAAAGATGTCGGCGCTGCGCTGGTACAGCTGGCAACTCAGCTTGCCATCGGCGACGTAGAACTGGAAGAAGGCGTGGCAGGGCATCAGCGCCATCTTGGGCAGGTCTGCCACGTTCCAGGCGCTCACGATGATGCGGCGCGAGTCGGGGTTGCTTTTGAGCTGCTGCACCACCTGCGCGATCTGGTCGATGTGGCCGCCGTCGGGCGTCGGCCAACTGCGCCACTGCACGCCGTACACGGGGCCCAGGTCACCGTCGGGCTTGGCCCACTCGTCCCAGATCGTCACGCCGCGCTCCTGCAGCCAGCGCGCGTTGCCGTCGCCGCGCAGAAACCACAGCAACTCGTAGATGATGCTTTTCAGGTGCACCTTCTTGGTGGTCACCAGCGGAAAGCCGGCGGACAAGTCAAAACGCATCTGGTGGCCGAACACGCTGGTGGTGCCCGTGCCCGTGCGGTCGGCCTTGAACACCCCGTGCTCGTGCACGTGGCGCATGAAGTCTTCGTAGGGGTGCTGCGCTGACGGAGTGGGTATATCGTTCAATTCGGTCGATCCACTGGAAGCGAGTCAATTTGTTCGGAGCAAAAGAAGAGAATTTTCTTTTTCACGTTCAATGGCATCAATATATTTTCTACCATCGATTTTTTTTACTCTCAAATAATCAATCAAATACGGCCTTCCGATGGCTGTGTCGGTGGCATCTCGAAGAAGCTGGACAGTGTTCAATCCATCGTCAACGTTTCGATTAAATGATGTAGGTGTCAATGAATTGAATAAATGATTATATTTTTCACCGATCGATTCAGAAATCCTCAGGGCATGCGTCAATTCATTGGATCGTATCTGGCAATCAACGCGAACGCTGTTGCAAAGCAAGAGGGTTTGTGCAAGTTGCAAAAATGCTTCCAGGTCAATCGGTTTTTGCGTCGAGATGGTGAAAGAAATTTCTCCTTCGAAGAAACTGGCTTGGTCGGCAAGAGCAGATGAGATGTTCTGATACTCAATTGTCGGGTTGGACAGAGCTTGTGCATGTGATGCCCGTTCAATGAGGCTTCTAGTGGACGACATATGTGTCCTCAGATGAGATTTGGTTTGACTATCAAATCCAGCATCAATTTTATTCATCAGTTGGTCGATTTTGCTATCTAGCTCGTTGAATCTTTTTCGCGTATATAAAAATCCAGCTACACTGATGCCAATGCCAACAAGCGAAACACCCATTGTCATTATTTGCAGGGTCTTCATGGTTTCCAGCATGGATTGAACCTCTGACAACATGGATTTTAACCCCGCAACCTGAATGGCGGTGTAGACCCCGGTTCCAGCGTTGAGTACATTGCTCACCAACGAAACTGGATTGGGTCCCCCGGACATGACAGACGACAAGATGGATTGAGCGAGACCCGTTTCTTGGACGTGACCAACAATTTTGCCGGTGGCAGCGTCCTTCAGTATTGCGCCAAAACGAACCAAATCACCCATTTGATGTTGCCCAAGAAACTGGGCGGGAATCTCGAAAGGAATCACATCAAGCCTCGTTTTCTGTCAAAATGAGTTGGGTTGCAATTTTGGTGATTTGATCTCGTATATTTGTGACAATTCCCTCTGATCCATTTAAGGATTTGTCGATCGTATTGAGAATTGTTTCTTGCTCGCTCGGAACAAAATTAATTTGCAAATCAAACGCTAGTTTATGATGTGCTGGATCAATGTAGAGGCGTTGAATTATGCTGCTGTCTCTCGTTGTATTAATTTCATTGATATCATATTCGATATTTTTTGACTCTTTATAAATTTCACCAACGGCGTGACGAAGTTCATTTTGAAGAACGTCCCTCGCCAAATCCGGAAAAAATTGGTCAAACAATCCGATTTTGGATAATTTTTGATTGACAAGATCATCCAGTTGGTGTTGCAGTTCTCTTCCCGTTCGTGTGATATTGGCATGCGCATGATCACGCCAGTCCAGAATTTTTCGTTGGAATATGAAGGAAGACAGGCGATCTGGATCAACGAGTGATGCGATGGGCTCATCTGTCTTATGTTCGATTGCCGGAATATCTTTCTTGGACTTTGGGAGAAAGGTCCTTATGTCTCTATTGAGAAATAGCCAAATGTCAGTCAGAAACTGCGCCAACGTCAACCCGCCTGCGTCTTGTTTATCAGGTTTATCAGCTGAAATTTCTTCGGTCATGCAGCGCAACTCTGAAAATTTTAAAACGCCTGCCGATCAATCGCCTTGGATTTCGGCGCGGAGGCCTCCCAGCCTATGCGACCATGCATGCGAAGTAAGTGCGTTGCAGAGAGCGTGGCTGCCCGAAGCGGATGCATTCAAAGGTCTTTTTCTTGGTTCTTGTGCGCGGCATCCCATTGCGTTGGCCGATGCACTTTGGTGCCCGATCACGCTCTTGGTGCCCGTTCCCGTTCGATCCATGTTGAACACGCCGTGCGCCTGCACGTGGCGCATCAGGTCTTCGTAGGGGTGGGGGATGGATGCGGCCGTCATGGCGGCTGATTTTCACCCATCAGGGTGGCCATTGCCGTCGCGTATGCACCAGGGCCAGCAGCCAGACGGCGTCGTCGTGTAGCTCGTACACCAGCCGATAGCTTTCATGGGCGACCAGCTCGCGCGTACCCGGGACCTGGCCCGTGCGGCCCAGCAGCGGGTGTTGCGCCAGACGGCCGGCCGTCGCCGCGAACAGCTCGTCCATCCGGATGGCGGCGAGCGGGTTGTCCTGGCCGATGAACTCGAAGATGCGGGCGCGATCCTGCTCGGCGCCCGCGGTCCAGAAGACCTTCACGAATCGACGCGGTCGGCCTTGGCCAGCGATGCGGCGCGGCGGGCGGCAAAGCGGGTCTCGACCTCGTCCGCGCTGGCGTAATCACCCGCCTCGACCTGCTGACGCGCCCGACCGACCTTGGCCTGCAGGAAGGCGTCGTAGCCGCGTGCGTCGCGCTGGTGTTGAATGAAGTCGCGCATCAGTTCGCGCAAGATTTGCGACGCGGGCCGGTGGCTGGCCTGGGCCTCGGCCATGAAGGCGTCGCGCAGCTCGGCTTCGAGCTTCATCGTGAACATGGCTTCCTTGGACATGGGCGGCTCTTTTGAGGATATATGGACGAAGTATAGACGTTGTTGGTACTTCGATCCGAGACGGCGGCAGGCGTGCCCTTCAGCCCGCCGGCGCCGGCTCGACGGCCCGCCGCAGCCAGTCGGGCAGGGGTGCGGACTTGTGCGCCGCCATGTCGACCCACACGATGGTGGCGCCGCCGCTGGCGTACACGGTGCCGGGGTCGTCGGTGCGCTCCATCGTCGCCCAGGTGTCGAAGGAGCTGCGGCCGGGGTTACTGGCGAAGGTCTTGATGCGCACCTCGCCGGGGTATTCGAACTGGCGGATGAAGTTGCAGAAGGCGTTGACGATGACGATGGCCTCGCCGCCGGGCCGCGGCGCCAGGCCCATGGCGTTGACCCATTCGATGCGCGCCGTCTCCATGTAGCGGAAGTAGACCGTGTTGTTGATGTGGCCCATGGCGTCCATGTCGCCCCAGCGGATGGGGATGAGCATCTCGTGGACGAGCTTTTTCTGTTCGGGGAGGTCGATCTTCATCAGGGCTTGTTGTTGGACGATGCTATTGAAATGATTGCTGTCGGCGCTTGCTGGACGGGCGCTGGCGCCGCATCAGACCGCAAAGCCGTCGTCGGCGCTGATGATGGCGCCGTTGACGAAGTGGCTCTCGTCCGAGGCCAGCATCATCAGCACCGCGTCCAGGTCGGCGGGCGTGCCCACGCGGCGGCGCGGCAGCATGCCGATCAGCTTGCGGCCGGCCTCGGTCTGCCAGTGGTGGCGGTTCAGCTCGGTGTCGATGTAGCCGGGGCAGATGGCGTTGACGTTGATGCCGTGGCGCCCCCATTCCAGCGCCATCGCCTTGGTCATCTGGATCACGGCCGCCTTGCTCATGCAGTACACGCCGATCTTGGGCAGCACCTTCAGCCCGGCCATGCTGGCGATGTTGATGATGCGCCCGCCGGTGAAGCTGCCCGGCGCCGCACCCTGGGCGCGCGCCAGCATGCGCTTGCCCACCTCCTGCGCGACGAAGAAGGCGCCGCGCACGTTGGTGTGGAAGACGTGGTCGTAGTCGTCCTCGCTCACGTCCTGCAGGCGCTGGGTGGTGGACACGCCCGAGTTGTTGACCAGGATGTCGATCGAGCCCATCTCGGTCTCGGCATGCGCCACGGCGGCCTTGATGGACTGCACGTCGGTCACGTCGCACTCCACCACGTGGGCGTCGCCGCCGTCGCCCTCGATGCGCGCGCGCAGGTTCTTGAGCTGATCCAGCCGCCGGCTGGCCAGCACCACGCCGGCGCCGGCGCGCGCCAGGGTGCGCGCGAACTGCGCGCCCAGCCCGCTGGAGGCGCCGGTGACAAGGGCCACGCGGCCCGACAGGTCGATGTGATAGCTCATGAGCCTGGCTCCGAAACCGGGGCGTTCGAGGCGCCCGCGGCGATGCATAGAATCGATGGATGGGCCGGCGCGCGCTGGGCGCTTCGGCCGGCCCCCGGGTTTCCATTATTTCAAACGCGAGTCTTCCATGCCCATGACCCCTGAGGAAATCATCCAGAAGTTCGGCCCCCGCGAGTCCATGGAGTACGACGTGGTCGTCGTCGGCGCCGGCCCGGCCGGTCTGTCCGCCGCCATCCGCATCAAGCAGCGCGCGGCCGAAATGGGCCAGGACGTGTCGGTGGTGGTGCTCGAAAAGGGCTCCGAGCCCGGCGCCCACATCCTGTCGGGCGCCGTGATCGACCCCAAGGCGCTGACCGAGCTGATCCCCGACTGGAAGGAAAAGGGCGCGCCCCTGAACCAGCCGGTGACCGAGGACGCCTACGTCTTTTTGAACGAAACCGGCGGCACGCGCGTGCCCAACATGTTCCTGCCGCCTTTTGCCAACAACCACGGCAACTACATCGCCAGCCTGGGCAAGGTGGTGCGCTGGCTGGCCGCGCAGGCCGAAGAATTGGGCGTGGAGATCTTCCCCGGCTTTCCGGCCGCCGAGCTGCTGTTCAACGAGGACGGCAGCGTCAAGGGCGTGGCCACGGGCAACATGGGGATCGGCAAGGACGGCGAGCCGACCGACCACTTTCAGCTCGGCATGGAGTTGCACGGCAAGTACACGATTTTTTCCGAAGGCTCGCGCGGGCACCTGGGCAAGCAGCTGATCGCGCGCTACAAGCTCGACGAGCACAGCGACCCGCAAAGCTACGCCATCGGCATCAAGGAAATCTGGGAGGTCGACCCCAGCCGCCACACGCCCGGCTTCGTGATGCACACCGCCGGCTGGCCGATGGACGAGTTCACCTACGGCGGCGCCTTCATGTATCACGCCGAGGACAACAAGGTCTATTGCGGCTACGTGGTCGGCCTGAACTACGCCAACCCCTACCTCAGCCCGTTCGAGGAGTTCCAGCGCTGGAAGACGCATCCACGCATCAAGTGGTACTTCACCGACAACGCGGGCAAGGTCAATGCCAAGCGCCTGTCCTACGGCGCGCGCGCCATCACCGCCGGCGGCGTGCTGGCGCTGCCCAAGACGGTGTTCCCCGGTGGCGCGCTGGTGGGCTGCGACGCGGGCTACCTCAACGTTGGCCGCATCAAGGGCAGCCACGCGGCGATGAAGACCGGCGCGCTGGCCGGCGAGGCCGCGGTGGATGCCGTGCTGGCCGGCCGCCAGGGCGACGAGCTGACGGCCTACCCCGAGGCCTTCGAGGCCAGCTGGCTGGCGCGCGAACTCAACAAGGACCGCAACTTCAAGAACTGGTTCAAGAAGGGCCTGACGGTCGGCACGGTGATGAACGGCTTCGAGCAGTACGCGCTGCGCGGCCACATGCCCTGGACGCTGCATCGCAAGCAGCCCGACCACGTGCAGCTGAAGCCCGCCAGCCAGTTCAAGCCCATCGACTACCCCAGGCCCGACGGCCAGCTGACCTTCGACCGCCTGTCCAGCGTGTTCATCAGCAACACCAACCACGAAGAAAACCAGCCCGCCCACCTGACGCTGAAGGACGCCACGGTGCCGGTGCGCATCAACCTGCCGCAATACGCCGGCCCCGAGGGGCGCTATTGCCCGGCGGGGGTATACGAGTTCGTGCCCGACGAGGCGCAGGGTGGCGGCGCCATGCGCCTGCAGATCAACGCGCAGAACTGCGTGCACTGCAAGACCTGCGACATCAAGGACCCGACGCAGAACATCGTCTGGGTCACGCCCGAGGGCGGCGGCGGGCCCAACTATTCGGAAATGTAAAAATGATAGCTTCCGGCGCTTGTTGTATCTGCGCCAGAGGCCGATTTGGCTTGAAAACGGCGGCGCGCGATCTGGCGTAGACTTGCCCTACCGGCCGCGCGCCCGACAGGGTGGCGCGGCCGGCCCATTCCATCCTTACACATGCAAAGAGGTTCGCCGGTGAAGCAGTTGACAAAGTGGGCGTGGATGCCCTTGGGTGCCGTGGCACTGGCCATGGCGGCGATGACTCCGGCCAGCGCGCAGGAAAAGTCGGTGGCGGTGCTGGCCATCGTCGAGCACCCGGCGCTGGACGCCGTGCGCGACGGCGTGCAGGCCGCGCTGAAGGACGCCGGCTACGAGTCGGGCAAGAACCTGAAGTGGCAGTACCAGAGCGCGCAGGGCAACACCGGCACGGCGGCGCAGATCGCGCGCAAGTTCGTCGGCGACAACCCGGACGCCATCGTCGGCATCGCCACGCCCACGGCGCAGGCCGCGGTGGCGGCGACCAAGACGGTGCCGATCGTGTTCTCGGCCGTGACCGACCCGGTGGCCGCCAAGCTGGTGCCCAGCTGGGAGCCCTCGCACACCAACGTCACCGGTGTGTCCGACCTGCTGCAGCTGGACAAGCAGATCGACCTGATCAGGCAGGTGGTGCCCGGCGCCAAGCGCGTGGGCATGGTCTACAGCCCCGGCGAGGCCAACTCGGTGGTGGTGGTCAAGGAAATGAAGGACCTGCTGGCCAAGCGCGGCATGAGCCTGGTCGAGGCCTCGGCCCCGCGCTCGGTCGACGTCAGCAGCGCCGCGCGCAGCCTGGTGGGCAAGGTGGACGTGATCTACACCAACACCGACAACAACGTGGTGTCGGCCTACGAGTCGCTGGTCAAGGTCGGCCAGGACGCCAAGATTCCGCTGGTGGCCTCGGACACCGACAGCGTCAAGCGCGGCGCCATCGCGGCGCTGGGCATCAACTACCGCGACCTGGGCGAGCAGACCGGGCGCATGGTGGTGCGCATCCTCAAGGGCGAGAAGCCCGGCGACATCAAGCCCGAGACCAGCAGCAAGCTGGAGCTGTACGTCAACCCCGGCGCGGCCGAGAAGCAGGGCGTCAAGCTGTCCGACGCGCTGATCCAGTCGGCGGCGCAGGTCGTCAAGTAAAGCGCGAGGGCGCGGGCAACCGCGCCTCGTGATGTTCGAGAGCCATGTCATCATGGCTCGTTTTTTTTAGCCAGGCCCATCGATCATGTCCCTGTTCTCGCTGCTCGGCGCCGTTGAAATCGGCCTGATCTTCGCCCTGGTCGCGCTGGGCGTGCTGCTGTCGTTTCGGCTGCTGCGCTTTCCCGACCTGACGGTGGACGGCAGCTTTCCGCTGGGCGGCGCGGTGTGCGCCACGCTCATCTCCAAGGGCGCCGACCCCTTCACCGCCACCGCGGTCGCCACGCTGGCGGGCGCGCTGGCCGGCCTCATCACCGGCTGGCTGAACGTGCGCCTGAAGATCATGGACCTGCTGGCCTCGATCCTGATGATGATCGCGCTGTATTCGGTCAACCTGCGCATCATGGGCGGCCCCAACGTGCCGCTGATCAACGACCCCACGGTGTTCAACGTGCTGCAGCCGGCGGGCCTGGCCGACTACTGGTGGCGCCCGATCTTGATGCTGCTGATCGTCATCGTCGCCAAGCTGGCGATGGACTGGTTTTTCTCCACCGAGCGCGGCCTGGCCATTCGCGCCACCGGCTCCAACGCCCGCATGGCGCGCGCGCAGGGCATCAACACCGGCGCCATGGTGCTGCTGGGCATGGCCATTTCCAACGCGCTGGTCGGGCTGGCCGGCGCGCTGTTCGCGCAGACGCAGGGCGGCTCGGACATCTCCATGGGCATCGGCACCATCGTCATCGGCCTGGCCGCGGTGATCGTGGGCGAGGCCATCATGCCCTCGCGGCGCATCGTCTACGCCACGCTGGCCGTCATCGTCGGCGCCATCGTCTACCGCTTCTTCATCGCGCTGGCGCTCAACAGCGACTTCATCGGCCTGAAGGCGCAGGACCTGAACCTGGTCACCGCCGTGCTGGTCGCCATCGCGCTGGTCATCCCGCAGCTCAAGCGCATGCTGCAGCACCGGCGCCTGCCCGACGCGCCCAAGAGCCTGTAAGGCCGGAGCCACGCCATGCTGAGCGCGCAAGACCTGCACATCACCTTCAACCCCGGCACGCCGATCGAGACGCGCGCGCTGCGCGGCATGTCGCTGGAGATTCCGGCCGGCCAGTTCGTCACCGTCATCGGCTCCAACGGCGCCGGCAAGTCCACCTTCCTGAACGCCATTTCGGGCGACCTGGGCGTCGATTCGGGCCGCATCGCCATCGACGGCCTGGACGTCACCCGCCTGCCCGTGTGGGCGCGCGCCGAGCGCGTGGCGCGCGTGTTCCAGGACCCGATGGCCGGCACCTGCGAGGACCTGACGATCGAGGAAAACATGGCCCTGGCGCGCCAGCGCGGCACGCGCCGCGGCCTGCGCGGCGCCGTCAAGCAGGCCGAGCGCGCCATGTACCGCGAGCGCCTGGCCACCCTGGGCCTGGGGCTGGAAAACCGCCTCACCGACCGCATCGGCCTGCTCTCCGGCGGCCAGCGCCAGGCCGTCAGCCTGCTGATGGCGGCACTGCAGCCCTCGCGCATCCTGCTGCTGGACGAGCACACCGCCGCGCTCGACCCGCGCACGGCCGAGTTCGTGCTGCAGCTCACGCGCCGCATCGTGGCCGAGAACCAGCTCACCACCATGATGGTCACCCACAGCATGCGCCAGGCACTCGACGTGGGCCAGCGCACCGTCATGCTGCACCAGGGTCAGGTGGTGCTGGACGTGGCGGGCGAAGAGCGCGCGCGCCTGGACGTGCCCGACCTGCTGCACATGTTCGAGAAGGTGCGCGGCGAGAAGCTGGCGGACGACGCGCTGCTGCTGGGCTGACCCCTGTCAACAACTTCAGCGCGCTGTTGCCCCAGACTCCACCGAGGACAGCCAACGATGAAAGCCGCCATCGCCATTCGCCATCTGGATTTCGAGGATCTGGGCACGCTTGCGCCCCTGCTGGCCGCGCGCGGCTACGGTATTCACTACGTCGATGCCACGCGCGACGAGTTGACCGACCGGGCGTTGCAGGCCGCCGACCTGATCGTGGTGCTTGGCGGCCCCATAGGCGCCTTCGACGAGTCCCTGTACCCCTTCCTCGCCGATGAGCTGTCTCTGGTGCGCGCGCGCCTGGCCAGCGGCCGGCCGCTGATCGGCATCTGCCTGGGCGCCCAATTGATCGCACGCGCGCTGGGCGCGGATGTACGGCCCATGGGCCACAAGGAAATCGGCTTCGGTCCGCTCACGCTGACCGAAGCCGGCCGGGACTCCGCTCTCGCGGCGCTCGGAGAGACCCCTGTGCTGCACTGGCATGGCGACCAGTTCGCCATACCGGCCGGAACGCAGAGGCTCGCCGGCACGCAAAGCTGCCCCCATCAGGCCTTTGCGCTGGGCGTCCGGGTGCTGGGCCTGCAATTTCACCTGGAGGCCGATCCGCGCGAGTTGGAGCGCTGGCTGGTCGGCCATGCCTGCGAACTGGGCCAGGCCGGCATCGATCCACGCACCCTGCGCCATGCAGCCCAGGCCCTGCAGGACGCCCTGCCCGCAGCCAGCCAGGCCGTATTCACGCGCTGGCTCGACGCCGCCGAGGCCGAACCGTCGCAGACAATGACGCACTCCTCCCCCTGATTCCGTTTCCAAATCATTCGTGTCCAGGCGCAAAACCGCAGGCAATGCTGTAGCACGACAAGGTGAAGCAACAACGACACGGGTGATTTAGAAATGGAATGAGCCGCCGGCCACGGCGGCTGCCGCGTCATACGCCCAGCGGCAGATCGGCCTTCTTCAGCGTGCGCAGCACGAAGCTCGACTGGCTGTGGCGTATGCCCTTGATCTTGTAGAGCCGCTCGCGCAGCAGGCGTTCGTAGTCGCGCGTGTCCTTGACCACCACGCGCAGCAGGTAGTCGTACTCGCCCGAGACCAGGTGCGCCTCGACCACCTCGGGGATGCTGGCCAGCACCTCGCCGAACTTCTCCAGCGTGTTGTCGGAATGGCTGTCGAGGGTGACCATGACCAGCACCGTGTCGGCCAGCCCCAGCGCCAGCGGGTTCAGGCGCACGGTGTAGCCCTCGATCACGCCGGCTTCTTCCATCTTGCGGATGCGCGCCCAGCAGGGCGAGGGGCTCAGGCCGACGGCGGCGCCGATGTCTTGCAGGCTGGCGCGCGCGTCCTGCTGCAGCACCGAGAGAATTTTTCTGTCCAGGCGATCCATGAGGTATATTATTCCGCAAATTTTATATATACAGTAAATTATGCTGTCAATCGACGGTTTTCGTGGAAATTCAGCAAATCCATCCACGCCGGCTGCCCGATACTTCTTCCCATCAAGGCGCTCTTACCGGAGCGCGCGACATGGCAAGACCCCGGCGGGTTACCGCCCGCCCGGGGGGCTTGGCAGGCTGATCTGGCGGCTGGGTGGGGCTGGCCATCTACATCGGAGCCCGGCGGTGCGCAACGAGAAGCGGGCCGGGGATACGGCGCAGCCGTGCCGCACAATGGCGCCTGCATTTCCGCCATCCTTCGATTCCCCGACCGCCATGTCCCTTTCCTTTGCCAAACGCCTCGACAACGTCGAAACCTCGGCCATCCGCGAGCTGTTCAAGCTGCTGGGCAAACCCGGCATCATCAGCTTTTCCGGCGGCTTTCCGGACAGCGCCATGTTCGACGTCGCCGGCATCCGCCAGGCGGTCGACACGGCCCTGAGCGACGAGCCGGGCGGCGCGCTGCAGTACGGCGCCACCGAGGGCTACCAGCCGCTGCGCGAGCAGCTGGCCGGCTTCATGCAGTCCAAGGGCGTGCAGGGCCTGGCTGGCGACGGCCTGATGGTCACCACCGGCAGCCAGCAGGCGCTGGACCTGCTGGGCAAGACCCTGCTGGAGCCGGGCAGCACCGCCATCGTCGAAGGCCCGACCTTCCTGGCCACCATCCAGTGCTTTCGCCTGTACGGCGCCGATCTGGTCAGCGCACCCATCGACGACGCGGGCGTGCAGGTCGATCGGCTGGAGCAGCTCATCGTGCAGCACCGCCCGCGGCTGGTGTACCTGATTCCCACCTTCGGCAACCCCAGCGGCGCCATGCTGAGCCTGGAGCGGCGCAAGCGCGTGCTCGAGCTGGCGGTCAAGCACCAGACCCTGATCGTCGAGGACGACCCCTACGGCGACTTGTACTTCGACGCGCCGCCGCCGCCCAGCCTGCTGGCGCTCAGCCATCAGGTGCCGGGCAGCCGCGACTGGCTGGTGCACTGCGGCTCGCTCAGCAAGGTGCTTTCGCCCGGCCTGCGCATCGGCTGGATGGTGGCGCCGCCGGCGCTGCTGGCCAAGGCCGTCATGTGCAAGCAGTTTTCCGACGCGCACACCAGCACCTTCGCGCAGGCCACCGCCGCGCGCTATCTGGCCGCCGGCCTGATGCCGGCCACGCTGGCCACCGTGCGCGCCACCTACGGCCGGCGCGCGCTGGCCATGGGCCAGGCGCTGCGCCAGGAGCTGGGCGCCGCCGTCGAGTTCGTGCAGCCGCAGGGCGGGCTGTTCGTGTGGGCGCGCCTGACCGGCGCCGGCGGCAAGCTGCGCGACGCGGGCGAGCTGGCCCAGCGCGCCATCGAGCAGGGCGTGGCCTTCGTGCCCGGCGCGCCCTTCTATTGCGCCGACCCCGACCGCAGCACCTTCCGGCTGTCCTTCGCCACCGCGGGTGAAGACCTCATCCGCGAAGGCGTGGCGCGCCTGGGCCGATCCCTGGCCTGACAAATCCTGCGAGGCCGAATGGGGGCATTGACCGCAGCCGGTCGGCCGATACGCCGCTGGCCGCTGTGGGCCTGGGCGCTGGCGGCCTACGTGCTGGCCTGGACGCTGCTGCCCGCGCTGCTGGCGCCCAGCCTGCAGCTGGACGTGGTCGAGGGCATCGCCTGGGGCCAGGCGTGGCAGTGGGGCTACTACAAGCATCCGCCGCTGCCGGCCTGGCTGCTGTTTGCAGCGTTTCAGCTGCTGGGCCGCTTCGGGCCTTATCTGCTGGGGCAACTGGCCGTCCTGCTGACCTTGTTTTACGTGCACCGGCTGGCGCGCGCGCTGCTGGGGCCCGAGCGCGCGGCGCTGGCGGCGCTGCTGCTGTACGCCGTGTACTACTACACATGGCCGACGCTGGAGTTCAACCACAACGTGGCCCAGCTGCCGGCTTGGGCGGCGCTCGCCTGGCATGCGCACCAGCTGATGTTCGGCGCGCCCGAGCGCGCGCGGCGCCACTGGCTGTGGCTGGGGGTGTGGGCCGGCCTGGGGCTGCTGGCCAAGTATTCGACCGCGGTGCTGCTGCTGTGCCTGGCGGCCGGCCTGCTGTGGCACGAGCCGCGCGCGCTGCGCCGGCCGGGGCCCTGGCTGGCGCTGACCGTGGCGGGCCTGATCCTGGCGCCGCACGCGCTGTGGCTGGTGCAGCATGGCGGTTTGCCCTTCGAGTATTTCGCCGCCCGCGCCAACGGCGGGCCGCACCGGGATCACGCCTCGGGCCTCGAATTTCTCCTCATGCAGTTGCTGGCGCACGTGCCGCTGCTGGTGATCGCGCTGGCCTGCGGGCTGCTGCCCTGGCGCTGGCGCTGGCAGCAGGTCGAGCCGGCGCAGCGCCGCTGGCTGCTGGGGGTGGCGCTGGCCCCGGCGCTGCTCGTGGCCGCTGGCGGCTCGCTGCTGGGTGCGCGCCTGCATCCCATGTGGGGCACGCCGATGTGGAACCTGTCGGCCGTGCTGCTGCTGGCCGGCTTCGCGCCCGAATGGCTGGCGCGCAAGCGCGTGGCGCTGGGGCGCGCGCTGGCGCTGTGGCTGGCGGCGATCACGCTGGCCATGCTCTGGTACCTGGGCTGGAGCTGGCAAGGGCGCGCGCAGCCCGCGCGCATGGACTGGCCGGCCCAGGCCCTCGGCGATCAGGCCCAGCGCCAGTGGCAGCAGCTGGCCAGCTGCCCGCTGCGCGTGGTGGCCGGCAGCATCTGGGAGGCCGGCCTGGTGGCCGAGGGCGTGCGGCCCATGGCCGCGGTGCTGGTGGACGTCAACCCGGTCTATTCGCCCTCGATCACGCCCGAACGCCTGCGGCGCGAGGGCGCGCTGCTGGTCTGGCACGTGGGCGACTACGACGGCGCGCCGGCCGCGCCCGTGCTCGACCAGGCACCGCCCGGCAGCTGGCGCGTGAGCCAGGGCGAATGGTCCATTGCGTGGCCGCGTCACGTGGGCGGCGAGCCGCTGCACATTGCCTGGCGCGCCTACGTGCCGCCGGCGTGCCAGCGCCCATGAACGGGCGGGCGCGCCGAAATTTCAATCAAATGTGGCTGCAGCCAGCGCCCGATCTGCCTCAGAAGCTATCGATTGAATAGTTTTCCGAACGACCAGGGCGAGTGCCGCGTGGTCAGCTGCGCCCCCGCGCAGTCGGGCGCGCTGGCGCGGGCGATGCCCCAGTCCACCGTCAGGCGCGGGCCCTGGGGCTTCGATGTCCAGGGCATGCTGACCTGGCCGTGCGTCTGCGCGCGGGCCATCCACTGCCGCTGCGTGGCCTCGGGCTCGGGCGCGCCGGGGCTACGGTCGATCAGCACCAGCAGGTCGCAGCGCGCCAGCGCCGGCGTGTCGATCCAGGGGGCGTGCGCCGGGTCGCCGTCGATGAACACCAGCGGCTGCGAGGGCAGGTGGATCGACACGTTGCCGGCCAGCCAAGTCTCGCCCACCAGCACGCGCAGCGGCGTGTGGGCGTGCTGGCGCCACACCTGCTGCAATTGCACAGCCAGCGCCGGCGCCGGAAAGTTGGAGCGCGCCGCGCGGCCCAGCAGGTCGACCCCCACGCCGCGCCCCAGCGCCAGCCCGCCGGCCAGGATCAGCTCCATCGCCACCCCCACCACCAGCGTGGCCCTCAGCAGGCGCGCGGGCGCCACCGCCGGCACCCAGCGCAGCAGCAGCAGGCCGAAGAAGACATAGAAGGTGGTGGCCCAGGACGCCGCCAGGTGCACCCCGCCCACGCCCAGCGCCAGCGTCAGCAGCAGCGGCCCCAGGCCCATGAAGAGCACGAAGCGCCGCTCGTTCAGCACCGCCGGCGGCCGGGCGGTGACGGCGTCGCGCCGCAGCCACCAGCGCAGCCACGCCAGCCCCAGCAGGGCCGGCACCATGCGGCCCAGCTGGGTGGTGGCGAAGTCCCACAGGTCCACCCAGTGGCTGCGGTTGCCGGCAATGCCTTCTTCCACCGAGCGTTCGGCGTAGTGCAGCGAGGCGAAGCCCGACTCGGCGATCCAGGCCAGGTGCGGCGTCACCCCGACCAGGCCCACCACCACCGCCAGCAGCACCGGCGCCCAGGCGCGCCCGCTGCGCATGCGCGCATCCTGCAGCAGCCACACGCCGATGACGGCGAACCACACCAGCGCGCTGTACTTGGACAGCAGCGTCAGCGCCGCCGCCGCGCCCACCAGCGCCCATTGCAGCCAGCGCCGTGCGTCGGGCGCGCGCACGGCCGCCAGCACGGCCCACAGCAGCAGGCCCACCGGCATCAGCTGCAAGGTGTTGTGGTTGGCCATGATGCCGCGCAGCCCGTGATAGGCCACCAGTGAGGTCAGCACCACCGACACGAAGGCGCGCAGCGGCGTGGTGAACCCCAGCGCCAGGCGCCACACGCACACCAGCATGGCGGCCACGCTCAGCTCGGCGGCAAAAAACGTGACCCAGACGGTGCGCCCCAGCAGCTCGGTCCAGAAGTACATCCACCAGGTGGGCGCTGGCGGATGCTTGTAATAGCCCCATTGCAGCGACTGCGTCCACACCAGCTGCTCGATGTTGTCCCAGGGCGGCGCGCGGTGGCTGAGGGCTGGCAGCAAGGTCCACACCAGCAGGTGCAGCCCGATGTAGGCCAGGGTCAGGCGCGCCATCTGCCGCGGGTCGGCCGGGTCGATGGCCCACGGCGAAGGCCGCGGCGGCGAGGCGGGAAGGTTCATGCGATGGGGCGGAGGGGGCGCGGCAGCGCGGGTGAGCGGGCCGGACTTGTTTTTGCCCCCACCCGCCGCAAAATGCGCAAGCATACCGAGGAATGATTTCATGAGCGAAACCACTCTGCACATCGTCTGCCCCCACTGCCACACCACCAACCGCGTGCGAGCCGACCAGTTGGCCAGCGCGCCCACCTGCGGGCAGTGCAAGCAGCCGCTGTTTGCCGGCCACCCCGTCGCGCTGGGTGACGAGGCCACGTTCGACAAACACGTCGCGCGCAGCCAGATCCCGGTGCTGGTCGACTTCTGGGCGCCCTGGTGTGGGCCCTGCCGCATGATGGCCCCCGCCTACGAGCAGGCCGCCGTGCTGCTGGAGCCGCACATGCAGCTGGCCAAGGTGGACACCGAGGCCGTGCCCGCGCTCGGCACGCGCTACAACATCCGCAGCATTCCGACGCTGGCGCTGTTCGCCTCCGGCCGCGAAGTGGCGCGCCAGGCCGGCGCGCTGACCAACCCGGCGCAGATCGTGCAGTGGGCGCGGGCGCACGCGCCGCTTACCTGACAGGTAATCGCCGCGCCGAGGGCGGCTTCGCATACTGGCTGCAGGCTGGCGCAAGGGTGCACCGGCCATCGACGACAGGAGCCCGCGCATGCGAACCCTCGAACCTTCTCCGTGGCTGACATGGGCCTTGCTGGTTGATGCCGCCACCTGCGCGGCGATCGCCGCCGCGCACCTGCTGGGGGGTAACGCCCTGGCCGATGCCCTGGCCTTGCCGCACGGCCTGTGGCGGGGCGTCGGCGTGTTTCTGGTGCCCTGGAGTGCGCTCTTGCTGTGGCTGGCGCGATCGCCCCGACTCGCCGCCGAGTGGGTGCTGGGGGTGATCGTCGGCAACGGCCTGTGGGCGTTCGCGGCGCTGGGCCTGCTGGCTTCGGATGCCTTGGCGGCCAACGCCTGGGGCCGCGCCTATCTGGCGCTGCACGGGGTGGGGGTGCTGCTGCTGGCGATCGTCGAGTGGCTGGCCTGGCGGCACTCGTCCGCCGTGGCGGCGGGTCGCGCCGCGCGCGCCTGATGGTGCGCCGGGCGGTTTTTGCGACACTTCAGGCTCACGGACCCCTCCCATGACGCACGACCTTCTTCCGCTCGCGGTGGCGCTGCTCATCGCCATTCCTGCCGCGGGCTCCTGCCTGGGCATCGGGCTGGTGGCGGCGCGCTTTCTGGAGGCCTCGGCGCGCCAGCCCGAATTTGCGCCGCAGCTGCAGACCAAGTTCTTCCTGGCGGCCGGCCTGTTGGACAGCGCCTTCATCATCGCCACCGGCGTCGGCCTGTGGTTTGCCACCGCGAGCCCGTTCCCATGAGCCGCGCGTGGATGCCGCATGGCGCCGCGCGGCGCGAGGTGGGGCCGCTGCTGCGCGCCTGGCGCGAGCGGCGCAAGCTCAGCCAGATGGCGCTGGCGCTGGACGTGGGTGTGTCGCCGCGCCACCTGAGCTTTGTCGAAACCGGCCGCTCGCGCCCCAGCGCCGAGCTGCTGCTGTCGATGTCGGAGCACCTGGCGGTGCCGCTGCGCCAGCGCAACGAGCTGCTGCTGGCCGCGGGCTACGCGCCGCGCTACAGCGAAACGCGGCTGGACGCGCCCGGTCTGGACGCGGTGCGCAGTGCGCTGCAGCGCCTGCTGGACGCGCACGAGCCCTATCCCGGTCTGGCGCTGGACCGCTGCGGCAACGTGGTGCTGGCCAACGCCGCCGCCCAGCGGATGACGGCCCTGCTGCCGCCCGCGCTGCGGCAACCCACGCTCAACATCTACCGCGCCAGCCTGCACCCCGAGGGCTTTGCCGCCGCCACCCACAATTTCGCCGACTGGGCGCGGCACCTGGTGCAGGATCTGGGCTGGCTGGGCGAGTCCACGGGCGATGCCGAGCTGGCCGCGCTGGCCGAGGAGGTGCTGGCCTACCCCAACGTGGCGGCGCTGATGGCCAGTCCGCCGCCCGCACCGGACGGTACGGACGGCCTGGTGCTCACCTGCGAGCTGCAGATCGGCGAACAGCGCCTGACCCTGTTCACCGCGCGCGCGGCCATCGGCGCGCCGCGCGACGTGACGCTGGCCGAGCTGACGCTGGAGCTGTTCTACCCGGCCGACGTGGCCAGCGAGGCGCTGCTGCGGGCAGCCGCCACCAGCGCTTGACGGGGAGCCTTCAGCGCACCAGCGCCTCGTAGTCGCGGCGCGTGTCGGGCGCCACGCCGGCCAGCACCTGGGCGTAGCTGCTTTGGTGGCGCGCCAGCAGGCGTGCCGAGGCGACGTTGCGCGAGCGGCAGAACCAGTGGCAGCTGTGCTGCATCAGGTACAGCTCGGCCGTCATGCGGTAGGCGTGCTCCTTGTCGGGCAGGGCGTCGGCGTGGCGCGCCAGCACGTCGATGGCGCGCGCGTGCAGCTCGAACAGGCGGCGCGCGTCGAACAGCAGGCGCCCGGGCAGCAGCGGCTGCGCGAAGGGCAGGGCAAAGGGCAGCTTGGCGACCTGCGCCTGCGGCGCCGGTACGCGGGCGAAGTCGACGGCAAAGCGGCCGAACTGGCTGGCCAGCGCCTGCTCGGTGGCCGCCAGCGTGCCCCAGATCTGGGCGCGCCGCTCGGCGTCGGCTTCGTGCAGCCAGCGCAGGTAGCCTTCGGTCAGGCTCTCCAGCATGGGCTCGATCCGGTAGGGGCCCAGCACGCGGCCCAGCAGGGCGATGCGGCGCGCCTGCTCGCGCCCGCGCAGCAGCGCGAACACGATGAAGGCCGCCGCCAGCGCGATCAGGAAGTCCATGCGGGCGCGGTCAACGCTTCACCTCGTCGACCAGCGCGCGGAACTCGTCGATGTCCTCGAAGCTGCGGTAGACGCTGGCAAAGCGCACGTAGGCCACCTTGTCGAGCTTCTTCAGCTCGCGCATCACCCACTCGCCCAGGCGGGCGCTGGCAACCTCGCGCGCGCCGGTGGCCAGCAGTTTCTCTTCGATGCGCTCGATGGCCGCGTCCTGCTGCTCGGTGCTGACCGGGCGCTTGCGCAGCGCCAGTTGCAGCGAGGCCTGCAGCTTGGGCCGCGCGTAGGGCACGCGCCGGCCGTCCTTCTTGACGATGGGCGGAAAACTGACGTCGGGCCGCTCGTAGGTGGTAAAGCGCTTGCCGCAGTGCGCGCACTGGCGCCGGCGGCGGATGAAGTCGCCCTCGTCCGACACCCGGCTGTCCACCACCAGGGTTTCGCTGTGGGTGCAGAAGGGGCAGCGCATATGGATGTCGAATCGGGCTCTGGAGCCCGCCAGTCAGGCGCGGGCAGCTATCACGATGATAGTATCCGAGAGCCCGGGGCAATCACCGATAGACCGGAAAGCGCTTCGTCAGTTCGGCCACCTGGGCGCGCACGGCGGCCAGCTTGGCTTCGTCGCGCGGCGCGTCCAGCACATCGGCCACCAGGTTGGCCGTCAGGCGCGCTTCGTCGTCCTTGAAGCCGCGCGTGGTCATGGCCGGGGTGCCGATGCGCACGCCGCTGGTGACCATGGGCTTTTCCGGGTCGTTGGGGATGGCGTTCTTGTTGATCGTCATGTGCGCGCTGCCCAGCACCGCCTCGGCCTCCTTGCCGGTGATGCCCTTGGCGCGCAGATCCACCAGCATGACGTGGCTTTGCGTGCCGCCGCTGACGATGCGCAGGCCGCGCTGGGTCAGGGTCTCGGCCACCACCTGCGCGTTGCGGCGCACCTGGGCGGCGTACTGCTTGAAGGCGGGCTGCAGCGCCTCTTGAAAGGCGATGGCCTTGGCGGCGATGATGTGCATCAGCGGGCCGCCCTGCAGGCCGGGGAAGACGGCGCTGTTGATGGCCTTCTCGTGCTCCGCCTTCATCAGGATGAAGCCGGCGCGCGGGCCACGCAGGCTCTTGTGCGTGGTGCTGGTCACCACGTCGGCGTGCGGCACCGGGTTGGGGTAGCAGCCGCCGGCGATCAGGCCGGCGTAATGCGCCATGTCGACCATGAAGATGGCGCCCACCTCCTTGGCCACCTTGGCAAAGCGCGCCCAGTCGATCTCCAGGCTGTAGGCGCTGGCGCCGGCGATGATCAGGCGCGGGCGGGTTTCGCGCGCCTTTTTCTCCATCGCGTCGTAGTCGATGGCCTCTTGCGCGTTCAGGCCGTAGCTCACCACGTTGAACCACTTGCCCGACATGTTCAGCGCCATGCCGTGCGTGAGGTGCCCGCCCTCGGCCAGGCTCATGCCCATGATGGTGTCGCCGGGCTTGCAAAAGGCCAGCAGCACCGCCTCGTTGGCGCTGGCGCCGCAGTGCGGCTGCACGTTGGCGGCCTCGGCGCCGAACAGCTGCTTGACGCGGTCGATGGCCAGCTGCTCGACCACGTCCACGTGCTCGCAGCCGCCGTAGTAGCGCCGGCCGGGGTAGCCCTCGGCGTACTTGTTGGTCAGCTGCGTGCCGGCTGCCTGCAGGACGGCGGGCGAGGCGTAGTTTTCGCTGGCGATGAGCTCGATGTGCTCTTCCTGGCGCTGGTGCTCGGCCTGGATGGCGGCCCAGACGGCCGGGTCCTGCTGGGCAATGGTGGTGCTGCGTTGGTACATGGCAATCCTTATGGACGAAATCCCCCGGCAGGCGGGGGCGGCCCAGGCGAACGGCTGGTGGGGCGCCTGCGCGCGCTCAGGATGAGCCCGCGTGGGCGGTGCGCTTCCCCGTGGTGGTGGGCAGGCGTGGCCTGCCGCGCTCCACGTCGGTGCCAGCCGAGAGCAGCCGAAACCTATCGCCAGTCGCGCACGGAGGCGAGTTTAGCCGAGCGCCGCGCCCTGCCCGGGCGCGCCGGATCAGGACGCCAGCTTGGCCGGCGGCGGCGGCGCGCCGACGTTGTTGGCCGCGCGCAGCTCGGGCCCGGCCGGCCCCATCGGCGGCGCCTTGCCGGTGGCCACGCGGTGCAGGCGGGCGTACTCGGCCATCACCTTGTCGGCGTAGCCGCCGTCGGTCGGCAGGTTGGCGGCGCCCACGTAGTACTTCAGCCCGCCCACCAGTGAGCCGGCGCGGGCGATGCACTCCTGCAGCACCTTCACGCCCACGCGCAGGTTGGTGCGCGGATCGAACGCGGCGTAGTTGCCGCCGAAGTGCTGGTACTTGTCGGTGTGCACGCTGGTCATCACCTGCATCAGGCCCTGCGCGCCCACCGTGCTTTGCGCGAACGGGTTGAAGCTGGACTCGATGGCGATGATGGCCAGGATCAGGGTCGGGTCGAGCCTGGTGCTGCGGCCCACCTCGTAGGCCTCCGACACCAGCGCCGCCACCGGCTCGGGCGCCACGCGGTACTTGCGCGCGATCCACTGCGCCACGCTGGCCTGCTCGCGCGGCAGGGCCTTGGGGTCGGCGGCGGTGGCGCGCTCGACGGCGTCGGGCTCGGGCGTGATGTCCAGCGTGGCCACCTTGCGCGCCTGCAGCCAGTCGGCCAGCCGGTCCTCGCCCTGCTGGCGCAGGTCGGGCCGCGCGCCCAGCAGGGCCACGGCCAGCACGGTGATCACGCCCAGCAGGGCGAGACTGTTGTGGGTGATTTCGAAAAGCCCCTCCGCCACGTCACCGGCAAAGGTCTTCAGGCCGCTTCCCACCGCGGCAAGGCGTCCAGACGCTGTCATAACACTCCTCGTCAAGGCGGCAGCGGTTCGGGGCCAGCACGGCGGCATCGTCTTGCGATGGGCGGGCTGGCGGCCCGGGGCTTGCGCGTCCTGATGTCAGTTGATGGGCCGGCTGCAGGCGCCCATGACGACAGGCGCGGTGGCTCCAGACGGAGCCGGGTTCGGTTTGCAGTCCAGCCTGCCGGGATCGGCAGCGGATCAGGGATTCCCCTTGCTTTTTGGGGAACGCTGGATTCTAGGAAGGTCTTTCATGCCTAGTCAATACTAAAAATTTGAGTCAAAAGTCAAATTTGGATATAAAAAAGGCCCCGTCCGGCCGCCGTGCTCGGGCTTTGCAAGCGCGCCGGGCCGCAACCATGGGGCCTGCGCGGGCGTGATTGAAGGCGGTAATTCGGGCCGGCCGGGGCATTGAAATTGCCGACTGGCGCCGGCGGGGCAGCGGACGTACAGTGAAGCCGTCCGATCGCATCGGACGGCCGAGGTCTCTGAAGAGCCGGCGCGCGGTAGCCGATACCGCAGCATGGCAGCCCAGCGGCTTCATTCGCAGAAGGCAATCTCTTGCCTTCCCCGCCACCGGAAACAACCCGCTTTCCGGCGCGGAACCCAGGCAGACCAGGACGCTTTTGTCACACTGCCTGAAGGCCCGGTGGGGCGGCTCAAGGCCAAGCCACCGGGCTTTCTGTTTTGGGCCCCGCCCGCCGCCGACTTTTTTGCGAGAAGTTGTTACTTTTCAGGCCGACCCGCCGGCGGCCGGGGTCGGTGCCTTGGGGTGACAATCGTCCGCGTGATGCCAAGCGACTCCGACATCGACGAAGCGGCCCAAACCACAGCTCCCGAAGCCGCGCCGCCCGCCGCCGAGCCGGCGCCGCCCGCGCGCCGTCCCTGGTGGTGGCGCTGGGGCCGGCGCCTGCTGTGGGCCGTGGGCGCATTGCTGCTGCTGTGGGGCCTGCTGTGGTTGGCGGTGCCGCCGCTGCTGCAGTGGCAGGGCCAGAAGATCGCCAGCGAGCAGCTGGGCCGGCCGGTGCGCATCGGCAAGATCGAGTTCAAGCCCTGGACGCTGGAGCTGACGCTGCACGACCTGGCCGTGGGCGGCCTGGCCGGCGCGCCCGACCAGCTGACGGTGGGGCGCATCTATCTGAATGCCTCGCTGGAGTCGCTGTGGCGCCTGGGCCCGGTGCTGGACGCGCTGCAGGTCGACGCCCCAGCGCTGCGCCTGACCCACGAGGGCGAGGGCCACTACGACATCGACGACATCCTGGCGCGGCTGACGGCCGGGCCGGCGCCTGCCCAGCCGTCCAAGCCGATGAACTTCGCGCTCTACAACATCGTGCTGCAGGACGGGCGCGTGGACTTCGACGACCGCGCCGTCGACCGCGTGCAGCAGCTGCGCGATCTGCGCCTGGCGCTGCCCTTCGTCAGCAACCTGCCGAAGGCGCGCGAGGTCAAGGTGCTGCCGCAGCTGGCGTTCAATCTGAACGGCAGCCGCTTCGACTCGCAGGCCCAGGCGCTGCCGTTCGACGATTCGCGCCAGACCGACGCGAGCCTGCAGATCGCCAAGTTCGACCTCAAGCCCTACCTGGGCTATCTGCCGGCCGGCCTGCCCCTGAGCCTGCAGGCCGGCGTGCTGGACGCCGACCTGCGCCTGGCCTTCGAGCAGACGCCCCAGCCCGCGCTGCGCGTGACGGGCAGCGTGGCGCTCAGCGACGTCAAGGCGGCCGACCGACAGGGCGCGCCGGCGCTGGCCTTCGACGCCCTCAAGCTGCAGCTGGCCGAAGCGCAGCCGCTGGCGCGCGCGCTGCACCTGGCCTCGGTGGAGCTCGTGAACCCCCATGTGACTGCGCACCGAAGCGCCGACGGCCGGATCAACCTGTTGCCCGCCGATGCTCCTGAAAAAAGAGCTTCTCGCGCAGACCGGGCGCCGGCCAAAGGCCAAAAAAACTTGAAAGAGTCGGCGGCGCCCCCCGCACCCTTCGCGTCGGCCGCCTCGGCCCCCGTCAGCCCAGCCGCGCCGACCGAGGCCGAGGCTTTCAAGCTGCGCATCGACGAGCTGGCCGTGCACGGCGGCCGCGTCGACTGGCGCGACGACGCCACCGCCAGCGAGCACGCGCCCGCCGCCACTGCGCAGCTCGACAAGCTGGAACTGCAGGCCAAGGCCATCGCCTGGCCCATGCAGCAGCCGTTCGACTTCAAGGGCGGTGCCGCGCTGACTGGCGCCGTGGCCAGCGCGGCGGCACCCGCCGCCCAGGCCGCCGCTTCCGTGGCCGAGCCCGCGCCGCGCCCGGCTGCCCGTGGCCGCAAGGCCCGATCGGCAACCCGTGGCAAGCCGAGCGCCAAGGCCCGGCCGCCGGCCGAGCCCAAGGCCCAGGCGGCCGCGCCCGCCCATGCCGGGCCGGCGTCGATCGCCTTCGAGGGCCGCGTCGGCGCCGCACAGGGCGAACTCGGCGTGCAGCTGGCCGGCGTACCGCTGGCGCTGGCGGGCCCGTACCTGGCGCCTTACTTGGTGCCGCGCCTGGCCGGCACGCTGGGCGCCGACGCCCGCCTGCAATGGGCGTTGCCCCAGTCCAAAGGCGCCGCCGCGTCGCCCAGCTGGAGCGTGGTGGCCAAGCGCGTGCAGCTCGATCGGCTGCAACTGAGCGGCGAGGGCGCGCCCCAGCGCCGGCGCGGCGACCCCGCGCCGGCCGACGAGCTGGCCCACGTCGACGCGCTGCAGCTGGCCGACGTGCAGCTCGACCCGCAGGCGCGCGCCGTCACCGTGGGCCGCCTGGCGGTGCAGGGCCCGCGCGTGCAGGTCGAGCGCGATGCCCAGCAGCACTTCATGTTCGAGCGCTGGCTGCGCCAGCCCGAGGGCAAGCCCGCAGGCGAAGCCAAGTCGACCGAACCCGGGAAGGCCGAGGCCGACGCAGCCTGGGCCGTGCGCGTGAACGAGCTGGCCGTGGCCGACGGCACCGTGGGCTGGCGCGACGAGGCCATGCCGCGCCCCGTGCGCGCCGAGCTGACCGAGCTGAAGGTCGAGGCGCGCAAGCTGGACCTGGCGGGCAAGCAGCCGGCCGAGTTGCAGCTGAGCGCGCGCCTGGGCACCGGCCGCCGCTCGGGTGGCGAGCCGGGGCGCCTGTCCTGGAGCGGTCCCGTGACCTGGGCGCCGGTGACCGCGCGCGGCGCCGTCGACGTGCAGCGCCTGCCGGTGCAGGCCTTCGAGCCCTATTTCGGCCAGCAGCTCAACATCCGCGTGCTGCGCGCCGACACCAGCTTCAAGGGCAAGGTGGACTTTGCCGAGACCGAGCGCGGCCCGCGCGTGCGCGTCGAGGGCAACGCGCGCGTCGACGAGCTGCGCACCTACAGCCAGCCGGGTACGGCCGTCAGCGCCGAGTCGGCCAAGCCGGCGGGCGCGCCCGCGTCCGGTGCCGCGCCCGCCTCGCAGGCGCCGCTGGCGCCCGTGGTGGCGCGCAGCGCCGGCGGCCTGGGCGACGAGCTGCTGAGCTGGAAGCAGCTGCGCCTGGACGGGCTGGACGTGGCGCTGGCGCCCGGCCAGGGGCCGCAGGTGAGCATCGGCAGCTCGCTGCTGTCCGACTTCTTCGCCCGCATCGTCATCGACCCCAGCGGGCGCATCAACCTGCAGGACATCGTCAAGTCCGACGGCAAGGCCGCGCCGGCCAGCGCTTCGGCGGCGGCAGCGCCGACGGCGCCCGCGGCCAACACCATGGTGTCGGGCGAATTCAACGCCACCGCCGTGACCGCCGCGCCCGCCGCGACGGCCGAGGTCAAGCCCGAGGCCAAGCCCGATCCGCTGGCGCCGGTCATCCACTTCGGCCCCACGCGCCTGGTCAACGGCCACATCGACTTCAGCGACCACTTCATCCGCCCCAACTACCGCGCCGACCTGACGGCGCTGGACGGCTCGCTGGGCGCCTTCAGCTCGGTGGCGCCGGGCGGCGCGCCGCAGATGGCGCAGCTGGCGCTCACCGGCAAGGCCGAGGGCACGGCCACGCTGTCCGTCGACGGCCAGATCAACCCGCTGGCCGACCCGCTGGCGCTGGACATCCGCGCCAAGGTGAGCGACCTGGACCTGCCGCCGCTGTCGCCGTATTCGGTCAAGTACGCCGGCCACGGCATCGAGCGCGGCAAGCTCAGCATGGACGTGGCCTACAAGATCCAGCCCGACGGCCAGCTCACCGCCACCAACAAACTGGTGCTCAACCAGCTCGAATTCGGCGAGCCGGTGGCCGGCGCGCCCGCCAGCCTGCCGGTGCAACTGGCCACCGCGCTGCTGGCCGACAGCCACGGCGTGATCGACCTCGACCTGCCGATCAGCGGCTCGCTGAACGACCCGCAGTTTTCCATCGGCCCGATCATCGTCAAGGCCATCCTCAACCTGATCGGCAAGGCCATCACCGCGCCCTTCACCCTGCTGGCGCGCGCGCTGGGCGGCGGCGGCGCGGGCGGGCAGGACCTGTCGCAGGTGGCCTTCGCCCCCGGCAGCGCGCGCCTGAGCGTGCCGGCGCGCGCGCAGCTCGACAAGGTGGCCAAGGCCTTGGCCGATCGCCCGGGCCTGAAGCTGACGGTGGTCGGCAGCGCCCGCCTGGCGCCCGAGCTGGACGGTGCCAAGCGCCAGCGCCTGGACGCGCTGGTGGCCGCCGAACAGCGCAGCGAGGCCAAGACGTCCGCAGCCGCGCCCGCCGCAGCGGCCAGCGCCCCGGCCTCGGCCGCCAGCGCGGCCGAGGCCGAGGCCGGGGCGGCGTCGATCGCCGACTCGCCCGAATACCCCACGCTGCTCAAGCGCCTGTACCGCCGCGCCGACATCCCCGACAAGCCGCGCAACGTGCTGGGCATGCAGCGCGACATCCCGGTGGCCGAGATGGAGCGCCTGCTGATGGCGCACATCGACATCGGCGAAAGCGCCATGCGCCAGCTGGCGGTGCAGCGCGGCGTTGCGGTCAAGGAATATCTGGCCGGCAAGGGCGTGGCGACCGATCGCCTGTTCCTGGGCGCCGCGCAGACGCAGGGCCAAGGCCAGGCGCCGACCGAGGCCGCGTCCGCTGCCAGCGCGGCCGACGCGGGCGCCGCCAAGTCCTGGGTGCCGCACGCCGAGTTGAGCCTGGGCATGAACTGACGGCCCTGCCGATCAGGGCGACGGAAAACAGGTTCTCGCACCGCACTTCATTGCAGCGACAATAGGCGGTTTCGGCGCGCGCCGCGTGGGCGCGCCCGCGTCCACCGTTGACTTTCAAGCGCATGTTTCCCTTCACCCGCGACCCCAAAGACCCGCAACCCGCCGCCGAGGCCGCCGCGCCCGCGCCCAAGGCGCCCGAGGCGCATCCGCTCGACGCCCTGACCGGCGGCGTGTTCTCCGCCGCCACCTCGGGCGAGCGCGCCCAGCGCGTGCGCGACTGGCTGGCCACCGAGCCCGAGCCGGCGCAGATGCAGGAGGTGTTCAAGGAACTGTCGGCCAAGGACAAGGGCGCCGCCAAGGCGCTGCGCGAAAAACTCGACGAACTGCGCCGCGCGCGCGAGCAGGACACCGTGGCCGCCGAGTGGCAGGCCAAGGCCCAGGCCCTGCTGGACGCCGCGCGGCTGAACATCGCCGACGCCCTGGCCTGGCAGCGCGACGCCGCCAAGGCCGGCGCGCCGCTGTCGCGCGAGCCGCTGGCCGGCCTGCGCACGCAGCTGGTCGAGCGCATCAAGGCGGTCGAGGACCTGCAGCAGCGCGTGATGGTGCAGCGCGAGGCCGCGGCCCTGCTGGCGCAGCGCATCGAGCTGCTGTCCACCAAGCCCTGGGCCGAGGCCCAGCAGCAGCAGGACGCGCTGCAGGCCGACGTGACGCACTGGCAGGCCCAGGCCGCCGCGTTGCAGGCCGACGGCCAGTGGCCCAGCGTGGACATGCGCTTTCCGCCCCAGCTGGAGGCCGCGCAAAGCCAGTTGAACGCGGTGTGGAGCGCCTTCGTGCCGGCGCTGGCGCAGGCCGTGGCCGCCGCGCAGGATGCCGCCGCGCCGCTGCCGCCCGTGCCCCTGTGGGCCGACGAGCTGCGCGCCGCGCGCGGCGAGGCGCCGGTGGCCGAGGCCGCGGCCCCCGCACCGGCCAAGCCGCGCGTCGACCCCGAGCAGCGCCAGGCCGCCACCAAGGCGGTCGAGGCCGGCGTGATGCTGCTGGAGCAGGCGGTGGCCGCCGGCCACAGCAAGAACATGAACAGCGCCACCCAGGCGCTGCGCCAGTCGCTCAAGACCAACGGGCGCCTGATCGACGAGGCGCTGGAGGCACGCGTGCACGCCGCCCTGGTGTCCGCCGGCGAGCTGGGTGGCTGGCAGCGCTGGAGCGCCGACAAGGCGCGCGAGCAACTGGTGGCGCGCGCCGAGGCGCTGCTGGTGCCGCGCAAGCCGCGGCGCGAGGCGCCGGCCGGGGCCCCGGCCGCAGCGGCCACGGCCGAAAGCCCGGTCGAGACGCCCGCCGAAGGCGCCGCTAACGTCGTCGAGGCTCCTGCGGCGCCCGTCGCCGAAGCGCCTGTCGAGGCGGTGGAGGCCGCGCCCGAAGTGCCGGCTGCCGCGACCGAGCCGATCGCCGCCGATACCGTTGCGTCCGATGCGAGCGCTTCCGATGCGCCTGCCGAGCCCGCCGCCCCAGCCGCCGCGGCCCAGCCCGCCGAAGATCTGGTCCCCGCCATGGGCGGGCGCAAGCTGCAGGACGCGATCCGCAAGCTGCGCGAGGAGTGGAAGACCGCCGACCAGGGCGGCCCGCCCAACCACGCGCTGTGGAAGCGCTTCGACCGCGCCTGCAACGCCGCCCACAAGTTCGTCGACGCCTGGCTGGAGCAGGTGCGCGCCGAGTCGGCCCAGCACAAGGCGCAGCGCCAGGCGCTGATCGACGAGGTCAAGGCCTGGGGCGCGGCGCAGCAGGCCGCGGCCACCACCGACTGGAAGGCCATGGGCCGGCAGATCCATCAGTTTTCCGAGCGCTGGCGCAACGCCGGCCATCTGGCCGAAAAGGCCTACACCGAGCTGCAGGCGCAGTGGAAGGCCGCCATCCACCAAGCCGCCGCACCGCTGGAGGCCGAGCAGAAGGCCAGCACCGCGCGCCGCCAGGCGCTGATTGCCGAGGCCGAGCAGCTGGGCGCCGCGCCGCAGCTGCGCATCGACGCCGTGCGCGCGCTGCAGCAGCGCTGGCAGGCCGAGGCGCAGGCCGTGCCGCTGGAGCGCCGCCACGAGCAGAAGCTGTGGGACGCCTTCCGCAAGCCGATCGACGAGGCCTTCAACCGCAAGAGCGCCGAGCGCGAGCAGCAGCAGGCGGCCCTGAGCGCGCACGACCGCGCCGTGCTGGAGGCCGCCAAGGCGCTCGAAGCGGCCAACGCCAGCGGCGACGCGCAGCGCATCCGCGCCGCCATGGCGCAGCTGGAGGCCGCCACACGCGGCCAGGCCGCGGCCGCGCCGTCTGAACAAAATACGGCTGCAGCGCCCGCCGATCAAGCGCCAGCAGCTCCTGAAAGCGAAGCAAGTGACACACCCCCAGCCGCCGATGCCGAGGCCGCCGCCACCCCGGCGCCGGCGCCCAAGCCCGCCAAGCCGCTGATCGCCATGCGCGGCGACGACCGGCCCGGCGCCAGGAAGGCCGAGGCGCCCGCGGCGCGTGGGCCGGGCCGCTTTGGCGACCGTCCCGGCGGGCGCGACGGCGCGCGTGGCGGCCCCGGCCGCGGGGACCGCTTCGGTGATCGGCGCGAAGGCGGCCGCTTCGGCGACCGTCCACCGCGCGAAGACCGTGGCCCGCGCCTGGGCGACGCCGCCTTCCGCGCGCAGCGCGACGCGGTCGACAACGCTCAGGCGCAACTGCGCAAGCTGGCGGCGCAGGCTCATGGCGAGGCACTGACCCAGCTGCTGGGCGCCTGGCAGCAGCGCCAGCCCGATCAGGTGCCCAGTGCGCAGGAGCTGGGCCGCGCCGTCAGCGCCAGCGTGCGCGGCAACTGGGCGCAGGCCGTGGGCAGCGGCGCCAGTGATGCTGGCAAGGCCGACGAGGCCCTGCTGCGCCTGGAGATGGCCGCCGAGGTGCCCACCCCGGCCGACCAGCTGGCCGCGCGCCGCGCACTGCAACTGCAACTGCTGACGCGCCGCAACGACCCGGCGCCCGCCGAAACCTGGGCGCAGGACACCGCCACCGTGCTGGCCAGCGCGCACGACGACGCGCACGCGCGGCGTCTGCAAAACGCGCTCAAGACGCTGCTGCGCAAGGGCTGAAAACCGCCCGCCGCCGGCGCGCGGCACGGCATGAAAAAACCCGCACGGCCATGCAGTCGTGCGGGTTTTTTTGAATGTGGTGCCCGGGGCCGGAATCGAACCGGCACGGTGTTGCCACCGGCAAATTTTGAGTCTGCTGCGTCTACCGATTTCGCCACCCGGGCCGTGTCCAACGCAAGCCGCAAATTATGGCACAGTGACACCCATGAACTACCCAACGATCGAAGACGCGGTGGGGCGCACGCCCCTGGTTCAACTGCAGCGCATCGGCGCTGCCGAGCAGGCGGCGCGGGGCACCGTGGTGCTGGCCAAGCTGGAAGGCAACAACCCCGCGGGCTCGGTCAAGGACCGCGCGGCGCTGTGGATGATTCGCGGCGCCCAGGCGCGCGGCGAGATCAAGCCGGGCGACGCGCTGATCGAGGCCACCAGCGGCAACACCGGCATCGCGCTGGCCATGGCCGCCGCCGTGATGGGCTATCGCATGGTGCTGATCATGCCGGAGGACCTGTCGGTCGAGCGCGCGCAGACCATGAAGGCCTACGGCGCCGAGCTGATCCTGACGCCGCGCTCGGGCGGCATGGAATACGCGCGCGACCTCGCCGACAAGATGGTGGCGCAGGGCAAGGGCCGCGTGCTGGACCAGTTCGCCAACGCCGACAACCCGCGCAGCCACTACGAAAGCACCGGCCCCGAGCTGTGGGAGCAGACCGGCGGGCGCGTGACGCACTTCGTGTCGGCCATGGGCACCACGGGCACCATCATGGGCGTGGGGCGCTTCTTGAAGGAGAAGAACCCCAAGGTGCGCATCGTCGGCGCGCAACCGGCCGAGGGCGCGCGCATCCCCGGCATCCGCAAGTGGCCCGAGGCCTACCAGCCGCGCATCTACGACCCGGCCGGCGTGGACGAATGGGTGCCCGTGCTGCAGGACGACGCCGAGGAAATGGCGCGGCGCATGGCGCGCGAGGAGGGCATCTTCGGCGGCATCTCGTCGGGCGGCGCGGCCTGGGTGGCGCAGCAGGTGGCGGCGCGCGAGGCGGGCGCCACCATCGTGTTCGTGGTGTGCGACCGCGGCGACCGCTATCTGTCGACCGGCGTGTTCCCCGCCTGATTCAATAAAAATCGGCCTGCAGCCCGCATGGGGCAAGCGCAACCAGCTATAAAAACGGGACTTTCATGTCGGCATTCAGGTTTTGCCCCAGCTGCGCCACGCCGCTGGAATGGATCGTGCAGGACGAGGACAGCGGCCCCACCGAGCGCCTGCGCTGCCCCGCCTGCGGCTACACGCACTGGAACAACCCCACGCCGGTGCTGGCCGCCATCGTCGAATACCGCGGCCAGGTGCTGCTGGCGCGCAACGCGGCCTGGCCGGCCAAGATGTTCGCGCTCATCACCGGCTTCATGGAGGCGGGCGAGACGCCGCAAGAGGGCATCGCGCGCGAGGTCAAGGAAGAAACCAATCTCGACGTGAGCGCCGTCAACATCGTCGGCGCCTATGACTTCCAGCGCATGAACCAGGTCATCATCGCCTACCACGTGGTGGCCGAAGGCGAGGTGCGCCTGTCGCCCGAGCTGGTGGACTGGCGCCTGTACGACCTGCCCGACCTCAAGTGCTGGCCCGCCGGCACCGGCTACGCCCTGGCCGACTGGCTGCGCACGCGCGGGCACGAGCCGGTGTTTTTCACCGCCGAGGAGAACGCCGAGCGGCGACGCGGGCTGGATTGAATGACAATCAACCGATGGACATCACCAAGGAAGTCGATGCGCGCGGGTTGAACTGCCCGCTGCCCATCCTGAAGGCCAAGAAGGCCCTGTCGGAATTGACCAGCGGCCAGCTGCTGCGGGTGCTCAGCACCGACCCGGGCTCGGTGCGCGACTTTCAGGCCTTTGCCAAACAGACTGGCAACGAGCTGGTCGAGCAGCAGAGCACGCAGGATCAGTTCGTGCACGTGCTGCGCCGCCGCTGAGCGGCTACAGCGCCAGCGACTTGAGGTAGGTGCGAAACGCGGCGCCCATCTGCGGGTGCTGCAGGGCCAGCTCGACGGTGGCCTCCAGAAAGCCCTCTTTGCTACCACAATCGTAGCGTTTGCCGCTGTACTGGTAAGCGTAGACGCGCTCTTTGGTCATCAGGCGCGCGATGGCATCGGTGAGCTGGATCTCGCCGCCCGCGCCGGCCGGCTGGTTGCGGATCTCGTCGAAGATGCGCGGCGTGAGGATGTAGCGGCCGGCCACGCCCATGCGCGAGGGCGCGGCCTCGGGCGCGGGCTTTTCGAC
Organism: Ottowia pentelensis; assembly: GCF_964341695.1. Lineage (NCBI taxonomy): Bacteria > Pseudomonadati > Pseudomonadota > Betaproteobacteria > Burkholderiales > Comamonadaceae > Ottowia > Ottowia pentelensis. Next base: position 1,069,499 of record NZ_OZ224513.1, read on the forward strand.
GATGCGCTCGATCTTGATCAGCTGGTCGCCCGCCGCCGGGCCGGCGACGATGCCGTAGCGGCGCACCTGGTCGAGCGGCACCTCCTGCACCGCCAGCACCGAGCGGCCGAGCGACTCGAAGGCCTCGACCACTTGCGCCAGCACCGGCTGGCCGCCGGGCGGGCCGACCATCAGGTCGTCGGCCAGCAGCACGGCAAAGGGCTGCTCGCCCACGATGTGCGCGGCGCACAGCACGGCGTGGCCCAGCCCCAGCGAGCGCGGCTGGCGCACGTAGCTGCAGTCCATGTCGTCCGGCGCGACGGCGCGCACCACGTCCAGCAGGGCCTGCTTGCCGGCGGCCAGCAGCTCGCTTTCCAGCTCGTAGGCGGTGTCGAAGTGGTCCTCGATGGCGCGCTTGCTGCGCCCGGTGACGAACACCATGTGGCGCACGCCGGCGGCGTAGGCCTCCTCGACGGCGTACTGGATCAGGGGCTTGTCCACCACCGGCAGCATTTCCTTGGGGCTGGCCTTGGTGGCGGGCAAAAAGCGGGTGCCCAGGCCGGCGACGGGAAAGACGGCGGTGCGGACGGAACGGGGGATAGGCATGGCGGCTGCAGGGTGTTACATTTTCGCCCCAGAACTCTCGGGCGCGACCTGCGCGGTCGGCCCAGGGGGCAGGGAGCACAACGGGGAAGACCGTGGAAATATTGCTGCTGGAGAACCTGGCTGCCGATGCCCGCCAATGGCTGGCGGCGCGCCATCAAGTCGATTATCGGCCAGAGCTGGCGATGGACGCCCCGGCGCTGCGCGCCCGCCTGTACAAGACCGAGGCGCTGGTGGTGCCGCCCTGGCTGCGCGTGGACGCCACGCTGCTGGACTTTGCGCCGCGCCTGCTGGCGCTGGGGCGCATTCACGAGGGCGGCGACAACCTGGACTTCGAGGCCTGCCAGCGCCGCGGCGTGCGCGTCATCCAGGCCACCAGCGCCACGGCGCGCGCCACGGCCGAATTTCTGCTGACGGCGCTGCTGGGCCTGTTTCGCATGGGCGGCAACCTGAACGTGGGCTTCAGCATGGGCGGCCCGCAGTCGCCGGGGCGCGAAATCAACGACAGCGTGATCGGCCTGTTCGGCCTGTCGGCGCCGGCGCAGATGCTGGCGCCCATGCTGGTGGCGCTGGGCGCGCGCGTGCTGGGCTACGACCCGGCCCTGCACCGCAGCGCCGAGCTGTGGGCGCGCCTGGGCGTGCAGCCGCTGTCGCTGGCCGAGATGCTGCAGGCGGCCGACGCGGTGTCGATGCAGACGGTGTATGCCTCGCGCTACCGCGGCCTGGTGGGCGAGCGCGTGCTGCAGTCGTGCAAGCCGGGCCAGCTGTGGGTGAGCGCCAGCCGCGCCGCGCTGTTCGACCTGGATGCGCTGGCGCAGGCGCTGCGCAGCGGGCGCATCACCGCCTGCTGGCTGGACAGCGACGACGAGGTGCTGGCGCAGCCCGGCCAGCCGCTGCGGGGGCTGCCCTCGGTGCGCATCACGCCGCGCCTGGCGCCGCGCACGCACGAGGCGTATTTGCGCGGCAGCTGGTATCTGGCCGACCGCCTGCACCAGACGCTGGAATTCAGCGCCCAGCACGGCGGTGGCTGGCGCGGGCCCAGCACGGCGCCGATGGCGCTCGGCTGAGCGTTCACGCCTTCAGCCCAGGCGCGCCAGCTGGGCCTGGATCTTTTGCAGCGCCGCGCCGAAGTCGGCCACGCGCTTTTGCTCCTGCTCGATCACGGCCGGCGGCGCCTTGGCGGTGAAGGCGGCGTTGCCCAGCTTGCCCTGGGCCTTGGCCAGCTCGCCCTGCAGGCGCGCGGCTTCCTTGCCCAGGCGCGCCTTCTCGGCCGCCACGTCCACCTGCATGAACAGCGCCAGGCGCGCATCACCCACCACGGCGGTGGGCGCGGCCTGGGCGGCGGCCGCCCACTCGGCCTCGCGGGTGAACACCTTCACCTCGGCCAGCTTGGCCAGGGCCTGCAGCGCGCCGGCGTGCTGCTGGATGAAGGCCGCATCGCCCAGCGCGAACAGGGGCAGGCGCTGCGCGGGCGACACGCCCATCTCGCCGCGCAGGTTGCGGCAGGCGTCGACCAGCGCCTTCAGCTGCGCCATCTGCGCCTCGGCGGCTTCGTCGATGTTGGCAGCCTGCGACTCGGGGTAGGGCGCCACGGCGATCGAGTCGCCGGTCTTGCCCGAAGGATCGGAGGTTGCGGGCTTCTTGCCCGCAACGGGCGCCACCGCCTGCCACAGCGCCTCGGTCACGAAGGGGATGATGGGATGCGCCAGGCGCAGGATGGCCTCCAGCACGCGCACCAGGGTGCGGCGCGTGGCGCGCTGCTGGGCCGGGTTGCCGGTCTGGATCTGCACCTTGGCGATCTCCAGGTACCAGTCGCAGAACTCGTTCCAGACGAAGTCGTAGATCGTGTTGGCGACGGTGTCCAGGCGATAGTCAGCAAAGCCCTTGGCCACCGCGGCCTCGGCCTTTTGCAGCAGGCTGACGATCCAGCGGTCGGCGGCGGAACGGGCGTCCGAAGCGTTGCCGACCTCGCCGCCGGGCCGCCCCGAGGCGGGGTCAGCCCCCTCGGGGGGCAGCGCACCATGCGAAGCAGGGAGCGTGGGGGCCTGTTGCCCGCAGTCGTGGCCCTCGCAATTCATCAGCACGAAGCGCGACGCGTTCCAGAGCTTGTTGCAGAAGTTGCGGTAGCCCTCGCAGCGCTTGCTGTCGAAGTTGACCGTGCGCCCCAGCGTGGCCATGGCGGCGAAGGTGAAGCGCAGCGCGTCGGCGCCGTAGCCGGGAATGCCGTCGGGGAACTCCTTCTTGGTGTTCTCGCGCACCTTGGGCGCGGTCTCGGGCTTGCGCAGGCCGGTGGTGCGCTTGGCCAGCAGGGGTTCGAGCGCGATGCCGTCGATCAGGTCGACCGGGTCGAGCACGTTGCCCTCGCTCTTGCTCATCTTCTTGCCGTGCGCGTCCAGCACCAGGCCGTGGATGTAGACGTCGCGAAACGGCACCTGGCCGGTGAAGTGGGTCGTCATCATGATCATGCGCGCGACCCAGAAGAAGATGATGTCGTGGCCCGTGACCAGGACGCTGCTGGGCAGGTACAGGCTCAGGTCCTCGGTCTTCTCGGGCCAGCCGAGCGAGGAGAAGGGCACCAGCGCCGACGAGTACCAGGTGTCGAGCACGTCCTCGTCGCGCGTGAGCGGCCCCGAATATCCGGCCTTCAGGGCTGCAGCGCTGGCCTCGTCTGCGCTACGCGCTACAAAAATCGAACCATCCTCGCCATACCAAGCCGGAATCTGGTGCCCCCACCACAGCTGGCGGCTGATGCACCAGTCCTGGATGTTGTTCATCCACTGGTTGTAGGTGTTGACCCACTGCTCGGGCACGAAGCGCACCGCGCCGGATTGCACGGCGGCTATGGCTTTTTGCGCGATGCTCTTGCCCGTTTCATCCGGCTTGCTCATCGCCACGAACCACTGGTCCGTCAGCATGGGTTCGATCACCTGCCCGGTGCGCCCGCAGCGCGGCACCATCAGTTTGTGCTTCTTGGTTTCGACCAGCAGGCCCTGCGCGTCGAGGTCGGCCACGATGGCCTTGCGGGCGGCAAAGCGCTCCATGCCCTGGTACTTGGCGGGCGCCTGGTCGTTGATGTGCGCGTCCAACGTCAGCACCGAAATCATCGGCAGGCCATGGCGCTGGCCGACGGCGTAGTCGTTGGCGTCGTGCGCCGGCGTGACCTTGACCACGCCGGTGCCGAAATCCTTGTCCACGTAGTCGTCGGCAATCACCGGAATGGCGCGGCCCACCAGCGGCAGCGTGACCGCCTTGCCGATGAAGCGCTGGTAGCGCTCGTCGTCCGGGTGCACCATCACGGCCACGTCGCCCAGCATGGTCTCGGGGCGCGTGGTGGCCACCACCAGCTTGTCGCCCGAGCCGTCGGCCAGCGGGTAGGCGATGTGCCACAGAAAGCCGTCCTCCTCGGCGCTTTCGACTTCCAGGTCGCTCACCGCGCTTTTCAGCTCCGGGTCCCAGTTGACCAGGCGCTTGCCGCGGTAGATCAGGCCCTGTTCGTACAGCCGAACGAAGGTTTCGGTGACCACCCGGGACAGCTTGTCGTCCATGGTGAAGTATTCGCGCGACCAGTCCACGCTGGCGCCCATGCGGCGCATCTGGCGCGTGATGGTGTCGCCGCTTTGCTGCTTCCACTCCCACACGCGGGCGACGAAGTTCTTGCGGCCCAGCGCATGGCGGCTCTGGCCCTGGGCCTGCAACTGGCGCTCGACCACGATCTGCGTGGCGATGCCGGCGTGGTCGGTGCCGGGCACCCACAGCGTGTTGAAGCCGCGCATGCGGTGATAGCGCGTCAGGCTGTCCATGATCGTCTGGTTGAACGCATGGCCCATGTGCAGCGTGCCGGTGACGTTGGGCGGCGGCAGCTGCACGGCAAAGTTGTGCCCGGCCGCCGCGGCCTCGGCATTGGCCTGACCGGTGCCGCGCCAGCCGGCGCGCCCCAGGCCGGCGCGCTCCCACGCGGGGCCCCATTGCGCTTCGACGGCGGCCGGGTCGAAGGATTTGGACAGCGCCGCCAGGCGCGCTTGGGTGGGTTGGTCGGACATGGTGAAGTGGGGGCTGTCGCCAGCGGGCGCGGGGCCGGGCGAGCGGTCGGCAAAAGCGTCGATTTTAGCGAGCCGCCCGCGGCGCCGCGCCGGTGCGGGCTTGACGAGCATTCAAGCAAAAACAGGCTCTTGCGCAGGTGGATCAAGCGCAAACAGCTATTAAAATGATAGTTATCGTCAACACCTGCCCGAGCTGGGCCGGACGGCAGCGGCGCGGGCAAGTCCCTAAAATCGCGCCCCATGCCGCTGGAATCCGATGTCGCCCACCTGACCCGTGCCGTCCTGCTGGCCACCTTCGTGCTGTCGGCCGTGTTCGGCGCCATCGTGCATCGCACCGGCTTTTGCACCATGGGGGCGGTGACCGACGTGGTGACCATGGGCGAGTGGACGCGCATGCGCCAGTGGGCGCTGGCCGCCGGCGTGGCGGTGCTGGGCTTTGCGCTGCTGGGCGCGGGTGGCTGGATTCGCCCGGCCGACTCGGTCTATGCCGACACGCGCTGGATGTGGCTGTCCTCGCTGGTGGGCGGCGGGCTGTTCGGCGTCGGCATGGTGCTGTCCTCGGGCTGCGGCAGCAAGAACCTGGTGCGCATGGGCGCGGGCAACCTGAAGGCGCTGGTGGTGTTCATCGTCATGGCCCTGTCGGCCTACATCACGCTGCGCGGCCTGACGGCGGTGTGGCGCGACGGCACGGTCGACCGGGTGTACGTGGCCTTTTCCGGCCCGGCCACGCTGGGCCATCTGTCGGCGCACTACCTGGGCTGGTCGGCCGCCACGGCCCTGCTGGTGCCGGCGCTGGCGGTGGGCGGCGTGCTGCTCATCTGGGCCTTGGTCGGGCGCGATTTCTGGCGCGCCAACAACCTGCTGGCCGGCGTGGGCCTGGGCGCGGTCATCGTCGGCATGTGGTGGGTCAGCGGCGCCCTGGGCTACGTGGCCGAGCACCCGCTGACGCTGGACGCCACCTACCTGGGCTCGCGCACCGGCCGCATGGAGGCGCTGACCTTCACCGCGCCGCTGGCCTGGGCCATCGACTGGCTGATGTTCTACAGCGACAGCAACCGCCACCTCAGCATCGCGGCGGTGTCGGTGGCGGGCGTGGTGGCGGGCAGCTTCGTGCACGCGGTGGCGACCAGGCGCTTTCACTGGGAGGGCTTTCGCACCACCGAAGACCTGGCCACGCACCTGATCGGCGCCGTGCTGATGGGCGTGGGCGGCGTGACCGCGCTGGGCTGCACCATCGGCCAGGGCCTGAGCGGGGTGTCCAACCTGAGCCTGACCAGCTTCAGCGCGGTGGCCGCCATCATCGGCGGGGCGGTGCTGGCGCTCAAGGCGCAGGCCTGGCGGCTGGAGCGGCAGGCATGAGCACGCCGGGCCGCTCCCAGGTGCGAATCCCGCAGCGCGCAGCGCGGAGGGTGTTCCGATGAACCCCGATGTGCTCGACGTCGACGCCGAGCGCCGCTTCGGCGGCCTGGCGCGGCTGTACGGCGCCGCCGGCGCGGCGCGCATCCGCGCCGCGCACGTCGCGGTGGTGGGCATCGGCGGCGTGGGCTCGTGGGCGGCCGAGGCGCTGGCACGCAGCGGCGTGGCGCAGCTGACCTTGATCGACATGGACCACGTGGCCGAATCCAACGTCAACCGGCAGGTGCACGCGCTGAGCAGCACCCTGGGCCAGGCCAAGGTGTCGGCCATGCGCGAGCGCATCGCGCAGATCCACCCCCAGTGCCAGGTGCACGAGGTCGACGCCTTCGTCGAGCCCGACCACTGGCCGCAGCTGCTGCCGCAGTCGGTGGATGCGTTGATCGACGCCTGCGACCAGGTGCGCGCCAAGCTGGCCATGGCGGCCTGGGCGCGCGCCAGCGGCACGCTGTTCATCACCACCGGCGCGGCGGGCGGCAAGCGCCACGGCGAGCGGGTGGAGATCGCCGACATCGCTGCCGTCACGCACGACCCGCTGATCGCCCAGCTGCGTTATCGCCTGCGCCGCGGCGGCCTGCGCCCGGCGCCCGGCAAGCCGTTCGGCGTGACGGCGGTGTTCAGCCGCGAAAGCGTGGTCGCGCCCGAGCAGTGCGACACCCCGGCCGCCGTGGACGGCTCGCTCAACTGCCACGGCTACGGCTCCAGCGTGACGGTGACGGCGCCCTTCGGCCTGTGCGCGGCGGGCTGGATTCTGGATCGCCTGGCGCAGGGCGGGGCGCAGGCCGGAGAATAGGCTGCGTTATAATCATGGGCTTGCCAGCGCGGCGATGAGGCGCGTCGGCACAGGAGGGTCGTTAGCTCAGTTGGTAGAGCAGCGGACTTTTAATCCGTTGGTCGCGTGTTCGAGTCACGCACGACCCACCAGCCAGATTTTGGGCCGCGCGCTGGAGATCCAACGCACGGCCTTTCTGCATCTGGCCCGTGGCAGGCTTGCCATGCGAAGGAAGAGGCGGCTGCCCGCCTAGAATTTCCTTCACCCAGACGCTTGAAGGATGCTCCCGAGCATGAGTCGTTTCACCCCCGATACCGCCGCGCCGCCGCGTGCCGCTCCGGCCGCCGCCCCGTCCAAGAACCGGGTCATCAAGAAGTACCCCAACCGCCGCCTGTACGACACCAGCGCCTCGTCCTACATCACGCTGGCGCAGGTGCGGCAGCTGGTGATGGAGCGCGACCCCTTCGTGGTGCTGGACGCCAAGTCGGGGCAGGACCTGACGCGCAGCATCCTGCTGCAGATCATCCTGGAGGAAGAGGCGGCCGGCGTGCCGATGTTCACCGAGCCCATGCTGGCCGAGATCATCCGCTTCTACGGCCACGCCATGCAGGGCTTCATGGGCTCGTACCTGGAGAAGAACATCCAGGCGCTGGCCGAGATCCAGACCAAGCTGGCCGAGCAGTCGCAGGGCCTGACGCCCGAGATGTGGACCCAGTTCATGAGCCTGCAGTCGCCGCTGATGCAGGGCGTGATGGGCAGCTACCTGGAGCAGTCCAAGGCGGCCTTCCTGCAGATGCAGGAGCAGATGGCCCGGCAGGCCGACCAGTTGCTGGGCGCCTTCGGCATCCGGCGTTGAGGCCGGCACCGTTCAGGGCTGGCCCGCGCCTGGACATCATCGATTGAAACCATGAGTGAAACCATTGCAGCGCCCGCCCCGCGCATCGGCTTTGTCAGCCTGGGGTGCCCCAAGAACCTGACCGACTCCGAGCTGATCCTGACGCAGCTGAGCGCCGAGGGCTATCAGACCAGCAAGACCTTCGAAGGCGCCGATCTGGTGGTGGTCAACACCTGCGGCTTCATCGACGACGCCGTGCGCGAAAGCCTGGACACCATCGGCGAGGCCCTGGCCGACAACGGCAAGGTCATCGTCACCGGCTGCCTGGGCGCCAAGGCCGGCAAGGACGGCGGCACCCTGGTGCAGGACGTGCACCCCAGCGTGCTGGCGGTGACGGGCCCGCAGGCCACGCAGCAGGTGATGGACGCCGTGCACCGCCACCTGCCCAAACCGCACGATCCCTTCCTGGATCTGGTGCCGGGCGTCTTCGGTGCGGCGGGGCTCAAGCTGACGCCGCGCCACTACGCCTACCTGAAGATCAGCGAGGGCTGCAACCACCGCTGCACCTTCTGCATCATCCCGTCGATGCGCGGCGACTTGGTCAGCCGCCCGATCGGCGAGGTGCTGAAGGAAGCGCAGGCGCTGTTCGAAGGCGGCGTCAAGGAGCTGCTGATCATCAGCCAGGACACCTCGGCCTACGGCGTGGACGTGAAGTACCGCACCGGCTTCTGGGGCGGGCGACCGGTGCGCACGCGCCTGCTGGAGCTGGTGCAGGCGCTGGGCGAGCTGGCCGCACCGCACGGCGCCTGGGTGCGCCTGCACTATGTGTACCCGTACCCGCACGTGGACGAGATCGTGCCGCTGATGGCCGAAGGCAAGGTGCTGCCCTACCTGGACGTCCCCTTGCAGCACAGCCACCCCGAGGTGCTGCGCCGCATGAAGCGGCCGGCCAGCGGCGAGAAAAACCTGGAGCGCATCGAGCGCTGGCGCGCCATGTGCCCCGAGATCGTGGTCCGATCGACCTTCATTGCCGGCTTTCCGGGCGAGACGGAGGAAGAGTTTCAGCACCTGCTGGACTTCATGCGCGCCGCGCGCATCGACCGCGCGGGCTGCTTTGCCTATTCGCCCGTCGCCGGCGCGGCCGCCAACCAACTGCCGGGCATGCTGCCGGCCGAGCTGCGCGAGGAGCGCCGCGCGCGCTTCATGGCCGTGGCCGAGCAGGTGTCGATGGACAAGCTGCGCGAGCGTGTGGGCGCCACCATGCAGGTGCTGGTCGATTCGGCGCCCGCGCTGGGCCGCCGCGGCGGCGTGGGGCGCAGCTACGCCGACGCGCCCGAGATCGATGGCGTGGTGCAGCTGCTGCCGCCCGAGAAGGCCAGCAAGACGTTGAAGGTCGGCAGCTTCACCCGCGCGCGCATCGTGGGCACGCAAGGACACGATCTCGTGGCCGTGCCGATCTGATGCGAAAGCAAAAAAAAGCCACCCGAGGGTGGCTTTTGCGTTGCGGTGGGTCTGAAAAAACTCAGCTCGCCGCTTATGATTGTTGGTGCCCAGGAGAGGACTCGAACCTCCACGGAGTTACCCGCTAGTACCTGAAACTAGTGCGTCTACCAATTCCGCCACCTGGGCATCAGGAAACAAGGATTCTATATCAAAAATCTAGCCCCCCAAAAAAATATTCCGGACGAAATCCAGGGCGTGGTGTCCGGGCATCGCGACGGCCATGGCTTCGTGGTGCGCGACGACGGCGAGCCGGACATCTATCTGCCGCCCAACGAAATGCGGGCGGTGCTGCACCGCGACCGCGTCAGCGTGCGCGTGGTGCGCCTGGACCGACGCGGCCGCCCCGAGGGGCGGGTGCTCGAGATCATCGAGCGGCCGCCCCAGCCCATCATCGGCCGCCTGCTGCACGAAGGCGGCCTGTGGCTGGTGGCGCCCGAGGACAAGCGCTTCGGCCAGGACGTGATGATTCCCAAGTCCGCCATCGGCACGGCCAAGGCCGGGCAGGTGGTGGTGGTCGAGCTGACCGAGCCGCCGGCGCTGTATGGCCAGCCGGTGGGCCGCGTCAAGGAGGTGCTGGGCGAGATCGACGACCCGGGCATGGAAATCGAGATCGCGGTGCGCAAGTACGGCGTGCCGCACGAGTTTTCGGACGCCTGCCTGGCCGAGGCGCGCGCCCTGCCCGACGCGGTGCGCGCCAAGGACCGCGCCGGCCGGGTCGACCTGACCGACGTGCCCCTGGTCACCATCGACGGCGAGGACGCGCGCGATTTCGACGACGCGGTCTACGCCGAGCCGGCGGTGGTCACCGGCCGCGGCAAGAAGCCCAATGGCTGGCGCCTGCTGGTGGCCATTGCCGACGTCAGCCACTATGTGCGCACCGGCAGCCCGATCGACATCGACGCCTACGACCGCGCCACCAGCGTGTACTTTCCGCGTCGCGTGATCCCCATGCTGCCCGAGAAGCTCAGCAACGGCCTGTGTTCGCTCAACCCCGAGGTCGACCGCCTGTGCATGGTGTGCGACATGCTGGTCACGGCGCAGGGCGAGGTCCACGCCTACCAGCTCTATCCGGCGGTGATGAACAGCCACGCGCGCCTGACCTACACCGAGGTGGCCGCCATCCTGGCCAACACGCGCGGGCCCGAGGCGACGCAGCGGCGCGCGCGCGTGCCCGACCTGCTGCACCTGCACGAGGTGTACCGCGCCCTGCTGGGCGCGCGGCAGCGGCGCGGCGCGGTCGACTTCGACACGGTGGAGACGCAGATCGTGTGCGACGAGGCCGGCCACATCGAGAAGATCGTGCCGCGCATGCGCAACGACGCGCACCGGCTGATCGAGGAATGCATGCTGGCGGCCAACGTGTGCAGCGCCGACTTCATCGGCCTGGGCAAGCACGTGGGCCTGTACCGGGTGCACGAGGGGCCCACGCCCGAGAAGGTCGAGCTGCTGCGCGCCTACCTGAAGGCGCTGGGCGTGGGCCTGAGCGTGAGCGACGAGCCCAGCCCGCACGAGTTCCAGCGCATCGCCGAGGCCACGCAGGAGCGCCCCGACGCCGAGCAGATCCACATGATGCTGCTGCGCTCGATGAGCCAGGCCATCTACACCCCCATCAACAGCGGGCACTTCGGCCTCGCCTTCGAGGCCTACACCCACTTCACCAGCCCCATCCGCCGCTATCCCGACCTGCTGGTGCACCGCGTGATCAAGGCCATCCTGGGCGGGCGCAAGTACCAGCTGCCCGCGCTGCCCACGCCCGGCGAGGCGCACGACAAGCTCCGCAAGCGCTTGCAAAAAGATAGCTTGCAGCGCAAGCGCAACAAGGGCGGAGAGCTCGTCAGGCTCAGTCCCGACCTGCAGGACTGGGAAGCCGCCGGCCTGCACTGCAGCGCCAACGAGCGCCGCGCCGACGAGGCCAGCCGCGACGTCGAGGCCTGGCTCAAGTGCAAGTACATGCGCGAGCATCTGGGCGAGGAGTACGCCGGCAGCGTGAGCGCCGTCACCAGCTTCGGCCTGTTCGTCACGCTGACCGAGCTGCACGTCGAGGGCCTGGTGCACATCACCGAACTGGGCGGCGAATACTTCCGCTACGACGAGGTGCGCCAGGAGTTGCGCGGCGAGCGCACCGGCATCCGCTACGGCATGGGCACGCGCGTGCGGGTGCAGGTCAGCCGCGTGGACCTGGACGCGCGCAAGATCGACTTTCGCCTGGTGCACGAAGAAGGCGCGCCGCGCGACAAGAGCGGCCGTGAGTCGGGCACGGGCAAGGCCGCGCCCAAGCCGCCCAAGGGGCGCGAGCGGCGCGAGGCGCGCGAGGATCTGCCCCCCGCAACCGAGCGCCGCACGCCCATGCAGGCGCTGACCGCCGCCGTCAAGAAGGCGGCTGCCAAGGCCAAGGCGCGCAAGGGCGGCAAGCCCCGGCGCTGAATCGCGCGCTGCTGGGCGCAGCGCTGCGCGCTGCCCTTGCCCCGTCTTGATCCAGTGCAAGGGCCGCTCCGGGAGCGGCGGGGACAATGGCGCGCAGCCTTTGCCCGCCTTCGCTTGCCATGTCCTCTCTCGCTTCATCTGCCGTGTCCGCCAGCACCAGCGACGTGCTGATCGTGGGCGGCGGCCCGGCCGGCCTGTCGCTGGCCATTGCTCTGGCGCAGGCCGGCCTGCAGGCGGCCGTGCTGGAGCAGCAGGGCGCTGCCGCGCTGGCCGAGCCGGCGCCCGACGGACGCGAGATCGCGCTCACCCACCCCAGCGTGGCCACGCTCAAGCGCCTGGGCAGTTGGCAGCGCCTGGCGCCGCACGAGATCGGCCTGCTGCGCCAGGCCCGGGTGCACGACGGGCCGGTCGGTCAACGCGAGGGCATGACGCTGAACGCGCAGGGCACGGGCTGCGACAACCTGGGCTGGATCGTGCCCAACCACGCGCTGCGCCGCACGGCCTGGGCGGTGGCGGCCGACACGCCGGGCGTGCGCGTGCTGTGCGGCACCCAGGTCACGCGCGTGGCCATCACGCCCGCTCACGCCGAGCTGGACTGCGTGGACGCCGCCACCCCCGGCGCCGCGCCCCGGCGTCTGCAGGCGCCGCTGCTGGTGGCGGCCGACAGCCGCTTCTCGGCCACCCGGCGCCAGCTGGGCATCGCCGCCTCGATGCAGGACTTCGGCCGCACCGTCATCGTCTGCCGCCTGCAGCACGAGCGCGCGCACGAGGGCATCGCGCACGAGTGCTTCGGCTACGAGCGCACGCTGGCCATCCTGCCGCTGCCCGATGACCCGGACAGCGGCGCCCCGATGTGCTCGGCCGTGGTCACGGCGCGCAGCGAGCAGGTGCAGGCGCTGATGGCGCTGTCGCCCGCAGACTTTGCCGTGTGCGTGCAGGAGCAGTTCGACCACCGCCTGGGCCGCATGCGCCTGGTGGGCGAGCGCCACGCCTACCCGCTGGTGGCCGTGATCGCGCAGCGTTTCGCCGCCGCGCGCTGCGCCCTGGTGGGCGACGCTGCCGTCGGCATGCACCCGGTGACGGCGCACGGCTACAACCTGGGCCTGGCCGGCGTATCCCGGCTGGCGCAGGTGCTGGCCGAGGCGCGGGCGCGCGGCGCCGACCTGGGCGACGCAGCCGTGCTGCAGGCCTATGCCCGCGCCCACCTGCGCCACGCCTGGCCGCTGTACCGTGGCACCAACGCCATCGTGGGCCTGTATACCGACGAGCGCACACTGCCGCGCCTGCTGCGCCGCGCCGTGCTGGCGGGCTCCAGCCGCCTGCCACCGCTCAAGGCCCTGATCGTGAGCCAGCTCACCGGCCGGCCGCCGGCCTGGCCGCGCGCGGCGCACTGATCCTGGCGGCCAAAAAAAACGGCGCCCGAAGGCGCCGTGGTGGGGCAGGGGAATCGGCTCAGGCCGCCTGTTCCGTCAGACGCCGACGGCGCAGGCGCAGCAGCGGCGGCACCACCACCATCAGGATGGCGATCAGCCACAGGCCCTTGGAGATCGGGCTTTCGATCAGGATGCCCACGTCGCCGTTGGTGATGGACAGCGCGCGGCGCAGGTTCTGCTCCATCATCTCGCCCAGCACGAAGCCCAGGATCAGCGGCGCCATCGGCACGCCCTGCTTGCGCAGCAGGTAGCCGATCACGCCGAACACCGCCATCAGCGTCAGGTCGAACGTGGTGGCGTGCACCGAATACACCCCCACCGTGCTCACCGCCAGGATGCCTGGCACCAGCAGCCAGTTGGGTGTGCGCAGCATGCTGGAGAACACGCCCGCCAGCGGGATGTTCATGACCAGCAGCAGCACGTTGGCGATGAACATCGAGGCGATCAGGCCCCACACCAGATTGGGGTTTTGCGTGAACAGCGCCGGCCCCGGCGTGATGTTGTAGAGCGCCAGCGCACCCATCATCACCGCCGTGGTGCCCGAGCCGGGCACGCCCAGCGTCAACATCGGCACGAAGGAGCCGCCGGCCGAGGCGTTGTTGGCCGCCTCGGGCGCGGCCACGCCGCGGATGTCGCCCTTGCCGAAGGTGCCGCTGGCGCCGGCGATGTTTTTTTCCATCGTGTAGGTCATGGCGCTGGCGATGGTGGCGCCGGCACCCGGCAGCACGCCGACCACGAAGCCCACCACCGACGAGCGCACCGTGCCCCACCAGGTGTAGGCCAGCTCCTTGAGGTTGAACAGCGAGCGGCCGGTCGCCTTGATCATGCCGGTGCTCTGGAAGTGCTGCTCCAGCATCAGCAGGATCTCGCTGACCGAGAACAGGCCGATCACGACGACGATGAACTGGATGCCGTCCGACAGGTGCACGTTGTCGGCCGTGAAGCGGTACACGCCCGAGTTGGAGTCCAGCCCCACCGTCGCCAGCGCCAGGCCGATGACGGCGGCCAGCGCGGCCTTCATGGGCGCGTCGCCCATCAGGCCGGTGATGCAGGCAAAGGCGAACACCATCAGGGCGAAGTATTCGGCCGGGCCGAAGGCCAGCGCCCAGCGCGCCAGCAGCGGCGCGAACAGCACGAAGCCGGTGGTGGCCACCATGCCGCCGATGAACGAAGACCAGGCCGAGATCGACAGCGCCACGCCCGCCTTGCCGGCCTTGGCCATGGGGTAGCCGTCCAGCGTGGTCATGATGGCGCCGGCGTCGCCGGGTACGTTGATCAGGATGGCCGAGATGCGGCCGCCGAACTCGCAACCCATGTAGACCGCCGCCAGCAGGATCAGCGCGGTCTCGGGCGGCAGCTTGAGCGCGAAGGCGATCGGCATCAGGATGGCCACGCCGTTGATCGGCCCCAGGCCCGGCAGCATGCCGACGATGGTGCCGATCAGCGCGCCCAGCGCGGCCACGACCAGGTTGGTGACGGTCAGCGCGACGCCGAAGCCGTTGAGCAGGTATTGCAGCGTATCCATCAGCGGCCTCCCAGCAGGAAGGACAGCACGCCCGTGGGCAGCACCACGTCGAGCGCCTTGTCGAACAAAAAGAACCCCACCAAGCCCAGGCCCAGGCCGCCGCCCAGCGACTGCAGCAGGCTGCCGCCGAAGGCCATGCCCACCGGCACCGCCATCACGATGGTGGCCAGGGTGAAGCCCAGCCACTGGAACAGCAGCACGTACACGAACACCGCGACGATCACGCCCGCCAGCGGCCGCAAGGGCACGGTGTGCAGCCAGTGGTCGTTGGCGCCGGGGCGCACCAGCAGCCAGGCGCCGCCGATGGCCAGCAGCACCGCCAGCAGCATGGGGAAAGCGCGCGGTCCCACGGGTTCGTAGGAGATGGGCGCGGCGTAGTCCCTGGCCGCCCAGGCCATGGCGGCGCCCACCGCGATGCAGGCGGCGCCGAGAATGCGGTCACTCATGTCGGGTCTCTCCGGATGGGGCGGCCGCGGGCAGCGGCCGCCGGCAGGGCAGTGCGCCGCCCTTACTTGGCGACGGCCAGGCCGAGGTCGGCCGCCAGCTTGGCGTAGCGTTCGACCTGCTTCTTCACGTAGGCGTCGAGCTCGGCGCCGGTCAGCGCGAAGGGGAACAGGCTGCGGTCGGCGCGCAGCTTGGCGAACTCGGGCGTGGCCATCATCTTGTTGAAGGTGTCGACCCAGACCTTGAAGTCGGCGTCGCTCACCTTCGGGCCCATGTAGAAGCCGCGGATGATGGGCCACTCGACGTCCATGCCCTGCTCCTTGGCAGTGGGCACGTTGGCCAGGCCGCCTTCCAGGCGCTTGTCGGCCAGCACGGCGATGACGCGGATCTTGGCGCCGGCCTTGATCTGCTCCTCGGCCTCGGAGGCGTCGCCCGAGTAGATCTGCACGTGACCGCCCTGCAGTGCGGTGGTGGCTTCGCCGCCGCCCTCGAAGGCGACGAAGCGCATCTTCTTCGGATCCAGGCCCGCGGCCCTGGCGGTGAGCGCGGCCTTCATCCAGTCCTGGCTGCCCACCGTGCCGCCGGCGCCGAACACCACCTTGCTGGGGTCGGCCTTGATGGCCGCCACCACGTCCTTGAGCGACTTGAAGGGCGAGCTGTCGGCCACGATGATGGCGCCGTAGTTGGCGCCCACGCCGGCCAGCCAGCGCACGTCGCCCACGTGGTAGCGGCCGAACTTGCCTTGCGCCAGGTTCAGCAGCGAACCGCCCGAGAAGGCGACGATGGTGTTGTTCTCGTCCGGGCGCTGCGCCACGATGGCGTTGTAGGCCACGGCGCCGATGCCGCCCGGCATGTAGGTCACGCGCATCGGGGTGCCGATGAACTTGCCGTCCAGCAGGCCCGACTGCGCCAGCTTGCAGGTCAGATCGAAGCCGCCGCCGGGCTTGGCCGGGGCGATGCATTCGGTCTTGTCCAGCGGGCCGGCATGGGCCAGGCCGATGCCGCCGGCCAGGGCCAGGGTCGCGAGCGCGTGCGTGAGTTTCATCGTGCGGTCTCCTTGAGAGTGAGCGTGGAAAAAGTCCTGCGCCGCATCCGCGGGCGGATGGCGGGATCGCAAGGGGACTTTAGCCAGCGCGTGCTTTCAAGGCCCTTTCAAATCGCGGTACGTGAATCAGGGTTAACCCGCGATCAAACCCGGTTCGGACGGGGTCGCCGGCGCGTGCGGCAGGTGCAGGCGCACGGCCAGGCCGCGGCCGCCGGGGCCGGGCGCCAGTTCGAGCCGGCCGCCGTGGCGTTCGGCCACGGCGCGCACGATGGCCAGCCCCAGGCCGCTGCCGCCGGCGCGCGCCTGGCGGCCGCGAAAAAAGCGCTCGCTGGCGTGTTGCAGCTCGTCGGGCGCCAGGCCGGGCCCGTCGTCCAGCACCGCCAGCACGGCCTCGGCGCCGGCGTCGTCCACGCGCACCGTGACGTGGCTGCCGGCCGGCGTGTAGCGCAGCGCGTTGTGCACCCCGTTGGCCAGCGCCTCGCGCAGCAGGGTGGGGTTGAGCGGCACTTCCAAGGCCGGCACGCCGCTTTCAAAGCCCAGGTCGATGGCGGCGGCGCGCGCGCGCGGCCACCACGCGCGCGTCAGCTCGCGCGCCAGCGCCACCAGGTCGACCGTTTGCCGATCGAGATCGGCGGCGTCGGCGCGCGCCAGCGCCAGCATCTGGTTGACCTGGCGCGTGGCCTCGTCCAGCTGCTGGCGCATGGCCTGCAAGGCCTCGCGCACCGGGCCGGGCGGCGCCTCGCGCAGCGCGAAGTCGACCTGGGTGACCAGGGTGGTCAGCGGCGTGCGCAGCTGGTGCGAAGCGTCGTCGACGAAGTGCCGGCGTGCCTCGCTGGCCTGCTGGTGGCGCGCCATGTGGTGGTTAATGGCGGCCACCAGCGGGCGGGCCTCGGTGGGCACCGCGTCCTCGGGGATGGGCGTCAGGTCCTCGGGCGAGCGCGCCTGCACCTCGGCTGACAGGCTGGCCAGCGGCCGCAGCGCCCAGCCGGTGGCCGCGGCCATCAGCGCCAGCGCCAGCGCCACCAGCAGGGCGTTGCGCGTGACCGCCTCCAGCAGCAGGGCGCGCGTGAAGTCCTGGCGCGAGCTCAGGGTCTCGGCCACCTGGATGATGACGCGCGGCTTGTCCACGTGCCCGGCCAGCGGCGGGTCGAGCACCCGCGTGTACGAGCCCAGGCGCACCAGCTGGTCGTGGTAGCGCGCGTCGCGAAAGCGCGGCCGGCCGTTGATCAGCGTGGCATCGGGCGGCGGCAGGTCGGTGTTGCCGATCTCGACCAGGCCGTCCTCGCTGGCGACGCGAAAGTACACCGCGCCGCCGGCGGTGAGCTCGAAGAACTCGAGCATGGTGTAGGGCAACTCGACCCCCAGGCCGCCGCTGGTGGTGCTGATGTTGGCGTCGATGGCCTTGATGGCGCCCGCCAGCGAGCGGTCGTAGGCCGCGTTGGCGGCGGCCGCGGCGGTGCGCCAGGCGCCCCACAGGCCGATGCCCGAGGCCAGCACCATGCCCACGGCCAGCACCACCACCAGCGTGCGGCGCAGGCTGGCGCCGCGCAGCGTCATGCCGCCGGCTCCAGCACGTAGCCCAGGCCGCGCAGCGTGGTGATGCGCACGCCGCTGCCGTCCAGGCGCTTGCGCAGGCGATGCACCAGCACCTCGACCGCCTCGGGGCTGACGTCATGCGCGTCGGACACCACGCGGTCGAGGATTTCGGTCTTGGACAGCGGCTCGCCCAGGTGCTGGATCAGCACGCGCAGCACGGCGTGCTCGCGCGGGGTCAGCGCCAGCGGCTGGCCGTGCAGGGCAAAGCTCCTGGTGGCGGCGTCCCAGGCCAGCGGGCCGCAGCTCTGGTGCCAGTGCGCGCTGCCGCGCGCGCGCCGGATCAGGGCGTGCAGGCGGGCCTCCAGCTCGGCCAGGTCGAAGGGCTTGGCCAGGAAGTCGTCGGCGCCCTGGTTGAGCGTGCCCACGCGCGCCATCAGCGAGTCGCGCGCGGTCAGGATCAGCACCGGCAGCCGCTCGTCGCGCGCGCGCAGGGCCGTCAGCACCTGGTGCCCGTCCAGCCCTGGCAGGCCCAGGTCGAGCACCAGCGCGTCGTAGCTGCGCGCCGCCAGGCTGGGCAGCACGTCGCGGCCGTCGCTCACCCAGTCGGCCAGCAGGCCACTGCGCTCCAGCGCGCGCGCCAGCCAGTTGGCCAGGTCGGGCTCGTCTTCCGCCAGCAGGATGCGCATGGGGAGTCTC
This sequence comes from Ottowia pentelensis, assembly GCF_964341695.1. Classification (NCBI taxonomy): domain Bacteria; kingdom Pseudomonadati; phylum Pseudomonadota; class Betaproteobacteria; order Burkholderiales; family Comamonadaceae; genus Ottowia; species Ottowia pentelensis. The sequence continues at coordinate 1,087,747 of NZ_OZ224513.1, forward strand.
CTCGTTGGGTAGCATCGTCGGTCTGGAGATGCCACATGACCGTGAAAGATACTCGCAAAACCCTGCTGCAACTGGCGCGGAAGCGGCAGGCCACCCTGGTGCCGGGCGCCTTCAACGCGCTGTTGGCGCGCCTGATCGAGGAGCTGGGCTTCGACGCCATCTACGTCACTGGCGCCGGCGTGACCAACATGAGTCTGGGCCTGCCCGACCAGGGCTTCATGGGCCTGGCCGAGATCGCCGAGCACACCCAGCGCATCCGCGACGTGGTTCGGCTGCCGCTGATCGTCGATGCCGACACCGGCTTCGGCAACGCCGTCAACGTCTATCACACGGTGCGCCGGCTCGAGCGCGCCGGCGCCGACTGCGTGCAGCTCGAAGACCAGACCAGCCCCAAGCGCTGCGGCCACTTCAGCGGCAAGGACGTGGTCGATACGGCCGAGATGGTGGGCAAGATTCACGCCGCGGTCGACGCGCGCGAAGGCAGCGGCCTGCTGGTGATGGCGCGCACCGATGCGGCCGCCGTGCACGGCTTCGACGCCGCCGTCGAGCGCGCCGCGCGCTATGCCGAGGCGGGCGCCGACATCCTGTTCGTCGAGGCGCTGACCGAGGCCGGGCAGGTGCGCGCGTTGCCGGGCCTGCTCGATCGCCCGCTGCTGATGAACCTGGTGCTGGGCGGGCGCACGCCGGTGCTGCCGCAGGCCGAGCTGGCCGCCGCCGGCTATGGCCTGGTGCTGTATGCCAATGCCGCGCTGCAGGCCGCGGTGGCCGGCATGACGCGGGCGCTGGGCCAGCTGAAGGCCACGGGGGCGCTGAGCGAAGACCCGGCGCTGGTGGCGCCCTTTGCCGAGCGCCAGCGCCTGGTCAGCAAGCCGGCGTGGGACGCGCTGGAGCAGCGCTATGCCGACTGAAGTCGTCGCCATCGCCGCCAGCTTCATGCGCGGCGGCACCAGCAAGGGCCTGTTCTTCCTGCCGTCCGACCTGCCGGCCGAGCCGGAGGCGCGCGACGCGCTGCTGCTGCGCGCCATCGGCAGCCCCGACCCCTATGCGCGCCACATCGACGGCCTGGGCGGCGCCAGTTCGAGCACCAGCAAGGTGGTGCTGGTGCAGCGCTCGGCGCGGCCCGGCTGCGACGTCGACTACCTGTTCGGCCAGGTCGCCATCGACCAGCCGCTCGTCGACTGGAGTGGCTCCTGCGGCAACCTGGCGGCCGCCGTCGGCCCGTTCGCGCTGCACGCCGGCCTGGTCGATGGCGCGCCCGCCGACGGACTGGCCACCGTGCGCATCTGGCAGGCCAACCTGGGCCAGCGCATCGTCGCCCATGTGCCGATGCAGGGCGGGCAGGTGCGGGAGCTGGGCGACTTCGCCCTGGACGGCGTGCCGTTTCCGGCCGCCGAGATCCGGCTCGACTTTCTGGACCCGGCCGGTGGCGGCGGCCTGCCGCTGCTGCCCACGGGCCGGGTGCAGGACGTGCTGCCGGTGCCCGGCCTGGGGCCGGTGCCGGCCACGCTGGTCAACTCGGGCAACGCCACCGTGATCGTGCCGGCGGCGAGCCTGGGCCTGGCGGGCACCGAGCTGTCGGCGCAGCTGAACACCGACGCGGCGCTGCTGGCGCGCTGCGAGGCGGTGCGTGCGCAGGGCGCCGTGGCCATGGGCCTGGCCGCCACGCCGGCGCAGGCCACGCGCGAGCGCCCGGCGACGCCCAAGCTGGCGCTGGTGGGCGCGCCCGCCGACTACGTGGCCAGCGACGGCCGGGCGGTGGCATCCGGCCAGATGGACGTGCTGGTGCGCATGGTGTCGATGGGGCAGTTTCACCACGCGCTGCCGGGCACCGGCGCGATCGCGCTGGCCTCGGCCGCGGCCCTGCCCGGCACGCTGCTGGCGCCGGGCATCGGGGCGGGCGGCGCCGGCCTGCGCATGGGCCACCCGTCCGGCTGCATTGAGACCGAGGCCGAAGCGGCGCAGGACGCCGGCGGCGCCTGGCGCATCCGCCGCGTCAGCGTCAGCCGCAGCGCGCGGCGGCTGATGACGGGCCAGGTCTGGGTGCCGCGCTGATCACGCGGTGCTGGCTCAGCTGCCGCGCGTGACCGGCATCTCGACCGCCTTGGCGCCCGGCATGTGCTTGGCCAGCTCCAGCTTGGCGATGGCGTTGCGGTGCACCTCGTCGGGGCCGTCGGCAAAGCGCAGCGTGCGCTGGTGCGCGTACATCGAGGCCAGCGGAAAGTCGTTGCTGACGCCGCCGCCGCCGTGCGCCTGGATGGCCCAGTCGATGACGCGTAGGGCGGTGTTGGGGGCGACGACCTTGATCATCGCGATCTCGCTTTGCGCCACCTTGTTGCCCACGGTGTCCATCATGTAGGCGGCCTTCAGGGTGAGCAGGCGCGCCTGGTCGATCAGCATGCGCGACTCGGCGATGCGTTCGCGCCACACGCCTTGCTCCGAGATGCGGCGGCCGAAGGCCACGCGGTCGTTCAGGCGCCGGCACATCAGCTCGAGCGCGCGCTCGGCCGCGCCGATGCTGCGCATGCAGTGGTGAATGCGGCCCGGCCCCAGGCGGCCCTGGGCGATGGCGAAACCGCGGCCTTCGCCCACCAGCAGGTTGGTGGCCGGCACGCGCACGTCCTTCAGCTCGACCTCCATGTGGCCGTGCGGCGCGTCGTCCATGCCGAACACCGTCAGCGCGCGGATCACCTTGACGCCCGGCGTGCCGGCGGGCACCAGGATCATGGACTGCTGCGAGTGGCGCGGCGCCTCGGGGTCGGTCTTGCCCATCACGATGTAGATGGCGCAGCGCGGGTCGCCCGCGCCGGAGGACCACCACTTGCGCCCGTTGATGACGTAGTGGTCGCCGTCGCGCTGGATGCGGCACTCGATGTTGGTCGCGTCCGACGAGGCCACGGCCGGCTCGGTCATCAGGAAGGCCGAGCGGATCTCGCCGCGCAGCAGCGGCTCCAGCCACTGATCCTTGTTGGCCTCGCTGCCGTAGCGCTCGATGGTCTCCATGTTGCCGGTGTCGGGCGCAGCGCAGTTGAACACCTCGGGTGCCCAGGCCACGCGGCCCATGATCTCGCACAGCGGCGCGTATTCGAGGTTGGACAGGCCTTCGGGCGCGCGCGTCGAGCGTGGCAGAAACAGGTTCCACAGCCCGGCCTTGCGGGCCTTGGGCTTGAGCTCTTCGATGATCTGGGTGGGGATCCAGGCGTTGCCCTTGGCGCGGTTGGCGGCGATCTCCGCGTAGAACGCGTTCTCGTTGGGGTAGATGTGCTCGTCCATGAAGGCCAGCAGGCGCGCCTGCATGTCTTTCACCTTCGTGCTGTATTCGAATTCCATGGTTGGCTCCTTGTGAGAAAAATCGGGCTCCAGCCCAGGTGGATCAAGCGCGAGCAGCTATGATTTTTGAGTAAACCGCCAGGCCAACTCGGCCATCGGCCGGGCGCGCGCGCCGTTGGCCCGCGCCTGCTCGCTGCTGGCGGTGCCGGCCTCCACCCGCTTGGCGATGCCCTGCAGGATGGCGGCGATGCGGAACATGTTGTAGGCCAGGTAAAAGTTCCAGTCCGGCGCCAGCTGCTCGGGCGTGGCAAAGCCGGTGCGTTCGCAGTAGCGGCGGATGTAGTCCTGCTCGCGCGGGATGCCGAGCGCCGCCAGGTCGAGCCCGCCGATGCCGCGGAACTGGCTGGCGTCGATGTGCCAGGACATGCAGTGGTAGCTGAAGTCGGCCAGCGGGTGGCCCAGCGTCGACAGCTCCCAGTCCAGCACGGCCAGCACGCGCGGCTCGCGCGGGTGAAAGATCAGGTTGTCGAGCCGGAAGTCGCCGTGCACGATGGACGTCAGCTCGGTGCGGGCGCTGGCCGGCATGTGGGCCGGCAGCCATTCGATCAGGCGATCCATCTCGGGGATGGGCTGGGTGACCGAGGCCAGGTACTGCTTGCTCCAGCGGCCGATCTGGCGCTCGAAGTAGTTGCCGCTCTTGCCGTAGTGCTCCAGGCCCTGGGCCTTGAAGTCCACCGTGTGCAGCGCGGCGATGACGCGGTTCATCTCGTCGTAGTGGGCGCCGCGCTCGGCCGGCGTCATGCCGGGCAGGCCCTGGTCCCACAGCACGCGGCCCTCGACGAACTCCATGATGTAGAAGGCGCGGCCGATGACGGCCTCGTCCTCGCACAGCGCATGCATGTGCGCCACCGGCACGGCCGTGCCCGCCAGGCCCTTCATGACCGCGAATTCGCGCTCGATGGCGTGCGCCGAGGGCAGCAGCTTGGCCACCGGCCCCGGCTTGGCGCGCATGACGTAGGTGCGCCCCGGCGTGACGAGCTTGTAGGTGGGGTTGGACTGCCCGCCCTTGAACATCTCGACCGTGAGCGGGCCGACAAAGCCCGCGACGTGCTGCGTCATCCAGGCCGCCAGGGCGGCGACGTCGAAGGCGTGGGGGGCGGAGACCGGGCGCGTGCCCACGAAGGCGTCGGTGGGGTTGCTGCTCATGTCGGTCTCCCGGATGTCGTCGCTAGGTTTCGCCCTCGCCGATGCGCAGCAGCGCCACGCGATCGCGCACGATGAGGCCGGCCGGCTCGATGCGGATGACCGCCTCGCGCTCCATGGTCTTCAGCTCCTGGTTGACGCGCTGGCGCGAGGCGCCCAGCAGCTGCGCCAGTTCTTCCTGCGCCAGTTGCAGCGAGATGCGCAACTCGTCGTCCACCGGCGTGTTGGGCACGCCGTAGCTGCGCGCCAGGTGCAGCAGCTGCTTGGCCAGGCGCGCGCGCAGCGGCAGGCTGCTCAGGTCCTCGACCTGACCGAACAGCAGCCGGATGCGCCGCGCCTGCAGGCGCATCAGCGCCTCGTACAACTCGCTGTGCTGTGCCAGGATCTTTTGAAAGTCGGCGCGCGTCACGCACAGGATGGTGGTGGCGCCATGGGCATAGGTGTCGTGCGTGCGCCGGTCGCCGTCGAACATGGCCACGTCGCCGAACCACACGCCCGGCTCCACGTAGGTCAGGGTGATCTGCTTGCCCGCCAGCGTGGTCGAGCTGACGCGCACCGCGCCCTTGGCGCAGGCCACCCACAGCTCGGGGCTGTCGCCCCGGGCGCTGATCAGGTCGCCGTCGTGATAGCGTTTGACGAATGCACATCGAAGAATGTCGTGCCGAAGCGAAGGAGAAAGCGAGGCGAACCAGCGTCCGCCGTTGATCGCCTCTCGTTCCTCCATGGTAAGAATGGGCTCGTCCATGGCCTGTCGTTTGAGTGACTGCAAAAGCCTCCATTGTCACGCGGGAGACCGGCGCGGTGGGCGCGGGCGCGCTATTCGTAGCGCGGCGCGTGCTTGCCCAGGAAGGCCGCGATGCCGATGCCGCCGTTGGGGTGGTGCAGGTTGCGCACGAAGTGCTCGCGCTCGGCCGCCAGGTGTTCGTGCAGGCTGCGCCCGCCGGCGTCCTGCACCAGCTCCTTGATGCTGGCCAGCGCGTTGGGCGCGCGCGCGCCCAGCTGGGCGGCCCAGGCCAGGGCGCTGTCCAGCGCCTGGCCGGCCTCGCATACGCGGCCCACCACGCCCAGCTGGTGCAGGCGCTCGGCGCCGATGCGCTCGCCGCCCAGCAGCAGCTCGCCCGCCAGCTGGCGCGGCAGCGCGCGCGCCAGCTGCCAGCTGCCGCCGCCGTCGGGCGACAGCGCCACGTTGCTGTAGGCCATGACGAAGATGGCGTTGCGCGCGGCCACGATCAGGTCGCACGCCAGCGCCAGCGAAAAGCCGGCGCCCGCGGCCGCGCCCTCGACCGCCGCGATCACCGGCTTGGGGCAGGTGACGATGGCTTCGATCCAGTTGTTCAGGCCTTCGATGGAGCGCGCCTGCACCTCGGGCGGCTGCTCGCGGTTGGCCAGCAGGCGCTGCAGGTTGCCGCCGGCGCAGAAGGTGCTGCCCTCGCCGGTGATGAGCACGGCACGCACGTCGGCATTGCTCTCGGCGGCGTTCAGCGCCTCGACGCCGGCGGCGTAGATATCGGGGCCCAGGGCATTGCGGTGCTCGGGGTTGCTGATGGTCAGCACCAGGGTGGCGCCGTCCATGGTGCTGCGCAGTTCGGCCGTCATGCCCGTCCTCGTTGCTTTGATTTCAATAGCTGCTCGCGCTTGTTCCATATGGGCTGGAGCCCGATTTGGCTTGAAAAAGGCTCAGGCCTCCTCATGCATCAGGCTCAGGCCGATGGCGCCGCGCCGGCGCAGCCAGGGGCTGGGGCGATAGCGCGGATCGCCGTACACGGTCTGCATGTTGAACAGCACCTCCAGCACGTTGGCCGGGCCGTAGCGGTCGCCCATGGCCAGCGGGCCCAGCGGGTAGCCCAGGCCCAGGGTGACGGCGGTCTCCAGGTCCTGCGGCGTGCACACGCGCTGCTGGCACATGTCGGCGGCGATGTTGACGATGGTGGCCACCACGCGCTGGGTGACGAAGCCGCCCGAGTCGCGGATCACGCTGACGGCCTTGCCGTCCCTGGCGAACAGGGCGTGCGCGGCGTCGCGCATGTCGGCGCGCGTGGCCGGGTTGGTGGCCAGCACGCGGCGCTTGGTGGCAGCGTCTTCCACCAGCAGGTCGATGCCGACGGTGCGCGCCGGGTCCAGCCGCTCGACCACCGCCACGGTGGTGACGTCGAAGCCCAGCGGCGCGACCAGGGTGAGTGCCTGCGGCGAGGGCGACTGGCCGGTCTCGATCCGCGCGCCCAGATCCTTCAGCAGCTGCAGCAGCTCGGCGCGGCGCGCGGCGCGGGTGGACACCCACACCGGCGGCATTTCGGCCACCTGCGGCACCGGCGGCTCGGGCGCCATCTGCGCCTTGCCGTCGACGTAGGCATAAAAGCCGTCGCCGTTTTTCTTGCCCACCACGCCGCCGGCCAGGCGCTGCGCGGTGATCACGCTGGGGCGGTAGCGCGGCTCTTCGTAGTACTGGTGGTAGATCGACTCCATCACCGGGTGCGAGACGTCCAGCGCCGTCAGGTCGAACAGCTCGAACGGGCCCAGGCGAAAGCCCACCTGGTCTTTCAGGATGCGGTCGATGGTGGCGAAGTCGGCCACGCCTTCGCCCACGATGCGCAGCGCCTCGGTGCCGTAGCCGCGCCCGGCGTGGTTGACGATGAAGCCCGGCGTGTCGCCCGCCTGCACCGGCGTGTGGCCCATCTGGCGCGCGAAGGCGGCCAGACGCCGGCACACGGTCGGGTCGGTCTTGAGGCCCGCGATGCATTCGACCACCTTCATCAGCGGCACCGGGTTGAAGAAGTGGTAGCCGGCGAACTGCTGCGGGCGCTTCAGGCCGGCGGCGATCGCCGTCACCGACAGCGAGGAGGTGTTGGTGGCCAGCACGGCCGTCGGTTGCACGATGCCTTCGAGCTCGGCGAACAGGCTTTTCTTGACGTCCAGGCGCTCGACGATGGCTTCGACCACCAGGTCGCAGTCGGCCAGGTCGGCCAATTGCGCAGCGGGCTTGAGGCGCGCCCTGCAGGCGGTCACGGCCTCGGCCGTCAGCTTGCCTTTTTCAGCCAGCTTGTCCCATTGCGCGCCCAGCGCGGCCTGGGCCTTGGCGATGGCCTCGGGCTGGGTGTCGAACAGGCGCACCACGGCGCCGGCCTGGGCGGCGATCTGCGCGATGCCGCGCCCCATGGCGCCGGTGCCGACGAGGCCGACGGTGGGAAATTCGGGAGTGCTCATGACGGGAGATTATGGTGGAGGGAATGGGTGGGCGCGGCGGCGGCGCGTCAGAGATCGAGCGTTTTTTGGGCGTGAGCAGCGTGCATGAGCCAAGGGCTCTCAGCCCTTCAGGCGGGCGTCATGCCGTTGGCCTGCTTGATGGCGGCGGTGGCGGGCGCCGCCAGCCGCGCCAGCAGGGCGCGCGCGGCCTCGGGTTGGCGGGCGCTGGCGGCCACGCCGCCGGCAAAAATGGTGTCGATCTGGATCGCGTCGGGCAGTGGGCCCAGCAGGCTGATGCCCGGCAGGTGCATCAGCTCGCTGAGCTGCTGAAAGCCCAGCTCGACCTCGCCGCGGGCGATCAGCGCGCCCACGGGCGTGCCCGGCGGCGGCGTGACCAGCTTCGCGCGCACCGCATCGGTGATGCCCCAGCGCTCGAACAATGCCGCCAGCGCCACGCCGCTGGGGCCGGTGGAATAGCCCACGCTGCGCGCGGCCAGCACGGCGGCCTTGACCGCCGCTTCGCTGCCGATGTCGGGCCGCGGCGCACCGGCGCGCACGGCCACCGCCACGCCCGAATGCACCAGGTCGACGCGCGAGTCGGCGCGCACGTGGCCGCCGGCCAGCAGGCGCTGCAGCGCATCGGCGCCCAGCACCACGGCGTCGAAGGCCTCGCCCGCCGCCACGCGCTGGGCAGCATCGACGCCGCCCACCGATTCCAGCCGCACCGCCACCTCGGGGTGGGCCAGCGCGTCGGCGGCCAGCAGCTCGGCCAGCAGCTGCTGCGTGGCCTTGGAGGAGATCAGGTGCAGGGGCGAAGGTGTGTTCATCTCGGTTTTCCATGGCGCGGCGGGTCATCCGCGGTGCAAGCAGTCCAAAGAGCCCAACGGCCGCGGAGCAGGCCATGCGGGTGCACCCGTGGCCGGGGTCTCCCCGGCCACTGGGTGCGCCCCCTTGGGGGGAGGCGCAACATCGCGCAGCGAGTGGAGCAACGGGGGTGGTCCATCTTTCAGCGGCGCACCTGCAGGGCGCCGGGGTTGACGATGTTGCTGGGCGTGCCGCGCAGGTAGTTGACGATGTTGTCGAAGGCGGCGCCGAAGTACAGCTCGTAGCTGTCCTGCTCGACGTAGCCGATGTGCGGCGTGCAGATGCAGTTTTCGAGCCGCAGCAGCGCGTGGCCCTGCAGGATCGGCTCGCTCTCGAACACGTCCACCGCCGCCATGCCGGGGCGGCCACGGTTGAGTGCGCTGACCAGCGCGTCGGGCTCGACCAGCTCGGCGCGCGAGGTGTTGACCAGCAGCGCCGAGGGCTTCATGCGGGCCAGGTCGTCGAGCTTGACGATGCCCAGGGTGGCGTCGACCAGGCGCAGGTGCAGCGACAGCACGTCGGACAGGGCGAAGAACTCGGCGCGTGTGGGGGCCGCGTGGTGGCCGTCGGCGCGCGCGCGCGCCATCGATTCGGGCGAGCCCCAGACCAGCACCGGCATGCCGAAGGCGCGGCCGTAACCGGCCACGATCTGGCCGATGCGCCCGTAGCCCCAGATGCCCAGGGTGCGCCCGCGCAGCACGCTGCCGAGGCCGAAGTTGGGCGGCATGGATGCGCTTTTCAGGCCCGACTGCTGCCAGGCGCCGTGCTTGAGGTTGCCGATGTACTGCGGCAGCCGGCGCATGGCGGCCATGATGAGCGCCCAGGTCAGCTCGGCCGGCGCGATCGGCGAGCCGGCGCCTTCGGCCACCACGATGCCGCGCTCGGTGCAGGCTGCCAGGTCGATGTGCGGGCCCACGCGCCCGGTCTGCGAAATCATCCTCAGGCGCGGCAGTTTTTCGATCAGCTGGCGCGTGACGTGCGTGCGCTCGCGGATCAGCACCAGCACCTCGGCGTCGCGCAGCCGCACGGCCAGTTGCCCCAGACCCTTGATGGTGTTGGTGTAGACCTTGGCCGGGTAGGGCTCCAGCCGGGCGGCGCAGGCCAGCTTGCGCACCGCGTCCTGGTAGTCATCGAGTATGACGATGTTCATGCGCGCATTGTGCCGCGCGGCGCGCGCGCCGATGTTCGCGAATGCAAGGGCCCGGCGTCGGCGGGCGCGGGCCCCCGCCTCAGGCGCGGCGCGGCAGCGCGGCCTGGCGCTCTTCGGCGGCAGCCAGGCGCCCGAGCTCGGCGCACACGTCGGCCAGGCGCCCGCAGATGCGCAGCCGGCGCACGGCGCCGTGGGCGTTGGCGGCCTCGGCGAAGTGCGTCACGCGCACCGGGCGGGCAGGCGCTGCGCCGGGCGCGGCGTGGCTGGCCGGCTCAGGGGACAGGTGCCCCTGGGCGCGCGCCTGCGCCATGCGCGTCCAGGCGCCGGGTGCGCCCGGGGCTTGCTGCCGCCGCTGCGCGGCGCGGCGCTGGAGGCTGGGGGTGCGATGGTCGGCCAGGTACAGGACCTTGGGCGAGGCGGGGCGGATGTCTTGCAGGAGTCCCATGTAAAACCTTTCGGGGCAGAGGTTGGACACAGGCGAGATTGACGAATGCGGCGCGCTGGTGGCCCACGCATGGGGCCGCTGCGCGCTGCCGGCACCGCCGCAGGGTGTGAATGGCCGTCATCCGGAGTGGATCGCCATCTGCACGCCCGCCACCTGCGCAGGTGCCGTGTGAATGGGGGCTACATCAGCATGTTGCCCCGGATCAGGCCGACGGCCAGGCCTTCGATTTCAAAGGGCTCGCCCGGCTGCACCACGATGGTGGGGTAGTCGGGGTTTTCGGCATGCAGCTCGATCTGCTCCTTGTGGCGGTGAAAGCGCTTGACCGTGACGTCGTCGCCCAGGCGCGCCACCACGATCTGGCCGTTGCGCGCCTCGCGCGTGGACTGCACGGCCAGCAGGTCGCCGTCCATGATGCCGGCGTCCCGCATCGACATGCCGCGCACGCGCAGCAGGTAGTCGGGGCGCTGGGCGAACAGGGTGGGCTCGACGTGGAAGGTCTGGTCCACGTGCTCTTGCGCCAGGATGGGCGAGCCAGCCGCCACGCGGCCGATCAGCGGCAGGGCCAGTTGCGCCATGCCGGGCAGCGTGAGGGAAAGGCCTTCGCCGCGCAGCGCGCTGCGCGCCGCGCCCTTGAGCCGGATGCCGCGCGAGGTGCCGCTGACCAGCTCGATCACGCCCTTGCGCGCCAGCGCCTGCAGGTGCTCCTCGGCCGCGTTGGCGGACTTGAAGCCCAGCTCGGCCGCGATCTCGGCGCGCGTGGGCGGCGCGCCGGTGCGCGCGATGGCGCGCTGCACCAGGTGCAGGATTTGTTGCTGGCGGGCCGTGAGTTTGGGGCTGTCGGGCATGGCAAATCCTCGGGGGACGGACGATTGGTCGATGGCGATGGGAACGCTGGTCGATCTGTATCGATTTACAGTAACTGTAGTTTTGCACAGTTTTTTTCGTAACGCAAGCGCTGTATGCCGATGGCCCATGAAAAAAGCCGGCGGGTCGCCGGCTTTCGGATGGAAGGTGGCGTCCGGCCCGTCCGCCTAACTGCCAAGCGCCGCCAGCGCGCGCTCGGTGATCTGCTCGACCGTGCCGGTGCCTTCGATGGCGCGGTACTTGGGCGCGGCCGCTGGCTCGCGCGCGGCCCAGCCGCTGTAGTAGTCGACCAGCGGGCGGGTCTGCTGGCTGTAGACCTCCAGGCGCTTGCGCACGGTTTCCTCGCGGTCGTCGTCGCGCTGCACCAGCGGCTCGCCGGTGACGTCGTCCTGGCCCGCGACCTTGGGCGGGTTGAAGGTGATGTGGTAGGTGCGGCCCGAGGCCGGGTGGCTGCGGCGGCCGCTCATGCGCTCGATGATGGCGTCGAAGGGCACGTCGATCTCCAGCACGTAGTCGAGCTTGACGCCGGCGTCCTTCATCGCCTCGGCTTGCGGGATGGTGCGCGGAAAGCCGTCGAACAGAAAGCCGTTGGCGCAGTCGGGCTGCACGATGCGCTCCTTGACCAGGCCGATGATGATGTCGTCGCTCACCAGCGCGCCCGAATCCATCACCGCCTTGGCCTGCAGGCCCAGCGGCGTGCCGGCCTTGACGGCGGCGCGCAGCATGTCGCCGGTGGAAATTTGCGGGATGCCGTATTTCTGGCAGATGAAGGCGGCCTGCGTGCCCTTGCCGGCGCCGGGCGGGCCCAGAAGAATCAGTTTCATGCGAATCCTCGAAAGTGGTGGTCCGATCCGCGGCCGGTTCTCCCTCAAGCCGCTGGCGCCAGGCGCCTTGCAATCAAGAATAGCACGCAGGCCGACCGTTCAGGCCAATGGCCCGGGCGCCTTCAGGCCATCAGGGCGCGCACGCGCGCCAGGTCCTCGGGCGTGTCCACGCCGGGGCCCGGGGCGTGGTCGGTGACGTGCACGGCGATGCGATGGCCGTGCCACAGCGCGCGCAGCTGCTCCAGCGCCTCGCAGCGCTCGATGGGCGCCGGCGCGAGCCGCGGGAAGGCGCGCAAGAACGCGGCGCGGTAGCTGTAGATGCCGATGTGGCGCAGCGGCGCGGGCTGCGTGGGCAGCTGCGTGATGCCCTGCGCAAAGCCGTCGCGCCACCAGGGCAGCGGCGCGCGGCTGAAGGTGAGGGCCAGGCCCTGCGCGTCGGTCACCACCTTGACGACGTTGGGGTTGATGAATTCTTCTACTGATTTGATAGCATGTGCCGCTGTTCCCATCTGGGCCAGCGGCACATTCTTCAATAAATCGGCGACGGCGCCGATGAGCGCGGGCTCGATCAGCGGCTCGTCGCCCTGCACGTTGACGATGACATCCTCGCCATCCAGTCCCAGCAGCGCGCAGGCCTCGGCCAGGCGGTCGCTGCCGCTGGGGTGGTCGGCGCGCGTGGCGATCGCGCGCACACCATGGGCGGCGCAAGCCTGGAGGATCGCCGGCGCGTCGGCCGCCACCACCACCTGCGCCGCGCCCGACTGAGCGGCGCGCTCGGCCACGCGCACCACCATCGGCTTGCCGGCGATGTCGGCCAGCGGCTTGTTCGGCAGGCGCGTGGAGGCCAGGCGGGCCGGGATCAGGACGGTGAAGCTCACGGCACCGAGATCTGCCGCGCCGCCTCTGTGGCGTCGAAGTGCAGCACCTTGGGCCAGTTGGGCCAGGCCACGCCCAGCGCCCCGGTGTTGGGGTTGCCGCTGCGCGCAAAGGCCGCCAGCGCGCCCATCATGGCGTCGGACAGGGCCAGCCGGCCGGCCTTGTTGGCGTCGCTCACGATCGCGTTGGCGTACAGCGAGGGGCCGAAGTTGCCCAGCAGGAAGGGCAGGTCGAACACGTGCGCCGCGCCGTAGATTTCGTTCCAGGGCGCTGGCTCCTGCTTCCAGTCGAAGCGGTAGGACCACACCTGGCCCGGCGTCTGCGTCGCCAGCGCGTTCATGTAGTTGTCGCGCATGGCGGTGAAGAACTTGGCGTCGAGGTCGGCGATGGCCACGTCGTAGGCGGCGCCGTCGGCGTAGGCCGGGTTGATGATGTCGCCGAACGTGGCCGCCTTGGCCTTGGCCGGGTCGAACAGGAAGGGGAACAGCTGCGCGTCCGTCAGCTTGATGCCCACCGGGTGCCCGACCAGCGGCAGAAAGCTGGACAGCAGCTTGGACTCGCTCGCCGCCATGCCCGACAGCACCGGCACCTTGGCGTAGTTGCCGGCCAGGATGGCGGCGATCGGGTCGGCGGCGACCACCGTGCCCTCGGGGATCGGGCCCGAGGCCGTGCTGTTGGGCAGGCCGCCCACGGTTTTCAGGCCCACCTTCAGGATGGTGCTGGCCGGCTTGCCGCGCAGGTAGGCGGCGATGTCGGCGTTGCTGTGGCCCTGCATCCAGGCGGTGGCGCCGGCCACGTCGGCGGCGCTGCCGTCGTCGATCAGCAGCTTCATCAGCAGCACGTTGGACAGCGCCTCGTAGGTGGCGACCGGGTTCAGCGCCGGGATGTAGCCGTTGTTGCCGGCCAGGTTGTTGGCCGGCTGCGGAAAGCCCGGGCTGGTGGCCAGCGAGATGCCGCCCGACAGCGGCACCAGCTTGTGGAACAGGCCGGCGGCGCGGTTGCCCGGCGCCGTCATCACGGCCAGCACGTTGATGGCGCCGGCCGACTGGCCGGACAGCGTGACGTTGTTCTTGTCGCCGCCGAAGCTGGCGATGTTGCCCTGCACGAACTTCAGCGCCTGCATGATGTCCAGCACGGCGTAGTTGCCGGACTGGTCGTCGGCGGTCAGCGTCGGGTCGACCGCGGTGTCGCGCAGCGCCGGGTGGCGGAAGAAGCCCAGCTGCCCCAGCCGGTAGTTGGCCGTCACCACCACCGCGTTGGCCTTCCTGGCCAGCGCCGCGCCGTCGTACAGCGGGTCGGCGCTGTAGCCGGTGATGTTGCTGCCGCCGTAGATGAACACGATCACTGGCAGGTTCTTTTCTTCGCTGGCCGGGCGCCAGATGTTGAGCGACAGGCAGTCTTCGCTGCCGGGGGTGTTGCCGCTGGCCAGGTTGTCGCCCACCGTGGCGTCGAAGCTGTTGTGGTTGCCGGGGCTGTACAGGCGCGGGTTCTGGATGCACGAGGCGCCGAACTGGCTGGCCTGCAGCGTGCCCGACCACGGCGCGGGCGCGCGCGGCGCCTTCCAGCGCAGCGCGCCGCTCGGCGCCTGGGCAAAGGGAATGCCCTTCCAGAACAGGGTGCCCGAACGGGCGTTGTCGTTCACGCCTTCGACCGGGCCGTAGGCCGTGTCGCGCTTCACGATCGAATCGCCGTCGCCTCCGCAGGCAGTCAGAATCATGGTGGTGGCCAAGGCGGCGCCGGCAAGCCAGCGCGATGCCAAAGTGGGTGTCATGCCTCGATGCTCCTCGTTGTTGTGGGTTCGATGACCCGGGCGCATCGTAATGGGGCGGCGCGGCCCCAGCAAGGGGATTTGCGCGCGTCAGAGCGCCGGCGCGCGCGGCGGCAGGGCCTCCAGTTCCTCGTCCGACAGCGTGCGCGCCTCGGCCTCCAGCATGATGGGGATGCCGTCGCGGATGGGATAGGCCAGGCGGGCCGAGCGCGAGATCAGCTCCTGCTGGTCGCGGTCGTAGTCCAGCGGACCCTTGGTGACGGGGCAGACCAGCAGTTCAAGCAGTTTGGCGTCCATGGCGGTTTTCAGTGGGCGGAGGATGTGGAGAGCAGGTTCATGATCAGCACGCCGGCCACGATCAGCGCCATGCCCAGCAGGGCCCAAGCGTCCAGCCGCTGGCCGTGCAGCAGCCAGGCGACGACCGTGATCAGCACGATGCCCAGGCCCGACCAGGTGGCGTAGGCCACGCCCACCGGGATGCTGCGCAGCGTGAGCGACAGCAGCCAGAAGGCCAGGGCGTAGCCGACCACGACCAGCGCGGAAGGGCCCCAGCGCGTGAAGCCCGCGCTGGACTTGAGGGCGCTGGTGGCGAGCACTTCGCTGACGATGGCGCCCAGCAGGAACAGGTGGTTTTTCATCGGCCGGTGCGGCGCGGACCAAGGCTCAGGCCCGCTGGCGGGGATGATAGCCCCGCGCGGCCAGGCGCTCGTCCAGCGCGGCAAAGAAGGCGGCCGGCACCTGCAGCTGCAGCGGCACGGCCAGCGCGTCGGGCCGATGGCGCCACAGCTTCATCGCGTCTTTTTCGGTGCAAATCAGGGTCTGAACCGCTCCCGTCGTGCGCGACCAGCTATTGAAATCGTAGTGATCGGGCAGGGCCACGGTGTCCGCCAGCGCCAGGCCGGCCTGGCGCAGCAGATCGAAGAAGGCCTGCGGCCGGGCGATGCCGGCGACTGCGGTGAGCGGCGTGGCCTGCAGCGTGCGCAGCGGCACGGCGCTGCCGTCGGCGCGCAGCGCGTGCTCGGCCAGTCGGCGGGTGGCTGTGAAGGCGGGCGCCGGCTGATCGATGGTGCCGGGGGGCGGCGCCTCGGTCGCCAGGATGAGGTCGACCGGCCGCGGCCAGGGCTCGCGCAGCGGCCCGGCGGGCAGCAGCCAGCCGTTGCCGATGCCGCGCGCGTCGAACACGGCGATCTCGACATCGCGCGCCAGCGCCAAGTGCTGCAGGCCGTCGTCGCACACCAGCACGTCCACTTCAGGATGCGCGGCCAGCAGGGCGCGGCCGGCGGCGGCGCGGCGCGCGCCCACGGCCACCGGCACGCCGGCGCGGCGGCGCAGCAGCAGCGGCTCGTCGCCCACGTCGCGCGGGTTGGCGTCGGGGGCGACTTCGCGCACGTCGGTGGTGCGGCGCCCATGCCCGCGCGAGACGATGCCGGGGCGCCAGCCGCGCGCGCGCAGGTGCAGGGCCACGGCCAGGGTGGTGGGGGTCTTGCCGGCGCCGCCGGCCACCACGTTGCCGACCACGATCACCGGCAGCGGCAGGCGCTCGGCCTGCAGCACGCGCGTGCGGTACAGCGCGCGGCGCAGGGCCGCCAGCGCGCCATACAACAGCGACAGCGGCCACAGCGCGCAGGCCAGCGGGCCACGTGCGGTCCAGGCCTGCGTCAGGCGCTGCTCCAGCCGGGCGCGGGCGCCTGCGCGCATGGCGGGGCGGTCAGCGCGCGGCGCCGGTCTGCGCCGCGAAGGTGATGCGCGTGAGACCCAGGCGGCGCGCGGCCTCCATGGCGGTGACCACCGCCTGGTGCGTGGCCGCGGCGTCGGCGCTGATGATGAGCACGGTATCGGGCGCGGGCTGGGTGGCGCGCAAGGCGTCGGCCACGGCCTCGGCACTGCGTGCGGACAGCGGCTTGTGATCCACCGCGTAGCGGCCGTCGGCGGCGACGGCGACGACGATTTCCTTCGGCCGGTCGCGCGCGGCGTCGGCGTTGGCCACCGGCAGGGTCAGCTGCAGCTCGGTGAAGCGGTTGTAGGTGGTGGTCAGCATCAAAAAGATCAGGATCACCAGCAGCACGTCGATGAAGGGCACCAGGTCGATCTGCGGCTCTTCGGGCTGGCGCGGGCGGAACTTCACCGCGCATCTCCCGATCCGCCGGGGCACAGCGGCTCCAGGTGGCGCGCAAAGCGCTCGGCGGCCAGCTCCAGCTCCAGCACGTAGCCGTCGACCCGGGCGCGGAAGTAGCGCCAGAAGATCAGCGCCGGGATGGCGATGATCAGGCCGAACGCGGTGTTGTACAGCGCGGTCGAGATGCCGTGCGCCAGCTGGGCCGGGTTGCCGCCCGACAGCGAGCCGGTGGACGCCTGCGAGCCGAAGATCTCGATCATGCCGATGACGGTGCCGAACAGCCCCAGCAGCGGCGCCGCCGAGGCGATGGTGCCCAGCGCCGGCAGGTAGCGCTCCAGCCGGTGCGCGGCGGTGCGGCCGGCCGCCTCCATGGCGGCGCGCATCTCGGACGCGGTGCAGCGCGGGTTGTTGTTGATGGCGCGCCAGCCGGCGGCCAGCACCTGGCCCAGGTGGTTGTGCTGCTCCAACTGGTTGACCATCTCGGGCGTGGGCGGGGCGTTGCGCGAGACGTTGATGGCCTCGTCCACCAGGCCCGGCGAGAGCACACGCGAGGTCTTGAGCTGGATAAAGCGCTCGACGATGAAGGCCAGCGCCAGCACGGAGCACAGGATCAGCGGCCAGATCGGCCAGCCGGCCGCTTGTATGATCGAAAGCAAAGGGACTTCTCCGGGTGCCGCCCGGGCGCTGCCGGGGCGGTCGCAACAGGTGCAAAGGGGGCGCGCGTGATTATCCACCACCGCCGCGCCCGGGCCGCCTGCGGATTTCCTGTACGCCGCGCTCATGAACAGGATCTGTGGATAACTTTGTGAAGAACCCACGGCCGGAATGCTTGAAATCCAGCATTGGCGCGGGTTGTGACAAATTGCTTACGAGATAAGCGGATAAAACACATTGAAAATCAATGACTTGCTCCGAACGATCGTGCGATTGAGACAAATTGCGACATCCGCATTTACCCTCGCCACATTGTGGAAGAGTGGCCCGGCCCGCAGTCGCCCCATGGCCCGCCAGAGCGCATGAACACTGGGTTTTCGCCGCGCCCGCCTGATTTGGCGCCGCCTGTGTGGGCGGTTGGGGCGCTGGCGCGCGCCGTGGCGGACGCGCTGGATGCGCGCTTCAACCCCGTGGCCGTGCGCGGCGAGGTTTCGGGCGTTGCGCGCGCGGCCAGCGGGCATTGCTACTTCACGCTCAAGGACGCCGGCGGCCAGCTGCGCTGCGCCATGTTCCGGCGCGCGGCCAGCCTGCTTCAGTTCACCCCGCGCGAGGGCGACCAGGTGGAAGTGCGCGCGCGGCTGTCGGTGTACGAGGCGCGCGGCGACCTGCAGCTGGTGGTCGAGTCGATGACGCGTGCCGGCCAGGGCCAGCTGTTCGAGCAGTTCTTGCGCCTGAAGGCCAGGCTGGAGGCCGAGGGCCTGTTCGACGCCGGCCGCAAGCGCGCCCTGCCGGCACAGCCGCGCGGCATCGGCATCGTCACCTCGCTGGGCGCGGCGGCCCTGCACGACGTGCTGACGGCGCTGGCGCGGCGCGCGCCGCACATCCCCGTGCTGCTGGCGCCCGCGCCGGTGCAGGGCGAGGGGGCGGCGCAGGGCTTGCGCGATTCGCTATCAAAGTTGTATCTGCTGGCGCAGACCGGGAGCGGGCTGGAGGCTGATTTGACTCAAAGCCGCCCGACACCGCCGGTCGAGCTGATCCTGCTGGTGCGCGGCGGCGGCTCGATCGAGGACCTGTGGGCCTTCAACGACGAGCAGCTGGCGCGCACCATCGCCGCCAGCCCGGTGCCGGTGATCGCCGGCATCGGCCACGAGACCGACTTCACCATCGCCGACTTCGTGGCCGACCTGCGCGCGCCCACGCCCACCGCCGCCGCCGAGCTGGCCAGCGCCCCGCGCGCGCAGCAGCTGGCCGAGCTGCAGGCGGCCGAGCAGCGCCTGCAGCGCGCGCTGCAGCGGCGGCTGGACGCCGAGGCCCAACGCGTCGACCGCCTGGCCGCGCGGCTGGGCCGGCCCTCGGGCGCCGTGGCGGCCGAGCAGCTGCGCCTGGCGCGCTGGGGCCAGCGCCTGCAGCACGCCGGCGCGGGGCGCCTGCAGCAGGAGCGCGATCGCCTGGCCCGCAGCGCCGAGCGCCTGCCCGCCGCGCTGCAACGCGCCCTGCAAGCGCAGCAGCAGCGCCTGGAGCGCGCCGAGTTGCGCCTGGGCCTGCTCGACCCGCGCCTGGTGCTCGAGCGCGGCTACGCCTGGCTGCAGGACGCATCGGGCCAGCCCGTCACGCGCGCGCGCCAGGCCCAGGCCGGACAGGCGCTGGCCGCCACCCTGGCCGACGGCACGGTCGAGATGACCGTCACCGGACGCAGCTTGCGCTGAGTTCCTACAATGGCCGGGTGTGCCGCCGCGGCCGCCGGCCGCCAGGCACCCGATCAACCGCTGAGAACAGGAGAACCCGCATGGAACGCACCCTTCCCCCCTGCCGTACCCGATCGACGCCCTGGCGCCCGCCTACAGCAAGGAAACGCTGGAATATCACCACGGCAAGCACCACAAGGCCTACGTCGACAAGCTCAACGAGCTGCAAAAGGGCACCGAGTTCGAGAACATGGAGCTCGAAGCCATCATCAAGAAGGCCCAGGGCGGCATCTTCAACCAGGCCGCGCAGATCTGGAACCACACCTTCTTCTGGAACTGCATGAAGCCCCAGGGCGGCGGCGAGCCCGCCGGCGCGCTGGCCGCGGCCATCGCCAAGAAGTGGGGCAGCTACGCCGACTTCCGCAAGGCCTTTGCCGCCAGCGCCGGCGGCAACTTCGGCAGCGGCTGGACCTGGCTGGTGAAAAAGGCCGACGGCAGCGTCGACATCGTCAACACCAGCAACGCCGGCAATCCCATGACGGCCGGCGACAAGCCCGTGCTGACCGTGGACGTGTGGGAGCACGCCTACTACATCGACTACCGCAACGCGCGGCCCAAGTTCGTCGAGGCCTTCTTCGACAAACTGGTCAACTGGGACTTCGCGGCCAAGAACTTCGGCTGATTGCTGGTCATCCGCATGCAAAAGCCGCCTTCGGGCGGCTTTTTGCTTTGCGGGCCGCGAACTTCAACGGGCCTGAAACACGCTGCCGCCCAGCTTGTGGCCGGCCTTGACGTGGTGTTCGGCAAACCAGCCCTGGTTCATCTCCAGCACGTAGCGCACCGGCTTGGCCGAGCAATGGTTGCTCTCGTCCAGCGGCTTCATGTCGGCCAGGTTGACGATGGTGCCGTCGTCGGCAATGAAGGCGGCGGTGAGCGGGATCAGGGTGTTTTTCATCCAGAAACACTGCTCGCCCGGCTGCTCGAACACGAACAGCATGCCCTCGGTCGGCGGCATGTCGCGCCGGTTCATCAGGCCGATCTGGCGCTGCAGCGGGGTGCTGGCCACCTGGACGTCGATGCGGTACATGCCCACCGTCAGCTGCACGCGCGGCAGGTCGAGCTGCGGCCCCATCTGGGCCAAGGCGGGGGCGCCGGACAGGCTGGCGGCGAGCAACAAGGTCAAGGACCGGCGGCGGGTGAGCGACATGGCGTGGGCGGATGGTAGGCGGCAGGCGTGGGAAAGCCTGCAAAACGACTGGCATTTTGCAGGCTTTCGGGGCCGGGGGCGCGAGGCCCCGGCGCTGGCGCCCGATCAGGCGGCCGGCTTGGCAGCGCGCTTTTTGGCGTGCTTGGTGCTGTGCTTCTTGGCAGCGTGCTTCTTGGCCTTGTGGGCCTTGGCCGTTTTGGCCGCGGGGGCGGCGGCAGCCGGAGCTTCGGCCGCGGCCGGGGCCGCCGGAGCGGCGGGGGCAGCGGGCGCCTGGGCCCAAGCGCCGCAGGCGATGAGCGCGGCGGTCAGTGCGGTGAGGAGTTGCTTCATGATGACCATTTCTTGAACAGGGTTCGATGATGGGACTGCAGCGCGCGAACCGTCGTGCCGCCTCAGCATAACGGCGCAGCTTGCCCGGCGGTTGACGGCGTCGTGCACGGATCGCGCACGCTCTCGTGTCGGTAGAATTTCCGTCATCCGGGCCCGGCTTTGCCGGCTCGCCCGCAAGCTTTTTTCATTGTTTTGCACGGAGACGCGCGCGCATGACCGCCTATCAGCACATCCAGGTGCCCGCCCAGGGGCAGAAGATCACCGTCAACCCCGACTTTTCGCTGAACGTGCCCGACGAGCCCATCGTGCCCTACATCGAGGGCGACGGCACCGGGGTCGACATCACGCCGGTGATGATCAAGGTGGTGGATGCCGCGGTCGCCAAGGCCTACGGCGGGCGCCGCAGGATCCACTGGATGGAGGTCTACGCCGGCGAGAAGTCCACCCGCGTGTACGGCCCCGACGTCTGGCTGCCCGAGGAAACGCTGGCGGCGCTCAAGGAGTTCGTGGTGTCGATCAAGGGGCCGCTGACCACGCCGGTGGGCGGCGGCATCCGCTCGCTCAACGTGGCGCTGCGCCAGGAACTGGATTTGTACGTGTGCCTGCGCCCGGTGCAGTACTTCCAGGGCGTGCCCAGCCCGGTGAAGGAGCCCGAGAAGGTCAACATGGTGATCTTCCGCGAGAACAGCGAGGACATCTACGCCGGCGTCGAATGGGAGGCCAAGAGCGCCAAGGCGCAGAAGGTGATCCGCTTTCTGATCGACGAGATGGGCGTGACCAAGATCCGCTTTCCGGAGAGCTCGGGCATCGGCATCAAGCCGGTGTCGATCGAGGGCACCGAGCGCCTGGTGCGCAAGGCCATCCAGTACGCCATCGACAACGACAAGCCCAACGTGACCCTGGTGCACAAGGGCAACATCATGAAGTACACCGAGGGCGGCTTTCGCGACTGGGGCTATGCGCTGGCGCAGCGCGAGTTCGGCGCCCAGCCGATCGACGGCGGGCCGTGGTGCCAGTTCAAGAACCCCAGGACGGGCAAACCCATCGTCGTCAAGGACGTGATCGCCGACGCCTTCTTGCAGCAAATCCTGCTGCGCCCGGCCGAATACAGCGTGATCGCCACGCTCAACCTCAACGGCGACTACATCAGCGACGCGCTGGCGGCGCAGGTGGGCGGCATCGGCATCGCGCCCGGCGCCAACCTGAGCGACAGCGTGGCCTGCTTCGAAGCCACGCACGGCACCGCGCCCAAGTACGCCGGCAAGGACTACGTCAACCCTGGCAGCGAAATCCTCAGCGCCGAAATGATGCTGCGCCACATGGGCTGGGTGGAGGCGGCCGACACCATCATCGCGGCGATGGAGGCGGCGATCCAGAGCAAGAAGGTGACCTACGACTTCGCGCGCCTGATGGAGGGTGCCACGCAGGTGAGCTGCTCGGGCTTCGGGCAGGTGATGATCGAGCATATGTGACCCGCGCCCTGCCAACAAAAAAACCGCCCTCGGGCGGTTTTTTTATCGGCCAGCATGCCTTACTGGCGTGCGATGCCCAAATCGTCCGCCTTGGGCATGGGCACCAGGATCTTGGCCTTGTAGCGGGCCTTGAGCAGGTCGTAGTCGCTGCGCACTTCGGCCAGGGTCCACAGCTGGGTGTAGCGGGTGCGGTTTTGCGCCTTTTGTTCGGCGCTTTGCTCCACCGGCGGCAGCACCTTGTCGATCTGGGCGATGGCGTAGCCCTCGGCGCCCAGGTCGACGCCGACGAAGTGCGGCAGCTTGGTGGGGTCGGCGCGCAGCACGGCCTCGACCAGCACGGCCGGCTGGTCCTGCGGCGCGTCGCGCGAGACGGCGATGGCCGCCGGCAGGTCGGTGGCGCTGGCCGGCTTGGCCAGCCAGGCCTTGAGCTTGGCCTGGCCGTCCTCGCGCGCCAGCTCGGCGCTGCGCTGGGCGATGAAGGCCGTGCGCACGGCATCCTGCACCTCGGCGAAGGGTTTGGCGTGGGCGGCGGTGTGCGCCAGCACGCGGCCGGAGGCGAGCTGGTTGGGGCCCACCTCGACGGCCTCGGTGTTGCGCTTGTTGCTCAGCGCGTCGGCACCGAACAGGGCGTTCAGGAACTTCGGGCTGGCCAGGGCGCCGGTGGCGTCCTTGGCCGGATTGCGCGTGACGCCGTCGGCGGTGTGGATGCTCAGCTTGAGCTTGTCGGCCACGGGTTTGAGGCTGTCGGACTGCTCGTACACGCCGTTGGTGAAGCTGTCGGCCATTTCGGTGAACTGCCGTTGCGCCTGCTGTGTGCGCAACTGATCTTCCAGCTTGGCGCGCTCCTGCTCGAAAGGCGGCACCTTGGCCGGCTTGATGCCGGTCAGTTCAATGATGTGATAGCCGAAGTCGCTTTGCACCAGGTCGCTGATGTCGCCCACCTTGGCCAGCTTGAAGGTGGCCTGCGCGATGGCCGGATCGGTGCCCTTTTGCTGCTGGAACCAGCCCAGATCGCCGCCGCTGGGCGCGCTGACGTCGTCGCTGGAATTCTTCTTGGCGATCTCGGCAAACTGCTTGGGCGCGGCGCGCACCTCGGCCAGCAGGGCTTCGGCCTTGGCCTTGGCCTTTTCACGCTCGGCGGCGGGCGCGTCCTTGGGCGCGGCGATCAGGATGTGGCTGGCGCGGCGCTCCTCGGGCGTGCCCAGGGTGGCGGCGTTTTGTTCGTAGTAGGTGCGCAGGTCCTGCTCGCTGACGTTGACGGCCTTCTTGACGCTGTCCAGGTCGAGCACGATGTATTCGATGTTGACCGACTCGGGCACCTGGTATTGCGCCTCGTGCGTCTTGTAGTAGGCCTGCAGCTCGGCTTCGGTCGGGCTCACCCTGGCGGCGAAGTCCTTGGGCGCCAGGCGCAGCACGCGCACCTCGCGCCGCTCCAGGAAGGCGTTCATGGCGGCGTCGACGTTGGCCTGGCTGACCAGCTCGGAGGTGGCGATGCCACCCAGCACCTGCTGCATCGACAGGTCGCTGCGCATGCGCGCCTCGAAGCCCTCGGGCGTCAGGCCCTGGGCCGCCAGCAGGCGCTTGTAGCCTTCCATGTCCAGCCGGCCGTCGGCGCCGCGCAGGCTGGCGATGGCGGGGTCCTGCTCCAGCGCGGCGGCCAGCGCGGCGTCGCTCACCATCAGGTGCTCGCCCTGGGCGGCGGCAGCCAGCACGCGGTCGCGCACCAGGCGCTCGAGCGAGGCGTACTTCATCACCGGCGAGTCGAGCAGGTTCAGGTCCAGCGTGGGGTTGGCCGCGCGCGCGCGATCGACCTCGAGGCGGTGGGCGTTGTCCCACTCGGTCTGCGTGATGGCGTGACCGTCCACCTCGGCCACCTTGTTGGCACCCTCGTTGAAGCGGCCGTAGCCTTCGATGCCGAAGAAGATGAACGAGGGAAAGACCAGCAGACCCAAGATCCACATGATGATCTTGTTGTGCTTGCGGATGGCGTCGAACATGCGAAAGAGGCTCTGGGTTGCGTGCGGGGCCGCGCGGAGAACAAGAAAAAAGGCGAACCGTCGTTCGCCTTCACATCAATTGGTGGGTGCTGACGGGGTCGAACCGCCGACCTACGCCTTGTAAGGGCGCCGCTCTACCAACTGAGCTAAGCACCCCAGCCGAACCGATGCAAATGTCAGTTCAGCGCGTCCTTCAGCGCCTTGCCGGGACGGAACTTGGGTACCTTGGCGGACTTGATTTTAATCGTTGCGCCGGTGCGGGGGTTGCGCCCGGTGCGAGCTGCGCGCTTGCCGACGGCGAAGGTGCCAAAGCCGACCAGCGAAACCGTGCCGCCCTTGCGCAGCGTGGTCTTGACGGCGCCGATGGTGGCTTCGAGCGCGCGCGTGGCGGCGGCCTTGGAAATGTCGGCGTTCTTGGCGATGTGTTCGATCAGCTCGGTCTTGTTCACGAAAGTGTCCCTCTTTCAGAATGTGTCAGGAATCTGGAAACAGCGATGTCGGGTTGCTTGCGCCAATCGTGCCGGCCTTCCCCCTCGTTCGCCTGACGTGCGCCCAAGCCACGTCCTCGAACCATGCCCAAGCCTTGTGGCGCAAGGGCTGGCCCACGAAAGCAGCGTCAGCGAGCGTTGGATTCTAGACCGATTCCGCGGCCTGTCCCTCGCGGTTTTCCCCCGCTGCTGCGATGACGCAACAAGCGTGCGAAAAGTGGGGTGTTGGCTGACTTTTTTGCTCAGGCTTTGCCGCTTGTTGCCGCGCCCGGGCGCACCACCAGCGCCACGCCCAGCGCGGTCAGCGCGATGCCGGCCACCGTGACCGGGGTGATCGGCTCGCCGAACAGCAGCCAGGCCATCAGTGCCGTGGCGGGCGGCACCAGGTACATCAGGCTGGCCACCGAGGCGGCGGCGCCGCGCTGGATCAGCAGGAACAGCAGCGAGCTGCCGCCCAGCGTCAGCCCCAGCACCGACCAGGCCATGGCACCGGCGGACTGCAGGTTCCAGTGCATGGACTCGGGCTCCAGCCAGGCCAGCGGCGCCGTCACCAGCGCGGCGGCCATCAGCTGCACGGTGTTGGCGCTGCGCACGTCGCAGGGCGCCACCCAGCGCTTTTGATAAAGCGTGCCGGCGGTGATGCACAGCAGCGCGCCCACCGCCCAGGCCAGGTTGATGGCGTTGACCGTATCGCCCGGGCTGCCCTCGGTCAGCTTGCGCCACACCACCAGCACCAGACCGGCAAAGCCCAGGCCCAGGCCCAGCCACTGGCGGCCGCTGACGCGGTGCTCGGCGCTGCCGAAGGCCGACAGCCAGATGGCGGTGAGCACCGGCTGGATGCCGACGATCAGCGCCGACAGCCCCGAGCCCATGCCGGCCTTGACGGCGGCCCACACCCCGCCCAGGTAGCCGCCGTGCATCAGCATGCCGGTGACGGCCAGGTGCAGCCATTGCTGGCGCGTTTGCGGCCAGCGCACCTGCGCCAGCGCAATCCAGACGCCGAAGCAGGCGATGGACAGCCCGTAGCGCAGCAGCAGGAAGGTGAAGGGCGGCGCATGCGGCATGCCGTAGCGCGCCACGATGAAGCCGGTGGCCCAGATGAGCACGAACACCGCCGGCATCCAGCGGATCAGCGCGACGGTGGCGGCGCCGCTCCGCTCGCTCACACCGGCGTTCCAGGTTCAGCCGGGCGCTTGGACGAAAGGCCGCGGAGCAGGCCACGCCAGCGACCGCCGTGGCCGGGGTCTCCGCGGCCACGGGCGGTGTCCGCCTTTGGGGGATGGCGCCGCAGGCGACTCAGGGGGGATGTCATTTCACTCGCGCGCGGATTTCCGGCAGCGCCTTTTGCAGGTAGTAGATCATCGACCACACGGTGAGGATGGCCGCCAGCCAGATCAGCCACTGGCCCCACAGGCGCGTGTCCACGTCCAGCACGCGCCCGTCGTACAGCAGGAAGGGGATGGCCACCATCTGCACCGCCGTCTTGAGCTTGCCCAGCATGTGCACGGCCACGCTCTTGCTGGCGCCGATCTTGGCCATCCACTCGCGCAGCGCCGAGATGGCGATCTCGCGCCCGATGATGATCAGCGCCACGAACACGTCCACCCGCTGCAGGTGCACCAGCACCAGCAGGCAGGCGCAGACCAGGAACTTGTCGGCCACCGGGTCCAGAAAGGCGCCGAAGGCCGAGGTCTGGTTGAGCTTGCGCGCCAGGTAGCCGTCCAGCCAGTCGGTCCAGGCGAACACCACGAACATCACCGTGGCCGCCAGGTTGCGCACTTCGGCCGGCAGCGGCAGGTAGAACACGCCGACGATGAACGGGATGGCGACGATGCGCGTCCAGGTCAGCAGGGTCGGCAGGGTGAAGAACATGGCGCCGATTGTGGCATGCACCCGCGCCGGCCCGCAGGCGCCCCGCGGGCCAATCCGATACTATCAATTGAATAGCTGCTGGCGCTTGATCGACGGGCGCCAGAAGCCGATTTTGTTTGAAGATTCAGTGCAGCGCGCGGTAGATCTGCTCGGCCAGCGCGCGCGAGATGCCGTCCACCGTCATCAGGTCTTCCACGCTGGCGCCCTCGACCCCGCGCACGCCGCCGAAGCGCTGCAGCAGGCGCGCGCGCTTCTTGGGCCCCACGCCGGCGATTTCCTCCAGCCGGCCGCCGCCCACGCGCACCTTGGCGCGCTGCGCGCGCATGCCGGTGATGGCGAAGCGGTGCGCCTCGTCGCGGATCTGCGCCACCAGCATCAGCGCCGCCGAGTCGTGGCCCAGGTACACCTTGGGCCGGCCGTCGGCAAAAACCAGTTCTTCCAGCCCGACCTTGCGCCCCTCGCCCTTCTCGACACCGACGATCAGCGACACGTCCAGCGCCAGCTGGGTGAACACCTCGCGCGCCATGCTGACCTGGCCCTTGCCGCCGTCGACCAGCACCAGGTCGGGCATGCGCACGCTGGCGGCGTTGCCCTGCTCGGCCAGTGCCTCGGCGATCTTGCCGTAGCGCCGCTGCAGCACCTGGCGCATGGCGGCGTAGTCGTCGCCGGGCGTGATGCCGTCGATCTTGTAGCGGCGGTATTCGCTGCTGACCATGCGGTGGCCCTGAAACACCACGCAGCTGGCCTGCGTGGCCTCGCCCGCGGTGTGGCTGATGTCGAAGCACTCGATGCGCAGCTGGTCGAGCTGGTCGGTGGGCAGCTCCAGCGCCTCGGCCAGCGCGCGCGTGCGCGCCTGCTGCGAGCCTTCCTCGGCCAGCAGGCGCGCCAGCTGCAGCGCGGCGTTCTGCTGCGCCATCTCCAGCCAGATGCGGCGCTGGCCGCGCGGCGCGTGGGTGGCGGCGATCTGGCGCTCCTCCTTGTCCGACAGCGCCTGCAGCAGCGCGCGCGCCACCGGCTCGCTGGTGATGAGCTGCGCCGGCGCCGGCACCGCCAGGTAGTGCTGGGCGATGAAGGCGTCCAGCACCTGGGCCTCCACCGTGCTCAGCTCGGCGTCCTCGCGCTCGGCCGCCAGCGCCTGCGCGTCCTCGATCTGGCTGGGGAAATGCGCGCGGTCGCCCAGGTGGCGCCCGCCGCGCACCATGGCCAGGTTGACGCAGGCGCGCCCGCCCTGCACCTTGACGGCCAGGATGTCGACGTCGGCCTCCGAGCCCACCTCCACCGCCTGCTGGTGCAGCACGCGCGACAGCGACTGGATCTGGTTGCGGATCAACGCCGCCTGCTCGAAGCGCAGGGCGCTGGAGTGCGCCATCATGCGTTGCTCCAGCACCTGCAGCAGCTCCTGCGTCTGCCCGCGCAGAAACTGCTCGGCGTGCGCCACATCCAGGGCGTAGTCCGCGTCGCTGATCAGCCGCACGCAGGGCGCCGTGCAGCGCTTGATCTGATACAGCAGGCAGGGGCGCGTGCGGTGCGCGAACACCGTGTCCTCGCAGGTGCGCAGGCGAAACACCTTTTGCAAGAGCTCGATGGTCTCCTTCACCGCCCAGGCGTTGGGGTAGGGGCCGAAGTAGCGGTGGCGCTTGTCGGTGGCGCCGCGGTAGTAGGCCACGCGCGCGTAGGCCGCCGGGTCGGGCGCGCCGGGGCCGGGGTCGGGGTGCGGCGCGCCGCTGCCGGTGAGCTTGAGGTAGGGGTAGCTCTTGTCGTCGCGAAACAGGATGTTGTACTTGGGCGCCAGCTGCTTGATCAGGTTGTTTTCCAGGATCAGCGCCTCGGCCTCGGAGCGCACCACCGTGGTCTCCAGCCGTGCGATCTTGCTCACCATGTGGCCGATGCGCGTGCCGCCGTGGTTCTTGCTGAAGTAGCTGGAGACGCGCTTCTTCAGGTTGCGCGCCTTGCCCACGTACAGCACCGTGCCGGCCGCGTCGAAGTAGCGGTACACGCCCGGCAGGCCGGGCAGGGCGGCCACTTGCGCCAGCAGCTCGGGCGGGTGCGAACGGGTGGGTTCGGGGGAAGCTTCGGGCGCCGTGGGCTCGCTCATGTCGGGCAGTTTACGGGGCCGGAAGAGGGGTGGCGCGCCGTGGGCACAATCGCCCCATGCCTGCCGCGCCGCCCCTGTGGGACCTGTTTTGCCGCGTGATCGACAACCACGGCGACCTGGGCGTGTGCTGGCGCCTGGCGCGCGAGCTGGCGGCGCGCGGCCAGCGGGCGCGCCTGTGGGTGGACGATGCCGCCGCCCTGACCTGGATGGCGCCCGACGGCTTGTGCGGTGACGTGCCCGGTGTGCAGGTGCGGCCGTGGCGCGAGCCCTTCGATGCCGCCGCTCTGGCCGGCCTGCCGGTGGCCGACGTGTGGATCGAGGCCTTCGGCTGCGAGCTGCCGAAGGCCTTCGTCGCCCACGGCGTGCAAGACAGCGCGGCACGGGGCAGCGCCGCGCCCGTGTGGGTCAACCTGGAATACCTCAGCGCCGAGCCCTACGTCGAGCGCATGCACGGCCTGCCTTCGCCCGTGCTGCAGGGCCCGGCGGCGGGCCGGACCAAGTGGTTCTATTTCCCCGGCTTCACGCCGCGCACCGGCGGGCTGCTGCGCGAGGCCGAACTGCCCGCGCGCCAGGCCGCCTTCGACCGCGCGGCCTGGCTGGCCGCGCAGGGCGTGCCCTGGCGGGGCGAGCGGCTGCTGTCGCTGTTCTGCTACGAGCCGCCGGCGCTGGCGGCGCTGCTGGCGCAGCTGCAGCAGGGGCCACGGCCCACGCGCCTGCTGGTGACGGCGGGGCGCGCCGCGCAGGCCGTGCGTGCCGCTTTTGAGCATCAAATGGGGCTGCAGCCGGCGCAGGTCAAGCGCGGGCAGCTATCGATTTCATACTTGCCGTACCTGGACCAGCGTGGCTACGACGAGCTGCTGTGGGCCTGCGACGTCAACTTCGTGCGCGGCGAAGACTCGCTGGTGCGCGCCCTGTGGGCCGGCCAGCCGCTGGTGTGGCAGCCCTATCCGCAGCACGACGACGCGCACCACGCCAAGCTGGCGGCTTGGCTGGACTGGCTGCAGGCGCCGCCGGGGCTGCGCGCCTTTCACCGCGCCTGGTCGGGCATCGGCGCCGAGCCGCTGCCGCCGCTGGACGAGCGCGCCTGGATCGCCTGCGCATCGGCCGCCCGCGCGCGGCTGATGCGGCAGCGCGACCTGGCCAGCCAGCTCATCGGCTTCGTGGCCGAAAAACGCTAGAATAGCGGGCTTTGCAAAAACAGCCGGCTCGCCTGGACGAGTGCACGCAAGCCGGCTTGCAGCGCATGTCGCCCGCGCGCACATATTTCACGGTCCACCCAGGACGTCGTGCACGAGCGGCCCACGCTCACCCCACTCACTGGAATTCGACCCATGAAAATCGCCCAGGAAATCCGCGCCGGCAACGTTGTCATGCACGGCAAGGACCCCATGATCGTGCTGAAGACCGAATACGCCCGCGGCGGCCGCGGCGCCGCCACCGTGCGCATGAAGCTCAAGGCCCTGCTCAACAACATGGGCACCGAAGTCGTCTTCAAGGCCGACGACAAGATGGAGCAGGTCATCCTCGACCACAAGGACTGCACCTATTCGTATTTCGCCGACCCGATGTACGTCTTCATGGACGGCGAGTACAACCAGTACGAGGTCGAGGCCGAGAACATGGGCGACGCCCTGAACTACCTGGAGGACGGCATGGCCGTCGAGGTGGTGTTCTACGACGGCAAGGCCATCTCGGTCGAGCTGCCCACCAGCGTCGAGCGCGAGATCACCTGGACCGAGCCGGCCGTCAAGGGCGACACCTCGGGCAAGGTGCTCAAGCCCGCCAAGATCGCCACCGGCTTCGAGGTGCCCGTGCCGCTGTTCGTCAGCCAGGGCGACCGCATCGAGATCGACACCCGCACCGGCGAGTACCGCAAGCGCGTGTGAGCGTTGGCGTGGCCGGAGCGTGAAAAGCCGCCTGCGGGCGGTTTTTTCATGCCCGCGCCGGGCCGCTACCATCGCTGCATGGAAACCACCCAAGACCTCAAGGAAGCTTCGCGCGAAGCCGTCGTGGACGCCTGGGCCACGCTGCAGGCGCATGCCCGCAACGGCGAGCCGCTCAGCCCCGACGCCTATCGCCTGGCCTTTGCCGACCCGGAATTTCTGCTGCGCCCCGAGACGCGCGGCATCCGCTTTCAGCTGGAGCTGCTCAAGCCCGACCTGGGCCTGGCCGCCGCCGGCGTGCACAACACCGTGGTGGTGTACGGCAGTGCGCGCGTGGTCGACCCGGAGGCGGCCGAGGTGCAGCTGGCCGCCGCGCGCGCGGCCGGCGACGCGGCGGCCATCGGCAAGGCCGAGCAGGCCGTGCGCGGCGCGCGCTACTACGCGGCGGCGCGGGCGTTCGCGCGCATCGTCGCCGAGCACAGCCTGCGCCAGCAGCCCGCCGACCGCCTGTTCATCTGCACCGGCGGCGGCCCCGGCGTGATGGAGGCGGCCAACCGCGGCGCGCACGACGTGGGCGTGCCTTCGGTGGGGCTGAACATCGGCCTGCCGCACGAGCAGCACACCAACGCCTACGTCACGCCCTACCTGGCGTTCAAGTTCCACTACTTCGCGCTGCGCAAGATGCACTTCATGATGCGCGCCAAGGCGCTGGTGGCGTTTCCGGGCGGCTTCGGCACGCTGGACGAGCTGTTCGAGGTGCTGACCCTGGTGCAGACGCGCAAGGTGCGCCGCGTGCCCATCGTGCTGTTCGGCAAGAGCTACTGGAGCCGCCTGCTCAACCTGCAGATGCTGGTGGAGGAGGGCGCCATCGCGGCCGAGGACCTGCAGTTGTACGACGTGGTCGACGAACCCGAGGAGGCCTGGGACGTCATCCAGCGCTTCTACGGCATGTAGGGCGCCGGCGCCGGGCTCCTGGGGCGGGGGCGGGCCGTTCGTCGGCGTTTTGTCATGGATTAGTCATACGGCTGCGCGACACTTCTCGCGTTGCCCGCGCCGTGACCCCGCCCCATGCACCCGCCGCCCCTGCTTTCCGCTTCGCCCGATCGAGCCGCCGATGAATTCGTCGGGCGGGCGTCAGGCATCGCAGGGCACGGCACGCCGGCTGCCCTCGAGTGGCTCGACCGCGACCACAGCACCCTGGCCTTCAACGCGCGCGTGCTCGACTGGGCCGAGCGCGCGGACGTGCCCCTGCTGGAGCGCCTGCGCTACCTGTGCATCGTCTCGTCCAACCTGGACGAATGGTTCGAGGTGCGGGCCGCGGCGCATTTGCCGGCCGCGTCCTCGCCGGCGCCGTCGGGCGACGGCTCGTTTGCCGCCCTGGCGGGTGCCGTCAAGTCCCTGGTGGCGCGCCAGTACGCGCTGTACAACGACACGCTGATGCCGGCGCTGGCCGCGCGCGGCATCCGCATCGTGGGTCACGGCGAGCGCAGCAAGGCCCAGCACCACTGGGTGCGTGAACACTTTCAGCGCCAGGTGCGTCCCCTGCTGATTCCGGTCGGCCTGGACCCGGCCCATCCCTTTCCGCAGGTGGCCAACAAGTCGCTCAACTTCATCGTGCGCCTGGGCGGCGGCGACGCCTTCGGGCGCGACAACGAAATCGCCATCGTCAAGGTGCCGCGCGCGCTGCCGCGCCTCATGCGGCTGCCGCGCGAGGGCGCGTCGGCTCGGCAGTGCTTCGTCAGCCTGTCGAGCATCATCCGCGCCCATCTGGGGGAGTTGTTCGCGGGCCGCCCCGTGCTCGAGTTCTCGCAGTTTCGCGTCACGCGCCACTCCGACCTGGCGGTCGACGAGGAGGATGTGCGCAACCTGCGCACGGCCTTGCGCCAGGGCCTGGAGCAGCGCAACTACGGCCAGGCGGTGCGGCTCGAAGTGTCGGCCGGGTGCTCCCCTGCTCTGGTGGACCTGTTGCAGGCGCAGTTCGGCCTGCCCGACGCCGCCGTGATGCGTGTGCCCGGACCGGTCAACCTGGTGCGCTTGATGCAGCTGGTCGACCTGGCGGGCAGGGCCGAACTGCTGTTTCCACCCTGGCGTCCGGCCTGGCCGCATGCGCTGCCGCGCACCGGCGGCGTGATGGCGCAGATGCGCCGGCGCGACATCCTGATCCACCAGCCCTTCGAGAGCTTCGACGCCGTGCTGGCCTTTCTGCGTGAGGCGGTCGAAGACCCGCAGGTGCTGGCCATCAAGCAAACCGTCTACCGCACCGGCGCCGACTCCGAGATGATGAACCTGCTGCGCGAGGCCGTGCGGCGCGGCAAGGAGGTGACGGTGGTGCTGGAGCTGAAGGCGCGTTTCGACGAGGAAGCCAACATCAACTGGGCCGAGGCGCTGGAGTCGATCGGCGCGCAGGTCGTCTATGGCGTGGTGGGCCTCAAGACCCACGCCAAGATGCTGCTGGTGACGCGCCGCGAAGGCGGCGGCCTGCGCCGCTACGGCCATCTGTCCACCGGCAACTACAACCCGCACACCGCGCGCCTGTACACCGATCTGAGCCACCTGACGGTGGACGAGCGCATCACCGCCGACATGGATGCCGTGTTCGATCACCTGGCCAACCAGAACCGCCGCCCGCGCCTGCAGCGCCTGCTGATGGCGCCGTTCGACCTGCAGCGCAGCCTGATCGAGAAGATCGACGCCGCCGGCCTGGCCGCCGAGCGCGGCGAGGGCGGGCGCATCGTCGCCAAGATGAACGCGCTGACCGACGAGGACCTGATCAAGGCGCTGGTGCGTGCCGGCCGCCGTGGCGCGCGCATCGACCTGATCGTGCGCGGCGCCTGCATGCTGCCGGCCGGCCGGCCGGGCCGGACCGACAACATCCGCGTGCGCTCGATCATCGGGCGCTTTCTCGAACACACCCGGGTGTTCTACTTCGGCATGGGCAAACACGACGAGCTGTACCTGGCCAGCGCCGACTGGATGAACCGCAACATGCTGCGCCGGGTGGAGCTGGCCTGGCCGGTGACGGACCCGCGCCTGCGCCAGCGCATCATCAACGAATGCCTGGTCGCCTACCTGCACGACGACCGTGACGCATGGACCTTGCAGCCCGACGGCCGCTACGCCCGTGCGCCGCGCGTGCTGGACGGCAATGGCGCGCAGCAGGCGCTGATGGCGCGCTACGCCGCGCCGCCAGGCGAGCCCCGGAAGCGAGCCCAGGCATGGACCTGATCCTGTGGCGCCACGGCGAGGCGGAGGAATCGGTGGATGGCGACGACGACCTGCAGCGCCCCCTGACCCCGCGCGGCCAGCGTCAGGCCAAGCGCATGGCCGAATGGCTGGACCGCCAGTTGCCCGATGGCCTGCGGGTGCTGGCCAGCCCGGCCGTGCGCGCCCAGCAGACGGCGCAGGCGCTGGGGCGCAAGTTCAAGCTGCGCGATGAACTGGCGCCGGTGGCCACGCCGGACGACCTGCTGGCGCTGGTGCAATGGCCGCGCGGACGAGGAACGGTTCTGGTGGTCGGCCACCAGCCGGTGCTGGGGCAGGCGGCGGCGCGCCTGCTGGGCATGGCGGCGCCCGACTGCGCGATCCGCAAGGGCGCGGTGTGGTGGCTGCGCCAGCGCGAGCGCCAGGGCGCCAGCGAGACCGTGCTGCTGGCGGTGCAGGCGCCGGACTTGTTGTAGCGCCGGGCCGCTCAAGGCTCGGTCGCGTACTCCCAGGGTGTGCGCGCCCAGGCCTTGCCTTCCTCGCGCAGCAGGTACGCCGATTGCGGATAGGCCTGGGCCCAGCCGGCGCGCGTGCGCACGGTGCAGCGGCGGCCTTGCAGCGTCAGCGCGAGGCCGGCCACGTCCGGGTCGCGCCGCGCGTGGCACAGGGCCAGCGCGGTGCGCAGGCACATCAGCTGCAGCGCGAAATCGGCGTCCTCCAGCGGGCCGGCCAGCTTGCGCAGCTTGCCGCGTTGGCCCAGCACCAGCAGGCTCAGGCGCTGCAGCTCGGGCAGGGCAAAGCCGGCGGCGTCGGTGTGCTCCAGGATGTAGGCGCCGTGCAGGTGGTGATCGACGTGGGCGATGCGCTGGCCGATTTCATGCAGCTGCGCGGCCCAGCCGAGCTTGCGCGCGGCGCGCTCGCCCCCCGCGGGGGCGGCCTGCGTGAACAGCGCCACGGCCACGCGCGCCACGCGCTCGGCCTGTGCCTCGTCGACGGCGAAGCGGCGCATCAGCGCCCGCACGCTGGCGCTGCGCAGGTCGGTTTCGGGCTGCTCGCGATCGAGCATTTCATACAGCGCGCCCTGCCGCAGCGCGCCCTGGGCCACGGTCATGCGCTCGATGCCCAGTTGCGCGAACACCGCGCGCAGGATGGCGATGCCGCCGCCGATCACCGCGCGCCGGTCGTCCTTGAGCCCTTCCAGGCGCAGGCGATCGAGGTGGCGCGCGCGCAGCAACTGTTCCTGCAGCCAGGCCAGGCCGGCGCGCGTGATCACGCCCTCCGGCTCGATGACCGACGCCAGCACCGAGCCGGCCGCACCCACCGTGCCCGAGGAGCCATAGGCCACGTCCCAGCTGTCACGCGGAAACTGCGTCATCACTTCGTCCAGCACCGCCCGGGCGGCCAGTTCGGCGGCGTCGAACGCCTCGCGCGTGAATGCGCCGTCGGCGAAGTACCGGCCCGACCAGGCCACGCTGCCGACGCGGCACGAGGCGGCGGCGGCGGGCGTGAAGCGCTGGCCCACGATGAGTTCGGTCGAGCGGCCGCCGATGTCCACCACCAGGCGCCGCTCGTCCGACTGCGGCAGCATGCGGGCCACGCCCTTGTAGATCAGGCGCGCCTCTTCCAGGCCCGACACCACCTCGATCGGAAAACCCAGCAGGGCGCTGCCGTGCGCAATGAAGGCTTCGCGGTTGCGCGCCTCGCGCAGCGTTTGCGTGGCCACCGCGCGCACCTGGGGCCGGGCAAAGCCCGCCAGGCGCTCGCCGAAGCGCGCCAGGCAGTCCCAGCCGCGCTGCATGGCCTCGGGAGTCAGCTGGCGTTCGTCGTCCAGGCCGGCGCCCTGGCGCACGGTTTCCTTGAGGTATTCGACGCGCTGGATCTGGCCGTGATCCAGGCGGCCGATTTCGAGTCGAAAGCTGTTGGATCCCAGATCCACGGCCGCCAGCAGGGTGCCGTCTTGCATGAAGGTTCGCGTCCGTCGGTTTCCTGAAAGCGGCGCAGCATAGCACTGGCCTGCGACAAGCAAGTGTCGCCCTCGCCAGACTGTCACGACAGTGTCACAAACGCCTTCTACATTGCCCTCATCGAATTTTCCAACCAC
Organism: Ottowia pentelensis; assembly: GCF_964341695.1. NCBI lineage: Bacteria > Pseudomonadati > Pseudomonadota > Betaproteobacteria > Burkholderiales > Comamonadaceae > Ottowia > Ottowia pentelensis. Next base: position 1,123,289 of record NZ_OZ224513.1, read on the forward strand.
GAGGTTTTCTGATGAAACTGACTGCGATGCGGGTTTTGATGACGGGTGTGCTGGCGAGTGGGGCCGTGTCGTCCGCCTGGGCACAAGAGGCCACGGGCGCCGGCGCCAGCTTTCCGGCGCCGCTGTACGCCAAGTGGGCAGCCGACTACAACAAGGCCACGGGCGTCAAGATCAACTATCAGTCCGTCGGCTCGGGTGCCGGCCTGAAGCAGATCGAAGCCAAGACGGTGGACTTCGGCGCCAGCGATGCGCCGCTGAAGGACGAGGATCTCAAGGCCAAGGGCCTGATGCAGTTCCCGACCGTGGTCGGCGGCATCGTGCCGGTGGTCAACATCCAGGGTGTGGCGCCGGGCCAGCTCAAGCTCAGCGGCACGCTGCTGGCCGACATCTACCTGGGCAAGGTCACCCGCTGGAACGACCCGGCCATCGTGGCGCTCAATACCGGCGTCAAGCTGCCGGACGCCGCCATCGCCCCGGTGCGCCGCGCCGATGGTTCGGGCACCACCTTCGGCTTCACCAACTACCTGTCCAAGGTCAGCCCCGAGTGGAAGGACAAGGTGGGCGAGGGCACGGCGGTGAACTGGCCGCTGGGCGCCGGCGGCAAGGGCAACGAGGGCGTGGCCGCCTTCGTGGGCCGGCTGGCCAACTCGATCGGCTACGTCGAATACGCCTACGTCAAGCAAAACAAGCTGACCTACGCGCAGCTGCAAAACAGCGCCGGCAACTTCGTGTCGCCCGACGACACCGCCTTCAAGGCCGCGGCGGCCGGCGCCGACTGGTCGCGCAGCTTCTACCAGATCCTGACCAACCAGCCGGGCAAGGATTCCTGGCCCATCACCTCGGCCACCTTCATCCTGATGCACAAGGTGCAGGACAAGCCGCAGCAGGCCGACACCGTGCTGAAGTTCTTCCAGTGGGCCTATCAGTCGGGTGACAAGACCGCCGACGATCTGGACTATGTGCCGATGCCGGAGAGCGTCAAGGGCGTGATCTTCAAGTCCTGGTCCGAGATCAAGGACGGCGCGGGCAAGCCCGTCGCCTTGAAGTAATCTTGCGTTCTTGCCAAGCGCGGCGGCCTGGCCCTCGGGGCGGGCCGCCGGCCCCGTTCAGTCTTTTCGGTCCATGCCAGTGAATCCTCCCACGCTTGCGCAAGAGGCGCTGCCCTTGCCCGCGGGTGCCGTTGGCCGTCCAGCGGCGCCGCGACCCTCCCGGCCGGGCGCGGCGCTGGCCGATCGCCTGTTTGCCGCGCTGGCGCGCACCGCGGCGCTGGTGACCCTGGCGCTGCTGCTGGGCATCCTGGCCTCGCTGGTGTATGGCGCCTGGCCTGCCATCGAGCGCTACGGCCTGAGCTTTCTGGTGCGCAGCCAGTGGGATCCGGTCGAGGAAGAGTTCGGCGGCCTGGTGATGATCTACGGCACGCTGGCGACCTCGGCGATCGCGCTGCTCATCGCGGTGCCGGTGAGCTTCGGCATCGCGCTGTTCTTGACCGAGCTTTCGCCCGCCTGGCTCAAGCGCCCGCTGGGCACGGCCATCGAGCTGCTGGCCGCCGTGCCTTCCATCGTCTACGGCATGTGGGGGCTGATGGTGTTCGGCCCCATCCTGGCCGCCTGGGTGCAGCAGCCGCTGCAGGCGCTGTTCAACGGCGTGCCCTTTTTGGGCGCGCTGGTGTCCGGCCCGCCGGTGGGCATCGGCATTTTGTCGGCGGGCATCATCCTGGCCATCATGGTGATTCCCTTCATCGCCTCGGTGATGCGCGACGTGTTCGAGGTGACCCCGGCGCTGCTCAAGGAGTCGGCCTACGGCCTGGGCGCGACCACCTGGGAGGTGGTGTGGAAGGTGGTGCTGCCCTACACCAAGACCGGCGTGCTGGGCGGCATCATGCTGGGCCTGGGGCGCGCGCTGGGCGAGACCATGGCGGTGACCTTCGTCATCGGCAACATGAACCAGCTGCAGTCGCTGTCGCTGTTCGAGGCGGCCAACAGCATCACCTCGGCGCTGGCCAACGAGTTCGCCGAGGCCGGCCAGGGGCTGCACCAGGCCTCGCTGATGTACCTGGGCCTGGTGCTGTTCTTCATCACCTTCGTGGTGCTGGCGCTGTCCAAGCTGCTGCTTGGCCGGCTGAAGAAGGCCGAGGGAGGGCGGGCATGACCAGGGCTCGACCCCCGGCGCAGGCCCGCACGGCGCGCTACGCCGCGCGCCAGCGCGTCAACCGCGTGGCGCTGGCGCTGTCGCTGGCCGCCATGGCCTTCGGCGTGTTCTGGCTGGTGTGGATCCTGTGGGAGACGCTGCGGCTGGGCCTGGGCGGCATGTCGCTCGCCCTGTTCACCGAGATGACGCCGCCGCCCAACGAGGCCGGCGGCCTGGCCAACGCGATCTTCGGTTCGCTGATGATGGTGGCCATGGCGACCTTCATCGGCACGCCGATCGGCATCATGGCTGGCGTCTATCTGGCCGAGTACGACCCGCGCGGCTGGCTGGCGGGCGTCACGCGCTTCGTCAACGACATCCTGCTGTCGGCGCCCTCCATCGTCATCGGCCTGTTCGTGTACGCGGTGGTGGTGGCGCAGTTCAAGAGCTTCTCGGCCTGGGCCGGCATCGCGTCCCTGGCGCTGATCGTCATTCCGGTGGTCATCCGCACGACGGAGAACATGCTGTCGCTGGTGCCGGCCAGCCTGCGCGAGGCGGCCTACGCCCTGGGCGCGCCCAAGTGGCGCGTCATCACCCTGATCACCTTGCGCGCGGCGCGCGCCGGCGTCATCACCGGCGTGCTGTTGGCGGTGGCGCGCATCGCGGGCGAGACGGCGCCGCTGCTGTTCACCGCGCTGAACAACCAGTTCTGGAACGGCGACCTGTCCAAGCCCATGGCCAGCCTGCCGGTGACCATCTTCAAATTTGCCATGAGCCCCTACGAGAACTGGCAGCAGCTGGCCTGGGCGGCGGTGTTTCTCATCACCCTGGCGGTGCTGGGCCTCAACATTCTGGCGCGCGTGCTGACGCGCCAAAAATAAGGATTGCGCTTCATGTCCGTCGCTTCACCCCTGTCGCCCGCCAAGCTGGCGGTGCGCGACCTCAACTTCTACTACGGCAAGTTCCACGCCCTGAAGGGCATCAACCTGGACATTCCCGAGAACAAGGTCACGGCCTTCATCGGCCCCTCGGGCTGCGGCAAGTCGACGCTGCTGCGCACCTTCAACCGCATGTTCGAGCTGTATCCCGAGCAGCGCGCGCAGGGCCAGATCCTGCTGGACGGCGAGGACCTGCTGGCCAGCCGCCAGGACGTGGCGCTGATCCGCGCCAAGGTCGGCATGGTGTTCCAGAAGCCCACGCCCTTCCCGATGTCGATCTACGACAACATCGCCTTCGGCGTGAAGCTGTTCGAGGCCCTGAGCCCCGCCGACATGGACGAGCGCGTGGAATGGGCGCTGCGCAAGGCCGCGCTGTGGGACGAGGTCAAGAGCAAGCTGAACCAGAGCGGCGCCGGCCTGTCGGGCGGGCAGCAGCAGCGCCTGTGCATCGCGCGCGGTATTGCGATCAAGCCCGAGGTGCTGCTGCTGGACGAACCCTGCTCGGCGCTGGACCCGATTTCCACGGCCAAGATCGAGGAGCTGATCGCCGAGCTGAAGGACGAATACACGGTGGTGATCGTCACGCACAACATGCAGCAGGCCGCGCGCTGCAGCGACTACACCGCCTACATGTACCTGGGCGACCTGGTGGAATTTGGCGCCACCGAAGAGCTGTTCTTCAAGCCGCAGCGCAGGGAGACCGAGGACTACATCACGGGCCGCTTCGGTTGAGGAAAAGAACCATGACAGACAAGCACCTTTCATCCCAGTTCGACAGCGAGCTCAACCAGGTTGCGGCCCGCGTGATGGAGCTGGGCGGCCTGGTCGAATCGCAGATCAGGCAGGCGATCGTGGCGCTGTCGGAGTTCAGCACCGAGGCCGCCGAGCGCGTGCAGTTCATCGAGAACCGCGTCAACCAGATGGAAGTGGAGATCGACCACGAGCTCATCACCATCATTGCCCGGCGCCAGCCGACGGCGCGCGACTTGCGTCTGGTGATGGCCTTTTCCAAGGCCACCGCCAACCTGGAGCGCATGGGCGACGAGGCCACGCGCATGGCGCGCATGGTGCGCTCCATCATCGAGAGCGGCGCGCCGCGCTCGCTGCCCAGCATGGACCTGCGCGTGGCCGCCGACCTGGCCTCGGGCCTGCTGCGCAAGGCGCTGGACGCGTTCGCACGGCTGGACACGCGGGCCGCGCTGGCCATCCTGAAGGAAGACGACCTGATCGACCGCGAGTTCGACGGCTTCATGCGCAAGCTCATCACCTACATGATGGAAGACGCACGCACCATCTCGCCCAGTCTGGACCTGCTGTTTCTGGCCAAGGCGATCGAGCGCATCGGCGACCATTCCAAGAACATCGCCGAGCAAATCATTTACCTGGTCGAGGGCAAGGACATCCGCCACCAGGCGCTCGAAAGCATCGAATCATCCCTGAAATGAAGCCCAATCCCAGAGTGCTCATCGTCGAGGACGAAGCGCCCATTGCCGAGCTGATCGCTGTCAACCTGCGGCACAACGGCTTCACGCCGGTCTGGGCCGAGGACGCCGAGGCCGCGCAGCGTGAGCTGGACGCCGTGCTGCCCGACGTGGTGCTGCTCGACTGGATGCTGCCCGGCCAGAGCGGCCTGCAGCTGGCGCGCAAGTGGCGTGCCGACGCACGCACCAAGCCCATTCCCATCCTGATGCTGACCGCGCGCGGCGACGAGCCCGACAAGGTGGCCGGGCTGGATGCCGGCGCCGACGACTACATCACCAAGCCCTTTTCCACGCAGGAGCTGCTGGCGCGCATCCGCGCCGTGCTGCGCCGGCGCGCGCCCGAGCAGGTGGCCGACCGCGTGGCCATCGGCACGCTGGCGCTGGACGCGGCGGCGCATCGCGTCAGCCTGGACGGCCAGCCCCTGAAGCTGGGGCCGACCGAGTTCAAGCTGCTGCACTACCTGATGAAGCACGCCGAGCGCGTGCACAGCCGCGCCCAGTTGCTCGACAAGATCTGGGGCGACCACGTGTTCATCGAGGAGCGCACCGTGGACGTGCACGTCAAGCGCCTGCGCGAGGCGCTGGGCGAGGCCAGCCCCATGCTGGAGACCGTGCGCGGCGCGGGCTATCGACTGACGGCGATGCCGTCGGCACCCAACGGCAAGTAAGCGGCGGCGCATGCGATGATGGCCGCGTTTTCAAGCTTTTCATGCCTGTAGCGCCCGTCCATCAAGCGCGAAAAGCTATACAAATCATAGTTATCATCGGTTCATGCTGCTGCGCGTGACCACGTTCTTGCTGTGCCAGGCCCTGGGCGCGGCCCTGGGCGGCTGGCGTGCCGGTGCCTGGGGCGCGCTGGCGGGCGCCTGCGTGGGCGCCTGGCTGTGGCTGGGCTGGGACGCCTGGCGCGGCGCGCGCGTGCTGGCCTGGCTGCGCCAGGGCGATGTCGCGGCCGCGCCGGGCCTGCGCGGGCTGTGGGGCGAGGTGGCCGACCGTGCGCGGCGCCTGCTGCGCCAGGGCCAGCAGCGCGAGCAGGCCAGCCGGGCGCAGCTGCAGGGCATCCTGGCGGCGCTGCAGGCCTCGCCCAACGGCGTCACGCTGCTCGACGCGCAAGGCCGCATCGAATGGTGCAACCGCATCGCGCAGGAGCACTTCGGCTTCGACGCCGAGCGCGACGCGCTGCAGTCCGTCGGCAACCTGGTGCGCGACCCGGCCTTCAGCGCCTACTGCGCGGCGCGCGACTTCGCGCACGACGTGGTGCTGCCGGGGCGCCACAGCACCGACTCGCATCCGGTGCGCGTGTCGGCGCAACTGCACCCCTACGGCGAGGGCCGGCTGCTGCTGCTGTCGCGCGACATCACCGCGCTGGAGCAGGCCGACGCCATGCGCCGCGATTTTGTCGCCAACGTCTCGCACGAAATCCGCACCCCGCTCACCGTGCTGGCGGGCTTTGTCGAGACGCTGCAGACCCTGCCGCTGCCCGACGGTGAGCGCCTGCGCTACCTGGGCCTGATGGCCCAGCAGGCCACCCGCATGCACCACCTGGTGCAGGACTTGCTGACCCTCTCGCGCCTGGAAGGCAGCCCGCTGCCCGACATGCACGAGTGGACCGCCGTGGCGCCGCTGCTGGCGCGCTGCGAGCAGGAGGCGCGCGCGCTGTCGCAGGCGCTGCACGGCGACACCGGCGCTGTCGCACAGCAGATCGTCTTTCCCGCCGCCGAGGTGCTGCGCTCGGCAGGCCAACTGGCTGGCAGCCCCGGCGAGTTGCACAGCGCCCTGGCCAATCTGATCAACAACGCCGTGCGCTACACGCCCGCCGGCGGGCGCATCGAGGTGCAGTGGCAGCCGCTGGCGGGCGGCGGCGCGCGCCTGGCCGTGATCGACAGCGGCCCCGGCATCGCCCCCGAGCACCTGCCGCGCATCACCGAGCGCTTTTACCGCGTCGACCGCAGCCGCTCGCGCGACACCGGTGGCACCGGCCTGGGCCTGGCCATCGTCAAGCACGTGCTGCAGCGCCACGGCGCGCAACTGGCCATCAGCAGCGTGCTGGGGCGTGGCTCGGTGTTCGCGGTGGAGTTTTCGCCCGGCGGGGTGCGGGCTCAGCCGGTCCTTCCGCTGCTCTGAAGCGAATCGCCTGGCCGGCTTGCAGAGCCGATCGAAAACTCGAGTCTTGGCGCTGGCGAGGCTTCATCCGTGCGGAATTTGCGTCCGTATCCTTTTCCCCGTCGCCACCGGTCCCTACGGTTGTATTTCAATTAGAAACATTTGAATTGGGTTTTAACGACAGGCTTGATTTTGTCAATTTTGTTTTTGATTCCAACCATGGGGAGAAGTAAGGCGTGGTTGCGACCGCCGTGGGGTAGCAGGGCACAGTCTTTTCTGGGTATTTCCTCGCCCACGCCCGGGCGCTAAGGTCAGCAGGCAACCGAATGGTTTGAGGCGCTGCGTGCAGCACGTCGGTTGCAGGGGAGAGAACATGACCACCATTCGCGAACAACAACGGTATTCGGACATTGCCACCGTCCGACGCAGCCTGGGCAGCGCGTGCGCGCGCTTTGGTCGAGTCCGGCAGCTCGACGTTCTTCTGGCCAGTCATGATGGCGGGCGCCAGGCCGTCTGCTTCGTGCGCATGGAAACCATGGCGCAGGAACAGGCCGTAATGGATGCCCTGGGCATCCGCCGCTTCGAAGGCGTCCTTGGCCTCGTGCTCGACCTGGGCGGCGCTACCGCCGGGCGCGCAACTGTGGCGGCCCGTGAGCGCGCCCAGCTCGGTGCGGCGTGACGCGCACGAATGGTGCGCGGAAGACTCCATTCGTGACGTTGGACGGCCATGCACACGCTTAAAAGGCTGCTGCGCGCGTCCGCGCGATACACCACGACCGCTGTGGTGGCGAACCTGTGGCCATCCACCGCGTTTCACGGTTCGGCCAGGGCGATGCAGCCCTCCGCGGGCTGGTTGCCCATGCTGATGATGGCGATGCTGGTGCTGATTGCTGTACTGCTTGGCCTCTATACGGTGCGGCACTACCTGTTCACGCTCAACCGCCTGTTTGCGCGCCAGCGCTCGCTCTATGTCGACATCGAGACGACCGAGTGGCCGCGTCTGACCGTCTTCATTGCCGCGCACAACGAAGAGGCCGTGGTGGGCGACTGCATCACCAGCCTGCTCGCGGCCGACTATCCGCGCGACCGCCTGGTGATCATGCCGGTCAATGACCGCTCGACGGATGGCACGCGCGCCATCATCGAGCGCTATTGCGACGCGCATCCGGGGCGCCTGCGGCCATTTCATCGGGTGTCCGGCCCGCCGGGCAAGGCAGCCGCGCTGAAGGATGCGACGGACATCGTGATCCGGGAGAACCTGGCCGATGTCATTCTGATCTTCGATGCCGACTATCTGCCTGGGCGGAAACTGCTCAAGGAGTTGGTGGTTCCGTTTCTCGACCCCGAGATCGGTGCCGTGATGGGACGTGTGGTGCCCCAGAACGCCGGCGTCAATTTGCTGACGCGTCTGCTGGATCTGGAGCGCTCGGGTGGCTATCAGGTGGATCAGCAGGCCCGCTTCAACCTTGGCGCGGTGGCGCAGTACGGTGGCACCGTGGGTGGCGTTCGCCTCAGCGCGCTGGACGACGTGGGCGGCTGGCACGACGGCGTGCTGGCCGAAGATACGGATTTGACCTATCGCCTGCTCATGTGCGGCTGGCGCGTGGCCTACCTTGCTCACGCCGAGTGCTATGAAGAAGTGCCGCAAAGCTGGCCGGTGCGCTTTCGGCAGATCGGGCGCTGGGCCAAAGGCCACAACCAGGCCTTGGCCCGATACGCCGGCAGCGTGGCGACCAGCCGGGCCATGAACCCGATGGCGCACTGGGATGGTTTGGCCCTGCTGGGTGTCTACGCCATGGCCCCCGTGATGCTGCTGGGTTGGCTCCTGTCCATCATCGTTGTACTCACGGCGGGCTTGGACTCTGGCGAGTTGGTGCCGATCGGGCTGCTGGCGTTCATGGGATTGGCGGCCTGCAGTTGCCTGGGCAACTTTGCGGCCTTCTTCGAGGTCGCGGCGGCGGTTCACCTTGACGGCAATCGCGCCAGGATCCGGCTCTTGCCCTTGCTGTTCGCGAGCTTTCTGGTCAGCATGATTTCCCTGTCCAAGGCGGCCATCGATGGCCTGGTGCTGGACCGGCTGCTGCGGCGCGAGTTCAAGTGGGACAAGACGATCCGCTATCGTCCGGCGGGCGCGGATGTCGCCCCGAGGTTGAGCCATGGAACCTGATCCGATGCGCTCGCTATGGGTCGTGCTGTGGTTCGGCGCCACGGTGCTCGTACTGGGCCTGCCTCTGTGGCCGGCGTGGCGCGAGATGCACCATCCCAGCGATGTGAAGCCGCTGCCGCTTCCCTCGGGGGTGGCCATTGGCGGCGCAGGCCCGCAGCGGCAAGGGGTCGAGTCGCGGCCTTCATTCGACGACAGCCAGGTCGCGGATGAATTGATCGTGCGCAGCGGTGATCGCCGCCACGAGGTGGATCACCCCGGCGATGTCATCGTCGAAGCGGGCGCGCAGATCGATTCCGTCTTGCGTGCCCGGCGCGTGCACTGCGACGGCGCGCGTCTGCCACGCATGGTTCACGCGACGACCGCCATCGACCTCGGTGCAGGTTCGCTTTTTTGCACTCTTTCGGCGCCGGTCATTCGGACCGAGGTGCGAGGTGAAGATCGCCAACGGGAGAATAGGGCCGAGCCTTCATGTGCCGACGCGTTGAACCCCCCGCGCCATTGTCACGCGGGTGATTTTGAACTACCCGCGTCGACAACACTGGTTGCCGACCTGGTGGTTCAAGGGTCGCTGACCTTGGGTCAGGACTCGATTCTCACGGGCAACGTCAAGGTTCATGGTGATGCCGAGTTGCTGGCAGGCGCCGCATTGGCCGGGGCACTGTTTGTGCAAGGCTCTGTGCATTGCCACGGCAACAATCGACTGTCGGGACCGGTGGCAGCCGGCAAGCGCGTCTGGTTGGGGCCGGATTGCGTGGTCGGCAGGGCGGACGCCAAGGCGAGCGTCTCCGCTTGGGACGTCCGACTGGATCACGACGTGACCGTGTTTGGGCGCATCGCCTGCGTCGAAGCGGGAGAAACGCTGTGATGTTGCGCGATTTGCCTGCGTTGGGCCGTGTGTCAGCCCTGTTGCTGGCGGCGGGGCTGGCGACCACCCTGCTCGCGGGCCCGGCGCTGGCGACCGCACAGCCGCCGGGCCTGTCCGATTTTCGTACCGGTGATGGCGCCTACTTCACCACCGTGGGTGGTGACCTCGTCGATCCCTATTTCGTCAACAAGGCGTTCATTGTCCTGCTGCAGGCGCGGGTCGACGTGCGCGCCGAACTGGACGGGTGGCTCGCCTGGCTGCTGCCGCGGCAGCGTGCCGACGGGGGGTTCGATCGCTATTGCCGTGCGGGCGACCGCGATTGGACGGCGTGCCGCAAGGCCGATGCGGACGATTCCACGGCGGCCACCACCATCGAGCTGTTGTACCTGGCGCTGCGCAACGGCCTGCTTTCCGACCGCGTGAAGTCGGAAATGCCGGCGGTGGTCCGGGGCAGCGAGACGATGCTTGCCCGGCTCAAGAACCCGGAGACCGGCATCTATCAGGTGTTCGCCGATACCCCGACGTACTACCTGATGGACAACGTCGAGGTTTACACCGCTCTGGTGGCCAGCGGTCGGACCAAGGCGGCCGACGCATTGGCAAGCGCCATTCGCCACCAGTTCGACCAGGGAAGAAGTTGGCAACCGGCCTTTCCCCGCTTCGAACATCAGAGTTTTTATCCCCATGTGCTGGCACGCACGTTTCTTTGGGTTCCGGGCGTGTTCACAACCCGTGCCGAGGCGGGGTCTGACATGGCAAGCTGGATGGCCCAGTACGGCGATCGTTGGCGTCGTCGCACGGACGACCACTTTGCGTGGGGCCTGGTGGCTTGGAACCTGCACCAGTTGGCGCCCATCGAGGCCGCCTGCTGGCGGCACTCCGTCCGCCCTTATTCAAGCGCCATCGGCTGGACGGTGCTCGACGCTGCCGTGGACGTGGCGCTGCAGCACAGCGGCATCGGCGTCGAGTGTCCTCGTTGAAGGATCGGTGATCATGATCCAGTTGCACTCGAACAAAGCAAGAGGACGACGCATGGCGACCGACATCGCGATCACAACCCGCCAGTGGCTTGGCGCAGCGTTGCTTGGCGCTCTGGTGCCGGTGTTGCCGGCGCTGGCTCAATCCGACGCGGGCAAGGCGGCGCCAGCAGGCAACGCAGCGCCGGCTCCTGTCGCGCCACCGCCGCCGACCACCGGGCGAATCGAGGCGGGCGTGGGTGCCGCGCACCTGAATGGCGCCGACGGCGACTGGCGCGACGTGTATGTCCGCGGCTATGTGCGCCCGGCGCCTGGAACCACCATCAACGCCGAGCTCGCAAGCCAGGGGCATTTCAATCAGCGGGGCACGTTGGGCGCGGTCTCGATCTTGCAGGATTTGTCGCCGGACTGGTTTGTGATGGCAGGCGTGAGTGGCGGCAGCGCAGAGTTCCAGTACCGCTTGCGGGGTGATGTGGGCATCTACCGCAAGTGGGGCGCCACGCGGCAATGGGTCACGGGCTTGACGGTCATGCGGGGCCTGGGGGGCGACCACATCCATCGTGACACGATGCCGAGCCTCTCCGTTGCGTATTACTCCACCGACGGCTGGATCGCCGAGGGCGGGGCGATGTTCAATCGATCGCAACCCGGCTCCGTCCGTGCGGCGCGCGCCTACGGGGTGCTGACGGTGGGCCAGCAGGGACACCACCTGTGGATGACCCGAATCGATCATGGCCGCGAGGCCTATCTTCCAGCCGGTGCCTTCGTCGGAAGTGCACCCAGCAGCGTCGCGTTCACGTCGACTGAAGTCAGCACGGTCTGGCGGCAATGGCTGGGTCGGGACTATGGCTACACGGTGGGCCTGCAGTATTACCGCAATCCCTATTACACGCGCGCTGGTGTGACTGCGGGGGTGTTCTTTGACTTCTGATGTCCGACCCATGGCAGCCATGCGGCCGATGAGACGTCATCCGCCGCGCCTGACACCGCAGCATCGCGGTTTGCGCAGCTACGTCTGGCGCAGTCGCGACACATGGGGTGTGTTGGGCGTGTTGGGTGCTTCCATGGCGGTCGTGGTGCTGGCTTACGACAGCGTGGTTGAAGCCTGGTCGAAGGCGCTCGCATGGGCGTGGCCGCATCTGGGCATTGGAACGGCGTCGCAAGTTCATCTCGTCGAGGTGGCCGTCCCGGGCGGGTCCATTCAGTCACTGGACGTGGCGTTGTCGGTGCCGGCGCCCGGACTGGCGCACTGGTGGGCTGTCGCCGGCGTGACCCTGGTTCTGACGGCAACTTCTCTGCGACTATCGCGTGAGCGCCTGCCCACGATCTACTTCTTGCGCCTGGTCGCTGCGCTGTGTCTGGCCAGCCTGATCGCGGCCGCCGCGCTCGGACCAAACGCCATCATGCCCGCCGACGCGGTGCTCAATCAGCTGTTGACGCTGGGCATGGCGCTGCTGTGGTCGCTGCCTCTGATCCATGCCCTGGTTCTCTACATCTTTCCTCTTCGCCTGCTGCAGAAGTTGACCGCCACGCTGGCGGCGCTGCTGCTGATCGCGGTCGGCATTCCGTTGCAGGTCGGGGCGCTGGCCTGGTTGCTGGTGCATGGCAGCCAGTTGGTCGTATTGCCGCTCCATTTGCTGGCGAGTTTTTTGCCCCAGTTGCTGGGGCAGCTTGGCGTGTATGGGTTCTTCATGAGCCTGGTGCAGCGGCCACCGAGGCTTGGTTGACTGGATTTCGCCGCTCAAAAAATTTTTCACGAACGCTCCCTGATTCGCACTCTGTCACTTTTTTCCCCAGGAGAAGACCATGAAAGCGACCCTCACCCTTGCTGGCCCCCCGACCAGGTTGTCAGGCAGGTTCCGGCCTGCGCCGGTGGCCTGGTTGGCGGCCGTGTTGCTGTGTGTCAATCTGGTGGGCTGCGGCGGTGGATCGGATACCGCGGCCGTCAGCCAGCAAAGCGCCGCGGCGAGCGTGCAGCCAGGCAGCGCCGGGGGCATCGCGGCACCTGTGGCGAATGGCTCCGCCGACCAATCGGTCAAGGCAGCCGTAGCTTTGGCAGCGCCCGACCCGGGCTTGCTGCTTCTTCTGGTGCCCGACGGCATCGATGACCAGGACCCCGGGATCATGGCTTGGGAGGATGCCGCGCGCGAAGTGGGCGTGCGCATGGCGCCCATCACCGACTCCCAGTTCTTGAGCCTGGGCACCAGCGGAGCCCTGGCCTACGCCGGCCTGGTCCTGCCTGACCAGATCCATACCGTGGCCACCGATCAATTGGTGGCGGCGGTGCACGATTACACCAATGCCGGCGGCAGCACGTTCTTGACGTTCGACTTTGCCGCATTGACGCGCCGCGCGGACGGGCCTTTGGTTTATCCGATCCCGAAATCCCGCCTCAGCGACTTGGCTGGGGTGGACTACGTCCTGTACGACAAATACCTCGACCGCACGGTGGGTTTGGGTCCGGTGACGGCGATGCGCACCACCATGCGCGAGCTGCTGGTCCCTCCCGGCAAGTCGGAGCCATTTTCCACGGCAGGCCCCGTTGCTTTACCAACGGCCCCCGGCGGAACCATTACCGTGGGGCCAACAACCATTACCGTGGGGCCCCCGAGCGTCGGCAACAAGGATCGGCTGCAGGTTGGTCCCGCCGGTGCCATTGACGTGGCAAGCCAGGTGCCGTTGTTGAGGGCAGCAGGCGTCGGACCCGGGCAGGCCCTCTATCTTCCGGTCAGTCCCGGCGACCCGGGAGGTGTTCATGGCTTTGACCCGCAGCAGTACCAGATCCAGCCGATGGCGTCGTCCAGCCAACTCCGGTCGCCGAACCGGTTGAAGGAACTGAAGGCGCAGGTGGGGTTTGGCCAAGCCGTACGGGCAGCGGCGCCGAACGAAGCCAGTCGGTTCGTTGCGGCCGCCAGCACGAAGGCGATCGGCGTATTTGGTGGCGGTTCGGGTGGCGCTGCTGATGGCGGTGCAGTCGTTCGAACTGGGCTCGGTGACAATGGCCCCGACGTCCTGCAGGCCTACCACGGTTACGCCTTGGGATTTCTGATTTATCCGAGCTACGTCACCGAAGGTTCGTACGCCGGAACCGTTCTGGCGACGTCGCCGCAGTTCGGCCTGGTGGCCGGGGTGAAGTCCTATGGTGCCGGCCGCGTGCTGTTCGTCAACCTCCCGCTGACCTATCTCAAGGGTCGCACGGACGCCTTGCCCATGCATGGGTTCCTTCAGTATTTCGTCAAGCACCTGCTGGGAGGCGCTCAGTTGTCCAGCATGCCCAACGGGGTTCCGGGCATGATGTTCAATTGGCACTTGGACTCCATGGAGGCCCAGCAACCCACCTTGCAACTGGAAACTGCCGGCATCTTCAACGCGGGGCCGATGAGCATTCACATCACGGCCGGTCCTGACACGGTGGTGCCTGGGGACGGGCTGGGCTTCGACTTGAACAACAACCCGACCATGCAGGCGTTTCTCCGTCGCATGGATGCGAAGGGGCACTCGATTGGCTCTCATGGAGGCTGGGACCATGACTACTATGGCTTGAATGCCAATGAAACCAACAGCGCCACCTTCCTGCCATTTCTCGTACTCAATCGTCTGGCAGTCGACAACGCCGTCGGACACCCGACCCGGGACTATTCCGCGCCGGAAGGAAACAACCCGCACTGGGCCATGGATTGGCTTGCACAACAGGGCGTGGTATCCGCGTATTTCGGCGGTCATACCGGGCTGGGCGTGACGCGTGACTACCGTGATGGCATCCTGAATACGCCCACCCTGTGGGTGGTTCCGGTGACCCCGATGGGACTTTACGCAACGTTCGAGGAGTTCCAGGATTTCAATGTGCCGAAGGCGGATGTCATCAACTGGTACCTCGATCTGGTTGATTTCGACCTCACGCATGACACCGCACGCATGGTCTATGCCCATCCCCCGGGTGCGTCGGAGTGGATCGACGTGGTCCAGACCCTGGAGGCCTATGTGCGCAGCAAAGGCGCCTCGAAATTCTCCTGGTACACCATGCCGCGGCTGGCCGACTTTATGGCCAAGCGCAATGAAGTGCAATGGAGTGAGCAGAGTCTTGCCAACGGGGTGACGCAGTTCACCGCTTCGCATCCGATCAGTCTGAAGGAACTGGTCTGGCGCTTGCCCAAGGCTCGCTATCTCCGACCCACTGCGGTGTCCGGTGGCAGTGTGGCCGACGGCGGCACGGTTTGGTTGGTGAAGGCAGGCGCGAATGCACGCACGCTGACGTTCCGCGCCTCCTCCAGTACGACGTGGGCGCCATTCTGAGTCGAGGCCAAGAGACTCTCGCGTGTCATGACGAGAGTTTTCTTGATGGCCGATCTGGCGGAAGGGGTGTCCGTTTTCTGGTTAGTCTCACGTAACCACCAGAAAGCCTCAAACCTCTATGAATATCAATGAGTTAGAGCCGACTCAATAGGCTTGCGTGGTATCACGAAACCCCATAGAATTGCACTCATTAAATTGGGTACAAGGTGGGGTAAAAATGCTGAGTCGAGTTGGGCGGAGACCTTCGCCACTGACGGCGCTGCAGGTCAAGAAGCTGACGGAGCCGGGCTACTACGCCGATGGCGCAGGGCTGTATCTGCAAGTCGCCAAGGGCGGCTCAAAGAGCTGGCTGTTCAAGTTCAAGCTGGCCGGCAAGGCCCGTGAAATGGGGCTGGGCAGCGTCAACACCTTTTCGCTGTCAGAAGCCCGTGAGCGAGCCCGTGAGCAGCGCCAGCGGCTGGCCGACGGCATAGACCCCATTGCAGCGAAGCGGGAAACAACACTACAGCGCCGCATGGCTGACGCCAGCATCATCACCTTCGACAAGGCGGCCGCCCGCTACATCGAAGCCCACGCCCCCGGCTGGCGCAATGACAAGCACCGGCAGCAATGGGAAAACACGCTCGCCACCTACGCCAGCCCGATCATCGGCGACTTGCCCGTGTCGCGTGTGGACACCGCGCAGGTGTTGAGGGTGCTGCAACCAATATGGACGGCGAAGGCTGAGACGGCATCGCGCCTGCGTGGCCGAATCGAATCTGTGCTCGATTGGGCGAAGGTGCAAGGCTATCGCGAGGGCGAGAACCCGGCGCGCTGGAAGGGCCACCTGGACATGACGCTGCCGGCCCGCGCGAAAGTGCAGAAGGTGGCGCACCATGCCGCGCTGCCATGGCGGGACGTGGGGGCGTTTGTGGGCGCCCTGCGGGCCATGCCGGGCACGGGAGCGCGTGCTGTCGAGTTCATCATCCTGACCGCCGCGCGCACGTCCGAGGCCATCAATGCCCGGTGGGGCGAGTTCGACCTGAGCGCGAAGGTATGGACGATCCCGGCCGAGAGGATGAAGGCCGGCAAGGAGCACGTTATCCCGCTCAGTGACGCCGCGCTGGCGATCTTGTCCGAGCTGCGCGACCAATCCGAGGGCGAGTTCGTGTTCCCCGGCGCGAAGGGCAAGCCGCTGTCCAACATGGCCGGGTTGCAACTACTCAAGCGCATGGGCCGCGCCGACCTGACGGTGCATGGTTTCCGAAGCACGTTCCGCGACTGGGCCGGCGAATCGACGGCGCACCCGAGGGAGGTAATCGAGCACGCGCTGGCGCACCAGTTGAAGGACAAGGCCGAAGCTGCCTATCAGCGTGGCAGCCTGTTTGAAAAGCGCCGCGTGCTGATGGCCGACTGGGCCGCGTACTGCAACACCGTGCAGGCACCGGCAGACGTGGTGCCGATTCGGGGGGTAGACGTGATTCAACTGAAGAGGGTCAATCGAAAATGACAACCGGCGACGCCTGGCGCTACTGCGCCCACCTGGACAACCCCGAGGCCGTCAAACAACTGGTGCAGGCCGTGCTGACGGCGCACGCCACCATCGTGCAGGCGCAAACCAGCGCCGACCCCGAAGACTTCGCCACCGCGCTCGATTGGGACGCCGTGCGCGGCGAGCTGCACCACGCCTTGCGCGCCGTGGGGCATCCTGCGGGCGACTGACGTGACAGCGACGGCAAAGCGGAAGCCAGATTTTGAGCGGCAGCGCCAAGCCATTTGGTACGGCGCCGGCAACCTGAGCGAGGAGGCGCGAGCGGCCTGTGCCCACCACGTGCCGGCGAGCTGGTTCAAAGACTCCACGCGCGACCGTCGCGGCCAGACGGATGCCGAGCGGCTGTTGACCGGCATTGACCACGCAATCGGGTTCTTCGATGTGCGAGGGGGCGGCCTCACAGCCGCCGGCAACGCTGTCGTTTCCGATGTTCAGTCCATCACCAGTGCTGCCCAGCGATTGCTGCTGGCAATTCAGATGGCCGACGAAGCTGCACGCGGTGCGATTGATTTGCATGCCGCGGCGAGCATTCCACCTGACCCCGACCAACTTCAATTGACCGACACCAGCCTGATGGCGGTGCACCCGTTCCAAGCGTTGCGGCACATGGGGCATCTGGACGTCGCGTGCGTCATTCGAGAGGCAGGAATTTATGAGGATCGATCGCGCTCATTCTTGGCTGCGCTGTGGGACGTCGCTTCAGACGTGGTGAACCTTGGGGAGCAAATTGTTGCGCGCACCGAGAAGGGGCCAAACATCCGCCCTGATCGCCTGAATGCCGAGGCGATGGCGCGATCCATTGTTGCCCATGCGTCCGCTGAGCTTGGCCGGTGTCTGCCGGTTTCGCCGTGGGTTGCCGACCTCATTCACCAAGCCGCGTCACTGCGGGGCGTGACGATCGGCAAGCAAGTGGCATTGCGCGAGGTGCGTGCCTATGCCAGTCGCCACAAGGATCGATCTAGGCGACTGGCATAGCGTCAAACGCCGCCTGACGTTCGAATCCCTACATCCCGCAATCACGCGGGGCGAAAGGGGTTCAAGTGAGTCAAGTTCGTACTTCAAGCCGCCCACGGCAAGCCGCTGAGCTGCTGGGCATCTCCCGCGCAACCTTGTGGCGCTGGGTGGCAACCCGGCACGACTTTCCGCGCGCCCGGCGCCTCAGTGCGCGCTGCACCGTTTTTGATAGCGCGGAGCTGATCGCCTGGCGCGACGCCCAAGCCAAGTCCACCACGGCGGGGGGCTGATCGATGGCCGACCCGCAAATCCTTACCCGCCGCGCACCGGCCGCGCCCGACTTCAAGGCCGCAGCCGACACGCTCTACACCTTGAGCGCCGATGCACTGGGCGCAATCGAGATGCTCGCCAGTCTGGCGCTGAGCGAAATCGACCACGGCCCCGGCCGGCTGGATGGCGCCCTGATCGTGCGCGCGCTGTCCGAAATCGTCTATCGCGCATCCGACGCCGGCAACGGTGTCAGCTGCGCCGCCGAAAGCGTCGGGCTCGCACACGAAGACGACCAGCTGCGCCATCTGACGCGCGCCGCCGCCCTTGAGGGCCGCACCTGGCCGACGGGGGGCAGCGCCCAATGACCCAGCCCAAAAAAGAAAGCGCCCAGGCCAGTGAAGCCAAGGGCGCCGATCAAAATGAACACGTCGATTTTAAGCCCAATCCAGCCGTCCAAGATACCGGCTGGCTGAGCATCGGGCGAGGATATTCGGTGCGCTTTTCGGGCGCGCCCGGCGTGGCGATGGTGTCCGCCACCTGGCGCCCGCGCGTGCCGCGCAGCCTGCCGCGCCTGGTGAAGACGCGGCGCTACAAGGCCGCACTGAGCGCGTTCACCGCGCTACTGACGTCGGAGGTCGAGCACGATGCACGTCAGCACTGAGCACGCCGCGCCGGCCTCCAACGGGCAGCAGCACGCGGGCCGTAGTGGCTTTGACCGCACGCGCCTGCCCGATCCGACCGACTACTACACCGGCACCGCCGGCCTGAAATTGCGTGAGCGCAAGGGCAAGTGGCGCACCACCGCTTGCAACTTCCACGGGGGCCACGATTCCATGCGGGTCAACACGCAGACCGGCGCCTACTGCTGCATGGCCGGCTGCGGCGCCCGTGGTGGCGACGTGCTGGCCTACCACATGGCCGCCCAGGGCCTGAGCTTCATCGATGCCGCCAAGGCGCTGGGCGCATGGGCGGGCGATGGCCGCGCCGCGCCGTCGCGTCCTGCGCCGCTGCCGGCGCGCGACGCGCTGCAACTGCTGGCCGCCGAGGTCAACCTGGTTGCCGTGGCCGCCGGCAACATCGCGCAGGGCGTGGTGCTGACGCGCGTTGACCTTGACCGCCTGCTTCTGGCCGCTGGCCGCATCCTGAAGATCGGGGGGCTGTTCGCATGACCGGCACCCTCGATCAATCTGCCGCCGCGCTTGACGCGCTGGCACTGCGCCCGCCGCCGCGCCCGCAGGCACCGGCCCATGATGAACCTGCACCAGCGCCGGCCGCCGCCCTGGACGATTGGCCGGTGCCATTTGCCGGCGCTGGGCAGGCGCCCGAAATCACGGCCGACATGCTGCCCGGCTGGCTGGGCCGCTACGTCGGGGCCGTGGCCGCGAGCACGCAAACCCCGGTCACCATGTCCGCGCTGTTCGCCCTGTCGGTGCTGGCCGCGTGCGTGCAGCGGCGCTACGTGGGGGCGCCGCACGGCCTGGAAGGTGACTATCGCGAGCCGGCATCACTGTGGTCTTTGAGCGTGGCCGCCAGCGGCTCGCGCAAGTCCGCCATCGTCAACGCCTTCACCCGTCCCTTGATGGCTTGGGAAAAGCGCGCGGGCGACAAAATGCGCCGCGCCATCTCAGCCAACACCGCGCGCCGCATCGCGTCCGACGCCATCATCAAGCGCCTGCAGGGCGAGGCCGGCAAGGCCAGCGACGCCACCGAACTGGACGCCATCCGCAAGCGGATCGAAGACGAGCAAAACGCCCGCCCCGACGAGCTGTTTCCGCCGCGCCTGTTCACCGGTGATGCGACCGTGGAGCGCCTGCAATCCATGCTGGTGGAGCAAGGCGGGCGCATGGCCATGCTCAGCGACGAGGGCGGTTTGTTTGCCACGCTGGCCGGCACCTACGGGGGTGGCGCCGGGCCGTCTCTCGACGCGCTGCTGCAAGGCCACGCCGGGGGCGCGGTGCGCGTCGACCGCACCACGCGCACCGCCTACGTCGACCGCGCGGCCGTCACGCTGGGCCTGATGCTGCAACCCGACCTGTTGAACGACGCGGCCGGGTCAAGCCGCTTTCGCGCCAGCGGCTTGATGGCGCGCTTTCTGTACGCCGTGCCGCGCCCGTTCGTCGGTGGCCGCAACGTGCGCGCCTTCACCAGCGTCTCGCCCGAGCTGCAGGCCGAATACGCGCGCGAGGTGGACGCGCTGCTGCCAGACCCCGAGACCGGCCCGCACCTGCCGCCCACCGAACTGGACCTGGTGGAAGACGCGCGCGAGCTGTGGCTGGACTTCGCCCAGGAGGTGGAGAACGCGCTGGCGCCGGGTGGCGAGCTGGACGCCATATCCGACTGGGGCGCCAAGCTGGCCGGCACCGCCTCGCGCATTGCGCTGCTGTTCGAGCTGGTGAGCAGCGGCGCCCAGGCTGAGCGCATCTGTGCCGACAGCGTGCAGGCGGCCGTCGCGCTGTGCCGTGTGCTGATCCAGCACGCGCGCGCCGCCTTCCGCCTGCTGGCCGCCGATGAGGCCGACCGCGATGCAGATGCGGTCATGACGTGGGTGATGCGGCCGGATGGCGAAGCCGTGTTCAAACAGTCCGAGCTGCACGCGGCGCTGCACGGCCGCTTCACCAAGAAGGAGCGCCTGACCGCCGCCCTGATCCGCCTGCAGGCAAATGGCTGTCTGCGGCACGAGGCAAGAAAGAACACGCGCGGCAAGCCCACCGACCTGTGGTACGTGAACCCGCGTCTATTTCTTCCATTTCCTGCAGGCGGGTCTTCGGGGAGGGGGCAACGTGGCTGAAAAACCCAGAAAAACACGGCGGGGCACCGCGTCGACAAGGGCAATTCACCACCGTTTTCCATGGATTGCCCGTCAGAGGAATAAAGAAAGTCTCTTTCTCTCTCTGCACTTACGCATGCACGCGCACAGACCCATGGAAGAAATGGAAGAGATGGAAAGTAAGCGCGAGCCCTTGAATTCATTTCCTCCATCTCTTCCATATCTTCCACCCTTCGCGGCACGCGCATGCGTGCACCCAGGCGCCGCAGTCTGGCCGCGCCTGGGCACCGGCAGGGAGGGTGCGGGTCCTTCCCAGCCTTCCCCAATCAGGGTAATTCGCACCCCTTTGGGTGGGTAGTTAGTGACTTGAGTTTTTTGTCCGTCAACCTGTCAATTTTTGGGGTTTGTCTAGAAATGACCACGAAACTGAAAAACATTGATCTCGCCGCCGCCCTTGGCTGTGACGCTGGCCTGATTTCCCGATACCGACGGCGCGGCATGCCAGCGACAAGCGTTGCGGATGCCA
Source organism: Ottowia pentelensis (assembly GCF_964341695.1). Lineage (NCBI taxonomy): Bacteria > Pseudomonadati > Pseudomonadota > Betaproteobacteria > Burkholderiales > Comamonadaceae > Ottowia > Ottowia pentelensis. Next base: position 1,144,288 of record NZ_OZ224513.1, read on the forward strand.
TGGCGTGGAAGGAGGTCAACGTCAGGCCGCGCGTGAAGAGCCCCAAGACCAATGAGCAGGCGGGGATCTTCAACTACGACGAATCACGCGCCCGGCGCGAGCACTGGGCCGCGCAGCAGACCGAGATCGCGGCCCGGCGCGAGGCCGGCGAGCTGATCGACGTCGCCGAGCACATCGCCGCCTTCGCCAACCTGGGCGCCACCATCCGCGCCGCGCTGGAAGGCTGGGCGGCGATGCTGGCGCCGCAACTGGCTGGCCGCGACGAGCCGGCCGTCCGCACCGCCATTGCCGACCAGGTCGAGCAGGTACTGCGCGAACTCAGCGCGCAAATCCAGCGCGAGGCCGAGCGCGCCGAAAGGGTGCACGCATGAACGACTTGGCGTTCGACTTCGCGCCGCGCCTGGGGCCTGACGCATGCCCGGCGAGTGAAAGGTACTTCCCAGCCCGGCGTCCCGCGGGTAATCGCAACCCCGCTTGCGCGCTAGTGGTCGGCTTGTCCAGCTACTTGACGGACTCCTTGACGCCATGACCGTTGACACGCTGCTGCTCCTCACACGCGCCGCCAAGGGTGACGCCGTGGAGCTGCCTGCCGACCTGGCCGCCGCGCTGCTGCAGGCCGCCCCGGCCGACGTGCCGGCCCTGCTGGGCCTGGATCGCGCCAGCCGCACGCGCCGGCGCAACGCCGCGTTGGAGCGCGCCGCCGCGCTGCTGTCGGGCGACGCCTGCGGCGCATGGGTTGCGGCCGGCCGCCTGGCCGCTGCTATCGAGCGATTCGAGCGCGCGCTGTGGCCGGCATTGCTGGGCGGGGCGCACCCGCTGCTGTCGGAAACCGAGCAAGCCTTGCACGAGGCGTTTGCGACGGGCGCCGCACCCGTCACCTGTCAGCGGCGCCTGTTCGAGCTGCTGCGCAGCGACTGACCCAAAAGTCGGCCCGCGTCAGTGCGGCCGGCCGGATCATCGCGGCATGAGCAAGAACATCACCCAAGCCATCGTCGGGATTGAGCCCGATGGCCAGTACGTCCGCCTGGCGCTGCGCGCTGGCGACACCGAACTGGTCGCCACCCTAGACCCGCGCCGCGCCGCGCTCCTGGCCGCGCGCCTGAGCTACGCCATCGGCGAGGCCGTCCTGGCCGCCGAACAAATTGGCAAGGCGCTCGCTGGCGCCCAGGCCAGCACCCTGCTCTACCACCGTCACCACTACGTGGAGGCCGAGAACGTCGACGCGCCAGCCATCGCCGCCGCCGCCGCGCTCGAATTGGCCGGCGCCGTGCTCAGCCGCGCCGCTGCGCCCGACAACCGCCAAACGGGGGCCCGTTGATGCTGAGCCGTCAAATCGAGCTGCGCGCCGCCGATGGCGACGGCGAGGCCATCCCCTGCACCATCGCCACCGATGCGCCCGTGCCGCGCGCCATGGGTGCCGAGATTCTCGATTGCTCGCCCGCCGGTGTAGACCTCGCGCGCGCGCCGTTGCCGCTGTTGATCGCCCACGATGCCGGTCACCTGGCCGTGGGTCAAGTTGACGCATTGGCAGCCGACGGCAAGCGCGTGACCGGCCGGGCGCGCTTCGCCACCTCGCCCGAGGCCCAGCAGATTCTGTCCGACGTGAAGGCGGGATTTCACCGCTCGCTGTCCGTCGGCTACCAGCACATCGGCGAAGGCGTGCCCACCGACGCCGGCACCGTGTACCGCTGGGCGCCGCATGAGGTCTCCATCGTCCCCGTGCCCGCCGATACCGGCGCCGGGTTTTATCGCTCATTGGACAAGCAAATGACTCCCACCACCGCGCCCACCGCGCCCACCATCAACCGCGCCGCCCTGCAAGCCGAGATCATGGAGCTGGGCAAGCGCCACGGCCTGACCGACTTTGCGCGCGGCCTGGCGCAAAGCGCCACCGACATCGGCGCAGCCCGCACCGCAATCCTGGAAGAGCTGGGCGCCCGTGACCTGGCCGCAGGCGGCCACCGGAACACGAACTCGCGCGAGCTGAGCGCATTTGGCGCAAGCGGTCACGGCGGCGAGCGTGAAGTCCTGATTGCCAGCCTGGCGCACCGCATGGGCGCGCGCCGCAAGGATCAGCCCATCCTGCGCGGCCTGGACGCCGTGGGCCTGGCGCAGCGTTCGTTGGAGCTGGCCGGCGAGCGCGTCTACTCCGACATGAGCCGCACGCAGATCATCGAGCGCGCCATGCACGGCACCGGCGACTTTCCCAGCCTGCTGGGCGCCGCTGCCGGCCGCGTCCTGCTGGATGCCTACGCCGCCGCGCCGGCCGCGCTGAAGGCGGTTGCACGCGAAACCATGCTGCCCGACTTTCGCGACCGCACCACGGTTCGCCTGGGCAGCGCGCCGTCGTTGGAGCAGGTCAACGAGCACGGCGAATTTCACTACGGCACCATCGAAGAGGGCGCCGCCGCCTGGCGCCTGGTCACCTACGGTCGCATCTTCGCCATCACCCGTCAAGCCCTGGTCAATGACGACTTGGGCGCGTTCGGAGACCTGGTGCGCCTGTTTGCCGAGGCCGCCGCGCGACGCGAAGCCGACGAGCTGGTCAAAGCCCTGACGAGCCCGGGCCAAGTCGACGGCGCCGCCCTGTTCAGCAGCGCGCGCAACACGCAGAGCCCGCGCAAGTTGACGCTGGCCGGGCTGGGCGTGGCCGTGCAGGCGCTGCGCGGTCAAAAGCACTTCGACCAGCTGGTCACCCAAGAGCCCGGCGCCATCGTGGTGCCCGCCGCGCTGGAAATGACTGCGCGCCAGCTGGTTGCCAGCATCAGCGCCACCAAGACCACCGACGTGCAGCCCTTCGGCGCGCTGAGCGTGGTAGTCGAGCCGCGCCTGACCGATGCCAACGAATGGTATTTGGTGGCCGCCAATCAGCGCGCCCTCGAATACGGCTACCTGGACGGCGAGGCCGGCCCGCAAACCAGCCAGCGCGAGGGATTCGAGATCGACGGCCTGGAGGTCAAGGCCCGCCTGGACTTCGGTTGCGGCTGGGTCTCGCCCGTCGGTTGGGTTCAAAACACCGGTGCCACCGGCGACGCATAACGAACACCGTTTCGGCGGTTACCGCGCTCGCTGCTTTCTCGGGCTTCAAAGCGAGCAAGCCTTCCTTGCGGACGCAGCCCACCGGCGGCGAGGGAAGGCACCTACATCACCAGCCCGGCCCGTGTGCCGGGCTTTTCTTTGCTGAGGGGATGCGCCAATCGGGGTTAAAGGTGGGGTAAAAAATAAAAACGGCCTACATGCCGCATGAAATATAAGTACCTGGCGGAAGGGGTGGGATTCGAACCCACGGACGGTTGCCCGTCGCCGGTTTTCAAGACCGGTGCAATCGACCACTCTGCCACCCTTCCGCGGGTGAGGCCTGAAATTCTATCGGTCTGGGCGCAGGCTCGGCTGCGGATCGGAGAAAAAGAAACCCGCTGCAAGCAGCGGGTTTCGTCGTATCACGAGCCGAAAATCACTTCAGCTTGATTTCCTTGTACTCGACGTGCTTGCGTGCCTTGGGGTCGAACTTCATGATCGACATCTTCTCGGGCATCGTCTTCTTGTTCTTGCTGGTGGTGTAGAAGTGACCGGTGCCGGCCGTGGATTCCAGCTTGATCTTTTCGCGTCCGCCTTTGGTGGCCATGATGGTGCTCCTTCAGTGAATCAGGCTTGGCCGCGTGCGCGCATGTCGGCGAGCACGGACTCGATGCCATTCTTGTCGATCAGTCGCAGCGCGGCGCTGGACACGCGCAGGCGCACCCAGCGGTTCTCGCTCTCGACCCAGAAGCGCCGGTACTGCAGGTTGGGCAGGAAACGACGCTTGGTTTTGTTGTTGGCGTGGGAAACGTTGTTTCCGACCATGGGCTTCTTGCCCGTGACTTCGCACACGCGTGCCATGAGAAATGCTCTCCAGTCCATCCGGTCTTCGCTGGCGCCGCGGCTTGCTGCGCGACTCGCTCGGACCTCACCTCGCCATGAAAGGGGTGGCGGTGGCCCCGTGGGCTTCGCGGGTGCCCGATCGGCTGCCACGCCTCTCGCATCCGCGAAGAACCCGGCATTATAACGATTTTCCGTAGCACCCTGCCACTCCGAGTCTTGTCCAACGAGGTATGAGCCTGAACGAGTTGCCGAGATTCCAACGAGATATGAGCCTGAATGGGCGATCTGGGTCGATCATTTTTCAGATGGTGATCGACATGGACGAATCCCGGCTGGGCAGCATTGCCCAATTGCAGGCGTTTCTCGAAGGCACGCTGGAGGTCAGCTTCAGCGCCTTCGCCGATGATCAAGAGCGCTATGCGCACATTGCCAGCGTGGTGCGCCGCTTGGGCTATACGCGTCTGTCCAGGCCCGACAAGGGCATCGTGCTGCGCTATCTGGCGCGCACCAGCGGCTACTCGCGCGCGCAACTGACGCGGCTGCTGGCGCGCGTGCTGGAAGGCCAGCCTCTGGCCAAGCGCTACCGCGTGCCAGCGCATGCCTTTGCCCGGCGCTACAGCCCCGCCGATGTGGCGCTGCTGGTGAGCGTTGATCGCGCCCATGGCTGCTTGTCGGGGCCGGCGACGGTGCACCTGCTGCGCCGCGCCTGGCATGTGCACGGTGATGCGCGCTTTGAACGCCTGGCGCAACTGTCGCCCTCGCACCTGTACAACCTGCGCAAGAGCGGCCCATACAAAGCCGCCCGGGTGTCCTTGACCAAAACCCGGCCCGTGCTCAATGCCATTGGCCAGCGACGCGCGCCCGACCCCGGCGGGCGAGTGGGCTTCATTCGCATCGACAGCGTCCATCAGGGCGATCTCGATCGCATCAAGGGGGTGTACTACGTCAATGCCGTCGATATCCTCACTCAGTGGGAGGTGGTGGCTTGCTGCGAGCGCATCAGCGAGGCGTTCTTGCTGCCGGTGTTGGAGCAGCTCATGGCTCAGTTTCCGTTTCCGATCCGCGGCTTTCATTCGGACAACGGCGGCGAGTTCGTCAATCGACAGGTGGCCGCCTTGCTGGGCAAGCTGCAGGCCGAGCAGACCAAGTCGCGCCCGCGCAAGAGCAATGACAACGCGTTGGCCGAGAGCAAGAACGCCGCCGTGGTGCGCAAGACGTTCGGCTACAGCCATATTCCGCAGCGCTTTGCCGGCCTGATCAACACGTTCTGCCAAGAGCATCTGAACACCTACGTCAACCTGCACCGCCCTTGCCTGTTTGCCAAGCAGGTGATGGATGCCAAGGGCAAAATTCGCAAGACCTACCCACCCGAGCTGGTGCAAACGCCGTTGGAGAAGCTCGCGAGCTTGCCGGACATTGACAAGCAGTTGCGCCGCGGCATCACTGTCCAGCTGCTGCAACAGCAGGCCGTGCAAGTGACTGACTTGCAGGCCGCTGAACAGCTCAATGCAGCGCGCATGGCGCTGTTTGCGACAATTGAAAAACGATCCAGACGCTTGGCCTGAACCCAACCTTCAATCCGGCTCGTTCAGGCTCATACCTGAATTGGAAAAGACTCTCCGAGACAAAAGCCGCGACTTTACCCCGACGGTGGGCCGGCGCCCGCGAGCGCGTTCGCGCCCGATCCGACGGGATTCGGGGCCGGTGCGCGCCAAGCAGATAAAATACGCGGTTCGTCGCATTTCAATGAGGCGGCTGGCACCGAAGGGCGCCAGCGGTCCGATTCGTTTGAACCCTGTTCGCGCGGGTGGCGAAATTGGTAGACGCACCAGGTTTAGGTCCTGACGCCCGCGAGGGTGTGGGGGTTCGAGTCCCCCCCGCGCACCACCATCCAACTTGACTGAGAGATCCCCATGGCCGTGAATGTCGAAACCCTGGAAAAACTCGAGCGCAAGATGACGCTCACTCTGCCCTTGGACACCATCCAGGGCGAGGTGGACGCGCGTCTGCGCAAGCTGGCGCGCACCGTCAAGATGGACGGCTTTCGCCCCGGCAAGGTGCCGATGAGCGTCGTGGCGCAGCGCTACGGCTATTCGGTGCAGTACGAGGTGATGAACGACAAGGTGGGCGAGGCCTTTTTCAGCGCCGCCAACGAGGCCGAGTTGCGCGTGGCGGGCCAGCCCACCATCACCGAGAAGGACGGCGCGCCCGAGGGGCAGATGACCTTCGACGCGGTGTTCGAGGTGTTTCCCGAGGTGAAGATCGGCGACTTGACCACCGCCGAGATCGAGCGCGCCAGCGCTCAGGTGACCGACGAGGCGATCGACCGCACGCTGGAGATCCTGCGCAAGCAGCGCCGCAGCTTTGCCCAGCGCGCCCAGGGCGCCGGTGCCGAGGACGGCGACCGCGTGACGGTGGACTTTGCCGGCAAGATCGACGGCGAGCCCTTCGAGGGCGGCAAGGCCGAGGACTTCGCCTTCGTCATCGCCGAGGGCCAGATGCTGCCCGAGTTCGAGACCGCCGTGCGCGGCCTGAAGGTGGGCGAGAGCAAGACCTTTCCGCTGGCCTTTCCGGCCGACTACCATGGCAAGGACGTGGCGGGCAAGACGGCCGACTTCATGGTCACCGTCAAGAAGATCGAGGCCGCGCACCTGCCCGAGGTGAACGAGCAACTGGCCAAGTCGCTGGGCGTGGAGGGCGGCACCGTCGAGGGCCTGCGCGCCGACATCCGCAAGAACCTGGAGCGCGAGATCAAGTTCCGCCTGAACGCGCGCAACAAGCAGGCCGTGATGGACGCGCTGCTGGCCAAGTCCGAACTGGACGTGCCCAAGGCCAGCGTGCAGGCCGAGGTGGACCGCATGGTCGAAAGCGCACGGGGTGACCTGAAGGCGCGTGGCCTGAAGGACAAGGACATCGAGAAGTTCCCCTTCCCCGAGGACGCCTTCCGCCCGCAGGCCGAGCGCCGCGTGCGCCTGGGCCTGGTGGTGGCCGAGCTGGTCAAGACGGCCAAGCTGCAGGCCACGCCCGAGCAGGTCAAGGCCCAGGTCGAGGAATTGGCCGCCAGCTACGAGAAGCCCGCCGAGGTGGTGCGCTACTACTACGCCGACAACCGCCGCCTGGCCGACGTGGAGGCGATGGTGATCGAGAACAACGTGACCGAGCACGTGCTGGGCCAGGCCAAGGTGACCGACAAGGCGCTGGGCTTCGACGAGCTGATGGGCCAGTCGGCCTGATTGCTATAAAAAACGAAGCTGCCGGCGCTTGATGCATGGGCGCCAGAGGGCGATTTGGTTCATGGTTTTGCTGGGCATGGCCCGGCGGCGACAATGGGGTCTGGAATCCGGCGGTTCCGGCCCCATTTGGTTTTCATTCCCCCTGACGGAGCTTTCATGAGCGCACTTGCCTCTCCCCAAAACCTCGGGCTGATCCCGATGGTGATCGAGCAGTCCGGCCGCGGCGAGCGGTCGTTCGACATCTATTCGCGCCTGCTCAAGGAGCGCGTGATCTTCCTGGTGGGCGAGGTCAACGACCAGACCGCCAACCTGGTGGTGGCGCAGCTGCTGTTCCTGGAAAGCGAGAACCCGGACAAGGACATCTCGTTCTACATCAACTCGCCCGGCGGCAGCGTCACGGCCGGCATGTCGATCTACGACACCATGCAGTTCATCAAGCCCGACGTGTCCACCATGTGCCTGGGCTTTGCCGCCAGCATGGGCGCGTTTTTGCTGGCCGCCGGCGCCAAGGGCAAGCGCTATTCGCTGCCCAACAGCAAGATCATGATCCACCAGGTGCTGGGCGGCGCGCAGGGCCAAGCCACCGACATCGAGATCCAGGCACGCGACATCCTGCGCACCAAGGAGCAGATGAACCGCATCCTGGCCGAGCGCACCGGCCAGCCCTACGAGAAGGTGGTGCAGGACACCGAGCGCGACTACTACATGACCGCCGACGAGAGCAAGGACTACGGCATCATCGACCAGGTGCTGGCCCAGCGCCCCTGACGGGGGCGCTGCGGCGAGATTTCGCTATCATGGTCCGATCCATCCACTGAGTTTGTGTCAATGGCCGAGAAAAAAGGCTCTTCCAGCGAGAAAACGCTTTACTGCTCCTTCTGCGGCAAGAGCCAGCACGAGGTCAAGAAGCTGATCGCCGGACCGTCGGTGTTCATCTGCGATGAATGCATCGACCTGTGCAACGACATCATCCGCGAGGAGGTGCCCGAGGGCGCCGCCGAGGGCCAGCCCAAGAGCGACCTGCCCACGCCCTCCGACATCAAGGGCAACCTCGACAACTACGTCATCGGCCAGGAGAAGGCCAAGCGCACGCTGGCGGTGGCGGTGTACAACCACTACAAGCGCCTCAAGCACAAGAACGACCACAAGGGCGGCGACGTCGAGCTCAGCAAGAGCAACATCCTGCTGATCGGCCCCACCGGCAGCGGCAAGACGCTGCTGGCGCAGACGCTGGCGCGCCAGCTCGACGTGCCCTTCGTCATGGCCGACGCCACCACGCTGACCGAGGCCGGCTACGTCGGCGAGGACGTCGAGAACATCATCAGCAAGCTGCTGCAAAGCTGCGAGTACGACGTCGAGCGCGCGCAGCGCGGCATCGTCTACATCGACGAGATCGACAAGATCAGCCGCAAGGCCGACAACCCCAGCATCACGCGCGACGTGTCGGGCGAGGGCGTGCAGCAGGCGCTGCTGAAACTGATCGAGGGCACCATGGCCAGCGTGCCGCCGCAGGGCGGGCGCAAGCACCCCAACCAGGACTTCCTGCAGATCGACACCACCAACATCCTGTTCATCTGCGGCGGCGCGTTCGCGGGCCTCGAGAAGGTGATCGAGGCGCGCACCGAGGCCAGCGGCATCGGCTTTGGCGCCACCGTGCGCAGCAAGCAGCAGCGCTCGATCAGCGAGGCCTTCGAGGACGTCGAGCCCGAGGACCTGATCAAGTACGGCCTGATTCCCGAGCTGATCGGCCGCATGCCGGTGGTCGCCACGCTGGCCGAGCTGACCGAGGACGCGCTGGTGCAAATCCTGACCGAGCCCAAGAACGCGCTGGTCAAGCAGTTCTCGCGCCTGCTGCAAATGGAGGGCGTCGAGCTGGAGATTCGCCCCAGCGCGCTCAAGGCCATCGCGCGCAAGGCGCTGGCGCGCAAGACCGGCGCGCGCGGCCTGCGCTCGATCCTGGAAGGCGCGCTGATCGACACCATGTACGAGCTGCCGCACACCGCCAACGTGGCCAAGGTGGTGGTGGACGACAGCACCATCGACGAGGCCCAGGCGCCGCTGCTGGTGTACCGCGAGGCGGCCAAGAAGGCTTGATTCCAAGCCAAATCGGCCTTTAGCCCGCGTGCATCAAGCGCAAGCAGCTATACATTTTGTAGTCAATCGCTCGGCTGCGAACCGGTTCCCGCATGGGGCCGGCCGGCTGGACGGGCCCGGCGCCGCGCCGGGTTGAAAATCAGGGCCTGCGCCGCCATCTCAGGCCCGATCACGCACAAGGACTTGTCATGCCCGGAACCACGCCCCTGCCCGCCACGCCGGTGGATCTGCCCCTGCTGCCACTGCGCGACGTGGTGGTGTTTCCGCACATGGTCATCCCGCTGTTTGTCGGGCGGCCCAAGAGCATCAAGGCGCTCGAATCGGCCATGGCCGCCGACCGCCGCATCATGCTGGTGGCCCAGCGCGCGGCGGCCAAGGACGAGCCGGCCGTCACCGACATGTTCGAAGTCGGCTGCGTGTCCACCATCCTGCAGATGCTCAAGCTGCCCGACGGCACGGTGAAGGTGCTGGTGGAGGGCCAGCAGCGCGCCACGGTGACGCACATCGAGGAGGGCGAGACCCACTTCGTCGCCACCGTCACCCCGCTGGTGGCCGACGACGCCGACCTGGACAACGCCGAGGTGGAGGCGCTGCGCCGCGCGGTGATGCAGCAGTTCGACCAGTACGTCAAGCTCAACAAAAAAATCCCGCCCGAAATCCTCACCTCGATCGCCAGCATCGACGAGGCCGGCCGCCTGGCCGACACCATTGCCGCGCACCTGCCGCTCAAGCTGGAGAGCAAGCAGGGCGTGCTCGACCTGGCCAGCGTCAAGGCGCGGCTGGAGAGCCTGTTCGAGCAGCTCGAGCGCGAGGTCGACATCCTCAACGTCGACAAGAAGATCCGCGGCCGCGTCAAGCGCCAGATGGAGAAGAACCAGCGCGACTTCTACCTCAACGAGCAGGTCAAGGCGATCCAGAAGGAGCTGGGCGAGGGCGAGGAGGGCGCCGACATCGACGAGATCGAGAAGAAGATCAAGGCCGCGCGCATGCCCAGGGACGCGCGCAAGAAGGCCGACGCCGAGCTGAAAAAACTCAAGCTGATGTCGCCCATGTCGGCCGAGGCCACCGTGGTGCGCAACTACATCGACGTGCTGGTGGGCCTGCCCTGGGCCAAAAAGACCAAGATCAAGCACGACCTGGCCTACGCCGAGCAGGTGCTCAACGAAGACCACTACGGCCTGGAGAAGGTCAAGGACCGCATCCTCGAATACTTGGCGGTGCAGCGGCGCGTGGACAAGGTCAAGGCGCCCATCCTGTGCCTGGTGGGGCCGCCGGGCGTGGGCAAGACCTCGCTCGGCCAGTCGGTGGCCAAGGCCACGGGCCGCAAGTACGTGCGCATGGCGCTGGGCGGCATGCGCGACGAGGCCGAGATCCGCGGCCACCGCCGCACCTACATCGGCGCCATGCCGGGCAAGGTGCTGCAAAGCCTGGCCAAGGTCGGCACGCGCAACCCGCTGTTCCTGCTCGACGAGATCGACAAGCTGGGCATGGACTTTCGCGGCGACCCGTCCAGCGCGCTGCTGGAGGTGCTGGACCCGGAGCAGAACCACACCTTCAGCGACCACTACGTCGAGGTCGATTTCGATCTGTCGGACGTGATGTTCGTGGCCACCAGCAACTCGATGAATATCCCGCCGGCCCTGCTCGACCGCATGGAGGTGATCCGCCTGGCGGGCTACACCGAGGACGAGAAGGTCAACATCGCCATCAAGTACCTGCTGCCCAAGCAGCTCAAGAACAATGGCGTGAAGGAGAGCGAGCTCGAGGTCGGCGAAGACGCGGTGCGCGACATCGTGCGCTACTACACGCGCGAGGCCGGCGTGCGCTCGCTCGAGCGCGAGCTGTCCAAGATTTGCCGCAAGGTGGTCAAGGCGCTGCAGCTGGGCCAGATGAAGCCGCGCGTGGCCGTCACCGCCGACAACCTGAACGACTTTCTGGGCGTGCGCAAGTACAGCTTCGGCCGCGCCGAGCACAAGAACCAGGTCGGCCAGGTGGTGGGCCTGGCCTGGACCGAGGTGGGCGGCGATCTGCTCACCATCGAGGCGGCCACCATGCCTGGCAAGGGCGCCATCCAGCGCACCGGCCAGCTGGGCGAGGTGATGAAGGAATCGGTGGACGCCGCGCGCACCGTGGTGCGTGCCCGCGCGCGCGCGCTGGGTATCAAGGACGAACAGTTCGAAAAGCGCGACATCCACATCCACGTTCCCGATGGCGCCACGCCCAAGGACGGCCCCAGCGCCGGCGCGGCCATGACCACGGCCATGGTGTCGGCCCTGACGGGCATCCCGGTGCGCGCCGACGTGGCGATGACCGGCGAGATCACGCTGCGCGGCGAGATCACCGCCATCGGCGGCCTGAAGGAAAAGCTGCTGGCCGCCTTGCGTGGTGGCATCAAGACGGTGCTGATCCCCGAGGAGAATGTCAAGGACCTGCAGGAGATCCCGGCCAACGTGAAGGAGCACCTGACCATCACGCCCGTGCGCTGGATCGACAAGGTGCTCGAGGTCGCGCTGGAGCGCCAGCCCATGCCCTTGGCCGATGACGAAACCGCCGCGGCGCCGGCCGCCGTGGTGGTCGCCGCGGCCGCGCCGGCGGCCAAGCGCAAGACCGGCCGGGGCAGCGCCATCAAGCACTGAATCGGCCCCCCCCCCCCCCCCCGTTGCTCCACTCGCTGCGCGATGTTTCGCCTCCCCCCGAGGGGCATCGCCGGTGACCGGGGAGACCCCGGCCACGGCGATCGCTGGCACGGCCGGCTCCGCGGCCATTCGACTCTTTTGCGCCATGTGGTTCGGTTGCCGCATGGCGCCTTGGGCTGTTGAAGCGATGCTGAAGATATCTTTAAAATTTTTGGCGTGCCGGCCAAAGGCGGTCGTTTTTCAGGCTACAATGCAAGGCTTGCAACGCGGGAATAGCTCAGTTGGTAGAGCGCAACCTTGCCAAGGTTGAGGTCGCGAGTTCGAGCCTCGTTTCCCGCTCCAATCATCCAGTGTCCGATCCACCAAGCCGGTCACGCGCAAGAAAAAGGAAGCGTCCGCTTCCTTTTTTTTCAGCTGGTTGAAGAGGGCGCGATAGCAAAGCGGTTATGCAACGGATTGCAAATCCGTCCAGTCCGGTTCGACTCCGGATCGCGCCTCCAACACGCCCCGTTTCCCACCCCGCCTGGCCCGATCGATGGTCGCGGATGTGCGCAGCGGCGCATGAGGCCTTAGCCTGCGACAATGCGCTTTGGCCCCGGTGGTGAAATCGGTAGACACAGCGGACTTAAAATCTGTTCTGTCAAGTCCTTTCTGCTTGAACTACCGGGCCAGAAGGTCAATAGTGACAACGGTTTGCGAGCATCCAAGATGTAGCTTCATAGCTTGGCTTGGCGATCAGGAGCCAACTAGGCGCCAGTAGATAGAGGTAGGTGTTTCCAGCGCACCGCGCTACGCCCGAGTGGTGAAATCGGTAGACACAAGGGACTTGAACAATTTGAGCCTTCGGGGGGAAACGCCCGAAGTGAAGCCCGTCAAATTCGGCGAAAGCCCTGGATGCTTCGGCATCCGAGCCAACGCCGAGCCAAGCCCAAGCTATGCGCTTGGGAAGGTGTAGAGAGCAGACGGCGGGCACCTACGGCTGTAAGGCTATGGTGAAGGCGTGCTCCAGACCACGAACGCCCTGTGTGAGCAGGACGGCGGCGAAAGCCGAAGTGGTAAGAAAATCCCTCGACCTCACGGTCATGCCGGTTCGATTCCGGCCTCGGGCACCAATCCAGAGCCGCCCCTGCTCACGCAGGGGCGGCTTTTCCGTTCTTGGGCTGTGTGCGCTTGAAGCCACGATCCCCGGCCATGAAGGCTTCCAGCATGTGCGGGATCAGCGTCATGGCATCGACCGCCTCGCCATACGCCTGCGCGTGCAACGCGGCGTAGCGGTCGAGGTCGGCTTTCAGGCTGGCCGGGCAGGCAAAGGTCAGCTTGACGCTCTCGGTCTTGGGCAGCGGCCCGAGCCGCAGCTTCTTGGTCGCGCTCATTGCGAAACTCCCCGATTGAAGAACAGCGGCTGGTACGGCCGCAGCACCAGATCCCGGTTGACGATGATGCGAACCGGCAGGCCCGGCCGCGTCGTCAGCGTCGGCTGGATGTTCATGTTGCGCCGGGTCATCTCCTGGCCGACCTGATTGATGCTGTCCTGTGCGCTGTCGCGTCCGGCAATGACGATGCGGTTGCCGTCCTGCCGGTTCTCCGGCGCAGCCAACTCAGCGCCGACGCCCAGCAGCGTCGTCAGCACCGCGCCCGCGATGATGCGATTCCAATGCCAGTCCACGTCGTCCTCCAGGCCGGCGTAGCCGGCCGGGTCGGTGCCGACAAGGTTGTCGAGCGCCAGCGAGGACGTGTCGGGCAGGATGACCCGGTTCCACACCACCTGCACGCGACTCTGCCCGTAGCTGACCTGGCTGTTGTAGCGCCCGAGGATGCGCGATCCTTGCGGGATCAGCAGGAACTTGCCCGTGGCCGAGTCATAGACCGGCTCCGTCACCGTGGCGATCACGTCGCCCGGCAAGTCCGACTTGATACCCGTCACCAGCGCACCGGCGATCACCGTTCCCGCCATCACCTGATACGGCGACGCCGGCAACGCCAGGTTGCCGGAATTGCGGGTTTCCGTAGAACCGGCTTTCAGGAATGCCTCTTTCTGATCTTGCCGGTTCTGCACGGCGGTCGGGTCGGCGGGCTGGGCCGATGTCGAAGCGGGCCCGGCAGCGAGCGGGTCGAAGGCCGCGAGCGTGCTTGCTGCACCCGGCGCCGCCTGCGCCACCATGGCGGCGGCTTGGCCGCCCGAGCGGAAGAACACCGACGAAGCCGCAGCGGCTTCCGCCTCCTTGCGCAAGGCGTCATTCGGGTCGTGGCCGGGCGCCGAGTAGGCGGCCACGGCCGGCTGCTGCGAGGCCACGATGGCCGGTCCGAGGTCGCCCGGTAGCGGCGGCCCCAGCTCGGGCACCTTCGGCGTCAGCTTCGAGTAGTCGGCCGGCAGGCCATCCAGCCCTTCGGACTTGGACACGCGATCGACGTTGTAAAGCTCGGTCTGCTCGTTGGCCCCGCGCCGCTGCGGCTGTAGCGACCAGATCGTGGCCCCGAGCACGGCGACCGACAGGCCGCCGACGAGGATGGCCAGCGTGCGCCGGTTCAGGCGCGTGACCGGACGCGGCTGGGCGCGCAGCGCCACCGCCTCGGGCGCCATCTTGCCCGCCTGCGGCGTGGCAAGGTCGGGGGTGTCGTCCTGGCCCATGTCAGTTCCTCCGCGTGCCATCCGTGCGCTCGATCCGCACCATGTCGCCCTTGTCGCCACCCAAGCGCAACTCGGCGGCGCCGAAAAGACGATCGACGATGTAGTACGGTGAACGGAAACGGTAATTGACCAGTTGCCCGTCGCCTTGCGCACCGATGACGAACAGCGGCGGCAGCTCGCCTTGTGCGATGCCCGGCGGGAACTGGATATAGACCTTCTCGCCGTCATCGAAGGCGCGCAGTGGTTTCCACGGCGGACTGCTGCCGCTGATCGCGTAGCGGAAGCGCAGGTTTTCCAGCGATAGCCCGGTACCGACAGGCGCGGCGGCGCTGGCCGCCTGCGCCTGGCGCTGCAAGGCCAGCATCCGGTCGCGCGGGTACTCCCAGGACACCGACGCCATCCACGTCTTCTCGGTCGAGGTCAGCTCCAGCAGGTACGTCCGGCGGCTGGTGGTGATGACCAGATTCGTCTTGAGACCCGAGCGGATCGGCTTGACCAGCACGTTCACGCGCAGGTCGGCGCCGTTGCCGCTGGACGTGTCGCCCACGATCCAGCGCACGGTATCGCCAGCGGCCACCGTCACCAGTTCCTCGCCCGGCTGGAGTGCAATCACGGTCACTCGGCCCACGGCCGCATAGACCTGATACAGCGCGCCATCGGTGAAGGGCCACACCTGAATCGCGTTGACATAGCCCTCGCGCGTGGGCGCGATGCGTGCCTCGGCGTTGGCACGCGAGACGCGCACCTTCTCGTCGGCCGGTTCCGGCGCAGGCTTGGCTTCCTCGCCCTCGGGCACTGGCTTCAACTGCGCCGGCATCGGCAACACCTCGGGCACAGTCACAACTTCCACTGGCTGAGGCGGTTCGGGCAGTGGCTGCGCCTGCACCGGCTCATCGAGCGAAATCACCGGCGGCGGCTTGCCCTGCGTGGCGCAGCCTGTGAACAAGATGGTTGATGCAAGCAGGATCACCGGCAAAGCGGATCTACGGAAAAGTGCATTCATGGCTTGGCTCCTTCGGAAGAATCCAGTTCGCGGCTCCACGACAGGCCATTGACGTAGATGCCCAGGGGGTTCTTGCGCAGGCGTTCTTCGGTGCGCGGCGGCTGGAGCACGATGGACACCACGGCCGTCCACCGCTCCAGCCCAGCCGCGGCGCCATTGACGTAGCGGCGTTCCGTCCAGCGCACGTTGAACGACGTGTCGCTGGCGCGCACGACGCTGGTGATCTGCACCGTTACCGACTCTTTGCCGATGCGCGCGAACGGATCGTTCACGCGCGCGTAGTCGTTGAGCACGGCCGCGCCCTTGTCGGTGGTGTGGTCGTAGGCGTCCAGCCAGTTCTGCCGCACCACGATCGGGTCGATGGACAGCGACCGAACCAGCGTGACGAAACGCGCGATGTGGTGCGCCGTCTGCGCATCGCTGGGCCGGTACGGCGTAGCGGCTTCGCCCACGGCGCGCACCTGGCCCGCGTTGTCCACCTCCACCACATAGGGCGTGACGATGGACTGCGCCGAGCGCCAGACCAGGCCGCCCGCCATCAGCAGCGCAAGCGCGAGGCAGCCGAAGGCCATGAGGCGCCAGTTTTTCGCCTGCACGCGGGACGAGCCAATGCGCTCGTCCCACACCTGGCCGGCAGCTTGGTACGGAGTGGCAGGCTGCGGCGTGTCGGCGTAGCGCACCTGCGGTCGTTTAAATCGCATGGTCAGTTCTCCTTATGAATTGGAATCGCGCAGGCTCGGCCCCTGGCCGGAGCCGCCGCCATCGCCACCGCGCAGCGCGTGGGCGGTGGTGGTCGCGGCATGAGTGAGTTGCTGGCGGCGGTGCAGCCGCTTGGCCCAAGCGGGCTGTTCTTGCTTCTGCGCGTTGGCGCCGCCCGCTGCGGCTTCGCCTGTGGAGGCCTGGCTGGATGCTCCGGCTCCACCGGATGCCGCACCCGCACCGTCGTCAGTCGGGCCGTTCCACCCGGCACGGAAGGAGCTGGTCATCTTCTGGCCGAAGGCGGATGCGCGGGACGCTGCACCCCGTCCGGCAGACTGCGCGCCGGTCTTGGCGACATTTCCCAAGCCGGCCATCGCGCCTTTCGCGCCACCGCCTGCGGCGGCGGAACCGGCCTGGAACGCCGAGCGTGCGCTGCTGGCCGTCGAGGTGGCAGCACGCGCACCACTGCCGGCGAGCTTGGCCGCGGCAGGCGCCATGCGCGCCCCGGCCATGACCGCGCCGCCTACGCCCGTCGCGGCGGCACCGACAGCAACAGCGGCTCCGGCAGCACCCACCGCAGCGCCGGCCATCGCGCCCGCGCCGAGCTGGGGCGCACCGGAGACGAGGCCCGTGGCGATGCCAGGGCCGAAGATCCCTAGCGCCAGCAAGGTGAGCGAGGCCAGCATGATGACCAGTGCGTGGTCGATGGACGGCTCGGCGGGATGGACTTGGAACTGAGCGAACAGGCCCGAGCCAATGCCCACGATCACGGCCAGCACCAGCACCTTGATGCCGGCGGAAACGACATTGCCCAGCACCTTCTCTGCCAGGAACGAGGTCTTGTTCCACAACGCGAACGGCACCAGCACGAACCCGGCGAGCGTGGTCAGCTTGAACTCAATCAGGGTGATGAAAAGCTGGATCGCCAGCACGAAAAAGCACAGCACCACGACCAGCCACGCGAGGAACATCACCGTGATGGCATCGAGGTTCACGAACACCTCGGGGAAGCCGGCCATCTCGCCGACTTGCTCCAGAATCGGCGCCCCGGCGTCGATGCCGGTCTTGGCGAGCCGGCCCGGCTGCAAGAAGTTTTCCATGGTGATCGCCGAGCCGGTGGCCGTCAGGCCCAGCCCGGCGAAGGATCGGAACACGATGCCGGCCAGCCAGTTGAAGTTGCCGATGATGTAGGCGAAGGCACCGACGTAGAGCACCTTGCGCAGCAGCTTGGCGATCACGTCCTCGCCCTGGCCGGTGGCGTGGCTCATCGCCCAATACAGTCCGGCGATCGTCATGTCGATGACGATCAGCGTGGCGGTGAGGAAGGCCACTTCGCCCTGCAACAGCCCGAAACCCGAGTCGATGTAGGCGGAGAAGATATTGAGGAACTGGTCGATGATGGTCACGTCATTCATGGCGTGCCCTCCGGTTCGGCCGGCGATGCCGGCGCCGTGCCATCGCCCGGTTCATCGAAGCTCGGCGGGATCGGCGGCAGGTCGGCCAGCGTCTGGTATTCATCCGGCCCGGTCTGACCGGAGAAGAAGCGCCGTCGGAAGGCTTCGGCGGCGGCGCGGCAAGCGTCCTCGCCCGTGGTCTGGCGGTCGGCCGCGCATTGCGCGCGCAATGCCTTGAGCCGTATGGGATCGGTGGCCAGGGCATCGGCAAGGTTGTCGGCCGGCTGGTCGCTGCACGCGGCCACCAGTGCCATAAGCAGCGAAACCGACAGGGCGAGGACGCATCGCATGGCGGCCTCCCGTCAGTTACCGTAGAAATCCACGCGCTGCGGCGTGTACGGCGTGCCTTCGCCCAGGAAACGCCGCCGCACTTCGCGGGCGCGCTCCGTGGCCGCCGCCTGCCGCGCCAGCTCCAGCGAAGTGGCCCGGTCTTGCGTGATCTGAAGCCGCTGCGACTGGATCGACTGCTTGGCCTGCAAGGCCAGCAACTGGTTCATGGCCTGCATCGCCTGCAGCGCGCCTTCGGCCGACTGGCTCTTGCCCACAAGATCGGCCAGCACGCTTTCGTCTTCGCCCAGGTTCTGCGACACCTGCGCCTGCATCTGCATCGTGGTCTGCAAGCCGTTGAGCGTGTTCCGCCAACGCTCCTGCGCGTCGCGGTACATCTGGTCGCCGCTGACGGTGGCGGCGTACTGCTCGGGATACAGGCGCGCGAACTCCCGATCCAGATTCGTCACGTCATAGGCCAAGCCTCGGGCCTGGGCGATCAGCCGCTCGGTCGTCGCCAGGTTGGCGCGCAACTGGTTCACCACGCTGGACGGCAGGCTGGCGAGGTTGCGCGCCTGGTTCATCAGCATCTGCGCTTCGTTCTGAAGCTGCTGGATCTGGTTGTTAATCTGCTCCAGCGTGCGGATCGCGGTCAGCGTGTTCTGCACGAGGTTCGTGGGATCGACCACGACCCATTGCGCATGGGCGGTGGCGGTGCAAAGCATGGCCGCGATGGCGGCGGCGACAAAACGCTTTTTTTTCATGGCAGGTTCTCCAGGGGTTGGTCAGCGAGGGAACCCGGCGCGAGGCCGGGGAACGTGGGCAGCAGGTCGGCCGCCCAATCGAGGCCGCGATGGCGCAGCCAGGCGCCCGCGAAGCCGGGCACGCCGGCATCCAGCAGCACACGGTCTATGTCGCGCTGGTCTTGCGGCGTGGAAGCGCCCGCGAAGGCCAGCGTCGCCGGCCCCAGGTCGAGGTCGAACACGCGGTTGCCGAGGCGGGATTGGTAGTAGTAGTCGCGCTTGGGCTGCGCGGTGGCGACAATCTCGATCTGTCGGCTGTTGAGGCCGAAGCCCTCGTAGATCGTGCGAATCTGCGGTTCGGTCGCCTGCGGATTGGGCAAGAACACCCGGCTCGCGCAGCTTTCGATGATGGCCGGAGCGATGGCTGAGTCCTTCACGTCCGCGAGCGACTGCGTGGCGAAGATGACGCTGACGTTCTTCTTGCGCAGCGTCTTGAGCCACTGGCGGATGCGCGCCGCAAACACCGGGTCATCGAGGAACAACCACGCTTCATCGAGGATCAGCAGCGTGGGCGCACCATCCAGCCGCTCCTCGAAGCGCGCGAACAGATAGCGCAGCACCGCGAGCACAGCGGCCTTGCTGTGCATCAGCTCCTCCATCTCGAACGCCTGCACGTCGGCCGTGCCGAGGCGGTCGTGGTCGGCATCCAGCAGCCTGCCGTGCGCACCGCCCAGGACGTAGGGCGCGAGTGCCTGGCGCAAGGTGTTCGATTGCAGCAAGGCCGTCAGGCCCGTCAGCGTGCGCTGCTCCACCGGCGCGCTGGCCAAGCTCCCCAGCGCAGACCAGATGCCCGCCTTCTCGTCCGGGCCGACGGCCGCGCCTTCGTGCAGCAGGCGGCCTTCCACCCATTCGCTGGCCCAGGTGCGGTAGCCCTCGCGGTCGATGCGAGCCAGCGGCTGGAAGGCGATTTCGCCATCCGTGCCCAGGTCGTAGTGTTCGCCGCCCAGACCCAGGATGGTGGCGCGCATGGAGCGGCCCATGTCGAAGGCGAAGATGCGCGAACCGCGATAGCGGCGAAACTGCATTGCCAGCGTGGCGAGCAGCACCGACTTGCCCATGCCGGTCGGCCCCGCGACCAGCGTGTGGCCCACGTCGCCGATGTGCGTCACAAGCCGGAACGGCGTGGCGCCGTCGGTGCGTGTCACGATCAGCGGGGGGCCGTCGAGGTGTTCGTTCTTCTCCGGCCCGGCCCATACCGCCGATACCGGCATCATGTGCGCCAGGTTCAGCGTTGAAACGATGGGCTGGCGCACGTTGGCGTAGGCGTTGCCCGGAATGGACGACAGCCATGCATCCACGGCGTTGAGCGTTTCGGGAATCGTCACGAAACCCCGGCCCTGGATGACGCGCTCCACCATGCGCAGCTTCTCGTCAGCCACGGCGGCGTCCTCGTCCATGACGGTGACGGTCGCCGTCAGATAGCCAAAGGCGACTTGATCGCTGCCCAACTCCTGCAAGGCAGCGTCGGCATCGGCGGCCTTGTTGTTGGCGTCGGTATCGACCAGCGGGCTTTCCTGCTGGAAGATCGTTTCGCGCAGCAGCGCGATGACGTTCTTGCGCTTGGCGAACCACTGGCGGCGCAGGCGGGCGAGTTCTCTTTCCGCCTCGGCTTTGTCGAGGCAGAGAAAGCGCGTGCTCCAGCGGTACGCAAAACCGAGGCGGTTGAGGTCGTCCAGAATCCCCGGCCAGGTCGAGGTCGGGAAGCCCCGCACCGACACCACGCGCAGGTGCTGGTCGCCCAGCATGGGCGCAAGGCCGCCGACCAGTGCGGAGTCGGTCAGCAGCGCGTCGATGTGGAACGGCACGTCGGGCACGCCGACGCGGTAGTGCCGCGTCGAGATGGTCGAGTGCAGGTAGGTCAGCGTCTGGCTGTCGTCCAGCCAGGCGATCTCCGGCATCACGCCATCGAACAGGTCGAACACGCGATCCGTTTCCGCCATGAAGGCCGCCAGGCGCTCGCGCCAGTCCACGCCATCGGTGGGCCGGTTCTCGTACAGCATCCCCGCCGCGCGGGTGCGCGATTCCTCGGGCGGCAGGTACACCAGCGTCAGGTGATAGCCGCTCTCGAAGTCGTTGCCCGATTCCTCGAAGGTGGCCCGGCGTTCCTCGTCCACCAGCCACGACAGCGGCTCGGGAAACTCCGAGTGCGGGTAATCGGCGGCAGCGCGGCGCTCGGCCTCGATGAACAGCGCCCAGCCCGAACCCAGGCGGCGCAGCGCATTGTTCAAGCGCGCCGACGTGGCGATCAGCTCGCCTTGCGTGGCGCTGTCGAGGTCAGGCCCGCGAAACCGCGCCGTGCGCTGGAACGAGCCATCCTTGTTCAGCACGACGCCCGGCGCCACCAATCCGGCCCAGGGCAGCCAGTCGGCAAGCAAGGCCGGGCGCTGGCGGTATTCGGCAAGGTTCAGCATGGCATTCCCCTCACACGTCCAGCAGCGGGCGGTGCTTGATGTGCCGCGCGAACACGGCCATGAACTGCGGATCGACGCGCGCCCCCCAGACCGCCAGCGCGTGGCCGACGATCCAGAGCACACCACCGGGAATCCAGAGTTGCAGACCCAGCCCGACAGCGGCGGCCAACGTGCCGTTGGCGATCGCCACGGTGCGCGGTGCGCCGCCCAGCAGGATCGGCTCGGTGAGCGAGCGGTGCAAAGGCACCTCGAACCCCGCCGCGAAGCTATCCGGGGCGCTCATACGACAGCCCCGCCGGAGAAGCTGAAGAACGACAGGAAGAACGAGGACGCGGCGAACGCGATGGACAGGCCAAAGACGATCTGGATCAGCTTGCGGAATCCGCCCGACGTGTCGCCGAACGCGAGCGCGAGGCCCGTGGCAATGATGATGATGACCGCGACGATGCGCGCCACCGGCCCCTGGATGGATTCGAGGATGGATTGCAGCGGGCCTTCCCACGGCATCGAGGAGCCGGCGGCCTGCGCGGTTCCGGCCAGAAACAACAGCAGCGCGGCCAGCAGCAGCCCTTGCCCCGCAGGGCGGGCCAGGCAGCGCAGCCGCGCAAGACGCAAAGCCGGATTTGCAGAAAAACGGAAAGCAGGAATGGTCATCTGCGTCATGGCAGTTCTCCAAGTGAGTGAGGGGATGGGGAAGTCGCCGCAGCGGGTGCGGCATCGGGATGTGGCGGCAGCTCGGGAAACGGCGTTTCCAGCGCGTCCGCCAGTTGGTAGCCCACGCCATCGAAGCCGACGACGCGGGCGATGCTCTCGATGCGGCGTTTGCGCCCGCGCCCGGCGATGTGGATCACCACGTCCACGGCCTCGGCGATCAGCGCACGGGGCGGATTCACCGCCACTTCGAGAATCAGTTGCTCCAGGCGCAGCAGCGCGCCGAGCGCGGAGCCGGCATGGATCGTGGCGATGCCACCGGGGTGGCCCGTGCCCCACACCTTGATGAGATCCAGCGCCTCGGCGCCGCGCACTTCGCCAACGACGACGCGATCAGGCCGCAGGCGCATGGACGAGCGCACCAGCTCGGTCATCGACACCACGCCTGCGCGGGTGCGCAGAGGAACGTGGTCGCGGGCCGCGCATTGCAGCTCCACCGTGTCTTCGAGCACCAGCACGCGGTCGCCCGTGGCAGCGATCTCAGCCAGCAGCGCATTGGCGAGCGTGGTCTTGCCGCTGCTGGTGGCCCCGGCGATCAGCACGTTCTGCCGCTCGCGCACGGCGCGAACGAGAAAGCCCGCCTGCGCGCTGGTCATCATCCCGCCGATGACGTACCGCTCCAGCGGAATCACGCCGATGGCGCGCTTGCGCAAGGCAAAGGCCGGCCCCGGCGCGGCGGGCGGCAAGATGCCCTCGAAGCGTTCGCCCGTCTCGGGCAACTCGGCGGACAACAGCGGCTGGCCGCGATGTACTTCCGCGCCGACGTGGGCGGCGACAAGGCGGATGATTCGCTCGCCGTCCGCCTCGGGCAGTTCCACGCCCATCGGCGCGCGCCCACTGGAAAGCCGATCCACCCAAAGGGTGCGATCAGGATTCAGCATCACCTCCACCACGTCCGGGTCTTCGAGCGCGGCGGCGATCAGCGGTCCCATCGCCGTGCGCAGCATCTGGATGCGGCGGTCGAGCGACGTGGCGGTCATGGATTGGGGAACGGCGCTCATGACGCACGCTCCCGCGCTTGGGCGGCTGCCGCCGCGTCCTCCATCCGCATCGGATCGGGATGCAGTTCCTCCACCACGTCGCGCACCAAGCTGCGGCCCCGCAGCAGGTGGCGGCCAAGCTGCTCGGTGAACTGCTCGAAGCGCGCTTTGCCCTGCGCGCGTGCCGCGTCTTGGTGCGCCTCGGGAACCGGCGTGCTGACGGTCAGGTAGTAGCGGATGAACAGCGCCAGCGTTTCGATGGCGATGTTCTGGTCGCGCTCCATGCGCTCGGTCTGGCGCGAGAGGCGATCCAGCCGCTTGGCGATGGCCGCCTCGCGCTGGTCGGCGGCATCGGGCGACAGCCACGATGCGAGCGCCGCCGCGACGATGGACGACTTGGACACGCCTTTCTTGGCGGCCAGCTCATCCAGGCGCTTGGCGTGCTCCGGCTGGATGAACAGGTTGAGGCGGTAGTGGCTCATAGCTCGATTCCGTCGTTGGGGTCGAGGGAAGCCAGCCGGGCCGTGCGCTGCATGGCTGGATCGAGCTGGCGCGGAAGGGGAAGCGGAAGGTCGTCGTCGTCATCGAGCAGCCCGAGGTCAGCCGCAGGCGCGGCCAGCTCGGGGTCGTAGGCGACGGTTTCGGAGAGTTCGGGCTGACGGCGCGGGCCGCCGTCGTCGGCCGAACCCAAGTTCTCCAGGCCATCGGCGGATGCCGTGGCAGGCGCAGCGGGCACGGACGGAATCGCCAGCCCGCTCCAGTCGTCGGGACGCAGCGTCGGCGCGTCCGCGTACTGCCCGTTCGCCAGTGCAGGCGGCGGCAGCACGCGGCGCTTGAAATTGGCGTCCGCGTAGTAGCGCAGCTTCTTCGCCTTGATCGGCGCCAGGCTGGACACCATCACCACGGCCTCGTCAGGCGGAAGCTGCATGACTTCACCCGGCGTCAGCAGCGGGCGCGCGGTTTCCTGGCGCGACACCATCAGGTGCCCGAGCCACGGCGCGAGCCGGTGGCCGGCATAGTTGCGTTGCGCACGCAGCTCGGTGGCCGTGCCCAGCGTCTCGGAGATCCGCTTGGCGGTGCGCTCGTCGTTCGTCGCAAACGTCACGCGCACGTGGCAGTTGTCGAGGATCGAATGGTTCTGGCCGTAGGCTTTGTCGATCTGGTTGAGCGACTGCGCAATGAGGAAGCTGCGGATGCCATACCCCGCCATGAAGGCCAGCGCCGTCTCGAAGAAGTCCAGGCGCCCCAGCGCCGGGAACTCGTCAAGCATCAGCAGCAGCTTGTGCCGGCGCTCGATGCCGTCGGAGCCGTCGAGCGATTCGGTGAGGCGCCGCCCGATCTGATTGAGGATTAGGCGAATGAGCGGCTTCGTCCGCGAAATGTCCGAAGGCGGCACTACCAAGTAGAGCGACACCGGATGCTTGGCCGCGATCAGGTCGGCGATGCGCCAGTCGCAGCGCGAGGTGACTTCGGCCACCGTGGGATCGCGGTACAGGCCGAGGAACGACATGGCCGTGGAAAGCACGCCCGAGCGTTCGTTGTCGCTCTTGTTGAGGACTTCGCGCGCCGCCGAAGCGACAACAGGATGCGGGCCATCGCCCAGGTGGGGCGTGGTCATCATCCGATGCAAGGTCAGCTCGAACGGGCTGGCCGGATCGGACAGGAAGTTGGCGACGCCGCGCAGCGTCTTGTCTTCGCCTGCGTAGAGCACATGCAGGATGGCCCCGACCAGCAGCGCGTGCGAAGTCTTTTCCCAATGGTTGCGCTTCTCCAGCGCGCCTTCGGGATCGACCAGAATGTCCGCGATGTTCTGCACGTCGCGCACTTCATGCGCGCCGCGCCGCACCTCCAGCAGCGGGTTGTAGGCCGCCGACTTCGCATCGGTCGGGTTGAACAGCAAGCAGTGGCTGAATCGGCTGCGCCAGCCTGCGGTGATCTGCCAGTTCTCGCCCTTGATGTCGTGGATGACGGCCGAAGCCGGCCAGGACAGTAGCGTCGGCACCACGAGGCCCACGCCCTTGCCCGAGCGCGTGGGCGCGAAGGTCAGGACGTGTTCCGGGCCTTCATGCCGCAGGTACTGGCGATCGCGCTGGCCCAGGAACACGCCGGCAGGCTGTGCGAGGCCCGCCTTGCGAATGTCCTGCGCGTTAGCCCAGCGCGCAGAGCCGTAGGTGGTGACGAGGCGTGCTTGGCGCGAGCGCCAGACCGACATGGCGATGGCAACGCCCACGGCGACCATGCCGCTGGCGCCGGCGATGGCGCCGCCGGTGTCGAATACTTCCGGTGCATAGGCCCCGAAGAAGAACCACCACTCAAACAGTTTCCAGGGGTGGTAGATCGACGTGCCAAGGAAGTCGAACCAGGGCGAGCCAAGGCGTACTTGATAGCCAAGGGCGGCTGCTGTCCATTGTGTGGCGCCCCACACGCCAGCGATCACGATGCCGAATACGACGGCGATCTGACCGAACAGCACGTTCGTCCCTTGCATGACCTGGCCTCCGATTTCTCCTGAGCTGATTCCTCATGGAAAGAGCGGCACAAAGGCGTGCCGCAGGCGTCAGGATCGGTGCCGGGCCAGTGCCGGTCAAAGACCGTTTTCGGCAGAAAGGTCGAGCAAAAAGACAGAATGAGTGCGACGGCGAGCCAAAGAAAAACGCCGCAAGCGCGGGCGCATTGCGGCGTATCGAGCAAAAAATTAAGGCGATTCGGCGAACCGCCAACGATCAGAACTTAGGCGGTTCCTTCGGTGGTGTGTACGGCGTTTCGCCGTCGCCATAGAACCGCTTGCGCGTGGCCTCGGCCACCCGGTTGCACAGCACGTCGCCCAGCTTCGGGCGGTCGGTCTTGCATTGCTGGCGCAGCTCTTTGAGCCGCTCAGGATTGGCCGCCAGTTCTTCCACCGTTGGGATATTCGCTTCCGAGGTGTCGGCCTTCTGAGGCATCTCGGACGAGCCGCAAGCAGTCAACGCGGCAGCCAGTAAAAGCGGAAGTATCTTCCTCATGATGCGGGTTCCTCCGATATGTCAGAACAGCGGCCTCGCATAGGCCTGGGAGATTCCAGGGATTCGATCGCCTGTACGCGCCCAATAAATCGTTCTAGCACTTCCAGCGGCTCACTTTCGGGATACAGCAAATAAGTGGTCAGCGGCGGTACGCGCGCCGCCAGAGGCCGGGCCACTACGCCAGGTTCACGGCTGGCAGCAATGTGCGCCGCACCTGCCAGTCCAAGCGCAAAGCCTGCCGCCACCAGCGCCATCATCAGGTCGGCGGATGCCACTCGTTCCGCGATCAGCGGCTCCATTTCGGTACGGCGCAACACTCGCTCGACATGCTTGGCATGGCCTTCACAGATTTGTGGGTCACACAGGACAAGCGGATAGCGCAGCAGTTCGTCCAGAGGAATCCGCTTGTGGGCCAGCAGTGGATGCCGAGCTGGCACCGCAACCATGAGCGGATCGCTCCAGACAGGTAGAGCGAAGATGCCATCGCCTACCTGTCGCATCCCGGACGATCATAAGGTCGCTTGTGAAACAGATGCGGGCTCTCCTGATACCACTGCTTCATGGCCTGCATAGGCGTCTTGCTGCCCAGCGCTGACTGCGGCAGTTGGTGGTTGTACAGGGCCACATAACGCAGCAAGGTCTGCTCCATGTCCTCGCGGCTGTTGAACCTGTGCGTCTTGAGCACGTCGGCAATGCGACCGTTGAACCTCTCCACCATGCCATTGGTCCTGGGCGTTCTGGGCTTGGTCAGGCGGTGTTCGATCCCCAACTCGTCGCACAACTGATCGAACTCGTGGTTGCCGCTGGGCTGGCGCTCGCGGCTGGCAAACAGGCGATCGGTGAACTCCTTGCCGTTGTCGGTCAGCAGCTTGTGGATCTTGATCGGGCAGGCCTTGTGCAGTGCCTTCAGGAAGGACTGTGCACTGGCGGCGGTCTTGTTGGCCTTGAGGGCCACGTACACCCAGCGCGTGGCCCGGTCGATGGCCACGAACAGGTAGCGCCGACTGCTCTCGTCCTGCATCTGGGGCAGGTATTTCACGTCCATGTGCACATAGCCCGGCTCGTAGCTCTTGAAGGCCTTGTGGGCCACGGTAGGCTCCTGGGGCTTGAGGGCATTGAGGTTGCCCGCGCCATGGCGGCGCAGGCACCGATCCAGGCCTGAGCGCGAGACATGGGGGCAAATGAACTCCCGCGTGACAGCCAGCAGGTCATCCAGGGGCAGCAGCAAGGTGCGCCGCAGGTGCACCACCACGCTCTCTTGCGCCGGCGTGAGCACCGTCTGCAGGCGATGGGCCGTGTGCGAGCGATCCCCAAAGACCTGGCGCTTCTTCCACTTGTAGACCGTTTGCTCGGTGATGCCAAAGCGCTGGGCCAGGACAGCGGCGGTCTCGTGGCTGGCCGCGATCTCGGCGCGCACGGCCGGTGTCGTGCGGGCGTTCTTGTGCAGGGCTATCAGCATGGCGTGGCACTCCCGGTGGCTTGCAAGGACTCTATCAACTCCCGCAATACGGCTCGGGCCATGAACAGCGGGTAGCGGTTTTCATCTATGTAATCGTCCGGGATGCGACACCTACCTCGTCGGACTGCGCAAATCCCACGTCGTACGAGTCGTCATGCAGTCCCTTGATCTGCTGCGACAGTGGAATCTCGAAGAATCTGAGTTCCACTTCGGGTTCTTCCTGCCGGCATTGCGCCAGCAATGCCGGCAAGCGCGACGGTGTAATGCCGTCCGATAATGCCACGCGCAATTGTCCGTGAAAGCCGTTAGCTGCCGCTCGCACGCTATCCCGTGCTTGCTCCAAGGCGGTGAATACACGGCGCACATGCTCCAAAAACAACTTGCCAGAACGGGTCAATTGCGTGCTGCGTGTGGTGCGCGCAAATAGCAGGACACCCAACTCCTCCTCAAGCTCCTTGATTGCGCGCGACAACGGTGATTGCTCGATGTGCAGTCGCTCGGCAGCACGAACAAAGCGAAGCTCCTCTGCAACTGCGAGAAAGTATCGAAGGTGGCGTAACTCCATTCTTTCTATCTCGCTGACGCTTCATTTTCGGTCAAATCAATCACCCATATATGCAGCTCTAAGAAGATTGGCGCATATTTGAAAATTGCGGCTCGGTAGTGATTCTTTAAGTCGACTTGCAAGCCATGCAGCTCATTTCTGCGATACGAAAAAAGGAGACGAATCCAACCACAACAGTGCCAATGAGGATGGCGTCTTGTATTTGATTGGACACTCTTGCGCCGGAGGCCTGAAAACCATACCTCAAGCAGACTCCGCTCGTCGTAAATTCAACATAAATTTACGATCACAGCCGCCGCGCGCACGCGGACGTCGACGCGCCTTGACCGACTTCACTAAACTCGTGTGCGACAGCGAAGATCTTCATAATTTACGTAGAATTTATGCGTGGAGATTGTTCATGAATGGAAAATTTACGCGCTTTCACTGAATACTTGGTTGCATGGGCATTTCGCTATTCGTTCGCGAGAAAAATCATGCATCTCGAAAAAATTCAGGCGACTAGAAAGGTCGTTGCTGCTGCGATCAGCGTGCTGCTGCTTGGGGCGGCAACCAGCGTTCAAGCGCAAGTCTCCGGCAATGTTGCATTGACGTCGGACTACGTGTGGCGCGGCTCTTCACAGACACGTGAGAAGCCGGCGGTTCAAGCAGGAGTGAAGTACGCCCACGACTCCGGCTTCTATGCTTCGGCCTGGGGTTCCAACGTCAAGTTCAAGCCAGATAACAATGCCAGTAGCGAATTCGATATCGCTTTGGGCTGGAGCGGCAAGCTGGCAGAAGACTGGGCGCTTGATGCGTATTACCTGCGCTACCAGTACCCCGGTACACAAGGCTCCCCCAGCTGGAACGAAGTCAACGCGGCGCTTACTTGGCGCGACAACTACTGGCTGTCGGTGGGGCGCTCCACGAACGCGATGGCCAGCAAGACAACTGGTACCTATGCGCTCATCGGCGTGCGATACCCCGTCAATGACAAATGGCGTTTCGAGGGCACGCTAGCGCGCTACTTCCTGGACAGCGCCTACGCGGATAGCTACACCCACGGCTCCCTGGGCGTGGTGTGGGGATTTCAAGCCCCATTCGAGGCAAGGCTGACGCTGCACGGGACGGACTCCGCCGCAAAAAGGATGTTTCCCAGTATGGCGGGCTCTCGTGTTGAGTTCGCTCTGCAAGCCTCTTTCTAAAAATCATTAACTTGCCAGCAGCATGGCAATTTTCAATAAAGGTGGATCGTGAATTTGATTATCGGATTGATATCGTTCGGGTTATTTGCATATTTGCTTTATGCACTGATCAGGCCTGAAAAGTTCTGATTACAAAATTATTCAAATCAATCGAGGTGCATTTATGGGTGATTTCTTGTTTTTGGTATTGGCTTGCGGATTTTTCGTAATCACGGCGGGGTTCATCGTTGGCCTCGAAAAAATTTGATCGGAGTCCAAGATGACTGTCGACATTGTCCAATTCGCTATCATCCTGGTGATCATGACCGGCCTGGTCGTGGTGCTCGGGAAATGGATGGCACGTCTTTTCACAAGTCCTGCGCACAGTTTTCTGGAGCGTGGTACCTATCGAGTTCTTGGCGTTGACCCGTCGGAGAAGATGTCATGGAAACGCTACGGGATGGTGCTCGTCCTGAGCAACGCCACCATGATGCTCCTTGGCTACGTTCTGCTGCGCGTGCAGCAGTATTTGCCTGGCGATGCGCTGGAGAGGGCGTCTCAAACGCCTGATCTGGCATTCAATACTGCGGCTTCTTTCATCACCAACACCAACTGGCAAGCCTATTCAGGCGAAAGCAGCCTGTCCAACTTCTCACAAATGGCGGTCATCACCTTCTTGATGTCCGTTAGCGCAACAACGGGCGTGGCTGCCGCAGGGGGGTTCATCCGGGGCCTGAGCCGCAGGTCCACCGGCGACATCGGTAACTACTGGGTGGATTTCACTCGTGTGCTCTATCGGCTCCTGCTGCCACTGTGCTTCGTGATGGCACTGGTTTATGTCTGGCAAGGCATGCCGCAAACGCTGAGTGCCGACGCAGTTGTCGCCACGCTCGAAGGAGCCAAGCAGCAGATCATCATGGGGCCGGTCGCGAGCTTCGAGACGATCAAGCACATCGGCACCAACGGCGGTGGCTTTTTCGGCATGAATGCCGCACATCCGTTCGAGAATCCGACGCCGCTGACCAACACGCTGCACATGCTCAGCATGCTGCTGATCCCATCTGCGCTGACTTACACGTTCGGCTCGATGATCATGCGCCGCAGGCAAGGCTGGGCCTTCTTTGGCGCCTTCGTTGTGATGTTCGTAGGCTTTCTTGCGTTGATCTACAACGCGGAGCATAGCGGCAATCCGATGTTGACGCCCCTGGGCGTGGATCAGACGCAAAGCGCTCTGCAGGGTGGCGGCAACATGGAAGGCAAGGAACTGCGCTTTGGCGTGGCTCAAAGCAGCATGTTTGCAGCAGTAACCACAGCCGCAACCACCGGCTCGGTGGACTCGATGCACGACTCCTACACCCCGATGGGCGGTTTCGTTCCGTTGGCGCAGATGATGCTCAACAACGTATTCGGTGGTGATGGCGTGGGTCTGATCAATCTGGTCACTTACGCCATCCTCACGGTGTTCCTTGTGGGCATGATGATCGGCCGCACTCCTGAGTTTCTTGGCAAGAAAGTCGAGGCACGGGAGATGAAGTACGTGATGATCGCCGTGCTCGCCCATCCGTTGAGCATCCTCGGATTCACGGCCATCGCATGCCTGGTCCCGGCCACCATGGAAAGCTTGGCCAACCTCGGGCCACACGGCTTCAGTGAAGTCCTGTATGCGTATACGTCAGGCACGGCGAACAACGGCTCTGCGTTTGCGGGCCTGAATGCCAATACGCCTTTCTTCAATACGACCATCGGCCTGGCCATGCTCGTGGGCCGCTACTTCACGCTGCTGCCCATGCTCGCGGTCGCTGGAGTAATGGCAGCCAAGAACAGCATTCCGGCCAGCGCAGGAACGCTCTCGACAGCCACGCCCCTGTTCACGGGGCTGCTGGTTTTCATCGTCCTCATCGTCGGCGGACTGACTTTCCTGCCCGCTCTCGCTCTGGGTCCCATCGTGGAGCACTTACTGTTGCTCACGGGCCAGACCTTCTAAGGAGTAGCTATGACTGAAATTCAAACACAAGTCAGCCCGGCTGTGACATCGGCATTCAGCGGTGTCACCCGCCCGGTGCTTGTTTCTGCCGTGCTCTTCATGATCGTGACCGGACTGGTGTATCCACTGGCCACTACTGGTGTGGCCCAACTGCTCTTTAGCGATCAGGCGCAAGGCAGTTTGATTACTCGCAACGGACAGGCCGTCGGCTCGCGTGTCATTGGCCAGCTTTTCACGCAGCCTCAGTATTTCCATGGCCGCCCCAGTGCCACCTCCGGCACTGACCCGAACGATCCAGCCAATTCGATCGACCAGCCGTACAACGCTGCCAACAGCGGCGCGAGCAACCAGGGGGCGCTGAGCAAGAAACTGCTCGACGCCGTGGCAGAGCGCACCAAAGCCTACCGGGAGGAAAACGGTCTGGCAGCTGACGCGAAGGTACCGGTCGATGCGGTGACCGCATCTGCCTCCGGCCTTGACCCGCACATTTCGTTAGCGAACGCCCGGCTGCAAGTGCCCCGGGTGGCAAAGGCGCGCAATGTGCCTGAGAAGGATGTGCTGTCGGTGCTGGAACAGAACACAGCGCAACGTCAGCTCGGCGTTCTTGGCGAACCCCGCGTCAATGTGCTGGAACTCAACCTTGCACTGGACGAGGCCTTCAAGGCCCGGCCAGTCACTCAATAAAGCTGGGAGTTTTTATGTCCCAAACAAAAGTCATCACGTCTACTAATAGCACCGGCCCATCTGGTAAGCCGCCAAACCCTCAGCCCGGCGCCCTGCCATGGTCCTCGATTATTGGTGAAGCGTTCCGTAAGCTGTCTCCAAGGGTGCAGATGAAGAACCCAGTGATGTTTGTCGTGTATATCGGCAGCATCGTGGCAACGGTTCTGGGGATTCAGGCTGTGCGAGGAGATGGCGACGCCCCGGCGGGCTTCATCTTTGCAGTGGCTGCCTGGCTCTGGTTCACCGTGCTCTTCGCCAACGCAGCCGAGGCATTGGCCGAGGGCCGCGGCAAAGCGCATGCTCAAGCGCTGCGCGCCTCTCGGCGGCGAGTGGTTGCCCGTGTGCTCAAGGAACCTAAGCTAGACGGTACGAGCTGGCCCGTCCCCAGCGACGAATTGGCCGTGGGTGCTTACGTCCACGTCAACGCCGGAGAAACCATCCCAGCGGACGGTGAGGTACTGGTTGGGGTTGCCTCCGTCGATGAGTCAGCCATCACAGGGGAGTCGGCCCCGGTGATCCGCGAGGCTGGGGGCGATCTCAGCTCAGTTACCGGCGGAACCCGCGTGCTCTCAGACTGGATCATCATGCGCGTCACAGCGAAGCCTGGTGAGGCGTTCCTTGACCGCATGATCGCCATGGTTGAGGGTGCCAAGCGAGGCAAGACACCTAACGAGCTTGCGCTGAACATCCTGTTGGTCGCCCTGACGCTGATCTTCCTGCTGGTGTGCGTGACCCTGTTGCCGTTCTCCATGTTC
The DNA here is from genome assembly GCF_964341695.1 of Ottowia pentelensis. Classification (NCBI taxonomy): domain Bacteria; kingdom Pseudomonadati; phylum Pseudomonadota; class Betaproteobacteria; order Burkholderiales; family Comamonadaceae; genus Ottowia; species Ottowia pentelensis. Next base: position 1,176,720 of record NZ_OZ224513.1, read on the forward strand.
GGCGTACAGGTCAATGGCGCAGGGCAGCCGGTGAGCATCACGGTCCTCATTGCCTTGCTCGTGTGCCTGATCCCGACCACCATCGGCGCGCTGCTATCGGCGGTCGGCATCGCCGGCATGAGCCGGATGATGAACGCCAATGTTCTGGCGACCTCCGGCCGTGCGATCGAAGCTGCTGGTGACGTTGACGTGCTCCTGCTCGACAAGACTGGCACAATCACCCTAGGCAACCGTGAAGCCGTCAGGTTTGTACCCGCTCCAGGCCTCTCGGAGCAGGCTGTTGCCGACGCTGCCTACCTGGCTTCGCTGGCCGACGAAACGCCGGAAGGCCGTTCCATCGTGACGCTGGCCAAGCGCAGCTTCAATGTCAAGCCTCGGACACTGGATGGTGCGCAGCCCATTGCATTCAGTGCGATGACACGCATGAGTGGCATCGACATCGATAATCGGCAACTGCGCAAAGGGGCTGCATCGGCGATTCGTGCCTATGTGGAGCATGCCGGTGGGACGTTCCCTGAGGCCGTCAATCTGACAGTCGAGGAAATTTCTCGGCGCGGCAGCACCCCCCTGGTTGTGGCTGACGGCCCCCGCGTCATCGGTGTGGTTGAACTCAAGGACATCATCAAGCATGGAATCAAGGAGCGCTTCGCCCAGCTGCGTTCCATGGGCATCAAGACGGTCATGATCACGGGTGACAACAGGCTTACCGCTGCCTCGATTGCCGCTGATGCTGGAGTGGACGACTTTCTTGCAGAAGCGACGCCTGAAGACAAGCTCAGCCTGATCCGCAAATACCAGGCCGAAGGCCGCTTGGTGGCGATGACGGGAGACGGCACCAACGACGCACCCGCCCTTGCACAGGCTGACGTGGCAGTGGCCATGAACAGCGGCACTCAAGCCGCGAAAGAAGCGGGCAACATGGTGGATCTGGACAGCAATCCCACCAAGCTTCTGCGTGTCGTCGAGGTGGGCAAGCAGATGATCATGACGCGAGGGGCATTGACCACGTTCAGTGTAGCGAATGACCTGGCGAAGTACTTCGCGATCATTCCGGCCGCGTTCGTCGCCACTTATCCGGCATTGGGAGCATTGAACGTGATGGGCTTGCACAGTCCCAGCTCGGCGATTCTATCCGCGGTGATCTTCAATGCGCTGATCATCGTCGCCTTGATACCGCTTGCCCTACGTGGCGTGAAATATCGGTCCGAACCTGCATCCCACCTGCTCAGGCGCAATCTACTGATCTACGGGGTCGGTGGCCTCATCGCGCCGTTCATTGGAATCAAGCTGATAGACATTCTACTGACCCCATTCTTCTGAAATTTAATCCTATGGAATAATTGGGCAACGCTAAAAACGTTGCCCAAAACTCTAGGACGTTACCGAGTTACGAGGACCGCCTTATGGGAGCGACCCAACCCATAAAATCCGACGCCATACTGGGTGAACTCAAGCGAGAATCTGCCGGGCGGTTGACGGTATTTCTGGGTGCTGCGCCTGGCGTTGGCAAGACCTACGCCATGCTGGCCCGTGCGCGAGAACTGCACCGCCAAGGGGTGGATGTCGTTATTGGTATCGTCGAAACCCATGGCCGTGGCGAGACCCGGGCTCTGGTCGAGGGGCTCCCACTGCTGCCTCGCAAAACAATTGAGTATCGAGGGCGGCAACTGGAGGAAATGGACCTGGATGGCTTGCTAGCACGCAAGCCGGCAATTGCCTTAGTAGATGAGCTGGCCCATCGCAATGCCCCTGGAAGCCGTCATGAGCGGCGCTGGCAGGATGTGGAGGAATTGCTCAACGCCGGTATCGACGTTTACACGACGGTCAATATCCAGCATCTGGAGAGTGTGAACGACGTTGTGCACCAGATTACAGGTATTCGAGTAAGCGAGACTGTTCCTGACACTATTTTTGAGCGTTTGCGTGACATTCGTCTGGTCGATTTGCCTGCGCGCGAACTGATAGAACGTCTGAACGATGGGAAAGTCTATATTCCCGAACAGGCTGCGAGAGCGCTACAGGCGTTCTTCTCACCGTCCAATCTCACCGCCTTGCGTGAGCTTGCAATGCAAACGGTGGCGGAGCACGTCGATGTCGACCTTCGCGAAAAGCGTGCCGCACGCGGGCTGGCAGGCAGTCCCATCCAACACCATGTGCTGATCGCCATTGATGGCCGGGGACAATCCGAATATCTCGTGAGAGCGGGTTCCAGAATGGCCGAGCGACGTGGCTCGCCATGGTCAGTGGTCACCGTAGACACAGGAAGGTCTGCCGACGCGACACAGCAAGTAGGCAGCATCGCCCAGCCGATCTCATGGCTCAGAAGGAACGCGCGTGCTGAGCAGCAACGTTTGATGGAGATCGACAAGGCTTTTGCGCTAGCGCGCAATCTTGGCGGGGAGACGGAGGTGATGAACAACACCGACGTCACGCAGGCATTGCTGGACGCTGCGGAAGCGCGCGGCGCAAGATCCATTGTGATCGGTCGCACACGCGAGCGTCCTTTCGCCCGAATGTTCAACCGTACATTGACGCAGCAACTGCTTCAGCGCGGCGCTCGCTACGAACTGACGATTGTCAGCACACCGCAGGCGCGGCAGCAGACGATATATTGGACGGACACGGCCAGCAGCCGAATTACGAAACGGGAAGTCTCGCTGATTCTTCTGGCCAGCGCTGCCGCCATAGGTTCAGCAGCCTTGGCTGAACGAGTTCTAGGATTACAGGATCTGTCGCTGATCTTTCTCGTCGCCGTTGTGCTGGTCGCGTCACGCACTCGCATGGCGTCAGCAGTTATCACTGCAGTTCTCTGCTTCTTGGCCTATGATTTCTTCTTTATCGAGCCAAAGCTTACCTTTCTGATCAGCGCCCCTCGGGGCGTCGCAACCGTAATGCTGTTTCTCGCAGCAGCACTGATCGCGGGGCGCTTGGCTTCGCAACTACGCAGACAAGTAGTGGCACTGCGAGCCGCCAACACTCACGCTACAGCAATGCAGAAATTGGGACGCCAACTTGCCAAGGCAGCCGATCTTGGACAGGTTATTGCGCCAGGCGCCTCGATACTAAGATCGACCCTTCATGCCGAAGCATGGATACGCATCAACGGGGAATCGGGGCCTACCGCAGCCACAACCCCGCTTACCGATAAAGATTTGATGGCGGCGGACTGGACGCAACAACACGGACAAATGAGCGGGCGTTACACAGACACCTTGAGTAGTTCCAGTTGGCTGTTCCTCCCAGTGCGTTCGGACAAAGACGCGCTAGGCGTGGCCGGACTAAGGTTCCGGTCGGATATGGGTCGTCTATCGTTTGAGCAGCGCCGCCTCGCAGAAAGCATGGTGGAAGACATTGGTCAGGCGGCGCTACGCACGCGGTTGGTATCACAATTGGAGGAGGCGCGGGTCACGGGAGAAACGGAGCGTCTGCGGTCCGCGTTGTTGTCATCCGTGTCGCACGATCTGCGCTCGCCCTTGTCATCGATGATAGGGGCGGCCGACAGTCTGGCGCGGTACGGCAAGAACATGGGAACGGAGGATCAGCAGAGTTTGCTGGAAACCATTCATATTGAGGGCGAACGCCTGGATCGCTACATTCAGAACCTGCTCGACATGACGCGACTTGGGCAGCAGGGCCTGACGTTGACGCGCGACTGGATCGGTATAGACGAATTAGTGGGGTCGGCGTCAAGGCGTCTGCAACGGTACGAGCCGAATATCCGCCTGGAGCTCGACATTCCCTCGGGGCTGCCGCCGATTCATGTCCATCCCGCCCTAATCGAGCAGGCTTTGTTCAACGTGATGGAAAACGCGGCAAAGTTCTCCCCTCTGGAAGTTCCCATCCACGTGAAGGTCCAGCGCAATGAAGATGGTCAATTGCAAGTAGACGTCTCGGACCGTGGTCCCGGCATTCCAGAAGACGAACGACGACGCATCTTCGATATGTTCTACAGCGTGGAGCGTGGCGACCGGGGCAAGCAAGGGACTGGTCTGGGATTGACGATAGTCCAAGGCATCGTGGGCGCCCATATGGGCAGCGTCCAGGCACTGCCCGGACGGGAAGGCAAGGGAACCACGATCCGTCTGACCTTGCCGTGGGGCGAATATGCCAAGCAAGAGGCGAAAGAAGATGATGGGACGACCTAATGAATCGACTGCGAGCGCGCCGGCTGCCAGGATTCTTGTAATCGATGATGAACCGCAGATTCGCAAGTTCATCGACATCAGTTTGCGTTCGCAGGGCTATGCCACCCTGTTGGCAGGAACGGGACGCGAGGGACTAACGCTGCTAGCCAGTAAGGGGGCGGATCTCGTCGTTCTTGATCTGGGGCTGCCGGACAAGGACGGAAAGGAAGTTCTCAAAGAGCTTCGGCAGTGGTCACGCGTGCCTGTCATAGTGTTGACGGTGCGGTCCGGCGAGGAGGAAAAGGTAGCCTTGTTAGATGCGGGCGCTAACGATTACGTGACCAAACCATTCGGTGTCGAGGAACTCATGGCGCGTATTCGCGCATTCCTGCGAACCGTAGGATCTGGTCTGGAGGAAGGTCCAGTCTATGACGATGGGACTGTCAGCATAGATCTGGTAAACCGGGAAGTGACGGTTCATGGCCAGATCGTCACTTTAAGTCGTAAGGAGTTTTCTCTACTGTCTCTATTGGCTCTCCAACCAGGACGGTTGATCACGCAAACGCAAATTTTAAGGGAACTGTGGGGACCGACGCACGACGAAGATGCTCACTACTTACGCATTCTTGTCGGCAAGTTGCGTCACAAACTTGGAGACGATGCTTCCGCACCCCGTTATATCGTGACTGAACCTGGGGTTGGACTGAGATTCATCGCCAAGGAACGACAAACGGCTTGAACTGAATACTGTGATCGGTAGCAAGTGGTTAGCCGATTGATTGCCCGCGTTGCCGACCAACTTCCCAAGTCGCCCTGCCGCTGCGCACTGTCGCTGCAATCTGCTGCCCTAACCGCTGCTCGATCACCGGCTTCCAGGGCACCAGGCTGAACCCCATGCCGTCATCGAGCATCGCATAGCGCCCGCTGGCAAGCATGACGGAGCGCCGGTAGATGCCAGCCACGCGCTGTCCGTCGGCCACGGGGCGATGCTCCAGGCCCGTTTCGGCCGTAATGTCCTTGGCGACCTGTGCCAACTCCCGGTTGCGCAGCGTGCCCAGCAGGTTGCGCGCCAGGATCACGCGCTGCCCGCGCCGCTCGGCCAGCCCCTGCTCGACCAGAAAGTTGGCGCGCTGTTGCATGGCCTGCTTGGCGTCGCCACCAAAGCCCAGATCGCCCAGGCCCGAGCCGCCGCCGATCAACTGCTGGTCGAGCCAGGTGGACCCGATCACGCGGGCCTGCCGCTCGATGGGCAGGTGCGATTTCAGTTCCACGGCCACGCCGCCCAGGCGCTGCGCGTCGTACTGGCGGCCTTGCTCGGGCAGATCGCCCGGCACCTTCCATAGCCCCTCGGTCACGCGCTCCACGATGCCGGCCCGGCGCAGGGCTTCAAGCCGGCGAACGTGGGCCGCCACAACCTCCTGCGGGTCGCGGCCCGGCACGGCCTGGCCCTGTGCCACGGCCAAGTGATGGTCGGTACGGTACAGGCCATTGCTCGCCAGCGCGGCGATGTTCCTGTCGGCCGCGCGCACGTCGGCCGATCCCTTCACCTCCACCACGGCCCCGGTCGGGTAGTTCGCCAGCTCGTCGCGGGCATTGAGCGCGACGTAGTGCGCCTTGCCGTCCACCCCGTCGATGACCAGATAGCCCCGGTCGCGCAGCTCGTCGGCCAGCCCCTTCGCGGCCACGCGCCCGAGGATAGTTCGGCCATCGTCGCCCGGCTCGAACACCACCAGTTCTCGCGGCTGCCCACTCATTGCCCGCTGCATCGTGCGGATGATGTCGCCACGCTCGCCCAGGGCGCGCAGGGTCTTCTCTGCATCGGCATGAACGGCCCAGGTGCCCGGCTGCGTCTCGTCGGCCAGGCCCATGCGCTGCAAGCGTTGCAGGCGGCCGATCAGCAGCAGGCGTTGGCGCTGCAAGCGGGGTTCGTTGAGCCGTTCGACATGCACCAGGCCATCGTCGCCGGCCTCGCGCTTCAAGGTGCGATCCAGGCTCGTCCACCGCTCTTGCTCCACCTCGCGCTGCAAGGTCTGCTGGATCTCCAGCTCGGTGCGCGGCCCCAGCCATTCGGTCGCCAGTTCGGCGGCCCGGTGGCGGAGGCCGTCGGCGATGTAGTCGCCCGCGATGATGAGGTCTTTGCCCGTGTCGTCACGTCCGCGCACGACGATGTGCGTGTGCGGGTTGTCGGTGTTCCAGTGGTTGACCGCCACCCAATCGAGGCCGGTGCCCAGGTCGGCCTTCATGCGGCCCATGAGGTGGCGCGTGTAGGTGCGCAGGTCTTCCAGTTCCGCGCCGTCCTCGGGGGCGAGGATGAAGCGGAAATGGTGCCGGTCGTTGGCGCAGCGTTCCTTGAAGGCGTCGAGGTCGGCGGCATCGGTCTGCGGCCCGTAGGCTTGGCCCGGCTCGCCATCGCGGCCCACACCGTCGCGCTCGATGTAGCGCAGGTGCTTGGCAAGCGACTGCGGGCTGGCCTGGCGCTGGTTGACCAACAGCGTCTTGATGGTCACACGCCGAGACATGGGCGTCAGCTTCGCCCCGGCGAAGCGCGCCGCCGTGTGGCCGCGCCCCAGGCGCGAGCCGGGCCGCTGGCCGGTGCCCCTCCCGGTGCCGCTGGCAGTGCCAGGACGGCGCACAGCGGACTTGCCGCTGCTGGCCTTGCCTGCCTGCTCGAGCACCTTGGAGACGAAGCCCTGGCCCCGATTCTTCGGGGCGCTGGGGCGGATGCGGAAATCGTCGTCGCGGCGGTCGGTCATGGCTGCGTTCCCTGCAAGCTCCGGCGTGTCCGGTCGTGCGAAGCACGCAGACATGCCCGCATCGGCGCCGGCTTCGCGCCACAAGCGGCACGGCGGCGAAGCCGCTGCGTGCCGCGCAACCCCCATGTGCAGACTGGCTTTTGACGCGGCCCGGTGCCGCGTCCTTTTGTCTTGCCTTCCGCCTTTGCCCCTCGCTGGCGCTCCGGGCAGCGGCGGCCCGGCGGCGCTGCTGCGCGAGCAGCCAGCGCGCCGGCGAACGCGGACACGGCCGCAGGCCGGGCGCGTTCGAGGCAAGACGCCTGCACGTTGGACGGCTGCGCCGAAGGCAACGCGAAGTGCGGTGCCCAATGCGTAGGATTGGCACCCGCACTGCACGCGCGACGACACGGCGACGAACAGCAGAACGACACGCCCGATGGCACGATGAGATGCACGGCGACGTGCAGCGAATCGACGGCCTTCATGGGCGGGATTCCAGCCAGACCGGATGCGCGACGCCGATCACGGCGGATGCGCTGACCGGCCCGAAATACCGGCTGTCGAACGACGCCGGGTTGGTCACACTCAAGAGGAACAGTTCGCCAGGTTCGAGGCGGCGGCATTGCTGCCAGGATGGCAGCGACCGACCCCAGCGGTCAGCAGGCAGCACGGCGGCCGAAGGCACGCCGTCGATGCGGACAACGCGGTCAGTGATACACACCTCCTGCGGCGCGACGGCGCCCACGCGCTTGAGCAGGGGCACGCGCGCCGGCAGGTAGCCGCGCTGCGCGGCCAGCGCAGCGGCATCTGGCGGCAGCGTGGTCAGGACGATGCTGTCCACAGACAAAGGACGTGGCAGCGAGCCGGTGCCGTGGCCCAGCGGATCGACGCGATACCAGCCGACCGCCACGCTGTCGGACGGGTTGTAGATCAGGCGCGGCAGCGGATGCACGAAGGACGCCCAGGCCAGCGCAGCGAGGCCGCAAGCGGACAGGCCCGCCAGCACGATGCGAGCGCGCAAACGTGCGCGGGGCGAGCGAGGACGCGGCGCGGTGCCGGCAGTCGAAACGGCGGTCATGGCAGCGCCCTCCCGATGAGCCATGCGGCGTGCCGCTCGGCGGTGTATTCGGGCAGCGGCAAGCGCGCAGCGAGCCGGTTGGCGAGCGTGCGCCAGTACACGGGCGAGGCACCGATAGGCGCGATGCCCAGCGCCTCGATGGCGTCGATGCGCTCCAGCACGGCGCGCACCTGATTCTCGCCCTCGGCGTGCAGCAGCAGGCGCGCGCCCGGCTGCACGCCGGAAATGCGCTGCGCCGCATCGAGCGGCGTGCAAGCCTGCATCACCATGAGCTGCCAGCGAATCGTGCCGTAGTCGTTGGCCTGCCAGCGGATGCGGCAGAACATAGCGCCCGGCTGGAACACCGCGCAGCGCCGCCAGCGGTCGAGCTGGTGCGTGCGCGCAGGTTCACCGAAGCGCAGGTAGAGCTTGAAGCGCGGTTCGATGTAGGCCAGTGCCACGCGCGTCAGCGGCGCGCTGGCAGGCTGGCCGGAAGGTGCTTCGAGCGCAGCCGTGGCCGCGCCAGCGGCAGGCGAAGCGGATGCGGTCATGGTGCGTTCTCCCTGCGATGCTCTGGAAACTCACGCTCCAGCAGGCCGCGCAGCAGATCGGCCACGGTCACGCCCTGCGTGAAGGCCGACACCTTGATGCGCGCGCGCAGCGCGGGCGTGATGTCGAGGGTCAGGCGGGCGGTGTAGAGGTCGCCCTTGCCCAGCGCATCGGCGTCGCCTTGGCGAATCCACGCCTCGGCGTGCGGATTCGCGGGCGGACGCGCGCCGATGCCGACGCGCTTTGCGCGTATCGGCGGCTTCGCTGTCATATCGGCCACCGCAGCAGTTCGTCCACCAGGGCGGTGATTTCCCGCGCGGCGGCGCTGTCCGGCGCCGTCTCGCGTGCAAGCCGGCCAGCGGCCACGCTGTCGGCGAACACGATGCGTTGATGCACTTCAGAGCGCAGCGCAGGAAGCGGTTGGTCGGCCAGAGCCTGGCGCGCTTCGCGCCCGATGACGGTGGTACTGATGCGCCGATTGATGATGAAGGCCGCACGCAGCGCAGGCCGAAACACCTGCGCTTCGCGGATCAGCGCCACCATCTCGGCGCTGGCCCACAGGTCGTAGGGGCTGGGTTGCACGGGGATCAGCACGCGCTCGGCCGCCAGTAGCGCGGAGCGCGCCAGTGCCGCGATGCGTGGCGGGCCGTCGATGACGACGTGATCGGCCCGCCTGGCGAGCTCTGGTGCTTCCTGATGCAGCGTTTCGCGTGCCAGGCCCACGGCGCTGAACAACCTTGGCAAACCCTGCTGGCTTCTGCGTTGCGTCCAGTCCAGCGATGAACCCTGCGGGTCGGCGTCCAGCAGGACGACGTGCTGGCCGCGCATCGCAAGCTCGCCGGCGATGTGCGTGGCGAGCGTGGTCTTGCCCACGCCGCCTTTCTGGTTGAGCAGAGCGACGATCATGACGAGGCCCTCCATGCTGGAAAGCCTTGCTTTGATCGGTCTGCAAAACCTGTCGGCTGCCGGCTGGTATTGCCTGCCGTTTGTGGCCGCGTGGTGGTTATCCACCGCAGCGGCGTTTCCCTACTAAAAGTTAGAGAATTTAAGTTAGGGAAGTTAGAGGGGCGCGAAACCCAATGCTGGCGCGGGTTTGCGGCCGATCGGCACGCCTGATAGCACGATAGTCCCACGCCTGATAGCACGATACCCCGCACGCCTGATAGCACGACACCATTCACAAGTTTTCCCGGAGTTATCCCCGTGCCGTATGCGGCACGGGTCGGAACGTCAGCAGCTCCATGCCGCTGTCCGGCATCCGCTCGATGCCCAGGACGTAGCCGGGCAGCGACTGCCGCGCGACCAGCGCGCGCAGGTCGCAGGCGAAGTCGTAGGGCTTCGCAGTGCTGCCGGATTTCTGGTGCAGGTAGCGAAAGTCGAACTGCCAGCCGTATGCTTGCTTGCCGCCGTGCTTGCGCACCAGGCGGTACAGCCACCGCTCGATGCCGCCGGTCAGCCGGAAGTACGCCGGGTCGATGGTCAGCACCAAGGCGGCGTCGAGCACGCCCGCATAGAACCAGTCCGGCAGGATCAGCTCGATGCCCAGCGGCGTGCCGCGAGCATCGGCCAGTTCCTTCCATTCGTTGATCCACGAGAAACGGTGCAGGCGCCGCCCGGTCGTCTCGCGGATGGACGTGGCCACCGTAGTCGATTGCAGCCGGTCGAGCGCGGCCTTGAGGCGCTGGTAGTCGCGCAGCGACTTGCCGCGCCCGATGTAGCGCAGGATCTCGTAAGGCGTGGCGCGCATCAGCCGCGACGGCCGCAGGCCCGCGTCCTTCGCTTCCACGATCTGCGAGGCCGCCCATATCAGCACGTCCGCATCCCAAATCGTGGCGATGCCGTGCTCGGCTGTTCCCTCCACGCGGATCGTCACGTTGCCCGCACGGAAGTCGATGGGCCTGACCCGCTTGGACTTGCCGAGCGAGAAGAACGGATAGGCCATCAAGTCCTGGCTGTCGCGCGGCGCCATGTCGCCGGGCAAGGCGCGGAACAGGTCGAGCTGTTCGCGCTCCTGCAACGGCCGCTGCCGGGGCGGCAGCGCAGTGCTGGACATGGCGATGGCCTGCCGCGCGCCGCCGATCAGCGCGCACGACTGTCGGCCGAGTGGTGCTCGGCGTATTCGGGATCGGAAGTCGTCTCGAAACTGCGGTCGGCAGCCCAGGCATCGAGGTCGGCCACGGCGTACATGACGCGACGGCCGAACTTGCGAAAGCGCGGGCCGCCGCCGATCACGCGCTGCTTTTCCAGCGTGCGCGGCGACAGGCGGAGGTACTCGGCGGCTTCGTCGTTGGTGAGATAGCGTTGGGGCTGCGCAGCAGCGGTCGAGACAGTGGCGGCAGGCCGCAAGGGAGCGGGACGCATGGTGTGAACCTCCATCGGTTGAAAACGCCGGCTGCACCAGCGCAACCGGGATGGAGGCAGTCTCAGAAAACGAAGCTCTCCTGCTCAGGGTCGTTTTTCTTGGTCTTCAAAACGACCCTTCTCAAGCGGCGGAAGCTGTGCTAGGTGGCGGTAGCCGCCGCGCATCAGCGCATCGCCGCGACGCACCAGGCGGCGCACCTTGGAGCGCAGCCCGCCATCGCTGTACCAATCGGCTGCGGCATCCACGCCGAACAGTCCTTCCGCGACTTCACGCAAGGACGCGCCCGCCAGGGTCGCGTCGAGCGCCTGCAAGCTGTGCAGTTCCAGCAGCGCGGTAGGTGTTGGCCTGGGTTTGGCATCGGCCAGAGCGGCGCCGGGCACCTGTCCGCGTGCAGGCGCGGCAGCGCCGCCGCGATAGGCATAGGCGACAGCCATGCCGTCCTCCAGGCCGGCCGCGAGCGCGCAGCGCAGGCAGTGGCCTGGGCTGCGCGCGATTAGCGCCAGCCCTTTGCCGTCATGCAGCAGTTGCTTGTGGCCGGGGATACGCCAGAACGCGAACGTCGCCGCGTCCAGCGGCGGATCGGCATCGGGGTAGAGCTGCACCACGGCGGCATGACCAGGCAGCCAGGCCGGATGCGCGTCACGCGCATCCAGTGCCGGGTCTTCCAGCAGGCGCAAGCCCCAGTGATGCGCCGCCTGCTGGGCTGCTTGTGGCCGACGATGACGGCGCAGCCAGTCGAGCCGGTAGTCGGGATGCCGGCGCAGGTATTCCCAGGCAAGCGCAAGGCCGTCCAGATGCAGCACGTACAGATACGCGGCAGTCGGATACCAAGGCTCGGCGCTGTGATCGACCATGACGCCTCCTCCTGCGAACAGGACTCGCCGCCACGGAAGAACTACGCGCTACATCGCCATCGTCAAAAGGTTATGGGTCAAAAAGATGGATCGGGTTGTCAAGACCGATTGGCTCCGATGCGTTGCGGTATTCGTCTCAATGCTGCGGCGGCAGCGCCCCGAGTTGGAGTGCTGCACAGGCCAGCCTGCCGCAGCCCGCGCCAGCCATCATGTCTATTTGGATCAGACTGGTGGGGCTACGCTGCAAGAATGCCGATTGAGACCTGCCCGGCATGACATCAGACTGAAAAAGTCACAGTGGGCTGTGTTCAGTCCGGGATGGCTCCGTCACGCTCGGCCGCGCGGGTGTACTCCGACAGCGTGCGCGTGGGACGGAAATAGAGGTCGCGCATCACGGGCTGCTGGCGCGGCCCAACGATGCCGGCCAGCTCGGACAGCTTGACGGTGCCCTGTGCCGGCATCCCGATCCCCAGGTCGATGAGGCCCCAGGCCGTGTCGCCATCGGCCGGATCGAGTGCGGCCAGCAGCCAGGTCACGTGCGCGTCCGGGGTGAACAGCCGCACCACGGGCACCGGGTCGATGGCCCGGCCAGCGGCGCGGGCCTCGCCGTTGGCGAGCAATTGCGCGCGCTCCGGGGCGGTGGCGAATGGCTGGGGCATGGTCGGCAATCCCACAAATCCAATGATGCACGAATGCGGTTTCACGTCGAAGCGCAGAACCACGAAACCGGATTTGCGCCTTCGTGCGCAAGCACGGATGCGGTTCTATGGCTTTGCCGGAATCCGCCGATACGGATTTCCGTAGAGGCACAAAAACGGAGAACACCAAATGAACACTATAGATTGTAGCCCTATAGGGCGCAATGGGATGTCATCTTGGTTTTTGAGAGGAAACCATAGGTGGCGGCTGGGAACTCATTGGCGAAGGCGTTGAAGACAGTCAGAAAGGCGCGTGGCTTGAGCCAGGAAGCCTTCTCTGACGTGTCCAGCCGCACCTATATGAGTACCCTCGAACGCGACCTGAAAAGCCCCACCTTGAACAAGCTGGCCGAGCTGTGCGAGGTGATGGAGATCCATCCGCTCACGCTGCTGACGCTGGCCTACGCGGGCGACAGCCCGCGCAAGGCCGACGAGCTGCTGGCGCAGGTGCGCCAAGAGCTGGAGGCGGTGTTGAGCGAACGCGACGCGGCGGAGCCGCGCGCGTGATGCGGTGATGTGCTGCTATTAGCAGCACATCGCCCCGCCGCGATGGGCGGGGCGCTGCGGCGGTCACGCCGCCTGGGGCTTGCTGCGCGACCAGATCAGGTCGTGCGTGCCGTCCTCACCTTCGATCAGGCGGGCATAGACCGCTGCCGGGAACGAAGGGTCATCGAGGGTCACGGACAGGTACTCGCGCCCAGCCTCGCTGGTCTTCTTCCACGCCGCGCCGATGTCGTGGCTGGCGGCCTGGAGGCGGAAATCGGGGGCGTTCTCGCTGCTGCCCTTGTCGTTGGGAACCAGCTTGACCTTGACGTTGAGCGTCAGGGTGCGAAGCGTGCCGGTGAAGCCGTCTTTGTCGGTGGTGAAGGTGCCGATGTTGGCCATGATGTTTTCTCCTTTCGGTTGAACAAGGTTCGCGCCCATCGCGTCCTTGTTGTGATCCGGCCGGCGGGGGACGGGCTGGCTGCACCGCTTGCGGTCGCAACGCAGTGGAGAGCCGGGAGGCGAAAAGAACTTGGCCCGCGAGGAATGCGCGCAGCGCAGGGGAAATTGTTTTCGCCGGACGGTTGCAGCCATGAAGCCCGAGGCGCAGCCGCGCCACCGCCAGGATTCACAACGAGACAAGGACGCCTTGGGCCGGACCGCTCCGAAAGGAGATGGGGCCGGCTCGGCATCCCCGCACGAAGGCTTCTCCGGCTCGCCCACTGACGCGGGCCAGGTCAACCACCCGACGACAGGCGAGAACGCCCCCGCCGCACCTTGCGGCGCCGCTCTTGAGGCGTGGCGTGGAAGCTCCATAGCGATGCCGGGCGGGTTGTCCGTGAACCGTCCTTCGTGACGTGATGGGCAGGAACCGCCAGCGTTGAGGACGGCTCGCACCTGCACAACCTGCCGCAGCGAGCGCCAGCGTGTTCGCCAGCGCCTCGCCCATCGCGGCGGGGCGCTGGCCGGGCCGATCCGGCGCAGCCGGTTCGGCGTCATCGAGGGGCGCCAAGCATCGCGCGGCGGGGATAGCCCGCGGGACTTTCCCCTGGAGGCAAGCGAAGCGCGCAGCGCCGCAGGCGCGAAGGCGTGAGGGATTGAAGCCGAATGGCCGTGACGGCAAAGGCGGCACGGGGCGCAGCCCGAAAGCCCGGCGGCGCAGTGCGCCGACACGCCCAGGCTGTTCTATATTTTCAGGAAGCAATCGAAGACAAGCCCATGACCCTCCAGCTCCGACACGAAACCCCGGACGACATTGCCGCCATCGAGGCCGTGACCATCGCCGCGTTCGCTGATGCACCACACACCAGCCACACCGAGCAATTCATCGTGCGCGCCTTGCGTGCCGCCAACGAACTGACGCTTTCCATCGTGGCCGAAGAACATGGGCGCGTCGTCGGTCACGTCGCGCTGTCGCCAGTAACGATCACCCATGAGCACAGGCGAAAGACCGAGGGCTGGTATGGGTTGGGGCCGATCTCCGTCCTGCCGCCAAGGCAGGGGCAAGGCATCGGTTCGCGCCTGATGGAACAGGCGCTGTCTGAACTGCGGGCTATGCAGGCCGCAGGCTGCGTGCTGCTGGGAGATCCAACGTACTACACGCGCTTTGGCTTCCAGGCCCATGCGGGCTTGCAACTGCCGGGCGTGCCGCCCGGCTATTTCATGGCGCTGGCCCTGCATGGGACAGTGCCGGAAGGCATCGCGCACTACAGCGATGCCTTCAACGCCGCCGCCTGAGCCAGCGCGAAGGCGGCGGCGTTTTAATTCGGCTATTGGCCTTGAACACCGGGCGCGGCCACTGTCGCACCCGGATTTCGCGTCCACCGCGCCTAGGGCGGAACGGCCTGGGCGCGGTGCTGATCGCGGTTATTCCTTCGTCTCGATGCGCCACCACACAAAGCGAAGCGCCCCGGTCGAGGCCGGGGCGCTTGCCTTCGGCGCGGGTCAAGCGGCCAGTGCCTCGGCGGGTTCATCCGCCATTGCCTCGGTATCCTCCGGGGCGTCCTGCTCCGGGCCTTCTTCCTGCGCGGCCTCCTGCGGGCCTTCGGCCTTGAATATGGCGGGCATCCAGCCGGTGCCATCGGCCAGCCGCTCGGCCTCGCTGGCAATGTCGGCCTTCTTGAGCTTCGCCAGCCGGGTGACGGATTCCGGTGCAAACGCGCCCACGGCATCCAGAATCACGGCCTTGGAAACGTGCTTGAAGTAGCCTTCTGCGGTCGGCTTCCACCATGCGGCCATGTCGAGGCCCACGGCCTGCGCCAGTTCCTTGCCGGGCTGGTGCGGCGTGGCACGGGGCGTCACCACGTCCACCGTGGAAGCCACGCACACGGCCAGCAGCCGCACCAGTTCGTCTTGCGACTTCGCCAGCAGCGCGGCGAACAGTTCGGCGCTGTCCTCCGGCAAGGCTTCACCGGCTACCTGTTGCAGTTCGCGCAGCGCCACGGCGGCAGGCGATTCCGGCCAGTCCGGGGCCATGCCTTCCAGCCTGTCTTGCGCCGTGAGGCGCACGCCGAGTGGCAGTCCATCGCCGTAGGCGTCGGGCTGCAAGACCTTCTGCACCATGCCATGCACCAGCGCGGCCAGCGCGACCTGCGGATGCCGGGCGACTTCGATTTGCAGCGCCGCCGTGCGGTGGGCGCTCAACCGCTGCGCCAGCCGGTCGGACAGGCTCGCGGCCTTGGGCGCGTCGTCGGCGTCCTCGTGCTCGTCGTTGGCGGCTTCGCCTTCGGTACTGCCGAAACCGCGCCGCAGCTTTTCCAGCGTGCGCAGCGCCTTCGCCTCGGCTTCGCGCAGCAGGCCGCGATGAATGACGGCCTCGCCGTTGCGGTCGATGGTGACGATGGCACCGGCCACCTCGCGCACCTCGGGCGCATAGCCTTGCAAGGCGTCCTCCGCGTCTTGCAGTTCCCCGATCACCTGATCGCGCCGCTGTTCCAGTTTCTCGGCCTTGGCCTCGTCCTCGCTGCTTTCACCTTGGCAGGCTTCTTCCAGTTCGGCGTCGATCTTGTCGAGGCGGGTTTGCAGCGAGGCAATGCGGCGGGCCTCGCGGGTGGTCGGCTCGCGGCGATGGCGCGGGGCGTTCTGGAAAGCCTGCCGTTCCTCGTAGGCCAGATGCGGCACGGCCTCCACCCATGCCCAGCCCTCGGCGCGCACGTCCTCGGCCAGCGCATCCAGCTTGCCGCGCACCAGCGTTTCCAGCACTGCGGTATCGGTGAGGTAGGTTCCGGCATCGCCTTCCGCGAACAGGTCGCGGCGGATGCCGCCGCCTGCCTGCCGGTAGGCGTCCAGCCCGACGAAGCGCACCAGCGCGTGCGCGGCGTCGATTTCGCGCTCGGTCAGGCGCTCGCGCAGCTTGGACGGGCTGCGCTGCCATTCCGGCGCACCATAGAACGCGGCTTCCTGCGCGGCGTGGTCGTCGGTGATGGTCAAGGCCATCAACTGTTCCAGCGTGACGCCTCCGGCCCGGTAATCGGCCATGAGGCGCGGCGAGACGTTCGCCAGCTTCAAGCGCCGCTGCACCACCAGCGGGGACACGCCGAAGTCGGCGGCAATGTCCTCGATGGGGCGTCCTTCCTTGACCAGCGCGGCGAAAGCCGCGAACTGGTCGGCGGGGTGCATGGCCTCGCGCTGCACGTTCTCCGCGAGGCTGACGGTGCGGGCGGACGCATTGGCCACCAGCAGGCACGGCACCTCGTAGTCGGCGGGGATGCGCTTCTTCTTCGCCAGCAGCCTCAAGGCGGTCAGGCGGCGGTCGCCTGCCACCACCTCGTAAGCCTCGCCATCGGCGGCAAGGATGACGATCAGGTTTTGCAGCAGGCCGATGCGGGCAATGCTCGCGGCCAGTTCGGGGATGGACTGGCGCGGGGTCGTGCGGACGTTGCGCTTGGAGCGGCGCGGCAACAGTTGCGACAGCGGAACCAAAATCAGGTTCTTGGTCGGGTCGGCCACTTCCAGCGGTGCGGCGGCTTCGATGGCGACGGTTTCGGTTTTGAGTACGGCGTTCATGGTGATTTCTCCTAGCGGTTGGGATGCAGCAGCGAGAGAAGCGGCAAAGGCTGCTGCCTGCCCCTGCCGCGTGGGGATTCAGGCTTTCAACTGGCGCAGGCCATCGGCCAGCAGCCACAGGGCGCGATTCAGGCGCACGCTTTGGTCGATGCCCTGCACGGGCCGGGTGGTCTGGCGGCGACCATTCGCGGCGCGGGCGGACAGGCCGCCTTTGGTCAAGTTCTCCTGCGTGCGGTTGAACACGCTCCACAGGTCGCGGCGGTCGTCGTCATGGCGGCGCGGCATCAGGATTTGCGATTCCGTGATGGGCGCGGGCCTGTCCTCGTCGTACTTCAACGCCAGCGCAGCGCGGGCGAACACTTCCGATTCCCCGGCGTCCAGCGTGATGGCGCGCATGGCATCGCGGGATTCCTGCGCACGGTCGAAGCCATGCAGGACTTCGTAAGCGCCTTCGATGACGTGCCCGGCTACGTCGCCCTTGTGGGGCACGCGTACGTCGGCCACGGTGTCGCCGCAGACAAGGCCATTGCTGCACACGAAGCGGAACATCCCGGCCAGCATCTGATAGCTGCTGGTACCGTCATGGGAGTTCAGGAGAATGATTTCGTTGGCCTCGCGGCCGTTGATCTGGCTGGCGTGGCGCAGCCGGATCATGTGCTTGGTGTAGTCGCGGCGGTCGTCGTGGCGCACGCGGGTCTGCGTCACCATGAAAGGCTCGAAGCCTTCCCCGCGCAGTTCTTGCAGCACGGTCGCGGTGGGGATGTAGCTGTACCGCTCGGAGCGGCTTTCGTGCGGGGCGTCCGCGAAGATGGACGGGGCCACGGCGCGGATTTGGTCATCCGACAAGGGATAGTCGGAACGCAGCACCGGCGAACGGGAAGCGAAACGGGATGCGAGTTGCATGGTCTTTCTCCTGACAAAGAAGGGTTTGCTGTTCACACCGCACACCGGATTCCTAGATTCGGAGCCCAGCCTTTCGGCTGTTCGGTGCGGTCGGCACGAGGAACCCGGTTGGCCCTGTTGCCACCGTCTTTCCTGAGTTCATCGCCCGCGACGGTCAGGAGCGCGCGGACGGGGGCCGTCAAGGAGGCAAGCGCAGGGTTGGTGCGGCCCGCAGGCGCAGCCGAGGACACGGCCCTGCGCGCCTTGACGGCACCCGGCCGCGGGCTACAGTCGCGGACAAGGTGATGGAGTCAGGGAAGACGGCTGGACATGGCAACGGCCGCCTCGATATGCAGACCGCACGGCAAGCGAAGCGCGCAGGCCCGAAGCTGGAAGCCGGGCCGGAGGCGTCAGGGATGTGGAAGGCTGGCGAATGCCAGTCCCGTAAGGGATGAGCGAACAGCGAACCTGGAGCAGCGCGGTCCGCGAAGCGGAGACGCACAAATTGCTCGTTTATTCTCTACGCTTGATATGTGTGACTTGAACTCAATGACGAGAAGAAAATGAAGATGATGCACGCCAACGAGATTCGCGCAGGCGACGTTCTGCTTTGCTATAAAGATGCAAAAATCGACCCGGTTGGGAAGGGCATCACTCGCGTTACGGACAGCGAATACACGCACGCCGCAATTTGTATCGGACCTTGTGTCGCGGCAGAAGCAACGGTCTCAGGCGGCGTAGGCAAGGTTCAGATTGAAGACCTAATCAAACGCTACGATCATGTCGCAGTGTTCCGCCAACCCGATGCGTGGCGACCGCCAGAGCGCGTTCAAGCCATGAACGCTTTTGTAGATTCCATCGTGGCGTCCGGGGCGAAATACAACCTGCGCGACGTGGTGACTTTCAAGAAGAGAAGCGACGTTCACCAGCTTTCACTCACTGAACAGCTCCATGCGTTCTTCAATGGAACGTACACACCCGCACCTATCGAGAAAGGCCGCTATTTTTGTTCCGAGCTTGTAGCGAATTGCTTTGTCGTCACTGGATTCATAGACCCGAGCGCGGCCGTGATTTACAAGTCGAATGTCACATCGCCGGGTGCGTTGGGACGAGATCCCACGTTCGGAACTTTCTGCGGGTATGTTTCGAGTGTGCCGAATTACTCGGTGCCGGCTACGGATGAGTTTTTCAATCACTCAACATTTGATGAGATATTTGGCGGCGGCGCATAGCCACGAACCGCTGCGTTGTCGGCTGACGGCGTTGAAGTGAAGTCTGATATTTGCTGCTGATGCAGGCGCCGCAAAAAGAAAAGAAAGCGCGTCACCCCGAAGGGCGACGCGCTTGCGAGGTCACACGATGACCCTTCCCGCCAGCCGCGCATCGCGCGCGTAGGCGCTCAACCGCTTCTCGGCGCGGAAGGACAAATCGCGCTCGATCAGCAGGCCCAGCCCGCCGCGCACCGTCGCCAGCTCGCCCAAACTGACCCAGCCGATTTCCGGCATTCCCAGGCCCAGGTCGCAAAGACCGAAGGCGTGGTCGTGGTCATCGGGATCAATCTCGGTCAGCAGCCAGGTCGCGCCGGCATCTGGCGTGAACAGCTTGACCACGGGCGCCGGATCGAAGTCCGGGTTCTCCAAGGATTCGCGGCCGTTGGCCAGCAGCATGATGTGCTGCTCGTCGGTGATGAGTGCGTTGTTCATGGTGAACTCCTGAAAGGTTGCCGGGCGGAATTGCCCGACCCTTCCGGGGCACGGCGCAGCGCAAGCAGTCAGGGGTCAACGACGGCCGCCAGGACGCAAGCGCCAACGGCGCGCTGCCCTTGACGGCGAGAACGCCGTGGCACGATGAAGGAACAGCAAGACCGCCTCCCTCGCACCCCCCAAGCACACCGGCTTTCGGCAAAGTACGTAGCACGCGCAGGCCCGCGAGGGCCGGAGTTGCCCACCGGGCACAGCAAAAAGGGGGCCGAAGCCCCCTTGGTCAGATCAGGCCGCGTTCGGCGAAGGACGTAGTGCTGTCGCCCGCCACGATGATGTGATCCAGCGTGCGGACATCCACCAGCGCCAGCGCCTCCTTGAGCCGCTGGGTCAGTGCCTTGTCAGCGCCACTCGGCTCTGGATTGCCGCTCGGGTGGTTGTGCGAATTTTGTGCCCTGTTTTCTTATGTGCCGTGCTTGGAGGCCAGGAGCGCACCTCCTGGGCCTCTGGTCAGAATCGGGGCACATAACAGCAGCCGCAGCGCAACATGACGTCCCCTTCATTTTCTCGGAGAGGTGATTGTCATGTTGGAACGTCATTTCCGGTCGCTCAAGGCGATCGACCGCATCAAGGCCCAGTGGCTGGGGCCGCAGATTGAGCGCTATGCACAGTTTCTGGACGAGTTGCACACGAGCAACTCCACGGTTCGGCAGCATGTTCGCGCTCTCGGGCACTTCAACGACTTCGTGATTGGCCGAGGTGCCACCTGTCTGGACGATCTACCCGACCATGTGGATGCCTTCGTGGAGCACTGGCAGGCCGGGCACGGACGCTGGTGCAAGAGCGCGCAAGATCGGGCCGCCGTCGTTGCACAAAGCCGTGTCCCAGTGGAACGGATGCTCAGCCTGGCCGTGCCTGGCTACACGCGGCCAAGCAACCGGCCGGCCATGCCGTTCTCCACCAGCGTTCCTGGCTTCTTTCCCTTCCTTCTCAAGGAGAAGGGTCTGCGCCAGACCTCGATACACAACTACACCTTCACGTTGCGTCCATTCGATTCATATTTGGCACAAGCAGGTATTTCCCTGGACAAGCTGACTCCAGCCTGCATCACCGAGTTCATCAATGACCGGGCGAAGACGTTGCACAAGTCCGGCATGCTCAATACGGCGGGGGCCTTGCGTGTCTTCCTTCGCTATCTGCACCGTGAAGGCATCATCGCCAACGATCTGGTTCGCAGTGTGCCGCGCGGCCGTGTCTACCGCCAGGCATCCATTCCGCGCGCCATCGGCTGGGCGGACGTCGAGCGATTGCTGGCCAGCATCGACCGCCGCAGCGACCTGGGTAAACGCGACTATGCCATCCTGACGTTGCTGACCAGCTACGGATTGCGTGCCAGGGAGATCGTAGCCTTGTGTCTGGACGATCTGGATTGGGCCCATGGGCAGATCGGCATTCCCATGCGCAAAGGCGGCCATTCGACCCGTTATCCGCTTTCGGCGGCGGTGGGCGAAGCGATCATCGCCTATTTGCATGTCCGAAGAACCGATATAGACGACCGCCGAATCTTTCTCACGGTCCGCTCGCCCTATACCCCGATGAACCACTGGACGGTTTCATCCATGGTGGCTGGCCATCTGCGCAGCATCGGCATTCAGGTAGCACGCGCCGGTTCCCACACCTTGCGTCACTCCTGCGTTCAGCACTTGGTGGAAGCCGACTTGCCATTCAAGGTCATTGGCGACTACGTTGGCCATCGCCATCCTGAATCCACACTGGTCTATGGCAAGGTGGCGGTGCACAAACTGCGAGAGATGGTCATTGGCCACGGGGAGGACGTGCTATGACCGCCCTCTGGAACGGCTTTCACAGCGCCTTGGCTCCTCACATCGAACAGTACCTGCGCGCCAAGCGCGCCATGGGATGCAAGTTCGCCTGCGAGGATCGTCAATTGCGACTGCTCGACCGATTTCTCGATGACCGCGGTGTCGAATGCATCGAGGCGATCGATGGAGAGTGCTTGCAGGCATTTCTGGATTCCCGCCATCGCACCAACCCTCGCAGCTACAACAACCTGCTCGGAGATGTCCGACGGCTGTTCGAGTGGATGGTCGGTCAGCAGGTTCTGGTGGGCTCCCCGTTGACGGCCAGGGCTCAACCTCAGACAGCTCGCCGGCTTCCCTTCCTGTTTTCAGACGACACCATCCGGCGCTTGCTGATCTCGGCCAGAGCGTTGCCAGACAACTCACGCGCTCAACTGCGGGGTGCCAGCTACGAGATGATCCTTGCACTGCTCGCGGGTCTTGGCCTGCGGGTGGGTGAAGTCGCTCGCCTCCAATGGGGTGACGTGGACCTGGTGCGAGAAGTGCTGGAGATCCGCAACACCAAGTTCGGCAAGGATCGGCTGGTGCCCTTTGGCCCCAAGCTGGCGGCCAGGCTGCGTGGCTACCAAGCCCAACGCGAGCAACGAGGCTACGCCTGCGCGGGCGCCCACTACCTGTTTTCCTGGAACGGCCGCACGCCGATCAGCACGAACAGCATCCGCAACACCTTCCGCGATGACTTGCTGCCTCAGCTCGCCCTGGTGACCCCGCCCGGTGTCTTTGGTCCTCACGTTCATTGCCTGCGGCACTCGTTCGCGGTGCGCACCTTGCTGAACTGGTATCGCCAGGGAATAGCACCGACAGACCGACTCCATCACCTGTCCACGTTCCTGGGACACCTCAACCCCAGTAGCACTGCGGTGTATCTCACCATTACCAGCGAGCTTCTCGATGCCGCCAATCAGCGCTTCGAGTCCTTCGTCCCGATGCTCTCCGGTGGAGGCGAATCATGAAACAGCAGGGTCTTCCGTCGGCCATCCATCGCTACTTCTTGGAGTATCTGCCTCGCCACAAGGGCTTGCAGTCCAGCACGATCCGCAGCTATCGGGACAGCCTGCGCCTGTTCCTGATCTTCGTCGCCGATGCCAACCGGATCGGGGTCAGCGAACTGGCGTTCGAGCACTTGGGCTACGCCGCTGTGCAGGACTTCCTGAACAACATGGAGGTTAAACGGGGCAACGCCATCAGCACCCGCAATCAGCGCCTGACCGCCCTGCACATGTTCTACGAGTATCTCGGCCGGACGACCCCCGAGATGTTGCCAGCCAGCGCCAAGGTTGCTGCCATCCCGATGAAGCGCTGTCCACTGCCAGAGATGAAGTTTCTCGCGCGCGATGAGGTCGAGGCGATGTTTGCCCTCATTCCGGCCCACGATCGTCTTTCGCAGCGGGATCGCGCGCTTCTTATGCTGCTGTACAACACCGGCGCGCGCGTCTCGGAGGTTGCACAGCTGAAGGTGGGGCAACTTGATTTGCAGTCGCCTGCCCGCGTCAGATTGCTGGGCAAAGGATCGAAGTGGCGAACTTGCCCCCTCTGGAGCCAGACCGCCAAGGCCTTGCAGAGCATGCTGGATGAACGGCCCGAGCGTTTGCCACCGGATGCTCCGGTGTTCGTCGGAGTGGCTCAAGAGGGGATGACCCGCTTCGGCATCTACAAGCGCATCCGCCACTACGCCAAGCTCTGGGAAGCTTCCGTCACAGCATCGTCACCCACCCACGTGACTCCTCATGTATTTCGGCACACCACGGCGGTCCATCTTCTCGAATCGGGTGTGGAGGTCAACGTCATTCGAGGCTGGTTGGGGCACGTCAACCTGGAGACGACCAATCGTTATGCCGAGATCACCATCCGCATGAAGGCCGAGGCCCTGAAGCTTTGCGAGCCCGTCGCGGTGGCGCCAACGCGCAAATCCGCGTGGCGCGACGATGCTGCCATGCTGGCCTGGCTGTCGTCCTTGTAGCACCAATCACTGGACGGTCTTGTTGGCCGTCCAGCTTCAAGACAATCACCCATCCGCCAAGACCTCTGGTATGCAACGATTCCGCTTGTCTACCGTTTTGTGCCCATCCGCCCGTCGGAAACCGCTCACGTGCGCCGAGATCAATCCTCGATGGCACATAAGAAAACAGGGCACAAAACGCTCATTTTGTGGCGCGCCACAAAATGCGAAACGATGACCGCCGCCGCGTTGAGCCGGAGCGCCTCCTTGACCAGCTCGCGCGGATACACCGATGCGCTGTCGATGGTGCCGCGGAACATCTCCGCGTACTCGATCAGGCGATGCTGCGTATCGAGGAACAGCACCGCGAACACTTCGTGCTCGAAGCCAGCCAGCTTGGCGCGCAGGTACTCCTTGACTGCCGCCGGCGAACTGAACGAGGCACCACGCTGCATCTTCTGCTCGATGGCGTGGCGCGCGGCCTCCAAAATCTGGTCTGCCGTCGCCAGCAGGTAGCGGCCCTGTGCGTCACGCACCATCAGCGAGGCATCGAACGAGGAAAAGGACAGTTGCGACATGATCGTGCTCCGGTTGCTCGGGCGGAATTGCCCGGAACCGTGGCCAGCACGGCGCAGCGCAAGCAGTCAGGGGTCGCAGACGGCCGCCAGGACGCAAGCGCGCACAAGCGCGCGCCGCCCTTGACGGCGAGAACGCCGTGATACGGTGAAGGGAACAGCAAGACCGCCCACACCCCGCCCACTGCACACAGTCGGCTTTTGGGGCAAGCGGAGCGCGCAGGCCCTCAAGGGCCGGAGGCGTCAGGGATCAAGCCGGATGGCCGCGATTCGGCACGAAGCGCGGGGCGCAGCCCGCGAGCCCGACGGCGGTACGCCGGTACGCCGGTACGCCGGGACGCCGGGACGCCGGGACGCCGGGACGCCGGGACGCCATGCAGTTCTGCCTACTGATGACTTGCACAATGATTCAATAAATGTTGTATTATCGAATAATGAACGAGACCCAAGCTGTTTCCGCCCTGAGTGCCTTGGCCCATGCCCAGCGTCTGCGCGTGTTCCGCGCCCTGGTCGTCGCCGGCCCCGAGGGTTTGACGCCCAGCATCCTGGCCGACCAGCTCGACGTGGCCCGCAACACCCTGTCCTTCCATCTGAAGGAGCTGGCGCACGCCGGCCTCGTCACGATCGAGCAGCAGGGCCGCAACCTGATCTACCGCGCCGAGTACAGCCGCATGAACGGCCTGATCGGCTACCTGACCGAGCACTGCTGCCAGGGCGGCGTGTGCGAGGTCAGCCCGTCTTCCGCCATCTGCACCACCTGCTGAAAGGACTTCCCATGAAACGCTTCCACGTCCACCTGAACGTCGATGACCTGAACCGCAGCATCGGCTTCTATTCCCAACTGTTCGCCGCGCAGCCCGCGCGCACCGAGAGCGACTACGCGAAGTGGATGCTCGAAGACCCGCCGGTCAACTTCGCCATCTCCACGCGCGGCGGCAAGCCGGGCATCGACCACCTGGGCATCCAGACCGACGATGCCGAGGAACTGGCTGGCCTGAAGGCCCGCGCGCAGGCCGCCGACATGGCACTGCTCGACGAAGGCACCACGACCTGCTGCTACGCGCGCAGCGAGAAGCACTGGATCACCGACCCGCAAGGTGTGGCCTGGGAGCATTTCCACACGCTGGGCAACATCCCCGTCTTCAACGAAGCATCCCAGCCCGCAAGCGGCGCCGCTGCGGCGTGCTGCGCGCCAAGCGATGGCCGCGCCGCGAAGCCCGCTGCATCTTGCTGCTGACGCGAGGCACGCATGACGACTGAAGCCACCTACAACGCGCTGTTCATCTGCACGGGCAATTCGGCGCGTTCGATCCTCGCCGAAGGCATCCTCAACGAGCTGGGCAAGGGCCGGTTTCACGCCTGGTCGGCGGGCAGCCATCCCAAGGGCGAAGTCCATCCGCTGGCGCTCGCCACGCTGGAGCGCCTGCATCTGCCGGCGACCGGCTACCGCAGCAAGAGCTGGGACGAGTTCGTGGCGCCGGATGCGCCGGTGTTCGATTTCATCTTCACCGTCTGCGACAACGCCGCCGGTGAGGCGTGCCCGCTGTGGCCGGGCGAGCCGGTATCGGCCCATTGGGGCGTGCCCGACCCAGCGGCCGTCGAAGGCACGGAGGAACAGCAGCGCAAAGCGTTCACGGACGCCGCGATCACGCTGCGCCGGCGCATCGAGCTGTTCCTGTCGCTGCCCCTGAAAAGTCTCGATGCCATGTCCTTGCAGCGCGAGCTGCGCGACATTGGCCGCCAGTGAGGCCAGCACGATGACCGCAGGAGCCGATACCGCCGGCCGCGCGCCGGCGGCGCCCGCCATGAGCGTCTTCGAGCGCTACCTGACCGTGTGGGTGCTGCTGTGCATCGTCGCGGGCATCGCCCTGGGCCAGCTCGCGCCCGGCGCGTTCCAGGCCGTCGGCCGCATGGAAGTGGCCCAGGTCAATCTGCCGGTCGGCCTGCTGATCTGGATCATGGTGATCCCGATGTTGCTCAAGGTGGACTTCGGCGCACTCGGCCAGGTGCGCCAGCACTGGCGCGGCATCGGCGTGACGCTGTTCGTCAACTGGGCCGTCAAGCCGTTCTCGATGGCGCTGCTGGCCTGGCTGTTCATCCGCCAGGTCTTCGCCGACTGGCTTCCGGCCGACCAGCTCGACAGCTACGTCGCCGGCCTGATCCTGCTGGCCGCCGCACCTTGCACGGCGATGGTGTTCGTCTGGAGCCGGCTGACCGGCGGCGATCCGATGTTCACTCTGTCGCAGGTGGCGCTGAACGACACCATCATGGTCTTCGCCTTTGCGCCCCTCGTCGGGCTGCTGCTCGGGTTGTCGGCCATCATCGTGCCCTGGGACACGCTGCTGACCTCGGTGGTGCTCTACATCGTCATCCCGGTCATCATCGCGCAGGTGTGGCGCCGAGCGCTGCTGCGTCAGGGCCAGGCGGCGTTCGACCGCGCGCTGGCGCGCATCGGTCCACTGTCGATCGCGGCGCTGCTGCTGACGCTGGTGCTGCTGTTCGCCTTCCAGGGCCAAGCCATCCTGCAGCAGCCGCTGGTGATCGCCATGCTGGCGGTGCCGATCCTTATCCAGGTGTTCTTCAATTCCGGCCTGGCCTACTGGCTCAACCGCAAGGTGGGCGAGAAGCACAGCATTGCCGGCCCCTCGGCGCTGATCGGCGCGAGCAACTTCTTCGAGTTGGCCGTGGCAGCGGCCATCAGCCTGTTCGGCTTCCACTCCGGCGCTGCGCTGGCCACCGTGGTCGGCGTGCTGATCGAGGTGCCGGTGATGCTGCTGGTCGTGCGCCTGGTCAACCGATCTCGTGGCTGGTACGAACAGGCCCCGCGCAACGCAGCGAGACATCCGGCATGAGTATCGTCACGATCTATCACAACCCGGATTGCGGCACGTCGCGCAACACGCTGGCACTGATCCGTGCAAGCGGCATCGAGCCCACGATCATCGAGTACCTGAAAGCGCCGCCTGACCGGGAAATCCTGAAGGCACTGATCGCGCGGATGGGCATGCGCGTGCGGGATGTGCTGCGCGTCAAGGGCACGCCCTACAAGGAATTGGGCCTGGACGCCATGCATTGGAGCGACGACCAGTTGATCGACCAGATGCTGGCGCACCCGATCCTCATCAATCGGCCCATCGTGGTGTCTGCGCTGGGTGTGCGGCTGTGCCGTCCTTCGGACATTGTGGTCGAGCTGTTGCCGCAGCGGCAGGCAGGCGAGATCCGCAAAGAGGACGGCACGCTGCTCCTCATAGACGCGCCAATCGCCGGCGGCGATCCCGACCTTGCCCTGGCGCTGCAGGGGGCCGGGCTTCCCACGGATGACTTGACCGAGCCGGGACGCCGATTCTTCGCCTATGTCACGGTGTCAGGGGAGCGCGTGGGCTTTGGTGGCTTCGAGCGCATGGGCCAGAACGTGCTGGTGCGCTCCTTGGTGGTACTGCCGCAAGCGCGCCATCGCGGCATCGGCGGCGGCATGCTCGCGCTGCTGCTGCGCCGCGCCTTCGACGAAGGGGGGCGCGAAGCCTGGTTGCTGACCACGACGGCCGCGCCGTTCTTCGAGCGCGCGGGCTTCAAGCCGATGGAGCGTACAAGCGCACCGGCTTCAGTACCGGCGACGCGGCAGGCTGCGAACTTGTGTCCTGCCAGCGCGGCGTTGCTTAGGCGGTCGATCCATCTGTAGTGCAGAAGGGCGAATTTCCGAGGACACTGTCTCGGATTTCTCGGCGGGCAGCCCGTTCCCCGATTTCCGAGACAGTGCCTCGGAAATCACAGGCCGGGGGTATGCGGCGAAGAACCGCCGCATGTTCTCCAGATTGTCCGGGCTGAACCCGCGACCGAAGCGCACGGTCAGGTCGGCGGACAGCCGGGCAATCAACTGTTCGCCATATCCCGCGCGACGCTTGCCCTGTTGCTCGGCCTCCACGATGCGGCGGCCAATCTCTCAATAGCTGGCCGTCATGCCGTCGTGGATGCCGGCGTAGCCGGCAGGCAGGGGCGGCACCTTTTACTGCTTTGGGCATCCGGGCGCTCATGTCGTGGCCTCCTGGGGCTGGCGCTGCCGCGCCTTCGTGATGGTCTGGCGCCGGGGGTCGCCACCAGCTCGGCCGCCTGGCGCACAGGATTGTCCTCGGTGTGGACGTAGCGCATGAACATAGCCACGGTCTTGTGCGCTGTCAGCGCCATGCCGACCTTGAGCGGCACGCCCGAATTGGCAATGTCCGTCGCCGAGCGGTGGCGGATGCCGTGGGTGCCGACCTTCGGCACACCGGCACGGTCAAGGATGCGCCGCCACGCCTGATAGTAGGAGTGGAGGCTTAACGGCTTCTTGTGATCGAGGATCGCGGGGCAACCGGGCCCAGCACGGCGCAGCGCAAGCTGTCACAGGGTCGAAGACGGCCACGGCCGCAAGCGCCGAAGGCGCGAGGCCCTTGACGGCGAGAACGCCGTGGTACGGTGTAGGGACAGCAAGACCGTCTCCATGCGACGCATGAACTCTGGCAAGCGGAGCGCGCAGGCCTGTCCAGGCCGGAGGCGTCAGCGATGGACGCCCGTAGGGGCGAGACGCCAACGGTGGCTCGATGCGAAGTACGACAGCGCGGCCCATTCGGGGACGCCCCAAAATCGGGTATCTTTAGAAACAACAGATTCCCGTATTGGGTCTCGCTTGGTTAGAACACTGCCATTGCAAGGAACGGCATGCCAGCCCTATATCAACTTGCCCTGCTTGGAACACCAACTGCAGTTCAAATTTCCGAACTTGAAGAAGTCATCGGAAAGGCTGTCGGCATGTTCAATTTGCGGTTGGGGCATGAGATTGGATGGGAGGTTTGTCCCGATGAATTCAATCCAGACCAACAGCGATCGTCTGCTGCGGCATTTTTCGGAGGTCATGAGCCTCCTCTTGCCAATGTGGCAAGACTGCTGGCGCGAGGCATCCCATTGCTCCCGGTCGCCTCTGACGTCAATCGAGTCAGTGCAGAAATCCCCGCATTGCTGCAGCCGCTCAACTGCTTAGCATACGCCGCAGGTGGGCCGCAACGTGTCGCGTCTGCTTTGCTGGAGTGTGCTGGGCTCCTTCCTCGACAGCGCCGGGTGTTCGTAAGCTATCGTCGGGGCGAGGCTAGGGAAGCAGCCTTGCAGCTATTCGATGCGCTGTCTGCTCGGCTATTTGATGTATTTCTCGATACACATGGTATTCCACCTGCAGAAGATTTCCAGACAATGCTATGGCACCGGCTTTGTGACTCGGATGTCCTGCTGATGCTCGACACGCCAGGATATTTTGAAAGCCGTTGGACGAGTGCTGAGTTCGGACGCGCTTTGGCCAAAGGCATCAGCGTCTTGCGGGTCGGTTGGCCTGACACAACGCCTTCTGCGCGCACGGCAACGGCCAGTCGGGCGGAACTGTTACCTGAAGAAGTCGATCCGACGACCGGACGCATCGCAGACGGTGCGGTGGATCGCATTTGTCTTCAACTGGAGGAAGTTCGCAGCCAGAGTCACGCGGTTCGCTCTGTCAACCTCGTAAGCAATCTGCGCAATGCCATTCAAACAATCGGCGGCCAAGTCGTCGGAGTGGGCGCCAATAGAGCTGTATATGTCCAACTGCCCGATGGGCGGAATGTAGTTGTTTATCCAACGGTCGGTGTTCCCACGTCAACTACGCTGCACGATGCGTCTACGAACTCACCGGAACAATCCGTTGCCGTGGTCTACGATCACGTAGGTCTGCATCCCAGGTGGCTGGGCCATCTGGACTGGTTAGGACAGCACATTCACTCCGCTAGGTGGGTTAAAGCCAGCGAGGCGGGTTGGCAATTCGCGGACTGGGAGGCGTAGCCATGAGTGCAATCTTCCTCTCGGCCAGCGTGCCACTTGTAGGGCGTGGCACTTACCACGAAACCGCCGATCCATTTCTTATCCAATGTGCGGTGAGAGAACTGGTCATAGCAGTCATTCGCCAGCACAAGATCGTGTGGGGTGGGCATCCTGCGATTACCCCGATGATTTGGAGCATAAGTGAAGACTTGGGGGTCGACTACTCGCAGTCTGTTGTCTTGTATCAGAGCACGTTCTTTGCAGAAATCTTCCCTGAAGAGAACAAGCATTTCCAAAATGTAGTCTTCACCGATGCAGTCCCTAATGACAGGGCGGCAAGCTTGCTTGTCATGCGCGAACAGATGCTCTCGCGTGAGGACTTAAGCGCTGCTGTGTTTATTGGTGGAATGGATGGGGTAGAAGCTGAACATGAGCTTTTCAGGCGCTTCCATCCTGCAGCCAAGGTGCTCCCGGTGTCCTCGCCAGGCGGAGCGGCGCTGAATCTCGCCAAGGACCATAGCTATTTCACCGGGGAAGCGCTTGTCGATGTGGACTTTGCTCAGCTCTTCCATGAGCATCTGGCGGTGCCCTTGGCTGGCAAGTAGAGTCAGTTCGTTTCCCGATCCCGTGCTCTAAAAAATCAACCGAGGATTATTCATGCCACGGAAAGTTTTCTACAGCTTTCATTATCAACGCGACAGTTGGCGCGCATCCAAGATACGCAATATTGGGGTTGTAGAGGGCAACCCGTCAGCAAGCGATAATAAATGGGAAGAAGTGAAGCGAGGCGGTGATACCGCGATCAAGCGCTGGATTGACGATCAATTGCAAGGGCGGACATGCACAATTGTTTTGGTTGGTGCGGAAACGGCAAATCGCCCCTGGATTCGATATGAGATTGAGCAGTCATGGAACAGCGGAAAGGGACTCCTGGGGATACGTGTCCACAAGCTCTTGGACCACAACCAGCAACCATCAGTGGCAGGGGCCAATCCGTTCGACTCATTTACCTTGAACGACGGTAGAAAGCTATCCTCCGTCGTCCGCGTCTACGATCCGCCGGGAGGCACCAGTAGCGCGGTCTATACCTCCATCAGCGACAGCCTGTCGAGTTGGATCGAAGCAGCGATCGCCGCTCGCTAGAAGTCAGAACATCTCGTCAAAACAACGATCCGGTACTCATTGGTTGCCCATAGAGTTCCGAGATTTGCGTCTGGAACTGTGTCTGTCCTCCGTAGCTAGGGTGCCTCACGCAAATTACCGGTACAGAATCCGTGATGCGATGGGCCGCAGCGGTGGCATCATTGCCGATGGCAACGATGCGAGAAGGCTTCAGCAAGACAATGAGTTGTTGGAGCAGTTCTTCGCCGGCGCGTCTTTCGTGCGCGTTGTGCTGGCGGTTGGTGAATGGATCTCCAGATTCATGCGGATGAAGGGGAAAGACATTCCAGAGGAAGATGCGAGCATCAATGTGTTCTAGCATGCCCCATATGACCGCCGCGGTTCGTTCAGCTACAGCACTTCCTATCGTCGGCCGCTCAGCGATCAGATCGAGATTCCAGCGCTTGGCGTGCTGGCTCATGTGAACGTCGTCAGTCAGGGCTAGCCCAGTGCGGCGCCCTCCGCGATATCCGAGGTCTCTCCCGATCCAGATCGCATCTACAGGCTCCTCTGTTGCACGACGCAACATGGCGGAAAGTGCTGCAGCACGGCGACGCGGCGCATCGCGCCGATCATGGACTTCACATCGATCCGAATACGGATTGAAGCAGTCTTCGAATTGCAGCGAAGCAACTGCCTCAACGAATGGGTGGATGTTCATTTTTCAGACTCAAGTGGCATGTATTTGATGGTGCGTTGTTCTCGGTTTCCAATGATCCAGCCGCCTTGATTTTCCTTAAGCTGTCGGAAGACCGCATACCCTTCCAAGATGGCCTTTTCCCAGAGCTTCAGTGGGCACTTCTCTACCTCGTAACCACTCACGAACTCGCCGATGGTCTTGAGAATTCCGAGTGAGACCTTTTCCTGGTTCTCGAAGAAATTCAATTCTTTGGCTCTTGAGAAAATCCAAGCTGAAACCCCTTCTTCAACGACGATGGCTCGACCGCTGTCCTGCTCTTCATCGAATTTCGGATTGCTCTTTCGTTTGTGTTTGATCAATGCCCGCATCACGGGTGACCAGTGCAGGATCGCCGCATTCGCAAAATGGAAGACGTCATGGAACCGGTAACCATCGCGGTCGGCAATGTTGTCGGTTAAGGGATCTCCAATGAATACGCCATTCCATTGGAGATAACTCTTACCACTGCCTCGTTGATTGACTCGGAT
The DNA here is from genome assembly GCF_964341695.1 of Ottowia pentelensis. NCBI lineage: Bacteria > Pseudomonadati > Pseudomonadota > Betaproteobacteria > Burkholderiales > Comamonadaceae > Ottowia > Ottowia pentelensis. The sequence continues at coordinate 1,208,705 of NZ_OZ224513.1, forward strand.
TCTGAATTCTCTGGGTAGCTGTTCCTCGATTCCAAATTTACTGTCGAAATCAAGGTCAACCAGATCATCTGCTTGTGGTTCCAAGAACGCGCCGCGCGCTTTCCGAAGGTTGGCGCGAGCCACTTCCGAAAATGCTAGTTCGGCCGCATGGATTGCATCCAGGTAAGCCCGCGCGAACGCGACCAAATCAGTGCGCGCAGGGGTGCTTCCCATTAGGGCTGCTGCTGACTGCCCCAAACGTGCCAGGGTGGCATCTAACGATGCAGTCGCCGCAATAGGCACTGCGATATAGGCCAATGCACCTTCAGCGATATCACTTGCAGCGCCAACATTCTTAAAATTTCCGTGGTTGGCGGCTTCCCCGAAGATATCCTCAAGAGGGATATTCAGGCGCCTGCAGATTGCAGCCAAGTACCAAAGAGTGTCGCCGAATTCTTCTTCCGCCGCTCTCTTGTAGCCAGGGTATGCTGATTTATCTCGAACGTGCTTTTTGGCCGTGGCCATTATTCCGCCAACTTCTCCATATAGCCCTTGGAGAACCGGATTGAAGTCGTTCGGATTGAGTACGTCTGTGGCTGCAATTCCCGCAGCGTAATCCGAGAGCAAGAGGGAGCCTTCCTTTTTCATCGGTCACCTGCGAAGAGTCAGCCATTCGAATGGGGCGCCTTGGTAGCCGCTCACTGCCAAGTTGCGAATCCATTGCTCAAGATTTCCAACCAATTGCGCATCGTCAAAGGCTGTGAGGCCTATTCCCGTTTTGCATAGAGGGCGACCTTGCTGATCTTGCAATTCATCAGGAAACGCAGGGCCCTCACCCCCGAAATATACGAAATCGTTGCTGATCAAAACCCTGTTGACGCCTGTATCACGGGCCACATGGTCAGGGTTGAGCGAGCCATCGGGGCGGGAGTGAAATGAGTCTCGCTGCTGCCAAGCAACCCCAGCCGCAGCCCTGAAGTAGATGTTGTCCCCGCAACTTTGCTTCCGGCTGCCATTGCGGTACGGCTTCTTGGATTCAAACCGCGGGTCTCGGCCATACTCGTCAAATGTCATTGCTTCGGTGACCCGCATCGCATACACGAGATGCCCACCGCGTCGGACACTTCGATCATTGCTTCCACTACCGACCACCCAATCGCCGATGTCAGCGCTTCTGCGGATACTGGGTTTGCAAGTCGCGAGCGTGCAGTAGCTATAGAAGGGGTTGGGTGCAAAACCACTGTCGTACCGCACTACATAGGAGTGAATACGTGTCATCAGCAGGGATGCCGCTTGAGTGGAACCGGGTCGCAGGCACCGCCGTCAGGCTTTTCCCACGAGTCCTTCCCGTTGATCGCGTCAATGATTGAATCACCGTTCCACCCAACCAAGGCGTCCGCATGTTCTTTCAGCGCATCTGGTAGGTCGCATTCCTTCTCACCATGCTCCCAAACACCAACAATGCGCTTGCCCTGTTTGGCCGCATATTCGATTTCCCAGTTCACCCAATCGCTGTTCTTGGTTTGGGGAGAGACATAGCAAATGAACACCCCAGCCCAATTGATGGCAGGCGCAAGGATCTGCGTCTTTATGTAGTGCTCATCAGTGGCATTGTTGAACTTTCCTGTATGGATCGAGGAATCCCGGACCTCCAGACCTTTCGGAGCCAACAAATCCTTGAGCTTCTGGAGCCCATGATCGTCCTTATGGACATGGCTGATGAATACATTCCTTTTGTCTGCCATCTGTCACCTCCATGGTTTTGCATGTTTTGAAGATCGTAACCGGGTTTGTGGCTGGTGCAGTAGGGGCTACTGGCCAGCTTGCTCGCTTAAAGAATTGCCTGTAGTCCCTTGTCGGCGATGACGTTGAGCAGCTTGAGGGTCGGCCCGGTGGGATGGGTTTCGCCTTGCTCCCACTTGCGCACGGTCGAGGCCGACGTGTGCAAATGAAGAGCAAACACCGGCTGGCTGAACTTCAAGGCTTCGCGCAGACGTTTGATGTCGGCAGCACTGAGTTGCCGCACCGGCGGCGGACAGATCGCGTCGAACTCGCGCATCGTCACCTTGCTGATCGCTCCCGCTTCGTGGAGCGCAGCCAAGTCGCCACGCAGGGATTCAATGATCTTGCTCACAATGCACCTCCAATAACGCGCCCGACCGCAACGCCTTCGACAAAGCCTCCGCGGACAGTTCCAGAAACACCTTACCGGCGAACTGCAGCGCCTTCTTCTCGTCTTGCGTGATGTTCGCCTTGTCGCTCTTGGGGAACCCATGCAGGAACACGTAGCGGCTACCGATGCGGGCCGACAGCAGCGTGCGGTAACCACCGCTCTTGCCGCTGCCGGGGCGTGCAACCCGCTTCTTATAGAGGAAGCCGCCCAAGTCCGCTTCAATCAGACCGCTTTCCATCTCCTGAACCGCTTTGCACAAGGCGGCATCAGGCAGCTTCTCGCTTGCCTGCCACCGCGCAAAGTCCTTTCGCTTGAGAACGCGCTTCATCTTGACCTCCAAACTATACCCGAAACGGGTACACTTTTCCAGACCCCCGCGCGATGCCCGGGCGGGGAGGGTCGCTGGGCAGATTGTCGTGACAGCGATACGACAATCTGGGCCGACAGGGCTGACCGCTGGCCACTGGTCATGTGGTCACCTCTTTCGGCTCCTGGCGCATGCCGATGACCGACTTGCGCCGGCTGGCCACCAATTCGGCCGCCTTACGTACCGGGTCGTCCTCGGTGTGGACGTAGCGCATGAACATCGCCACGGTCTTGTGCGCTGTCAGCGCCATGCCGACCTTGACCGGGATGCCGGAGTTGGCAATGTCGGTCGCTGAGCGGTGGCGGATGCCGTGGGTGCCGACCTTCGGTACGCCGGCGCGATCAAGGATGCGGCGCCATGCCTGGTAGTAGGAATGGGGGCCGAGTGGTTTGTCGTGATCGTTGATGGCTGGACAGATGTAGGGCGATTTGCCATAGCGAGGTGCGTTCGTCAGCAGCCGACGGGCTTCCTCGCTCAACGGCTTCGACATATCGCCCGTCTTGCTGTCCGGCCAGACAACCCGGCCATTGGGCAAGTCGAGCCAATCCCACTGCAACAGCAGGATTTCCGACATGCGGGCCGCGAACTCGAATTGCAGCCGGACAGCCAGCAGGTGGATCGGATGCTCCAGTTCCTCGGCCTCGGCCTTGTCCAGATAGGCGAACAGCTTGACCATCTGTTCGTCGGTGATGAGGCGGGTCGAGCCTTTCTCCGGGTACTTGGGCACGTGGCGGCAGGGATTCGAGCCGTCGGGCCGGTAGCCCCACAGCTCGGCCAGGTTGAACATCTTGCGGACAAGCGACAGCACGCGATTGGCCTGCGTCGGAGACTTCTCCATGCGCTTCATCAGCGCGGTGATGTCGTGGCGTGTGACCTCGTGAACCTTCTTGCTGCCGAAGGCCGGGATGACGAAGCTGTCGATCTGGTACTGGTAGCCGGCCTGCGTGCTGGGCTTGTTGTGCGGCCTGGAGTGGTCGTCCATGAACCGGCCGCACAGCTCCTTGACCGTCGGCGCCTTGCGGGCCTCGGCCTTGTCGAGTCCGGGGTCGCCGCCGCGCCGGACTTCGGCCAGCCAGTCTTGTGCCAGCGATCGGGCCTGTTCGACCGTCAGCTCGCCGAACTGGCCGAGGGCGGGCTTGCGCCGCACGCCGGAGTTCGTGCGGTACTGAACCATAAAGACCTTGCGGCCCGTTGGTGTTATCTTGCACAAGAAGCCCGGAACGAGCGTATCCCGGAGTTCCACGTCGCAGGTTTGCGCCTGCGCCGTGTCAACGACGGACTTGGTGAGTTTGATCTTTGCCATGAGGTGCTCCTGAAAGGCCCCGATTCCAGGGGCCGGCTAGGAGCCAGGCGGAGGGGAACCGGGGCGGTTTGCATCGCGCACCGGGATATGATCGAAGGCATTGGTCTGGCGGAAAACCTGCTACAGCAAGCCTCATCCAAGTCCAGCGTTAGCACGGTGCGGATGCCATGCTCTGGCTTAAAATCCGCCGCTTTCCCGCAAGGGAGCGTGCCGGTTCGACCCCGGCTCGGGGCACCAGCATCACACAACAGGAAAACGCCATGAATCACGACGACGCACCCTTCGAGATTCACGTGCATGGCGACGTGAAACTGCGCCCCGACGTGGGCTTCGATGCCCTGCAGGACGCCTTGAAACCCCTCTGGAAATACGCCGGTGCGCGCTCGCTGGCCGATGGCGCGGCCAGCCTGTACGAGGACGAGCCCGGCATCCGCTTCGAGCCCGCCGAGCACCTGTTGCAGATGTGCTGGACCTTGGCCGGCGACGAGGACTTTCGCCAGCAGCTCGACGACATGTGCATGAACCTCAACGAGCTCAGCGCCGCCGGCGCCTCGGTCGAGGTGACGTTCTACGACGCCGAGTACGACGAGGAGGACGAGGACGCCGGACGCGAGTCGCGCGACGACTTCCTGCTGCTGTTCGTCGGTCCCACGCCGCAGGCCATCATGCAGGCGCAGCGCGATCTGCTGGTGGAAGACGTGGTCGCCCTGATGGAGCGCCACTTCGACGGTGCCGAGCTGGGCGGCGTGGTGGGTGAGATCGACAAGCTGTTCTCGGACCGCTTCGACGCGCTGGTCGACTCGCTGCAGATCGGCAAGCCGCCGCGCGGTGCCGGTGGCGGCACGCCCGGCCACGGTGGCGGACGCCGCCCACGGCATCTGCATTGACGCGGACGCCGAGCCGCCCTTGCGGCGGCTCGTGCCTCAGGCCGGCGTGCCCGCCTTGCGCGCCGTGAAGCTCTGCACGCTGGGGAACTCGCCGCTGGCAATGCGCTTTTGCCATTCGGCCGGGCCGGTGTTGTGCACGCTGGTGCCGCTGGCGTCGACCGCTACGGTGACGGGCATGTCCACCACGTCGAACTCGTAGATCGCCTCCATGCCCAGGTCGGCAAAGCCCACCACCTTCGCGGCCTTGATGGCCTTGCTGACCAGGTAGGCGGCGCCGCCCACGGCCATCAGGTAGGCACTGCGGTTGTCCTTGATCGCCTCGATGGCGACGGGGCCGCGCTCGGACTTGCCGATCATCGCGATCAGCCCGGTCTGCTCCAGCATCATGCGCGTGAACTTGTCCATGCGCGTGGCGGTGGTGGGGCCGGCGGGGCCGACGACTTCATCGCGTACCGGATCGACCGGGCCGACGTAGTAGATGACGCGGTTGGTGAAGTCCACCGGCAGCTTCTCGCCCTTGGCCAGCATGTCCTGGATACGCTTGTGCGCGGCGTCGCGGCCGGTGAGCATCTTGCCGTTCAGCAGCAGGGTCTGGCCGGGCTTCCAGCTGGCGACTTCTTCCTTGGTCAGCGTGTTCAGGTTCACGCGCTGGCTGGTTTCGGTGTTGGGCATCCATTGCACCTTGGGCCACAGGTCGAGGCTGGGCGCCTCCAGGTAGACCGGGCCCGAGCCGTCCATCACGAAGTGCGCGTGGCGCGTGGCGGCGCAGTTGGGGATCATGGCCACCGGCTTGCTGGCGGCGTGCGTGGGGTACAGCTTGATCTTCACGTCCAGCACCGTGGACAGGCCGCCCAGGCCCTGCGCGCCGATGCCCAGCGCGTTGACCTTTTCGTACAGTTCCAGGCGCAGTTCTTCCACCTGATCGAGCTTGTCGCCGCGCGCCGCCTTGGCCTGCAGCTCGTACATGTTCAGGTCTTCCATCAGGCTTTCCTTGGCCAGCAGCACCGCTTTTTCGGCCGTGCCGCCGATGCCGATGCCCAGCATGCCCGGCGGGCACCAGCCGGCGCCCATGGTGGGCACGGTCTTCAGCACCCAGTCGACCAGGCTGTCGCTGGGGTTCATCATGATCATCTTGGACTTGTTCTCGCTGCCGCCGCCCTTGGCGGCCACCGTCACGTCCAGCTTGTCGCCGGGCACCAGTTGCACGTTGATGACGGCGGGGGTGTTGTCCCTGGTGTTCTTGCGCGCGAACAGCGGGTCGGCCACCACGCTGGCACGCAGGGTGTTGTCGGGGTCGAGATAGCCGCGGCGCACGCCTTCGTTGACGACGTCTTCCAGGCTCTGGTCGGCGGCAAAACCCTCGAAGCGCACGTCCATGCCGATCTTCAGGAACACGTTGACGATGCCCGTGTCCTGGCAGATCGGACGGTGGCCGGTGGCGCTCATCTTGCTGTTGGTGAGGATCTGCGCCATCGCGTCCTTGGCGGCGGGGCTCTGCTCGCGCTCGTAGGCGCGCGCCAGGTGCGCGATGTAGTCGGCGGGGTGGTAGTAGCTGATGTACTGCAGCGCGGCGGCGACGGACTCCACCAGGTCGGTGCAGCGGATGGTCGTGGTCATGGTGATTCCTGACGAATAGGCTAACGGGATGGGCAACGCGGGCGCCAGCAAGGTTTTGCAGGCTCTGCTACCTTGCCAGTCGACGCAAACCCTTATTTTGACAGGCCCGACCATGTCCAACCCGGATCAACCCACGCGCGCCGAGCGCGACAGCTTTGGTGAAATCGAGGTCGCCGCCGAGCGCCTGTGGGGCGCGCAGACGCAGCGCTCGCTGCAGAACTTCGACATCAGCGGCGAGCGCCAGCCGCGCGAGATCATCCGCGCGCTGGCGCTCGTCAAGCGCGCCGCCGCCACCGTCAACGAGCGCCTGGGCAAGCTGGACCCGACCAAGGCCGGTGCCATCGTGCGTGCGGCCGACGAGGTGCTGGCGGGCCAGCACGACGACGAGTTTCCGCTGGTGGTGTGGCAGACCGGCTCGGGCACGCAGACCAACATGAACGTCAACGAGGTGCTGGCCAACCGCGCCAGCGAGCTGCTGGGCGGCGTGCGCGGCGAAGAGCGCTTGGTGCACCCCAACGACGACGTGAACAAGAGCCAGTCCAGCAACGACACCTATCCCACCGCCATGAACCTGGCCGCGGTCGAGTCGATCGAGCACCGGCTGCTGCCGGCGCTGGCCGCCTTGCGCGAGACGCTGGCGGCCAAGTCGGCCGCCTTTGCCGACATCGTCAAGATCGGCCGCACGCACCTGCAGGACGCCACGCCGCTCACGCTGGGGCAGGAGTTCTCGGGCTGGGTGGCGCAGCTGGCGCATGGCGAGCAGCATGTGCGCGCCGCGCTGCCGCACCTGTGCGAGTTGGCCCTGGGCGGCACGGCGGTGGGCACCGGCCTGAACGCGCCCAAGGGCTATGCCGAGGCGACCGCCGCCGAACTGGCGCGGCTGACCGGGCTGCCCTTCGTCAGCGCGCCCAACAAGTTCGAGGCCCTGGCCAGCTGCGACGCGCAGGTGCAGGCGCACGGCGCGCTCAAGGGCCTGGCCGCCAGCCTGATGAAGATCGCCAACGACGTGCGCTGGCTGGCCAGCGGCCCGCGCAGCGGCCTGGGCGAGATCAGCATCCCCGAGAACGAACCCGGCTCGTCCATCATGCCGGGCAAGGTCAACCCGACGCAATGCGAGGCCATGACCATGCTGTGTGCGCAGGTGCTGGGCAACGACGTGGCGATCAACATCGGCGGCGCCTCGGGCAACTTCGAGCTGAACGTGTTTCGCCCGCTGATCGCGCACAACTTCCTGCAGAGCGTGCGCCTGCTGGGCGACGGCATGAAGAGCTTCAACGCGCACTGCGCCGTCGGCATCGAGCCCAACCGCGGCCGCATCGACGAGCTGGTGCAGCGCTCGCTGATGCTGGTGACGGCGCTCAACACCCACATCGGCTACGACAAGGCCGCCACCATCGCCAAGAAGGCGCACCAGCAGGGCATCAGCCTGCGCGAGGCGGCGGTGGCCAGCGGCTTTCTGACGGCCGAGCAGTTCGACGCCTGGGTGCGTCCGCAGGACATGGTGTGATTGTCACTACTTTATTGATAGCTGCTCGCGCTTGCTGCATGTGGGCTGAGTGCCGAAAAGGCTTGAAATGATCGGGTCATGGCATGAGCCCGCGGCATTTGGCGTATCGTTGACCCCGTGGGCCATGCGCGCCGCTGGGGCGGCGTGCCGGCCCCGTCAGAAGTGTGTAAGAGCGCCGCGCGATGATGCCGCCGTTCAGGCAGCGCGTCCGCGGTCCTGAGTGCAACCCATCGAGGAGACAAAGAGCATGAGTGCCATCGAATCCGTTCTGATCGAAAACCGTGTGTTTCCGCCCAGCGAGGCCCTGGTCAAGGCCGCGCGCATTTCGGGCATGGCCGGCTACGAGGCCCTGTGCGCCGAGGCCGAGAAGGACTTCACCGGCTTCTGGGGCCGCCTGGCGCGCGAGAACCTGACCTGGGACAAGCCCTTCACCCGCGTGCTCGACGAGTCCGCCAAGCCGTTCTACAAGTGGTTCGACGACGGCATGCTCAACGCCAGCGTCAACTGCCTGGACCGGCACATGGGCACCCCGGTCGAGAACAAGACCGCCATCATCTTCGAGGCCGACGACGGCGCGGTCACCCAGGTCACCTACAAGCAGCTGCTGGCGCGCGTGTGCCAGTTCGCCAACGCGCTCAAGGCGCACGGCGTCCAGAAGGGCGACCGCGTGCTGATCTACATGCCCATGACGATCGAGGGCGTGGTCGCCATGCAGGCCTGCGCGCGGCTGGGCGCCATCCACAGCGTGGTGTTCGGCGGCTTTTCGGCCAAGGCGCTGCAAGAGCGCATCATCGACGGCGGCGCCGTGGCCGTGGTCACCGCCAACTACCAGATGCGCGGCGGCAAGGAGCTGCCGCTCAAGGCCATCGTCGACGAGGCGCTGGCCATGGGCGGCTGCGAGAGCATCCGCAACGTTTTCGTGTACGAGCGCAGCGCCAGCGCCTGCCCGATGCAGGCCGGCCGCGACAAGACCTTCGCCGAGGTGCTGAAGGGCCAGCCCACCGAATGCGCGCCGGTCAGCGTCGAGGCCGAACATCCGCTGTACATCCTCTACACATCCGGTTCCACCGGCAAGCCCAAGGGCGTGCAGCACTCCACCGGCGGCTACCTGCTGCAGGCCAAGCTGACCATGGACTGGAGCTTCGACCTCCAGCCCTCCGACGTCTTCTGGTGCACCGCCGACATCGGCTGGGTGACGGGCCACACCTACTGCACCTACGGCCCGCTGGCCGCGGGCGCCACCGAGATCGTGTTCGAGGGCATCCCCACCTTCCCCGACGCCGGCCGCTTCTGGCAGATGATCGAGCGCCACAAGTGCAGCGTCTTCTACACCGCGCCCACCGCCATCCGCTCGCTCATCAAGGCCGCCGAGACCCACGACGCGGTGCACCCCAGGCACAGCAACCTGTCCAGCCTGCGCATCATCGGCAGCGTGGGCGAGCCGATCAACCCCGAAGCCTGGATGTGGTACTACAAGAACGTCGGCGGCGAGCGCTGCCCCATCATCGACACCTATTGGCAGACCGAGACCGGCGCGCACATGATCAACCCGCTGCCGGGCGCCACGCCGCTGGTGCCGGGTTCGTGCACGCTGCCGCTGCCGGGCATCTTTCCGGCCATCGTCGACGAGACCGGTCACGAGATGCCCAACGGCACCGGCGGCATGCTGGTCTACAAGAAGCCCTGGCCCAGCATGGTGCGCACCATCTGGGGCGATCCCGAGCGCTTCAAGAAGACCTACTTCCCCGAGGAGATGAAGGGCTACTACCTGGCCGGCGACGGCGCTGTGCGCTCGGCCGACCGCGGCTACTTCCGCGTCACCGGCCGCATCGACGACGTGCTGAACGTCTCGGGCCACCGCCTGGGCACCATGGAGGTCGAGTCGGCCCTGGTGGCCAAGACCGACCTGGTGGCCGAGGCGGCGGTGGTGGCGCGCCCCGACGAGCTGACCGGCGAGGCGATCTGCGCCTTCGTGGTGCTCAAGCGCTCGCTGCCGCACGGTGCCGAGGCCGACAAGATCGCCAAGGAGCTGCGCGACTGGGTGGCCAAGGAAATCGGCCCCATCGCCAAGCCCAAGGACATCCGCTTTGGCGAGAACCTGCCCAAGACGCGCTCGGGCAAGATCATGCGCCGCCTGCTGCGCTCGCTGGCCAAGGGCGAGGCCATCACCCAGGACACCAGCACGCTGGAAAACCCGGCCATTCTGGACCAGCTGGGCCAGACCCACTGAGAGGCTGAGAGTCTCTTGCTCATGCCCGCTGATCACGCCCAAACGCACCCACTCGGCGTTGCAAATGCTCGCCGTAGCTCGAGCTACGGCTGTGCTTTGCGCCTTGATTGGGCGCATTTGAGCGCGCTCCTCGGGCACGCTCAAAAAACTCTCAGCCTCTGAGCCGATTCTTGCGTCAAATCAAAAAAGCCTGCGCGATGCGCAGGCTTTTTTGTGGCGGATTAGAGACGTTACTTCAGGCTCAGAATCCAGGTGGCCAGGCTCTTGGCCTCGGCCGCGTTGACGTTGGTGTTGGGCGGCATGGGCACGGGGCCCCAGGTGCCCGAGCTGCCCTTCATGATCTTGTCGGCCAGCATGTCGACTGCGCCGGCCTGGCCGCCGAACTTCTTGGCCACGTCCTTGTAGGCCGGGCCCACCACCTTCTTGTCGATGGCATGGCAGGCCATGCAGTTTTTGGCCTTGGCCATGGCTTCGTCGGCCATGGCGGGCGTGGCGGCGGCCACGGCGGTCAGGGCAGCCAGGGTGAGCAGAACACGCTTCATAATGTTTCCTTTATCGAGAGAGTCAACTTGCCAACTTTCAACGCGATTGTAGGGTGACACGTTGACCCGGCGGGCAAATCCCCCACGGGGGGCAGGAGGAATACACCATGTACTTGTTGGGCCTGGGCGTCGTTTTGTTGCTGCTGAAGTGGCAGGAGATCGGCGTCGTCGCCGGTGGTCGTGGTGGTGGGTGCTGGCGCCCTTTGCCGGCGCCGCACTGTGGTGGGCCTGGGCCGACTGGTCGGGCTACACCAAGCGCAAGGCCATGGAGCGCGACGACCAGCGCAAGCTCGACCGCATCAATCGCCACCGCGAGGCGCTGGGGCAAAAGCCCAAGACGGCGGTGCCGCCGCGCCGGCGCTGAGGTGCTTCAGGGCGCCAGGCGCTCGCGCACCCAAGTGCCGCCGTCCAGCCGATAGCGCAGCCGGTCGTGCAGCCGGCTCTTGCGACCCTGCCAGAACTCCCAGCGGTCGGGCACCAGCCGAAAGCCGCCCCAGTGCGGCGGACGCGGCGGCTTGAGCAGGAAGCGCGCGCCGTATTGGGCAGCTGCGCTGACCAATACGGCCCGGTCCCTGATCACCTGGCTTTGTGGGCTGGCCCAGGCGCCGATGCGGCTGTCCAGCGGGCGGCTGGCGTAGTAGGCGTCGCTTTCGGCATCGTCCACCTTCTGCACCCGCCCTTCGATGCGCACCACGCGCTCCAGTTCGACCCAGTGGAACTGCAGCGCGGCAAACGGGTTGCCCGCCAGTTCCTGGCCCTTGCGGCTGTCGTAGTTGGTGTACCAGACGATGCCGCGCGCGTCGAAGCCCTTGATCAGCACGATGCGCGTGCTGGGGCGCAGGTCGCTGCCGACGGTGGCCAGGGTCATGGCGTTGGGCTCGGCCACCTCGCCGCGGCGCGCCTCGTCGAACCATTGGCCGAACTGGGCCAGCGGGTCGGCCTGCGAGGCGGATTCGGACAGTTCGGCGCGCTCGTAGCTCTTGCGCAGTTGGGCGATGTCGTTCATGGGCGATGCGCTTCGGTACTCATTCGTCGGCGTAGTGCAGCAGCCGGCTCAGCTGAAGGTCCTTCACGCCATGGGCGTGCAGGCTGTCCAGGGTCTGGCGCGCATAGTCCAGCGTGCTGCCGTAGCGCCCGTGTGCGTGGCGGAAGATGTCGCGGTACTGGCCGGGCGTGAGGGCGCCGGTGTACGACGGGCTGCGCCGCGACAGGGTGAAGGCCAGCGCCTGCACCGGCCCGTGCGGCGTGCTGCAGGCCAGCCAGCGCGGGTCGTACACGGCGCTGGGCATTTCGCGCGCCCACAGGCGGTCGAACACGGCGTCGGCCTCGTGCGTGGGCACGCGGTAGACGACGCCCTGGCAGCTGCCGCCGGGCAACAGGGCAAACACCAGGCCGGGTTGCTCGGGCGTGCCGCGGTTGACGCGGCTCCACATGGCCAGCGCGCGATGCCAGCCGTGCACGCGCGTGGGGTGCCGCTCGGCGGGGTCGAAGTCGGGCCGCCAGATCAGCGAGGCATAGCCGAACACCCACAGCGGGCCGCGCGCACCGGCCTGTCGGCGCCACTGGTCGCGCGTGACTTCGCGCATGTGCTGGGGATCGCGCCCCGGCGGGCGCAGGTGCTCGTAGGCGGCGTAGGCGTCGGAATCGGTGCGCATGAAATCAATTTATACAATGACGGGTTTGGAATGTCTGGAGCACAACAACATGTCAACGCAAAACGATGAATCGCACGGCCTGGTCCTGGGCGTGGTCTTCGGCCTGATCGTGCTGGTCATCAGCCTGATTTTCGGCCTGGTGCTGGGCCGTGGCGCGGGCCGTGTGGCGGCGCCGGCCGCCGCGGCTCAGGCGGCGGTCATGCCGCCCGCGACCGCGACGGTGGCCGCGGCGGGCGCGACCGAGACCGTCGCCAGCGACGCGGCCGGGGTGCAGGTGCAGGGCGAGGTGGTCAAGTTCTTCTTTGCCAGCGGCAAGACCGAACTGGCCGCCGGCGCGCCCGACGCGCTGGGCGTCATCGTCAAGGGCGTGGCGGCCGGGCGCAAGGCGGTGATCAGCGGCTATCACGACGCCACCGGCGACGCGGCCCAGAACGAAGAGCTGGCCAAGCAGCGCGCGCTGGCGGTCAAGGGCGCCCTGGTGGCGCTGGGCATCGGCGAAGACAAGATCGAATTGCGCAAGCCCGAGGTCGGCACCGCCAGCGGCAGCAACGCCGAGGCGCGGCGCGTCGAGGTGACGCTGGAATAAGAGGCCAGGCAGCGCCCAGCAGACGAGAACCCGGCCGCGAGCCGGGTTTTTTTCTCAGCGCAGACCGCCGCCGGCCGCGCCCTCGGCGCGCTGGATCAGCTCGATCTTGTAGCCGTCGGGGTCGGTGACGAAGGCAATCACCGTGGTACCGCCCTTGACCGGGCCGGCCTCGCGCGTGACCTGGCCGCCGGCGGCCTTGATCCTGTCGCAGGCGGCGTGGGCGTCGGGCACGGCAATGGCGATGTGGCCGTAGGCCGTGCCGATGTCGTAGCTCTCGGTTCCCCAGTTGTAGGTCAGCTCGATCTCGGCCTGGCCGGGGTTGCCGCCCTCGTAGCCGACGAAGGCCAGCGAATACTTGTATTCGGGGTTTTCGGAGGTGCGCAGCAGTTGCATGCCCAGCACCTGGGTGTAGAAGTCGATGGCGCGTTGCAGGTTGCCGACGCGCAGCATGGTGTGCAGGATTTTCATGCCGCCATTGTGCCCGCGCGGCCCGGGCCGGGTGGCCGTCAGCCGGCGGTGTGCAGCCGCTCGCGCAGGACGGTCTTGAGCACCTTGCCATAGTTGTTCTTGGGCAGCTCGCTCACGAAAACATAGCGCTTGGGGCGCTTGAAGCGGGCGATCTGCCGCAGGCAATGTGCATCCAGCGCCGTTGGGTCTGGTGCGGCCAGGCCGGCAGCAGCGACGATGAAGGCCACCACGTTCTCGCCCCACTGGGCGTCGTGCTCGCCGACCACGGCCACCTCGAGCACGCCGGGAGCGGTGAGCAGGGTTTCCTCCACCTCGCGCGGGTAGATGTTGCTGCCGCCGCTGATGATCAGGTCCTTGCTGCGGTCCTTCAGCGTCAGGTAGCCGTCCTCGTCCAGCGCGCCCATGTCGCCGGTGAAGAGCCAGCCGTCGCGGATGGCCGCCGCCGTGGCCTCGGGGTTGTTCCAGTAGCCAGTCATCACGCTGTCGCCGCGCACCAGCACCTCGCCGATCTCGCCCGGCGGCAGGTCACGCCCGGCCGCGTCGGTCACGCGCACGCGCACCGGGGTCTGGGCCACGCCGATGCTGGCCAGGCGCTGCCGGTGGCGCGGGTGCGGCGTGTCGCCCAGGTCGGCGCGCGAGAGCACGGTGCCCACCATGGGCGTTTCACCCTGGCCGTAGATCTGCACGAAGCGCGGGCCCATCACCTGCAGCGCGCGCTGGATGTCGGCCAGGTACATCGGCGCGCCGCCGTAGACGATGGTCTTGAAGGCGCGCGCGCAGTCGGCGGGCGACAGGCCCTCGTGCTGCGCGTGGTCGACCAGGCGCCCGACGATGGTGGGCGCGGCAAACAGCGACAGCGGCCCGACGGCGTGGCCCAGCGCAAACAGTTCGGCGGCGTCGAAGCCGCCCGAGGCCGGCACCACGTGACGCGCGCCGGCCATCAGGTGCGGGATCGAGTAAAGCCCCGCGCCGTGCGAGATGGGGGCGGCGTAGGCAATGGCGTCCTGGCGCGCGACCGGATCGACGTCGACGTGATAGCCCAGGCCCATGGTCATCAGGTTGCGCTCGCTCAGCATCACGCCCTTGGGGCGGCCGGTGGTGCCGCTGGTGTAGAACAGCCAGGCGGTGTCGTCGGGCGCGCGCTCGGCCACCGGCACGGCCAAGGGGTCGGGCGCCTCGGCCAGCAGCGCGTCGGCGGCGGGCGAGTCCAGCTCGACCTGGCGCTCGATGCCGGCCAACGGCGCATCGGCCACGTCGGCCGTGACGAAGGCCCAGCGCGCGCCGCAGTTGGCCACGATCCATTCGACCTCGCGCGGGTGCAGCTTGGCGTTGACCGGCACCGCCACCAGGCCGGCCCACCACAGGCCCCACAGCACTTCGAGGTAGCGCGGGTGGTTGTGCGCAAACAGCAGCACGCGCTCGCCCGGCTGCAGGCCGGCGGCGCGCAGGCGCTCGGCCAGACCGGCGCTGCGGGAGGCCCATTGACGGTGACTGGCGTGCACGCGCGCGCCGTGCAGGATGGCGTCGCCGTGCGGCTGGCGGCGCGCCTGCCGGATCAACAAGTGAGGGAGTGACATTGGACGGGTTCCGTGCGGAAGGGGATGTGGGAGTGGTGTCCGGCGATGGGCGCTCATTCATGCTTCATGCGAGCCACGCCGATCGAAATCTCGTCCGCCAACGAACGCAGCAGAGGAACGTGGCGCGTAGCAATCTGGCGCTCGGACACGGCATCGCGATGCAAGATCAGATTGACCGCGCCGATGGCGTGGCCTGCGCTGAGGATGGGCATGGCGATGGCGGTCACGTGCGGCTCCATCGCCCATTCGGTGCGGTTCATCGCATAGCCGCGCTTGCACGTCTCGCGCAGGATACGCCGCACGTAGCCGGAGTCGCGTGCCATGTCGCCGATGGCGTCGGTACGCGAACGCAGCAGCGCCAGGGTGGCTTCACGCGCATCGGCGTCGCACCATGCCAGCCAGGCGCGGCCGATGGCTGACACCAGCATCGGGATGCGGATGCCGATGGTGGCGCGGTGCTGCGACAGCAGGCTGTTGCGGTGTGTGGATTCGCGCACGATCATGAAACCGGCGTCGGGTGTGGCCAAGTCGCTCGGCCACGAGAGTGCCTTGACGTGCTCCTTCATCAGGGGAGCGGCCACCTGGTCGATCCACGATGCGGCGACGTAGCCTTCGGACAGGTGGCGCACCTCGAAGCCCAGCGAATAAGAGGTGCCCTCGTCTTTCAGGTGCACCAGGCCTTCGGCCCGCAGCGTCTCCAGCAGCCGTTTGACGGTCGTGCGGTGGATGCCGGTCTTGCGCGCCAGGCTGGCCACGGTGCCGATGCCGGCCGGCAACTCGTTCAGCGCGCGCAGTACGGCCAGCCCGCGCGTCAAGCCGCGAACCTCCTTGTATGCCCGGGCATCCCCGACAGCGCTGCGCAGGCGATCATTCATGGTGCACTCAGTGCACACACTATACGGCGCCACGACCTTTTCTGAAACTGGCTGTCGCTGCGGGAACTGGCGATGCGTGCCCTGCCTGCCGGACCGCGATAACGAACAGAGGACGACATGACTTCGACATTCGATACTGATGTGCTGGTGGTGGGCGCGGGCCCGATGGGCGCGACCACGGCGTTGGCGCTGGCGCGCGAGGGCGTGCGCGTGCAGATGGTCAACCGCTACAACTGGACGGCCTCCACACCGCGCGCGCACATCACCAACCAGCGTGCGGTCGAAGTGCTGCGCGATCTCGGCGTCGAGCCGGAGGCGCGGCAGTTCGCGACGCCGTGGGAATGGATGGGCGACACGCTGTTCACCACCAGCCTGGCCGGCCCCGAGGTCGCGCGCCTGCGCACATGGGGCACGGGCGACAAGCGCATCGGCGACTACCTGCAAGGCAGCCCGTGTCCGATGCTCGACATTCCGCAGGATCGCATGGAGCCGATCCTGGTCAAGCACGCCGCTGCCCACGGCGCCGTGCTGGCCTTCAACACCGAGTACGTCGGGCACGAGCAGGATGCCGACGGCGTCACCGTGACGCTGCGCGACCTGTCTTCCAGTCGCGAGCGCCAGGTGCGGGCACGCTACCTGGTCGGCGCCGACGGTGCGCGCTCAAAAGTGCTGGACGACGCGGGACTGAAGGTCGAAGGCCAGTTGGCCCGCGCCGCCACGGCCTATGTGCTGTTCCGTGCCGACCTGACCCGCTACGTGGCGCACCGGCCCAGCATCCTGTACTGGATCGTGACCTCCAACGCAGCCTTCGGCGAGATCGGTCAGGGCCTGCTGCGTGCCATTGATCCGTGGACCAAGTGGATCGCCGGTTGGGGCTTCGACATGGCCCAGGGGGAGCCAGACTTCTCGCCTGAGGAAGTGCTCAGGAAGGTGCGCGTCCTGGTGGGCGATCCCGCACTGGAGATCGAGGTCGAGAATACCTCGGTGTGGTACGTCAACCAGGCGCATGCGCCGGTCTATTCGAAAGGCCGCGTGTTCTGTGGCGGCGATGCGGTGCACCGGCATCCGCCGTCCAGCGGCCTGGGCTCCAACACCTGCATGCAGGACGCTTTCAACCTGGCCTGGAAGTTGGCCTACGTGTGCAAGGGCCACGCGGGTGAGCGGCTGCTGGACTCCTACAGCCTGGAGCGCGCTCCGGTGGGCGCGCAAATCGTCGCGCGCGCCAACCAATCGCGTGTCGATTACGCACCGCTGAACGCGTGCTTTCGCAACAAGGCGGCCGCTGATCCCGTGGCCGCAGGGCTCGCCCAACTGGCTGACCCCGGGCCGGAGGGTGTGGCACGACGCGAGGCGCTCGCCCGAGCGCTGGAGTTGAAGAACACCGAATTTAATGCGCAGGGCGTGGAGATGAACCAGCGCTGCGCATCCGACGCCGTCATCTCCGACCCGCAGGCCGGCGAGGAAACCTGGCGGCGCGACCCGCAGCTTTACCTTCAGGCCACCACGCGCCCCGGCGCCAAGATCCCGCACGCCTGGTTGATCGGCAAGGACGGCCGGCGTGTGTCCACTCTGGACTGTACCGGCAAGGGTCGTTTCACCGTGGTCACGGGCATTGCGGGTCAGGCATGGGCGCAGGCAGTGCAGACACTGGCGCTGCCCTACCTCGACGTGTTGGTGATCGGCACGCTTGGTGCTCAGGACGTCTACGCCGATTGGCATGGCGTGCGTGAGATCGAGGAGGAGGGCGCGTTGCTGGTGCGCCCCGATGGCGTGGTGGCGTGGCGCAGGGCCACCGGCGTGTCTGATGTGCAGCAGGCGCGCAGCGAACTGATCGCGGTGTTGTCGAAGATATTGGCCATGCCGAAGGAGTTGGCATGACCACCGCCGGACCGCTCCAAGATGAGCGTACCTCAGGCCGTCAGGCCGAAGGTGGTTCAACGAGCGCGCGCGCCTTCGTCGGCCTGTCGCACTCGCCGCTGATGGGACTTAATCCCATCTCGCCGACGGTAGAGCGCGAACTTCAATTTGCCCTGGCAGAGTTGCGTGAGCAGGTGCTGGCGTTCCAGCCAGAACTAATCGTGTTGGTCGCGCCAGACCATTACAACGGCTTCTTCAACGAGCTGATGCCGCCCTTTTGCATCGGCACTGAGGCCGAATCGGTGGGCGACTATTTGACGCCGCCCGGATCTCTCAACGTCGACACCGTTACTGCCGTGACCCTGGCGGAGCGTTTGATGGATGAAGATTTCGACATCGCCGTCTCGCGCCGCATGGTGGTCGACCATGGTTTCGCCCAGCCCTTGCAGATGCTCTGGGGCGATCTGGATACGCCGCCCGTTCTGCCCTTGTTCGTGAATGCGGTCGCCGCGCCAGGCATTCCGCGCTTGCGTCGTTGTCGCGCGCTGGGCGCGGCGATTGGGCGCTTCTTGCAGGGCGAGCCGCGCCGCACGCTGCTGATCGGGTCGGGTGGCCTGTCGCACGAGCCGCCGGTACCCACCCTGGCCGATCCCGATCCGGCCGTGCGCGAGCGCATCACGGCGCGCCAGCGTCCGACGCAGCCCGAGCGCGACGCCAAGACCCGGCGCGTGATGGCGGCCGGCATGGCACTGGCGAGCGGCCAGAGTCCGCTGCGGCCGCTGAACCCGGAATGGGACCGCCGCTGGATGGACGCGTTGGCCGGCGAGGTCGGGGCGATCGATGGCCTGTGCGGCATGACCGAGGAGGAGGTCGCGCGCGATGGCGGGCGCTCCGCCCACGAATCGAAGAGCTGGCTGGTGGCACGCAGCGCACTGCCTGGCGACGGCCGGCCGCACTGCACCTTCCGTCATTACCAGGCGATTCCCGAATACATCGCCGGCTTCGGGGCCATGATGCTCACGCCGGCCTGAACGCCATTTTTGAACCAAAGGAAGAACCGTGACGATTACCGAAGCCTCCACCAGCCGCCTGCTGCGCGTGCAAGCGCAGGATCTCGATTTGCAACTGCACTACAACGATATCGGCGCGGGCGAACAAACCGCGGTGATGCTGCACGGCTCCGGTCCCGGTGCCAGCGGCTGGTCCAACTTTCACCGCAATGTCGAGCCGCTGGCGGCGGCTGGCTACCGCGTGATCCTGATGGATTGCCCGGGCTGGAACAAGAGCGATCCGATCGTCTGCACTGGTTCGCGCTCGGAACTCAACGCACGCGCGCTGCAAGGCCTGCTCGATGCGCTGGGGTTGGACAAGGTGCACATCGTCGGCAACTCGATGGGCGCCCACAGCGCGGTGGCGTTTGCCATGGCGCAGCCCCTGCGCGTCGCCAAGCTGGTGCTGATGGGTGGCGGCACGGGCGGCATCAGCTCTTTTGTGCCCATGCCGACCGAGGGCATCAAGCTGATCGGGGCGCTATACCGTGCGCCGACGCTGGAGAACCTCCAGCGGATGATGCAGGTGTTCGTGTACGACCCCGGCAGCCTGACCGAGGAACTGATGGCGCAACGGCTCGAGAACATGCTGGCGCACCGCGAGCACCTGGAGAACTTCGTGCGCAGCAGCGAGGCGAACCCGCGCCAGTTTCCGGACGTCGGCCCGCGCCTGGGCGAAGTGGCGGCGCCCACCTTGGTCATCTGGGGCCGGGACGATCGGTTCGTGCCGCTGGACGCAGGCCTGCGTCTGGTGGCCGGCCTGAAGGACGCCGACCTGCACGTTTTCAGCCGCTGCGGACATTGGGCGCAGTGGGAGCACGCCGACAAGTTCAACCGCATGGCGATCGAATTCCTGTCGCGCTGACCGTGATGAATTCGCACGAACCTTCGACCGCGGCGGCTGGGAACCGTCGACTCCACCAACTCGCGCGGCATTTCCGAACCCGGCCGCGCATCCAACAAGCACTTTGAGCGCAATCTGAAGGAGATACCCTTGAAACTCAACTGGAAACCTCTGGCCGCCGCGGCCACCTTGGTCGTCTCGGCGGCTCCGGCCCTGGCCGACATCAATGTCGGCGTCATCTTCTCATTGACGGGGCCCGCCGCGTCGCTCGGCAAGGAGACGCGCAAGGCGATCGACCTGATGCCGAACGCCCTGGGTGGCGAGAAGATCAACTACATCGTGCTCGACGACGCCACCGATCCCTCGCAGGCGGTGAAGAACGCGCGCAAGCTCGTGCTGGAGGACAAGGTTGATGTGCTGTTCGGTGTCAACGCGATTCCGTCCGCTCTGTCAATCGCCCCAGTGGCGGTCGAGTCCAAAACCGCCTTCCTGGCGCAGGCGCCGGTGGTGGTCGGCCCGGATCTGCATCGCTACACTTTCCGCATCGAGCCGCTGGCGGAGGTCATGGTCGGTCGCGTGGTCAGCGACATGAAGGAGCGGGGTATCAAGAACGTCGGCTTCATTGGCTTCACGGATGCCTGGGGCGAACTGCTGCTGAAGGCGCTCACCAAGACCACCGAAAGCGAAGGCATCAAAATTACCTCGATCGAACGCTATGGGCGCACTGATCCGAGCGTGATGGGTCAGGTCATGAAGACCATCAGCGCCAAGCCAGATGCGGTGTTCGTGGGTGGCTCAGGAACGCCGGCGGCGTTGCCGCACATCACTTTGCGTGAGCGAGGCTACGCCGGGCCGATCTACCACTCGCATGCGGTCGCGAACAAGGATTTTCTGCGCGTGGGCGGCAAGGCGATCGAGGGTGCGCGGTTGGCCATCGCACCGGTGCTGGTCGCAGAGCAACTGCCCGATAGTCAACCCAACAAGGCAGCCGGCCTCGCCCTCGACAAGGCACTCACCGCGAAGTTCGGTCCGGATTCGCGCTCCAGTTTCGCGGGCGCGTCTTGGGACGGCTGGTTGGTGCTGGAAGGTGCCCTGAAGGCGGCGCTCGCCACGGCCAAACCGGGCACCCCGGAGTTCCGGGAGGCGGTGCGCAATGGGCTCGAAAAGACCAGCAAGGTGGTGGGTGCCAACGGCACCTACACCATGAGCGCCGAAGATCACGGCGGCTACGACCCCAAATCCGCCGTGCTGGTCGATGTAGTCGATGGAAAGTGGAAATTGACGAAGTAGCCGCTCAGATCGGGTGGCTGGGGCCGAACGCCTCGACGTAGCTGAAGTGGCAGGCGATGCCATCGGCGGCCGTCCAGCGGTACAGGCCGATCATGGGCGGCTCGAAGCGCAGGGCCAGCGGGGCGTCGGGGCGCAGGTCGAGCGTCAGCTGGTGCGAGCTTGAGGGTGCCACCACCACCGGCGCGCCACCCAGCTGCCCGACGATGGCGCGGTGCAGGTGGCCGGCGGCGATGGCCTGCACACCGCCGTGCGCCGCCACGATGCGGCCCAGTTCGGCGCGGCCCTGCAGCAGGCCGCAGGCGTCCATGGCGGCCATGCCGCTGATCAGGGGCGGGTGGTGCATGAAGATCAGCACCGGCGCGCCGGCGCAGGCGGTCAGGTGGCGCTGCAGCCAGGCCAGCTGCTCGGCCGCGAGCGCGCCGTGCGCGGCACCGGGCACCACGGTGTCCAGGCCGATCAGGTGCAGGCCGCCGTGCTCGACGTGCAGGCAGACACAGTCGCCCGGCGCGTCGGGCGCCACCGGCATGGCCGCGGCCAGTGCCTGGCGCGCGGGGGCGCGCCGGTCGTGGTTGCCGGGCACGGCCAGCACGCGCGGGCCGCCATCGGCCGGCGTCGGCAGGGTGTCGGCCAGCAGGGTGGCGATTTCGGCGTAGTCCTGTGGCCGGCCGCTGTCGGCCAGGTCACCGGTCAGCAACAGCACGTCGACGGCCGGTTGCAGCGCGCGCACGTGCGCCAGCGCGCGGCGCAGGCTGCCCGTGGGGTCGAGCGGGCCGGTGGCCGGCCCGGGCTGGAGGCCGATGTGCGGGTCGGTGATCTGGGCGATCAGCATGGCGTGCGGCCGAGGGGGCGTGCCGGGGTCTTGCGCGGCGCTCACACCGGCACGGTGTAGTTCAGCGCCATGCGCCCGCCGTCGACCATGACGATTTCGCCCGTCATGTAGCTGGCGGCGTCGCTGGCCAGGAAGGCCACCACCTCGGCCACCTCGGCGGGCTCGCCCAGGCGCTTCATGGGCGTGCGCATCATGATCTTGTTCTTGGCGTCGTCGCTGGTCAGCACCGCCTGCGCGGCCAGCTCGGTGGCGATGGTGCCGGGCCCCACGGCGTTGACGCGCACGCCCTTGTCGGCCAGCGCCAGCGCCATGGCGCGCGTGAGCTGGTTGATGCCGCCCTTGCTGACGTTGTAGCTGGCGATGTTGGGAATGGCCAGCACGCTGTTGACCGAGCTCATGTTGACGATGGCGCCGCGGCCGGCGGCGGCCATCGCGCGCGCTACCGTCTGGCCGACCAGGAAGGCGCCCTTGAGGTTGACGCGCAGCACGGCGTCGAAGTCGGCCTCGCTCACGTCCAGAAAATCCGCTGCCTTGAAGATGCCGGCGTTGTTGACCAGCACGTCGATGCGGCCGTGCTGGCCCAGCACCTTGGCCACCAGCGCGTCGACCTGCGCCTTGTCGCCGACGTCGCAATGCATGTAGTCGGCCTGCAGCTCGGCCGCCAGGGCCTGGCCGGCGGCGTCGGCCACGTCGGCGATCACCACCTGCGCGCCCTCGCGCGCGAAGCGCCGCGCGCAGGCCGCGCCAATGCCCTGCGCGGCGCCGGTGACGATGACGACGCGGCCTTGCAGGCCAAAGCAGATGGGGGCGGTGGTGGCGGACATGGTCGAATCAGCGAGGCGGCAAAGCGCTGGAATGTACCACTTCAGTATGCAAATTCTGATGCGGTGGCGGTCATTTTTGGGGCGGGCCTGAATCACCACCCCGAGCCGGTTCCGAGGCCCGACCCGCTGTCCGCTGCCGGGCGGATGCCGTCGTCCGCTGCGCCTACACTGCCCCTTTCGGCCCACCCGTGCGACGCTTGCCCATGACCACCCTGACTTTGACCGAACTGTATACGAGTGCCGATGGCCGCGCCAGCTTTCGCGACCGTGTGGTGGTTTTGGCCGAGGGCTCGCCCGTCGCACGCCTGTCGGCGCTGCAGGCCTCGGGTGGCTGGCAGTTTCGCCACAGCCCGGTCGGCTTTGCCAGCGACTTTCATTGCACCACCACGCCGCAGTGGCTGGTGGTGTTGCAGGGGCGCATGGAGATCGGCCTGCGCGACGGCAGCGCGCGCGTGTTCGGGCCGGGCGAGTGCTTTTACTCCAACGACACGCTGCCGGCGGGCGCCAGCTTCGATCCGGCGCTGCACGGCCACCGCAGCCGGCTGCTGGGCGACGAGCCGCTGGTCACGCTGTTCGTGCGCGCCTGAGCGGCTGGCTTGGCGCGCCGTGGCGCCTGGGTTCGTGCGTTATGGCACCAATGCGTCGAGTTGGGGCAGCAGGGTCACGCTTTCTTGTGTCTTGGGCTCGTTGCGAGCGCCGATGAAGACGGCGGCGGTGTCGCTGCGGTTGACGGCCACATGCGGCATGCCGGCCGGGATGGACAGGTAGTCGCCGGGCCGCACGAGGTCGCAGTGCTCCAGCCGCGCGCCGGTCCACAGCTCGACCGCCTCGCCGCTCTGCATGCGGTGGGCGGTCTCGTGTCCGTGCGCGTGCGCCTTGGTGCGCTGGCCGGCCGCGAGCGTGATCTCGCCCATGAAGAGTGCGCGCGCGCCGACGCTTTCGGCGCTGACAGCCGGCGCGTAACGCGAGCCCTGGGTGCTGGTGAAGGCGGGCGATGGGCGGATGACGTACCGCGCGGACCTTGCATCGGGTGCTGACATGGTGTCTCTCCTGCGATGGTTGCGGGCCGGTGGCCCGTGGCCGGACAATAGGGGCGCCCGCCGCGCGTGTCACTGAAACGGCGCCGAAAAGTTGCGAAATCATGCCCAGCGAGAACGCCGAGCCCGCCGTGACGAAGCGCTTTGCGTTCGGTCCCTTCCTGTTTGATGCCGCGCGCGGCACGCTGACGCGCGATGGCCAGGCCCTCACCGTGGGCCAGCGCGGCCTGCGCATCCTGCAGGCGCTGCTGGAGGCCGGAGGCGAGTCGGTGTCCAAGGCCGATTTGATGCGCCTGGCCTGGCCGGCGCTGGTGGTGGAGGACAGCAACCTTTCGGTGCAGGTGGCCGCGTTGCGCAAGCTGCTCGGCCCGGCGCAGCAGCACGGCTCGGAGTGGATCGTCACCGTGCCGCGCACCGGCTATCGCCTGCTCGGCGCGGCTGCGGTGGAGGAGGTGCAACTCGCGCCGCTCGACCATGGCCTGATCGACCACGGGGGCCGACCCAGCATCGCCGTGCTGCCCTTCACGCACCTGGGCGACGATGCCACGCAGGAGTATCTCGCCGACGGCCTCACCGAGGCGCTGATCACCGCGCTGACCCGGTTCCGCTGGTTCTCGGTGACGGGCCGCAATGCCAGCCATGTCTACAAGCTGAGGCCTGCCGACGGACGCACCGCGGCCAGCGAACTGGGGGTGCGCTACGCGGTGGAGGGCTCCGTGCGCAAGGCGGCCGGGCGCGGACGCGTTTCGGTCCAACTGGTGGAGGCGGCGGGTGGCCGCTGCCTGTGGGCGGAACACTACGACTTTGGCGATGCCGATCTGTTCGACGTGCAGGACGCCATCACCCGGCGGGTCGCGGGGGCGATGGAGCCGGAGCTGTTGAAGGGCGCGGGCGATCTGGCTGCGCGGCGCCGCGGCGGCAGCGTGAGCGCGTGGGACTTGGTTGCCCGGGGCTCGTGGCTGTTCCACCACGTCACGCGGCCCACGCATCTGGAGGCGCGCGAGCTGTTTCGCCAGGCCAGCCGCATCGACCCCGAACTCACCGAGGCGCACCTGTGGCTGGGCCGGGTCAGCGCCGGCCTGGTGGGCTACGCATGGAGCGAAGACCCGGCGCGTGACCTGCATGAGGGCCAGTCCGCCGCGCTCCAGGCCGTGCAGCTCGACGAGAAGAACCCCTACGCCCACTATGCGCTGGCCATCGTCAGCAATTACGTGGACGACTTCGTGCTGGCGCGTCGCAGTGCCGAGAAGGCGATCGAGCTGAGTCCCTGCTTTGCGTTGGGCCACCTCGTGCACGGCATGACGGCGCTGTTTTCGGGCCAGGCCGGCGCTGCGGCGCAGGCGCTGGAGGACGGGCTCAAGCTGAACCGCCATGACCCGCAAAACTTTGTCTGGTACACCTTGCAGGCGCTCGCCCAGCTGTTCGACGGCCGGGCCGAAGCGGCGCTGCAAGGGGCGGTCGCCGCCTTGAAGGTGCGGCCGACTTGGCGCTCGGCGATGCAGGCGGCGGCTGCAGCCAATGTCGCGCTGGGGCGCCGCGGCGCGGCGGCGGCTTGGCTGCGCGAGTGCGCACAAACGCAGCCAGGATCCGCCGACGCGCTGCAGCCGCTGTGGCGTGGCAATCCGGCATGGGCCGAGCGCATGCGCGAAATGCTATTGAATAATTCCATTTCTAATTCAATAGCGCATCAATAATCCACGGCCAGGCGACGATGGATCGGATCCGTTCGCAGTTGCTCTCGAAGTCTCGCAGGGCGAGCTCAAGGTGATCTTCGAGCGCCTCCAGGCTGTCGAAGACGCGGTTGTGGAATCGCTTCTCGCGCAGCTCGTCCCACACGTGCTCCACCGGGTTGAGCTCCGGCGCATAGGGGGGCAGGCTCAGTAGGCGCATGTTGGCGGGCGGGTGCAGCTCACCACTGGCATGCCAGCCGGCACCGTCAAGCACCATGACGATGCGCTCGTGCGGGTGACGCTCGCTCACCTCGTCGAGAAACAACTGCATGCACTCGGTGTTGACGTGAGGCAAGATGAGCGAGTCCAACTGGCCGCTTGCCACATCGACGGCGGCGTACGCGTAGGTGTACTCGTGGGTCAACATGGCTTGGCACAGCGGCCGCACCGGCTTGGGCGCCCAG
Organism: Ottowia pentelensis; assembly: GCF_964341695.1. Classification (NCBI taxonomy): domain Bacteria; kingdom Pseudomonadati; phylum Pseudomonadota; class Betaproteobacteria; order Burkholderiales; family Comamonadaceae; genus Ottowia; species Ottowia pentelensis. The sequence continues at coordinate 1,234,335 of NZ_OZ224513.1, forward strand.
CAGCGGCGCACGTCGTTGATGCGTCCAAAGCGCGCCTCGTCCTGGAACATCAGCTTGATGGGGCCTTGCTGCGGCCAGTGCGAGCAGATTTCGGCAAGGCGCTCGGGGAGTTTTTTTTCCACTCCTCTTGAGCCAAAGGATCGCTTTGCGGATGGCGTTTGTCGGGGGCCAGCTTGCGCCAGCCGTGGCGGTGCAGCAGGTTGTAGACCGAGGACAGCGCCATGGGACGGCCCAGGGCAGCTTCGATTTCACACTTGACTTGACCGACCACCAGGATGCCGCCCGTGCGAGCGCGATCAAGAAAGGGCGCCAGCACCTGGCGCTCCTGCTCAGTCGTCATGTTCTGGTGGCGCCTGCCGCCGCGCGCGGGGCGCTGGCCGTCACCTGCAACCTCGCCGGCCAGGAAGCGATTGCGCAAGCGGCAGGTCCACGCCGGGGAGCGGCCGATGACCTGCGCGGTTTGCTCCAGGCTCAAGCCATAGTCCAGCGGCAACACCACCGCCTGTGCTTGGCGAAGCTGCTCAGCGGTCTGTGCGCCGGCCAGCATTTGACGGGCCGACTCCAGACTGTCGGCACCTCGGGCTGTTCTTGCCATGTCGTTCTCCTTGCGGGATCGGTGACATGGATATTATTGATCTATTGATATGGAAATGGAATAAGTAGCTGCTCGCGCTTGCTGCGCAAGCGCTGGAGGCAAAAAATGCAAAAAGACCTCCGAAGAGGCCTTTGCATGGTGCGGTGCGCCGCGCTCAGCGCCCGTAACCGCCGCCGGAGCGCTTGCCGCCCCCATAGCCGCCGCCACCGCCGCCGCGGTTGCGCTTGCCGCCGCCCTTGCCGCCCATCAGGTCGATGCTGGTGCGCATCGGGTCGGGCTGGCCGGCGGCGCCGTGGCTGGGGCCGCGCGGGACGCTGCGGCGCGTGTGCAGGTTGGTCTGCAGCGGGTCGATGTGGCGCGGCAGGGTGTCCAGCTCGCGCTCGTCATCGCCGTCGTCGAAGCCGCCGTCGTAGCCGCGCGGTGCGTGCGACTTGGGCGGGCCATTGTCTGGGCGCATGGCGTGGCCGGCATTGGGCCCCGCGTTGGGGCCGGCGCTGCCGCCCTTGCCGCGGCGGCGCTTGCGCTTGCGCGCCGGCTCGGCGCCGGGCTGGCCGTCGGCGCTGCGCGCGGGGCCGTGCGCGCCCTCGGCGCCGTCAGCGGCGGCACGTGGCGGTCGCGCGCCGCGCGCACTCTGGCCTTGCGTGGCCTTGTTCTCGCGGATGCGCTGCATCATCTCCTGCCGCGCGGCGCGCGCGGCGGCCTGCATCACCTCGCGGCTGGGCGGTTTGCCCAGGCCGCCCCACAGGGTCTGGCGGCCCATGGCGATGGGCTCGGCCTGCTCGCCGTCCTCGGGGCCGTAGGCGTCGAGGATGCGCACCGGGATCTGCTGGCGCGTGAAGCGCTCGATCTCGTGCATGAAGCCTTCCTCGTCCAGGCACACCAGGCTGACGGCCTCGCCGCTGGCGCCGGCGCGGCCGGTGCGACCGATGCGGTGCACGTAGTCCTCGGGCACGTTGGGGATGTCGAAGTTGACGACGTGCGGCAGCTCGTCGATGTCGATGCCGCGCGCGGCGATGTCGGTGGCCACCAGGGCGCGCAGCTCGCCGCTCTTGAACTCGGCCAGCGCCTGCGTGCGGGCGCTCTGGCTCTTGTTGCCGTGCAGCGCCATGGCCTTGATGCCCTGCGCGTTCAGGTAGTCGGCCACCTTGTTGGCGCCGAACTTGGTGCGCGTGAACACCAGCACCTGGCTCCAGTCGCCCTCGCTGATCAGATGCGTCAGCACCTGCTTCTTGCGGTTGCGCCCCACCGGGTAGATGAGCTGCGCGATGCGCTCGACCGTGGTGTTGGGCGGCGTCACCTGGATGCTCTTGGGGTCCTTCAGCAGGTTGGCCGCCAGCGCGCGGATCTCGTCGCTGAAGGTGGCCGAGAACAGCAGGCTCTGCTTGGACGCGGGCAGCAGGGCCAGCACCTTCTTGACATCGTGGATGAAGCCCATGTCCAGCATGCGGTCGGCTTCGTCCAGCACCAGGATTTCGACGTGCGAGAGGTCCAGGTGGCCCTGCTGCTCCAAGTCGAGCAGACGCCCGGGCGTGGCCACCAGGATGTCGCAGCCGGCCTGGATGCGCTCGATCTGCGGGTTCATGCCGACGCCGCCGAAGATCACGGTGGAGCTCAGATCGAGGTATTTGCCGTACTGGCGCACGGCTTCCTCGACCTGCGCGGCCAGCTCGCGCGTGGGCGTGAGCACCAGGGCGCGAATGGCGCCGGGGCGCCGCGCGGGGCGGGTGGACAGCAGCTGCAGCAGGGGCAGCGCAAAGCCGGCGGTCTTGCCGGTGCCGGTCTGCGCGCCGGCCAGCAGGTCGTGGCCTTGCAGCACGACGGGGATGGCCTGGGCTTGAACGGGGGTGGGCTGGGTGTAGCCCAGATCGAGCACGGCCTTGAGCAGGGCCGGTGCCAGGTTCAGATCGTCAAAGTTCATCAGATGGATGCGCCGTGCAATGCGGCGCGGCTGCCTTGGGCCCGATCCGGCGCAGGGCCGGCCAGTCAGGTGGGCGAAAAGCGGGTTCTTCTTGAGGTGGGCGCCCTGGCGCGCGATGGGCCCGGATGGGCTGCGCATGTGCAAGGTGCCCCAGCGGAAGGGCTGGCTGAAACGGGGAACTGGTGAACCGTCAGCCCCGCCATTATCGCACGCATGGCGCAGCGGATGCGCGCGCGCCGCGCCCGCGGCTGCGCCCCGGCCATGGCGCAGCGCCGATAATCGAGGTTTGGCGGCCTGCGGCCACGCGGTGCCCGCGCGGGGGATCTGCTCCTCCGATTTCAAGCGTTTTAATGCTGCAGCGCTCGCCTGGCAAGCGCTGATAGCTATGTTTTTGAGAGTAATTTGATGGCCCAGTACGTCTACACCATGAACCGCGTCAGCAAGATCGTGCCGCCCAAGCGGCAGATCTTGAAGGACATTTCGCTGTCGTTCTTTCCCGGCGCCAAGATCGGCGTGCTGGGCCTGAACGGCTCGGGCAAGTCCACGCTGCTGAAGATCATGGCCGGCATCGACACCGAGATCGAGGGCGAGGCCACGCCGATGCCGGGCCTGGACATCGGCTACCTGCCGCAGGAGCCGCAGCTCAACCCCGAGCACACGGTGCGCGAAGAGGTCGAACTGGCGATGGGCGAGGTCAACGCCGCGCGCGCCCGGCTGGAGGAAATCTACGCCGCCTATGCCGAGCCCGATGCCGACTTCGACGCCCTGAGCGAGGAGCAGGGCAAGCTGGAGGCGGTGATTGCCGCTGCCGGCACCGACAGCGAGCACCAGCTGGAAATTGCCGCCGACGCGCTGCGCCTGCCGCCCTGGGACGCGCAGATCAAGAACCTGTCGGGCGGCGAAAAGCGCCGCATCGCGCTGTGCAAGCTGCTGCTGTCCAAGCCCGACATGTTGCTGCTGGACGAACCCACCAACCACCTGGACGCCGAGAGCGTGGAGTGGCTGGAGATCTTTCTGCAGCGCTTTCCCGGCACCGTGGTGGCGATCACGCACGACCGCTACTTCCTGGACAACGCGGCCGAATGGATCCTGGAGCTGGACCGCGGCTACGGCATTCCGTGGAAGGGCAACTACAGCACCTGGCTGGAGCAAAAGGAAGCGCGCCTGCTGCAAGAAAAGAAAAGCGAAGACGCGCGCATGAAGGCCATGAAGAAGGAGCTGGAGTGGGCGCGCCAGAACCCCAAGGGCCGCCAGGCCAAGAGCAAGGCGCGCCTGGCGCGCTTTGAAGAACTGAGCGACTACGAATACCAGCAGCGCAACGAGACGCAGGAAATCTTCATCCCCGTGGCCGAGCGCCTGGGCACCGAGGTGATCGAGTTCAAGGGCGTCAGCAAGAGCTTTGGCGACCGCGTGCTGATCGACAACCTCAGCTTCAAGGTGCCGGCCGGCGCCATCGTCGGCATCATCGGCCCCAACGGCGCGGGCAAGTCGACGCTGTTTCGCCTGATTGCCGGCAAGGAGCAGCCCGACGCCGGCGAGGTCGCCCTCGGCAAGACGGTGCAACTGGCCTTCGTCGACCAGAGCCGCGACGCGCTGGCCAACGACAAGACGGTGTGGGAAGACATCTCGGGGGGCCTGGACATCATCAACGTCGGCAAGTTCCAGATGGCCAGCCGCGCGTATTGCGGGCGCTTCAACTTCAACGGGCAGGACCAGCAAAAGAAGGTCGGCACTTTGTCGGGCGGCGAGCGCGGCCGCCTGCACCTGGCCAAGACCCTGATGCAGGGTGCCAACGTGCTGCTGCTGGACGAGCCCAGCAACGACCTGGACGTGGAAACCCTGCGCGCGCTGGAAGACGCGCTGCTGGAATACGCCGGCAGCGTGATGGTCATCAGCCACGACCGCTGGTTCCTCGACCGCATCTGCACCCACATCCTGGCAGCCGAGGGCGATTCGCAATGGGTGTTCTTCGACGGCAACTACCAAGAGTACGAGGCCGACAAGAAGAAGCGCCTGGGCGAGGAGGGCGCGCGGCCGCATCGCATGCGCTACAAGGCGCTCAAGTGAGCGGATGGGATCGGTTTTCCAACGCTGTGAATCTGTGGAGGTGAGATGAAGCGCATTCTTTGCGTCATTGGCACGCGCCCCGAGGCCATCAAGATGGCACCGGTGGTGTTGGCCTTGCGTGCCGATCCGAATTTCGACGTCCGCGTGCTGGCTACGGCCCAGCACCGTGAAATGCTCGACCAGGTGCTGCGCCTGTTCGACATCCAGCCCGACGTCGACCTGAACGTCATGCAGGCCAACCAGTCGCTCAGCGGCCTGACGGCGCGCCTGTTGACCGGCGCCGATGCCGTGCTGGCCGAGCAGGCGCCCGACGCCGTGCTGGTGCAGGGCGACACCACGACGGTGATGGCCATGTGCCTGGCCTGCTTTTATCGCCGCATCCCGATTGGGCACGTGGAGGCGGGCCTGCGCACGGGCGACATCCACAACCCGTTTCCGGAAGAGGCCAACCGGCTGATCGCCTCGCTGTTCGCGCGCTGGCATTTCGCGCCCACCGAGTCGTCGCGGCAAAACCTGCTGCGCGAGGACGTGGCGGATGCCGACATCCTGGTGACGGGCAATACCGTCATCGACGCGCTGCTGATGACCGCCGAGCGCAGCGCCACGGTCGATCTGGGGCAGCGTCCCGGCGCGCGCATGGTCTTGGTGACCGCCCACCGGCGCGAGAACTTCGGCGCGCCGTTTCAGGAGGTTTGCCGCGCGCTGCGGCATCTGGCCGAGCACAACCCGCAGGTGGACTTCGTCTACCCGGTGCACCCCAACCCGAACGTGCGCGATGTCGCGCACGCGGCGCTGGCGGATTTGCCCAACATGCATCTGTGCGCGCCGCTCGAATACGACAACTTCGTGGCGGCCATGAAGCAGGCCTACTTCATCATCAGCGACTCGGGCGGCGTGCAGGAAGAGGCGCCCGCGCTGGGCAAGCCGGTGCTGGTGCTGCGCAACGAGACCGAGCGCCCCGAGGCGGTGGACGCCGGCGTCGTCAAGCTGGTCGGGCCCCACTTCGAGCGCATCGTGGCCGAGGCCCAGCGCCTGCTCGACGACCCGGCGGCGTACCGGGCCATGGCCAAGGGCGTGTCGCCCTACGGTGACGGCCAGGCGGCCCAGCGGATCGCCCGACACCTGCGCGCCGCCTTGACATAAGCCCCTTGGCGCCATTCTTGCCCGATGCTTTTCGACTGCAAAGGGCGTTCGCCATGTTGACCCAGCGCGCAGCAGTTCGACCGTTGATTACGATCGGATACTACATAATTTATAGCTATTCGCGCTTGATTGGCGCCGGATTCCAGTGATTTTTTTGTAAGTTTCCGCCGCGTCAGCGCTTGTTGTGCACCCCGTCGCCTACCGCCTTCAGCGTCAGCTCGACGTGCCGCAGCGGGTCGCTGCCCTGATGGACAAAGGCAATCCGCCCATCCTGGCCGATGACGTAGGAGATGCGGTTGGCGACGCCCGGCAGCAGCGACGCGGCGTCGTAGGCCTTGATCGTTTGCCCCTTCGGGTCCGAGCCCACCGCGAACTGGTCCCGGCAGGCCTCGGTGGAAAAACGCTTGAGCGTGTCGATGTCGTCGTGCGAGATGCCGATCACGCGCGCGCCCAGCGCGGCGAACTTGGGCGTGGCCTCGGCAAAGGCATTGGCCTCGATGGTGCAACCCTGCGTGAAGGCCTTGGGGAAGAAATACAGCACCACCGGGCCCTTCTTCAGGGCCTCGGCCAGATCGAAGGCAAACGTCTGCCCGGCCAGGGCGGCGGTGCTCTTGAACTCGGGCGCGGCGTCGCCCGGCTTGAGCGCGGCGTGCGCGGCCAGCGGCAGCAAGGCGGCGCAGGTCAGGGCCAGGGCGTGGCGGCGCTTCATGGCGGCCTACCCGCAGCTGCCGACAAAGCCGCAGTGCGTGCAGTAGTCGCAGCCGTCCTTGCGGATCATGGCGTGCGCGCCGCATTCGGGGCACTTCTTGCCGGCCATCACGCCGGGGGCCGCGGGCGATGAGTCGGCAGCCGGCTCGGCCGACAGCATCTCGTCGGGCTCGAACAGCGAGGCCTGGGCCGCCTCGGCGCGGCGCGCGATGAGGTTTTCGACCGCATAGCCGATGGCCGCCACCTCGCTGTCGTGCCAGCGCGGCACGTGGGTGCCGTCGGCCTTCTCGTAGGTGCCCAGGCGCACCGGGCCGCGGTCCCAGGTGACCTTGCGCATGTCCGACAGCGCCCGATCCAGAAAGCCGCCGCGCGCGGCCAGGCTCAGCATGCGCATGGTGGCGGTGATCCACTGCTGCGACTCGCTGCTTTGGCCCACTGGCATGAAGAACTCGATGGCGCGCTCGATCGTGCCCTTGCCGTCGGCCGCGGGCACGGGCAGGAAGGTGACGATCAGGTACAGGCGCTGCTGGCCTTCGCTGGTCCAGTACTCGATCTTCTCGGCCACGGCCGGCAGGCCGCCGGCCGGGCGCTTTTCGATCACGGTGCGCATCGGGTCGTAGGCGGGCACCGGCGCGGCCTGGGGCTCGGGCTTCTTGGTCGACGTGGTCTCCAGCACCGCACCCAAAATGCTGTTGGGCCGGTAGGTGGCCAGGCCCTTCAGGCCGGCTTGCCAGGCCTGGCGGTACAGGTCCTTGAAGTCCTCGAACGGATAGTCCTCGGGGATGTTGACGGTCTTGCTGATGGAGGTGTCCACGTAGGGCTGCACCGCCTGCATCATGGCCACGTGCTCTTGCGCGCTCATCTGCAGCGCGTTGACGAAGTAGGCGGGCAGCTTGCCGGCCACGTCGTCGGTGGTGACGCTGGCGTCCACCAATTCGCGGTACAGGCGGAAGGCATGGTCTTCGACCATGTAGCTGCTGGTGCTGCCGTCGCCCTCGCGCTTGTTGCGCTTGTAGCCCCAGCTGAAGGCCGGCTCGATGCCGTTGGAGGCGTTGTCGGCAAAGGCCAGGCTGACGGTGCCGGTGGGCGCGATGGACAGCAGGTGGCTGTTGCGGATGCCGTGCTGGCGGATGGCCGCCTGGATGTCATCCGGCAGGCGACTGGCGAAGGTGCCCTGGGCCAGGTAGCCATCGGCCTTGAACTTGGGGAAGGCGCCCTTCTCGCGGGCCAACTCGACCGAGGCGCGGTAGGCCGCGTCGCGCATGCGCCGGCCGATCTCGGCCGCCATCTGGCGGCCGTCCTCGCGGTCGTAGCGCAGCTTGAGCAGGGTCAGCGTGTTGCCCAGGCCGGTGAAGCCCACGCCGATGCGGCGCTTGGCGGCCGCCTCGTCGCGCTGCTGCTGCAGCGGCCAGTAGGTGACGTCCAGCACGTTGTCGAGCGCGCGCACCTGGGTGGCCACCACCTGCTCGAAGGCGTCGAAGTCGAAGCGGGCCTCGCCGCCCACGCCAAAGGGGTGGCGCACGAAGTGGGTCAGGATGATGGGGCCCAGGTCGCAGCAGCCGTAGGGCGGCAGGGGCTGCTCGCCGCAGGGGTTGGTGGCCTCGATCTTCTCGGTGTAGTTGAGGTTGTTGTCGCGCCCGATCTGGTCCAGAAACAGGATGCCCGGCTCGGCAAAGTCGTAGGCCGAGGTCATGATGGTGTCCCACAGCTCGCGCGCGGGCACGCTGCGGTACACCCACTGGCCGTCGGCGCGCTGATGGGCGCCCTGATCCTTGACCTTCGGGCCCGGCTCGGCCCGGTGCACCAGCTCCCACGCGGTGCCGTCGGCCACGGCCTTCATGAAGGCGTCGGACACGCCCACCGAGACGTTGAAATTGTTCCAGCGCCCGGGCGTGCGCTTGGCAGTGATGAATTCCAGCACGTCGGGGTGGTCGATGCGCAGCACGCCCATCTGCGCGCCGCGGCGGCTGCCGGCGCTCTCGACCGTCGAGCACGACTGGTCGAACACGTTCATGTAGCTGCACGGCCCGCTGGCGTACGAGTGCGTGCCCTTGACGAAGGCGCCCTTGGGCCGGATGCGCGAGAAGTCGTAGCCCACGCCGCCGCCGCGGCGCATGGTCTCGGCGGCCTCGCGCAGCGCTTCGTAGATGCCGGGGTAGCCGTCGGCGTCGCGCCCCTGGATGGCATCGCCCACCGGCTGCACGAAGCAGTTGATCAGCGTGGCCTGGATGTCGGTGCCGGCCGCGCTCATGATGCGGCCCGCACCGATGGCACCGGCGTGCAGGTTGCTCAGGAACCGGCTTTCCCATTCGGCGCGCAGCTCGGGCTTTTCGACGCTGGCCAGTGCGCGGGCGACGCGGCCATAGAGCTGCTCGAGGGAGTGCTCGCCGGGCTTGAAGTATTTTTCCGCCAGCACGTCGGCGCTGATGGACTGGGCGGCGAGTGGGCGCTGCGCCTGGGGCAGCGGGTCTCTTTTCATGGGGTGAACTCCTCGGTCGACGTTGCCGGAGCCCAGCGGTCCGGCAGCCAAAAGCATCATTCTTGCACTGTTGCAGTTCGGAATCCGAAAGACCGGCGGTGTTTCGGCTCGGGGTTTTCGCGCAGGACGGCGGGCCGCCGGCGATCGTCCAGCAACCTTACTGAACACGTGCTCAAAATGATTCTTCTGGCGTCCAACGCCCCGCTATATAAAAATGAGCCATCTCGGCCTGCGCGCCGTCTCCAAGCGCACTTTTCGCGCCCGTTACATGAACCAACGCTCCGCTTCTTCCATCCCCGTCGCCGGGTCGGCGCCGGCTCCCGCGCTGCGCGGCTGGCCGCTGTTTCGGCTCGGTTTTCGGCCGTTTTACCTGGGCGCGGCGCTGCTGGCCTGCGTGTCGGTGCCGCTGTGGGTGGCCGTCTTCCTGGGCCATGCCCACACCGCGTTCGCGCTGCCGGCCCTGCTGTGGCATGGCCACGAGATGGTGTTCGGCTTTGCGGCCGGCGTCATCATCGGCTTTCTGCTGACCGGGGTGCGCGCCTGGACGGGCCTGGAAACCCCGCGCGGGCCGCTGCTGGCCGCCCTGGCGGTGCTGTGGCTGGCGGCGCGCCTGGCGGCGCTGACGGGGCCCTACGCGTTGTTCGCGGTGCTGGACTTCGCCTTGCTGCCCGTGGTGGCGGTGCTGCTGCTGCGCATCCTGGTCAAGGCCGGCAACCGGCGCAACATTCCGCTGCTCTCGCTGCTGCTGCTGATGGCGGCGGCCAACGCGGTGTTTCACCTGAGCGTGATGGGCGTGCTGGCGGTGCCCGCCGCCAGGCCCCTGTACGCCGGGCTGGCGCTGATCCTGATGGTGATCAGCGTGATGGCGGGGCGCGTGGTGCCGGTGTTCACCCGCAACGTGACGCCGGGGCTGAAGAACAGCGTGCCTCGGCCGCTGGAGTGGAGCGTGCTGGCCGCCACCGCGCTGGCGCTGGCGGCGTGGGTGTGCGGCGCGCCGGCCGGCCTGGTCGGGCTGCTGTGCGCGCTGGCGGCCGTGCTGCACGCGCTGCGGCTGGCGATGTGGAAGCCGCAGGTCACGCTGACGCGGCCCATCCTGTGGATTTTGCATGGGGCCTATGCTTGGCTGCCGATCGGCTTTGCGCTGCTGGCCGCGGCGCAGGCCGGCTGGGTGGCCGAGGCGCTGGCGGTGCACGCCTTTGCCGTCGGCGCCGTGGGCGGGCTGATCATCGGCATGATCACGCGCACCGCGCGCGGGCACACCGGGCGGCCGCTGAAGACCTCGTGGGGCGAGACCCTGGCCTACGCCCTGGTGCTGGCCGCCGCCGTAGTGCGGGTGCTGCTGCCGGCGGCCGTGCCGGCGGTCTACACGCAGGCGCTGTTGCTGGCGTCGGGCCTGTGGGGGCTGGCGTTTTTGATCTACCTGCTGATCTACGTGCCCTGGCTGACCCAGACGCGGCTGGACGGCAAGGACGGTTGAAGCCGGCCGACCCTGGACATGCAAATGGGGGCCGCGGCCCCCATGGTTTTGTGGTTTCGTGGCGCGCGCGCCGGGGCGTCAAAGCCCCAGCGCCAGCTTGGCTTCCTCGGTCATCATCGAGCGGTCCCAGGGCGGGTCGAACACGATGTTGACGGTGCATTCTTCGACACGCGGCAGGTTCAGCACCTTCTCGTTGACCTCGTTGGCAATCACCTCGCCCATGCCGCAGCCGGGGGCCGTCAGGGTCATGTCGATCACCACGTGCAGCTTGCCCTCTTCCTCGGCAAAGGGCAGCAGCTCGCAGCGGTAAACCAGGCCCAGGTCGACGATGTTGATCGGGATCTCGGGGTCATAACAGGTGCGCAGCGCCTCCCACACCAGGGGCTCGACGTCGCTGGCCTGCACGTCGCCATGGTCGATGACGGGCGTCGGGTCGGTCTTGCCAATGGCGTCGGCGTCGCTGCCGCGCAGGCGCACCAGCTGCCCCTCGACCAGCAGGGTGAAGGACGAGCCCAGCGCCTGCGTCACCTCGGCCCAGGTGCCTTCTTCCAGCTCGACCGGCGTGCCCGCGGGCACCAGCTCGACCTGCACCGTGCGGCGCACCAGCACGGTTTCGCGGTTGCGTCTCATCAAACGGGCTCCTGGTCCGAAATGACGGTCTCGGTGCTGCCCGAACCGTCTTGTGCGATGGCGTGCATCAGCGCGTGCCAGCCCAGCAGCGCGCACTTGATGCGGCTGGGGTACTGGCGCACGCCGGCCAGGCTGATCAGCTTGCCCAGCGGGGCTTCCTCGGGCTCTTCCTCGCCCGTCAGCACGGCGCGAAAGTGCTGCTGCAAGGCCTTGGCGGCGGCGACGTCGCGGCCCTTGACGGCCTCGGTCATCATCGAGGTGGAGGCCATGCAGATGGCGCAGGCGTGGCCGGTGAAACGGATGTCCGCCACCCGATCGCCCTGCAGGTCCAGCTCGACGGCGATGCGGTCGCCGCACGAGGGGTTGGTGCCTTGCGCCTGGTGCGTGGGATGGGGCAGGTGGCCGAAGTTGCGCGGCGCGCGCTTGTGCTCCAGCACCACCTCTTGATAGAGATCGTTCTCGGCGCTGCTCATCGCAGGACCTCCAGCGCGCGCGCGACACCAGCGACCAGGCGCTCCACCTCCTCGGGCGTGTTGTAGACCGCGAACGAGGCGCGCGTGGTGGGCCCCAGGCCCAGGTGGTCGATCAGCGGCTGGGCGCAGTGGTGGCCGGTGCGCACGGCAATGCCCTGCTCGTCCAGCAGGGTGCCGATGTCGTGCGGGTGTACGTCGCGCGCCACGAAGGACAGCAGGGCCGCATCGGTGGCGTGCGGCGCCAGCACGGTGACGCCCTCGATCGCCGCCAGGCCCGCCACCGCCTGCGCGCGCAGGGCGTGCACGTGGGCGTCGATGGCTGCGCGCCCCACCTGGTCGATGAACTGCGCGGCGGCCGCCAGGCCGACGGCGCCGCCCACGTTGGGCGTGCCGCCTTCCAGCCGGGCGGGCAGGGCGGCATAGCAGGCGCTGTCGTATTTGACCCACTCGACCATGTCGCCGCCCAGGCGCAGCGGGTGCAGGCGCTCCAGCGCCGCGCGCCGGCCGGCCAGCACGCCGGTGCCCATGGGCCCGTACATCTTGTGGCCCGAGAAGGCCATGAAGTCGCAGGCCAGGGCGGACAGCTTGGGCACGGCGTGGCTGGCCGCCTGCGCGGCGTCCAGCACGGTGAGCGCGCCGGCTTGCGTGGCCAGCAGCAGCATCTCTTCATAGGGTGGGCGCTCGCCGGTCGCGTTGGCCCCGGCCGTCACGGCAAACACGCGCGTGCGCTCGGTCAGCAGGCGCTGCAGATCGGCCGTGTGCAGGCGGCCTGCGGCGTCGGGGCGCAGCACGAGCAGCCTGGCGCCGCTGGCCTGCGCCGCCTGCTGCCAGGGGATCAGGTTGGCGTGGTGCTCCAGGCCGCTCACGATGATCTCGTCGCCCGCGCGCAGCCAGGCCTTGCCCGCGCCGCCCAGCCACAGGCCCTGGGCGACGAGGTTGAGCGACTCGGTGGTGCCCGAGGTGAAGACCAGCTCGTGCTCGGCTCCGGCGCCGATGAAGCGCTTGAGCACGGCGCGCGCGGCCTCGAAGTCGTCGGTGGCGCGCTGGCTCAGCGTGTGCACGCCGCGGTGGATGTTGGCGCGGTCGCGCGTCTCGAAGACGCGCATGGCCTCCAGCACCGCCAGCGGCATCTGGGTGGTGGCGCCGTTGTCCAGGTAGGCCAGCGGTGCGCCATGCACCGCCTGCGCCAGCACCGGAAACTGCGCGCGCAGGGCCGGCACGTTCAGCGCGCCGTCGTGCAGGAAGGCGTGGGCTTCACCCATGGGCGGGCTCCTTGAGGGTCAGGTGGCGGGCGATGGCCTGGTGCAGCCAGCCGCTGTCCAGCCATTCGGTCAGCAGGCGGGTGCCGTCGGCATCAATCAGGCAGCGCTCCAGCACGGCGCGCGCCATGCCGTCGATGATGAGGGCGCGCGCGGTGGTCTCGTCCAGGCCGCGCTGGCGGGCGTAGAACAGGGCGTCGGCCGGCAGCGCGCCCCAGGTGGCGCCGTGCACCGCCTGCACCTGGTCGTGCAGGATTTCGAGGTGCGGGCGCAGCACCATGCGCGGCTGGCCGTCCAGCGCGATGCCCGACAGGCGCTGGCGCACCGAGGCGTCGTCGCTGCCGGCGGCGATGCGGGTGTAGGCATTGGCCACCGCGCGGGCGCTGCCCGAGGCCAGGGCCAGGGCCTCGACCTGGCTGGTGGTGCGCGGCGCGTCCAGGCGGCTGAAGATGTGGTGGTCGATGGCCTGCGCGCCGGCCAGCAGCAGGCCGGCGTGGCGCGCCTCGGCGCCCGCGCCCTGCAGCTGAACCACGCAGCGCTGCAGGTGATAGCTGCCGCCGGTGGCGACCAGCGCCTGGGCGTAATGCGCGTCGGCCGCCAGCGTGGCGTGCACGACGTGGGCGCGGCGGTCTTGCGGGCCGGGCGCGGCCACGCGCAGGTGCTGCAGCCGGGCGCCGCGCGCCAGCCGGATGTGCACGTGCAGGTTTTGCGTCAGGCCGTGGGCGCACACGGCGGGGTCGTGCTCGTGCGACTCGATCAGCATGCAGCGCACGCCTTCGTCCACATCCAGCACCAGCAGCGGCGCCTCGGCCTGCGCGCGCGGCTGGTGGCGCAGCTGCAGCCACACGGTGTCCTGCTCGCCGGGCGCCTTGCCGGGCGTGCCCTGCACGCGCAGGCGCAGGCCCTGGCGGCACAGGGCGCGGTGGGCCCAGGCGAAGGGCGCGGCATCGCCGCCTTCGCCCGGCGGGGGCAGGCCGGCGAACAGCTCGGCACGCTGCGCCGGGTCGAGCGCGTCGAGCCAGCGGGCGTCGACGCCATGCGCCGGCGTCTGGCCCATGGGCAGCAGCGTCCAGCCGGTGCCCGCCAGGGGGGGCGCGTCGCAGGCGGCGTCGGTGGCCGGCTGGCCCTGCCACGTCGGCAAGTCGGGCGGGGGCAGGTGGCGGAACGATTCGTTGTGGCGGCCGATCCAGCCGTGCGCTTGCAGGTGGCTTTCGGCCGCCAGGATGTCGGCGCGGGCGCTGTCCATGCTCAGGCCTCCGCGGTGGCGGCGGCGCGCGCGAAGCCGGTGCGGGCGATGCGGCGCGCCAGCTCGATGTCGCCGGTTTCGGCGATGCAGCCCTGGTCCAGCCGCAGCACGGTGTCGGGCTGCAGCTGCTCGATCATCTGCAGGTAGTGCGAGATGACGATGAAGGCCGTGCCCTGCGCGCGCAGGCGCTGCACGAGCTCGACCACGGCGCGCACGCCGTCCACGTCCATGCCCGAGTCGATCTCGTCGAGCAGGGCCAGGCGCGGCTGCAGCAGCGACAACTGCAGCAGTTCGTTGCGCTTGCGCTCGCCGCCCGAAAAACCCTCGTTGACCGGGCGGCCCAGCATGGCCTCGGGCAGGCCCAGCTGCTTGGCGCCCTGCTTGGCGCTGGACAGGAAGTCGAACGCGTCCTGCGGCTCCAGCCCGCGCGCCTCGCGCACGGCGTTGAGCGCGGTGCGGATGAACAGGTTGTTCTTGACGCCCGGCACGTCGGGCGGCGACTGGAAGGACAGGAACAGGCCGGCGCGGGCGCGCTCGTGCGCCGGCAGGCCCAACAGGTCGGCATCGCCCAGGCGGGCGCTGCCGGCGGTGACCTGGTAGTTGGGGTGGCCGGCCAGGGCCATGCCCAGCGTGCTCTTGCCGCTGCCGTTGGCGCCCATCAGCACCACCAGCGCGCCGGCGGGAACGTCCAGCGAGACCGAGCGCAGCACGGTGCGCTCGCCCACGTCGACCCGCAGGTCACGCACTTGCAGCAGGGGAGAGGAAGAGGTCATGAGGGAGAAGTCCTATTGTTTTGATAGCTGCCCGCGCTTGATACACGGGCGCCAGAGCCATTTTTTGCTTTCAAATCAGCCGACGGCGCCTTCCAGCGACACGGCCAGCAGGGCCTTGGCCTCGAGCGCGAATTCCATCGGCAGCTCCTCGATCACGGCCTGGCAAAAGCCGCCCACGATCAGGCCCGTGGCCTCCTGCGGGTCGATGCCGCGCTGCTGGCAATAGAACAGGCGCTCCTCGCTGATGCGAGTGGTGGTGGCCTCGTGCTCGACCACCGCGTCGCTGCGCGCCACGTCGATGTACGGGAAGGTGTGGGCGCCGCAGTCGGGGCCGATCAGCAGCGAGTCGCACTGCGTGTGGTTGCGCGCGCCCGCGGCGCCGGGGTTGATGCGCACCTGGCCGCGGTAGCTGTTTTGCGCGTTGCCGGCGCTGATGCCCTTGGAGACGATGCGGCTCGATGTGTTCTTGCCGATGTGGATCATCTTGGTGCCGGTGTCCGCCTGCTGGAAGTGGTTGGACACGGCAATCGAGTGGAACTCGCCGTTGGAGTCGTCGCCGCGCAGGATCACGCTGGGGTACTTCCAGGTGACGGCCGAGCCGGTCTCGATCTGCGTCCAGGCGATGCGCGAGCGCTTGCCCGCACACAGGCCGCGCTTGGTCACCAGGTTGTAGATGCCGCCCACGCCGTTCTCGTCGCCGGGGTACCAGTTTTGCACCGTCGAGTACTTGATGAAGGCGTCGTCGTGCGCGATCAGCTCGACCACCGCCGCGTGCAGCTGGTTCTCGTCGCGCTGCGGCGCGGTGCAGCCTTCGAGGTAGCTGACGGTGCTGCCCTCTTCGGCGATGATCAGCGTGCGCTCGAACTGGCCGGTGTTGGCGGCGTTGATGCGGAAGTACGAGGACAGCTCCATCGGGCACTTCACGCCCTTGGGGATGTAGACGAAGGAGCCGTCGGAGAACACCGCCGAGTTGAGCGCGGCGTAGTAGTTGTCGCCCTGCGGCACCACGGTGCCCATGTACTTTTCGACCAGCTCGGGGTGGTTTTGCACCGCGTGCGAGAACGAGCAGAAGATCACGCCGACGTCGGCCAGCTGCTTGCGAAAGGTGGTGCCCACCGAGACCGAGTCGAACACCGCGTCCACGGCCACGCCGGCCAGGCGCGCGCGCTCGTGCAGCGGCACGTTGAGCTTTTCGTAGGTCTCCAGCAGCTTGGGGTCGACCTCGTCCAGGCTCTTGGGCGCGTTCTGCATTGACTTGGGCGCCGAGTAGTAGGACAGCGACTGCAGGTCGATGGGCTGCATGCGCAGGTAGGCCCAGTCGGGCTCTTCCATCTTGAAGAAGCGCTCCAGCGCGGCCAGGCGCCACTTCAGCAGGAACTCGGGCTCCTTCTTGATGCGCGAGATGGCGCGGATGGTGTCCTCGTCGAGGCCCGGCGGCAGCGAATCGGACTCGACGTCGGTGACGAAGCCGTGCTGGTAGGGGCGTGCCAGCGCCTGCGTCAGCGCCGGCGCCTGGGTTTTTTCCTCGCTGGCGATGGGCAGGCCGGAGGCTTCGGGGAGTGCAGCCATGAACGTTGGGGAGCGGGGCGTTTTAAATATGCAGATTTTATGCAACTTTATCGGCTTTGCCCATCGTCGGGCGGTGCCAGCACTGGCGCTGCGGGCTTTGCGGCGCCCTCCGGGGCCGCCGGGCGGGCGAGGCAGCCCGTAAAATGCCCGGTTTGACGTTTGCTTTCACAGCCTCTGGACAGACACCATGAACCGCTGCTCGAAACCCCTCTCCCAGCCACGCCGGTTGGCCCTAGGCGCCGCGCTGGCTTTGGCCGGCATGCTGCCGCTGGCCGCCCAGGCCCAGATGCAGCGCCTGTTCCCGGCCAAGGTGCAGCGCGGCGGCATCACCTTCACGGCGCCGCCCGTGGTCGAGCTCGACGGCAAGACCGAACGCCTGGGGCCCGGCGTGCGCGTGCGCGACGCGCACAACCGCGTGGCGCTCACCGGCACGCTGCGCGGCAAGAGCTTCGTCGTCAATTACCAGCGCGATGCCGCCGGCATGGTGCGCGAGATCTGGATTCTGACGCCGGCCGAGATCGCGCGGCCCGTGCAGGGTGCGCAGGCCGGCAGCGCCCGGCCCGAGCCCGACTACATCAACTGACGGCCGGCCCACGGCCCGCGGTTCTTCCGGCCGGCGCCCCGCCGGCCGCTCGCCTTGCATTTCTTGCCACCCACCATGACGCGCAAACTCTTCATCAAGACCTTCGGCTGCCAGATGAACGACTACGACTCGGCCAAGATGGCCGACGTGTTGGCCGCCGCCGACGGCTACGAGGCCACCGACGACCCCGAGGCGGCCGACCTGATCCTGTTCAACACCTGCTCGGTGCGCGAGAAGGCACAGGAAAAGGTGTTTTCCGACCTGGGCCGCGTCAAGCACCTGAAGGACAAGGGCGTGCTGATCGGCGTGGGCGGCTGCGTGGCCAGCCAGGAGGGCGAGGAAATCATCAAGCGCGCGCCCTACGTGGACGTGGTGTTCGGCCCGCAGACCCTGCACCGCCTGCCCGAGCTGCTGGCCGAGCGCCGGCGCACCCGGGCGCCCCAGGTGGACATCAGCTTTCCCGAGATCGAGAAGTTCGACTGCCTGCCGCCGGCGCGCGTGGAGGGCGTGACGGCCTTCGTCTCGATCATGGAGGGCTGCTCCAAATACTGTAGCTACTGCGTGGTGCCCTACACGCGCGGCGAGGAGTTCAGCCGTCCCTTCGACGACGTGCTGACCGAGGTCGCCGGCCTGGCCGACCAGGGCGTGCGCGAGGTCACCTTGCTGGGGCAGAACGTCAACGCCTATCGCGGCAGGATGGGTGACACGGCTGAGATCGCGGACTTCGCCACCCTGATCGAATACGTGGCCGAAATCCCCGGCATCGAACGCATCCGCTACACCACCAGCCACCCCAACGAGTTCACGCCGGCGCTGATCGACGTCTACGGCAAAGTCGACAAACTCGTCAGTCATTTGCACCTGCCGGTGCAGCATGGCTCCGACCGCATCCTGTCGCTGATGAAGCGCGGTTACACGGCGCTCGAATACAAGAGCATCATCCGCCGCCTGCGCGCGGTGCGGCCGGGCATCAGCCTGTCCAGCGACTTCATCGTCGGCTTTCCCAGCGAGACCGAGGACGACTTTGCCCAGCTCATGAAGCTGATCGAGGACGTGGGCTACGACGCCAGCTTTTCCTTCATCTACAGCCCGCGCCCCGGCACGCCCGCCGCCAACCTGCCCGACCGCACGCCGCACGAGGTGAAGCTGGCGCGCCTGCAGCACCTGCAGGCGGTGGTGGAGCGCAACGTGCGCGCGATCAGCGCCAGCCGCGTCGGCACCGTGCAGCGCCTGCTGGTCGAGGGGCCCTCGCGCAAGAACCCGAGCGAGCTGATGGGCCGCACCGAGTGCAACCGCATCGTCAACTTCGACGGCGGCCCCCAGGGCGCGCGCCTGGTCGGGCAGATGCTGGACGTGACCATCACCGAGGCCCTGCCGCATTCGCTGCGTGGCAAAGTGCTCGTTGACTGAGGTTTCAGCCCCGTGGGCGACACGGGGTCACGGCGGCCTGTCCGACAATACTTGGTTGACCTGCTTGCCACTGCCCTGCCCATGACCCCGTCTCCCGACCGCTCCCTGCACCTGTCCGGCGCCAGCAATTTCCGCGACTTGGGCGGCTACCGCACGGACGACGGGCGCGTGGTGCGCTGGCGCCGCCTGTTCCGTTCGGACCACCTGGCGGCGCTCACGGTCGACGACGCGCAGGTGCTGGCCTCGCTGGGTGTCTCGCGCGCGCTGGACTTTCGCGGAGGCAGCGAGCGTGCCGCCGCCGCCTACCAGTTGCCCGGCGTGGTGCAGCACCCGCTGCCCATCGAGCCCACGGTGGTGCAGGGCATGCAGAGCATCCTGGCGGCCGGCGAGGCGCTCACGGCCCAGCGCACGGTCGAGCTGATGTGCCTGACCTACCGCAATTTCGTGCGCCACAACGCGCCGCGCTTTGCCGAGCTGTTCGCGCAGCTGCTGCGCAGCGACGAGCCGCTGGTGTTCCACTGCACCGCTGGCAAGGACCGCACGGGCTACGCCGCCGCGCTGATCCTGCTGGCGCTGGGTGTGCCGCGCGGCGAAGTGATGCACGACTACCTGCTCACCAACGAGCACTACCGCATGCCCGCCGCCCGCGACCCGCGCGTCGCGCAGGAGGTGCGCGAGGTGCTGTGGCGCGTGCAGGGCCCGTTCCTGGACGCCGCGCTGCAGACGGTGGACGAGGAGTTTGGCGGCCTGGACGCCTACTTGGCCCGGCAACTGGGGGTGGGCAGCGCCGCGCGCGAGCAGTTGCGGCGCGCGTACCTGCAGGCGCCCGCGGCCTGAACGGCGCGCCCGGCGCCGCGCCCGTCAGGGCGCGCCGACGCGCCGGTACACCAGCAGGTCTTCGTCCTTGGTGGTCGGGCGGCGCACCTCGCCCACCAGGCGCCAGTGCGACATCGACACGATGGCCGGCAGGCTGGCGGTGGCGTCCACGTCCACCAGCAGCCAAGGGCAGCTGGCCAGGCTGCGCGCCGGCAGCGTGTCCCAGCCGCCATGAAAGCGCACGGCGGCCACCTGCGCCACCGACAGGCCATGCACTTGCACGCAGGGCGCCTCGCCCACCAGCTGGCGCACCTGCCGCATCTGCGGCGCGTAGCTGCGCGCGTAGTTCAGGGCCGGCAGCCACAGCGTCATCAGGAGCAGCCAGCACAGCGTGGCGCCGGCCGCGGGCAGCACCAGGCTTTTCCACAGTGCGGTGCGATGGCGCCCGGTGCGCCAGCGCGCCAACGCGATCCAGGCCATGGTGGCCGCCAGCGCGGCGATGAACGCCAACCACTGAAAGCTCGGCTGAAAGCCCGGTGCCAGCCGCGCCACGTTGGCGGCCGGCTGCGCGGGCACCCCGGTCTGCATCGAGATCCACACCACCCAGATGACCAGGGTCCAGGCGCTGAAGAACAGCACCGTGAACCAGTCGATCAGCGCCGCCGCGCTGCGCTTGAAGGTGGGCAGCGCCAGCGCGGCCAGGCAGGCCATGCCGGGCAGGGCCAGCAGCAGGGCGCGGTCGCCCGCGGGCGTGGCGACGGTGCAGGCCACCGGCACGCCGGCGATCAGCAGCGGCAGGCCCAGATGGCGCTGGCGCCCCAGCTGGCCCAGTTGTCCGCGCCAGCGCCACAGCGCCCACAGCACCAGCGGCCAGGCCGGCCAGGTAAACCACAGCAGCAGCTGGCTCAGGGCGCGCGGGTTGCCCCAGCCCGAGCCCGGCACGGCCAGCTGCCAGCTGAGCAGCCCGCTGAACCACGCCAGCACGGCGCTGGCCAGTGTGGCCACGCCCAGCACCAAGCCGGCGCGCCGACGCAGCGCGGGCGGCAGGTGATCGGCCGAGGGGCGCAGCAGGCCCAGCGTGGCCACGACACCAAAGATCAGCGCGATCGACGGCGCGCCACTGAGCACCAGGCCGGGCAGGCCGATCAGCAGCGCCACCGGGGCGGCACGCGGGCGAAACGGCAGGCCGGCCAGGCCGCCGAACACCAGGGTCGAGAAGAACAGCTGCCCCAGCGCCGGCGTGGTCTCGTGCGAGAACTGCGCCAGCCCCAGCGTGGCGATCAGCGCCAGCAGGCCGCCATCGGCCAGCGCGCGGGCGTAGTCGGTGGCGCGTGCCTCGCCGCCGAAGGCAAAGGCCACGGGCTGCGCACCGGCATGGCGCGCCAGGTCGTACACCGCGTACCAGGTCACGGCCAAGGTGCCGGCCAGCATCGCCATGAAGGGCAGGCGCACCGCGAAGTCCGGCGCCACCCAGGCCGGCGCCCATTGCAATGCCCAGGCGCCCAGCCAGTAGGGCAGCAGGGCGGGGGTGTCGGGCGCCAGGCCCATCAGGCTGGGTTGCCACCAGGCGGACCACGCGCTTTCGCCCGCCAGCTCGCGCATGATGCCGAAGGCCGCCAGGTCGGCGCTCTTCCAGGGGTCGCGCCCGACATAGCCCGGCACGACGTAGGCCAGGCACAGCAGCAGCAGCGCCCAGCGCGGCAGGCGGCGCACGGCGTCCTGGGCGACGATGGCGGGGCTGGGTTCGTTCAAGGCAGGCGGATCAAGGAAAGAAAAAGGGCAGCGCGGTTGCCCGTGCTGCCCTTCGAGAGCCGGAAAAGGCGCCGCGCGATTTTAGCGGGCCACCTTGCCGTAGCGGTTGCGGAACTTCTCGACGCGCCCGCCCAGGTTGTCCACCGATTTCTGCGTGCCGGTGTAGAAGGGGTGCGACTCGCTGGAGGTGTCCAGCTTGAACAGGGGCAGCTCGCGGCCGTCGTCCATCTTCACCGTTTCCTTGGTGTTGACGCACGAGCGGGTGACGAACTTGAAGCCGTTGGACAGGTCCACGAAGCACACTTCGCGGTACGCGGGGTGAATGCCTTCACGCATGATGAAATCCTTGGGGGTTCGCTGCGGTAGCCGCGCCGGCCCATCCGACGTACTTGCCGAAAAAACCGCCCATTATATCGGTACCGGGTATGGACGCCAAGGGCGGTGTTGCCCGTGCGGCGAATGGGTCTTGGCGCGCGCAACCGGGCTGACGCGCGGGCCGGCGGCGGAGTAGTATTTGCCGGCATCAAGGCAAGGAAAGAGGTCTCGTCATGGCGAATGCCGCAGCGGCGCCGGCACCCACCGGGGCGCCGGCCCCGATCATGGGCCAGCTCTCCACCCGAGAGACCGTCTGGGCCATCGTCAAGGCCTCCAGTGGCAATCTGGTCGAGTGGTTCGACTTCTACATCTACGCCTTCTTCAGCGTCTACTTTGCCGAGCAGTTTTTCACCGGCACCGGCCAGACCGGCGCCTTCATGCAGGCGGCCGGGGTGTTTTTCATCGGCTTTCTGATGCGCCCGGTGGGCGGCTACATTTTCGGGCGCATATCGGACCGCTTCGGGCGCAAGGACGCCATGGTGGTGTCGATCCTGATGATGGGCTTCGGCTCGCTGTGCCTGGCGGCGCTGCCGACCGCCGCCACCGTGGGCGCTTGGGCGCCCGTGTTGCTGCTGCTGGTGCGCTGCATCCAGGGCATCGCCGTCGGCGGCGAATACGGCTCGACCGCGACCTACATGTCCGAGATCGCGCAACCCGGCCGACGCGGCTTTTTCTCGTCGTTCCAGTACGTGACGCTGATCGGCGGCCAGCTGCTGGCCAGCCTGCTGGCCGTGATCATGACCCACACCCTGGGCGGCGACCAGATCACCGCCGGCTGGTGGCGCCTGCCCTTCGTCATCGGCGCGGTGGCGGCGCTGGTGTCGCTGTGGCTGCGTTCGGGCCTGACCGAGACCACTTCGAAATCGGACCGCCATCACGAGGGCGCCGGTACCTTCAGGGAGGTCTGGCACCACCAGCGCTCGTTCTGGGTGGTGTTCGGCATCACCTGCATCGGCTCGCTGACCTTCTACACCTTCAGCACCTACATGCAAAAGTATCTGATCAACACCGGCGGCTTTTCCAAGGGCGACGTGGCTGACACGATGACCGTGTGCCTGTTCGTCTTCATGCTGATGCAACCGGTGATCGGCGCCATTTCGGACAAGATCGGGCGCAAGAACAGCATGCTGATCTTCGCCGTCGCCATGATCGTGCTGCCGGTGCCGGTGCTGAACGCCATCGGCAGGCAGACCTCGCTGTTCGACGCGGGCCTCCTGATCATCCTGGCGATGTTCTTCCTGAGCTTCTACACCTCGATCTCGGGCATCGTGAAGGCGGAGATGTTCCCGGCCTACATCCGCGGGCTGGGCGTGGGCTTCACCTACGCGATCGGCAATTCGCTGTTCGGCGGCTCGGCCGAATACGTCGCGCTGTTCATGAAGCAGCACGGCTTTGGCGAGGTGTTCCCGTGGTACGTGACGGTCGTCGCGGTGTTCGGGCTGATCGCCGTGCTGTTCATGCACGACAACCGCGAGCACTCGACCATCGACAACCCCGGCGGCAGCGCCTACGGCAAGAGGCCGGCGACGGCCTCGTAAGCCCGCGGCGCCCCAGTCGTGCTGCCGCGGCTTACCCGCCGCGGCGCATCATGTCGAAGAACTCGACGTTGGTCTTGGTCGCCTTCATGCTCTTGATGACCATCTCCATCGCCTCGATCTCGTCCATGTTGTACATGAACTGGCGCAGGATGCGGGTCTTTTGCAGCACCTCGGGCGCCAGCAGCAGTTCCTCGCGGCGGGTGCCCGAGCGGTTGAGCTGAATCGAGGGGAACACGCGCTTCTCGTACAGGCGGCGGTCCAGGTGGATCTCGCTGTTGCCCGTGCCCTTGAACTCTTCGAAGATCACCTCGTCCATGCGGCTGCCGGTGTCGATCAGCGCGGTGGCGATGATGGTCAGGCTGCCGCCTTCTTCGACGTTGCGCGCCGCGCCCAGAAAGCGCTTGGGCCGCTGCAGGGCGTTGCTGTCGACGCCACCGGTCAGCACCTTGCCGCTGGAGGGCACGACGTTGTTGTAGGCGCGCGCCAGGCGGGTGATCGAGTCCAGCAGGATCACCACGTCCTTCTTCAGCTCGACCAGGCGCTTGGCGCGCTCGATCACCATCTCGGCCACGTGCACATGGCGCGCCGCCGGCTCGTCGAAGGTCGAGGCGATCACCTCGGCCTTGACCGAGCGCTGCATGTCGGTCACCTCTTCGGGCCGCTCATCGATCAGCAGCACCATCATGTGGATGTCGGGGTGGTTGGCGGCGATGGCGTGGGCGATGGTCTGCATCATCACCGTCTTGCCGCTCTTGGGCGGCGCCACGATCAGCGCGCGCTGGCCCTTGCCGATGGGGGCGATGACGTCGATGATGCGGCCGGTGATGTTCTCCTCGCCCTTGAAGGCGTCGCGCTCCAGGCGCATCTGCTCGCGCGGAAACAGCGGCGTCAGGTTCTCGAACATCACCTTGTGCTTGTTCTTCTCGGGCGCGTCGCCGTTGACCATGTCCAGCTTGGTCAGCGCAAAGTAGCGCTCGCCGTCCTTGGGGATGCGCACCTCGCCCTCGATCATGTCGCCGGTGTGCAGGTTGAAGCGGCGCACCTGGCTGGGGCTGATGTAGATGTCGTCGGTGCTGGCGGTGTAGCTGGTGTCGGGGTTGCGCAGAAAGCCGAAGCCGTCGGGCAGGATCTCCAGCACGCCGTCGGCAAACACCTGCTCGCCGGCCTTGGCGCGCTTCTTGATCAGGGCGAACATCAGCTCCTGCTTGCGCATGCGGCTGGCGTTGTCGATTTCCAGCGCCTCGGCCTGCTTGAGCAGTTCGGAGACGTGCAGCACTTTGAGTTCGTTCAGATGCATGGGAAATGTGGTCGGTGCGTGTGGGCGCGCGGGTGGGCCGAGCCAGACCGTGCGATGACGGGAAAGAAAGCGGATGGATTTGGGGAGGCGGGCAAGGCCCGCATGGGGCATTGCTGCAGGTGCACCTGGGTTGCAGGACACCGGCCGGCGCTTACCTGAACGCCGGTCTCAGGGGCAGATTATGGCAGGAAAACAAAACGCCGCGCGAGCGGCGCGGCGTGGGCTGTTGCGCAGTCGAGACTGCGCCAAATTCAGGCCAGTTGCTGGTCGATGAACTGCGCCAGCTGCGCCTTGGACAGCGCGCCCACCTTGGTGGCGGCCAACTGGCCGTTCTTGAACACCATCAGCGTCGGGATGCCGCGAATGCCGTACTTGGCCGGGATGTTCTGGTTGTCGTCGACGTTGACCTTGGCCACCGTCAGCTTGCCGTCGTAGGTGCCGGCCAGCTCGTCCAGCGAAGGCGCGATGGCCTTGCAGGGGCCGCACCATTCGGCCCAGAAGTCCACCAGGACGGGTTTGTCCGACTTCAGCACGTCGGCTTCGAAAGAGGTATCACTCACGTGTTTGATCAGGTCGCTGGCCATGAGGCAATCCTTGAGAAAAGTGGGCGCCGACGCTGCGGCTACAGTGCGGGTCATTGTGACAGAAACCCATATCCACTGACGCGCCGATGCTTGCCCCCAGCGTGACGAATCAGGCGCCCACCCCCTCCAACTGGGCCGATTTGCTGGCCCGCGTGCACGCCAGCCTGCACGAGCAGGCCGCGCATCCGGCGCGCTCCGTGGTGCTGCTGCCCTATGCCCAACTGGCGCCGCTGGCGGCGCGGCTGTGGGCGGCGCAGTATCCCGACGGCTACGCGCCGCGCTTTGAAAGCACGCGCACCTGGGCAGCGCGCGTGGGCATGTTCAGCCCCGCGCCCACCGACCTCAGCGGCGAGCATGGGCGCGACTGGCTCACCGCCGCCGGCCTGCTGGAGGCTGCCGGCCTGGGCGCCCAGCGCCAGGCGCTGGCTGGCCTGCTGCTGGAGTGGGCGGCGCCGCTGGCGCCGGTGGCCGCCAGCCTGCCGCCCGCGCTGCGTCCCGACTGGGCGCAGCAGGCGCGCGCCGCGCTGCCGCCGCTGGGCGAGGGCCCGATGGCGCTGGAGGCTGCGCTGGGCCGCATCGCGCTGGCCTGGGCCGGCAGCTCCGACTACGCCACCGACGTGCTGTTCGGCCCGCGCGTGGGCCAGACGCTGGACGCGCTTGTCATCGTGCCCGGCCTGCAACCCGATCTGCTGACCGCCCACCTGGCGGAGCATTACGCCGACAAGGCGACCTGGCTTGCCCTGCCGGCCGACCCGCCCGGCGCCACGCCGGCGCTGCACGTGTGCGCCGACGGCGAGGACGAGGCCGAGCGCGCCGCCGCCTGCGTGCTGGCACACCTGGCCCAGGGCCGCGCGCCGGTGGCCCTGGTGGCCGGCGACCGCGTGCTCACGCGCCGCATCAGCGCGCTGCTGGCCGCACGCGGCGTGCCGCTGCGCGACGAGACGGGCTGGACGCTGTCCACCACCCATGCCGCCGCGCGGCTGGTGGCGCTGCTGCGCGCGGCGGCGCGGGGTGCGTCCACCGACGCGGTGCTGGACTGGCTCAAGCTGGCGCCCGACGCGGACGCCGCCGCCCTGCGCACGCTGGAGCGTCAACTGCGCCGGGACGGCGTGCGCGACTGGCTGGAGGCCAGTGCGCGCACCGCCGGCCAGCCGCTGACCCATCGGGTCGAGGCACTGCGCGCCGCGCTGCAGGCGCCGCGCCCGCTGGCCGACTGGCTGGCCGCCCTGCGCGAGGCGCTGGCCGCGTGGGGCGCCTGGCAGCCGCTGCTAGACGACGCCGCCGGCGCCGCCGTGGCCGATGCGCTGAGCCTGGCGCCCGGCGCCGACACCGACTGGCTGGCCTGGCCCGCGGCCCGGCGGCGCCTGGGCCTGCGCGAGTTCACGCGCTGGGTCGGCGACACGCTGGAGGCCGCCAGCTTTCGCCCGCCGCACCCGCCCAATGCACCGGTGGTGGTGCTGCCGCTCAGCCAGCTGCTGGGCCGCCCGTTTGTCGCCCTGGTGTTGCCCGGCGCCGACGAGCAGCGCCTGCCCGCCGCGCCCGAGCCGCCCGGCCCCTGGACCGCCGCCCAGCGCCAGGCATTGCACCTGCCGCTGCGCGAGCAGCTGGCGGCGGCGCAGGCGGCGGCCTGGCGCGTCGCGCTGGCCGTGCCGCAGATCGACGTGCTGTGGCGCACCAGCGACGACAGCGGCGAGCCGCTGCTGCCCTCGCCCTGGGTGCAGGCGCTGCGGCTGCAGGGGCAGAGTAGCGAAGGCGTCGATCCGCGCGCCCGCCGCGCGCTGATTGCCAAGCCCGTGGCGGTGCCTGCGCCGAGTGGCGCCGCGCTGCCCACGCAGCCGCTGTCGGCCAGCAGCTACGAGATGCTGCGCGCCTGCCCGTACCGATTCTTTGCCCTGCGCCAGCTGGGGCTGGCCGAAGAGGGTGAATTGGAAGCCGAGGTCGACAAGCGCGACTTCGGCATCTGGCTGCACGAGGTGCTGCACCGCTTTCATCGGGCGCTGCAGGCCGACCCGGCTGCCGTGCGCGCGGCCCTGCTGGACGCTGCCGCAGAGCAGGCCATGCAGGCGCTGGGCTTGCAGGGCGGGGCTTTCCTGCCCTTCGCCGTCGCCTGGCCGGCTGTGCGTGATGGCTATCTGGACTGGTTGGCCGGGCACGAGGCCGCCACCGGCGCCGTGTTCGAGGAAGGCGAGCAAGGCGTGCGCCGCCAGGTGGGCGAGGTGGCGCTGCTGGGCACCTTCGACCGCGTGGACCGCCTGCCGGACGGCGCGCCGCTGGTGATCGACTACAAGACCGAAAGCCCCGCGCGCACCCAGGCGCGCCTGAAGACCGGCAGCGAGGACACGCAATTGCCCTTCTACGCCCTGCTGACCGGCCATGACGCACCGCAGGCCGCCTACCTGAACGTGGGCGAGCGCGAGCCCGCCAGGCTGTATGCGTCGGCGCAGCTGCTGGAGCACGCCGCCGCGCTGCACCAGGGCATCGAGGACGACCTGGCCCGCATCGCCGCCGGCCACCCGCTGCGCCCGTTGGGCGAGGGCAGCGTGTGCGACTGGTGCGCGGCGCGCGGTCTGTGCCGCAGGGACTTCTGGTCATGACGACGCCCGCCTACGAACACAACGACCAGCCCTGCACGCGGGATGCGTTCTACGCCATCGCCTGCGACCCGCGCCGCCACGTGGCGGTGGAAGCCTGCGCCGGCGCGGGCAAGACCTGGATGCTGGTGTCGCGCATCCTGCGCGCGCTGCTGGACGGCGCCGCGCCGCAAGAGATATTGGCCATCACCTTCACCCGCAAGGCCGCCGGTGAGATGCGCCAGCGCCTGCAGCAGTGGCTGGCCGAATTCGCGCAGGCCGCGCCCGAGGTGCTGGACAAAGAGTTGATTGCAAGAGGAATCGAGCTCCAGCGCTTGCCAGGCCAGCGCGAGCAGCTACAACATTTGTATCAAACGCTGCTGGCCCAGGCGCGCACGGTGCAGGTCCGCACCTTCCACAGCTGGTTCGCGGCCCTGTTGCGCAGCGCGCCGCTGCAGGTGCTGGCCGACCTGGGCCTGCCCACCCGCTACGAGCTGCTGGAAGACACCGCCGACGCCGTGGCCGAGGCTTGGCGCGGCCTGCTCGACACCATCGACGCCGACGTCGGCCTGCGCGCCGACTACGCCGCCCTGGTGGCCGCGCTGGGCCGCACCCGCGCGCACCAGGCGTTGGAGGGCGCACTGGCGCGGCGCGTGGAGTTTGCGCTGGCCGACGAGGTGGGCCATGTCGACGAGGCGGTGGCATCGGCCGCCGCGCTGTACCCCGAGTTCGCCGACCAGGCGCAGCCGGCCGATGCGCTGCTGCCCGCCGCCGTGCGCGAGCGCTGGCTGGCGCGCGCGCGGCTGCTCGGCGTCGAGAAAAACAAGACGCCGCAAGCCGCCGCCGCCGCCGTGGTCGATGCCTTCGAGTCGCTGGCCGATCCGCTGCAGCGCCTGGCCGCGTTGCGCGATGCCTTTTTCGTCAAGAACGAAGACCGGCTGACCCAGCACCTGCGCAAGTTCGCCGCCGCGCAGGAGGCCGAGCCCGAGTTGCAGCGCCTGCTGGCCGCCACCCGCCAGCACGAGGCCCGTGCCCATCACCAGCGCGTGGCGCGCCTGACGCGCGCCTTCATCGACGCCTTTGCTCGCCTCAAGCGCGAGCGTGGCTGGGTCGACCTGGCCGACGTCGAGCGCGCCGCGCTCACCCTGCTGTCGGACGAATTTCTCAGCGGCTACGTGCAGCAGCGCCTGGACGCGCGCGTGCGTCACCTGCTGATCGACGAGTTTCAGGACACCAACCCGCTGCAGTGGCAGGCGCTGCACGCCTGGCTGGCGGGCTACGCCGGCGCGGGCGGCGGGCTGGAGCCGCCCAGCGTCTTCATCGTCGGCGACCCCAAGCAAAGCATCTACCGCTTTCGCGGCGCCGACCCACGCGTGTTCGGCGCCGCGCAGCGCTTCATTGCCCAAGGCCTGGGCGGCGAGCTGCTGGCCTGCGACCACACGCGCCGCAACGCGCCGGCCGTGCTGGCCGCCGTCAACGCCGTCATGGGCGCGGCGCAGGCGGCCGGCGAGTTCGACGGCTACCGCGCGCACAGCACCGAATCGACCGACGAGCAGGGCCGCGTCGCCGCGCTGCCCCTCATCGCGCGCCCCGAGCGCGCGGGCGGCGCGGACGACGACCCGCTGGCCTGGCGCGACAGCCTGGCCACGCCGCGTGTCGAGCCCGAGGAGCATCAGCGCACGCTGGAGGCGCGCCAGGCCGCGCGCTGGATCGCCGCGCAGGTGGCGGCCGGCACCCCCGCGGACGAGATCATGGTGCTGTGCCGCAAGCGCGCGCCGCTGGGCGAGCTGCAGGCCGAGCTGCGCCACCTGGGCATCGCCTGCGAACAACCCCAGGCGCAGAACCTGGGCGATTTGCCCGTCGCGCAAGACGTGCTGGCGCTGGTCGACGCGCTGGTCTCGCCGGGGCACGACTTGTCGCTGGCGCGCGCGCTCAAGTCGCCGCTGTTCGGCCTGCCCGACGACGACCTGGCGCGCATCGCGCGGACCGTGCGCGCATCCGACGCCGTGGGTGACGCGCGCCCGGCGTGGCTCGATGTGCTACCAAATACAGAGCTGCTCGCGCTTGATGGACAACGGCTGCATGCCGATTTGATGCAATACCAGCACTGGCTGGCCACGCTGCCCCCGCACGACGCGCTGCAGGCCATCTACCAGCACGGCGACGTGCTGGCCCGCTTTGCCGCCGCCGCGCCCGCGCCCGAGCGCGCACACACCCTGGCGCAGCTGCGCGCGTTGCTGGCCGGCGCGTTGCAGGTCGGTGGCGGGCGCACGCTCACGGCCTACCAGTGGGTGCGCGCGCTGCGCCGCCAGCACCTGCCCGCGCCGCGCCACGCCCAGCCCGACAGCGTGCAGCTGCTCACCGTGCACGGCGCCAAGGGCCTGGAGGCCGACTGCGTGCTGCTGCTGGGCACCGACGCCGGCGCCGACAGCCACCGCTCCGGCCCGGGCGTGCTGATCGACTGGCCTGGCGACGCCTCCGTGCCCGCGCGCCTGGCCTTCGTCGCCAACGACCGCCAGCCCCCACCGAGTTTGGAGACGCTGGCAGCGCAGGAAGACGCCGCCCAGGCGCGCGAGGAACTCAACGCCCTGTACGTGGGCATGACCCGTGCGCGCCAGCGGCTGGTGATGAGCGGCGTGGTGCCGCACCGCGTGCCCGCATCCAGCTGGTGGCAGCGCATCGAAACGCTCGCCTCTCCTCTCGCCGCGCCCGAGGCGCCCGTGGCTGCCACCGCGCCGCCGGGCGAGTTTTTCATGCTTGAAGTGCCGAATACCGGCGTGGAACAAGCGCTGGAAGCTATCAAATCAGAAGTGACGGACGAGCCCGAGCGCAGCCCTCCCACCGACGCCTCGCGCATCGGCGAAGCCATGCACTGGCTGCTGGAGCACGCCGGCGACACGCCCGAGGGCTGGCGCGCCGAGCGCACCGCCCAGGCCCAGCGCCGCTTTGCCCTGGCGCCCGAGCAGGCCGCCCACGCGACCGCCATGGCGCGCCGCATCTTCACCGGCGAAGCCGCCTGGGCCTGGTCCACCGCCGAGGTGCTGGAGGCCTTCGACGAAATCGAACTGGTGCACCAGGGCCAGCGCCTGCGCATCGACCGCCTGGTGCGCCGCCGCGCCGGCGCCCACGGCCCCGAGGCCTGGTGGGTGCTGGACTACAAGAGCGCCGCGCAGCCCGAGCGCGACGAAACCCTGCAAGCCCAGCTGGCCGGCTACCGCGCCGCCATCGAGCGCCTGCACCCGGGGCAGGCAGTGCGGGTGGCGTTTTTGAGTGGGGAGGGGAGGGTGGCAGGGGCTTGATCCGTGGTTCCCATGGTTGTCGCCATTTTGGCGCCAATGATAAAATGCAGGCTCAAGCCCCAGGAGGCCAACTGCCATGGAAACCGCCCTTACCAAACAAGACCGCATCGGCGCGCGCGTGTCGCACGACGTGTATCAAACCCTGTGTCGCGCGGCCGAGTTGACCGGTGCCACCGTCAACCAGTTTCTCGTGCAAGCCGCGCTCAAAGAAGCACAGCACGTCATCGAACAGCAGGAGGTCATTCGCCTGTCTCCGCGCGACTGGAATTGGCTGCTGGAGTTGACCGAGGCGCCGCCCAAGGCCAATGCCAAGCTGGCCGCTGCACTCAAGCGCTACAAGAAGGCTCGCCACAACGATGCAGATCACGCCTTTGACTGGCAGCCATGATCGGCAGGGCTTCGATTGCGGGCGCGACGAACTGAACATCTGGTTGCGGCAGGTGGCGCGCCAGCACCAGACCAAGGGCCTGTCCAAGACCTTCGTCGCCACGCTCGACGCCGAACCGTCGCGCATCTGCGGCTACTACGCGCTGACCCTGGCCGAACTCGAAGGCCGCCATTTGCCGCTGGCCTGGCGCAAAAAGCTGCCACAGCGCATTCCGGGCGTGCGTCTGGGTCGACTGGCGGTGGACGTGCGCCATCACGGCAAGGGACTGGGCGAACTCCTGCTCATGGATGCATTGCACCGGGCGCAACGCATTCAGGTCGAGGCGGGTGGTGTCGGGTTGTTCGTCGATGCCATCGACGAGCGGGCTGCAGGCTACTACCAGCGGTTTGGGTTTCAGTGCGCGCCGGACAATGCCTTGCTGCTGTTTTTGCCAACCCAGATTCTGGCCTGAACGCTTGAGTGTGTCCGCCTTGGCAGTCGCGTCTCGCCCGCCTTCAGGCCCACTGAACAGGTCTTGCGCCATTTGCCCGTCACCCCCACCATGCCCCTCGACACCTACGACCTCAAACTGCTGGCCCTGCTGCAGGCCGATGGCAAGTGCCCGCAGCGGCAGCTGGCCGAGGCGGTGAACCTGTCGCCCTCGGCCGTCAACCGGCGCATTGCGGCGCTGGAGGCCCAGGGCGTGATCACGGCCACGGTGGCGGTGGTGGAGCCGGCGGCAGTGCAACGGTCGATCACGATCGTGGTGCAGGTGACGCTCGAGAGCGAGCGCATCGACCTGCTGGACGCCGTGCGGCGGCGCCTGGTCGACTGCCCGCAGGTGCAGCAGGTGTACTACGTGACGGGCGACTTCGACTTTCTGCTGATCCTGAACGTGCGCGACATGGCCGAGTACGAGCAACTGACGCGCGAGCTGTTTTTTGCCGGCGGCAACGTCAAGGCCTTCAAGACCTGCGTGGTGATGCAGCGGGCCAAGGTGTCGCTGGCGGTGCCCCTGCCGGGTTGAAGGTCGACGGCGTTGCGCGCGCGACGGCGCAAACGGTACAACGTTGCTCTGCAGACTCCAAAGCAGGGATGTTTTGCCGCCGCTGGCGTCCTACCATGGGGCCAACGACTTTTCGACGAGCCCGCCATGCTGATCCCCAACCCACACGCCATTCGCGCGCCTTACCCCGCCGAGTTGCGTTCGATCATGAACATCGAGCGCGCGCAGGAGAGCCGGCGCTGGCTGGCCGCCTGGCCGCAGATCGCCCACGGCGCCACGCCGCTGCACGACTTGCCCGGCCTGGCGCGGCAGCTGGGTGTGGCGCGCGTCAGCGTCAAGGACGAATCCGTGCGCTCGCCGCTGGGCAGCTTCAAGGCGCTGGGCGCGCCGGTGGCGTTGGTGCGCCAGGTGCTGCGCTTGCACCCCGATATCGAGCCCACGGGCGTGCTGGCCGGCCGTTATGCCACGCCACTGCAGGGCTACACCGTGATCAGCGCCACCGACGGCAACCACGGCCGCGCGCTGGCCGCCGCGGCGCGCTCGGCCGGCTGCCGCTGCGTGATCGTGTTGCACGCGCACGTCAGCCAGGAACGCGAGGACGCCATTGCCGCGCACGGCGCGCAGATCGTGCGCATTGCCGGCAACTACGACGATTCGGTTGCCGAGGCCGCGCGGCTGGCGCGCGACAACGGCTGGCAGGTGGTGTCCGATACGTCGTATGAGGGCTACGAGGACATTCCGCGCGACGTGATGCAGGGCTACGCCACCGTCGCCGCCGAAGTGGTGGAGCAGACCGGCGCGCGACCGGGCGAGGCGGGCGCCTTCACCCACGTCTTCCTGCAGGGCGGCGTGGGCGGCATGGCCGCCGGGCTGCTGAGTTATTTCTGGGAACTCCACGGCATGCACCGGCCGCACTTCATCGTGGTCGAGCCGGCGCAGGCCGACTGCCTGCTGCAAAGCGCGCTGCAGGGGCGGCCCGCGCGGGCGACGGGATCGGTCGACTCGGTGATGGCCGGGCTGGCCTGTGGCGAGACCTCGCCGCTGGCCTGGCGCTTTCTGCAGCCGGGCGTGGATCACTTTCAGACCGTGGACGACGTGCAGGCCGTGCAGGCCATGCGCACGCTGGCGCAGGGGGTCGATGGCGACCTGCCCCTCGTGGCCGGTGAATCCGGCGTGGCCGGCCTGGCCGCGCTGCAGGCGCTGCGCGCCGACCCAACGCAATGGGCCGAGGCAGGTTTGAGCGCTGACGCGCGCGTGCTGCTGATCAGCACCGAAGGCGCCACCGCGCCGCAGGTCTATGCCCAGTGCGTGGGCGAGAGCGCCGCGCGGGTGTTGCAGCGGCAAGCGGCTTGGCTGGCGCGCCACCCTTGATCTGAAAGGAGTACCCACATGTATGTCGAAACTGAACTGGGCACTCAGCTGGTGCGCTGGCGCCAGCATCTGCACCGGCACCCCGAGACCGGCTTCAACGAGCACCGCACGGCCGACTACGTGGCCACGGCGCTGGAGGCGATGGGCCTGCAGGTGCAGCGGGGCATCGGCGGCACGGGCCTGGTGGCCAGCCTGCGCGTGGGGCCCGGCGCGGGCGTGATCGGCCTGCGCGCCGACATGGACGCGCTGGCCATGATGGAGCAGGCGCCGGGGCGCCCGTACCTGTCGCAAAACGCCGGCTGCTTTCATGGCTGCGGGCACGACGGCCACATGGCCATGGTGCTGGGCGCGGCGCGCCTGCTGGTCGAGCGGCGCAACCTCAGCGGCACCGTGCGCTTCATCTTTCAGCCGGCCGAAGAGCACGGACGGGGTGCGAAGGCCATGATCGACGACGGCTTGTTCGAGCGCTTTCCGGTCGATGAAATTTACGGCGCGCACAACATGCCCGGCATCGCCGCCGGCAGCATCGCCACCCGCGCCGGCGCGCTGATGGCCAGCGAGGACAACTTCGTCATCCGCATCCGCGGGCGCGGCGGCCATGCCTCGCGCCCGGCCCTCACCATCGACCCGCTGGTGGTGGGCGCCGAGATCGTGCTGGCGCTGCAAACCATCGTGGCGCGGGCGGTGGAGGCCACCGACGCCGCCGTGGTGTCGTGCACCGAGTTCATCACCGACGGCATTCGCAACGCCATCCCGTCCAACGTCACGATCAAGGGCGACACGCGCAGCTTCACGCCCGAGGTGCAGCTGCTGCTGGAGCGCCGCATGCGCGAGCTTTGCGCCGGTATCGCCGCGGCGCATGGCGCCAGCTGCGAGGTCGAGTACACGCACGAGTTCGCGCCCACCGTCAACTGGGACGCGCCGGTGGCCGCCGCGCTGCAGGCCGCGCGTGCCGTGGTGGGGCCCGAGCGCGTGGCCGCCGACACGCCGCCGCTGCTGGCGTCGGAAGACTTCGGCGCCTTCCTGCGCCAGGTGCCGGGTGCCTTCGTCTTCATCGGCAACGGCCTGCCCGGCGGTGTGGGCGGGCTGCCGCTGCACAACGCGGGCTACGACTTCAATGACGCCATCCTGCCCGTGGGCGCGCGCTTTTTTGCCGAGCTGGTGAGCCAGCGGCTGCCGGCGCCTTCATAGCAGCGGCGCGCCTTCCGCGACAATCGGCGCATTGCTCCGTGCCCTGCGCCGATGTCCGACTTGCCCCACGATTTAGTTGCCGTCATCGGCGCCGGCCCCGCCGGCCTGATGGCCGCGGACGTGCTGTCGCGCGCCGGCGTGGCGGTGGCGGTGTTCGACGCCATGCCTTCGGCCGGGCGCAAGTTTTTGCTGGCCGGGCGCGGGGGCCTGAACCTGACGCATTCCGAGCCGCTGGCGCCCTTCATCGGTCGCTTTCGACAGGGCGAGGGCGAACCGGGCGCCGCCGAGGCCGTGGCGGGCTGGCTGCGCGACTTCGGCCCCGACGCCGTGCGCGACTGGGCGGCGGCGCTGGGCGTGCAGACTTTCGTCGGCACCTCCGGGCGCGTGTTTCCGACCGAGATGAAGGCCGCGCCCCTGCTGCGCGCCTGGCTGCTGCGACTGCGCGCGCCGCAGGCGCCGGACGCCGTGCCGGTGCGCTTTTTCATGCGGCATCGCTGGGTCGGTTGGGCGCCGGATACTCATAAATCGATAGCCGCTGGCGCTTGTTCAACGGGCGCTGCAGCCACTTTTTGCTTTGAAACACCCGATGGCGCCATGACGCTGCGTCCGCACGCCGCCGTGCTGGCCCTGGGCGGCGCCAGCTGGCCGCGCCTGGGCTCGGACGGCGCCTGGGCGCCTTGGCTGGCTGAGGCCGGGGTGGAGGTGGCGCCGCTCGCGCCGGCCAACTGCGGCTTCGACGTGGCGCCGCGCGGCGGGCCGGTGGGCGATGCGGTGCTGGACGATGGCGTGGGTTGGTCGCCCTACCTGGCCGAACGCTTTGCCGGCCAGCCGCTGAAAAACGTCGTGCTGACGTTTGCCGACAGCCAGGGCCGGCGGTTCAAGCGGCGCGGCGAGTTCGTGCTGACCGCCACCGGCATCGAAGGCAGCCTGGTCTATGCCGCCAGCAGCCTGCTGCGCGGCGAGATTGCGGCGCAGGGCCAGGCCACGCTGCACCTGAACCTGCTGCCCGCGCGCTCCCCCGCGCAGGTGGCGGCCGAGGTGGCGCACCCGCGCGGCCGCCGCAGCCTGTCCTCCCACCTGAAGAGCCGCCTGGGACTGGGCGGCGTACACATGGCGCTGCTGCACGAGCGGCTGACGCCCGAGCAGTTGAAAGACCCGCAGGCCGTGGCGCAGGCCATCGTCGCCTTGCCGATCACGCTGCGCGCGCCGCGCCCGGTGGCGGAGGCCATCAGCACGGCAGGCGGCGTGCGGCTCAGTGCGCTGACCGAGGACCTGGAACTGCGCCGCCTGCCCGGCGTGTTTTGCGCCGGCGAGATGCTGGACTGGGAAGCACCCACCGGCGGCTACCTGCTCACGGCCAGCCTGGCCAGCGGCGTGCGGGCGGGGCGCGGCGTGCTGCGGCGGCTGGCGGGCGGTGCTCCGTAGCGGTACGAACCGGAGGCCGTGACGTGCTTTGCCGGTTTTGGCGACCCACGTCATGCCAATCTTGCCATGGGTCGCAATCGATCAAGGCAGCAGGGTGAAGCCCGATTCAAAGCGTGTCTTCCCGGACGATGCCAGCACCATTTGCAGGAAGCCGATCGCCTCAAGTTGCCTTGAACGCTGCAGAGGCCCAGCGTCGACGGCACGAAGGCCCGCCGCTCCAAGGAGATCCGTGAGCGCAATCTTCCCCTCCGCGTGATCTCCGGCGAACAGGACCGTCGTCGTTGTCGTCCCATTCGTACGGGCAATGAGCGTGTCGGCGAGATTGACGTTGAACGCCTTCAGGACGGCGGCGTCTTGGGGAAGCTGCTTGGCAAGTTCAAGCGCCGTGGAAGAATTCTGCAGCGCCGCTGGCTGCTCATACGTCATGAAATCAATGGGGTTGCTGATGTCGATCACGACTTTGCCACCCAGTCGGCTCCGGTAATGCCCCAATATGCTTGAATAAGCTCCATAGGGAATGGCGAAAACCACCAGATCACCGGTCAGATCGTCGCCAAGAACCGAATACGTGGCATGCGGGTGGTCCTTGATGGGCGTGGCACTGCGATTGACGATTTGGACGTGGGCTCCGGCAAGTTCCGCGATGTTCGCGATTGCCGAACCCATTTTTCCTCTGCCAATAATGCTGATCGATGTCATATGAATCAAACCCTCTGGAATCGTTGCAGTGTGTTTTCAGCCACTTTCAGTGCGTCGTAATCGAAAACGACCGCCCTGCGGAAATCGCGCCCGGAGGCGATGTCGACGTTGCGCTTTCTGGTATTGGTGAATTGCAATTGCGAGTCGAACATCGCACCCGCTCTGCGTGAGCCCACTTGCAGGATGGCCGCGCGTTGCATGCGCGCGGCGGTATAGCGCCGGAAGGCTTCGGGAATATCGCTGACGCTGTCAGCTTCCTTGAGAAAAAATGCAAGCGTGATGCAGTCTTCGAACGCCTGATTCACTCCTTGGCCCTGGTGGGGGATCATGCTGTGTGCCGCGTCACCCAGCAGCGCGATGGGGCCGCGTGACCAGTTGGTGAGGGGTTCGATGTCGAACAAACCCCACCAGAAGGTTTCCTTGATCGCCGAAAGAAACTGCTCAACCCTCGGATCCCATTTCTGGCGACTGAACTCGGCATGCACTTCGGCCACGTCCGCAGGGCCGGACCAGGGGCCCTTGAGAGGCCGGTCGCTCGGTACGCAGGCGACGTAGTTGTACAGCTTGTATTGCTGCAACGGATAGGTCATCAAGTGTCGGTCGTTGCCCATCCAGGTCTGGCTGATCCGCTTCCAGTCCTTGGGGAGGTCGGCGGCATCGATCACGCCCCGATAGGCCATGTATCCGGAGTAAACGAAATGGGTTGGCTGCCCCACGGCCTTGCGCACCACCGAGCGAATCCCGTCCGCGCCGATGACGGCGTCGAAGTCTTCCTGCTTGCCGTTTTCGAATAGGACGCGTACGCCGGAATCCAGAATTTCGACCGACTTGGCCCGGTGGTGCAACCGAATTGCCTCGGGATCCACGGCTTTCGCCAGAATATCGATCATGTCAGGCCGATACATGCCGATATTCTGGTATTGCCTCGACGTATCTTCCCAGGCGGCGTCAGTGACCACATCGCCCATGGCATCCAGATAAACGCCGTGTCCGTCCGGTATCGCGCCTGCACGCCGCATCGGCTCCAGCAAGCCCAGCTTGTCGAGCACCCGACAGGCGTTGGGTGCGATGGTTACGCCGGCACCCACCTCGTCGTGCTTGTTGGATTGCTCGAATACGGTGGCTTGAACCCCCGCGATCTTCTTCAGCGCAATCGCCGCGGAGAGGCCACCCAGCCCTCCACCAATGATTGCGATCCTTGTCGCCTTGCTGAGCATTCGATTTCCTTTGCTGATTTATGCGATGTCTGCACTTGCGGTTCACCCAACATCTCGAACGAACACAAGACCACTTGTTCATGCCGTGGTCGGTTGGCGGCGCGTTTTTCAAGATCACGCACGCCTGTTTCTGGCCGTGGATCGGTTTCTTGACCTATGTTGCAGCGTACCGACAAGCGTCGTAGCCTTCAATGAAGATGGCATCAATACCGTCGATGCTGATGACTCTGCCCATGTCGAAAGGTCAGAAACGATGCCTGCAGTCTAGAAAGACGAGGACGTGCGATCAATCGCATATTGCCGGACAGACTATTCAGCAGCTTGGATAATCTTTCCGGTTCTGGGCTTCACGACGACCGGAAACGGAAGGCGTCGACCGCGAGTTGGCGCTGTCGAGATCAACCACGCGCGCCTGGTGTTCACGCGAGGGTCGAACTGGCGCCTTGACGGGCGGGAGTGTAGGCGGGATGCCTCGGGTCGTACGCCTGGGGAAAGGCTGCTGGCCCTCACCCCAATCCGCTCCCAAGGGGGTGAGAGAATGCCCCTTGCGCTTTGCGTGCCGGGTTTACTTCAGCACGTCACCCGTGCACAAGTACTTCATCTCCAGGTATTCGTCGATGCCGTGCGTCGAGCCCTCGCGCCCCAGGCCCGACTGCTTGACGCCGCCGAAGGGCACGTGCTCGGTCGAGATCAGCCCCGTGTTGATGCCGACCATGCCGTATTCCAGCGCCTCGCTCACGCGCGTGATGCGGCCGATGTCGCGCGCGTAGAAGTAGCTGGCCAGGCCGAAGATGGTGGCGTTGGCGGCGTCGATCGCCTCCTGCTCGGTCGCGAAGCGGAACACCGGCGCCAGCGGGCCGAAGGTTTCCTCGCGCGCCACCAGCATCTGCGCCGTGGCGCCCGAGATGACGGTGGGCTCGAAGAACTGGCCCTTGAGGCGGCTGCCGCCGGTGACCAGCTTGCCGCCCTTCTTGACCGCATCCTTGACGTGCTTTTCCACCTTGGTCAGGGCCGCGGGCTCGATCAGCGGGCCGACGCTCACGCCCTCGTCGAAGCCATTGCCCACCTTCATCGCCTTGACCTTGGCCGCCAGCTTCTTGACGAAGGCGTCGTACACGCCGTCCTGCACGTACAGGCGGTTGGCACACACGCAGGTCTGGCCGGCGTTGCGGTACTTGCTGGCCAGCGCACCCTCGACGGCCGAGTCCAGGTCGGCGTCGTCGAACACGATGAAGGGTGCGTTGCCGCCCAGCTCCAGC
The DNA here is from genome assembly GCF_964341695.1 of Ottowia pentelensis. Taxonomy (NCBI): domain Bacteria; kingdom Pseudomonadati; phylum Pseudomonadota; class Betaproteobacteria; order Burkholderiales; family Comamonadaceae; genus Ottowia; species Ottowia pentelensis. The sequence continues at coordinate 1,273,431 of NZ_OZ224513.1, forward strand.
GACATTTTCTTGACCGTGGGCGCGCACTGCGCGGCCAGGATGCGGCCGACCTCGGTCGATCCGGTGAAGGACAGGTGGCGCACCACCTCGCTCTCGCACAGCACGCGGCCGATGGCCGGCGCGTCGGTGCCGGTGACGACGTTGATCACGCCCGCCGGCAGGCCCGCGCGCTGCGCCAGCTCGGCGGCGGCCAGGGCCGTCAGCGGCGTCAGCTCGGCCGGCTTGATGACCACCGTGCAGCCGGCGGCCAGCGCCGGCGCCACCTTGCGCGTGATCATGGCCAGCGGAAAGTTCCAGGGCGTGATGGCCGCGCACACGCCGATGGGCTGCTGGATCACCGTCAGGCGCTTGTTGTTGTCGAAGGTCGGCAGCGTCTGGCCGTTGACGCGCTTGGCTTCTTCGGCAAACCACTCGACAAAGCTGGCGCCGTAGGCCACCTCGCCCTTGGCCTCGGGCAGGGGCTTGCCCTGCTCGGCCGTCATCAGGCGCGCCAGGTCGTCCTGGTGCTCCATCAGCAGATGGAACCACTTCATCAGCGCGGCGTGGCGCTGCTTGGCTGTCAGGCCGCGCCAGGCCGGCCAGGCGGCGTTGGCGGCCTGGATGGCGGCCTTGGTCTCCTTGGCGCCCAGGTCGGCCACGTCGGCCAGCTTGCGGCCGGTGGCCGGGTCGAGCACGTCGAAGCGCGCGCTGCCCTTGACCCACTTGCCGTTGATCAGGCCGTCGGTGACGAGCAGGCGGGGGTCCTTGAGCAGGGTCAGGGGGGAGGCTGGGCGGTCCATGCGATGCGTCTCGATCCAATGAAAACGTCAGGTGGCTTGGGACGTCCGCTTGACGATGGGAAAGGAAAAAACCCGCTCGCAAGCGGGTCGACTGGCGGATGGGCCGCAACTCCTGGCGCTGCGGCCTCTCGACGGTTCAGTGTAGTCTCATTTTTCCAGCTGCCAGTCCCCATCGACGATCTTCACCAGCACAACGCCAAGATCGTTTAGGCCGTTGTGGTTGTCTGGGGTCATGGTGTAGATGCCACCGGCGGCGGGTACGTCCTTCAGTCCCTCCAGGGCGTCACGCAGCGCCTTGCGAAAGGCGGCGCTGTCGCCCGGCTTGGCCTGCTTGAGCGCAACCGGCACGGCATGCTCGAACAGGACGCCCGAGTCCCACGCGTTGGCGCCGAACTGCGTGATGGATTTCGTGCCGTACACGCCTTCGTAGGTGTCGGCAAAGCGCATGGCCGACTGCTTGATGGGGCTGTCTTGAGGCAACTGGCGCGCCACCATGCCGGGCGCGACGGCCACCACGGTGCCATTGCAGTCGGCACCGCAGATACGCAGGAAGTCGGGGTTGCCCACGCCGCCGCTTTGATAGAGCGTGCCGGTATAGCCAATCTGCTTGAACGAGCGCTCGGGTAGCGCAGCGGCGGTGCCCGAGGCGCCGATCATCACCGCGTCGGGTTTGGCGGCCTTGATGTGCAGGGTTTGGCCCGTCGCCGAGGTGGCCGCTCGGCTGTAGCGCTCGCTGGCCACCACCTCGATGCCGGCGGCCTTGGCGGCCTCGGAAAAGTTGGTCGCCCAGTCTTCGCCAAAGGCATCGTCGAAGCCGATGTAGGCGGCCGTCTTCACGCCCTTTTTCTTCATGTGCTGCACCACGGCGCTGGCCATCAGCGAGGTGGTGGGGGCGGTGTTGAAGACCCACTTGCGCTTTTCGTCGACCGGAAAGACGATGCTGCGGCCGGCGGCGATCGAGATCTGCGGCACGCCCGCGTCGGCCACCACGTCGCGCATGGCCAGCGAGCTGGGCGTCGTGGTGGCGCCAATGACCAGGTGCACCCCGTCCTCGGACACCAGTTTGCGGGTAGCCTTGACGGCGCCCGTGGGGTCGGAAGCGTCGTCGAGGATGGTGTACTCGATCATCTGGCCCGCGACTTCCTTGGGGAACAGCTCGATCGTCTTGCGCTCGGGAATGCCCAACGAGGAAGCGGGGCCGGTGGTCGACAGCACCACCCCAACCTTGATCTGGGCCTGCGCGGACAATGCGGCCGTTGCACTCACCAGCAGCGCCAGGACGGGGCGGGAAAACTTCCAGGTGTTGAATGCCGACATTGGGCTTGTCTCCGTTCGTGATGGGAAAAAGAGCTATCACCCACGGCGACAGCGCAGCGTGAACCGTAAAGCCCGAAGGAGCGGTGATAAAGATCAAAACCGCGAACAGATTGTTCGACGAATCGAACAATCGCCGCGTGGTGGAGGAAAGGGCAGGGGTCAGCCGGTGTGCCGGGCTCAGATGCGCGCTGCGCCCTTGTCGTGGTGAAACTGCCAGCCCATGTCCTCGCGCGTCTGGCGGGCGTGGCCCGCCAGGGCGTCCAGGAAATGCCGCACTTTCTCGGGCTGCAACTTCTTGCCGGGCAACAGGGCATACACGCGCAATGGCTCGCAGGTATAGCCCGCAAAGCGCACGCGCGCGAGCGCGCCGCTGGCCACGGCATCGGCGCAAAAACTGGCCGTGATGCGCGTGATGCCCAACCCGCGCATGGCCGCCTGCATGCGGATGTCGGCGTTGGCGCTGATGACGCGGGGCGAAGCGATGGCGACCTGGTGGTCGACGCCGTCACTGTCGACGAAGGACCAGCCGGCGTCGGCCGAGCTGGTGATGAGCGGCCAGTGGCGCAGTTCGTCGGGCCGCTGCAGGCGGCCCCGGTCGCGCACCAGCGAGGGGGCGGCAAACAGGTCGCGCTGCAGCGAGAACATGCGCCGGATCACCACGCTGGAGGCGGGCAACTGGCTCTCCAGCATGGCAAAAACGATGTCGTAAGGCTCGGTCAGCGGATTGATCGGGCGATTCTCGACGTCGATCTGAACCTGCAGCTTGGGGTAGCGCAGCATCAGCTCGCAGGCCACCGGCGCCAAGTGGTGCGCGCCGAACTCATAAGGCGAGGCGATGCGCAGCATGCCCGTGACCTCACGGCCCGAACCCAGGGCCTCGGCGCAGGCTTCATGCAGGCCCGCGAACAGGGGGGCCGTGCGCCGAAACAGGATTTCGCCCGCCTCGGTCACGCGCACGCTGCGGGTGGTGCGCTCCAACAGGCGCGTGTCCAACTCCTGCTCCAGTCGCTGCACGGCACTGCTGATGCTGGACTTGGGGTGACTCAGAAAGTTGGCAGCGGCCGAGAAACCACCGTGCTCGACCACGTGGCAGAACATTTCGCAGTCGTTCCAGTTCATGGATTTGATTATCCAGAAACTCGAACAAGATGTTTGCCGAACGCCGGTTGATCGCCACGCAGCTCGTTCCTAGACTTGCAACCATCCGCCTGTCGAGGCAGCGTGACATTTGTAGAAGGAGCGCAATCGTGAGTCCCACCCCCGCACAAGCCGACCTGCTGACCGAACTGGAGGCGCTGCGGCCCGCCGGCATGAACCCGGCCGAATGGCGGCTGCGGCTGGAACTGGCGGCTTGCTATCGTGTGTTCGACGCCCTGGGCTGGACCGAGCTGGTGTTCAACCACATCACGCTGCGGGTACCGGGCACGCCCGATACTTTCCTGATCAACCCGTTCGGGTTGAACTACAACGAGGTGACCGCGCGCAACCTGGTGCGAATAGGCCTGGACGGAACGCCCGCCGAGCCCACCTCGCACCCGGTCAACCGGGCCGGCTTCGTCATTCACAGCGCCATCCACGGCGCGCGTCAGGACGCCCATTGCGTGATGCACATCCATACCACGGCCGGCATCGCGGTGGCTTGCAAGCAGGCCGGCCTGGGACACGACGATTTTTATGGTGCCGAGTTGTTCGGCGACGTGGCTTACCACGACTTCGAGGGCATCACCGTGCACGATGGTGAAGGCCCACGCTTGGCGGCCAGCCTGGGCGGCAGGCGCGTCATGATCTTGCGCAATCATGGCTTGCTGGGCACCGGCTGCAACGTGTTCAATGCCTTTCGCTGGATGTGGACGCTGCAGCGCGCCTGCGAGGTGCAGGTGATGGCCGACAGCCTGCGCGGCGCCAACGTTCCCTTGAGTGATGCCGTGCGCCTGTCCTGCGCGCGCGATGCCGCGGCCTTCGAGCCACGCGACCAACTTGAGCGCATGCTGTTTTGGAGCGTACTGCGCAAGGCGGGGCTCGATCTGCGCGCGCTGGTTTGACCGATGCCCGCCAAGGTTGCTACAGCAGCGGCGAGCCCAGCCGCGCCACGGCCTCGAAGAACTGCTGGTGAACCGGCGTGCGGCGGTCGCGCGGCACCAGGCGGCAGTGCGACAGGTCGGCCTCGAACAGGTCGGCCAGCTGCTGGTTGAGGGCGCGGTCGTACATCACCGCGGCGACCTCGAAGTTCAGGCGAAAGCTGCGGTTGTCGAAATTGGCGCTGCCCACCACGCTGTAGAGCGAATCCATCACCAGCGTCTTGGGGTGGAACATGCGGCCCTGGTATTCGAACACCAGCACGCCGGCGTTTTGCAGCTCCTTGTAGTACGAGCGCGCGGCGGCGGTGACGATGCGCGAGTCGCTGCGCTGGGGCACGATCAGCTTGACCTGCACCCCGCGCAGCGCGGCGTTGGTCAGCGCGGTGATGGCCGGCTCGGTGGGCACGAAGTAGGGCGTGGACAGCCAGATGCGCTCCAGCGCCAGGTTCAGCGCGTCGATCATGGCGCGGTGGATGGCCTCGCCGTCGCTGTCGGGGCCCGAGGCGACGATCTGCACCGGCACCTGGCCGGGCGGCTCGCCCGTGGGCAGCACGTGGCCGTCGTGGTTCAGCTTGTGGCCGCTGGCGTAGTACCAGTCCTGCAAAAAGACGTATTGCAGCCAGCGCACCGCGCCGCCGCGCAGCAGCAGGTGGGTGTCGCGGTAGGCGTCCTGCGGGCGCAGGCGCTCGTTCTCCTCGTCGGTGACGTTGATGCCGCCCACCATGCCGGTGCGGCCGTCGATCACGGCGATCTTGCGGTGCGTGCGCAGGTTGACCAGCGGTCGCAGGCGGTCGAGCCGCCCGCGATGAAACACCGCCACCTCGCCGCCGGCCTGGCGCAGCGTCCGCAGCAGCGGCGCGTGGCGGCGCGCCAGCAGGCGCGAGGAGCCGACCGCGTCGACCAGCAAGCGCACGGCGATGCCGGCGCCGGCGCGCTCGGTCAGCACCTGCAGCACGGCGCGGCCGGTCTGGTCGGGCTCGAAGATGTAGTACTCGAGGTGGATGTGGCTGCGCGCCTGCGTCATCTCGCGCAGCAGCGCATCCAGCGTGGCGGCGCCGCTGGCCAGCAGCTCCACGCCGTGCGCGCTGCAGATCGGCAGGCCGCAGCTGGTTTCGATCAGGCGCGCGTGCTGCACCGCCCACAGCGGCGGCTCGGGCCGGTCGGCGCGCAGCGTGCGCATGTCCTGCTGCGACATCAGTGCCGCCTGCGTGTGCCAACGCTTGAGGCGCTGGCGGTGCACGCGCTGCGGGCCGAAATAGGCATACACCAGCAGGCCCAGCACCGGCAGCAGGTTGAGCGTCATGATCCACGCCAGCGTGGACACCGGCGCGCGACGCTGCCAGATGATCCAGGCGGTGAGGATGACGCTGGAGACCGACCAGGCCCAAGCCAGCCAATAGGTTCCGGCGTGACCGGCGAAGGTGAGGTCCGACAGCGACATGGGTCGAGGGGTGCGCGCGTCAGCCCTTCAGGCGCGCCTGCCAGTCCGCCGGCGCAAAGCCGACCGTGATGGTGGGCGCACCCGCATCCCACTCCACCACCGGTCGGCGGATGGCGCTGGCGTGGGCCTGCAGCAGGGTGGCGGCGCTGGCGGCGTCGTGCACGCCCGCCTGCGTGGCGGCGTCCAGCAGGCGCCAGGTCGTGCCCTGGCGGTTCAGCAGGCGCTCCCAGCCCACGGCGTCGATCCAGCGGCGCAGGTGCTCGGCCGGCACGCCGGCCTTCTTGAAGTCGTGAAAGCGCACCGCGACCTCGTGCTCGGCCAGCCAGGCGCGCGCCTTCTTGACGGTGTCGCAGTTGGGAATGCCGTAGAGCGTGACGGATGCGCGGGCCATGCCGGCGATGATGCCATGGCCTTGGCGCTTGGCGCGACAATCGGCGCTCCCATGAAGACACTGAACGAATGGCTCGCTTACTGCGAGCGGCTGCACCCCACGGTCATCGAACTGGGGCTGGACCGGGTGCGCGCGGTGGCCGACCGCCTGGCGCTGCGTTTCGACGGCCCGGTCATCACCGTGGCGGGCACCAACGGCAAGGGCTCGACCTGCGCCATGCTGGAAGCCATCTTGCTGCAGGCGGGCTACCGCACCGGCGTCTACACCTCGCCGCACCTGGTGCACTTCGAGGAGCGCTGCCGCATCCGCGGCCAGGCCATCGCCGCCGACGAACTGGTGGCCTGCCTGGAGCAGGTCGAGGCGGCGCGCGGCGACGTCTCGCTGACCTATTTCGAGTTCACCACCCTGGCCATTCTGCTGGCCATGGCGCGCGCGGGGCTGGACGTGGTGATCCTGGAGGTCGGCCTGGGCGGGCGGCTGGACGCCGTCAACGTGATCGATACCGACTGCGCCGTCATCACCAGCATCGACATCGACCACGCCGAGCTGCTGGGCGACACGCGCGAGAAGATCGGCTTCGAGAAGGCCGGCATCATGCGCCCCGGCAAGCCCGCCATCGTGAGCGACCCGGTGCCGCCGCAAAGCGTGCTCGACCACGCCGCCGCCATCGGCGCCGACCTGTGGCTGCTGGGGCGCGACTTCAACTACCAGGGCAACAACCCGCAGCAATGGGCCTGGGCCGGGCGCGGGCGGCGCTACAGCGGGCTGGGCTACCCCACACTGCGCGGCGCCAACCAGCTGATCAATGCCTCGGGCGCGCTGGCGGCGCTGGACGCGCTGCGCACCCGCTTGCCGGTGACGGCGCAGGCGGTGCGCAACGGCTTCGGCATGATGGACTTGCCGGGGCGCTTTCAGGTCGTGCCCGGCCATCCGGTGGTGATCCTGGACGTGGCGCACAACCCGCACGCCGTGGCGGCGCTGGCGCAAAGCCTGGACGCCATGGGCTCGTTTCTGATGACGCACGGCGTATTCGGCGCCATGGCCGACAAGGACATTCCCGCCATCCTGCGCCACATGGACCCGCTGATCGACCGCTGGTACTTCACCGACCTGCCCACGCCGCGCGCCGCCTCGGCGCAGGCGCTGGAGGCCATCTGGCGCGCGGTCACGCAGCGCGCGGGGGCCGCGGCCGAGTGCTTTGCCACGCCCATGGCGGCCTTCGACGCGGCGGCCGCGCGCGTGCAGCCCACTGATAGAATCGTCTGCTTTGGATCGTTCTACACCGTCGGTGGCGTGCTGGAGCACGGCGTGCCGCACCTCGAATCCGACGCGCCCTGGCAGCATGCCGATCGCTGACTGCTGACCCAGCACCATGGCATTTTTCAAGTTTCGCCAGCACAGCGCTGCCTCCGCCAAGAAGCCGCCGCGCAAGGCCGATGCGGCCAGCGCGCCGCCCGACTCGATCGAGAGCGTGCGTCGGCGCGCGCGCCATCGCCTGATCGGCGCGGTGGTGCTGGTGGCAGTGGCCGTCGTCGGCTTTCCCCTGCTGTTCGACACCGAGCCGCGCCCGGCGGCCGTCAACGCGCCCATCACCATTCCCGACCGCGACCACGCGCCTGCGCTGACGGCGCCCAAGCCGGTCGGCCAGGCCGCGGTGCCCGCCGCCGCCAGCCTGGGCGAGCACGAAGAGGTAGTGCCCGCCGCACCCAAGCCAGCGGCGCAAGCTGCGGCCACACCGGCCACCGAGACCACGGCCCCCACGCGCGCCGCGGCCGGCGATGCGGCCAAGCCCTCCGCCGCGCCCGCTGCCCAGGCGGCGCGCGACGACGAGGCCAAGGCGCGCCGCGAGCAGGAGGCCCAGGCGCGCGCCAAGGCCCAGCACGACGAGCAGCAGGCCAAGGCGCAGCGCGAGGCCGAAGCCAAGGCCCGCCGCGAGGCCGAGGCCGCGCGCGCCCGGGCGGCGCTGGAAGGCCGCGCCAGCGCCAAGCCGGCCACGGCCACGGCCGCGACCGCCAGCGCGACCGACGCCGGTCGCTTCATCGTGCAGATCGGCGCCTTCGCCGAGGCCGATTCGGCCCAGCAGGCGCGCCGCAAGGCCGAGGGCGCGGGCCTGAAGACCTACACCCAGGTGGTGAGCACCGCCAACGGCAAGCGCACCCGCGTGCGCGTGGGCCCCTTCGCCAGCCGCGCCGAGGCCGAGAAGGCGGCGGCGGCGCTGAAGAAGGCGGGCTTGCCGGGCAGCATCCTCACGCTCTGATCGCCCGATCGGACCCGCGGCCAGCCCCCATGCACCCCACCGACTGGATCTGCCTGGCCGTGCTGCTGGGCTCGCTGCTGCTGGGGGCCTGGCGCGGGCTGCTGTACGAGGCGCTGTCGGTGGCCGGCTGGGTGGCGGCGTATTTCGTCGCCCGCTGGGCAGCCGACTGGGTCGGCCAGGCGCTGCCGATGGGCGAGGCGCCCGCCGAATGGCGCTTCGCGGCGGGCTTCGTGCTGGTGTTTATCGTCGTCGCCTTTGGCGGTGGCATGCTGGCCTGGGCGGTGCGCGGCGCGGCGCGCGCGCTGGGCATGCGGCCGGTGGACCGGGTGCTGGGCGCCGTGTTCGGCGCCCTGCGCGGCGTGCTGCTGCTGCTGGTGCTGGCCGTCGTGGTGCAGGTGACGGGGCAGGGCCAGGCGCCGTGGTGGCGCGAGTCGGCCAGCGGCGCCTGGCTGCAGGGCATGCTGGGGCAGCTGCATCCGGTGCTGCCGGCGGCGTTGGTCCAGCGAATCGGAGAAATCGGCGGTGCGTGAATGCCTGGCAGGGCGGCAATCGAGGCGTCGGGCGCAGCCGGGTTGGACACCCGGCGAGCACGGCAACAAAGAGTGCGGCCCTGCCAGGCATTCACCCGAAGGGCGGGTGCCGCAACAGGCGCATGCCGGCGTTGCGCACCTTGCCAAGGCCACCAGCCTTGGCTGCGGCGCGCGCCTTGGCCTGCACCCGTTGCGACACCCGCGCACCGCCGATTTCTCCGATTCGCTGGACTAGGACAATATCTTTCGACGTGACAATCGGGCCTTGGGGCCTTTTTCTCGGGACATCATCATGTGTGGCATCGTCGGCGTGGTTGGTCAGGTGCCGGTCAATCAGACTCTTTACGACGCCTTGCTGCTGCTGCAGCACCGCGGCCAGGATGCCGCCGGCATCGTGACGCAGCAGGACGGCAAGTTCTTCATGCACAAGGCCAAGGGCATGGTGCGCGACGTCTTTCGCACGCGCAACATGCGCGCGCTGCCCGGCACCAGCGGCCTGGGCCAGGTGCGCTACCCCACCGCCGGCAACGCCGACAGCGAGCAGGAGGCGCAGCCCTTCTACACCAACGCCCCCTTCGGCGTGGTGCTGGTGCACAACGGCAACCTGACCAACGCGCAGGCCCTGCGCCAGGAGCTGCTGGCGGGCGACCACCGCCACATCAACACCGACAGCGACTCCGAGGTGCTGCTGGGCGTGCTGGCGCACGAGCTGGCGCAGGCCACGCGCGGTGGCGAGCTGGGGCCCGAGCAGGCCTTCGCCGCCGTGGCGGCGGTGCACCGGCGCCTGCGCGGCTCGTACGCGGTGGTGGCGCACATCGCCGGGCGCGGCATGCTGGTGTTTCGCGATCCGTTCGGCATTCGTCCGCTCGGCTTCGGGCGCGGCGCCGGCGGCGCGGTGATGGCGGCCAGCGAATCGGTGGCGCTGGAGGGCACGGGCCATGTCTTCGAGCGCGACCTGGCGCCGGGCGAGGCGCTGTTCGTCACGCTGGACGGCACGGTGCATGCGCGCCAGTGCGCCGAGCGGCCCAGCCTGTCGCCCTGCATCTTCGAGTTCGTCTATCTGGCGCGGCCCGACTCGGTGCTGGACGGCATCTCGGTCTACCAGGCGCGGCTGAACCTGGGCCAGACGCTGGCCAAGCGGGTGATCTCGACCGTGCCGCCGAGCGAGATCGACACCGTCATTCCCATCCCCGAATCCAGCCGCCCCAGCGCCAACGAGCTGGCGCGCATGCTGGGCAAGCCCTACCGCGAGGGCTTCGTCAAGAACCGCTACGTGGGGCGCACCTTCATCATGCCGGGCCAGGCGGTGCGCAAGCGCTCGGTGCGGCAAAAGCTGGGCGTGATCGCCAGCGAGTTCGCCGGCCGCAACGTGCTGCTGGTGGACGACTCGATCGTGCGCGGCACCACCAGCCAGGAGATCGTGCAGATGGCGCGCGAGGCCGGCGCGCGCAAGGTGTACCTGGCCAGCGCCGCGCCGCCGGTGCGCCACCCCAACGTGTACGGCATCGACATGCCCACGCGCGAGGAGCTGGTGGCGCACGGGCGCAGCGTCGAGGAGGTGCGGCAGATCATCGGCGCCGACGCGCTGATCTACCAGGACGTGCAGGCCATGAAGCAGGCCGTGGCCAGCGTCAACCCGCGCGTGACGCGCTTCGACGCCTCGTGCTTCGATGGCGTGTACGTCACCGGCGACATTTCCGAAGGCGACCTGGTGCGCCTGAACGCCGAGCGCCCGCGCGTGTCGGCCGTGTCCGATGGCGCCGATTGACCCTTGAGCTTGACCATGAACCCGAATGAACTGAACGAGCAGAGCCTGCCCGAAGGCCTGCACCCCGACACCCTGGCGGTGCGCGTGTCGATCCCGCGCAGCGGCTACGGCGAGCACTCCGAGGCGCTGTACCTCACCAGCTGCTTCGTGCAGCCCGACGCCGAGACCTCGGCGCGCCGCTTCGCGATGCAGGAGGAGGGCTACACCTACACGCGCACCAGCAACCCGTCGGTCACCGCGTTCGAGCGCCGCCTGGCCGCGCTGGAAGGCGCCGAGGCGGCCATTGCCACCGCCAGCGGCATGTCGGCCATCCTCCTGATGGCGATGGGCCTGCTCAAGGCCGGCGACCACGTGATCGCCTCGCAGTCGATGTTCGGCTCCACCATCAAGCTGCTGGGCAGTGAGTTCGCGCGCTTCGGCGTGCAGACCTCCTTCGTGTCGCAGACCGACGTGGCCGAATGGCGCGCCGCGCTGCGCCCCAACACGCGGCTGCTGTTTGCCGAAACGCCCACCAACCCGCTGACCGAGGTGTGCGACATCGCCGCGCTGGCCGCCATCGCCAAAAAAGCCGGCGCGCTGCTGGCGGTCGACAACTGCTTTGCCACGCCCGCGTTGCAAAAGCCGCTGGCGCTGGGGGCCGACCTGATCATCCACTCGGGCACCAAATTCCTCGACGGCCAAGGCCGCGTCATGGCCGGCGCCATCTGCGGCTCGCACCAGCTGATCGAGCAGGTGTTCGCCCCGCTGATCCGTACCGCCGGCATGGTGCTCTCGCCCTTCAATGCCTGGGTGGTGCACAAGGGCCTGGAAACGCTCAGCCTGCGCGTGGCCGCGCAAAGCGCCAACGCGCTGCAGATCGCCACCTGGCTGGAAAAGCACCCTGCGGTGGAGCGCGTGTTCTACCCCGGCCTGCCCTCGCACCCGCAGCACCGGCTGGCCATGGCGCAGCAGGGCGGCGTGGGCGGCTCGGTCATCGCCTTCAGCGTCAAGGCGGCCAGTCCCGAGCAGGGCCGGGCGCGCGCCTTTCACGTCATCGACAGCACGCGCGTGTGCTCCATCGCCACCAACCTGGGCGACGTGCGCACCCTGCTCAGCCACCCAGCCAGCACCTCGCACGGGCGCCTGTCCGAGGCGCAGCGCCAGGCCGCCGGCGTGGGCCAGGGCCTGATCCGCCTGTCGATCGGGTTGGAGCACGTGCCCGACATCCTGCGCGACCTCTCGCACGGGCTGGACAGCTGTGGCCGCATCGACTGAATACTATAAAATAAATAGCTGCTCGCGCTTGTTCGGCGGGCGTCAGGGCACGAAATGACTCAAAACCAGGATTCAACCCAGCGGCGCGTGCGCACACGCTTCGCGCCATCGCCCACCGGCTTCATCCACTTGGGCAACATCCGCTCGGCGCTTTATCCATGGGCATTTGCACGCTCGCAGGGCGGCACCTTCATCCTGCGCATCGAGGACACCGACCTGGAGCGCTCCACGCAAGCCTCGGTCGACGTCATCCTGGAAGGCATGGCCTGGCTGGGGCTGGACCCGGACGAAGGGCCCTACTACCAGATGCAGCGCATGGACCGCTACCAGGCGGTGCTGGCACAGCTGCAGGCCGCCGGCCACGTGTACCCCTGCTACATGAGCGTGGCCGAGCTCGACGCGCTGCGTGAGCGCCAGATGGCCGCCAAGCAAAAGCCACGCTACGACGGCACCTGGCGCCCCGAGCCCGGCAGGACGCTGCCGCCCGTGCCCGAGGGTGTCAAGCCCGTGCTGCGCTTCAAGACGCCCTTGACCGGCGTGGTCGGCTGGGACGACAAGTGCAAGGGCCACATCGAATTTCAAAACAGCGAGCTCGATGACTTGGTGATCGCGCGCGCGGACGGCACGCCCACCTACAACTTCTGCGTCTGCGTGGACGACATGGACATGGGCATCACCCACGTCATCCGCGGCGACGACCATGTCAACAACACGCCGCGCCAGATCCACATCTTCGAGGCCCTGGGCGCGCCGGTGCCGGTGTTCGCCCATCTGCCCACCGTGCTCAACGAGCAGGGCGAGAAGATGAGCAAGCGCAACGGCGCCAAGGCCGTCACGCAATACCGCGACGAGGGCTACCTGCCCGACGCCATGGTCAACTACCTGGCGCGCCTGGGCTGGAGTCACGGCGACGACGAGATCTTCTCGCGCGCGCAGTTCCTGCAGTGGTTCAACCTGGACCACCTGGGCACCAGCGCCGGGCGCTTCGACGAAGCCAAGCTGCGCTGGGTCAACGCCCAGCACCTGAAGGCCATGCCGGGTGCCGAACTGGCGCCGCTGGTGGCCGCGCAATTGCAACAGCGCGGGGTCAACAGCGACGAGCGCCTGCCCGCGCTGTGCGAGCTGTTCAAGGACCGTTGCGACACCACCGTGGCGCTGGCCGACTGGCTGCAGCCGTACTATGCCGACGTTCAGCCCAGCGCGGAAGACCTGGCCAAGCACGTCACCGAGGCCGTCAGGCCCGCCCTGGCCAGCCTGGCTACGCGGCTCGAATCGGCGCCCTGGACGGCGGCCGACATCGCCGCCGCGCTCAAGCAAACCCTGGCCGAGCACGGCCTGAAAATGCCCCAGCTGGCCATGCCCGTGCGCGTGCTGGTCATGGGCACGCCGCAGACGCCTTCGGTCGATGCGGTGCTGGCCCTGCACCAGCGCGAAAAAGTTGTGGCGCGTTTGCGAGGCGGGTGAAATCCAACATATAATGCGAGGCTCGACACCCACAAACGGGGGTATAGCTCAGCTGGGAGAGCGCTTGCATGGCATGCAAGAGGTCAGCGGTTCGATCCCGCTTACCTCCACCATCAAAGTGTCGAGTACATCGTTGGTCGTTCCAAGGTTTTGACCCTATCGTCTAGAGGCCTAGGACACTACCCTTTCACGGTAGGTACCGGGGTTCGAATCCCCGTAGGGTCGCCAAGTTTTATTGCACTTGGCTCGCAAGAGCAAAACGCAATGCCGCGTGGAGTGGTAGTTCAGTTGGTTAGAATACCGGCCTGTCACGCCGGGGGTCGCGGGTTCGAGTCCCGTCCACTCCGCCAAAGCTCAAAAGGGCCTGATTTTCATCAGGCCCTTTTTCTTTTTGGCCGAGCTCGTTGTCCCTGGCGCAATCCAATTCGACCATGGCGACACCGTCCGATCTCTTCATGTCCCAGGCCCTCGCGCTGGCCGAGCAGGCGCGCCTGATCTGTCCGCCCAATCCGGCGGTGGGCTGCGTGCTGGTGGGGGCCGACGGCCAGGTCATCGGGCAGGGGCATACGCAGCCGACCGGGCAGGCGCATGCCGAGGTGATGGCCTTGCGCGATGCGCAGGCGCGTGGCCACGCCACTGCGGGCGCCACGGCCTACGTGACGCTCGAGCCCTGCGCGCATCAGGGCCGCACCGGGCCGTGCGCCGACGCGCTGATCGAGGCGGGTGTGCGCAAGGTGGTGGCTTCGCTGCAAGACCCGAATCCGCGCGTGGCCGGGCAGGGTTTGGCGCGCTTGCAGGCCGCGGGCGTCGAGGTGGAAGTGGGGCCGGGCGCCGAGGTGGCGCGCGAACTCAACATCGGCTTTTTCAGCCGCATGACGCGCGGACGCCCCTGGGTGCGGATGAAGGTGGCGGCTTCGCTGGATGGGCGCACGGCGCTGCCCAACGGCGCCAGCCAGTGGATCACCTCCGACGCCGCCCGTGCCGATGGCCACGCCTGGCGCGCCCGCGCGTGCGCGGTGCTGACCGGCATCGGCACCGTGCTGCGCGACGACCCGCGGCTGGACGTGCGCCTGCCAAGTGCCACGCGCCAGCCCATGCTGGTCATCGCCGACAGCCAATGGCGCACGCCGCTGGCCGCGCGGCTGTGGCAGGTGCCGGGGCGCCGCGTCTGCATCGTCGGCGCCAGCGCGGATGCCGGGCGCGAGCAGGCTTTGCGCGAGCGCGGCGCCGACGTGCTGCAACAGCCGGCTGCAGAAGGGCGCATCGATCTGTCAGCCCTGCTGGTCGAACTGGCGCGGCGCGAGGTCAACGAGGTGCACGTGGAAGCGGGCGCGCAACTGAACGCCGCGCTATGGCGTGCCGGCTTGGTGGATGAACTGCTGCTTTACCAGGCACCGCGCCTGCTGGGCGAGGGCGCGCCGCTGGCCGCGCTGGGCCCGTTCGCCGAACTGGCCCAAGGGCCGCAGCTTGAATACATCGGCGTCGACCGCATCGGCCCCGACCTGCGCATCCGCGCGCGCGTGACCGGCCGCTGACGGTCGAGGTCGGCGACCGGCCGACGTTCAACTCACTTGCGCCAATAGTTGTTGGCCGCCGCCACGGTCTGGAAGTTGGTGGCGATGACCTGCGATGCCGCGGTCAGCTCGTGTGCGTCGTTCGAATATTCGGGCCGCAGCTTGTGCAGCACCTGGGCATCGGGCTGCGTGTATTTGACGCCGCGGCGGCTCAGCGTGATGGCCAACTCGAAGCCTTCTTGCGGGGTGGCGGTGATGAGCGAGGTGAGCCAAGTGTCGGCCATGCGAAATCTCCTGGGTTGTTGACCGGACGATTCTGCCGCAGCACCTGCGCGCATCGTGCCCCGCAGCGTGTTGAGGCCGCGCGCGGTGGGGTCTTTCGCGCGCGCCCTGCCGCCCGGCGTCAGCCCGGCAGGTTCAGCTCGATGCAGTCGGAGCCGCAGGCGCCCGGCGCCGCGGGCTGGGGCGCGGGCGCCGAGCGGTGCAGCACGGCGCGCGTGGGCGTGATGCGCAGGCCGTCGCCTTCGAGCGCGGCCGTGCCGTCGACGATCAGCGAATGCTCATCGGCGGACAGCGGCGGCCACACCAGCGCCACCGCCGGCTCGCGCTCGATGTTGGCGCGCGTGCGCCGGCCGATGCCGGCGAGGTGCAGCACGCCGCCCTGCAGCGTCACCGCGGTGGCGGTGGCGTGCGGCGCGCCCTGGCCGGGGCTGGTCAGCAAATAGGCAAAGCGATAGCGGGCCATGGCCTGGCCCAGTTCGGGCAGCGCGACGGGGATGCTCATGGCAAGGCTCCTCAGTTCTGCGGAAAGTCGTCCAGCACTGCGCCCCGGCTGGCGCTGGAGGCGTTGAACGCGAACTTGGCCTGCACGCCGCGGGTGTAGCGCGGCTTGGGCGCCTTCCAGGCCGCGCGGCGCTGGGCCAGCTCGGCCTCGGGCACGTTCAGTTGCAGCAGCAATTGGTGCGCGTCGATGGTGATCGAGTCGCCTTCTTGGATCAGCGCGATGTTGCCGCCGGCGGCCGCCTCGGGCGCCACGTGGCCCACCACCATGCCCCAGGTGCCGCCCGAAAAACGCCCGTCGGTGATCAGGCCCACGCTTTCGCCCAGACCCTCGCCGATCAGCGCGCTGGTGGGTGCCAGCATCTCGGGCATGCCAGGGCCGCCCTTGGGGCCCAGGTAGCGCAGCACCATCACGTCGCCGGCCTTGATCTTGCCGGCCAGGATCGCATCCAGCGCCGACTGCTCGTCCTCGAACACGCGCGCCGGGCCGGTCATGACGGGGTTCTTCAGGCCGGTGATCTTGGCCACGCTGCCCTCGGGGCTGAGGTTGCCCTTGAGAATGGCCAGGTGCCCTTCGTCGTACAGCGGCTGGTTGAAGGGGCGGATCACGTCCTGGTCGGCACGCGGCTGGTCGGGCACGTCCTTCAGCGTCTCGGCGATGGTCTTGCCGGTGATGGTCAGGCAGTCGCCATGCAGCAGGCCAGCGTTCAGCAGCATCTTCATCACCTGCGGGATGCCGCCGGCCTTGTGCAGGTCGACGGCCAGATATTTGCCGCTGGGCTTCATGTCGCAGAACACCGGCACCTTCTTGCGCATGCGCTCGAAGTCGTCGATGGTCCACTCGACGCCCGCCGCGTGGGCGATGGCCAGAAAGTGCAGCACCGCGTTGGTCGAGCCGCCGACGGCCATGATCACGGCCACGGCGTTCTCGATCGACTTGCGCGTGACGATGTCGCGCGGCTTGATGTCCTGCTTGATGGCCTCGATCAGCACCTTGGCCGACTCGCGGGCCGAATCCACCTTTTCAGAGTGCGGGTTGGCCATGGTCGAGGAGTAGGGCAGGCTCATGCCCAAGGCCTCGAAGGCGCTGCTCATGGTGTTGGCGGTGTACATGCCGCCGCAGGAGCCGGTGCCCGGAATGGCGTGCTGCTCGATGTCCTTCAGCTCCTGGTCGCTGATCTTGCCGGCGGCGTTGGCGCCCACGGCCTCGAACACGCTCACGATGTTCAAGTCGCAGCCGTGCAGGCAGCCTGGCTCGATGGTGCCGCCGTACACATAGATGCTGGGCACGTTGGCGCGCAGCATGCCCATCATGCCGCCGGGCATGTTCTTGTCGCAGCCGCCGATGACCACGCAGCCGTCCATCCACTGGCCCTGCACGCAGGTCTCCACGCAGTCGCTGATGACCTCGCGGCTGACCAGGCTGTACTTCATGCCTTCGGTGCCCATGGCCATGCCGTCGCTGATGGTGGGCGTGCCGAAGGTCTGCGCGTTGCCGCCGGCCTCTTGGATGCCCGCCACCGCCGCGTCGGCCAGCTTTTGCAGGCCGCTGTTGCAGGGCGTGATGGTGCTGTGGCCGTTGGCCACGCCGACCATGGGCTTGTCGAAGTCGGACTCGGTGTAGCCCATGCCGTAGAACATGGAGCGGTTGGAGGCGCGCGCCTTGCCTTGCGTGATGTTGGCGCTGCGGCGGTTGATGGGCAGGTTGGGTTTGGAAGCGGCCATGGCGATGGGTTGATGAAGGAAGGCATGAAAACGCAGCCTGGGGCGGCTGCGCAAAACGCAAAGTATGCGCCAAGAACCGGCGCCGGCCCTTGCGCGGGCACAATGCGGCCATGCTGATGTACCCGCACATCGACCCCATCGCCGTTCGCCTGGGCCCGCTGGCCATTCACTGGTACGGCATCACCTACCTGGTGGCCTTCGGGCTGTTTTATTTTCTGGCCACGCGCCGGCTGCGCCACCCGCAGTTCGCCGCCGTCACCCAGCCCGCACCCTGGAGCCGGCGCGACATCGAGGACATGCTGTTCTGGGGCGTGGTGGGCGTCATCGTGGGCGGGCGGCTGGGCTTTTGCCTGTTCTACAAGCCCGAGTTCTACGCCGCCCACCCGCTGCAGGTGTTCGCCATCTGGGAAGGCGGCATGAGCTTTCACGGCGGCATGCTGGGCGTGATCGGGGCCATGATCCTGTGGGCGCACCGGCGCGGCCGGCCCTGGCTGCAGGTGACCGACCTGGTCGCGCCCTGCGTGCCGCTGGGCCTGGCCAGCGGGCGCGTGGGCAACTTCATCAACGGCGAGCTGTGGGGCCGTTTTGCCCCGCCCGACCTGCCCTGGGGCATGGTGTTTCCGCAAAGCGGCTCGATGCTGCCGCGCCATCCCTCGCAGATCTACCAGTTCCTGCTGGAAGGCGTGCTGCTGTTCGTCCTGCTGTGGCTGTACGCGCGCCGGCCGCGCCAAACGGGGCAGGTGAGCGGCGCGTTCCTGGTCGGCTACGGCGTGCTGCGCTTCATTGCCGAGTATTTTCGCGAGCCCGATGCCTACCTGGGCCTGCTGTCGCTGGGCCTGTCGATGGGCCAGTGGCTGTGCGTGCCCATGGTGCTGGCGGGCATCGCCCTGTGGGCGTGGGCCAGCCGGCGCCCCGCGGCATGATTTTCATGGCCATTTTGGCCTCTGGCCCTCATGAATCAATCGCGAACAGCTATGAATAATGAAGCAAACGCCGATGCCGTCGCCACCCCCGTGGCCCTGATGCGCCAGCGCCTGAGCGCGATGCTGGAGCGCGGGGTGGACGCCATCGGCCCCTGGGGCGCGCGCCGCATCCTGCGCGAACTGCAGCAGGTGCTGGACCCGGCCGTGAGCGAGGTCGAGGGCGGACGCCGCGCCGCCGCGGTGGCGCAGTGGTACGCCGGCGCCACGCCCGAGCAGCGGCGCGAATGCTGGGTGCTGATGAGCGAGCACTTCGCCCCCGACGTGGCCGCCATCGAGTCGGCCCACGCCGCCTACGAGGCGGTGCGCGGCACCGACGACGAGGCGCGCGCCGAGCTGCGCCTGCGCCGCGCCTTCACCGCGCCGCGCACGCGGCTGCTGCAGCGCTTTTCGGCCTATCCCGGCGGCGTGCGCTTCCTGGTCGATCTGCGTGCCGAGCTGCTGCCGCAGCTCAAGAAGGACAAGCGCCTGATCGCGCTGGACGGCGAGTTGCAAGAGCTTTTTTCGACCTGGTTCGACGTCGGCTTTCTGGACCTGCGCCGCATCAGCTGGGACTCGCCCGCCTCGCTGATCGAAAAGCTGATCCAGTACGAGGCCGTGCACGACATCCGCAGCTGGCAGGACGCCAAGAACCGGCTGGACGAGGACCGCCGCTGCTACAGTTTCTTTCACCCGCGCATGCCCGGCGAGCCACTGATCTTCGTCGAAGTCGCCCTGCTGCGCGAGATGGCCGGCGGCATCGTCCCGCTGCTGGACGAGGAGGCCGCCCCGGCCGACCTGGACAAGGCCGCCTGCGCCATCTTCTACTCCATCAGCAACACGCAAAGCGGCCTGAAGGGTGTGAGCTTTGGCGACGAGCTGATCAAGCGCGTGGTCGAGGAGCTGCAGACCGAGTTTCCGCGCCTCAAGCTGTTCGCCACGCTCTCGCCCATTCCCGGCCTGCGCGCCTGGCTGGGCAAGAATCTCGACGCTCGCCTGCAGGCCCTGCCCGCGCGTGCCCGCAACGAGCTGGCGCGCGAGCTGGGCGTGGCCCAGGTCGGCGCGGCCGACCTGCAGGCCGCGCTCGACGGCGTGGCGCTGTGGCCCGAAAAGTCGGCCCGCGCGCGCTGGCTGCTGGCCGCCGCCGCCCATTACCTGGCGCGCGAGCGCATCGAAGGCGGCCGCCCGCTGGACGCCGTGGCGCGCTTTCACCTGGGCAACGGCGCGCGCATCGAGCGCATCAACTGGCTGGGCGACCCCTCGCCCAAGGGCCTCAAGCAGTCGTACGGGCTGATGGTCAACTATCTGTATGACCTGAAGCGCCTGGACAAGCACCGGCGCGAGCTGGCGCAGGGCACCGTGCCGGTGGCCGGTGCCGTCCAGAGCCTGCTGGATTGACGGGCCGCGCGCATCGCCATGTCGGGTGACATCCAGCTTGCACACGACGGCGCGGTGGCGCGGGTCACCGTGGCCCACGCCGGCAAGCTGAACGCCATGTCACGCGCCATGTGGCGCCGGCTGCGGGCCGTGTTCGTGGCGATCCAGGCCGACGAGGGCGTGCGCTGCGTCATCGTGCAGGGCCAGGGCGGCACCTTTTGCGCCGGCGGCGACATCGCCGAATACCCGGCCTTCCGCTTCGACGTGGCCAGCCTGCGGGCCTTTCACGAGCAGGACGTGTGGGGCGGCCTGCAGGCCATGCTGGACTGCGACGTGCCGGTGATCGCCGCCATCGAGGGCCATTGCATGGGCGCCGGCGTGGAGATCGCCAGCTGCTGCGACATTCGCGTGGCGGCGCACGACGCGCGCTTTGGCGCGCCGATCGCCAAGCTGGGTTTTCCGATGGCGCCGCGCGAGGCGGCGCTGGTGGCGCGCGTAGCCGGCGAGGCCACGGCACGCGAGCTGCTGCTGGAGGCAGCGGTGCTGGATGCGGCCGAGCTGAAGGCGCGCGGCTTTCTGCACCGCGTGCTGCCGGCGGCCGAGCTGCTGGACCACGCCCGCGAGCGGGCGCGGCGCATCGCCAGCCTGGCGCCGCGCGCCGCGCGCCTGAACAAGCAGACGCTTCGGGCATTGAATCAGCCCCCAGCGCCCGTTGGATATGCGCCACCAGCTATTGAAAACATAGTCGTCGACGCTTACGATTACGCCGACAGCGCCGAGCACCGGGAGGGCATCGCGGCCTTCCTGGCCAAGCGCCCGCCGCGGTTCTAGTCCCACCCGCTCCCGCCAACGACCACCATGCCCAACGCCAACCTGTTTGCCGCCCTGCGCGCGGCCTTTCCCGCCGACCTGGACGCCGTGGCGGTCGAAACCGACGGCGGCCTGCGCTATTCTTGGCGCGACCTCGACCGCGCCACGGCCATGGTGGCCAACCTGCTGCAGTCGCTGGATCTGCCGCGCGAGCCCGGCGGCATGCCGCCGCGCGTGGCGGTGCAGGTGGACAAGTCGGTCGAGGCCATGATCCTGTATCTGGCCACGCTGCGCGCCGGCTTTGTCTTCTTGCCGCTCAACACGGCCTACCAGAGCGGCGAGATCGAATACTTCGTCGGCAACGCCAGGCCGGCGGTGGTGGTGTGCACCGGCAAGAACTTCGCTTGGGTCAGCCCGATCGCCTTCCAGGCCGGCACGCGCCACGTCTTCACGCTGAACGACGACCGCACCGGCAGCCTGCTGGAGCGCGCGGCCCACTGCAGCGACCGGCAGGCGCCCGTGCCGCGGCAGGCGGGCGACCTGGCCGCCATCGTCTACACCAGCGGCACCACGGGCCGCAGCAAGGGCGCCATGCTGTCGCACGGCAACCTGCTGTCCAACGCGGTGATGCTCAAGGACTACTGGGGGTGGCAGCCTGGCGATGTGCTGATTCATGCGCTGCCGATCTTTCACGTGCACGGCCTGTTCGTGGCCATCCACGGCGCCCTGCTGAACGGCAGCACCATGCTGTGGCACGGCAAGTTCGACCCCCGGCGCGTCATCGCCGACCTGCCGCGCGCCAGCGTGTTCATGGGCGTGCCCACGCTGTACACCCGCATGCTGGCCGAGCCGGCGCTGACCCGCGCGCAGGCGGCGCGCATGCGCCTGTTCATCAGCGGCTCGGCGCCGCTCCTGATCGAGACCTTCAACGACTGGCACGCGCGCACCGGCCACACCATCCTCGAGCGCTATGGCATGAGCGAGACCATCATGCTCACCAGCAACCCCTACCGGGCCGACCCGCGCTACCAAAACCAGAGCGAGCGGCGCGGCGGCACGGTGGGCTTTCCGCTGCCGGGCGTGCAGTTGCGGGTGCAGGGCGAGGACGGGCGCGCGGTGGCCGCCGGCGAGATCGGTGGCATCCAGGTCCAGGGCCCCAACGTGTTTGCCGGCTACTGGCAGATGCCCGAGAAGACGGCCGAGGAATTCACCGCCGACGGCTTTTTCAAGACCGGCGACGTGGGCCAGCAGGACGCGCGCGGCTACGTCACCATCGTCGGGCGCAGCAAGGATCTGATCATCAGCGGCGGCTACAACGTGTATCCGGCCGAGATCGAAAGCGTGCTCAACGAGCTGCCGGGCGTGCAGGAGTCGGCCATCGTCGGCGTGCCGCACCCCGACTTCGGCGAGGTCGGCGTGGCGGTGGTGATCGCCCGCGCCGGCGCCGCGCCCGAGCCCGACGCGCTTCTGGCCACGCTCAAGGCGCGGCTGGCCAACTACAAGATTCCCAAGCGCTGCTTCGTGCTGGCCGAGCTGCCGCGCAACACCATGGGCAAGGTGCAGAAGAACCTGCTGCGCGAACGCTACAAGGATTTGTTCACGGCCTGACCGCGGCGGTGGGCGCTTACACTCTTCGCAAGTTCGCACATCGACCCTTCAGGAGCCCCCATGTCCTTGCGCACGCTGTTTTTCCTGCTGATTTGCGCCGCCATCGCCACCTTCGTCGGTGTCAACTGGACGGAAATGAACCGGCCGACCGACCTGTCGCTCATCTTCACCCACGTCACGGCGCCGCTGGGCCTGGTGCTGGTGGGGCTGATGGTGCTGCTGTTCGTGGTGTTCGTCGGCGTGATGGCCTACACCCAGGGCACGGTGCTGATGGAGACGCGCCGCCACGCCAAGGAACTGGCGGCCCAGCGCGAGCTGGCCGACAAGGCCGAGGCCTCGCGCTTCACCGACCTGCGCCAGCACCTGGACCAGGAGGTGGCGCGCCTGACCGACGCCGTCGAGCGCCAGAAGCAGGACACGATGTCGCGCATCGACCGCGCCGAAATGGGCCTGCGCGAGCGCCCGGTGGACGCCGAGATCGGCCGCCTGGCCGATGCCGTCGAGAACCACAACCGCGACCTGCATTCACGTGTCGACCGGCTGGAGATGGGCCTGCGCGAAGGCTTGGCCGGTTACATTCCGGCTCCCGCCAGCGTGCGCCCGGCGGCGCTGGAGCAGCCCGCAGCCGCGCCCGTCGACCCGGTCGGCCAGGTCACGCCGGGACACGAATGAAAATGGGCGATGGCGCTTGATGAACAAGCGCCGACAGCTATCAAAACGATAGTATTTTCTGGTGGCGGCGCGTGATCAGTGCAGCACCAGCACCGGGATTTTCGCGTGCGTCACCACATGCTGGGTCTCGCTGCCCAGCAGCAGGCGCGACATGCCGCGGCGGCCGTGCGAGGCCATCACGATCAGGTCGGCCTTGTGCTTGGCGGCCAGCTCCAGCAGCGCGTCCGACACCAAGTCCGACTCGGCCATCACCTCGGTCACCTTGACCTTGTGCGCCGCGGCGGCGTCACGCACCACGTCCAGGTGCTTGCGCCCGATGTCGGCCCAGCTTTGCTTGATGCGCGCGATCTCGTCCTCGTGCAGCGCCAGCGAGCCGTCGTAATAGCCGCGCGGATAGACCGGGATGACGGTGGCCGCCAGCAACTCGGCGCCGCAGGTGGCCGCCAGCCGCACGGCGTGATCGACGGCCTTGTTGGACAGCTCCGACCCGTCGGTGGCAACCAGAATGCGCTGATACATGATCTTTCTCCTTGTGTGTGACGATGCGCCCCTCCACGCGTGCGCCGCAGCGCGTGCCGGCGTCAAAACCATACCGCATTCGCGGCGCCGGTGCAGGCGCGGGGTGCGTTCGCCGCCATGTTCGCCCACCCACGGCGGCGCCATATTGACCTGCGTCAAGCGAAGGCGTCCGCGGTTCGGTTATGGTTGCCGTCCATGCTGGCAGAAGGGACTCTTCACGCAGCCGCGATGGCAGCACCCCAGGGAGGCGACGCCCCCCCGGCCGGGCTGTCGCTGCTGGACGAGCGCGACGAGTGGCTGGCCTTCAGTCGCCGGGTGGCCGAGGCCGGCGCGGCGGCGGCCCCCGAGGGCTGCTGGGAATCGTCGGTGGCGGTGGAAGGCATGCACTGCGCGGCCTGCGCCGGCACCATCGAGCGCCTGATCGGCGCGGTGCCGGGCGTGCGCGAGGTGCAGGTCAGCGCCGCGGCCCAGCGCGCCCGGGTGTTGTGGGACGAGCGGGCCACGCGGCCCTCGCGCTGGCTGGCGGCCCTGCAGGGCAGCGGCTACCGCGCCGTGCCGGTGCACGACCTGCAGGCGGCCGTGCAGCGCCAGGCCGACACGCGCCGCATGCTGTGGCGCCTGGGCGTGGCCGGCCTGTGCATGATGCAGGTGATGATGTACGCCGCCCCGTCGTACTTCACCGCGCCGGGCGAGATCGAGCCCGACCTGATCCACCTGCTGCGCTGGGCCCAGTGGGTGCTGTCGCTGCCGGTGCTGCTGTTTTCGTGCCAGCCTTTCCTGAGCGGCGCCTGGCGCGATGCGCGCGCGCGCCGAGTCAGCATGGACCTGCCGGTGGCGCTGGGCATGCTCATCACCTTTGCCGTCAGCAGCCTGGGCACCTTCGAGCCCGCGGGGCCGTTCGGCCACGAGGTGTATTTCGACTCGTTCACCATGTTCGTGTTCTTCCTGCTGGCCGGGCGCTGGCTGGAGCTGCGCCTGCGCGACCGCGCCGCTGGCGCGCTGGAGGCGCTGATGCACCGCCTGCCCGACAGCGTGCAGCGCCGCGATGCGGGCGGCGCCTGGCAGCGCGTGTCGGCGCGCCGCGTGCGCGTGGGCGACGTGCTGCGTGTGCTGCCGGGCGAGGGCTTTGTGGCCGACGGCACGATCCTGAGCGGCCAGACCACGGTCGACGAGGCCTTGCTGACGGGTGAGTCGCGCCCGGTGGCGCGCAGTCGCGGCGAGACGGTGATTGCCGGCAGCCACAACCTGAGCCAGCCGGTGGAGCTGCGCGTGAGCCAGGTGGGCGCGGGCACGCGCTACGCCCAGGTGGTGGCGCTGATGGAGCAGGCCGCCATCAGCAAGCCGCGCATCGCGCAGCTGGCCGACCGCCTGGCCACGCCCTTTCTGCTGTTCGTGCTGGCGGCGGCGGGCCTGGCCTGCCTTTGGTGGTGGCCGCGGGACCCGGGACAGGCGCTGATGGTGGCGGTGGCCATCCTGGTGGTGACCTGCCCCTGCGCGCTGTCGCTGGCCACGCCGGCGGCCATGCTGGCCAGCGCCGGGGCGCTGGCGCGGCGCGGCATTTTGGTGCGGCGCCTGCAGGCCGTCGAGGCGCTGGCCGGGGTGGACACGGTGGTGTTCGACAAGACCGGCACCCTGACGCGCGACGCCTTCGTGCTGCAGCGCGTGCTGCTGCGCGAGGGCGTGGCGCAGGCCGACGCGCTGGCCCTGGCCGCCGCGCTGGCGCGCCACAGCCTGCACCCGGTGTCGCGTGCGGTGGTGACGGCCGCGGGCGATGTGGCGCCCCTCGACGCCTCGCAGGTGCACGAGGTGGTCGGGCAGGGCGTGGCGGGCGAGATGGCCTGGGGCGGGCAACTGCGGAGCCTGCGGCTGGGCTCGCACGCCTTTTGCGGCGTGCCCGCCGTGGCGGCGGCCGGGCCGGTGAGCCATTTGAGCGACGGGCGGGGCTGGCTGGCCAGCTTTTTCTTTCTGGAAGACATTCGCGCCGACGCCCCGGCGGCCGTGGCGGCCCTGCACCAGCAAGGCCTGCGGGTGCAGCTGGTGTCGGGCGACGACGCGCGCACGGCGGCGCAGGTGGGCGGGCAGCTCGGCGTCGACGCGGCCCTGGGCGGCTGCTCGCCGGCCGACAAGCTGGAGCACCTGCGGGCGCTGCAGGGGCAGGGCGCGCGCACCGCCATGGTGGGCGACGGCTTGAACGATGGCCCGGTGCTGGCGGCGGCCCAGGTGTCGTTCGCCTTCGGCCGCGCGGTGCCGCTGGCCCAGGCGCAGTCGGACTTCGTGGTGCTGGGCGAGCGCCTGCGGGCGGTGCCGGCGGCGCGCCGGCAGGCATTGCGCACGGTGGCCGTCGTCAAGCAGAATTTGACTTGGGCCATGGTTTACAACGCGGCCGCCGTGCCCATGGCCATGGCGGGGTGGATGCCGGCCTGGGCCGCGGGCCTGGGCATGGCCACCAGCTCGCTGGTGGTGGTGCTGAACGCGCTGCGGTTGTCGCGCGGCATGGATGGGGAGTGGGCCTGATGGACGTGCTGTACGTGCTCATCCCGCTGTCGGTGGTGCTGGTGTTTTTTGTTTTGGGGGCGCTCGGCTGGGCCATTTACCGGGGCCAGTTCGAGGATGTGGAACGTGAGGGGCAGCGCATTCTCGAGGACGATTGACGCACGTCAACGTGCCCATGACGCGATCGAGGATACTGCTGCGCGGTTGTTAAGCAGGAACGATTGACATGACATTTGCCAACGCTAAAGCGACGGTCTACAACGACAAGGTGGTGCGCCAACTGGCCATCATGACGGTGGTCTGGGGGGTGGTGGGCATGCTGGTGGGCGTGATCATCGCCGCCCAGCTGGCCTGGCCCGATCTCACGTTCGGCATTCCGTGGCTCAGCTACGGGCGCCTGCGGCCGCTGCACACCAACGCGGTGATCTTCGCCTTTGGCGGCACGGGCCTCATCGCCACCTCGTTCTACGTGGTGCAGCGCACCTGCCAGGTGCGCCTGTTCAGCGACAAGCTGGCGTCGTTCGTCTTCTGGGGCTGGCAGGCGGTCATCGTGGGGGCGGTCATCACGCTGCCCATGGGCTACACCAGCAGCAAGGAATACGCCGAGCTGGAGTGGCCCATCGACGTGCTGATCACCCTGGTGTGGGTGGCCTACGCCATCGTCTTCTTCGGCACCATCGGCACACGCAAGGTCAGGCACATCTACGTCGCCAACTGGTTCTACGGCGGCTTCATCCTGGCCATTGCGCTGCTGCACATCGTCAACAGCGCCGAGCTGCCGGTGGGCCTGTTCAAGTCCTACTCGGCCTACGCCGGGGTGCAGGACGCCATGGTGCAGTGGTGGTATGGGCACAACGCCGTGGGCTTCTTTTTGACGGCGGGCTTTCTGGGCATGATGTACTACTACATCCCCAAGCAGGCCGAGCGCCCGGTGTACAGCTATCGCCTGTCGATCGTGCACTTCTGGGCGCTGATCTTCACCTACATGTGGGCCGGCCCGCACCACCTGCACTACACCGCGCTGCCCGACTGGGCGCAGTCGGTGGGCATGGTGTTTTCGCTGATCCTGCTGGCGCCCAGTTGGGGCGGCATGCTCAACGGAATCATGACGCTGTCGGGCGCCTGGCACAAGCTGCGCGACGACCCGATCCTGCGCTTTCTGATCGTCTCGCTGTCGTTCTACGGCATGTCCACCTTCGAGGGGCCGATGATGTCGATCAAGACCGTCAACGCGCTCAGCCACTACACCGACTGGACCATCGGCCACGTGCACGCCGGCGCGCTGGGCTGGGTGGGCCTGATCACCATGGGTTCGCTCTACTACATGATCCCGCGCCTGTACGGCCGCAAGCAGATGTACAGCGTGAAGGCGATCGAGGCGCACTTCTGGATCGCCACCATCGGCATCGTGCTGTACATCGCCGCCATGTGGATCGCCGGCGTGATGCAGGGCCTGATGTGGCGCGCGGTCAACGCCGACGGCACGCTGACCTACACCTTCGTCGAGTCGGTCAAGGCGACCTTCCCGTTCTACGTGATCCGTCTGCTGGGTGGCCTGCTGTACCTGAGCGGCATGGTGCTGATGCTGTGGAACACCGCCAAGACCGCCGCGGCCGGCCGCGTGGTGCCGGTGTCCATTCCCGCCGCCGTGGCGCACGCCTGAAGCCAGAAAGGACCCATGCATCATGGCGCAAGAAAAAATCACCGGTCACGCACGCATCGAGACCAGCAACTTCCTGATGATCGTGCTGATCCTGATCGTGGTCTCCTTCGGTGGCCTGGTCGAGATCGTGCCGCTGTTCTTCCAGAAGTCCACCACCCAGCCGATCGAGGGCCTGAAGCCCTACACCGCGCTGCAGGTGGTGGGGCGCGACGTCTATATCCGCGAGGGTTGCAACAACTGCCACTCGCAGATGATCCGCCCCTTCCGCGCCGAATTGCTGCGCTATGGGCCGTATTCGGTGGCGGGTGAATTCGTCTACGACCACCCGCACCTGTGGGGCAGCAAGCGCACTGGGCCCGACCTGGCGCGCGTGGGCGGGCGCTACAGCGACGACTGGCACCGCGCGCACCTGAACAACCCGCGCGACGTGGTGCCCGAGTCCAACATGCCGGCCTACCCGTGGCTGGAGCGTACCGCCGCCGACGCCGGCAGCATCCAGGCCCACATGCGCGGCCTGCGCACCCTGGGCGCTCCCTACACCGACGAGGAGATCGCCAAGGCGCCCGAGGACGTCAAGGGCAAGAACGAGCTGGACGCCCTGGTCGCCTACCTGCAGGTGCTGGGCATTCATCGCAAGTAAGCACGGAGGGCATTCGCATGGACATCAATCTGCTGCGCGGCGTCATCACCGTGGTGACGTTCATTGTTTTCGTGGGCATCGTGGTGTGGGCCTGGTCGGGCCGCAACCGCGCCCGCTTCGAAGAAGCCGCTCGCCTGCCGTTCGAGCAGGACTGAACCCCGGGACACACGACATGAGCGACTTCACAAGCAACTTCTGGTCGGTGTATGTCACCGTCATCACACTGGGCGGCATCATCGCCTGCCTGCTGCTGCTGTGGTTCAGCGGCAAGACCAAGGCCATGACCCTGCAGGACAACACCACCGGCCACGTGTGGGACGAGGACCTGCGCGAGATGAACAACCCGCTGCCGCGCTGGTGGGTGGGCCTGTTCATCATCACCTGCGTGTTCGGCTTCGCCTACCTGTACCTGTATCCGGGCCTGGGCTCCTACCAGGGCTCGCTCAAATGGACGCAGATCGGCCAGCTCGACCAGGAACTGGCCAAGGGCAAGGAGCAGGTGGCTCCCATCTACGCCGCCTTTGCCGGCAAGAGCGTGGAGGAGCTGTCCAAGGACCACCAGGCCATGGCCATCGGCGACCGCCTGTTCATGAACAACTGCGCCCAGTGCCACGGCTCGGACGCGCGCGGCGGCAAGGGCTTTCCCAACCTGACCGACCGCCAGTGGAACTGGGGCGGCACGCCGGCGCAGATCGAGGAAACCATCGCCAAGGGCCGCACCGGCGTCATGCCGCCGATGGCCGCCGCCGTGGGCACGCCCGAGGACGTGCGCAATGTCGCCAACTACGTGCTCAGCCTGTCGGGCGCGCCGCACGATTCGGTGCGTGCCAACCTGGGGCGCGCCAAGTTCGTGGCCTGCGCCGCCTGCCATGGCATCGACGGCAAGGGCAATCCGGCGCTGGGCGCGCCCAATCTGACCACGGGCATCTTCACCCACGGTCCGGGCGTCGAGTCGCACATCGTCAGCATGATCACCAACGGCCGCACCGGCGTGATGCCCGCCTGGGACAGCAAGTTCAGCCCCGAGCAGCTGAAGCTGCTGGCGGCCTACGTCTGGGGCAAGGGTGGCGGCATGCCGGCCGAGGTGGCGAAATAGGCGAGATCCGGCTCTGACTGGAGCGTGCGCGCCGCCGGGTGCGCACGCTCGAAGCGTTTGACATGAAACCATCCAAGCAAGCGGCGGCGGCAGCGACATCCCCGGACGAGGGGGCGACGGTCTGGCTCTACGAGGCGCAGAAGAAGGTTTATCCGCGCAGCATCAGCGGCCTGTTCACGCGCTGGCGCTGGTTCTTCGTCTTTGCCACGCAGCTGTTCTTCTATGGCATGCCCTGGGTGCAGTGGGGCGGGCGCCAGGCCATGCTGTTCGATCTGGAGGCGCGGCGCTTTTACATCTTCGGGCTGGTGCTGTACCCGCAGGACGTCATCTACCTGACGGGCATCCTGATCATCTCGGCGCTGCTGCTGTTCCTGTTCACGGCGGTGGCGGGGCGCCAGTGGTGCGGCTACGCCTGCCCGCAGACGGTCTACACCGAGATCTACTTGTGGGTGGAAAAGCAGTTC
Source organism: Ottowia pentelensis (assembly GCF_964341695.1). Lineage (NCBI taxonomy): Bacteria > Pseudomonadati > Pseudomonadota > Betaproteobacteria > Burkholderiales > Comamonadaceae > Ottowia > Ottowia pentelensis. Next base: position 1,303,030 of record NZ_OZ224513.1, read on the forward strand.
GAGGGCGACCGCCAGGCGCGCCTGCGGCTGGATGCGGGGCCCATGTCGCCCAACAAGCTGTGGCGCAAGGCCGGCAAGCACGGGGTGTGGATCGCCATCGGCCTGTGGACGGGGCTGAGCTTCGTCGGCTACTTCACGCCCATCCGCGAACTGGTGGGCCACATCGCCACGTGGTCGCTGGGGCCGTGGGAGACGTTCTGGATATTCTTCTACGGCTTTGCCACCTGGGGCAATGCCGGCTTCATGCGCGAGCAGGTGTGCAAGTACATGTGCCCGTATGCGCGCTTTCAGAGCGCCATGTTCGACAAGGACACGCTGATCGTTACCTACGACGCGGCGCGCGGCGAGCCGCGCGGCGGCCGCTCCAAGAAGGCCGACCCGAAGGCGCTGGGCCTGGGCGACTGCATCGACTGCACGATGTGCGTGCAGGTGTGTCCCACCGGCATCGACATCCGCGACGGCCTGCAGTACGAGTGCATCAGCTGCGCCGCCTGCATCGACGCCTGCGACGAGGTGATGGACAAGGTGGGCTACCCGCGCGGGCTGATCCGCTACTCGACCGAGCGGGCGCTGGAGCAGGGCTGGGGCAAGCGCGAAATCTGGCGCCGGGTGCTGCGCCCGCGCGTGCTGATCTACAGCGCGGCGCTGGCCGCCCTGATCGTCGCCCTGGCCGCCAGCCTGTGGCTGCGCACGCCCTTCAAGGTCGACATCGTGCGCGACCGCGCCACGCTGGCGCGCATCGTCGAGGGCGGGCAGATCGAGAACATCTACCGCGTGCAGGTCATGAACGCGACCGAGCAGCCGCGCACCTTCAGCCTGGCGGTCGACGGTCTGCCGGGCCTGACGCTGGTGAGCGAGCCCAGCGTCACCATCGACGGCGCGCAGTCGATGTGGGTGCCGGTGCAACTGCGCCTGCCCTATGATGGCGCCAAGCCGGGATCGCACGAGATCCACTTCCGCGTCGATTCGCCCGGCGTGGGCGAGGTGCGCGAAAAATCCGTCTTCATCGTTCCAAGGTAAGCCGATGTCAACTAGCCAAGAACCCGCGAGCGGCCCGTGGTGGAAGTACGGCCACATGTGGCTGGTGGTCAGCGGCCCCGCCATCGTGGTGGTGGCCGGCTTTTTCACCCTGTATCTGGCCATCAGCCGGCCCGACCCGGTCTACACCGATGCCCAGCGCGTCGTGGCGACCCGGCAGCAGCCCGGCACGTCGTCGACACCGGCCACCCTGGCACCGGCCATGCAGGCGCGCAATCACGCCGCCACCGGTGGCGTTCCCGGCAGTCAGCGCCCGTGAGGCGCGGGAGATTCGCACGATGCTGCGCCAACGCTTGATGTGGATTGCCTGGCCGGCCTTCATGGTCGCCGCCGCGCTGGAGATGATGGTGTTCGCCGTGCTCGACCCCTTGTCGCTGACCCTGTTCGGCGAGACGGTGAACTGGCCGCGCGAGACGATCTACAGCGTCACCTTCTTCATTTTCTGGGTCATGCTGATGCTCAGCAGCGGCATCACCCTGATGCTGGCGCGCCCGGCGCGCGAGGTCAATGGTTTCGACCACCCCGAGGTGGTGCAACCGCCACCCGACTGGACGCCGCCCGACGTCCTCAAATGAAATCGGCGCCCCTGGGGCGCCGATGACTTGAGTGGGAAAAGGTGACGAGCCTTGACCCCGGCACTGACTCCAGAGTGAGGGCTGCTTGGTTCCCCACCTGACCCGGTTGGCTCCTTCACCATGCGGGAAGGCCCGTCGCCAACTATTGTAGCGGCAGCAGGCGGCGCTCGGCCTCGGCGCGGCCGAAACTGAGGGCCAGCAGTTGAAAGATTTCGGCGCGCAACTCGTCCATGCGCTGGGGATCCTGGCAGTCGCGCAGCCGCGCCATCAGGCGGCCGCTGCGGGGGTGCTGACAGCCGCGCAGCGCCTGGATGAGGGACGCCGCCTCGGGACAGGCCGCGATGAGGGCCGTCTCGGAATCTGCGAAATCAGGGCTGTCGATGCGGTGCAGCATGGATGGAGGAAGCAGCTCGGCGCGGGGTGCGGCGCGTGGCTTTCAAACCTTTGATCATGACGATGTTGCGCCGCAGCATAACGCGCTTTGGCGACTTGCGCGAACGGGCGTTGTGCGAATGCATCGTTTCAGAGTTTGCACTCTAAAACACGGGCTGGCACCGCCTGACCGAAGTCAAGGCATGCGCCCGTAGAATCGCCGCCATGTCCTATCTGGTGCTGGCCCGCAAATATCGGCCTCGCAATTTTGCCGAACTGGTGGGCCAGGAGCATGTGGTGCAAGCGCTCAGCAACGCTCTGACGCAGCAGCGGCTGCACCACGCCTACCTGTTCACCGGCACGCGCGGCGTCGGCAAGACCACGGTGTCGCGCATCCTGGCCAAGTCGCTCAACTGCACCGGCGCCAACGGGCAGGGCGGCATCACCGCCACGCCCTGCGGTGTGTGCCCGGCCTGTACCGACATCGACGCCGGCCGCTTCGTCGACTACACCGAGCTCGACGCCGCCAGCAACCGCGGCGTGGACGAGGTGCAGGGCCTGCTGGAGCAGGCGGTCTACAAGCCGGTGCAGGGTCGCTTCAAGGTCTTCATGATCGACGAAGTGCACATGCTCACGAACACCGCCTTCAACGCCATGTTGAAGACGCTGGAGGAGCCGCCCGAATACCTCAAGTTCGTGCTCGCCACCACCGATCCGCAGAAGGTGCCGGTGACGGTGCTGTCGCGCTGCCTGCAGTTCAACCTGCGGCCGATGGCGCCCGAGACGGTGCAGGAGCATCTGCAGCGCGTGCTGGCAGCCGAGCAGGTGAGTGCCGACGCGCCCGCCCTGTGCCTGCTGGCGCGCGCCGCGCGGGGCTCCATGCGCGACGCGCTGAGCCTGACCGACCAGGCGATCGCCTTCGGCTCCGGCCAACTGCACGAAGCGGCGGTGCGCCAGATGCTGGGCAGCGTCGACCGCAGCGTGGTGTTCAGCTTGATCGAGGCGCTGGCGCAGGGCGACGGCCGTGCCGTGGTCGAGCAGGTCGACCAGCTGCGCGCCGCTGGCCAGTCGGCCGCCACCACGCTGGAGGACATGGCCGGCGTGCTGCAGCGCATGGCCGTGCAGCAGGCGGTGCCGACCATGGCGGTGGACGAATCCGACCGCGACGCCGTGCGCACCGCCCAGCTGGCCCAGCGGATGCCGGCCGACGAGACGCAGCTGCTGTACAGCCTGTGCATACACGGCCGTGCCGAGCTGGGCCTGGCGCCCGACGAGTACGTCGGCCTGACCATGGTGCTGCTGCGCCTGCTGCCCTTCAAGCCCGGCCCGGCCGCCGGCGCCACGGCTGAAAAAAAAACTCTGAAAGCGGCTGAGCCGGCGGCCCATGCCCCTGCGGCGGCGTCGCATGCCCAGGCGCCCGTCGCCGCATCCGTGGCAGCGGCGCGCGCGCCCGACGGCGAGCAGCCGCCGTCTCCTCATGCGCCGACCCCGACCGCCACGGCCCAGGCCGGCCCGCCGGTGCAGGCCCTGCCGGTGCGCGAACCCGGCCGTCCGGCGCCCGAGCCCAGGGCGGCTTCCCCGGCGCCCTTCGACGCGGTCGTCGCCACCCCCGTGCGCCAGGCGGCGCAATCACCCGAGCCACCGGCCCGACCGATCGGCATCGAGCCGGCGCCGCCCACCGTGGTGCCGGGTGCCGAGGGCGACTTCTGGCATGCGCTGGTGCAGAAGCTGGTGGCCGCCGAAGCGGTGACGGCGCTCACGCGCGAGCTGGCCTTGCAGGCCGAACTGGTGGCGCGCACGGCGGACTGCTGGACGCTGCGGGTGGAAAGCGGCTCGCTGGCGCAGTCGGGCGCGCGCGAGCGCCTGCAAGCGGCCCTGGCGGAGGCCGGCCACACCGTGCAACTGCAGGTGGAGCTGGGCGCCGTCAAGGACTGTCCTGCGCGCCGCAACGCCCTGGCCGCCACGCAGCGCCAGAAGACGGCCGAGTCCGTGCTGATGGCCGACCCCTTCGTGCAGGAAATGATGCGCGAGTTTGGGGCGAAAATCGTACCCGGCAGCGTCAAACCGCTGTAGAGCTTTCTTGAATACCCACGTAGAGGATGAGCGATGTTCAACAAAGGACAACTGGCCGGCCTGATGAAGCAGGCCCAGGCGATGCAGGACAACCTGAAGAAGGCCCAGGACGAGCTGGCCAACCTGGAGGTCGAGGGCGAGTCGGGCGCCGGCATGGTCAAGGTGCTGATGACCTGCAAGCACGACGTCAAGCGCGTCACCATCGACCCCAGCCTGCTGGCCGACGACAAGGACATGCTGGAAGACCTGGTGGCCGCGGCCTTCAACGCCGCCGTACGCAAGGCCGAGGAAGTCTCCAACGAAAAAATGGGCAAGCTGATGCCGGCGGGCATGCCGGGGCTGCCGGGCGGCATGAAGTTTCCGTTCTGACCGCGCCTTCGCCTTGAGCGACACCCACAGCCTCGACACCCTGGTGCAGGCGCTGCGCCGGCTGCCCGGCGTGGGCCAGCGCTCGGCGCAGCGCATGGCCTTTCACCTGCTGCAGCACGACCGGCCGGGCGCGCAGGCCCTGGCGCAGGCGCTGGATGCGGCCGTGCAACAGGTGCGCCATTGCCGCCTGTGCCACACCTTCACCGAGGCCGAGGTGTGCGCCACCTGCCTCGATCCGCGCCGCGACGCCAGCAAACTGGCGGTGGTCGAGACCCCCGCCGACCAGGCCGCGCTGGAGCGCACGGCCGCCTTTCGCGGCCGCTACTTCGTGCTGATGGGGCGGCTGAGCCCACTCGATGGCGTGGGCCCGCAGGACATCGGCCTGCATGAATTGCTGGCGCGCGCCAGCGACGGCCTGGTGCAGGAGGTGATCCTGGCCACCAACTTCACCGCCGAGGGCGAGGCCACCGCGCACGTCATCGGCCAGGCGCTGAAGGCGCGCGGGCTGACGGTGACACGCCTGGCGCGCGGCGTGCCGGCGGGCAGCGAGCTGGAATACGTCGACCTGGGCACCATCGCGCATGCCCTGGTCGATCGCCGTTGAAGCGTTTCGGTTACTATTGATTACATAGCTGCTCGCGCTTGATCGGCGGGGGCTGCGGCCCGGTTTCGTTTAAAAACTCGAAACGCCGACGCCTAGCCGATCTGCCGCCCTGCGGCATCAATGAAAACCCCATCCGGGCACGTCCCGATGCACACGTGCCGGGGCTTGGTTAGGGTCTGGGTTGACCTTGCCGACCGCTGCGTGCCGTGCTGACCGCCTGCCCTTCACCCGATCTCCAACGTCGCCGCTGGCTGGCGGCGGCGCCCGCCCTCGGGCTGCTGGCCAGCCCCGCGCTGCGCGCGCAAACGCGGCCAGAGCGCCCGCGCGTGACGGTGGCGGTGGGCGGGCTGGCCACGCTGTACTACCTGCCGCTCACCCTGGCCCAGCAGCTGCATTATTTCGACGACGAGGGCCTGAGCGTCGATCTGCAGGATCACCCCGGCGGTGGCCCGGCCGAGCAGGCCATGGTCAGCGGCCACGCCGACTTGGTGGCGGGCGCCTACGAGCACACGGTGATCCTGCGCCAGCGCGGCATCAACTGCCGCGCCTTCACGCTGCTGGGGCGCGCGCCACAGGCGGTGCTGGGCGTGGGCGGCCCGGCCTTGCCCGAGTTTCGCGACGCGCGCCAGTTGCGCGGCCAGCGCATCGGCATTTCGGCGGCCGATTCGGCCACCCAGTGGTTTGCGCGCCTGGTGCTGGCGCGCGCCGGCGTGCGCGCCAACGAGGTGAGCTGGGTGGGCGTGGGCACCGGGGCGGCGGCGGCGGCGGCACTGCAGGAAGGGCGCATCGGCGCCATCGCCAGCGTCGATCCGGTGATCAGCCAGCTCGAGTTTCGCGCGCAGATTCGCGTCATCGCCAACGCGCGCTCGCTGCGCAGCACGCAGCAGCTGTATGGCGGGCCGATGCCGGGCGGCTGCCTGTACGCGCCGCAGGGCTTCATCGTGCGCTACCCCAACACCGTGCAGGCCCTGGCCAACGCCCTGGTGCGCGCCCTCAAGTGGCTGCAGACGGCCGGCCCCAGCGACATCGTGCGCGCCGTGCCCGAAAGCGCCATGTCGGGCGACCGCGCGATCTACCTGTCGGCGCTGGACAAGGTGCGCGAGGCGTTTTCGCCCGACGGCCTGATCAGCGAAGCCGCCGTCACGACCGCGCACGAGCTGGTGGCGCGGCATGTTCCGGCCGTGGCCCCGGTGCGGGCCCCCGCGCCCGCCACCACTTACACCAACGAATTCGCCCAGCGCGCCAAGCTGCGCTTTGGGGCGTAGTGGGCGCCGCCGTTCAGCGGCGCTTCTTGGTGGTCGCCTTGCCGGCCGCCTTGCGTGCCGGCGTCGCCTTGTGCGCGGCTTTGGCGGGCGCCGCGCGGCGCTGGGCGCGCTGCGGCGTTGCATGGCGCGATGAGGCCTTGGCGCCCGCGCGCGGACTGGCCGTCGCGGCGCGACCGGCACGCACCGGCAGATACACCACCACCGCCCGGCCCGGCTTCAGGGCAGCGCTGGCGTGGGTCTTGTTCCAGCCGGCCACGGTGGCGGCCGGCAGGTCGTAGCGGGCGGCCACCAGGGCGATGGTGTCGCCGCGGCGCGCACGCACGGTGGTGCGGCGCAACACCACCTCGGGCGCCAGCGCCAGGTGCGCGTTGTCGACCACCTGCGGTGCCACGGCGGACGGGGTTTTCCCGTTGCGCGGCACCACCAGGGTGGAGCCCTGCTTGATCATCATGCCGCGCGGCACGCCATTGAGTTCGCGCAGGTCGCCTTCGTCCATGCTCACCTGCCGCGCCGCCTCGCGCGTGGCCATGGTGCTGGGGGCCACCCAGGCCGTCCACGAGGCCAGCGTGGTCGGGTCGGCGGCGGCCAGGTTCTTCTTGAAGACGGCGGCGTTGTCCCAGGGCAGCAGGATCTGGGGCGTGCCGGCGGCAAAGATGATCGGCTTGCGCTGCGAGGGGTTGAGCGCCTTGAAGTCTTCCAGCCGCACCCCGGCCAGGCGCGCGGCCATCTCGACGTCGATGTCGCGCGTGATGTCGACGGTGTCGAAGAACGGGTGGTTGCCGATGTCGGGCAGCATCTCACCGTACAGCTTGGGGTCGGCGATGATGTTCTTGACCGCCTGCAGCTTGGGCACGTAGTTGCGCGTCTCGGCCGGCATGTTCAGGTCCAGGTAGCCGGTGGGCAGGCCGGCGGCGCGGTTGCGCTCGATGGCCTTGGCGACGTTGCCCTGGCCCCAGTTGTAGGCCGCCAGCGCCAGATGCCAGTCGCCGAACATGTCGTGCAGCTTCTGCAGGTAGTCCAGCGCCGCGCGGGTCGAGTCGAGCACGCTGCGGCGCTCGTCGCGCAGCACGTTTTGCGTCAGCTGAAAGTCGCGCCCGGTGCCGGGCATGAACTGCCACAGGCCGGCGGCCTTGGCACTGGACACCGCCTGCGGGTTGAACGCCGATTCGACGTAGGGCAGCAGCGCCAGCTCGGTCGGCATGCCGCGCAGCTCCAACTCCTCGACCACGTGAAACAGGTACAGGCGCGAGCGCTCGACCATGCGGTCGATGTAGTCGGGCCGGCTCAAATACCACTGCTGCTGCTGGCGCACCAGGTCGGTATCGAGGTTGGGCATGGCAAAGCCGCGGCGGATGCGCTCCCACAGGTCGGCGGGGGCGGCCAGCGGGGCGACCTTGCCGCTGGGCAGCTCGGTCACGGCCACGGCGGGCATGGCGCCCGCCTGGCCGGTCGGGGTGGCGCCCGCCGTGGGCGTGCCGGCCGCGCCGCCATCGGCTTCCTTGGGAGGCACGGCGCAGCCGGCCAGCCAGACACAGGCGCCCAGCGCCAGCACATGCAGGAGTTTCATCGGAACGTGTTCTTCCATTCACGAAGGGCGGCGAACACCGCCACTTCGTCGTGGGCGGACGGCGTGTGCGCCCGCACGGCCTGCACCACCGCCGGCTGACGGCTGTGCAGAAAGGGGTTGATGGCCCGCTCGGTGCCAATGTCGGACGGCAGGGTCGGCAGCCCCTGCGCGCGCCGCTGCTCGCACTGGCGGGTGTAGTCGGCCAGCGCCCGGTTGCCGGGCTCGACGGCAATGGCGAACCGCAGGTTGGCCAGGGTGTACTCGTGCGCGCAGCACACGCGTGTGGCGGCCGGCAGCGCGGCCAGCGTGTCGAGCGAGGCCAGCATCTGCTCCGGCGTGCCCTCGAACAGGCGCCCGCAGCCACCCGAAAACAGCGTGTCGCCGCAAAACAGCAGCGGCGCGCCATCGACGTCGGCGGCAAAGTAGGCGATGTGCCCGGCCGTGTGGCCCGGCACGTCGATGACCTGCCAGTCGATGCCCAGCACCGTCACCCCTTGCCCGCCGCGCAGCGGCTCGAAGGGCTCCGGAATGCGCTCGCGCGCCGGGCCGTACACCGGCGCCCCGGTGGCGGCCCGCAGGGCGGCCACGCCGCCCGTGTGATCGCCGTGATGGTGCGTGACTAGAATGCCCTGCAACTGCAGACCCAGGCGGTCGAGCGCCGCCTGCACCGGCTGGGCATCGCCCGGATCGACCACCAACGCACGTGCACCATCGTGCAGCAGCCACAGGTAGTTGTCCTCGAAGGCGGGCAGGGCGATCAGATTCATGAAGAGCGGATTTTATTCACCATCGAGCGGGGGCCTGGACCGTGCTGCGTGGCTGGTGCTGGATGCGCTGGCTGGCCGGCCTCTCCAACGCCCGAAGAATCCGCTTCCCAACGGGACCACGGAGCAAACCCGGGCATGAGCGATCTGCACGACTGGTTCCAGACGCCCGCCGGCCAAGTGGTGCTGGCTTGGGAGCGCGCGCGGCTGGACGAGGCGCTGGCCGACGTGTTCGGCTACCACGCGCTGCAACTGGGCCTGGCCGAGCTGGACGCGATGGCGGCCAACCGCATGCCGCACCGCTGGCTGGCCAACGTGACACCACCCTTGCCCGAGGCGGCGGTCCCGCGCACGGCCCTGGTGACCGACAGCACGGCCCTGCCATTTGGCGAGGCCAGCCTCGACTTGGTGGTGCTGCCGCACACGCTGGAGTTCAGTGCCGACCCGCATGCCTGCCTGCGCGAGGTGCAGCGCGTGCTGGTGCCGGAGGGGCGGGTGGCCATTACCGGCTTCAACCCGGCCAGCCTGTGGGGGCTGCGCCAGTATCGCGCGCACTGGCTGGGCGGGCGCCTGTTCTTGCCCGACGTGGGCGAGTTCATCGGCCCGCGACGCCTGCGCGACTGGCTGCAGCTGCTGGAGCTGGAACTGGAGTCGGCCGAGTTCGGCTGTTATCAGCCCGCCGTGCGCGGCGCCCGTACACTCGCGCGCTTCGGCTGGCTGGAGCGGCTGGGGCAGCGCTGGTGGCCCATCCTGGGCGCAACCTATTGCATCGTCGCCGTCAAGCGTGTGCGCGGGCCGCTGCTGATCGGGCAAAGCTGGCGCAAGGCGGCCGCCCCCGTGGGCCAGCCGGCGTCCATTGCCGGGCGCGCCACGCCGGCCGGCCATCACAAGGAAAGTCATTTTGGATCGCGTTGAGATGTACACCGACGGCGCCTGCAAGGGCAACCCCGGCCCCGGCGGCTGGGGGGTCTTGCTGCGCTCGCCGGGCCACGAGAAAGAGTTGTGCGGCGGTGAGCCGCTGACCACCAACAACCGCATGGAGCTGACCGCCGTGATCGAGGGCTTGAGCGCCCTCAAGCGCCCGTGCGAGGTGGCGCTGTACCTGGACAGCCAGTACGTGCGCCAGGGCATCACCAGCTGGATCACGGGCTGGAAGGCCAAGGGCTGGCGCACTTCCACCGGCCAGCCGGTGAAGAACGTCGACCTGTGGCAGCGGCTGGATGCGCTGGTGGCGGGCAGCGGCCACCGCATCGCCTGGCATTGGGTGCGCGGCCATGCCGGCCACGAAGGCAACGAGCGCGCCGACGCGCTGGCCAATCGCGGCGTGCCGCGCGGCTGATTTTTTCTGCGCCGGATGGCCCCGATGCCGGGGCAGCGGGCCTGGCTGCTGCTACAGTTTGCAAGATTTGGCGCTGCGGTGGCGCCGGTGCGCGTGAGCCCAAACTTGAAGACCTCGACATCCCTGATCGCTGTCCTGGCCCTGGCGGGTGCCTTGGGCGTGGCCTGGTGGGTGCAACGCCCGCCGGCCACGGCGACCACCAAGAGCGCCGCAGCGGCCCAGCCCGGTGTGGCCGGTGGCGCGCCGGCGCGCGCGGCCGTGGTGGTGGAGACGGCGCCCGTGCGCCGCCAGGCCGTGGCCGACGACGTGGAAGCCGTGGGCTCGCTGCGCTCGCGCCAGGGCACCGTGGTGCGCGCCGAGGTGGCGGGCCGGGTGGTGCAGATCGGCTTTCGCGACGGCCAGAAGGTGGTGCGGGGCCAGTTTCTGGTGCAACTGGACGACCGGCTGCAACAGGCGCAACTGCAGCAGGCGCAGGCCGAGCTGTCGATCGCACAGGCCAACCACCGGCGCAACACCGAGCTGGTGGCGCAGGGCTTCATCAGCCAGCGCGGGCTGGATGAAAGCGCGGCGGCGGTCAAGGTGGCCCAGGCCAAGGCCGAGCTGGCGCGTGCCACCGCCGCGCGCCTGCGGGTGCTGGCGCCTTTCGACGGCGTGGCCGGGCTGCGCAACATCAGCGTCGGCGACTATCTGAAAGACGGCGCCGACATCGTCAACCTGGAAGACATGAACGCGATGTATGTCGACTTTCGCCTGCCCGAGCGCTGGCAAGCCCGCGTGCGGCCGGGCCAGAGTGCGCGCGTGCAGGTCGAGGCGCTGCCCGAGCGCGCCTTTGCCGCCGTGGTGCAGGCGGTGGACCCGCAGATCGACGCCAACGGCCGCAGCCTGATCGTGCGCGGCTGCATCGACAACCGGCGGCTGCAGTTGCGCCCGGGCATGTTTGCGCGCGTGGCCGCGCGCCTGGGCGATGACCGCGCGGCGCTGATGATTCCGGAGCAGGCCGTGGTCTCGCAAGGCGGCCGGCAAAGCGTCTATCGGCTGGTCAAGGCCGAAGGCCCCGAGGGGACGCCGGCCTGGCGCGGCGAGCGCGTGGACGTGCAGACCGGTGTGCGCCTGGCCGGCCTGGTCGAGATCGTGCAGGGCCTGGCCGAGGGCGAGCGGGTGGTCACGGCCGGCCAGCAACGCATCCAGGGCGATGGCGCGCTGCTGCGCGTGGCCGACACCTCGGCCGCCGCGACGCCTGCAGCGCCGGCCGCCTCGAGCGCCGCCGTGGCCTGGGCCGAGACCCTGCCCGGCCCCAGCCCCTGCGGCGCCGCGCCCGCACGCTGAGCGCGCCATGCAACTGAGCGAGCTGTCCATTCGCCGCCCGGTGTTCGCCACCGTGCTGTCGCTGCTGATCCTGCTGGTTGGCCTGGTGAGCTACACGCGCCTGTCGGTGCGCGAGTACCCCAAGATCGACGAGCCGGTGGTGACGGTGAGCGTACGCTACGCCGGCGCCTCGGCCGAGGTGATCGAGTCGCAGGTGACCAAGCCGCTGGAAGACTCCATTGCCGGCATCGACGCGGTGGACGTGCTGACCTCGATCAGCCGGCCCGAGCAGGGACAGATCAGCGTGCGCTTTCGGCTGGAGAAGGACGCCGACACGGCCGCCGCGGAAGTGCGCGACCGCGTCTCGCGCGTGCGCAACAAGCTGCCGCAGGCGATCGACGAGCCGGTCATCGCCAAGGTCGAGGCCGATGCCTTTCCGGTCATGTGGCTGGCGTTTTCCAGCGACACGCGGTCGCCGCTGGAGATCAACGACCTGCTCAACCGCATCGTCAAGGCGCGGCTGCAGACGGTGACCGGCGTGGCCGACGTGCGCATTTACGGCGAGCGCAAGTACGCCATGCGCGTGTGGCTGGACGCCAACCGCCTGGCGGCCTACCGCCTGACCACGCAGGACGTGGAAGACGCCATCCGGCGCAACAACCTGGAGCTGCCGGCCGGGCGCATCGAGTCGAGCCAGCGCGAGTTTTCGGTCACCTCGCAGACCGACCTGGTCACGCCCGCCGAGTTTGCCGCCGTGGTGGTCAAGACCGTCAACGGCTTTCCGGTGCGCATTGCCGACCTGGGCCGGGTGGAGGAAGGCGCGGCCGACGAGCGCAGCGCGGTGCGGCTGAACGGTCGGCCTTCGATTTCGGCCGGCGTGATCCGCCAGGCCACGGCCAACCCGCTGGAGCTGTCCAAGGGCGTGCGCGAGCTGTTGCCGCGCCTGCAGCAGGATCTGCCCGATGACGTGAAGGTCGACATCGCCAGCGACAACTCGGTGTTCATCGACCGCGCGGTCAAGAGCGTGTATGCCACCATCGCCGAGGCCATCGTGCTGGTGGCGCTGGTGATTTTTGTCTTTCTGCGCACGATGCGTGCCTCCATCATTCCCATCGTCACCATTCCGGTCAGCCTGATCGGCTCCTTCGGCCTGATGGCGCTGGCCGGTTTTTCCATCAACACGCTGACGCTGCTGGCGCTGGTGCTGGCGATCGGCCTGGTGGTGGACGACGCCATCGTGATGCTGGAGAACATCTACCGCCACATCGAGGAGGGCATGGCGCCGTTTGCCGCCGCCATCCACGGCGCGCGCGAAATCAGCTTCGCCATCATCGCCATGACGCTCACGCTGGCGGCGGTGTTCGCGCCGCTGGCCTTCACGCCCGGGCGCACCGGGCGGCTGTTCGTCGAGTTCGCGCTGGCGCTGGCGGGCGCAGTGGTGGTGTCGGGCTTCGTGGCGCTCACGCTGACGCCCATGCTGTGCTCCAAGTTGCTGCGCCACAACCCCCATCCGCACTGGTTCGACCGCAGCATGGAGCGCGCGCTGACGGCGCTGGCCAACGGCTACGGCCGACTGCTGCGCCGCATCCTGAGCGGCTGGCGCTGGGCGGTGGGCCTGGTCATGCTGGGCTGCGCCGCCGCGATTGCGGTGGTCTACCCCAGCTTGCGCCAGGAGCTGTCGCCGCTGGAAGACCGCGGCATGATCCTGGCCAGCATCAACGCGCCCGACGGCTCCACCCTGGCCTACACCGACCGCTATGCGCGCGAGCTGGCGCAGATCGGCGAGCGTTATCCCGAGTTCGATCGCATCTTCGCCAACGTCGGCAACCCCACGGTGTCGCAGGGCAGCGTGATGTACCGCGCGGTGGATTGGTCCGAGCGTCAGCGCTCGACGCTGGACATCGCGCGCGAGCTGCAGCCGCAGTTCAACCGCATTGCCGGCGTCAACACCTTCGCCATCACGCCGCCGTCGCTGGGGCAGGGCTTTCGCGAGCGGCCGGTCAGCTTCGTGGTGCAGACCTCCGACAGCTATGCCAACCTCAACGAGGTGATGCGCCAACTGCTCGCCGAAGTGGCCGGCAACCCGGGCTTCATCGCCCCCGACGTGGATCTGCGCCTGTCCAAGCCCGAGCTGCGTATCGAGGTCGACCGTGCGCGGGCGGCCGACCTGGGCGTGGGCGTGGACGCCGTGGCGCGTGCCATCGAGACCATGCTGGGCGGGCGCGTGGTCACGCGCTACAAGCGCGACGCCGAGCAGTACGACGTGATCGTGCAGACGGCCATCACCGGTCGCAGCACGCCTGACGACATCGAGCGCATCCAGCTGCGCGCCAGCAAGGGCGGGGTGGATGCCATGGTGCCGCTGTCGGCCCTGGTCACGGTGCGCGAAAGCGTGTCGCCGCGCGAGCTCAATCACTTCGGTCAACGCCGCTCGGCCACGCTCACGGCCAACCTCGCGCCCGACTATTCGCTGGGCGAGGCGCTGGGCTTTTTGCAGCAAAGCGCCGACAAGGTGCTCAAGACCGGCTACACGACCGATCTGAACGGCATCTCGCGCGAGTTCCGCTCCTCGCAGGGTGCCCTGATCGTGGTGTTCGCGCTGGCGCTGCTGTTCATCTTTCTGGTGCTGTCGGCGCAGTTCGAGAGCTTCGTCGATCCACTGGTCATCATGTTCTCGGTGCCGTTGTCGATGATCGGCGCGCTGCTGGCGCTCAAGTGGAGTGGCGGCTCGCTCAACGTCTATTCGCAAATCGGCCTGATCACCCTGGTCGGCCTGGTCACCAAGCACGGCATCCTGATCGTCGAGTTCACCAACCAACTGCGCCAGCGCGGCGAGCCCATGCTGGACGCCCTGGTGCACGCCAGCAGCCAGCGCCTGCGCCCCATCCTGATGACCACCGGCGCCATGGTGCTGGGCGCGCTGCCGCTGGCCCTGGCCACCGGCGCCGGGGCCGAGAGCCGCCGCCAGATCGGCTGGGTGATCGTGGGCGGCATGAGTCTGGGCACCCTGCTGACGGTGTTCGTGGTGCCCACCATGTATTCGCTGCTGGCGCGCCGGCGCGTGCCGGGGGCCATCAACGAGCCGGTAGCAGGCCCCGTCGTGGCGCCCCACTGAGGGGATCCATGCCTTGGGGCGGGAGTGCCGGATCCGATGCCACAGCGGAGCGAACGCAGACTGACCTGAGGCATTCGATGGAGTGCCATCATCATTCAGTGGAAATCCCGGCTCTTGCCCAGCACGTCTGCCAGTCGTCCCAGCAGTGGCGTCAGATCCTCCAGTTGGTCCGCCACGACATTGGACACTTCGCCCTCGCGCTGCCAGCGGCCCTGCACCGCCAGCAGCCTGGATTGCAGCAGCGCTGCGCGCTGGTGCTCGCGCACGCTTTTCCGGACGACGACCTGCACCACGCCGGTCTCGTCTTCGAGCGAGACGAAGACCACGCCCTTGGCGGTTTGCGGCTGCTGTCGCAGCGTGACGATGCCGCAGCAGCGTACCAGGCTGCCATTGGGCAGGTCGTTCAGTTCCTGTGCGCTGCGCAGGTGCCGCTTGCGCAGCATCGGCCGCAGCAGCACCAGCGGATGACGCCTGAGCGTCAGGCCCGTGCTCGCGTAGTCGAAGACGATTTCTTCGTTTTCGGGCGCGGCCGGCAGTTCGAGGAAATCCTCGTGGACCGGCGCGTCGCGCAGAAGCCGCGGCGTGGCCTTGAGCGCCGAAGCTTCCCACACCTGCTGCCGGCGATGGCCGGCCAGGCTCGCCAGCGCCTCGGCACCGGCGAGCCGGCGCATGTCCTGCTGGTCCAGCAGCGCACGCCGCGCCAGATCGTCGGCGTTGGCAAACAGCCCCTTGGCCCGCGCGGCGACGATGCGCTCGGCTGCCGCACGGGGCATGCCTGAGATCATGCGCAGTCCCAGCCGCACCACGGACTGGTCCGTCTGTCCTTCGAGCGTGCAGTCCCAGTCGCTCGCCGCCACATCGGCCGGCCGCACCTGCACGCCGTGGCGGCGTGCGTCCTGCACGAGCTGGCTGGGGCTGTAGAAACCCAGTGGCTGGCTGTTGAGCATGGCCGCCAGGAACTCCGCCGGATGGTGGCACTTGATCCAGCAGCTCGCATACACCAGCAGCGCAAAGCTGGCCGCGTGACTCTCCGGGAACCCGTAGTCGCTGAATCCCTTGATCTGCTCGAAGATGGCCTCGGCAAACGCGGCCCCGTAACCTCGCTCGGTCATGCCATCCACCAGCTTGGCGCGGTATTTCTCCAGTCCGCCCTTGCGCTTCCAGGCCGCCATCGCGCGGCGCAGCTGGTCGGCCTCGCCGGGCGTGAAGCCGGCTGCCAACACCGCCACCTGCATCACCTGTTCCTGGAAGATCGGCACGCCCAGCGTCCGGCCCAGCGCTTCCTTGAGCGCTGCACCGGGGTAATTCACCGGCTCCAGGCCCTGGCGCCGGCGCAAGTAAGGGTGGACCATGCCGCCCTGGATGGGCCCGGGTCGCACGATCGCCACCTCGATCACCAGGTCGTAGAAGCAGCGCGGCTTGAGCCTGGGCAGCATGCTCATCTGCGCGCGGCTCTCGATCTGGAACACGCCGATGGTGTCGGCCTTGCAGACCATGTCGTAGGTTTCGCCATCCTCGGGCGGTATGTCCTGCATCTCGAACACCTGGCCCTGGCACTCGCCGATGAAGGCCAGCGCCTTGCGCAAGGCCGTGAGCATGCCCAGCGCCAGCACGTCCACCTTGAGCAGGCCCATGGCATCGAGGTCATCCTTGTCCCACTCAATAACCGTGCGATCGGGCATCGCCGCGTTCTCGATCGGCACCATGCGCGACAGCGGGCCGCGCGTGAGCACGAAGCCGCCCACATGCTGACTCAGGTGGCGCGGAAAGCCCAGCAACTGACCCGTCAGCGTGACCAGCTGGCGCACCTGCAGCGATCCTGGTGCGAGCCCCGCCTCGGCCAGCCGTTCGGGATCGATGGTGCCGCCGTCCCACCAGCGGTGGTCCTTGGCCAGGGTATCGAGCGTGTCCAGCTCGAAGCCCAGCGCCTTGCCCACATCGCGGATCGCGCTCCTGGGCTGGTAGCGGATGACCGCGGCCGTCAGCGCGGCCCGCTCGCGCCCGTACTTCTGATACAGGTACTGGATGACTTCCTCGCGCCGCTCGTGCTCGAAGTCGATGTCGATGTCCGGTGGCTCGTTGCGCTCCCGACTGATGAAGCGCTCGAAGAGCACCGACATGCGGGCCGGGTCGACCTCGGTCACGCCCGTGCAGTAGCACACCGCCGAATTGGCGGCGCTGCCGCGCCCCTGGCACAGGATGTTGCGCGAACGCGCAAAGGCCACGATGTCCGCCACCGTCAGGAAGTAGTGTTCGTAGCGCAGCTCGGCGATCAGCGCCAGCTCATGCTCGATCTGGTTCTGCACCTTGGCGGGAATACCTTCAGGCCAGCGCCGGCCGGCACCCTCGTAAGTAATGCGGCGCAGATAGCCGGCCGGGGTCTCACCTGCTGGCATCACCTCGGCCGGGTACTGGTAGCGCAGCTCATCCAGGCTGAAATCACACCGCGCCGCGACCCGCAGCGTTTGCGCCAGCAGCTCTGGCGGATAGGTCTGTGCCAGTCGCAGGCGCGAGCGCAGGTGCCGCTCGGCATTGGGCTGCAGCGCCAGGCCGCACTCCGTCAATGGTTTGCCGATGCGCGTGGCCGTCAGCACATCCTGCAGCGGCTTGCGCGAGCGCACATGCATATGCACATCGCCGGCGGCCACCAGCGGAATCGCCGTGAGTTCGCCGACCTCGCGCAGGCGGTGCAGCCACATGGCATCGTCTAGTTGGCGCAGCAACTCCACCGCCAGCCAGCAGCGCCCCATGAAGCGCTCCAGCAGCCAGCGCGCGCAGGCCAGCAGTTGCGCCGCAGTGCCGGCGCGCTGCGGCGACACCAGCACCACGCAGTCAGCCAGGGCCTGCGGGTCGATGTCGCGCACCGGCAGCCGGTAGCTGCCCTTGGGGGCGGTGCGCCGCAAGCGGGTGATGAATTCGCACAAATTGCCATAGCCATTGCCATTGCAGGCCAGCACCACCAGCGTGAAGGGACACAGCCCGGATGCGTCGTCGCCCACTGTTTCGACCTGAAACTGGCTGCCAATTAGCAGCTTCAGTCCCTGCTCCTTGGCCGCGACATGCGCGCGCACCACGCCGGCCAGCGAACATTCGTCGGTGATCGCCAGGGCGGCGTAGCCTTGCTGCCGGGCGCGCGCCACCAGCTCCTCGGGGTGGCTGGCGCCGCGCAGGAACGAGAAATTGCTCAGGCAGCGCAGTTCGGCGTAATCTGGTACCGAAAAATGTGTCGGCGCGTTCATGCAAAGAACCCATGCAGGTACCAGGCGATGTCGTCGCCGGCCAGCCGTTGCTGATATACCCACAGCACACCGGCGTGCTCACTGAGCGCGACCCAGTAGTCGCGCAACACCAACTGGCTGTGCTGCGCGGCCGTGCCACCTTCGCAATGCCACCAGCCGCCTTCGATGCGCTGCGGCCCCGTCAGCAGCGCCAAGGGGCCTCGATACAGCGGCCGGTGGTTGCGCACTTGCAAACGCAGCGGCGTGGGCAGCACGAAGGTGGGTTGTGCCAACTCCGGCGGCGCGACGCGCGCGCGAGGCAGCGGCAGGGCCGCCGCCTGCCAGCGCTGGGCCCATTCCAGGCGACGGTCTTCCACCAGCACCGGCCGCAGCACGCGATCGGGTCCCAGCCGCGCGGCCACGCGTTCCAGCGCCAGGGTCAGCGACTCACCGTCGCTGCGCGGGTCGGGCAGCAGCGAAGCGTTGGGTTCGTGCAGGGGCACAACGTGGTCGGCCGTGATCTCAAGTTCGCCCACGGGGGCCTGCAGCACGACACGGGCCAGATGCTCGGCCAGCAGGCAGCACAGGTGTTCGATGTTGCGCATGGGTTGCGCGGTGCGGACCCTGAGTGCGCCGCCTTCGCCTGCGTCGCGCGTGCGCATGGCGTCATGGGCCCAGCGCAGCGTGAAGGTGGTGATGCCGGCACGGCGCGCGGCCAACCAGCCGCACAACTGCATCAGCAGCCGGCGCGCGCCAAACAGCAGGGCGGGCGCGGTCTCCACGCGGCTCATCAGCTCCAGCCGGGCGCGGAAGGTCGCGGGCAACTGCACCCACTCATGGGCCTCGGGGCGCAGACCGTAGGCTTGGTCCAGCCCCGCCAGCAGCGTCTGGCCAAAGCGCCGGCCGATGCCGCCGCGCGGCAGGCGGCGCACGTCGCCCAGTGTGTGGCAGCCGAGCTGGGCCAGTGTGAGGCGGCAGGGCGTCGTGGCCGACAAAACCTTGAAGGGCAGGGCGTCGAGCAGATCGGGCAAAGGCAGGCGCAGCCCGTTGACGATTCCGCCACGGGCGCAAGCCAGCGCGGCCAGGCTGTTGGGCGCCCAGGCGATGGCCGTGCAGCCCAGACCCGTAACCTCGGCCGCGATGCGGTCATGCAAGGCCCGGCGTCCGCCAAACAGGCGCAAGCTGGCCTCCACCTCCAGCAGCACGGCCTCATCGACAATGGCGACGCGGGGCGTGAACTGCAGGGCCCAGGTCGCCAGCCCAGCCAGCGCGTCACTGGGCGGTGGCGTCCCATTGGGGGTGGGAGGCAGGGACAAAGCGATCCACTGCATGCGCAGGCACCTCAGGGCAGAAAAACCGGCTCGGCTGCCGCAACCGGGGCATGATGATGGAGCCCAATGAGCCGGGCATGGACGGCAGCGAAATCGCCTCGCTCATGGCGGGGCCGCGGCGTTTGAGGATTTGCAGCCGTAGCGTCCAATCCAGCCCGGGGCTGGCCAGCACGCGCAGCGGCGCGGCCGAAGGCTCGCGCCGCGCGGTTTCGGGGCGGCACAGGAACACTGGAGCATCACAGGACTGGGCGCCCACTTGGAGCCGGCGCAATTGCTCGGGCCGCGTTTGGGGCAGCCAGGCGACGATGGCGCCGCAGGCGTTGGACTTGATCAATTGCTCGACGGCCCAGAGCCGTTCGGCGGGCTGGTCGGCCTGAATCCAGACGAAGCACCGCTCGTCCAGACCCGCCTGTTGCAGGCCCGGCAGGTACGGATGCCTAGGCGGCGCGATGGTGACGATCTGGCGGCCCTGCGCCGCGATGCGCCCGAGCGCGAAGCTCAGCAGACGCCACTCCAAGACGGCCGGCTGAGGCGTCAGCACCTCGGTCAGTGAGCGGCTAGGCCAACCGCCGCCGGGCAGCGCTTGGTCGAGCTGCTCCCATCCCGTCGGTTGCACCGCAGCGGGCCGTTGACCGAGTTCGCAGCCGCGCCAGACGCCGGGCAAGGCGATGGCTGATGCATTCGGGTGTTTGATGGACGTGGTTGAAGAGCGCATAGAAATACTGTTGATTTATACAGTATTTCAGGCAAGTCCATGTAACCGCAGTTTTGTCCATGACAGGGATCGCCGGGCATCCGCTGACTGGTTCAGCTCCAACTGCGGCGGGTTACGTCCGATCCCATGTTGTAGGTTTCCCGTCGATTTCTTTGCTCACGGGATCGGCATTCAACCGGCGCGCAACGCTTTGTCGATAGCAAGACGATCGTTTTTTGGGCGGCACGGGCAGCCCTGAAACGTCACTCGATGTTCTGCACCTGCTCGCGCATCTGCTCGATCAGCACCTTCATGTCCACGCTGATGCGCGACAGCTCCAGCGCGGCGGACTTGGAGCCCAGGGTGTTGGCTTCGCGGTGCAGCTCCTGGATCAAAAAGTCCAGGCGCTTGCCGGCTTCGCCGCCTTTTTTCAGCACCGACTCGATCTCGTCCAGGTGCGCGCGCAGACGCCCCAGCTCCTCGGCCACGTCGATGCGGATGGCGAAGGCGGCGGCTTCGGCCAAGGCGCGCTCTTGCGCCGCCGCCGTGGGCACGGTGCTGCCGGCGTCGGCCAAGGCCTCGTTCCAGCGGGCGACGAAGCGCTGCTTTTGCGCCTGCACGGCCTGCGGCACCAGCGGCTCGGCGCGTGCGGCCAGCGCACGCAGCTCGGCCATGCGCGCGTGCAGCAGCTCGACCAGGCGCGCACCCTCGCGCGCGCGCGCCGCCGCAAAATCATCCAGCACGCGGCGGGCCAGCGCCAGCAGGGCGTCGGCCGGCACCTCGCTGGCGCCGTCGCCGGTGCCGGCGGCGAGGCGTTGCACGTCGGCCACGGACAGCGCGGCGGCCTCGGGCAGCCAGGCACGCACCTTGTCCTGCAAATTGGCCAGCTGCTGCAGCACGGCGATCGGCGGGTCGCCCACCGCGCTGCCGGTGCGCCCTTCCAGCGCGGCGCGCAACTCGACCTTGCCGCGCTTGAGGCCTTGCGTGAGCAGCTGGCGCAGGGCCGGCTCGTGTGCGCGCAACTCGTCGGGCAGGCGCAAGGTGAGGTCCAGAAAGCGGCTGTTGACCGAGCGCATGTCGATCACGACGCCGGGGAGGGCGGCTTGCTCGTCGCTGGCTTTCCGGGGGTTGATCCGGCCACTGGCGTAGCCGGTCATACTGTAAACTGACATTTGGTTTCCTTCGCTTGCGTGACGGGCCTGCCTACGGCGCTTCAGGCCGGTTTCAGCGGGTTCGCGCGGCAACCGGGGTGCATTCAAAATTCTATGGCAAAGCTCAAGCCTGCTCCCCTGCCTCCCGACACCATGATCGGGGGCTACCGCGTGCTGCGCAAGCTGGCCGGCGGGGGCTTCGGCGTGGTCTACCTGGCGCTGGATGCCTCGGGCCAGCAGGTGGCCATCAAGGAATACCTGCCGACGGCGCTCACCACGCGCGCGCCGGGCGAGCTGGTGCCCCAGGTGGCGCCCGAAAAACTGTCGCTGTACCGCCTGGGCCTCAAGAGCTTCTTCGAGGAAGGCCGCGCGCTGGCGCAGATCTCGCACGCCTCGGTGGTGAGCGTGCTGAACTTCTTTCGTCAGAACGAAACCGTCTACATGGTGATGAACCACCTGGAGGGCGCCACCTTGCAGGACTTCATCGTGACGGCGCGCGAGCTCAAGAAGGACAAGGTGTTTCGCGAGTCCACCATCCGCTCGCTGTTCGACGAAATCCTGCGCGGCCTGCGCGTGGTGCACCAGCACAAGATGCTGCACCTGGACCTGAAGCCGGCCAACATCTTCATCACCGACGACAACCGCGCCGTGATGCTGGACTTCGGCGCGGCGCGCGAGGTGCTGAACAAGGAAGGCAACTTCACCCGTCCCATGTACACGCCCGGCTTTGCCGCGCCCGAGATGTACCGGCGCGACGCCACCATGGGCCCCTGGACGGATATCTACGCCATCGGCGCCTGCATTTATTCGTGCATGCACGGCTTTCCGCCCAACGAGGCGCCGCAGCGGCTGGAGAAAGACCGGCTGGCGCTGTCGCTCACCCGCATGCGCGGGCTGTACTCCGACAGCCTGATCGAGATGGTCGAGTGGTGCATGGCGCTCGATCCGCTGTCGCGCCCGCAGTCGGTGTTCGCGCTGCAGAAAGAGCTGTCGCGCGAGGGCGAGCGCCGCTACACCAAGCTGTCGATGACCGAGAAGGTGCGGCTGGGGCTGGACAACGTGCTGACCGACACCAAGAAGAACATCAAGCGGGCCACGCATCTGGCCACCCGCATGAGATAAATGGCTCACCCCCAGACTCCACACGCTGCGCGTTGTTTCGCCTCCCCCCTTCGAGGGGGCGTCGCCAGTGAACGGGCCAAGCCCGTCCACGGCGACCGCTGGCATGGCCTGCTCCGCGGCCATCGGGCTCTTGGGTGTCCGATGGTTTCGTTTGGCGCCCGGCAGTCCGGGTGGTGGCAATGAAGTTTTCGATTTTTCAGCTCAGCCGCATCGGGGGGCGCGAGAAGAACGAAGACCGCATGGGCTACAGCTACACGCGCGATGCGGGGCTGTTCGTGCTGGCCGACGGCATGGGCGGCCACCCTGATGGCGAGGTGGCGGCGCAGATCGCGCTGCAGTCGTTTTCCAGCCAGTTCCAACGGCACGCCCGCACGCGGCTGGCGGTGGTGCCCGATTTCCTGTCCGCCGGCGTGCTGGCCGCGCACCACGAGATCATTCGTTACGCCAGCGCGCGCGCGCTGCTGGACACCCCGCGCACCACGGTGGTGGCCGCGGTGGTGCAGGACGGCGTGCTGCAATGGGTGCACTGCGGCGATTCGCGCCTGTACGTGGTGCGCGAGGGGCGCCTGCTGGCGCGCACGCGCGACCATTCCTACGTCGAGGCGCAGGCGCACGCCGGTAGCGCCATCGAGGCGCTGAACCGCAATGTGCTGTTCACCTGCCTGGGCTCCATCGCCCGCCCGATGTACGACCTGGGCGGGCCGCTGCCGCTGCGGCAGGGTGACAAGGTGATGCTGTGCTCGGACGGGTTGTGGGACAGCATCGACGACGAGGCCATCGTCGCCAGCCTGTCGGCGCTGCCGGTGGCGCAGGCGGTGCCGGCGCTGGTCGACCAGGCGCTGGCCGAGGCCGGGGCGCGCTCGGACAACGTCACGGTGCTGGCGCTCGAATGGGAGTCCGCGCAGCCGGCGGTCGCCAGCAGCGGCTTCACCCAGACCGAGCTGATGGACCGCGACAGCTTTGCCTCCACCATTCAGGCCGTCGACGTCGACCCGCTGCTCGACGAGCTGGACGAGCAGGCCATCGAGCGCTCCATCGCCGAGATCAACGACGCCATCCAGCGCAGCGCCGCGCGGCGCTGACCACCTCGGGCCGGTGCGCAGGCGCCCGGGTCCGTCTTTTTTCGACTGCCGTTTCCATGACCGATTCCTCCACTTCTTCTTCTGCCCATCAGCGCCAGGGCCGCGCCTTTGATGCGCTGCGCCCGGTGCGCATCACCCGCCACTACACCGCCTACGCCGAGGGCTCGGTGCTGGTCGAGTTCGGCCAGACCCGCGTGCTGTGCACCGCCTCGGTCGAGGAAAAAGTGCCGCCGCACAAGCGCGGCAGCGGCCAGGGCTGGGTGACGGCCGAATACGGCATGCTGCCGCGCGCCACCCACACGCGCGGCGACCGCGAGGCCGCGCGCGGCAAGCAAAGCGGGCGCACGCAGGAGATCCAGCGCCTGATCGGCCGCAGCCTGCGCGCCGTGTTCGACCTGGGCGCCCTGGGCGAGCGCACCATCCACCTGGACTGCGACGTGATCCAGGCCGACGGCGGCACGCGCACCGCCAGCATCACCGGCGCCTACGTGGCCGCGCACGACGCGGTGAGCTGGCTGCTGGCGCAACAGCGCGTCGCGGCCTCGCCCATCCTGGGCACGGTGGCCGCCATTTCGGTGGGCATCGTGGACGGCGTGCCGCTGCTCGACCTGGACTACGGCGAGGATTCGGCCTGTGACACCGACATGAACGTGGTGATGACCGGCGCCGGCCATTTCGTCGAGGTGCAGGGCACGGCCGAAGGCGCGGCCTTTTCGCGCGCCGAGATGGACCGCCTGCTGCAACTGGCCGAAAAGGGCATTGGCGAGCTCATCGCGCTGCAGCAAAAGTCTCTATCAAAATAATAGCTATTTGCGCTTGATTGGTGGGCGCTGGAGCCTGATTTGACCATGAACATCGTGCTGGCCTCCAACAACGCCGGCAAGCTGGCCGAGCTGCAGGCCATGCTGGCGCCGCTGGGCTTTGGCCTGCGGCGCCAGTCCGAGCTGGGCATCGGCGAGGCGCCCGAGCCGTACCGCACCTTTGTCGAGAACGCGCTCGCCAAGGCGCGGCACGCCAGCGCCGCCAGTGGCCTGCCGGCGCTGGCCGACGATGCCGGCCTGTGCGTGGACGCCTTCGGCGGCCAGCCGGGCGTGGACACTGCCTACTACGCCACGCGCTTCGGCTATGCCAAGGGCGACGCCAACAACGTGCGCGCGCTGCTGGAGCAGATGCAGGGCATCGAGCAGCGCCGCGCCGCCCTGGTCAGCACGCTGGTGGCGCTGCGCAGCGCCGACGACCCCGAGCCGCTGATCGCCGTCGGCCGCGCGGTGGGCGAGATCGTGCGCGAGCCGCGCGGCAGCGGTGGCTTCGGCTTCGATCCGGTGATGTTCATCCCCGCGCTGGGCAAAACCTTTGCCGAGCTGCCGGCCGACGAGAAAAATGCGCACAGCCACCGCGGCCAGGCGGCGCGCGCCATGATTGCGCTGATGCGCGAGCGCTGGCTGTGAACCCCGCCTTTGATGTCGTGTCCCTGATGGGGCCGGGCCCCCTGAACCTGCCCGCGCTGCCGCCGCTGTCGCTGTACGTGCACCTGCCCTGGTGCATTCGCAAGTGCCCCTATTGCGACTTCAACTCGCACGAGATGCGCGCCGGCGCCGACGCCGAGGCCGAGCAGCAGCGCTATGTCGACGCGCTGCTGGCCGACCTGGAGGCCAGCCTGCCGCTGGTGTGGGGGCGGCCGGTGATCAGCGTGTTCATCGGCGGCGGCACGCCCAGCCTGTTCGCGCCTGAGCGCATCGAGCGCCTGATCGAGGGCGTGCGCGCCCGTCTGCCGCTGGCGCCGGGCTGCGAGATCACGCTGGAGGCCAACCCCGGCACCTTCGAGCGCGAGCGCTTCGCCGCTTTTCGCGCCGCCGGCGTCACGCGCCTGTCGGTGGGCGTGCAGAGCTTCGACGACGCGCACCTGAAGGCCATCGGCCGCGTGCACGACGGCGCGCAGGCCCGCGCTGCGCTCCAAGAGGCCGCGCGCGCCTTCGACACCTTCAACCTCGACCTGATGTACGCGCTGCCGGGCCAGACGCTGGCCGAGCTGGAGCAGGACGTGCGCACCGCGCTGTCGTTCGCGCCGCCGCACCTGTCGATCTACCACCTGACGATCGAGCCCAACACGGTGTTTGCCAAGTACCCGCCGCGCCTGCCCGAGGAGGACGTGGCCTGGGACATGCTGGACCGCATCACCGAACTGACCGGCGCCGCCGGCCTGGAGCGCTACGAGGTGTCGGCCTACGCGCGGGCCGGCCACCGCTGCGTGCACAACCTGAACTACTGGCAGTTCGGCGACTACCTGGGTATCGGCGCCGGCGCGCACGGCAAGCTCAGCTTTGCCCACCGCGTGCTGCGCCAGGTGCGCCACCGCCTGCCCGAGCGCTACATGCAGCAGGCGCTGGCCGGCGACGCGGTGGCCAGCCACCACGAGGTGACGCCGGGCGACCTGCCGTTCGAATTCATGCTGAACGCGCTGCGGCTGAAGGACGGCTTTGCCCTGTCCGAGTTCAGCGCGCGCACCGGCCTGCCGGCCGAGCGCGTGCGCGCCGCCCTGCGGCAGGCCGAGGACCAGGGCTGGTTGGAGCCCGGCGGAGCCGGCCTGCGGCCCACGGCGCGCGGCTTCGACTTTCTGAGCGACCTGCAGCAGCTGTTTCTGCCGCCGGGCTGAGTTCAGATCGCGTTGAGCTGCGTTGGCGCGGTGAAGCCAGCACGCTCGACCAGTTCAGGCAGCAGGCTTGGCCATTGGGCGCCGGTGGCGACCATCCGCATCTGCGCCTCGTCCATGAAGCCGGCGCGCACGCCGGTGTGCATGAACTGCAGCAGCGCGTCGTAGTAGCCGTCCACGTTCAGCAGGCCCACGGGCTTGCCGTGGTAGCCCAGCTGGTGCCAGGTCCAGATCTCGAAGAACTCTTCCATCGTGCCGATGCCGCCGGGCAGGGCCAGGAAGGCGTCGGCGCGCTCGGCCATGCGGCGCTTGCGCTCGTGCATGGTGTCGACCACGTGCAGTTCGGTGCAGCCGCGGTGCGCCTGTTCGCGGTCCACCAGCGCCTGCGGGATGACGCCGACCACGCGCCCGCCGGCGGCCAGCGTCGCGTTGGCCACCACGCCCATCAGGCCGCTGCGGCCACCGCCGTACACGAGCTGGCCGCCGCGCTCGCCGATCCAGCGGCCCACGCCAGCGGCTGCCTCGGCAAAGGCGGGGTTGGCGCCGGGGCGCGAGCCGCAGTAGACGCAGATGGAAAAGGCGGGTGCGGCGGCAGAAACAGAAACTTCGGACATGGCGATCAGGTGAGAAAACGGTGATAGAGCGCGGCAGCCCAGATGGCGCCGGCCAGCAGCAGGGCCAGCAGCACGGCCGCCGAGCCCAGGTCCTTGGCGCGCTTGGAGAGCAGGTGCCAGTCGTCGCCGAAGCGGTCGATGGCGGCCTCGATGCCGCTGTTGAGCAGCTCGACGATCAGCACGCCGACGACGGAGCCGGCCAGCAGCGCCACCTCGACCCAGCCCTGGCCCAGCCAGAAGGCGAGCGGAATCAGCGGCACGGCCAGCGCCACCTCCTGGCGAAAGGCTCCTTCGTCCCAGGCCGCGCGCAGCCCCGCCAGCGAGTGGCGCAGCGCCGGCGCCAGGCGGGCCAGGCCAGCGTGGTTCTTGCGTGGCGGCTGGGGGGGCGGGCTGGCGATCACGGGCGCGCCCCGTCCGCGGCGGGCCGCACGTCGATCAGGCGCGTGCCGGCCCAGATGTCGTGCCAGAACTGGCGGTCGGCGCGAAAACGGCTCAGCAGCGCCCACACCAGCACCCAGCCGACGGTCAGCACCGTGACTTCGCCCGCGCGCAGCGGAAACGGCGCCATCGCCGCCAGCGGCGGCAAAAACCACACCCAGCACAGCAGGTAGCGCAGCAGGGCGCGGCCCTGCGACAGCGGCCGGCCCTGGCGGTCGACCACGCGGATGTGCCAGGTCTTCATGGCCAGGGTCTGGCCCTTGCTCCAGAACCAGCCGAAGTAGATGCCGATGACCACGAAGACGAAAAACTGCAGCTCGTGCCGGTTGTTCAGGGCGTTGCGCGTCTGCGTGAGCGTGCCGAACAGGTAGCCGGCGACGAACACCACGCCGAACAGCAGCAGGCCTTCGTACAGCCAGCAGGCCATGCGCCGGCGCAGCGGGGGGGCGACGAGCACGCCCGGCTCGGCGGCAGACATGGAGGAGGGGCTGGACGGCAGGGCAGGCATCGACAGGGAAAGCGGATCAGACGGCGTGCATGCGACACGCTCGCCAATGACGACAAAGGCGGGGCGCGGTCAGCGCCGATCGACCGTGTCGGGCGCCGTCCGCAAAGGCAGCAGTGTATGGCGGTTCAGCGGCACGCTGGAGCGAATGTCGCGCGTGCCGCCGTCGGCCGGGCGCGTGGCGGGCAGCAGCGGCCGCGCGATGGCGCTGGGCGGCGCGGGGCGCAGGGCCGGCGCGGCGGTGACCGGGGGCTTGGGCCGGTCCTGGGCCAGGCGCTCGCGCTCCTGCTCGGGCAGCGCCTGGTAGGCCTCCCACTGGGCGCGCTTTTCGTCGGCCGGCAGGCGCCGCGCCTCGCCGAAGTTGAGCCGCGCCCGCGTGCGCTGCGAAGGGCTGAGCTGGGCCCAGTCGCTCATGCGCCGCTGCAGCGTGGCCTGCTCGGCCGGCGACAGGCGGTGGTAGTTGCGCGCCAGGGCGATCCATTTGCGCTGGTGCTCGGCGCTCAGCGTGGGCCACTGCTCCTTCAGGGGCGCCAGGGCGGTTTTCTGGCGCGCCGTCAACTCACGCCAAGCGATGCCGTTGCTGGCCGCCGCGTGCGCGGGGCGCGCCGCCCGGGCGGGACGGGCGCCGCTTTCGGCCTGCGCCGGCGCAGCCAAGGCCAGCGTGAGGCCGATCGGGACGAGCAGGGCCGCAAGCCAGCGGGTGGGGCGAATCCGGGCGGGCATGGGCGCTGGCGGGGCTCCGGCTTCAGGTTTCGGGGCGATCGGACGAGGAGCCGCCGCTGCGCTCGTGGTGCTGCGTCTTGAGAAACTGCAGGAAACCCGGGTCGGTGTAGGCTTGGGGCGGCAGGTCGTCGGTCAGCAGGGCGGCGTCCAGGTCGGCGATGTCGACCGCGCGGTCGTCGCCTTGCACGATGTTGATGGCGACCAGGCCGATCGCCAGCCCCGCCAGCAGCACGGCGGTGCTGGCGCGGCCCCAGAAGCCAGGGCCGTCGCCGCCGCCCAGGCCCAGCACGGCGGCCGGGCCCTGGCGCATGACGGCGGCGGCGCGGCTGACCACCGGGCGATGCGCCACCACCGCCGGGCGCTTGCGGTGCGCGAGCGCCTGCTGGCGCGCCACCCGCAGGCGCTCGGACAGCTCGTGCGGCAACTCGCTGGCGCCGGCCGACAGGCGGGCGGCCACGCGCAGGCCGAAGCGGTTTTGCAGGATGTCGTCGCGCTGGACTTGGTGGCTGGTGCTCATGGTGTGATTCCCTTGCTGCGCAGGGCCTTGGCGAGGGCCTGGACGGCGCGCGAGCAGTGTGTCTTGACGCTGCCTTCCGAACACCCCATCGCGGCGGCGGTTTCGGCAACGTCCATCTCCTCCCAGTAACGCATCAGAAAGGCCTCGCGTTGACGGGCCGGCAGGGCCTGGATCTGGGTTTCGATCTGGTGCAGGATTTCGGCGCGGCGCGTGCTGTCCTCGGCGCTTTCGACCGACTCGCCGGTGCCGTTGGCGACCAGGCTCTCCAGCAGGTCGAAGCTGCCGCCCTCGTCGTCGGCCGACTCGAAGTCGCTCAGATTGGAAAACAGGGCCTTGCGCGACTTCTGGCGCCGAAACCAGTCCAGCGTGCTGTTGGACAGGATGCGCTGGAACAGCAGCGGCAGCTGCGCGGCCGGCTTGTCGCCATAGTGCTCGGCCAGCTTCATCATGCTGTCCTGCACGATGTCCAGCGCGGCGTTCTCGTCGCGCACGTGGTAGAGCGTGCGCTTGAAGGCGCGCTTTTCCACGCTGCGCAGCAGGTCGGCGAGTTCTTGTTCGGTCGCCAAGGGCGTCTCAGGCGATGCGGGAGCGTGCCGGCGGCACGCCGGGAGGGACGACGCGAGTCATCGGGGGGCTGCCGGCGCGCATGCCGGCGGGAAGCCGCGAAGCGGTGAATTATGGCATCGGCACCGCAGCGTCCAGGCGGCCGGCGCGGCGGCTCGGGCCGCGCGGTGCCATAATGCGCGCTGCAGTCAAACTGGCAAACGGGTCACCGTCCGGCGGGCTTTACAGTTTCCCGTCCATGGCGTGTGGTCTCAAGTCCTGAAGCGGCCCCACGAGGGCTGGCAAGGGGCACCCAAGGTTTTTCGTCAGAGAAATTCTCGAAAGGTTGATCGAAATGGAAATCTCCAAAGCCGAACTCAAGTCGGCCGCTGCCGCGTCCTCGCGCAGCGAAGCATCCCACACATCCCAAGATCTGCGCGGCGCCGAAATCCTGGTCAAGGCGCTGCAGGCCGAGGGCGTCAAGTACGTCTGGGGCTATCCGGGCGGTGCGGTGTTGCACATCTACGACGCCTTCTACAAGCAGGAATCGATTCAGCACGTGCTGGTGCGCCACGAGCAGGCGGCCGTGCACGCCGCCGACGGCTACGCGCGCGCCACCGGCGACGTCGGCGTGGCCCTGGTCACCTCGGGGCCGGGCGTGACCAACGCCGTCACCGGCATCGCCACCGCCTACATGGACTCGATCCCGATGGTGATCGTCTGCGGCCAGGTGCCCACGGCGGCGATCGGCCAGGACGCCTTCCAGGAGTGCGACACCGTGGGCATCACGCGCCCGATCGTCAAGCACAACTTCCTGGTCAAGGACGTGCGCGACATGGCCACGGTGATGAAAAAGGCTTTCCACATCGCGCGCTCGGGCCGCCCGGGACCGGTGGTGGTCGACATTCCCAAGGACGTGTCCTTTGCCAAGACCGCCTTCAAGGGCTATCCCGACAGCATCGAGATGCGCTCGTACAACCCGGTGCGCAAGGGCCACAGCGGGCAGATCCGCAAGGCGCTGCAGCTGCTGCTGGGCGCCAAGCGGCCCTACATCTACACCGGCGGTGGCGTGCTGCTGGCCAACGCCAGCGCCGAGTTGCGCACCCTGGTCGACCTGCTGGGCGCACCGGTCACAAATACGCTGATGGGCCTGGGGGCGTTTCCGGCCTCGGACAAGCGCTTCGTCGGCATGCTGGGCATGCACGGCACCTGGGAGGCCAACAACGCCATGCAGAACTGCGACGTGCTGCTGGCCGTGGGCGCGCGCTTCGACGATCGCGTGATCGGCAACCCCAAGCACTTCGCCTCGGTCGACCGCAAGATCATCCACATCGACATCGACCCGTCCAGCATTTCCAAGCGCGTGCGGGTGGACGTGCCGATCGTGGGCGACGTCAAGGACGTGCTGACCGAGCTGATCGGCATGCTGCGCGAGTCGCCCGCCAAGCCCAACGCGGCGGCGCTGGCCGACTGGTGGAAGTCCATCGACGGCTGGCGCGGGCGCGACTGCCTGGCCTACGACCGCGGCAACACCGAGGTCATCAAGCCGCAGCACGTGGTCGAGACGCTGTGGAACATGACCAAGGACGCCGACACCTACATCACCTCCGACGTGGGCCAGCACCAGATGTGGGCGGCGCAGTACTACCGCTTCGACGAGCCGCGCCGCTGGATCAACTCGGGCGGCCTGGGCACCATGGGCGTGGGCATTCCCTATGCCATGGGCATCAAGCTGGCCAGGCCCGATTCGGAGGTGTTTTGCATCACCGGCGAGGGCTCGGTGCAGATGTGCATCCAGGAGCTGTCCACCTGCCTGCAATACAACACGCCGATCAAGATCGTCTCGCTCAACAACCGCTACCTGGGCATGGTGCGGCAGTGGCAGGAGATCGAGTATTCGGGCCGCTACAGCCAGAGCTACATGGACGCGCTGCCCAACTTCGTCAAGCTGGCCGAGGCCTACGGCCACGTCGGCATGCTGATCGAGCGCCCGCAGGACGTGGAGCCCGCGCTGCGCGAGGCGCGCAAGCTCAAGGACCGCACCGTGTTCATGGACTTTCGCACCGACCCGACGGAAAACGTCTTTCCGATGGTGCGCGCGGGCATGGGCATCACCGAGATGCTGCTGGGCTCGGAAGACCTTTGAAGTCCAAGACAGGACGCAGAGGACGCAAAGAATTCGCAAAGAACGCAAAAGAGACCGAAGAAAATTCATGATTTTTTTTGCGTCCTTTGCGCAACTTTTGCGTCCTCTGCGTCCGGTATTTGAATTTTTATCCCCCCAAAGACGAATCTATTGCCCGCCAAGCCCGCCGCTTACCGGCTGCGGGGGAGGGCGGCGAGAAGAGGAATCGAGACATGAAACACATCATTGCCGTACTGATTGAAAACGAGGCGGGCGCGCTGTCCCGCGTGGTGGGCCTGTTCTCGGCCCGGGGCTACAACATCGAGTCGCTGATCGTCGCGCCCACCGAGGACGCGAGCCTCTCGCGCATGACGATCCAGACCACCGGCTCGGAGGAGGTGATCGAGCAGATCACCAAGCACCTGAACCGTCTGATCGAGGTGGTCAAGGTGGTCGAACTGACCGAGGGCGCCTACATCGAGCGCGAGCACATGATGGTGAAGGTGCGCGCCGTCGGCAAGGAGCGCGAGGAGATCAAGCGGACGACGGACATCTTCCGCGGCCGCATCATCGACGTGACCGACAAGAGCTACACCATCGAGCTGACCGGCGACCAGGCCAAGCACGATGCGTTTCTCAACTCGATCGACAAGAGCGCCATCCTGGAGACCGTGCGCACCGGCGCCAGCGGCATCGGGCGCGGCGAGCGTTTATTGAAGGTTTGAGGCTGCAGCGCCCGTCCGTCGTGCGGCAGGCGCTTCATTTTTGATAGTTAACCGGATCATCCAAGGAGAAAACCCGTGAAAGTGTTCTACGACAAAGACTGTGACCTGTCCCTCATCAAGGGCAAGACCGTGGCCATCATCGGCTACGGCAGCCAGGGCCACGCGCACGCGCAAAACCTGAACGACAGCGGCGTGAAGGTGGTGGTCGGCCTGCGCAAGGGCGGCGCCAGCTGGCCCAAGGTCGAGAAGGCCGGCCTGAAGGTGGCCGAGGTCGGCGCGGCCGTCAAGCAGGCCGACGTGGTGATGATCCTGCTGCCCGACGAGCAGATCGCCAAGGTGTACCGCGAGGACATCGAGCCCAACATCAAGCAGGGCGCCTCGCTGGTGTTCGCGCACGGCTTCAACGTGCACTACGGCCAGGTCGTGCCGCGCGCCGACCTGGACGTGTGGATGGTCGCGCCCAAGGCGCCCGGCCACACCGTGCGCAGCACCTACACCCAGGGCGGCGGCGTGCCGCAGCTGATCGCCGTGCATCAAGACCCCAGCGGCAAGGCGCGCGACCTGGCCCTGTCCTACGCCATGGCCAACGGCGGCGGCCGCGCCGGCATCATCGAGACCAACTTCCGCGAGGAGACCGAGACCGACCTGTTCGGCGAGCAGGCCGTGCTGTGCGGCGGCACCGTCGAGCTGATCAAGGCCGGCTTCGAGACCCTGGTGGATGCCGGCTACGCGCCCGAGATGGCCTACTTCGAGTGCCTGCACGAGCTGAAACTGATCGTCGACCTGATCTATGAAGGCGGCATCGCCAACATGAACTACTCGATCAGCAACAACGCCGAGTACGGCGAATACGTGACCGGCCCCAAGATCGTGACCGACGCCACGCGCGCCGCCATGCGCCAGGCGCTCAAGGACATCCAGAGCGGCGTCTACGCCAAGAACTTCATCCTGGAAAACCAGGCCGGCGCGCCCGAGCTGCAAAGCCGCCGCCGCCTGAACGCCGAAAGCCAGATCGAGCAGGTCGGCGAGAAGCTGCGCGCCATGATGCCCTGGATCAAGGCCAACAAGCTGGTCGACAAGTCGCGGAACTGAACCGGGTCCGCCGCAACGAAAAGGCCGCGAGCGATCGCGGCCTTTTTTTTGTGACTCACAGATCGGTGCGCAGCCGCCACAGCTCCGGAAACAGCACCACGTCCAGCATCTTGCGCAGATAGCCCACGCCGCTGGTGCCGCCGGTGCCGCGCTTGAAGCCGATGATGCGCTCCACCGTGGTGACGTGCTTGAAGCGCCAGACGCGGAAGGCGTCCTCCAGGTCGGTCAGCTTCTCGCCCAACTGGTACAGGTCCCAGTGCGTCTCCGGGTCGCGGTAGACGCTGAGCCAGGCCGCCTCCACGGCGTCGCTGGCCTCGTAGGGCTGGTTCCAGTCGCGCTCCAGGTGGTCGGCCGGAATGGCCAGGCCGCGCCGGGCCATCAGGCGCAGGCTCTCGTCGTACAGCGAGGGCGCGTCGAAATAGCTCTTGACCAGCGCCAGGCGCTCGGGCTTGTGCGCGTGCACCTTCAGCATGGCGGCGTTCTTGTTGCCCAGCGCGAACTCGATGCAGCGGTACTGAAAGCTCTGGAAACCGCTGGACGGCCCCAGATAGGGGCGGATGGCGCTGTATTCGGGTGGCGTCATGGTGGCCAGCACGTCCCAGGCGTTGACCAACTGCTCGAAGATGCGGCTGGCGCGCGCCAGCTTCTTGAAGGCTGGCGGCAGGTGGTCGCCGCGCACGTCCTGCATGGCTGCGCCGATCTCGGTCAGCATCAGCTTCATCCACAGCTCGCTGGTCTGGTGCTGGATGATGAACAGCATCTCGTCGTGCGCGGGCGACAGCGGATGCTGCGCCGACAGCACCTGGTCGATGTGCAGGTAGTCGCCATAGCTCATGCTGCTGGAGTAGTCGAGCTGGGCGTGCTCGTCGCGGACGATGGATTCGGGGCGTGGGTCGGTCATGGTGCGGTCTCCTGAAATGGGTTGGGCGATCTGCCCAATGGGCAGTGGTTATGGTTGAAATACTATTGGTTTGATAGCTGCCTGCGCTCGCTGGATGCGCGCAAGAGCCTTGTTCGATTCAAACTTTCAAGAAGGCAGGGCACGCAGCACGGCGCGCACCGGCGAGGCGTCGGCCGTCGTCAGCTTGAGCGGCAGCGCAATCAGCTCGTAGTCGCCCTCGGGCACGTCGTCGAGCACCAGGTTTTCCAGCACGCGCAACTGGCGCCGGCGGATCACCTGGTGGCTGGCCAGCGCCTTGCTGTCGGCCGGGTCGATGCTGGCGGTGTCGATGCCGATCAGCACCACGCCCGCGTCGGCCAGGCGCTCCACCGTCTCGGGCGCGAAGGCGGCGAGCTGCGGATCCCAGCGGTCGACCGGCGCCCGAGCGTAGGTGCGCACCAGCACGCGCGGCGGCAGCCCTTGCGTGGCGTGCGCGAGGTGCTGCCAAAAAATGAGCGGCCGCACGCCGATGGCGTGGATCACGCGGCAGCGGCCGAGGTAGGGCGCCAGATCGAGCGCGCCGACCGCGCGGCCGGCCGGGTCGTAGTGCAGCGGCGCGTCGGCGTGCGCGCCCACGTGGGGCGACAGCGTGATTCTGCTGACGTTGACCGGGCAGCCGGGGCCGATCTGCGCGCTCCAGTGCTGCTGGTAGGGCGTGTCGCCCGGAAACACCGGCGCGCCCGGCTGCACGGGTGGCGAGATGTCCCACAAGGACAGGGTATCGAGTGACATGGGCCGACGTTAGCGCGCCCGCGCCGGGCGTGGTGTCGGTTAATCGCAACGGGTGGCGAGAAATCGCGCCTTGTCAGTCGGGCGTGGCCAGCCCGTGCCGGCGGCGCGCGCGCAGGCAGGCGTCCGAGCCGGCTTCGAACTCGCGGCAGGGCGAGGGCCGCCACTCGTAGATGGCGCAGGCCACCCGCTCGCCGATGCGGCCGGTGAGCGCGGCGCAGCGCGGGCGTGCGTGGTCGGTGCCGCGCAGGCGGCAGATGCCGTCGGTCACCGGATCGGCCAGGCCGTCGGGCACGCGTCCGCCCGCGGCCTCGGTTTCAAAAACCGAGAAATCGACGCGAAAGCTGGCGCAGCAGGCGCCGCAGGCCTGGCAGTCGAGCGGGGGCGGGGCAAGGCTCATGGCGCGATCATGCCGCGATTCGACCTCATTCCATTTCTAATTCAATAGCGCATCAATAATCCACGGCCAGGCGACGATGGATCGGATCCGTTCGCAGTTGCTCTCGAAGTCTCGCAGGGCGAGCTCAAGGTGATCTTCGAGCGCCTCCAGGCTGTCGAAGACGCGGTTGTGGAATCGCTTCTCGCGCAGCTCGTCCCACACGTGCTCCACCGGGTTGAGCTCCGGCGCATAGGGGGGCAGGCTCAGTAGGCGCATGTTGGCGGGCGGGTGCAGCTCACCACTGGCATGCCAGCCGGCACCGTCAAGCACCATGACGATGCGCTCGTGCGGGTGACGCTCGCTCACCTCGTCGAGAAACAACTGCATGCACTCGGTGTTGACGTGAGGCAAGATGAGCGAGTCCAACTGGCCGCTTGCCACATCGACGGCGGCGTACGCGTAGGTGTACTCGTGGGTCAACATGGCTTGGCACAGCGGCCGCACCGGCTTGGGCGCCCAGCAGCGGCGCACGTCGTTGATGCGTCCAAAGCGCGCCTCGTCCTGGAACATCAGCTTGATGGGGCCTTGCTGCGGCCAGTGCGAGCAGATTTCGGCAAGGCGCTCGGGGAGTTTTTTTTCCACTCCTCTTGAGCCAAAGGATCGCTTTGCGGATGGCGTTTGTCGGGGGCCAGCTTGCGCCAGCCGTGGCGGTGCAGCAGGTTGTAGACCGAGGACAGCGCCATGGGACGGCCCAGGGCAGCTTCGATTTCACACTTGACTTGACCGACCACCAGGATGCCGCCCGTGCGAGCGCGATCAAGAAAGGGCGCCAGCACCTGGCGCTCCTGCTCAGTCGTCATGTTCTGGTGGCGCCTGCCGCCGCGCGCGGGGCGCTGGCCGTCACCTGCAACCTCGCCGGCCAGGAAGCGATTGCGCAAGCGGCAGGTCCCCGCCGGGGAGCGGCCGATGACCTGCGCGGTTTGCTCCAGGCTCAAGCCATAGTCCAGCGGCAACACCACCGCCTGTGCTTGGCGAAGCTGCTCAGCGGTCTGTGCGCCGGCCAGCATTTGACGGGCCGACTCCAGACTGTCGGCACCTCGGGCTGTTCTTGCCATGTCGTTCTCCTTGCGGGATCGGTGACATGGATATTATTGATCTATTGATATGGAAATAGAATCAGGCCCCGATCGGCCGTGCCACCAGCGATTGGGCGCCCAGGCGCGCCAGCGGGCTGCCGATGAGCCACCGGGGCATCAGGCGCTTGAGGCGCTCGGGGCCGCTCAGCGTGAGGCCGCCCGTGTCGCGCGCTTCATCCAGGCTCAGGCGGCACATCCACACCGAGGTGAGCATGCGCACGGTGGCGCGGATGAGCAGGTCCACCTCGTGCCCCGGGTCTTCCAGGCACAGGTCGACGTGTTCGGCCTCCGACACCAGCCACCAGTGGCGCCGGTCGCGCGGCGCGTCAGTCAGCTCGACTTCGATCACCACGCGCCGCTCGGGCAGCACGGACGAATCGACGCCGCGGCCGATGTCCCACATCAGCAGCCCGGCGTCCAGGTCGTCGTCGTGCAGGTGCTTGCTGACCCAGCGATGGCCCCACACGCCCATGGTTTCGATGAGGGGCACCAGCTCCTGCCCGGCCTGGGTCAACTCGTAGGCGTGCTGCATGGGGCCTTCGGCCGAGCGGCGGATGACACCGCTGGCGACCAGCTGCGACAGGCGCGTCGACAACAGGGTCGGCGACATGCGCGGCAGGCCGCGGCGCAGCTCGTTGAAATGCCGGCTGCCGGCAATCAGCTCGCGCGCCACCAGCAAAGTCCAGCGCTCGCACAGCAGCTCGGCGGCCTTGGCCACGGGACAAAATTGACGGTATCCGACGGTCATGTCTGCCTCCTGTCGAGCTGCCAGTGTGGGCCGTTTGCGGCGCGGCCGGAACTCCAGAATCTGTACTATCGAAAGCCCATTTCCTTGCGTAGATTCAAATCACTCCAGGGGCCGGCCCACGCCAGCGTGCGGGGCGGGACGCCATGGTTTCGGTGCAGCCGTGGCCTTTGCCTGGAGCGGGCGCCAGAACGCAAGGAGAAACTCATGACCCCCTCGCTCTACGACCGTCTCGGTGCATCGGCCGGCATTGCCAAGCTGGTCGACAAGCTGGTCGAGCTGCACCTGGCCAACCCCGTGGTGAAGCAGCGCTTTCTGCCCTATCTCGAATCACCCGAGCGCGTGGCCGAAATCAAGCGGCACTCCTGCGCCTTTCTGGCCATGGGCACCGGCGGCCCGGCCGAATACGCCGGACGCTCGATGCCGGACACCCATCGCGGCATGAACATCAGCGACGCCGAATACATGGCGGTGATCGACGACATCCTGGCGGCGGCGCGCGCCTGCGGCCTGGGGGACGACGTGCAGAAAGACCTGCTGTCCATCGCCTGGTCGCTCAAGGGCGACATCGTTCGTCAGTAGCCGGCGCTGCGCGCCAAGGTGCGTTCAGCGTGGCCTTGGCCGCATGGTACGCAAGCCGGGGCGCGCCGGCAAGAACAGCTTCGTGCGAGAGCGGCGGCGGGCGGGCGAGGCGCCGACGTCTACGCCAGCCGACCGAGCAGCAGGTACTCCAGCAACGCCTTCTGCACGTGCATTCTGTTCTCGGCCTCGTCCCACACGACCGACTGCGGGCCGTCGATGACCTCGGCGGTGACTTCCTCGCCGCGGTGCGCGGGCAGGCAGTGCATGAACAGGGCGTCGGGCTTGGCGGCGCGCATCATGGCGGCGTCCACGCACCAGTCGGCAAAGGCCTTTTTGCGCGCCTCGTTCTCGGCCTCGTAGCCCATGCTGGTCCACACGTCGGTGGTGACCAGGTCGGCGCCGGCGCAGGCCGCGCGCGGGTCGCTGAAGTCCTGCCAGCCGCGCTGGCCGCCGCCGCCGCTGTCGAGCGTGGCCAGTTGCGAATCGACCTCGTAGCCGCGCGGCGTGGCCACGCGCAGCGTGAAGCCCAGCAAGGCCGCCGCCTGCGCCCAGGTGTTGGCCATGTTGTTGCCGTCGCCGATCCAGGCCACGGTCTTGCCGCGAATGGAGCCGCGGTGCTCGATGAAGGTGAAGATGTCGGCCAGGATCTGGCAGGGGTGGTACTCGTTGGTCAGGCCGTTGATGACCGGCACGCGCGAATACTGGGCAAACTGCTCGATGCGCGCCTGCTCGAAGGTGCGGATCATCACGATGTCGGTCATGCGGCTGATGACGCGCGCGGTGTCCTCGATCGGCTCGCTGCGACCCAGCTGGCTGCCCTCGGACGTGAGGTGCACCACGCTGCCGCCCAGCTGGTACATGCCGGCCTCGAAGCTGACGCGCGTGCGCGTGCTGGCCTTCTCGAAGATCATGGCCAGCGTGCGGTCGTTCAGCGTGTGGTGCTTTTCATAGGCCTTGAACTTGCGCTTGATCAGCGCGGCGCGGCCCAGCAGGTAGTCGTACTCGTCGGCCGTGAGGTCGGAAAACTGCAGGTAATGCTTGACTGGGGGCGGGGTCATGGCCGCTTCACTCCTTCAAAAATGCGTCGATCAGCGGCACCAGGATGGCGACGATCTCGTCGGCCTCGGCCGTGCTCAGGATCAGTGGCGGCACCAGGCGGATCACCGAGTCGGCCGTGACGCTGAGCAGCAGGCCGGCGTGCAGCGCGCGCTCGGCCAGCACGCCGCAGGGCTTGGCCAGCTCGATGCCCAGCATCAGGCCCTGGCCGCGCACCTCGCGCACGCCGGGGTTGCCGGCCAGCGCCTTTTGCAGCGCCGACTTGAGGTGCGCGCCCACGGTGGCGGCATTCTGAAGCAGCTTTTCTTCTTCCATGATGCGCAGGGTCTCGACCCCCGCGCGCATGGCCAGCGGGTTGCCGCCGAAGGTGGTGCCGTGGTTGCCCGGGCCGAAGATGTGCGCGGCCTTGGGGCCCGCCACCACGGCGCCGATCGGCACTCCCGAGCCCAGGCCCTTGGCCAGCGGCATCACGTCGGGCACGATGCCGGCCCACTGGTGGGCAAACCACTTGCCGGTGCGGCCCATGCCGCACTGCACCTCGTCGATCATCAAGAGCCAGCCGCGCTCGTCGCACAGGGCGCGCACCTGCTTGAGGTATTCCACACGCATGGGGTGGATGCCGCCTTCGCCCTGGATGGTCTCGAAGAACACGGCCACCACGTCGGGGTTGCCCGCGGTGGCCTTTTTCAGCGCCTCGATGTCGTTCAGCGGCACGCGGATGAAGCCCTCCACCAGCGGGCCGAAGCCCTGTTGCACCTTGGGGTTGCCGGTGGCCGACAGGGTGGCGATGCTGCGGCCGTGGAAGGCGTGCTCATACACCACGATCTGCGGCTTGTCGATGCCCTTGTCGTGGCCGTACTTGCGCGCCAGCTTCAGCGCCGCCTCGTTGGCCTCCAGCCCGGTGCAGCAGAAAAACACGTTGCTCATGCCCGAGATCTCGGCCAATTTGGCGGCCAGCTTCTCGGCGTTGGGCGTGTAGTAGTAGTTGCTGGTGTGAATGAGCTTGGCGATCTGGTCCTGCAGCGCCGGCACCAGCCTGGGGTGGGCGTGGCCCAGGGTGTTGACGGCGATGCCGCCCAGGCCGTCCAGGTAGCTCTTGCCGTTGACGTCCCACAGTCGGCAGCCCTTGCCATAGGCCATGGCCGCGGGCAGGCGGCCGTAGGTGTTCATCACATGAGGCTGATCGAGTTCGGGGGCGGTGGTCACGGCGGTGGACTCCTCAAACGGCACGGGGCCAAAAAGAAGCGGGCCAACGCGGCCCGTCGAAGCCCTATTCTAGAAGTGCGGCCCGCCGCCCGCGTTGCGGCTTTTGCATGACAGCGATGCGCCCACCGGCGGCGCCGCTTCGAGGCGGCGGATAAAATGCGCGGGCCGCCTCCGGCTGTCGATGCCGGTTCGAGCGGCGTCTTTTTTTGCGTTCTTGCGGACGGCTCGCCGTCTCGGATCGATGGCCGCCTCCCCCTCCAGCAGCGAAGTTTTCATCCAGGGCATCACCCGCGACGGGCGCAGCTTTCGCCCCAGCGACTGGGCCGAGCGGCTGGCCGGCGTGATGGCGCGTTTTCGCCCGGGCGGTGCGGAAGGCCCTGGCGCCCACCTGGGCTATTCGCCCTGGTGCCTGCCCACCGTGATCGGTGGCGTGAAGTGCGTGGTGGTCAACCGCGCGCTGCGCGAGTACGAGCCCATGGCCTGGGACTTCGTGATGAACTTCGCCCGCGACAACGACTTGCAGACCGTCGAAGCCTGCCTGCTGAGCGACGACCCGACGCCGAAAACATGAACCAAATCGGCCGTTGGCGCCCGTTGAACAAGCGCGAGCAGCTATCAATCGAATAGTACTAGGAGCCCACGATGCCCGAATCCAAGGTCGCCCTTCTCACCGCCGCCGGCAGCGGCATGGGCGCCGCCGCCGCGCGCCGGCTGGCCGCCGATGGCTACCAGGTCGCCATCCTGTCCTCGTCCGGCAAGGGCGAGCGGTTGGCGCAGGAGCTGGGTGGCCTGGGCGTCACGGGCTCCAACCAGTCGCCCGACGACCTGGCGCGCTTCGTCGACGCGGCGCTGGCGCGCTTCGGCAGCATCGACGTGCTGGTCAACAGCGCCGGCCACGGGCCCAAGGGGCCGCTGCTGGGCATCCCCGATGCCGACTGGCAGCGCGGCATGGACACCTACCTGCTCAACGTCATCCGCCCGGCGCGCCTGGTGGTGCCCGCCATGCAGCGCCAGGGGGGCGGCGCCATCGTCAACATCTCCAGCGCCTGGGCCTTCGAGCCGAGCGAGCTGTTCCCGACATCGGCCGTGTTTCGCGCCGGCCTGGCGGCCTTCACCAAGCTGTTTGCCGACCGCTACGCGGCGGACGGCATTCGCATGAACAACGTGCTGCCCGGCTGGATCGACAGCCTGCCCGCGCAGGAGGCACGCCGCCAGAGCGTGCCCATGCAGCGCTACGGCACGGCCGACGAGATTGCGGCCACCGTGGCCTTCCTGGCGTCCGCCGGCGCGGCCTACATCACGGGGCAGAATATCCGGGTCGACGGCGGGCTGATGCGCTCGATCTGAAGGCCAGGCGCAGCAGCTCCAGCCAGAGCAGGCACAGCGCCAGCACGGCGGCGCCGGCCGCGAGACCCGCCCAGCCGACCTCGGCCAGCCCCATCAGCTGGCGCAGACCCGGGATGGCCAGCACGGCCAGCAGCAGCAGGCCCACGGCGGCCACCATGGGCCGCAGCCAGGGATTGGGCGCCGCGCCGCGGTGCAGCACGGCGCGCGCCGGGTTGCGCTGCGCCAGGATCAGCAGCGGCACGCAGATCAGCAGCGCGCCGAAGACCACCGTGCGGCCCTGGGCCTGGCTCCAGCCTTGGGCTTGCAGCCAGGCCTGCGCGGCCAGCAGCAGGGCGGCGATGCCGGCGCCCTGCAGCAGCGGCGGCAGCAGGGCGCGCAGCGCGAACGGCGAGTCATCCACCGGCCGCGGCGGGCGTTGCATGAGGTCGTCCGCCGCGGGCTCGGCCTCGAAGACGATGGAGCAGGCCGGGTCGATGAGCAGCTCCATCAGCACGATGTGCACCGGCAGCAGCAGCGCCGGCCAGTGCAGCAGCGTGGGGGCGAGGGCCAGCGCCACGATGGGCAGGTGCACGGCAAACACGAAGCGCGTGGCCTTGCGCAGGTTGTCGTCGATGCGCCGGCCTTGCGCGACGGCGGCGACGATGTGGGCGAAGCTGTCCTGGAGCAGCACCAGGGCCGCTGCCTCGCGCGCCACGTCGGTGCCGCGTTCGCCCATGGCGATGCCCACATGCGCGGCCTTGAGCGCGGGGGCGTCGTTCACGCCGTCGCCGGTCATGGCCACTACCTCGCCGCCCGCGTGCAGCAGCTGCACCAGGCGCAGCTTGTGCTCGGGCTTCAGGCGCGCGCACAGGTCCACATGGCGCAGGCGCTCGCGCAGCGTGGCGTCGTCCAGCTGCCCGATCTCGTCGCCGGTGATGACCTCTGGCCGCTCGGACAGGCCCACCTGGCGCGCGATGGCGCGCGCCGTCGCCGGGTGGTCGCCGGTCATCATCACCACGCGCACGCCGGCGGCGCGGCATTCGGCAATGGCGCCCGGCACCTCGGGGCGCGGCGGGTCGGCCAGCGCCAGCAGGCCCAGGAACTCGAAGTCGAAGTCGTGCTGGCTGGGCGGCCACGCTTGGGCGGGCTGGCCGGTCCAGCGCCCGCAGGCCACGCCCAGCACGCGCAGGCCGCGCTCGGCCAGGGCGTCTACCTGGGCGCGCACGGCGGCCAGGCGTGGCGCGTCCAGGTGGCACAGGTCGGCCACGGCCTCGGGCGCGCCCTTGGTGGCCAGCAAGTGCAGGTCGGGGGCACCGCTGGCGTACACGCGCGTCATGGCCAGGATCTCGCCCGACAGCGCGTACTCGAACACCGGCTCGCGCCCGTCGTGCACATGCTCGGTGCCGCGCAGCCAGTCGTGGCCGAAGCGCTGTATGGCCTGCTCCATGGGGTCGAACGGGTCGCCCGGCGTGGCCAGCATGCCGAATTCCACCAGCCGGTGAAAGTCCTCGGGCAGCTCCTGTGCGTCCTGTGCGCTCCAATGGCCGGTGGGAGTGGCCAGCTCGGCCACGGCCATGCGGTTCATGGTCAGCGTGCCGGTCTTGTCCACCGCCAGCACGGTGATGGCGCCCAGGGTCTCCACGGCGGTGACGCACCGCGTCAGCACCTGCAGCCGCGTCAATCGCCAGGCGCCAAGCGCCAGGAACACGGTGAGGATGACGGGAATCTCCTCGGGCAGCAGCGCCATGGCCAGGGCGATGCCGGCCAGCAGGCTGTCGAGCAGCGGCCGGCCGTTCCACCACCAGCCCAGCAGCACCTGCGCCAGCGCCAGCGCGAGCGCCAGCGCCCCCAGGCCGCGCACCAGCCGGCGTGAGCGCTGCTGCAGCGGCGAAGGCGGCGCCTCGGCCCTGGCCAGGTCGGCGCCTATGCGGCCCACGGCCGTGCGCCCGGCCGTGGCCAGCACGCGGGCCAGGCCCCGGCCGCGCGTGATCACGGTGCTGGCGAACAGGTCGGCTCCTGCATCGGGTTTGGCCGCGTCGCCCGCCAGCTTGGCCACGGGCACGGATTCGCCCGTGAGCAGCGATTCATCCACCTCCAGTTCGCCCTGCAGCAGCCGCGCGTCGGCGGCGATGCGGTCGCCCTCGTGCAGCACCAGCAGGTCGCCGCAGACCACCTCGGTGCCGGCGATGCGCCGCTCCTGGCCGTCGCGCAGCACCAGCGCGCGCGGGGCGGACAGCGCGCGCAGCGACTCCAGCGCGCGCTGCGTGCGCCGCTCCTGCACCAGCGTGATGCCGATGACCACGAAGACGAAGCCGAGCAGGAACAGCGCCTCGCCCTTGTCGCCCAGCGCCAGGTAGATGCCGCCGGCGGCCAGCAGCATCAGGAACATGGGCTCGGTCAGCACCTCGCGCACGATGGCCAGGGTGGACTTGGGCGCGCTGCCGGGCAGCTGGTTCGGGCCGTCACGCGCGAGAAGCTCGGCCGCCTGCTGGCTGCTCAGGCCCTGGGGCTCGGTGGCTGGGGCGGGGTCGTGGATGGGCATGGGCGAGGGATCGTCGGTGCGTCGGCGGTGGGCG
This sequence comes from Ottowia pentelensis, assembly GCF_964341695.1. NCBI lineage: Bacteria > Pseudomonadati > Pseudomonadota > Betaproteobacteria > Burkholderiales > Comamonadaceae > Ottowia > Ottowia pentelensis. The sequence continues at coordinate 1,346,621 of NZ_OZ224513.1, forward strand.
GATTCTCAGGGTGCGGGTTCGCCCGCCGGGTGTCGTGCTGCGCCGCTCCGCCCCGAAACCATGCGGCCGGGGCGGAGGCGGCGCCGGTCAGGCCTGCCCCTGCGCGGCAGCCACCCAGTGCAGGCCGCGGCCCTGGCTGAGGTAGTAGTCGCCCTGGGGGCTGATGACCACGGCGCGCTGCGCGTTGGCGTCGGAAAAATACTGCCAGCCGTGGCCGGGTTGGCCGGGGCCGGCGTCGTTGGCCACGACCTGCATGCCGTGGTCGTAGCCGGTTTGGGCCGGCGCGCTGATGTGCTGCCGACGCTCACGTTTGTGGTGGTCGCCGGCCAGCACGGGGGCGCTGAGGGCCGTGCCCAGCACGGCGATCGTGGCGAGAAGGGCGGTGGTGCGCATGATGGTCTCCTGGGTTTAGTCCAGTGAAACGGAGAAATCGGCGGTGCGCGGGTGTCGCAACGGGTGCAGGCCAAGGCGCGTGCCGCAGCCAAGGCTGGTGGCCTTGGCAAGGTGCGCAACGCCGGTATGCGCCTGTTGCGGCACCCGCCCTTCGGGTGAACGCCTGGCAGGGCCGCACTCTTCGTTGCCGTGCTCGCCGGGTGTCCAACCCGGCTGCGCCCGACGCCTCGATTGCGGCTCTGCCTGGCATTCACGCACCGCCGATTTCTCCGTTTCACTGGACTGGGTTGCAGTCGAAGCTGACTGTGCCTGAAGTTTGCGCGCCGGACGGTGAATCGATGCTGAATGCCCGATTCATCGGGCGTTCACCCGTTGGCGCCGACCGCGCGGGCATCGAAGCGGCCCAGGCCCAGCTCGACCAGGCCCGCGCCGCGCCGCAGCAGGAACAGCGCCTCCAGGCCCAGGCGTTGCGCCAGGGCCAGGCCGTGGTCGCCGCCGGCCACCAGCAGCGCTGTGGCCCAGGCGTTGGCGCTCATGCCCTCCGGCGCCAGCACGGTGACGGAGGCGACGTCGTTGCGCACCGGGGCGGCGCGGCGCGGGTCCATGGTGTGGGCCAGGCGATCGGCGCCCACCTGCACGAAGCGGCGGTAGTCGCCCGAGGTGGCGACGGCCAGGTCGTGCAGCTCGAGCACGCCGTGGGCGCTGCGTCGGCCGGGCATGGGGCTTTCCAGCGCCACCGCCCAGGGCTGGCCATCGGCCTGGCCGCCCAGGGCGCGCAGCTCGCCGTCCAGCGCGGCCAGCGCGTGCGCCACGCCGTGCCGCTGCAGCACGGCGGTCATGCGGTCGACCGCGTAGCCCTTGGCGATGCCGCACAGGTCGACCTGCAGTGGCGCGTGCTTGCGGGCGCGGCCCTTGGCGGCGTCCAGCTCCAGGCTCTGATGCGCCGGCCCGTGCGTGGCCTGCGTGGCGGCGCGGATGGCGGCGGCGTCGGGTGCGTCGCGCGCGGCGCCGAAGCCCCAGGCGTCGACCAGCGCGCCCACCGTGGGGTCGAACGCGCCGCCGCTTTGGCGCCCGACTTCGAGTGCGCGCGTCAGCACCGTCATGATCTCGGGCGGCAGCGCCACCCATTCCTCGGGCGCGGCGCGGTTCAGGCGCATCAACTCGCTGTCGGGCTTCCAGGGCGACATCTGCTGGTCGACCTGCTGCACGGCTGCCGCCAGCGCAAGCTGCAGGGCAGGCTGGTCCACCGTGGGTTCGAGGTCGCACAGCACCGACCAGCGCGTGCCCATGGTCGGGCCGTGCAGGCGCGCGCGCACGAAGGGCTCAGAAGGTGTCTTCGGCATAGCGTCCATGGGCCTTCAGTTGCTGCACGCTCAGGCCCACCGTGCCCAGGATGGCGTCCAGCGCCTGCGCCACGCCGCGCGCCATGGCCTGGCTGCCGCACACGCGCACGATGGCGCCCTTGGCGATGAGCTTGCGCAGCCGCGCCGCGTCGCGCTGGAGCGCGTCCTGCACGTAGCCGCCGCCCTGGGGCGTGCGCGAGAAGCTGGTGTGCAGGCTGGCCAGGCGCTGCTCATCGAGCCAGCGCTGCAGGTCGGCCTCGAAATAAAAGTCCAGCGCCGGGTCGCGCACGCCGTAGTACAGGTGCATGGGCGCGCGCCCGGTGTTGCCGCGGATGAAGCCGGCCAGCGGCGCCACGCCCGTGCCGGCGCCGATCAGCATCACCGGGCGGCGCGTGGCCTGCAGCGTGAAGGCGGGGTTGGGCCGGATGAAGGCCTGGATGCGCGCGCCCGGCTGCAGGCCGTGCAGATAGCCCGAGCACACGCCGCCGGCGCGGCGGCGCACGCAGATTTCGACAAAGCCGTCGCGCCAGCTGCTGGCCAGCGAATACAGGCGCGGCACGGCGCCATCGGGCGGCAGCACGCCCAGCAGGTCGCCGGCAGAAAAGCGCGGCCAAGAGCGACCCGTGATGCGATCGAACCAACCCGCCCGCGGCCATTGGAAGCGCAGGATCGCCGCCGGCTCGCCCGCGCCGCCCGGGTAGTCCTGGCGCGACACCAGCTCCAGCTCGGTGGTGCGCGGAATGCGCGGGCGGTAGCGCAGCGCCAGCGGTTCGCCCAGTGCCTCGCCCAGCTGTTCGCCCCAGCGGGCAAACTCTTGCGCGGATTGCTGGTGGATGCGGGCCAGCGGCAACAGGGCGGCCCAGCCGCGTTCGCGCAGCGCCGCCTCCAGCGCCTCGGCATAGGCGCAGAAGGCGCCGAACTGGCGGTCGCCAAAGCCCAGCACCGTGACGCGGGCCGATGTGATCGGCGCGCGCGCGATGCGCTCCAGCGCGTGCGCCGCATGCGCCGGCGCCTGGCCGTCGCCATAGGTGGCGGCGAGCACGAAGACTTGGCTGGCATCGGCCGGCACCGCAAAGCTTTCCAGGCCCGCGCTGTGCACCCGGTGCCCGCCCTGCACCAGGGCGGCGTGCAGCGCCTGCGCGAAGCCCCAGGTGGAGCCGTTTTCGCTGGCCACGAAGATCAGCGTGTCGGCCTGCGCGGCCGCGGCGTTGTCGGCCAGGCGCGGCCGCTGGCGGCGCGCCTGCCACCACAGCATGACGCCCGTGACCCAGAACAGCGGGATGCTCAGGCCCGCCAGCCCCAGCACCGGCGCCCAGGCCCAGGCGCCTTCGCCGGTGTGCAGCAGCTGGGCCCAGTCGTTGATGCGCTGCGCCGTGCTGGCCGGCTGCCAGGCCAGGGTCTGGCCGCTGTGGCGGTCGATCCAACCCTGGCCTTGCGCCGTCGTCACCTGCCAGGTGTCGGCCGGGTCGTCGGCCGAGGGGAAATTCAGCTTGCGCAGATCGCGCAGCGGCAGTTCGCGCAGCAGGGGCACTTGGGCAACGGGAAGTTCCCCCTGGGTGACAACGTTGGACGCGACGTCGGGCTCCTGCGCCGCGTCCAGCGTGACCAGGCCGAAGGTGGCCGCGCTCAGGGTGAGCGCCGTGACCGAGGTGAGCAGCAGCACCGCCAGCACCACGCGGCCGGTGACCGCATGCAGGCGCTGCACCCCCGTGCCGCGCACGCGCGCCGCCAGCTGCCGCCAGCCGCCCAGGCGCCGCGCCAGCAGCACCAGGCCGCTGATCGAGATCAAGCCCATCGCCAGCGCGATGCCCGCCGCCGCCAGCCGCCCGGCATCGCCCAGCAGAAAGCTGCGGTGCAGGTTCTTGAACCAGCGCATGGTGGCCGAGGGCTGGTACGCGCCCAGCAGCTGGCCGCTGGCCGGGTCGACCCGGTTGGCGCGCGCCTGGCCGTTGTCGAAGGCATAGACCACCACCTCGCCCGAGGGCAGGCGGCGGATTTCCTCCGCGCCGGCGGTGCCGGCCGCGACGCGCTCGGCCAGTTGCGCCACGCTGAGGCCCGGGGGCGTGGGCGCGGCTTGCCAGCGCGAGAGCACCGGGTCCAGCGAGAGCACGGCGCCCGTCAGGCCCAGCACCAGCGCCACGGTGCCGGCCACCAGGCCCAACCAGCGATGAATCTTGCGCCAGAACATGGAGGTTGCTTACTTGAGTTGATAGCTGAAGGACTGGACGTAGGCCTTGCCGGCCTGCGCCTTGCCGGCGCCGGCGGCGGTCAGCGGCACGCGGATTTCGGACGGGCTGTCGCGCATGTCCTCGACCGCGGCGTCGACGTGGATTTCGTAGCCGGCGTCGATCAGCGCGTCCGCCAAGTCGGCCGTCACCTTGAGCGTGCGGCCGGCGCCCACGCTGGCGCCGGTCACGCCCTGCAGGCGCTTGGCGTCGCCGGCGGACAGGCGGTTCCAGTCCGCCAGGTGCTTGTAGTACTTGGCCTTGCCGCCTGCCACCCACAGCGTGCCGGCGTAGGCGCCCTTGGCGTCGGTCAGGTACACGGCCAGGTAGGCGCCGTCGCCGCCGTAGTTCTTCAACTGCGTGCTTAGCGTGAGCTCACGGCTTTGGGCCAGCGCGGGCAGGGCCAGCACAGCGGCGGCGGCGAGGGCGGTGAGAACGGGCTTTTTCATGATCATTCCTCTCAATTCGATAGCTGCTCGCGCTTGTCCATCAAGCGCTGCAGGCACATTTGACTTAAAACTTCCACCCTCACTCGACCTGCGCGCGCGGCTTGCTGCCGGGCGTGAACAGCGGCGAGGCGGGGCCGGCGCCCGGCGATGCGGCCGGCTCGCTGGGCGCGTGCTCGCGGCGGCGCTCGCGCTCTCGGTCACGCCGGCCGTCGTCGCCGCGTTCGCGCCGCTTCATGCTGACGGGCTCCAGCGTCTCGGGGTCCAGCTTGGCCTTGAAGCGGCGCCCTTCGGCGTCGCGGCCGCGCACCTCGTAGCAGCCGTCGTCGATCTTCAGGCGCTGCAGCTCCCAGCCCTTGTCGGCGGCCATCTGGCGCACCGCTTCGCGCGACTGCCAGCGCTGGATCGGCACGTCGCAGTCGTCGCCGGCCCAGGCCGGCAGCGCCGCGGCGCCCAAGGTGAGGGCCAGCAGGCCCGGGGCGATGGTCTGGCGGGTTTTCATGGTGTGTGCTCCTTGTCAGCTCGGTCGATGCAGGCGGGCCTGCGCGCCCCGTTCGGGCTGCCGGGTCGCCAGCGGCAACATGCGCTCCAGCGTGTCGTCGCGCATGAAGTAGTGGTGCCACAGCGCGGCGACGGCGTGCAGGCCGATCAGGAAGAAGCCCAGGTTGCCGATCAGCTCGTGGATGCCCTCCAGGTTCTTGGCCGTGGCGCGGTCGGGCCCCATCAGGGCCGGCAACTCCAGCCCGAAGAAGGGGATCGGCTGCCCCTTGGCGCTCAGCGTCAGCCAGCCCAGCAGGGGCATCACGATCAGAAAGCCGTAGAGCGCCCAGTGCATGGCGTGCGCCAGCTGCTCCTGCCAGGCCGGCGGCGGCGGCGTGATGGGGGGCGCCTGCAGCGCCAGCCGCAGCGGCAGGCGCACCAGCACCACGGCCAGCACGGCCATGCCCAGCATGAAGTGCCAGGTCTTCATCAGCTCGTGCCCGGCGCTGCCCTTGGGGTAGATGTCGCGCAGCTCGATCAGCGCGTAGACGGCGATCAGCAGCAGCAGCGTCAGCCAGTGCACACCGATCTGCAGGGGGTGGTAATGCTTGCCTTGGGTTTTCATGTTGGCTCCAGCGGTCCTTGCGGTCCGGCGCCATGCCGGGCCTGCCATGCATTCTCGGCACGCCGGGTGAACGCTTGCTGAAGACGCCATTCATCGATGGTTCATCGCCGCGTCGGTATAAATCGGCCTCATGAGCCCGTTCTTCACCCATCGCCCGCACCGGCTGCTGCCGGCCGTGCTGCTGCTGTGCGCGCTGGGCGCCGGCGGCGCGGCGGTGGCGCACGAGGATCACGAGCTGGCGCGCCAGGCGCTGGAAAGCGGCCAGGTGCTGCCGCTGGCCACCGTGCTGGGCAAGCTGGCGCACGAGGCGCCGGGGCAGGTGCTGAAGGTCGAGTTCGAGCGCGAGGACGGCCGCTTCATCTACGAAATCCGCCTGTTGCAAAACGACGGCCGCGTGGCCAAACTCAAGGTCGATGCGGTCGATGGCCGCGTGCTGTCGATCAAGCGCCGCGAAGCGGGAAGGGACACGGATGCGCATCCTCGTGGTGGAAGATGAACCCACCTTGCGCGAGCAGCTGATGCAGGCCATCGCCGCCGCCGGCCACACGGTGGAGGGCGCCGCCGACGGGCGCGAGGCGCATTACCTGGGCGAGGTGGAAGCCTTCGACGCCGTGGTGCTGGACCTGGGCCTGCCGGTGCAGGACGGCCTGTCGGTGCTGCGCCGCTGGCGCGCCGCCGGGCGCAACATGCCGGTGCTGATCCTGACCGCGCGCGGCAGCTGGCAGGAAAAGGTCGAGGGCATGGACGCCGGCGCCGACGACTACCTGGCCAAGCCCTTTCACATGGAGGAGCTGCTGGCGCGGCTGCGCGCGCTGCTGCGCCGTGGCGGCGAGCACGCCAGTGCCGAGTGGCGCTGCGGCCCGATCTGGCTGGACACGCGCCAGGCGCGCGTGCTGGTCGACGGCCAGCCGCTGGTGCTGACCAGCCACGAGTTCAAGCTGCTGTCGCTCTTGATGCAGCGCAAGGGCGAGGTGCTCTCGCGCACCGAGCTGTCCGAGCACATCTACGCGCAAGACAGCGACCGCGACTCCAACACCATCGAGGTGTTCGTCGGGCGCCTGCGCAAGAAGCTGCCCGAGGGCAGCATCGAGACCGTGCGCGGCCTGGGTTACCGGCTGGTGGACACCGGCGCGGCGGCATGAGCACCGCCGGGCCGCCCCAAGGTGCTCGCACCGCAGGCCGCCAGGCCGCAGCTCGTCCAATGAACGGCGGATCGCTGCGCCTGCGGCTGCTGGCGGGCACGCTGGCCTGGATCGTGCTGGCGGTGGCGGTGGCCGGCTGGGGCCTGCGCGCGCTGTTTCTGGAGCACATCACGCAGCAGCTGCAGGCGCAACTGCTGCTGCAGCTCGACCAGCTGAGCGCGGCGGTCGACTGGGCGCCGGGGACGGGCGTCACCGTGGCCCCGATGGCGGGCGACGCGCGGCTGCAGCAGCCGCTGTCGGGCCTGTACTGGCAGGTGGACGAAGGGGGCGCCCGGCCGCGCGCGGCCGTCGCGCGCTCGCGCTCGCTGTGGGACCAGGCCCTGACCCTGCCGCCGCCGCCCGCGCAGTACCCCGCCGCCGGCCATGGCGTGCTGCACCTGCACGATGCGCAGGGCCACGCGCTGCTGGCCGTGGCACGGCCGCTGCAGTTGCCCGAGCCCGCCGCGCCGCCGCTGCGCCTGGTGGTGGCCGGCGACGAGGCGCTGCTGGCCGAGCCGCTGCAGCGCTTCACGCGCCTGCTGCTGACGGCGCTGGCCATGCTGGCGCTGGGCCTGGCGGTGGCGGTGGCCCTGCAATTGCACTTCGCGCTGCAGCCGCTCAAGCTGCTGCGCCAGCGTCTGGCCGCCGTGCGCAGCGGCGAGGCGGCGCAGTTGAGCGGCGACTTCCCGCAGGAGCTGCAGCCGCTGGTGGGCGAGTTCAACCACGTGCTGCGCGAAAACGCCGACATGGTGCAGCGCGCGCGCACCCAGGCCGGCAACCTGGCGCATGCGGTGCACACGCCGCTGGCGATTCTGGCCAACGCCGCGCAGCAGGACGCCAGCCCGCTGGCGCAGCAGGTGCGCGAGCAGGTCGAGCTGGCGCGGCGCCAGGTCGACTGGCACCTGGCGCGCGCGCGTGCCGCCGCCGCCGTGCGCGCCACCGGGCTGCGCACCCCGGTGCTGGGGCCCATGCGCTCGCTGCTGCGCACCATGGCGCGCCTGCACGTGGAGCGCGGCGTCGTCTTCGAGCTGGCGCCGCAGGCGCGTGACGGGGCCTTTCGCGGCGAGGCGCAGGACCTGTACGAGCTGCTGGGCAATCTGCTGGACAACGCCGGCAAGTGGGCCCGCACGCGCGTGGTGCTCGACGTGCAGCCGGCGGGCGGCGAGCTGTGCTTCACGGTCGACGACGACGGCCCCGGCATTGCCGAGGCCGAGCGCGAGCGCATGTTCCAGCGCGGCGTGCAGGGCGACGAGCGGCGCCCCGGCTCGGGCCTGGGCCTGGACATCGTGCGCACGCTGACCGAGACCTACGGCGGCAGCGTGCAGGCGCTGGCCTCGCCGCTGGGCGGCCTGCGCATGCGGCTGTGCCTGCCGGCGGCCGACGGGGCGGCGCCGGGCGCGGGCGGCTGAACGGCCGGTGCCGGTCTGTTGCGCCTGAAAGACGGGTGACCCCTTTCCTGAAGTGGGCAGGCGATGCGCGGCTTGCATGACATCGGGCGATGGCCATAAGATAGTAATCAATTACTAACTTCATGACGCTGCCCGACCATGACCGAACGCGCACGACACCTGCCGGCCGACGAGCGGCGCGCAGCCACCGTGGCGGCCCTGATCGACCTGGCCGCCCGGCAAAACCCGAGCGACATCACCACCGCCGCCATCGCCGAGCGCATGGGCCTGACCCAGGGAGCGCTGTTTCGGCACTTCCCGAGCAGGGACGCGATCGTGCAGGCCTGCATGACCTGGGTCAGCGAGCGCCTGTTGGCCCGCATCGACCAGGCGGCCGCGCAGGCCGCTGGCCCGGCCGCCGCGCTGGAGGCCATGTTCATGGCGCACATCGACTTCGTCGCCCGGCACCCGGGCGTGCCGCGCCTGCTGTTCGGCGAGCTGCAGCGCGCCGACGACAGCCTGCCCAAGCAGATGGTGCGCACGCTGCTGCAGCAGTACGGCGTGCGCCTGCGCCGACTGCTCGACGCCGGCAAGGCGCAGGGCAAGTTCGACCGCGCGCTCGACGTGGACGCGGCGGCGGTGCTGTTCATCGGCACCATCCAGGGTTTGGTCATGCAGTCGCTGCTGGCGGGCAAGGTGGGCCAGATTCGCCACGCGGCGCCGGGAGCGTTCGCCATCTACCGCCGCGGCATCGGGAGTGCGCCATGAAATTTCCACGCCTGCAACGCCGCACGCTCACGCTGCTGGCCGTCACCGTGCCGCTGGCGGTGCTGTTCGCCTACGTCGCCCTGCGCTCGGGGCCGCTGGCGCCGGTGGCCGTGACGGTGACGCAGGTCGAATCGCGCAGCATCGCGCCGGCGCTGGCCGGCATCGGCACGGTGCAGGCGCGCTACACCTACAAGATCGGCCCCACCGGCGCCGGGCGCGTGCGCCGCGTCGACGTGCAGGTGGGCGATCACGTGGCCGCCGGCCAGGTGCTGGGCGAGATGGACCCGGTCGATCTGGACGAGCGCCTGCGCGCGCAGCAGGCCGCCATCGTCAGCGCCGACGCGGCCCTGCGCCAGGCCGAGGCCAGGCAGGTCTTTGCCCGCACGCAGGCGGCGCGCTACGAGCAGCTGCTGGCGGCGCGTGGCACCAGCGAGGAGCAGGCCGTCATCAAGCGCCAGGAGCTGGCGCTGGCCGATGCCGCGCTGGTGGCGGCGCGCGCCGACGGCGCCCGGCTGCGTGCCGAGTTGCAGGCGGTGCGCGCGCAGCGCGGCAACCTGGTGCTGGTGGCGCCGGTGGCCGGACTGGTGGTGGCGCGCGACGTCGATCCCGGCACCACGGTGGTGGCCGGGCAGGCGGTGATCGAACTCATCGACCCGGCCAGCCTGTGGGTGGACACGCGCTTCGACCAGATCGCGGCCGAGGGGCTGGCGGCCGGCTTGCCGGCCAAGGCGGTGCTGCGGTCGCGACGCGGCCAGGCGCTGGACGCCCGCGTGCTGCGCGTGGAGCCGCGCGCCGACGCCGTGACCGAGGAAACGCTGGCCAAGCTGAGCTTCGATGCGCCACCGGCCTCCTTGCCGCCGGTCGGCGAGCTGGCCGAGGTGACCGTGCAATTGCCCGCGCTGGCCGCGGCGCCCGCCATTCCGAACGCGGCGCTGCGCACCGTCGGCGGCCAGCGGGGCGTCTGGAAAATGACCGACGGCAAGCTGGCCTTCGCGGCGGTGACACCTGGCCGCGGCGACCTGGACGGCTGGGTCCAGGTGGCGCAGGGCCTGGCCGCGGGCGAGCAGGTGGTGGTGTACAGCGAGAAGACCCTGAGCGCGCGCAGCCGCATCCAGGTGGTCGAGCGCATTGCCGGGGTGTCGCCATGATCAGCCTGGCCGGGCGCGACATCCTGCATGCCTGGGGCAAGTTCATCTTCACCGGGGTCGGCCTGGGCTTGTTGATCGGGGTCACGCTGACCATGGCCGGCGTGTACCGGGGCATGGTCGACGACGGCAAAGTGTTGCTCGACGCGAGCGGGGCCGATCTGTGGGTGGTGCAGAAGGACACGCTGGGGCCCTATGCCGAGTCGTCCAGCGTGCCGGACGACCTGTGGCGCGGCATTCGCGCCATGCCCGGCGTGGCGCAGGCGGTCAACGTGACCTACCTGACGATGCAGGTCGGCCAGGGCCAGCGCGACGTGCGCGCCATGGTGGTGGGCATCACCGCCGGCGGTCCGGGCGATCCGGGCTGGCCGCCGCAGCTGGTGGCCGGCCGGCAGATCACGCGCGGCCACTACGAGGCGGTGGCCGACCTGGCCTCGGGGTTTCAGCTGGGCGACGAGCTGAAGATCCGGCGCAACCACTACCGCGTGGTCGGCCTCACGCGCCGCATGGTGTCCTCGGGCGGCGATCCGATGGTGTTCATCCCGCTCAAGGACGCGCAGGAAGCGCAGTTTCTCAAGGACAACGACGCCATCCTGATGCAGCGGCGGCGCACCGAGGCCAACCCGGCCTTCAACCGTCCCGGCGTGCCCGGCCTGCTCGATGCCGTCATCGCCACCCAGACCAGCAACAGCTCGGTCAACGCCGTGCTGGTGCGCGCCCAGCCCGGCTTCGCGCCGGCGCAGGTGGCCGAGCCGATCCGGCGCTGGAAGCGCCTGACGGTATACGACCGCGCGCAGATGGAAGGCATCGTGCTGGGCAAGCTGATCGCCACCTCGGCCAAGCAGATCGGCATGTTCCTGGTGATTCTGGCGCTGGTCAGCGCGGCCATCGTCGCCTTCATCATCTACACGCTGACGATGGACAAGATCCGCGAGATCGCCGTGCTCAAGCTGATCGGCACGCGCAACCGCACCATCGCCGGCATGATCCTGCAGCAGGCGCTGGTGCTGGGGCTGATCGGCTTCGTGGTCGGCAAGATCAGCGCCACCTTCGCGGCGCCCATCTTTCCCAAATACGTGCTCCTGGTGCCCGAGGACTCGATCGCCGGCTTCTTCGCCCTGATGGCGATCTGCGTGCTGGCCAGTCTGGTGGCGATCCGCATGGCGCTGAAGGTCGATCCGGCCGAGGCGATCGGGTGAGCACCATGGCCGGCAAGGGCATTCGCATCGAGGGGCTGTCCAAGCGCTACGGCAGCGGCGACACGGCCGTGCTGGCGCTGCGGGACGTGAACATGCAGGTCGCGCCGGGCGAGGTGGTGGGCCTGATCGGGCCTTCGGGTTCGGGCAAGAGCACGCTGCTGAAGTGCCTGGGCGCGGTGATCGACCCCACGGCCGGCCGCATGACGCTGGGCGATGAGGTGATCTACGACGACGGCTGGAAGGTGCGCGATCTGCGCGCGCTGCGGCGCGACAAGATCGGCTTCGTGTTCCAGGCGCCCTACCTGATCCCGTTTCTCGATGTCACCGACAACGTGGCGCTGCTGCCGATGCTGGCCGGCGCGTCCAACGACGAGGCGCGCAAGCGGGCGCTCGAGCTGCTGACGGCGCTGGACGTGCAGCACCGCGCCCAGGCCATGCCGGCGCAGCTTTCGGGTGGCGAGCAGCAGCGCGTGGCGATCGCGCGCGGCCTGGTCAACCGCCCGCCGGTGATCCTGGCCGACGAGCCGACGGCGCCCCTCGATTCGCAGCGCGCCATGGCCGTGGTGCGCATTCTCAACGACATGGCGCGCAAGTACGAGACCGCCATCATCGTCGTCACGCACGACGAAAAGATCATTCCCACCTTCAAACGCATCTATCACATCCGCGACGGCGTGACGCACGAGGAGGCGGGGGAGGGGCGGGCGCTCGATTGAGCGCTGCCAATCGAGCGCCAGGCGCTCAAGGAGTCGGACATGAGACGCAACACTGCCTGCATCGTCACGCCGCGCTATGGGCTCGCTGTCCCGCCGGGCGCCGGCCGAGGCGCCGGCGCACCCCCGCACATGGTGCCGGTGCTGGCCACGCTGGCCGCGCTCGGCCTGCTGGTCGGTTGCGCCGCCGGCCCTGATTTTCAGCGCCCGCCGGCGCCGAAGGTGGCTGCTTACACGGCGACGCCCTTGCCGGCGCAGACGGCATCGGCCGCCACCGATTTGGGCGGGACGCAGAGCCTCGGGGTGGGCGCGCCGGTGCCGGCGCAATGGTGGCGCAGCCTGGGTTCGCGGCGGCTGGACGACTGGATCGAGCAGGCCTTCGCCGCCAGCCCCACGCTGGCGGCGGCCGAGGCCACCTTGCGCCAGGCCGACGAGACCTACGCCGCGCAGGCCGGATCGACCCTGTACCCGCAGGTCAGTGGCAACCTGGGGGCGCAGCGCCAGCGCCTGAACCCCAGCGTGCAGGGTCAGGCCGGCGATGCGCGCGAATTCAATCTGTACAGCGCCAGCGTCGGCGTGCGCTATCGGCTCGACCTGTCGGGCGGCAATCGGCGCGCGCTGGAGGCACTGGCGGCGCGCACCGATCATCGACGCCAGCAGTTGGAGGGCGCGCGCCTGACGCTGGCGGGCAGCATTGCCGCCACCGCCATCGGGCGCGCCCGGCTGGCCGGGCAGATTGCCGCCACCGAGGCGCTGCTGGGCGTGCAGCAGGAACAGCTGGGCCTGACGCGCGAGCGCGTGCGCCTGGGCCAGGCCGCGCCCGACGAACTGCTGGCCTTGCAGGCGCAGATCGAGCAGACGCGCGCCGGCGTGCCGCTGTTGCGCAAGCAGCTCGATCAAAGCGAGCACGGGCTGGCCGTGCTGGCCGGCCAGGCGCCGGGGGTGACGCCGGTGCCGGATTTCACCCTGGCCGAATTCAGCTTGCCCGCCGTCATGCCGGTGGTGCTGCCGTCCGAACTGGCGCGCCGCCGTCCCGACATCCAGGCCGCCGAGGCGCTGCTGCACGCCGCCAACGCCGAGCACGGGGTGGCGGTGGCCAAGCTGTACCCGCAGATCGAACTGAGCGCCAGCCTGGGCAGCCAGGCGCTGACGGCGGGGGCCTTGTTCGGCGGCGCCTCGGCCGCCTGGGCGCTGCTCGGGCAGTTGACGCAGCCGCTGTTCAACCCCGGCTTGCCGGCCGAGCGGCGCGCTTCGCTGGCGGCGCTCGATGCCGCCGGGGCCAACTACCAGGGCGTGGTGCTGGGCGCGCTGCGCGAGGTGGCCGACGCCTTGCGCGCGCTTGACCACGATGCGCAGGCGCTGGCCGCCCAGGCAGCGGCCGACGGCGCGGCACGCGAGGCCCTGCGCTCGGTCGAGCGGCAATATGCGCTCGGTGCCGCCGGCTACGTGCAGGTCTTGCTGGCGCGGCAGCAGGCGCAGCAAAGCCAGGTCGGCCTCGTTGCGGCGCAGGCGCAGCGGCTGGCCGACAGCATCGCGCTGTACCAGGCCTCGGCCGGGACGCCGAATGCCGGCGCGCCCGGTGCCTGAGCGGCGCCACTCAGAGCGGCACCGCCCGGAAACGAAAAAACCGCCCGAAGGCGGTTCTTGTGCTGTTTGCCGACAGCGCACCCGATTCAAACGGCGGAGCGGGTCAGGGGATGACCGCTCCGGGCGGATGAAGGGCTGGACTCAGGCCGTGGCCTGGGTCAGCGCCTTGAGCTTGGCCGACAGGCGGCTCTTGTCGCGCGCCGCCTTGTTCTTGTGGAAGATGCCCTTGTCGGCCACGTTGTCGACCACCGACTGCATGATGGCGAAGGCGGCCTGCGCCTTGGTCTTGTCGCCGGCCAGCACGGCCTTCTCGACGTTCTTGACCGAGGTGCGGTATTTGGAGCGCAACGAGGTGTTCGCGGCGTTCAGCGCGACGTCCTGACGCGCGCGTTTGCGGCCCGACGCCAGGCGCGGGTTCTTTTTCTTGGGCTTTCCAGCAGCCATTTCAATGTTCCTTTGGGTTTGAGGATGTTGTCGGCAAACCGCGCATTCTACTCTTTTGCGGGCTTGGGCGGGCGGCGGCTACACTGCAGGGCCTTGCCGAGAGCCCCTCGTGAGCCTGTTCAAAGCCGCTTCCACCGTTTCCCTGCTCACCCTGGCCTCGCGCATCACGGGCCTGGTGCGCGATTTGCTGATGGCCTCGGTGTTCGGCGTCAACGGACTGACCGACGCCTTCAACGTCGCCTTTCGCATTCCCAACCTGCTGCGGCGCCTGTTTGCCGAGGGCGCCTTCAGCCAGGCCTTCGTGCCGGTGCTGGCGCGCAGCCGGGCCAGTGCGGGCGACGCCGCCACGCACCAGCTGATCGACGCCGTGGCCACCGTGCTGGCCTGGGTGCTGGTGGCCGTGACCGTGCTGGGCATCGTCGCGGCGCCGGCGCTGGTGTGGGCGCTGGCCAGCGGGCTCGACGGCCCCAGCTTCGACGCCGGCGTGCTGATGACGCGCTGGATGTTCCCGTACATCGGCTGCATGTCGCTGGTCGCCCTGTCGGCCGGCATCCTGAACACGTGGCGGCACTTTGCCGTGCCGGCCGCCACGCCGGTGCTGCTGAACCTGGCGATGATCTTGGCGGCCTGGCTGGGTGCGCCTTGGCTGGCGCGCCGGGGCGTGGAGCCGATCTACGCCATGGCCGGCGGCGTGCTGGTCGGCGGCCTGCTGCAACTGGCGGTGCAGGTGCCGGCGCTGGCGCGCCTGGGCCTGCTGCCACGCATCGGCCTGTGGCCCGCGCGCGTACGGTCGGCCTGGCGCGACGCGGGCGTGCGGCAGGTGCTCGGCCTGATGCTGCCGGCGCTGCTGGGCGTGGGCGTGGCGCAGCTGTCGCTGCTGATCAACACGCAGATCGCCTCGCATCTGGCGGTGGGCAGCGTGACCTGGCTGTTCTACGCCGACCGGTTGATGGAGTTTCCGACCGCGCTGCTGGGTGTGGCGCTGGGCGTGGTGCTGACCCCGCAGCTGGCGGCGGCGCGCGCCAGCGGCGACGATGCGCGCTATTCGCAGCTGCTGGACTGGGGCCTGCGGCTGGTGGTGCTGCTGACCGTGCCCTGCGCCGCGGCGCTGCTCAGCTTCGCCACGCCGCTGATCGCCACGCTGTTCCACCACGGGCGCTTTTCGGCTCACGACGTCGAGCGCACCGCTTTCGCTCTGACCCTGTACGGCGTGGGCCTGCTGGGCCTGGTGGCGGTGAAAGTGTTGGCGCCGGGCTACTACGCCAGCCTGGACATCCGCACGCCGGTGAAGATCGCGGTGGCGGTGCTCATCATCACGCAGGCGTTCAATGCGCTGTTCGTGCCCTTTCTGCAGCACGCGGCGCTCACGCTGTCGATCGGCCTGGGGGCCTTGATCAATGCCGCCTGGCTGCTGCACGGGCTGGTGCGTCGTGGCCACTTCCGGCCGGCGCCGGGCTGGGGGCGCTTCGGCCTGCAAGTGGCCATGGCCACGGTCGTGCTGACGGCCTTTTTGCTGTGGGCGGCGCGCCACTTCGACTGGCTGGCCACGCCGACGTGGCCGCGCGTCGGCCTGCTGGGTGGGGTGGGCCTGGGCGCGGCGCTGATCTACTTCGGCACCCTGGCGCTCAGCGGCCTGCGCCTGCGCACCCTGCTTCGGCGTTGACGCGCCGCTCGGGCTACAGTCACGGGGACGACGCTGCGCCAGCAGCCCGCAGGGCACGCATGCAACACGACTGGGCCACACCGACCCCTCTTCAGTACTTCGCCGTTCTGGTGCAGAGCGACGACGACCTGCCGTTGCTGGAGGCGGCGGCCAGCCTGGCACAGGACGACTGGCCCGAGCTGGACGTGCAGCAGGTGCTGGCCGACGTGGATCAGCTGGCGGCGCGCCTGCAGCGGCAGGTGAGCGGGCAGGCGCCGGTGTTCGACCGGCTGAGCGCGCTGGGGCAGTTCTTTTTCGGCGAGCTGGGATTTGCCGGCAACGCCAACGATTACTACGCGGTCGAAAACAGCTACCTGCACCGGGTGCTGCACACCCGCCGCGGCATTCCGATCTCGCTGGCCGTGCTGTGGCTGGAGCTGGCGCGCAGCATCGAGCTGGCGGTCGATGGCGTGAGTTTTCCGGGCCACTTCCTGGTGCAGGCCCATCTGGACGAGGGGCGCGTGGTGATCGACCCCTTCACCGGCCAGTCGCTGAGCCAGGGCGAGTTGCGCGAGCGGCTGGACGAATGGACGCGCCCGGCCAGCGGCCCCGGTTTTGCGCAGGAACTGCCACTCACCTTGTTTCTGGAAGGCGCCACGCCACGCCAGATCCTGGCGCGCATGTTGGGCAACCTCAAGCACATCCACCACAGCGCGCAGGACTGGCAGCGCGCGGTGGCGGTGCAGGACCGGCTGATCACCCTGCTGCCGCGCGCCTGGGACGAATACCGCGAGCGCGGCCTGGCCCTGGCCGAGCTGGGCGAGCTGCAGCGCGCGCGCGCCGACCTGGCGGTGTACTTGCGCCAGGCCGACCAGGCGCCCGACCGCGACCACATTGCCGAGCGCCTGCGGGCGTTGGGTGGCGATTTGATTTGAGCAGCACGCCGCTTCAGCGCAGGCGGATGCGCAGCTGGGCGTAGCCGGCGTCGGGCGGCGCGGCGCGCGTGGGCGTGTGCCCGGCGGGCAGCGCGATCGACTTCGTGCGGATCAGCACTTCTTCCATCAGCAGGCGCAATTCCAGCCGGGCCAGCGGCGCCCCGGGGCACACGTGGATGCCCGTGCCATACAGCAGATTGAGGGCCGGGTCACGGTCCAGGCGCAGGCAATCGGGCTCCGCCAGCGCCCGCGGGTCGCGGTTGGCCGCGATCCAGTTGAGCGACAGGCGCGTGCCGGCGGGCAGGGGGCGCCCGCCCAGTTCCACGGCACGGGTGGTGACGCGCCGGTTGGCCGGCAGCGGTCCGTCGCGGCGCAGCACCTCGTCGATGGCGGCCGGCAGCAGCGTCGGCTCGTCGCGCAGGCGCTGCTGCCAGTCGGGCTCGGTGGCCAGCCAGTGCAGCAGGATGCCGACCGAGGCGGCAATGGTGCCGATCTCGCCCACCGTCCAGTTGCGCAGCACGCTGGACAGCTCGCGCAGGTCCAGCGGCCGGCCGTCGATTTGCACGTGCATCAGCTCGGTGCTGATGTCCTGCGTGGGCGGCGCGCCGGTGCGTGCGTCACGCACGCGCTCGACGAAGGCCTCGAACTCGCGCGCCACGGCGGCGGTCTGCTGGCGATCGCCCGAACGCGTGGCGGCGTGGCTGCGCTGCAACCAGTCCAGCAGCTCGTCCTGGATCAGCTCGGGCCAGCCCAGAAAGGCCGATTGCACGCGGGCGGCAAAGGGCAAGGCCAGCTCGCGGCCGACGTCCACGTCGCCCAGGGTCAGCGCCTCCTGCACGGTGCGCACCGCCAGCCGGCGGCACTGGGGCCCGAAGTGGCGGATGCGCTGGGGCGCGAAGAACGGGTCCAGCGCCCGCCGATAGGCGGTGTGGCGCGGCGGGTCG
The DNA here is from genome assembly GCF_964341695.1 of Ottowia pentelensis. Lineage (NCBI taxonomy): Bacteria > Pseudomonadati > Pseudomonadota > Betaproteobacteria > Burkholderiales > Comamonadaceae > Ottowia > Ottowia pentelensis. Next base: position 1,364,079 of record NZ_OZ224513.1, read on the forward strand.
TAGCCGTTGGGCACGGCCGGGTGGGCCGACACCGCGCTGCTGAAGGTGGCGGGGTCGTGCAGCACGCGCAGCACGTCGGCGTGACGCAGCACGGTGGCCGTGCCGCTGCGGTCGAAGGCGACCGGGCAGCGCTCACGCAGGGCGTCGACGGCGGCGCGCGGGTCGGCCTGCACTTCGGCGGCAAGGGGGTCCCAGTCGGGCTTGGGGGGGTGGGTCATGACGCGATCTCGAACCGGCAGATTGGCGCATTGCCGCCGGCATGGTTTTGCGCTGGGTCAAGCCGGCCAGTTCAATGGCGCAGCAGGCGGTTCAGCTCGCCCCCTGGCGCGGCGCCCGCAAAACCATCGAACCGGCCCTCGGCCAGCGCGTCGGCCGCGTGCTGAAAGCCGGCCCAGGCGGCGCGTGCCAGGCCGCCGCCCACGCTGACGCGGCGCACCCCCAGGGCGGCCAGGTCGGCCAGGGTCAGCGCGCCCGGCGCGGTGTAGAGCACGTTGACGGGTTTGGGTGCCACAGCCGCCACCACGGCGGCCATCTGCTCGCGCGTGGTCAAGCCCGGCGCATACAGGCAGTCGGCGCCGGCCTCGGCGTAGGCGCGCAGGCGGCGGATGGCATCTTGAAGGTCGGGCTGACCGGCAAAGAAGTTTTCCGCGCGGCCGATCAGCATCACGTCCTGGCCCGAGGCGTCGATGGCCGCGCGCGCCGCGCGCATGCGGGCCACGGCGACGGGCAGTTCGAACAGGGGGCGGGCGGCGTCGCCGGTCGAGTCCTCGATCGACAGGCCGGCCACGCCGGTGTCGATGGCCAGGCGCACGTGGCGCGCCACGCCCTCGGGGTCGTCGGCAAAGCCCTTCTCGAAGTTGGCGTTGACGGGCAGCTCGGTGGCCGCCACCAGCTCGTGCAGATACTGCAGCACGGCCTCCAGCGGCATCTGGCCGTCGGCGCAGCCGCGCGACCAGGCCGCGCCCGAGCTGGTGCTGGCCAGCGCCTTGAAGCCGCGCTGCGCCAGGTAGCGCGCCGAGCCCACGTCCCAGGGGTTGGGCAGGGCGAAGCAGCCGCTGGCGTGCAACTGGCGAAAGGCGGCGCGGCGGTCCGCGATCTGGGCCGGGGTGGGGGCGTGGGTCATGTCGAAGTCTCCTGCGTGCCATCGTAGCCGTGCGCGCGCCGCCTCGGGCCGGGCGGTGCGGCGAAGCATCACCGCGCGCAGGGCTGCCCGAGCCCGATGGGTCTGGCGGCGCGCCGGCCTGCCGATAATCGGGCCATGGCTGCCATCGGCGGCGGCCGAAGGGCGAACGTGGCACATGCATCGACCCCGCAGGCTTATGGGCCTCCCGCGCCCGAGTGGGAGGTGGCGCAGTGGTTCAACCGCGACACACCTTTGACGCTGGCCGATCTGCGCGGCCAGGTGGTGATGCTGCATGCGTTCCAGATGCTGTGCCCGGCCTGCGTGCGCTTGGCCACGCCGCAGGCGCAGCAGGTGCACGAGCAGTTCGGCGGCCAGGGCCTGACGGTGGTCGGGCTGCACACCGTGTTCGAGCACCACGAGGCGATGCGGCCGGTGTCGCTGGAGGCCTACATCCACGAGAACCGGCTGCGCTTTGCAATCGGGGTGGACCAGCCGGACGGTCACGGCGGCCTGCCGCGCACGATGCGCACCTACGGCATGCAGGGCACGCCGACGCTGATCCTGATCGACCGCCAGGGACGCGTGCGCCAGCACAGCTTCGGCCACGTGCCCGATTTGGCGCTGGGGGCAGCCTTGGGCACCCTGCTGGCCGAGGGATAAAGCGCGTCAGCGCATGGCGGCGCCGATCAGCCCCGCCGCCAGCAGGATGCCGGTGGCCAGCACGGTGAGCAGAAAGCCCGGCGCGCGCCGGGCGGGGTCTTGCATGTAGCGCTGGCGGTACAGCGCGCGGCCGACCAAATACACCACGCCGATGGGCGCGATCACGGCCTGCGGCCAGTAGGTGCCGGCGATCAGCAGCGCGGGCAGGAAGCCGACCAACTGCTCCAGCGTGTTCATCTGCACCCGATAGGCGCGCTCGAACATCTCGTGGCCGGTCACGGCCGGCGCCTTGATGCCGTACTGCACGCGCGCGCGGCCGACCTTGACGCCGAAGTAAAAGAACTGGATGACGGCCAGCAGGGCCACGATGTGGATCAGGTTCATGTTGGGGTTCATCAGGCGCCGTTGCGCAGGTGGGTGGCATCTTGCAGCAGCGCGCCGCGCGCCAGCAGCGGCGCCAGCACGGCGTGCTGCAGCCAGTCGCCCCAGGCCAGGTCGGGGCGATGCTGCCGGTGCAGGCGGTGCAGGATGGGCGCCGCGTCGGCCCAGGCCAGGAAGGCGTCGCGCGGCATGACCTCGGCGTCTAGCAGCTGGTACTTGACCATCACCTTGGCCGCATGCAGCGCGTGCTGCGCCGGGTGCGCCCGAAGTTGCTGCACGCGCGTGCGCGCCTGGCCCAGGGCGTGCGCGATGCCGCCGTCGGCGCGGGCGATGGGGCCGCCGTGGCCGGGCACCACCCACTCGGGCTGCAAGGCCTCGACGGTTTGCAGCGTGCGCTCGAAGGGCTCGAAGCCCTCGTCGCCGTCGAACTCCGGAAAGATCACGCCCACGCCGTGCTCCCACAGCGCATCGCCGGCGATCAGGATGCGCGCGGCGGGCTCGAACAGCAGCACGGCCTGGTTGTCGTGACCGGGTGCCGCGTGGATCTGCCAGTCGCGGCGGCCCAGTCGCACCGTGTCGCCGGGGCGCAGGCCGTGCTGGGCGACGAAGCGCGCGCAGCGCTGGCCGGTGACGCCGAAGCTGAGGGCGCTTTCGTCCCAGCCTTGCACGACCGCCAGCGACACCTGCGGCACCCAGGTGCGCGCTTGCGGCCAGGCGGCCTGCAGCGCGGCCGTGCCGCCGCAATGGTCGCTGTGCAAATGGGTGTGGGCAATGCGCGCCAAGGGCTGGTCGCCCAGCGCCTGTTGCATCAGGGCTACGGTTTGCCCGGCGTCCTTGACGTAGCCGGTGTCGACCACGGCGGGCTCGTCGCCCCGGCACAGGACGTTGGTGGACGACAGCCAGCCGCGATCGAAGACCAGGACGTCGTCGCCGATCGGGATGGGAGGGGAAGGGGTGGACATACCCAAAAAGGTTTAATCAAACGGCCAAAACGGCCAAAAATGCCACACAATCCAAACCAAGCCCGAACTTTATGTAACGTTCGGCGACGTCGAATGGAGTGCCTGTGCTGATGCAGTTTATCCAAAGGGCCCGCTGGCCCGTGTTGACGCGCGAGGCGCGCCTGCGGCGCTTGCGCGGGGCCGCCCGGCTGGTGATGCGGCACGTGGGCCTGGCCGGCCAGTGCGACTGCGTGCTGACGCGCGATCAGTGGGGGCAGCACGGCGTGCTGCTGCACATCGAAACGCCGCAGTGCGTGCCGCCGGCCGAGCGGCCGCAGCTGCAGGCCTATTTCCAGCGCAAGCTGTGCGAGCTGGGCGAGTTGGGCGAGCGCGGCCTGCTGCGCCTGCACGTCGTGGACGGCGAGGACCAGGCCCGCGTGGGCGAGCAGCCGGTTGGGCACGTCAGTTCGCGCCGCGTGGCGTCCATGTTGCGCCGCGCCAACCCCGAGGCGGCGCCCCCGCCGCGCCAGGCCGACCGGGTGACGCAGTTGCGCCAGCACCTGAGCGCACGCCGGCGTCAGCGCATCGACAGCGACTTTGCCCCGCTGCAGGGCTTGACCCTGACCGAACTGAGCCCGCTGGCCGACGCCTGATCACGCGCCACCGTCCGGCCAGCGGCCCTGCGCGGCCGCCAGTTGCAGGCTGGAGCGGAAGGCGCGCGCTTGCCCCGTGACGGGGTCGGTGAAGGCCAAGGCGCGCGCCAGCAGCTGCAGCGGCCGCTGCCAGTCGTCCACGCCGGCGGCGTGGCGCACGGCAGGGTAGAAGGCATCGCCCAAGATGGGGCGGCCCAGCGCCGCCATGTGCAGGCGCAGCTGGTGGCGCTGGCCGGTGACGGGCCGCAGGTGGTACAGCGCGTGGCGGCCCAGCCCCTGGGCGCAGGCCAGCTCGCTCACGCTGTTGGGCTCGCCCGGCACTTCGCGGCTGATGAAAAAGCGCGCGGGGTCGGGTTCGAGCCGGCTGGCGTATCGGCGCGGCAGGGCCAGTTCGGGCCGGTGCGGCGCTACCGCCTCGTAGAGCTTGTGCACGGCACGGGCGCGAAACAGCGCCTGGTAGGCGTCGCGGGTGTGCGGCTGCACGGCCAGCAGCACCAGGCCGGCGGTGTCGCGGTCGATGCGGTGCACGGGACTCAGCAGCGGCAGGCCCAGGCGGTGGCGCAGGCGCGCCAGCAGGCTTTGGCGCGCAAAGCGGCCGCCGGGCGTGACGGGCATGAAGTGCGGCTTGTCGGCCACCACCAGCCACTCGTCCTGAAAGACGATGGATTCGTGCCCGGGCAGCGCCGGCTCCTGCGCGTGCCAGCGCCAGTAGTGCAGGCGCCGGCCGTGCGGGCAGGGCGCGTGCGGGGCCAGGCGCTGGCCGGTCTCGTCCAGCACCTCGCCGCCGGCCAGACGGGCGTGCCAGTCGGCGCGCGACAGCGCCGGCAGGCGCTCGGCCAGAAAGTCCAGCACCGTCGGCCAGGCACCGGCCGGCACGGCCACCGTGCTGGCGGCCACGCCCTCGCGCAGCGGCAGGTCGACGGCGCCGGCGCGGCGGCTCATGGGCGCGGCCTCAGGCGCGCTGGAACACCAAATCCCACACGCCATGCCCCAGGCGCAGGCCGCGCAGCTCGAACTTGGTGAGCGGCCGGTAGTCGGGGCGCGGCGCGTAGCCCTCGGCGGTGTTCACCAGCAGCGGCTCGGCGCCCAGCACCTGCAGCATCTGCTCGGCGTAGGCCTGCCAGTCGGTGGCGCAGTGCAGGTAGCCGCCGGGCGCCAGGCGCAGCGCCAGCTCGTGCACGAAGGCCGGCTGGATCAGGCGGCGCTTGTGGTGGCGCTTCTTGGGCCAGGGGTCGGGAAAGAAGATGTGGATGCCGTCCAGCGTGCCGGGGGCGATCATGTCACGCAGCACCTCGACCGCGTCGTGCTGGACGATGCGCACGTTGGACAGCTGCAGCGCGTCGACCAGCTTGAGCAGCGCGCCCACGCCGGGCTCGTGCACCTCGCAGCCGATGAACCGCGTGTCGGGCTTGAGCGCCGCGATGTGCGCCGTGGCCTGGCCCATGCCGAAGCCGATCTCCAGCACGGTTTTTAAGTGATTTTGGCCGCTGGCCCGCTCCTGATCTGCGCAATACGCTATCAAATCAGGAATTGTCGGGTCGTAGGGCAGCACGTAGCGCGGCCCCAGATCGGTCAGCGCGCGCGCCTGGCCGGTGGTCATGCGGCCGGCGCGGGTGACGAAGCTGCGCACCGCGCGCGGGTGCGCCACGCCCGTGGCGCTGTCCTCGGGAGTGCTCATTCGGCGCCGGTGTCGGGTTCGGACGCGCTGTGCAAGAACGCCTCGGTCGCGCCCACCTCGTGCTTGCGCAGCGACAGCGAGCCCTTGCGTTCGCCCGCCGCGGCGGCGCCGGCCTGGCCCTGATAGCGCGAGTGCTTGTGCAGCACCGACACCAGCTGGGCGTACACGCGCGGCGTGGCGGCCAGGCATTCGCCCTGCTCCAGGGTGTCGCCCACCTCGCCGGTGAAGTTGCCGATCAGCCCGCCGGCCTCGGTCACCAGCAGCGAGCCGGCGGCCACGTCCCAGGGCTTGAGGCCGGTCTCGAAAAAGCCTTCGGAATAGCCGGCGGCCACGTAGGCCAGGTCCAGCGCGGCGGCGCCGGGGCGGCGCAGGCCGGCGGTGTGGCGCATCAGCTCGCCCATCAGGCGCAGGTAGCCGTCGAAGTCGTCGCCCTTGCGGTACGGAAAGCCGGTGGCGATCAGGCTCTCGGCCAGGCGGGTGCGCTTGCTGACGCGGATGCGCCGCTCGTTGAGGAAGGCGCCGCGCCCGCGCGTGGCGGTGAACAGGTCGTTGCGCGTGGGGTCGTACACCACCGCCTGCTCGACGCGGCCGGCCACTGCCAGCGCGATGCTGATGCAGTAGACCGGAAAGCCGTGGATGAAGTTGGTGGTGCCGTCCAGCGGGTCGATGATCCACACGTGGTCGGAGCGCGAATTGCCGTGCGTGCGGCCGGACTCCTCGGCCAGGATGCCGTGCTGCGGGTAGGCCGTCAGCAGGGTTTCGATGATGGCGTCCTCGCTGGCGTGGTCGACTTCAGTGACGAAATCGTTGGCGCGCTTTTGCGAGATGCGAACGGCCTCGATGTCGAGCGCGGCGCGGTTGATGATGGCGCCGGCGGCGCGGGCGGCCCGAATGGCCACGTTGAGCATGGGGTGCAGGGAGGACGACATGATTTGTGCGAAGAGCTGCGGCGAAAGAGCCGCCAGACCGCGCCCGATGGCGGCGGCAAAACGCGTATTTTCCCACGTCGGAGGCGGGTGTGACGCGGCGGTGTCGCGCGCCGGGATGTGCGGACCGCGGGTCTTGAAAGCGGTCGCCCGGCCCCGAGATACGGCTCATGCGGCGATGACGCCGCGCTCATCAGGAGAATTTCATGGCCAATCCAGTGATCCGCAACAGCCTGTTCGACGACTTCTTCCGCGACGTCGCGCCGGGCTATTTCATCAAGCCCCTGCACGGCGACCCCTTGCCCCGCGCGGCGCAGATCCGCGTCGACGTCAAGGAGTCGGACACCGGCTACGTGGTGCTGGCCGAGGTGCCGGGCGTCGGCAAGGACGACATCCAGGTGTCGATCGACGGCGGCGTCGTCGCCCTGCGCGCCGAGATCAAGCAGCAGGACAGCCCCTCCAGCGGCGAGAAGCTGTTGCGCGGCGAGCGCTACTACGGCGCCGTGGCGCGCAGCTTTCAGCTGCCGGCCGAGGTCGACCCCGCGCAGGCCAAGGCCAGGTACGACAGCGGCGTGCTGACGCTGACCCTGCCCAAGAAGCTGCCCAGCGCCGCCCAGCGCCTGACCATCGAATAAATCGCCCGGCGCTTCGCCAACGCACGGCGTCCCATGCCCCGCATGGGGCGCCGTGTGCCTTGGGGCCGGACCAATACCGGGTTCATCACCGGGTATCAACGGCTTGTTCACAGACTTGTGCGGTGACGGGCGGCCGCCCAGCGCGTAGGATCGGGCCGCTTTGGGGCGAGGCATGGGCGCCGTGCGTGCCAATCGCCCAGCCTCCAGTCCGCCGCACCGTTTCAGCCGCCTTCGCATGTCCTCCGTTTTCGATCCTTCCTACGCCGGCCTCGGCGACGACGCGCCACTCGACCGCCAGGTCGCCCAGCTGCGCATTCCGCCGCATTCGATCGAGGCCGAGTCCAGCGTGCTGGGCGGCCTGCTGCTGGACAACGGTGCCTGGGACCGCGTGGGCGACGTGCTGATCGAGGGCGACTTCTACCGCTACGAACACCGGCTGGTGTACGGCGTGCTGGCCAAGCTGGTGGGCGAGAGCAAGCCGGCCGACGTGATCACCGTGCACGAGGAGCTGCAGCGCCAGGGCAAGGGCGACGAGATCGGCGGCCTGGCCTACCTGAACGCGCTGGCACAGTACGTGCCCAGCGCCAGCAACATCCGCCGCTATGCCGAGATCGTGCGCGAGCGCTCGATCCTGCGCCAGCTCGTCAGCGCCAGCGACGACATCGCCACCAGCGCCTTCAGCACCCAGGGCCGCGCGGTGGCCAGCATCCTGGACGACGCCGAAAGCAAGATCTTCAAGATCGGCGAGCAGAGTTCGCGCATGAAGCAGGGCTTTCAGGCCATGGACAGCCTGGTGGTCAAGCTGCTCGACCGCGTGCAGGAGATGGCCGACAACCCCAACGACGTCACCGGCGTGCCCACGGGCTTCTACGACCTGGACCGCATGACCGCCGGCCTGCAGGCGGGCGACCTGGTGGTGCTGGCCGCGCGCCCCTCGATGGGCAAGACGGCGTTCGCCATCAACATCGCCGAGCACGTGGCGCTGAACGAAGGCCTGCCGGTGGCCGTGTTCTCGATGGAAATGGGCGCCTCGCAGCTGGCGGTGCGCATCGTCGGCTCGATCGGCCGCATCGACCAGGGCCACCTGCGCACCGGCCGCCTGACCGACGAGGAGTGGCCGCGCCTGACCGAGGCCATCGAGCGGCTGCGCAACGTCAGCCTGCACATCGACGAGACGCCGGGCCTGACCCCGGCCGAGCTGCGCGCCAACGCGCGCCGCCTGGCGCGCCAGTGCGGCAAGCTGGGGCTGATCGTGGTCGACTACCTGCAACTGATGAGCGGCAGCAGCAGCGGCGACGAGAACCGCGCCACCGAGCTGGGCGAGATCTCGCGCGGCCTGAAGGCGCTGGCCAAGGAGCTGGAATGCCCGGTGATCGCGCTGTCGCAGCTCAACCGCAGCGTCGAGCAGCGCACCGACAAGCGCCCCATGATGAGCGACCTGCGCGAATCGGGCGCCATCGAGCAGGACGCCGACATCATCATGTTCATCTACCGCGACGACTACTACAACAAGGACTCGCGCGAGCCCGGCGTGGCCGAGATCATCATCGGCAAGCAGCGCAACGGGCCCACGGGCACCGTCAAGCTGGCCTTCATCAAGCCGCTCACGCGCTTCGAGAGCCTGGCGCCGGGCAGCAACGACGATTATTGAGTGTTTTTTGGTTCTGGCCGGCGTCAGTAAAGCGCGGACAGCTATCAAAATAATAGTTTCTGGTTCGCCCACAGCATGAAAAAAGCCGCGATGATTCGCGGCTTTTTGCTGCGCGCGGGGCGCCGGCTTACATCACCTTGGCGATCGACTGGCAGACGTAGTCGATGTTCTTCTCGTTCAGCGCCGCCACGCACATGCGGCCGGTGTCGGTGCCGTAGACGCCGAACTCGTTGCGCAGGCGCACCATTTGGTCCTTGGACAGGCCCGAGTAGCTGAACATGCCCACCTGGGTGGTGATGAAGCCCATGTCCTTCTTCACGCCGGCGGCCTTCAGGCCCTTCACCAGCGCCTGGCGCATGGCCTTGATGCGGGTGCGCATGCCGGCCAGCTCCTGCTCCCATTGCGCGCGCAGCGCGGCGTCGCCCAGCACCGTGGCCACCACCGCGCCGCCGTGCGTGGGCGGGTTGCTGTAGTTGGTGCGGATCATGATCTTGAGCTGGCTGAGCACGCGCGCGGCCTCTTCCTTGTCGGTGCACAGCACCGACAGCGCGCCGACGCGCTCGCCGTACAGGCTGAAGCTCTTGGAAAACGAGGTCGAGACGAAGAAGGTCAGGCCCGCGGCAACGAACTTGCCGATCACCGCGCCGTCCTCGGCGATGCCGTCGGCAAAGCCCTGGTAGGCCATGTCCAGGAAGGGCGTGAGGCCGCGCGCCTTGACGGCGGCAATCACCTGGTCCCACTGCGCGGGCGTGATGTCGTAGCCGGTGGGGTTGTGGCAGCAGGCGTGCAGCACCACGATGGTGCCGGCCGCGGCGGCCTGCAGGTCGGCCAGCATGCCGTCGAAATCGAGCTGGCGCGTGGCGGCGTCGTAATAGCGGTAGGTGCCGACCTCGAAACCCGCCTGCGTGAACAGGGCACGGTGGTTTTCCCAGCTGGGATCGGAAATCAGCACCTTGGCCTTGGGATTGAGGTGCTTGAGGAAGTCGGCGCCGATCTTCAGCGCGCCGGTGCCACCCAGGCCCTGCACGGTAGCGACGCGGCCCGAGCGGTAGGGCTCCGAGTCGGCGCCGAACACCAGCTTCTTGACGCCGTCGTCGTAGGCGGCGATGCCGTCGATGGGCAGGTAGCCGCGCGGCTTGGGCGTGGCCATCATGGCCTTTTCGGCGGCCTGCACGCAGGCCAGCAGCGGCAGCTTGCCGTTTTCGTCGAAGTACACGCCCACGCCCAGGTTGACCTTGTTGGGGTTGGTGTCGGCGGCAAATTGCTCGTTCAGGCCCAAGATGGGGTCGCGCGGGGCGAGCTCGACGGCGGAAAACAGCGACATGAGAAAAATCCTTGCGGTGGGAGCGCCAGCGGGTGGCAAGAAACGGCCGACTGGGTTAGCCTAGCCGGTTCGCCCGAAATTTTACGGCGCGTTTGCCGAGCCTTGCCGCTGTCCTTGCCAATGCCCACTCCGATTCATGCCGTCGCCCCGCCGCCTTCGCCCGCGCAGGGCCAGTTCGTCAGCTATCCCGACTCGCCGTTTCAGCTGTACCAGCCCTATCCGCCCGCGGGCGACCAACCCACGGCCATCGCGCAGTTGGTCGAAGGCGTGCAGGACGGCGAGTCGTTTCAGACCTTGCTGGGCGTTACGGGCTCGGGCAAGACCTTCACCATGGCCAACGTGATCGCGCGGCTGGGGCGGCCGGCCATCGTGTTCGCGCCCAACAAGACGCTGGCGGCGCAGTTGTACAGCGAGTTTCGCGAGTTCTTCCCGAAGAACGCGGTCGAGTACTTCGTCAGCTACTACGACTACTACCAGCCCGAGGCCTACGTGCCGCAGCGCGATTTGTTCATCGAGAAGGACAGCGCCATCAACGAGCACATCGAGCAGATGCGCCTGTCGGCCACCAAGAGCGTGCTGGAGCGGCGCGACGTGGTGATCGTGGCCACTGTGTCGGCCATCTACGGCATCGGCGCGCCCGAGGACTATTTGCAGATGCGCTTGATCATGAAGGTGGGCGGCAAGCTGGGCCAGCGCGACACCATCCAGCAGCTGGTGCGCATGCAGTATCAGCGCCAGGACCTGGATTTTCAGCGCGGCACCTTTCGCGTGCGCGGTGACACCATCGACGTCTTTCCGGCCGAGCACAGCGAGCTGGCGGTGCGCATCGAGCTGTTCGACGACGAGGTCGAGAGCCTGGCGCTGTTCGATCCGCTCACCGGCCACATCCAGCAGAAGGTGCCGCGCTTCGTGGTCTACCCCAGCAGCCACTACGTCACCCCGCGCGAGAAGACGCTGGCGGCGGTCGAGACCATCAAGCTGGAGCTGGCCGAGCGGCTGAAGTATTTTGTGGGCGAGGGCAAGCTGGTCGAGGCCCAGCGGCTGGAGCAGCGCACCCGCTTCGACCTGGAGATGCTGAGCGAGCTGGGCCACTGCAAGGGCATCGAGAACTACACGCGCCACCTGTCGGGCGCGCGCCCGGGCGATCCGCCCGCCACGCTGACCGACTACCTGCCGCGCGACGCGATCATGTTCCTGGATGAAAGCCACCAGATGATCGGCCAGCTCAACGCCATGTACAACGGCGACCGCTCGCGCAAGACCACGCTGGTCGAATATGGCTTTCGCCTGCCCAGCGCGCTGGACAACCGGCCGCTCAAGTTCGAGGAGTTCGAGCGCCGCATGCACCAGGTGGTCTTCGTCAGCGCCACGCCGGCCGACTACGAGAAGACGCATGCCGGCCAGGTGGTCGAGCAGGTGGTGCGCCCCACCGGCCTGGTCGACCCCGAGGTCGAGGTGCGCCCGGCCACGCACCAGGTCGACGACGTGCTGCAGGAAATCCGCGAGCGCGTCGAGAAGAACGAGCGCGTGCTGATCACCACGCTGACCAAGCGCATGGCCGAGCAGCTGACCGAATACCTGAGCGAAAACGGCGTCAAGGTGCGCTACCTGCACAGCGACGTCGACACGGTGGAGCGCGTGGAGATCATCCGCGACCTGCGCCTGGGCGCCTTTGACGTGCTGGTCGGCATCAACCTGCTGAGGGAGGGCCTGGACATTCCCGAGGTGTCGCTGGTGGCCATCCTGGACGCCGACAAGGAGGGCTTTCTGCGCGCCGAGCGCAGCCTGATCCAGACCATCGGCCGCGCCGCGCGCAACGTCAACGGCAAGGCCATCCTGTACGCCGACCGCATCACCGACTCGATGAAGAAGGCCATGGGCGAGACCGAGCGCCGGCGCGCCCGGCAGATCGCCTTCAATGCCGAGCACGGCATCACGCCGCGCGGCATCGTCAAGCAGGTGCGCGATTTGATCGACGGCGTGTACAGCGAGAAGGCCGGGCGCGAGGCCGAGCGCATGCGCGCCGCGGCCGCCGTGGCGCCCGAGGCGCTGTCCGAGAAGGACCTGTCGCGCGAGCTGCGCCGGCTCGAAAAGCTGATGCTGGAGCACGCGCGCAACCTGGAGTTCGAGCAGGCCGCGCGCGTGCGCGACCAGCTGGCGGCGCTCAAGCAGCGCGTGCTGGGCGCGGCCGGCGAGGGCAGTGCGGCGGCTTGAACCAGATCAACTTTTGTGCGCAAGTCCAGCCAAGCCCCTAGTTTTCAGTCGGGTTTGCGTTATACTTGAGAAAAATAGTCGGATTTGGTTGCGCGGCCGCGCAAGACGCGCGCACAGTGCCCGGTCAACCACGGTCCGCCGCATTTCTCATCAGCAAGGAGTTGGCCATGCGCCTTACCACCAAGGGCCGATTTGCGGTCACTGCCATGATCGATCTGGCGCTGCGCCAGGACGGCGGGCCCGTCACGCTGGCGGCCATCAGCCAGCGCCAGCAGATCTCGCTGTCCTACCTGGAGCAGCTGTTTGGCAAGCTGCGCCGCAACGAGCTGGTCGAATCCACCCGCGGCCCGGGCGGCGGCTATTCGCTGGGGCGCAAGGCCGGCGAGATCACCGTGGCCGACATCATCACCTCGGTCGACGAGCCGCTGGACGCCACCCACTGCGGCGGGCGCGAAAACTGCCGTGCCGACGGCGGGCGCTGCATGACGCACGACCTGTGGGCCGCGCTCAACGTGCACATGCTGGACTTTCTGCAGTCCGTCACGCTGCAAAAGCTGGTGGACGAGCAGCACGCCAACGGCTTCGAGCTGGAAGACCGCCCGGCCGCCAAGCGCGCCATCTCGGCCGCGCCGGTGGTCAAGCCGATCCGCATCACCGCGCCCAATTCGGTGTTCGCGCTGGGCGGCCTGACCAACAAGTGAACCGCGCCGGCGGCCGCGTCGAAGTTTGCGCCGCGCCATGACGCCGCCGCGGCCGATCTACCTGGACTGCGGTGCCACCACGCCGGTCGACCCGCGCGTGGTGGCCGCCATGCTGCCCTGGCTGGGCGAGCACTTCGGCAACCCCGCCAGCCGCAGTCACGCCTGGGGCTGGGAGGCCGAGCAGGCCGTCGAGACCGCGCGCCGCCAGGTGGCGGCGCTGATCGGCGCCGATGCGCGCGAGATCGTCTGGACCAGCGGCGCCACCGAATCCGACAACCTGGCCATCGCCGGCGTCGCCCAGCAGCACGCCGGGCGCGGGCGCCATCTGCTGAGCGTGCGCACCGAACACCAGGCGGTGCTCGACACCCTGTCCGCCCTGCAGCGCCAGGGCTTCGACGTCACCCTGCTCGACGTCGGCGCCGACGGCCTGGTCGACGCCCAGGCCTTTGCTGCCGCGCTGCGCCCCGACACCCTCCTGGCCAGCGTCATGCTGGTCAACAACGAGATCGGCGTGGTGCAGGACATCGCCACCCTGGGCGCGCTGTGCCGCGCGCGCGGCGTGCTGTTTCACGTCGACGCCGCGCAGGCCACCGGCAAGCTGGCCATCGACTGGGCCACGCTGCCGGTCGACCTGATGAGCCTGACGGCGCACAAGACCCATGGCCCCAAGGGCATCGGCGCGCTGGTGGTGCGCCGCGAGCCGCGCGTGCGCCTGGCCGCGCAGATGCACGGCGGCGGGCACGAGCACGGCCTGCGCTCGGGGACCCTGGCCACGCACCAGATCGTGGGCATGGGCGAGGCCTTTCGCATCGCCGCGCAAGAGCTGGCGCGCGACACGGCTCACGCCCAGGCGCTGCACCAGCGGCTGCTGCGCGGCCTGCAGGGCGTGAGCGGCATGCACCTCAACGGCCACCCCACGCGGCGCGTGCCGCACAATCTGAACCTCGCCTTCGACGGCGTGGCGGCCGAGGCCCTGATGCTGGCCGTGCCCGAGCTGGCGCTGTCCAGCGGCTCGGCCTGCAGCTCGGGCAGCGCGCAGCCCAGCCACGTGCTGCGCGCGCTGGGCGCCAGCGACGAGCGCGCCCACGCCTCGCTGCGCATCAGCCTGGGGCGCTTCACCACCGCCGCCGAGATCGACCGCGCCGCCGAGCTGCTGCGCCAAGGCGTGACGCAGCTGCGCGATTCACAGTAAAATGTGCCTTCAGCGCTTGTCGGTCGTGCGCGAGTAGCTATCAAAAGCATAGTTTCGACTGCCTATGGCCAGCGCCCCAGCAGGCGCGCCCGATTGGCGGTACGCTAGGCGCATCGCAATTCCTGCCCAGCCTTTTTTGTTTTCACCATGAACATCCACCTGTCCGAAGCCGCCGCGCGGCACGTGAGCGCCCATCTGGCCAAGCGCGGCGCCGGCGTGGGCGTGCGCCTGGGCGTCAAGACCACCGGCTGCTCGGGCCTGTCCTACGAGCTGGAATACGTCGACGCCGTGGCGCCCGGCGACCTGGTGATCGAGCAGCACGGCGTGAAAGTGCTGGTCGACCCGAAGAACCTCGCCTTCATCGACGGCACCGAGCTCGACTACGTGCGCGAGGGCCTGAACGAAGGCTTCAAGTTCACCAACCCGAACGAGCGCGACCGCTGCGGCTGCGGCGAATCGTTTCGGGTATGACGCGCCAGATCGTCCTGGACACCGAGACCACCGGCCTGTCGGCCGAGGGCGGCGACCGCATCATCGAGATCGGTTGCGTCGAGCTGGTGGGCCGCAAGCTGACCGGCAACAACCTGCACCTGTACCTGAACCCCGAGCGCGACAGCCACGAGGACGCGCTCAAGGTGCACGGCATCAGCAACGAATTTTTGCGCGACAAGCCCAAGTTCGCCGAGGTGGCGCAGGATTTTTTGCGCTACGTCGAGGGCGCCGAGATCATCATCCACAACGCCGCGTTCGACGTCGGCTTTCTGGACAAGGAGCTCGAGCGCGTCGGCCAGCCGGCCTTCGAGCGTTTCGTCGACGGCGTGACCGACACCCTGGCCATGGCCAAGCAGCTGTATCCGGGCAAGCGCAACAGCCTGGACGCGCTGTGCGACCGGCTGGGCGTGGACAACTCCGGCCGCACGCTGCACGGCGCGCTGCTCGACGCCGAGCTGCTGGCCGACGTCTACATCAACCTCACGCGCGGCCAGGAAGCGCTGCTGATCGACCTGGGCGAAGTGGCCCAGCCGGGCGTGCACGCCGAGCGCGTGGACCTGAGCGGCTTCGACCTGCCGGTGCTCGCCGCCAGCGAGGCCGAGCTGGCGATGCATGCCGCCGTGCTGGCCGAAATCGACAAGGCCAGCGGCGGCCGCGCCATCTGGAAGGCCGAAAAATCCACGCTATAATTCGCCCTTCGCTGCAAGGCGAAGCGGGTGATTAGCTCAGCGGTAGAGCACTGCCTTCACACGGCAGGGGTCACATGTTCGATCCATGTATCACCCACCAGCATACACAAACGCTCCGTAGCTACAAACTTCGGAGCGTTTTTCTTTCTGAGTGTAATCCTGAGTGCAATCCGTCCAGCACCTCCAGCCCCTCGCGCATCTGCTGGGTGGACAGGTGGGCGTAGACGCGCTCGGTCACTTGCACGCTGGAGTGCCCGAGGATGCGGCTGATTGTGTGTAGATCAACGCCGTGCTGGCGCATCAGCGTCCCGCAGGATCGGCGCAAGTCGCGGAACTGCACCTCGGGCATGCCGGCTTTCTCGCGTGCGCGCCGGAACCCGCTCTTGATCCCCTCGGCGCTCACATCCAGCGGCAGGTAGGCCAGCCACGGGCGCAGGCTGGAGACGATGGGGATTGACCGGGCGCGGCGGCTCTTGCTGGCGCCGCCCGACACGGAGCGTGCGGCCAACCACGTGACCACCCGGGCGGCGGCCATCGCGCGCAACCTGGGCGACGGCATCATGAGCGGCGACTTGCCGGCCGCGCGCAAGGCCGAGCTGATGCACGGCGAAGCCGATCGGCTGGAGCGCACCGCGTCCGGGCAGTCCAACCTGCCCGATGTTCAGGCGGCCAACCGGCAGGCGGCCGGGATGTTGCGGATCGCGGCGCGTGAAGTGGCCGGGCAGCCGGCGGCGAACCAAGGAGCGACGAATGCCACCGCTGCACAAAATCTACGGCCTGCAGATGGGCGCCCGGCAGGCGCTGCAGCAGCTCAACGCCTTCAACGAATCGACGCTGAAGGTGGCGCTGGAGTCGGGCCTGATCGACCAAACGGCCTATGACCTGATGAAGGAGCAGCCCTACGTGCCGTTCTACCGCCTGATGGAAGACGATGGCGGCATGCAGGGCCCGCGCTTCAGTTCGGGCCTGACCAACCAGCAGGCCTGGAAGAAGCTCAAGGGCGGCACGCAGCAGATCAATGCCGACCTGCTGCAGAACACGCTGCTGAACTGGACGCACCTGTACGCAGCGGCAGCGCGCAGCCAGAGCGACAGCACGACCAATTCCACGAGCACGAGCCACAACTACAACTACACGAGCTGATGTGAGACACTCCCTGTTACTGGGCTTCTTGACGGAGGGCGAAGGTATGGGGGACGCACGGGCGGCGGACTATCGGCGGATAGTGTCTGAATACGGGTATGTGGAAGAGTATGCGGCCAGCACGCAGAGAGAACTGGACGCGCTCGCGCTTGCACGACAGGTAGCGGAGGCTAACCCCGACCAACTTGTTCGCACTGGACACGAGGCGTGGGTGACGCGATACGCCGAAGAGGCCGTAGATAGCTCTGGCGTAGTCTCGATCCCCCTGTACTACTTCTACGGCTACCTGCATCGCGTGGTGCCACGCGGCAAGACTGAGCGCATCAGCGTCAGCAAGTTCAACGACCTCGCCTTCGACGCGGTGATGGACCCGCAGTTCCGAGACCGTTGGAACAACCTGAAGTGGCTAGAAGCTCACCCGAACACGCCACAACGGCACGCCAAGCTCCAGTGCCCCCACTGCAAGCACGACATCTTCCCAACCGAAGCGGAGAACTGCAGTGCCTGCGGCGCCGCCAAATGCGATCTGGGCCACTGTCTGTGCGGCACCGTCTGGGACGGGACGTACCGCCGCGCGCAATACCGGGACCTCTTTACAGACTGAAGGCCGCCATGACCACCGAGCTCGAACAGACCCAACTTGAAATTGCCAAGCTCCAGCTCGAGCAGGAGCGGCACAAGCTGGCTCAGATGCAGCGCCGGCAGGGCGCCGTGGAGGGCCTGGGGCGTGGTGCCGCGGCCGTGGGCGGAGCGGCGGCGAAGGGTGGGCGGCGAGTTTTGATCTGGTTTGGGAAGGCGCTACTCGTGCTGGGCGCGATGTTCGCCTTGTTCGTGTCCGGGGAATTTAAGGACGCCGCCGACCCCGCCTGGGATTTTTCTTACCGGGTGGGGTTCGCCGCAGGGCGACTCAGCGATGTCGCGTACGGCTGGATGCTGCTGATCGCCGCCGTCGCCGCCTTCATGCCGTGGCGGAGTAGACCAGGCCAGGAAATACGCCCCCGGACGTACCTGACGTGGGCGCTCGTCGGATTTGCATTGGTACTGATATTTATCTGGGCGCTCTCGCGCATGTCCTGACCCACCCCCGGTAGAATAGACCCACCCCCGACCCCACCGGAGCCAACGGCTGTGAAGGTGCTCAACCTGGAGCACCACCATGGCCATCCCCGGAATCGACGCCGTCGAGCGCCCCTGGGAGAACGCTGACAGCCAGCGCTTCAACCGCCCCGACCTGCGCAGCCCTCCGCCGACCCCCACCCCCACCGACTATTCGCAATACCGGCAGCGGGGGATGGGTGGCGGGCAGTGGGTAAACCAGCCCCCACCACCTGCTGCACCGCCCGTCGCTCCTGCGGGTCCTGCTGCCCAGGCCGCAAAGCCGGGCCTGATGCAGCGCGCGGGGCGGGCGCTGAACCCCGACGTCGGGCAGCTTGCAAGAGGCGCGCCACGCGCCGCGCTGCGCACTCTGCCCCTTGCGGTCGGTATGGGGGCGATAGACACATTTCGCGACTCGGACGAATATGCCGACGCGTTCCGTGGCAGCGTTGACGCTGGTGCCAATATCTACATGTGCCGCCGAACGTTGATGGCACAGGCGCGTCCGTAAGGGCGCAACTCGGGGCGGCAAGTGCCCCGAAACGCCGAGAACTGCCCCAAAACGACACGCGAAAGTCTCGATATCTCGCAATCCGAGAAATCCAGAGACCCACGATTGCGATGAGTTTGAAAACTACCGCTACTTCAGCATTGCCTTAAGTCCCGGGGGCGTTTTTGGCTGAATTTTCAACTCCAACGCGGTGATGCCGCGGTTACCGTTCGGTCGGTGGATGATTTGCCCAATGCGCCAGACCGCATGTTCACACAGCGGCTTCCAGCCGCTGTGTGAAGTTGATCCTCTTTCAATCCATGTACGCTCGTCCATGTCTATTCATCAAATTGAAATCCATGGTGTTTTTGGTCGGCGACCGCTTCACAAGCCGCGTCGAGGGCGTGTGGATCGAGAACGTTGAACTGCAACCCGATGGCAGGAGTTTCGCTCAAAATCGCCGCCATGTCCGGCAGCCAAGTCATCGTCCTCGTCACGCCCGCGTTCTTTGCGCTGATGGCGCTGGAGTGGGCGGCGGGCCGCTGGCGCGGGCGGCCGGCGTTTCGGCTGGCCGATGCCCTCACCAGCATCAGCCTGGGCATGCTCAGCCAGACCAGCGCGGTGTTCACGCGCGTGCTGCGCCTGGGGCTGTACACGCTGACCTGGCAAACGCTGGCGCTGTGGCGCGGCGATGCGTTCTGGCACAGCGCGGTGGGCTGGCTGCTGGCGCTGCTGCTGTACGACTTTTGCTATTACTGGTATCACCGCCTGGGCCATCGCGTGGCGGTGTTGTGGGCGGCGCACGCGGTGCACCACCACAGCCAGCACTACAACCTGTCGACGGCGCTGCGCCAGACCAGCTCGGGCGCGCTGTTCGGCTGGCTGTTCTACCTGCCGATGGCGCTGGTGGGCGTGCCGCCGCTGGTGTTTGCCGTCGTCGGCCTGGTCGACCTGCTGTACCAGTTTTGGGTGCACACCGAGCAGGTGGGGCGCCTGGGCTGGTTCGACCGCTGGTTCTGCAGCCCCAGCAACCACCGCGTGCACCACGCCGTGAACGAGCGCTACGTGGACAAGAACTACGGCGGCATCCTGATCGTGTGGGACCGCCTGTTCGGCACCTTCGAGGACGAGGACGCGCGCGAGCCCTGCGTGTACGGCACGCGCGGCCTGCTGAACAGCTGGGACCCGCTGTGGGCCAACGCGCAGGTGTATACGGGCCTGGCGCGCGACAGCTGGCACACGCGGCGCTGGCGCGACAAGCTGGGCGTGTGGCTGCGGCCGCCCGGCTGGCGCCCGCAGGATGTGGCCCGGCGCTTTCCCAAACCCGCCTTCGACATCGACCAAATGCCCTTGTTCAACCCCGCCATGTCGCCCGCCCTGCGCTGGTTTGCCGGTGTGCAGTTCGTGTTGCTGCTGGCCGGCGTGGCAGCCTTCTTGTGGCAGGCCGAAGGCGCGCCGCTGGCCACCAACGCCGTCTGGTTCGCGGCGCTGGCGGCCTGCCAGTGGGCGCTGGGCGCGGCCATGCAGGGGCGCATCGGCATGTGGGAGGCGCTGATGATCGAGGCCGGGGCGCTGGCCACCGCCACCAGCGCGCTGGGCCTGCGCGAATGGCATGTGCTGGCCAAGCCGGCGGCGATGGTGTTTGCTATCGTTGCGGTAGCTGCCGGCGCTTGGTCGACGCGGGCCAGAGGCCGATTTTGCTTGAATCGCTCGCAGGTGCTGCTGCTGGCGGCGCTGCTGGGTTCGCTGGCGGGCGATGTGTTCCTGATGCTGCCCGGGCTGTTCATCCCGGGCCTGCTCAGCTTCCTGCTGGCGCACCTGTGCTACATCGCGCTGTTTCGCCAGGGCGTGCCTTGGTTCGGGCAGCGCGCGGCGCTGGTGGCGGCGCTGGGGCTGGCGGCCGGCATGTATGCCTTCTTGTGGTGGGGCGGCCTGCCGGTGGCCTTGCGCGGGCCGGTGGCGGCGTACGTGGGGGTGATCGCCCTGATGGCGGCGCAGGCCTGGGGCCGCTGGGCCGCGCTGCGCGACCGGCCGGCCCTGCTGGTGGCGCTGGGGGCGTGCTGCTTCATGCTGAGCGATTCGCTGCTGGCCATCAACCGCTTCGTCACGCCGCTGCCGGGCGCGCAGGTCTGGGTGCTGGCCAGCTACTACGCGGCGCAGGCGCTGATCGTGGGCGGCATGCTGCGCGGCGGCCGGCGCGGTCTTGCGCAACATCTCGATCGAGAGTAAATTAAATCTCGATTGGAGATCCGCATGCCTGCCTACCCCGCCGCCGCCCAACCCGCCGACCATGCCGCGCGCGAGCGCAGCGCCACCTACTTTTTGGGCACGCCCACCGCCGGGCAGGGCGATGCCTTTGCCCTGTCGGCGCTCGAGCGCGTGCGCCTGGTCAAGCAGGGCCTGCCCGCGCGCACGGTGCAGGAGATGAGCGTGGCCATGGGCCTGCCGCGCGACCAGCTGATGCGCGCCGTCGGCCTGGCGCGCTCCACGGTCGAGCGCAAGATCGCCGCGCGCGCGCGCCTGTCGGAGGGCGAAAGCGAAAAGCTGGTGGGCCTGTCGCGCCTGATCGGGCAGGTCGATGCCATGGTGCGCGCGTCGGGCCAGGCGCCGGCCGACTTCAGCGCCGCGCGCTGGTTTGCCGGCTGGATGGCACAACCCGTGGCGGCGCTGGGCGGCCTGTGCCCGCACGAGCTGCTGGACACCGCCGACGGCCGCGAGGCGCTGGGCACGCTGCTGCTGCAGATGCAGTCGGGCGTGTATGCCTGAGGCGCTGGCGTTCTGGCGCATCGCCACCGACACGCCCGACTACACCGCCGACGACGCCAGCGGCACCGGCGCCCAGCGCAGCGGTGGGCGCTGGAACGCGCGTGGCACGCCCCTGCTGTACGCCAGCAGCACGCGCGCGCTGGCCTGCCTGGAGACGGTGGTGCACCTGGGCGGCGGCCTGGCGCTGCCGCTCAACCGCTATCTGGTGCGCGTCGACGTGCCGGCCGACGTGTGGGCCGAGCGCACCGTGTTCGACGCCGCCGTTCACGTCGGCTGGGACGCGCTGCCGCCCGGGCGCGTCAGCATCGCCTGGGGCACGGCCTGGGCGCAGGGCGGCGCCAGCTGCGTGGCCGAGGTACCGTCGGTGGTGGTGCCCGAGGAGGGCAACCTGCTGGTCAACCCGCGCCACCCGCAGGCCGGGCGCATCCGCCTGGCCAAGCTGCGCCGCTGGCTGTACGACCCGCGCGCGGCGCGCGCCATGGCGCCGGAAAAATCCTGAAACGATAGCGCCTTGCGCAAGTCTGTAGCGGGCCAGAGCCCAATTTGACCCTCAAGGCTCGGCGTAGCGCTGCATCACGTATTCGCCCGGCGCGTCGCCCAGCACGTGGCCGGCCGGGATGGGCCTGGCCTTGACGGGGGCCGACGAATGCGCCGCCAGCCAGCCCTGCCAGGCGGGCCACCACGAGCCTTCGACGCGCCGGGCCTGCTGCGGCCATTCGTCGGCGCTGACCCAGTCGCCGCGCTCGGGCCGCGTGTCGATGCGGTAGTGGCGCCGCGGGTGGCCGGGCTCGCTCACGATGCCGGCGTTGTGCCCGCCGCTGGCCAGCACGAAAGTGATCTCGGTGGACGTCAGCAGGTGCAGCTTGTAGACCGAGCGCCAGGGCGAGACGTGGTCGCGCTCGGTGCCCACCAGAAAGATCGGCATGCGCAAATCGGCCAGCGCCACCGGGCGGCCGGCCACCAGGTAGTGGTTGTGCGCCAGCGCATTCTTCAGGTACAGCGCCACCAGGTATTCGTGGTGCATGCGGGCCGGCAGGCGGGTGGTGTCGGCGTTCCAGGCCATCAGGTCGTTGCCCTGCTCGCGCTCGCCCATCAGGTATTCGCGCATGCGCCGCGTCCACACCAGGTCGCGCGAATGCAGAAACTGGAACGAGCCGGCCATCTGCTGCCCGCTCAGATAGCCCTGACCCTTGGTGACGTGGTCCAGCAGGTTGATCTGCCCCTCGTCGATGAACAGGCCCAGCTCGCCCGGCTCGGCAAAGTCCACCTGCGCCGCCAGCAGGCTCAGCGTGCGCGGCGCCGGCAGATCGTGGTAGCCGTCCACGCCGCCCTTGGCCGACAGCGCGGCGGCGGCTATGGCCATCAGCGTGCCGCCCAGGCAGTAGCCCATGGCGTGCAGCGGCGCGCCGCCGGCGTCGTGCTGGGCCGCGCGCATGGCTTCGAGCACGCCCAGCTCCAGGTAGTCGTCCATCGTCAGCTCGCGGTCCGACTCGTCGGGGTTGCGCCACGACACCATGTACACCGTGTGGCCCTGCTCGACCAGGTGGCGCACCAGCGAGTTGTGCGGCGACAGGTCGAGGATGTAGAACTTCATGATCCACGAGGGCAGCATGAACACCGGCTCGGGGTGCACCCTGTCGGTCTGCGGCGCGTAGCGGATCAGCTCGATGAGGTGATTGCGGTACACCACCTTGCCCGGCGTGGTGGCCAGGTTGCCGCCCACCACGTAGCGGCTCTGGTTGGCCACGTCCTCGGCGGTGGGCACGCCGGTTTGGTCGGCCACCCAGTTGCGCAGGCCCTGCGCCAGGTTGGCGCCGCCCGAGCGCAGGGTGTGCTGCAGCACCACCGGGTTGGTCAGCGGGTGGTTGGCCGGCGAGAGCATGTCCAGGTACTGGCGTGCGAAAAAGCCCACCAGCTGCCCGTGGTGCTCGCTCACGCCCGGCACGCGGGTGGCCTCGCGCCAGAAGGCCTCGGCGTTGCGAAAGCCGGCGCGCCACTGGCTGAAGGGCCAGCGCGCCCATTCGTCGGCGCGAAAGCGCGGGTCCTCGTCCTGCAGGCCCACGCCTTCGTCGTCGGCGTGGCGGCCGCGCGCGCTGTCCAGCGCCAGCCTGGCGCCCAGCGTGGCCAGCTCCAGCTGGCGGCCCGGCGCGGCGGCCAGATGCCAGGCCCAGTCGGCCCAGGCCAGGCCCAGCGTGATCGGCGACAGGTGCCGAAACGCCGCCGCGGCGCGGCTTTGCGCCACGCGGTCGAGTCTTTCGGTGGGCGTTTCGACCAGGTGGGCCGGGTCGGCGCGCTCGACGGCCAGGGTGGCCGGGCGCCGGCTGTGGCGTGGGCTGCGCGAGACGGAAGGGCTGTTGCGGGCCATGGCGGTTCGTGCTCCGTTTGTTTAACCAATCGTAATCACAAGCCCAAGGATTGGCTTGCGTCAAGGTTGAACTTTTGATTTGATGCAAGATCAGCCCTCGCAGCAACAAGAAGATCGCATTTGTTCACAAACCAGGGGGCGTGCCGCGGGGCGAGCCATGCCCCATGGCGGCGCGCCGTTCCTCCACCCACGAGGAGACAGCATGGCTGTTCACCACGCCCACCATCCCCCCAGCGCGGGGCCCGCGCCATGACGACCGCGCACGCCCCGGTCTTCGACGCCCTGCACCTGCAGTCGGCCGCGCAGGACGTGATGCTGGCCACGCACGCGCCGGCCTGGCTGATCCGGCAACGCCAGCAGACGCGCGTGCAGCAGCTGCTGCAGGCCGCGCGCGGCTCGGCGCTGTACCGCGAGCGCATGGACGGCGACACGCCCGCGCTCGAGCGCATGGCCCCGGTCCGGCGCGCCGAGTTGATGGCGCGCTTCGACGACTGGGTGACCGACCCGGCGCTGCGCCTGGACGAGTTGCGCGCCTTCACGCTGGATGCATCGCGTGCCGGCCAGCCCTGGCTGGGACGCTACGTGGTGTGGGAAAGCTCGGGCACCAGCGGCATGCCGGGCATCTTCGTGCAGGACGCGCGCGCCATGGCGGTGTACGACGCCATCGAGGCCACGCGCCACCGCCCGCCCGCGCGCGCCACGCCGCTGCCCTTCGACCCCTTCGGCGCGCTGCAGCTGCTGGGCGCGGCCGACCGGCACGCGCTGGTCACCGCCACCGGCGGGCACTTTGCCAGCGTCGTCAGCTTCGAGCGGCTGCGCGCCATCAACCCCTGGGTGGCCGCCAGCTCGCGCAGCTTTTGCGTGATGCAGCCGGTGGACGAGCTGGTGGCGCAGCTGAACCACTTTCAGCCCACCGTGCTGGCCACCTACCCCACGGCCGCCGCGCTGCTGGCCGACGAGGCCGAGGCCGGGCGCCTGCGCATTCGCCCACGCTGCGTGATGATGGGCGGCGAAACCCTGAGCCACGCCGTGCGCGAGCGCGTGGCGCGCGTCTTTGGCGCCAGCGTGCGCGCCAGCTACGGCACGTCCGAATTTCTGCCCATCGCCTGGGAATGCGCGCACGGCCACCTGCACGTCAACGCCGACTGGGTGCTGCTGGAGCCGGTGGACGACTGCCACCAGCCCGTGCCCGCCGGCGAGCGATCGCACACCGTGCTGCTGACCAACCTGGCCAACCGGGTGCAGCCGCTGATCCGCTACGACCTGGGCGACCGCATCACCTGGCACGGCGAAGGCTGTGCCTGCGGCTCGCACCTGCCCGTGATCGAGGTCGAGGGCCGCAGCGACGACGTGATGCGCGTGCCCGCGCGCCGCGCCGGCGAGCAGGTCAGCCTGCTGCCGCTGGCCCTGTGCACCGTGCTGGAGGAAGAGGGCGGCGTGTTCGACTTTCAGCTGCGCCAGCAAGGCCCCAACACCCTGGTGCTGCGCCTGCCCGGCAGCGACGCCGCGGCGGCCGCCGCCGTCGAGCGCTGCCGCCTGGCGCTGCAGGACTTTGCCCAGCGCCAGGGCGCCGAGCCCATCCGCGTGCTGGGCGAGCTGGGCTGCGCCGTGCCGCGCGGGCGCAGCGGCAAGGCCTGCCGCGTGGCGCTGGACGCTGCGGCCTGAGCACGCCACGGCCCCACCGGCGGGCGGGGCTTGCGATCAGGGTCATAATGGGCTGCGGCGCCCGTCCATCGTGCGCCAGCGGCTATTAAAACCATAACGGCCAAGCCGCGCCCCGCCGCCATGATCGTCCTCGATGCCCTCAGCCCCGCGCCACGCTGCCTGCGCATGTTCCTGCTCGAAAAGCGCCTGAACCTGCCCATGCGCCAAGTCGACGTCTTCAGCGGCGAAAACCGCCAGGCCCCTTACCTGGCGCACAACCCAGCCGGGCAAACGCCCGCGCTGCTGCTGGACGACGGCAGTTGCATCGCCGAATCGGTGGCGATCATGGAGTACCTGGAAGAGCGGCACCCCGCGCCCGCGCTCATCGGCGCCACGCCCGAAGAGCGCGCCGCCACCCGCCAGTGGCAGCGCCGGGTGGAGCTGAACATCACCGAGAACATCCACAACGCCTACCACTACGCCGAGGGCCAGGCGCGCTTTGCCGGCCGCATCCCCGTCGCGCCCGAGGCCGCCGCCGGCCTCAAGCGCGTGGCGCAAGACCGCCTGGCCTGGCTGGACGGCATGCTGGGCGCGCAACCCTGGCTGGCCGGCGAGCGCTTCACCCTCGCCGACATCTGGCTGTACGTGTGGCTGGACTTCGCCGCCACCGTGGGCCAGCCCTGGGACCGCGGCCTGCCGCGCATCGGCCCATGGTTCGATCGCGTGGCGGCGCGGCCGTCGGCGGCGGGCAGCTTGCATCCGGCGTGCAAGCCGGGAGGGGCGCGGGGGTAGGGTGGCGTTGTCGCCTTGCATGCTCGTCTGTGAGCCGTACCTTTCGTTGCGACTGGCCGCCGCTGCGGTAGCTGAACCAAGGGCGCTGACCGTAGACTGGCCGCATGGGACTCCTGATATTCAGCATCAATATCACGCTGGACGGCTGCGTTGATCATCAGGAGGGGATCGCTGACGATGAAACACACGCCTTCTTTACCCGGCTCATGGATGAAAGCGGGGTGATGCTGTGGGGTCGTGTCACCTACGAGATGATGGAGGGCTACTGGCCGGCAGTGGCGCGCGGCGACATGGAGGCTTCACCCGCAGTTCGCGAATGGGCAGTCAAGCTGGAGGCCAAGCCCAAGTATGTGGTGTCGTCAACGCGCAAGGACTATCCGTGGGCCAATAGCCACCACATCGCCGGCGACCTTCGCGCGGGTGTGCAGAAACTCAAGGACGAGACTTCCGCGGGCGTGCTCCTTGGTAGCGGCAGGCTCGCGGCAGAGATGGATCGGCTGGATCTGATCGATGAATACAAATTCCTCGTTCACCCCAGGATCGCCGGTCACGGCCCGACCCTGTACCAGAGCTGGCAGTCCGCCACGCGCCGGCTCGAACTGCTCTCGGCGAAGCCGCTTCGCAACGGCGCACTTGCTTTGCACTATCGGCGCCACCGTGGTTAGCAATTGGTTGGGGAAGATTGGGAAATCGGGGTAGGCGATTTTTTTCACTCAGCTGCATTTCAAGCCGTCGCCGGGCGCCGCGCGTCGGTTCGACCTCAAATAGTCCGAGCCGTGATTGCCCGATCGCCTGAACGAATGGGGCGGAACCTGCATCTCGCCACACGTGGCGGCGTTTCGATGAAGTTGCGAGCCGGGCCGACCCGCCTGCTAAGCTGCGGCGAACACTGAAGGACCGCCCCATGCCGAACTACCCCGCCAACATCTACACCGAGCCGACGCCCGACGTCGATACGCTGGCCAACCTGGGGCCGCTGGCGCCGATGGCGGGCATCTGGACCAGCGCGCAGGGCCTGGACATCAACCCCAAGGCCGACGGGCCGGAGCGCCAGCCCTACATCGAACGCATGGAGCTGCAGCCGATCGACGCGCAGACCAACGGTCCGCAGCTGTACTACGGGCTGCGCTATCACACCCACATTCTCAAGCCGGACGATGTCGAGACGCTGCACGACCAGGTCGGCTACTGGCTGTGGGAGCCGGCCACGGGCACGGTGATCCAGACGCTGTCGATTCCGCGCGGGCAAACCGCGCTGGCCATGGGCCAGGCCGCCGCCGACGCCAAGTCGTTTCGGCTGGAGGCGGTGCGCGGCTCGACGGTGAACGGCATCTGCTCCAACCCGTTCCTGGAGCACGCCTTTCGCACCGACCGCTTCGTCATCACCGTCACCATCCACGACGACGGCACGTGGTCTTACGAGCAGGAAACGACGCTGATCATTCCCGGCCAGGCCGAACCCTTTGCCCACACCGATCGCAACCGGCTGGTGAAGATCGGCGAGCCGACGCCGAACCCGACCGCGCGCGCGGGTTGAGGCGATGGTCCTTGCGTCGGACCCCGCCGTGGGCTGGCTGAACCCGAGTTCGGTCGTCGGCGCGGTTGTTCTGGGCGTGCTGGCCTTCGCGCTGTCGTTCATCGTTGCGCTGGCGATCCGCCGGGGCACGCGGCGCATCCGGCAGCACCTGACGGATGTCACGGCGCTGGGTTTCGTCAGCGCCTTCGCGCAGCTGCTGACCTATCTGTTCGGCTTTGTGCTCTACGCGCACCTGATTCCGGAGCTGCGCGCCTTCGGCACGGCGCTGCTCACCGGCGTCAGCGTGATTTCGGTCGTGATCGGCGTCGCGGCGCAAAACACGCTGGGCAACCTGGTGGCCGGCTTCTGGCTGGTGCTGTCCGGCACGATCCGCGTGGGCGACGCGATTCACCTGGCCTCGTCGGTGGGCGCCTTCGACGCCACCGTGCGCCTGATCTCGCTGGGCAACACCGTGCTGGTCGACCAGCAGGGCCACGAGGTCATCATGCCCAACAGCGTCATCATGGGCAGTGCCATCACGCGCATCGCGCCGGCGCAAACGCGTGTCGACCCGCACATTCGGTCGTGACACAGCATGATTACCGAGCTCAAGACCTTCATCGCGGTGTGCAAGCACGGCACCTTCGCGGCCGCGGGCGATCGCATCGGGCTGACCCAGTCGGCGGTCAGCAGCCAGATCAAGCGCCTGGAGGAGTCGCTGGGCTTTGCGCTGTTCGACCGCACGGGCCGCTCGGCCACCCTGAATGCTGCCGGGCAGGTGACGCTGGGCCGGGCGGAGGAGCTGTGCGCGCTGTACGAGAAGTTGCGCGACCCATCCGCCGACGAAAGCACCGGCAGCCTGCTGCGCATCGGGGCCATCGCCTCGGCCCAGACCACACTGGTGGCGCGCGCTCTCGGCCGCCTGCGCCAGGCCTTTCCGAACGTGCGCGTGTACGTCACGCCGGGTGTCTCGATGCGACTGATGGACGACCTGGATTCGGGCAAGACGGATGCGGCCATCATGATTCGCCCGCCCTTCGGCATGCCCTCGGACATGGTCTGGCAGCCCCTGGTGCGGGAGCCCTTTGTACTGGCCGTTCCGGCGGCCATGTCACGCAGCCGGGACTGGCGCAGGCTGATCCAGGAGCAGCCTTTTCTGCGCTACGACCGCACCTCGTTCGGCGGCCGGATCGTCGAGGGCTTTCTGCGCCGCGAAGGCCTGGCGGTGAATGAGGCGGTGGAGATCGACGAGATCCCGGGCCTGATTCAGCTCGCGGCCGAGGGGCTGGGCGTGGCCCTGGTGCCCATGGTCGAGGCGCACCTGCCCCTGCCCGAGGGCGTGCGCGCCGTGCCGCTGGGCGCTTCGACCTTCTTTCGCGAGACCGGGCTGCTGCAGCGCAGGCTGCGCAGCACGCCGGCCATCGTCTCGCACTTTGCCCAGTTCCTGCAGCAGGCGGCTGACGCCAAGCGCGTCAAGCCGGGGGCGGGGCAGGTGCGGTAGGGGTGTGCCGGGTTCAGGGCGCCTCGTAGCTTTCCATCGGCTTGTCGCTGGGATTGGCCCAGGCGGCCTTGGTCGCCGAGGAGGCGGGCAGGCCCACGGCCACGTTGTGCGGCGCAATCGGCTGCATGAACCACTTGTCGTAGATCTTGGCGGCTTCGCCGCTCTTGGCGAGTGCGATGACGGTGTCGTCCACCACCTTCTTGAAGGCTGGGTCGTCCTTGCGGTACATGATGGCGATCGGCTCGACGCTGAGCACCTGGTCGAGCAGCTTGAATTGCGACGGGTTCCGGCTGCGGGAAATCAGGGTGGCGACCACCTGACCATCGCCGACGAAGGCGGTCGCGCGGTCGCTTTCGAGCAGCAGGAAGGCGTCGGCGTTGTCCTTGCCGAGCACTTCGTTGACGTCCACGTCGCGCTTGAACTTGCGCAGTGCCTGCACCGCCGTGGTGCCGGTCGTGGCGGCCACCGTCTTGCCAGCCAGTTGCGACGAGCTGTTGATGCCCGAGGCGGTCTTGACGGCGAAACGCACGCCTTCGATGAACAGCGCCGGCGCAAAGGCCACGTCCTTTTGCCGCGCCAGGTTGTTGGTGGTGGTGCCGCACTCGATGTCCACGGTGCCGTTCTGCACCAGCGGCATGCGGTTTTGCGCCGTCACCAGCTGGTAGCGCACGTCGAGCTTGCTCACGCCGATCGCCTTCTCGATGTTGGCGATGATGTGCTCGCACACCTCGACATGAAAGCCGGTGTACTTGCCCGAGCCGAGCGTGAAGGACATGGCGCCGGAGGCTTCGCGTACGCCGACGACGATGGACTTGGCCTCCTTGATCTTGGCCAGGGTGTCGGTCTGTGCGAGGGCGCCGCCAGCCAGAACGGTCAGGGCGGAGGTCAAAACGAGGCTCTTGAATGCGAAGCGAATCACGGGGTCTCCTTGGGGGTGGCGAAAGTGAATCCGGCGCGGCCGATGAAGACCATTCATCGCGTTGCCGGAGGGGTCTGGAAGCGAAACAGAGAATTGACTTGCGCTCGGTGCCCTGCGGCCCCGGGCTGGCAAGGGCTGCCGTCAGCCGTTTTTGGCGAGCAGCACGGCGTCGACCTCGATGTCGAAGCCGGCGAAGTTCGATTGCGTGAGCGTGCGCGCGGGCGGCGGGTCGCCGACGTACTCGGCGTAGATGGCGTCAAACGCCTTGGCGTCGGCGGGGTTCCTGAGGAACACGCCCACCTTCACGGCGTCCTTCAGGGACAGGCCCGCGGCGTTGGCGGCCGCTTCGAGGTTGTCCAGGGCCATGCGCACCTGGAACTCGAAGGGCTTGTCTCCGTGGCGCACGTTGTTCACATCGCGCGGGGTCTGTCCCGAGAGAAAGACGAGGCCCTGCGCCTGCATGGCGACGCTGTAGGTGCCCGCCGGCGGCGGGGTTTTGTCGCTGGAGAAGGCCTTGCGTGTGGTCATGGTGGCTTGCTCCCGATCAGGCGCGGTAGCGCTGGATCAGCTGCACCATGCGCTCCACCGCCTGCACGGCTGCCGCGTGGTTTTGCGAGAAGTTCAGGCGCACGCTGTCCGTCGCATGCGGGCTGAACTCGGTGCCGGGCGTCACGGTCACGCTGGCCTGCTGGCGCAGGACGCGCACGAAGTCGTGCTGCGACAGCGACATCGCCGGCAGGCGCGGGAACAGGTAGCTGCCCGCCTCGGGCGCCCTTACGGCCAGGCCATCGACGGTGCGGAAAA
Organism: Ottowia pentelensis; assembly: GCF_964341695.1. Classification (NCBI taxonomy): domain Bacteria; kingdom Pseudomonadati; phylum Pseudomonadota; class Betaproteobacteria; order Burkholderiales; family Comamonadaceae; genus Ottowia; species Ottowia pentelensis. Next base: position 1,394,374 of record NZ_OZ224513.1, read on the forward strand.
CCTTCAGCAGGTCATCGCGGATCGCCTGGTGCTGGGCGATGCGCTCCTGCATCCAGCCTGCGGGCTCCTCGAACCAGGTGCGCAAAACCGCCTGGCAGTAGCCGGGCGCGCGCAGCGACACGATGGCCTGGAGCTTTTCCATGCGGTCGATCAGGACCTTGGGGCCGAAGGCCACGCCCAGGCGGTAGCCGCTGAGCGATTCGGTCTTGGAGGGCCCCATGATGGTCACCACGTTGTCGGCGTTGATCGCCGAGGCGCGCAGGTGCGTGTACGACGAGCCGCTGTAGAGCAGCCGCGAATACAGCTGGTCCACGATGACGGTGGCGCCATAGCGGTTGGCCAGCGCTGCGATCTGCTCGATCTCTTGCTTGGAGTAGATGACACCCGCGGGGTTGTTCGGGTTGGAGAACAGAAAGGTCTTGACGCCTGCCTTGAATGCTTCCTCCAACTGATTCAGGTCGAGCCCCGCGCGATCCGTGTGATCCAGATAGTTCATGCTCACGGGCACTACCTCGCCGCCGGAGAATTCCACCAGCTTGCGGTTCGCGAAGTAGTCCGGCCGCACGATGGCCACCTTGTCCCCGGCATTCACGGTCGCGGCGATGGCCAGGAACAGCGCGCTCTGGGTGCCGGGGGTGATGATTAGCTCGTCGGCGCCGGACAGCGCGCGGCCGGTGAAGGTGGCGAGATGCCCCGCCACACGCTCGCGCAGCTCGGCGCCGCCGCGGTACTCGGTGTACGCCTGTTCGCCGCCACGCTTGAAGCCGGCAACGAACTCTTCCAGCGAGCCGGGCGTGGGGGCGAAGGCGGAAGGGTTGACGTCACCGTGGGAGAAATCGACGGGCGTTCCCTTCAGGGCCTCGCCGCGCAGCAGGGCGTCCAGCCCACCGGCGCTCTGGCGCACTTCTTGGCCCGGGGCGTGGTCGGTCGATAGTCGGGCAAACTTTTCTGCAATCGTGCTCATGAATTTTCTCTGGATGTTGGGACGTAGGGCGCGCGATTTCGAACGCGATGGCGGCAACTTTAGGTGCCATTTAGCATTTCTGAAAGCGATATATTTTTGATATGAGCATCAAAAATTAAGATTTATCGTGATCCACGGTTGTTGAAGTTGGGCCGGTAATGCGGCGGCAACCGCGGCGGTGCAGGGTCTGCTTCTAAAATCACTCGGCACCTGGCCGATCAGGGCCGAATGCCCAGGATTCAAGCCTTTTTGCGCCCTGGCCGGTTCATACTAAGCGCCGATAGCTATCAAAATTGGAGTGACATGACGACGAACTGGCTGCCCGGATGGGTGCCTTGGCTGGCGCTGGCCGCGCTGGCGCTGAACCTGATCCTGCTGCTGGCCCTGCTGCTGCGCCGCCCGCGCCGCCCGGCCGATGTGGCCACGCGCGAGGAGTTGCAAGCCAGCGTGGAGCAGGCCGCGGCGCGCCACGGCGAGCGGCTGGAACGTGGCTTGCGCCAGGAGCTGGGCGATGGCGCGCGCAGCAGCCGGCAGGAGCTGGCGCAGAACCTGGCCGCCTTTCAGACCGCCGTGACGGCGCAGGGCGCCGAGGCGGTGCGCACGCAGAACGCGCAGGTCGATGCGCTGGCGCAGCAGCTGACCCACTTGCGCGGCAGCCTGGGCGACACGCTGGTGGCGCAGCTGCAGACCCTGGGCCTGACGATGACCCAGCAGGCGCAGGAGACCACGCGCACGCAAAACGCGCAGATCGACGCCTTTGCCCAGCAGCTGGCGCAGTTGCGCGCCGGCTTGTCGCAGACGCTGGCCGAGCAGCTGCAGCAGCTGAGCGAAGCCAACGCGCGCCGCATCGGCGAAATGCGCGCCACGCTGGAGCAGCAGCTGGCGCAGCTGCAGGCCAGCAACAGCGACAAGCTCGACCAGATGCGCCAGACGGTGGACGAGAAGCTGCACGCCACGCTGGAGCAGCGCCTGGGCGAGAGCTTCAAGCAGGTGGCCGAGCGCCTGGAGCAGGTGCACAAGGGCCTGGGCGAGATGCAGACGCTGGCGCAGGGCGTGGGCGACCTGAAGCACCTGCTGGCCAACGTCAAGACGCGCGGCACCTTTGGCGAGACCCAGCTGGGCGCGCTGCTGGAGCAGGTCTTCGTGCCCGACCAGTACGCGGCGCAGCAGGCCACCCGGCCGGGCTCGGCCAACAAGGTGGACTTTGCCATTCGCCTGCCCGGGCGCGGCGACGAGGGTGCGCCGCTGTGGCTGCCGATCGACGCCAAGTTTCCGACCGAGGACTACGAGCGCCTGCTGGACGCCCAGCAGCGCGCCGACGCGGCCGGCGCCGAGGCGGCGGCCAAGGCGCTGGAGCAGCGCATTCGCTTGGAGGCGCGCAGCATCGCCAACAAGTACATCGAGCCGCCGCACACCACCGACTTCGCCATCCTGTTCCTGCCCACCGAGGGCCTGTACGCCGAGGTGCTGCGCCGCCCCGGCCTGATGGAGCAGCTGCAACGCGACTGGCGCGTGACCCTGGCCGGGCCGACCACGCTGCTGGCCATGCTGAGCAGCCTGCAGATGGGCTTTCGCACCCTGGCGCTGGAAAAGCGCAGCAGCGAGGTGTGGCAGGTGCTGGGCGCGGTCAAGACCGAGTTCGGCAAGTTCGGCGACTTCGTGGCCAAGGTCAAGGGCCAGGCCGAGTCGGTGGTCAAGACGCTGGATGCGGCGCAAACCCGCACCAACATGATGAACCGCGCGCTCAAGAAGGTCGAGGCCCTGCCCGAGGCCGACACCCAGGCGCTGCTGCCGCCCGAGCCCGGTGACGGCGGGGGCGGCGCCGCTTGACCGAGCCCGAACCCGACCCACACCCCGCGCGGCCGGCGCTGAGCGGCCGCGAGCTGCTGCGCCTGGTCGCGGCGCAGATCTGCGAGCACAGCGCCATGACGGGTGCACGCCTGGCGGCGCCGCTGCTGGCGCTCAAGCTGGGCTACAGCGCGGCGGCGGTGGGCGTGCTGCTGGCGCTGTATTCGCTGTCGGCGGTGTTCCTGGCGCTGCCGGCCGGCCGCCTGGCCGACCGCAAGGGCTTGCACCTGCCGCTGGCGCTGTCGGTGGCGGGCGCCGTGCTGGGCGCGGCCCTGGCCGCGTTGTGGCCGGTGTTCGGCGTGCTGTGCGTGTCGGCGCTGCTGCTGGGGGCGTCGGCCAACACCATGCAGATCGCACTGCAGCGCCACGTGGGGCGCTCGGCCCAGGACGCGGGCGAGCGCAAGCGCGCCTTCAGCTGGATCGCCATCGCCCCGGCGGCGGCCAACTTCGTCGGCCCGTTGCTGGCGGGCCTGGTGATCGACCACGCCGGGTCGCAGCCGGGCGACCTGGGCGCCTACCGCCTCGCCTTTGCGCTGATGGCCGTGCTGCCGCTGGCCTGCTGGTGGCTGCTGCGCCGCGCGCCCGAGGCGCCGCAGGCGCCGGCCGCGCCCGCCAGCCCCTCGGTGTGGGACCTGTTGGGCCAGCCCGCGATGCGGCGCGTGCTGGTCGCCAACTGGCTGCAAAGCGTGGCCTGGGATGCGCACACCTTCGTGCTGCCGCTGCTGGGCCACGCGCGCAACCTGGAGGCGTCGGTCATCGGCGCGCTGATGGGCGCCTTCGCCATCGCCGCCACCGTGCTGCGCATGGCGCTGCCCTGGCTGGCACGCCGTTTTGCCGAGTGGCAGGTGATCTACGTCGCCACCCTGCTGGCGGCGGTGGCCCTGCTGGCCTACCCGTGGACGCGCGGGCCCTGGGGCATGGGGCTGTGCTCGGCGCTGCTGGGCCTGACCCTGGGCGCGGTGCAACCCATGGTGCTGTCGCTGCTGCACGAGGTCGCGCCGCCCGCGCGCCAGGGTGAGGCCATGGCGCTGCGCTCGCTGACCATGAACGCGTCCAGTTTCGCCATGCCGCTGCTGTTCGGCTCCATCGGCGCCGTCACTGGCCCAGCCGGCCTGTTCTGGATCGTGGCCGGCGTGCTGGGCCTGGGCGCGCGCACGGTGCCGGGCTTGCGCAAGCTGGGGTCGGCGAAGGGGTGATGGGCAGTGTGGCAGGCACGGTCCACCGCGGCTTGTACCTGAAGCCCGCGTTGCTTCTTTCTGTTTGGCAGCTCAGTCTGTCGTGTTTCTGAAGCCATCATTCATCATGAGCAACATCCAACGTCTGCGCCTGCCAGAGAATCACCCGAGCTTCGGCAGCAACAAGGTCTTTGATCTGTTTCAGTACTCGCCCGCGGTGCAGGCGGGCGGCCTGGTCTTCATCGCGGGGCAGGTTGGCATCCGTCCCGACGGCACTGTGCCTGAAAGCGCCGAGGAGCAGACCGAGCTGGCCTTTCAGCGCCTGGACGCCATCCTGGCGCAACAGGGTTTGGGGTTCCAGGACCTGGTCGAGCTGGTGACCTACCACGTGCGCATCGACGAGCAACTGACGGCGTTTCGCGCCATCAAGGAGCGCTACGTCACGCGCGAGTTTTCGGCCTGGACCATCCTGGGCGTGGCCGCGCTGGCTCGTCCCGAGTTGCTGGTCGAGATCAAGGCCGTAGCCGCCGCGAGGTGATGGCTGGCCATCCATCCGCGCAGGGATTGAGCGGGCCGATTCTTTCGATGATGCGGCGCACGCGCCGCGATCATCACGCTGCTGCCGGCTCTCTGATCAAACGAATCCGAGGTTACGGGTGCTGAAGTTGGCGATGTTGGGGGCCACCAGCGGCAACTCGGAGTCGGACACGCCGAACCAGCGCCCCAGCGTGGCGGCGAACTGATCGACCGAGGTGGTGGGCAGCAGCCGTCCCTGGCCGGTGTCCTCGGGCCCGCCCAGCGCGATCTGCGGTGCGCTGCCGTAATAGGCGCCGCCCTTGACGGCACCGCCCAGCACGAAGTGATAGGCGCCCCAGCCGTGGTCGGAGCCATCGCCGTTGGAGCTCAGCGTGCGCCCGAAGTCCGAGGCGGTGAAGGTGGTCACCCCCGCGCCCATGCCCATGCTGTCGATCGAGCGCTGGAAGCCCGCCATGGCGTCGCCGACCTGCTGCAGCAGCGCCGGGTGGCGCTCCTTCAGGTTGTCGTGCGTGTCGAAGCCGCCCAGCGAGACCATGAACACCTGCCGCTTGATGCCCATGCCACGACCGGCCGCAATCAGGCGCGCGACCATCTTGAGCTGGCGGTTGAGGTCGCGCTTTTGTCCCGTCGCGGCGTCCTTGTCGGGCAGCAGCGCGTCGAAGTTGGGCGTGCCGGCCAGCGCCGTGGCCAGGGTCTTTTGCGAATCGATCGAGCGCGCGGTGATGCGGTTGTATTCGTTTTCCAGCACCTGGGGGCGTGCCTGGGTGATCAGCGTGCGCAGCGCCTCGCGGCAGGCGGGCGAGTCGTACAGCGGCTCGATGGCCACGCCGTTGATGGCCACGGCGCCGCTGGCGCCGATCTGGTAGGACACGACGTTGCGCCCGGCCAGAAACACCGCGTTGCCCGTCACCGACATGCAGGTGAACAGCGACTGGCCGTTGGACGCCAGTGCCAGATCGCCCATGGCGCCGCCCCAGCCACGCACCGCGCCCTCGGCGGCGGCGCTTTGCCACACCGACTGCTGGTCGTTGTGCGAGAACAGCTTGGGCGGCAGCGGCACGGCGCGCGCCTTGTACTGCGCCAGCGTGGTGGGCTGCACCAGGGGGCCGACGTTCAGTTGCACGGCCAGCTGGCCAGCGTCGAAGAACGGCTTGAGCGCGGACAGCGAGGGCGCCAGCGCGTACTGGCGACCGCCGTTGAGTGTCGGCGCCAGTTGCGTGGCATTGAGCGCGCTGCGCGCGAAGGCCAGCCCGCCGCGCACCTTGGCGTATTCGGCGTAGCCCGTGGCGTCCGCTGGAATCAGGGTGTTGCCGTGGTCGTTGCCGCCGTACAGGAAGACGCAGACCAGGGCGCGGTAGTCATTGGCGGTGAAGGCGGCCGCCTCGCCCATGGCCGCCAGGTTCAGCGCCCACGGCGTGGCGACGCCGGCCACGCCCAGTTGGCCCACGCGCTGCAAGAAGGCGCGGCGCGCCGGCTGATGATGGTGATGCATGGTGTGGCGTCTCACTTTTGAACGAGGTATTCGGGGCAGCTCATGACCAGCAAGATGGCGCTCCAGATGCGCGTCTTGCGGCCGTAGGCGCTGCCGGTACCGATGGTGGCGATGGCATTGGTGATGGTGGCAAGCGTGGCGCTGGACAACTGGCCCGCCGCCAGCAGCAGGTTCAGGCGGTTCACCAGGGCTTTGGGGTCATTCACCAGCGCCATCTCGCGCGTGTAGCTCTGCACCCAGATCTTGGTGCCCTTGTCGGCATCCATGCCGTCGCCGATGGCGCCTTCCATGTAGTTGATGTAGCCGGCCACCGTGGTTTCGTTGGTGAGCTGGAACTCCGGCGCGCTCTGGCCGGTGGCGTCCAGGGCCGTGTTCGGCGGCACGTAGCCGGGCCGGAAGAAGTTGAACACCGAGGGGCTGCGCAGCGGGCTCTGGCCCAGGCCCTCGGATGGGTCGGACAGGTCTTCGATCATCCAGGGCGCACCGTTTTTCGGGGCGGCGCCGAAGGTGCGCGCCCACTGCACGCAGCGGATCATGGGCTCGCGCAGCTTGCCCCAGGTGGCTGGCGCCTGCGCCGGGTCGCGGCGTGCCTCGGGATCGAGCAAGATGGCCTTGATGACGGCGGCCAAGTCGCCGCGCACGCCGGCGCCGTTGTTGGCAAAGGCGGCGGCCACCCGCCCCACGTAGGCCGGGCTGGGCGCGCTGGTCACCAGGCGCTGGATGAGTTGCCGGCCGATGAAGGGGGCGGTGTTGGGGTGGTTGAACAAGGTGTCGAGCGCCTTGTCCAGCTTTTGCTGCGGCGGCGTGCTGCCGGCGATGGTGGTGCCCAGGAAGGTGACGTCCAGCGTGGAGTGCTGGGCGGCCTTGACGATCATGGGATTGCGATAGCGCTCGGGCTTGGTGCCTTTGACGTGGCCCGTCGGGTCCAGCACATAGCCGGTGAACACGCGCGCCAGGTTGCTCACGTCGTCCTGGCCGTAGGTTTCAAGCGGGCGGCCGTTGGCGCCCAGGCGCGGCGTTCCGTCCATGTTCAGCTGGATCAGCCCGATGGTGAACAGCTGCATCACCTCGCGCCCATAGTTCTCGTCCGGCTGGCGACCGGTGGCGGCGTCTTCCTTCTGGTTGCCCAGCGTGTTCAGGAAGATGCCCATGGCCGGGTTCAGCGTGATCTCGCCCAGCAGCTTGCGAAAGTTGCCGAAGGCGTTGCGATTGAGCAAGTCCCAGTACGCGGCCATGGCAAACGAGCACGACTCGCCTTCGATCAGCGTGGTGGACACCACCATGATCTCCGACAGCGCCAGCGCCACGCGCTTGCGCATGGCATCGCTCGATTGCATCAGCTGATACCACACCATGTAGTCGGCATAGGCATCGTTGTCGAGAACGTTGGCGCCTGTACCGTTGTAGCCGCCAGCGATCAGCCAGTCCCAGGCCGCCTGGGTGGGGGGCTGCGCCATCTGGGCCGTCAGCCAGCCCTCGTAGCCCTTGGCGCGCACCTGGGCGATCTCGTCGTCGCTGGACGAGAACTGCGCCTGATGCAGAAAGCGCGCCGCCTGCTCGGGGGAAATGGGGCCGCTGGGTGCGGCCGGGGGTGTGTCGAAGTTGCCGGGACTTCCGGCAACACCCGCTCCATCGCTGCCGCCGCCGCAGGCCGCCAAGGCCGCCGCAGCCAAGGCGCTCAAGCCGAGGGTGCCAGCCACGGGGTGGCCAGTCGTTGTCGCAGTGGCCGGTGTCGATGACGACGCGCCGGACTGTGGCGTTGCGGCGGGCTGGTTTGCCAGCGGTGCGCACGCGCTTTCAGAGACCTCCAGGGTCATGTTGGCATCCTTGTGTGCAGGGTTCGAGTGGCCGGCTGCACAAGGCGAAACCCGCGGTCACACACAAAGATGCACGTTGACGACGCCGCAAGCCGGGACAGCATGTCGCCGCGGTTTGAACTGCACCCGGTCAAACCGGGCACGCCCCGGCAGGCACGTGTACTTTCAACTATGCCGACAACCACCCCGATGGCGGTCACAAAGCGTTAGCGTGGGGGTATTCGCGGCGCGAGCCTACGGAAACGGGCTTTTCCCGCGGCGGCGTTGACTTTCCTTGCCTCGTGCCCATTCTTGCAGGAGCGCTTGTCGGGTGAGCGCGCCGGCGTTTGGTTGCAATTGCGTGACAAACGCTGGATGGGCAAACAGCGCAGGCGCCCGCGATCGGACCGATGCGGCGCGCCAGTCTCAATCGATCTCGGCAACCAACTCGATCTCCACGCACGCGCCCAGCGGGATCTGCGCCACGCCGAAGGCGCTGCGCGCGTGCTTGCCGGCGTCGCCGAACACCTCGCCCAGCAGCTCGGAGCAGCCGTTGGTGACCAGGTGCTGCTCGGTGTAGTCGAGCGTCGAGTTGACCAGGCTCATCACCTTGACGATGCGGCGCACGCGCCCCAGGTCGCCCTCGCACGCGGCCTGCAGCGTGCCCATCAGGTCGATGGCCACGGCGCGCGCGGCCTCCGCGCCTTCGGCGGTATCCATGTTCGCCCCCAGCTTGCCGGTCCAGACCTTGCCCTCCTTGCGCGCGATGTGGCCCGACAAGAAGACCAGCTTGCCACTGCGCACAAAGGGCACATAGGCCGCGGCGGGGGTGGAGACGGGCGGCAGCGTGATGCCCAGTTGCTGCAGTTTGGCGGCGATGCTCATGGTGTGCCCTCAAGGGTGTTGAAAGGATGCGGCGCGCCCGCCCGGCAGGCACGCACCACGCCACTGTAACGGCCGGCGCGCGGCGCGGCATGATGCGGGCATTGGAAGGGAGATTCATTGGCCGTGCCACCGTCCTTGCCCGCGCATGCCGCCCAGCGCCCGCTGGCCGCCGCGCTGCTGGCCTTGCCACTGGGGGCCTGGCTGGGCACGGCCGTGCAGGTGCAGCAGCGCGCGCTGGATGCGCCCGCGGTCTACGGCGGCGCGCTGGCCCTGGCGCTGCTGCTGGCGGGGCTGGCGGCGTGGGCCTTGCGAACGCGGCGCGTGGCGGCCGGCGCGCTGCGGCTGCTGCCCCTGGCCTGGCTGCTGGCCGGCGCGCTGGCCGCCTGGGGCGCCGCCGGCTGGCGCGCGCAGCAGGTGGCCGCGCAGGCCCTGGCGCCCGACCTGGAAGGCGCGGATCTGGTGCTGACCGGCGTGGTCGCCCGCATGCCGCAGCAGGGCGCCACCGGCTGGCGCTTTGTCTTCGAGGTCGAACGGGCCGAGCGTGATGGTTCACGGGTCAGGCTGCCGCCGCGCGTGCAGCTGGCCTGGTACCGCGCCGCGCCCGACGGTGCCGCGCGCGCCGACAGGGGCCCGCCCGAGCCGATCCGCGCCGGCCAACGCTGGCGCCTGCAGGCGCGTCTGAAGGCGCCGCACGGCACGCTCAACCCGCACGGCTTCGACTACGAGCTGTACCTGTGGGAGCAGGGCATCGGCGCCACCGGCTACGTGCGCGCGGGCCCGCGCGACGCGCCGCCGCAGCGCCTGGCCGAGGGCGTGGGCCACCGCGTCGAGCGCGCGCGCCAGGCCGTGCGCGACCGCATCCTGGCGCGGGCCGAATCGCCGGGCGACGCCGCCGCGCACAGCCGGCGGGCCATCGTCGCCGCGCTGGTGACGGGCGACCAGGGCGTGATCGAGCACCGCGACTGGGACCTGTTTCGCGTCACCGGCGTGGCGCACCTGATGAGCATCTCGGGCCTGCACATCACCATGTTCGCGTGGCTGGCCGCCGGCGCGGTGGGTTGGCTGTGGCGGCGCGCGGCGCGCTGGCGCGGCTGGGGGCGCGCCAACCCCTGCCTGTGGCTGCCGGCGCCCAGCGCGGCCTGGATCGGCGGCGTGGCGCTGGCGGCGGCCTACGCACTGTTCAGCGGCTGGGGCGTGCCGGCGCAGCGCACGGTGCTGATGCTGGCCGGCATGACGGCGCTGCGCGTGGCCGGCCTGCGCTGGCCCTGGTGGCTGGCCTGGCTGTGGGCCGGCGCGGCGGTGCTGGCGCTGGACCCATGGGCGCTGCTGCAGGCGGGCTTCTGGCTCAGCTTCGTCGCGGTGGGCATCTTGTTTGCTACTGATTCGAGAGCTGCCGGCGCAGGTCACAAGGGCGCCAACGGTCATTTTGTTCAATTGCTGCGTGAGCAGGGCGTGGTCACGCTGGCGCTCACGCCGCTGTCGCTGCTGCTGTTCGGCCAGGCCTCGGTGGTGGGGCTGGCGGCCAATCTGGTGGCCATTCCGTGGGTCACGCTGGTGGTCACGCCGCTGGCCTTGCTGGGCGTGGCCTGGCCCGCCTTGTGGCAGGCCGCCGCGCTGGCCCTGCAGCCGCTGGTGGCGCTGCTGCAATGGCTGGCCACCTGGCCGTGGGCGCAGTGGTCGGTGCCGGCGCTGCCCCTGGCGCTGGGCGCACTGGCGGTGGCTGGCGGCGCGCTGCTGGCCATGCGCTGGCCGCTGGCGCTGCGGCTGGCCGGCGTGCCGCTGCTGCTGCCTCTGCTGCTGTGGCAGCCGGCGCGGCCGGCGCCCGGCCAGTTCGAGCTGCTGGCGGCCGACGTCGGGCAGGGCAGCGCGGTGCTGGTGCGCACGGCGCGCCACAGCCTGTTGTACGACGCCGGCCCGCGCTATTCGGAAGACAGCGACGCCGGCCAGCGCGTGCTGGCGCCCCTGCTGCGCGCCCTGGGCGAGCGCCTGGACACCCTGGTGCTGAGCCACCGCGACACCGACCACACGGGCGGCGCGGCGGCCGTGCTGGCGCAGCAGCCTCGGGCCGATCTGATCACCTCGATCGAGCCCGGCCGCGTGCTGGAGGGCCTGCCCGCCGGCACGCCCTGCCGCGCCGGCCAGGGCTGGCAGTGGGACGGCGTGCGCTTCGACGTGCTGCACCCCGACGCCGCGCAAGCCGCCGCCGCGCGGCGCAGCAATGCCATGAGCTGCGTGATCCGCGTCAGCACGCCGCAGGCGTTGGCGCTGCTCACCGGCGACATCGAGGCGGCGCAGGAGCAGGCGCTGCTGGCGGTGGGCACGCCGCTGCGCAGCACGGTGCTGCTGGTGCCGCACCACGGCAGCCGCACCTCGTCGTCGGCCGTCTTCATCGACGCCGTGCAGCCGCGCCTGGCACTGATCCAGGCCGGCTATCGCAACCGCTTTCACCACCCCGCGCCGCCGGTGCTGGCGCGCTACGCCGAACGCGGTGTGCCGGTGCGCGCCTCGCCCGCCTGCGGCGCCATGCGCTGGAGCAGCGCCCGCCCGGACGAGCTGGCGTGCCAGCGCGACAGCGCCGCGCGTTACTGGCACCATCGGGTGCCGAGTGCCGCGCCATGACCAAGACCCTGCTCATCGTCTATCACAGCCTGACCGGCGGCACGCGCCAGATGGCCGAGGCCGCCGCCGCCGCCGCGCGCGCCGAAGAGGGCGTGGTGGTGCGCTTGCTGCGCGCCGTGGACGCCGGCCCCGCCGACGTGCTGGCCGCCGACGGCTACCTGTTTGCCGCGCCCGAAAATCTGGCGGCGCTGGCCGGGCTGATGAAAGATTTTTTCGACCGCTGCTACTACCCCGTGCTGGGCCAGGCCAACGGCCGGCCCTACGCCGCCATGTTCTGCGCCGGCAGCGACGGCAGCAACGCCCTGCGCCAGCTGGAGCGCATCGCCACCGGCTGGCGCCTGAAGCAAATCGCGCCCAGCCTCATCGTGTGCACCCACGCGCAAACGCCCGAGCGCATCCTGGCGCCCAAGATCATCGGTGCCGACGACCTGGCGCGCTGCGCGGAGCTGGGGGCCGGGTTGGCGGCGGGTTTGGCGGCGGGGGTGTTTTGAGCGTCTTCCATACCGAACGCAGAGGACGCAAAGGATTCGCAGAGGACGCAACAAAGACATTCTTGAAGGGGTCTGTCAAGAAGTGAACGCCGGCACCGTCGGGCACGTGCCAAGGTGAAGCGCCCCACCATGAATTTTTCTGCGTCCTTTGCGAGTCCTTTGCGTCCTCTGCGTTCGGCTGTTCTGTCGGCGTTGCCTACCGCCCCAGCGCCTGCGCCACCGCCTGCCCCAGCTCGATCACCGCCATGGCGTAGTAGCTGCTCCAGTTGTAGCGCGTGATGACGTAGAAGTTCTGCGTGCCGGCCACGTAGCTGGGCTCGTCGCCGCCGTTTTGCAGCTCGATCAGCGCCAGCGGGCCGGCGTGGGCGCGGCCGGCGGCGTCCAGTTCGGCGCCCAGGGCCTCGAAGCGCACGGGGCTGAAGCTCGGCAGGATGTCGGGCGCCAGCAGGGCGTCCAGGTCGGCCTCGGCCGACAGCTGGACGGGGTAGTGCGTGGGCAGGCCGCTTTGCCAGCCGTAGCCCTTGAAGTAGTTGGCCACCGAGCCGATGGCGTCGGGCTCGCTGGCCCACAGGTCGATCTGGCCGTCGCCGTCGAAGTCGATGGCGTACTTGACCCAGCTGGACGGCATGAACTGTGGCAGGCCCATGGCGCCGGCGTAGCTGCCCAGCGGCTGGGCGGGCGCCATGCCGCTGCGCTGGCACAGGCTCAAGAATTGCTCCAGCTCGCCGCTGAAGTAGGCCTGGCGCTCGGCGGCGCGCGGGTGCTCGGGCGGAAAGTCGAAGCTCAGCGTGGCCAGCGCGTCGATGACGCGGAAGTTGCCCATGTTCTGGCCGTAGATGGTCTCGACACCGATGATGCCGACGACGATCTCGGGCGGCACGCCGAACTCGGCCTGCGCACGTGCCAGCGCGTTGCGGTTGCGCTGCCAGAAGCGCACGCCGGCGCGGATGCGCAGCGGCTCGACGAAGCGGCTGCGGTAGGCGCGCCAGTTCTTGGCCGTGCCGCGCGCGGGCGGCAGCATCAGGCGCGGCACCTGGCGCAGAAATACCGCCTGGCCGACGGCCTGGCGCGTCCATTCGACGTCCAGGCCGCGGCGCTCGGCCATTTCGTCGGCCCAGCGCATGGCGTCGTCGCGCAGCAGGTAGGCCGTTGGCTCGGCGGCGCCGGCCGATTTGGAACGATTTCTGGCTTCGGCCCCCGTCCATGAAGCGCCGGCAGCTATCAATAACGAAGTGACGGCACGACGGGAAATGGCGCGGGTGGGCCCAGGGTGTGGCATGGCGGACATCAGGACGGACGGGGCCAGCGCAGCTGGCGGAACTCTCGCCGCAGTGTAGCGAGCGAGGGCGCCGCAGGCGAGCCGGATCCCCCATAACGCTGGCGCTCCAGTGCCAGCAGCCAGCGCGCCAGCGGCGCCCGCAGCGCGGCGGGCCAGGGGCTGTGCTGCGCGGCCAGGCGCGCCAGCTCGCGCGGCGGCGCGCTGTCGGCGGCGGCGATGCCGGCCGCGCGCATGCGCCGGCGCGCGGCCTGCAGCAGGCGCAGCCAGGGGTCGTGCTGGGTGCGCTCCCAGCGCGCCCAGGCGGCGCCGACCAGGGCGGCGGCCGTCAGCAGGCCGGCCAGCACCTTGCCCAGGTCTTCCCAGCTGGGCTGCTCGAAGCCCAGGCCGCGCAGCAGGTCGAGCTGGCGGCCCTGGGTGTAGTTCAGCACCCACTGGTTCCAGCGGTTGTTGACGGCCTCCCAGCCGGCGCGCAGCTGGCGCAGCAGGTCGGGGTTGAAGGTGTCGATGGCGCCGGCCACCAGGCCCGGCGGCGGGCGCAGGCGCTGCGTCTGGCCGATGCGCCCGGGCATGACGGCGCCGGTGGGGTCCACCCGCACCCAGCCGCGCCCGGCCAGCCAGACCTCGGTCCAGGCGTGGGCGTCGGCGTTGCGCACCGTCCAGTAGCCGTCCAGGCCGTTCATCTCGCCGCCCTGAAAGCCGGTGACGATGCGCGCCGGCACGCCGGCGGCGCGCAGCAGCACCACGAAGGCCGAGGCGATGTGCTCGCAAAAGCCGGCCTTGGTGTCGAACCAGAACTCGTCGGCGCTGTCGCGCCCGCTCACGCCCGGCTCCAGCGTGTAGCTGTAGCCGCCGCTGCGCAGGCGCTGCAGCGCGGCCTGCACGATGGCCTGCGGGCCGCCCTCGGGCGCGGCGGCGCGCAGCTCGCGCGCCAGCGCCAGCGTGCGCGGGTTGTAGCCGGCGGGCAACTGCAGCTCGGCGCCCAGCTGGCGCGGCAGGCGGCCGTCCCAGCCAGTCTGGCCGTAGCTGAACTCGGGCCAGCTCTGGGCGCGGTAGCGCAGCAGCGCGGTGACGGGGCGGTTGGCCAGCCACTGCAGGTCGGGCGTCTGGCGCGCGCGCCAGCCGGGCGGCAGCGCCGGCGCCTGGGGCGCGGCGTCCAGCGTCAGCAGCCAGGGGCCGGCGCTGGGCTCCAGCGTCAGCTCGTAGTCGATCGGCGCGCCGCGCACCTGCAGGTCGCGCGGCGGCGGGCCCAGGGCGACGTCGAAGCCGTCGCCACCGCCACGCGCGGTCCACTCGCGGCCGTCGAAGTGGCTCAGCACCGGGCCGCGAAAGTACAGCTCGCGCTGCGGCGGCGGCGCGCCATCGAAACGCACGCGCAGCGCCACGCCGTCGTCCAGCGCCAGCGCGGCCACCTTGCCGACTTCCATGGTGGAGGACAGCCCGCTGCGTCCGCGCGGATCGCCCGAGGGCACGCCCCACAGCGGCGCAAAGCGCGGAAAGAACACGAACAGCGCGATCATCACCGGCGCGCCGGCCAGCGCCATGCGCAGCGCCAGCGCGGCCGAGTCGCGCAGGGGCGGCTGGCCGACCGGGCGGTGCGCGTTGATCAGGGCCGTCAGCAGCCCCCACACGCCCACCAGCATGACGGCGGCCGTCGCCAGCGACTGCGAGTGGAAGAACCCGGTCAGCAGGGTGAAGAAGCCCAGAAAAAAAATCACCAGCGCATCGCGCCGCGCGCGCAGCTCCAGCGTCTTGAGCGCCAGCAGGCACACCACCAGGGTGACGCCGGCGTCCTGCCCCAGCAGGGCGCCGTGGGTAACGCGGGTGGCGGCGGTGGCGGCGATCAGCAGCCCGATCAGCCACGCCCGGTGCGGCAGCGGCCGCCCCGTGAGCGCCAGCGTGCCGCGCCACAGCAGCACCACGGCCACCAGGCCCGAGCACCAGGCGGGCAGGTAGGGCACCTGCGGCAGCACGATCCAGCCCACCAGCGCCAGCAAAAACAGCGTGTCGCGCGTCTCGCGCGGCAGCTGCTGCAGGCGCGGCAGCCAGCGGGCGCCCGGCGCAGCATCGTGTGGCGCGGCGTTCAGCATGTGGCCAGCGCCTCCAGGCAGCGCAGGCGGTGCGCGGGGCCGCTGTCGGGCGCGATCTCGACGCCGGGCAGGCGCAGGCCGTAGTCCAGCTGCTGCGCGTCGGCCGCCAGCACCCAGGCCGCCAGGCGCGACAGGCGCGCCTCGGCGTCCGGCGTGCCAGCACGCGCGTAGTCCAGCCACAGCGCGTGGCGCTGCACCAGCTGGGTGTCGCGGCTGACCAGCTCGCCCGAGCGGGCGTACTTCTTCCAGACCACCAGCTTCAGCGGGTCGCCGCGCTGGTAGGCGCGCACGCCGTCGAACTCGCCACTGGCGCGTGCGCCGCTGGTGGCGCCGCTGCCGGGCGCCGGCTCGCCGATCGGCAGGGCCGGCGGCTGCGGCTCGGGCGCGGGGTAGACCAGCACGCGCGCGGCCGGCTGCCAGGGCGCCCAGATGCGAAACGAGCCGAGCGGAAAGCGCGTCTCGGCCACCAGCGCGGGCACGGCGTGCGGGCCGCGGCGCGCGGGCTGAAACGCCACCTCCACCGTCGCCTGGCCGCCCGCCGGCACGTCGGCCCAGGCCCACTGGCGCGTGCCGCGCCGCGCCACGCCGACGGCCAGGCGCGGCGTGCGCCGGTTGTTGACCAGGGTGACCGACAGGCGCGCCAGCTGCCCGGCAAACACCGGCTCGGGCGGCGCCAGCTGCAGCGCCAGCCCGCGCAGCGTGTTGTGCCCGATCACCATGCCGGCGGCGGCGCAGCCGGCCAAGAGAAAGGTCAGCGCGTAGCCCAGGTTGAGCTGGAAGTTGATCGAGCCGATCAAGAGCACCCCCAGCGTCGCGGCCAGCATCCAGCCGGCGCGCGTGGGCAGGATGTAGACGTTGCGCTGCGTCAGCAAAAGCGTGTCGGTGCGTGGCTGGCGCGCCTGCCACCAGCGCGCCCAGCGCTGGCGCGCGCGGGCCCGCGCGGCCCACCAGGGCAGGGCGGGCGCCGCGGCGGATTCGGGGTCAAACAGGGCGTTGGCGGGCACGGGGAAAGCGGGAGAAGCTATTGTTTTGATACCTATCCGAAATACCGAACGCAGAGGACGCAGAAGCATTCATGGTGGGTCGGCGATATCTTGATGGGTGTTGCGCGCTACGAAGGTTTGGCATCTCACGGAACGCCTTTTGAAATGTCTTTTCTGCGTCCTCTGCGAATCCTTTGCGTCCTCTGCGTTCGGCTGTTCATCTCAACTCAGTTCAAGCCAGGGGCACCGCATCGATCATCGCCCGCACCTGCTCCACGGCGCCGCGCCCGGCCTGGCCCACCGGCACCAGACGGTGCGCGGTGCAGGCGGGCAGCACGGCTTGCACGTCGTCGGGCGCCACGTAGTCGCGCCCGGCGATCAGCGCCTGCGCCCGCGCCACGCGCAGCAGCGCGATGCCGGCGCGCGGCGACAGGCCCTGCACGAACCAGCGGCCCGAGCGCGTGGCGGCGATCAGGTCCTGCACGTAGTCCAGCAGCGGCTCGGCCACGTGCACCTGGCCCACGGCCTGCTGCAGCGCGGCCAGCTCCAGCGCCGACAGCACGGCCTGCAGCGCGTCGGCGCGCTCGCGCCGGCCCTCGCCGGCCAGCAGCTCGCGCTCGGCGCGGCGCTCGGGGTAGCCCAGCGAGATGCGCATCAGAAAGCGGTCCAGCTGCGACTCGGGCAGCGCGTAGGTGCCCAACTGGTCGTGCGGGTTTTGCGTGGCGATGACGAAAAACGGCTGCGGCAGCGCGCGCGTGGCGCCTTCCACCGTCACCTGCTTTTCCTCCATGGCCTCCAGCAGCGCGCTTTGCGTCTTGGGGCTGGCGCGGTTGATCTCGTCGGCCAGCAGCACCTGGGCGAACACCGGGCCGGGGTGGAACACGAAGGATTCGCTGCCGCGCTCGTACACCGACACGCCCAGCAGGTCGCTGGGCATCAGGTCGGCCGTGAACTGAACGCGCGAAAAGGCCAGGCCGAAGGTGCGCGCCAGCGCGTGCGCCAGCGTGGTCTTGCCCACGCCCGGCACGTCCTCGATCAGCAGGTGCCCGCCCGCCAGCAGGCAGGCCACGCTGCCCTCCACCTGGGCGCTTTTGCCCACCATCACCGTGTTAAGCTGATCCAGAACAGCCTTGATCTTCTTTGTTGCGTCCATGACGGGACGTTACCGGAAAATCAGGCCGGTTTTGGGCACCGAGGAGATGGAAATTGGGACGTACCGGCTATTTCGTGCATCCGGACTGCCGTCTGCATGACATGGGCGCGGGCCACCCTGAGTGCCCGGCACGCATCGACGCCATCGAGGACCGCCTGCTCATCACCGGCGTGGCCGACGTGCTGGAGCGCCGCGAGCCGGCCCCCGCCACCATGGGCGAGCTGCTGCTGGCGCACGGCCGGCGCCACGTGGCCGCGCTGCGCGGCCTGAGCGACATGCTGGCCGAGGAGGTGGCCGCCGGCGGGCCCGACGCGTTCTCGATCGACCCCGACACCTTGATGAACACCCACACCTGGCGCGCCGCGCTGCTGTCGGCCGGCGCCGCCATCGACGCGGTGGACGCCGTGCTGCGCGGCGAGCTGGAAAACGCCTTTTGCGCCACCCGCCCGCCCGGCCACCACGCCACGCGCGACCAGGCCATGGGCTTCTGCTTTTTCAGCAACGTCGCCATTGCCGCCAAATACGCCTGCGAGCGCCACGGCCTCAAGCGCGTGGCCATCGTCGACTTCGACGTGCACCACGGCAACGGCACCGAGGACATCGTGCACGGCGACGAGCGGATCCTGATGGTGAGCTTTTACCAGGACCCGTTCTACCCGCCCGGCGGCGCGCGCTTTCACGATGCCAACCTGGTCAACTGCCCGGTGCCGGCCTACACCCGCGGCATGGACATCCGCGAGCTGATCGAGATGATGTGGATATCGCGCCTGGAGCAGCACAAGCCCGAGCTGATCCTGATCAGCGCCGGCTTCGACGCCCACCGCGACGACGACATGGGCCAGCTGGGCCTGACCGAGAGCGACTACACCTGGATCACCCAGCGCGTGAAGGGCATCGCCCAGCGCTTTGCCCAGGGCCGCATCGTCAGCTGCCTGGAGGGCGGCTACAACCTGCACGCGCTGGCACGCAGCGTGGAGGCGCATGTGCGGGTGCTGGCGGATGTGTGAAGTGTCGCGACCGGGGTAAATGCTGGTTTGCCCTCAATTTTTCCTGTCGATAAACACTGATTTCCGAAGGAGAGGTCATGTTGCAAATGAGGCCGTGTTGCGAGTGTTGTGCTGCTGAATTGCGACCGGACTCAGAAGACGCTCGTATCTGTTCGTTCGAATGCACGTTCTGCATGGCGTGCGTCGAGCATGTCCTTGGCGGAACGTGTCCGAACTGTGGTGGCGAATTGCTACCGCGCCCGCGCCGCCCCATTGAGAAGTTGGAGAAGTTTCCGCCTTCCACCGAACGGGTGGTCAAGGAGGGCGGTTGTGGCACGGCGATTCACGTTGTAGAGGTTCCAACATGATCCAGCTCGAGCGGGATGGGTTGATACCCTTTGCCAGCAAGTACATCTGGTGGAAAACGCCGGAGGAAGCTGTATCGATGCCTGAGCGGGTGATCGCCCAGGTCATGAATATCGGCGATTACGCGGATGTTCAGTTGTTGGCCTCCCGAGTCGGCGATGAGGTGCTTCGCGACGTCCTGGTGCACGCACAGGCTGGGCAGTTCAACGAGCGCTCGTGGGCGTACTGGCATTACCGCTTGGGCCTGTCCAGTGTGGATCACGTTCCCGTGATGCCGGTGCGGAGGTTTGCGTGACGGGCATGCTCAAGCCGCGCCTGGACGTCTTGCCCCGGGCGCAGCAGCGCCTGTGGCCTCAGCTAAGCAAGGTCCGGGGTCTGGGGTTTGTGCTGTACGGCGGCACCGCGATTGCGTTGCGCCTGGGGCATCGCGAATCGGTGGATTTCGATTTCTTCTCCGAGCATCCGCTCTGACCGACGATGGTGTCATGCAGGTGGCGGCTCTTGATGACTTGCTGGCGACCAAGCTCAAAGTTGTTCTCCAGCGCGCGGAGGCCAAGGACTACCGCGATGTCGCGGCGATGGTCAAGGCCGGAGTGAGTCTGTCGCGCGGAATGGCTTCTGCGCGGGTCTTGTTCGGGTCGAATTTTCAGCCCAGCGAAAGCCTGAAGGCGCTGGTCTACTTTGACGACGGCGACTTGAACACGTTGACTGCAGCCGAGAAATCGACCCTCGTGGATGCCGTGACAGCCGTACGCGACCTCCCGGTGGTCGCGCGGCTTTCGACCTCGCTGAGCGGGTTCGCGTGAGGGCCATCATGGGCAATCGGGCGTGACGCCATGACTTTGCAGCGAGCCGCCATTGGGGTCCGTGGCAATGCTGGCGTGACGTCGGCGTCACGCGCATGATTTTTGAATGAAAATGGCCCTTGGCGCTTGACAAAAAAGCGCAAGCAGCTATTGAATTGATAGTTTTCCTGGGCCAACGCAAGCGCCTGCCTGACGAGGTGAATCTGCCATGACTGCATCCGATCCCATCCCATCTTCTGACGCCCTGGTGCTGCACAGCGCCGACGCCCGCGGCGTGCACGTGCTCACGCTCAACCAGCCCAAGGCCTTCAACGTGCTCAGCGAGGCGGTGCTGACCGAGTTGCAGCACCGGCTCGACCGCATCGCCGCCAACCCGTCGGCGCGCGTGCTGGTGATCGCCGCCGAAGGCCGGGCCTTTTGCGCCGGGCATGACCTGAAGCAGATGAAGGCCAACCCGCGGCTGGACTACTACCAGCAGCTGTTCGGCCAGTGCAGCCGGATGATGGTGTCGCTGCTGAAGCTGCCGATCCCGGTGATCGCGCGCGTGCAGGGCGTGGCCGCCGCCGCGGGCTGCCAACTGGTGGCGCAGTGCGACCTGGCGGTGGCCGCCGAGGGCGTGCGCTTTGGCGTCAACGGCATCGACGTGGGCCTGTTTTGCGGCACGCCCAGCGTGCCCCTGGTGCGCAACATGCAGCCCAAGCAGGCGATGGAGATGCTGCTGACGGGCGGTTTCATCACCGCGGCCGAGGCGCGCGCGCGCGGCCTGATCAACCGCGTGGTGGTGCCCGAGCAGCTGGACGCCGCCGTCGAGGACATGGTGCAGGCCATCCTGTCCAAGCCGCGCGCGGCGATCGCCATCGGCAAGGAGCTGTTCTACCGGCAGCGCGAGCTGGGCATCGAGGCGGCCTACCAGCTGGCCAACCAGAGCATGGCCTGCAACATGATGTACGACGTGGCGCAGGAGGGCGTGCAGGCCTTCATCGACAAGCGGGAGCCCGCGTGGCGCAAGGCGGGGTGACGTCCTGGCTGGCCGGCTGGGACACCCAGCGCAGCCTGCGCATCGACGACTGGGGCGCCTGGTGGGCGGCGGTCACCCGCCCGCTGGCCCTGGGCGAGTTCGCGGCCATCGTGGTCACCGGCCTGTTGGCCTGGGGGTTGACGGCGCGGCTGCAGCGCAAGTGGGTCGGCGCGGGTGGTCAGCCCGGCATCGTGCTGGGCCAGCGCGGAGTCGACGGCGTGCTGTTTCCGCTGCTGTGGCTGGGCCTGGCCTGGTGCGCGCGCCTGGTCTGGCTGCGCTGGGACGACCATGCGCCGCTGATGCGCCTGGCGCTGCCGATGCTGCTGGCGCTGGCGGTGATTCGCATCGGGGTCAAGGTGCTGCAGGCGGCGTTTCCCGATGCGCGCGGGGTGCGCGTGCTGGAGCGCAGCATTTCCTGGCTGGTGTGGGCCGTGTGGGTGCTGTGGGTGATCGGCCTGCTGCCGGTGGTGCTGCAGGAGGCCAGCGACATCAGCTGGAAAGTGGGCAGCGCCACGCTCACGCTGCGCAAGCTGATCGAAGGGGTGATCAACGTCGGCATCGCCCTGCTGCTGGCCTTGTGGCTGTCGTCGGCGCTGGAGGCGCGCCTGCTGCGCTCGGCCCACGGCAGCGAGCTGTCGTTGCGCAAGATGATCGCCAACGCCTTGCGTGCGGTGCTGGTCTCGGTAGCCGTGCTGCTGGCCCTGTCGGCCGTCGGCATCGACGTGACCACGCTGTCGGTGCTGGGCGGCGCCATCGGCGTGGGCATCGGCCTGGGGCTGCAAAAGCTGGCGGCCAACTACGTGTCGGGCTTCGTGGTGCTGGCCGAGCGTGCGCTGCGCATCGGCGACCAGGTGCGCGTCGATGGCTTCGAGGGACGCATCACCGACATTCGCGCGCGCTACACGGTGATTCGCAACGGGTCCGGCAGCGAGTCGGTGGTGCCCAACGAGACGATGGTGACGCAGCGCGTCGAGAACCTGTCGCTGGCCGACCGGCGCGTGTGGCAGTCCACGGTGGTCGGCGTCGAGTACGGCTGCGACGTCGATCGGGTGCAGCGTCTGCTGCGCGAGGCGGCGCTGTCCAGCCAGCGCGTGCTGCGCGAGCCGCCGCCCTTCGTGGGCCTGTCGGCCTTCGGCGCGGATTCGCTGGAGTTCACCGTCGGCTACTGGATGAACGAGCCCGAGTCGGGCAGCCTGGGCCTGCGCTCGGAGGTCAACCTGGCCATCCTGCAGGCGCTGCGCGCCAACGGCATCGACATTCCCTTCCCGCAGCGGGTGGTGCACCAGGCCGTGGCGCCGGGCCCGGCGCCGGCCGCGCCGGCGTGAACAAAAAGAACGATCGTTCATTGGTACCCATGGGCGACAGGCGCGGGGCGGGCGCTCCACTAAAATGCTTCGTGATTCCCGCCGCCGGCTGGCCGGCGCGGCGGCCCGATTTTTGCCATTCTTCAACAGGAGATTCCAGATGAAAGCACTCGTCGCGGTCAAGCGCGTGGTGGACTACAACGTCAAGGTGCGCGTCAAGGGCGACGGCACCGGGGTGGACATTGCCAACGTCAAGATGAGCATGAACCCCTTCGACGAGATCGCCGTCGAAGAGGCCGTGCGCCTGAAGGAAAAGGGCGCCGTCAGCGAGATCGTCGCCGTCTCCTGCGGCGTGGCGCAGTGCCAGGAAACGCTGCGCACCGCCATGGCCATCGGCGCCGACCGCGCCATCCTGGTCGAGACCGCCGAGGAGCTGCAGCCGCTGGCCGTGGCCAAGCTGCTCAAGGCCCTGCTCGACAAGGAGCAGGCGGGTCTGGTGATCCTGGGCAAGCAGGCCATCGACGACGACGCCAACCAGACCGGCCAGATGCTGGCCGCGCTGGCCGACCTGCCGCAGGCCACCTTCGCCAGCAAGGTCGAGATCGAGGGCGACAAGGCCAAGGTCACGCGCGAGGTCGACGGCGGCCTGGAGACCATCGCCATCAGCCTGCCCGCGGTGGTGACCACCGACCTGCGCCTGAACGAGCCGCGCTATGTCACGCTGCCCAACATCATGAAGGCCAAGAAAAAGCCGCTGGACACCGTCAAGCCCGAGGACCTGGGCGTCGACGTCAAGCCGCGCCTGAAGACCCTGAAGGTGTCCGAGCCGCCCAAGCGCGGTGCCGGCATCAAGGTGCCCGACGTGGCCACGCTGGTGGACAAGCTCAAGAACGAGGCGAAAGTCATCTAAGCGCCGACATCGAACCCATACCGAGGACCAGATTTCATGACCGCACTCGTCATTGCCGAACACGACAACGCCGCCATCAAGGGCGCCACCCTCAACACCGTCACCGCGGCCAAGGCCTGCGGCGGCGACGTCCACGTGCTGGTGGCCGGCCACAACGCCGGCGCCGCCGCCCAGGCCGCCGCGCAGATCGCCGGCGTGGCCAAGGTGCTGCACGCCGACGCCGAAGGCCTGGCCCATGGGCTGGCCGAGAACGTCGCCGCCCAGGTGCTGGCGCTGGCCGGCAACTACAGCCACATCCTGTTTCCGGCCACCGCCGCCGGCAAGAACGTGGCCCCGCGCGTGGCCGCCAAGCTGGACGTGGCGCAGATCAGCGACATCACCCAGGTCGACAGTCCCGACACCTTCGAGCGCCCGATCTACGCCGGCAACGCCATTGCCACCGTGCAGTCGCAGGACGCCACCAAGGTGATCACCGTGCGCAGCACCGGCTTCGACGCCGCCGCCGCGACGGGCGGCAGCGCCGCCGTCGAGACCGTGGCCGCGGTGGCCGACAGCGGCAAGTCGAGCTTTGTCGGCGCCGAGCTGGCCAAGAGCGACCGGCCCGAGCTGACGGCCGCCAAGATCATCGTCTCGGGTGGCCGCGCCTTGGGCAGCAAGGAAAAGTTCGACGAAGTCATGACCCCGCTGGCCGACAAGCTGGGCGCCGCCATCGGTGCCAGCCGCGCCGCGGTGGACGCGGGCTACGCCGCCAACGACCTGCAGGTCGGCCAGACCGGCAAGATCGTCGCGCCGCAGCTGTATGTGGCCTGCGGCATCTCGGGCGCCATCCAGCACCTGGCCGGCATGAAGGACAGCAAGGTCATCGTCGCCATCAACAAGGACGAGGAGGCGCCGATCTTCAGCGTGGCCGACTACGGGCTGGTGGCCGACCTGTTCGTGGCGGTGCCGGAACTGGTCAAGGCGCTGTGACGCTTCTGCACGCATGAAGCACTGAGCTTCCCGGGGCATCGCGCGCGGTGCCCCTTTTGTTTTTTGCCGCGCCCGCGCGCGCAAGCTTCGACATTCGAGGAGATGGCCATGAGCTACACCGCCCCCGTCAAGGATTTCCTGTTCAACATCGAGCATCTCGCCCGCATCGATGAAATCGCCAAGCTGCCCGGTTTCGAGGACGCCGGCCTGGAGACGGCGCAGGCCGTGCTGCAGGAATGCGCGCGCTTCAACGAGCAGGTGGTGGCGCCGCTGAACTTCGAGGCCGACAAGGCGCCGTCCCGCCATTCGGGCACCAGCGTGACCACCAGCCAGGGCTTCAAGGAGGCGTACCGGCAGTATGCCGAAGGCGGCTGGCAGGGCCTGCAGCACCCGGCGGAAGAGGGCGGCCAGGGCCTGCCCAAGACCATCGCCGCGGCCTGCGTGGAGATGCTCAACTCGGCCAACCTGTCGTTCGCGCTGTGCCCGCTGCTGACCGACGGCGCCATCGAGGCCCTGCTGACCGCCGGCAGCGACCAGCTCAAGGCCACCTACCTCGAAAAGCTGGTGTCCGGCCAATGGACCGGCACCATGAACCTGACCGAGCCGCAGGCGGGCAGCGACCTGGCGGCGGTGCGCACGCGCGCCGAGCCGCAGGCCGACGGCACCTACAAGATCTTCGGCACCAAGATCTTCATCACCTACGGCGAGCACGACATGGCCGAGAACATCGTGCACCTGGTGCTGGCCCGCGTGCAGGGCGCGCCCGAGGGGGTCAAGGGCATCAGCCTGTTCGTGGTGCCCAAGTTCATGGTGAAGGGTGACGGCAGCCTGGGTGAGCGCAACGACGTCTACTGCGTCAGCATCGAGCACAAGCTGGGCATCAAGGCCAGCCCGACGGCGGTGCTGCAGTACGGTGATGGCACGGCGGCGATGTGCAAGAACGGCGCCGGGCCCGGCGCCGTGGGCTACCTGGTGGGCGAGGAGAACCGCGGCCTCGAATACATGTTCATCATGATGAACGCCGCGCGCTACGGCGTCGGCGTGCAAGGCATCGCGGTGGCCGAGCGCGCCTATCAGAAGGCGGTGGCCTACGCGAAGGAGCGCGTGCAGAGCCGCCCGGTGGATGGCAGCACCAAGGGCGCCGCCACCATCATTCATCACCCCGACGTGCGCCGCATGCTGATGACCATGCGCGCGCTGACCGAGGGCTGCCGCGCCACGGCCAGTGCGGCGGCCGCTGCCTACGATGCCGCGCACCACGACCCCGATCCGCGCGTGCGCCAGCAAAACCAGGCCTTCTATGAATTCCTGGTGCCGCTGGTCAAGGGCTACGGCACCGAGATGAGCGTGGAAGCGACCAGCCTGGGCGTGCAGGTGCACGGCGGCATGGGCTTCATCGAGGAAACGGGCGCGGCGCAGTACTACCGCGACGCCCGCATCCTGCCGATCTACGAAGGTACCACCGCCATCCAGGCCAACGACCTGGTCGGGCGCAAGACCGCGCGCGACGGCGGGCGCGTGGCCAAGGGCGTGGCCGAGCAGGTCGAGCTGACCGAAAAGCGCCTGGCCGGCGGCAGTGCCGACGCCAAGGCCGTGGCCCGTCACCTGCATGCCGCGCGCCGCGCCTTTGGCGATGCGGTGGACTGCATCGACGCCAACGCCAAGGCGCACCCCAACGCGGCTTATGCCGGCAGCGTGCCCTACCTGATGCTGGCGGGCAACCTGGTGGCCGGCTGGCAACTGGGCCGCGCCCTGCTGGCGGCCGAAGAACAATTGGCCCAAGGCAAGGACGCCGCCTTCATGCAGGCCAAGATCGTCACCGCGCGCTTCTACGCCGAGCACATCCTGCCGCGCACCCTGGCGCTGCGCGATGCCATCGTCGATGGCGCGGGCAGCGCCCTGGCGCTGGCACCGGATGCCTTTTGATCGCTCGCTGGATCGTTTGCTTCGATAACGATAGCTGCTGGCGCGCACTGGATGGGCGCCAGAGGCATATTTGACCCATATTTTGCTGTTCACCATGTCCCAACTCCCGCCCGTGCTGCAAAGGCAGACCTTCCCGGTCATCGGCTCGCCGCTGTTCATCATCAGCAACCCCAAGCTGGTCATTGCGCAATGCACGGCGGGTGTCATCGGCGCCATGCCGGCGCTCAACGCCCGGCCGGCCGAGCAGCTGGACGAATGGCTGGCCGAGATCACAGAGGCGCTGGCGGCTTGGGACAAGACCCACCCCGAGCAGCCCGCCGCGCCCTATGCCATCAACCAGATCGTGCACAAGAGCAACGACCGGCTGGAGCACGACATGGCGGTGTGCGCCAAGTACAAGGTGCCGGTCGTCATCACCAGCCTGGGTGCGCGCGAGGACGTGAATGCGGCCGTGCACGGCTGGGGTGGCGTGGTGCTGCACGACATCATCAACAACCGCTTTGCGCGCAAGGCGGTGGAGAAGGGCGCCGACGGCCTGATCGCCGTGGCGGCGGGCGCGGGCGGCCACGCCGGCACCAGGAGCCCGTTTGCGCTGGTGCAGGAAATCCGCGAATGGTTCGACGGACCCATCGCGCTGTCGGGCGCCATCGCCAACGGCGGCGCCATCCTGGCGGCGCAGGCCATGGGCGCGGACTTCGCCTACATCGGCACCGCCTTCATCGCCACCGAGGAGGCGCGCGCGGTCGAGAGCTACAAGCAGGCCATCGTGGCCGGCACCTCGGACGACATCGTCTACAGCAACCTGTTCACCGGCGTGCACGGCAACTATCTGGCGCCCTCCATCCGCGCCGCCGGGCTGGACCCGGAAAACCTGCCGGTGAGCGACCCCAGCACGATGAACTTCGGCGGTGGCGCCGCCGCCAAGGCCTGGAAGGACATCTGGGGCAGCGGCCAGGGCATCGGCGCCGTCAAGGCCATCGAGCCGGCGGCGGCACTGATCGGCCGCCTGCGCGCCGAGTACGAGGCGGCGCGCCGGCGCCTGCTGGCGCGGGCCTGACTCGGCGGCGCCCGATCCGGATCGGGTGGCGGAGCGGCCGCGCGGCCGCGTCGCATCAGGCCAGGTGCTGGGTCAGCGCGGCCAGCGGCGCGGGCGCCGTGGCGACTTGGCCCTTGCGGCTTTTCTTGCCGGCGGCGGGCTTGGCCGCGGGGGCTGGGCGCTGCGCTGCCACGCGCTGCTGGATGTGGGCCAGCGCTTCTTGCACCTGGTCGATCAGGATCAGGCACAGGTCGCCCGTCTGGAGCTGGTCCATCGCGCGGTCGATGGCGACAAACTCGCCGTGGATTTCTTCCACCTGGCGGGCGCGCGTGGCGCCTTCCAGCCCCTGGCGCAGCAGGGCCAGCACCTCGCCGTCGGCACGGCCGCGCTGGCAGGCGTCCTGGTAGAGGATGACGGAGTCGAAGGCGGTGCCCAGGATGCGGGTCTGCTCGCGGATGTCTTCGTCGCGCCGGTCGCCGGCGCCGCTGATGACCACCGAGCGCCGCTGCGCCGGCATGTTGTTGACACCGGCCACCAGGGCGGCGATGGCGTCCGGGTTGTGGCCGTAGTCGGCGATCACGGTGGCGCCGCGATAGTCGAACACGTTGAAGCGGCCGGGCACGCCCTGCTGGTCGCTGATGAAGGTGGCCAGGCCCTTCTGGATGGCGTCCCAGGGCACGTTCACGGCCCAGGCGGCGCCCACCGAGGCCATGACGTTCTCGACCTGAAAGCCGATCTGGCCCTTGCGCGTGATCGGCACGCGCGCCAGCGGCAGGCGTTTTTCAAACGCGCCCTCGGCGCACACGATGTCGCCCTGCTCGACGAACACCACGCGCTTGCCCTGGGCGCGGTGCGTGGCCACCACGGGGTGCTGGCCGTCCTGCGCGAAGAAGGTCACGCGGCCGGGGCAGTGCGGCGCCATCGACACCACCGAGGGGTCGGTGGCGTTGAGCACGGCCATGCCGGTGGGCGCCACGTTGAGCACGATGACGCGCTTGAGCACCTTCAGGTCTTCCAGCGTGGTGATGTAGTTCAGGCCCAGGTGGTCGCCGGCGCCCACGTTGGTGACCACGGCCACATCGCATTGATCGAAGCCCAGGCCTTCGCGCAGCATGCCGCCGCGCGCGGTTTCCAGCACCGCGGCGTCGACGTCGGGGTGGGCCAGCACGTTGCGCGCGCTGCGCGGGCCCGAGCAGTCGCCCGAGTCGATCTGGCGGCCGCCCACGTACACGCCGTCGGTGTTGGTCATGCCCACGCGCAGGCCCTGCGTGCGCAGCAGGTGCGCGGCCAGCCGCACGGTGGTGGTCTTGCCGTTGGTGCCGGTGACGGCAATGACCGGGATGCGACCGTTGCCGCCGTTGGGGTACATGTGGTCGATCACCGCCTGGCCGACATCGCGGCCGGTGCCGTACGAGGGGCTGATGTGCATGCGCAGGCCGGGGGCGGCGTTGACCTCGACGATGCCGCCGCTTTGTGCCTCCAGCGGCTGCAGCACGCTTTCGCACACGACGTCGACGCCGCAGATGTCCAGGCCCACCATTTGCGCCGCCTCGACGGCGCGCGCGGCCACCTCGGGGTGCACGCTGTCGGTGACGTCGGTGGCGCTGCCGCCGGTGGACAGGTTGGCGTTGTTGCGCAGCACCACGCGCTGCCCGCTGACGGGCACCGAGTCGGCGGTCAGGCCCTGCGCCGCCAGGCGCGCCTCGGCAATGGCGTCGATGCGGATCTTGGTGAGCGAGGTGCCGTGGCCGTCGCCGCGGCGGGGGTCGAGGTTGACCTCGGCCACCAGCTCGCGCACGGTGTGCTGGCCGTCGCCGATGACCTGGGGCGGCTCGCGGCGGGCGGCGGCCACCAGCTTGTTGCCCACCACCAGCAGGCGGTAGTCCTGGCCGGGCAGGAATTTCTCGACCAGCACCGGGCCGTACTCGGCGGCGGTGCGATAGGCCATCTCGAAGTGCTCGCGTTCGCTGATGCCGACCGTGACGCCCTTGCCCTGGTTGCCGTCCTGCGGCTTGACGACCACCGGCAGGCCCACGTCGAGCGCGGCGGCCCAGGCGTCGGCCACGTCGCCCACGGGGCGGCCGCGCGGCACCGGCACGCCGGCGGAGTGCAGCAGCTTCTTGGTCAGGTCCTTGTCCTGCGCGATGGTCTCGGCGATGGCGCTGGTGCTGTCTTCCTCGGCGGCCTGGATGCGCCGCTGCCGGCTGCCCCAGCCGAACTGCACCAGGCTGCCGCGCGTCAGGCGCCGGATGGGAATGCCACGCAACTGGGCGGCGTGCGCGATGGCGCCGGTGGAGGGGCCCAGGCGCTCGTCCTCGTCCAGTTCGTGCAATTCGGCCAGCGCGGCGGCGCTGTCGAAGCTGCCGCCCTCGGCGGCGGCGCGGCACAGGGCCTCGGCATGGCTGAAGGCCAGGCGCCCCACGGCCTCTTCGGTGTACTGCACGGCGACCTGGTAGGTGCCGGGAATCTCGGTCGGGGTGGTGCGACTGAACGTGACGGGGCAGCCGGCCTGCGCCTGCAGGCTCAGGGCGCAGCGCTCGAGCGCGTGCGCCATGGACACCGGGCCCTCGGGCCGGTCGCCCACCAGCGCGCCGACAGCGGGAAACAGCTCACGCAGGCGCAACTCGAACGCGGGGTTGGAGCGCAGGTCGCGTTGGGACTCGTCGCAGGTGACGACGGCCTCGATCGCCGTCTGGCGGCTCCACAGGTTGGGGCCGCGCAGCGCGCGAATGCGGGTGATTTCCATGTGAGGGTCCTGACCGGGAGTTGTCCCGAGACTAGAAACGAACGAGTGTGCGATTCAGTGCACCGTTTCGGTGTCACGCGGCTCATCAAAGTGCAACAAACCGGCACGGATGAGCTCGGGCGCCACGCCGGCGGCCCAGGCCGCGGCCACCGCCGCCACCACGTGGGGGCGCAAGTCCTGCGGGACGTCGGCCGTCAGGGCCGACTGCACCGGTGCCGACAGATGGGTCAGCGCCACCTCGCCCGCGGGGCCCTGCAGCACCACCTCGGTGCCGCGCGCCAGTACCGCCCGGCCCTGACGGGCCCGGTGCTCGGCCACGGCGGGGTTGGCCGGATCGCAGGAAAACAGCATCACCTCGCCGTCGCAGTATTCGGCCAGGGCCAGCACGGCCGGGTCGTCGGCGTTGAGCACGGCCACCCCGTCGGGCAGCACCACGTCGATCTGCGTGCGCAGGATGCCCGGCATCTGGTCGGCCTCGGTGATGTACAGGTCGCTCAGGCCCTGGGCGCCGGGCATGGTCAGCACCACGCCGACCTGGCA
This sequence comes from Ottowia pentelensis, assembly GCF_964341695.1. Taxonomy (NCBI): domain Bacteria; kingdom Pseudomonadati; phylum Pseudomonadota; class Betaproteobacteria; order Burkholderiales; family Comamonadaceae; genus Ottowia; species Ottowia pentelensis. The sequence continues at coordinate 1,424,290 of NZ_OZ224513.1, forward strand.
GCGGTCATAGGGCAGGCCCTCGGTCAGGATGTGGCGCGGCGAGGTCTCCAGCACCACGGCCTGCACCGTGCGGTTGATCAAAATGCTTTCGCCCTGCTCGAAACCGATGGAGCCGTGCGGCGACAGCTGCCGCCGGCCCAGGAACAGGCCGTCGCGGCAGGCCAGCGCCGTCTGCCAGCCGTGCAACTGGAAGAAGGCGGCCACCAGGCGCGCGGCCAGCGAGGTCTGGCCGTCGCCGATCAGGCCGACGATGGGCACGCGCCCGCTGCTGCCGGGCGGAAACAGGTGCTCGACGATGGCCTCGCCCACCGGCTGGGCACGACCCACGGCGGGCTTGAGGTGCATCAGCAGGCCGGGACCGGCGTTGACTTCGACGATGGCGCCGCCTTGCGGGCCCAGGGGCTGGCCGATGTCCTCGGCCACCAGGTCGATGCCGGCGATGTCCAGGCCCACCACGCGCGCGGCCAGCGTCACCAGCTCGGCCACGTCGGGGTGCACCTGCTCGGTAACGTCGATCGACATGTTGCCGGTGCGCTGCACGACGGCCGACTGGCCCACCGGCAACACGCTGTCGATGCCCAGGCCCTGGCGCCGCAGCAGCAGTTGCAGCACGGCGTCGTCGTGGCGCAGGGTTTCCAGCGGCAGGTGCTCTTCTTCGCCGCGGCGCGGGTCGGTGTTGACGTGCAGGTCGATCAGCGCGCCGATGCTGGAGCGCCCGTCGCCCTTGACGTGGATGATCTCGCCGCGCATGGCGGCCACCACCTTGTTGCCGACCACCAGCACGCGGTGTTCCTGGCCGGGGATGCAGCGTTCGACGATCACCTCGGAGCCCTCGGCTTCGGCGGCGGCAAAGGCCGTGGCGACTTCGCTTTCGGTGTTGAGGTTGAGCGAAACGCCGCGCGCGTGGTTGCCGTCCGAGGGCTTGACGACCACCGGCAGGCCGATGTCCTGGGCCGCTTCCCAGGCCTCGTCGGCCGATTCGACCACTTGGCCCTCGGGCACCGGCACGCCGGCGGCGGCCAGCAGCTGCTTGGTCAGGTCCTTGTCGCGCGAGATGCCCTCGGCGATGGCGCTGGTGCGGTCGGTCTCGGCCGTCCAGATGCGGCGCTGCGCGGCGCCGTGGCCCAGTTGCACCAGGTTGCCCTCGTTCAGGCGGATGTAGGGGATGCCGCGTTCGGCGGCCGCGTCGACGATGCTGGCCGTGCTGGGGCCCAGGCACAGGCGGTCGACCATCTCGGCCAGGCGCCCGACGGTGGCGGCCACGTCGTACGGCCGATCGTTGATGGCGGCCATGACCAGGTCGCGCGCCGCCGTGATGGCGGCCTTGCCGACGCTTTCCTCGCGGGTGCGAATCACGACCTTGTAGACGCCGTGCTCGCCCGTCATGCGCGCCTTGCCGAAGCCGGTTTTCATGCCGGCCTGGGTTTGCAGTTCCAGCGCCACGTGCTCCAGGATGTGGCCGGGCCAGGTGCCGTCGCGCAGGCGCATCAGAAAGCCGCCGCGCCGCCCGACGCTGCAGCGATGCTCGATCAGGCCGGGCAGCCAGGCCGTCAGGCGCTCGTAGAAGCCGGGCAGGGTGTTGGAGGGATGCTCTTCGAGGGCGCCGATGTCGACCACGGCCTCGATCACCGGGCGGTAGGTCCAGATGCCGGGACCACCCAGGAAGGTCATGCGCCGGATCACGATGTCGGCAAAGGGCGCACGGGCCGGCGGGGCCGCGCTGGGCTCGGCGGTGGCGGCCTGCGCCTGAAGGGGGCGGGGATACAATCCGCCCCCGCTGGACGAGCCGGGCTCGTCAGGGTCGATTCGCCTCATAGTGGAGTGCGTTCGTTTTGATGATTTGATTATCCAGGAGGCCTGCCGCGCTGGCATGCCAGTCGCCGCCTCCTGAACCCATGCCGCTTTCGTTTACCTCTGCGTCCGCCCAGGCTGTTGGCCCGAGTTCTTCGTCCGAAGCGTACGAGGTGCCGCTGCGACCCTCAGAAAACGTCCGGGCCGCCCTGGACGTTGACCTCGACGCCCGGCTGAACTTCGCCCAGGGTCGACTAATACTTACGAATCAACGGCTTGTTGCCCAGTTTCCGGATGCAACGGAATGGCAGGGCTGGGAACTGGCGCCCGGCATGGCCATGGCGCACCTCGACCACGCCGGTGTCGGCACGTTGGAGTTGCGCAACGACCAAGCCTTGCTGGCCACCTGGCGCTTCACCCTGGGCCACAACCCGGCGGCGCTGCGTCTGCTGGCCGAGTTCGACCGGGCGCTGGCCGAGCAAACCGCGGGCCCTGCCGCGCCGGGACAGGTGGCAGCGGACGAGCCCGACGAGCCCGAGGCCGACGAGGAGGAGGGCGCCGATGAAAAGCCGCCCTCCACCTGGACCCTGCTGCGCCTGTGGCGTTTTGCCCACCCCTACCGCTGGCGACTGCTGGCGGGCTTCTTGCTGACGCTGGCCGGCACGGCGGCTACCCTGGTGCCGCCGTACCTGACCATCCCGCTGATGGACGACGTGCTGATCCCGTTTCAGGATGGCAAACAAATCGATCCTCGTTACGTGGCCCTGCTGCTGTCCGGCCTGCTGGGCTCGGCTTTGTTGGCCTGGGGCCTGGGCTGGGCCAAGACCTACATCCTGGCGCTGGTGTCCGAGCGCATCGGCGCCGACCTGCGCACCACCACCTACGAGCACCTGCTGAAGCTGTCGCTGGAATACTTCGGCGGTCGGCGCACGGGCGACCTGCTGGCGCGCATCGGCTCGGAGACCGACCGCATCAACGTGTTCCTGTCGCTGCACCTGCTGGATTTCGCCACTGACGTGCTGATGATCGCGATGACGGCGGTGATCCTGTTTTCCATCGACCCGTCGCTGGCCCTGGTCACGCTGGTGCCGCTGCCCTTCATCGCCTGGATGATCCACCAGGTGCGCGACCGCCTGCGCACCGGCTTCGAGAAGATCGACCGCGTGTGGGCCGAGGTGACCAACGTGCTGTCCGACACCATTCCGGGCATCCGCGTGGTCAAGGCCTTTGCCCAGGAAGACCGCGAGGCCCAGCGCTTTCGGGAGGCCAACCGCCACAACCTGGCGGTCAACGACCGGCTCAACCGCCTGTGGTCGCTGTTCTCGCCGTCCGTCACCCTGCTGACCGAGATCGGCCTGCTGGTGGTGTGGGCCTACGGCATCTGGCTGGTCAGCCGCCACGCCATCACGGTGGGCGTGCTGACGGCGTTTCTCACCTACATCGGGCGCTTCTACACCCGGCTGGACTCGATGAGCCGCATTGTCTCGGTGACGCAGAAGGCGGCCTCGGGCACCAAGCGCATCTTCGAGATCCTGGACCACGTCTCCAGCGTGCCCGAGGCGCCGCACCCGGTGCCCCTGCCGCAGGTGGCGGGCCGCATCGAGCTGGATGGCGTGAGCTTTCGCTATGGAAACCGCAGCACCATCCGCGACCTGAACCTGCGCATCGAGCCGGGGGAGATGATCGGCCTGGTGGGGCACAGCGGCTCGGGCAAGAGCACCCTGGTCAACCTGATGTGCCGCTTCTACGACGTGGCCGAGGGCTCGATCCGCGTCGACGGCATCGACATCCGCCAGGTGGCGCTGGCCGACTGGCGCCGCCACATCGGCCTGGTGCTGCAGGAGCCCTTCCTGTTCTTCGGCACCATTGCCGAGAACATCGCCTACGGCAAGCCCGAGGCCTCGCGCGCCGAGATCGTCGCCGCCGCGCGCGCCGCGCACGCGCACGAATTCATCCTGCGCCTGCCGCAGGGCTACGACTCGCTGGTGGGCGAGCGCGGCCAGGGCCTGTCCGGCGGCGAGCGCCAGCGCATCAGCATCGCCCGTGCGCTGCTGATCGACCCGCGCGTGCTGATCCTGGACGAGGCCACGGCCTCGGTCGACACCGAGACCGAGCGCGAGATCCAGAAGGCGCTGGACAACCTGGTGCGCGGGCGCACCACCATCGCCATTGCCCACCGCCTGTCCACGCTGCGCAAGGCCAATCGCCTGGTGGTGATGGACAAGGGGCGCAAGGTCGAGGAAGGCACGCACGAGCAGCTGATTGCCCAGCGCGGTGCCTACTGGCGCCTGTACGAGGCCCAGGCGCGGCAGGAAAAGGCCGAGCGCGACCGCATGCTGGTGGTCGACGAAGCCGTGCTGGCGCCGGCCCACCTGACGCGGGAGAGCCGGACATGAGCAGCAACCCGCTGGCCCTGCAGCGCGATGCCTTCGGCCGCCTGGTGCTGACCGATGCCCAAGGGCAGGCGCACCTCGGCGTGGTGGCCGTGCGCGCCTTCCCCATCGCCGCGCCCGACGAGGGCATCAGCCTGCTCGATGGCGATGGCCACGAGCTGGCCTGGATCGAGCACCTGGCCGACTGCCCCGCGCCGCAACGCGAGCTGATCGAGCAGGCCTTGCGGCAGCGCGAGTTCATGCCGGTGCTCAAGCGCCTGCGGTCAGTCAGCAGTTTTGCCACGCCCAGCATCTGGGACGTCGACACCGATCGCGGGCCCACGCGCTTCACGCTCAAGGGCGAGGAAGACATTCGCCGCCTGGGCCCCGACCTGCTCATCGTCAACGACATGCACGGCGTGCAATACCTGATCCGCGATCTGGCCAGCATGGATCGTGCCAGCCGCAAGCTGCTCGATCGCTTCCTGTAGCACCGCCCGTACATCGCGCGGCGAACTGTCGCACAATGGCCCGATCGACACGCACGATTGAGCCCCATGAGACACCGTGACGATTCCCCCGACTGGATGTGGTCCGATGCGCTGGCGGCGCTGGACCGCATGGAGCGCCTGCACAGCCAGCTGTTTCAGCCGCGCGCGGCCCACTCCCCCAGCTGGGTGCCGCCGGTGGACGTGCTGGAGACCGAGCACGAGGTGTTGATCTTCGTCGCGCTGCCGGGCGTCGACGCGCGCGACGTCAAGGCGCAGCTCGACGGCGCGGCGCTGCTGGTGAGCGGGCGGCGCGTGCTGCCGCCGCAGCTTGGTCGGGCGGCGATTCACCGGCTGGAACTGCCGCAGGGGCGTTTCGAGCGACGCGTGCCCCTGCCGCCCGGGCGATATTCGGCCATCCACGTGGGTAGCGAGCAGGGTTGCCTGGTCATCAGCCTGGAGAAAGCGCCATGAGCGATGCCCGCGCAACACCGGCGCCGGACGAGCCGGCGGCCAGTCCCTCCGACGCGGTGCAGCTGGCCCCCGAGTTCCCAGCCTTGCCCGAAGATGCGCTGATGATCGTCGCCGTGCGTGACACCGTGCTTTTTCCGGGTACGGTGTTTCCCGTCGCCATCGGCCGCGAGGCCTCGGTGCTGGCCGCCCAGCAGGCGCTGCGCCAGGAGCGGCCGATCGGCATCCTGATGCAGCGCGACGTCGACAAGGACGAGCCAGGCGCCGTCGACATGCACCGTACCGGCACCATTGCCAACATCCTGCGCTACATCAATGCAGCCGATGGCGGCCATCACCTGGTGGTGCAGGGCCTGCAGCGTTTTCGCGTGACCGAGTTCGTGCGCGAAAAGCCCATCCTCGCCGCGCGGGTGCAGGCCCTGGACGAGCCCAAAGTGGAGGGCACCGAGATCGAGGCGCGCACGCTGGCCCTGCGTCAGCAGGCCATGGAAGCGCTGCAACTGCTGCCTCAAGTGCCGCAGCCGCTGATCGCCGCCGTGCAGTCCACCGCCGAACCGGGCGCGCTGGCCGACCTGGTGGCGGCCTACCTGGAGCTGAGCCGTGACGAGCGCCAGGAGGTGCTGGAGACGATCGACATCGGTGCCCGCATCGACAAGGTGGCGCGCTACCTGGCCAAGCGCATCGAGGTGATGCGCCTGTCGCAGGAAATCGGCAAGCGCACCAAGGCCTCGCTGGACGAGCGCCAGCGCGAGGCCATCCTGCGCGAGCAGATGGCGTCGATCCAGCGTGAGCTGGGCGAAGGCGAGGGCCGCGCGCAGGAGGTGGCCGAGCTGACCCGGGCCATCGAGGCGGCCAAGCTGCCGGGCGAAGTCGACGAACTGGCGCGCAAGGAACTGCGCCGCTACGAGCGCATGCCCGAGGGCGCCACCGAAGCCGGTATGGTGCGCACCTATCTGGATTGGCTGATCGATCTGCCTTGGGCCGAGCCCGAGGCGCGCCCGATCGACATCGCCCACGCACGCGAGGTTCTGGACGAGGATCACTTCGGCCTGGACAAAATCAAGCAGCGCATCATCGAGTTCCTGGCGGTGCGCAAGCTGGCGCCACATGGCAAGGCGCCCATCCTGTGCTTCGTCGGGCCGCCCGGCGTGGGCAAGACCTCGCTGGGTCAGTCGATCGCGCGGGCCATGGGGAGGCCCTTTTCCCACGTCAGCCTGGGCGGGGTGCACGACGAGGCCGAGATTCGCGGCCATCGCCGCACCTACATCGGCGCCATGCCAGGCAACATCATCCAGGCGCTGCGCAAGGTCAAGGCGCGCGACTGCGTGATGATGCTCGACGAGATCGACAAGATGGGGCGCGGCGTGCAGGGCGACCCCTCGGCGGCCATGCTGGAGGTGCTGGACCCCGAGCAGAACGTGGCCTTCCGCGACAACTACCTGGGTGTGCCCTTCGATCTGAGCCGGGTGGTGTTCCTGACCACGGCCAACATGCTCGACACCATTCCGGGGCCTTTGCGCGATCGCATGGAAATCATCCAGCTCGCGGGCTACACCGAGAACGAGAAGTTCGAGATCGCGCGCCGCTACTTGGTGCGTCGCCAGCTCGAGGCCAACGGCCTGAAGGCCGAGCAGGTGGAATTGTCGGATGAACTGCTGCGCCGCATCATCCGTGACTACACGCGCGAGGCCGGCGTGCGCAACCTGGAGCGCGAGATCGGCCGCGTGCTGCGCCATGCCGCCGTGCGCATCGCCGAAGTCTCGGCCACTACGCTGAGCCTGGGTCCCGGTGACTTGGACGCGATCCTGGGGCCCACGCGCTTCGAGAACGAGGCCGCCATGCGCACCAGCACGCCCGGCGTGGCCACCGGCCTGGCCTGGACGCCGGTGGGCGGCGACATCCTGTTCATCGAGGCCACGAACTTTCCCGGCAAGGGCTCGCTGATCCTGACCGGGCAGTTGGGCGACGTCATGCGCGAAAGCGTGCAGGCGGCGTTTTCCATCGTCAAGCATCGCGCCAAGGAACTGGGCATCGACGAGGAACGCCTGGGCAAGATCGACATCCATGTGCACGTGCCCGCCGGCGCCACCCCCAAGGACGGGCCCAGCGCCGGCGTGGCCATGTACACCGCGCTGGTGTCGCTGCTGACGCATCGCGCGGTGCGCAGCGACACCGCCATGACGGGCGAGATCAGTCTGCGCGGCCTGGTGCTGCCGGTGGGCGGCATCAAGGAAAAAATCATCGCCGCCGATGCGGCCGGGCTCAAGCGCGTGATGCTGCCGGCGCGCAACCGGCGTGACTACGATGACATTCCGGCCGAGGTGCGCGAGCGCCTTCAGTTCATCTGGCTGGAGCGCGTGGAGGACGCCATTGCCGCTGCCCTGGAGCCGGCCGAGGCCGCGCCGAGGGCAGCCGCCTCGGGTTGAACGGGGGCCTCGCTAATCCAGCGTGATCTTCAGATCGCGGATCAGCTTGTGCCAGCGCGTCGTCTCGGACTGCAGCAGCGCCACATAGTCCGCGGTGGGGATGCCGCCCGGCTCGATGCCGAAGTTGACGAATTTCTCGCGCACCGCCGGCACCGCGAACGCCTTGGCGGCGGCTTGCTGCAGTTTGGCGATCACGTCGGGCGAGGTGCCGGTGGGGGCGACCAAACCGACGATGGCGGCGGCTTCGGCGTCGGGGATGCCCATTTCGGCCAGCGTGGGCACGTCGGGCATCTGCGGCAGGCGCTTTTTGCTGGCGACCGCCAGCACCTTGACCTTGCCGTCCTTGACAAAGCTGCGCGCCGCGGCCAGGTCGCTGATCGCCAGCGGCACCTGGCCACCGGCCACGTCGACCAGCGAGGGCGCGGCGCCACGGTAGGGTATGTGCACCAGGAACAGGCCCGCCTGATGCTTGAGCATTTCCAGCGCCAGGTGGTGCGGGCTGCCCAGCCCGGCCGAGGCCACGCTGTACTTGCCCGGGTTGGCCTTGGCCTTGGCGATGAAGTCGCGCATGTCCTTGAACTCGCTTTGCGGCCCGGTGATGAGCATCATCGGCACGGTGCCCACGGTGGTCACGGGCGTGAGGTCGCCGACCTTGTAGGTGAGGTTCTTGTACAGCGCGGGGTTGAACACCAGGTGGCCGTTGTCCGAGTTCAGCAGCGTGTAGCCGTCGGGGCCGCTGCGGATCACGTCCTGCGCGGCAATGGCGCCGTTGCCGCCCGGCTTGTTGTCCACGAGGATGTTCTGCCCCAGTTCAGTGGCCATTTGCGCACCCAGTGTGCGTGCCATGAAGTCCGAGCCCCCGCCCGCCGGGTAGGGCACGACGATGCGAATGGCCTTGCTGGGATAGGTTTGCGCGAACGCGGGTGTGCCCAGGGTGGCGATGCCGGCCAGCCAGGCCAGGGCAAGGGTGGGTGCTTTCATGCGGAGGTCTCCGTCTTTCGTGTGGTGAAAAAAATGGCGCATTCGATCATGCAGGCGCGCGGCGCCAGATGAGATGCGCGCTGCGTGCCTCGCGCGTGCCCTCCTCGAAGCGCGCGCTCAGGTACAACAGCCCGTCCTGCAGGCGCGCGCTGCGGCGCTGCACGCCACCTTCCCAGTTGGGGTAGAGGCTGTGCTGCACCTGATGCGCGACGATGGCCTGCTCGCCTTCGACGCGCTCGATCTCCCAGCCGCCGGCGTAGCTGAAATAGCTGGTGTAGGCGGCCGCCTTGTCGGCGTCGCCGGCGGTCCACTGGCTGGCGGCCAGCGCAGGGCGGTCGGGTTTTTCGATGACGCAGAACATGCCGTTCGCACCATACTCGATGAAGCCGCGCAGCCCCTGGCCCAACGGGTAGGTGACGCGACCATCGTCGTAGTCCTGGCGCCAGTCGACGATCAGCCAGCGGCCGAGGATGTCGTCGCGCGTCATGCCTTGGACTCCAGCAAGAAGTCGCTCACCAGGCGCAAAAAGCCGGGCAGCTTCTCGATCTGCACCCAGTGCCCGCATTCGCCAAAGACGTGCAGGTCGGCGTGCGGCAGCAGGCGCAGCAGGCGCTCGGACACCTCGAGCGGAATCACCCGGTCGTCGCGCCCGTGCACGATCAGCGTGCGGTGCGCGATGGTGCGCAGCGCCGCCTCGGGCAGTGCCAGCATGTCCACGCCGCGTTGGCGTGGAGGCGGAAACAGGCGCGCGAAGCGCTCCTGCACGTCGGCACGTGTGCTGGCCGCGTGCCGCATGCGTACCAGATCATCGGTCACGATGCTCTGGTCGAAGGCGAACAGGCCGATCAGCTCACGCATGGCCCCGAGCGAGGGCTGGTAGCCCCAGACCTTGTCGAGGCCTGCGCTGATCGGAAACGACACGCCCACGGCGCCCATCAGCACCAGGCGCTTGACGCGCTCGGGGTGTCGGTGCGCCAGCGCCAGCGCGATCGCGCCGCCGAAGGAGTTGCCGACCACGTGCGCCGCGGGCAGGTCGAGCGCGTCCATCAGGTCCACCAGTTGCCACACCCAGGCGGCTGGGTCGAGTACCTGGTCCGGCGGGCAGCGCGTGTAGCCGAAGCCGAGCATGTCGGGTGCGACCACGCGGGCACGCTGGCCCAACACCGGGATCACGCCGCGCCAGTTGGCCCAGGCCGTCACGCCTGGCCCGGAGCCGTGGATCAGCAGGATGGGCTCGCCCTGGCCCACGTCGTGCACGTTGACGGCGCAGTCTCCCAGGGTGAGGCTGCGGGCGATTTCGGGGCTGGTGTCGGTCATGGGTTCTCGCATTCGGTTGGGGCGATGGGTGCGCGCAGGCCGGTGGCGGCGATGTCGCGCAGCATCTGGCGCGCCTGGGCGCGCTTGTCGGCGGGCAGCCAGCTGCGGTCGTGGCCCCAGAGGCTCAGTCCCGGCAGTTCGGTGACCTGCCAATCGGGGCCGATCAGGCGCCCGGCCCAGCCCAACTCCAGCATCCAGCCGTCGGGCGTACGCAGGTAGAACGAGGTGACGTGGTCGTTGGCGTGGCGCCCGAGCGAGACGCCGATCGACTCGGGCTGCTCCAGCGCCAGATCGTAGGCGCGGCCCACATCGTCCCAGCAGTTGTATTCGATCATCAGGTGATAGATGCCGGGCCCGCTGCCGGTATCGGCGATGCCGATGGTGTGGTGGCGCGGGTTGACGTGGAAGAAGTCCACCTTGAAGGGGCGGCTGGCGTGGTCGCTCAGTTCGAAGCCCAGCACCTCGTGGTACAGGCGCCGCATGGCCGCGAAGTTGCCGGCCAGCAGCGCCGTGTGGCCCATGCCGAGGTCGACGCCACCTGCCTGGGTGCGAAAGCCGCCGATGGGCCGCCCCGGCGCGAAGGGCGTGGCGCCGTCGCGCAGGCCGTGGGCGATCTCCACGCGGTAGCCGTCGGGGTCGCGGAAATGCACCATGCCCTGAACGCCGCGCAGGGTCAGCTCGTCCTCCGTGGCAGGCGTGCAGGCAAAGCCGGCGTCCGCCAGGCGGCGCGCCAGCGCCTGCATCGCGTCGCCGTCTCGCACCGTGTAGCCCATGCCCAGCGTTGGCGCGCCGTGGCAGGCCTGCAGGACGAAACGCTGGCACTTGGCGTCGATGCGCAGGCGGGCCGTGCGACCGGGCTGCAGCACTTCGGCTTCCAGCCCCGCCAGGGTGGTGGCCATTTGCAGCCAGGCGGTCATGGCGGGGGTGGAAACGAGCACATAGCTCAGGGCCTGGATCATCGGGGTCTCCGTCGACGGCGGGTTCATGAGGCAGTGCGCTCACCCATCATCCGCAGCACCGTTTGCCCGGTGCGCTCGATGTGCTCGCGCAAGACGGCGCAGGCCCGTGGCGCGTCGTGCGCGAGTGCGGCCTGGTACATGGCCTGGTGTTCGACGCTCACGTCGCGGTCCGGTTCGTGCGTGCTCATGAGTACGCGCCGGTAACGGTCGGCCATGTCATGCAACTGCGCGCAAAAGCCCAGCAGGATGGGTGAGCCGCAAGCGCTGATCAGAGTCTGGTGAAACGCCGCGTGGCGCTGCTCCCACGCACCCAGCTCGTCCGCCAACCAGCGCTTGGACTCGAAATTCATCAGGCGCTGGAAGGCCGCAACCAGCGCCACCTCCCAGTCTTCGCCGCCGCGCGCAATCGACGCGGCCAGCGCCATGCATTCCAGATCGATGCGCCGACCCATGATGTCCTGGTATTCGGCCACGCTCACCGGGGCGACGCGGTAGCCGCGCTGGCCCGCCGGGATCAGCAGGCCTTCGGCCACGAGCTGCGACAGCCCCTCGCGGATCGGGCTGAGCGAGACCCCGAGTGCCGCCTTCAGCCCGTCCAGCGGCACCCGCTCACCCGGCTTGCGTGCACCCGAGAGGATGTCGGCGCGCACGCTGCGCGCGACATCGCTGCTGCTGCGCGTGGCTGCTTGGGCATGGGCGAGGGCTGACATGGGTGTGGCGTCCATCAAATCCGCTGCGGATGATTCCCTAAAACATCATCCATGTCAATAAATATCATACGTATTGAAATTCATCGTATATAAATCGGGCTCGATCAAATCAAGGTGGTGCGGAACGCTTGTTTGCGTGTCGAAGCGCAAGCCGGGTCAGCGCCGTCGGCGGCCGGCAGCGGCTCAGGGTGGGCTAAGTCCGCCTTCTTACGCTCCCCATCACGCAAATCCCTGCGTGCTTTTGGAGATACAGCATGAGCTCTTGCATCAAACCCATCCTCGCGGCATTCCTTGTCGCCGGCACCGCCGCCACGGCCTTTGCCGCTGGCGCCGAGAACGACGCGCTGGCTGCCGCCAACGCCAAGGTTTCACTGACGCAGGCCATCACCGCGGCAGAGCAACACGCCGCCGGCAAGGCGACCAAGGCCGAGTTCGAGCACGGCAAGCAGGGCCCGGTCTATGAGGTCGAGGTCGTCAGCGGCAGCAAGGTGTTCGACGTCAGGGTCGATGCCGACAAGGGCACCGTGATCTCGTCGCGCGAAGACAAGCTCGACTGATGGCGAACGTTTCGGTGCGGCTGCCCGATTGGAGATCGAACGTCACAGATCGAGCACCAGGCGCCCCGTTCGGGCGCGTGAGCAGCAGCTCATCATGCGGTCGCCCTTGGCGCGCTCGGCCGGGCTGAGCACGCTGTCGCGGTGCTCGATGTCGCCTTCGGCCACGGCCACCTCGCAGGTACCGCACAGGCCTTCCTCGCAGTCGGACTGCACGTCCACGTTGTGGGCGTGCAGCACCTCCAGCACCGTCCGGTCGGCCGGCACGTGCAGGGTCAGACCGGCGGTGCGCAGTTCGACCTCGAAGGCGCGCTCGTGTGCGGGGTCCAGCTTGGGCGCGTTGTTCTCGAAATGCTCCACGTGCAGCGCGTCGGCCGGCCAGCCGGCCCGTGCCACGGCTTGCTGCAGGGCGTCCAGCAGGCGCTGCGGGCCGCAGGCATAGATGTGCGTGTCGGCCCGTGGCTGCGCCAGCAGGGCGGCGAAGTCGCAGCGCCTGCCTGCGTCGCTCAGGTGCAGTTGCAGGCGCTCGCCGTGCAGGGCCTGCAACGCATCGGCATAGGCCGCGCGCGTGCGCGAGGCGGCGCTGTAGTGCAGCACGTAGTCGCGCCCGGTGGCGCGCGCGCGCTGGGCCATGGCCATGACGGGGGTGATGCCGATGCCGCCCGCGATCAGGATCAGGCGCTGGCGGCCGTCTTCATCCAGGTGGAAGTGGTTGCGCGGCCCGCGCACGCGCAGCGGCGCGCCGGCCGTGGCGTAGCGGTGGATCCAGGCCGAGCCGCCGCGGCTGGCGGCGTCGTGCTGCACCGCCACTTCCCATTCATGCACGTTGTCCAGATCGCCGCACAGCGAATACTGGCGTGACAGGCCGGTGTCGCCGCACTCGATGTCGATGTGCGCCCCAGGCGTCCAGCGGGGCAGGGCGCTGCCGTCGGCGGCGACCAAGCGCAGGCGCACGATGTCGGGGTCGGTGGCCAGGGTGTCGGCCGCCAGCACGCGCAGCTTGCGCACCATGGCGCTGGCCATGGGGCCGCCCAGGTGCACGGCCTGCGCCCAATGGCGCACGTCGGGGTCGCGCCGCTCGGGGTTGTGCGCCGGGTTCCAGCGCACGTGCAGGTTCTGCGGGCCGCGAAACGCGAGGTTGTGCACGTAGTCGAATTCTTGCGGCACCAGTTGCATGTGCGGCAGGCGGCGCGTCAGCTCGCCGATCATGATCTGCATTTCCATGCGTGCGATGTTCTTGCCCAGGCACTGGTGCACGCCGAAGCCGAAGGACAGCTGGTCGATCACGTTGCTGCGGCGGATGTCGAACAGATCCGGGTCGCTGAACTGGCGCGCGTCGTGGTTGGCCGAATGCACCACCAGCAGCAGGCGTGCGCCGGCCGGAATGGGAACGCCTTCGATCACCACGTCGCGCGTGGTGCGCCGGCGCCACGAGGCGATTGGTCCGTCGTGGCGCAGGCATTCCTCGATGGCGGGCGAGATCAGCGAAGGATCTTCGCAAATCTCGTCCCACACGCTGCGGTGCTCCAGCAGCAGGCGGATGGCGTTGGCGGCGGCAAAGGAGGTCGATTCGTGCGCGGCCACGATGATGGCCATCATCATGGAGTGCAGATAGGAGTCGGTCACCACCTCGGGGTGGTGCTTTTGCTGGCGGATGGAGTAGCGCATCCAGCCCGGACCTTCGGGCGTGCGGCGCATCTTCTCCAGGATTTCGCCCGACAGCTGCCAGAACTTGCCCACCGTGTGTGCCACCTCGATGCGTTCTTCGGGCGTGGCGCGGCCGAAGGCGTTCTTGGTGTGCGCGATGGCGAATTCATGCATCTTTTCGTGATCTTCGTCGTCGTCGATGCCCAGAAAGTGCAGCGCGACGGAAAACGGCACATGCCAGGTCAGGCGCCTGAACAAATCGGCCTCTCCGGCGTCGATGAAACCGTCGATGGCCTCGCTCACCAGGCGGCGCACCATGGGTTCGTGCTGGCGCAGATGCTCGGGCGTGAAGGGGGCCATCAGCGCGCGGCGGCGCGCCATGTGCATGGGCTCGTCCTCGTTGACCAGCGTGCGGTTGAGGGCGTAGCCGTAGGACTTGAGGATGGCCAGCGCCTCCTCGGTCGGCGGCTCCGTGGATTCGAGCGCGATCGAGGGGCTGTAGGTGTGCGGATCGCGAAACACGGCCTTGATGGATTCGTATCGCGTGAGCACCCAATAGCCCAGCCTGGGGCTGTAGAACACCGGCTGCTCCTCGCGCGACCAGCGCACCAGCTCGGAGGGGTTGGCCATGTAGGCATCGGTGTAGGGGTCGAAGGCGGTCGCCCGCTCATCGAACGGGCAAGCGGGCGCATCGGCCTGCGGCTCATGGTCGTGCGCCACGGGGCAGGCTCGGGTCGCGGATGGGCGGGATGGCTCTGGCATGAACGTCGCTCCAAGTTTCGGTTGGCATTGTCGGCCGTCGTGGCGGCATTGTGTTCGGTTTGCACCCGAAGGCTCGCGATGCATCGCCTTTCCTATGGCAAGGCTAAGTTTCTTCGCCCACACTGCGGCGCGCATGTTCAGCACGGGCGGAACCTGCATGTCCGGAAGGATCGAATCCGCCGATAGGGAAAAGAAGGCCCGCCATGACGGAACTTGATCAAGCACTTTTTCTGTGGCTCAACCTGAGCCCATCGGCACCGGATTGGGTGCTCAGGCTGGCGCAGATGGCCAGCCAGCAATGGCTGCCGTATCTGGTGGTCGCGACGATCACCGCGCTGCTGATCGGCCGCGAGCCTTGGCGTGGGCGGGCGCTGCGCACGCTGCTTGCGGTGGCCGTTGCCGCCGCCGCGTCACGCTTGCTGAAATACGGCTTCACCATGCCGCGGCCCGCCGCGCTGGGACTTGGCGTGCAATGGCTGCCGCACAGTCCGGACCCGGGCTTTCCAAGCTCGCATGCCACGGTGGCGGCAGCCTGGGCCGTCATGGCCGCGATGGTCCCGGTCAGGCCGTGGTGGCGCGTGTTGTTTGTCGCTCTTGCCTTGGTGGTGGGCTGGAGCCGCATCGCTCTGGGCCTGCACTTTCCGTTCGACGTCATGGCGGGCTGGGCCTTGGGAACGGTCATCGCGCTGGTGGTCCAGTTCATCGCCAACGCGATTGCGAATCAAGGTGCCGTGGGCGACTCGGTGGTTCCCCAAGACGACAAGGCCAGCGAGGTCATCGAGCCATGAGGATCGCGCTGCAGTCGATGTCCATGAAGATTGGGTGCCGCCACGGACATCCCTGGGCCAACCGTGGCCCGTTCGAGGAAGGCCAATGACGATGAACCATCCCGTCTTTTTGGTCTGTGCATGGGCATGCGCGCTGCTGGTGGGGGGCTGCGCCAGCTATCAACCGCTGCCACTGCCCGAACGCGCGCAACTGATGAATGGCGTCGGCGAGCTTCACCATTCACTGCCGGCCACGGCGACGCATGAAGTATCGAAAGCCATCGATGTCCAGCAGCCGCTTGACCCCCGGCAGGTCGGCCTGCTCGCCATCCTGAATGCGCCTGAGCTGCGCACCGAGCGCGGCGAGTTCGCCGTGGCGCAGGCCGGCGTGGTGCAAAGCGGCCTCATTCCCAACCCATCCATGAGCCTGGGCTATGCGGCGCTGCTGGGCGGCCCCGGCATCGCGGGGGCCTGGACGGCGTCGCTGGCGCAGGACGTGGCTTCGCTGGTGACCTACAAGAGCCGCGTCGCCGCGGCCAAGACGCATGTGGAGCAGGTCAATGCCGACCTGCTCTGGAAGGAATGGCAGGTGGCGCAAAAGGCGCGTCTGTTGGCGGTGGGAATCTACTGGACCGACCAGTCGCTTCGTTTCAGCCGCACCCAGCTCAACCTGCTGACGCGCACGGCGGGCGAGATGCAGCGGGCGGTCGAACAGAACAATGCCACGCTGCCCGATCTCACGCCGCTGCTTGCATCCCGGGCTGCACTCGCGCAGTCCGTCGCCACGCTGAAACTGCAGCAACTGAAGAACTGGGCCGACCTGAATGCGCTGCTGGGCCTCGTGCCGTCGGCGCGCTTTGCCATTGCGGCGCCAGCAGCCAGGCAGGCGTCCGATGACGTGGACGCACTGGCTGCGAGCGTGTCCAGGCGCCGGCCGGACCTGGTGGCGCTGCAGCTCGGCTACCGCGCGGCCGACGAGGGCGTGCGCAGTGCCATCCTCGGCCAGTTTCCGGCGCTGGTGCTGGGTGGTACCTGGGGCATGGACACGTCCAAGGTACGGACCGCCGGACCCACGGTGACGTTCGATGTGCCCATCTTCAAGCGCAACCAGGATCAGATCGCGCTCAGCCGGGCCACGCGCCTGCTGCTGCGCGAGCAGTACCAGGTTCGCCTCGATGCCACCGAATCCACCATCCGCGCACTGCGAACTCGCATGGCCGTGGTGGCCACGCAACTCGTCGGCGCGCAACAGGATGCGGCCACGGCCGAGGCGCAGGCCGCCACGGCGCGCGCGGCGTTTGCCGCCGGCAACCTCGACGCACGCGCGCTCACCGACTACGCATCCACGGTGCTTGCGCGTCGCCTGACGGTGATCGACCTCGAGCGCGCGGCTGGCGAGGCGCAAGTCGGCCTCGAACTGGAACTGGGCCTCGGTCTGCCGCAAACCCGCCTGGCCCCTTTGGACAACGCACACGAATCATGAGAATCCAGACCCTTGTTCTCGCTGCGGCGCTCGCATGCAGCGCCATGGCGCCGGCCATCGCGGCCGAAGGCGGCGCGCCCAGCGTGCTGGCGAACGTCGCACCGCTCAAGGCCGGCAGCCTGCCGCGAACCGTCACCGCCTGGGGCAGCATGCTGTCGCCGCCTTCGGCCACGCAAGTCATCAGCGCGCGCACGTCCGAAGCGGTGGGCGCCATTCACGTGCGCGCCGGCGAGGAGGTGCCGGCGGGAGCGCCGCTGCTGCAGCTCGTGCCCGACGCGCAAACCGCGGCCAGCTACAGCGTCGCGCAATCGGCGTTGCGCGATGCCGAACTGGCGCTGGCGCGCACGCGCGACATGCTGGCGCAGCACCTGGCCACCGCCCAGCAGCTCGATGCGGCGCGCAAAGCGCGCTCCGATGCCCAGGCGGCGCTGGACGCGCTGAAAGCCCAGGGCGCGGCCGGGGCCAGCACGGTGCGCGCGCCATTCCACGCCATCGTTACCAAGGTCTCGGTGACACGCGGCGCGCTGGTCGCCGCCGGCGCGGCCTTGCTCGAAATCGCCAAGGCGGAGGACTTGACCTTGCGCGTGAACGTCACGCCGCCGCAGGCGCGGCTGGTGGCGCCCGGCAATCCGGTGCAGGTGGCGTCGCTTGACGGCCTGCATCGGGTCGTGGGCAAGGTGGCACGCCGCGGCGCGAGCATCGACCCCGGCACGGGGCTGGTTCCCATCGACATCGCGGTGCCGGCCAACCCGCTCTTCGCCGGCGAAAGCGCGCAGGCGGTGATTGCCGTGGGGCAAACCGAGGGCTACGTGGTGCCGCATGCCGCGGTGCTGGTCAACCCCGAGGGCAAGCCTTACGTAGTCCAGGTCGAAAGTGGCAGGGCACGCCGGGTGGCGGTCGAGGTGCTCGGCGCGCAAGGCGATGAGAACGTGGTTCGCGGCACCGCCTTGAAGGCCGATCAGCCGCTGGTGCTCAGCGGTAACTACCAGCTCGACGATGGCATGGCCGTACGGCTGGGCGGCAAGACCGCCAACGACTCTGCGGCGAGCGCCCGATGAGCTTCACCGCCTGGCTGCAAGCGCACCGCCTGCCGGTGCTGGTCGTTTCGTTCGTGCTGACGCTGGCGGGCCTTTACGCCGCGGCCAGCCTGCCGATCGGCCTGTTCCCGCTGATCGACTTTCCGCGCATCCGCGTCAACGTGAACGCCGGCAGCATGCCCGCCCGGCAGATGCTGATCGACGTCACCCAGCCGCTCGAAGCCGCGGCGCGGGCTGTACCCGGCGCCGTCAGTGTGACCTCCACGACCTCGCGCGGCTCGGCGCAGATCTTCGTGGACTTCCCCTGGGGCTCGGACATGAACCGGGCGCTGCTGAGCCTGGACAGCGCGTTTGCTCAAACACTGCCCAATCTGCCACCCGGCACCTCTTACGACGCACTGCAGATGAGCCCGAACGCGGTGATGCCGTTCATCTCCTATGCGCTGACGTCCGACCAGGTCCCGCAGTCCGAGCTGCGCGCCGTCGCGCAGAACCAGATTCTGCCGCTCTTGACGGGCATTCCGGGCGTGCGTCGCATCGGCGTGCTGGGCGGGCACACGCCCGAGGTGCAGGTGGTGGTGGCGCCGCAGGTGCTGCAGCAGTATGGCTTGACCCTGCCCGACGTCGCCAGGGCGCTGGCCAGCAGCAACACGCTGCAGGCGGTGGGCCGCATCGAGGACAACAGCCTTCTGTACCTGGCCGTGGGAAACGATGCGTTCACGTCGGTCGATTCGGTCCGGAGCATCACGCTGCGCACGCCCAAGGGCGCGGTGATTCCCCTGTCGCAAGTCGCGACCATCCAGATGGGCGCGGTGCCGGAGTGGCTGCTGGTCAAGACCAATGGCAAGCCCTCGGTCAACTTCAGCGTGTTCCAGCAGGGCCAAGCCAATTCGCTGGCGCTGGCCAAGGAGATCGACGCCAGGCTGTCGACCTTCATGAAAACGCAGCCGCCTTCCATCCACCTCGACAAGTGGTACGACCAGACGCAGCTCGTGCGTTCCTCGATCGCCGCGCTGGAAGAAGCGATTGCCATCGGCCTGGTGTTCGCCGCGGGTGTGCTGCTCTGGTTCCTGCGCAACTGGCGCATGACGCTGGTGGCGATGATCGTGGTGCCGATGTCGGTGCTGTGCGCCGTGCTGGTGCTTTGGCTGCTCGGCATGACGATCAACATCATGACGCTGGGCGGTGTGGCGGCGGCGATCGGCCTGCTGATCGACGACGTGATCGTGATGATCGAGCAGATCGCGCGACGCGTGGCGCAGCCGGGCGTGGCCGATCCGAAAGCCGGGGTTTTGGATGCGGCGCGCGAATTCCTCGCGCCCATGATGGGCTCGTCGCTGGCCACCATCGTGATCTTCATCCCGCTTGCCTTCCTCTCGGGCGTGACCGGGTCGTTCTTCAAGTTCCTGTCGCTCACCATGGCAGCGGCGCTGATCATTTCGTTTCTGTTCACCGTGTTCGTGGTGCCGCTGCTCGCGCGCGGCCTGGTCGATTTCAGCCGCTGGACCGACCCCGGCCATGGCAAGGAAACCTGGTCGCACTGCGTGCATGCGCGCGCGCTCGACCGACTGTTTCGCTGGCCGTGGCTGATCGTGGCGGGCTTCCTGCTGCTGGCTGCCGCAGGGTACTTCGGTTACCAGCACGTCGGCACCGGCTTCCTGCCCAAGATGGACGAGGGTGGCTTCGTGCTCGACTACCGCGCAGCGCCCAGCACCTCGCTGGCCGAGACGGACCGGGAACTGGCGCAGATCGAAGGCATCCTCAAGGCAAACCCCCACGTCGCGAGCTATTCACGCCGAACCGGTGCAGGCTTTGGCGGTGATTTCGTGGAAACCTATCAGGGCGACTTCGTCGTGCGCCTGGTCGACCCCGGCAAACGGCCCGACATCTGGTCCGTGATGGACGACGTCTCGGGCAAGATCACGCGGCTCGTGCCCGGCGTGGACTTCGACACGCACCAGCTCATGGGCGACATGATCGGCGACATGCTCGGCCGGCGTCAGCCGGTGGTGATCCAGCTCAGTGCCGTCAATCCCGACAGGCTGGGCAGCGTGGCGCAAAAAGTGGCCGATGCGCTGGCCAAGGCGAAAGGCGTCCAGGCGTCCTCGGTGGACAGCGGCGTGGTGCCGGCGGGCGACGCGATCGAAATCCACGTCGATCCGACCGCCGCAGCACTGAAAGGCATGACGACCGCCGAGGTGCAGGCGCAGGTCTCGGGCTATCTCGACGGCACCGTGGTCACGCGCTACCTCGGCGCGCACCAGGACATTGGCGTGCGCCTCAAGCTCGCCGCACCGCACGACCCGATCTACCGCGAGCGCTTGGGCGATCTGCCAATCCAGGGCGCCAACGGCGCGATCTTTCCGCTGCACTCCGTCGCCACCACCACCTTCGTTTCCGGCGAGCCCCAGCTCACGCGCGACAACCTGCAGCAGATCGTCGCCGTCACGGCGCAAACCAACGGCTCGCTGGATCTGGGCTCCACCATCGCCGGCGTGAAAACGCTGCTGGCCGAGCCCGGCCTGATCCCGCCCGGCGTCAGCTACACGCTGGGCGGGGCCTACCAGCAGCAGCAGCAGGCGGCGCGCGGCATGCTGCGCGTCTTCGTCGCCGCCGTGGTGGCCGAGATCGTGCTGCTGATGTTCCTCTACCGCAGCCTGCTGCTGCCGCTCATCATCATGGGGACTTCGCTGCTCTCGACCGGCGCGGTGTTCGTGGGCCTGTGGCTGACGCACGTGGAACTCAACATCACGGCCATGATGGGCATGGTGATGATCATCGGCATCGCGACCGAGATGGCGATTTTCCTGGTGTCCGAATACCAGACGCTGCGCCAGACCATGGAGGCCCGCGAGGCCGTCAAGGCCGCGGCGCTGAACCGCCTGCGCCCGATCCTGATGAGCACGCTCGCGATGATCCTGGCGCTGATCCCGATCGGCGCGGCCATCAGTGGCTCGGGCGACCAGATGCTGCAGCCGCTCGCCATCGCCATCATCGCCGGCGCCCTGGTGCAGTTGCCGCTGGTGCTGCTGGTGATGCCGGTGCTGATCGGGCTGACGCTGCGGCCCAAGCGTGCCGAAAACTCACTGGAGTGAAACAGCAGGCGTGCTGGCTTGCCCTGCGCGAACCCTGCCCGCTACGCCGCCACGCCTATGGCTGGGCTAAGTCGGGCGGCGCAAGCTGGAGTTTCTTCACTGCTACCGGAGGAACTCCATGAAAACGCTGCCCATCACGATGGACGAGGACTGGTTCATCAAGGTCCCGGCGATCACCCTGTCGTTCTGGATCGTCAAGATTATGTGCACCACGGTCGGCGAGACCGGGGCCGACTATCTGGCCGTCAACGCCGGCCTGGGCCAGGGCATGACGCGCGCCCTGATGGCCACGCTGCTGGTCGCGGCCCTGATCTGGCAGCTGCGCACCCCTCGCTACACGCCCTGGATCTACTGGCTCACGGTGGTGCTGGTGAGCGTGGTGGGCACGCAGATCACCGACCTGTTCACCGATCGGCTGGGCGTCAGCCTCTACGTCAGCACGCCGGTGTTCGCGCTCTTGCTGGCGATCGTCTTTGCCGTCTGGTACCGGGTGGAAGGCACGCTGTCGATCCACGACATCGTCACGCGGCGGCGCGAGCTGTTCTACTGGGCCGCCATCCTCTGCACCTTCGCGCTGGGCACGGCCGCCGGCGACCTGGCGACCGAAGCCCTGCACCTGGGCTTCACCCGCGGCGCCGTCGCCTTCGGCATGTTGATCGGACTGAGCTATCTGGCCTGGCGCCTGGGCGGCAACGCCGTGCTGACCTTCTGGATCGCCTACATCCTCACGCGCCCCTTCGGCGCCGCGCTGGGTGACCTGCTGACCCAGGCCAAGGCCTATGGCGGCCTGGGCATGGGTGCCACCTGGACCAGCGTGCTGTTCCTGTCCGTGATCGTCGCCTTGGTCGGCGTGGAGCAGTACACCGTGAGCGACCGCGACCTGGAGCGGACGCTCGACCGCTCCAATGCCGTCCGTTGATGCGCTCGAATCGGTGATCCAAGCGAGGCAAGCCATGAGCGCCAAGCCGATGGGAACGGGCACCGCCGAGCCACGGGCGGACGGTGCGCAGCGTGCGCTGGACACGCGCCGTGCCGGGCTGTGGTTCGGCGCGCTCGCGGTGTTGCTGCTGGCGCTGTCGGCGGCGCGCCCGCTGTCGGTGCCGGACGAGGGGCGCTACGCCGAGGTCAGCCGCTGGATGCTGGTGTCGGGCGACTGGCTGGTCCCGCGCCTGAACGGCCTGCCGTTCTTTCACAAGCCGCCGCTCACGCACTGGCTGCAGGCGGCCAGCCTGGCGGTGTTCGGCGTCCACCCCTGGGCGGTGCGCCTGCCGGGCGTGCTGCTGGGCTTGCTGATGGTGTGGTTCGGCTTCATCGTGGTGCGCCAGCTGCTGGGCGCGGCGGTGGCCGGGCGCGCGGCCTTCATGCTGGGCGCCAGCGGCGCGATGTTGATCGGCGCCCCCTATGTCAACCACGACATGGGCGTGGCGACCTGGATCAGCGTGGCGATCTGGTCGTTCGCGCGCGCGTTTTCGTTTCCCGATCGGCAAGCGCCGCACGCCGGCTGGGCCTGCCTGGGTTTCCTGGCCTGCGCGCTGGGCGTGCTGACCAAGGGGCTGATCGGCGTGGCGCTGCCGGCGCTGGTGATGCTGGCGTGGGTGAGCTGGACGCGCCAGTGGCGTCGGGTCTGGCGCCTGCCGTGGGTGCGTGGGCTGGTGGTCTTTTTTGGGGTGGCGCTGCCCTGGTTCGTGGTGATCGGGCGCCAGTTTCCCGGCGCGCTGGCCTACCTCTTCGGCGTGCAGCAGTTCTCGCGCTACCTCGGCACCGGCTTCAACAACGCGCAGCCCTGGTGGTTCTATGGGGTTGGCATCGCGCTGCTGCTGGCGCCCTGGAGCGTGTTCGCCGGGCTGGAAGGCTGGGCGCGGCTGCGTACGCGGCGCGCCATGACAGCGCGCACTGGCAAGGATCCGTGGGTCGCGCTGTGCTGGATCTGGCTGGCCGTGATCCTGCTGTTTTTCAGCATTCCGCAGTCCAAGCTGATCGGCTATATCTTTCCGGCCCTGCCGCCGCTGGCGGTGCTGGCCGCGCTGGGTTGGCACCGGCTGATGGACGGGCGCCGCACCGCGCGGGCGTGGCTGGCCGCGTTGGCCCTGCTGCCGGTGCTGTTCAGCGTCGGGCTGACCGTGGCCTATCCGCACGTGCAGCGGCGCGAGGGCATGGCGCGCGACGTGGCGCTCGAATTGCGCACGCGGCTGGCGCCCGGCGACGTCGTTCTGGTGACCGGCGACTACCCCTTCGATCTGCCCTTCGTCGCCCGCCTGCGCTCGCCGCTGGTGGTGGTGCAGGACTGGCCGCGCCTGCGTGCGAAAGAGGGCGACACCTGGCGCCGGGTACTGCTCGACGCCGGCGGCTTTGAACCGGCCCTGGCGGCCGAGGTGCTGCGCACGCCGGATGCCCTGCAGCAAGAGGCGCACGTGCCAGGGCGATGGCTGCTGGCGCCGAACCGGCCCGGTCCGCGCGATCCGCCGATTGCGGATGCCTGGCGCTTGGTGGACCGCGGCCGTGCCTGGACGCTGTATCGATCGTCGCCGCTGCCGGCATCCGAGCGGCCGGTCGCTACGCGTTGAGCGGCGTGGACGGCGCCTTCAAGCATTGATTTTTCCCATCAGAAAGGAAACCTGTCATGTCTTCGTCAACCCTGTCGCTCCGTTGCTTGGCCGCCGGCTCGATGCTGGCTCTGCTGTTGGCGGCCGCTGGCTGCTCCAAATCGGTCGAGCCGCCGCTGCCGCCGCCCACTGCGGGGCAGCCGCGTGCGGCGCCCCAGGCCAGGGCCGCTTCGGCGCTGGGCGACCTGTCATCGTTTCGGGCCATTGCCGCCGACGTCGCGACCATCGTCGACCGGGGCGACCTGGCGGCGGCCAAGACGCGCATCAAGGATCTCGAAGTCGCTTGGGACGCGGCCGAGGCGGGGCTGAAGCCGCGCGCTGCCGACGACTGGCATGGGATGGACAAGGCCATCGACCGGGCGCTGAAGGCGCTGCGCGCCGACCCGCCGAACGCGGCCGACTGCAAGCAGGCCTTGACGGCCTTGCTGAACACCATCGACGGCATGGCCGGCAAGGCGTGAACGGCGCCGCTTCGCTCGGTCATGCGCGCTATCCTCGGCGGGCCCGACGCTGCCGGCGCAGGGGATGGGGGAGTCCTGGCTTGTGAACGTTCCTGAACTGATCCAGCACTACGGCTACCTGGCAGTGGCCGTGGGCACCTTTCTGGAAGGCGAGACCGTGCTGCTGCTGGCGGGCGCCACGGCCAGCCGGGGCCACTTGGTACTGCCCACCGTGATCGCGGTGGCCACGCTGGCGAGCTTTGCCGGCGACCAGCTGTTCTTTTGGCTCGGGCGGCGCCACGGCAGCCGGCTGCTGGCGCGCTGGCCGTCGCTGCATGCGCGCACGGCGCGGGCGCGTGAGCTGCTGGAGCGCCACCACACGCCGGTGATCCTGGCGGTGCGTTTTCTGTACGGCCTGCGCGTCGCGGGGCCGATCGCCATCGGCATGAGCGGCGTACCCTGGCTGCGCTTCTTGCTGCTCAACCTGGCTGGCGCCATCGTCTGGGCGATCATCGTGGCCGGCGTGGGTTATGGCTTTGGCCAGGCGGCGGCGCGGATGCTGGGCGGCGTGGACGCCGACGAACTGCTGTGGGTGGGCGCCCTGCTACTGGGCGTGGGCCTGTGGTGGCTTTGGTCGCGCCGCAAGCTGGCCTTGCGCGCGACACGGGAGGAATGAAGCGATGCGGGTGCTGTTGGTGGAAGACGACCTCATGATCGGTGAGGCCGTCCAGGGCTCGCTCAAGGACGCGTCCTACGCGGCCGACTGGGTCAAGAACGGCCAGACGGCGCTGGCCACGCTGGCCGCGCAGCACTACGACCTGGTGCTGCTGGACCTGGGGCTGCCCGGCAAGGACGGCCTGGCCGTGCTGCAGGCCCTGCGCGCCCGCGGCAACCCGGTGCCGGTGCTCATCATCACCGCACGCGACGGCCTTCATGACCGCCTGCGCGGACTGGACGGCGGCGCCGACGACTACGTGCTCAAACCCTTCGAGATGGCCGAGCTGCTGGCCCGCATGCGCGCCGTGCTGCGGCGCCGGGGCGGGCAGGCGGCGCCGGTGCTGGGCAATGGCGTGGTGTCGCTGGACCCGGCCACGCGCGAGGCGGGCGTCGCGGGCGCGGCGGCGGTGCAGTTGTCGAGTCGCGAGTTCTCCCTGTTGCAGGCGCTGCTGCTGCGCCCGGGGGCCATCCTCTCGCGCGGCGAGCTGGAAGACCGCATCTACGGCTGGGGCGAGGAGGTGGAGAGCAATGCGGTCGAATACCTGATCCATGCGCTGCGGCGCAAGCTGGGCAGCGAAGTCATCAAGAACGTGCGGGGCGTGGGATGGATGGTTTCCAAGGGCGTTTGAACGCGTCGCTGCAGCGCAAGCTGTCGCTGGCGCTGCTGGGCACCATCGCCGGGGTGGCGCTGGTGGCCGGCGTGCTCTCGTTCGCGGCGGCATACGACGAGGCGCAGGAGCTGCAGGACGACGTGCTGCGCCAGGTGGCTACGCTGACGCAGGGGCGCGGCACGAACGCGGCGGTGCCGGCCCTGGCCGATGGCCACTTCGAGGACCATGACGATGCCTCACGCCTGTACGTGCAGGTACTGGGTCAGGACAACCCCAGGAGCCTGACGATCGACCAGGGCGGCCCGCTGCCCGTGCCGGTGACCACGCCCGACGGCCTGCACACCATGATGCTGTCGGGCGAAAGCTTTCGCGTGCTGGTCAAGACCTCGGCCGGCGGCATGCGCATCGTGGTGGCGCAGGAAGCCGACTTTCGCGACGACATCGCGCAGGGCAGCGCGCTGCGCACGGTGCTGCCGTTCGCGGTGCTGGTGCCGATCCTGCTGTTCGTGGTGGTGAGCCTGGTGCGGCGCATGTTTCGGCCCGTGGTGCGGCTGGCCGAGGCCATCGACCGGCGCGGCGAGGGCGATTTGCAGCCGATCGCGGACCACAACCTGCCGGCCGAGGTGCGCCCCTTCGTGCGGGCCATCAACCGCCTGCTGGGCCGCGTGGCACAAACGCTGGACGGCCAGCGCCGCTTCGTGGCCGACGCCGCGCACGAGTTGCGCTCGCCGCTGACCGCCCTGTCCCTGCAGGCCGAGCGCCTGCAGCAGGCGCCCATGTCCGAGCTGGCGCGCGAGCGCCTGGCGGTGCTGCGCCAGGGCATCGAGCGCGGCCGCGCACTGCTGGAGCAGCTGCTGTCGCTGGCGCGGGCGCAGCAACGAGCTGAGCCGCCGGCCGCCGGTGTGTCGATGCAGGCCGTGTTCCGGCGCGTGCTGCAGGACCTGCTGCCACTGGCCGAGGCGCGGCAGATCGATGTGGGCGTGGCCGGCGAGGGCGATGCGCGGGTGCCGGCCAGCGAGCTGGACCTGCTGACCCTCGTCAAGAACCTGGTCGACAACGCCATTCGCTACACCCCGGCCGGTGGGCGGGTCGACCTGTCGGTCGAGTCCCGGCCCGAAGGCGTGCTGCTGCGCATTCAGGACAGCGGCCCCGGCATCGCGCCGGCCGAGCGCGAGCGCGTGTTCGATCCCTTCTACCGCACCCCGGGCAACGAGCAGGCCGGCTCGGGCCTGGGCCTGGCCATCGTGCAGGCCATCGCCCAGCGCCTGGGGGCGCGGGTGTCGCTCGACGATGCCGACCCGGCCGTGCCGGCCGGCTTGCTGGTGCGGGTGCTGCTGCCGGCCCACGGCGAGGCTCCATTGCGGTAGTCGAATAACTGTATGAAAATACAGTTATGCAAGCGCCGCCGCCACATCCTGAATCCGATGCCGTCCCGAACCCGCTGTTGCCGCACAAGGGGCGCGGCGCAGTGTCGCGGCTGGCGCATCGATTCGAGCGCGACCAGCGCAGCGCCTTCGACGGCGGCTGGGGTGATGTGCAGGCGGTCGATGAAGACGCGGCGCCGCCACCGGCCACCCAAGTGATCTTCGAGGATGCGCGCAGCGCCATCAGCGCCAACGACTCGCCCGACATCGCGTTCGATTATTCGGTCAACCCCTATCGCGGCTGCGAGCACGGCTGCATCTACTGCTTTGCGCGGCCCACGCACAGCTACCTGGGTTTGTCGCCCGGGCTGGACTTCGAGACGCGCATCATCGCCAAGCGCAACATCGCCGCCGTGCTGGCGCGCGAGCTGGCGGCGCCGCGCTATCGGCCCTCGGTCATCAACATCGGCTCGGCCACCGATTGTTATCAGCCGCTGGAGCGCCAGCTGCGGCTCACGCGTGCGCTGATCGAGGTGCTGGCGCAGGCGCGCCACCCGTTTTCCATCGTCACCAAGTCCAGCGGCATCGAGCGCGACCTGGACCTGCTGGCGCCGCTGGCCGCGCAGGGCCTGGTGGCGGTGTACGTCACCATCACCACGCTGGACGCCGGCTTGGCGCGCCGGCTGGAGCCGCGCGCCGCCGCGCCGCACCGGCGCCTGCGCACCCTGCGCACGCTGGCAGAGGCCGGGGTGCCGGTGGGCGTCAGCGTGGCGCCGCAGATTCCCTTCGTCAACGAGGACATGGAGCAGGTGCTGGCCGCCGCGCGCGCGGCCGGCGCCATGAGCGCCTTCTACACCGTGCTGCGCCTGCCCTGGGAGCTGTCCGAGCTGTTCCAGCAGTGGCTGCAGGTGCACGTGCCGGACCGGGCCGAGCGCGTCATGGCCCGCGTGCGCGATCTGCGCGGTGGCCGCGACTACGACAGCGCCTGGGGCCAGCGCATGCACGGGCAGGGCCTGTGGGCCGACCTGCTGCGCCAGCGCTTCGAGCGCGCCTGCCGGCGCCTGGGCCTGAACCGCCAGCGCATCGCGCTGGATGTCGGCCGCTTTCGGCCGGCCGCGCTGGGTGGCCAGGCCGAGCTTTTTGAATGATTTTCGGCCCTGGCCCTCGCCGATCAAGCGCGAGCAGCTATCAAACTAATAGTTTCAACCGGCCGCGCGGCACATCACGCCCATGTCACGCGCCGGCTGGTATACGCGGGTGGCCACGCCCAGCAGGCCCAGCACGGTGTGAAAGTAATCGTCTTGCGACACCTTCTCGTCGCGCAGCTTGCCCAGGCAGGCCTGTGTGATGCCGCTTTGCTGCTGGAACTGAGGCGAGAGCCAGAAGATCCAGGGAATGTGCTTTTGCACGTCGGGCGCAAAGCGGTAGGGCAGGCCGTGCAGGTACAGGTTGTTCTCGCCCAGCGATTCGCCGTGGTCGGACAGGTACATCAGCGCCGGCGCCCAGTTCGTCTCGTGCGCCTTCAGCCAGTCGATGTCGCTGGCCAGCACGTGGTCGGTGTAGACGATGGTGTTGTCGTAGGCGTTGACCACCTGCTCGCGCGAGCACTGCTGCAGCGCATTGGTGGTGCATTCGGGCTCGAACTTCTTGAACGCCTTGGGCGAGCGCTTGTAGTAGGCCGGGCCGTGGCTGCCCATCTGGTGCATGAAGACGACCACGCCGCGCGCACGCCGATCAAAGGGCAGCTGGGCGATGCGCTCGTCCAGGCCGTTCAGCATCACCTCGTCCAGGCATTCGCCCTCGGCATCGCACAGGCCGGGGGTTTGCAGCGCCTGGTCGTCCACCGTGGGCACGCGGTCGCACACGCCCTTGCAGCCGCCGGCCTGGTTGTCCAGCCACAGCACGGCGTAGCCGGCGTGCTGCAGCACGTCGGCCAGGCCCTCGGTGTTGTCCTGGCGCTCGTTGAAAGCCACGCGCCCCAGCGGTGAGAACATGCAGGGCACCGAGGCGGCGGTGTTGGTGCCGCAGGACCAGGCGTTGCGCAGGCTGACCACGCCGCGCGCGGCCAGCTCGGGCGTGGTGTCGCGGGCGTAGCCATTCAGCCCGAAGTGGTCGGAGCGCGCGGTTTCGCCGACCACCAGCAGCACCAAGGGCGGGCGCGCGTCCGCCGGACGCGGCGCCACATGGGCGTCCTCGCCCAGCGGCAGCACGGCGGCGCCGTTGCGCTGGATGGGCTGCTGGCCCAGGATGGCGATGGCGTAGAACGAGTTGAGCGGGTTGATCAGGTAGCGCAGCTGCGTGTGGTTGCGCATGGTGGCCGACAGGTCCTGAAACGACAGGCCCATGGCGGCCACGGCCACGGCCAGTCCCGCCACCACGGTGAAGAGGTTGTTGCGCGCCTGCCTGCCCGGTGTGGGCCACGCGATGCGCGTGCGCCACAGCAGCGCCACCGGCAGCACGCCCAGCAGCAGCAGCGCGCCCGCCATGCGCCAGCTCAGCAGCTCGCGCGCCTCGCGCGAGTCGGTCAGCAGCACGTTGACCATCATCGTGCGCTCGATCACCACGCCGTAGCTGAGCATGAAGTACGCTCCCGCCGCGGCGGCCAGCAGCACCACCGTCAGCATCGGCTTGAGCGTCCAGCGCCAGGCGAACAGGGCCGACAGCGCCACGTGCACCGCGCCGATCATCAGCGCGAAGGCCAGGCCGAACAGCAGCCCGCGCGTGTTGCCCAGCTCGGGCAGCGCCGCCAGGCCGCGCCACAGCGCCAGGTTGCCGATGCTGGCCACCCACAGCGCCGCCAGCACCATCACCGTGAGGGGACGCAGGCCGCGCCGCGCGGCGGAGAGGGAAGGGCGGTTCGTCACGGCCGCGGGCGGCGCTCAGGCGCTGAAAAAGTTGCGCACCTTGTCGGTCCAGCGCTCGGTGCTGGGCGAATGCTTGGCGCCACCCTTTTTCAGCGACTCGTCGAACTCCTTCAACAGCTTGCGCTGGTGCTCGGTCAGCTTGACCGGGGTTTCCAGGCTGATGTGGCAGTACAGGTCGCCCGGGTAGGACGAGCGCACGCCCTTGATGCCCTTGCCGCGCAGGCGAAACTGCTTGCCGGCCTGCGCGCCCTCGGGGATTTCGATGGCCGCCTTGCCGCCCAGCGTGGGCACCTCGATCTCGCCGCCCAGCGCGGCGGCGGCAAAGCCGATCGGCACCACGCAGTGCAGGTCGTCGCCGTCGCGCTCGAAGATGTCGTGCTTCTTGGTGCGGATCTCGATGAACAGGTCGCCCGGCGGGCCGCCGTTGCTGCCCGGCTCGCCGTTGCCGGTGGAGCGGATGCGCATGCCGTCGTCGATGCCGGCCGGAATCTGCACCTCCAGCGTCTTCTGGTTCTTGATCTTGCCCTGGCCGTGGCAGGTGGTGCAGGGCTCGGGGATGATCTTGCCCGTGCCGCGGCAGTGCGGGCAGGTCTGCTGCACGCTGAAAAAGCCCTGGCGCATCTGCACCACGCCCTGGCCGTTGCAGGTGGTGCAGGTCTTGGCGCTGGTGCCCGGCTTGGCGCCGCTGCCGTGGCAGGTGCCGCAGTCGTCCCAGCTGGGGATGCGGATTTGCGCCTGCTTGCCGGCGGCCGCCTCTTCCAGCGTGATTTCCATGGCGTAGCTGAGGTCGGCGCCGCGATACACCTGCCGCCCGCCGCGCGCGCCGCCGGCTCGGCCGCCGCCGCCGAAGATGTCGCCGAAGATGTCGCCGAAAGCCTCGGCAAAGCCGCCGAAGCCCTCGGGGCCGCCGCGCATGTTGGGGTCCACGCCCGCATGGCCGTACTGGTCGTAGGCGGCCTTCTTCTGCGCGTCCGACAGCATCTCGTAGGCTTCCTTGGCCTCCTTGAACTTGGCCTCGGCGGCCGCCGCCGCCTCGCCCTGGTTGCGGTCGGGGTGGAACTTCATCGCCAGCTTGCGATAAGCCTTCTTGATCTCATCGTCGGAAGCGTTCTTGGGAACGCCCAGGACGTCGTAGTAGTCGCGTTTGGTGGCCATGGGAAAACGTGCGTGATCGGTGTTCGAATGAGGGGGCGGCGGGTGTCAGGCGGACGGCGTGGCCTCGGGCTCGGGCGGGGCGCGGTACTGCGGCGCGGTGAGCAGGCGGCTGAGCGGCACCGCGGCATAGAACAGCAGCGCCGCCAGCGGCGCCAGGGCGGCGACCGCCGCGCCCAGCAGATAGACGGCGGCCATCAGCCAGCTGGCGCGCACCTGCGTGCGTTCGCTCGCGGCCACCGCCGGCTCGGCGCGGCCCACGGCCGCGCGCAAGGCGGCAAAGGCCAGGCACACGGCCACCATCACCACGCCGTAGAAGGCGGCCGGCAGCGGCTGGCGCCAGTGGAATTCGCTGCCGTAGTCCAGCGCGAAAGGCACCAGCGACATGAAGAACAGCAGCACGCCGTTGAGCAGCAGGATGCGGGCGTCGATGCGCTCGACCTGGGAAAACAAGTGGTGATGGGCCATCCAGTTGGCCAGCACGTTGCCGAAGGCGATGACATAGGCCAGGTACACCGGCCACAACTGGGCCAGCGCGGCCAGCGTCGGCTCGTGCGGCACCTTCAGCTCCAGCACCATGATGGTGAGGATGATGGCCATCACGCCGTCGCTGAAGGCTTCGAATCGCGTCTTGCCCATGCCCTTGCCCCCTCTGGCTGCCTGTCGTTCAGCGCAAAAGGCGGCCGAGCTTGCGCCCGCCGCCCGTTGCGCGATGGCGCCGCGAGGTCAATCCTTCTTGACTTCCTTGACCTCGGCGTCGACCACGTTGTCGTCGGCCGGAGCCGACGCCTGCGCGCCACCCGGCGCGCCGCCCGCGGCACCGGCGGCCTGCGCGGCCGCCTGCGCATCGGCGTACATCTTCTCGCCCAGCTTCTGGCTGGCCGTCATCAGGGCCTCGGTCTTGCTGTCCATCGCGGCCTTGTCGTCGCCCTTGAGGGCTTCTTCCAGTTCCTTGATGGCGGCTTCGACCTGGCCCTTTTCGGCCGCGTCCAGCTTGTCGCCGTGCTCGGCGAGCGACTTGCGCACGCTGTGCACCAGGGCGTCGCCCTGGTTGCGCGCCTGCACCAGCTCCAGCTTCTTGTGGTCCTCGGCGGCGTTCAGCTCGGCGTCCTTCACCATCTGCTGGATCTCGGACTCGGACAGGCCCGAGTTGGCCTTGATGGTGATCTTGTTTTCCTTGCCCGTGCCCTTGTCCTTGGCCGACACGTGCAGGATGCCGTTGGCGTCGATGTCGAAGGTCACCTCGATCTGCGGCAGGCCGCGCGGCGCCGGCGGAATGCCTTCCAGGTTGAACTCGCCCAGCGCCTTGTTGCCACTGGCCATCTCGCGCTCGCCCTGGTAGACCTTGATGGTCACGGCCGGCTGGTTGTCGTCGGCGGTGGAGAAGGTCTGGGCGAACTTGGTCGGGATGGTGGTGTTCTTGGTGATCATCTTGGTCATCACGCCGCCCAGGGTCTCGATGCCCAGGGACAGCGGGGTGACGTCCAGCAGCAGCACGTCCTTGCGGTCGCCGCTCAGCACCTGGCCCTGCACGGCGGCGCCCACGGCCACCGCTTCATCGGGGTTCACGTCCTTGCGCGGCTCCTTGCCGAAGAACTCCTTGACGGTGTCCTGCACCTTGGGCATGCGCGTCTGGCCGCCGACCAGGATCACGTCGTTGATGTCGCCCACGGCAATGCCGGCGTCCTTGATGGCGGTGCGGCAGGGCTCGATGGAGCGGGCGATCAGGTCTTCGACCAGGGCCTCCAGCTTGGCGCGCGTGAGCTTGATGTTCAGGTGCTTGGGCCCGCTGGCGTCGGCCGTGATGTAGGGCAGATTGATGTCGGTGGCGGCGCTGGAGGACAGCTCGATCTTGGCCTTTTCGGCCGCTTCCTTCAGGCGCTGCAGGGCCAGCACGTCGTTCTTCAGGTCGACGCCGGCTTCCTTCTTGAATTCGCCGATGACGTAGTCGATGATGCGCTGGTCGAAGTCCTCGCCGCCCAGGAAGGTGTCGCCGTTGGTGGCCAGCACCTCGAACTGCTTCTCGCCGTCGACGTCGGCGATCTCGATGATCGAGATGTCGAAGGTGCCGCCGCCCAGGTCATAGACGGCGATCTTGCGGTCGCCCTTGGCCTGCTTGTCCAGGCCGAAGGCCAGCGCGGCGGCCGTCGGCTCGTTGATGATGCGCTTGACGTCCAGGCCGGCGATGCGGCCGGCGTCCTTGGTGGCCTGGCGCTGGCTGTCGTTGAAGTAGGCCGGCACGGTGATCACGGCCTCGGTCACGGGCTCGCCCAGGTAGTCCTCGGCGGTCTTCTTCATCTTGCGCAGGATCTCGGCGCTGATCTGCTGCGGGGCCAGCTTTTGCCCGCGCACCTCGACCCAGGCGTCGCCGTTGTCGGCCTTGATGATCTTGAAGGGCATCAGGTCGATGTCCTTTTGCACTTCCTTGTCGTCGAACTTGCGGCCGATCAGGCGCTTGACGGCGTAGATGGTGTTCTTGGGGTTGGTGACGGCCTGGCGCTTGGCCGGCGCGCCGACCAGCACCTCGTTGTCGTCCTGGTAGGCGACGATGGAGGGGGTGGTGCGCGCGCCCTCGGCGTTCTCGATCACCTTGGTCGCATTGCCTTCCATGATGGCGACGCACGAATTGGTGGTGCCCAGGTCAATACCGATGATTTTTCCCATGTTGGTTCTCCGCGAAAAATTTTGAGATTCAGATGTGGATGCAAGTGCGGCTGCCGATCGCAGATTTCAAGCGTGCGACTGCGATTTGAGATTTTTTGCCGCCGGGCCGCCCCAAGGCAAAAAAAGCCCCCTCGGGGGGCAGCGCACCGCGCGCAGCGGGGGAGCGTGGGGGCTTCATTTTGGGGCGGCGACGGTCACCATGGCTGGCCGCAGCACCCGCTCGGCGATGACGTAGCCCTTTTGCAGCACGGCGACGATGGTGTTCGGGTCCTGGTCGGCCGGCACCATGGCGATGGCCTGCTCGCGCGTGGGGTCGAACCGGGCGCCTGGCGCCGGGTTGACCTCGCTCACCTTGTTGCGCTCCAGCACGCTCATCAGCTGGCGGTGGGTGGCCTGGGTGCCTTCCAGCAGCTGCTCGGCGCTGGCGTTTTCCACCTTCAGCGCGGCTTCCAGGCTGTCGACCACGGCCAGCAGGCTCTCGGCAAAGGACTCGACGGCGAACTTGCGCACCTTGGCGACTTCCTCGTCGGCGCGGCGGCGGGCGTTCTGCGCCTCGGCCTGGGCGCGCATGGCCTGCTCGACCAGGTCGGTCACCTTGGCCTGCAGGGCCGTCAGCTCGGCCTGCGTGTTTTGCTCCTGGGCCATGGAATCGGCGGCGTCGGCCGCGGCGGCGGCCTCCATTTCCTCGGGGCTCAGGGGGCTGTCGAAGGGGGACGGGGGGCGGGGCGCGCCGGGCGGGTTGTAGTTGGGGTCGGACATGCTCGGAAGACGGGTTGAAGCCGGAAAGGCGGTGCTTTCCTCGCACATGGGTGCCGAAGCCGGCTCTTCAAGGGCGTGCGAGGGCCCAAGGCGCATTTTGGCGGATGCCGGGAGCTCGATCGGCCTGCCGGCAACAAAAAACGCTCCCGGCGGAGCGTTTCGGGGGCGGCAAGGCGACGGGCCAGCCTCAGTCGGTGACGCCCAGCAGCTCGACGTCGAACTTGAGCGTGGCGCCCGGCGGGATGACGCCGCCGGCGCCGCGTGCGCCGTAGCCCAGCTCGGGCGGGATGATCAGGGTGCGGGCGCCGCCCACCTTCATGCCGGCCACGCCCTCGTCCCAGCCGCGGATGACCATGCCGGCGCCGAGCGGAAAGACGAACGGGTCGCCCCGGTCGTGGCTGGAGTCGAACTTGGCGCCGGGCTGGCCGTTTTCATAGAGCCAACCGGTGTAGTGCACGGTGACGGTCTGGCCGCGGCGGGCTTCGGCGCCTTCGCCGGCGCGGGTGTCGGTGATTTGCAGGGACGAGCTCATTGGGCGACCCTCCGCGCTACGCGCTGCGGGTTTCGCGCTTGGGAGCGGCCCGGCGCGCTCAAGGCGGGCGCGTTCACTTCTTCTTGCCCTGCGCGGCCACCCACTTGGTGGCGAAGGCCTGCAGGTCGGACAGGCGCTTGGTCAAATCGGCCCCGCTGGGGGTCAGGCTGTAGCCGTCCGAGCCGTGCGTGACCAGGTTGGCCGCGCGCAGCTCCTTCAGGCGGGTGTTGAGGGTGTTGGGGGTGATGCCGCCGACGCTGTCCTGCAGCAGGCGAAAGGTCTGGGGATGGCCGTCGCGCAGGGCCCACAGCACACGAATGGCGTAGCGCGCCTCAAGCAGCGCTAACAGCTGGCTGGTGGCGGAATTTTCTTTCGAGCTCATGTCGGGCTTCTCCTCGGGTTCGCTGGATGCGTCGAGGAGACTATATCGCAAATCTGTAGCACGCTAGCAGTTTCATAGCTCCCGACGGCGGCCGGGCGTGGGCCGGCCGCTACAAAATCCAGAATCCCGGCGGCGGAACTGGGGTAATCCCTTAGCTGCCGTGAATCTTCTGCAACAGCCGGATCAGGGTGCGCCGTTCGGCGGCGCTCAGGGCCTGGGCGGCCTCGGTTTCGAGCTGGGAGGCGGCGCTTTCGGCCTCGCGCATCAGGGCCTGGCCCTCGGCCGTCAGCAGCAGGCTTTGCGCCCGCCCGTCCAGCGGGTGGGGGCGGCGCTGCAGCAGGCCGCGGCGCTCCAGCGCGCCGATCTTGCCGACCAGGTTGGGCGGCAGCAGGTTGAGGGCATCGCACAGCTGGCGCGAGGTGACGCCCGGGTTGTGGTGGATCAGCGACAGAATGGAAAAGTCCACCACCCGCAGGCCGAACTGCGCCATGCGCGGCACGAACTGGCCAATGATCTTCAGCGCCGCCATGCGGGCGTTGAAGCCCACCAGCGACTGCAGAAAGCGCGTGTCCACCGCCTCGACGGGGGCAGGAGCAGGGGCGAGCGGGAGCGGCGGGTCTTGGGTCACGTCAGGGGGCGGGCGGGCCGGAGGCCGGGCGATGTTCGCACACCCGACGGCGCCGGCCCGCGCGGGCATCACTCGACCTTGAACTGGCCGTCCACCACCTTCATCATCACGCCGGTGTCGTTGGTGTAGCCCCAGTGGTCCTGCGCGGTCCAGTTCAGCACGCCGTGCGCCAGCACGGTGCGGCCGATGTGCTCGAAGGCATCGCGCAGCGCGGCGCGAAACTCTGGCGTGCCGGGCTTGGCGGTCTTCAGGGCGATCGGCACCGCCTTTTCCATCACCGTGATCGAGTCGTAGGCGTGGCCGGCGAACTGGTTGCGCGAGCCGGGGCCGTAGGCCTTTTCATACTGCTGCACGAACTTGATGGCCTCCTGCTTGGACGGGTGCGAGTCGGGCAGCTGCTCGGCCAGCACGGCCGGGCCGGAGACGACGTAGGTGCCCTCGACCGCCTTGCCGCCCACGCGCATCAGGTCGCGCGTGGCGGCGGCGTGGGTCTGGTAGACCTTGCCCTTGTAGCCGCGCTCGCGCAGTGCCATCTCGGGCATGGCGGCGCCGCTGCCCGAGGCCACGACCAGGATCGCGTCGGGGTTGGCCGACACCAGCTTGAGCGCCTGGCCGGTGACGCTGGTGTCGGCGCGGGCAAAGCGCTCGACCGGGCCGAACTTGATGCCCGCCTTCTCGGCCATCGGCTTGAAGTCGGTCAGCCAGGTCTCGCCGTAGGCGTCGCTGTAGCCCAGAAAGCCGACCGACTTGATGCCCAGCTTCTTCATGTGCTCCAGCACCGCGTAGCCCATCACCGAGTTGGACTGCGGCATGCGGAAGGTCCAGTGGTCCTTGCCCGCGGGCAGCGCCACCGGCGACCATGCCAGCTGCGGCGTCTTGGACTCATCGGCCACCTGGGCGATGGCGGCGGCCACCGGCGTGGCCACCGAGCCCATGATGACGTCGACCTTGTCCTGCGCCACGAAGCGCTTGGCGGCGGTCACGCCCTGGGTCGGGTCGGTGGCGTCGTCCATCACGATCACGTTGAGCTTTTCACCCGCGATTTCCTTGGGCCACAGCTTGACCTCGTTGCCCACCGGAATGCCCAGCCCCGAGGCCGGCCCGGTGAGCGGCGCGATCACGCCGATGGTGATGTCGGCCAGCGCCGTGCCGCAAGCGGCAAGGGCGCAGGCGGCCACGAGGGCCTTGAGTGCATGGGTTTTCATGGTGCGTGTCTCCTGGTTGACGCGTGGAAAATCATTGGAGGGGGATGACCGGGTGCAGGCTCTCAGCTGCACTTGTCCTTGATGAAGTCGGGCACCGGAATGGCTTGCAGGCGCCCGCCCTCGGGGTGAATGCAAAAAGCGCGCGTCTCGCGGCCTTCGCACAGCAGCGCGTCGCCCTTCATCACCACGTGCTTTTGCACGAAGGTCTTGGCGGCCCAGCTTTCGATGCTGGTGTGCACCTGCAGCGTGTCGCCGTAGGTGGCGGGACGCATGAACTTGGTGTGGATCTCCAGCAGCGGCGTGCCGATGATGCCGTGCGAGGCCTTCAGCTCGCGCCAGGGCGGCACGCCGCATTGCATGAAGAAGTCCAGCGACGAGGCGTCCATCCACTTGCTGAAGTTGGGAAAGAACACGATGCCGGCCGGGTCGCAGTCACCGAACATCACTTTCACTTCGTAGACGGTGGTCTTGCTCATGGCGGTGCTCAGCGCGGCGCCATGCGCAGCGCGCCGTCCAGGCGGATCACCTCGCCGTTCAGGTGGCCGTTCGTGACGATGTGGCAGGCCAGTTCGGCGAATTCCTCGGGCTTGCCCAGGCGCTGCGGAAACGGGATGCTGGCGGCCAGCGAGGCCTGCACCGGCTCGGGCAGGGTGCGCATCAGCGGCGTGGCGAACAGGCCGGGGGCGATGGTGCAGACGCGGATGCCGTGCTGCGCCAGGTCGCGCGCCATCGGCAGCGTCATGCCGACCACGCCGCCCTTGCTGGCGCTGTAGGCCTGCTGGCCGACCTGGCCATCGAAGGCGGCCACGCTGGCGGTGAACACCATGGCGCCGCGCTCGCCGTCTTCCATCGGATCGAGCTTGGCACAGGCGGCGGCAAACAGGCGCGCAGCGTTGTAGGTGCCGATCAGGTTGACGTTGACGACCTTGATGAAGTCTTCGAGCGGCGCGGCGCTGCCGTCCTTGCCGATCACGCGCTTGGCGGCGCCGATGCCGGCGATCTGCATCAGGATGCGCGCCGGGCCGTGCGCGGCCGCCGCCTGGTCGATGGCGGCCTGCATGCTGTCGCCGCTGCTGACGTCGGCCTGCACAGCCAAGCCGCCGATGTCGGCCGCCACCTTCTTCGCGTTGTCGAGATTGAGGTCGATCACCGCCACCTTGGCGCCCAGCCGCGCCAGTTCGCGCGCCGTGGCCTCGCCCAGACCTGATCCACCACCGGTGACCAGGGCTGCTTGTCCTTGGATCTTCATGTCTTGCTCCTTACTATGGATTGGATAGCTGCCGGCGATTGCTGCATCAGCGCTGGAGGCCAATTTGACTCATGGAACAGCCGAACGCAGAGGACGCAGAGGATTCGCAGAGGGCGCAGAAAAAGCCTTTTTATGGTTTTCCTTTTGCGTCCTCTGCGTCATCTTCGCGTCCTCTGCGTTCGGTATTTGGATTCAGGCAGCCGGGTTCTCCAGCAGCAGCGCCATGCCCTGGCCGCCGCCCACGCAGGCGGACGAGATGCCGTACTTGAGGCCGGCGCGCTGCATCTCGCGCGCCACGGTGATCGTCAGGCGCACGCCGGTCGCCGCCAGCGGGTGGCCCAGCGCGATGGCGCCGCCGTTGACGTTGAGCTTGGCCAGGTCCAGCCCCAGCTCCTTGGCCACGGCCAGCGTCTGCGCGCCTTGCGCCTCGTTGATCTCGATGCGGCCGATGTCGGACAGCTTCAGGCCGGTGCGCTCCAGCAGCAGGCGGATCGCCGGCGCCGGGCCGATGCCCATGATTTCGGGTGGCACGCCGACGGCCGCAGCACCGACGATGCGCGCCAGCGGCTGCTTGCCGTTCGCCTTGGCGTATGCGCCCGACGCGACCACGGCCGCCGCCGCCGCATCGACCAGGGCCGACGAGTTGCCGCCGGTCTGCACGCCGCCCTCGAACACCGGGCGCAGCTTGGCCAGCACCTCGACGGGCGAGGGGCGCGGGTGCGTGTCCTGCGCGACTTCGGTCACCTTGCCCTGCAGCTTGATGCCACGCGGCTTGTAGCCGTCCAGCTCGAACTTCTCGGTCACGACCGGCACGATCTCGCCGGCCAGAAAGCCGCTTTGCTGCGCCGCCACGGCGCGGGCGAACGAACTGGCCGCGAATTCATCGACCTGCTCGCGCGTGATGCCGTATTTCTTGGCCAGGTTCTCGGCCGTCTGGATCATGTTGATGCCGGGCGCCGGGTCTTTCAGCGCCTCCCACATGTAGTCCTTGAAGCCCACGGGGGCGCCCAGCTTGAAGCCGGTGCGGTGATCGAACGCGGCGATCGGGTTGCGCGTCATGTTCTCGGTGCCGACCACCAGCGCGGCCTCGCAGGCGCCGCCCTGGATGTGCTCGCCGGCCTGGCGAAACAGCTCGAAGCCGGTGCCGCAGATGCGCTGCGCCATGATGGCCGGCACCTCGACCGGCACGCCGGCGTACAGGCCGATGTGGCGCGGCAGGAAGAACTGGTCGAAGTCGCCCGGCGCCATGTTGCCGCAGACGACCGAGCCGATGTCGCTGGCGGCGACGCCGGCGCGCTTGAGCGCTTCGCGCGCGGCCTTTATCCCTAAGTCGGTGGGCGAGATGTGGCCCAAAGCGCCGCAGTAGTCGACCATCGGCGTGCGCACGCCGTCCAGCATCCAGACGTCGTTGAAGGCGGTGAAAAATCCCTTGGTGGCCATGGTGGCTTGCTCCGTCAAGAATGGGTTTCGGGCTTGATGACGTCGACGCCGGGCGTCTCGTCGTACAGCGCCTGCACCAGCGCGTCGCGCTCTTTCAGCACCGCGCGCTGGTTGATCGAGCCCTTGTCGGTGATCTCGCCCTTGTCGATCGAGGGCGGCTCGGCCAGCAGCAGCAGGCGCGCCACGCGGTTGGCGCTGCCGGTGGCGGTGAGCGACAGGTCGGTCACCAGGCTCTGGAACCTGGCGCGCACGGCGCGGTGGCGCAGCACCTCGGCCAGCGGCGCGTCGGGCGGCAGGTCGGTCAGCGTGCGCACCGCGGCGGTCGGAAACACCAGCGCGCCGACCT
Source organism: Ottowia pentelensis (assembly GCF_964341695.1). Lineage (NCBI taxonomy): Bacteria > Pseudomonadati > Pseudomonadota > Betaproteobacteria > Burkholderiales > Comamonadaceae > Ottowia > Ottowia pentelensis. The sequence goes on from NZ_OZ224513.1 coordinate 1,464,106, forward strand.
CGCCGCGGTTCAGGCCCGTCAGCACGACGTCCTGGATGTAGGGCGCGCCGCCGCTGGTCACGCGCGCGCGCAACGGCCCGACGCTGACGAAGGTGCCGGTGGCCAGCTTGAAGTCCTCGGCGATGCGGCCGTCGAAGCGCAGGCCCTTGTTGGGGTCGGCGGGGTCGATCCAGGCCACGGCGTCGCCGGTGCAGAAGAAGCCTTCGTCGTCGAAGGCCTCGGCCGTGGCCTCGGGCGCGCGCCAGTAGCCGGGCGTGATGTTGGGGCCGCGGTAGCGCAGCTCGACCTTGCCGTCGACCGGCACCAGCTTGCATTCCATGCCCGGCGTGGGCAGGCCCAGATCGCCCGCCTGGATGTCGGGGCTGGTGGGAAACAGGCCGTAGGGCGAGGATTCGGTCATGCCGAAGCCGCAGGTCATCACCACGCGCTCGCCCAGCTCGCGCTCCGCGCTTTCGAACAGCGACTCCCACACCGGCTGCGCCAGCGAGGCGCCGGCGTAGAAGAACATCTTGACGCGCGAGAGAAAGTTGCGGCGCAGCACGTCGTCGGTCTTCATGGCCTGCGCGATGGCGTCGAAGCCGGTCGGCACGTTGAAGTACAGCGTGGGCGCGATCTCGCGCAGGTTGCGCAAGGTCTCGCCCACCAGCGCCGGCGTGGGCCGGCCTTCGTCGATGTACAGCGTGCCGCCGTTGGCCAGCACCATGCCCACGTTGTGGTTGCCGCCGAAGGTGTGGTTCCAGGGCAGCCAGTCGACCAGGATCGGCTTTTCGTCCTGCAGGATGGGCATGGACTGGCGCATCTGCTGCTGGTTGGCGCACCACATGCGGTGGGTGTTGACGACTGCCTTGGGCAGCTTGGTCGAGCCGCTGGTGAACAGGAACTTGAGGATGGTGTCCGGCCCGGTGGCGGCCTGCGCGGCGTCGACGGCGGGCGTGGGCTCGGTCGCGAGCAGCGCGGCCAGCGGCGTGCTGGCGCGGCCCTGCAGCGCGGCGGCGTCGGGGTTGCGCGAGAGCACCACTTCGACGCCCGCCGGCGCGGTGGCGGCAATGGCCTTGCCGTAGCGCGCGCCGTCGTCGGCCCAGATCAGGCCGGGCGTCAGGGTCTGCATGACGTGGCGCAGCTTGCCGAAGTCCTGGCTGACCAGCGAATAGGCAGGCGAGGCCGGGCACCAGGGCACGCCGGCCCACAGGCAGCCCAGCGCCAGCTGCGCGTGCTCCAGGCTGTTCTCGCTCAGGATCAGCACCGGCCGCTCGGCCGACAGGCCGCGCTCCAGCAGCGCCTGGCCGATGCAGCGCGCACCATGAAGCGCCTGCGCGTACGTGAGGTGGCGCCACGCGCCCAGGCTGCCGTCCGGCAGACGCTGGCGCTGGGCCATGAAACTCACGTCGGGCGTGGCACGCGCCCAGTGCGCCAGGCGGTCGGACATGCGCTGGCCGAAGGGCTGCAAGGGTTGGTCGGCGCTGAGGTATTGCGTGCCGTCGGCGCCGCCCCGCATCAGCGCGCGGGTGACGCCGAAGCGCAGCGCGCGGTAGCGGGGCGAGGCCGTGGCGGCGGTGGCCTGCGCGGTCATGGGGTTCTCCATAGTCCTGAATTGATAGCTGGTGGCGCTTGCCACACCTGGGCTTCAGCCCTTTTTGACCTTGGTTCCCGCCTTGCCGGCCAGAAAGTCGCGCACGCGCGCCTTGGCCTCGGGCGCGGCCTGGGCGATGGCGCTGATCAGCGCCTCGGTCAGGTAGCCGTGGTCGGCCGGTTGCTCGGCGATGCGCGGCAGCGCGTGCATCAGCGCGTAGTTGGTCAGCGGCGCGTTGCCGGCAATGCGCTCGGCCAGCTCCAGCGCCTTGTCGAAGGCGCTGCCGGCCGGCACCCCGTATTGGGCGAAGCCCAGGCGCTCGCCGTCCTCGGCGTTGTAGACGCGGCCGGTGAGCATCATGTCGGTCATGCGCGCCACGCCGATCAGCCTGGGGATGCGCACCGAGCCGCCGCCGCCGACGAAGATGCCGCGCGAGCCTTCGGGCAGGGCGTAAAACGTCGTCGCGTCGGCCACGCGGATGTGGGCGCTGGCGGCCAGCTCCAGCCCGCCGCCCACCACCGCGCCGTGCAGCGCGGCCACCACCGGCACCGGGCCATACTGAATGGCGTCCAGCGCCACGTGCCAGCTGCGCGAGTGGTGCAGGCCCTGGCCGGCGTCGCGCTCCTTCAGCTCGGACAAATCCAGCCCGGCGCAAAAATGCTCGCCCTCGCCGTCCAGCACGGCGGCGCGCACGGTGTCGGGCAGGTTCTGGAAGGCGTCGCGCAGCTCGGCCACCAGGCCGTCCGACAACGCATTGCGCTTGGCGCCGCGCGTCAGGCGCACGACGGCGATCTGCTGGCTGGCGCCAGCCAAGCTGACGGAAAGATCTTTGGGCTTGCTCTGCATCCGTGTTCTCCAATGCGTTTATTATTTATTTTTAATAATTAAATTCAAGCGCCTGAGGCACGATTTTTCCTCGGGATAACCCTGATTGCTGTCATTTCCAGATCGACGCGCCGCGCCACGATCGGTGGCGCGCCGATAGACTGTCCAACGACCGCCAGCCGCGCCGATCTTGAACCTCCCGGAGTACCCCATGCAACGCCGTGACTTCCTCACCCTGGCCGCCGCCGTCCCGCTGGGCGCGGCGCGGGCGGCGGACTATCCGTCCAGGCCGATCCGCATCGCCGTGCCCAATGCGCCGGGCGGCGCGGCCGACATCACGGCGCGCGCGGTGGGCGAGCACATGGCGCGCAGCCTGGGCCAGCCGGTGATCATCGACAACAAGCCCGGTGCCGGCGGCGTGATCGCCGGCCAGGCGGTGGCGGCGGCCGCGCCCGACGGCTACACGCTGCTGCTGATCTCCAGCGGCACGGCGGTCAGCCAGGCGCTGTTCAAGTCGCTGCCCTACGACACGCTCAAGGCCTTTGCGCCGGTGGCGCCGCTGGCCACGTTCGACCTGGTGATCGTCGGCAAGGCGGGCGGCCCGTTCAAGACGCTGGGTGATCTGCTCGACTACGGGCGCAAGAACCCCGGCAAGCTGAACCTGGGCACGCCCAACATCGGCACCACGCAAAACCTGGCGGCCGAGTGGTTCAAGAGCGCCGCCGGGCTGGACCTGCAGGTGGTGCCCTTCAAGGGCACGCCGGACGTGGTGGCCGCCATCCGCGGCAACCAGATCCAGGCCGGGCTGGACATCCTGAGCCCGCTGCTGACGCAGATCCAGGGCAAGGTGCTGCAGCCGCTGGCCGTGACCGGCGCCAAGCGCTCGCGCCTGCTGCCCGACGTGCCGACCGCGCAGGAGGCGGGCGTCAAGGGCCTGAACGCCGCGTCCTGGAACGGCCTGGCCGTGCCTGCGGGCACGCCGGCCGCCGTGATCGGGCGGCTGAACCAGGCCGTCAACGCCGCGCTGAAGGACGCCGAGGTGAGCGCCAAGCTGGAGGCGCTCAACCTCGACCCGCACCCCGGCACGCCCCAGGACGCGCAGGCCATGCTGGCCGGCGACATCCGGCGCTGGGGCGAGGTGATCGCCAAGGCCAAGATTCAAAAGATGTGAAGTTTCAAGCCAAATCGGCCTGCAGCCGGCATGCATCAAGCGCAGGCAGCTATCGAATGAGGAGTTTTCGTCATGTCTGAAGCGCTGCGCATCGGCCTGATCGGCTACGGCGAGGTGGGCCAGATCTTTGCCGCCGGCCTGCGGGCCCAGCCCGGCGTGGCCGGCGTCGGCGCCTGGGACCTGAAGTTCGCGCGCGCCGACACCGCGCCCGCCGAGCGCCGGCATGCCGCGCGGGCCGGCGTGCAGGCGCACGACTCGGCGCAGGCGCTGTGCGCGGCCAGCGAGCTCGTCATCTCGGCCGTCACCGCGTCCAACACCCTGGCGGTGGCCGAGGAGGCGGCGCGCCACATCCGGCCCGGCACCTGGTTTCTCGACCTCAACTCGGCCTCGCCCGGCACCAAGCGGCAGTGCGCGCGCCACATCGACGGCGCCGGCGCGCACTACGTCGAAGCTGGGGTGATGACCTCGGTGCCGCCCTACGGCATCCGCGTGCCCATGCTGCTGGGCGGCGCGCACGCGGCCGAGCTGGCGCAGCGCCTGGGCGCCTGGGGCATGGACGCCACCGCGGTCAGTGCGCAGCTGGGCGTGGCCAGCGCCATCAAGATGTGCCGCAGCGTGATGATCAAGGGCCTGGAGGCGCTGGTGATCGAGAGCTACACCACGGCGCGCGCCTACGGCGTGGAGGACCACGTGCTGCCCACGCTGGCCGAGACTTTTCCGTCCATCGACTGGAGCGCGCAGGGCGCCTATTTCTTCAGCCGCGTGGCGCAGCACGGCCAGCGCCGCGCCGAGGAAATGCGCGAGTCGGCGCGCACGGTGCAGGAGGCCGGCTTGGAGCCACTGATGGCCGCCGCCATTGCCGCCCGGCAACAGTGGGTGGCCGACCAGGCGCGTGCCGGCGTGTTTGCGGGTGTGGCCCAGGGCGCGCCCTGGCAGGACTTTGCCGACGCGCTGCTGGCGCAACGCAAGGCCTGATCGGAAAGCCGGCGCCTATGCACGCCATCCTGGGCATCACCGGCCCCATCTACCTGTGCATCGCGCTGGGCTGGCTGGCCACGCGCGCCGGGCTGTTTCAGCGCGGCGACATGCGGGTGCTGGGCCAGTTCGTGCTGTACATCGCGCTGCCGGCGCTGCTGTTCGACGCCGTCGGCAAGCGCCCCGTGGGCGACATCCTGGACGGGCGCTACCTGGGCATCTATGCGCTGGGCGGCCTGGCCACCATGGCCGCCGGCCTGCTGTGGACGCGGCGCGTGGCGCGCCAGGCGCCGCTGCCGGCCGTGGTGCAGACCATGGGCATGAGCTGCCCCAACACCGGCTTCGTCGGCTACCCCATCAACCTGCTGCTGCTGGGCGGCTCCAACGCGGCGGTCGTCCTGGGCATGAACATGCTGGTCGAGAACCTGCTGCTGATCCCGCTGCTGCTGGCGCTGGCCGACAGCGCCGGCGGCGGGCGCCACTGGCGCGCGGTGCTGCGCGGCGCCGCGGCCGGGCTGTGGCGCAACCCGCTGGTGCTGGGGCTGGCGGCCGGGCTGCTGGCCGCGTGGCTCGGGCTCAGGCTGCCGGCGCCCATCGAGCGCACCGTCGGCCTGCTGGCGCAGTCCAGCGCGGCGCTGTCGCTGTTCGTCATCGGCGGCGCGCTGGCCGGCCTGCGCCTGCGCGGCATGGGCCGCGCCGTGGCGCGCATCGCCACCGGCAAGCTCATCGCCCACCCGCTGCTGACCTTGGGCGTGCTGGCGGGCGCCACCGCACTGGGCCTGCCGCTGGTCGACCCGGCGCTGCGCACCGGCCTGATCGTGTCCGCCGCCTGCCCCATGTTCAGCATCTACCCCATCCTGGCCGGCCGCCACGGCGAGGAAGGCCTGGCCGCCGCCGCGCTGCTGGGCACCACGGTGGCCTCGTTCTTCAGCATCAGCGTGCTGATGGGCTGGCTGGGGTGATGGCGCCGCGACGGGCTTGCGCTAGGATCAAAGCCCCATTCCAACGACACCCGAGGAGACCTTCATGCACGCTTCCCCCCGCCATCTGCTTCGTGGCCTGTCCGTGGTGGCCGCGGCCACCCTGCTGGCCGCCTGCGCCAGCGCGCCCTCGCACGCGCCCATCGTGCAGACCGCCGGCTGCCTGAGCGACGCCCAGGTCGCCACCTGGATGGCCGACTACAACGCCCGCAAGCCGGCCATGAATCCGCCCGAGTCCATGACCATGGCGGACGCCGCCTGCACCCGCGCCAAGCTGCAGCAGCGCCTGGCCGCGCAGGACGGGCCGCTGGTGGGCTACAAGGCGGGCCTGACCAACCCGGCGGTGCAGAAGAAATTCAACACCGACCAGCCGGTGTGGGGCGCGCTGTATTCGAGCATGCTGCTGAACAGCGGCGCCACGGTGGACGCCGCCTTCGGCGCGCGCCCGCTGTACGAGGCCGACCTGCTGGTGCGCGTGAAGGACGCCGCCATCAACGCCGCCAAGACCCCGGCCGAGGTGCTGCGGCACGTCGACCAGATCGTGCCCTTCATCGAGCTGCCCGACCTGATGGTGCAGGCGCCGCCCAAGCTCAATGGCGTGGGCGTGAGCGCCATCAACGTCGGCGCGCGCCTGGGCGTGCGCGGCCCCGCGCTGCCGGTGCCGCAGGACGCCGCCGGCCAGGCCCGGCTGCTGACCGAGTTGCGCGACATGAACGTCAGCCTGACCGACGCCCACGGCGCCAGGCTGGGCGGCGGCAAGGGCAGCGACGTGCTGGAGCACCCGCTGAACGCCGTGGTGTGGCTGGCCGGCGCGCTGAAGGCGCAGGGCCTGGCGATGCAGCCGGGGCAGCTGATCAGCCTGGGCTCGTTCTCGGCCCTGTTGCCGCCCAAGCCGGGCCTGCAGGCCACCGTGCACTACGGCGGCGTGCCGGGCCTGCAGCCGGTGACGGTGACGTTCCGCTGAGGACTCTTGCGCGCCGCGCCGCTGGCCTTGGCGGCCGCGCTCGATTGGGAGCATGATGCTCATCGAGGCGCGCAGGCTGCGCCGTGAGGAGAAACCATCGTGACAACCGGCTCGGTCCCTGTGGGCAGCAAGGCCCCGTCCATCCCCGCGCAGCGGCCAGGCGGCGCGACGGCGCACGCGGCCCCGCGCGCATCGCCCAGCATCGTTGCCGCCACCGTGGCGGGCAACGCGCTGGAGTTCTTCGACTTCACCACCTACGCGTTTTTCGCCGTCTACATCGGCGAGACGTTTTTTCCGACGCACGACCCGCTGGTCAGCGTGCTGCTGTCGGTGGCGGTGTTCGGCGTCGGCTTCATCACGCGGCCGCTGGGAGGGCTGTTCATCGGCGCCTTTGCCGACCGCGTGGGGCGCAAGCCGGCGATGCTGCTGACCATCGGCCTGATCACCGTCGGCACGCTGGGCATGGCCCTCACGCCCTCGTACGCCAGCATCGGCATGGCGGCGCCGCTGATCGTCATCGCCTGCCGCCTGATCCAGGGCTTCGCGCTGGGTGGCGAGGTGGGGCCGTCGAGCTCGTACCTGATCGAGATCGCGCCGCCCGGCCGGCGCGGCCTGTACGGTAGCTGGCAGCTGGCCAGCCAGGGCATCGCGTCGCTGGCGGCCGGCATCGTCGGCGTGGCGCTGACGCTGGCCCTGAGCAAGGAGCAGATGCTGGCCTGGGGCTGGCGCGTGCCCTTCATGCTCGGGCTGGCGCTGATTCCCATCGCCATCTTCTTGCGCCGCCACATGCCCGAAAGCCTGGAGCACGGCGCGCCCGGCGAAGCCGTCAAGAACCCGCTGGTCGAAATCAGGAACCACATCCGCCCCATCGTCCTGGCGCTGATGCTCATCCTGGGCACGACGATCTCGACCTATGCGGCGATCTACATGACGACCTATGCGGTCACCACGCTCAAGCTGTCGGCCGTGATCGGCATGATGGCCACGGTGGTGTTCGGCCTGTCCACCTGGGTCGGCAGCCTGCTGGGCGGCTGGCTGTCCGACCTGTACGGGCGCAAGCCGGTGATGCTGTGGTCGCGCGTGGCCATCGTGGTGCTGACCTACCCGGTGTTCGCGCTGCTGATCAATCACCCCAGCATCGGCACGCTGCTGCTGGCCTCGGTCACCCTGAGCGGCCTGACGGCCATCGGCGGCGCGCCCTCGCTGGTGGCCATTCCGGAGCTCTTTCCCAGCCATGTGCGCGCGCTGGGCCTGTCCATCGCCTATGCCTTCGGCGTGGCGTTTTTCGGCGGCACGGCGCAGATCGTCATCACCTGGCTGCTCAAGGTCACCGGCAACCCGGCGGCGCCGGCGCTCTACGTGGTGCCGACCAGCGTGATCACGGTGATCGCCATCCTGCTGATGCGCGAAACCGGCAAGGACCGGGTTTTGCAGCATTGAAATGGCTTGTGCCCGATCGACTGGAGTCCGTTCATGTCCACCTCCGACACCCTGCAGGCGATGCACGCCTACGCCGATGAATTCGTCGCCCTGCGGCACGACATTCACCAGCACCCCGAGCTTTCCTTCAAGGAGCAGCGCACCAGCGATCTGGTGGCCGAGCGCCTGCAGTCCTGGGGCTACCAGGTCGAGCGCGGCCTGGGCGGCACCGGGCTGGTCGGGCAGCTCAAGCGCGGCAGCGGTCAGCGCCGGCTGGGCCTGCGCGCCGACATGGACGCGCTGCCCATCGTCGAGCAGACCGGCCTGGCCTACGCCAGCCGCCACCAGGGCGTGATGCACGCCTGCGGCCACGACGGTCACACCAGCATGCTGCTGTGCGCGGCCAAGGCGCTGGCCGAGTCGGGCCGGTTTTCGGGCACGCTCAACCTGATCTTTCAGCCGGCCGAAGAGTACGGCACCGCCGACAGCGGCGCCGTGCGCATGATGAACGACGGCCTGTTCACCAAGTACCCGTGCGACGCCATCTTCGGCATCCACAACATGCCGGGCTGGCCGCAGGGGCACCTGATCTTTCACACCGGCGCCATGATGGCCTCGTCCGACAAGGTCGTCATCACCATCACCGGCCGCGGCGGCCACGGCGCCATGCCGCACAAGGCCGTCGATCCGGTGGTGGCCGCCGCCAGCCTGGTGATGGCGCTGCAGACCGTGGTGGCGCGCAACGTCGACCCGATGGGCATGGGCGTGGTCACCGTGGGCGTGCTGCAGGCCGGCCGCGCCAACAACGTGATCCCCGAGACGGCGCATCTGGAGCTGAGCGTGCGCTCGCTCGATCCGAAGGTGCGCAACCTGCTGCAGGAGCGCATCACCGAACTGGTGCACGCGCAGGCCAAGAGCTTCGGCTGCACCGCCCAGATCGACTATCAGCGCGGCTACGCAGTGCTGATCAACACCGAGAAAGAAACCGAGTTCGCGCGCCAGGTCGGCCTCGAACTGCTGGGCGCCAGCCAGGTGGTGCCGCAGGGCGCGGCGCTGGGCGGCAGCGAGGACTTCGCCTTCATGCTCGAACACTGCCCCGGCAGCTATCTGCTGATCGGCAACGGCGACGGCGCGGGCGACTGCATGGTGCACAACCCGGGCTTCGACTTCAAGGACGGCAACGTGGTGATCGGCGCCGCCTACTGGAAGCTGCTGGCCGAGCGCTTTCTGGTCTGATGGCCGGCGCGGCGGCGCTGCGGTTAAATTCGCCGGCGATGAGCCCCGAAATCCAGGCCCGCCTGACCCCCGCCATGCGCCTGCTGCTGGATCGCATGGCGCGCGCCCCCTATCCGCCGCTGCGCACCCTGAGCGCGCCGGCCGCCAAGCAGGCCTACGAAAAATCCGCCGGCGTGCTGGAGGTGCCCAAGCCGCCGCTGGCGCGCGTGCAGGACCTGCGCATCCCCGCGCGCGACGGCACGCCCCTGCGCGCCCGCCTGCTGGCGCCTTCGACCGCGCCGGGGCTGCCGGTGCTGTTGTACCTGCACGGCGGCGGCTTCACCATCGGCAGCATCGACACGCACGACACGCTGTGCCGCATGCTGGCCCACCTCAGCGGCGCGGCCGTGCTGACGCTGGACTACCGCCTGGCGCCCGAGCACCGCTTTCCCGTCGCCGTCAACGACGCCTGGGACGCGCTGGCCTGGCTGGCGGGCGAGGGCGCACGCACGCTGGGCCTGGACGGCACGCGCCTGGCCATTGGCGGCGACTCGGCCGGCGGCACCCTGGCCGCGGTCGGCGCCATCCATGCGCGCGACCTCGGCGTCCGGCTGGCGCTGCAGCTGCTGATCTACCCCGGCACCACCGCGCACCAGGACACGCCCTCGCACGCCACCTACGCCGACGGCCCCATGCTCGACCAGGCGCAGATCGACTGGTTCTTCGGGCTATACATCGATGAGGCCCAGCGCGAGGACTGGCGCTTTGCCCCCCTGCAGGCCGACGACGTGGACGGCGTGGCGCCCGCCTGGTTCGCCCTGGCCGAATGCGACCCGCTGGTCGACGAAGGCGTGCTGTACGCCGACAAGCTGCGCCTGGCCGGCGTGCCGGTGGACCTCGAAATCTACCGCGGCATGGTGCACGGCTTTGCGCAGATGGGCCGTGCGCTGCCCGAGGCGCGGCGCTTTCACCACGACGCGGCACAGGCGCTGCGCGCGGCCTTCGGCCTGTGACCGGATACTATATGTTTGATAGCTGCTCGCGCTTTCCCATCAAGCGCTAGCGCCTTGTTTGACTCACAAATCATGGATCAGAACCCCTTGCCCCGCCGCGCCGACTTTCGCTTCTTCGAGCACCTGCGCGTGCGCTGGTCCGAGGTGGACATGCAGGCCATCGTCTTCAACGCGCACTACCTGACTTACTTCGACACCGCGGTCACCGGCTATTGGCGCGCGCTGGCGCTGCCCTACGCCCAGGCCATGGCCGCGCTGCAGGGCGATTTGTACCTGCGCAAGGCCGGCGTCGAGTTTCACGCCTCGGCGCGCATGCACGACAGCCTGGACATCGGCCTGCGCTGCGCGCGCGTGGGCACCTCGTCGATGAGCATGGCCGGCGCCATCTTCCGCGGCGAGCAGTTGCTCATCACCGGCGAGCTGGTCTACGTTTTTGCCGACCCGGCCACCCAAACCGCGCGCCCGGTGCCGCCCGCGCTGCGCGCCCTGTTGCAGGGCTTCGACGCCGGCGAGCCGGTGACCGAGGTCGCCACCGGCGACTGGGCCACGCTGGGCGAGGCGGCGCGCGCCGTGCGCACCGCCGTGTTCGTCGAGGAGCAGGGCATCGCCCGCGAAGACGAATGGGACGCCCTGGATGCCCAGGTGTTGCACGCCGTGGTGCGCAACCGCCTGGGCCAGCCCGTCGCCACCGGCCGGCTGCTGCCCGACGAGCCGGGCGTGGCGCGCATCGGCCGCATGGCCGTGCTGCGCGAGGTGCGCGGCGCCGGTCTGGGCGAGCAGGTCATCGCCGCGCTGGAGCGGGCCGCGCGTGAGCGCGGCGACCGCGAGGCGCGCCTGAACGCCCAGCGCAGCGCCGAGGGCTTTTACCGCCGGCTGGGCTACGCGCCCTACGGCCAGCCCTTCGACGAGGTCGGCATCGCGCACATCGCCATGCGCAAGGCGCTGGGCGGCTGAGTCTCAGACTTCGATCAGGGGGTAGGGCTGGCGCAGCCCCGTCAGGGGCGGCCCGTCGGCCGCGCCCACGCGCAGGCGCGCACCGGCCTCGGCCAGCGCGTGCGGCAGGCAGACGATGACCGCCGTGCCGCCCGCAGGCGCCGCGGCGGCCTGCGCGATCAGGCCGCAGGGCTGGGCGGGATCGTCCGCCGCGAACACGTCCTGCCCCGCCTGCGCCGCGCCATCGACCCAGCCGACGTAGGCGCGCCGCTTGATGGCGCCGCGAAACTGGCTGCGCGCGACGACTTCCTGGCCGGGATAGCAGCCCTTCTTGAAGCTGACACCATCGACGGATTCGTAGTTGAGCATTTGCGGCACGAAGGCTTCGGCCACCGGCGCCGTGAGAGTGGCCACGCCGCTGCGCACGGCGGCCCAGTCCCACAGCTCGATGGACAGGGCGGGGCCGGCCGGCGGCGGGCGGCCCGTCGGGCCGATCCACAGCGCGCGGGCGGCGCCGTCGGCCGGCGGCAAGGGGGCCAGAAAATCAGCGTCATTTTGACCTTCGACGCTTGATGGACGGGCACCGGAAGCTACTGTATCGATAGCGTCGCCGATCAGGCCGTACACCGCCAGCTCATCCGACGCGTCCGTCAGGCGCACCTTGGCGCGCAGCACGAACATCGACAGCTTTTTCAGCGTGGGCGCCAGCAGGTCGCGGCTGCACACCAGCCAGAATTCGCCCTCCGCGCGCCGGCAGACGACGAAGCTGGCCAGCATGCGGCCCTTGGCGTTGCAGTACGCCGCCAGGCGCGCCTGGCCGACGGCCATGGCTTCGACGTCCTGCGTCAGCTGGCCCTGCAAAAAGGCGGCGGCCTGCTCGCCCTGGGCACGGATCACGGCCTGGTGGGGCAGGGCGGCGATGCCGGACAGGGCGGTGGCAGATTCAGACACAGGGGCGGGCATGCCGTCAATTATCATGGTCGCCCCTGATTTTTTCCTGCCGTGTTGATTCGCTTCCTGCGCCGCCTTCTGCTGTTGCTGCTCGTCGCCGCCGTGCTCGTGGCCGGCGCGCTGGGCTGGTGGGTGACGCAGCCGCTGACGCTGAGCGGCGACACCATCGAGGTGCGCGTGCCGGCCGGCGCCTCGCTGCGCACGGCGGCGCGCCAGGCGGTCAAGGCCGGGGTGCGTGCGCCGGCCGAGCTGCTGTACGCCTATTTCCGCTGGAAGGTGGAGCAACAGCAAACCATCAAGCCGGGCGACTACGAGCTCACGCGCGGCATGACCGCTGGCGACCTGCTGGACAAGCTGGTGCGCGGCGACCGCGTCATGCTGCCGGTGACCCTGGTCGAAGGCTGGACCTTCAAGCAGGTGCGCCAGGCGCTGGCGCAGGCCGAGTACCTGACGCACGACACGGCGGCCATGACGCCGGCCCAGATCATGAGCGCGCTGGGCCGCCCCGGCGTGGCGCCCGAGGGGCGCTTTTTTCCCGACACCTATCTGTACGCCAAGAACTCGGGCGATCTGGCCGTGCTGCGCGAGGCGCTGCAGCTGATGGACAAGCGCCTGGCGGCGGCCTGGGACGCGCGCGCGCCGGGCCTGCCGCTCAAGTCGCCCGACGAGGCGCTGATCCTGGCCAGCCTGGTCGAGAAGGAAACCGGCCAGGCGGCCGACCGCGCCGAGATCGCCGGCGTCTTCATCAACCGCCTGAAGCGGGGCATGCGCCTGCAGACCGACCCCAGCGTGATCTACGGCCTGGGCGAGGCCTTCGACGGCAATCTGCGCCGGCGCGACCTCAGCACCGACACGCCCTTCAACACCTACACCCGCGCCGGCCTGCCGCCGACGCCGATCGCCATGCCGGGCAAGGCCTCGCTGATGGCCGCCGTGCAGCCGGCCGACACCCAGTCGCTGTACTTCGTGGCGCGCGGCGACGGCTCCAGCCACTTCAGCCCCACGCTGGACGAGCACAATCGGGCGGTCAACAAATATCAGCGCGGAGGGGGCAACTGATGGCGGGCGCGGGCCTGTTCTTGACTTTCGAGGGCATCGATGGCGCCGGCAAGTCCAGCCACATCGAGCCCCTGGCCCAGGCCTTTCGCGCCGCTGGCCGCGCCGTGGTGCTGACGCGCGAGCCCGGCGGCACGCCGCTGGCCGAGAAGATCCGCCAGCTGGCCCTGCACGACGCCATGGACGCCCTGACCGAGGCGCTGCTGATGTTCGCCGCCCGGCGCGACCACCTGGGCCAGGTCATCGTGCCGGCGCTGGCGCGTGGCGAGGTGGTGCTGTGCGACCGCTTCACCGACGCCACCTTCGCCTACCAGGGCGGCGGGCGCGGCTTCGACTGGGATTCACTCCTGATTTTGGAGCGGCTTGCGCAGACCCTGAGCGGGCCAGAGGCTGATTTGATTCAAAAACCCCGGCTGCAGCCCGACCTGACCCTGTGGTTCGACCTGCCACCGGCCGTGGCCGCCCGGCGCCTGGCCGCGGCGCGCGCGCCCGACCGTTTCGAGGCCCAGCCCCGCGCCTTCTTCGAGGCCGTGCGCGCCGGCTACGCCCGCCGGGCGCACGATGACGCGGCGCGCTTTGCCCGCATCGATGCCGACCAGCCCCCGGCCGCCGTCCGCCAGGCCGTGCGGGCCGCCGTGCAGGCCCGGGGGTGGTTGTGAGCGCGGCCATGGCCCCCTGGATCGCGCGCCAGCTGCAAGCCCTGCTGGCCCAGCGCGGCCACGCCTGGCTGCTGCAGGGGCCCTCGGGCTTGGGCCAGTTCGACTTGGCCTTGAGTCTTGTTCGCACGTGGTTGTGTGATGCCCCCACGCTCCCCGCTGCGCGTGGTTCGCTGCCCCCCGAGGGGGCGCTCGCCGCCTTGGGGCGGCCCGGCGGCGGCTCGGATGCCCCCACGCCCCTGGGCGCCTGCGGTGCATGCCCCAGCTGCCACGGCATCGACGTGCACACCCACCCCGACCTGGTGGTGCTGATGCCCGAGACCGAAATGCTGGCGCGCGGCTGGCCGCTGCCGGAAAAGGCGCAGGCCGAGATCGACGACAAGAAGCGCAAGCCGAGCAAGGACATCCGCGTCGACGCCATGCGCGAGGCCATCGACTTCGCCCAGCGCACCAGCGGGCGCGGGCGCGGCAAGGCGCTGCTGGTCTACCCGGCCGAGCGCATGAACGCGGTCACCGCCAACGCCCTGCTCAAGACGCTGGAAGAGCCGCCGGGCGATGCGCGCTTCGTGCTGGCCAGCGATGCCGCGCACCTGCTGCTGCCCACCATCCGCAGCCGCTGCCAGGCCCACACCCTGGCCTGGCCGGCCGAGCCCGAGGCGCTGGCCTGGCTGGCGGAGCAGGGCGTGGCCGCCGCCTTGGCCCCCGGCCTGCTGCGCGCCGCCGGCGGGCGCCCGGCCGCCGCGCTGGCGCTGGCGCTGGCGGGCGAGGCCGACGGCGCCCGCGCCTGGGCCGAGCTGCCGCGCGCGCTCGGCCGCGGCGACGTCGCCGCCCTGGCCGGCGTGCCCGTGCCCGAGGCCGTGGCGCGCCTGCAAAAGCTGTGCCACGACCTGCTGGCGCGGCAGGTGGGCGCGCCGCCGCGCTTTTTCGACGCCGCCGACCTGCCCGCGCGCGCGCTGTCGCAGGCGGCGCTCACGCGCTGGTGGAAGCAGCTGGCCGAGTCCGCGCGCAGCGCCGAGCATCCGCTAAACCCCGGTTTGGTGACGGAATTCCTGGTCAACGCCGCCCGCCAGGCCCTAAACTCCAAGCTCTGAAGGCTCTTTGCCCCGGCACGCCATGTCCCTATCCTCGTCCACGCAAAGCGCCGCCCTGCAGGCGGCCCGGCCCAGTGTCATCCAGCTGGCCATCAAGGAAAAGGCGGCTCTGTACGCGGCCTACATCCCCGCTTTCAGCGAGGGCGGCATCTTCGTGCCCAGCGCGCGCGAGCACCGCCTGGGCGACGAGATCTACGTGCTGCTGAGCCTGCTGGACGACCCGCAGCGCTACCCGGTATCGGGCAAGGTGGCCTGGATCACGCCCACGCGCGCCGCGGGCCATCGCACCCAGGGCGTGGGCATCCGCTTTCCCAAGGACGAGAAGTCCGAGCAGCTCAAGGCCAAGATCGAGCAGCTGCTGGGCTCCTCGCTCGGCTCCGACCGCACCACGCAGACGTTCTGAAGGCGGTGGCGGTACCATCCGGGCCGGATGTTCACCGATTCCCACTGTCACCTGACTTTTCCCGAGCTGGCGGCCGATCTGCCGGCCATTCGCTCGGCCATGGCCGCGGCCCAGGTCACGCGCGCGCTGTGCATCTCCACCACCATGGAAGAGTTTCCGCAGGTGCAGGCGCTGGCGGCCGGCCATGACAACTTCTGGGCCACCGTGGGCGTGCACCCCGACAGCGAGGACGTGCACGAGCCCAGCGTGGCCGAACTGGTGGCGGCCACCGGCCAGCCCCGGGTGGTGGCCATCGGTGAGACCGGGCTGGACTACTACCAGATGGACGAGCGCAAGGGCGGCCGCGGCGTGGCCGACCTGGACTGGCAGCGCGCGCGCTTTCGCACCCACATCCGTGCCGCGCGCCAGGCGCGGGTACCGCTGGTCATCCACACCCGGGCGGCCTCGGCCGACACCCTGGCCATCCTCGACGAAGAGGGCGAGGACGGCGGCGCGGGCAGCGCCGGCGGGGTGTTCCACTGCTTCACCGAAAGCGCCGAGGTGGCGCGCGCCGCGCTGCAGCGGGGCTTCTACATTTCGTTTTCGGGCATCGTCACCTTCAAGAGCGCGCGCGATCTGCAGGCCGTGGCCGCCTGGGTGCCCGAAGACCGCCTGCTGATCGAGACCGACTCGCCCTACCTGGCGCCCGTGCCCTTTCGCGGCAAGACCAACACCCCCGCGCTGGTGCCCCACGTGGCCGCGCGCCTGGCCGAGCTGCGCGGCGTCAGCGTGCAGCGCATCGCCGAGGCCAGCAGCGCCAACTTCACGCGCCTGTTCTCGCGGGTGGCGGCATGAGGCGCGCCGCTTTCGTCCGGGCGCTGTTCGGCCTGCCGCTGGGCGCCGGCCTGCGGGCGCCCGCCTGGGCCTATGACACGGGCGACTTCGTCCGCGCCATCCTGCAGGACAACGAAGGGGCCATGCGCCGCATCCTGGAGGACGGCTTCGACCCCAACACCAAGACCGACAAGGGCGTGCCCGGCCTGTACCTGGCGCTGGAAGAAGACTCGCTGAAGGTCGCGCGCCTGCTGGTGGCCGCGCGCCGCACCAAAGGCGAGCAGCGCAACACCAAGGACGAAAGCGTGCTGATGATGGCCGCCTACAAGGGCGACCTGGACATCGCGCGCGCGCTGATCGACAAGGACGCCGACGTCAACAAGCCCGGCTGGACGCCGCTGCACTACGCCGCCACCAAGGGCCACCTGAAGATGATGGACCTGCTGCTGGAGCACTACGCCTTCATCGACGCCCAGGCGCCCAACGGCAACACGCCGCTGATGATGGCCGCTTTCTACAGCACGCCCGAGGCGGTGAAACTGCTGATCCAGGCCGGTGCCGACGTCAACATGCGCAACAGCGGGGGCAAGACGGCGCTGGACCTGGCGCAGATGAGCAACCACCGCAATTCGGCCGACCTGATCATCGAGGCGCTGCGCCGCGCCCAGGGCGTGCCGCGCGGACAGTGGTGAGCAGTGGCAAGCGCCGTGCTTGCGCGTAAAATCCGATGCCTTGGCACCTCGGGTGCCCCACGGCAACAAGAGCGAGAAAGGCAGCGACGGGTTATGACACCGCGAACTTACCAGGCTCCCCTCATGGTTTGAGACCGTTCGCCACCCGCGGCCCGGCCTGGCCCGCAACGCCAGCCTCCCGCATCCCAAGCGCGGTCCCGGCCGCGCTTTTTTGTTGACTTTCCGGCCCTGCGCAGGGCCCCTGTTGGAGCAAGAACATGGTTCAAATCACGCTGGCGGACGGCTCGAAACGCGACTTCGAGGGTTCCGTCACGGTGGCCGAGGTGGCGCAGTCGATCAGCCCCGGCCTGGCCAAGGCGGCCCTGGGCGGCAAGCTGGGCGGCAAGCTGGTCGACACCAGCTACGCGATCACGTCGGATGCGCCGCTCACCATCGTCACGGCGCGCGATGCCGACGGGCTGGAGATGATTCGCCACTCCAGCGCCCACCTGCTGGCCTACGCCGTCAAGGAGCTGTTTCCGGACGCCCAGGTCACCATCGGCCCGGTGATCGAAAACGGCTTTTACTACGACTTCAGCTACAAGCGCCCCTTCACGCCCGAGGACCTGGCCGCCATCGAGAAGAAGATGACCGAGCTGGCCGCCAAGGACGAGCCGGTGGTGCGCCGCGTGCTGCCGCGCGACGAGGCGGTGGCCTACTTCAAGGGCCTGGGGGAGAACTACAAGGCCGAGATCATCGCCAGCATCCCCAGCAACGAGGACGTGAGCCTGTACCGCGAAGGCGCCTTCGAGGACCTGTGCCGCGGCCCGCACGTGCCCAGCACCGGCAAGCTCAAGTATTTCAGGCTGATGAAGGTGGCCGGCGCCTATTGGCGGGGCGACCACCGCAACGAGATGCTGCAGCGCATCTACGGCACGGCCTGGGCGACCAAGGACGAGCTGGCGCAGTACCTGCACATGCTGGAAGAGGCCGAAAAACGCGACCACCGCAAGCTGGGGCGCGAGCTGGACCTGTTCCACATCGACGAGCATTCGCCCGGCACCGTGTTCTGGCACGCCCGGGGCTGGGCCGTGTGGCAGGAGGTGGAGCAGTACATGCGCCGCGTGTACCGCGACAACGGCTACCAGGAGGTCAAGGGCCCGCAACTGCTGGACAAGTCGCTGTGGGAAAAAACCGGCCACTGGGACAAGTACCGCGAGAACATGTTCACCACCGAGAGCGAAAAGCGCGAATACGCGCTCAAGCCGATGAACTGCCCGGGCCACATCCTGATTTTCAAGCAGGGCGTCAAGAGCTATCGCGACCTGCCGCTGCGCTACGGCGAGTTCGGCGCCTGCCACCGCAACGAGCCCAGCGGCGGCCTGCACGGCATCATGCGCGTGCGCGCCTTCACGCAGGACGACGGCCACATCTTCTGCACCGAGGACCAGATTCTGGCCGAGTGCACGGCCTACACGGCGCTGTTGCAGAAGGTGTATGCCGACTTCGGCTTCACCGACATCATCTACAAGGTGGCCACGCGGCCCGAGCAGCGCATCGGCGCCGACGCGGTGTGGGACAAGGCCGAGCACGCGCTGATCGAAAGCCTGAAGGCCTCGGGCTGCGACTTCGAGATTTCCCCGGGCGACGGCGCCTTCTACGGCCCCAAGATCGAGTACACGCTCAAGGACGCCATCGGCCGCCAGTGGCAGTGCGGCACCATGCAGGTGGACTTTTCCATGGCCGAGCGCCTGGGCGCCGAATACGTGGGCGAGGACGGCGCGCGCCACACCCCCGTCATGCTGCACCGAGCCATCGTCGGCAGCCTGGAGCGCTTCATCGGCATCCTGATCGAGCAGCACGCCGGCGCCATGCCCGTGTGGCTGGCGCCGGTGCAGGTGATGGTCACCGGCATCACCGACGCGCAGGCCGACTACGTGCGCCATGTGGCGAAAACGCTGCGCGATCAAGGGCTTAGGGTGGAGACCGATCTGCGCAACGAGAAAATTACCTATAAAATACGCGAGCATTCGTTGCAAAAGCTGCCCTACATCCTGGTCGTGGGCGACAAGGAAAAAGCGGCCGGCGCCGTCGCGGTGCGTGGGCGGGGTAATCTGGACCTCGGCGTGGAGCCTCTCGAAGCGTTTTCCAAACGCATCGCGCAGGACATCTCCTCTAAAGCCTGATTTTCATTGAAATTGCGCTTTAGTCCGCGTCATACGGGCGGCTTTAGCTATGTTGTTCATAGTGTTTGACTTGAGGAACCGATACCATCGCTACCAATTTTCGTGACCGCCGCCATCGTGAGGAGCGCGCGCATCGTCTGAACCGAGAAATCATGGCGCCCGAAGTGCGCCTGAACGGCCCCAACAACGAGCCCCTGGGCGTCGTGCCCATTCAAGAGGCCCTGCGCATGGCCGGCGAACTGGACGTCGATCTGGTCGAGATCGCCGCCACCGCCGTGCCGCCTGTCTGCCGCCTGATGGACTACGGCAAGTTCAAGTACCAGGAGCAGAAGAAGGCGGCCGAGGCCAAGGCCAAGCAGACGGTCATTGAAATCAAGGAAGTGAAGTTTCGCCCGGCCACCGATGACGGCGACTACAACATCAAGCTGCGCAACATCCGCCGCTTTCTGGCCGATGGCGACAAGGTCAAGGTCACGCTGCGCTTTCGCGGCCGCGAGATCACGCACCAGGAGCTGGGCATGGCGCTGCTCGATCGCGTGCGCGCCGACCTGGCCGACACCATCGTGGTCGAGCAGTTCCCCAAGCTGGAAGGCCGCCAGATGATCATGATGCTGGCGCCGGCGCGCAAGAAGGTGGCCCAGGGCGCGCCCAAGGCCGCCGCCCCCGCCGGCGAAGCGACGGCGACGCCGGCTTCGGCCGGCTGACGCGGATGTGAAGCATTTGCCGGGCTTGCCCGGCGAACGGGCAGATTGCAAGGTCTGCCGCAAGAAGTGGCTCGGGGCCAATCAAGGGTGCAACGGTGTTGCACACGCCTCGCGAGCACAAGCAAAAAGGAGCATGTCACATGCCCAAAATGAAGACCAAGAGCAGCGCGAAAAAGCGTTTTCGCGTTCGTCCCGGTGGCACCGTCAAGCGCGGTCAAGCCTTCAAGCGTCACATCCTGACCAAGAAGACCACCAAGAACAAGCGCCACCTGCGCGGTGCGGTGAATGTGCATGAGACCAACATGGGTCACATGGCGCAGATGCTGCCCTTTGCCGGCCTTTGATCAACCGACGAACCAGGAGAAAACGACATGCCTCGCGTCAAACGTGGTGTCACCGCCCGTGCTCGTCACAAGAAGGTGCTGGCCCTGGCCAAGGGTTTCCGCGGCCGCCGCAAGAACGTCTTCCGCGTCGCCAAGCAGGCGGTGATGAAGGCGGGCCAGTACGCCTACCGTGACCGCCGCAACAAGAAGCGCGACTTCCGTCGCCTGTGGATCGCCCGCATCAACGCCGCCGCGCGTGAATGCGGCATCACCTACAGCCAGTTCATCAACGGCATGAACAAGGCCGGCATCGAGCTCGACCGCAAGGTCCTGGCCGATCTGGCCGTGCACGACAAGGCCGCGTTTGCCGGTATCGTCGAGCAGGCCAAGGCCAAGCTGGCTTGACGCCAGCGCCACCGCGCACAACTATAAAATCAATAGCTGGCTGCGCAGGTGGTTCAAGGGGTTGAGGCCGATTTGGCTTCAATCCCTTTTTCATTTCGGATTTTTGAGCGCTGAACCCCATGAATGCTTTCGCCGACTCCAGCGATCTGGCCGCCCTGGTGCAGGACGCCAGCGCGCGCTTCGAGCAGGCCGGCACGCCCGCCAACCTGGAAAACGCCAAGGCGCAGTTTCTGGGCAAGGCCGGCCGCGTGACCGAGCTGATGAAGGGCCTGGGCCAACTCGCCATCGACGAGAAGAAGTCGCGTGGCGCCGCCATCAACCAGGCCAAGCAGGCCATCGAGGCCGCGCTGGGCGCGCGCCGCCAGGCGCTGCAGGACGCCGAGCTGGCGCGGCAGCTGCAGGCCGAGGCGCTGGACGTGACGCTGCCCGGCCGCGAGCGCGGCATGGGCGGCCTGCACCCCATCTCGCGCGCCTGGGAGCGCATCGAGCAGGTGTTTGCCAGCATGGGCTTCGACATTGCCGACGGCCCCGAGATCGAAAGCGACTGGTTCAACTTCACGGCGCTGAACAACCCGCCCAACCACCCGGCGCGCTCGATGCAGGACACCTTCTACGTGGACCTGAACGGCGAAGACGGCCAGCCCTTTTGCCTGCGCACCCACACCAGCCCGATGCAGATCCGCTACGCCACGGCGCATGCCAAGCGGCACGCGGCACAACTGGCGCGCGGCGAGATGAGCGAGATCCGCGTGATCGCCCCCGGGCGCACCTACCGCGTGGACAACGACGCCACGCACTCGCCCATGTTCCACCAGGTCGAGGGCTTGTGGCTGGGCGAGAACGTGAGCTTCAAGGACCTGAAGGTCACCTACCTCAACTTCTGCAAGGCGTTCTTCGAGACCGACGAGCTGAGCTTGCGTTTTCGGCCCAGCTACTTTCCCTTTACCGAGCCGAGCGCCGAGATCGACATCCAGTTCTCCAGCGGCCCGCTGGCCGGCAAGTGGCTGGAGGTGTCGGGCTCGGGCCAGGTGCACCCGCAGGTGGTGCGCAACATGGGGCTGGACCCCGAGCGCTTCATCGGCTTTGCCTTCGGCTCGGGCATCGACCGCCTGGCCATGCTGCGCTACGGCGTGAACGACCTGCGCCTGTTCTTCGAGGGCGACACCCGTTTCCTGAGCCAGTTCCGCTGATCGAGGTTTTTCATGCAGTTTCCCGAATCCTGGTTGCGCAGCTTCTGCAACCCGCCGCTGTCCACGCAAGCGCTGGCCGACACCCTGACCATGGGTGGCTTCGAGGTCGAGTCGCTGCGCCCGGTCGCGCCCCCGTTCACCCGCATCGTGGTGGGCGAGATCAGGCAGGCGCAGCAACACCCCAATGCCGATCGCCTGCGCGTGTGCCAGGTCGACGCGGGGCAGGGCGCACTGCTGAACATCGTGTGCGGCGCGCCCAACGCCCGCGTCGGCATCAAGGTGCCGTGCGCGCTGGTGGGCGCCGAGCTGCCGCCGGGCGAAGACGGCAAGCCCTTCGTCATCAAGGTCGGCAAGCTGCGCGGGGTGGAAAGCCAGGGCATGCTGTGCTCGGCGCGCGAGCTGGGCCTGTCCGACGACCACGGTGGCCTGCTCGAGCTGGCGGCGGGCCTGCCCGTGGGCCAGGACCTGCGCGCCGCGCTCCAACTCGACGACACCGTGTTCGAACTCAAGCTCACGCCCAACCTGGGCCACGCGCTCAGCGTCTACGGCGTGGCGCGCGAGCTCGCGGCGCTGACCGGCGCGCCCCTGCAAACGCCGGCCATCGCGCCGGTGCCTGCCAGCATGGCCGAACTGCTGCCCGTCACCGTCAGCGCGCCCGATCTGTGCGGGCGCTTCTCGGGTCGCGTGATCCGCCACGTCGACACGCGTGCCGCCACCCCCGCGTGGATGGTCGATCGCCTGGCGCGCTGCGGCCAGCGCAGCGTCACGGCGCTGGTGGACATCTCCAACTACGTGATGTTCGAGTACGGCCGGCCCTCGCACATTTTCGATCTGGACAAGATTCACGGCGGGCTCGACGTGCGCTGGGGCCGCAAGGGTGAACAACTCAAGCTGCTGAACGGCAACACCGTCGAGCTGGATGAAAGTGTGGGCGTGATCGCCGATGCGCAGGCCGTTGAGTCGCTGGCCGGCATCATGGGCGGCGACGCCACGGCGGTGTCGGACGACACCCAGAGCATCTACGTCGAGGCCGCCTTTTGGTGGCCCGACGCCGTGGCCGGCCGCTCGCGCCGCTACAACTTCGCCACCGACGCCGGCCACCGCTTCGAGCGCGGCGTCGACCCGTCGCTCACGGTGGCGCACATCGAGCGCATCACGCAACTGATCATCGACATCTGCGGCACGCCGCAGACGCAGTGCGGCCCGATCGACGACCAGCAGCCCAAACTGCCCGCGCCGGCGCCGGTCACGCTGCGCGTGGCGCGCGCCGCCAAGGTGATCGGCATGCCGCTCACGCAGGCGCAGTGCGCGAACGTCATGCGCCGCCTGGGCCTCGCCTTTGTCGAAGGCGAGGGCACGGTGACCGTGGCGCCGCCCGCGTACCGGTTCGACCTGCGCATCGAGGAAGACCTGATCGAGGAGGTGGCGCGCATCATCGGCTACCAGCAGCTGCCCGAGACCGCGCCGCTGGCGCCCATCGTGCCGCGCACGCGCTCGGAGTCGCGCCGCAGCGCCTTCGACGTGCGCCATGCGCTGGCCGACCTGGGCTATCTCGAAACCATCAACTTCAGCTTTGTCGACGAAGCCTGGGAGCGCGATCTGGCGGGCAACGCCAACCCGGTGCGCCTGCTCAACCCGATCGCCAGCCAGATGAACGTGATGCGTTCGTCGCTGCTGGGCTCGCTGCTGGATGTGCTCAAGCACAACGTCGACCGCCGCGCCAGCCGTCTGCGCGTGTTCGAGGTCGGGCGCGTGTTCCTGCGCGACGCCTCGGTGACCACCACCGACCACAGCGTGCGCGGCGTGAACCAGCCGCTGCGCGTGGCGGGCCTGATCCATGGGCCGGCCCAGCGCCAGGGTTGGGGCGGCGTCGAGCGACCGGCCGACTTCTACGACGCCAAGGGCGACGTGCAGGCGCTGCTGGCGCCGCGGCCGGCCCGTTTCGAGCGCGCCGAGCACCCGGCCCTGCACCCCGGCCGCTGCGCCAGCGTGGCGGTGGACGGGCAGCTCATCGGCCATGTGGGCGAGCTGCATCCGCGCTGGCGCCAGGCCTGGGGCCTGTCGCATGCGCCGGTGCTGTTCGAGCTGGACCTGCAGGCCGTGCTGCAGCGCCCCATGCCCGTGCTGGCGGCGCTGCCGCGCCAATTGCCGGTCGAGCGCGACCTCGCCGTGGTCGTCGCCGAGGGTGTGACGCACGAGCAGTTGCAGCAGTGCGTGCGCGGCGCCGCCGTGGGTGCACGCCTGCTGGACGTCACCCTGTTCGACATCTACCGGCCCAAGCCCGGCACCGAGACTGCGGCGGGCATGGCCGCGGGCGAAAAGAGCATGGCCTTGCGCCTGGTGCTGGACGACGCCGAGGGTCAGAGCCTGACCGACGAACGCATCGATGCGGCGGTCGGCGCCGTGCTGGCCGCGCTGCAGGCGCAACTGGGCGCGCGCCTGCGGGCCTGAGCGAAGGAGGAAGCAGCCTATGTCCGCGGACCGATCCCCCGTCGCCACGCTGGCGGTCGACAGCCTGGAAACCTCGGCCTTGACCAAGGCCCAGCTGGCAGAGTTGCTGTTCGAGCAGATCGGCCTGAACAAGCGCGAAGCCAAGGACATGGTGGATGCCTTCTTCGAGCTGATCAGCCAGTCGCTGATGCGCGGCGAGGAGGTCAAGCTCTCGGGCTTCGGCAACTTCCAGTTGCGCATCAAGGCGCCGCGCCCCGGCCGCAATCCGCGCACGGGCGAGCTCATTCCCATCGAGGCGCGCCAGGTCGTCACCTTTCACGCCAGCCAGAAGCTCAAGGATCAGGTGCAGGGCACGGCCGGCACCGACGGGGACGTCGACTGAAGGCGGCAGATCGGGGCGCGCGCAACCCATCGTTCACGCTGACCCCGCCGAGCCGCTTGCCGAACGCGCCCGAGCACGGCAACATGCAAGACCTGTCCACTGTCTGCGCTGCGCACTGTCATGGCCGCGATGCAACCGATCCTGCCGCCGATTCCCGCCAAACGCTACTTCACCATCGGTGAGGTCGGCGAGCTGTGCGCCGTCAAGCCGCACGTGCTGCGTTATTGGGAGCAGGAGTTCACCCAGCTGCGCCCCATGAAGCGCCAGGGCAATCGGCGCTACTACCAGCACCACGAGGTGCTGATGATCCGCCGCATCCGCGAACTGCTGTACGAGCAGGGCTTTTCCATCCACGGCGCGCGCCTCAAGCTGGCGCAAGGGCCCCAGCATGGCCACAGCCTGGAGCTTGCCGATGACGGCGCTGGCAGTGCGGCGTCGGGCGAAGGCGTGGAGGCCCGCCATGAAGGCCATGGCCCAACCACCCTCTCCGCGTCGGCCGACTGCCTGGCCGCCGTGGCGGCGGAGCTGCGCGAGATCCGCCGCTTGCTGACCGTCGATTTTTGATCGGCCTGCGAGCGGGGCCGGAGCGCCTCGGTGGCGATGAGCCAGGCCTCGCGCTCGCCCAGCGTGTTGCCCTGCGCGGCAAAGAGGCCTGGCAAAGGCTCACTGATACCAAGCAAGTCGCAATCAACGTGTCGAGAGCCCACGACGGGCGGTGGCGCGCCAAGGGGCATGGGTGAGCAGCTCCGCTCCTGTCCCCCGCTGTCCGTCTGCGACGGACATCTCCTCCTTTACCTCGCTGCGCTGCCCACCCAAGCCCCTTGGCGGGATGCGGCGGTCACACATCAGGCAGCCCGATCTTTCCGCGACGCCTCGGATCAGGTCGTTGGGGTGCCCGGCGCAGTGAAGTGAAGGCGGAGCCGGCCGCAGGCCGGCGGGGGACATGAACGGAGCCGGGCGCCCCAACGGCCTGATCCCACCCCGCGGCCGGTAGTTTTATCTTTTCGAATGCGAAATCGTGTGAGTGATTGGG
The DNA here is from genome assembly GCF_964341695.1 of Ottowia pentelensis. Taxonomy (NCBI): domain Bacteria; kingdom Pseudomonadati; phylum Pseudomonadota; class Betaproteobacteria; order Burkholderiales; family Comamonadaceae; genus Ottowia; species Ottowia pentelensis. The sequence continues at coordinate 1,489,486 of NZ_OZ224513.1, forward strand.
AGAGGGTGGCTCAGCGTTGCGGCAAAGCAAAACCCGCGATGAAATCGCCCAGCGCCTCGGTGGCGGTCAGGGGCAGGACGTGGGCCACGTACTGGTCGGGGCGCACCAGCACCATCGCGCCCTGGCGGTCGATGCCGCGCACGTCGAAGATGTCGTCGCCGGGCGTGGTGGCGTATACGCCTTCGTAGTCGATCAGCCCGTGCGCGCCGATCCGCGGCAGGAAGACGGCAGGCACCTGGCCCAGGTCGATCGCGGTGTGCTCCTGCTGGTAGACCACCTTGAGCTCGAACCAGGCGTTGGCGTCCAGCCCTGCCGGGGTGAAGCCATGCACCGGCGATCGCGGCGACTGGGCCAGCCAGTCGGCCAGCGCCTTGACGGCCGAGTCGGCGCCGGCGGGGGCCTTGTCGGCAAACACGTAAAGGCGCCAGCGGCCGTCGGCACGCGCTTCGTGGCCGATCTGCAGCGCCGCGCCGTCGGCCACGCGCGTGGCGCGGGCCGAGCGAAAGCGCTTGCCGATCGGGTAGCCCGTGGCCAGCGCCTGGTGCTGCGCCGGGCCGGTGATCATGGAGGGCTGGTACTGCGTCATGAAGCCCTGGGCGAATTCGGTGATCTGCAGGTAGCCCTGCTCCAGCTCGCTGGCGTCCTGCGCCTCGCCCGGCGGCTTGGCCATGATGGAGGCCCAGCGCTTGTCGAAGGCGATGATGTCCTCGCCGATGCGCTGGCGCTCGGCGGAATAGGTGGACAGCAGGCGCGCGGGGCTGCGGCCCTGCAGCACGTGGGCCAGCTTCCAGCCCAGATTGAAGCCGTCCTGCATGGACACGTTCATGCCCTGGCCGGCCTTGGCGCTGTGCGTGTGGCTGGCGTCGCCGGCGATGAACACGCGCGGCGCCCGCTGGCCCGCGTGCTCGGCCAGCACGTCGTCGAAGCGGTCGCACACGCGGTGGCCCACCTCGTACACGCTGTACCAGGCCACCTCGCGCACGTCCAGCGTGTAGGGGTGCATGATCTTCTGCGCGCGGGCGATGGTCTGCTCCACGGTGGTCTGGCGCACCGTGGCGCGCGCGTTGGGGTCGACGTCGCCCAGGTCGACGTAAAAACGCACCATGTGCCCGCCTTCGCGCGGGATCAGCAGGATGCTGCCGTCGTGGCTGGACTGGATGGCGCACTTGACGCGGATGTCTGGAAAGTCGGTGACGGCCAGCACGTCCATCACGCCCCAGGCGTGGTTGGAGGTGTCGCCCGAGGGCGTGCAGCCGATGGCCCCGCGCACGCGGCTGTGCGCGCCGTCGGCGCCCACCACGTAGCGTGCGCGCACGCGGCGGGTCTGGCCCTTGTTGGGGCCGTCGCCGTGCACCAGCGTGACGCTGACCGGGTAGTCGCCCGCGTCGGCCACCTGCAGGTCCTGGAACTCCAGGCCCCAGTCCGGCGTCATGCGCGTGGCGGCGTTGGCCATGGCCTCGGCAAAGTAGTCCAGCACGCGCGCCTGGTTGACGGTGATGTGCGGAAACTCGCTGACGCCGTTGGGGTCCTCCAGCACGCGCGAGGTGCGCACGATGCGCGCGGGCGCCTGTGGGTCGGGCTTCCAGAACGCGGTCTCGACGATCAGGCAGCCTTCGGCCACGATGCGGTCGGCAAAGCCGAAGGCCTGGAAGGTCTCGACGCTGCGCGGCTGGATGCCGTCGGCCTGGCCCACCTCCAGCCGGCCCGAGCGCCGCTCGACGATGCGGGTGTCGATGTCCGGAAACTGCGCCAGCTGGGCGGCGGCCAGCATGCCCGCCGGGCCGGCGCCGACGATCAGGACGTCGACCTGCTCGGGCAGCTCGGTGGGGCGGTCGATGCCGACGCCGGCCGCCGGCTGGATGCGCGGGTCGCCGGATACATAGCCTTGGTGATGGAACTTCATTGCGTTGTCTCGTGGTTGGATTCGGATGTGGCGCCGGCGCCCAGCCAGGCGTCCAGCGCGGCGTCGTCGCGCAGCAGTGCGTCGCTGGGGCCGGCGTGCACCACGCGCCCGCGCTCGAGCACCAGCGCCTGGCGCGTGATGGGCAGGATCTGGCGCGCATGCTGCTCGACCAGGACCACGGCCATGCTGCCGGAGCGCACCATGCGGTCGATGATGTGCAGCAGCTCCTGCACGATGATGGGCGCCAGGCCCTCCAGCGGCTCGTCCAGCAGCAGCACCTTGGGGTTGAGCATCAGCGCGCGGCCCATGGCCAGCATCTGCTGCTCGCCGCCCGACAGCTGGTTGCCCATGTTGGCGCGGCGCTCCTGCAGGCGCGGGAACATCTCGTACACGCGCGCCAGGTTCCATTCGCCCGGCCGCGCCACCACCGTGAGGTTTTCTTCCACCGTGAGCGAGCGGAAGATGTCGCGCTCCTGCGGCACCCAGCCCAGGCCGGCGCGGGCGCGCTGGTGGCTGGGCAGGGTGGCGATGTCGCGCCCCTCGAAGGGGATTCGGCCACGCCGCAGGCGCGTGGCGCCCATCAGGGTCGCCAGCAGGGTGGTCTTGCCCATGCCGTTGCGCCCCAGCAGGGCCAGGCTGTCGCCGGCCGCCAGCGTGAACGACACGTCTTCCAGGATGATGGCGTCGCCGTAGCCGGCCCACACCTGCTCCATGCGCAGCAGCTCAGCCATGGCTTTCTCCCAGATAAACCTCTTTGACGCGCGGGTGCTGGGCGATCATGTCGGGCGCGCCTTCGACCAGGATCGCGCCCGACACCAGCACCGAGATGCGCTCGGCAAAGCGGAACACCAGGTTCATGTCGTGCTCGATCAGCACGATGGTCACCTCGCGCGGCAGCTCGGCTATGGTCTCGAACAGTTCCTGGCTTTCGCTGGTGGGCACGCCGGCGGCGGGCTCGTCCAGCAGCAGCACCTTGGGGCGCATGGCCAGCGCCAGCGCGATCTCGATCAGGCGCTGGCGGCCATAGGCCAGGTTGCGCGTGCGTTCGTAGGCGTCGGGCAGCAGCTTCAGGCGCTCCAGAATGGCGGCCGCCTGGTCCACCACCTCGCCGTGCCCGGCCAGCGGCTTCCACCAGCGCGTGCCCAGGCCCCTTTGCTCGCTGACGGCCATGGCCACCGATTCGAGCACCGTCATGTCGGCGAACAGCTGGTTGATCTGGAAGGTGCGCACCAGGCCCTGGCGGCAGCGTTCGTGCTGGGCCATGGTGGTCACGTCCTGGCCCAGCAGCTCGACCCGGCCGGCGCTGGGCTCCAGGTAGCCGGTCAGCAGGTTGATCAGGGTGGTCTTGCCGGCGCCGTTGGGCCCGATCAGGGCGTGGCGCGCGCCCGGCTCGACCACCAGGTTGACGTGGTCGGTGGCGACGAAGCCGCCGAAGGTGCGCACCAGGTCATGGGTTTGTAAAACAGCGCCCCCACGCTTCGCGGCTGCGCCTGCTGCGCTGCCCCCCGAGGGGGCCTTCGCGCCTTGGGACGGCCCGGCGGCGCTCATGACGTGCTCCCGGCACGCTGGCGTGCCTGCGTCCGCTGGCGGCGCGACTCGATCCACTGCTGCGCCGTGCCCAGGATGCCGCCGCGCGCAAACAACACCAGCAGCACCAGGATCAGGCCCAGCCAGAACTGCCAGTACTGCGGGTTCAGGTCCGACAGCTGGTCGTGCAGCACCACGAACACCACGGCGCCGATCAGGCCGCCGTACAGGTGGCCGGCGCCGCCCAGGATCAGGATCAAGAGCAGGTCGGCCGAGCGCTGAAAGCTCAGCACGTCGAGCGAGACGAACTGGTTGGTCTGCGCCAGCAGCGCGCCGGCCGCCCCGGCATAGGCCGCGCCGATGGTGTAGATCTTGACCAGCCGGCGGTTCACCGGCACGCCCAGCGCGGGCATGCGCAGCGCGTTCATCCGGATGCCGCGCAGGCTCTGGCCGAAGGGCGAGCGCACCAGCCGGCGCGCCAGCCAGAACAGCACGAACAGCACGACGACCGAATAGATGTAGCCGGTGCGGCCGAACATGTCGAAGTCGAACACGCCCAGGATGGGGCCGATGGTGATGCCCGGCAGGCCGTCCACGCCGCCGGTGATGCGCGTCAGCTTGTTGGCCAGCTCGAAGAACATCAGCGCCACGCCCAGCGTGACCATCAGGCGCGACAGATCGCTGCCGCGCAGCAGCAGGAAGCTGCTGAGAAAGCCGACGATGCCGGCAAACAGCGCCGCCAGCAGCAGGCCCAGCAGCGGGTCGCTCCAGCCGTGCGAGCCCATCAGGCCGACGGTGTAGGCACCGACGCCGAAGAAGGCCGCGTGGCCCAGCGAGATCACGCCGGCGTAGCCGAAGATCAAATCGAGCGACAGCGCGAACAGCCCGGTGATGGCGATCTGGCTGAGCAGCAGGTAGTTGCCCGGAAAGGCGAAGTAGGCCAGCACCGGCAGGCACCAGAAGGCGTATTCGAGCGGCTTCCAGTGCGCCGAGCGCCGAAAGCGGGTCAGCACGTCGGCGTTCGCCGTGCCGCGAATCGAGGTCGTCATGCGGGGCCTCTTTACTTGTGGGCACGGCCGAACAGGCCATGGGGGCGAAAGATCAGCGTGGCCACCATGACCGCGTAGATGATGAAAGCGCCGATCTGCGGGATGTAGTACTTGCCCACCACGTCGGCCACGCCCAGCAGGATGGCGGCATACAGCGAGCCCAGGATGTTGCCGCTGCCGCCCACCGAAACGACGATCAAAAAATACACCAGGTACTTGACCGGAAACTCGGGGTCGAGCCCCAGCATCTCCACCCCCAGCGCGCCGCCCAGGCCGGCCAGGGCCGAGCCCAGGGCAAAGGTCAGGCTGAACACGCGGTTGACGTCGATGCCCATGCCGCGCGCCACGCGCTGGTTGTCCACCGCGGCGCGCAGGCGGGCGCCGAACGCCGTCTTGACGACGGACCACTGCAGGCCGAAAGCCACCACCAGGCCCACGATGACCAGGAACAGACGATACACCCCGACGTCGAGCCCCGGCAGATGGATCTGGCCCTTCAGAAAGTCCGGCAGGTGCAGCGGCTGCTGCTGGGCGCCGAAGAAATAGTGCGCGCCGGCCACCGCCATGAAGACCAGGCCCAGCGAGAACAGCACCTGATCCAGGTCGGAGGCGGCGTACAGGCGCCGGTACAGCGTGCGCTCCAGCACGATGCCGACCAGGGCCGGCACCAGCACCGCGAACGGCAGGGTGGCCAGAAAGGGCACGCCGTAGTCGTTGAGCAGCACCACGCAGGCGTAGCCGCCGATCATGGCGAATGCGCCGTGCGCCAGGTTGACGAAGTTCATCAGGCCCAGGGTGACCGACAGGCCGACGCTGATCAGAAACAGCAGCATGCCGGAGGCGATGCCGTCAAAGAGGATCGTCATGGTTGTTCCCTGGGCCGTGGCCCCGGTCGATCAGGGCGTTTGCGGGTTGACGGCCTTGAAGGTGTCGAACTCGACGTTCTTGAGCACGCCGTCCACGCGCTCGAGCTTGCGGATGTACTCGTTCTGCACGATGTCGCGCGTCTTCGGGTCGATCTCGACCGGGCCACGCGGGCTGATCCACTTCAGGCCCTTGACGGCGGCGATGAAGGCGTCGCCGCTGGCGTCGCCCTTGGTCTTCTTCAGCGCCTCGTAGATCACGTGCATGCCGTCGTAGCCGCCCACCGTCATGAAGTTGGGGCGGTCGTCCTTGTAGGCCTTGGCATAGGCGGCGGTAAAAGCCTTGTTCTCGGGCGAGTCGTGCGCGTCGGAGTAGTGGAAGGCGGTGATGAAGCCCAGCGCGGCGTCGCCCAGCGCGGCCAGCGAGCTTTCGTCGGTCATGTCGCCGGGGCCCATTTCCTTGATGCCCAGCTTGTCCAGGCCCAGTTCGCGAAAGCCCTTGGACAGCGCCACCATGGAGCTGCCGGGCGGCACGAAGAAGTAGGCCGCGTCGGGCTTGGCGTCCTTCAGGCGCTGCAGGAAGGGCGAGTAGTCGGTGGTGTTCACCGGCGTGCGCACCTCGCCGACGATCTTGCCGCCCAGGCCGGTGAAGGTCTTGGTGAACACGGCCTGCGAGTCATGGCCCGGGCCGTAGTCGGCGACCACGATGTAGGCGCTCTTGACCTTGTTGGCATGCGCCCACTGCGCCATGGCCCAGGCGCTTTGCGGCATGGTCATGGAGGTGCGCACGATGTAGGGCGATTTTTCGACCACCGAGGCGGTGGCCGCGTTCATCACCACCATCGGCACCTTGGCCTCGGTGGCCAGCGGCGCGGCCGAGAAGGCGTTGGGCGTGAGGTCGTAGCCGGCCAGGATGTCGACCTTGTCGTTGATGATGAGCTGCTGCGATTCGCGCTTGGCGATCTGCGGCGCGATGCCGGTGTCGTCCTTGACGATCAGCTGCACCTTGCGGCCCGCCACGGTGTCGCCGTGCTCGGCCATGTACAGGTCGATGCCGCGGCGGATCTGCTTGCCGTAGTCGGCGAAGGGCCCGGAGATCGACAGCACCAGGCCGATCTTCAGGTCCTTGGCCTGTGCCGGGCCGAAGGCCAGGGCGGCGCCCAGCGCGAGGGCGGCGACGCCCAGGGTCTTGCTCAGTCTCATGTCGTTCTCCTTGGTTGGCAAATCAAAAAGGTTGGGCGTCGGTCAGGCGTTCAGCTGCTGTTCGAGCTGTTGCAGTACCTCGTAGCAGGGCAGCACCTGGGCCACGCTGGCGTTGGGCTCGCGGCCTTCGCGGATGGCGGCGAAGAACTCGCGGTCCTGCAGCTCGATGCCGTTCATCGACACCGCCACCTTGGACACGTCGATTTTTTCTTCCTTGCCATTGACCAGGTCGTCGTAGCGCGCGATGTAGGTGGCGCTGTCGCCGATGTAGCGAAAGAAGGTGCCTAGCGGCCCGTCGTTGTTGAAGCTGAGGCTGAGCGTGCAGATCGCGCCATTGGCGGCCTTGAGCTGGATGCTCATGTCCATGGCGATGCCTAGCTCGGGGTGGACGGGGCCCTGCAGCGCATTGGCCTGCACGATGGGGCTGCCGGCCTGGTAGGCGAACAGATCGACCGTGTGCGCGGCGTGGTGCCACAGCAGGTGGTCGGTCCACGAGCGCGGCTGGCCCAGCGCGTTCATGTTGGTGCGGCGAAAGAAATAGGTCTGCACGTCCATCTGCAGCACGTGGAACTCGCCCGCCGCGATTTTCTTGTGCACGTACTGGTGGCTGGGGTTGAAGCGGCGCGTGTGGCCGACCATGGCCACGCGGCCAGCCTTGCGCTGCGCGTCCAGCACGCGCTGGCCGTCGGCCAGCTTGTCGCACAGCGGAATCTCGACCTGCACGTGCTTGCCCGCCTGCAGGCACTGGATGGCCTGCGCCGCGTGCATCTGCGTGGGCGTGCACAGGATCACCGCGTCGACGTCCGGCCGCGCCAGGCTCTCGGCCAGGTCGGTGGCCACGTGGCCGATGCCGTACTTGTCGGCCACCGCCTGCGTGGGTTCGCGGCGGCGCCCGACCAGGGACACCACCTCGACGCCGTCGATGTTCTGGATGCCGTCCAGGTGCTTGATGCCGAAGGCGCCGGCGCCGGCCAGCGCGACCTTGATGGGTTGGGTCATGATGCTTCTCGTTTGATAGCTGCTCGCGCTTGATGGACGCGGGCTCAGGCCTGATTTTCTAAAATTAGATGGCCGACGGCGGTGTTCGACGCCGGCACATGGTAGAAGCGGTGCGCCACGCGCGGCGAGCGCCCGCCGCCGGCGTCGGCCATGGCGCCGCGGGCGATCAGCCACATCACCAGCTCGATGCCCTCGCTGCCGGCCTCGCGCACGTAGTCGATGTGGGGCATGGCCGACAAGTCCTGCGGGTCGGCGATCAGGCGGTCCAGGAAGGCGTTGTCCCACTTGCGGTTGATCAGGCCGGCGCGCGGGCCCTGCAGCTGGTGGCTCATGCCGCCGGTGCCCCAGATCTGCACGTTCAGCGGCTGGTCGAAGCTCTCGATGGCGCGGCGGATGGCCTGCCCCAGCGCGAAGCAGCGCGCGCCCGAGGGCACGGGGTACTGCACCACGTTGACGTGAAACGGGATCACCCGCACCGGCCATTCGGCGGGCGTGCCGAACATCAGGTTCATGGGCACCGTCAGGCCGTGGTCTACCTTCAGCTCGTTCACCAGGGTCAGGTCGAACCCCTGCTGGATCACCGACTGGGCGATGTGGGAGGCCAGCTCGGGGTGGCCGATCACCTTGGGCACCGGGCGCGCGCCGTAGCCTTCGTCGGCGGGCTCGAATTCGGCCGCCGTGCCGATGGCGAAGGTGGGAATCACGCTGAGGTCGAAGTTGGTGGCGTGGTCGTTGTAGACCAAAAACACCACGTCGGGCCGATGCGTCTTCATCCACGCCTTGCTGGGCTCGAAGCCGGCGAACATCGGCGCCCAGTAGGGCTCGGCCGTCTTGCCGTGGTCGATCGCCGCGCCGATCGCCGGCACGTGCGAGGAATACACCGAGGCGCTGATGCGGGCATGACCGGTTGCTGCTTTATTGGAAGCATCGTGCGCTTGCTGGACGGCCGCTGCAAGGCGTTTTTGCGTCTGCTGTTCCCAGTCCTTCCAGGCCGCGCTCTGGTTGACCGGGCCCTGCGCGTCGCCGTGCTCGCCCACCACGCGGTTGCCCTCGGGGCTGCGCCCGCCGGCCACCATCATGTCGCGGTACTGCTGCTCGCTCATGCCGGTCATGCTGCCGGCCATCTGCTGGAAGCTCAGGCCGTCGGTGGCGCCCAGCTTGGACAGGAAGTAGATGTTGCCGCCGGTGCGCATCATCCAGTTCAAGTCGCGCGCGCGCACGGCCGCCTTCTGCTCGTCGGTCATGGGCCATTCGGCCAGGTAGGCGTCCTCGTCGGCCTTGAAGCGCGCGCGGTTGTCGGCCTTCATCAGGCTCATGCAGAACTGGTTGAGCCAGTAGCCCTTGCGGCTCTGGTCGGCATCGAAAATGGTGGTGCCGGGGACGTCGAGATAGGGTTTGTTCAGGGACATGCTCAGGCCTCCTCGGGCCAGTACAGGCGCATCGGGTTGTCGACCAGCAGCTGGCGTTGCAGATCGGCGGTGGGCGCGATGTGCGGGATGAAGTCCACCAGCAGCCCGTCGTCGGGCATGTGCTGCTTGAGGTTGGGGTGCGGCCAGTCGGTGCCCCACAGCACGCGGTCGGGAAAGCTCTGGACGATGCGGCGCGCGAACGGCACCACGTCGCGGTAGGCGGCGCGCTCGCCATTCAGCGCCGGCGGGCCGCTGACGGACAGGCGCTCGGGGCAGCTGACTTTGCTCCACACGTTGGCGTGCTCGCGCATGAACTTGATGAACAGCTCGAACTCGGGGCCGTCGACCGACTTGGTCACATCAGGTCGGCCCATGTGATCGACGACCACGGTGGTCGGCAGGCGGGTGAAGAAGTCCCACAGCTCGGGCAGGTCGACCGCCTCGAAGTAGATCACCACGTGCCAGCCCAGCTTGGCAATGCGGCCGGCGATGTCCATCAGCTCGTCGCGCGGCGTGAAGTCCACCAGGCGCTTGACGAAGTTGAAGCGCACGCCGCGCACGCCGGCGGCGTGCAGGCGCTCCAGCTCGGCGTCGCTGACGTCGCGGCGCACGGTGGCCACGCCGCGCGCCTTGCCGCCCGCCGCCTGCAGGGCATCGACCAGCGCGCGGTTGTCGGCGCCGTGGCAGGTGGCCTGCACGATCACGTTGCGGGCAAAGCCCAGGTGGTCGCGCAGCGCGAACAACTGCGCCTTGCTGGCGTCGCAGGGCGTGTACTTGCGCTCGGGCGCATAGGGAAACTCGTCGCCCGGCCCGAACACGTGGCAATGCGCATCGACGCTGCCGGAGGGCAGTCGAAACTGCGGCTGGCTGGGGCCGTCGTACCAGTCCAGCCAGCCGGCTGTCTTGGTGAATGGGCCTGTGGTCGGCTTGGACATGGCGTGGCCTGCTTCAATCAATGTAGCGCAGGCCGGCCTTGGCCAGGCCTTCGCGCATCTTGTAATAGTCGAGCCCCAGCGTGCCGCCGGCGAAGATCTCGCGCTTGCCGGTCTCGTTGGCCTCGCGCTTTTGCGCCGCCTCCAGCGTTTGCGCGGCGCGCGCGGCGGGCACGCAGACGATGCCGTCGTCGTCGGCCACGATGACGTCGCCGGGCGTGACCAGCATGCCGGCGCAGACGATGGGGATGTTGACCGAGCCCAGCGTGGCCTTGATGCAGCCCTTGGCGCTGATGGCCTTGCTCCAGACCGGAAAGCCCATCTCGTGCAGGGTGCGCACGTCGCGCACGCCGGCGTCGATGACGAGGGCGCGCGCGCCCTGCGCCTTGAAGCTGGTGGCCAGCAGGTCGCCGAAGTAGCCGTCGGTGCAGTCGGCGGTGACGGTGGCCACCACGACGTCGCCGGGGCGAATCTGCTCGGCCGCCACGTGCAGCATCCAGTTGTCGCCCGGCTGCAGCAGCACGGTAACGGCCGTGCCCGAAACCTGCGCGCCGGGGTAGATGGGGCGCATGTAGGGCTTGAGCAGGCCCACGCGGCCCATGGCCTCGTGCACCGTGGCGCTGCCGAAGTGCGCCAGCGCGTCGGCGGCCGCGCGGTCGGCGCGCTGGATGTTGCGATAGACGACGCCCAATTCGTACATGGCTTATTTTCCTTTCGCTTTCAATGCGGCATCCAGGCGCGGATACACGCGCCGTGCATTGCCTTCATACACCTTGTAGCGCTGCTCGGCGTTCAGGTTCGCCGTGGCCTCGATGTAGCGCTTGGTGTCGTCGTAGTAGTGGCCCGTCTCCGGGTCGATGCCGCGCACGGCGCCGATCATCTCGCTGGCGAACAGGATGTTGTCGATCGGGATGACCTGGGTCAGCAGGTCGATGCCCGGCTGGTGGTACACGCAGGTGTCGAAAAACACGTTGTGCAGCAGGTGCTCGGTGAGCAGCGGCTTCTTCAGCTCCTGCGCCAGGCCGCGGTAGCGCCCCCAGTGGTAGGGTGCGGCGCCGCCGCCGTGCGGGATGACGAACTTGAGCGTCGGAAAGTCCTTGAACAGCTCGCCCTGGATCAGCTGCATCACCGCCGTGGTGTCGGCGTTGATGTAGTGCGCGCCGGTGGTGTGAAAGCAGGCGTTGCACGAGGTGCTGACGTGGATCATGGCCGGGATGTTCCACTCGACCATCTTCTCGTAGATGGGGTACCAGTGGTGGTTGGTCAGCGGCGGGCTGGTCCAGTGGCCGCCGGAGGGATCGGGGTTGAGGTTGATGGCGACGAAGCCATAGTCGCGCACGCACCTTTCCAGCTCGGGAATGCAGGTGGCCGGATCGACGCCGGGCGACTGCGGCAGCATGGCGGCGCCGATGAAGTGGTCGGGAAACAGCTGCGACACGCGAAAGCACAGCTCGTTGCAGATGGCCGCCCAGGTGCTGGAGACCTGGAAGTCGCCGATGTGGTGCGCCATGAAGCTGGCGCGCGGGCTGAACACGGTGAGGTCGCTGCCGCGCTCGCGCATCAGGCGCAGCTGGTTGCTTTCGATCGACTCGCGCAGTTCGTCGTCGGAGATTTTCAGCTCGGCCACGCGGGGCATGGCGGCCGGATCCTGGATGCCGGCGATCTGGCGGTTGCGCCAGTCGCCCAGGGCGGCGGGCGCGGTGGTGTAGTGGCCGTGGCAGTCGATGATCATGATGGGTTCTTCCGGTGCGTGAAGGCGGCCTGGCGCCTTCCTACATTACATGAGCGAACGCTCGGCAAAGTCCAGCGGCAGGCCGACGTAGTTTTCGGCGATGGTGCGCAGGCCGGCCTCGGAGTGGGTCAGGTAGTCCAGCTCGGCGTGCTGGAACTTGGCCGTGATCTGCTCGTCGTGCGGAAAGCGGTGCATCAGCTGCGTGAGCCACCACGAGAAGCGCTCGGCGCGCCAGATGCGGCCCAGGCACTTGCGCGAGTAGTCGTCGATGCCGGCCTCGCTCTTGTCGCGATAGAACTCGACCAGCGCGTTGCAGAGGTACTTGACGTCGGTGGTCGCCAGGTTCAGGCCCTTGGCGCCGGTCGGCGGCACGATGTGGCCGGCGTCGCCCGCCAGGAACATGCGGCCGAAGCGCAGCGGCTCGGTGACGAAGCTGCGCAGCGGGGCAATGCTTTTCTCCAGGCTGGGGCCGGTCACCAGCCGCTCGCGGCCTTCGTCGTCCAGGCGCAGCCTGAGCTCCTGCCAGAAGGCGTCGTCGCTCCAGTCCTCCACGTGGTGGGTCAACGGCACCTGCAGGTAGTAGCGGCTGCGCGTCTTGCTGCGCTGGCTGCACAGGGCAAAGCCGCGCGGGCTGTTGATGTAGACCAGCTCGTCATTGACCGGCGGCGTGTCGGCCAGCAGGCCCAGCCAGCCGAAGGGGTAGACCTTCTCGTATTCGGTGATGGCCGAGCGCGGCGCGCTGGCGCGGCACACGCCGTGAAAGCCGTCGCAGCCGGCGATGAAGTCGCAGTCCAGGCGGTAGGACTGGCCGTCCTTGTCCCAGGTGACGTAGGGGCGGGCGGTGTCGAAGTCGTGCACCGCCGTGTTCCTGGCCTCGTAGATCGTGCTCAGCCCGGCCGCGGCGCGTGCCTGCATCAGGTCCTGCGTGACCTCGGTTTGGCCGTAGACCATCACGTTCTGGCCGCCGCTGTACTTGTTCAGGTCCACCCGGTGGCGCCGGCCGTCCCACATCAGCTCCACGCCGCCGTGCACCAGGCCTTCCGCGTGCATGCGCGTGCCCACGCCGGCCTCGTCCAGCAGATCGACGCTGACCTGCTCCAGGATGCCGGCGCGGATGCGGCCCAGCACGTAGTCGGCGCTCACGCGCTCGATGATCACGGCGTCGATGCCGGCCTTGTGCAGCAACTGGCCCAGCAGCAGCCCGGCCGGGCCGGCGCCGACGATGGCGACTTGGGTTCTCGATGTCTGGGCCGTGCTCATGCCTGTCTCCTGATGGCGCTTGCAAGGCCCGATGCCTTGCTTTTGAGCCATTGTTCAGCAAGGCCAATGGTCCCGCTATCGACTTGGGACACTAGCAGCTAGAGCAAAATGGCATACCTTGCAGCAAGACATCACAAATCAGGCCATAAATGGATCTGCGTCAACTCGAATACTTCGTGAATGTGGCTGAACTGGGCAGCTTCAGCCGTGCCGCGCTGGCGCTGGATGTGGCCCAGCCGGCGCTCAGCCGGCAAGTGCGCCTGCTGGAGGTGGAACTGCGCCAGAACCTGCTGCAGCGCCATGGCCGCGGCGCGGTGCCGACCGAGGCGGGGCAGGTGCTGCTGGAGCACGCGCGCGGCATCCTGCACCAGGTGGGGCGCGCGCGCGACGAGTTGGCGCGGCTGCGCGGCGGCCTGACCGGGCGCGTGGCCGTGGGCCTGCCGCCCAGCGTGGCGCGTGCGCTGGCGGTGCCCCTGGTGCGCGCCTTCGGCCGCCAACTGCCCGAGGCGCACCTGTCGATCGCCGAGGCGCTGTCGACCAACATGCAGGAGCAGGTGGCCAGCGGGCGCCTGGACATCGCCGTGCTGTACAACGCGCGCCCCGTGCCGGGCCTGGAAATCGCGCCGCTGGCGATGGACGAGCTGGTGCTGGTGCAGAGCGCGCGGGCGCCGCGCCACGCACCGTCGGGCACGCCCGTCGGCCTGCCGGAGCTGGCGCGCCTGCCGCTGGTGATCCCCAGCCGCCCCAATGCCATCCGCATGCACGTCGAGCACCAGCTGGCCTCCATCGGCGCCCAGCCCGTGGTCGCGCTGGAGATCGACGGCGTGGCGGCCATTCTCGACCTGGTGGCCGACGGCGCCGGCTGCGCCGTGCTGTCGCGCCATGCACTGGCGGCGGGCGCGCGGCCCGCCATCTTTCAGCTGCGCCCCATCGAGATCGGCCCGGGCCAGCGCCTGCAGATCCCGCTGTTCACGGCGGCGAGCGCGCTGCGCCCCGGCACCGGCGCCCAGCGCGCGGTACTGGCCCTGCTGCACGAGCTCACGCCGCACTACCTGGGCTGAATATGACCGACACTTGGATCCCGAAGAGCGCCCGACGGCCGCGGCCGACGCGGCGGGGTGCGGTCATTTGAACGAGAGGTTCCAACCATGCTGCTGCAAGCCGACGACTGCCAACTGGTGCTGGTCGATTTCCAGGCCCGCCTGATGCCCGCCATTCACGACGGGGCGGCCGTGCTGGCCAACGCGCGCCGACTGGCGCAGATGGCGCGCTGGCTGCAGGTGCCGGTGTGGGCCACCGAGCAGGTGCCGGCCAAGCTGGGCACCACCGACGAGGCGCTGGCGGCGCTGTGCGAGCGCATCGTCGCCAAGACGGCGTTCAGCGGCGCGGCCGAGCTGCAGCCGCTGCTGGCGCCGCCGGCGCCGCCCCAGCGCGGCAACGCCCGCAGCCTGCCCAGGCACCTGCAAAAGCCGGCTTCGGCCGAGCCCGAGCGCGGCACCCTGGTGCTGGCCGGCTGCGAGGCGCACGTGTGCCTGCTGCAGACCGCGCTGGACCTGCTGGACCAGGACTGGGACGTGTGGGTGGTGACCGACGCCTGCGGCTCGCGCACCGAGCGCAACCGCGACGCCGCCTACGACCGCCTGGCCAGCGCGGGCGGCGAGCTGGTCAGCACCGAGATGGTGGGCTTCGAGTGGCTGGGCGACGCCGGGCATCCGCGCTTCAAGGACTGGCAGGGCCTGATTCGCTGACCAGCGTCAGGCGCTTGTCAAGATCTCCGGTCTATCATCGGGCGGCAGGGCAGACGGCCCGATGACAGGAGACACCAGATGAGCGGCACCCCCCGCGGCGACTACGCCAAGGCTTTCGCGGCAGCACAGTCCGACCCGGCGACGTTCTGGGCCGACAAGGCCGAGGGCATCGACTGGATCAAGCGCTGGGACCGCGTCATCGACGACACGCGCAAGCCCTTTTACCGCTGGTTTGCCGGCGGCGTGCTCAACACCTGCTACAACTGTGTCGACCGCCACGTCGAGCGCGGCCGCGCCGACCAGCTGGCGCTGGTCTTCGACAGCCCGCTGGCCGGCACGCAGCGCAAGATCAGCTACCGCGAACTGCAGGTGCTGACCGCGCGTTGCGCCGGCGCGCTGCTGGCGATGGGCGTGAAGAAGGGCGACACCGTCGTCATCTACATGCCCATGGTGCCCGAGGCCGTGGTCGCCATGCTGGCCTGCGCGCGCATCGGCGCCGTGCATTCGGTGGTGTTCGGCGGCTTTGCCGCGCCCGAGCTGGCCAAGCGCGTGGTCGACGCCCGGCCCGCCGCCATGATTTCCGCTTCCTGCGGGCTGCTGCCCGGGCGCAGCGTGCCCTACAAGCCCTTGCTGGACGAGGCGCTGCAGATCGCCGGCGTGCCGCACACCCCCTGCCTGATCCTGCAGCGCCCGCAGCTGCAGGCCAGCATGCTGCCCGGGCGCGACATCGACTGGGACGAGGCGATGGCGCGCGCAACGCCGGCCGACTGCGTGCCGGTGGCCGCCACCGATCCGCTGTACGTCATCTACACCTCGGGCACCACGGGCAAGCCCAAGGGCGTGGTGCGCGACAACGGCGGCCACGCGGTGGCGCTGCGCTGGTCGATGGAGGCGGTCTACGGCACGCAGCCGGGCGACGTGTACTGGGCGGCGTCGGACGTGGGCTGGGTGGTGGGTCACTCCTACATCGTCTACGGGCCGCTGCTGCAGGGCTGCACCACCATCCTGTACGAAGGCAAGCCGGTGGGCACGCCCGATGCCGGCGCCTTCTGGCGCCTGTGCGCCGAGCACAAGGTGAACGTGCTGTTCACCGCGCCGACGGCGTTTCGCGCCATCAAGAAGGAAGACCCCAGTGGCGCGCTGGTCAAGCAGTACGACCTGTCGAAGTTCCGCATGCTGTTTCTGGCCGGCGAGCGGGGCGACCCGGACACCATCGAATGGGCCGGCAAGATTCTGGGCGTGCCCGTGATCGACAACTGGTGGCAGACCGAGCTGGGCTGGCCCGCCATCAGCAACTGCATGGGCATCGAGGCGCTGCCGGTGCGGCCCGGTTCGCCCACCAAGCCGGTGCCCGGCTTCGACATCCACATCCTGGACGAGGACGGCCGCGAGAAAGCGGCCAACGACATCGGCAGCCTGGTGATCAAGCTGCCGCTGCCGCCCGGCGGGCTGACCACGCTGTGGAACAACGACGCCGGTTTCGTCGAAACCTACCTCGAGCGCTACCCGGGCTACTACCTGTCGGGTGACGCCGGATACTTCGATGCCGACGGCTATGGCTGGGTGATGGCGCGCATCGACGACATCATCAACGTGGCCGGCCACCGCCTGTCCACCGGGCAGATGGAAGAAATCCTGTCCGCGCACCCCGCGGTGGCCGAGGCGGCGGTGGTCGGCGTGGTCGATGCGCTCAAGGGCCAGGTGCCGGTCGGGCTGGTGGTGCTCAAGTCCGGCGTGACGCAGTCCGAGGCCGAGATTTGTGCCGAGCTGGTGGCCAAGGTGCGGGCCCAGCTCGGCGCCGTGGCCGATTTCAAGAGCGTGCAGGTGATCGCGCGCCTGCCCAAGACGCGCTCGGGCAAGGTGCTGCGCGTGACCATCCGCAGCATGGCCGACGGCGAGGCGCTGAAGGTGCCCGCCACCATCGAGGACGACAGCGTGCTGCCCGAAATTTCGGCCGCGCTGCACAGCCTGGGCTATCCGCGCTCGGACAACTGACGGCGGTGCGGCGAGCCCCACGCGGCCGCACGCCCCGCCGATCGGTGGCAGAATTCGTTCTTTGCGAAATCCAGGCCCTTCCCAGCCAGTCGCGTCCGCCAACCGGTTCAGCCGTGACGCGGAAGGTTTCCCAACCATCTTGAGCGCCCTGAAGGGGTGCAAAAGGCATGCGCAATGAGTGACACCCAGTCCGTCTACCAAACGTACGAAGGCAACAGCTATCTCTTCGGCGGCAACGCGCCGTACGTCGAGGAGATGTACGAGAGCTACCTGGCCAACCCGGGCAGCGTTCCCGATTCTTGGCGCGAATACTTCGACGCCCTGCAGCACGTGCCCGCCGCCGACGGCAGCAACGCGCGCGACGTGCCGCACCTGCCGGTCATCAACGCCTTTGCCGAGCGCGCCAAGCAGGGCGGCACGCAGGTGGTGGTGGCCACCGGCGCCGATTCCGAGCTGGGGCGCAAGCGCACGGCGGTGCAGCAGCTGATCGCCGCGTACCGCAACGTCGGCGCGCGCTGGGCCGACCTCGACCCGCTCAAGCGCGCCGACCGCCCGCAAATTCCCGAGCTGGAGCCGTCCTTCTACGGCTTCACCGACGCCGACATGGAGACGGTGTTCAACGTCAGCAACACCTTCTTCGGCAAGGAAAGCATGCCGCTGCGCGAGCTGATCAACGCGCTGCGCGAAACCTACTGCGGCACCATCGGCGCCGAATTCATGTACGCCACCGACCAGGTGCAAAAGCGCTGGTGGCAGGAGCGCCTGGAGCGGGTGCGGGCCAACCCGCAGCTCGACGCCGAGCAGAAGAAGCACGTGCTCGAGCGCCTGACAGCAGCCGAGGGCCTGGAGCGCTTTCTGCACACCAAGTACGTGGGCCAGAAGCGCTTTTCGCTGGAGGGCGGCGAGAGCTTCATCGTCTCCATGGACCAGATCGTGCAGTCCGCCGGCAAGCAGGGCGTGCAGGAAATCGTGATCGGCATGGCCCACCGCGGCCGCCTGAACGTGCTGGTCAACACCCTGGGCAAGATGCCCTCGATGCTGTTTGCCGAGTTCGACCACACCGCGCCCGAAGAGCTGCCCGCCGGCGACGTCAAGTACCACCAGGGCTTCAGCTCGGACGTGTCCACCGCGGGCGGGCCGGTGCACCTGTCGCTGGCCTTCAACCCCTCGCACCTGGAGATCGTCAACCCCGTGGTCGAGGGCAGCGTGCGCGCCCGCATGGATCGCCGCGGTGACGCCGAGGGCGACAGCGTGCTGCCGGTGCTGGTGCACGGCGACGCGGCCTTTGCCGGCCAGGGCGTGGTGATGGAGACGCTGGCGCTGGCGCAAACGCGCGGCTACTACACCGGCGGCACGGTGCACATCGTCATCAACAACCAGATCGGCTTCACCACCAGCGACCCGCGCGACACGCGCTCCACCCTGTACTGCACCGACGTGGTCAAGATGATCGACGCGCCGGTGCTGCACGTCAACGGCGACGACCCCGAGGCCGTGGTGCTGTGCACCCAGCTGGCGCTGGATTACCGCCAGCAGTTCAACCAGGACGTGGTGGTCGACATCGTGTGCTTCCGCAAGCTGGGCCACAACGAGCAGGACACCCCCATGCTCACCCAGCCGCTGATGTACAAGAAGATCGCCGCCCACCCCGGAACGCGCAAGCTGTACGGCGACAAGCTGGTCACCCAGCAGGTGCTGCCGGCCGACGGCCCCGACGCCATGGTGGCCGCCTACCGCGCCGCCATGGACGCCGGCCGCCACACGGTCGACCAGGTGCTGACCAACTTCAAGAGCAAGTACGCGGTCGACTGGTCGCCGTACCTGGCCACCAAGTGGACCGATGCCGCCAACACCGCCATCCCGCTCACCGAGTGGAAGCGCCTGGCCGAGCGCATCACCACCGTGCCCGAGGGCTTCACCGTCCACAACCTGGTCAAGAACGTGCTGGAGCACCGCGCCGCCATGGGCCGCGGCGAGATGAACGTCGACTGGGGCATGGGCGAGCACATGGCCTTTGCCTCGCTGGTGGCCTCGGGCTACCCGATCCGCCTGTCGGGCGAGGACAGCGGGCGCGGCACCTTCGTGCACCGCCACGCCGTGCTGCACGACCAGAAGCGCGAGAAGTGGGACGTGGGCTCCTACACGCCGCTGCAGAACGTCACCGAGGGCCAGGCGCCCTTCGTGGTCATCGACTCCATCCTGTCCGAGGAGGCGGTGCTGGGCTTCGAGTACGGCTACGCCTCCAACGACCCCAACACCCTGGTGATCTGGGAGGCGCAGTTCGGCGACTTCGCCAACGGCGCGCAGGTGCTGATCGACCAGTTCATCGCCTCGGGCGAGGTCAAATGGGGCCGCGTCAACGGCCTGACCCTGATGCTGCCGCACGGCTACGAAGGGCAGGGCCCCGAGCACAGCTCGGCCCGCGTCGAGCGCTTCATGCAGCTGGCGGCCGACACCAACATGCAGATCGTGCAGCCCACCACGGCCAGCCAGATCTTCCACGTGCTGCGCCGCCAGATGATCCGTCCGCTGCGCAAGCCGCTGGTCATCTTCACGCCCAAGAGCCTGCTGCGCAACAAGGACGCCACCTCGCCGCTGGCCGAGTTCACCGGCGGCAGCTTCCAGACGGTGATCCCCGACAGCGGCGACCTGAAGGGCGACAAGGTCAAGCGCGTGCTGGCCTGCTCGGGCAAGGTCTACTACGACCTGGTGAAAAAGCGCGAGGAAAAGGGCTCGCACGACGTGGCCATCCTGCGCGTCGAGCAGCTCTACCCCTTCCCGCACAAGGCCTTTGCCGCCGAGCTCAAGAAGTACCCCAACGCCACCGAGATCGTGTGGTGCCAGGACGAGCCGCAGAACCAGGGCGCCTGGTTCTTCGTGCAGCACTACATCCACGAGAACATGGTGGCCGGCCAGAAGCTGGGCTATGCCGGCCGCGCCGCCTCGGCCTCGCCCGCCGTGGGCTACGCCCACCTGCACCAGGAGCAGCAAAAGGCCCTGGTCGATGCCGCCTTCGGGCGCCTCAAGGGCTTCGTGCTGAACAAGTGATTGCCTCCGCGCGGCACGGGGCGCGCCCGCCCCGCCGCGCCCAACCGAACCGAACCAGGAAACACATCCCATGGCCATCGTAGAAGTCAAAGTCCCGCAGCTGTCCGAATCCGTGTCCGAGGCCACCCTGCTGCAATGGAAGAAAAAGGCCGGTGAGGCCGTCAAGGTCGACGAGATCCTGATCGAGGTCGAGACCGACAAGGTCGTGCTCGAAGTGCCGGCCCCGGCCGCCGGCGTGCTGGCCGAAATCGTGCAGCCCGACGGCGCCACCGTCGTGGCCGACCAGCTGCTGGCCAAGATCGACACCGCCGCCGTCGCGGGTGCTGCCGCGCCGGCGCCGGCTGCCGCGCCGGCCGCCGCAGCAGCCCCGGCGCCCGCCGCCGCTGCGCCCGCTGCCGCCGTCATCGGTGGCAGCAAGTCCGGCATCGCCATGCCGGCCGCCGCCAAGCTGATGGCCGACAACCAGCTGGCCGCCGGCTCCGTGGCCGGCACTGGCAAGGACGGCCGGGTGACCAAGGGCGATGTCTTGGGTGCTATTCAATCGGGAGCTGCTGGCGCAGGTGGGGCGGGCGCTGCAGGCCAAAAACCTGCCAATATTCCGACCGGTGCGCCGACCAGCGCGCTGCCGCAGGTGGCGGCGCCCGTCGCGCCCAAGCTAGGCGAGCGCCCCGAGCAGCGCGTGCCCATGACGCGCCTGCGCGCGCGTATTGCCGAGCGCCTGCTGCAGTCGCAGTCCACCAACGCCATCCTGACGACCTTCAACGAAGTCAACATGCAGCCGGTGATGGACCTGCGCAAGAAGTTCCAGGACGCCTTCGTCAAGGAGCACGGCGTCAAGCTCGGCTTCATGAGCTTCTTCGTCAAGGCGGCGGTGCACGCGCTCAAGAAGTTCCCGGCCGTCAACGCCTCGATCGACGGCAACGACATCATCTACCACGGCTACTTCGACATCGGCATCGCCGTCAGCTCGCCGCGCGGCCTGGTGGTGCCCATCCTGCGCAACGCCGATCAGATGAGCTTTGCCGACATCGAGAAGAAGATCGCCGAATACGGCCAGAAGGCCAAGGACGGCAAGCTGAGCATCGAGGAGATGACCGGCGGCACCTTCTCGATCTCCAACGGCGGCACCTTCGGCTCGATGATGTCCACCCCCATCATCAACCCGCCGCAGTCCGCCATCCTGGGCGTGCACGCCACCAAGGACCGCGCCGTGGTCGAGAACGGCCAGGTCGTGGTGCGGCCGATGAACTACCTGGCGCTCAGCTACGACCACCGGCTGATCGACGGCCGCGAGGCCGTGCTGAGCCTGGTGGCGATGAAGGACGCGCTGGAAGACCCGTCGCGCCTGCTGTTCGACCTCTGATCGCGCGCTGCCATGTCGATCGCCGACGAACTCAGCAAACTCGATGAGCTGCGCCAGCGCGGCACCTTGAGCGACGCCGAGTTCGCGCGCGCCAAGGAACGGCTGCTGGGCCCGGAGGCGCCACCGCCGCCGCTGCCGCCGCCCGCGCTGGATGCCGTCAACCGCCTGCGGCGCAGCACCGGCGACCGCTGGATCGGCGGCGTCTGCGGCGGCCTGGCGCGGGCCACCGGCCTCGACAGCTGGGTCTGGCGCCTGATCTTCGCGGTGCTGACCCTGCTGGGCGGCGCCGGCATCGTCGTTTATCTTCTGCTGTGGATCTTCGTGCCGGCCGAATAGGCGCGGCACCCCAACTCACCCAACATCATGAGCACATCATTCGACGTCATCGTCATCGGCGCCGGCCCCGGCGGCTACATCGCGGCCATCCGCGCGGCGCAACTGGGCTTCAACGTGGCCTGCATCGACGAGTGGAAGAACGCCGCCGGCGGCCCCGCGCCGGGCGGCACCTGCACCAACGTGGGCTGCATCCCGTCCAAGGCGCTGCTGCAAAGCTCGGAGAACTTCGAGCAGGCGGGCAAGCACTTCGGCGAGCACGGCATCAGCCTGAGCAACCTGAAGATGGACGTGGCCACCATGATTGGCCGCAAGGACGCCGTGGTCAAGCAAAACAACGACGGCATCCTGTACCTGTTCAAGAAGAACAAGGTGACGTTCTTTCACGGCCGCGGTTCATTCGCCAGGGCCGTCGATGGCGGCTATAAGATTGCCGTGGCCGGCGACAAGCCCGCGACGCTGGTGGGCAAGCAGATCATCGTCGCCACCGGCTCCAGCGCGCGCGCGCTGCCGGGCGCGCCGTTCGACGAGCAAAGCATTCTCAGCAACGACGGCGCGCTGGCCATTGGCGCGGTGCCCAGGCGCCTGGGCCTGATCGGCTCGGGCGTGATCGGCCTGGAGATGGGCAGCGTGTGGCGCCGCCTGGGGTCCGAGGTGACGGTGCTCGAAGCGTTGCCGACGTTTTTGGGCGCGGTGGACGAGCAGATCGCCAAGGAAGCGCGCAAGGCCTTCGACAAACAGGGCCTGAAGATCGAGCTGGGCGTGAAGGTGGGCGAGGTCAAGGCCGGCAAGAAGGGCGTCACCGTGTCCTACGCCAACGCCAAGGACGAGGCGCAGACGCTCGAGGTGGACAAGCTGATCGTCTCCATCGGCCGCGTGCCCAATACCACGGGGCTGAATGCCGAGGCCGTGGGCCTGAAGCTGGGCGAGCGCGGCGACGTGCTGGTCGACGACGACTGCCGCACCAACCTGCCCGGCGTGTGGGCGGTGGGCGACGTGGTGCGCGGCCCCATGCTGGCGCACAAGGCCGAGGAAGAGGGTGTGGCCGTGGCCGAGCGCATCGCCGGCCAGCACGGCCACGTGGACTTCAACCTGGTGCCCTGGGTGATCTACACCCATCCCGAGATCGCCTGGGTCGGCCAGACCGAGCAGCAGCTGAAGGCCGCGGACGTGAAGTACCGGGCCGGTACCTTCCCCTTCATGGCCAACGGCCGCGCGCGCGCGCTGGGCGACACCACGGGCATGGTCAAGTTCCTGGCCGACGCGGCGAGCGATGAAATCCTGGGCGTGCACATCGTCGGCCCCCAGGCCAGCGAGCTGATCGCCGAGGCCTGCGTGGCCATGGCCTTCCGTGCCAGCAGCGAGGACATCGCGCGCATCTGCCACGCCCACCCATCCCTGAGCGAGTCGACCAAGGAGGCGGCGCTGGCGGTGGACAAGCGCACGCTCAATTTCTGATCGATTTCAAGATAAATTGACCGCCAGCCCGCGTGTAGAAAGCGCGGACAGCTATTAAAACAATAGTTCATGGATGCCGTCGTGAGCGCCGTGCGCGCCGCCTATGAGCGTGAGCTGGCCGCGCGCGGCTACCACGCCGACCCCGCGCAGCTGCGCGCGGTGGGCGCCTTGCAGCGCTGCGCCGACGAGTGGGCGGCCTACAAGAGCCGGCGTTCCAACGCGCTGAAAAAGCTCTTCAACCACCCCGACATCCCCAAGGGCGTGTACATGTACGGCGGGGTGGGGCGCGGCAAGAGCTTCCTGATGGACTGCTTCTTCGAGGCGGTGCCGATCAAGCGCAAGACGCGCCTGCACTTTCACGAGTTCATGCGCGAGGTGCACCGCGAGCTGGCCGCCCTGCAGGGCACCGTCAACCCGCTGGACGAGCTGGGCCGGCGCATGGCGCGGCGCTTCAAGCTGATCTGCTTCGACGAGTTCCACGTCGCCGACATCACGGACGCGATGATCCTGTATCGCCTGCTGAAGGCGCTGTTCGACAACGGCGTGGGCTTCGTCACCACCAGCAACTTCAAGCCCGACGAGCTGTACCCCGACGGCCTGCACCGCGACCGCATCCTGCCGGCCATCGAGCTGCTGAACGAGCGCATGGAGGTCGTCAACGTCGACAACGGCGTCGACTACCGGCACCGCACGCTGCAGGACGTGCAGCTCTATCACACGCCGCTGGGCGCGGCCGCCGACGCCGCCATGACGGCGGCCTTCGAGCGCCTGGCCAGCGGGCCCGACGAAGACCCGGTGCTGCGCATCGAGGCGCGCGAGATCCGCGCGCGCCGGCGCGCCGGCGGCGTGGTGTGGTTCGACTTTCGCACCCTGTGCGGCGGGCCGCGCTCGCAAAACGACTACCTGGAGATCGCCAGCCAGTTCCACACCGTGCTGCTGTCCGACGTGCCGCACATGCCGGTGCGCATGGCGTCCGAGGCACGGCGCTTCACCTGGCTGATCGACGTGCTGTACGACCGCCGCGTCAAGCTGATCATGTCGGCCGAGGTCGAGCCCGAGGGGCTGTACACCGAAGGCCCGCTGGTGCACGAGTTTCCGCGCACCGTCTCGCGCCTGGCCGAGATGCAGTCGCTCGAATATCTGGCCGAACCGCACCGCACGGTGGACACGCACCTCACATGAACCGGGCCGTCCTGCCTTTCATCCTGGGCCTGCCGTTGCTGGCCGGCGGCTGCGCGCAAGGGCCCTTGCCGGCGGCGCCGGCCGTCTCGTCCGTGGAGCTGCAGGCGCCGGCCGACCAGCCCTTCGGCCCCTGGCTGCAGGCCGAGCGCGCGCGCCTGGCGCAGCAGCGCGAGGCGGCCCAGCAGCACTATCGCGACGAGGAACTGGTGTGCTGGCGCCGTTTTGCCGTCAACGACTGCCTGAGCGCGGCCAAGCGCCAGCGCCGCGGCACGCTGGATGCGCTGCGCCAGCAAGACCTGCAGCTCAACGCGCTGGAGCGCGAGCGGCGCACCGCCGAGCGCCTGCGCGAAATCGGGCAGAAGGCGGCGCCGGCCGCGCCGTCGCCGTCAGTTCAAGGACGCCAGTGAGGAGCGCCGCGTCGGCTTGGTCTCCACCGGCGGCTCCACCTTCAGGATCACCAGCGACAGGTTGTCGCCCACGCCGTTGGCGCGTTGGCGGGCCTTCTCGATCAGGAATTCGCTGGCCTCGCGCGGGTTCAGCGTGTTCAGCACCGAGCCCAGCTCCTCGGTGTTGAAGTAATGCCACACGCCGTCCGAGCAGGCCAGCAGCGTGTCGCCGATCTGCAGGCGCGGGATGAACTGCGCGGTGAAGGTGGGCTCGGGCTCGGTGCCCAGGCACGAGGTCAGCACGTTGGACTGCGGGTGGTCGTTGGCTTCTTCCTCGCTCAGCTGGCCCTGCGCCACCAGCGTCTGCACGTACGAATGATCGGTGCTGCGCCGCACCAGCTGCGTGCCGCGAAAGTGGTGAATGCGCGAGTCGCCGCAATGCAGCCAGTGGCATTCGCCGCCGGGGTTCAGCAAGAAGAGCGCCATCGTGCTGTGCGGCTCCTGCTCGGCGGCGATGGCCGTCAGCTTGATGACCAGGTGCGCCTCCTGGCCGATCTGGCGCAGCAGCGCGGCGGCGTCGTCGGTGTCGGGGTCGTAGCGCTCGAACAGCTGGCGCGCCGTCAGCAGCACCTGGTCGGCCGCCTTGCGCCCGCCGGTGCGCCCGCCCATGCCGTCGGCCACCACGCCCAGCAGGCAGCCGCTGGCGCGCGGGTGGGTGAGCAGGGCCACCTGGTCCTGCTGGTAATCGCGGTCGCCCTTGTGCAGACCGGTGGCGGCGCTGAGTCGGTAGCCCTTGTCCATGCGTGTGTTCCCCTGATGCTGCCGTGGCTGGCGACGCCGTATTATGAGATGTCGGCGCGCCCGCCGGCCGCTGCTGTGCTTCGTTGTCGCTCGATTCCGTGAATTCGCCCCTCCCGCTGGAACATGCCGTGCTGGCCGCCTTCGAGCCCGAAGGCCCGGTGGCCCGCGCCGCGGCCGGCTTTGCCCCGCGCGCCGGCCAGCTGCGCATGGCCACGGCGGTGGCGCGTACCGTGGCGCAGGGCGGCGTGCTGGTGGCCGAGGCCGCCACCGGCGTGGGCAAGACCTTCGCCTACCTGGTGCCGGCCCTGCTGTCGGGCGAGCGCGTGCTGCTGTCCACCGCCACCAAGGCGCTGCAGGACCAGCTGCACGGGCGCGACCTGCCGCTGCTGACGCAGGCGCTGGGGGTGCCGATGCGCACCGCCCTGCTCAAGGGGCGCGGCAGCTACCTGTGTCTGCACCGACTGGAACAGGCGAGCCAAAACATCGATTCGCCGGCACCGCATCTGCGCCAGACGCTATCGAAAATAGAGCGTTGGGCAAAGACCACGCGCACCGGCGATCTGGCCGAGCTGCCCGGCCTGGACGAGCGCTCGCCGTTGATTCCGCTGGTGACCAGCACGCGCGAGAATTGCCTGGGCGCCGACTGCCCGCAGTTTCGCGCCTGCCACGTCAACCAGGCGCGGCGCGAGGCGCTGGCCGCCGACGTGGTGGTCATCAACCACCACCTGTTCTTTGCCGACCTGGCGATCCGCGAGTCGGGCATGGCCGAGCTGCTGCCCACGGTGCGCGTGGTGGTGTTCGACGAGGCCCATCAGCTCAACGAGATCGGCATCCAGTTTCTGGGCCAGCAGCTGGGTACCGGTCAGCTGCTGGACCTGGCGCGCGACCTGTTGGCCGCGGGCCTCAAGCACGCCCGCGGCCAGGCCGACTGGAACGCGCTGTCCGCCGGCGTGGAGCAGGCCGCGCGCGAGCTGCGCCTGACGGGCGGGCCGGCGCGCGGCAACACCCGCCTGCGCTGGGGCGAGGCCACGCCCGACGACGTGGATGCCGCCGCCTGGCAGGCCGCGCTGGCGCGCGTGGGCGCGGCGCTGACCGCCGCCGCCGACGCGCTGGCGGCGGTGGACGAGCAAAGCCCGGACCTGCGGCGCCTGCACGAGCGCGTGGCGCTGCTGGGCGAGCGCGCGGCGCATTTCCAGGCGCCCGGCGATCCGGCCCTGGTGCGCTGGGTGGACGTCGGCGCCGCCCTGCGCCTGCGCGAATCGCCGCTGGACATTGCCGAGGCGGTGCACACGCGGCTTCTGGGCAAGGCCCAGTCCGAGCGCGGCGCCGAAGAACCCACGTCAACCGCGCCGGCGCCCGACGCGCAAGAGCGCACGCGCGCCTGGGTCTTCACCTCGGCCACCCTGGGCGACGACGCGCGCCTGTCCTGGTTCACCCAGCCCTGCGGTCTGGAGCAGGCCGACATCCTGCGCGTGGACAGCCCCTTCGACTATGCGCGACAGGCCGCGCTCTACGTGCCGGCGCAGGGCGCGCGGCCGGGCGATGCGGCGCATTCGCTGCAGGTGGCGCAGCTGGCCGGCGACGGCGCGCAGCGGCTGGGCGGGCGCACCCTGGTGCTGACCACCACGCTGCGCGCGCTGCGCGACGTCGACGAGGCCTTGCGCCAGCGCTTCGACGCGGCCAGCGGGATCGAGGTGCTGGTGCAGGGCAGCCTGCCCAAGCGCGAGCTGATGGCACGCTTTCGCCAGGCCGGTGCGCCGGGCCGGCCCGGCTGCGTGCTGGTCGGCTCCGGCTCGTTCTGGGAAGGGGTGGACCTGCCGGGTGACGCGCTGCAACTGGTGGTGATCGACAAGCTGCCGTTTCCGCCGCCGGGCGATCCGCTGGTCGAGGCGCGCTGCCGCCGCATCGAGGCGGCCGGGCGCAGCGCGTTTTCAAGCTACTCGGTGCCCGAGGCGGCGGTGGCGCTCAAGCAGGGCGCCGGGCGGCTGATCCGCAGCGAAAGCGACCGCGGCGTGCTGGCGATCTGCGATCCGCGCCTGGCCAGCATGGGCTATGGGCGCCGGCTGCTGGCCGCGCTGCCGCCGATGCGGCGCTTGGCCGGGCGCGAGGACTTCGATGCGGCGCTGGATGAGCTGGCGGTCGACGGCGACACCGCCGCGGCGCAAAACGCGCTGCTGGAAGAGCCGCCGTTCTGACGGCTTCAGCGCCCGACTACCAAAGCTGCCACCAGGGCTTGTTGTCGCCCTGAAAGCCGCGCGCCAGGTAGGTGCTGTGCGGATAATTCTGCTCCAGCACGCGCTTGGCATCGTCGCTGAGCTGGGTCATGCCCAGCTTGTCGTAGGAGCGCACCAGGATGTAGAGCGCTTCTTCCAGCGCGGGGGCGTCGCGGTAGTCCTTGATGGCCTGCTGCGCGCGGCTGACGGCCGCCACGTAGGCGCCGCGCTGGTAGTAGTAGCGCGCCACGTGCACCTCGTACTGCGCCAGCGCATTGACGGTGTAGCGCATGCGCGCCTTGGCGTCGGGCGTGTAGCGCGAATCGGGAAAACGCTTGACCAGCTCGTCGAAGGACTCGAAGGCCTGCTTGGCGGCCTTCTGGTCGCGCTCGGACAGGTCCTGGCGCGACAGGAAGGAGAACAACCCCAGCTCGTCGTTGAAGTTGATCACGCCCTTGAGGTACAGCGCGTAGTCGATCGCCGGACTGGCCGGGTGCAGGCGCATGAAGCGGTCCAGCGTGGCGATGGCCTCGGCCTTTTGCCCGTCCTTGAACTGCGAATAGGCCTTGTCCAGCTGCGCCTGCTGCGCCAGCGGCGTGCCGGCGGCGCGGCCTTCCAGCGTCTCGAACAGCGGCACCGCCTTGTCGTAGGCGCCGTGGTCGAGCTCGTCCTTGGCCTCGGCGTAGATGCGGTTGGGACTCCAGCCCGCGGTCTTGTCGACCGGCTTGGACGCGCAGGCCGCCAGCAGGCTGGCTGCCATCACGGCTGCTGCCGTCGCCGCCGATAATCGGGCACGTTGCATTGCGGGCAATCCTGTTGAGTCAAGCTCCTTCGATTATATCGGCCACCCCCTTCGCGGACGGCCCGGAAACCGGCGCCGAGGACGACGCCGGCGAGCCGGGTGCCGAGCAGGAAACGCGCAGCCTGACGGTGCCGGCCGACGGCCACGGCCAGCGGCTCGACCGCGTGCTGGCGGCGCAGCTGCCCGAGTTCTCGCGCAGCTACCT
This sequence comes from Ottowia pentelensis, assembly GCF_964341695.1. Classification (NCBI taxonomy): domain Bacteria; kingdom Pseudomonadati; phylum Pseudomonadota; class Betaproteobacteria; order Burkholderiales; family Comamonadaceae; genus Ottowia; species Ottowia pentelensis. Next base: position 1,517,897 of record NZ_OZ224513.1, read on the forward strand.
GCAGCAGCTGGTGGGCGCCGGCGCGCTGCGCCTGAACGGCGCGCCGGTGACCAAGCCGGCGCACAAGCTGCGCGCCGGCGACGTGCTGGCCATCGAGCTGCGTCCGACGCCGATGAGCCAGGCCTTCGTGCCGCAGGCCATGGACCTGGTCGTGCCCTACCAGGACGAGCATCTGGCCATCATCGACAAGCCCGCCGGCCTGGTGGTGCACCCCGCGCCCGGCCACTGGAACGGCACCTTGCTGAACGCCCTGCTGGCGCGGGACGAGCGGGCAAGCCAGCTGCCGCGCGCCGGCATCGTGCACCGGCTGGACAAGGACACCAGCGGCCTGATGGTGGTGGCGCGCACGCGCGCGGCCATGGACGCGCTGGTGGCGCAGATCGGCGCGCGCCAGGTGCACCGCGAATACCTGGCGCTGGCGCACCGGCCCTGGCAGGGGCCGCCCGCGCGCGAGATCGACGCCCCGATCGGGCGCGACCCGCGCAACCGCCTGCGCATGGCCGTGGTCGATCTGGCGCGCCACCCTGGCAAGGCGGCGCAGACGCGCTGCGAATGGCTGGCCAACTTTGATGCGGGCTGCCTGCTGCGCTGCCTGCTGCGCACCGGCCGCACGCACCAGATTCGCGTGCACCTGGCGCACCTGGGCCACCCGCTGGTGGGCGACGCGCTGTACGGCGGCGCGCCGGCGGCCGGCCTGACGCGCCAGGCGCTGCACGCGCGGCGGCTGTCGCTGGCGCACCCGATCACGGGCGCGCCGCTCGATGTCGTGGCGCCGCTGCCGCTCGATCTGGCCGCGGCGCTGGCGGCCTGGGGCCTTACAATCCCCGCTTGACGACGCGCCAGCGGCCGCAGTGGGCCATCCCGCGTTCCGTTCGACGCCAGCCTGGCGCCTCGCGCGCGCCAGGTCCGTCCCTTCGGGTCTTGCGGCCCGCACCGCGCGCCTGCCCCGGCGCGCCCTGTCAAAGAGACCCAAGCCGTGACTTCCGCGGACGCCAAGCGCATTCTTGAAACCGCCCTGATCTGCGCCCAGCAGCCCATGTCCCTGCGCGAGCTGCAGGTGCTGTTTGCCGGCGAGCTGGGGCCCGATACCCTCAAGTCGCTGCTGCTGGAGTTGCAGGACGACTGGGCGCTGCGCGGCGTCGAACTGGTGCCGGTGGCCAGCGGCTGGCGCTTTCAGAGCCGGCCCGAGCTGCGCGAATACCTCGACCGCCTGCACCCCGAAAAGCCGCCCAAATACACCCGCGCCACGCTGGAGACCCTGGCCATCATCGCCTACCGCCAGCCCGTCACGCGCGGCGACATGGAGGACATCCGCGGCGTCACCATCAACTCGCTGCTGCTCAAGCAGCTCGAAGACCGGGGCTGGGTCGAGGTCATCGGCCACCGCGAGACCGTGGGGCGCCCGGCGCTGTACGCCACCACGCGCCAGTTCCTCGACGACCTGGGCCTGCAGTCGCTCGATCAGCTGCCCGTGCTGGAAGACGCCGCCGAGCCCGTGCCCGGCATGTTCGAGGCCCTGGCGGGCGACGAGGCGCCGGTCCCGACCGCCGGGCAGGCCGAGGACGCGGAGGTCGCCGCGCCATCACCCGAGCCTGAACCGGTGACCGGAGATGAAGCGGCTGCCCCCATGGTGGACGCCGACGCCGCACCGCCCGTGGCCGCCGAAGACGACACCGAGGAAAGCCCCACGCCATGAACCCGCAAGAGCCCCAGCAGCCACCCGGCGACGGGCCGGCCGCGCCGCCACCGGTACCGGAATTTGAGCCAAATCAGGCTCCAGCCCCCGTCGATCAAGCGCCATCAGTTATCGAATCAGGAGAGCCCGAGAGTCCGGCGAGCGGCGGCGGGGACGACGCGCCGGTGGCCTTCGACGACCTGGTGTCGGGCCGCTTCGACGCGCAGGCCGACGCGCCCGCCGCGCCACCCAAGCGCGTGCTGCTGCCGCAGCCCGAGCAGCCCAAGCTGCACAAGGTGCTGGCGCAGGCCGGCCTGGGCTCGCGGCTGGAGATGGAGCAGCTCATCCTGCAGGGCCGCATCACGGTCAACAACCAGCCGGCGCACATCGGCCAGCGCGTGCAGTTCGGCGACCAGGTCAAGCTCAACGGCAAGCCGATCCGCGTGCGCATCGCGCCGCCGCCGGCGCGCGTGCTGGCCTATCACAAGCCGGTGGGCGAGGTGGTCACGCACGACGACCCGGGCAACCGCCCCACGGTGTTTCGCAAGCTGCCGCGCCTGCCGCAGGGCAAGTGGCAGTCGGTGGGCCGGCTCGACCTGAACACCGAGGGGCTGCTGCTGTTCACCACCTCGGGCGAACTGGCGAACCGCCTGATGCACCCGCGCTTCGGGCTGCAGCGCGAATACGCCGTGCGCGTGCTGGGGCCCTTGAGCGACGAGGAGAGGCAGCGCCTGCTGGACGGCGTGCCGCTCGACGACGGCCTGGCGCAGTTCAGCGCCATCACCGCCGAAGGGCAGGGCGACGGCGCCAACCAGTGGTACCGCGTGACCATCGGCGAGGGCCGCAACCGCGAGGTGCGCCGCATGATCGAGGCCGTGGGCCACGCCGTCAGCCGCTTGATCCGCATCCGCTACGGCGCCATGCTGCTGCCGCGCGGCCTGCGCCGCGGCCAGTGGATGGAGCTGGGCGAGCGCGACATCCGCGCGTTGGGCGAGGCTTCGGGCACGCCCGAGCACGTGCTGCGTGGCGCGCACGAGCCGCAGCCGGGCCGCGCCGACGCGCCGCGCCGCGGCGGGCGCGCCAACCGGGGCCGTGGCAGCGGCCCGCGGCCCAACATGGCGCCCGGCGCCCGGCCACCGGCGCCGCGCCCGCGCCGCGCCGGCCCGCCGGGCCCGTCGCCGGCGCGCGGCCGCGGCGACGGCCAGCCCGATCCGATGCGCACCTCGCAGGGCTACATCGGCGCCGACAGCTATCGCCCACCCGCCAACCGGGGTGGCCCGCGCCCGGGCGGCCCGGGTGCCGGCGGCTTCAAGGGCGCGCGGTCCGGTGCGCCCGGCGCGGCCCGGGGCACGCGCGGGCCGGGTGGCGGCGACGCCCGGGGCCCGCGTGCACCGGGCACGGGGGGGCCTCGGGGTCCGCGCCGGGGCTCCGGCGGCGGTCGGCCGGCCGGCTGACGGTGCGCGCGTTAAAATCAAAAGCTTTGTTCATTCAGCAAAAAATCATTTCGTTTCAATATCAGGAACCTGTCATTCATGGCCATCCAGCGCACCCTGTCCATCATCAAGCCCGACGCCGTCGCCAAGAACGTCATCGGCCAGATCTACGCCCGTTTCGAGGCCGCCGGCCTGAAGGTCGTCGCCGCCCGCATGCAGCACCTGTCGCGCCGTGAGGCCGAGCAGTTCTACGCCGTGCACAAGGAGCGCCCCTTCTTCAAGGACCTGGTCGAGTTCATGATCTCCGGCCCGGTGATGATCCAGGCGCTGGAAGGCGAGGACGCCATCGCCCGCAACCGCGACCTGATGGGCGCCACCGACCCCAAGAAGGCCGACAAGGGCACCATCCGCGCCGACTTCGCCGACTCGATCGACGCCAACGCCGTGCACGGCTCCGACGCGCCCGAGACCGCCGCGGTCGAGATCGCGTTCTTCTTTTCCGGCATGGGCATCTACAGCCGCTGAAGCGGCGCAGGGCGCGAGCCCGCTGGCATGTCCCATCCTGGCGTCAATCTGCTCGAGTTCGACCTGGACGCGCTGGCCGCGTTCTGCGAGACGCTGGGCGAAAAGCGCTTTCGCGCCACGCAGCTGTTTCGCTGGATTCACCAGCGCGGCGTGGCCGACTTCGGCCAGATGAGCGATCTGGCCAAGTCGCTGCGTGACAAGCTGGCCGGCAGCGCCCACGTGGCGGCGCCCGCCGTCACCACGCAGCACATCTCGAAGGACGGCACCATCAAGTGGCTGTTCGACGTCGGCGGCGGCAACGCCATCGAGACCGTCTTCATCCCCGAGGATGACCGCGGCACGCTGTGCATTTCGTCGCAGGCCGGCTGCGCCGTCGGCTGCCGCTTTTGCTCCACCGGCCACCAGGGCTTTTCGCGCAACCTGACGACGGGCGAGATCGTGGCCCAGCTGTGGTTTGCCGAGCACTTCCTGCGCCGCCACCTGGGCAGCACCGAGCGCGTTATCACCAACGTGGTGATGATGGGCATGGGCGAGCCGCTGCAAAACTACGACCGCGTGGTGCCCGCGCTGCGCACCATGCTCAGCGACCACGGCTACGGCCTGTCGCGCCGGCGCGTGACGGTGTCGACCTCGGGCGTGGTGCCCATGATCGACCGGCTGGCGCGCGATTGCCCGGTGGCGCTGGCGGTGTCGCTGCACGCGCCCGACGACGAACTGCGCGACCACCTGGTGCCGCTCAACCGCAAGCACCCGATCGACGAGCTGCTGGCCACCTGCACGCGCTACCTGCCGCATGCGCCGCGCGACTTCATCACCTTCGAATACGTGATGCTCGACGGCGTCAACGACACGCCCCAGCACGCCCAGGCCCTGATCGCGCTGATGCGCCGCCATGGCGCGCAGGGCTTGCGCGCCAAGTTCAACCTGATCCCGTTCAACCCGTTCCCGCAGTCGGGCCTGACATGCTCGCCGATGCCGCGCGTGCTGGCCTTCGGCAAGCTGCTCAATGACGCGGGGCTGGTCACCACCGTGCGCAAGACGCGCGGCGACGACATCGACGCCGCCTGCGGCCAGCTGGCCGGCGATGTGAAGGACCGCACCCGCGTGCACGAGCGCATGGCGCGCCAGCGCAGCTACACGCGCCGGCGCGCCGACGCGCCCGCCGTGGGTGCCGCACCCGAAGGAAAGACCGGATGAAGACCTTGCCGCCGCGCCGCCCCCGCGTTTCGCTGGCCCTGACCGCCCTGGCCCTGGCCGGATCGGCGCTGCTGGCCGGCTGTGCCGCCCCCGGCGGCGGCGCGGGCGCCGCGCCCACCGAGCTGGCGACCCACATGGACGACAGCGCCGCGCGCCGGCGTGCCGAAACCCATCTGGCGCTGGCCAGCGGCTACTACGAAAACGGCCAATACCCGGTGGCGCTGGAGGCCGTCAAGGCGGCGCTGCAGGCCGACCCCAGCTACCCCAAGGCCTACGACGTGGCCGGCAGCATCTACGCGGCCATGGGCGACAACGCGCGCGCCTTCACGCATTTCAACCGCGCGCTCGAGCTCGACCCGCAGGACGCCAACGCCATGCACAACCTGGGCTGGCTGCAGTGCCAGACCGGCCGCTACGCCGAGGCGCAGGCCCTGTTCGAGCGCGCCGTCGCCGTGCCGGCCTACCTGGGCCGTGCCAACACGCTGATGGTGCAGGGCATCTGCCAGGCGCGCGCCGGCCAGGCCCGGCAGGCCGAGGCGACGCTGATGCGCTCCTACGAGCTCGACGCCGGCAACCCCGTCACCGCCTACAACCTGGCGCTGCTGCTGTTTCAGCGCGGCGACAACGAGCGCGCGCGCTTTTACATCCGCCGGCTCAACAACAGCGAGCTGGCCAATGCGCAGTCGCTGTGGCTGGGCATCAAGGTCGAGCAGCGCCTGAACGACCGCAAGGCCATGGAGCAGCTGGCCGGCCAGCTGCGCCGGCGCTTTCCGGCCTCCAACGAGCTGATTTCCTACGAGCGGGGGCGTTTCGATGAGTGAACGCCCGTCCGGCTTCGGCCCGATCGAGGCCACGCGGCCCGCATCCCTGGACGGCACCCGGCCGGCCCCGCTGGAGGCCACGCGGCCGGCGCCGCTGGAGCGGTCCGCCGCCCCCAGCGCCCCCGCCACGGCCGGCGCCATGCTGCGCCAGATGCGCGAGTCCGCCGGGGTCGACGCCGGCGTGCTGGCCAGCGCCATGAAGGTGTCGCTGCAAAAGATCGAGGCGCTGGAGCACGACCGCTTCGACCAACTGCCCGACATGACCTTCGCGCGCGCACTGACCTCGGCCATCTGCCGCGCCTTCGGGGTCGATCCGGCGCCGGTGCTGGCCCTCATGCCGGCCGCCGCGCCGGGCCTGCGCGTGCCGGCGTCCGAGGTCAACGCACCGTTTCATGCGGCCAGCGAAGGTGGCTCGGCCGCCTGGTCCAGCGCCTTCTCGCGTCCGCTGCTGGTCGTCATCGCCGTACTGCTGCTGGGCGCCGCCCTGCTGTGGCTGTGGCCGACCTGGCCGATCCGTCTGACCGAGCCCGAGCCGGCCCCGGTCGCGGCCGCGAACCCCGCCGAGAGCCCGACGGCGGCCGCCGAGCCGGTGCCGGCCGAGCCGCCGGCGCCGCCCGCGGCTCCGGTCGTCGCCGAAGCCGCAGCGCCGGCGGCGGCGACTGCGCCCGTGCCGCCGCCCGAGGCCGCGGCCTCCGCGCCCGCGGTCAGCGCCGCACCCCTGAGCCTCGCCGCCAGCGGCGAGAGCTGGGTGACGGTGCACGACGCGCACGGCAAGCAACTGATCAACCGCGCCCTGCAGGCGGGCGAAAGCGTGACGCTGGATGGCGCGCTGCCGCTGTCGGTCACCATCGGGCGCAAGGACATGGTGCAGGCCAGCGTGCGCGGCCAGCCGTTCGACATCCGCTCGCTCGGCCCCAGCACGGTGGCGCGTTTTCAGGTGAAGTGATGGATCAAGCCGTGACAGTCCCGCAGGCCATTGCCGTGGCGCAGCCGGCGGCGCGCCACTCGCGCCAGGCGCGCGTGGCCTGGGGTGCGCGCGTGGTGACGGTGGGCGGCGACGCGCCGGTGCGCGTGCAGTCGATGACCAACACCGACACCGCCGATGCCGCGGCCACCGCGCGCCAGGTCAAGGAATTGGCGGTGGCCGGCAGCGAGCTGGTGCGCATCACCGTCAACACGCCCGAGGCCGCCGCGCAGGTGGCGCCGATCCGCGAGCGGCTCGACCGCATGGGCTGCGACGTGCCGCTGGTGGGCGACTTTCACTACAACGGCCACCGGCTGCTGACCGAGTTTCCGGATTGCGCGCAGGCGCTGTCCAAGTACCGCATCAACCCCGGCAACGTGGGCAAGGGTGCCAAGCACGACACCCAGTTCGCGCAGATGATCGAGGCGGCCCTCAGGTGGGACAAGCCGGTGCGCATCGGCGTCAACTGGGGCAGCCTGGACCAGGACCTGCTGGCCGCCCTGATGGACGACAACGCCCGGCGCGTCGAGCCCTGGGACGCGCGCCAGGTCATGTACGAGGCGCTGATCCAGTCGGCGCTGGGCTCGGCCGAGCAGGCCGTGCAGCTGGGCATGGACCCGGCGCAGGTCATCCTGTCGTGCAAGGTGAGCGGCGTGCAGGACCTGATCGCGGTCTACCGCGAGCTGGCGCGCCGCTGCGACTACCCGCTGCACCTGGGCCTGACCGAGGCGGGTATGGCCACCAAGGGCACGGTGGCGTCGACCGCGGCGCTGGCCATCCTGCTGCAGGAGGGCATCGGCGACACCATCCGCGTCAGTCTGACGCCGCAGCCGGGCGAGTCGCGCACGCAGGAGGTGGTGATCGCCAGCGAGATTTTGCAGGCGCTGGGCCTGCGCAAGTTTGTGCCCAGCGTCACCGCCTGCCCCGGCTGCGGGCGCACCACCAGCACGGTGTTTCAGGAGCTGGCCAAGCAGATCGACGACCACCTGCGCGCGCAGATGCCGGTGTGGCGCATCAAGTACCCCGGCGTCGAGGCGCTGCGCGTGGCGGTGATGGGCTGCATCGTCAACGGCCCGGGCGAGAGCAAGCACGCCGACATCGGCATCAGCCTGCCCGGCACGGGCGAGATGCCGGCCGCGCCGGTGTACATCGACGGCCAGAAGGCGGTGACGCTGCGCGGCGAGCACATCGCGCAAGAGTTTCACCAGCTCGTCGAGCGCTACATCGAGCGGCGCTTCGGCGGCGGCCCGGCCGCCTGAAAATCAAGTCAAACAAGGCTGTAGCGCTTGTCAGTCAAGCGCGAACAGCTATCATAACGATAGTATGTCCGCACCCACCCGCATCGCCGCCATCAAGGGCATGAACGACATCCTGCCGCCCGCGTCCGCGCGCTGGGAGTGGCTGGAAGACCAGGTGCGTCAGGCCATGGCGGCCTACGCCTTCCGCAACGTGCGCACGCCCATCATGGAGCACACGCAGCTGTTCACGCGCGGGCTGGGCGAGGTCACCGACGTGGTCGAGAAGGAGATGTACTCCTTCGAGGACCGGCCCGACCAGCACGGCAAGGCCGACCACCTGAGCCTGCGCCCCGAGAACACGGCGGGCCTGGTGCGCGCGGTGGTCGAGCACAACCTGTTGTACGACGGCGGCAAGCGCCTGTACTACATGGGCCCGATGTTTCGGCGCGAGCGCCCGCAGCGCGGCCGCTACCGGCAGTTCCACCAGATCGGCGCCGAGGCCCTGGGCTTCGGCGGCCCCGAGGTCGACGCCGAGCTGATCCTGCTGGCCGTGCACCTGTGGGCGCAGCTGGGCATCCGGCACTGGCGGCTGGAGCTCAACTGCCTGGGCGAGCCCGACGAGCGCCGTGCGCACCGCGCCGCGCTGATCGAATACTTCGAGGCGCATGCCGGGCAGCTGGACGAGGACGCGCGCCGGCGCCTGCACAGCAACCCGCTGCGCATCCTGGACACCAAGAACCCGGCGATGCAGGCCCTGGTCGACGGCGCGCCGCGCCTGCTGGACCACCTGGGCGAGGCCTCGCGCGCGCACTTCGAGGCCGTGCAGGCCGTGCTGCGCGCGGCCGGGGTGCCGTATTCGATCAACCCGCGCCTGGTGCGCGGGCTGGACTATTACAACCTCACGGTGTTCGAGTTCATCACCGACAGCCTGGGCGCGCAGGGCACCATCTGCGGCGGCGGGCGCTACGACTACCTGATCGAGCAGATCGGCGGCAAACCCGCGCCGGCCGTCGGCTGGGCCATGGGTGTGGAGCGCGTGCTGGAGCTGCTGGGCGAGGAGGGCGTGCGGGTGCCCGAGCCCGTGCCCGACGCCTACGCCATCCTGCCCGACGCCGCCAGCGTGCCCGCCGCCATGCCCTGCCTGCAGGCGCTGCGCGCGCGCGGCGTGGCGGTGCAGATGCACGCCGGCGGCGAGGCCGGCCTGGGCAGCATGAAGAGCCAGTTCAAGAAGGCCGACGCCTCGGGCGCGCGCTTCGCGCTCATCTTCGGCGCCGACGAAATCGCCGCCGGCCAAGTCACCGTCAAGGCCCTGCGCGACGGCGCCGGCGCGCAGCAGCGCCAGTCGCTGACCGATCCGGCCGCCTGGGCCGACGCCCTAAAATCCCCCGCTTGACCCGAACCTGACCGCCCATGGCCAAACATCTCGACCTCGAAGAGCAGGAACAACTCGACCAGCTGCGCCACTACTGGAACACCTGGGGCAACCTCATCACCTGGGTGCTGATCGTCGCGCTGGGCGCCTACGCGGCCTGGAACGGCTGGAACTACTGGCAGCGCCGCCAGGGCGCGCTGGCCTCGGCGCTGTATTCCGAGCTGGAGCGCAGCGCCGACGCCGGCGACGTGGCGCACCTGGAGCGCGTGCTGGGCGACATCAAGGACCGCTTCGGCGGCACCGCCTATGCCGCGCAGGGCGCCTTGCTGGCCGCCAAGGTGCTGGATGAAAAGGGCAAGGCCCCCGAGGCCCGTGCCGCGCTGGCCTGGGTGGCCGACAAGGCGCCCGACGACGGCCTGCAGGCGGTGGCGCGCCTGCGTCTGGCCTCGCTGCAGACCGGCGAGAAGGCCTACGACGAGGCGCTGAAGACCCTGTCGGCCAGCTTTCCCGCCGCCTTCGTGCCGCTGGCCGCCGACCGCCGTGGCGACGTGCTGCTGCTGCAGGGCAAGCGCACCGAGGCCGCGGCCGAATTCGGCAAGGCCTACCAGGGCCTGGGCGCCGACCGCGGCGACTACCGGCGCCTGGTGGCGATCAAGCTGAACGCGCTGGGCATCGACCCCGAGGCCGGCGCCGCCACGGCGGGAGCGGCCTCGTGAGCCGGCCCTCGACGTCCGGCGCGCGCCGCCCGACGGGCCTGCTGGCCCTGTTGGCCGCCGCCGCGCTGGTGGTGGGCTGCGCCAGCGGCTCGCCGCGACCCAAGCCGGCCGAGCTGCCGCCCAACGTCGACCTGATCGGCGTGCGGCAGGCCTGGCACGTCACGCTGGGGCCGATCGCGTTTCCGCTGCAGGTGCACACCCTGGGCAACCAGGTGCTGCTGGCCAGCAGCGACGGCACGGTGGTGACGCTGGACGCCCGCAACGGCGCCGAACTGGGCCGTGCCAGCGTTGGCGCGCCCCTGAGCGCCGGCGTCGGCGGCGACGGCCGCACGGCCGCCGTGGTCACGCGCGCCAACGAGGTGGTGGCGTTGGCCGGTGGCCGCGTGCTGTGGCGCCATCGCCTGCCCACGCAAAGCTACACCGCGCCGCTGGTGGCCGGCGGGCGCGTGTTCGTGCTGGGTGCCGACCGCTCGCTGACCGCGCTGGACGGCGGCAATGGCGCCAAGCTGTGGAACCTGGAGCGCCAGAGTGAGCCCCTGGTGTTGCGCCAGGCGGGCGTGCTGCTGCCGGTGGGCAACACCCTGGTGGCGGGGCTGGCCGGGCGCCTGGTGGGGGTCGACCCAGACCAGGGCCGCGTGCTGTGGGAAGCGCCGATTGCCGCCGCGCGCGGCACCAACGACGTCGAGCGCCTGGTCGACCTGGCGGCCGGCGTCGGCCGCGAGGGGCCGGTGGTTTGCGCGCGCGCGTTCCAGACCGCCGTCGGCTGCGTCGACACCACCCAGGGCAACCTGCGCTGGAGCAAGCCGGCCAACGGCGCCACGGGCTTGGCCAGCGACGACAAGAACCTGTACGGCGCCGAGGCCGACGGCTCGGTGATGGCCTGGACCGCCGCCACCGGCGAGCGCGCCTGGCAGACCGAACGCCTGAAGTGGCGCGAGCTGACCGGCCCGCTGGTGCTGGGCCGCTCGGTGGTGCTGGGCGACAGCACCGGCCTGGTGCACCTGCTGTCGCGCCAGGACGGCAGCGCGCTCGACCGCCTGACGACCGACGGCTCGGGCATCGCCGCCACGCCGGTGGCCGCGGGCAACACCTTGGTGGTGGTCACGCGCGCCGGCGGCGTCTACGCCTACCGTCCGGACTGATCGAGCCAAGGCGCCGCGCGTGAAACCCGTCCTGGCCCTGGTGGGCCGCCCCAACGTCGGCAAGTCCACGCTGTTCAACCGGCTGACCAAGAGCCGCGACGCCATCGTGGCCGACTTCGCCGGCCTCACGCGCGACCGGCACTACGGCCAGGGCCACCTGGGCGCGCGCGAGTACATCGTGATCGACACCGGCGGCTTCGAGCCCACGGCCGAGTCGGGCATCTACAAGGAAATGGCCAAGCAGACGCGCCAGGCGGTGGCCGAGGCCGACGCGGTGGTCTTCATCGTCGATGCGCGCGCCGGCCTGTCGGCGCAGGACCACGACATCGCCAATTACCTGCGCCGCCTGGGCAAGCCCTGCCTGCTGGTGGCCAACAAGGCCGAGGGCATGACCGAGGGCGCCCAGTTGGCCGAGTTCTACGAGCTGGGCCTGGGCGCGGTGGTGCCGGTGTCGGCCGCGCACGGCCAGGGCGTGCGCGGCATGCTGGAGCTGGCGCTGGACGCGCTGCCCCTGCCCGCGGCCGAGGACGAGGAGGCGGCCGAGGACGACGGCAGCATCCGTCTGGCCGTGGCCGGGCGCCCCAACGTCGGCAAGTCCACCCTCATCAACACCTGGCTGGGCGAGGAGCGCCTGGTGGCCTTCGACCTGCCGGGCACCACGCGCGACGCCATCCGCGTGCCCTTCGAGCGCGGGGGGCAGAAATATTCGCTGATCGACACCGCCGGCCTGCGCCGCAAGGGCAAGGTGTTCGAGGCGATCGAGAAGTTCTCGGTCGTCAAGACCCTGCAGGCCATCGAGTCGGCCCACGTCGTGCTGCTGCTGCTGGACGCCACCCAGGGCGTGACCGACCAGGACGCGCACATCGCCGGCTTCATCCTGGAGGCCGGACGCGCCGTAGTGCTGGCCGTCAACAAGTGGGACGCGGTGGACGCCTATCGGCGCGAATGGGTGCAGCGCGACATCGAGGCGCGGCTGGGCTTCCTCAAGTTCGCCAACATCCACTACATCTCGGCGCAAAAGCGCCAGGGCCTGGGCCCGGTGTGGAAGTCGATCACGCAGGCGCACCAGGCGGCCATGCGCAAGCTGCCCACGCCCCAGCTCACCCGCGTGCTGCAGGAGGCGGTGCAGTTCCAGACCCCCAAGCGCTCGGGCATGTACCGCCCCAAGCTGCGCTACGCCCACCAGGGCGGCATGAACCCGCCGATCATCGTGGTGCACGGCAACTCGCTCGAAGGCGTCACCGAGGTCTACAAGCGCTACCTCGAGGGGCGTTTTCGCAAGGCCTTCGACCTGGTCGGCACGCCGCTGCGCATCGAGATGAAGACGGCGCACAACCCCTACGCCGACAAGGACGCGTAGGGCGCCGCGCCGGGCCGGCCGGCGCCATCGGCCCATTGGGGCGCGGCAACCCTTGAGTTCGCCAAGCTTGCCCCCATGTGGTAACTTCCATCCTCTTTCACTTCCGAACGAAACACGGAGAATATCGTGAGCAACAAAGGGCAACTCCTACAAGACCCGTTTCTGAACACCCTGCGCCGGGAGCACATTCCGGTGTCGATTTATCTGGTGAACGGCATCAAGCTGCAAGGGCAGGTCGAATCCTTCGACCAGTACGTCGTGCTGCTGCGCAACACGGTGACACAAATGGTCTACAAGCACGCCATTTCAACCATCGTGCCCGGCCGCGCGGTCAATTTCAGCGCCGCCGCCGAAACCCCCGAATCCGAGCAATAACCGCGTCTTGACGTTGTCCGGCCTGCGCAAGCAGCTTCCTGTTTTGTAGCAGACCGGCAACGACCGTCCCGCTGCACCCGACGTTGTCACCCGCCTCCGCCGCGCCCCGCACCGCCGCCGTCCTGGTCGGCGTCGACTTGGGCGCACCGCACTTCGACCGCGACCTGGTCGAGCTGGGCCTGCTGGCCGAAACCGCCGGCATGCAGCCGGTGGCGCGCCTGACCTGCAAGCGCCCCGCGCCCGACGCCGCCCTGTTCGTGGGCAGCGGCAAGGCCGACGAAATCCGCCTGCTGGCCGCCGCCGAGGGCGCGCAGGAGGTGCTGTTCGACCAGGCGCTGTCGCCCGTGCAGCAGCGCAACCTGGAGCGCACCATCGGCCTGCCGGTCAACGACCGCACGCTGCTGATCCTCGAAATCTTCGCCCAGCGCGCGCGCAGCCACGAGGGCAAGCTGCAGGTCGAGCTGGCGCGCCTGCAATACCTCAGCACCCGCCTGGTGCGCCGCTGGTCGCACCTGGAGCGCCAGCAGGGCGGCATCGGCGGGCGCGGCGGCCCGGGCGAGACGCAGATCGAGCTGGACCGGCGCATGATCGGCGAGGCCATCAAGCGCACCAAGGAGCGGCTGGCCAAGGTCAAGCGCCAGCGCCAGACCCAGCGGCGCCAGCGCGAGCGGCGCCAGACCTTCAACATCTCGCTGGTGGGCTACACCAACGCCGGCAAGTCCAGCCTGTTCAACGCCTTGGTCAAGGCGCGCGCCTATGCGGCCGACCAGCTCTTTGCCACGCTGGACACCACCACGCGCCAGCTGTATCTGGGCGAGGCGGCGGGCTCGGCCTCGCTGTCGGACACGGTGGGCTTCATTCGCGATCTGCCGCACGGCCTGGTCGAGGCCTTCGAGGCCACCCTGCAGGAGGCGGCCGATGCCGACCTGCTGCTGCACGTGGTGGACGCCGCCAACCCGGCCTTTCCCGAACAGATGGCCGAGGTGCAGCGCGTGCTGCACGAGATCGGCGCCGAGGGCGTGCCGCAACTGGTGGTGTTCAACAAGCTGGACGCACTGCCCGCCGGCCAGCAGCCGGCGGCGCTGCAGGACGTGATGGAGGTCGCCGGCCAGCCGCTGGCACGTTTTTTTGTCAGCGCCCGCACCGGCGAGGGCCTGGGGCCGCTGCGCGGGGAACTGGCGCGCCGCGTGCAGGTCGCAGTGCAGGCGCGCAAAACCGCACCCGCGGGGGGCGCCGATGCGATTGGGCACAATGGATGGATGAACAGCCGAGAAATCGACGAATGAGCTCACGTTTCAATGCCTTGCGTCCGGCAGGTTGGCCGGGCCGGATCCGGGGCATGTTCAACCTGAACGACCCGCAGTGGGGACGCGGCGACGGGCCCGCCAACGCGGACGAACCCGCGCGCCCCGATGACCGGCGCGCCTCGCCCCTGCCACCACCGCCACCGCCACCGCCTCCACCCCCGCAGCCGCCGCGCGGCAACGGCCCCAACCAGGGCCCGCCCGACCTGGACGAGCTGTGGCGCGACTTCAATCGCAAGCTGGGCGGCCTGCTGGGCGGGCGCGGCGGCAACGGCGGCGGCGGCAACCGCCGCGGCGGTGGTTCCGGCAACGGCGGCGGCGGCGACTTTCAGCCCGACATGAAGAATGCCGGACTGGGCATCGGCGTGATCGCGGCCATCGCCGTGCTGATCTGGCTGGGCTCGGGCTTCTTCATCGTGCAGGAAGGCCAGCAGGCCGTCATCACGCAGTTCGGCAAATACCACTCCACCGTGGGCGCGGGCTTCAACTGGCGCCTGCCCTGGCCGTTCCAGCGCCAGGAAACCGTGCGCGTGACGCAGATCCGCTCGGTCGACGTGGGGCGCGACACGGTGATGAAGGCCACCGGCCTGCGCGAGTCGGCCATGCTCACGCGCGACGAGAACATCGTCGAGATCAAGTTCGCCGTGCAATACCGCCTGAACGACGCGCGCGAGTACCTGTTTGAAAGCAAGAACCCCGACGACGCCGTGGTGCAGGTGGCCGAAAGCGCCGTGCGCGAGGTGGTCGGCAAGATGACCATGGACAACGCCATGGCCGACGAGCGCGACCAGATCGCCCCGCGCGTGCGCGACCACATGCAGGCCATCCTGGACCGCTACAAGGTCGGCATCGAGGTGGTGGCCGTCAACATGCAGCAAGGCGGCGTGCGCCCGCCCGAGCAGGTGCAGGCCGCGTTCGACGACGTGCTGAAGGCCACGCAGGAGCGCGAGCGCGTCAAGAACGAGGCACAGGCCTACGCCAACGACGTGGTGCCGCGCGCCGTCGGTACCGCCGCGCGCCTGAAGGAAGAGTCCGAGGGCTACAAGGCGCGCGTGGTGGCGCAGGCGCAGGGCGACTCGCAGCGCTTCTCGTCGGTGCTGACCGAGTACCGCAAGGCGCCGCAGGTCACGCGCGAGCGCATGTACATCGACGCCATGCAGCAGATCTATGGTGGCGTCAACAAGATCCTGGTGGACAGCCGCGCCGGCGGAAACCTGCTGTACCTGCCGCTGGACAAGCTGATGCAGGCCGCCGGCAGCCCCGCGCCGGCGCCCGCCACCAGCAGCGCGCCGGCATCGGGCAGCGCGCCCGCGAGCGCGCCGGCACCCACCACCGACACCCGCAGCCACGACAACGGCCGCAGCCGCGACAACGCGCGCAGCCGTCCGGCCGACTTCCGCTGAGAAATGAAACCCCTGCGCTCATGAACAAGATCGGATTTTTCGGCGTTGCCCTGCTCGTCGTCCTGGGCCTGCTCGGCTCCACGCTGTTCGTGGTCGACCAGCGCCAGTTCGGCGTCGTCTACCAGCTCGGCCAGATCAAGGAAGTGATCACCCAGCCGGGGCTGAATTTCAAGCTGCCGCCGCCGTTCCAGAACGTCAGCTACATCGACAAGCGCCTGCTCACGCTCGACAGCATGGACACCGAGCCGCTGCTGACCGCCGAGAAGCAACGCGTGGTCATCGACTGGTACGTGCGCTGGCGCATCACCGACCCGCAGGCCTACATCCGCAACGTGGGGCTGGACGAGGCCGCGGGCGCGCTGCAGCTCAACCGCGTGGTGCGCAACGCCTTCCAGGAGGAGATCAACCGCCGCACCGTGGGCGAGCTGATCGCGTCGCAGCGCGACAGCCTGATGAATGACGTCAAGCGCGAGGTGAGCGACGCCGTCAAGGGCGCCAAGCCCTGGGGCATCGACATCGTGGACGTGCGCATCACGCGCGCCGACTACGTGGCCTCGATCACCGAGTCGGTCTATCGCCGCATGGAGGCCGAGCGCCAGCGTGTGGCCAACGAACTGCGCTCCACCGGCGCCGCCGAGGGCGAGCAGATCCGCGCCGACGCCGACCGCCAGCGCGAGGTGACGGTGGCCAACGCCGCGCGCGATGCCGAGAAGGTGCGCGGCGAGGGCGACGCCCAGGCCAACGCCATCTACGGCGAGGCCTTCGGCAAGGACCCGCAGTTCGCCGAGTTCTACCGCAGCCTGGACGCCTACAAGGCCAGCATCGGCAAGCGGGGCGACCTGCTGGTGGTCGACCCGGCCTCGTCGGACTTCTTCAAGGCCCTGCGCCAGGCGCCGCCGACAGCGGGCACGCGCTGACGGGCGCAGGGAGCGCGTCATGAGCGGCGAGACCCTGCTGACGGCCGTGGGCCTGGTCTTCATCTTCGAGGGCCTGCTGCCCCTGGTGGCGCCCGCCGCCTGGCGGCGCGCCTTCACGCAGCTGCTGCAGCTGCACGACGGGCAGATCCGCTTTTTCGGCCTGCTGGCGCTGCTGGCCGGCCTGCTGCTGCTGATCCTGAACGCCGACTGACCCGACCGCGGCGCGGCGTCGGCGCCGGGGCCTGCCACCCCGCACCCACGGGCGCGACACACGCCCGGTAGAATCCTGTTTTCAACAGCGCCGCCAAGGCCTTGCCATGTCCGCCTGGCTTCTGCCGGATCACATTGCCGACGTTCTGCCCTCCGAGGCCCGGCACATCGAAGAACTCCGTCGCGCGCTGCTCGATACCGCGCGCGGCTATGGCTATGAGCTGGTGATCCCGCCGCTCATCGAACACCTCGAATCCCTGCTTACCGGCACCGGCGAGGCGCTGGGCCTGCAGACCTTCAAGCTGGTCGACCAGCTCTCGGGCCGCACCCTGGGCCTGCGCGCCGACACCACGCCGCAGGTGGCGCGCATCGACGCCCACCTGCTGGGGCGCGGCGCCGTCACCCGCCTGTGCTATTGCGGCCCGGTGCTGCACACCCGCCCCGAGCGCCCGCACGCCACGCGCGAGCCGCTGCAGTTCGGCGCCGAGATCTACGGCTACGCCGGCCGCGAGGCCGACCTCGAAGTGCTGCGCCTGGCGCTGGACTGCCTGCGCGCCGCGTCCGTGCAGGGCCTGAACGTGGACCTGGCCGACGCGCGCATCGTGCGCGCCCTGCTGGCCGACGTGAGCGACGAGGCGCAGCGCGCCGACATCCACCGCGCGCTGGCCAGCAAGGACGCCAGCGCCCTGGCCGAGGCCAGTGCTGCGCTGCCCCTGGCGGTGCGCCAAGGCCTGCAGTCCCTGGTGCAGCTGTACGGCGACGCCGGCGTGCTCGATGAGGCCGAAAAAGCCCTGCAGCCCTTGCCCGACGTGCGCGCAGCGCTATCGGACTTGAAGTGGCTGGCCGAGCGCCTGGAAGGCGTGCGCATCGGCTTCGACCTGGCCGACGCGCGCGGCTGGGGCTATTACAGCGGCATGCGCTTTTCGGTCTACGCCGCGGGCGCGGGCGACGCACTGCTGCGCGGCGGGCGCTACGACGGCGTGGGCGCGGTGTTCGGCCACAAGCGCGACCGCGACCGGCCCGCCGTCGGTTTCAGCCTGGACCTCAAGCAGTTGGTGCGCGCGGCCGCGCCGCAGCCCCTGCGTGCCGCCATCCGCGCGCCCTGGGGCGACGCGCCGGGCCTGTCTGCCGCCGTGGCCGCGCTGCGCCGTGAAGGCGAGACGGTGCTGCGCGTGCTGCCGGGCGAGGACGGCGAGCTCGACGAATTTCACTGCGACCGCGAGCTGGTGCCGCATGGCGAGCGCTGGGCCGTTGTCGCCCTGTGATGACCACCCCGTTGCTTCACTCGCTGCGCGATGTTGCGCCTCCCCCTCAAGGGGCATCGCCTGTCGCCGTGGGAACCCCGGCCACGGCGATCGCTGGCGTGGCATGCTCCGCGGCCTTGAGGCTCTTGGGGAGGAATGGCCGCGGACGGCATTTCGGGGCGGCGAATGACGATCGGATTTTTTTGGAGCGATAGGCAATGAGTGTGACAAGCGGACGCAACGTGGTCGTGGTCGGCACCCAGTGGGGCGACGAGGGCAAGGGCAAGCTGGTCGACTGGCTGACCGAGAGCGCGCAGGGCGTGGTGCGCTTTCAGGGCGGCCACAACGCCGGCCACACGCTGGTCATCAACGGCGTCAAGACGGCGCTGCACCTGATCCCCAGCGGCATCATGCGCCCCGGCGTCACCTGCTACATCGGCAACGGCGTGGTGCTGTCGGTGGCCAAGCTGATCGAGGAGATCGAAAGCCTGGAAAAGGCCGGTGTCGAGGTGCGCTCGCGCCTGCGCGTGTCCGAGGCCTGCCCGCTGATCCTGCCCTTTCACGCCGCGCTGGACGTGGCGCGCGAGGCCTTTCGCGAGCAGGGCGGGCTGGAGAAGATCGGCACCACCGGCCGTGGCATCGGCCCGGCTTATGAAGACAAGATCGCGCGCCGCGCGCTGCGCGTGCAGGACCTGCGCCACCCCGAGCGCTTTGCCGAGAAGCTGAAGGTGCTGCTGCAGCTGCACAACCACGTGCTGACCCAGCTGCTGGGCGCGCCGGCCATCGACTACCAGCCGGTGTTCGACGAGGCCATGCGCCACGCCGAATTTTTGCGGCCCATGATCGCCGACGTCTCGCGTGAGCTGAACGAGGCCCACCAGCGCGGCGCCAACCTGCTGTTCGAAGGCGCGCAGGGCACGCTGCTGGACGTCGACCACGGCACCTACCCCTACGTCACCTCCAGCAACTGCGTGGCCGGCAACGCCGCCGCCGGCTCGGGCGTTGGCCCCGGCCTGCTGCACTACGTGCTGGGCATCACCAAGGCCTATTGCACGCGCGTGGGCGGCGGGCCGTTTCCGACCGAGCTGGACTGGCAGACGCCCGGTACCGTCGGCCACCACCTGGCCACCGTCGGCGCCGAAATGGGCGTGACCACAGGGCGGCCGCGCCGCTGCGGCTGGTTCGACGCCGCGCTGCTCAAGCGCAGCGCCCAAGTCAACGGTCTGTCGGGCCTGTGCATCACCAAGCTCGACGTGCTGGACGGCCTGAAAGAGCTCAAGCTGTGCACCGGCTACGAGCTGGACGGCCGGCGCATCGACCTGCTGCCGCTGGGCGCCGACGAGATCGAGCGCTGCCAGCCCATCTACGAGACCATGGAAGGCTGGAGCGAAAGCACCGTCGGCGTGACCGACTACGAGCAGCTGCCCGTGGCGGCGCGCCTGTACCTGCAGCGCATCGAGCACGCCTGCGGGGTGCCGATCCACCTGGTGTCCACCAGCCCCGACCGCGAGCACACCATCATGATGCACCACCCCTTCCTGGCCGACTGATTTCAAGTCAAATCGGGCTCTGGCCCGCGATACACCTGCGCAATCAGCTATCAATCGAGGAGTTACCGGCATGTTGACCGAAGACGGCAAGCACCTGTACGTGAGCTACGACGAATACCACGACCTGATCGAAAAGCTCGCGATCAAGGTGCACCAGTCGGGCTGGCGCTTCGACACCATCCTGTGCCTGGCGCGCGGCGGCATGCGGCCGGGCGACGTGCTCTCTCGCATCTTCGACGTGCCGCTGGCCATCATGTCCACCAGTTCGTACCGCGCCGAGGAGGGCACCGTGCAGGGCCATCTGGACATCGCCCACTACATCACCACGCCGCAGGGCCAGATCGCCGGCAAGGTGCTGCTGGTCGACGACCTGGCCGACACCGGCGTCACGCTGCAGGCCGTGGTCGCGCGCCTGCGCACCAACTACCAGCCGATCACCGAGCTGCGCACCGCCGTCATCTGGACCAAGGGCACGTCCAGCTTCGAGGCCGACTATTCGGTCGAGCACCTGCCCACCAACCCCTGGATCCACCAGCCCTTCGAGGGCTACGACGGCATGTCGCCCGACAAATTGCTGGCCAAGTGGAAGGTTTGAGATAGCAGGGTGCGCGGCTGCTGGCGCACGTGGCCCGTTGCAACCTGATGCGAATGGGGTTGGGATGGTTCGTGATACCTCGACTTATTTCGTGGGATCAGCGAGATCCGACCACGATTGAGCGGTCAACATTTCCACGAAGCGGCTTGCGAGCATCGAGGGGGCCAAGGCCGCAGCGCGCATGAGGGTGACCGTGACCGGAATGGGTGGATGAAGCTGCCGGACCACCAACTGATCGGCGAAGGCGTTGGCGACGAACGGATTGACAACACCTACGCCGACCCCTGCGGCCACCAGCGCGCAAATCGTCAGTGACGAATTGGTCTCCACGGCCAGGTCCGCGTGTCCGGGCTGTAACTGAAGATGCTCCCGCATGGCGATCATGATGTCGTCGTTCTCGTCCAGCAGGATCAGGCGCTGAGTGCGTAGCTGATCGGGTTTCAGGGCGTTGCACTGCGTCAGCGTGTGCTCTCGTGGCAGCAGGCAGACTGCGTGCGTCTGCAGCAGCGTAGTCGTGATGACGTCGCTGTGCTCGATGTGTCCGGTGGTCAGGACGAAGTCCAGCAGCCCCTGGCTTAAGTACTCCTTGAGTTGCGGGGTTCCATGCGTCTGCAGGTTGATGTAGATGCTTGGGTGCTGTCGCATGAACGGAGCGATGACTCGGGGCAGCAAGCCAGCCGCCAAGGTCGGTGTGCTGCCGATACGCAAGACGCCCGTGCCGGATTTCCGTAGCACCCGCACCGCGGTTTCAATGTGCTCCAGCCCTTCGAAGTGCTGCCGCACCGATCGGTACAACTGCTGGCCTTCACGCGTGGGACGCAGGCGCCCGTTGTGGAGATCGAACAACTCCAGGCCCGTGGCCTGGCGCAACTCCGCCAGCCGCCGGCTGATCGAGGGCTGGGTGGTGTTCAGCATCTGGGCGGCACGCGTGGTAGTACCCGATTCCATGACGGCCTTGAAGGCTTGGATCTGCTGGAAGTTGAGCGAACGGGTCATGCCCTTGAAAGGATTGCCAAGACGGATCGGTGTCGCCGATCAGGTTTGTATATATATCGAAAGTGAATAGATCACACAGAAATAAGAATTATCTTATATCGATATCGATTCCTAGAATTAATTCTGACCGGCTCCGCATGAGTGGTTTGTCGGAAATTTCTTGCTCTCGAAACCCATGACTCAATCGAAGAATCTGGCTGCGCGCTACCCCATCCGGCGTCTGGGCCAAGGCCCCTTGCATCACTTTTTCGGCTACTACGACAAGACGGTGTGGGACCTGGACGATCGCTTGGTACTGGCCAACCAAGTTGATTGCATGACGGCCGACCTCACTCCCGACATGCGGGCACAGGTCGGCTATTTCGACACCCGAGATGGCGACCGCTTTCACGCATGCGGGGTAACGACCGCTTGGAACTGGCAAATGGGCTGCCAGCTTCAATGGCTCGAAGGGCGACCCGGTCGACAGTTCATCTACAACGTACGTCGCGATACCTCGGGTGGGATCTACCCCGGATTCGGTGCTGCGATTCACAACCTGGATACGGGCGAAACCTACCAGATCGACACTCCCATCTACGTGGCGGCGCCCAACAGCCGCTATGCGCTCAGCGTGGACTACAGCCGCTTGTACGTCACGCACGAGACGATTGGCTATTGTGAGCGATTCGGCAAGCGCCGGGATTTGCCTCTTTATCCGGCGGACGACGGCATTCATCGCGTCGACCTCGAGACGGGCGCGACCCAACTGCTGGTGAGCTACGCCGATCTGCGCAATTTCAACCATCGGCCCTCGATGGACAAGGCGCTGCACTGGGTCAGCCACATCGAGATCAACCCTTCCTCGTCGCGGGTGCTGTTTCTGCATCGCTGGACGGAGCGTGTTGAGGATGAGACGTGCTTCTTGCATCGTCTGATCACGATGGACCCCGATGGCCGCAACATGCGCCTGCTGGAGTGTTCCGACCACCCGCTGCCTCAACTCGCCGACGACTTCGACCCGACAGCCGTGGGGACCTACGACTATGAAAAATCGGAGTACCAGATCTCACATCCTTTGTGGCGCGACGATAGCCACATCATTGTCTGGGGGCCGCACGACGGCAGTATTCACTACCACCTGTATACCGACGCCGATGGTGGAGCTGTGGAGATCATTGGCGATGGCATCCTGACCGAGAACGGCCACATGACCTACTCGCCGGTCAATCCGCGCTGGTTGCTCACCGATACCTATCCCGACCCCCATACCAATGAACGGCTCCTGATCCTGTACGACTGCGATCAGCGGGTTCTCCACGAACTGGGCAGCTTCTACACCGACCCAGGGCTGCGCAAGGAAAACCGCTGCGACCTGCATCCGCGCTGGAGCCGGGACGGTCGTCAGGTATGCATCGATTCGGTGCATGAGCACGAACGCCAGATGTACGTCATCGACGTCAGTACCCTGGTCGATTCCCGTTGAACCATCCCACACCCAAACCGAAGGAGATAAACATGAAGCCTGTCTTGTCCAAAGTTGAGCGCCGCATTCGAAATATCGTGGCGCTTGCCCTGATTTCTGGTATCGCCCCATCGATCGCCTTGGCGGCCGACCTTTCGGGAACGCTCAAGAAGGTCAAGGACGATGGCATCGTGGTGGTGGGTTTTCGCGAAGCGTCGATTCCATTTTCTTACTACAACGATGCCAAGCAGCCAATCGGCTATTCGATTGATTTCGCGAATCTGGTGCTGGAGCGCATTCGACAGCAGGTCAATGCGCCAGACCTGAAGGTGCGCTGGTTGCCGATCACGTCGCAAAACCGGATCTCGTTGCTGCAGAACGGCACGATCGACTTCGAGTGCACCACGACCACGCACAATGCCTCGCGCGCCCAGCAGGTTGATTTTTCCAACAGCCTGTTCATCATCGGCACACGCTTGATGGCGAAGAAGGACTCCGGCATCAAGGACTTTGGCGATCTCAAGGGCCAGAACGTCGTGGTCGGCGCGGGCACCACGTCGGAGATCCTGCTACGCAAGCTCAATGCGGATCAAAACATGGGCATGCGCATCATCAGCGCCAAGGATCACGCCGAGTCCTTCCTCACCTTGTCCACGGGTCGGGCCAAGGCAATGATGATGGACGATGCTCTGTTGGCGGGTGAGCGCGCCAAGACCAGCAATCCGCAAGATTACGTGATCACCGGCACGCCCCAGTCCTATGAGGCTTATGGCTGCATGGTTCGCAAGGGCGACGCCCCGATGAAGCACCTGCTGGACGATGTCATTGCGCAGACCGAGACCTCGGGCAAGGGCGAGGCGATCTACAAGAAATGGTTCATGAGCCCAATCCCGCCCAAGAACCTAAATTTGGATTTCCCGATGTCGCAGGCCATGCAACACCTGTTTGCACATCCGAACGACAAGATCGACCCTGAGGCGAAATGAATTACCACTGGAACTGGCCGATCCTGCTGCAGGAGGTCGCAACCGGTGAGAACTCGACCTACCTCGGCTGGATTGTTCATGGCTTTCTGATCACGGCGGCGCTCACGCTGCTGGCCTGGATCATTGCCTTGATCTTCGGTACGCTGTTCGGGGTCATGCGGACGCTGCCGGGGCGGGTTCCCCGCTTCGTCGGGATGGGTTACGTTTCAATTTTTCGAAACGTGCCGCTGATCGTGCAGTTTTTTATCTGGTACTTCGTGGTGCCGGAACTGCTGCCACGGTCCATGGGAGACGCGATCAAGAGCATCGATCCGGCCATCCAGTTTTTCGTCACGTCGGTGTTTGCACTGGGGGTCTACACCGGATCCCGAATCTGCGAACAACTGCGTGCCGGCATTCAGGCGCTGGACAAGGGTCAGGTTCAGGCTGCGCGGGCGGTCGGTTTTACGGTAGCGCAGACATATCGCCACATCATCCTGCCGCAGGTGTTTCGCCGCATCTTGCCGCCGCTGACTTCCGAGTTTCTGATCATTTCGAAGAATTCAGCCGTCGCCTCGACGATCGGCTTGCTCGAACTGAGTGGTGAGGCGCGGCAACTGGTCGACTACACCGCCCAGCCCTACGAGTCGTTCATCATGGTTACGCTGGCCTACGTGATTTTGAACGTGGTGATCCTGCAACTGATGAACTGGGTTCGTCGGCTGACTGCCCGCCCAGGTTTGATGGGCGAATAGGGGCTCACAACTTGCTGCAATTCGACTTTGCCTCACTGTGGGATGCGCGGGCCATCCTGGCCGAAGGCGCCTGGATCACGCTGAAGGTCACTCTGGTGGCCATTGCATGCGGCATTGCCCTGGGCACGCTGCTCGCCGTTTGCGCCGTGGTTCGCGTGCGGGCGCTCAACGCCTTCGCGCGCGCCTACGTCACCCTGTTTCGCTCGATTCCTCTGGTGATGTTGCTGCTGTGGTTCTTTCTGATCGTGCCGCAACTACTCAAATCAATCTTCGACCTGTCGCCGAGCGTCGACATACGGCTGGTTTCCGCCATGGTTGCCTTCTCCATGCTGGAAGCCGCGTTCTTCGCCGAAATCATTCGTGCTGGCATTCTGGGATTGCCCGTAGGTCAGTTTCAGGCCGCCCGATCACTGGGTATGACCACGTTGCAGGCCTTTCGCCACATCATCCTGCCCCAGGCCTTTCGAGCCATGCTGCCCATCATCCTGACCCAATGCATCGTGATTTTTCAGGATACCTCGCTGGTTTACGTCATCGCCCTGGGGGATTTTTTCAGTAACGCCGTTCGCATCGGCGAGCGGGACGGCACGGTGGTCCAGATGCTTCTTTTTGCCGGGCTTGTCTACTGGGTGATCTGCGTCACGCTCAGTGGCATGGTCAAGCTGGTGCAGCTTCGATTGCGCCAAGCCTAGGCGGTCACTGCACTACCATCGGTGCATGACCGACCCGACCACCCAGCTCATCCACCACCCTTATCAGCCCCCCGCCGGCTTCGACGCCCCGCTGCCGGCGCTGCACAAGGCCTCCACGGTCTTCTTTCCCAACGTCGCGGCCATGCGCACGCGCGACTGGAAGGACAAGAGCGGCTACACCTACGGCCTGCACGGCACGCCCAGCAGCTTCACGCTCGAAGAGCGCATCGCCACGCTGGAGCACGGCAAGCATGCCGTGCTGCTGCCCAGCGGCCTGGCGGCGGTGGCCTGCGCCTCGCTGGCGCTGCTCAAGACCGGCGACGAGGTGCTGATCCCCGACAACGCCTACGGCCCCAACAAGGCGCTGACCGAGGGCGAGCTGGCCGGCTGGGGCATCACGCACCAGTACTACGACCCCATGAACGTGGCCGACCTGGCCGCGCGCATCAACGAGCGCACGCGCCTGGTGTGGCTGGAGGCCGCCGGCTCGATCACGCTGGAGTTTCCCGATCTGCTGGAGCAGGTGCGCCTGTGCCACGCGCGCGGCGTGACCTGCGTGCTCGACAACACCTGGGGCGCCGGCCTGGCCTTCAACCCCTTCGACCTGGACGGCCAGGGCCTGGGCGTCGACGTGTCGGTGCACGCCCTGACCAAATACCCCAGCGGCGGCGGCGACGTGCTGATGGGCAGCGTGGTGACGCGCGATGAGGCGCTGCATCGCCGCATCCTGCTGACGCACATGCGCCTGGGCTTCGGCGTCAGCGCCGGCGACACCGAGACGCTGCTGCGCGCGCTGCCCAGCATCGCGCTGCGCTACCACGCGCAGGACCAGGCGGCGCGCCAGCTGGCGCGCTGGTGCGCGCAGCAGCCGGTGTTTGCCCAGGTGCTGCACCCGGCGCTGGCCGGCAGCCCCGGCCACGCCCACTGGCAGCAGGTGTGCGGCGCGGCGGCCGGCCTGTTCAGCGTGATGGTCGACGCCCGTTACACCCAATCGCAAGTCGATGCCTTTTGCGATGGCCTGCGCCTGTTCCGGCTGGGCTACAGCTGGGGCGGCCCGATCAGCCTGGTGGTGCCCTACGACTTGGCCGCCATCCGCGCCCGCGGCTGGCCGGCGCACCTGGCGCGCGGCACGGTGGTGCGCTTTTCCGCCGGCCTCGAGGCAGTGGCCGACCTGCAGGCCGACCTGGCGCAGGCGGCGCAACGGGCCTTCGGTATTTGATGTCGATACTATAGAATTTATAGCTATCAGCGCTGGATTGACGGGCGCCATAGGCTGATTCGATTAAAATCTACACAAGGTCTGCAGCGCGTGGCCCTCACCCCAACCCTCTCCCAGAGGGAGAGGGGGTGAAGTCCAGTACAGCGACGGCGCAGTCGGCGCGAAGGGTTGGGGTCAGTCCCCATTGAGCGAGCATGGTTTTGCCCCTATCGTGCCGCGCCATGACCGAACCCGAGCCCCCGGCCGAGCCCGCCGCCTACCAGCCCTACGTGCCGCCGCCGTCCACGGTGCCGCAGGCCCTCATGCAGCCGCTGGGCCTGCTCGATCCGCTGCGCTGGCTGCGCGCCGGCTGGGCCGACTTCAGGGCGGCGCCGGGCATCGGCCTGTTCTACGGCGCGTGCTTCTGGGGCATGGCGCTGGTGCTGGGGTTGGTGTTTCGCAACCGGCCCGAATACGTGATGTCGATCGCCTCGGGCTGCCTGCTGCTGGGGCCGTTTTTGGCCATGGGCCTGTACGAGGTCAGCCGCCGGCGCGAGGCAGGCCAGCCGCCCACGCTGGGCGCCTCGGCCACCTGCTGGGAGCCGCACCTGCGCAGCCTGGCGCTGCTGGTGCTGGTGCTGATCGTGCTGGAGCTGCTGTGGGGGCGCGCCTCGCTGGTGGTGTTCGCGGTGTTCTTCTACACCGGCATGCCGTCCACCACCGGCGTCATCCGCGCCATCTTCAACCCCGAGAACATGGAGTTCGTGATGGTCTACGCCCTGGTCGGCGGGTTGTTCGCGCTGCTGGTCTACGCCACCGCCGTGGTGTCGATCCCGATGATCCTGGACCGCGGCACCGACGCCATCTCGGCCGTCATCACCAGCATCCGCGTGGTGGCGGCCAACCCCGTCACCCTGCTGTGGTGGGGCTTTCTGATCACCCTGCTGGTGGCCGTCGCCCTGCTGCCCTGGGGCGCGGGCCTGCTGGTGGTCGGCCCCGTGCTGGGCCATGCCAGCTGGCACGCGTATCGCGGCGCGGTGCGCTGGCAGGAGCCGCCGGCGGCAGCCGGCGCCGACTGATCACCCGGCGGCCAGAATTTCAGCGCTGGCCTCGGCCATCGCCGCCGCCGAGCGATCGCGCAGCCGCACCACGCGCGCCTGCTCGAAGCGCGCGAAGTTGCGCCGCGTCGAGCTGGCGTAGCCGGGGTCGTAGTGCTTTTCCAGCAGCTCGCGCACCACGGCCTCGGTGCGGCCGGCGGCGATCTGCGCCTTCCAGCCGTCGACCACGGCGCGCCCGCGCAGCGCCACCAGGGTGTCCAGGCGCTGGCCGAAATAGGCGGGGTCGCTGACGAAGAAGGGGTAGTCCTCCAGCAGCAGGGCCACGCGCTCGTCCTCGGCCAGCTCCACGCGCAGGCAGGCGCTGGCGCGCATGGCGGCGATCAGCGGCTCGGGCAGCGTCAGGTTGCCGACCTTCTTGCTCTCGGCCTCCACATACACCGGCCGCGTGGCGACCAGCGCGCGCAGGGCGTCCCACACGCACATCTCGAAGTGCTTTTGCGTCGGCTGCGGCACGCCGGGGATGGCGCCCAGCACCGAGGCGCGGTGCCGCGCCAGGCCCTCCAGGTCCAGCACCTGCGCGCCGGCGGCGGCCAGCGCGTGCAGCAGGCGCGTCTTGCCCGATCCGGTGGGGCCGCAGATGACGTGAAAGGACAGCGGCTCGATGCGCGCCGGCAGGTCGGCCAGCATGGCGGCGCGAAAGGCCTTGTAGCCGCCTTCGATCAGGTGCACGCGAAAGCCGATCTGCCCCAGCACCAGCGCCAGCGCGCCGCTGCGCTGGCCGCCGCGCCAGCAGTACAGCAGCGGCTGCCAGCCCTTGGGCTTGTCGATGCAGTGTTGCTCGATGTGCGCGGCGATGTTGCGCGCCACCAGCGCGGCGCCGAGCTTGCGCGCCTCGAACGGGCTGACCTGCACGTACAGCGTGCCCACGCGCGCGCGCTCGTCGTCGTGCAGGCTGGGCCAGTTGACGGCGCCGGGCAGGTGGTCGAGCGCGAACTCGCTTTCGCTGCGTGCGTCGATGACGGTGTCGAAGCCGTCCAGCCGCGCCAGCGCCTCGCCGGCCGCGATGCGGTGCACGCTCATTGGAGCACCCTCCGCGCTACGCGCTGCGGGGTTCGCGCTTGGGAGCGGCCCGGCGCGCTCATGGCAGCAAGGTCTTCAAGGTGGGCCACACATTGCCCAGGATGATGGGGTGCGCGGCGGCCACGGGGTGGATGCGGTCGGGCTGAAACAGCCGGGTCGGGTCGGGCCCGTCGGCCACGCCCTTGAGCAGGAAGGGCACCAGCGCCGCCTGGTGCGCCTGCGCCACCTGGGCAAACAGCGCCTCGAAGCGTTGGCCGTACTGCGCGCCGTAATTGGGCGGCAGCTGCATGCCCGCCAGCAGCACCTTGGCGCCGGCCTGCTGCGCGGCCTGCGTCATGGCGTTCAGGTTGGCCTCGGTCATCGCAAGCGGCAGGCCGCGCAGCGCGTCGTTGCCGCCCAGCTCGATCACCACCACGGCGGGGTGGTGCTTCTTCAGCAAGGCGGGCAGGCGTGCGCGGCCGCCGGACGTGGTGTCGCCCGAGATGCTGGCGTTGGCCACCTGCGCGGCGATCTTCTCGTCCGCCAGCTTGTGCTGCAGCAGCGCCACCCAGCCACTGCCGCGGGCAATGCCGTATTCGGCGCTCAGCGAGTCGCCCAGCACCAGGATCACGGGGGGATTGGCGGCCGCCAGGGCCTTTGCTGCGGGGGCGGCCAGCGCCAAGCGGATAAAGTGTCGTCGAATCAAATCAAATGGCCCTTAGATACATGACGGATCAGTCTGCGGAACATCCGCCCGGCGCGGCCAGCGCGCCCATCATCGCGGTGGAGCATGTCTTCAAGTCGGTCACCGACTCCACCGGCACCCTGGATATTCTGCGCGATATCGACTTCGAGCTGGCCGCGCGCGAGACTGTGGCCATCGTCGGCGCCTCGGGCTCGGGCAAGAGCACGCTGCTGTCCATCATTGCCGGGCTGGACACGCCCACGCGCGGCACCGTGCGGCTGGCCGGGCAGGATTTGTTCGCGGTGGACGAGGACGCGCGCGCGGCGGTGCGCGCCCAGCAGATCGGCTTCGTGTTCCAGAGCTTTCAGCTGCTGGGCAACCTGACCGCGCTGGAAAACGTGATGCTGCCGCTGGAGCTGGCCGGCCGCCGCGACGCGCGCGCCCAGGCCGGCGAGATGCTGGCGCGCGTCGGCTTGGCCCAGCGCCTGCGCCACTACCCCAAGCTGCTGTCGGGCGGCGAGCAGCAGCGCGTGGCGCTGGCGCGCGCCTTCGTGGTGCACCCGGCCGTGCTGCTGGCCGACGAGCCCACGGGCAGCCTGGACTTCGCCACCGGCGAGACGGTGATGGAGCTGATGTTCGAGCTGAACCGCGAGCTGGGCACCACCCTGGTGCTGGTGACGCACGACCGGGCCATCGCCGCGCGCTGCCAGCGCGTGCTGACGGTGGAGGCCGGGCGCATCGCGCAGGACAGCCGGATGCCCGGAAATACTATCGATACCGTAGCTGCCCGCGCTTGATCGGCGGGCGCTGCAGCCGTATTTGGCTTGAAACGGGTCGTCAGAGCTGAAAACCCACCGTGGCCACCAGCCCCTCGCCGATGTCGCGCCACCAGCTGGGCGGCCGGGCCGAGGCGCGCTGGCCGCGCTGGGCGGTCTCGGTGATCCAGTTGCCCAGCCAGTCGATCTCGGCCGGGCCGTAGAAGGCGGCCATGGCCTCGTAGTTGATGAACAGGCTGCGGCTGTCCAGGTTGGCCGAGCCGCACAGGGCCAGCACCTCGTCGACCACCACCGCCTTGGCGTGCAGCATGCCGGGCAGCAGGCGCACGTCGGCGCCAGCGGCGGCCAGCTCGCGCAGCGCACGCCCGCGCGCCCAGTCGGCCAGCCGGTGGTTGGAGCGCTCGGGGATGACCAGGGTGATCTGCAGCCCGCGGCGCGCGGCCAGCAGCAGGGCCTCCAGCAAGCCCTCGTCGGGCACGAAGTAGGGCGTGGCCAGCAGCAGGCGGCGCTCGGCGTGGAAGATGGCCGAGACCAGCAGCGCGTGCAGGATGTCTTCGTGAAAGTCGGGCCCGCTGGGCACCCATTGCGCCAGCGGGGGCAGGGCGGGGGTGGCGATGGTGGGCGCGGGGGCGGGTGCGGCGGTGGCGGCATCGGGGGTGGCGCCCGCGTGCACGCCCGACTCCGCCTCGCGCCGCGCCAGGCGCTGGGCATAGTCCAGGCGCGGCGCCTTGCGCACGCCGCGCGCGATGCGCCAGTCGTTCTCGAACAGCGCCTGCGCCTGCGCCGCCAGCGGGCCACAGGCGACGAAGCTCAGGTCCAGCCAGGCCGGCTCGCCCACGCGGCCGATGAAGTATTCGTTGGCGATGTTGCGCCCGCCGCCCCACAGGCGCGCGCCGTCGGCCACCACCAGCTTGCGGTGGTTGCGCAGGTTGGCGCGCCCGCGCCCCGGAATGCCCAGCGCGGGCACGAACATGCGCGTGTGCACGCCGGCCGCCTTCAGCAGCGCGTCGTGGCTGTGCGCGCTCTTCAGGCTGCCGATGCTGTCCAGCAGCAGGCGCACGCGCACGCCGGCGCGCGCGCGCTCGGCCAGGTCGGCGGCCACGGTGGCGCCCACCTCGTCGTCGCCCAGCACGTAGGTGCATACGTCCAGCGTGTGGCGGCTGCCGGCGATCAGCGCGCGCAGCCGCTCCAGCGCGGCGGCCCCGTCGGCGTCGAAGCGCACGCTGGCCTGCGGCTGGGCAGCGGCCACGCCCACCGCGGCCAGCAGGCGCCGCGTCCACAGCGGCACGGCGTGCGCCCAGGGGCCGGTGGGGGCTGGCTGGCGGCGCGTGGCGGGGCGGATCAGCTTGCGCGTGCCGAAGATCAGGAACAGCGGCAGGCCCAGATAGGGAAAGGCCGCGATGCCCAGCACCCAGGCCATGGCGGCATAGGGGTGGCGGCGCTGGCGGCGCACGCGCGTGACCACGATGTAGGTCAGCAGGCCGGCCGCGACGAAGGCGCTGTGCTCCAGGGGCGAGATGTGGGGCAGGTGCAGCATGGCGGGCAGTGGGGTGGGCCGATCATGCCTGAGTGTTGATGACGGGCCGGCGTCGATAATCGCCCGATGTCTGCCCCCAAAGTCCTGTTCGGTTTTCATGCCGTGGGCGTGCGCCTGAAGACCGCGCCCGCCTCCATCGTCGAGGTCTACGTCGACCCCACGCGGCGCGACGCGCGCATGAAGCAGTTTCTGAGCCGCGCAGCCGAGGCCGGCGTGCGCGTGATCGAGGCCGATGCGGCGCGCCTGGCGCGGCTGGCCGGCGGGGTGGGGCACCAGGGCGTGGTGGCGCGCGTGCAGGCGCTGGAAGGCGGGCGCACGCTGGACGAACTGCTGGACGACCTGACGGAGCCCGCGCTGCTGCTGGTGCTGGACGGCGTGACCGACCCGCACAACCTGGGCGCCTGCCTGCGCGTGGCCGACGGCGCGGGTGCGCACGCCGTGATCGCGCCCAAGGACCACGCGGCGGGCATCAACGCCACCGTGGCCAAGGTGGCCAGCGGCGCGGCCGAGACCATGCCGTACTTCATGGTCACCAACCTGGCGCGCATGCTGAACGAGCTGAAGGAGCGCGGCATCTGGGTCATCGGCACCGCCGGCGAGGCCGAGCAAAGCCTGTATGCGGCCGACCTGAAGGTGCCCACCGCCCTGGTGCTGGGCGCCGAGGGGCCGGGCCTGCGCCAGCTCACGCGCAAGACCTGCGACACGCTGGTGCGCATCCCCATGCAGGGCGCGGTGGAAAGCCTGAACGTGTCGGTGGCCAGCGGCGTGTGCCTGTACGAGGCGCGGCGCCAGCGCGGGGGCTGATCGCTGGCCGCGCCTGGCGCGTGCCGGCGTCGCGCGGTATGCTGGGGCCATCCCCCCGTCCGACTGGAGCTGCCATGCGCCGCCTGCCTGCCTTCACTCTTTTGCTCGCGTTGATGTCGGGCGCTGCCTGGCTGGCGCCGGCCGCCCTGGCGGCCGAGGGCTCCATCACCATCGACTCGCCCAAGGACGGCGCCAAGCTGGACGCGATGAACCAGAACAAGCTGGTGTACGCCGTGGTGCCCGGCCCGGGCGGCGACCACGTGCACGTCTACGTGGACGGCAAGGAAACGGGCATCCTGCGCCAGCTCAAGGGCAGCTACACGCTGGAGACGCTGGCCGCCGGCACGCACGAGATCTGCATCAAGGTCGCCAACAAGGCGCATGTGCCCATCGGGCTGCAGCGCTGCGTGACCGTCAGCGTCGAGTAGCCGGCTTGGACGGGCAAAACCTCGCCTATGCGCTGACCCAGGTCGGCCACAACTTCGGCGCCGTGATCGTGGTCGCCGCGCCGCTGTACGCGCTGGCCACCGCCAAATCGGCGGGTGCGCGTGGCGTGCTGTGGCTGGCGCTGGCGGGCTGGGCGCTGCAGCTGGCCAGCGGCGGCCTGTTCGGCCTGGTCAGCTACCATTTTTACGGCCAGTTGCCGGACATCCACGGCATCGCCATCGGCGCGCTGGTGCTCAAGCTGCTGTGTGCGCTGACGGCCGTGGCGCTGCTGGCGCTGGCGCTGCTGCGCCCGCAGGCGGCGACCGGTGGTGGGGGCGGCGCGGCGAGGTGGCGCGTGCTGGCGGCGCTGGGTGCCACCGCGCTGGCCGCTGCCGCGTTTTTGCGCTGGTTCTCTTAGGGTCGCGCTCTGACCGCGTGCGATCTTGGCCACGACGCCGACCAGCATCGCCTCCAGGCTCACTGCATCGAATGCAGGCCGACGCAGTTGCCCTCGGTGTCCACCACCAGCGCGATGAAGCCGTAGGGGCCGATCGCGAACTTGGGCTTGTCGATGCGTCCGCCTGCGGCCAGCACGCGGCCTTGCGGCAGGGCGCAATCGTCGCAGCCGAAGTACACCAGCGTACCGCCACCGCCCGAGGGCACGCCGGCCATCTGCACCAGCATGCCGCCCGTGCCGGGCGCGGCCATGTCCATGGGAAAGGCCATCATCTTCGTGCCGCCGGCCACGCTGTCGGGCGGGGTCAGGGGCTGCAGCTTGCACTGCAGCACGTCCTCGTAAAAGCGCTGGGCGCGGGCCATGTCCTGCACGTAGATTTCGAACCAGACGACGGGATTGTGTGCCATGTGGGACTCCGGATGGATTGCGAGAGGATGGGGCCGGGCGCTATCAAACCCGAAGCGACGCGCGGAAACCCCGCGCCGCGTAGTAGGACTCGGCGCCGTTGTGATAGATGAACACGCGGCCGAAACGCCGGTCGCCGAACAGCGCGCCGCCGCGGCTGCGCACGCCCGACGGGGTCAGCAGCCAGCTGGGGGTCTTGGTGTCGAACTC
Organism: Ottowia pentelensis; assembly: GCF_964341695.1. Lineage (NCBI taxonomy): Bacteria > Pseudomonadati > Pseudomonadota > Betaproteobacteria > Burkholderiales > Comamonadaceae > Ottowia > Ottowia pentelensis. The sequence continues at coordinate 1,551,405 of NZ_OZ224513.1, forward strand.
GCCCAGCGTCTGCAGGTGCTGGTACAGCGCTTCGCTCAACAGATCGACCCCCGCCTCGGCGGCGGTATCGAGGGCGTTGCCGCCGGGCTTGTTGGCCTTGCGCGCGTCCAGCGCGGCACGGTCGTAGCACAGGCTGCGGCGCCCGGGCGGGCTCTCGGGCGAGCAGTCGGCAAACACGCAGGCGCCCGTGTCCTGCGCGATCACGTCCGGCTCGCCGCCCGTGCCTTCCATCCAGTGCAGGGCACGCAGCGCCTCGGGTTGGCCCAGCAGCCGCTGCTGCACCGCGGCCCAGGCGATGGCGGGATGGCGCCGCTGGTGCTGGTCGAAGCGGTTCTGCAGCGCGCGCAGGAGCTTGTCGCGTTCCTGGTTGGTCATGGCTGGTCGGCGTTGGCTGCCGCGATGCGGGTCCACTGCGCCACGGGACGGCCGTCCCGCCGCCACCAGGATCCGGCTTCGTCCTGGTGCGGCCAGCCGGCGGGCGAGTCTTCCCACGTTTCCTGCCGGCCGTAGGGCGTGAGGTCGAGCAGCTGGAGCGTGGGCAGCATCGCCTCGATGCCGCGCTGCGTCGATTCATAGCTCATGAAGACCTCGCTGCCCACGCGCAGGTAGCAGCGCAGGTCGCCGCCGTTGCGCGTGGCCATCTCGTCGTCCTGGCAATCCTGCGTCGAATACCAGGGCGCCGTCCAACCCATGAAGTCGCGGTAGGCCGCAAGCTCGGGCCAGGGGCCACGGCTGAACACGGCGTAGCTCACGTCGCGCTCGGCCAGATAGGCGCGCACAGCGGTGTCCATCGCGACCTGACTGTGGGTGCAGCCTTCGCACTGCTTGTCGTGCGGCGCGCCGCGCTTCCACATGAAGTGGTAGACCAGCAGTTGACGCCGGCCCTCGAACACCTCGTGCAGGGGAACGGGGCCTTGGGCGCCGACCACGGTGATGGCGGGCATGGGCGTCATCGGCAGGCGCCGGCGCGCGGCGGCCAGCGCATCGCCGGCGCGCGTGTGGGCCTTTTCGCGGGCCAGCAGTTCGGCGCGGGCACGTTCCCACGCCGCGCGATCGACGACCGGCGGCCGGGCAGAGTCTTTCATGGTGGCGTTCTCCTTCGTTCGATCAACCGCGCACCGCCGCCTCGATGGCGGCGACGTCGATCTTGCCCATGCTCATCATGGCGTCGAAGGCGCGCTTGGCGGCGGCCCGGTCGCTGCTGGTGTAGGCGCGGGTCAGTGCGATCGGCGTGATCTGCCACGACAGGCCCCACCGGTCCTTGCACCAGCCGCACGCGCTGGCCTGGCCGCCGTTGCCGACGATGGCATTCCAGTAGCGGTCGGTCTCGGCCTGGTCGACGGTGGCGACCTGAAACGAGAACGCCTCGCTGTGCTTGAAGACGGGGCCGCCATTGAGCCCCAGGCAGGGGATGCCGAGCACGGTGAACTCGACGGTCAGCACATCGCCCTGCTTGCCGTCGGGGTAGTCGCCTGGCGCGCGGTGCACCGCGCCGACGGCCGAGTCGGGGAAGGTGGCCGCATAAAAGCGCGCCGCCTCTTCCGCATTGCGGTCGAACCAGAGGCAGATGGTGTTCTTGGCGGGAGTGCTCATGTCATGGCTCCTTGTGGAAGTTGGCGCGCCCTGGCGCGCTGGGCTGCCCGGACATCACGCGGGCGTGCGGCCCAGCACGAAGTGGGCTGCCTTGGGCGTGCCCGTGAAGCGTTCGCACGCGTAGCCCAGCGCGCGCATGTCCAGGTCGTCGAACAGCCGCTCGCCGCGGCCCAGCAGCACTGGCGAGACGGCCAGGTGCAACTCGTCGATCAGCCGCGCGCGCAGATATTGCCGGATGGTGTCGGCGCCGCCGCCGATGCGCACGTCGAGATCGCCGGCGGCCCGGCGCGCCTGCGCCAGAGCGTCGTGGATGCCGCCGGTGACGAAGTGAAAGGTGGTGCCGCCGGCCATCGTGATGGGTGCGCGCGCATGGTGCGTCAGCACGAACACCGGCACGTGATAGGGCGGGTTGTCGCCCCACCAGCCTTTCCAGCTGTCGTCCGGCCAAGGGCCGCGCACCGGGCCGAACATGTTGCGCCCGAGGATCCAGGCGCCCACGCCCGCGAAGCCGCGGGCGGCGAAGTCGTCGTCGACGCCGCCTTCGCCTCCTTCCTGACCTTGCATGCGCTGCCAGCAGCGGGTGCCGATGAACCAGCCATGCAGATCCTTGCCGCCGATGCCCAGCGGATTTTCAAGACTTTGGTCGGGACCGGCGCCGTAGCCGTCGAGCGAAATGCTGAAGCTGGCAACACGTACTTTGGACATGATCAAGCACCTTCTCTCAATCCACTCGAGGGCCATGCGCTGAACAGCAGCCGCCGCGCCGCGCAAGCGAGCGGGTCTGCAGGCCGTGCTTTGCCACGTTCGATGGGAACGGCCGGTTGCGTCACCCGCGTTCAACCCGGAATGTCCGGCTCCACCAGTTGGGCCAGCTGCGCCAACGATTCCTGCCAGCCGAGGTAGCACGCTTCCAGCGGAATGGCCTGCGGAATGCCGGACTGCGTGATGGCCAGCTCCGTGCCGCAACTCACGGGCTTGAGCCGCACGCTCACTTCCAGCACGCCCGGCAGGTTCGGGTCGTCGAAGCGGTCGGTGTAGTGGATGAGCTCGCCCGGCACCAGCTCCAGGTATTCGCCGCCAAACGAGTGCCCCTTGCCGCTGCCGAAGTTGTGAAAGGACATGCGGAAGCCACCGCCGACGCGCGCGTCGTGCTGCTGGACCCGACAGGTGAAGCCGTACGGAGGCAGCCACTTGGCCAGCGCGTCCGCTTCGGTGAAGGCGCGGTAGAGCTTGTCGGGCGTGGTGCGCAGCACGCGGTGCAGGCGGATGGTGCGGTCGTCGGACATGCTGATCCCCGGTGAGCGCCGGTCAAGCCTGCGTGGCCACGTTGACCATCCACGGCGTGCCGAAGCGGTCGGTCACCATGCCGAAGCCTTCGGACCAGAAGGTCTTGGCAAAGGGCATGGCCACTGCGCCGCCCTGCGCCAGGCCGTCGAACACGCGCCGGCCTTCGGTGGTATCGGCGACGCCGATCGACACCCACAGGCCCTGCGGCTTCTGGTAGCCGCCGCCGCAGATCGCCGGGTCCTGCCCCGGCGCGACGGGCATGGTGTCGGACGCCATCAGCGATTGCGTGCCCACCTGCATGTGCACATGCATGATGCGCTTCTTCGCCGCCTCGGGCAGCGGCGGCATGCCGGGCTGCGCCGGCATCTCGCCGAAGGTGCCCTGATACACGATGGTGCCGCCAAACAGCTTGGCATAGAAGGCAAAGGCCTCGGCGCAGTTGCCATCGAAGTTGAGGTAGGGGATGAATTGCATGGCCGGGTCCTCGGTGAGGGATTGAAATGTGCCCACTGGTGCAAAAATTGTGGACGCCGTACACTTATGCTACGTAGGGATTTGGACGCTGTCCACATAAGATCTGTTTCCAAATGTCGGACCTCGCAAAATCAAGCGCGCGCCGCACCTATCGGCATGGCGACCTGCGCCGCGCCCTGCTGGATGCCGGTGTCGAACTGGCGCGCGAAGGCGGGCCCACCGCCGTCGTGCTGCGCGAGGCCACGCGCCGCGCCGGCGTGGTGCCCAACGCCGCCTACCGGCATTTCGCCAGCCACCAGGCCTTGTTCGACGCCGTGCGCGCCGCCGCGCTGGCCCTGCTGGCACAGGAGATCGAACGCGAGGTGAGCGCCGCCACGCGCCGCGAGCGCGATGCCGGCTGGCGCGCGCGCGCGGCCCTGCGTGGCGTGGGCGTCGGCTACCTGCGCTTTGCCTGGCAGCAGCCGGGCTTGTTTCGCACCGCGTTTGCCGCGCGGCCGTTCGGTCTGCAAGAGTTCGCCCTGGACGATCCGGCGCCGCGCGGCGCCAGCGGGCGCGATCCGTTCGAGCTGCTGGGCGACGCGCTGGATGCCATGGTGGCGGCTGGCCTGCTGCCGCCGGAGCGCCGGCCGGGGGCCGAGTTCATGGCCTGGTCGGCCGTGCATGGCATGGCCTTCCTGATGATCGACGGCCCCCTGCGCGCGCTGGACGAACCGGCGCGCCTGGCGCTGGCCGAGCGCCAGGTGGCGATGGTGGAGCGCGGGCTGCTGGCCGACGCGGTGGCCTGATGGGCCAGAATTCGACACTCGTCGCAAGTCCTTGCCCCCATGAACGACTCCCACGGCATCCACGTCATCGACACCGGCTTCGTGCGCCCGCGCCTCGACGCGGCCTATTTGATCGTCGAGAAGGGCCGCGGCGCCTTTGTCGACTGCGGCGTCAACCATTCGGTGCCGCGCCTGCTGGCGGCCCTGGCCGATGCGGGCCTGGCGCCGGCCGACGTGGACTGGCTGATCCTGACCCACGTGCATCTGGATCACGCCGGCGGCGCGGGCGAGCTGCTGCGCCAGCTGCCCGAGGCGCGCCTGGTGGTGCACCCGCGCGGCGCGCGCCACATGATCGATCCCAGCCGCCTGTGGGCCGGCGCCGCGGCGGTGTACGGCGAGGCCGAGATGCAGCGTAGCTACGGCCGCCTGGTGCCGGTGCCGGCCGGGCGCGTGGTCGAGGCGCCCGACGGCCACGAGGTCGACCTGGCCGGCCGGCGCCTGATCTGCCTGGACACGCCGGGCCATGCGCGGCACCACAACGCCATCTTCGATCCGGCCTCGGGCTGGGTCTTCAGCGGCGACACCTTTGGCGTGTCCTACCGCGAGTTCGATACCGCGCAGGGGCCGTTCATCGTGCCGGCCACCTCGCCAAGCGAGTTCGACCCGCCGGCGCTGCACCGCTCCATCGACCGGCTGCTCGCCCTCAAGCCGGCGGCGGTCTGTCCCACCCACTACGGCCCCTTGACCCCGGTGAAGCGCCTGGCCGCCGACCTGCACGAGCAGATCGACGCCATGGTGGGCATCGGCCGCGCCGCCACGGCGCTGTCGGGGAGCGAACGCCACGCGCATCTCCGTGCCGAGCTGCGCGCGCTCTACACCGGCCGCGCCGCGCGCCACGGCTGGACCGGCGGCGAGGCCGCGGCCGCCGAATGGCTGGTGATCGACATCGAGCTGAACGCCCAGGGCCTGGGCGTGTGGCTGGACCAGGCGGCACGCGCCCGATCGACATGAACATCCTGCTGGTCGAAGACGACGTCACGCTGGCGCAATCGGTCGCCGAGGCCATCCGTGCGCGTGGCTGGCACGTCGACGTCAGCCATCGCGGCGAGCCGGTGGCCAAGTCGGTGCTGCAGGACGACTACGACGCGCTGGTGCTCGACATCGGCCTGCCCGGCATCGACGGGCTGGAGACGCTCGATCGGGTGCGCACGCAGGGCTCGAACCTGCCGGTGCTCATGCTGACCGCGCGCGACAGCATCGACGACCGCGTGCTGGGCCTGGCCAACGGGGCCGACGACTACCTTGTCAAGCCCTTTGCCGTGCCCGAGCTGCTGGCGCGCCTGCACGCGCTGGTGCGGCGCCACGAGTTCCGGCGCAGCCGGGTGCTGCAGGTGGCCGCGCTGCGCTTCGACGCCGCGCTGCGCCGTGCCTACAACGGCGAGCAGGCGCTGAACCTGACCGCGCGCGAGTCCATCGTCATCGAATACCTGCTCATGCACCTCGGCGCCATCGTGGCGCGCGATCAGCTCGCCGCGCTGATTCCGGACTGGAACGCCGCCACCTCCGACAACGCGATGGAGCTGCTGATGTCGCGCCTGCGCGGCAAGATCGAGCCCGCCGGCGTGCGGCTGCGCACGGTGCGCGGCCTGGGCTATCTGCTGGAGCCCGCCGCGCCGACGGACAGCGCGCGATGACCCGCCCCAGCCTGCGGCGCACCTTCGGGTTGTGGCTGGCGCTGTCGCTGGCCGCGCTGATTCCGCTGGCCGCCGCCATGATTTACGTGCTGGTGCTGACGCCGGCGCTCGACTCGCTGGACCGCTCGCTGACCGATACGGCGGTGGCGCTGTCGCAGATCGTCGAGGACCACGGGGGGCAGATCAGCCTGCCGATCAGCGAACAGACCGCCAAGGCCCTCAGCGCCGACCTCATCGATCAAACGGTGTTCGCCGTGGCCGACCCGGCCGGGCACGTGCTGGGCGGCAGTGCGGAGCTGGCGGCGCAGGCGCCGGCCACGCTGGCTGCCGGCCAGTGGCTGTTTTTCGACGGCTCCATGCAGGGCCGGCCGATGCGCGTGGCCGCGTTTGGCTACCGCTGTGCCCAGGACGGCCGGGTGTGCCCGGTGCTGGTGGCCGAAACCATGGGCAAGCGCACGGCGGCCCTGCGCGCCGCCGTGCTGGCGGCGGCGGTCGGCGCCCTGGCGCTGGCCCTGCCGCTGGCGCTGCTGGCGCTGCTGGCGGTCAACCGCGTGCTGCGGCCCCTGCAGCGTGCGTCGGACGCCATCGGCCGGCTCAGCGTGCGGCAGCTGCGCCCCATCGACGCCGGCAGCATGCCCGGCGAGGTGGCGGGCTTCGTGCAGTCGCTCAATGCCCTCTTGGCGCGGCTGCGCGACGCCGCCGGCGCGCAGCGCGCCTTCGTGGCCGATGCAGCGCATCAGTTGCGCACGCCCTGGGCCATCGTGCGCGTCGAGGCGTCGGAATTGCTGGCCAGCGAGCATCCGGCGGCCCTGCAACCCGCGCTGGAGCGCCTGCACCTGGCGGCCGAGCGCGGCAGCCGCCTGGCCCAGCAGCTGCTGTCACTGGCGCGCACCGAAGGCGCGGCGCTGGAGGCCCGGCCCATGCCCCAGCGGGTCGACCTGCGCCGGCTGGCCGCCGACAGCGCCAACCAATGGCTGGCGCCCGCGCTGCAGGCGGGGCAGGATTTGGGCTTCGACTTGGAGCCGGCGGCGGTCGACGGCTATCCGGTGCTGCTGGACGAGTTGATCGGCAACCTGATCCACAACGCCATCGAGCATGCCGGGCGCGGCGCCAAGGTCACGGTGCGCACCCGCACGCTGGAGGAGCGCGGCGCCGAACTGAGCGTGGAAGACGACGGCCCCGGCGTGCCCGCCGACGAGCGTGAGTCGCTGTGGCGGCGCTTTCACCGGGGTCGCGGCGCCGCCGGCAGCGGCAGCGGGCTGGGGCTGGCGATCGTGGCCGACATCGCCCGCCTGCATGGCGCGACGGCCGCGATCGAGACGACCGCGGCCGGCAGCGGCTTTACTGTGCGGATCCGCTTTTCGACACCTGATCGGCCAGCGCCGCCGGAATCAGCGGTGGCACCGTGAGCGCCGCCTCCCGCTTCTTGGCCCGCGTCTTGAAGAAGAAGGCCAGCAGCTGCCAGGTGATGAAGATGGCGATCAGGGCCAGCAAGGTGCCGCTGATCGGGCGCTCGACGAAGATGTCGAAGCTGCCGCGGCTGAGCAGCAGGGTGCGGCGGAAGTTTTCCTCCAGCATCGGGCCCAGGATGAAGCCGAGCATGAGCGGCGCGGCGTCCAGCCCGAAACGCATGAAGATGTAGCCGATCAGGCCGAAGAGCGCCGTGGTGTAGATGTCGTCCAGGTTGTTGTTGATGCTGTAGGTGCCGATGCAGCAGAAGAACAGAATCGTCGGGAACAGCACGTTGTACGGAATCTTGAAGATCGACAGCAGGTAGCGCACCAGCGGCACGTTCAGCACCAGCAAAAACACGTTGCCCACCCACATGCTGGCCACCAGGCCCCAGAACAGCTCGGGGTGGCTGGCGATCATGTTGGGACCCGGCTGGATGCCCTTGATGATGAAGGCGCCCAGCATCAGCGCCGTGACCGCGTTCTCGGGGATGCCGATGCTCATCAGCGGAATGAAGCTGGTGCGCGCCGCGGCTTCGTCGGCGGCCGCCTGGCCGGCCACGCCTTCGATGGCGCCGGTGCCGATCTCGTCCTTGTGTTTGCTGACCTTCTTGTCCAGCGCGTAGGCGGCGAACTGGGCAATGGCCGCGCCGCCGCCGGGCAGGATGCCGATGAACGATCCCACCGCGCTGCCGCGCAGCGCGCTCGGAAAGATGCGCTTGAACTCGGGCCAGGTCGGCATCAGCTTGATGGTGCCGTTGAAGGGCGAGCGCTGCTCGTGGGCGTCCAGGTTCTTGGTGATCTCGGCGATGCCGAAGCAGCCCAGCGCCAGGCTGACCAGGCTCACGCCGTCGGCCAGGTTGGGCAGGCTGAAGGTGTAGCGCTCCATGCCGCTGTTGACGTCGGTGCCCACCATGCCCAGCAGCACCCCGATCATGCACATGGCAAAGCCGTTCAACACGCTGCCGGTGGTGACGAAGCTGACGCACAAAAAGCCGAACATCATCAGCGCGCAATAATCGGCCGGCCCGAACTTGAACGCCACCTCGCCCAGCGTGGGCGCCAGCCAGGCCAGCACCACGATGGCCACCGTGCCGCCGATGAAGCTGGACACGCCGGCGGTGAACAGCGCCAGCCCGGTCTTGCCCTTGAGCGTCATCTGGTAGCCGTCGATGCAGGCCACGATGCTGCTGGCGTGCGGCATCTTCATGGTGATGGCGCTCACGCTGTCGCCGTACTGGGCGCCGTAGTAGATGCCCGCCAGCATGATCAGCGCGCCGGTGGTCGAGATCGAGTAGGTCAGCGGCAGCAGCAGGCTGATGGTGGCCAGCGGCCCCAGGCCGGGCAGCAGGCCCACCAGGGTGCCCACCGAGCAGCCGATGGCGCAGTACAGCAGGTTGTGCAGCGTCAGCGCATGTTCAAAGCCGAAGGCCAGGTTGTGCAGCGTTTCCATGTGTCAGTTCCCGAAAAGGTGGCGTTGGCCCCGCAAGGTGCGTCGAGGCAGGATCAATAGGGACCTGGCAGGGGCAGATTGAGCCCCAGGAGGTAGTGGAACGCGTAGGCGACGGCGATCAGCACGAGCGAAATCTTGACGTTGCGCTGCCACGAATAGCCTTCGCCGGCGATGGCCGAGACGAAGACCATGAAGATGATGCCCAGCACCATGTTGACGTACTGGGACACCACGGCAAAGCCGCACAGCGCGATCATGATGATCACGATGTTGCGGATGCTGAAGTCCAGCGGCACCCGCGGCACGAAGTGCGACCGGATGATGGTGATGAGGGCGATCACCATCAGGATGCCGCTGATCACCAGCGGGAACAGGCCCGGCCCGGCGCGTGAAAACGAACCGATGGGGTAACGGAACGCGCCCACGCCGAAGGCCAGCGCGACGGCCGCCAGCAGCAGCCCCTTGAGCAGGTTTTGATTGTTCATGTCGAGGTCGAACCCGAAAAGCGTGACCTTTTCATTGTTCGCGACGACCTCGCGCGTCACCAGTTCGGCAACTACGTACGACAGCTTCCCGACAGGTGGCGCCGGCGCTGCGGCGCGGCGCCTACACCCAGCCCAGCGCGCCCAGCAGGGCGCCGGCGCCGATCAGCCACAGCAGGTGCAGGCGCGTGCGCCAGACGACCAGCGTGGCGGCCGCCGTCAGCAGCCACAGGCGCCAGTCGCGCGCCGGCTGGTCGTGGGCGGCGGTCAGGAGCCAGCCGGTGACCAGCAGCAGGCCGATGACGATCGGCGCCATGCCGGCCTTGAAGGCGCGCACCGAGCGGCGCGTGCGGTTGCGGTGCGCCCAGCGCGTGGCGGTGTAGGTCAGCACGCCCGAAGGCAGCAGCATGCCCAGCATGGTGACCACGGCGCCGGCACCCGCCAGCCCATAGGCGCGCCAGCCGGCGGCCGCGCCGCCGCCAGCGTTCAGCCCCACGTTCCAGCCCATCAGCGCCACGAACAGCACGTTGGGCCCGGGGGCGGCCTGGGCCAGCGCGATCGAGCCGTTGAACTGCGATTCGGTCAGCCAGTGGCGGTCGACGACCAGGTAGCGGTGCATCTCCGGCGCCGTGCCGATGGCCCCGCCCACCGCCAGCAGCGACAGCGACAGGTAGCGCACGAACAAATCCAGCCAGTCGGCCGCGTTCAGGGTGATCGTCATGGCCGTGGCGCCTCGCCGACGTTGGCGGCAGCAGGGCGCAGGCAGTGCCAGGCCCACAGGCAGCCCGCGCCGCCCAGCACCCCCAGCACCAGCGCCAGCCGCACCTTGAACACCAGCATCGCCACCACCGTCAGCGCCACCAGCGCCAGGCACACCGCGCGCCCCATCGGGTTGCCGCGCAGCGCCCCGATCAGCTTGAGGCCGGTGGCGATGATCAGCGCTGCCGCCACCGCGCCCATGCCGCGCAGCGCGCCCTGCGCCAGGGCTGAGTCGGCCACGCTGGCAAAGCCGGCCGCCAGCAGCAGCACGAGCACGCTGGGCAGCGCCAGCATGCCGGCCAGCGCCACCAGCGCGCCCGACAGGCCGAAGTGGCGGTCGCCGATCATCATCGACAGGTTGACCACGTTGGGGCCGGGCATGATCTGCGCCACCGCCCAGTCCTCGACGAACTGCTCGCGCGTGAGCCAGCGCTTGCGCTCGACCAGCTCGCGCTGCACCACCGCCATCACGCCGCCGAAGCCCTGCAGCGCGATCCAGCTGAAGGACCAGAACAGGTCGGCGCGCGAGCGTGGAGCGCCGGGCGCGGCGTCGCTTTGGGCGGTGGCGGGCATGGCGCTCAGTCCAGCACTTCGAGAATGCGCTCGATCGGCCGCCCCAGCCGCGCGCCCTTGGCCGTGACCACGATGGGCCGCTCGATCAGCACCGGCGTGGCGTGCATGGCGGCGGCCAGCTGGTCGTCCGTGAGGCTGGCGTCATCCAGGCCTTGTTCCAGGTATTCGGGCTGCTTGGTGCGCAGCAGGGCGTGCAGGGGCTGGCTGGTGGCCCGGGCGATGCGTTTGAGATCGGCGGCGCTGGGCGGGTGCTTGAGGTATTCGACGATGACGGGCCCGATGCCCCGCTCGCGCAGCAGATCAAGCGCCTTGCGCGAGGTGCTGCAGCGCGGGTTGTGGTAGATCGTGACGGTGCTCATGATGACTCCTGAATACTATGACAACGATAGCTGTTCGCGCTTGACTGGCGGGCGCCGTAGCCCGATTTCATTCATAAAGCAGGAAAGGCTGGCGCGCGGCCCGCCAGGCCTGCTCGTCGGCCGCTGCCAGCGCGTCCAGTGCGGTGGGTGGGGCCGTGGGGTCGTCCACCCACTGGCGCAGCAGCGGGCTGCCGTTGATGAGGTCGATGGCCAGGCGATCGTGCTCGTATTCGTACGCGAAGTCGCGCCACAGGGGATCGTCGGGCGCTTGCCGGCGCAGCGCCTTGAAGGCCAGGGCCTGCAGCCGCCAGGGCTTGAAGGCGGCGTGGTCGTAATGCGTGGGGTCTTCCATGTGGATCTGGATGCCGGCGCACAGCTGGCCGGCGTGCTTGTGAAAGGTGGGCTCGAACCAGCATTCGCGCAGGCGGCAGCCGGCCAGCCAGTCGGGCGCCAGCTGGCGCATGTCGGCCAGCAGGCGACGCGTGTCGATGCCGGGGGCGCCGAACAGCTCCAGCGGACGCGTGGTACCACGGCCTTCACTGAGCGCGGTGCCTTCCAGCATCACCGTGCCCGCGTAGGCGCGGGCCATGCTCAGGTTGGCGGCGTTGGGGCTGGGGTTGACCCAGCTTCGTTCGACCGGCCAGCCGAAGCCGGGCGCGGCCTCGGGCTGCCAGCCCTGCATCTCAATCACGCGGTATTCCAGCCGCAGCCCCAGGTGTGCGATGAACCAGCGGCCCAGCTCGCCTAGGGTCAGGCCGTGGCGCATGGGCATGGGGCCGGCGCCGACGAAGCTCTCCCAGCCTTCGCGCAGGGTCAGGCCTTCGATCGGGCGGCCAGCCGGGTTGGGCCGGTCCAGCACCCACACCGCCTTGGCCGAAGCCGCCGCGGCTTCCAGCACGTAGCGCAGGGTGGTGATGAAGGTGTAGATGCGGCAGCCCAGGTCCTGCAGGTCGACCAGCAGCACGTCGAAGCTGTCCATCATGGCGTCGGTCGGGCGGCGCACGGTACCGTAGAGGCTGAAGACCGGGATGCCGAGCCGCGGGTCGGTGAAGTCGCTCGACTCGACCATGTTGTCCTGCTTGTCGCCGCGCAGGCCGTGCTGCGGGCCGAAGGCGGCCGTCAGGCGCAGGTCGGGCAGGGCGGCCAGCGCGTCCAGCGCGTGCGTCAGATCGCGCGTGACCGAGGCCGGATGCGCCAGCAGGGCCACGCGGCGGCCGGCCAGCGGGGCGCGCAGGGCGGGGTCTTCAAGGAAGCGTTCGAGGCCGAATTTCATGGTCGGCGATTGTCGGGCAAGCGCGCCGTCCAGCCGGCGGCCTGATGAAAGTCGGGCTGCGCGCGCGGGTGCGCCAGCGCCCAGTAGCTGAGCGCGCCGTCCGTGGTCTCGACGACGGCGCTCAGGCCGAGCACGCCGCCCATGGCAGGCAGGGCGTCGGCGGGCAGCCAGGCGGTGAGGCGCAGCGTGCGCGCATCGTGCGTGCAGGCGATGCGCGGGGCGGGCCCGGTGGGCGCCGCGGGGTCGCGCTGGCGCTCGGCGGCGAAGGCGTAGGCGGCCCAGTCGCCCGAGGGCGCGAAGTTGAACTCGTGGTAGCGCGGGCTGCTGGCCGTGCCGACGAAGGCCTCGAAGCAGGTGTGGCGCCACAGGCCGTCGGTGGGGCCGGGGTGCTCAGAAGGGTGTGGCAGGCGCAGGGCGGGCAGCGCGCCCGCCAGCGCATAGCTCAGCCGCCAGCCGTCGGGTTCGCGCATCAAGCTCACCTCCAGCCGCTGGACCGCTGCGCACGGGCTGGCCGGGTGGGGCCGCAGGGGCCAGCGGCTCATGGTCCAGTCAGACCGCCTTGGGCTCCAGCACCAACTGGGTCTGCGTGACCACGGCGCACAGCTTGCCGTCGGCGTTGGTGACGGTGGTTTGCCACACCTGGGTGCTGCGCCCGCGGTGCAGGGCCACGGCCTCGCCTGTCACCACGGTGCCGACGGCCGCGCCGGCGATGAACTTGGTGCTGGAATCGGTGGTGGTGGTGCTTTGCCCGGCCTTCAGGTTGAGCACCGTGCCGACCGCACCTAGGGTGTCGGCAAAGGCCATGAAGGCGCCGCCGTGCAGGCGCGCGCCGGCGGTGCACAGGTCGGGGCGCACCGTCATCTCGGCGCGCACGCGCTCGGGTGAAAGCGCCAGCAGGCGCACGCCCATCAGGCCGGGCAGCAGGGGGTCGAGCAGCTTTTGCAGGGCGGCGAGATCGGGCATGGCGGGGCAGGGTGGCGGGTGTGCGGCCAGCATAGCAGGACGGATACAGGACGCCCGCATGGCTTGCCTACAATCAAGTGCAAGCGGCCCGTCGTGACCTGTCCAAAGGCGGAACCCCTGAAACCCGAATCCGAAGTGAGGAGTTTGCCCATGACCGAGTCCCACGCGATCCGAGCGCGCGCCGTGCTGGTGGCGCTGGCGGCGGCCGTGCTGGCCAGTGCCTGCGGCACCGTGGACCTGGGCCCGCGCTACAGCCCGCCGCCCATTCGCATGCCCGAGTCGCTGCCGGCGGCGCCCGCACCGGCGCCGGCGCCGCAGCCCATGGGTGCCCAGTCCATGCCGGTGCCGCCCGCGCCGCCATCGACGCCGCAGGCGCTGCCGCCCGCGACCGAATCCAGCCCCGAGGCCAACCCCAACCTGGTGACGCTGACCACCCTGCTGGACGGCGCCAGCGTGATCCCGCCGGCACGCAGCGGCGCCGCGGGGCGGCTGGACGCGCTGTACGACAGCAGCACCCGCGTGCTGCGCTGGAAGGCCTCGTGGGACGGCCTGGCCGGCGCCATCACGGGGGTGGAGTTTCGCGGCCCGGCCGATGCGTCGCAAAACGCCCCGGCCACCATGATCTGGCCCAGCCCCTTCGGCACCCGCTACGAAGGGCGCGCCACGCTCTCGCCCCAGCAGGCCACCGACCTGGTGAGCGGGCGCTGGTACGTCAGCGTGTTCACCAGCAGCTACCCGCAGGGTGAGCTGCGCGGCCAGTTGCGGGTGGTCAACTGATGCGCTCGCGCCTTGCCATCACCCTGGCGCTGGCCGCGCTGCTGGCGGGCTGCGCCCTGGGCCCGGCGCCGCGCCGCCCGGTGGCCCCGCCGCCGGTGCCCGAACGCCTGCCCGAGCTGGCCGCCTTCAGCGCCCAGCTGAGCGGGCGCGAAGCGGTGCCGGCCAACGACAGCGCGGCGCGCGGCGAGCTGGTGGCGGTGCTGAACCGCAACACCGGCCTGCTGCGCTGGAAGCTCAGCTTCAACGGCCTGAGCGGCCCCGTGCGCAGCGCCAGCTTTCACAGCCCCGGCATGGGCGGCGAGGTGGCGCCGCCCGTGCTGTCGCTGGGCCGCTCGGTCATCAGCCCGTCCGAGGGCCGCGCCATGCTGACGGCGCACCAGCGCGCCGACCTGCTGACCGGCCAGTGGTACATCAACCTGACGACGGCCAGCTACCCCGAAGGGGAATTGCGTGGGCAGCTGATCGAGCAGCGCCGTTAAGAAGGTGCGAACGAACCCCTCGTGCCCGCCTTGATCGCCCAAACCCGCCCGCTCGGCGTTGCAAATGCTCGCCGTAGCCCGAGCTACGACTGCGCTTTGCGCCTTGATCGGACGTGTTTGGGCGATCCTTTCGGGCACTCTAGATTCATTCACACCTTCTGCGTCGCCATCACTCGTCGCTCGGCTGCTGGTACTGGCTGACCAGCTGCTGCTGCACCGCCGGCGGCACCGCCGCGTAGTGCGACAGCGCCAGCGAATAGCGGCCCTGGCCGGCGGTCATGGCGTTCAGCCGGCTCTGGTAGTCGGCCAGTTCGGCCAGCGGTACTTGGCCGCTGATGGTCAGCTCGCCGTCGCGCCCGCTGTCGGTGCCGCTGACGATGCCGCGGCGCGCCAACAAATCGCCCGTGATGGCGCCGGTGGCGCCCTCGGGCGCGGTGATCTGCAGGCGCGCGATGGGCTCCAGCACCACGGGCCTGGCCTCGCGCATGGCGGCCTGAAAGGCCTTCTTGCCGGCGGTGACGAAGGCCACCTCCTTGCTGTCCACCGGGTGGTGCTTGCCCTCGTGCACGATCACGCGCACGTCCTGCACCGGATAGCCGGCGATCACGCCTTCGGCCAGAGCCTCGCGCACGCCCTTTTCGACCGCCGGCATGAACTGGCCCGGAATGGTGCCGCCCTTGACCTGGTCGACGAACTCGAAGCCTGCGCCGCGCGCCAGCGGCTCCACGCGCAGGTGCACCTCGCCGAACTGGCCGGCGCCGCCAGACTGCTTCTTGTGGCGGTACTGGGCGGCGGCGTTCTGCGTGATGGTCTCGCGGTAGGCGATGCGCGGCGGGTGCGTGTCGACCTCGAATTTGTGCACCTCGCGCAGGCGCTCCAGCAGCACGCGCAGGTGCAGCTCGCCCAGGCCGCGCACGATGGTTTCGTGCGTGCCGGCGGCGCGCTCCAGGCGCAGGCAGGGGTCTTCGGCCACCAGCTTGCCCACCACCTCCCACAGGCGCTGCTCGTCGCCGCGCCGCTTGGGCGTGAGGGCGATGCCGTGCACCGGCACCGGATAGGCCATGGGCTTGAGGCGAATCGCCTCGTCCTCGGCCGCGTCGTGCAGTACGGCGTCGAACTGCAGCTCGTCCACCTTGCCGATGGCGCAGATCGCGCCCGGCCCGGCGCTGGGCAGCTCGACGTGCTCCTTGCCCTGCTGCAGGTACAGATGGCCCACCTTGAAGGGCTTGCGCCCCTCGCTCACATACAGCTGCGAGCCCGGCGTGATGGTGCCCTGGTGCACGCGCACGAAGCCCAGCTTGCCCACGTAGGGGTCGATGCTGATCTTGAACACGTGGGCCAGCACGTGGGCCGTGGCGTCGGGCCGGGCGTGCAGCGGCGTGGCGGTCTCGTCCGTGCCGTTCAGGAAGTCGGGCGGGTTGCCTTCGCTCGGATTGGCCAGCAGCTTGGCGATGACGTCGAGCAGTTCCTTCACCCCCGCGCCGCTGCGCGCCGAGACGAAGCACACCGGCACCAGGTGCCCTTCGCGCAGCGCCTGCTCCAGCGGCGCGTGCAGCTCGCTGGCGTCGACGTCGCCCTCGTTCAGGTAGCGGTCGACGAAGGCGCCGTCGACCTCCACCACCTGCTCGACCAGCGCGCGGTGCGCGTCCGCCACGGCGCCGAAGTCGCTCGCGCCCTCGCGCTGATAAAAGCAGTCCGCCACCCGGCTGGCGCCGGCGTCCGGCAGGTTCAGCGGCAGGCAGGCCTTGCCGAAGACGGCCTGGATGTCGGCCAGCAGGCCGGCCAGGTCCGCGCCCTCGGCGTCGATCTTGTTGACCACGATCAGGCGGTCGAGCTGGCGCTCGGCCGCCTGCTCCATCATGCGCCGCGTCATCGGCTCGATGCCGGTGGCGGCGTTGATGACGATGGCGGCGGTTTCCACCGCCTCCAGCGCGGGCAGGCTGTGGCCGATGAAGTCCAGCAGGCCGGGCGTGTCGATCAGGTGGATACGGCAGCCCTCGTGCTGCAGGTGCAGCACCGAGGCCTGCAGCGAATGCTGCGCCTTGATTTCCGTCGGGTCGTGGTCGCTCACCGTGCTGCCGCGCTCGACGCTGCCCATCGCGCCGATGGCGCCGCTGGCGTGCAGCAGGGCCTCGGCCAGGCTGGTCTTGCCGCTGCCCGACGCGCCCACCAGGGCCAGCGTGCGCAGGGTTTCGATGGATGCGTCGGCGTCGGTGCTCATCGCGGTTCACTCCTCGAGGTTCGCTTCATCATGCCAGCATGGGCCAGGGCGTGCACACTGGCAAACCCGCGCCGGCGTCGCCAGAATGCGGGTATGACCGACTCTGCATCCCCCCTCTTGCCGGCCCAGGCCGCCAACGTCCTGCGCCTGTGGCTGGGCGCCTATCCGCTCGATGCCGCCGCCATGGCGCGCGTGCAAACCCAGTGGTTTCAGAAGGACGAGGCCTTCGACGCCATGCTGGGCCAGCGCTTTTCAAGCACCATCGAGGCGGCGTGCGCCGGCCGGCTGGACGCCTGGGCCGACACCGCCGACGGCCGCCTGGCGCTGCTGATCGTGCTGGACCAGTTCAGCCGCAACGTGTTTCGCGGCCGCCCCGACAGCTTCGCGGCCGACGCCAAGGGCCTGGCCATCGCGCTGGAGGGCCTCGCGCGCGGCCACGACCGGGCGGTGCCGCCCATGGCGCGCATCTTCTGCTACTTGCCGCTGGAGCACGCCGAGGACGCCGCCATGCAGGCGCGCAGCGTGGCCCTGTTCACGGCCCTGCGCGATGAGCCCGACGCGACGCCCCGGGCGTACTTCGACGGCACGCTGGACTACGCCCACAAGCACCGGGACGTGATCGCGCGCTTCGGCCGCTTTCCGCACCGCAACGCCATCCTGGGGCGCGCCAGCACGCCCGACGAGCTGGCCTATCTGGCGCAGCCGGGGGCGGGGTTCTGACACCGTGTCGATCCACTGGCCTGGAACGACAGCGGACACGGCGCCACGCCTTCTCAGTTCGGAGCACCGATTCGTTCGCGGGGAAACTCCAGGGCGAAGCAGGTGAGCCCATGGCCCGACGTTGCCGTGACACGGCCCCCATGGGCCTCGGCAATGGCGCGCGTGATGGCCAGGCCCAGTCCGGAGCCGTCGGAATCCGGATGGGCCCGGGAAGGATCGGCGCGGTAGAAGCGGTCGAACAGCCGTGGCAGCAGTTTGGGGTCGATGTCGGCGCCGGTGTTCTCCACGACCACCGTGGTCGCTTGCGGGGTGCTGGCGATGTGGATGGCGACGTCCCCGTCCTCGGGCGTGTGGCGCAGGGCATTGGACAGCAGGTTGCTCACCGCGCGGCGGAACATCAGGCGGTCGCCCTCGACCTCGCCATCGCCCTCCAAGTGGAGCCGGATGCGCTTTTCCTCGGCCACGGCCTCGTAGAAGTCGAGCAGCGCCTGCGCGTCCTGGCGCGCGGAAAAACGCTCCTTGTGCGGCAGGTCCACGCCGCGCTCGGTCTTGGCCAGCAGCAGCATGTCGGACACCATGCGCGCCAGCCGCTCGAATTCCTCGGCGTTCGAGGCCAGGATGTCACGGTAGGTTGCGGCGTCGCGCCTGCTCGCCAGCGCCACCTGCGTCTGCGTGAGCAGATTGCTGATGGGCGTGCGCAGCTCGTGTGCCAGATCCGAGGAAAAGTCGGTCAGGCGCTGGAAGTCCTGCTGCAGCCGGTCCAGCATGCGGTTCAGCTCCTGCGCCAGGTCGGCCATCTCCACTGGCACGGCCTGCACCGGCATGCGCTCGCCCAGCCTCTGGCCCGTGACCTTGGCGGCGCGTGACTTCATGTCGCGCAGCGGCGCCAGGCCCTGGCGCGCAGCCAGCCACGAGAGCAGGCCGCACAGGGCGATGGCGGCCAGCACGTAGAGGGTCAGGCTGCGCCGCAGGCCGTCAAGAAACTGCGTGTGGTGCTGCGTATCCGCGGCGATCCAGACGCCAAGCGGGGTGCCGGCGTAGCCGGGCACGGCCTTGAAGACCAGCGTGTGAAAGCGCACATCGCCGTGGCGCAACACCCCAAACGCCTGGGCCTCACCGGCGCCCAGGGTTTTCTCGCCGCGCATGGTGGACGTGAACCCTTCGGACCGAAAGACCACCGCCCCTTGCCCATCCTGCACCAGGGCGTAGAGGTCATGGTGGTAGCTCAGCGCCTCGCCCAGGCGCTGGCGCGCGTCGTCCACCGAACCGGCGTTGTGCAGGACTTCCTCGATCAGGTGCTGCTTGTCCTGCAGCACCATCCGGTCCAGCTCGACGAAATGGCGCTCGATCTCCACCAGAAACAGGGCGCCCAGCCCCAGCACCACCAGGGCCGCCACGGTGGTGAAGAGCAGGGTCAGGCGCCGCGTCAACGGCAGCCGGCCCCAACGCGCCGCCAGCGCCACCTAGTCCTCCCGCGGCACGTCGAGCACGTAGCCCATGCCGCGCACGGTCTGGATCAGCTTGACGGGGTGGCCCTCGTCGATCTTCACGCGCAGGCGGCGCATGGCGACCTCGATGACGTTGGTGTCGCTGTCGAAGTTCATGTCCCACACCTGGGATGCGATCAGCGAGCGCGGCAGCACCTCGCCGTGGCGCCGCATCAAGAGTTCCAGCAGGCCGAACTCCTTGGCCGTCAGGTCCACGCGCCGGCCATTGCGCGAGACCCGGCGGCGCAGCAGATCGAGCTCCAGGTCGGCCACGCGCAGCAGCGTACC
This sequence comes from Ottowia pentelensis, assembly GCF_964341695.1. NCBI lineage: Bacteria > Pseudomonadati > Pseudomonadota > Betaproteobacteria > Burkholderiales > Comamonadaceae > Ottowia > Ottowia pentelensis. The sequence continues at coordinate 1,570,502 of NZ_OZ224513.1, forward strand.
GTCGCCGCCCGCAGGGGCGCGGCGCAGGATGATGCGCACCCGGGCCAGCAGCTCCGCGAACGAGAACGGCTTGACCAGATAGTCGTCGGCGCCCAGCTCCAGCCCCTTGACGCGGTCCTCCACCTGGTCGCGCGCTGTCAGAAACAGCACGGGCATCCGCAGGCCGCGTTCGCGCAGCGCCTGCAGCACCTGCCAGCCGTTCAGGCCGGGCAGCATCACGTCCAGGATCACCAGGTCGTAGGCGCCCTGCAGGGCCATGTGCAGCCCGTCGGTGCCATGAGGCACCAGGTCGGCCACGTAGCCGGCCTCGGTCAGGCCCTGGCGCAGGTACGCGCCCGTCTTGGGCTCGTCTTCGACGATCAATATCTTCACCCGCTTGGCTCCTTGGCTGTTCCCGCTTCAGTGTGCCGCGCCGGTGGATTGCTGGCATGAAACTGACAGAAATGTAATGTTGAAAACATCTTGCCGAAAGGCAGGCCCGCCAGAATCTTCGGCATGCGATTCAAGAGTCATTCCCTCTCCGGCCCCTCGGGCCAGGCCTTGCAGCGTCGGCGTTTCTTGCGGACGCTGGCGGCCGGCACCGCACTGAGCGTGCTCGATGCCGCTCTGCCCGCCTGGGCGCTGCAAGACCTGCCGGCAGCCCGCACGGGAACAGCGCCCGAGTTGCGCGGCCCCGTCTTCGACCTGACGCTGGCCGAGACCCGCGTCGATTTCGACGGCCGCACGGGCATCGCCACCACCGTCAACGGCAGCCTGCCCGGCCCGACGCTGCGCATGCGCAAAGGCGAGACGGTGACGATTCGCGTCACCAACCGCCTGCGCGGGACGGCATCGATCCACTGGCACGGCATCATCCTGCCGTTTCAGATGGACGGTGTGCCGGGAATCAGCTTTGCCGGCATCGCGCCCGGCGAGACCTTCACCTACCGCTTTACGCTGGAGCAAAGCGGCACCTACTGGTACCACTCGCACAGCGCCATGCAGGAGGTCACGGGTTTGTACGGCGCGCTCATCGTGGAGCCGCGCGCGGGCGAAACCCTGCGCGCCGAGCGCGAACATGTGGTGCTGCTGTCGGACTGGACAGGCAGCGACCCGATGCGCGCCCTGGCCAAACTCAAGGCCCAGGGCGACGTGTTCAACCAGCACCGCCCGACCTTCGCCAAATTTGTACAGGACGTGCGCGCCAAGGGCATGGATGCGGCCATGGCGGAGCGCGACATGTGGAATGCCATGCGCATGAGCCCGGCCGACCTGGCCGACCTGTCGTCCACCGAGCTCAGCTACCTGGTCAACGGCAGCGCACCGGGCGCCAACTGGACGGCGCTCTTCAAGCCCGGCGAGCGCGTGCGGCTGCGTTGCATCAACGGCAGCAGCAACACGTTTTATGACGTGCGCATACCGGGTCTGCCGCTCACCGTGGTGCAAACCGACGGGCAGGACGTGGAGCCGGTGACCGTGGACGAATTCCGCTTCGGACCTGGCGAGACCTACGACGTGATCGTGCAGCCCAGGGACGACGCGTACACGTTGTTCGCGCAATCGATGGACCGCACCGGCTATGCGCGGGGCACGCTCGCCGTGCGCGAGGGCCTGAGCGCGCCCGTGCCCGCACTCGATGCGGTGCAGTGGCTCACCATGGCCGACATGATGGGCGGCATGGCGCAAGGCAGCGGCCACGACATGGCCGCCGTGGGCCACGGCTCGATGGCCGGAATGAACCACGGCAGCATGCACGGCATGGCGCACCCCATGGCGCCCAACCCATTGCAAAAGCCCGGCACCACGGTGCGCCACGCGCGCACCGAGTGGGGCCCCGGCACCGACATGCGCGTGGACATGCCGCGCACCAACCTGGATGACCCTGGCGTCGGCCTGCGCGGCAACGGCCGGCGCGTGCTCACGCTGGCTGACCTCAAGACCATCGGCGGCTCGCTCTATGCGGGTGGCCCCGAGCGCGAGATCGAGTTGCACCTGACGGGCAACATGGAACGCTACACCTGGTCGTTCGACGGACTGGACTTCGCCGCCAGCGCGCCGGTGCATTTCCGCTACGGCGAGCGCCTGCGCGTGATCCTGCACAACGACACCATGATGACCCACCCCATACACCTGCACGGCATGTGGCAGGAGCTGGAGACCGCCGCGGGCGATTTCGTCGCCCGCAAGCACACCATCCCCGTGCAGCCGGCGCAGCGCGTGAGCTATCTCGTCACGGCCGATGCGCTCGGCCGCTGGGTATGGCACTGCCACCTGATGTTTCACATGGAAATGGGCATGTTCCGCGAGGTGGTGGTGGCATGACAACGCATCCGAACCTGACCCACGCCATCGCGCACGCCCGTGGGCTGCGCCTGGCTCCCGTGGCCTTGACGCTGGTTCTCTGGGGTGCCGGCGCTCCGGCCCTGGCCCAGGATCACGGCGCGCACGGGTCGCACGGCGCTGCACCTCAGCCCACGGCAGCGCCGGTGGCGCCGCCGATGGGCGGTATGGACCAAGGCAGCATGCCCATGCAAGACCGCATGCCTGAGGCGATGACCAACGCCCCCGCGATGAACCACGCTGCCACGCCCATGGAGTACGGCGCCATGCCCGGCATGGGCCATGGTGCCGCGGCCGCCGGCGCGCCATCGGACACCGGCGCGGCGCCCGCCATGGACCACGGCAACATGCAAATGCAGGGCGGCAGCCCGCCCGCCGACGCGCGCGACCCCAATGGCTATTCGGACGGCTTCGTGCGCGGCAGTGGCAAGTATTCCCTGGCGGGCGTGCCGCCCCTGCAGCTCGACGACCAGAGGAGCTTTGCCAACCTCAAGGTCAACCGGCTGGAGCGGGCATGGGCGCGCCACGGCGAAAACGCCACGACGTATGACCTGCAGGCGCGCATCGGCCGTGATTTTGACCATCTGGTCATCAAGGCCGAGGGCGATGTCGCCAAGGGCAAGCTGCACGATTCACGCACCGAGTTGCTCTGGGGGCACGCCATTGCCGCGTACTGGGATACGCAGCTCGGCGTGCGGCTGGACCATGGCGCGGGTAAGGACCGCCAGTGGCTCGCGGCAGGCGTGCAAGGCCTGGCGCCCTATTGGTTCGAGATCGACGCGACCGCGTATCTGGGCAGTGGCGGCCGCACCGCGCTGCGGTTCGAAGGATCGTATGACCTGCTGCTCACGCAAAAGCTTGTGCTGCAGCCGCGCACCGAGTGGAATTTCTACGGCAAGAGCGATCCGGACAATGCCATCGGCAGCGGCCTTGCCAACGCCAGCGCCGGCATGCGCCTGCGCTACGAAATCACGCGCCAGATCGCGCCCTACGTCGGGGTCGAGTGGCAGCACAGCTTTGGCCGCACACGGGATTTGGTGCGCGCCGCGGGCGACCGCGCGAGCCAGACGCGCTGGGTGGCCGGCGTGAGCTTCTGGTTCTGATTCTTTGCAGGAGTTGTTTGAATGAAGAAAACATTCGTTGTTGCGTTGCTTGCTGCCGCGGCGGTTCCGCTGGCCGCGCTCGCCGCCGGCACGCACGCGGGCGGCCACGACATGCCGGCCTCGCACGGCAATATGAGCGCGTCCGAGCACGCCGCCCTGTTCGGCCAGCCGGGCGATCCGGCCAGGGTCATGCGCACCGTGGACGTGGTGCTGGACGATGACATGCGCTTTCATCCTTCCAGCATCGACGTGAAGGTTGGCGACACGGTGCGCTTCGTGGTGCGCAACGCCGGCAAGGTGAGGCACGAAATGGTGCTCGGATCGCTCGATGAACTGAAGGAACACGCTGTGCAGATGCGCGCCCATCCCGGCATGGCGCACAGCGAGCCCAACCAGTTGAACCTCAAGCCAGGCCAGCGTGGCAGCATGGTGTGGCAGTTCACCCAGCCGGGCCAGGTCGATTTCGCTTGCACCGAACCGGGGCACCTCGAAGCCGGCATGGTCGGGCAAGTCCAGGTTGCGCCTTGAGTCCGGTCGGCAGCGTGCCGCGCTTCGCCGCCTTGGCACGCAAGCCGCTGGTCCTCGCCACTGCCGGCTTGCTGACCCTGCTGCTGGTGGCAGGAATGGGCTATTTTTCCCTGCGCGCCAGTGGGTCGCAGGCGAGCTCCTTGCACAGCCTGCGCCCCGATGACCCCCAAGCGCTACGCGTTGGCGCGCGCATTTACGCGCAGCAATGCGCGGCCTACCATGGCGCCAGGGGTGAGGGCCAGCCCGACTGGCGCGAGCGCGGGCCTGACGGTCTGCTGCCGGCGCCGCCGCACGACGCGAGCGGCCACACCTGGCACCATCCGGACGAACAGCTGTTCGCCATCACCAAGCAGGGCCTGGCCCGGCTGATCAACCAGCCCGACTACCGCACGGCCATGCCCGTCTACGATGGCGTGTTGAACGACGATGAGATCGTGGCCGTGCTGTCGTGGATCAAGGCGCAATGGCCGCCCGAGGTGCGGCAGCGTCACGATGCGATCAACGTCGAGTACCGCAAGTCCTTGTCCCGTTAGCCATCCGGGCGCGGGATGGGTGGGGCGCGTGGAAGGGGTTGACTCTTCCATGATGGGAAGGTTCAGAATCGAATTCAATCGATGAAGGCACTGTCATGAACGAGCATCTGCATCACCACGACCAGGCGGAGGGCGAACCGGCCCCGGCGGGCACCATCTACACCTGCCCCATGCACCCCGAGGTGCGGCAGGATCATCCCGGCGACTGCCCGAAGTGCCACATGCACCTGGTGCCCGAGGGCCAGGCAGCTTCGGGTGACCAGCATCACCATCACGGCCATGCAGCGGGTGAACAGGCCTCGACGGCCGCGACGCCACAGCAGGCCCCGGCGGGCACCATCTATACCTGCCCCATGCACCCCGAGGTGCGGCAGGATCACCCCGGCAACTGCCCCATATGCCACATGAACCTGGTTCCGGAAGGGCAGGTGGCTTCAGCCCACGACCACCATCACCACGGCCACGCCATCGGCGAACACGTCGGGATGACGGCGGCTGCACCGCCCCAGGAGGCCCCGGCCGGTACCATCTACACCTGCCCCATGCACCCCGAGATCCGGCAGGACCATCCGGGCAATTGCCCGATCTGCGGCATGACGCTGGAGCCGGTGATTCCGCTGGGCGAAGAGGACAACAGCGAGCTGCACGACTTCCAGCGCCGCTTCTGGTGGACGCTGCCGCTCACGCTGATCGTCACCTTCCTGGCCATGTTCGGCCATCGCCTGGGTTGGTTCGCACCGGCCACGCAGAGCTGGATCGAGCTGGTGCTGTCCCTGCCCGTGGTGTTGTGGGCCGGCTGGCCCTTCTTCGTGCGCGGCGTGCAGTCCATCCGCAAGCGCAGCCCCAACATGTGGACGCTGATCGGCCTGGGCACGTCGGCGGCCTTTGTCTACAGCGTGGTCGCGACCGTGGCGCCGGGCGTGTTCCCGGCCTCGTTCGTGGCCATGGGCCGCGTGGCCGTGTACTTCGAGGCGGCGGTGGTCATCATCTCCCTGACCCTGTTGGGCCAGATCCTGGAGCTGAAGGCGCGCTCGCAGACCTCGGCGGCCATCAAGTCCCTGCTGGGCCTGGCGCCCAAGACCGCGCGGCGCATCAATGCCGACGGCAGCGAGGAGGACGTGCCGCTGACCCATGTCCATGTGGGCGACCTGCTGCGCGTGCGCCCCGGCGAGAAGGTGCCGGTCGATGGCGTGGTGACCGAGGGCCGCAGCGCGGTCGATGAGTCCATGCTGACCGGCGAGCCCGTTCCCGTGACCAAGCGCGCGGGCGACAAGCTGATCGGCGCCACGCTCAACACCAGCGGCGCGCTGGTCATGCGCGCCGACAAGGTGGGCGCGGCCACCGTGCTGTCGCAGATCGTGCAGATGGTGGCCAATGCCCAGCGCTCCAAGGCGCCCATGCAGCGCATGGCCGACAAGGTGGCGGGCAAGTTCGTCGTGGTCGTGGTGGCGATCGCCATCCTGACCTTCTTCGCCTGGGGCCTGTTCGGGCCCGAGCCGAGCTGGGTATACGGCCTGGTCAACGCCGTGGCCGTGCTGATCATCGCCTGCCCCTGCGCGCTGGGACTGGCCACGCCGATGTCGGTGATGGTGGCCACGGGCCGCGCCGCCACGCAGGGCGTACTGTTCCGCGATGCCGGCGCGATCGAGAAGATGCGTGAGGTGGACACCCTGATCGTGGACAAGACCGGCACGCTGACCGAGGGCCGGCCGGCCTTCGACACGGCCGTCGCCGCCCCGGGCTACACCGCGGACGAGGTGCTGCGGCTGGCGGCCAGCCTGGACCAGGGCAGCGAGCACCCGCTGGCCGATGCCATCGTCAGCGCGGCGCGCGAGAAAAAATTGCCACTGGCCAAGCCGGCCGACTTCGAGTCGGGCAGCGGCATCGGCGTGCGCGGCACGGTCGAGGGCCGGCGCCTGGCCTTGGGCAATACCGCGCTCATGGAGCAGGAGGGTCTGGACGTGTCTGCCTTGAAGGCCGACGCCGAGCGCCTGCGCGGCGAAGGCGCCAGCGTCATGCACCTGGCCGTCGATGGCCGGCTGGCCGGCCTGCTGGCCGTGACCGACCCCATCAAGTCCAGCACGCCCGAGGCCATCCGCATCCTGCACGCCAGCGGCCTGCGCATCGTCATGGCCACGGGCGACGGCCTGACCACGGCCCAGGCGGTGGCCGCCAAGCTGGGCATCGACGAGGTGCATGGCGAGGTCAAGCCCGCCGACAAGCTGGCCCTGGTCGAGAAACTGCAGCGCGAAGGCCATGTGGTCGCCATGGCCGGCGACGGCATCAACGATGCGCCAGCGCTGGCCCGCGCCGATGTGGGCGTGGCCATGGGCACCGGCACCGACGTGGCCATGAACAGCGGCCAGGTCACGCTGGTCAAGGGCGACCTGCGCGGCATCGCGGCCGCGCGCCAGATCTCCATCGACACGGTGCGCAACATGCACCAGAACCTGGGCTTCGCCTTCGTCTACAACGGCATCGGCATACCGATCGCCGCCGGCGTGCTGTATCCATTCACCGGCTTGCTGCTGTCGCCCATGATCGCGGCGCTGGCGATGAGCCTGAGCTCGGCCTCGGTGATCACCAACGCACTGCGACTGCGCGGGGCCAAGATGTAGCAAGTCGGCCGACGGTTTGGGTAATCATTTAAGAGAAAATGGCCGCTGGCGCCCGCCAATCAAGCGCGAGCAGCTATCAAAAATGAATTTTTCGGCAACGTCAGTCGATCTCAATCGACCTGCTCGAAGTCGATGTAGCCGCGCGTTACGTTGGTGTCCACCAGCCGGGCGCGCACCTTGTCGCCCACCTTCAGCTCGCGGCTGGGCAGCAGCTTGCCGTCGGCCGGCGGATCGAAGATGCGCAGCCAGGTGTTGCCCTTGGACTGGCCGGTGACCACGCCGTCGAACAGCTGGCCGATGCGCTCTTCCAGCAGCATGGCGGCCTCGGACTTGCGCAGCTGGCGCTCGACCTTGTTGGCCGCGTCTTCCTGGCGCGTGCAGTGGGCCGCCAGCATCTCCAGCTCGGTGTGCGAGTAGGGCGATGAGACGTCCGCCAGCGCCGCCTTGATCAGGCGGCCGGTGATCAGGTCGGGAAAGCGGCGGTTGGGCGCGGTGGAATGGGAGTAGTCGCGCACCGCCAGGCCGAAGTGGCCGATCTTGGGGCCGCCCGGACGCTCGACCACGTACTCGCCGCGGCCCATCAGCTTGACGATGGTGAGCGACAGGTCGGGAAAGCGCAGCGGGTCGCGCCGGCGCTCGGTTTGCAAGAATTTTTCGAGCGCGCTGGAGTCGGGCTCGGGCGGCAGCGTGGTGCCGCGTTCGGCCGCCAGCTCGGCGATGCGCGCCCAGCGCTCGGGCGAGCGCACCACGCGGCGGATGGAAGCGCGCCGCTTGCCGGCCAGGTAGCGCGCGCTGACGCCGTTGGTGGCGACCATGAACTCCTCGATCAACTGGCGCGCGCGGTTTTGCTCCTGCTGGCGAATCGCCACCACCCGGTCGCCGTCGAACTCGGCGCGCGGCTGCAGCGTTTGAAATTCAAGTGCGCCCTGTTCGCGCCGGCGCGCGCGCAGCTGCTGCGCCACCGAATCCTGCGTGCGCAGCTGCTGGTCCATGCCGGGCACGCGGTCGGCCGCCTCGGGCAGGGGCCCGTCGCCGGTGATCCAGGCCGACACGGCGTCGTAGGCCAGCTGCGCCTGGTTGCGCACGCGCGCGCGCTGGATGTGGCTGCGCAGCAGCGCGCCGTCGGGCGCGAACACCATCTCGGTAACGGTGGCCGCGCGCACCTGGTGGGGGTTGAGCGAGGTGAGGTCGGTCGAGAGCTTCTCGGGCAGCATCGGGAAGATGCGCGCCGAGGTGTAGACGCTGGTGGTGTTGACCTGCGCGTGGCGGTCGATGGGCGTGTCCTTTTCGATCAGCGCATCGACGTCGGCGATCGCCACCCAAATTTTCACGCTGCCGTCCGGCAGGGTCTCGCTCACGGTGAGCTGGTCCAGGTCGCGCGAGTCGTCGTTGTCGATCGAGCACCAGGGCAGGCCGGTCAGATCGACGATGTCGGTGCCCTCGGCCAGGCCCGGCCCGTCGATGCCGCGCAACTGCTGTAGCGCCGGGGCGGAAAACTCGGGCTGCAGACCCCGCTCGCGCATGGCGGCCACGGCCAGGTCGGCCAGCTCTTCTTTTTGGTGCGGGTGCAGCGCCATGGGTCCAGGAACTCCGTCGGGGTTGTCTCGGGCCATCTTAGCGGAGCGACCCGCGCAGGCCCTCCCAGTCTGGATTGCCGAACCGCCGTCCGGCCGCAATAATGGGGCCGAACAGCAGGCTGCGAGCCTGCATCACGAGATGGAGGGAGCCCCATGTCGCCAACGCAGCGTCCTCATTGGCCCAGCCTTCCTGCCGCCCTGGCCCTTGCCGTCGGGTTGGCAGTCTCCCCGCCGCTGTGCGCGCAGAGCGACGTGCCGGCTGCCGTCACACCGCGGGCAACCGTGCCCGCTCAGGCCCCGCCGCGCGTCGTCGCCTACCTGGGCCTCGGCCCGAGCGAGTCGGTGAAGCTTTGCATGAACGAGGTGCGCGATGAACTGGAAAAGGCAGGCTGGTCGTTCGACGGGCAAGTGAGGCTCGAATGGAACGACGTCGCCAACGATCCGAGCCGCTATGCCTCGGCGGCGCAGGCGATGGTGGCGCGCCGCCCGGACGTGCTGCTCGCGACCGACAACCCACCGGCCGAAGCCCTGATGAACGCCACCAAGGAGCTGCCCATCGTCGTGATGGGGCCGACCAATATCGGCAAGGTTCTGGATGCGCAGTTGCGCCCATTGGCCAACGTTACGGGGGTTTCGCTGGGCCTGAAAGGCCAATTCGCGATCAAGCCGATGGAAATGCTGCTGCGGGCGTTTCCGCAGGCGCGCCGCATCGGCATGATCTCCAACCGCGACAACATCGGGCACGAGCGGGCACAAGGCCTCGGACTTTTTGCGGACATGCTGCAGCAGGCCGACGTCGAGGGGCTGCGCGTGCGTTTCTCGGGCAAGGACGATATCGCTCGCGCCTGGGACGAACTGGCGCGCCTCGGGGTCGATGCGGTGCTGATTTGGCCGGATTCCTCGGTGTTTCTCGGCGAGCACGCGCAGCAGGCGCTGCGGGTGCGGCTGCCGGCGATTTCGCACTCCTCGTGGTTCGCCACCCGCCATGGCGGCCTGCTCAGCTATGGCTCCATCGGTCGCGTCAGCATGTGCGGGCGCGGAGCACGCTATGTGAACCAGATACTGCGTGGCCGTCCCTTGGCCGAGTTGCCGGTCGAAGAACTGTACGAAGCGGCGCTGGTCGTCAACCTCGACACCGCCGAGCGCATCGGCGTGACGCTGCCGTCGGCGCTGATCGAGCGCGCTGATCGCCTGATCCGGCCGGGCGAACGCACGCTGGCGCCAACGGCCGACGCCCATTTGCCTGCCGCGCGCTGATGCTCGCGCGCCGCCGCCTGTGGCACACCTACGCGCTGTGGATCAGCGCGTTGGTCACGCTGGTGCTGGCGGCCAGTGGCGTGGCCCAGCTGTGGCTGATCCAGCGCGAGACCCGGACCGCCGTGGAGGCCCAGCAGGCGCTCGAAGCCAACCGGGCTTCGGCCCGCATCGACCGCTTCATGCGCGAGGCCGGCACCTTGCTGCGCGCCAGCCTGTCGCTGCTGGATTCGGGCCACATCGGCGAAGTGGACGCCGACGTCCAGGTCGAGCTGCTGCGCCTGATGAGGCAAGCGCCGGCGATCGACGAGCTGTACTGGATCGACCCGCACGGCATGGAGCGTGTGCGCGTCTCGCGCATGGGGTCGGACCGCGTCGGCACGGGTGAAGACCGCAGCGGCTTGCCCGAGTTTCTGAACGCGCGGGCCGACGCGCCGTGGTTCGGTCCTGTCACCTACACCGGCAACCAGCCGCGCGTGGTGATGGCGCGCCGTGGCTGGCGGGAGCACAGCGGCGTGCTCGCCGCGAACCTGGACCTGGCGCAGTTGCGCAACATCATCGACGACACCCGCTTCGGCCGCGAGGGCCATGCCTACCTTGTCGACGGCGAGGGGCACCTGTTGGCGCACCCCGAGTTTTTGCAGGTGCTGGCGCGCCCCGACTGGACGGCCCGCCCGGCCGTGCAGGCGGCGATCGCCGACGACAGCGCCGATCCGGGCGATCTGGTCGAGTTCGACACGCCCGAGGGCGAATCGGTCGTGGCCTACTTCACCAAACTGAGCGTGCCCGGCTGGCGCCTGATCACCGAACAGCCGCGCGACGAGGCCTTTGCACCGGTGTACCGGGCGTTGGCCACAGCCTTGTTGATCCTGGTGCTCGCCGTGCTGGCGGGCTCGGCCGTCGGCACTGTGCTGGCACGCCGGGTGGTGCACCCGATCCAGCAGCTTGCCGAGGGCGCCGACCGCATCGGCGAGGGCCGGCTCGAGCACCGCATCGAGCTGGCGCGGGGTGACGAGCTGGGCCACTTGGCGACCCGGTTCAATCAGATGGCCGAGCGCCTGGGCGACTCGTACCGGCAGCTCGAAACCCGGGTGGCCGAGCGCACCCGGCAACTGGCCGCCGCCAACGCCTTGCTGCACGCCAGGCGCGACGAAGCCGAGCAGGCCAGCCAAGCCAAGACGCGCTTTTTGGCCTCGGCCAGCCACGACCTGCGCCAGCCGCTGCACACCATCAGCCTGCTGGTGGGCGTGCTGCGCCGGCAGGCCGTCACGCCCGAGGTGGGCCAGCTGGTGAACCACATCCAGGCCTCGGTCGCCGCGATGGAGGCGCTGTTCGTCGGCCTGCTCGACATCTCGAAGCTGGACGCCGGCATGGCCCGGCCGGTGCCGGGCGACCATGACCTGGCCGAACTGCTGCGCCGGGTGGCGGCCAGCCACGGGCCGGAGGCTGCCCGCAAGGGGCTGCGGCTGTCGGTGGTACCCAGCCGTTGCGCCGTGCACACCGACGCGGTGCTGCTGGAGCGTGTGCTCGGCAACCTGGTGTCCAACGCGATCCGCTACACCCAGCACGGCAAGGTGCTGGTGGGCTGCCGCCGGCGCCCCGGCGGCATCGAGCTGCAGGTGTGGGACACCGGCATCGGCATTGCGCCGGCCCAGTTGGCGCATGTCTTCGACGAGTTCTACCAGATCGACAACCCCGAGCGCGACCGCGGCAAGGGGCTCGGGCTGGGCCTGGCCATCGTCAAGCGCACGCTCGACCTGCTGGGCCATCGGTACGCATTGCGTTCGGCGCCGGGCCGAGGCACCTGCTTCTCGATCCTGCTGCCCACCGCCGAGGCGCTGCCGCGGGTGCCGGCGCAGCCCGAGGCGCTCGCGGCCAGGCCGCGCATCGCCGGCGCGTTCGTCGTGGTGATCGACGACGAGGCCGACACGCGCCGTGCCATGCAGGCGCTGTGCCACAGCTGGGGCGCGCACGTGCTTACCGCGGCGTCGGCCGAGCAGTGCCTGACCCTGCTGGACGAACACCTGCGCGACCCCGACCTGATCTTGAGCGACTATCGGCTGCGCGAGCACCAGGACGGCCTGGCTGCCGTGCGGCAGGTTCGGGCGCACATCGGCCAGCCGGTGCCGGCGATCATCATCACCGGCGATACCGCCACCGCCGACCTGCGGCGCGTCACCGACGCCGGCCTGCCGCTGCTGCACAAGCCGGTGGGCGCGGACCGGCTGCTGGCGGCGATCGAGGCTGAACTCGGTGCTCACCCAACTGGGGGATGCGAGGTGGTGGAAACGCAATCAGACTCCGACCATGAGGATTCTGCTGGTCGATGATCACGCGCTGTTTCGCGACGGCGTGGCGCTGCTGCTCAAGGAGCTCGATGCGGCAGTGCAGGTCTCGCATGCCGCCAACCTCGACGAGGCGCTGGCCATTCTTGACGGCGATGCCGGAATCGACCTGATCCTGCTCGACTTCATCCTGCCCGGCATGCACGGCCTGCAGGCGCTGGAGACGGTGCGCGAGCGCCACCCCGGCGTGCCGCTGGTCATGCTGTCCTCGCAGGAAGACCAGGTCACCGTGCTGCGCTCGATCCAGCTGGGGGCAATGGGTTTCATCCCGAAGTCGGCCCCGTCCGGCCAGATGTTCGAGGCCTTGCGCACCGTGCTGGCGCGGCGCATCTACGTGCCACCGCTCAGCCTGGCCGGCATCGCGCTGCCCGTGCCGGCGCGTGCCTGCACCAGCCCGGCCGAACTCGGGCTCACCCCGCGCCAGACGCAGGTGCTGCGGCTGATTCTGGAGGGCAAGCCCATGAAGCTGATCGCGCGCGAGTTGGGCCTGAGCCCCAACACCACCAAGACCCACGTCAGCGCCGTGTTGCGTGCGCTCGCCGTCACCACGCGCACCCAGGCCATCGTGGCGGCCAATCGCATGGGGCTGGTGCTGGGGGACGACGCTTCCTGAACCGTCGGGCGCGCGGCCGACACCGCCGTCGTCCAGGTGCCGAGTGCGCTGGATCGAAAGCCGCCGCGCAGGCGCGGGTGGAGCGGCTGGGTGTTCTTCAAAGCAAATCGATCGGCTTCCATCGCTCACCCAACTGGGTGATGTACGGGGGATATGTTTCTTTTAGTGTTCCCAGTGTCGAGAGACCCGGTCCAGGCAAACCCCAGGAGGAACACCATGAAAGCCCGCACCCGAAACCTGCTGATCCACGCTTTCGCCGCTTCCGCCGTGCTGTCGCTGGCGGCCTGCGGCGGCGACGGCGACGACCCGCCGGCGGCGCCGCCCGATCCGGCGCCAGCCCCCGCGCCCAACCCTGGCCCGGGGCCTGCGCCCGCGCCCGCACCCGCGCCGGCACCCAGCCCCGATCCCGACCCGACGCCGCCGCCTCCGGATCCGGTTCCGCCGCCGCCGGCGCCGCCGCCCGGCCCCCCCGGGCCGCCGACTCCTGTCACGCTGTTTGGCCAGGTCACGCGCAACGCCGCGCTCCAGAACGCCACGGTCTGCCTGGACCTGAACGACAACGGCGCCTGCGACGCGGGCGAGCCGGCTTCGGCCGCCACCGGGGTCAACGGCCAGTACTCGCTGACCACCATGCCGGCCGACGCCGCTGCCGCGCGCCTGATCGCCGTGGTCAAGGCCAACGTGACGATCGACGCCAACAAGCCGGGCCAGCCTGTCACTACCGGATCCGACTACGTGATGACGCGTCCCAAGGGCAGTGCCGGCGGCATCAACCCGCTGACCACGCTGGTTCAGGCCGGGGTGGCCGCAGGCATGACCGAATCGACCGCGCGCAGCAACGTGGCCAGCCAGCTGGGCATTGCCGCCGGCAAGATCGACAACTATCAGGGCGATCCGCCGGCCAGCGACGACAACGTGCAGGACACCGCGCGCTGGATCGCGGCCTTCACCTCGGTGGCGCTGCGCGAGGGCATTCCGCTGGCGGTGCACAACCCGGCAGTCGCCGGCGCGGCCTACGAGTTGATGGACAACCTGATCTGGTTCAACGCCAGCAACTATTACTCGCGCAGCCTGCAGATCGCGGCGCGACCGGCCGGTACGGTGGCCGCCACCGCCACGGACGAGCGCGCGCGCAAGAACGGCGGTGCCGCCCAGCCGGACTTCGGCTCAGCCACCAGCCTGTACCGCGCCGCTTACCTCACGCCCACCGGCTGGCAGATGTGCGGGCGCAACACGCCGACGCCTGTCATCACCACCACCGGCGGCAACCCCAGCCGCTCGGTGTACTGCGGCACGTCGGTGGCCATCACCATCAACCAGAGCACCCCGGTCACGGGCACCCTGGCCGACCTGGTGACCAACTGGCAGGGGCGGGGGGCGCTCAACCGCATCAACAACGACGGCACCTCGACCGCCAACCTGCTGGGTGCCCTGGGTAGCGCGGCATTGCCGGCCGGCGCCGAGGAGACCCACCGCCGCGCACTGACCCTGTCGTCCGACATCGTCATCACCGACACCTGGACGCGTGCCATCACGCAGGCCGACGGTCGGGACACCCTGTCGGGCGTGGTGGCGCATTACGCGGTTGCCAGCGTCGACACCTCGACCGGGACGAACGCCGGCAACACCACGCTCAGTATGGGGCTGGGGTCGACCGACATGAAGACCATGCGCGTGGCGTTCGGCGCTGGCAATGCGGCGCACTACTACGAATGCGACCTGGCCACGCCCGGCGGCAACTTCGCCAACCCGCCCAACTGCCAGACCACCACCACCGGCACCTACAGCATCGTGACCGTCAACGGCGCCCAGATCATGCGCTTTGCCGGCCACCCGGCGGTGGACGCCAGCATCGGCTACGACGTCGTCTACACCCAGATCGACTGGGGCGGCGGGCCGCCCAACCGGTGGGTGTACCGCGCCCATGCCACCAAGCCCGACTACCAGAACCGCTTTGCCCAGTCGCTGCGGCTGAACGGCGCGGCCTGGTCGGCGTTCAAGACCCAACTGGGCCTGTAAACCAGCACCGCCGCGGGCCTGCCGGTCCGCGGCGCTACCTTGCAAGATGAAGGAGTGTTGTCATGAAAGCCATGGTCCCTGCCCTGTTGTCCGTCGTGGCCGTCCTGGCCGGTTGTGCCGCTGGGCCACCGCCCGCCGCCGACTTTCCGCCCGGCGCCCGCATCCCGGCGACCGGCGAGATCACATCGCTGCTGCGCGGCAAGTCGTTTACCCTGGCCAACCCCAACGGCAGCACCACGCGCGTCGACCATGCCGCCGACGCGAGCAGCGGCATAGTGGTCTATTTTGGCGGCCGCTCCGACAGCGGCACCTGGCGCGCCGAGGACGGACGCGTGTGCTATCAGTTCAAGACCATCCCATCGGCATGCAATGACGTGCGGATGGTGGGCGCGAACATTTATTTCAAGCGCGGCAGCAGTGGTCAGGTCGTGCAGCTGGTGCCGCGCTGAAACGCGCACGCGGTCGCGCAGAAAAACGGGCGAGCACAGGGTCTTCCACCGACCGCGCCGGGAGCGCCAGATCGCGCGCGTCAAGCTTTAAGCTGCCTTGACCGGCGCCAGCGTATACAACGGAATATCGTGCGCACGCCCCAGCGCGTCGAGCTGGCGGCGCGTCTTGCCCAGCGCCCAGGCGGCGATGGTGGCGTGTGAGGCGGGGGCGAAGGGGGCGCGCAGGTCGGGCGGGGGCAGGCCGGCGACCTTGAACAGGGCGGCGGCGAAGTGCGGCTCCAGCGCGGCAAAGGCCACGCGGCCGTCCTTGCAGGGGTAGACCTTGTAGCCCGCGTGCGCGCCGCCGACGGCGCCGCTGGGCAGGGTCAGGCCCCAGTCGCGCGGCAGGGCCAGCCACTGGGCGGCGCCCAGCAGGGTCACCTCGCGGTGCACGCCGCGGCCGCTGGCGCGGGCCTGCAGCAGGGCGGCCAGGGTGGCCTCGACGGCCAGCAGCGCGCCGGTCATGTCGGCCAGCAGGGTGGGGGGCAGGGCGGTGCCGGTGATCAGGCCGGCCTCGGCCAGGTAGGTCAGGTCGTGGCCCGGTTCCTCGGCGCGCTCGCCGGCGGCGCCGACGATTTCGATCAGCGACAGCTGCGGGTGGGCGCGGCGCAGGGCAGCCCAGCCCAGGCCCAGCTTGGCCAGCGCCGAGGGGCGAAACGAGGTCAGCAGCACGTCGGTGGCGGCCAGCTCGCGCGCCAGCCGGTCGCGGCCGCGCGCGCTCTTGAGGTCGAGCGTGACGGAGCGGATGCCCGCGTGCATCTGGCCGTAGGCGTCGGGGTTGTACTGGCCCATGGGGTCGCCGCTGACGGTGGGCGCCGGGCCGGGCGGCTCGACCTTGAGGCAGCGCGCGCCCAGCGCGCGCAGGCGCATCAGCGCGGCCGGGCCGGGCAGGTTGAGCGCCAGGCTGACGATGCGCGTGCCGCGCAGGGGGCGAGGAGGGTTGGATGCGGGCATGGGGCGGGCGTGGAGTGAATCGCCCGGTTATACCGCACATTCAAGCCAAATTGGCCTCTAGCGCCCGTCCATCAAGCGCAAGCAGCTATCAAAACCGGAGTTTTTGCGTGCCGGCCGTCACACGCCCAGGTGCTGCGTCAGCAGCTCGGGCTGCGCCTGAATCTGCGCCGAGCTGGCCTCCAACGCCACCTCGCCCTTGACCAGGATGACATTGCGGTCGGCGATCTCGGTCACGTGGCGCCAGTTCTTGTCGACGATCACGCTGGAGATGCCGCTGCCCTTGATGAGCGCGCAGATGCGCCAGATCTCGCGCGCGATCAGCGGCGCCAGGCCCTCGGTGGCCTCGTCCAGGATCAGCACGTCGGGGTTGGTCATCAGTGCGCGGCCGATGGTCAGCATCTGCTGCTCGCCGCCCGACAGCTGCTGGCCGCCGTGGTGCAGGCGCTCGGCCAGGCGCGGGAAGGTCTGCAGCACGCGCTCGTAGGTCCAGTCGCGCTGGCCGCGCGTGCCGGCGCGGGCGGCCATCTTGAGGTTCTCGGTGACCGACAGGTTGCCGAAAATGCCGCGCCCCTCGGGCACGTAGGCCACGCCCAGCTGCGCCACCTCGTAGGGCGCGCGGCCGGTCATGGGCCTGCCCATCACCAGCACGCCGCCGGCGCGCGGCTTGACCAGGCCCATGATGGACTTGAGCAGCGTGCTCTTGCCCATGCCGTTGCGCCCCATCAGGCCGATGGTCTCGCCGCGGCGCACGGCAAAGTCGATGCCGCGCAGGATGTGGCTGGCGCCGTAGTAGCTGTGCAGGCCGATGGCGTGGATCAGCAGCTCGGCGTCGGCGGCGGGGCGCGCCGGCACATCGTCGGCGCGCGGGCGCGGGCCCAGCGGGTCGTTGGGGTCGTCCGGCAGGTTGGCGTTGGCTTGGGTGGCCATGTCAGTGGTCCTCGCCCAGATAGGCCGCCTGCACGCCCCGGTCGGCGCGGATGGCCGCCGGCTCGCCGCTGGCGATCACCGTGCCGTTGACCATCACCGTCAGGTGGTCGGCCAGGGTGAAGATGGCGTCGATGTCGTGCTCCACCACCATCATGGCGTGCTTGGGCTTGATGCGCAGCAGCAGCTCGACCATGCGCTCGGCCTCGGCCGTGCCCATGCCGGCCAGCGGCTCGTCCAGCAGCAGCACGCGCGGCTGGGTGGCCAGGGTCATGGCGACTTCGAGCTGGCGCTGCTCGCCGTGGCTGGCGGCGCCGGCGATGGCGTGGCGGCGCTCGGCCAGGCCGGCCAGTTCCAGCGCGGCCTCGGCGCGCGCCTGGGTGGCCTGGTCGGCCTGCGCGCTGTGCAGCCAGCGCAGGGGGTTCCAGGGCTGCTGCGGCGCGCGCGACTGCGCCGCCAGGCGGATGTTTTCCCACACGGTGAAGGGCAGGAAGATGTTGGTCTTCTGGTAGCTGCGGCCCAGGCCGTGGCGCGAGATCTGCTCGGGCGCCGCGCGCGTGATGTCCTGGCCGGCCAGCTCGATGCGCCCCGAGGTGGGCGGCAAGTCGCCCGACAGCAGGTTGGTCAGCGTCGACTTGCCGGCGCCGTTGGGGCCGATCACCACGTGGATGCGGTCTTGCCACAGGTCGAGCGAAACCTCGTTGACGGCGGCCAGGCCGCCGAACTTCTTGGTCAGCTGGCGGGCGCTGAGCAGGGGCTGGCCACTCATCGAGCCTTCTCCCCACGCGTGGTCAGGCGCTGGATCACGCCCAGGATGCCGCGCGGCGCAAAGCAGATCACTCCCACGATGAACAGGCCCATCCACAGCTGCCAGTGCTTGCCGGTGTCGAAGGCGCCGATGGCCGGCAGGTCCTTGAACACGTCGAGCATGATCTCGAACGCGAAGGCGCCGACGATGGCGCCGGCAAAGTTGCCCATGCCGCCCAGGATCACCATCATGATCACGTGCGCGCTTTGGTGAAAGCCCATCAGCTCGGGGTTGACGAAGCCGCTTTGCGCGCCCCACAGGTAGCCCGCCAGCCCGGCCAGCGCGCCGGCCAGGGTGAAGGCCGACAGCTTGTAGCCGAAGCTGCCGTAGCCCACGGCGCGCATGCGGTGCTCGTTGACGCGGATGCCCGCCAGCGCGCGGCCGAAGGGGCTCCACAGCAGGCGCCGCAAAAAGGCGAACACCCCCACCAGGCAGGCCAGCGTGAAGTAGTAGAAGACGCGCTTGTTCTCCAGGTCGAACAAGCCGGCGTCGGGCCGGAAGTTGATGTAGATGCCGTCCGAGCCGCCCAGCGCCTTGTTGTCGAACACCAGGTAGAACACCATTTGCGCGAAGGCCAGCGTCACCATGATGAAGTAGATGCCGCGCGTGCGCACGACGAAAAAGCCGATCACCGCCGCCGCCGCGCCGGCCGTCAGCACGGCGGCGGGCAGCGTCCACCACAGGCTGGCGGGCTCGCCCTGCGGGGTGAAAAACGCCAGCGCGTAGCCGGCGATGCCGAAGTAGGCCGCGTGCCCCAGCGACACCAGGCCGGTCACGCCCTGCAGCAGGTCCAGGCTCATGGCGAAGATGGCGAGGATCATCATGCGCACGACCATCTGCTGGTAGAAGTCGCTGCCGACGAAGGGAAACAGCGCCAGCGCCGCCAGGCCCAGCGCCAGCAGGCCCTTCATGGCGCGGGGCAGGGCTTCGAGGTGAGTGGTCGGTGCGGTCATGCGCCACCGCCCGGCCGCCCGAAGGTGGCGAAGGCCCCCTTGGGGGGCAGCGAACCACACGAAGTGGGGAGCGTGGGGGTCGTCATGATTTAAACAGACCTTCGGGCTTCCACAGCAGCACCGCCGCCATCAGCATGTACACCAGCATGCTGGAGACCTGCGGCAGCAGCACCTTGCCGAAGGTGTCCACCAGGCCCACCAGCAGCGCGGCGACCAGCGCGCCGCGCACCGAGCCGATGCCGCCGATGACCACGACGACGAAGCACATGATCAGCACCGACGAGCCCATGTTGGGGTAGACGCTGGAGACCGGCGCGGCGATCATGCCCGCCACCGTGGCCAGTGCCACGCCGATGGCGAACACCACGGCGTGGATCAGCTTGATGTTGATGCCCAGCGACTCGGTCATGTCGCGGTTGAAGGCGCCGGCGCGAATCTTCATGCCCAGCCGCGTCTTGCCGATCAGCAGGTACAGGCCGACGGCGAGCAGCACGCAGATGGCCATCATGAACAGGCGGTACACCGGATAGGACAGCGTCTCGGTCAGCGGCAGCGAGCCGGTCAGCAGCGGCGGCACCGGCACGCCGTGCACGTCGTCGCCCCACAGCAGCGAGCGCGATTCCTCGAAGATGTAGATCAGGCCGAACGTGAGCAGCACCTGGTCCAGGTGGTCGCGTTGGTAGAAGTGGCGAAACAGCACGCGCTCCAGCACCAGGCCGAACACCACCGACAGCAAGGTGCCCACCACGATGGCGGCGGTGAAGCTGCCCAGCTGCGCCGACAGCGCATAGGCCAGGTAGGCCCCCAGCATGTAGAAGCTGCCGTGCGCCAAGTTGACCACGCCCATGATGCCGAAGATCAGCGTCAGGCCGGCGGCCAGCATGAACAGCAGCAGCCCGTACTGCACGCTGTTGAGCAGCTGGATCAGGAAGTTGGCGAAATCCATCGAAGTGGGGAAGGTCGATCGGGCCAGAAAAAACGGCGGATCGCTCCGCCGTCCACGGCATGCCGTTGCGTGGGGCGGCTCAGGTCAGCTTGCAGCCCGCGCCCGAGTCGGCCAGCGCCTTGGCGGCCACGCCGACCACCACGTTGTCGCCCTTTTCGACCTTGCGCAGGTAGATGTCCTGGATCGGGTTGTGCGCCTTGCTCATGGTCCACTTGCCGCGCGGGCTGTCGACCACGGTGGACTCGATGGCCTTGTACAGCGCCGCCTTGTTGGCCAGGTCGCCCTTGACCGCCGCGGCGCCCGCCACCAGCAGCTGGCCCGAGTCGTAGCCCTGCACGGCGTAGACGTCGGGCTGCATCTTGAACTGCTGCGCATACGCGGTGCGGAACTGCTTGTTGCGCGGCGTGTCCAGCGAGTCGGCGTAGTGCAGCGTGCTCATCACGCCCTCGGCCGCGGCGCCGGCGGCGTCCAGCGTGCCTTCGGTCAAGAAGCCCGAGCCCCACAGCGGAATCTTGTCGTGCAGGCCGGCCGCGGCGTAGTCCTTCATGAACTTGGCCGCGCCGCCGCCGGCAAAGAAGCAGGCCACGGCGTCGGGCTTGAGCGCGGCGATCTCGGTCAGCAGCGCCTGGAACTCGACGTTGGGGAAGGGCACCGCCAGCTCCTTGACGATGGTGCCGCCGGCCTTGGTGTAGCTTTCCTTGAAGCCTTCGAACGCGTCGTCGCCGGCGGCGTATTTCCAGGTGATCCACACCGCCTTCTTCAGGCCGCGCTCCATCATCGGCTTGCCCAGTGCCAGCGTGGGCTGGCTGTTGGTGAAGCTGGCGCGAAACACGTTGGCCGCGCACAGCGCGCGCGTCACCGGCAGCACGCCGGCGTTGGGAATGATGTTGAGCACGCCCGACTCGCGCGCCACCTTGTGGATGCCCATCTGCACGCCCGAGTGCACGGTGCCGATCAGCACGTCCACCTTGTCGCGCTGCACCAGCTTGTTGGCGTTTTCGACGCCCTTGGACGGCTCGGACTCGTCGTCCACCTTGAACCACTCGATCTCGCGCCCGCCCAGCTTGCCGCCCTTTTCGGCGATCGCCATGCGCACACCGTTTTCGATCGCCACGCCGAGCTGGGCGTAGGTGCCGGTGTAGGGCAGCATGAAGCCCACCCGCACCTTGTTCGACTGCGCCCGCGCTATCTGCGGCAGCAGCAGGCTGGCGGTGCCGGCGCCCACCAGGGCGGCGCTGCGCGAGAGCACCAGGCGGCGGCTGGGGCTGCGGGGAGAGAGGGTGGATGACATGCGGTATCTCCTGGGTTGATGGCGGTCAAACGGTGCTGCATTGTGTTTCATCGGTCCGGGATTGCGTCCCTTGGCTTTCCCGCAATCGCTGCGGATTGCGGGCAAGCCGGCGTCGAAACATGAAGTAAAGTGCCTGTCTATGCGAAGTATAGTGCGTGTTCGGTGCCCGCCAGCTAGGGTTTTCCCAAGCGGTGGCTTGTCCGGGCGGGCGGTGGACCGCGCGGCCGCCCTGGTTGCGGCAAGAGGGCGATCGGCCACGGGTGGCGAGCCGACTCAGCAGCTTCGCCATGCTCCCCCAAGCATTTCGTGCAAGAGCCTCGCGCAGTCCCAGCCCAAGGCCCTTGCTGCGATGGTGGAGAGGCTGTCCTGATCTTCTCGGCCCGGCCTTCCGTGTCATCGCCGGTGGTTGTTCAGCGCACGCTTTCGCGCGCGCGAAACCCCCTTCAGGCCGCTGGCGGCGCCACGCTTGCCCCTTCGACGCCGTGGCGCCGAAGCGCCTCCAGAACGAGGCCCGACGATTTCATGTCCTCAACGAAACTCTTGAGCAAGGACGCGGCCAGCGCGCCGCGGCTCTTGGGAACGGCCATGGCCTGCTCGATGACCATGAACCGGCCCGGCAGCAGGCGCAGTCCTCCGTGGCGCTGTGCGTCGGCCTCCAGCTGTTGCCGGACCCCCGCCGCAACATCGTGGCCGCCCTCAATGAAGGCGGCGACGACGGCAGGCGAAGTCGGAATGCGCACGATGTCGGCATGGAGGAGCTCGCGGCTCAGGAACAAGTGATAGGCGCTGCCCTTGCCCACCGCCACGCGCGTGCCTGCCCGGTCCACCTGGTCGTTGCCATGCAGCGGAGATGCGTCGCGCACTAGGTAGCAGCCTTCAATCAGGATGTAGGGCGCGGTGAATGCAATGGAGTTGGCCCGCAGTGGGTCGATGGCGAAGAAACCAATGTCGGCCTCGTCCGACTCCAGGCATTGGACCGCCTTGCCTGCCCCGTCGAACACCACCAATTCCAGCGGCACGCCAAGGCGGTTGGCGAGCGTCCTGGCAAGATCGACCGACACCCCGCCCGGGGGCTGGCCCGGCAGTTGGTGCGCAAGCACCGGGTTGCCGAGGTTCACCGTCGCGCGGAGCTTGCCCCGTGGAGCCAGGGCTTCAACGGCGTGTGTCGAGTAGGTCACGTCCGGCGCCACCAATCAACGCAGCAGGTTGGCCGGCACCAGCACCGCGCCTTCCATCAGGCGCCGGGCCGACCGGCTCATGATGACCTTTTGCACCGCCCATTCGCCGTCGATCTCGGCCGCTTCGGCGCCGACCGCGAGGGAGCCGGACGGATGGCCGAAACGCACCTGGCCATCCGCGCCGATGGGGGCGATCTGGTGCACCAGGGTGCCGGGAATCGCAGCGGCGGCGGCGATCGCCACGGCACCCGTACCCGTCATGGCGTGGTGCAGCACGCCCATCGAGAAGATGCGGGCCAGCAGCTCGACCGACGACGCTTCGACCTTCTTGCCATCCGACGCCACGTAGGCGGCCGGTGCAGCGATGAAGGCCAGCTTGGGCGTGTGCGGACGTTTGGCCGCTTCCTCGGGCGTGGCCACCAGGCCCATGGCTATGGCACCCGCCGCGCGGATCGCTTCGGCGCGAGTCAACATTTCCTTGCTGCCGTTCACGTCGCCTTGCAGCTCTGTGCCCTTGAGGCCCAGCGCCGAAGCGGCGATGAACACGGTCGAGTTGCCGGCGTTGATGAGCGTGGCCTCGACCTCGCCCACGCCAGGCACTTGAAGCGTGTCGATCTTGCGACCGCTTGGGAACATGGAGCCGCCCTCGCCGCCATCGTCATCGGCCGCAGGATCCAGAAATTCGAGCTTCACCTCGGCGGCCGGGAAGGTCACGCCGTCCAGTTCGAAGTCGCCGAGTTCGACCACTTCACCGCCGCGCATCGGCACGTGCGAGACGATCACTTTCTGGATGTTGGCCTGCCAGATGCGCACGGTAGACGTGCCGTCCGCCGGGGCGTGCACCAGGCCCGACGAGATGGCGAACGGCCCCACGGCCGCGCTCAGGTTGCCGCAGTTGCCCGACCAGTCCACCACGGGCTGGTCGATGGCCACCTGGCCGAAACGGTAGTCCACGTCGCAGTCCGGTCGCGAGGACTTGGACAGCAGCACCACCTTGCTCGTGCTGGACGACGCACCACCCATGCCGTCGATCTGCTTACCGTAGCGGTCCGGGCTGCCGATGACGCGCAGCAGCACGGCATCGCGCTGCTGGGGGTCGCTCGGCAGGTCCGAGGCGATGAAGAACACGCCCTTGCTGGTGCCGCCACGCATGTAGACGGCGGGAATACGAAGTTGGGTCATGGTGAATCTCGAAGTTCAGGCCTGGGCAGTTGCGGGTTGTTGGGTGGCGGCGCCCTGGCTAGCCAGTTGGCTGTCCAGCACATAGGGCAGCACGCCGCCCTGGCGGAAATACTCGGCCTCGATCTGCGTGTCGATGCGGGCCAGCAGGTTTGCCGTGGTGGTCGTGCCATCGGCGCGGTGGATGACAAGCTGGACGGTCTGCAAGGGCTTCACACCCGCCTCGATGCCCAGCAGATCGAACGACTCGGAGCCGTCCAGGCCCAGCGACTGCACGGAGTCCTCTCCGATGAATTGCAGGGGCAGCACGCCCAAGCCGGACAGGTTGCTGCGGTGGATGCGCTCGAAGCTGCGCGCAACCACGGCACGCACGCCGAGCAGGCGCGTGCCCTTGGCAGCCCAATCGCGGCTGGAACCGCTGCCGTACTCTTCGCCCGCGAAGATCACGGACGGAACTTGCGCGGCCTGGTAGCGCTCCGAGGCGTCGAAGATCGTGGTCCGCTCGCCCGTGGGGCGGTGCACCGTGAACGGGCCTTCGTCGGCCGAGCCATCGGCCTTGGGGGCCAGCATGAAGTTCTTGAGCCGCACGTTGGCGAAGGTGCCACGGGTCATCACCTCGAAGTGGCCCCGGCGCGCGCCGTAGGTGTTGAAGTCGTTCCTGGCCACGCCGCGCGCGGTCAGGTACTCGCCGGCCGGCAGGCCCTTGGCAATGGAGCCGGCCGGGCTGATGTGGTCGGTCGTGATCGAGTTGCCCAGGATCGCCAGGGCGCGCGCGCCGACGATGTTGCCGTTGCCCATGCTGCCGAAGAAGTCGGGCTCGGCCACATAGGTCGACTCGGGCCAGTCGTACACGTCGCCGGTGCTCGACGCGATGGCGTTCCACAGGTCGCTGCTGTTGTCCAGGTTGCCGTACACCGATGTGTAGTGCTCCGCATTGGCCGCGAAGTGCGTCAGCGCGCGGACTTCCTCGGGCGTGGGCCAGATGTCGGACAGCATGACCGGGTTGCCCTGCGGGTCGATGCCCACGGGCTCTTTCGTGAGGTCAGTGCGCGTGGTGCCGGCCAGCGCGAAGGCCACGACCAGCGGCGGGCTGGCCAGGAAGTTCGCACGCAGGTTGCCGTGGATGCGCGCCTCGAAGTTGCGGTTGCCCGACAGCACGGCCGAGCACACCAGGTCGTTGGACACGATGGACTGCTCCAGCGCGGGGTCGAGCGGGCCGATGTTGCCCACGCAGGCGCCGCAGCCGTAGGCCGCGATGCCGAAGCCCAGCTTGTCCATGTCGCCAATCAGGCCGGCGTCCTGCAGGTAGGACGTGACGGCGCGCGAGCCCGGCGTGAACAGCGTCTTGACCCAGGGCTTGGCCTGCAGGCCACGGGCGACTGCCTTCTTGGCCAGCAGGCCGGCCGTGATGAGCAGTTCAGGGTTGGACGTGTTGGTGCACGAAGTTATGGCCGCGACCAGCACGTCGCCATGGCCGATGTCGAAGCTGCTGACCGGGCCAGGGGCGCCGGCCGGCGCCGCCGTTACCGGGTAGCGGGCCGCGAGATCCGCGGCCTGCTTGCCGTACCCGCCGCTCTTGGCGTCCTGCACCATGGTTTCGTCGAAGCGCAGGCCCAAGTCGGCCAAATCCACTCGATCCTGGGGGCGCTTGGGACCGGACAGGCATGGGCGGATGCTGTCCAGGTCGACGACGACGGTGGACGAGTAGTCGATGTCTCCGGCCTTTGGTGCGCCGAACAGGCCTTGCTCGGTGAAGTAGCGGCGGATCAGGTCGACCTGCTCGGCCGTGCGACCCGTCTGCGAGAAATACTGCAAGGTGTTCTCGTCGATAGCAAAGAACCCGCTGGTGGCACCGTACTCGGGGGCCATGTTGGCGATGGTGGCGCGGTCGGTCGCGCTGAGCGAGGCAGCGCCTTCGCCGAAGAACTCGACCAGCTTGCCGACGACCTTGGCCGCGCGCAGGGTCTGCGTCACCTGCAGGACGGCGTCGGTGGCCGTGACGCCGGGGCGCAGCGCGCCGCGCAACTCCACGCCGACCACATCGGGCGTGAGCATGTAGATCGGCTGGCCCAGCATGCCAGCCTCAGCTTCGATGCCGCCGACACCCCAGCCCAGCACACCGA
Source organism: Ottowia pentelensis (assembly GCF_964341695.1). NCBI lineage: Bacteria > Pseudomonadati > Pseudomonadota > Betaproteobacteria > Burkholderiales > Comamonadaceae > Ottowia > Ottowia pentelensis. The sequence goes on from NZ_OZ224513.1 coordinate 1,596,255, forward strand.
TGCCGTTAATCATCGTGGTGTGCGAGTCGGTGCCGACCAGCGTGTCCGGGTAGGCCACGCCATCGGCTTCGATCACGCCTTGGGCAAGGTACTCCAGGTTGATCTGGTGGCAGATGCCTGTGCCGGGCGGCAGCACCTTGAAGGTCTTGAAAGCATGCATGCCCCACTTCATGAACTCATAGCGCTCGCGGTTGCGCTCGAATTCCACTTCCATGTTCTTGCGCAGCGCGTTGGGCACGTTCGAGAATTCCGTCTGCACCGAGTGATCCACGACCATGTGCACGGGCACCAGCGGTTCGATGGCCTTGGGGTCGGCGCCGCGGCGCTGCGCCTGGCTGCGCATGGCGGCCAGATCTGTCAGCAGGGGAATGCCGGTGAAGTCCTGCAGCAGCACCCGGCCCACGATGAACGGCACTTCGGCCTCGCGCGCCGCATTGGCCTGCCAGGTGGCGAGCTGGCGGACATGCGCATCGAGCACCTTGGTGCCGTCGCAGTTGCGCAGCACCGATTCCAGCAGGATGCGGATGGCGACAGGCAGGCGCGAGACACCCGCGAAGCCATCGGCTTCCAGCGCGGACAGGGAGTAGTAGCGGTGCGTGCGGCCGTCTTCGGTGGTGAAGCCGCGGACGTACTGCGACGGTTGGAAGGGGTGGGTCATCGTGGGCGCTCTCTTATGTGGGTATGTGGGGCGGAATCAGGCGTCGAACTTGAAGAGTTCGGCCGGGGTGCGGCACAGCACGGTTTGCCGGGCTGTGACATCAGGAACCCAGCTTTCCAGCCGGGCGAGTTGGGTGGCGTAGTGCTCGCTGCTCTCGTGCTGCGTGAACGGCCAATCGCTGGCCCACAGCAGCCGGTCGGGCTGGAACGCGTCCAGCAAAGCGGGCGCGGCCTGCTGCGCAATCGCGGGGCCGAACCGGTAGTCGCCAGACAGCTTGACCCACACGCGGCGGCTGGCCGCGAAGCCCAGCAGCCGGGCAAAGCCGGGGTCTTGCGTGCCGAGCACGGGGTCCGGCATGCCGAAGTGGTCGATGACCACGCGGGCGCCTGCGGCCAGCAGCGGCTCCACCGATGCCGACAGCCGCGCGCAGCGGTCGTTGATCTCGATGTGCCAGTCGTGGCGGACGCACTCCGCAACCGCTTCAGCCCAGGCGCCGGCGGCGAAGTCCGGCACCGACAAGCCGCCGGTCATGTTCACGCGCACGCCGACCACGCCGGCGGCGGCATAGCCGTTCAGCTTGGCCAGGTCGGCGGCCGGGTCGATGGCCACGACGCCGCGCAGGCGCCCTTGCGCCTTGCCCAGCGACTCGATGAGGTAGCTGTTGTCCGTGCCGAGCACGCTCAACGCGACCAGCACGCCGCGCGCGATGCCGTGCTGGTCCAGTTCTTCCAGATACTGCTTCAGCGGGGCATCGTAGACCGGGGTGAAACGGCGGCTCTCGACGTACCGCAGGCCACGGTGGAACACGTGGGCGTGCGTGTCCGTGGACTGTGGAATCGACTGCACTATGTCGGCCATGATTGTCTTTATGTCTTCTAAAACGCAAATGTACTGTAGACGTTTAAACTGCGTTTGTCAACGCAAAAGAGAAATATTAGACTGAACTGTATGGCCGAGGCCGTCGCGCGCGAATGCACGCTCAAACGGAACTTGGAAAGCTTGGCCGTACGAACCACGCCGCGGGGCGTGGGCTTGGAACTCAGAGCGCCCGTGCGAGGCGATCAGGCGCGGGCGGGGGCGCGGCCCGCTGCTGATCCGCTTTGAAAACGGCGTCGTTGGTCTTCTTCATCCGGGCGCCGCTCAAGTGCCGCTTCATGAGGCTGGCGGCGGCGATGCTGTCGCCCTGCTCGATGGCGTCCAGGATTTCCAGATGCTCGCGGGCGAGCGCCGCCCGGGGCAGATCTTCCCGGGCCTGGCGATATTCGGCCAGGCGGCGGAGCTGGTCCAGGCGCCGAAGGGCTTGCAGCGCGAGGCGGTTGCCCGACCAGGCCGCAATGGCTTCGTGAAATCTGGCGTTCGACTCGAAGCGCTCGGTCGCGCTCTGGTGCACGCCGTCCAGAATGGCCTGCTGCTGGCTGCGCAGCTCGGCCAGTTCCTGCATGTTGGGCTTGAACTTGGGGCTCAGCAGGCCGGCCGGCTCGATGGCCAGGCGCAACGCGTACATGTCGTCATAGGCCTCCAACGAGTCGATCATCGGCAGCAGCCGCCAGCCGTAGCCCGCTTCGCGTTCGGCCCAGCCCTCGGCTTGGGCGCGCACCAGAACCCGGCGCACATCGGCGCGCGAGGCGCCCAGCATGCGGGTCAGGTCGGCCTCCGTGACCGACTCGGCCAGCCGGCGCTGCAAGTGGGCGTCCGCGACCTGCAAATACAGCGGATCGTCCGCCGCATTCACCTCATCGACCACATCGCTCGCCAGTTGCGCGGCATCGGCGAGTACGGAATAGCCGCGGTTCTTGTCGTACCGCACAACGCCTGTGGTCACCAGATGGTCCAGAGCAACCCGGATGGGCGATCTGGAGGTGCCCGTGAGTTTGGCCAGCGTCCATTCCGGCAGCCGCGTTCCGACCGCCAGGCGCTCGCGCCGGATGTAGCCCACGATTTCGCGCAGGGCCTTCTGCTGGTTGAGGGTGAGGTCGGTTGCCATGGTGCTTCGATTCTGACTGATGTACTGAGGGTGTACGCGCTTGCAGTCGTCAACTGTCAAAAATTGTGTTTTCGTGCGTGTAGGGAAAACCACTACATTTACGAGTTGACGGCTTTATTGCGTTTATGGTGCAATAAACACATTTTAACGAGCCACCCCATTTTTTTCAATCACTTGCATTGAGAGACGCCCCATGAACCGCCGATTGTTCGCCCGCGCCGCCCTTATCACCTCCGCCCTGGTCAGTGCCGCCGCCCCCACCTTGGCCCAGAACTACCCGACCAAGCCCGTCACCGTGATCGTCCCGTTCGCAGCGGGCGGTGGCAGCGACAACATCGCACGTCTCGTGGTCGCCAAGCTGGGCGAGCACAGCGGCAAGACCTTCATCATCGACAACCGTGGCGGCGCCGGCACCAACATCGGTAACGAACTGGCGGCGCGCGCGACCCCCGACGGATACACCTTGCTGCTGGGCCAGATCACGCTGTCGATCAATCCCTACCTCTACTCCAATCTCAAGTACAACCCGGAAAAGGACTTCGTACCCGTCGCTCATATCGCCACGGCGCCGACCGTCCTCGTTGTCCGGGCCAGTTCGCCTTTCAAGACCGTCAGCGACGTGGTCGCGGCGGCCAAGGCGAGTCCTGGTAAGCTAAATTTTGGGTCTGGCGGTGCAGGGACCTCAGTGCACCTGGGCGGTGAGTTGTTCAAGCTGCTCACAAAGACGAGCATGACGCACGTACCCTACAAGGGCAGCGCACCGGCCGTGACGGACCTCATTGGCGGGCAGATCGACATGATCTTCGACACGGCTTCGTCCGCGCTTCCCCACATCAAGGGTGGCAGGGTTCGGGCGTTGGCAGTGACGGGTAGTGTGCGTCTGCAAGAACTGCCGAACGTTCCCACTTTCGCTGAGGAGGGCCTAAAAGACTTCGATGTGCCGGTCTGGTACGGCATCCTGGCACCGGCTGGGACGCCCGCACCGGTGGTCCAGTGGCTTAACAGCGAGTTGAACGCCGTGCTTAAGGATTCAGCCGTGTCCGAGCGCCTGGTAGCCATAGGCGCAGTGCCGGTTGGCGGCACACCCGCACAGATGGCCGATTTCATGAAGGCCCAGGCGGAACGCTGGGCCAAGGTCGTCAAAGAGGGTAACGTAAAGCTGGACTACTGATCTCCCCACGATTCCCCTGCGCGTGCTAAAGCAATTTTTGGCAGCGCTTCGTGCGCTCTTGCAAATTTTCAACCGGAAGGTCTTGGTGCGCGAGTAAATCGCGAGGGTCATCGGAGGTGTAGTTGCTCATGCTGCACTTGCCGTTCGCGAACACGTGGCGCATGGCTGAGATGACGGCTTCGTACTCCAAGTTGGTCAGAGGGTCGGTGTCGGCACCCATCGCGCGAACAGCGTCGCCGATCGCATGCCGCTAGGTAGGTTAGGCAGCGCCTTCCTGGAGACTTGGCTCCAAAGCTGCTACCGAGCGAACAGCGCGGCCAGCTGCTTGCGGTCGCGCCGGTCCTTCCAGTGCCAGACCTCGCGCCCTTCCAGGCCCAGCGGGCCCCACACCGCGATGGCGTGCTCGTGGCCGCCGCCCACCACGTGCAGGCGCGCCGCGCCCAGCGGCGCCTTGCGGAAGGCGCCGCCTTCCAGCGCGGTGCGCAGGTTGGCCTCCAGCGCCGGGCCGACCTCGGCCGGCGCGCCGGGCGGCACCACGAACACCTGGCGGTGGCCGTCGCTTTGCAGGCGCTCGTTGAGCTGCAGCGCGCCGTCTTCGGCCGTTTGCAGGCCCGACGCCGCCAGCCAGCCGGGCGTGTCCAGGCCGTGCGCCAGCAGCGGCGCGTCGCACAGCAGGGTGGCGCCGCTGGCCAGCGTGATGCTTCCCTGTTCGATGCCGGTGCAGCGGTCTTGCAGCACGGTGATGTCGAGCGCCTTCAGCCGCGCCAGCACGCGCCGCTGCAGGCTGGCCGGCAGCTCGGCCAGCAGGGGCTCGGCGCCCGCCACCAGGGTGACGCGGCTGCCGTGCGGCGCGGCCAGCGCGTGCGCGGCGGCCATGGCCAGCTCGATGCCGGGCAGGCGCTCGGCGATCACCGCCACCTGCAGCGGGCGCTGCTGCGCCAACTGCTGCAGCTGCGGCCACAGCTGCACGAAGGCGTGCATGGGCCGCATGAACATGGCGTTGCCGCGCGCGCCGGGCATGGCCGCTTCGACCGCGTCGCGCGCGGCCGCGGGTTCGACGTCGATCGACAGTACGTCGTAGGGCAGGGCGTCGCCGGTCGAAAGCTGCACGCGGCGCGCGGCGGGGTCCAGCGCCAGCACGTGGGCGGGCACGAACTGGGCGCCGCTGGCCTGCACCAGGCCGTCCAGCGGCACGCGGATGTCGTCCAGCGTGTAGTGCCCGGCCACGTAGCCGGGCAGCATGCCGGCTTCGATGTAGTAGGGGTGGGGCGCCACCAGCGACACGCTCCAGTCGCTGGCGGCCTGACGGGCCAGGCCCCGCAGCACCTGCAGGTGCGCGCGGCCTGCCCCGAGCAGCACCAGGTGCTTTCGGGGGGAATTCACGGTCATGGGGCCCGAGTTTACGGGCTGCGTGTCAAGCCGCGATGAAGGGGCGCCGGCGTTGCAAACCGTTGCAGGCCCGGCGTGCGCGGTCAGTCGACCAGGGCCTGCGCGAACTCGCGCGCCTGGAAGGTCTGCAGGTCTTCCAGTTTCTCGCCCACGCCGATGAAGTAGACCGGCAGCGGCTTTTCACGCGCGATGGCGCACAGCACGCCGCCCTTGGCCGTGCCGTCCAGCTTGGTCACGACCAGGCCGGTCAGGCCGATGGCCTCGTCGAAGGCGCGCACCTGCGCCAGCGCGTTCTGGCCGGTGTTGCCGTCGATCACCAGCAGCACCTCGTGCGGCGCGGTGATGTCGGCCTTGGTCACCACGCGGCGAATCTTGGTCAGCTCCTCCATCAGGTGCTTTTGCGTCGGCAGGCGCCCGGCCGTGTCGACCAGCACCACGTCCAGCCGGCGCGCGCGGCCGGCGGCCACGGCGTCGAAGGCGACCGCCGAGGGGTCGGCGCCCTGCTGGCTGATGATCTCCACCCGGTTGCGGTCGGCCCACACCGCCAGCTGCTCGCGCGCGGCGGCGCGAAAGGTGTCGGCCGCGGCCAGCAGCACGCTGGCGCCGGCGTCGGCCAGGTGCTTGGTCAGCTTGCCGATGCTGGTGGTCTTGCCGGCGCCGTTGACGCCCGCCACCATGATCACGGTGGGGTGGTACACGCCCACCACCAGGGTCTTTTCTAGCGGGGCCAGCAGCTCGGCAATGGCGTCCTGCAGCAGCGCCTTGACCTGCGCCGGCTCGCTGGCCTTGGCTTCCTTCACGCGGCGACGCAGGTCGGCCAGCAGATGCTCGGTGGCGGGCACGCCGGTGTCGGCCAGCAGCAGGGCGGTTTCCAGCTCTTCGTACAGCGCCTCGTCGATCCGGGTGCCGGTGAACACCGTGGTGATCGAGCCGCCGGTCTTGCGCAGGCCCGACTTCAGGCGGCCCAGCCAGCCGCCGCGGGTGGGCGATTCGACGGGCTCGGGGGCGGGCGGCGGCTCGGACGCGGCGGGCGCCGGCTCGGGTGCGGGGGCTTCGGCTTTAGGCTCGAAAACGGTTCTAACGCCCGCGGAATCTGCGCTGGCAGCTATCGTTTCAGGACTGGCCGCGGATTCGGGCGATGGTACGACGGGGGCGACAGACGCGGCGGGTTCGCTGGTGTCGGGGGGCGCCGCCTCGGGCGCCTTCTTGCGGCGGAAGAAACTGAACATTTGCCGCCGATTTTAGGAGGCGGGGCGGGCGCGCCGAGCAACCCGCCGTCCGCTACTTCGGCGCGCCCTGCGCGCGCACCGCCAAGATGTCGAACACGGCGGTGTTGTAGGGCGTGGGCACGCCCAGGCGCCGCCCGCGCTCGCTCACGTCGCCGCTGAGCCAGGGCACTTCGAGCGGGTGGCCGTGCTCCAGGTCGTGCAGCATCGAGGCCGTCATGGCGGCGGGCAGCGTGTCGCAAAAGCGCAGGCGGTCTTGCGCATAGTCGGCCGGCAGGTTCACGCCGTCGGCGCGCCCGACGGCCACCGTTTCCTGCATCACCGCTTCGAGCAGCCGGCGCGACGCCGGATGGCCGCGCACCGTGCCGATCGGGCAGCGGGTGGTGGCGGTGGTGGCCGACACGCCGATCAGCAGCACGAACTTCTCCCAGATCGTGCGCGCGATGTCCTCGCTGATCTCGGCCTCGATGCCCGAGCGCACGCAGGCCTGCTGAAAGCGCTCCAGGCGGTCGCTGCGCTGGCCGCCGTATTCGCCGAAGACCATCTTTTGCAGCGGATTGGCGTGCGCGATCACGCCGGGCGCCTCGATGGTGGCCGCGATGTAGCAGACGCCGCCGGCGACGGCCGGCCGGCCCAGCGCGGCGGTCAGCAACTCGTCCTTGACGACGCCGTTCTGCAGCGAGATCACCACCGTCTGCGGCCCGATCAGCGGCTGGATCGCCGCGGCCGCCGTTTCGGTGTCCCACAGCTTGACGCTGAACAGCACCACGTCGACGGGGCCGATGTCGGCCGGCGTGTCGGTGGCGCGGGGCGCCGGCAGGTGCAGGTCGCCCAGCGGGCTGTGCACCGTCAAGCCGCGGGCCTGGATCGCCGCGAGATGCGCGCCGCGCGCGATGAAGCCGACCTCGTTGCCGCCCAGGGCCAGCTTGGCGCCGAAATAGCCGCCCACGCCGCCCGTGCCCATGATTGCAATTTTCATCGTCCAAGCACCTTTTTCGATCGATCGAAAAAGTCTATGCGCTTGCGCGCCCGGGCGTGGGCGATGGGGTCAATCCACCTGCAGCGGGCGTTCTGCCCGTGCCGTCACGCGCCCCACCACGGCGGCGCGCTCGAAGCCATGGCGCGCGAAGGTCGCCTGCACGGCATCCACCGCATCGGGCGCACAGGCCACCAGCAGGCCGCCGCTGGTCTGCGGGTCGCTCAGCAATCATGGGGCCCGAGTTGTTCTTGCGGCAGCAAGATCTGAATTTTGACTCGGTGCTAGACGTTCAAGCCAAGGCTTTTGCGAGCAGTTGCCGGAAGCGCGTGGGTCGCCTTGCAGTCGGTACGGCCGTGCATTTCGACCGTCGGGCGGCGCGCCCAACGGGATGAATCCAAGGTACGCATGTTGCGCGCGGTTGTCAGTATTGGCGTGTGATGCGCGGATGTTCGCAGTTTGAGCTTGCTGGGGTGAAAGCACTTCGCTACATTTGAGCGATTGGCTGGAGGAGATGATTCATGGGTAAATGCATTGGTTTTGGATCGCTTATTAAGGCGCTGGGTCTCTCGCTGGGCTTGGCCATGGTGTCGGCGGGGGCCTTCGGCCAGGCGCCGCTGGGTGACAAGTCCAGTTGGACCGGAGCCGAGAAAAAAATGGATTCGGCGCTGGTCGAGCTTACGCGCGCCGCTGCGGAGGGCAAGCTCCAGGCTCAACGTATGCGCGAATTGCCGGGCAATGTGAAGGAGTTTGCCAAGCAGAACGTAGCGGCCGACCAGACCATTTTCATCGTCATCAGAGGTGACGTCTCGCCCCACCTCACGGCTTTCATCAAGGCGCACGGCGGTACTGACATATCCGAGTTTGCGCCATTTCGCACCATCACGGCGCGCGTGCCGGTGGCGGCCATCAACGACATCGCCAGTCGGGCCGATGTGCAGACGATCGGCCCACGCGAACAGGCCACCACCAACCGGTACGAACTCAGCCCAAAGGAGTTGAAGGCGTACCGGGAGCGCCTCGAGAGCCTCAAAAACCTGTCCCCCGGCGCCGCGACCAATGTCGGTAGCGTGACATGGCAGGGCGTGACCGCGCACAAGGCCAACCTGGCCCACGCCGCTGGCAAGACCGGCACCGGCGTCCGGGTCTGCGTGCTGTCGGACGGCGTGAATACGCTGGCGGCGCGCCAGGCCACGGGCGACCTGCCGGCCACCGTCACCGTCCTGCCGGGCCAGGCAGGCTCGGGCGACGAAGGCACTGCCATGCTGGAGATCGTGTACGACATGGCGCCTGGTGCGTCGCTCTACTTCGCCACCGGCTTCGGCGGCAGCGAGGCGTCGATGGCCACCAACATCGTGGCGCTCGGCGCGGCCCCCTACAGTTGCAACATCATCGTCGATGACGTCACGTATTTCAGAGAGGGCGCGTTCCAGGACGGGCCGATCGCTCAGGCGGTGAACACGGTCACGACAGGTGGCGCGCTGTATTTCTCCTCGGCAGCCAACTCGGGCAACCTGACACATAACCGGTCCGGAACCTACGAAGGCGACTTCGTGGCCAGTGCCACCCCGGTTCCGCCGGCGGTTCAAGCGTTTTACGGCGCAACGCCGGTTCAGTCGCACGCTTTCGGGGGCCTCAACTACACCACGCTCACGGCGGCCACGACGACCGTTTCGCTGAAGTGGAGCGATGCCCTTGGCGCGTCCGGCAACGACTATGACCTGGTGGTGACGAACGCGGGCGGCACGACAGTGCTCGGGAGCAGCGGTCGCAATGCCCAGACCGGCACGCAGGATCCAGTCGAGATCAGTCAACTCGGCGGAGCCGGGTTCCCGGTCGGGTCACGGCTGTACGTGGTGAAGTCCACCGGCGCGGCGACACGTGCCATCCGGCTGGACACGAACCGCGGCCGCTTGCCCATCGGCACCGGAACCGCGGGCAGCACCTTCGGCCACAACGCTGCGGCCAACACAGTGTCGGTGGCGGCGGTCAATGTGGCCACGGCCGGCGGTGGGGCATTCACGGGCGGCGCGGCCAACCCGGTGGAAACCTACAGCTCGGACGGCCCGCGCAAGATGTTCTACCAGCCCAACGGCACGGCCATCACGCCCGGCAATTTCCTGTTCGGCACCAGTGGCGGCACCACGCTGAACAAGGTGGACATGGCGGCGGCCGACTGCGGATCGACCTCGACCCCCGGCTTCATCACGTTCTGCGGCACCTCGGCGGCGGCGCCCACGGCGGCGGCCATCGCGGCGCTGATCAAGGGCAACAACCCGGCGCTGACCCGGGCGCAAGTCCTGGCGGCCATGAACACCACGGCGCTCGACATCGAAGCGCCCGGCTTCGACCGCGACTCCGGCGTGGGCATCGTCATGGTGCCGGCGTTCGCCGCCACCTACACCATCGGCGGCACGGTGAGCGGCCTGGGCGCAGGCAAGTCGGTCGGGCTGCTGAACAACGGCGGCGACGGCGTCACGGTCAACGCCAACGGCGGCTTCACTTTCGCGACCGCGCTGGCCAGCGGCGCCGCCTACAACGTGACCGTGGGCACGCAACCGACGGGCCAGACATGCTCGGTCACCAATGGCTCGGGCACGGTGGGCGCGGCCAACATCACCAACGTGGCGGTGGCCTGCGTTAACAACCCGCCGTCCACCTACACCATCGGCGGCACGGTGTCGGGCTTGGGCGCAGGCAAGTCGGTCGGGCTGCTGAACAACGGCGGCGACGGCGTCACGGTCAACGCCAACGGCGGCTTCACTTTCGCGACCGCGCTGGCCAGCGGCGCCGCCTACAACGTGACCGTGGGCACGCAACCGACGGGCCAGACATGCTCGGTCACCAATGGCTCGGGCACGGTGGGCGCGGCCAACATCACCAACGTGGCGGTGGCCTGCGTTAACAACCCGCCGTCCACCTACACCATCGGCGGCACGGTGTCGGGCTTGGGCGCAGGCAAGTCGGTCGGGCTGCTGAACAACGGCGGCGACGGCGTCACGGTCAACGCCAACGGCGGCTTCACTTTCGCGACCGCGCTGGCCAGCGGCGCCGCCTACAACGTGACCGTGGGCACGCAACCGACGGGCCAGACATGCTCGGTCACCAATGGCTCGGGCACGGTGGGCGCGGCCAACATCACCAACGTGGCGGTGGCCTGCATCGTCACCGCGATCACGGGGCCCACCAGCACCGGCACCGGCACGGCCACGGCCACGCTCACCGGGGGCGGCGCGGCCTGCGGCTTCGTCACCGGTGGCAGTGGTTTCGTGGCCCAACCGGCGGCGCCGCCCGCGGGCGTCAGCTTCCCGCACGGCTTCTTCCGGTTCACGGCCACCAGCTGCCCGGCCGCCAACGGTGGGGTGACCATCACGGTGACCTACCCCAGCGCCATTCCGCCCGGGGCGCAGTACTACAAGTACGGCAAAGAAGCTGGCAACACGATCGACCACTACTACACCATCCCCGCGACGGTGAGCGGCAACCAGGTGACCTTCACGATCACCGATGGCCAGCTGGGTGACAACGACCTAGTGGCCAACGGCACGATCATTGATCCAGGCGCTATCGGCGTGCCGGCCGCAGCGGGCGGCCCGGCGGTTCAACCAGTCCCGACGCTGTCGCAGTACGCCTTGATGGCTCTGGCCCTGGGTATGTTCCTGATGGCCGCGCGCCGGCGCCAGGGGAAGCGCCGACGCTGAGCCCACTCCGGCCCTGACGGGCTGGCGCGCTGCGCTGGCCCTGTTAGGCCGGGGTCGCACAGCGCCGGGTCGTGCCTTGCACCACGAGCGGCGCGGCGCCCCGCGCCTCGACGCGGCCCACGACGGCCGCCTTGCCGAACCCTTGTTGCTCGAAAACGGATAGTACTTGACGCAGGCTGGACGGCGCGCAGGCCACCAGCAGGCCGCCGCTGGTCTGCGGGTCGCTCAGGAGGGCGCGCTCGGTGTCCGAGAAGTCGGCGGGGAGTTGCACCTCGTCGCCATAGGCCGCCCAGTTGCGTCCACTGGCGCCGGTGACGATGCCGCGCGCGGCCAGCTCGCGCACGCCGGGGTGCAGGGGCACGGCGGGCCAGTCGAGCCGCACCGTGACGCCGGCGCCGCGCGCCAGTTCGAGGGCGTGGCCGGCCAGGGCGAAGCCGGTGACGTCGGTGATGGCGTGCACGCCGGGCAGCTGCGCCAGGTCGGGGCCGGCGGTGTTGAGCTGGGTCGTGCTGGCGATCATGTGGGCGTAGCCCTCGGCGCTGAGTTCGCCCTTTTTCAGCGCGGCCGAATAGATGCCCACGCCGATCGGCTTGCCCAGCACCAGCACGTCGCCCGGCTGCGCGGCGCTGTTTTTCTTCACGCGATCCGGATGCACCAGGCCCAGCGCCACCAGGCCGTAGATGGGCTCGACCGAGTCGATGGTGTGGCCGCCCGCGATCGGGATGCCGGCCTGGCGGCACACGCTGGCGCCGCCCTCCAGGATCTTGCCGATGGTGGCCACCGACAGCAGCTTGATGGGCATGCCCACCAGGGCCAGCGCCATGATGGGGGTGCCGCCCATGGCGTAGACGTCGGACAGCGCGTTGGCGGCGGCGATGCGGCCGAAGTCGAACGGATCGTCGACGATGGGCATGAAGAAGTCGGTGGTCGCCACCAGCGCCTGCTGCGCGTTCAGGCGGTAGACGGCGGCGTCGTCGGCGGTCTCGATGCCCACCAGCAGCTCGGGCGGCAGCGGCATGGCCGTGGTGCCACGCAGGATGCTGGACAGCACGCCGGGGGCGATCTTGCAGCCGCAGCCGCCGCCGTGCGAGAGAGAGGTCAGGCGCGGCTCGGCGCCCGGGGTAGCAGAAGTCGTGGTCATGCGGGGATTGTCGGGGATCGGGCGCGGGGACGATCTCGGGCACACTGCGCGGGCGGGAACCATCCCGTTCGGATCGCACTCATGCAGCCCATGCCTTCCATTTCTCTTGCGCGCGCCCTGGCCGCGCTGGCCTTGTCCTGCGCCGTGGCGCTGCCGGCGCAGGCCGCGGCCGACGCCCCCGATGCGGCGGTGCGTCAATTCACCCTCGACAACGGCCTGACCCTGATCGTCAAGCCCGACCGGCGCGCGCCCACCGCCGTGCAGATGCTGTGGGTGCGCGTGGGCTCGATGGACGAGGTGAGCGGCACCAGCGGCGTGGCGCACATGCAGGAGCACCTGATGTTCAAGGGCACCGACACGCTGGCGGCGGGCGAGTTCTCGCGCCGCGTGGCGGCGCTGGGCGGGCGCGAGAACGCCTTCACCACGCGCGACTACACCGGCTACTACCAGCAGGTGCCGGCCGGCAAGCTGGCCGAGGTGATGGCGCTGGAGGCCGACCGTTTTGCCCACAACCAGTACAGCGACGCCGAATTCGCCAAGGAGCTGGAGGTGGTCAAGGAAGAGCGCCGCATGCGCACCGACGACAACCCGCGCGCGCGCCTGTTCGAGCAGCAGATGGCCGCCACCTTCATGGTCTCGCCCTACCGCCGCCCGGTGGTGGGCTGGATGGGCGACCTGGACGCGCTCACGGCCGACGATTCGCGCGCCTTCTACCAACGCTGGTACGTGCCGGCCAACGCCGCCGTGGTGGTGGTGGGCGACGTCGACGCGGCCGCCGTGCTGGCGCTGGCGCAAAAGACTTATGGCGCCATCCCGGCGCGCGCCGTGCCCGCGCGCAAGCCGCAGCCCGAGCCGCCGCAGCCCGGCGAGCGGCGCATCGAGGTCAAGGCGCCGGCCGAGCAGGCCGTGGTGTCGCTGGCCTTCAAGGTGCCGCGCCTGCACGGCCTGGATTCTTCGCCCGACAACGACGACGCGCTGGCGCTGACGGTGCTGGCCGCCGTGCTGGACGGCTACAGCGGCGCGCGGCTGGACCGCAACCTCACCCAGGGCCCCGACCGCGTGGCCGACTCGGCCAGCGCCAGCAACGGCCTGATCGGGCGCGGCCCGCAGCTCTTTACCCTGAGCGGCGTGCCCGCCCAAGGCAAGACCGCCGCGCAGCTGGAGGCCGCGCTGCGCGCCCAGGTGGCGAAGGTGGCGCAGGACGGCGTGAGCGAGGCCGAGTTGCACCGCGTCAAGACCCAGTGGATGGCCAGCGAGATCTACAAGCGCGACTCGGTGATGGGCCAGGCGCAGGAGCTCGGCAGCCTGTGGATCCAGGGCCTGCCGCTGGACGCCGACGAGCGCCTGATCGCGCGGCTGCGCCCCATCACCTCGGCGCAGGTGCAGGCCGTGGCCAAGAAATATTTTGGCGACGACCAGCTGACGGTGGCCACGCTGGTGCCGCAGCCCGGCGCGGCGGGGCGGCCGGTGGGTGAGGCGCCGTCCGAGTCGATGCGCTGAAAGGGCGATCATGAAAACTATAAAAACAATAGCTGTTCGCGCTTGCTTGATGGGCGCTGCAGGCCTTTTTCTTTTGAATTTTGGCGTGCGCGACGCGCAGGCGGCGATTCCCATCGAGCACTGGACGCAGCCCAGCGGCGCGCAGGTGTGGTTCATCGAAAGCCCCAGCATTCCGATGCTGGACGTGCAGATCGACTTCGACGCCGGCAGCCGGCGCGACCCGCGGGCGCAGGCCGGCCTGGCCGACGCCACGGCGCTGATGGCGGGCAAGGGCGTCACGGCCGCCAGCGGCCAGCCGGCGCTGGACGAAAACCAGCTGGGCGAGGCCTGGGCCGACCTGGGCGCCGACTTCGGCGCCAGCACCGGCAGCGACCGCATGAGCTTTTCGCTGCGCAGCCTGACCGACCCGCAGCTGCTGCCGCAGGCGCTGGCGCTGGCGGCGCGCCAGCTGGGCCAGCCGTCCTGGCCGGCGCCGGTGTGGCAGCGCGAGCGCGAGCGCATCTCGGCGGCCATCGCCGAGTCGCTCACGCGCCCGGGCACGCAGGCCGCGCTGGCCTTTGCCAAGGCGGTGTATGGCGATCACCCCTACGGCTACGAGACCACCGCCGACACACTCAAGCGCATCGACGTGGCCGACATGCAGGCCTTCTACGCGCGCCACATCCAGCCCTGCCGCGCCAAGGTCAGCGTGGTCGGCGCCGTCAGCCGCGCCCAGGCCGACGCGCTGGTGACCGAGCTGCTGGGCCGCTTGCCCGCCGGCGGCACCTGCGCCGCGCTGCCGCCGGTGCCCGAGGTGCAGCCGCTCAAGGCCGCGCAGGACATCCGCATCCCCTTCCAGTCGGCCCAGGCGCACGTGCTGATCGGCCAGCCCGGCTACAAGCGCGACGACCCGGCCTTCTTCGCGCTGCTGGTGGGCAACCACATCCTGGGCGGCGGCGGCTTCAGCTCGCGGCTGATGAACGAGGTGCGCGAAAAGCGCGGCCTGAGCTACGGCGCGTACAGCAGCTTTTCGCCCGGCCTGAACGCCGGCGCCTTCGTCATCGGCCTGCAGACGCGCCCCGACCAGGCCGGCGAGGCCGTGGCCGTGGCGCGCAAGGTGGTGACCGATTTCGTGGCCGAAGGCCCCACCGCCACCGAACTGAAGGCGGCGCAGGACAACCTGGTGGGCGGCTTTGCGCTGCGCCTGGACAGCAACCGCAAGCTGCTGGGCAACCTGGCCAACATCGCCTGGAACGGCCTGCCGCTGGACTACCTGCAGCACTGGGGCGAGCACGTGGACGCCGTCACGCTGGACGACATCCGGGCGGCGTTCCGGCGCGTGCTGCAGCCCGATCGCATGGTCACGGTGATCGTCGGCGCCAAGCCCTGAATCGGCGGCCGTTGCGGCGGCCCGCGCCAGCCGCCGCACGAGGCCCTGACGCCGGCAGGGGCGGGCGGCCGGCAGACAGGAGTATGATTTTGATAATCATTCTCATTCGTCTTGACCATGACCCTGACGCGCGCCCTCATCACCGCACTGGCCGGATCGGCCCTGGCCGCCTCGGCGCTGGCGGCCGAATACCCCATCGGCAAGCCCAAGGACATCAACGGGCTGGAGGTGGCCGCCATCTACCTGCAGCCCATCGAGATGGACCCGCCGGGCATGATGCGCGCGGCCAAGGATTCGGACATCCACCTGGAGGCCGACATCCACGCCACCGCCGACAACAAGAACGGTCTGCCCGAAGGCGCCTGGGCGCCGTATCTGGCGGTGAAGTACACGCTGCAAAAGCAGGGCAGCGACAAGCCCCTGCAGGGCGAACTGATGCCGATGGTGGCCAACGACGGGCCGCACTACGGTGACAACGTCAAGCTGCAGGGGCCGGGCAAGTACAAGCTGACCCTGAGCGTGGCCGCGCCCGGCGCCCATTTCGGCCGCCACGTCGACAAGGAAACCGGCGTGGCGCCGTGGTTCAAGCCCTTCGAGGTGCAGTACGACTTCGTCTTTGCCGGCACGGGCAAGAAAGGCGGGTATTGACATGGCCCGCCCCCAGTCTCCACTCGCTTCGCGATGTTTCGCCTCCCCCCTCGCGGGGGCATCGCCAGTGGCCGGGGAGACCCCGGCCACGGCGATCGCTGGCATGGCCTGCTCCGCGGCCTCCGGGCCCGTTGCCATGGATGCGCTGCGGGTCTTGCTCATCACCATGGAGTAGGACGAATGCGCGTCTGGCTTATTTTGTTGAGTATTTTTGTGAGCGGTCTGCTGCCCCTGGCGGCGGCGCACGCCGAGCTGCCCACGCACACCTTGACCTTCACCGCCGACGGACGCTTCGATCCGCCGCGGCTGGAGGTGGCGCCGGGGCGCTTCAAGATCGTGCTGGTCAACCAGAGCACGCAGGCGGTGGAGTTCGAGAGCCTGCCGCTGCGCGCCGAGAAGGTGCTGGCGCCGGGCGTCACCTCGTTCGTCGTGCTGTCGCTGTCGCGGCCGGGCGAGTACCCGTTCTTCGACGACTTCCACCCCCAGGCCAAGGGTGTGCTGGTCGTCCGTCCCAAGTAAGCAGGTGGTTTGTCATGGGTGAAATCGCCTTCATCGTCTGGCGCGAGAGCGTGGAAGCCCTGCTGGTGGTCGGCATTCTGTACGCCTGGCTGCGCACCGAGCCGGCGGGCCGGCGCGGGTTGCCCTGGCTGTGGGCGGGGGTGGGCTGCGGGTTGTTGCTGGCCGGCGCGCTGGCGCTGGCGCTGCTGGGCCTGGCGGCGTGGCTGCCGGGCGACGGGCCGGAGTGGTTCCAGGTCGTGATGGCGCTGGCCGCCTGCGCGCTGGTGGTGCAGATGGTGGTGTGGATGCGCCGCCACGGGCGTGGCCTCAAGCGCGAGCTGCAGACCGGCGCGGCGCAGCAGGTGGACAGCGGTCACTGGTGGGGCCTGCTGGTGCTGGTGATGGTGGCGGTGGCGCGCGAGGGCAGCGAGACCGTGGTGTTCCTGTACGGCAGCGTGCTGTCCTCGCAGCAGCACGGCGGCACGGGCGCGGCGGTGCTGGCCGGGCTGGGCGGCTTCGTGGCGGCGCTGGCCACCTTCTGGCTGCTGCAGCTGGGCGGCAAGGTGATCACCTGGCGGCGCTTCTTTCAGTTGACCGAAATCCTGCTGCTGCTGCTGGCCGGCGGCCTGCTGGTGGGCGCCAGCGACCGGCTGATCGCGCTGGGCGTGCTGCCCACGTTGATCGACCCGGTGTGGGACACCAGCGCCTGGCTGGACACCGGCGCCGGCCTGGGCAAGCTGCTGGCCGATTTTGCCGGCTACCGCGCCACGCCGGCGCTGTCGCAGCTGCTGATCTGGCTGGCCTACTGGGCGGTGGTGGCCTGGCTGCTGCGCCGCGCGTCGCAGGCGCCGGCGCCGCGCCCGCTGGCGGGTGGCGGCCACGTGGCGGGTTGAGGCACCACTTCGTTCAGAAAGCGTCCACCGTGGCGGTCATCGTTCATCCTGTTCCTCCCCTTGTGCGCCCGGCCAGCTTTCGCGGGCGCGTGGCGCGCGTGGGCGACTTCCTGCGCGACCATCAGCGCGCCGTGCGGCGCCTGCAGTGGATCATCGTCGGCATCTACCTGGCGCTGCTGCTCATTCCGGCGGCGCTGCCGCTGCCGGACCGCACGGCCAGCGTGTTCAACAACCTCACCATCGTCGCGCAGTTCGCCTTCTGGGGGCTGTGGTGGCCCTTCGTGCTGGTGTCGATCCCGCTGCTGGGCCGCGCCTGGTGCGGCCTGTTCTGCCCCGAGGGCGCGCTCACCGAATGGGCCAGCCGCCATGGGCGCGGCGGTGCCATTCCGCGCTGGATGCGCTGGGGCGGCTGGCCGGTGGTGGCCTTTGCGCTGACCACGGTCTACGGCCAGCTGGTCAGCGTCTATCAATACCCCTGGGCGGCGGCGGCCGTGCTGGGCGGCTCCACCCTGGCGGCGATGGCCGTCGGCTTTCTGTACGGGCGCAACAAGCGCGTGTGGTGCAAGTACCTGTGCCCGGTCAACGGCGTGTTCAACCTGCTGGCACGGCTGGCGCCCTGGCATTTCGCCGTCGACGCCGAGGCCTGGCGCACGGCCGAGCGCCGCACCGAGGCCATCAACTGTGCGCCCCTGCTGCCGCTGCGCACCATGGAAGGTGCGGCCGAATGCCACATGTGCGGGCGCTGCAGCGACTACCGCGGCGCCATCGCGCTGCAGCCGCGCTCCCCCGAGGCCGAGATCGTCGGCGTGGCGCCCGGCAACGGCTGGGAGACGGCGCTGATCGTGTTCGGCCTGATGGGCCTGGCGGTGGGCGCCTTCCTGTGGAGCGCCAGCCCCTGGTTCGTCACCCTCAAGCAGGCCCTTGCCACCCTGCTGGTGGACCACGACATCTACTGGCCGCTGGCCGACAACGCGCCCTGGTTCGTGCTGACACATTACCCCGCGGTCAACGACAGCTTCAGCTGGCTGGACGGCGCGGTGATCCTGCTGTTCATCGCCGGCGCGACGGTGGCGGTGGGCGGCGCCGTCTTTGCCGGCCTGTGGGGCGCCGACCGCGTGCTGCCGCGCCCGCGCGGCCTGCGCGACGGCCACACGCGCCAGCCCCTGGGCGGGCGCTGGACGGGCGTGCACAAGCTGGCGCAGGGGCTGATCCCGACGGCGGGCATCGGCGTGTTTCTGGGCCTGACCGCCACCACGCTCACCCTGCTGCAGCACGAGGGCGTGCCGACCGGCTGGGCCAACGTCGTGCGCTGGGCACTGTTGGGCCTGGCACTGGCCTGGAGCCTGCGCTTCGAGTGGCGCCTGACCGGCCTGCGCAGCGCCGCGCCGCTGCGCCGCCTCGCGGCCGTGGGGCTGATCGCGCTGGGCCTGGTGCCGTTTTGCTGGGCTTGGTGGTTGTTTTTCATGCGCTGGTAAGGCCCAGGCAGGAGGCAGGAGATGAGGAGAAGGGCCAGGGCTGCAGCGCTGTGCGTGAGCGTCGTGCTGGGGCTGGGAGCCGCGTGGGCCGACACGCCGCCGCCCGACGAAACCCTGTTGGGCGACATGGGCGGGTTGCGCCCCCGCCTGGAGCGCGCGGGCCTGACCCTGGGCCTGCAGGAGACCAGCCAGCTCACGCGCCTGGTGTCCGGCGGCCTGCAAGGCGGCAGCGCCTACACCGGCCTGACGCAGCTGGCGCTGGCCGGCGATGGCGACAAAGCCTGGGGCTGGAGCGGCGGCTCGTTTTATCTCAGTGCCGTCAACATCCACGGCCGGCGCGCCAGCTTCACCCAGGACAACGTGGGTGGGCTGCAGACAGTCAGCAACATCGAGGCCAGGCCGGCGACCCGGCTGTGGGAGCTGTGGGGCCAGCAGTCCTGGGCCGACGGCAAGGCCGACCTGCGCGTGGGCAAGCTGGCGGCCGACCAAGAGTTCATGACCAGCGAATACGCGTCGAGCCTGCTCAATGCCATGTTCGGCTGGGCCGCGCTGCCCTCGACGGACCTGCCCGCGGGCGGGCCGGCGTATCCGCTGGCCTCGCTGGGCGCGCGCCTGCGTGTGCAGACCGGTGATCGGGTTACGCTGCTGGCGGGGGTGTTCGACGGCTCGCCCGTGGGCCGCGATGAAGAGCAACCGGCCTGGATCGACCGCCACGGCATGCGCTTTGTGCCTGTGGGCCAGGCGCTGCTGATCGCCGAACTGCAGTACCAGCGCCCGACCGACGCCGACGGCCTGCCCGGCACCTACAAGATCGGTGCCTGGGCCCACACCGGGCGCTTTGACGACCAGCGCCTCGACGGCGCGGGCGGCTCGCTGGCCGACCTCACCGGCAACGGCGCGGCGCTGCAGCATCGGGGCAATCACAGCCTGTATGCCATGGCCGACCAGATGCTCTGGCGTCAGGGCGCGCGCAGCCTGGGCGTGTTTGCCCGCGCCATGGCGGCGCCGCGCGACCGCAACCGGGTGGACTTCAGCGCCAATGCGGGTGTGGCCTTCAACGGCCCGTTCGAATAACGTGCCGCGGACGTGCTGGCGCTGGGTGTGGGCTGGGCGCATCTGAGCCGGTGCGCGTGCGAGCCGGGCCGGGGCAGCGAGACCTTTGTCGAAGCCAGCTACCGCTACCCAATCAAACCGTGGTGGCAGGTGCAGGCCGACCTGCAATATGTGATCCGCCCCGGTGGGCTGGGTGCCACCCGGCGTGTCCCCAACGCCCTGATGTTCGGCCTGCGCACCAGCATCGTTTTTTGAACCGGCCGCGGGCTTGAGGACAATCGGGCCATGTCCAAGCCTCATCCAGCCCGGCACGGCGGCCTGCCGCACCAGGTCCGCATCATCGGCGGCCAGTGGCGCCGCACGCTGCTGCCCGTGGCCGACCGGCCCGGCCTGCGCCCCACGCCCGACCGCGTGCGCGAGACCCTGTTCAACTGGCTGGGGCAGGATTTGCACGGCTGGCGCTGCGTCGACGCCTTTGCCGGCAGCGGCGCGCTGGGGCTGGAGGCGGCCTCGCGCGGCGCGGCCGAGGTGCTGCTGGTCGAGCAGGACGCGGCCCTGGCGCGGCAATTGCAGGCGCTGAAAGATCGACTGCAGGCGCAAACCGTGACCGTGCGCCGTGGCGATGGCGTGTCCGCGCTGGCGGCCTGCGCGGCCGGCAGCGTCGACCTGGTGCTGCTCGATCCGCCCTTCGATGCCCAGGCCCTGTTTGCGCCGGCGCTGGCCGCCGCCGCGCGGGCGCTGCGCGCGGACGGCTTCGTCTACCTGGAGGCGCCGGTCGCCTGGGATGCCGCGGCGCTGGCCGAGGTCGGCCTGGCCCCGCACCGCCACCTGAAGGCGGGCGCCGTGCATGCCCATTTGCTTGTGCCGCTGCGCGCCGCTTGCGCATAATCGACGGCGACTTCAGCCCACGGCCGCGCGCCACCCGACGGAGATCCACCCATGAGCCGCCACGTCATCGCCGTCTATCCCGGCACGTTCGACCCCATCACGCTGGGGCACGAGGACATCGTCCGCCGCGCGCGCGAGCTGTTCGACGAGGTCATCGTCGCGGTGGCGGTGGCCCACCACAAGAAGACGCTGTTCACGCTGGATGAGCGGCTGGCGATGGTGCAGGAGTCGGTGGCCAAGTGGCCCGACGTGCGCGCCGAAGCCTTCGACGGCCTGCTCAGCCACTACGTGCGCACCAAGGGCGGCAAGGCCATGGTGCGCGGCCTGCGGGCGGTGTCGGACTTCGACTACGAGTTTCAGCTGGCCGGCATGAACAGCAAGCTCGCCCCCGAGGTGGAAAGCGTGTTTCTGACCCCCAGCGGGCGCTACCAGTTCGTCAGCAGCACCCTGGTGCGCGAAATCGCCCTGCTGGGCGGCGACGTGGCGCAGTTCACCTCGCCGCACGTGTGGCAGCGCCTGATGGAGCGCAAGGAAGCGGGCAAAAAGCCCTGACGCACGCCGCGCCCATCGGCCGCGCCCGCGGCCGGCGCCCGGGGGCAGCCGATAAAATGGGCCGTTCGGTCGGCGCCTTGCGCGGGCCGCCTCGAAAAGGTTCTGCCGCATGAGCGAGATATCGATTACCCGCCGCCGCCCCGAGTCGGGCACCAAGTTCGTCTCGCCCGAAGGCACGCGGGCGGTGATGGACGGCATCAAGCCCAGTGCGCTGACGGCCATCCCCGATGTCGGCCGCAAGCCCGACTGGCTGCGCGTGCGCCTGCCCACGGGCGCGAAGTTCCAGGAAATCATGGACATCGTGCGCTCGCACAAGCTGGCCACGGTGTGCTCCGAATCCAAGTGCCCCAACATCGCCGAATGCTGGGGCCGCGGCACCGCCACCTTGATGCTGATGGGCTCGGTGTGCACGCGCGCCTGCAAGTTCTGCTCGGTCAACACGGGCAATCCGCACGGCTGGCTGGACGCGGATGAACCGGCCAACGTGGCCGACGCGGTGGCGCTGATGGGCCTGCGCTACGTGGTGCTGACCTCGGTCGACCGCGACGACCTGCCCGACCTGGGCGCGGGCCACTACGCCGCCTGCATTCGCGCCATCCACGCCCGCATGCCCGACACGGCGGTCGAGGCGCTGACGCCCGACTTTCAGGGCAGGCACGAGCTGGTGGCCCAGGTGCTGGACGCCGGCCTGGCGACCTACGCGCAGAACCTGGAGACCGTCAAGCGCCTGACGCACCCGGTGCGCGATGCGCGTGCCGGCTACGAGACCACGCTCGACGTGCTGAAGTTCGCCAAGGGCCATGCGCCGCAGACGGTGTCCAAGACCAGCCTGATGCTGGGCCTGGGCGAGACCGAGGGCGAGATTGAGCAGGCGCTGGACGACATGCGCGCCGCCGACGTGGACGTGGTGACCATGGGCCAGTACATGCGCCCGACCAAGAACCACCTGCCGGTGCAGCGCTTCGTCACGCCCGACGAGTTTCAGCGCTACCGCGAGCTGGCCCTGGGCAAGGGCTTTCTGGAGGTGGTGTCGGGCCCGCTGGTGCGCTCCAGCTACCGCGCCGAGCGCGTGCTGGAGCACAACAACGTGGGCCTGGACGAGGCGCTCTCCGGCATCCGCGAGTCGGCCGCCGCGGCGTTGCGCTGCTGAAACAGCACACCCCCAAGCTCCACACGCTTCGCGTTGTTGCGCTTCCCCCCTCGAGGGGGCACCGCCAGTAGCCGGGGAGACCCCGGCCACGGCGATCGCTGGCACGGCCTGCTCCGCGGCCTTCCGAGCCGATGTGATTGAAGCGCCGGCAAATCCGTTCAGGGTTTTTTGCGCTGATTGAAGCTGTGCGTCGGCGCGGCCAGCTTGGCGCCGGCGCCGTACAGCGCCTTGG
This sequence comes from Ottowia pentelensis, assembly GCF_964341695.1. Classification (NCBI taxonomy): domain Bacteria; kingdom Pseudomonadati; phylum Pseudomonadota; class Betaproteobacteria; order Burkholderiales; family Comamonadaceae; genus Ottowia; species Ottowia pentelensis. Next base: position 1,618,759 of record NZ_OZ224513.1, read on the forward strand.
CGCGCTCCACGCCGGCCTCGTGGTCCCAGGGCTGGGCCTCGGCCAGCAGGGCGGCGAGGGCGGCGTCGTCCAGCGCCGCCAGTTCGCCTTCGGCGTCGGCCAGGTTGTCCGAGCCCAGCAGGTGTTGCACCACCTCGGTGCCGTCCATGGGGCTCAGCACCAGCATCACGTTGCCGTAGGAGGCTTCGAGCAGGGCGGCCTGCCAGTGGCGGCCATGGGAGTCGTCGAAGCTGCGCATCGCGGGGCCTTTCAAAACATCGGGTTGCTATCGATGAAATAGCTGCTCGCGCTTGGTGGACGGGCGCTGCAGTCCGATTTCATTTATATCCCCGTCACTGCTCGACAAACGCCCGCTCGACCACGAAGTCGCCCGGCGTGGTGGTGTTGCCTTCCTCGAAGCCGCGCGCCTCCAGCACGGCCTTGACGGACTTGAGCATTTCGGGGCTGCCGCACAGCATCACGCGGTCCAGCCGCGGATCGAGATCGGGCAGGCCCAGGTCGCGCGCCATGCGGCCGCTGTCGATCAGCTCGGGAATGCGGCCCTGGGTGGGGAAGGGCTCGCGCGTGACGGTGGGGTAGTACCTGAGCTGGCGGCGCACCAGCTCGCCCAGAAACTCGTGCTGGTGCAGCTCCTGCGTGAGGTACTGGCGATAGGCCAGCTCGTCGACCAGCCGGCAGCCGTGCACCAGCACCACCTGCTCGAAGCGCTCGTAGGTCTCGGGGTCGCGCACGATGCTCATGAACGGCGCCAGGCCGGTGCCGGTGCCCAGCAGGTACAGGCGCTTGCCGGGCAGCAGGTAGTCGATCAGCAGGGTGCCGGTGGGCTTGTGGCCGACCAGCACCTTGTCGCCCGGCTGGATGTGCTGCAGCCGGCTGGTCAGCGGGCCGTCGGGCACCTTGATGCTGAGGAACTCCAGGTGCTCCTCGTGGTTGGGGCTGACGATGGAATACGCGCGCAACAGCGGCTTGCCGTTCACCTTCAGGCCGATCATGGTGAAGTGGCCGTTGGAAAAGCGCAGACTGGGGCTGCGCGTGGTGGTGAAGGAAAACAGGCGGTCGGTCCAGTGGTGCACCGAGAGGACTTGTTCTTCGTTGAAGGCGGCCATGTAGACGGCGGTGGGCGCGCGGGCGCCGCGAATTGCTGCAATGCAGCATATTTTGCCCGAGATGCGGATGTCCTGAGTCTCATACCAAGTTGGAAACAACGCGTTGAAGACGTCGGGCGGGCGGGGGCGCGCCAAGGGGCATGGGCGGGCAGCTCCGCTCCTGTCCCCCGCTGTCCGTCTACGACGGCCATCTCCTCCTTGACCTCGCTGCGCTGCCCACCCAAGCCCCTTGGCGGGACGCGGCGGTCACACATCAGGCGGCTCGCTCGGCGCGCGACGCCTCGGATCAGGTCGTCGGGGTGCCCGGCGCAGTGAAGTGAAGGCGGAGCCGGCCGCAGGCCGGTGGGGGACATGAACGGAGCCGGGCGCCCCGACGGCCTGATCCCGCCCCGCAGCCGGCTGTTTTGTCTTTTCGAATGCCACACGGTCTCAGTGCCGCGCCTCGATCGGGTTGCCATACATCGGCTGCGTGCCGAACTGCGTGCTGATGGCGTGCGCCACGCCGCAGGCCAGCATCACCGGCACCGACAGCTGAAACTGGTTGGTCATCTCCAGCACCATCACGATGGCCATCAGCGGCGCGTGGGTGACGGCGCTGAGCATGGCCGACATGCCGATCACCGCCAGCGTCAGCGGGTCGCCCACGGCGTCGGGCGGCAGCCAGTAGCCGGCGATGTGCGCCAGCGAAAAGCCGGTGGTGGCACCCACGAACAAGGTGGGCGTGAACATGCCGCCGACGGCGCCCGAGCCGGTGTTGAACAGCGTGGCGGCGAACTTGGCGGCCAGGATGACCAGCACCCAGGGCCACAGGATCTGGCCGTTGAGCAGGTGCGAAATGGTGCTGAAGCCGTTGCCCCAGACCTCGGGCACGAAGGCCGACAGGCTGCCCGCCAGCAGGCCGCCCAGGCCCAGGCGCAAGGTCAGCGAGTCGATGCGCTTGAACGCGCCGCGCAGGCGGTCGACCCAGTCCAGCATCAGCCAGCCCATGCCGCCGCACACCAGGCCGACGGCCAGCGCCATGCCCAGGTTGCTGGACTCCAGCGGCACGGCGGGCATGGCGTACAGCGGCGCCGGGTCGATCAGCGTGTGGTTGACGATGCCGGCGGTGGCGGCGGCCATCAGCACCGGCGCCACCATGGGCGCCGACAGAAAGCCCAGCGCCAGCTCCAGCACGAACACCACGCCGGCGATCGGCGCGTGATAGACCGAGCCGATGCCGCAGGCGATGCCGCAGATCAGCAGCACTCGGCGCTGCTCGGGCGACAGCGCGACGGCGCGCGCCAGGCGCGAGGCCAGCCAGGCCGACAGCTGGATCATCGGCCCCTCGCGCCCGATGGAAGCGCCGCTGCCCACCGACAGCAGCGCCGACACGCTGCGCACCCAGGTGCTGCGGTCGTTCAGGTCGACCGCGCCGGCGCGCGCCGCGGCCAGGTAGTCGCTGTAGCGCCCGCCCTGCGGATCGCGCGCAGCCCAGCGGTTGCCATAGGACAGCACCAGGCCGGCCAGCGCGCCGCCCACGGTGCCGATCAGCGCGCGCTGCCAAGGCGGCAGCAAGCGCGCGGCCTCGACCAGGCTGCCGGTGTGGCCGGTGCTGATCCACTCGACCACGCCGATCAGGGCGCGAAAGCCGCTGGTGACGGCCACGGCCAGCAGGCCGGTGAGCACCGCGTACAGCCACAGCACGGGCGTGCGGACGGCGCGGTCGGGCGGCTTGGGCATCGACGGGTCGCCCGGTGGCTGGCGGCTTACTTCGAGGCGGCCTCGGCGTGGTAGCGCGTCACGCGCTCGACCTCGTTCCTGGCGCCCAGGATCACGCTCACGCGCTCGTGCAGCTGCCGGGGCTGCACGTCCAGGATGCGCTGGCGGCCGTTGGTGGCGGCGCCGCCGGCCTGCTCGATCAGCCAGCTCATGGGGTTGGCCTCGTACATCAGGCGCAGCTTGCCGGGCTTGCCGGGCTCGCGCGCGTCCCAGGGGTACATGAAGATGCCGCCGCGCATCAGGATGCGGTGCACGTCGGCCACCATGGACGCCACCCAGCGCATGTTGAAGTTCTTGCCGCGCGGGCCCTCCTGGCCGGCCAGGCATTCGTCGATGTAGCGGCGCACCGGCGGCGCCCAGTGGCGCATGTTGCTCATGTTGATGGCGAACTCCTGCGTGTCCTCGGGGATGCGCAGGCCCTCCTGCGTGAGGATGAAGCTGCCCTGCTCGCGGTCGAGCGTGAACATGTCCACGCCGTCGCCCACCGTCAGCACCAGCGTGGTCTGCGGGCCGTACACGCAATAGCCGGCCGCCACCTGGTGGCTGCCGGGCTGCAAAAAGTCGGCTTCTTCCACGCCGCGGTCGTCCTCGGGCATCTTCAGCACGCTGAAGATGGTGCCGATGCTGACGTTGACGTCGATGTTGCTGGAGCCGTCCAGCGGGTCGAACAGCAGCAGGTATTCGCCCTTGGGGTAGCGGTTGGGCACCACGTGGATGGCTTCCATCTCCTCGCTGGCCATGGCCGCCAGGTGGCCGCCCCATTCGTTGGCCTCGATCAGCACCTCGTTGGCGATGATGTCGAGCTTCTTCTGCACCTCGCCCTGCACGTTCTCGCTGCCGGCCGAGCCCAGCACGCCGCCCAGGGCGCCCTTGTTGACGGCGTGGCTGATGCCCTTGCAGGCGCGCGCCACCACCTCCAGCAGCAGGCGCAGCTGGCCCGGGATGTGGCCGTCCACGCGCTGTTTTTCGACCAGGTGGCGGGTGAGGGAAACCTTGGGGTTCATGGCATTGATCCGGGTGTCAAGTGTTCGCGGAACAGGGCTTCAGCGGCAGCGCATGAAGCCGAAAGAGCCCAATGGCCGCGGAGCAGGCCGCGCCCGTGCACGCGTGGCCGGGGTTTCCCCGGCCCCTGCGTGCGCCCCCTTGGGGGGGATGCCGCAACATCGCGCAGCGAGTGGAGCAACGGGGGGCGCTCATTCGGCCAAGGCGCGGGTGACCACCTCGCGCACATCGTTGGACAGCTTGGGCTGGGCCGCCACGCGGGCGATGGCCTCGCGCGCGGCGCCGCGCCAGGGCTCGGCCAGGCGCGCCCAGGCGTCCATGGTGCGCGCCAGGCGCGCGGCGACCTGCGGGTTGATGGCGTCGAGCGCCAGCACCTGGCCGGCCCAGAAGGTGTAGCCGGCGCCATCCAGGCGGTGAAAGCCCGCCGGATTGCCGCTGCAAAAGCCGAACAGCAGGCTGCGCGCGCGGTTGGGGTTCTTCAGCGTGAAGTCGGGGTGCTGCATCAGCGCCAGCACGGCGGGCAGGGCACTGCCGGCGACGTCGGGCGCGCGCGCCTGCAGGGCGAACCACTTGTCGACCACCAGCGCCTCGTGGCTGAAGCGCGCGTAGAACCCCTCCAGCGCGCGCGCCGCCAGCGGATGGCCGCAGCCCAGCAGGGCCTGCAGGGCGTTCTCGCGGTCGGTCATGTTGCCGGCGTCCTTTACGCGCTGGTAGGCCTTGCCGGGCCACACGGCGTCGCCGTCGGCCGCCAGGCACAGCATGGCCAGGGCCAGGCCGGCCAGCGCGCGGCGGCCGCTGGAGACGGGGTCGGGCGTGTAGGCGCCGGTGTCGTGGTTGTGCTCCCAGGCCCATTGCCAGTCGGCGCGCAGGGCGTGGGCGAGCTGGCGGCGCATGGCCTCGCGCACGGCGTGGATGCGCTGCGGATCGACGTTGCCGGGCAGCTGGTCGGCGATGTAGCTTTCGCCCGGCAGGCCCAGGGCCAGCGCCTTGAAGGCGGCGTCCAGCGCCGCATCGCGCAGCACGGCGCGCAGGGCGGCCAGGTGGGCGTCGCTGAGCGGCGCGGGCGCCACCTCGCCGCCGGCGGCCAGCTGCGCCAGCGCCACGCGCAGCGCCAGCTGCTGGCCGGCCTCCCAGCGGTTGAAGGGGTCGCTGTCGTGCGCCAGGCGGTGCATCAGCTGCTCGGGCGTGGCCTCCATCTGCAGCTTGACCGGCGCCGAGAAGCCGCGCAGCAGCGAGGGCACCGGTTCTTGCGTGACGCCGCTGAACACCAGCGTGGCCGCAGGCTCGTGCAGCACGACGACGTCGCCGTGCAGCAGCGCGCCGCCTTGCAAGGTCAGCGGCAGGTCGCGCCCATCCAGGCCCACCAGGCCCAGGCGCAGCGGGATCAGCATGGGCTGCTTGGCGGGCTGGCCGGCCGTGGGCGGGCAGCTTTGCGAAAGTTGCAGGGTGTAGGTTTGCGCGGCGGCGTCGTAGTGGCCCTGGGCGCGCACCACGGGCGTGCCGGCCTGGCTGTACCACAACTTGAACTGCGGCAGGCGCTCGGCCAGCGCGCTGCCGGGGGTGGCGTCGGCCATGGTCTGTATGAAATCGTCGCAGGTGACGGCATGGCCGTCGTGGCGCTGGAAGTAGAGGTCCAGCCCACGGCGAAAGCCCTCGCGCCCCAGCAGGGTCTCGACCATGCGCACCACCTCGGCGCCCTTTTCATAGATGGTGGTGGTGTAGAAGTTGGTGATCTCCAGGTATTCGTCGGGACGCACCGGGTGCGCCATGGGGCCGGCGTCCTCGGCGAACTGCACCGTGCGCAGGGTGATGACGTCGCCGATGCGCTTGACCGCGCGCGCGCTGGCGGTGCCGGCCATGTCCATGCTGAAGCTCTGGTCGCGAAAGACCGTCAGGCCTTCCTTCAGCGAGAGCTGGAACCAGTCGCGGCAGGTGACGCGGTCGCCCGTCCAGTTGTGGAAGTACTCGTGGCCGATCACGCCCTCGATGGCCTCGAAATCGGCGTCGGTGGCGGTGGCGGGCTTGGCCAGCACGTACTTGCTGTTGAAGATGTTCAGGCCCTTGTTTTCCATCGCGCCGAAGTTGAAGTCGCTGGTGGCCACCACCATGAAGCGCTCCAGGTCGAGCTTGAGGCCGAAGCGCCATTCGTCCCACAGGATGGCGTGCACCAGCGAGTTCATGGCGTGCTCGGTCTGGTCCAGGTCGCCCGGGCGCACCCAGACCTGCAGCAGGTGGTTGTTGCCGCTGCGCGTAGTGATGCGCTGCTCGCGCGCCACCAGCTTGCCGGCCACCACGGCGAACAGGTAGCAGGGCTTCTTGTGCGGGTCGTGCCAGGTGGCGTAGTGGCGCCCGCCCTCCAGCTCGCCCGCATCGACCAGGTTGCCGTTGGACAGCAGCACCGGCCAGCGCTGCTTGTCGGCGCGCAGCGTGACGGTGTAGGTGGCCATCACGTCCGGGCGGTCGAGGAAGTAGGTGATGCGCCGAAAGCCCTCGGACTCGCACTGGGTGAAGAAGTCGCCGCCGCTCATGAACAGGCCCATCAGCTTGCTGTTCTTCTCGGGGCTGCAGGTGGTGAAGATCTCGAGCGCGAAGGGCGCGTCGCCCTCAGGCAGGTTCTCCAGCACCAGCTGCTCGCCTTCCATGCGAAAGCTGCAGCCGGCGCCGTCGAGCAGCACGCGCGCCAGGTTGAGCTCGTCGCCGTCCAATTTGAGCGGCTGCGCCGGCACGTCGGGGTTGCGCCGCACCGTGAGCTTGCTGAGCACGCGGGTCTTGGCCGGGTCCAGGTCGATGCTGAGGTCGACGGTGTCGATCCAGAACGCCGGCGGAGCGTAGTCCAGGCGCCGGGTGACGGCGGTTTGTCCTTCACGCATGTTCAATCCTTTACTATGATTTATGAAGCTGCTCACGCTTTATCCGTGGGCGCTGCAGCCCGATTTGTCTCGAAAAAACTCAGACGCCCTGCTTGAGCGAGGCCTCGATGAAGGCGTCCAGGTCGCCGTCCAGCACCTTCTGCGTGTTGCTGACCTCGACGCCGGTGCGCAAATCCTTGATGCGGCTGTTGTCCAGCACGTAGCTGCGGATCTGGTGGCCCCAGCCGACGTCGGTCTTGCTGTCCTCCAGCTTTTGCTGCTCTTCCATGCGCTTGCGCATCTCGTGGTCGTACAGGCGCGAGCGCAGGCGCCGCCAGGCGACGTCGCGGTTGCTGTGCTGGCTGCGGCTGTCCTGGCACTGCACCACGATGCCGGTGGGCATGTGCGTCAGGCGCACGGCCGAGTCGGTCTTGTTGATGTGCTGGCCGCCGGCGCCGCTGGCGCGGTAGGTGTCCACGCGCACGTCGGCCGGGTTGATGTCGATCTCGATCGAGTCGTCGATCTCGGGGTAGACGAACACGCTGGCGAAGCTGGTGTGGCGCCCGCCTGAGCTGTCGAACGGGCTCTTGCGCACCAGGCGGTGCACGCCGGTTTCGGTGCGCAGCAGGCCGTAGGCGTATTCGCCCTCGATCTTGATGGTGGCGCCCTTGATGCCGGCACTGTCGCCCGGCGTCTCGTCCTCGATGGTGGTGGCGAAGTCCTTGCGCTCGGCGTACTTCAGGTACTGGCGCAGCAGCATGCTGGCCCAGTCGCAGGCCTCGGTGCCGCCGGCGCCGGCCTGGATGTCCAGAAAGCAGTTGAGCGGGTCGGCCGGCTGGTTGAACATGCGGCGAAACTCCAACTCCTCCACCGTCTTTTGCAGCCGATCGGTGTCCTGCTCGATGGCCAGCAGGGCGCCGTCGTCGCCTTCGTCGCGGCTCAGTTCATACAGCTCGGCGCCGTCGGTCAGCTCGCGCGCCAAGTCGTCCAGCACCAGGACCACGCCGTCGAGCTGCTTTTTTTCCTTGCCCAGCTCCTGGGCCTTCTTGGGGTCGTTCCAGACCGCGGGGTCTTCCAGCGCGGCGTTGACGGTTCTCAGGCGTTCGGCTTTGTTGTCGTAGTCAAAGATACCCCCGGAGTTCGGCGGTGCGCGCGCGGAGGTCTTCGATCTGGGTGCCGATCTGGTTCAGGTGTTCTGCGTCCATGGTGTTCAATATTCCAATGTGGGGCGCGCACGCGTTCGTGGCGCGCCAAACCCAGTATTTTCCCATGCGCGCGCAGGCATTGCCGCGCGGCGCGGCGGCGCTCAGGCGGGCGCCAGAAAGGCTTCGATCTGGCGCGCCAGCAATTCGGGCTGGTCGTGGTGCAGCATGTGGCCGCAGTCGGGCAGGGTGTGGCAGCGGCAATCGGGGACGGACTGCAGGCGCTGATGAAATTCGTCCAGCGTGAAGCGGCGCTGCCACCAGGTGCGCAGGCTGTCGTCGCTGGCCTCCACCATCAGGGTGGGCGCGGTGATGGCGGCGTACAGCGCCAGCATCTCGTCGACGCGGAACAGCTGCGCGCTGGTGATGCGGTGGGCGGCGTCGCCGCGGATGTGCCAGCGCGTGGCGCCATCGGCCCCGGTGCGCGGCTCGGCCCACTGGCGCGCCAGCCAGTCGGCCTTGCCTTGCGGCAGGCGGCGGTTGGTCTTCATCAGGCGCGCGGCCACGCCGGCCGCGTCGTCGTAGGTCTTCAAGTCATGCTCGCCCCGCTGCAGGGCCTTGATCTCGTCCATCCACCGGGCGAAGCGGCCGGGCGCCTGCTGGGGCCGGGTGGCGGGCATGCCGAAGCCCTCCAGGTTGACCAGCCGGCGCACGCGCTGGGCCCGCGCGCCGGCGTACATCATGGCCACGTTGCCACCCATGCTGTGGCCGACCAGGTCGACCGCGGTGGCGCCGGCGTAGTGGTCGAGCAGGGCGTCCAGGTCGCCCAGGTAGTCGGCAAAGGCGTAGTGGTCGCAGGCCGGGCCGCTGCTCTGGCCAAAGCCGCGCCAGTCGGGCGCGATGATCAGGCGGTCCTTGAAAAAATCATCAGACAGCGCGTCGACCATGAACTGATAGCTGGCGGCCACGTCCATCCAGCCGTGCACCAGCACCAGCGGCGGGCGCGGGCCGATTCGGCCCCACAAAAGCACGTGATAGCGGTACAGTCGCAGCGGGACAAAATCGCTGCGCGCGCGCCTGAGGACGGTGTAGGTGGACATCGGCGCGCATGATAGAGGAGACATCCCATGAGCCAGAGTCAATCGGGTGACCACTACGCGGCCATGCAGGCCGGCTTTCACTGGCTGGTGCCGCGTCACTTCAACATCGCGCTGGCCTGCTCGGCGCGCTGGGCGGCGCTGCCGGGCGCGGCCGAGCGGGTGGCGGTGATCGAGCACCGCGTGGGCGGCAAGCCGGCGACGTACTCGTATGCGCAGCTGCAGGCGCAGGCCAACCGCCTGTCCAACGCGCTGACGCGCCTGGGCGTGCGCACCGGCGACCGCGTGGCCATCGTCATGCCGCAGCGCTTCGAGACCGCCGTGGCCTACATGGCGGTGCTGCAGATGGGGGCCATCGCCATGCCGCTGTCGCAGCTGTTCGGCCCCGAGGCGCTCGAATATCGCCTGCAGAACGCGGCGGCCACGGTCGCCATCTGCGACGAAGGGGCGCTGGACAACCTGCTGGCCGCGCGCGACACCTGCCTGGCACTGCAGACCGTCATCGGCCTGGGCGCCGGTGCCGAGCGCGCCGACCACGAATGGCACGCGCTGCTGGCCAAGTCGCGCGACCGCTTCGCCGCTGCCGACACCCTGGCCGACGATGCGGCCGTGCTGATCTACACCAGCGGCACCACCGGCCCGCCCAAGGGCGCGCTGATTCCGCAGCGCGTGCTGATCGGCAACCTGCCCGGCTTCGTGTGCAGCCAGAACTGGTTCGGTTTCGATCCGACCGCGCCCGAGCGCGCCAGTCGTGCCGTCTTCTGGAGCCCGGCCGACTGGGCCTGGACGGGCGGGCTGATGGACGCGCTGCTGCCCACCCTGTATTTCGGCCGTCCCATCGTGGCGCACAACCGCCGCTTCGACCCGCTAGAGGCGTTCGAGATCCTGTCGCGCCACCGCGTCACGCACGCCTTTTTGTTCCCGACCGCGCTCAAGGCCATGATGAAGGCCGTGCCGCACCCGCGCCCGCGCCACGCGCTGCACCTGCAGGGCCTGATGAGCGCCGGCGAGGCGGCGGGCGACGCGGTGTTTGCCTACTGCCGCAAGGAGCTGGGCGTGGTGGTCAACGAAATGTTCGGCCAGACCGAGGTGAACTACATCGTCGGCAACTGCGCCATGAACGACCACCGTTTGCCGGGCGTCGGCTGGCCCGCCCGGGCCGGCAGCATGGGCCGCGGCTACCCCGGCCACCTCATCGCGCTGATCGACGACCGGGGCGAGGAAGTGCCGGTGGGCGAGCCGGGCGAGGTGGCGATCCGCCGCACCGACATCCACGGCCACCACGACCCAATCTTCTTTCTGGGCTACTGGAACAACGAGGCCGCCACGCGCGCCAAGTTCACGGGCGACTGGTGGCGCACGGGCGACTTGGCGGTGCGCGATGCCGAGGGTTACCTGTGGTATCAGGGGCGGGCCGACGACGTGTTCAAGGCCGCGGGCTACCGCATCGGCCCGGGCGAAATCGAGAACTGCCTGGTCAAGCACCCGGCGGTGCTCAACTGCGCGGTGGTGCCCAAGCCCGACGCCGCGCGCGGCGCGCTGGTCAAGGCCTATGTCGTGCTCAGTCCTGATTTTGTAGCTGCTCGCGCAATGCAGGCGGGCGCTGAAGGCCATTTTGAATCCACATTGATCGTGACGCTGCAAGAGCACGTGAAGGGCAAGCTGGCGCCCTACGAATACCCGAAGGAGATCGAGTTCATCGAGCAGTTGCCGATGACGACCTCGGGCAAGGTGCAGCGGCGCGTGCTGCGCCTGCAGGAGGAGGAGCGCGCCCGCGCGGCGGGGGTGTTGTAGGGCAGGGGCCTAAACTCGCCCCATGATGAACACCATTTCCCTGGGCGCCAGCGAGCTGCGCGTCACCCCCATCGGCCTGGGCACCATGACCTTCGGCGAGCAGGTCAGCGAGCCCGACGCCCATGCCATCCTGGACCGCGCCATCGAGCGCGGTGTCAACTTTGTCGACACGGCCGAGATGTATTCGGTGCCGCCGCGTGCCGAGACCTACGGCCGCACCGAGGCCATCATCGGCCACTGGCTGAAGGCCCGGCCCGGCATGCGCCAGCGCATCGTGCTGGCCAGCAAGGTGGCCGGCCCCTCGCGCGATGCGCCCTGGATTCGCGCCGGCGCCGGCATGACGGCGGCCGACATCGAGGCCTCGTGCCACGCCAGCCTCAAGCGCCTGCAAACCGAGGTCATCGACCTCTACCAGATCCACTGGCCCGAGCGCCAGGTGCCCGCCTTCGGCCGCCTGTACTACGACCCGGCGCAGGAGCACTCGCAAACGCCGATCGTGGAGCAGCTGCAGGCGCTGGCGCGGCTGGTGCAGGCCGGCAAGGTGCGCCAGATCGGCCTGTCCAACGAAACGCCCTACGGCGTGCACGAGTTCGTGCGCCTGGCCGAGCAGCTGGGCCTGCCGCGCGTGGCCAGCGTGCAAAACTGCTACTGCCTGATCAACCGCTCGGTCGACAACGCGCTGGACGAAAGCTGTCACCGCCTGAACGTGGGTCTGCTGGCCTTTTCGCCGCTGGGTGCCGGCCTGCTGACGGGCAAGTACGACGCCAGCGGCTTCACCGGGCCCGGCGCGCCCGTGGGCCGCATGAGCCTGTACGAGCGCCAGCGCAAGATGCGCTGGGGCCGCCCCGCCGCGCTGGCCACGGCGCGGCGCTACAACCAGCTGGCGCGCGATCACGGCCTGACGCCCACGCAGCTGGCGCTGGCGTTCTGCTATCGCTCCTGGCGCGTGGCCAGCACCTTGATCGGCGTGACCAGCCTGGCGCACCTGGACGAAAACCTGGATGCCTGGAACGTGCAGTTGTCGCCCGAACTGCTGGCCGCTGTCGATGCGATCCGCCTCGAAGCCCGCGACCCCGCGCAATGAGGCCCTGAAGCCGATGCCCAAGGCCAAGACCGCCCACGTCAGCGAAACGCCCGCCACCGCCGTGTTGCGCCAGCACGGCGTGGCCTTCACCGAGCACCCGTACGAGTACGTCGAGCACGGCGGCGCCACGCACAGCGCCGAGGTGCTGGGCTTCGACCCCTTCAGCGTGGTCAAGACCTTGGTCATGCAAGACCAGGACGCCAAGCCGCTGATCGTGCTGATGCACGGCAACCGAAAGGTCAGCACCAAGAACCTGGCACGGCAGATCGGCGCCAAGTCGGTCGAGCCCTGCAAGCCCGAGGTGGCCAGCCGCCACAGCGGCTACCAGGTGGGCGGCACCTCGCCCTTCGGCACGCGCCGCGCCATGCCGGTGTTCATCGAAAAGAGCATCCTCCGGCTGCCGCGCATCGCCCTGAACGGCGGGCGACGCGGCTACCTGATCGGCATCGACCCGCAGGTCTGCGTCACCCTGCTGCACGCCAAGCCGGTCGAATGCGCCATCGATTTGTAACAACGGCGCGCTTGCGCATGGTGGCAAAATGCGCATCCTGCGCTTGTCGATGAAGCGCCGTCAGCTACAAAAAGAGGAGTAACACGCTTGAATGCTTTGGGCACCGCCGCGGCCACGCTCGCGGCCTACCTGATCGGCTCGCTCAGTTTTGCCGTCATCGTCAGCCGCGCCATGGGCCTGGCCGATCCGCGCAGCTATGGCAGCGGCAACCCGGGCGCCACCAATGTGCTGCGCTCGGGCTCCAAGGCGGCGGCCATCGTCACCCTGCTGCTGGACGCCGCCAAGGGCTGGCTGCCGGTGATGCTGGTCAAGTGGTTCGGCCCCGCGTACGGCCTGGGCGAGGGCGCGCAGGCGCTGGCCGGGCTGGCGGCGTTTCTGGGCCATCTTTATCCGGTGTTTTTCGCCTTCAAGGGCGGCAAGGGCGTGGCGACGGCGCTCGGCGTGCTGCTGGCGTTCGAGCCGCTGCTGGCCGGGGCCACGCTGGCGACCTTCGTCATCATCGTGCTTTTCTTCCGCTACGTGTCGCTGGCTTCCATCGTGGCGGCGGTGTTTGCGCCCGCGTACTACCTGCTGGGTGACGGCGTGGCGTGGGCCGCCAGCGGCGCCAAGGCGCTGGCCATGACGGCGATGGCGCTGCTGCTGATCTATCGCCACCGCGAGAACATCCGCCGCCTGCTGGCCGGCACCGAATCCAGACTGGGGAGCAAAAAATCATGAGCACCATCACTCGACTGTGCGTGGGTCAGCGCCTGAGCGAGGCCTCGGTCTTCAATGGCATCGTGCACTTGGGCGGCATGGTGCCCGAAAGCGGCGCCGCCGACATCCGCAGCCAGACCGCCGACGTGCTGGCCCAGGTGGACGCGCACCTGGCCGCCTGCGGCAGCGACAAGAGCCGCATCCTGCGCGTGCAGATCTACCTGGCCAACATCGCCGACATCGGCGGCATGAACGCGGTGTGGGACGCCTGGGTGGCCCCCGGCCACGCGCCGCCGCGCGCCACCGTGCAGGCCGCGTTGGCCGACCCGGCGTGGAGGATCGAGATGGTCGTCACCGCCGCGCAACGCTGAAAAAAAAGTACCTCCCCCGTTGCTCCACTCGCTGCGCGATGTTGCGGCATCCCCCCTCGAGGGGGCATCGCCAGTGACCGGGGAAACCCCGTTCACGGCGATTGCTGGCATGGCCTGCTCCGCGGCCGCTCGATCCTTTGGGCCTCAAGCCCTGCAGGCGCCCGCTCAATCCCTGAAGTTGTCGAACGACAGCGGCAGCTCCGTCATTTCCTTCTTCAGCAACGCCATCACCGCCTGCAAGTCGTCGCGCTTGGCGCCGGTCACGCGCACCGCCTCGCCCTGAATGGCGGCCTGCACCTTGAGCTTGCTTTCCTTCACCAGCTTCTGGATCTTCTTGCTGTCCTCGGTGGCGATGCCGCTCTTGACCTTGACCACCTGCTTGACCTTGTCGCCGCCGATCTTCTGCACGCTGCCCTTGTCCAGAAAGCGCACGTCCACGCCGCGCTTGGTCAGCTTGCCGCGCAGGATGTCTTCCACCTGCTGCAGCTGAAACTCGGCATCGCCCAACAGGGTGATTTCCTTGTCCTTCAGTTCGATGGCGGCGCTGGTGCCCTTGAAGTCGAAGCGCGTGCCGATTTCCTTGGCGGCGTTGTCCACCGCGTTGCGCACCTCCACCATGTCGGGGTCGCAAACTGTGTCGAAAGAGGGCATGGGCCAATCCTTTGCAAGCAAAAAGTGAGTGCGACAATTGTCCCATGTTCGTCGAGCGCAACGTCTCCCTGCAGGCCCTGAACAGCTTCGGCATCGCCGCGCGCGCCGCGCAACTGGTGCGTGTGCGCCATGAGGCGGACGTGCGCGACGCGCTGGCCGACGCCGAGCTGGCCGCGCCAGGCAAGTTCGTGCTGGGCGGCGGCAGCAACATCGTGCTGACGGGCGACGTCAAGGCTACCGTGCTGAAGGTGGAGGTGCCGGGCCGGCGCATCGTGGGCCAGACCGAGCGCCACACCCTCGTCGAAGCCGGCGCGGGCGAGAACTGGCACGACTTCGTGGCCTGGACGCTGGATCAAGGCTTGCCCGGCCTCGAAAACCTGGCGCTGATCCCCGGCACCGTGGGCGCCAGCCCGGTGCAGAACATCGGTGCCTATGGGCTGGAGCTGCAAGACCGCTTTCATGAACTGGACGCGATCGACCTGCATACCGGCGAGCGGTTCACGCTGGATGCCGCGCAGTGCGGCTTCGGCTATCGCGACTCGGTCTTCAAGCACCACGCCGCGCACGATGGCGACTTCGGCCTGGCCGGCCGTGCGCTGATCCTGCGCGTGCGCTTTGCGCTGCCGCGCGCGTGGCAGCCGGTGCTGGGCTATCTGGACCTGGAGCGCAAGATGCAGGAAGAGGGCGTGCACCAGCCCAGCGCGCGCCAGATCTTCGACTGGATCGTGGCGATTCGCCGCGCCAAGCTGCCCGACCCGGCCGTCATCGGCAACGCCGGCAGCTTCTTCAAGAACCCCACCGTGACGCCCGAGCAGTGCCAGGACATCATCGGCCGCGACCCGCACGTGGTGCACTACCCCATGCCCGACGGCAGCGTCAAGCTGGCCGCGGGCTGGCTGATCGACGCCTGCGGCTGGAAGGGCAAGAGCGTGGGCAACGCGGCGGTGTACGACAAGCAGGCGCTGGTGCTGGTCAACCGCGGCGGGCGCCAGCACCCGGCCACCGGCGGCGAGGTGATGACGCTGGCCAAGGCGATCCAGACCAGCGTGTACGAGCGCTTCGGCATCCGGCTGGAGCCGGAGCCGGTGGTGGTGTAGCGGCGCCGGGGTCTCTATCCAACAAGCCCCGCCTGCGGCTCGGCTCGCGGGGTGGTTTCGGTGGCGTTCCTGCGCCACGCCGCCGGCGGCATGGCGAACTCGCGCTTGAAGGCGCGCTGAAACGCGGCGGGCGACTCGTAGCCGACTTCCTCGGCAATCGCCGCCAGGCTTTTGTGGCTGTCGGTGAGCAGGCGCGCGGCCACAGCCATGCGCAGGCGCGTCAGGTAGCGCATCGGGGACTCGTCCAGCACCTCGCTGAAGCGGGCCGCCACGGCCGAGCGCGAGCTGGCAGCCGCGGCGGCGAGTTCGTCCAGCGTCCAGTGCCGTTGCGGCGCGGCGTGCATGGCCTGCATGGCGCGGCCGATCACCGGGTCGCGCACGCCGGCCAGCCAACCCGAGGCGTTGGCGGGCAGCTCCCGCAGGTAGATGCGCAGGGCGCCGAGAAACAGCAGCTCGGCCAGGCGCCCGCGCAGGCCTTCGGCGCCGGGGCTGTCGTCGAGCGCGTTGGCCACCGCATAGGGCACCAGCGTCTGCATGCGCTCGCCCAGGTCGACCTGGAACACCGGCGGCAGCGAACCGCACAGGGGCTCGAAGGCACGCCGGTCGCAGCCCAGAAAACCGCACAGCACCTTGCTGGTGCCGCCGGGTCCGGTGTCGAACTGCAGGTGGCGCGCCGCCAGCAGCGGGCGGCCGCCCAGCATGGCCTCGAACGGCAGGCTGGGGCGCCCGGGCTGGTCGCCCAGTTCGTGCCGGCCGCCGTGCGAGATCACCGCCACCTGCCCGGCGTGGACGGCGAACCAGTCGCGCGCGGCATGCCGAATCCAGCACTCGCCTTCGAGCACCACGTGGAAGGCGATGACGTTGCTGGTGCCGGGCGGCAGCAGGGGGGCGAACTTCTCCAGCAAGGGCTCGCCCGCCACCCCCCAGGGGCCCTTGACGTCGAACTGAAAGATCAGTGCGCCGGTCAGGCGCACCAGCGTCAGCACGTCGGATAGCAGGTCGCGGCTCATGGCTCGCCCTTGGTCGTGCCGAGGCGTTTTGAGCACATCTTCTGGACGATCGGGCATTGCTTGCAGTGCCGCCCCGGATGGACACTGAGCGCGCACGTCCAGACCACTCAGGAGACGCATCATGACAGCAAAACCCATCACCCAACAGGTCCAGGAAGCCAGGGGCCGCATCGACAACCTCAGCGCCGACCAGGTCGAGCAGGAGCTGAACACCGGCCGCGCGACCCTGGTCGACGTCCGCGATGCCCCGGAACTGGCCGGCGGCGCCATCGCGGGCGCGGTGCACGCCTCGCGCGGGATGCTGGAGTTCTACGCCGACCCCGCCAGCCCCTATCACAAGAGCGAGCTGAGGCCGGGCGACCGGGTGATCCTGTATTGCGCATCCGGCGGGCGATCCGCGCTGGCGGTCGAGGCGCTGCGCGGCTTGGGCTACGCCAACGTCGCGCACCTGGACGGCGGCTTCAAGGGCTGGCAGGCCGCCGGCAAGCCGGTCAGCTCGGCGTGAGCCGGGGAGAAAACCATGACGCTGTCCGAACGCTTCAACCGGTCCGGCTTCGGCTGCTGGATCAATGGCACCCGCGGGCGCGTGTTCCGCCTGTGCGCCGGCATGGCCTTTCTGGCGGTCGGCATCGGCTTGCGCCAACATCCCTTGGGTGTGGCGGCGCTGGTCTGGAGCTTTTTCCCGCTCACCGCCGGCATGTTCAACGTCTGCTGGATCAGCCTGGTGCTGGGCGGGCCCTTCAGCAGCGCCAGCATTCGCCGCCTGCAGCAGGAATCGCCATGACGGATGCCGATCGCACCAGACGCCTTCGACTGGCGCTTCGCTTGTTCGGCCTGGTGTTCATCTTCGGGGTGTATCCCCTCACGGTGCTCTGGCCCTCGGGCTGGTCCTGGCATCACGGCCAGTCCGAGTACCTGCCGATGATCATCGCCATCTACGCGACCTTGGGTGTTTTTTTGCTGCTGGTCGCGCGCGATCCCGAGCAGCACCTGAGCCTCATCGCCTTCACCCTCTGGTCGAGCATCGCGCATGGAGGCCTCATGGCCGTCCAGTCGCTGGCCGATGCGCAGCATGCGGGGCACCTGCTGGGCGATGTGCCCGCCCTGTTCGTGATTGCGGCCGTGCTCGGCTGGCTGTGCCCGCGCGCCCTCACGCTGCGGCTTGACACGGGTGCACCTCAACCCGGTGGCCAAGCCGGCCATCATCTGGCGCGGTGACCGATCCATCCACGGCCAAGGGCTGCAGCGTCGTGCGCTGAAACGCAGCCGAAGCCGCACGGGCGCTACGCCGGCGGATCGGGCATGGGCGCGCGGCGCGCGCCGGCCGTGCTGGTCACCAACAGGCCCAGCACGATCAGCACGATGCCGATGCGCTCCATCGCGCTGGGGCGCTCGTGCAGCAACGCCCAGGACAGCAGCACGGCGCCGATGGGCACGCCCAGCGCGGACAGACTGGCCACGGTGGTGGGCAGGCGCTCGACGACGAAGGACCACAGCGTCCACGCCAGGCTGGTGGCCAGCACGGCCGAGTACAGCAGTCCGTAGATCATGGCACCCGACCAAACGATCGGGCGCGAGGGGATCAGCCACGCCGCCACGATCAGCAGCAACGTGCCCAGCAGCATTTGCCAGGCGGTGAAGGCCAGCGGCGAAGGCCGGTGCAACTCGAACATGCGCTTGGACAGCACCGTACCCAGGCCCCAGCAGGCGCCGCTGGTGATGGCCAGCGCCGCGCTTTGCCAGCTGCCCAGCCCCTGCCAGGGTTCGATGATGAAAATCAGGCCAGCCACCGCCAGCGCGATGCCCAGCCACTGGCGCGCGCCGGGGCGCTCGTGCAGCAACCACCAGGCCAGCAGCACCGACCAGAACGGCATGGTGTAGGCCAGCACCGACACCCGTCCGGCACCGCCGCTGGCAAGCGCCCATTGCGCCAGGCTTTGAAAGGCCGTGGTCTGGCTCACCCCCACGGCCAGGGTCAAACCCAGCGGCGGGGGCTTGAACGACTGGCGGCGCAGCGCCATGACGCCAAACAGCAAGGCGGTGGCCAAGGCAAAGCGCAGCGCAACGAAGTCGAACGGGCCGACGTAAGACGTGACCTGCTTCATCACCACCCAGCCGTAGGCCCACACGCCGATCACCACGATCATGGCGAGTGCGGCGGCGCGTCGGGGAGGGTGCGGGGTGGCCAAGGACTTGGGGCTGGAGCGCCATCGCGCAAGCCCACGAGGGTGCGAACAGCGTGTTGATGGCGCGATTGTCAACCCTTCTTGCCGGATCGGCCTGCGCGGCGGCGTGGCGCCGCGCTTCAACGGCTTGGCAAGGTGGCCAGCGCGGCCCTGAGCGTTCTGACTGAATGAGAGTTCTCCCTCTTGCTTCTGTCATTTGAGAATATGATTCCAAAATGGAAAATCACCAAGATATTGAATGAACAATACGCTGATCAAGGGCTTGCGTCTGCTGGAGGTGCTGGCGTCGCGCACCCAGGCCTTGGGCGTGAGCGAGCTGGCGCACGAGCTGCAAATGGGCGCCAGCAACGTGCACCGCCTGCTGCAGGCGCTGGTGGAGACGGGCTATGTCGTGAACGAAGGCGGGCGTGGGGGCTATCGCGCCACCTTGAAGGTGTGGGAGCTGGGCGCCCAGGCCTTGCACCAGCTCGACTTTCGGGCGACGGCGGCGCCGGCCATGCGCATGCTGCTGGCCGAGACCAACGAAACGGTGCACCTGTCGGTGCTCAGCGGCGAGGAGGTGATTTATGTCGACAAGCTCGACAGCCCGGAGCCCGTGCGCGCCTACAGCGTCATCGGAGGGCGCGCGCCGGCCTACTGCGTGGCCACCGGCAAGGCCCTGCTGGCCTGGCGCGAACAGCCCCCGACCGGCCTGATGACGGTGCGCCGGCTGCAAGCGTTCACGCCATCGACGCTGGCCGACACCTCGGCCTTGGCGCTTGAACTGGAACGGGTGCGCCGACGGGGCTATGCGGTCAATCGCGGCGAATGGCGCGCGAGCGTCTGGGGTATTGCCGCGCCGGTGTTCGATGGCGGTCGGCACGTGGTGGCCGCCATTGGCATCTCCGGCCCGGCCGCACGCATCCGCGCGCGGGGTGTCAAGGCACTGGGTCAACGGGTCATGCAGGCCGCCGACCAGGCTTCGGCGCTGCGCACGGGGCATTTGGCTCCGTCGGCGTAACCACCATCGGCTTGCGTGTGCTCGCCATCGGCGTGTTGAGCAAGAGGGTCTTCAATTTTTGCTCTGCGCGGCACGGTAGGCCGCGATGCGTTCGCGCAGGCCGGGGCGGGCGGCCGAGCGCACCAGGCGCGCCAGATCGTCGGCATCGCCGGCGGCGCCACGCGGATGGCGGCCGGCGGCGATGGCGGTGTGGATGGCTCGTTGCGTGAGCGGATTGAGCCGGCTGACGCGCGCACGCAGGCGCTCGCATTCGCCGTCAACGGCTTGCGCATCGATGCGCCGCGTGGCCAGGCGGCCGGCAAGGGCCTCGTCGGCGTCGATGGGGCGGCCCGACTCGATCCAGTTGGCGGCGCGCGTGGCGCCCACCAGGCCGGCCAGGCGCGCGGTGCCCAGCACCAGCCCGAAGCCGGCGCCCGGAAAGGCGAAGCTGGCGTCGTCCACGATCCAGCGCTCGTCGCAAGCGGCGAACAGGTTGGCGCCCGCGCCCATGGTGCGGCCGTGGGCCAGCGCCAAGGTGGTGAATGGGGCAGCATGCACGGCTTGCAGCAGCAATTCGACCCGCGTGAAGCGCGCCAACAGGCTGTCGTCGGTCTCCTGATCGAGCCTGGACAGATCGAAGCCGGTGCAGAAATGGCGACCGGCGCCCGACAGCACCAGCAAACACAGGGATTCGTCCTGTGCGGCCGCTTCAACCGCCTCGGCCAAGGCGGCCACCAAGGCCGCCGACAGTGCGTTGCCCTTGTCGGGCCGGTTCAGCTGCAGATGCAACACCGGGCCGTCGCGCCGGCTGAGCAGTTCGCTTGCGCTCATGCCGCGGCCCTGGCCCACAGGTTGGGCGCCAGCGCGTTGGAATAGCCCGAGACGAAATCCTTCACCGCGCCCGTCTCGGGCACGAACACATGGCGTGCGATGCGGCCGATGTTGCCGCCGTAGAGGTGGATGCTGATGGAGACCTGATCGGCCAGCGCGTTGCGCACCACATGGATGTCGCCGCGCGTGGGCGAGACGATGTCCAGCTGGCCCGGCAGCAGCGTGGCCTCGGTGCCGTGCGGCGCCAGTTGCCCGTCGGCGCCGCGCGCGTAGCGCTGGCCGCACTCGCTGCCGCGCAGCATGCCGATGATGCCCCACACGGTGTGGTCGTGCACCGGCGTCTTCTGGCCCGGCCCCCAGACAAAGCTGACCAGCGAGAAGCGGTCCAGCGGGTCGCCGTACAGCAGGAGCTGCTGGTAGTGCTGCGGGTGCGAGGCGGCCATGGCGGTGGGCAGCCAGTCGTCGTGCGTGACCAGGTCGGCCATCAAGGGCGTGGCGCCGTCGATCAGGCGGTCTTCGTCACCCGGGTGGGCCTGGGCCAGGCGCGTCATGGCGGCGACGAAACTGAGCAGGCGGCTTTCGGATGTCATGCCTGCACCTCGCGGGTGGCTTGTTCGGCGCGGATCTCGGCCGTGTGCTGGCCGAGATCGGGCGGGGGACGGCGAATGGGCGAACCCTGGCCGTTCAGGCGAACCGGCGAGGCGAAGGTGCGGGTTTGCCGGCCGTTGGGCAGGGTGAGCGGCTGCACCCAGCCCATGTGGGCGGTCTGCGGGTCGGCCAGCGCGGCGGCGTAGTCGTTGATGCGCGCATGCGGCACGCCGGCCGCGTTGAAGGCGTCGATCCAGTGGGCCACGGGTCGTTGGGTGAACTGGGCCTCCAGCAAGATCTTCAGCGCGCCCTGGTTTTGCGCGCGGTCGGTGGGGGTCAAAAAGCGCGGGTCCTGGGCCAGATCGGGCATCGCCACGACATCCAGAACGCTCAACCACAGCTTGTGGTTGCCGGCGGCAATGGCGAAGTAGCCGTCCTGCGCGTGATAGGCCTGATACGGCGCATTGCGCGGGTGCGCCGAGCCCAGCTTGACGGGGCTTTCGCCCTTGCCGAAGTATTCGCTGGTCTGCAGCGCGGCGATGCCCAGCGTGCAGCCGAACATGGGAATGTCGATGTGCGCGCCGCGCCCGCCGGCGCGTACCTGCACCAGCATGGCCGCGATCGAGAAGGCCGCGTACAGGCCCGACGCGAAGTCCACCAGCGGCACGCCGCACTTGACGGGCGCGCCAGCGGGCTCGCCGGTCACGCTCATCACGCCGGACGCGGCCTGGATGGTCAGGTCGAACCCGCCTTCGCCCGAGCGCGGGCCGGTTTGTCCGTAGGCCGAGATCGAGCAGTACAGCAGCTGGGGCTT
Source organism: Ottowia pentelensis (assembly GCF_964341695.1). Classification (NCBI taxonomy): domain Bacteria; kingdom Pseudomonadati; phylum Pseudomonadota; class Betaproteobacteria; order Burkholderiales; family Comamonadaceae; genus Ottowia; species Ottowia pentelensis. The sequence goes on from NZ_OZ224513.1 coordinate 1,640,325, forward strand.
TTCGGCCGACATGGCGGCCCAGCCCAGGCCCAGCCGGTCCATCACGCCGGGCCGGTTGTTCTCGACCACCACGTCGGCCTCGAGGATGAGCCGGCGCGCCAGCGCGGCGTCGGCAGGGTCTTTCAGGTTGAGCACCACCGAGCGCTTGTTGCGGTTGAGCGAGGCGAAGTTTTCGCTGTAGCCCTCGTTCAGCGGCGGCCACTGGCGCAGGCCGTCGCCCGCCGGCGGTTCGATCTTGACCACCTCGGCACCCATGTCGGAGAGCAGCATGGTGGAAAAGGGCCCCGACGCGGTGGAGCAGAACTCGACGACGCGCACGCCGGACAAGGGTTGGGGAGGATTTTCGGCAGCGGACATGACGGAGCTTGAGGTCAGGATGAATGCATCGTATGAAATTCTGAAATGGAAAACAAATATTCTCCAATATGGAAATTTCAGGAATGTGTTCGTCGATGGGCGGTTGACGTCCGAAGAAAATACGGCACGCGCGCGCGAGCCGAAGCGGGCGGTCGCAGGTCGGGCGCAAAGGTGGCGCTCTCGCGCCGCCGTGGGCTTGACGCGCGCCGAGTCGCCGCCCCGTGCGGTCTTCAGCCGACGCGCAGCCGACGCGTGGGCGCGGCGTATGTGCGCCAGAACAGAAACCCGGCAATGCTCAGGTTCAGCAGGTTCCAGCCGATGCCGTTCAAAAAGGCCGCGTGGTAGCTGCCCGTGATGTCAAAGATCCAGCCGCTCATCCAGCCGCCCAGGGCCATGCCCAGCATGGTGGCCATGATGACGGCGCCCACGCGCGCGCCGACTTCACGCGGGGCGAAGTGCTCGCGCACGATGATGGCGTAGGCCGGCACGATGCCGCCCTGGAACAGGCCGAACAACGCCGACACCACGTACAGCGAGGCCAGGCCGTCGAAGGGCAGAAACAGCAGCAGCGCCAGGCCCTGCAGCACCGAGCCCAGCAGCAGCGTGCGCACGCCGCCGATGTGGTCGCAGATCCAGCCCGACACCAGGCGGCTGGCGATGCCGCTGGCCAGCATCAGCGACAGCATTTCGGCGCCGCGCGCGGGGCCGTAGCCCAGGTCGGTGCAATAGGCCACGATGTGCACCTGGGGCATGGCCATGGCCACGCAGCAGGCCACGCCGGCCACGCACAGCAGCCACTGGGCATGCGCGGGCGACAGGCCGAACGGGCGCTCGCCCGCCACCGCCTGCCCGGCGGCGCCGGGCGCGGCGGGCTGCACCGCCGGCGGGCGCTGGCGCATGCGCAGCGACAGCAGCACCATGCCCACGCCGCAGATCAGGCCCAGTGCCAGGTAGGTGGGGCGCCAGCCGTAGTGCTCGATGCCCCATTGCGCCAGCGGCGGCCACAGCGCGCCGGCCACGTAGTTGCCGCTGGCGCAAATGGCCACGGCGATGCCGCGCCGCCTGTGCCACCACAGCGTGGTGTCGGCCATCAGCGGTGCGAAGGTGGCCGAGCCGCCCAGAAAGCCCAGCAGCGCATGCGCCAGCCCGAACGACCAGACGCTGCCCGCCGTGGCGGCCCACAGATAACCGGCCAGCACGGCCACGGCGCCCACCACCAGCACGCGCGCGATGCCGTGCCGGTCGGCCAGGCGGCCGGTGAAGATGCCGCCCAGGCCCAGCCCGACCATCATCAGCGTGTAGGGCAGCGAGGCCGCGCCGCGGCTGACGCCGAACTCGGTCTGCACGGCAGGCAGCACCACCGACACCACGTACATGCCGCTGTTGCCCAGGGTGACCAGGCCCAGCGTGGTCAGCAGGCGCCAGGCGGCGGTGGGCGAGTCGATCAGGCTGGGGTTGGCGGCGTCAGTGCTCATGAAAAGGCGGTCAGGCGTAGTGGCAGATGTAGTGATAGGCCTCGGCCACGCGAATGTCGAAAGCCGAGTTTGCCGGGATTTCAAAACGCTCGCCGGGGCCGGACTTTTGCCAGCCGTCGCTGCCGGCCAGCCGGTATTCGCAGCCGCCGGCCACGCATTCCATGATCTCGGCCGCGCCGGTGTTGAAGGTCAGCTCGGCCGGCAGCACCACGCCAGCGCTCTTTTGCGTGCCGTCGGCCAGCGTGAAGCTGTGCGAGACGCACTTGCCGCCGAAGTAGACGTTGGCCTGGGGGTTGAGGGTGACGTTGGCGATGGGGCTCATGGTGGCAGGGCGATCAAACGATGAAACGGCCGATGTTAGCCGCGCGGCGACAATCGAGCGCCATGGACCCCGTGCGCACCCGCTTCGTGTTGATCGAGACCAGCCACGCCGGCAACGTGGGCGCGGTGGCGCGCGCCATGAAGGTGATGGGCTTCGATGACCTGGTGCTGGTGCGTCCGCGCTGGCCCGATGTGCTGACGCGCGCGGAGGCGATCGAGCGCGCCAGCGGCGCCACCGACGTGCTGCAGCGCGCGCGCACCGTGGCCACGCTGGACGAGGCGCTGGCCGGCATGACCCAGCTGTGCGCGACGGTGATGACGCCGCGCGACTTCGGCCCGCCCACGCGCAGTCCGCGCGCTCATTTCGAATTGCTATTGAATGAGGAGCTACCAGCGCTTGATGCCAGCGGTCTGGAGGCCGATTTGGCTCAAAAACCGCCGCTGGGCGTGGCCCTGCTGTTCGGCAGCGAGCGCTACGGCATGGCCAATGAGGACGTGTACCGCTGCCACGCCGCGCTCAGCATCCCGACCAACCCGGCCTACGGCTCGCTCAACATCGCCGCCGCCGTGCAGCTGATCGCCTACGACTGGCGCCAGGCGCTGGACGCGCGCGCGGGCGGCTGGGGCGCGCGGCCGCCGGGCGGCGTGCCGGCGCACCTGCCGGCCGATGCGGCGCAGCTGGGCGCCATGGTGGCGCACTGGCAGCAGGCGCTGACGGCGGTCGGCTTCTTGAACCCCGCGGCGCCCAAGAAGCTGATGCCGCGCCTGCAGCAGCTCTTCAACCGCGCCCGGCCCAGCGCCGAAGAGGTCCACATCCTGCGCGGCATCGCGCGCGCCATGCAGGACGCGGCCAGCGCCAAAAAACACTAGACTTTGCGCCCACCATGTTCGACCGCTTTCGCTCCTACGCCCAGGCCATCCTCGAGCGCGACCCCGCCGCGCGCAGCGTGTGGGACGTCGTGTTTTCCTACCCCGGTTTTCACGCGCTGGTGCTGCACCGCCTGGCGCACGCGCTGTGGCTGCGCGGCTGGCACTGGCTGGCGCGCTGGATCTCGCACTGGGGGCGGTTTTTCACCGGCATCGAGATCCACCCCGGCGCCACCATCGGCGAGCGCGTGTTCATCGACCACGGCATGGGCGTGGTGATCGGCGAGACGGCCGAGATCGGCGACGACTGCACCATCTACCAAGGCGTGACCTTGGGCGGCACCTCGCTGGTCAAGGGCAGCAAGCGCCACCCCACCTTGGGCAAGGGCGTGGTGGTGGGCGCATCCAGCCAGGTCCTGGGCGGCTTCACGGTGGGCGACGGCGCCAAGATCGGCTCGTCGGCCGTGGTCACCAAGCCGGTGCCGCCCGGGGCCACAGCGGTGGGCAACCCGGCACGCATCATCTTGGCCGACGACGCCGCCAAGCGCGAGGCGGCGGCGGCCAAGATGGGTTTTTCAGCCTACGGCGTGACCGAAAACGACGACCCGGTGAGCCAGGCGCTGCGCGGCCTGATCGACGGCACGGCCGGACACGAGCACCAGATCGCGCAGCTGTGGCAGGCGGTTGAAAAGCTGGCCTGCCGCATCGACCCCGACTGCGTGCCGGAGGACGCCGCCAAGGCCGAGCACTTCGCGGCCGACAAGCTCAATCAGCTGGTCGGCAAGTAGGGCCTCTCAGCGCCGGCGCTGGTTCTTGCCCACCTCGTTGCCGATCAGCGCGCCGGCCGCGGCGCCGCCCACGGTGCCCAGCGTGTTGCCGAACAGCACATTGCCGGCCACGCCGCCGGCCACGGCACCGACGCCGGTGCCGATCTGGGCATTGGTCGGACGGCTGGCGCAGCCGGCGCTGGCCAGGCCGGCGAGCAAGGCGGCGACGAGGGCGATGCGTTGCAGGGGACGGTGTTGGTTCTTGCGCAAGATAAAACTCCTCAAAAAACTCGGATGTCTGCATGGTCGCGGCAGCGGCAAGCATAACTGTCACCAGAGTGCAGCAATTGCAACCAAGATGAAGCTCTGCATCGGGTTCTAAGGCGCCTGGCCTGACTGGGGTTGGGTGTGTTTTATCGGGTGGAGGAGAGGGCACGCACTGCATTTGCTGACAAAATGTGGGTACTTTCGAGTACAGCGCGCCACAGGCGACAACGGCGCTCGGCGGCTGGACAATCGGCCCGACACACCGAAGGGGTCGCATCGTGATTCAACTTCGACTGGCGTTTCGGCGATCCGTCACCCGTGGCTGGGCGCGCGGCGTGCTGGCCTGGTGGCTGTCGGCCGTGGCAACGGGGGGGATGGCCTTTCAGCTGGGTCCGCTGGGGCCGGCCATGGAGTCGCGGCTGACCAACGAACCCGATTCGACGCTGGCCCTGATCGCCGGTCGATTGGGCATCCTGCTGAAGGGCCGCGTGCACGAGGAAATCACCCAACTGGCCTACGACTGCCCGGTGGCGCCGCGCGACTTGGCGCAGGACGCGGTCTGCGCGCAGGCCGACCAGGACTGGGCCACGCCCTTCATCATTTACGGCGTGCGCTGGAACGACCTGCCGCCCTTCAGCCTGAGCCCCGGGCAGGGCCAGTGCGGCGCCTTCGGCAAGTCGTGCCGCGTCGACCAGACGGTGCGCTTTTCGACCCAGCCGGCGTGCTGGTACTGCCTGTTCGCCGACGCGCAGAAGATCGCGCAGACGCAGCGCATCGTGGGCTGCCGCGCCGGCCCGGGCGAGGTGGTCGGCAACGTGATGACGCGCTCGCACTTCGGCGACCTGCAGTTTCTGCACGCCATGGCCAGCGACGAGGGCATACCTGCCAGCGTCACGCAGGCCGAGGTGCTGGACTGGCTGGAGTTCGCGTGGAAGGTGTCCGCGCGGCAGATCAACGGCGCGCGCCTGCTGCGCGACGTGCCGATCGCCACCATCCAGCAGCGCTTCGGCTGCACCGGCTGGACCGTGGCCGACCTGTACATCCGCGGCCGGCAGGACGCCGCCAGCGGTCTGGCGCCCAAGCTGCACCACATCGCCTTCGGCTCGGTGCTGCACACGGTGCAGGACTCGTTTGCCGCCGGCCACGTCGAGCGCGAAGCGGGTGGCGCCACCGAGGAGGTGTGCCCCGGCGCGTCCTATCCGCAGCCGCCACGCGTGATCGAGTTCCATGCCTACGGGCACCAGGACCCCGCCCTGCACGACGCGGCCGACACGCGCGCGGCCATGACCAGCGAGCACACGGTCGAAGGCTGGCCCGACGCCGTGGCGGCCAGCCGCAACCTGGCGCAACTGCACGAGGACCTGGCGCCCTGGGACGAGGTCCAGCCCTATCTGCAATGCCTGTTCGAGCTGTCGAGCCAGAGCCGCGCCTCGTCGGCGGGCGCGGGCTTCAGCCGCTGAGGGGCCGGGTCACGACCTCAGTCGTCGTCGCGATCGCGCCAGTGCCGCCACCGGCGGTCGCCATGGTGCCAGCGGCGCTCGCGCCAACCCCAGTAGCCGGGCGGTGGCCCGTACATGACGGGCGGGGCCGCGTAATAGGGCGGGGGCGCCACGTAGACCGGGCGCGGCCGCACATAGACCGGCGGCGGCGCGACGTAGACGGGCGGCGGCCCATACACCACCGGCGGCACGTTGCCCACGCCCACCGCCACGCCCGGCGCGCCCATGCCCAGCGACCAATAGACATCGTCGCGTGCCTGGGCGGTGCCGGCCAGCCCCAGCGTGCCGGCGGCCAGAAGGCCCGCGAGGGCGATGCGTTGCAGGGTTTTCATCAGGGACTCCATCGATGGCGGCTGTTTGCGCAGCCTGGTGCCCCTTGAACGCGGCGCCGGCCTTGGCCGTGCACCGCGCGCGCGTGAGTTCCGTATCGGTGCGTAACCCGGCGCGCGGCGTCAGGCGGCGTCGATGTGCGCCAGCACGGCGCCGGCAGCCTGGACGGCGCCCGCTTCGGCGCGCCGGCGGATGGTGCCCGCGCGCGGCGCCAGCACCTGCATTTCCATCTTCATGGCTTCCATCACGGCCAGCAGTTCGCCGGCCTGCACGGCGGCGCCGTCCTCGACCTTCCAGGCCAGCAGGGTGCCGGCGGCCGGTGCGGTGACGGCGCTGTCGTCGGCGACGGGTGCGGCCTCGGGCACGCCGGCCGCCGCGCCGGGTTGGGCGGCGGCCAGACCGGCCAGCAGGCTGGCGGGCAGGCCCAGCAGCACTCGGCGGCCGTCGATCTCGATCGCCGTGCGCGTCAGGCCGCCGGCCTGCGGTTCGGGGCGGCTGGCGGGCTCGGGCTGCCACTGGGGCATCAGCTCGGTCTCGATCCAGCGCGTGTGCACGGCCAGCCGCTCGCCGCCGCTGAAGTCGGCGTGGCGCATCACCGCGCGGTGAAAGGGCAGCACGCTGGGCACGCCCTCGATCTCGAACTCGGCCAGCGCGCGGCGCGCGCGCTCGATGGCGGCCTGGCGCGTGGGGCCCCACACGATCAGCTTGGCCAGCAGCGAGTCGAACTGACCCGCCACCAGCGAGCCCGCGGCCACGCCGCTGTCCACGCGCACGCCCGGGCCGCCGGGCGCATCGAAGCGCGTGATGCGGCCGGGCGCAGGCAGAAAGCCGCGGCCCACGTCCTCGGCGTTGATGCGGAACTCGAAGGCGTGGCCGTGCGGCGCGGGCACGTCGGCCGCATCGAGGCGCGCGCCCTCGGCAACGCGAAACTGCTCGCGCACCAGGTCGAAGCCGGTGGTCTCCTCGGTCACCGGGTGCTCGACCTGCAGGCGGGTGTTGACCTCCAGAAACGAGATCGCGCCGCTTTGGGCCAGCAAAAATTCCACCGTGCCGGCGCTGACGTAGCCCGCGGCCTGGCAGATCTTTTGCGCGGCCTGGTGGATGCGCGTGCGCTGCGCGTCGGTCAAAAAGGGCGCGGGCGCTTCTTCCACCAGCTTCTGGTTGCGCCGTTGCAGCGAGCAGTCGCGTGTGCCCAGCACGCGCACCGTGCCATGCGCATCGGCCAGCACCTGGGCCTCGATGTGACGGGGCTGGTCCAGAAACTGTTCGACAAAGCATTCGCCGCGGCCAAAGGCGGCCTGGGCCTCGCGCACGGCCGAGGCGAACAACTCGTCGATCTCGTCGGCCCGCCACACCACCTTCAGCCCGCGCCCGCCGCCGCCATAGGCCGCCTTGATGGCGATCGGCAGGCCATGCTGGCGCGCGAAGGCGTGGATCTCGGCCACGTCCTGGACCGGCTCGGTGGTGCCCGCCACCAGCGGCGCGCCCACGCGGGTGGCCAGCTCGCGCGCGCTCAGCTTGTCGCCCAGCAGGGCCATGGCGCTGGGCGGCGGGCCGATCCAGGTGAGGCCGGCGTCGATCACGGCCTGCGCGAAGGCGGCGTTTTCGGACAAGAAACCGTAGCCGGGGTGCACCGCGTTGGCGCCGCTTTTCTGCGCCACGGCGATCAGCTTGCCGATGTCGAGGTAGGTGTCGGCCGGGCGCTGGCCGTTTAGCGCGTGGGCCTCGTCGGCCAGGCGCACGTGCAGGGCCTGCAGGTCGTCGTCGGCGTAGACCGCCACGCTTTTCAGGCCGTGGTCGGCGCAGGCGCGGATGACGCGCACCGCAATTTCTCCGCGGTTGGCGATGAGCACTTTTTTCATGGCGATGTCCCTTCGATTTCTGCAAACGGTGCCAGCGGCGCAAAGCGAATCCACGCCCCGGGCGGGATTTGCGCCGCCAGGTCGAGATGCCAGGGCGCGACGCAGCCGATGACGGGGTAGCCGCCCGTCAGCGGATGGTCGGCCAGAAACAGCACGGGCTGGCCGCTGGCGGGCACCTGGATGGCGCCGGTCGCCGTGCCTTCGCTGGGCAGCTCCTGCGTCTGCGCGCGCGCCAGTGCGACTTCGCCGTGAAGGCGCAAGCCCACGCGGTCGGCCTGCTGGGTGACCTGCCAGCGCTGCGCGGCCAGCAGGGCCACCGCCTCGGGCGTGAACCAGTCGGTGCGCGGGCCCAGGGTGATGTCCAGCGTGATGGTGTCGCCCGCGCGGGGCAGCGGCGGCGGGGCGAGCTCGGGCGCGGCGACGGCGCCGCAGGCGCGCGCGTCGCCCACCGGCAGCTGCTGGCCCACGGCCAGCGCGGGCGGGCCGATCTTGGCCAGGGTGTCGCGGCTGGCGCTGCCCAGTACCGGGGCGACGTCGAAGCCGCCGCGCACCGCCACATAGCTGCGCAGGCCGGTGACGGGCTGGCCCAGCGTCAAACTGTCGCCGTCGGTCAGTGCCACGGCCTGGTTGCGTTCGACCGACCACGCGCGCCCGTCGACGCGGGTGAGCGTGAGCGGGCCGGTGGCGCCGGTGACGGCCACCACCGTATTGCCCAGGCTGACCAGTTGCAGCCCGCCGGCCAAGGCCTCCAGCACCGGCAGGGTGCCGGCATTGCCAACCAGGCGGTTGGCGCGCCGCAGCGCGCCCTGGTCGAGCGCGCCGGCGGCCGACACGCCCTGCGCCGCCTGGCCCGCGCGGCCGGCGTCCTGCACCAGGGTTTGCAGGCCGGTGGCGCGCACCTGCAGCGCCGGGCCGGCGTGGGGGGTCGTAGCCGGTGTTTGTGAGTCTTTTTGGCCTGTAGCGCCCGCGGATCGAGCGTGGACAGCTATCGAATTTGTAGTAATGTCGACGAAGCGCACGCGCATGCCCGGCTGCAGCAGCGCGGGCGGATCGCGCGCCAGGTCCCACATCTTCAGCTCGGTGGTGCCCAGCAGCTGCCAGCCGCCGGGCGTCTCACTGGGGTAGACGGCGGCAAAGGTTCCGGCCAGGGCGACCGAGCCGGCGGGCACCCGGGTGCGCGGCGTGGCGCGGCGCGGCACGTCGAGGCTGGGGTGGCCGCCGCTCAGGTACGCAAAGCCGGGCGCAAAGCCGCAAAACGCCACGGTGTAGTCCTGCCCGGTGTGGCGGGCGATCAGCTCGGCCGTGCCGATGCCCAGCAGCGCGGCCAACTCGGCCAGGTCGGCGCCGTCGTAGCGCACGGGGATTTCGATGCGCGCGCCGCCGCGCTCGATGGCGCCGGACAGGTCGCGCTGCACCAATTCGTGGGCGATGGCGGCGACATCCGGCGCGCCGGGCTGCAGGTGAACCAGCAGCGTGCGCGCGGCGGGCACGATTTCATCGACACCGTCGATGGGCCTGCGCTGCAGCGCGGCGAACAGCGCCAGCGTCTGCTCCAGGTCGTCCAGCTCGACCAGCAGCGCGCGGGGGTTGACGGGCAGAAATCGCATGCCGGTTTTCACACCTTCCTAGACGTGGTAGTGGCTGTCGGGCACGTCGGTGATGAACATGTGGCCCGGGGCGTGGGTGACGGCAAAGGGCACGCCCGAGGCCATCACGGCGGCCTGGGGCGTGACGCCGCAGGCCCAGAACACCGGCACCTCGCCGGGGTCGATGCGCACCGGCTCGCCGAAGTCGGGCCGGCCCAGGTCGGCAATGCCCAGCGCGGCCGGGTCGCCGATGTGCACCGGCGTGCCGTGCACGGCCGGAAAGCGCCCCGAGATCGACACCGCGTCGGCCACGCGCTGCGCGGCGATCGGGCGCATCGACACCACCAGCTCGCCGTGCAGGCGCCCGGCCGAGCGGCAGGGGCGGTTGGTGCGGTACATGGGCACGTTGCGGCCCTGGCTGATGTGGCGCACCTCGATGCCGGCGTCCTGCAGCGGCGTCTCGAAGGTGAAGCTGCAGCCGATCAGGAAGCTGACCAGGTCGGGGTGTTCCTGCCACAGCGGCGTGGCGTCGCTCACCTCGCCGGCCAGCCGGCCGTCGCGCCACACGCGGTACAGCGGGATGTCGGTGCGCACGTCGGCGCCCTCGGCCAGCACGGTCTGGTGCGAGCCGGCCTCGATCACGTCGAGCACCGGGCAGGGCTTGGGGTTGCGCTGGGCGTACAGCAGGAAGTCCCAGGCCCAGTCGCGCGGCAGGGCGATCAGGTTGGCCTGCGTCATGCCCGGCGCCACGCCGGCCGTGGGCGCGACCTTGCCGCCGCGGTAGGCGGCGCGGGCCTGGCGCGCGGCGTCGACGGCGGCGCGCTGGGCGGGGGTGAGGACGGCGGCGGTCACTGGACTGCCCTCCGCGCCATGCGCTGCGGGATTCGCACTTGGGAGCGGCCCGGCGTGCTCATGCCCCCTCCCGCGCGGCGAAGGGCGCGAGCGCCACGCCGGCCTGCTGCAGGGTGCGGCGCAGCTGGGCAGCCATCGTCACGGCGCCGGGGCTGTCGCCGTGCACGCAGATCGAGTCGGCGCGCACGGGGGCCAGGCTGCCGTCGACGGCCTCGACCACGCCGTCGCGCACCAGCCGCAGCATGCGCGCGGCCACCACGGCCGGGTCGTGCAGCACGGCGCCGGCCTCGCGCCGCGACACCAGCGTGCCCTGGGGCGTGTAGGCGCGGTCGGCAAAGGCCTCGGCGACCACGCGCAGGCCGGCGTCCTCGGCCCAGCGCACCAGGGGCGAGCCGGCCAGCGCCACCAGCGCCAGCCCGGCGTCGACGGCGCGGATGGCGGCGATCACGTCGCGCGCCTGGCGCTCGTCGTGCGCGATGGTGTTGTACAGCGCGCCGTGCGGCTTGACGTAGCGCACCCGCGTGCCGGCGGCGGCGGCCAGGCCTTGCAGCGCGCCGATCTGGTAGATCACGCTGGCCACCAGGTCGCTGCTGGCCACGTCCATGTTGCGCCGCCCGAAGCCGACCAGGTCGGGGTAGGCCACGTGCGCGCCCACCACCACGCCGCGCGCCTGCGCCGCGCGCAAGGTGGCCAGGATGCCGGCCGGGTCGCCCGCGTGAAAGCCGCAGGCCACGTTGGCGCTGGTGACGATGTCCAGCATGGCGGCGTCGTCGCCCATGGTCCACGCGCCCAGGCTCTCGCCGAGGTCGCTGTTCAGGTCGATCTGCATCGGGGTCACCTCCTTGTTCGCAAAGGGTTGCCGCTCGCCGGTTCAGGCGGTCGCGGTGACGTCGGTCAGCTCGCGGCCGCGCGTTTCGGGCAGCAGCAGGCTGGCGATGATCACCAGCAGGTAGGCGCCGGCCGCCATGTAGCCGATGGCCACGCCCAGCGACATCGAGCTGCTCATGATGCCCACCACGGCCGGAAAGATCGAGCCCACGGCACGCCCGAAGTTGTAGCAGAAGCCCTGGCCCGAGCCCCGGATGTCGCTGGGATACAGCTCCGACAGGAAGGCGCCCATGCCCGAGAAGATGCCCGACAGGAAGAAGCCCAGCGGAAAGCCCAGCACCATCATGGCGGCGTCGGTGATGGGCAGCTGCGTGTAGAAGACCACCAGCACGCCGGCGCACAGCGCGAACAGCATGAAGCAGTTGCGCCGGCCCAGCCGGTCGCTCAGCCACGCGCTGGTGAGGTAGCCCGCGAACGAGCCGGCGATCAGCACGATCAGGTAGCCGCTGGTGTTGAGCACCGACAGGTTGCGCTCCATCTTCAGATACGTCGGCAGCCAGGTGGTGACGGCATAGTACGCGCCCTGCATGCCGGTGGCCAGCAGGCTCGCCAGCACGGTGATGCGCAGGATGCCGGGCTTGAAGATGAGCAGGAAGTTGCTGCGCTGGCCGCTGGCCGCCAGCTTGGCCTGCGTGTCCTTGAACACCTGCGGGTCGCTGATCTGGCGGCGGATGTACAGGATCAGCAGGGCCGGCAGCACGCCCAGCCAGAACAGCACGCGCCAGGCCATGGCCGGCTCGAACAGCGCGTACACCACCCAGAACGCCAGCGCCGAGATGCCCCAGCCGATGGCCCAGGCGCTTTGCACCAGGCCGACCGCCTTGCCGCGGTGGCGCGCGCTGATCATCTCGGCGATCAGCACCGAGCCCACCGACCATTCACCGCCGAAGCCCAGGCCCTGCAGCGCCCGCGTGACGAACAGCTGCTCGGGCGAATGGGTAAAGCCGCTCAGGAAGGTGAAGGCGCTGAACCACAGCACCGTGATCTGCAGCATGCGCACCCGCCCGTAGCGGTCGGCCAGGATGCCGGCCAGCCAGCCGCCGATGGCCGAGGTGATCAGCGCGCCGGTGGCGATGTAGCCGGCCTGCGCCTTGGTCATGCCCCACAGCGCGATCAGCGTCGGGATCATGAAGGTGTAGATCATGTAGTCGAACGCATCGACCCCGTAACCGAGGAAGGCGGCCAGCAGCGTCTTGCGCTCCTCGGGGTTGGTTTCCTTGAGCCACATGGTGTGTGCCTTTCGTGTGTCGAGAAGGGGCGGTGCCGTGCCGGTGTGTGCGCGGCCCGTGCCGGAAGTCACGGATCAGCCGGAGATTGGCTAGCTTGTGTATTGCTCAACCAAACAGATAAATTGTTGAACAAAACAGCGCAGTGAAAAATAGGGATTACCCTGATTTCATGGCCGTCGGCCCGCCACCGGCTGGCTACACTCGGGCCATTTCCTGCCACGGCGCCGCGCGCCAGCCTGCCACCGGAGCCCGCCCTTGAACGCCTCGCCCGACCTGCCGCCCATGGTGATCGACCGCGCGGCCGAGCGCCTGCGCAGCCAGCTCGTCAGCGGCGAGCTGCTGCCGGGCCAGCGCCTGTCGGAGGTGGCGCTGAGCGCCGGCCTGGGCATTTCGCGCAACAGCCTGCGCGAGGTGTTTCGGCTGCTGACCAAGGAAGGCCTGCTGCGCCACCTGCCCAACCGCGGCGTGTTCGTGGCCGTTCCCAGCATGGCCTCGATCATCGACATCTACCGCGTGCGCCGCATGGTCGAATGCCAGGCGCTGGCGCAGGCCATCGCGCAGCATCCGGCGCGCCAGGCCATGCGCGAGGCGGTGGCCGACCAGCGCCGCCTGGCCCAGGCCGGCCGCTGGCAGGAGGTGGGCACCGCCAACATGCGCTTTCACCAGGGCGTGGTGGCGCTGGCCGACAGCGAGCGCCTGAATGCGCTGTTCGACCACCTGCTGGTGGAACTGCGGCTGGCCTTCGGCATGCTGCACGATGCCGAGTTTCTGCACGCACCCTATGTGGAGATGAACGCCGCCATCTTCGAGCGCTTCGAGGCCGGCGACATGGCGCGCGCCGCCGAACTGATGCGCGAGTACCTGACGCACTCCGAGCGCGCCGTGCTCAGCGCCCACGCCCGCCACATGGGCGAGGCCGGGGCCACGTCGGCGGCCGCGTCCGCGGGCCGTCGATCACTATCAAAAAAATAGCTTCTCGCGCTTGACGGACGCGGGCTGCAGGCCGATTTGGCTTGAAACCGCTACAGCAGCCGTCCGAACCACCACACCGACAGCCCGCCCGCCAGCAGCACCAGCACCGCGCCGGCCAGGGCGAACAGCGAGGTGACCTCGGTTTCCTTCTTCTCCAGCGTCAGGCGGCTGGACAGGCTCTGATAGACCTTCTTCAGGTCGTGCGCCGTGCCGGCGTAGAAGTAGTCGGCGGCGGTCTTCTGCGCGATGGCTTTCAGCGTGGCCTCGTCCAGGCGCACGCGCATCGACCAGCCCTCGAAGCCGATGATCTCGCCGTCCACCGTGCCGATGCCCACGGTGTAGACCTTCACGCCGCGGTCGGCCGCCATTTGCGCCGCATCGATCGGGTCGACCCCGGTGGTGCGCTGGCCGTCGGTCAGCATGATGATGGCGGCCGACTTGTACGAGCCCGGCGGCACGGGCGCGAAGTCGTCCTGCTTGGGCGACGGCTGGTCGAGCGAGCGGCCCAGGCCGCCCTGCATGCGGTCCAGGCTGAGCTGCTGCAGCTCGATGCCGGCCTTGGGAAACAGCGTGGCCAGCGAGATCACGATGGCGTTGCCGGTGGCCGTGGCGCGCTGCAGCTGAAAGCGGTCGATGGCGGCGATCAAATCCTGCCGGTTCAGCGTCGGCCCCTGCGCCACCTGGGCCGAGCCGGCAAAGGCGACCACCCCCACCTTGATGTCGCGCGGCAGCTCGGCCAGGAAGGTCTTGGCCGCCTCCTGCGCGGCGATCAGGCGGTTGGGCTCGACGTCGGTGGCGCGCATGCTGGCCGACACGTCCATCGCCAGGATGATGGTCTGCTGGTTGGACGGCAGCGTGACCATCGCCACCGGCCGCGCGCTGGCCAGGATGAGCGCGGCCAGCGCCAGCAGCATCAGGACGGGCGGCAGGTGGCGGCGCCAGCCGGGGCCGCGCCCCATGGCCTCGCGCACGATGGCCAGGCTGGCGTAGCGCACGGCGGTCTTGCGCCGGCGGCGCAGCAGCCACAGGTACAGCAGCACCAGCAGCGGCAGCGCCAGCAGCAGCCACAAGAAACTCGGCCACAGAAAACCCGGCTGCGGGATCGCCTCAGGCCATTTCAGGGAGCGGAGCCAGTCGAGATTCATGGGTGCGTCGGATGCGAACTGATTGTGACGCCATCAGGCGCTCTTGCGCAGGTGCGCCGGCAAGCCCCCACCGCTGGCCGCGCGCACGCGCTGGCGGCGCAGCTCGATGAAGCGCACCAGCGCGTCCAGCAGCACGCCGTCGGTGGACAGCTCCAGCGCGTCCACCCCGGCATTGGCAAGCTGGGTGCGCAGCTGCTCTTCGCGCTGCGCCGCGCGCTGCGCGAAGCGGCGGCGAAAGGCGGGGTCGTGCGTGTCCACCAGCAGCTGCTCGCCGCTCTCGGCGTCGTGCAGGGTCAACAGGCCCAGGTCGGGCAGGGCGCGCTCCAGCGGGTCGAGCAGGCGCACGGCCAGCACCTCGTGGCGCATCGCCAGGCGCGCCAGCGGCTGCTCCCAGCCCGGCTCGCTGATGAAGTCCGACACCACGAACACGCTGGAGCGCCGGTGGATGAGATGCCCCGCCGCCTGCAGCAGCTCGGCCAGGCGCGTGGTGGCGGGCGCCGCGTCGCCGGGGCGCGCGGGGCGGTGGGTGACGGCGTGCAGCAACTGCAGCACGTGGGCGCGGCTGCTGCGCGCGGGGATCACCTGCTCGACGCCGGCGCCATAAAGCAGCGCGCCCACGCGGTTGCCGTGGCGCGTCAGCAGGCGCGCCAGCACGGCCACGAACTCGGCCAGCAGCTGGCGCTTGCTTTGCGCGCCCGAGCCGAAGTCGACCGAGCCGCTCAAGTCCAGCAGCAGCCAGGCGCTCATCTCGCGGTCTTCGGTGAACACGCGCACGTGGGGCGTGTCCAGCCGGGCGGTGACGTTCCAGTCGATGTGGCGCACGTCGTCGTGCAGCTGGTATTCGCGCAGGTCGGCCAGGTCCAGCCCGGTGCCGCGCATCAGGGTGCGGTAGTGGCCTTGCAGCAGGCCGTCCAGGCGTTTGAGCACCGTCCATTCCAGCCGGCGCAGCAGATGATCGGCGTCCGGCGCGGTGGGCGCGCCGGCCAGCGGCGGGCGCGCGTTGGGCACGGCATGCGGCCGGGGCGGACGGGGGCGCAGCCAGTTTTTCATGGACAGGCTCAGGCCGCGCGACGTTCATGCGCCAGCGGCTTGGCCGGCGGCGGCACGTGGTCCATCACGCGGCGCACCAGTTCGTCGGCCGACAGGTTGTCGGACAGCGCCTGGTACGACAGCACCACGCGGTGGCGCAGCACGTCGGGCGCCAGGTCGCTCATGTCCTCGGGCAGGGCGTAGCCGCGCCCGCGCATCAGCGCCAGCGCGCGCGCGCCCTCGATCAGGCCGATGGTGGCGCGCGGGCTGGCGCCGTAGGTGATCAGCGGCGCCAGCTCGGCCAGCCCGGCGGCGGCCGGCGCGCGCGTGGCCGACACCAGGCGCACCGCGTACTGCACCAGCGAGGGGTCGACGTAGACCTCGCGGCATTCGCGCTGCAGCTGCACCAGCTGCTCCATGCTGGCCACCGGCTGCACGTCGATGCGCGGGCCAGTCACGCGCTGGGCGATGACGAACTCCTCCTCGTCGCTGGGGTAGTCCACCAGCACCTTCATCAGGAAGCGGTCGACCTGCGCCTCGGGCAGCGGGTAGGTGCCCTCGGTCTCGATCGGGTTTTGCGTGGCCATCACCAGGAAGGGCTCGGGCACGAAGTGCGTCTGCCCGGCAATGGTGACCTGGCGCTCCTGCATCACCTCCAGCAGCGCGCTCTGCACCTTGGCCGGCGCGCGGTTGATCTCGTCGGCCAGCAGCAGGTGGGTGAACACCGGCCCCAGCGCGGTGCTGAACTCGCCGCTCTTCTGGTTGTAGATGCGCGTGCCGATCAGGTCGGCCGGCACCAGGTCGGGCGTGAACTGGATGCGCTTGAACTGGCCGTGCAGCACGCCGGCCAGGGTCTTGATGGTGAGCGTCTTGGCCAGGCCCGGCACGCCTTCCACCAGCAGGTGGCCGCCGGCCAGCAGGGCCACCATCACGCGCTCCAGGAAGCGGTCCTGGCCCACCACCACGCGCTTGACCTCGTAGAGGATCTTCTGCATGCGCTCGGCGGTTTCGGTTTTGGGCGAAAAGCGCTGGTCGTCGGCTTGGGTCATGCGCGAAGTGCTCCTGAAATGAGAGTCAGAACGGAATCTGCCCGGCGCCGGCGGCGGCGTTCTCGATCGGCACGGCAAAGCCGATGCCGATGAAGGTGCGCGCCGAGCTGGGGTTGAGGATGGCGGTGACGATGCCCACCACCTGGCCGTCCATGGTGATGAGCGGCCCGCCCGAGTTGCCGGGGTTGGCGGCGGCGTCGAACTGGATCAGGTTGCTCATGATCTGCCCGCCCTCGGGCGAGCGAAACGCGCGCCCCAGGCCCGACACCACGCCGGACGACACCGAGGGCCCGATGCCGAACGGAAAGCCGATGGCCACCACCTCGTCGCCCGGTTGCAGGTCGCCCGTGCTGCGCATGGTGGCGGCCTGCAGGTCGTCGGGCAGCTTGCTGGCGCGCAGCACCGCCATGTCGTTGTCGGGCTGCACGTTGACGATGCCGGCCGGGCTCTCGGTGCCGTCGGCAAAGGTCACGGTGATTTTCTCGGCCTCCTGCACCACGTGCAGGTTGGTCAGGATGGTGCCGTTGTCGCGGATCACCACGCCGGTGCCGATGCCGCGCCCCAGCTCGACCTGGCCCTTCTTGTTCTTCTTGCCTTCGATGATGCCCTCCACCCGCACCACCGAGGGCGCCACCGTGGCGGCCGCGCGCGCGGCCTGCGAGGGCAGCACCTTGGTGGCGGCCGTGTGCAGCACGGCGGCGTCGATGTCCTTTTGCGTCAGCGCGCGCGGCGCCGGCGCGCGCCCCGGCCCCAGCGCCAGCGCGCCGCCCAGCGCCAGCGCGACGATGGCGGCCCACAGCGCGCCCGGGTGGCGCCAGCCGGCGGCCCAGCGGCGGCGCCAGGCCGATGGCTGGCGCACCGGCGGCGTGACCGGCGGTGCGGTCGGGTTCGGCTCGGGCGCTGCGGCAGTCGTCGGCGCGGCCGATGAGGACGATTGGCTGTAGAGCGCGGTGCGGCGCATGGTCTCACCCCGGACATCGAAAGGGCAATGGCTGCACGGTAGCATGGTTTGCCCACCGTGTGGGTGTGAATGGGTCAATGACATGCAAGACGAGACGAGCGCCGCCGACGCCGCGCCCTGGCGCCTGGACTGGACGCAGGCGCCGCAGGGCTGGAACTGGGCCGCGCAGGACGGCGACGGCCGCTGGTATTGGTACCGCACGCGGCCGCAGCCGGGCTTTGCCGGCCGCGTGTGGCGCGCCAATTCGCGCAGCCAGCAGCTGGCGGGGCAGGGCGCGCCCAACGCCGACTGGCACCTGACGCTGTGCCAGCGCGGCGCGTAGCGGCCTGGGCTAAGCTCGCCCCATGGCCCGCTGGATCGACACCCACTGCCACCTGGATGCACCGGAGTTTGCGCCCGATGCGCCCGCCGTGCGTGCGCGGGCCGCTCATGAAAACGTAGCGCTGTGCGTGATCCCGGCGGTCGAGGCGCCGGCCTTCGAGGGCGCGCGCGCGCTGGCGCACCAGCTGGGCGACGCCTATGCGCTGGGCATTCATCCGATGTACGTGGCGCGCGCGGCCGACGACGCGCTGGCGCAGCTGGACGCCGCGCTGGCCCGCCACGCCGCCGACCCGCGCCTGGTGGCCGTGGGCGAGATCGGGCTGGACTACTTCGTGCCCGAGCTGGCCGCGCCCGGCCCGCTGCGCGCGCGGCAGGAGCGCTTTTATCGCGAGCAGCTCAAGCTGGCGCGCCGCCACGGCCTGCCGGTGATCCTGCACGTGCGCCGCTCGGTCGACGCCATCCTGCAGGGCCTGCGCGACATCGAGGTGGCCGGTGGCATCGCCCACGCCTTCAACGGCAGCCGCCAGCAGGCCGAGCTGCTGCTGCAAAGGGGCTTCAAGCTGGGCTTTGGCGGCGCGCTCACCTACGAGCGCGCCACGCGCCTGCGCGCGCTGGCCGAGGCCTTGCCCGCGCACGCCATCGTGATGGAAACCGACGCGCCGGACATCCCGCCGCAGTGGCTGTACGCGCCCGCCGGGCAGCGCGCCGAGGGCGCCGCCAGCGGCCGCAACGAGCCCGGCGAGCTGCCGCGCATCGCCGCCGAACTGGCGCGCCTGCGCGCCGTGCCGCTCGAGGCCTGGGCCGCGCAGACCACGGCCAACGCCTGCGCGGCGCTGCCGCGGTTGGCGGCGTTGCTGGGCTGAGGCTTCAGATCCAGCCGTCCGGCCCCGGGCTGGTCTGGATGGTGAATTCGGGCGTGCCGCCGAGCACGAAGGTGCCCAGCACCAGGCTCAGCAGCGACATGAAGATGCTGGCCCAGAACGCCGTCCAGAAGCCGTTTAGCTGAAACCCGCGCACCAGCTTGGCCACCAGCATCAGCACCAGCGCGTTGATGACCAGCAGGAAGAGGCCGAAGGTGACCAGCGTCAGCGGCAAGGTCAGCGCCACCAGCAGCGGCCGCACCACGGCGTTGGCCAGCCCCAGCAGCAGGGCGGCCACGATCAGCGCGCTGGCACCGTCGAAGCGCAGGCCCTTGAAGACGTGGCTGGCCACCCACAGGCCGAACGCCGTGATGGCCCAGTGCAGCAGAAAAGGGGTGAGGTTGGCAAGCATGCTCAGGCAGAGGGTGTGGCAGGGCTGCAGGGGTTGATGTCGGATGCAGCGGGGTGCGCCACTTTACTGCTTGTTTTTCATCTTTCCCTTCGGCAGCACCGCCGTGGTGGGCGGCTGCGGGCGGTCGGAGGGGACGTCGGTCCTGGAGGGCGACGTGTCCTTCTTCGGCTTTTTCACCATTTTTTCTCGGCGCTGTTCACCCATGTCGGCTCCTCGTGTGCCGTGGCACAAAGCCGCGATGTTAGCCGGGTCGCGGCCCGCCCGGGTTCGTCATGGGCCGGCCAGCCCGCACGGCAGCGAAGCCGTGAGGGCTGGCCTCATGCACGGCCGCTGATGTGGTTCAGTGGCTCATCGCCAGCATGCCGGCCATCTTGCCGCCCAGCGCCGCGCCCGACAGCAGGATCGACACGCTCACCGCCAGCATGGCCACCAGGTTCAGCGTCGTCGCGTCCAGGCCGATCAAGGCCAGGATGCCCAGCACGATCGCGGCCACGCCGATCAGCATCTGCACGCCTTCGCTGCCGGCCACGGCACGGCGCGTACGGGTGCCGCGCGCCGACGCGGGGGCGCCGTCATCCAGCCGGTTCAGGCGCGCGGTGGCGCCGCTTTCCAGCACCAAGCCCACGCCCAGCACGATGGCGGTGACCGACATCAGCACGCCGGCATCCAGGCCGATCAGGCTCAGGATGCCCAGCACCAGCGCAGCGCCGCCGGCCAGCGCCTGGGCGCCGATGCCGCCCTCGAACTCCATCTTGTCGCGTCGGCCCATGGCCTCGCGCGCGACCACATCGGACGCGCCGTTGGCCAGCACGCCGGCCTGCGCCAGCAGCGCCAGACCGATCACGATGGCGGCAATCGCCAGCATGTGCTGGGGCGCGACATGGGCCAGGCCGAGGATGGCGAGCACGGCCGCCGCGGCGCCGCCGACGGCTTCGATGCCCGAGCCGGTCAGGGTGGACTTGACCAGCTTGCGTGCATCGGTTTGCGAGGTTTCAAGCAGGGTGGTCATAGTGAAGCTCCTTTTCGTATGAACAGGGCTTGCGGCACCATTTCCGGCGGCATGGACGGGCCCCAGCGGCCTTGGCCGCCCGGAGCGTGTTCACTTCGGGTTGCAACCCAGCGGGCCACGACCGGCCGCTTGAATCCGGCTGCATGGCCCGGTGGATGGGCGCGAGCGCCGCCCGAAATGTCGTCAACAGGCTCTGCCCTGTTGGACAGCCGCGCAAGGACTTGGTTCCGGCACCCGCGCCGGCCGCGACAATCGGCCTCATGACCTCTGTTGCCCCGCACGCGCCCTTGCAGGTGAACGCCCTCACGATCGAATCGGCCGCCGGCGCCCGCATCACCGGCTTCAACGCCGCCTTCGCCCCCGGCCTGACGCTCGTTGTCGACGAAGAGGGCGAGCACAAGAGCGCGCTGCTGCACCTGCTGGCCGGCGAGGCGGCGCCAGCCGCGGGCGCGGTGCGCTGGAGCGGCATCGACGTCGCGGCGCTGAGTGCGGCCCAGCGCGCGGCGCGCATCTTCTGGCGCGACCCGCGCGAGCCGTGGCCGGAGGTGTCGCCCGAGCAATGGGCGCGGCAGCAGGCCGCGCGCCACCCCGGCTGGCGCGGCGCCGACTGGCAGGCGCTGGTGCCGGCGCTGGGCCTGGACGAACATCGACACAAGGAGATGTTTCGCCTGTCCAGCGGCGGCAGGCGCAAGGTGCTGCTGGCCGCGGCGCTGGCCAGCGCCGCGCCGCTGACGCTGATCGACGAGCCCGAGGCCGCCCTCGACCGCCCCTCGATCCGCCAGCTGCGCGCGGCGCTGGCGGCCGAGGCGCCGCGCTGCCAGGCCAGCGGGCGCGTGATCGTGGTGGCCCACTACGAGGCCGTGCCCGACGTGCCCTGGGCGCAGGTGCTGCGCCTGGCGTGAGCACCGCCTTGCCGCGCGGTGATTTAAGCAAAATCGGCCTGCAGCCGGCGCGAATCAAGCGCGAGAAGCTATCGAAAACAAAGCATTCATCGATCGACGGCGGCCATCGCCCGCGCGCGCCGCGACAGGCCACAATGGCGGCCGTCCCTCTTCAGGCCCTTGCATGACCCGACCCCACCACGACCCGCACCGCGAATCCCACAACGCCCACAACGCCGGCTGGCTGCGCGCCGCCGTGCTGGGCGCCAACGACGGGCTGCTGTCCACCAGCGGCCTGGTGGTCGGCATGGCGGCCGCCGGCACCGACCTGCGCGTGCTGCTGCTGACGGCCACGGCAGGGCTGACGGCCGGCGCGTTCTCGATGGCGGCGGGCGAATACGTCTCCGTCAGCTCGCAGGCCGACGTCGAGCAGGCCGACCGCGCCGTCGAGGCGCGCGAGCTGGCCGACCAGCCCGAGCAGGAGCTGCGCGAGCTGACCGGCATCTACCGCCGGCGCGGCCTGTCGCCCGAGCTGGCGGCGCAGGTGGCGCACGAGCTGACCGCGCACAACGCGCTGGACGCCCACCTGCGCGACGAACTGGGCATCACCGCCCACAACGAGGCGCGCCCGCTGCAGGCCGCGCTGGCCTCGGCCGGCTCCTTCGTCGTCGGCGCGCTGCCGCCGGTGCTGATCGTGCTGCTGTACCAGGGCGCGGGCCTGACGTCGCTGTTGATCGGCGCCACGCTGGCGCTGCTGGCCGCACTGGGCGCCGTGGCCGCCAAGCTGGGCGGCGCGCCCATGGGCAAGGGCGCCGCGCGCGTGCTGTTCTGGGGCGCGATCGCCATGGGCGCCTCGGCGCTGATCGGGCAGCTGTTCGGGACCGGGGCGGTGGGGTGATGGCTTGGCCCGGCCTATGAGTCGAATCGGGCTCTGGCGCCCGCCTGGAAAGCGCGAGCAGCTATCAAAACAAGAGAATTTGCCAGAGGCCGGTGTTAGACTGGCAAGCCGCTGGCGGCGGCCTTGGTCATGGGCAGGGCGGTTTTGCAGCGCGGGTAGTTCACGCAGCCCCAGAAGCGCTCGCCGGTTTTGCGCGAGGCTCGATCGGACATCTTGACGCCGCAACTCGGGCAGGTCGGGCGCCAGTATTCGCCGTCGAACGCCGTCGCCAACAGCGCGGCCTGCTGCTCGGGCGTGCGCGCAGCGATCAGTGCCAGCAGCCCGTCGCCATCTTGCCCGTTGATGCCGTTGGCGCGCGTAAACGCCAGCGCGTCGGCGGTGAAGCGCGAGGTGGTGGCGTAGGTGCCGCGCTTCAGGTCGTGCGAGGCCATCACGCCGAAGAACTCGCGCATGGCTGACACCGATACCGGCTTGCCCTGCCAGTGCTTGCACTGCACCACGCCCACTGGCGCGCCGCCCGCGTGGCGCGAATGCAGCCACACGTCCACGCCACCGTCGGCGCCATGCGATTGCGCCCGCGTCTCGAAGCCGGCCTGGGCGAACAGTTGCTCCACCACCGCCTCGAAGCGGCGCCATTCGATGGCGGCGAACACCTCGGGGCTCCAGTGCGTTAGGCGTTCATGGGCGAGAGTTGCAGAAATAAAGGGTGTTGCGGGCGGTTGAGGTGCAAAGCTGGGTTCCACGCGCTCTTCGCCGATTGTCCGAATTGGATGCATAGCGGGAGAGCCGTAGGTCGTGCTTGGTTCAACTTTCGCTCGGCTGCTAGACGCCGGGCGCGCCTTGGCAACTTGCTTGGTCGCGTTCAATTTAAGAAACAGCATGTGCAACGCGATGGCCAAAGCACCCAGTCCCAACATGATCCAGCCAGGGGTTCGGAGCCCCGTCCCGAGCGCGCTTGCCACCACGCTTGACCCGAGCATGGTCGGCACCAACAGCATCCCGAGGCCCATGGCGATCAATGTCAAACCGATGGAGAGCGGGGATTCTTTCGTTCGGCGTCGTCGCATGAAGGGAAAGAAAAATCTGGAAGACTCCGCTTGGAGATGGCTTCTGACGTTCAGTGTTTGGGTTGATGTGTGGCCTTGTCGCGCGGCGCGGCCTCGCGTGCTTTCGGCACAGCTTTCCCGAAGGCATCCGCAATGCGCTGAGCGCGCGCGGCCGATTGTTTGAGCGCGGCGTTGAGTTGGCGGGCGGGCGGAATCAACGGGGCGGGTTTGGGCGGAATCGTTGCCATGTCTCGGGTTCCTTGACGGTCAGTTTATCGCCCTGCCGATCGGCCACGTGAGCGGTTTGCCGCGCCATCGCCTGCTGCCCTATCCGCACGAAGGTGGAGCAGTCCTCCACCCACTTCAGGCGTTCGTAGGGTGTGAGTTTTGCGAATTCACGCAGACGCTCGTCGCTGACGCGGCAGCGCCGCTCGCCACGGTCGATTTGAGGCGGGAAGGGCGGCGAAGGGGCGATCGGTTGAGACCGCATGGCTGGCGTGGCACTCTTGCTCACGTGGTTTGCTCGACCTCGGACAGTTCTTTCAGACGTGCGGCCGGCAGTTCCAGGCCGTTGGGCCAGCACAGTCCGCCGGCCTCGATGAAGCAGCGGGCAAAGTAAGCCGGGTCACGCAACGCCTCCAGCAAGGGGCCGCTGCGTGTGGCCAGGTAGGCGGCCCCATTGAAAACGCCTTGCGTGCCGTCGCTGAAGCTCAGTTCCAGCTGATGCGAGGCCAGTGGTTTGGCGTTCAACAACTTAATCACGATCGGCTCCTTGAATGCGGTCCAGCGGCTCGAAGCGCTGAGCCTTGTGCCAATTGTTCATCAGTTCGCCCTGGTGCACCAAGCACCATTCCTTGACGATCGCCGCCACCTTGCGGGGCAGCGTGCCTTGGCTGATTTCACCGGTCTGGATGACGACCAGCGCCTCGAAGCCCTGGTATTCGACGTGGATGTGGGGCGGCGGGTGGTCGTCGTGCCACATGCGCACGACGATGCCGAAGAAGATGGCAATGGTCGGCACTACTTCCCCCACGAATCCTTCAACCCCGCAATGCGGTTGAACACCAGCTTGGCGCCCGCCTGGTGCTCGCGCCGATCGGCGACAAAGAAGCCGTGGCGCTCGAACTGGAAGCGGTCTTCGGGCTGGGCGGTGGCCAGGGACGGCTCGACCACGGCTTGCACGGTCTGCAGGCTGTGGGGGTTGAGCACGCTGAGAAAGTCGCGGCCGCCGGCGTCGGGCTGTTCTTCGGTGAACAGGCGGTCGTAGAGGTTGACGGTGGCGCTCACGCCGTCGGCCACGCCGACCCAGGTGATGACGCCCTTGACCTTGACGCTGTCGGCGCCGGGGGTGCCGGATTTAGTGTCTTTTATCAGGTTGGCCCGCACCACGCTTGCGCGGCCAGCTTCGTCTTTTGTAGCGCCCAGGCACTCGATGACGTAGCCGTATTTGAGGCGTACCTTGTTGCCAGGGAACAGGCGGAAGAAGCCCTTGGGCGGCGTCTCTTCGTAGTCGCTGCGTTCGATCCACACCTCCTTGCCCAGCATGAATGGACGCTGGCCCAGCTCCGGGTGGTGCGGGTGCACGGGGGCGTGGCAGGGCTCCAGGTGCGCGTCGCTGCCGAACACCTCGGCCCAGTTCTCGATGACGAGCTTGACGGGCTCCAGCACGGCCATGGCGCGCGGGGCGTGCGGGTCCAGCGTCTCGCGCAGGGCGGCGTCGAGGGCGGCGTAGTCGGTCCAGGCGTTGCTGGTCTTGGTGACGCCCGAGCGCTCGGCAAACAGGCGCAACGCCTCGGGCGTGTAGCCGCGGCGGCGCAGGCCGGCCAGGGTGGGCATGCGCGGGTCGTCCCAGCCGCTCACGTGGCGCTCTTCGACCAACTGGCGCAGCTTGCGCTTGCTGGTGATGACGTGGCCGACGTTCAGGCGCGCAAATTCGTACTGGCGCGGGGGCGGGGCGACCAGCAGGCCGCCTTCGGTCAAGCGCTCCAGCAGCCAGTCGTAGAAGGGGCGCTGGTCTTCGAATTCGAGCGTGCAGATGCTGTGGGTGATCTGCTCCAGCGCGTCCTCGATGGGGTGCGCGTAGGTGTACATGGGGTAGATGCACCAGGTGTCGCCCGTGCGGTGGTGCGTGGCGCGGCGGATGCGGTAGAGCGTGGGGTCGCGCAGGTTGATGTTGGGGCTGGCCATGTCGATCCTGGCGCGCAGCACCATGGCGCCGTCGGGGTGCTGGCCGGCGCGCATTTCGCGAAAGCGCGCCAGGTTCTCGGCCGGCGGGCGGGCGCGGAAGGGGCTGTCGGTGCCGGGCGTGCCGAAGTCGCCGCGGCCGGCGCGCATCTGCTCGGGCGTCTGCTCGTCGACGTAGGCGTGGCCGGCCTCGATCAAATACTCGGCCGCGCGGTACATGAAATCGAAGTCGTCGCTGGCGAAGTATTCGTGCGGCTGCGGCACGCCGGGCTGCGCGGGGTTGTCGGCAAAGGCGTGGCTCCAGCCCAGCCAGTGCACCATCTCGCGGATGGAGTCGACGTATTCCTGCTCTTCCTTCTCGGGGTTGGTGTCGTCGAAGCGCAGGTGGCACACGCCGCCGTAGTCCTGCGCCAGGCTGAAGTTGAGCCAGATGCTCTTGGCGTGGCCGATGTGCAGGTAGCCGTTGGGCTCGGGCGGAAAGCGGGTGCGGATTTTGGCCGGGTCGGGCGCGCCGGCCTGGTGGTGCGGGCCGTCGCCGGGGCCGCCGCCCCAGCGGCGGCTGGCGTAGCTGCCTTTTTCCAGGTCGTGCTCGATGGCCTGGCGGATGAAATGACTGGGCTTGGCGGCCTCGGCCGGCGCTGCCGTTTTGGGGTTTGACATGCTTGGATTCTAGGTGGCCGGGGTGCCTGCAGCGGCTGTCAAGTCCCCGCGTGTGCGATCATGGCGGCGCTGCGCGTGGTCTTTCGGGTTACGCGTCGATACGGGTTTCACGTCCGCTAAGTGCTCGGCAGGGCCCATTGGCGCGTTTAATCGAGACACGGCTGCCGATCGTGCAGTCAGATGTCCATTCAATGGAGAAAATCATGAAATCCATGCAAGCTCTGGCCGCTGTCGGCACCCTGGTCATCGGCGCGCTCGGCTTTGCCGGCACGGCGCAGGCGCGCGACAACGTGTTCTGGTCGGTCGGCGTGGGCGCGCCCGGCGTGGCTGTGGGTGTGGGCAACGTGCCGCCGGTGGTCTATGCACCGCCGCCGGTTTACGTCGCGCCGCAGCCGGTCTATGTGCAGCCGCGCCCGGTCTACATGGCGCCGCCGCCGGCCTACTATGCGCCGCCGGTGGTCTATCGCCCGGCGCCGGTGTACTACGGCCCGCCCGGCCACTACAAGCACCGCAAGTGGCGCAAGCACCATCGCGACTGGGACTGAGCTCCTGCTGAGGCTGCCGGGCGCTCTGGAATAATCGGGCGTCATGAGCGGCAACACCCTCGGCAACCTGTTTGCCGTCACCAATTTCGGCGAATCGCACGGGCCGGCCATCGGCTGCGTGATCGATGGCTGCCCGCCGGGCATGGCCTTGTCCGAGGCCGACATCCAGCCCGAGCTGGACCGGCGCCGCCCGGGCACCAGCAAGTTCGTCACCCAGCGGCAGGAGGCCGACCAGGTCGAGATCCTGTCGGGCGTGTACCAGGGCCGCACCACCGGCACGCCGATCGCGCTGCTGATCCGCAACACCGATCAGCGCAGCAAGGACTACGGCGACATCGCCCAGCGCTTTCGCCCCGGTCATGCCGACTACACCTACTGGCGCAAGTACGGCCTGCGCGACCCGCGCGGCGGCGGGCGCTCGTTGGCGCGGCTGACGGCGCCCACGGTGGCGGCCGGCGCGGTGGCGCGCAAGTGGCTGCGCGAAAAATACGGCACCACCTTTCGCGGCTGCATGACCCAGGTGGGCGAGTTGGCCATCGGCTTCGAGAACTGGCAGCACGTCGATCAAAACCCCTTCTTCGCTCCGATAGCCGACGTGTCGGCCATCGAAAACTACATGGGCGCGCTGCGCAAGGCGGGCGACTCGTGCGGCGCGCGCCTGCGCGTGACGGCACAGCACATGCCCGTGGGCCTGGGCGAGCCCATCTACGACCGGCTGGACGCCGACATCGCCCACGCGCTGATGGGGCTGAACGCCGTCAAGGGCGTGGAAATCGGCGACGGCTTTGCCAGCGTGGCGCACAAGGGCAGCACGCACGGTGATTCGCTGCGGGCCGACCCGTGCGGCAGCTTTGCCAGCAACCACGACGGCGGCGTACTGGGCGGCATCAGCACCGGGCAGGACCTGGAGGTGGCCATCGCCATCAAGCCCACCAGCTCGATCCTGGTGCCGCGCGCCTCGATCGACGAAACCGGCGCGCCGGTCGAGCTGATCACCAAGGGCCGGCACGACCCCTGCGTCGGCATTCGCGCCACGCCGATTGCCGAGGCGCTGCTGGTGCTGGTGGTGATGGAGCACGCGCTGCGCTGGCGCGCGCAGTGCGCCGACGTGCCGGTGCCCAACGGTTTTTGAACGCCGGTGGCCGCGCCCGACCTGAGCCACCCCGACGAGGCCCGGCAACTGGCCGCCGTGGCCCACGATTTGCGCCAGCCGCTGGACGCGCTGGCCATCTACCTCGAGCTGCTGGCGCAAGACCCGGCGCAGGCGCCCGAGCTGGCGCCGCGCATGGCGCGCGCCATTGCGCTGGCGCAGGGCCTGGCGCAGTCGCTGCAGGACTTTGCCGCCGGGCGCGAGCAAGGCGCAACGCCGGTGCGCGCCGACATCCACATCCCCACGCTGCTGGCCGAGCTGGCGGCGGTCTATGAGCCGCTGGCGCGCCGCCAGGGCCTGCGCTGGCGCGTGCACGGCATCGAGGCGACCCTCAACACCGACCCCACCTGGCTGCGCCGCATGCTGGGCAACCTGCTGGCCAATGCCCTGCGCTACACCGCGCAGGGCGGCGTGCTGCTGGCGGTGCGCCGGCGCGCGGCGGGCATCGCCTTCGAGGTGTGGGACACCGGGCGCGGCCTGGCGGCAGCCGACCGGCAGCGCATCTTCGAGCCCTTTGTCCGCCTGACGTCGGCGGGTGAGGGCGCCGGCCTGGGCCTGGCCGTGGTGCGCGAGGGCGCGCAGCGCCTGGGCTGCGAGGTCACGCTGCGCTCGCGCTCGGGGCGCGGCAGCGTGTTCGCGCTGGTTTTCAGTAGGTCGTCAGCAGGCCGTTGACGCGGGCGTAGTGCAGCGTCTGCGTGCGGCTCTTGACGCCCAGGCGGCGGAACAGCCGCCACAGGTGCACCTTGACGGTGTGCTCGCTGATGCCCAGGCGCTCGGCGATGTCGCGGTTGGACAGGCCCTCGTCCAGCATCAGCAGCAACTGCTTTTGGCGCTTGGACAGGCGGGTGACGTCGTCCAGCCCGCCCATTTCGCTGTCGCCCTGCAGCATCAGGCGCAGGGTGTTGACGATCTCGGCCGCGCCGGCGGATTTTTCGATGTAGACGTCGGCGCCGGCCTCGCGGCACCATTCCTCGACGTCGCTGGCCGCCGTGGCCGAGATCACCGCCAGCGGCACGCCGGGGTATTGGCTGGACACCAGGCGCACGCCCGAGAGGCCCAGGGTGTCGGGCAGTTTCAGGTCCAGGCAGAACAGCTCGGGCTGGCCACGCGTGGCGACGGCCGCTTCGAGTTCGGACAACTGGCTCAGCTCCACCAGCTCGGTGCCCGGACGCAGGCGACGCAGCAGCATGACGATGGCCTCGCGCATCAGCGGGTGGTCGTCAATCACGTAGATGGCCAAAATCGATCTCCCCGGTTGGTTTGATTGGATTATTGGCCGGAAAGTGGTGCTTGTTACACCAAAATGCTTAAGACGCTGTTGACAACATCAGAATTCGGTACAAGTTCACGAAAACCGGGGGCGCGGCCGCCATTTTCGGGCCCGCGCCACCTTCACGCCTGGCTGGCGTCCAGCAGCTGCTGCAGTGCCTGCTGGAGCGCCGGCGCGGCGGGGTCGGGCGAGGTCTGCAGCCGCGGCGCCAGGGCTGGCAAGGCCGCGACGCCTTCGCTCTGCAGGCGCTTGACGGCTTGGCCAGCCTCGCGCGGCGACTCGAAACCCTGGCTTTGCAGCAGCACGGCGCCGTGCGCGTCGGTCAGCTTGAAGTAAAAGCGCCCGTCGGCTTCGCGGTATTGCTTGAAGCTGGGCAGTGCGGCGCGCGCCGTGGCCTGGTCGCCCTGGGCTCGATCGGGCTGCGCGGTCAGCGCGCGCAGGCCGACGGCTTGGCGCAGGGTCTGCATGAAGGGCGTGGCCAGGGCGCGTGCCTTGCGGGCGCCGGCCTGCAGGATGGCCTCGACTTCCTCGGGGTGCGCCATCAGGTGCTCGTAGCGCGCGCGCATGGGGCCGATCTCGCGCTCGATGCGCTCGAACAGCTGCTGCTTGGCGTCGGCCCAGCCGATGCCGCCCTTGAAGGCCTGCGCGAACGCGGCGGCCTCGGCGTCGTCGGCAAAGGCGCGATAGATGGCGTACAGCGCCGAGCCCTCGGTGTCCTTGGGCTCGCCGGGCGCGCGCGAGTCGGTCACGATGGACATGATCTGCTTGCGCAGCTGCTCGCGCGGGCCGAACAGGGCAATGGTGTTGTCGTAGCTCTTGCTCATCTTGCGCCCGTCCAGGCCGGGCAGCAGGGCCACGTTGTCGTCGATCAGCGCCGCCGGCGGCACCAGGTGCTCACCGTACAGGTGGTTGAAGCTGGCGGCCATGTCGCGCGCCATCTCGATGTGCTGGATCTGGTCACGCCCCACCGGCACCTGGTGGGCGTTGAACATCAGGATGTCGGCGCCCATCAGCACCGGGTACATGTACAGGCCCGCGGTCACGCCATCGTCGGGCTCGGCGCCCGCCGCCTGGTTCTTGTCCAGCATGGCCTTGTAGGCGTGGGCGCGGTTGAGCAGGCCCTTGCCGGTGACGCAGGTGAGCAGCCAGGTCAGCTCGGGGATCTCGGGGATGTCGGACTGGCGGTAGAAGGTGATGTGCTCGGGGTCGAGCCCGGCGGCCAGCCAGCTGGCGGCGATCTCCAGCGTGCTGCGCTGCACGCGCGCCGGCTCCTGGCACTTGATGAGCGCGTGGTAGTCGGCCAGGAAGTAGAAGCTTTGCACGCCCGGCTGGCGGCTGGCGCGCACCGAGGCGCGGATCGAGCCGACGTAGTTGCCCAGGTGCGGCGTGCCGCTGGTGGTGATGCCGGTGAGAACGCGGCGCGAGGCAGGAACATTCATGACAGCAAAAGCTTGAGCGGCGTGAGCACCGCATCGAGAAAGGCAAAGGTGAGCTGCATCAGCGGGCGCATCCACAGGTTGCTGATGACGCCGGCGACGATCAGCGCCATGACGATGAAAAAGCCCCAGGGCTCGATGCGGCTGACGGCCATGGCCTGGCGCGCCGGCAGCAGGCCGACCAGCACGCGCCCGCCGTCCAGCGGGGGCAGGGGAAACAGGTTGAAGACGAACATCACCACGTTGACCAGCACGCCGCCGCGGCACATCTCGATGAAGAAGCGCTCGTCCACGCCGGCGGCGATCAGCACATACAGCAGGATGCCCCAGCCCAGCGCCATCAGCAGGTTGGACACGGGGCCGGCCAGCGCCACCCAGATCATGTCGCGCTTGGGGTTGCGCAGCTGGCCGAAGTTGACCGGCACCGGCTTGGCGTAGCCGAAGATGAAGGCGCCGCTGGTCATCACATACAGCGCCAGCGGCATGACGATGGTGCCGATGGGGTCGATGTGCTTGAGCGGGTTGAGCGTGACGCGCCCCAGGAAGGACGCGGTGCCGTCGCCGAAATGGCGCGCCACGTAGCCATGGGCCGCCTCGTGCACGGTGATCGAAAAGAGCACCGGCAGGGCGTAGGTGGCGATGGTCTGGATGATGTCGTTGAAGTCCACGGCGCGGATTGTCTCAGAGCCGGTTCACAGGCCCAGGCGCGCCGGGTCGCCCCGGCCGCGGCGCAGCAGCGCGGGCGCGTCGCCGCTCAGGTCCACCACGGTGGTGGGCACGCCGGGGCAGGCGCCGGCGTCGATCACGCCGGCCACCTGCTTTTCCAGCTCGTCGCGGATCTCGTGCGCGTCGTTCAGCGGCTCGTCCTGGCCGGGCAGGATCAGCGTGGTGGCCAGCAGCGGCGCGTGGTGCAGCTCGATCAGGCCCTGCATCACCGGGTGGGCCGACACGCGCAAGCCGATGGTCTTGCGCTGCGGGTGGCTGACGCGCCGCGGCACTTCCTTGCTGGCTTCCAGGATGAAGGTGAAAGGCCCCGGCGTGCCCAGCTTGAGCAGGCGGTACTGCGCGTTGTCGACCCGCGCGTAGGCCGCCAGCTCGCCCAGGTCGCGGCAGATCAGCGACAGGAGCTGCTTGTCGTCCAGCTGGCGGATGCGGCGCAGCGCGTCGGCGGCGGTCTTGTCATCGAGGTGGCACACCAGCGCATAGCACGAGTCGGTGGGCACCGCCAGCACGCCGCCGCCGTGCAGCAGCTCGGCCGCCTGCTCGAGCAGGCGCGGCTGCGGGTTGTCGGGGTGGACCGTGAACAGTTGGGCCATGACGGACTGGATGAACTATTGAAACGATAGCTGCTTGCGCCCGTTCGACGGGCGCTGCAGGCGAATTTTGCCTGGATTTTGATTTTTCACGGCGCTGCGCGCTCTTCGCGGTGCGTCAAACGCCAAGAGGCCCATGGCCGCGGAGCAGGCCGTGCCAGCGGTCGCCGTGGCCGGGGTTTCCCCGGCCAATGGCGACGCCCCCTGGAGGGGGGAGGCGAAACATCGCGCAGCGAGTGGAGCAACGGGGGTGGTTCATTTCAGTGGATGCGATCAGCCAGCAGCGACCACACGGGCGTGAGGTCGGCCGGCAGCGGCGGCAGGCGGCCCAGGTCGATGTGGCTCTCGTCGGGGCTGTGAAAGTCGCTGCCGCGCGAGGCGAGCAGCTCGAACTCGCGCGCCAGCTCGGCGTAGCGCAGCGCCTCGGCCGCCGTGTGGCTGCCGGTGACCACCTCGACCCCCTGGCCGCCGTGCTGCTTGAACTCGGAAAACAGCGCGTACTCCTCGGTCGGGCTGAAGTGGTAGCGCGCCGGGTGCGCCACCACGGCCACGCCGCCGGCTTGCGTGATCCAGCGCACGGCGTCGCCCAGCCTGGCCCAACGGTGCGGCACGAAGCCGGGCCTGCCCTCGGTCAGGTACTTGCGAAACACTTCCTGCGTGTCGCGGCAGACGCCGGCGTCGACCAGAAAGCGCGCGAAGTGCGTGCGCGAGATCAGCGCCGGGTTGCCGACGTACTTGAGCGCGCCCTCGTAGGCGCCGGGGATGCCGGCCTGGGCCAGCTGCGCCGCCATCTCGCGCGCGCGCGGCCCGCGCCCGTCGCGCGTGTCGGCCAGGCCCTGCACCAGCTGCGCGTCGGTGGGGTCGAAGCCCAGGCCGACGATGTGCACCGTGGTGTCGGCAAAGGTGACCGAGATCTCGACCCCGCTCAGGTAGTCCAGCCCCTGCGCCTTGGCCGCCGCCAGCGCGCGCTGCTGGCCGCCGACCTCGTCGTGGTCGGTCAGCGCCCACAGGTCGACGCCGCCGCCCTTGGCGCGCTCGGCCAGGACTTCGGGCGTCAGTGTGCCGTCGGAGACGACGGAGTGGCAGTGCAGGTCGGGGTTGGTGTAAGCGTTCACCGAGCCATTTTACGAAGCGCCTCGTTCGTATGCCGATGTTGCGGGGATGGCCGGCGGCGCGGCGCGCCAAGGACGCGACGGCTATACTTTTTATTGACCTGCACCGGCGGCCGCGCGTCGAATCCTGACGGCGGTCAAGACCGGTGCCAACAACAAGGGGCTTGGCCATGGTGCGCAGACCCGAATCGCCGGCAAAACACAAGCGTGGCGCCGGCTTGGCCCGCTGGGCCCTGGCGCCGTTTCAAGGGCTGATGCGCCCCTTGGCGCAACTGTCGACCACGCGCCTGAACCTGCGCCTGGGCCTCAGCGCCGACAGCCTGACCGCCGCCGTGCTGATCCTGGCGGCCATCGCCGACGGCGGCCTGCGCTGGCCGTGGGCGCTGCTGACGGTGGCGCTGGGGCTGTGGGTGTTCAGCTTCATCGAATACGCCGCCCACCGCTGGCTGTTTCACGGCCGCCACACCGGGCCGTTCAAGCGCGGGCACGGCCATCACCACCTCGACCCGCTGGGCTACGACGCGCTGCCGTTCTTCTTGCCGCCGCTGTTCATGGGCGCGCTGGCGGGCCTGTTCGCGCTGGTGCTGCCGGTCGACTACGCGCTGCTGCTGGCGGGCGTGGTGGCGGCCGGTTACGCGGCCTACGGCATCAGCCACGTGCTGATTCACGTGCACCACTTCAAGAGCCCGCGGCTGCAGCGCTGGGTGGCGTTTCACGACGAGCACCACCGGCACGCCGACAAGAATTTCGGCGTGACCAGCAGCCTGTGGGACGTGATCCTGGGCACGCGCTACCAGCCGAAAGCCCGGCCGGCGTCTCACTGAGGCCGCGGCCAGGGGCGCTGCGCGCCGCGCAGCTGCTCGAAGGCGCGCGCCACCTTCAGCACCCCCACGTCGTCGAAGCGGCGCCCGGCGATCTGCAGGCCGATGGGCAGGCCGCCGGCCGAATGGCCGCAGTTGATCGAGGCGGCCGGCTGCTCGCTCATGTTCCAGGGCACGGTAAAGGCAATGTGTTCCAGCGGGCGCAGCGGGTCGTTGGTGGGCGAGGGGTCTTCGGCGGGCGCGGGCAGGTTGGGTGAGACGGGCGAGATGACGTAGTCGAACGGCGCGCTGGCGGCCACGGTGGCCACGCGCGTGGCGTGCGTCTGCGCATAGGCCCTGAAGACGTGCGGGCCGTCGAAGGCGGCGGCGCTTTCGGCCCACTGGCGGATGTAGGGCAGCAGCCGCTCGCGCTGCGCGGGCGCCAGCGCCTGCAGGTCGATGCACGAGCGCATGCGCCAGAAGTGGTCCAGCCCGTCGAGCATTTCGCGCGTGAAGAAGGGGCGCATGGGCGTGACGTGGGCGCCGGCGGCCTCGAACAGCCGCGCCGCGGCCTGCACGGCGGCGCTGATTTCGGGCGCCACCGGCAGGCCGCAGCCGGGCTCCAGCAGCAGGCCGACGCGCAGGCCCCGCAGGTGCTCGACGGGCGTGCCGGCCACGCCGGCCCAGTCCAGCGCCTGCACGGGCAGGCTCATGCTGTCGCGCGCGTCGGGTTGGGCCAGCACCTGCAGCATCAGGGCGGCGTCGCTCACGCTGCGCGTCATGGGGCCGGCGGCGCGGCCCATGTAGGGCGGATCGATGGGCACGCGGCCCAGGCTGGGCTTGAGCGTGAAGATGCCGCACCAGCTGGCCGGCAGGCGCAGCGAACCGCCGATGTCGGTGCCCACGTGCAACGGGCCGTAGCCGGCGGCGGCCGCGGCGCCCGCGCCGGCGCTGCTGCCGCCGGGGGTGCGGCTCAAGTCCCAGGGGTTGCGCGCCAGACGGTGAAAGCTGGACAGGCCCGAGGACAGCATGCCCCAGTCGGGCATGGTGGTCTTGCTGAGCAGCACCAGGCCAGCCTCGCGCAGGCGGGCGGCGGGTGGGGCATCTTGCGCGGCCAGCGGCGCCGACGAGGCCGCCGAGCCGGCGGGCATGGGGTCGCCCGCGGTGGCGATGTTTTCCTTCAGCGTGCCGGGCACGCCGTCCAGCGGGCCACAGGGCGCGCCGCGCTGCCAGCGCGCGCTGCTGGCGCGCGCCTGCTGCAGCGCCTGCTCGGGCCGGTACAGGTAGGTGGCCTGCAGGCGCGGCTCCCAGCGCTCGATGTGGGCGATGAGGGCCTGGCAGACCTCCAGCGGGGAGAAGGCGCGGCGGGCGTAGCCGGCCAGCAGATCTTGGGCGCTCAGTTCATGCAGTTCGGGCATGGTGGCGAGTCTTCAAGGAAAAAGAGCCGCTGGCGCCCGTCGGACAAGCGCCGGCAGCTACTGAACAAGGAGCTTTCAAAGACGCTGTTGCATCGTCAGCCGCGCACCCAACCCAAAGAGTCGGAGGGCCGCGGAGCAGGCCGCGCCAGCGATCGCCGTGGCCGGGGTTTCCCCGGTCACTGGCGATGCCCCCGGAAGGGGGGAGGCGCAACAACGCGAAGCGTGTGGAGACTGGGGGTGATTCACATCAAGACCAGCTGAGTGCCGACAGGTCGTTGACGAAGATCGGCATGTCCTTCCACAGCCCGTGCACGCGCTTGTTGGCCACCGTCACCCACTGCGGGGCGTACAGCCAAGCCAGCACGGCGTCCTGCGCCAGCAGGGTTTGCGCCTCGCCCAGCAGCTTGTTGCGCTCGGCTTCGGTGGGGCTGTTCTTGATGCGCGCAAACAGCTCGTCGAACTTGGGGTTGTGGTAGCCCCAGTAGTAGCCCGGCTTGGCGAAGTTGCCCAGGTCGAACGGCTCGACGTGGCTGATGATGGTCAGGTCGTAGTTGTGCGCGCCGCCGTAGACGTTGGCCAGCCACTGCGCCCATTCGACGTTCTGCACCTTGCAGGTGATGCCGATCTTGGCCAGCTCGGAGACGATGACCTCGCCGCCCTGGCGCGCGTAAGGTGGCGGCGGCAGCACCAGCGACAGCTCCAGCGGGGTGGTGATGCCGGCCTCCTTCAGCAGTGCCTTGGCCTTCTCGGGGTCGTAGGGGTTGATGCCGGTGGTGTCGATGTAGCCGGGCGCGCTGGGCACGTAGTGGCTGCCGATGGGCACGCCCAGGCCGTCGCCGGCGCCGGCGATGACGGCCTTGCGGTCGATGGCCATGCTGATGGCGCGGCGCACGCGCACGTCGTTCAGGGGCTTCTTGGCGTTGTTCATCGCCAGGATGGTCTTGGCGCGCGAGCCGCAGATCAGCGTCTGCAGGCGCGGGTCGCGCCTGAACTGCGCCAGGCCCCGCGGCGTGACGCGCGGGAAGGCGTCGATGTCGCCCGACAGCACGGCGGCCACCTGCGCGGCCGGGTCGCTGATGAAGCGGAAGGTGGCACGCTTGATCTTGATGGCGCCGGCGTTGCGATAGCCCGGCCAGGCCTTGAGCGTGATGGACGAGCCCTTGGCCCAGCTGTCGAGCAGGTAGGGGCCGGTGCCGGTGGGCTTGGCGTTGTTGCCCTCGGCGCTCTTGGGCTCGACGATGGACGCCGTGGCCTGGCCCAGGTAGAACAGGAAGTCGGGGTCGGGCTCCTTGTTGATGACGACCACGGTGTGCTCGTCCACCGCGCTCACGCTGTCCATGGCGGTGAAGGTGCGCTTGTCCTTGTTGGTGCTTTTTTCGCCCGCCGCGCGCTCGAAGCTGAACTTGACGGTCTGCGCGTTGAAGGGCTCGCCGTTGCTGAATTTGACGCCCTTGCGCAGGTAGAAGGTGATGGTGCGCAGGTCGGGCGAGACCTCCCAGCGCTCGGCCAGCAGCGGGGTGACGCTGCCGTCGGCGTTGATCTTGGTGAGCGTCTCGAAGACGTTGTCCTGCACCACTTCGGCGATGGCGGCGGCGGCGCCGGTGGTCGGGTCCAGGCCCGGCGGCTCCAGCGCCATGCCCAGCACCATGCTGCTCTTGCCCGACTGCGCCAGCGCGGGCAGCTGGGCCGCGGCGGCCAGGGTGGGCAGCGACAGGGCGAAGTGGCGGCGTTTCATGGGCATGGGTCTCCTCGGTTGAAAGCGGTGGCGAGCATGGTAGCGCAGCGGCCCGCTGCGCCGCCGGGGCGTCAGGCGGGCACGACCATCTCGGGCACGGCGGCCAGCAGGGTGCGGGTGTAGGGGTGGCTGGGCGCGCCCAGCACCTGGCGCACCGGGCCGTGCTCGACGATGCGCCCGCCCTGCATCACGGCCACGTCCTGGCACAGGTGGCTGACCACGGCCAGGTCGTGGCTGATGAACAAAAAGGTGACGCCATGCGCGTCGCGCAGGTCGGCCATCAGGTTGAGCACCTGCGCCTGCACCGAGACGTCGAGCGCGCTCACGGCCTCGTCGGCCACGATCAGCCTGGGCTGGGTGATGAGCGCGCGCGCAATGGCGATGCGCTGGCGCTGGCCGCCGGAAAATTCGTGTGGGTACTTGTCGAGCGCATCCAGCCGCAGGCCGACGGCGGTCAGCATCGCGGCGGCGCGCTCGCGCTGCAGGGCGCGGCTGGCGTGCTCGAGCGCGGCGGCCGGCTCAGCCACGGTGCGCCAGACGGGGCGGCGCGGATCGAGCGAGCCGTAGGGGTCTTGGAACACCATCTGGAAGTCGCGCCGGGCGCGGCGCAGCTCGGCCGGCGCCAGCGCGTGCAAATCGCGCCCTTCCAGCAGCACCTGGCCGCTGGTGGGGCGCTCCAGCGCCATCACCAGCCGCGCCAGCGTGCTCTTGCCCGAGCCCGACTCGCCCACGATGCCCATGCTGCGCCCGGCCGTCACCTGCAGCGACACGCCCTTGAGCGCCTGCAGCACGGCGGGCGGCGCGAGCAGCGATTCGCGCGGCAGCGCGTAGTCGCGCGTGAGATTGCGCACCTCAAGTAAATGATGCCCCCACGCTTCCCCGCTGCGCGTGGTTCGCTGCCCCCCGAGGGGGCCGATTTCGCCTTGGGAGCTGCCCTGCGGCGAAATAGGGCTCTGGCCGGCGTCCATCATGCGCGATCAGCTATCGAATTGGAAGCGGCCAGCACCACCTCGGCGCGCCGGCACTGGAACAGGTGGGTCGGCGAAAGTTCGACCCGCGGCGGCGCGTCGCGGCTGCAGGCCGGCTCTTCGGTGAAGGGGCAGCGGCCGGCAAAGGGGCAGCCGGGCGGCAGGGCGAACAGCTCGGGCACGGTGCCGGCAATGGTGGGCAGGCGGTCGCTGCGGTGCGCGTGCAGGCGCTGCGCCAGGTTGGGCCGCGCCGCCAGCAGGCCGCGCGTGTAGGGGTGGGCCGGGTGCTTGAAGACCTCGTCGGCCTGGCCCGCCTCGACCACGCTGCCGCCGTACATCACCAGCATGCGCCGCACGTTCTGCGCCACCAGGCCCAGGTCGTGCGAGATCAGCACCAGGGCCATGCCGTGCTCGGCCACCAGCTCGCGGATAAGCGCCAGGATCTGCTTTTGCACCGTGACGTCGAGCGCGGTGGTGGGCTCGTCGGCGATCAGCACGTCGGGTTTGCAGGCCAGTGCCATGGCGATCATCAGGCGCTGGCGCTGGCCGCCGGAGAACTGGTGCGGGTAGGCGTCCACGCGCCGCGCCGGCTCCGGAATGCCCACGCGCTCCATCAGCTCGATGGCCTGCCGGCGCGCGGCGGCGGCACCCAGGCCCTGGTGCAGGCGAAGCGGCTCGGCGATCTGCGCGCCCACGCGGTGCACGGGGTTCAGGGCCGTCATCGGCTCCTGAAAGATCATGGCGATGCGGTTGCCGCGCAGCGCGCGCCAGCCGCGGTCGGGCAGGCCCACCAGCTCTTGGCCATGCAGGCGCACGCTGCCGCTGACGGTGGCGTTCTCGGGCGCCAGGCCCATCAGCGCCAGCGCGGTCATCGACTTGCCGCAGCCCGACTCGCCGATCAGGCCGACGGTGTCGCCGCGCTCCAGCGCAAAGCCGACGCCGCGCACGGCCGGCGCACTGCCGCGGTGGGTGTGCAGGTCGACGCGCAGGTTCTGGACTTCGAGCAGGGGCATGGCGGGCAGTCAGGCACGCAGCAGGTTGGTGAGCGGGCGGCCGCGCGCGTCGCGGTAGACGTCGAAGTCGGTGTCCACGCTCAGGATGTGGCGCAGGCCCAGGCGTTCGGCGGCCTCGGCGATGGAGGCGTCGGCCAGGTCCAGCGGCAGGCTGGCGAAGCGCTGGGCCACGCGGCGCATGTGCGGCAGGCTGGCTTCGCTGGGCGTGTCCACTTGCAGGCCGCCGCGCTCGGCCCACAGCAGAAAGTCGAGCGCGGCCTGGTTGTGCACGCGCCGCGCCAGCAGGGCGCAGACCTCGGTCAGCACGGGCCAGGTGCTGACCAGCGCCATGCCGGGGTGTTGCTGCAGCCAGGCCAGCACGCGCGCATGCCAGTCGTCGCCGGCGTTGAACAGCGCCAGCAGCGGGCCGCTGTCGACCAGCACCGGGCCCTGCGGCGCGAAGGACCAGGGCGGCGGCTCGGCCACGCGGGGTGCCGCGGCGGGTGCCGGGGGCGGTGCGGCGTAGGCGCTCATCGCGGGCGGCGGCGGGCGTGTTTTTCTTGCCAGACGTCGGCGGCGTGGGCGTGGCGGGCGCTCGCCAGGTCGGCCGGCCCGGCATGGCGGCCGAACAGGTCGGCGCCCAGCGACCAGGCCGAGGGCGGCGCCTGCGGCACCTTGGCCAGGTAGGCCGTCAGGGCGTCGCGCATCAGATCGCTGATGCTGCGGCCCTCGACGGCGCACTGGCGGCGCAGCGACTGCTCGAGGCTGGGCGGGAGCTTGACGGTGGTGGTCATGGCGGATTCGATGATGTAATAAATGAAATATTACTTCATGCCCAAGCCGTGTGCAAGGGGGTGCGCCACGGCCGTCAGCGCCGCTGCAGGCGCGGGTCCAGCACGTCGCGCAGCCCGTCGCCCAGCAGGTTCAGGCCCAGCACCGACAGCATGATGGCCAGGCCCGGCCACACGGCCAGCAGCGGGGCGTCGAACATCAGCGTCTGCGCCTCGCTCAGCATGCGGCCCCAGCTGGGTTGCGGCGGCTGGGTGCCCAGGCCCAGGTAGGACAGTGCCGCCTCGGCCAGGATGGCGATGGCGAAGCGGATGGTGGCCTGCACGATCAGCACCGCCGCGATGTTGGGCAGCACGTGCTCGAAGGTGATGCTGAGCGCGCCCTTGCCGCAGCTGCGCGCGGCCAGCACGTAGTCGCGGCTCCACACGGCGTTGCCGGCGGCGCGGGTGATGCGCGCGAAGGTGGGGATGTTGTACAGGCCGATGGCGATGATGGCGTTGACGATGCCGGGGCCGTACACCGCCGTCAGCATGATGGCCGACAGAATGGCCGGAAAGGCAAAGCCGAAGTCGCAGGCGCGCATGATGGCCTCTTCGACCCAGCCGCGCCGCGCCGAGGCCAGCAGGCCCAGGGCGGTGCCCGCGACCAGGCCGATGCCGACGGCGATCACGCCCACCAGGATGGAGGCGCGCGCGCCCACCAGCAGCTGCGAGACGACGTCGCGCCCGAAGGCGTCGGTGCCCAGCCAGAAGCGCGCGCTGGGCGGCAGCAGCTTGTCGCCCATGTTGACCTCGTAGACCGAGTGCGGCGTCCACAGGTAGGACAGCGCCGCCGCCAGCAGCAGCGCCAGCGTGAGCAGCCCACCGATGACGAAGCCCGGGTGGCGCCGCGCGCGCGCCCAGAAGCCGGGCGCGGCGCGCTGTGCGGGAGCGGGCAGGGCAGCGGCGTTCATCCGGTGATCAGATTTGAGACAAAAGTGGCACTGGCCCGCACAGGACAAGCGCGAGCAGCTATTGAAATGATAGATTCATGCAGGCGACCGGGCGTCATATTTCGCTGGCCTTCACGCGCGGGTCGATGGCCGCGTACAGCACGTCGACGATGAAGTTGACCACCACCACCATCCCGGCCAGCAGCATCACGCAGTTGCGCACCACGATCAGGTCGCGGTTGGCAATGCTCTGGAAAATCAGGCGCCCCAGGCCGGGCAGGTAGAACACGCTTTCGACCACGATGGTGCCGGCCAGCAGTTCGGCAAACTGCAGGCCCATCACGGTGATGACCGGGATCATGGCGTTGCGCAGCACGTGGCCCCACAGCGTGGCGCGGCGCGACAGGCCCTTGGCGCGCGCGGTGCGCACGAAATCCTCGCGCAGCACCTCCAGCACGGCCGAGCGGGTGAAGCGCGCCAGGATCGCCGCCTGCACCACGGCCAGCGCCACGGCGGGCAGGATCAGCGCCTTCAGCCCGTCCCACAGGCCGGCCCACACGCCGTCGTCGAAGATCCAGCCGTCGAAGCCGCCAGCCGAAAACCACTGCAGCTTGACCGAAAACAGCAGGATCAAGAGGATGGCGAACCAGAAGTTGGGCACCGCGATGCCCAGCTGCGCCAGCGCCATCAGGCCGGTGTCGCCGGCGCGGTTGTGCTGCGAGGCGGCGTACACGCCGACCACCAACGCCAGCAGCGCTGTCAGCGCCATCGCCAGCACGGCGAGCGGCACCGTCAGCTGCAGGCGCTCGCCGATCAGCTCGGACACCGAGGAGCCATAGGCGTAGGACAGGCCCATGTCGCCGCGCAGCAGCCCGGCGATCCAGTGCAGGTAGCGGCCCAGCGCGGGCTGGTCCAGCCCCAGCTCGACGGCCTTGGCGGCGATAGCCGCAGGGTCGGCGTCGGGCCCCATCAGCACCTGGGCGGCGTTGCCGGGCAGGATCTCGAGCACGGCAAACACGATCACGCTGGTGGCCACCAGCGTGATGATCAGCGTGAGCAGGCGCTTGACGAGGAAGAAGCCCATGGGTGGCCGGCATTATCACCATGAACACCGGCCGCCGGGTTCATTCCTCGGGTGGCGGCTCGGGCGCGGCGGGCGGCGGCTTGCGCTCGGGCTTGGGGCGCGGCGGCTTGCTGGTGTGGATGCGCTGCGTGGCGGCGTTCATGTCGCCCGCGGCCAGCAGTTCGAAGGCGGCGGCGGCGCGGTCGACGGCCTGCTCGATGGCGATCTGCTCGTCCAGCGGCGGTTTTTTGAGCACCCAGCCCACCACCTCGTGGCGCGCGCCGGGGTGGCCGATGCCCAGGCGCAGCCGCCAGTAGTCGGCCGTGCCCAGTTGGGCGTGGATGTCGCGCAGGCCGTTGTGGCCGGCGTGGCCGCCGCCGAACTTGAGCTTGGCCTCGCCCGCGGGCAGGTCCAGCTCGTCGTGCGCCACCAGGATTTCGGCCGGTGCGATCTTGAAAAAGCGCGCCAGCGCGGCCACCGACTGGCCCGACAGATTCATGAAGGTCTGCGGCTGCAGCAGCCACACGCTCTGGCCGGCCACGCTGGCGCGCGCCACGCGGCCCTTGTAGGCGCGCTCGAGGACGAGGTTGGCGTTCAGGCGTCGGGCGATGGCGTCGATCCACCAGAAGCCCGCGTTGTGGCGCGTGGCGGCGTACTCGGGGCCCGGGTTGCCCAGGCCGACAAACAGCTTGATCATGGAAGGCGATTATCGAGCGCCACAAAGACCGACGGCCCGCGCAAGGCGAGCCGTCGGGCAGGGCGGGCGGCCGTCAAGGGGCCGCGGCCGTCACTTCTTGTCGCCAGTCGGAGCGGCGGCGGGCGCAGCGGCCGGCGCCGCCGCAGGTGC
This sequence comes from Ottowia pentelensis, assembly GCF_964341695.1. Taxonomy (NCBI): domain Bacteria; kingdom Pseudomonadati; phylum Pseudomonadota; class Betaproteobacteria; order Burkholderiales; family Comamonadaceae; genus Ottowia; species Ottowia pentelensis. Next base: position 1,682,421 of record NZ_OZ224513.1, read on the forward strand.
GGCTTCGGCTTCCGGCTCGGCTTCTTCGACGGTCGGGTTGGCCACCGACACCAGCACGAAGCCCTCGGCCGTGTGGCCGCGCAGCACGGCCTCGACGCCCTTGGGCAGCTGGACGTCCTTGAGCGTCAGGGTGGAGCCCTGCTCCAGCTTGGACAGGTCGATCGTGATCGACTCGGGCAGATCGGCCGGCAGGCAGCTCACTTCCAGCTCGGTCTGCACGTGGTTGATCAGGCACTTGGCCAGCTTGACCGCGGGCGACTCTTCCTCGCCCTGGTAGTGCAGCGGCACCTTCATGTGGATCTTGTGCGTGGCCGACACGCGCAGGAAGTCCACGTGCAGGATCTGCTGGCGGTAGGGATGCACCTGCACGTCGCGCAGCAGCACGGCGCTTTCCTTGCCGGCCAGTTCCATGGTCAGCACGCTGGAGTGGAAGGCCTCTTTCTTGAGGGCCTGCCACAGGGCGTTGTGATCGAGCTCGATCAGCTGGGGCTGGCCTTCGCCCCCATAGACGATGCCGGGCGCCTTGCCGGCGTTGCGCAGACGGCGGCTCGCACCCGTACCCTGCTTGCTGCGCTCGAAAGCGACGAATTTCATGTTGAACTCCTAGATGGGACCGACCGCGACCAGTGCGACCCCGTTTGAAAAGGATGGCTTGCCCAACAGGCTGGCGCCATCCGCGAAATGCTCCTCAGAACAGGTTCTCCTGCTCGCGGAACAAACTCATGACCGACTGCCCGTGCGCGATGCGCTGGATGGTTTGCGCAAACAGCGGCGCCACGGACAATTGGCGAATCTTGGGGCACTGCGCGGCCGATGGACTGAGCGGGATGGTGTTGGTGACCACCACCTCGTCGAGTGCCTGGCCCTGCGTGATGCGGTCGACCGCGGGCCCCGAGAAAATGGGGTGCGTGCAATAGGCGTACACCTTCTTGGCGCCGCGCTCCTTGAGCACCTCGGCCGCCTTCACCAGCGTGCCGGCGGTGTCGATCATGTCGTCCATGATCACGCAGTTGCGCCCGTCGATGTCGCCGATGACGTGCATCACCTCGCTCACGTTGGCCTTGGGCCGGCGCTTGTCGATGATGGCCAGGTCGCAGCCCAGCTGCTTGGCCAGTGCGCGCGCGCGCACCACGCCGCCCACGTCGGGGCTGACGACCAGCAGGTCGTGGTAATTCTTTTGTCGCAGGTCGGCCAGCAGCACCGGCGAGGCGTAGATGTTGTCGACCGGAATGTCGAAGAAGCCCTGGATCTGATCAGCGTGCAGGTCCATGGTGAGCACGCTGTTGACGCCCACGGCCTGCAGCATGTTGGCCACCACCTTGGCCGAAATCGGCACGCGCGTGGAGCGCGGGCGGCGGTCCTGGCGGGCATAGCCGAAGTAGGGGATGACGGCGCAGATGCGCTCGACCGAGGCGCGCTTGAGCGCATCGACCATCACCAGCAGCTCCATCAGGTTGTCGTTGGTGGGCGCGCAGGTGGGCTGCACCACGAAGATGTCGCGGGCGCGCACGTTCTGCATCAGCTCGACCGTGACCTCGCCGTCGGAAAAGCGCCCCACGTTGGCGGCGCCCAGGCTGATGTCCAGGCTGCGCGCGATCTCGGCGGCCAGGCCGGGGTTGGCGTTGCCGGTAAAGACCAGAAAATCGGGAGAGTGGGACGGGTGCATGGGGATTGCGGCAGATCGAAAGATCGGTTGATCGGCAGATCAATTGCGGCCCACGGGCTACCCGCCCGGGATGGGGTTTTGGCAGGGGAGGAAGGACTCGAACCCTCGCATGCCGGAATCAAAATCCGGTGCCTTAACCAACTTGGCGACTCCCCTACACAGGAGCCCGGTCAACACCGCCGACCAGGCACCTTCAATTGTCGCTGGAGGCCCAGCCGCCCAGCGGATGAACCTCCAAATTGCTGCACAGACGCACCGACCAGCCGGACGGCAGCTGCGCTTCGAGGCGAGACACGACGCCCGCCTCCTGCGCCAGCGGTGCGAACACCGCACTGCCCGACCCGGTCATCCGGCCCTTCAGACCATGCCGCGCGAGCAGCCCGATCGCCTGGGCCACCTGCGGACAAAGCCGCTCGGCAACCGGTTGCAGATCATTTTGGCCAAAGCCCAATGGGTCTGCAGCAAAGCCCAAGATTGTAGCAGCTTCCGTATCGCGTTTCAGCTCGGGCGCGCGAAAAATGGCGCCGGTGTCGAGCCCCGCCTGTGGCTTGACAACGACGAAGCGCGCCGTCGGCACGTTCAACGGTCGGATTTGCTCGCCGATGCCCTCGACCCAGGCGTTGCGGCCGTGTATGAAAAAGGGCACGTCGGCGCCCAGTTGCAGCCCGATGGCCGCCAGTTGCCCGCGCGACAGGCCCAGGCCCCACAGCCGGTTGAGGGCCAGCAGGGTGCTGGCGGCATCCGATGAGCCACCGCCCATGCCGGCCTGGGCGGGGATGCGCTTTTGCACGGCGATGTGCGCGCCGAGGGGGCTGCTCGTGGCCTGCTGCAGCGCGCGCGCGGCGCGCACGATCAGGTCGTCGGGCGGCAGCGGCTCGGCCAGGTCCTCGCGCGTGATGCCGCCATCGCGGCGCAACTCAAAATGCAGGGTGTCGCACCAGTCGATCAGCATGAAGGCCGACTGCAGCAGGTGGTAGCCGTCGGCACGCCGCCCCGTCAGGTGCAAGAACAGGTTCAGCTTGGCCGGCGCCGGCACGTCGTACAGGGCTTGCACGGGTCGGTGCCTTCAGGCGGGGTCGAGGATGACGCGCAGCTCGGCGCCCGGCAGCGGGCTCAGCCGCCGAGCCAGCAGGCGCCCGTCCGACAGGCCGCTCAGATCGGCCTGCCAGCCCGGCACCTCCTCGGGCACGCCGCGCAACCAAGCGAACAACGCCTGCAGCGGCACCGCCGTGCCGGTAACGGCAGCCGACAGCGCGTCGACCGAGGGGAAGGCATGCGTCTGGCCGTCTTGCACCAGCAGCGCCTCGTCGGGGCGCCATTTCAGTTCGGCCAGGATGCTGCCCAGCGGGGAGCTGAGCCGCAGTTCGCCGCTTTGGGCGTCGCCGGTGAGCTCGAAGCCGGCGTGAAACTGCTGGGGCGGATCGCTGGCGATGACCAGGCCCAGGCGACCGCTCCAGCTTTGCGTCGCGCCCTCGGCCGGTGGCGCCAGGGGCGCACGCGTGGCGCAGGCCACCAGTCCCAGCCAGGGCAGGCCCAGTGCGGCCAGCATGGCGCGGCGCCGCATGGGCGCCGTGGGCGTGGCGCTCACGGTGTGACCTGCAGGCGCTTGAGGGTCTTGGTGAGGGTCTGGTTGTTCGGGTCCAGGCGCAGGCCCTCGCGCCAGGTCGACAGCGCCGAGTCGCGCTCGCCCAGCGCCCACAGCACCTCGCCCAGGTGGGCGGCAATTTCAGCGTCGGGGCGCTTGTCGAAGGCGGCCTGCAGCGTGCGTTGCGCGCGCCCCAGCTGGCCCTGGCGGAATTCGACCCAGCCCAGGCTGTCCTGGATATAGGCGTCGTCGGGGGCGAGCTGCACCGCTTTCTCGATCAGGGACTTGGCCTCGGGCAGGCGCACGCCGCGATCGGCCAGCGAATAGCCCAGCGCGTTGTAGGCCTGGGCCGAGTCGGGCTTGAGCTTGATGACGCGGCGCAGCAGGCGCTCCATCTCGTCCGTGCGGTTCAGTCGCTCGGCCGCCATGGCGGCGTCGTACAGCAGGGCGTCGTCGTCGGGGCTTTGCTTGAGTGCCGCATTCAGCAGGCGCAGGGCCTGCTGCGCCTGTCCGTTCTCGCGCAGCAACTGGGTTTCGGCCAGCAGCTTCAGGCGGGCGTCGTCGGGGTCGCGCTCGGGCACGGCCTGGATGGCCTGCCGGGCTTCGTCGAGGCGCCCCTGGCGGGCCAGCAGGTTGGCACGCTCGACCTGCGCGGCCAGCAGTTGCTCGGGCGAGTCGATCTGATCGAGCCACTTTTTGGCCGTCGCGTCGTCGCCGCGCCGCGCCGCGATGCGGGCCAGGGTCAACTCGGCCTGGTTGCGGCCGGCGGCGCGAACGTCACCCGGTTGCTCGGCCTGCTCTTTCAGCATATCGAGATAGTGCTTGAGCGACTGCTCGGCCGGGGCGTCGTGCCGATCGTCGGCCGCCAGCAGGCCTTGCAGCAGCCAGCCATCGGGGTATTGCGGCCAACGCGTGACCAGGGCCGTGAGCTCGGTTTGCGCATCGGCGCGACGGCCGCGCTCGAGCAGGGCGCGCACGTAGTCAAGCTGGATCTCGGGCTTGGCCTCGGCACCCGCCAGGTAACGCTTGATCAGGGGCTCGGCCTGGTTTTCTCCGGTGCCGGAAAACAGTTGCAGTGCCAGCAGCGCCGGCCACTGCGATTCGGGCCCGGCGTTCAAGCCCAGCGTGGCGGCCACCAGGGCGCCCGTGCGATCGCCCTGTTGCAGGCGCAGGCGGCCCACGGTGGTCCAGGCAACGGGGGCCAGCGCGGGGTCCTTCTGGGCGTCGGCCAGGGCGGTTTCGACCGCCTGCAGGGCTTCGTCCTTGTTGGCCACGCGTTGATAGAGAGCGGGCAGCGCCGCGATGAAGCTGATTTTCTCGGTTGCGGGCAGCGCGTCCAGCAGGGTCTTCACCGGCGTGGCGGTTTCGCTCACGCGGCCCAGCGCCAGCAGCACCTGCAGCTCGAAGCGCGTGGCCTGCAGCGATTGCGGAAAGGCCTGGCGCCAGGCGCGCACCGCCTCCAGGGCGGCCGGTCCGGCGCGCGACTGAATGGCCATTTCGGTGGCACGCTGGTACACCGCCTCGTCGTTGGCGCGCCGCGCGGCATCCAGCAGGTAGGCCGCGCCCTGCTGCGGATCGCCGAGGTCGAACGACATCTCGCCCACCAGCAGCTCGTACATCAGCCGAGCCGACAGGCCCGACTGCAACGGGGGGCTGGCCACCGCCTTGGGCGTGGCCGCAGCCTCGGGTGGTGCGCTGGCCGGCGCCGCCGGGGCGCTGCTCGACGTCGCGACCTGGGCGGCCGGCGGCGCCGCGGCGGGCGCCTGGAGCGCGCACCCGGTCAGGGCGGCCAGAGCGAGCGTCGAACAGACCAGAACGGGTGCGGGGTAAGGCATCGAATCATAATAATCCATGCCCGAACCTGGTCTGCCGCGATGCCCGAGTTGCCCGAAGTCGAAGTGACGCGCCGCAGTTTTGCGGACCGCATCCAGGGCGCCCGCATCGAACGCGTGTGCATGGGCAAGCCGCTTCGCTGGCCGCTGGGGGTGCCGCCCGAGGCCCTGGCCGGCCACCTGATCCGCGGCGTGCGCCGGCGCGGCAAGTACCTGCTGATGGACTTGGACGAGGGCCTGCTGCTACTGCACCTGGGCATGTCGGGCCGCCTGCAGTTCGCGGCTGACCTGCCGCCGCCGGGCACGCACGATCACATGGACATGCAGACCGACCATGGCGTGCTGCGCCTGCACGATCCGCGCCGCTTCGGCGCCGTGGTGTGGGCGGCGGACGAGGCGCGGGAGCCGGCGCGCAAGCTGCTGGCCGGCCTGGGTGCCGAGCCGCTGGACGAGGGTTTCGATCCCGCCGCTTTTCATGCCGCCCTCAAGCGGCGCCGCGCGCCCATCAAGCAGGTGCTGCTGGCGGGCGACGTGGTGGTGGGCGTGGGCAACATTTATGCATCGGAGGCCCTGTTCATGGCCGGCATTCGTCCCACGGTGCGCGCCGATCGCCTGTCGCGCGCGCGCTCCGACCGCCTGCATGCCGCGGTGCAGGCGGTGCTGGGGCGCGCGGTGGAGCGTGGCGGGACCACCCTGCGCGACTTTGCCAACGCCATGGGCGAGACGGGGCATTTCCAGCTCGACGTGGCGGTCTATGGCCGCGCCGGCCAGCCCTGTGTGGTGTGCGCAACACCGATCCGGCTGCTGCGCCAGGGGCAGCGCTCCAGCTTTTATTGCCCGGTGTGCCAACGCGCGTGATGGCGTGCCGACGCCGCCGCGCGAGGCGATAAGATGGCGCGATCATGCAAACGGGCGCGGCGGTGGCCGGATTCAACGAGCAGTTTGACCAGCACGGGGCGTGGCGGCGCGAGACGGCGCTGCGCCTGAAGGTGCTGGGCGACTGGCTGCACGAGCAGCAACTGCTGGACGGCGGCGCCAGCGAGGGCTTGCAGCGGCTGACCGAGCAACTGCAGTCCGACAAGCTGATGGTGGCCTTCGTGGCCGAGTTTTCGCGCGGCAAATCCGAGCTCATCAACGCGGTGTTCTTTGCCGGCTATGGCCGACGCATCATGCCGGCCAGCGCGGGGCGCACCACCATGTGCCCGACCGAGCTGGGCCATGACGCCAGCGTGCCGCCGTGCCTGCGCCTGCTGCCGATCGAAACCCGCCTGCAGCCGCAGGCGCTGATGGAGTGGCGTCTGGTGCCCGAGCAGTGGACGCGGGTGGACCTGGACGTGAACGATCCGGCGCAGCTGGCGGGCGCGATGGAGAAGGTCGCCGAGGTCAACCTCGTGTCCGTCGAGCAGGCGCGGGCGCTGGGCTTTTGGCACGATGAGCATCCGCAGGACAACCCGCCCGTCGATGCCCAGGGGCTGGTCGAGGTGCCGCGCTGGCGGCATGCGCTGATCAACATGGCGCACCCCCTGCTCAAGCAGGGCCTGGTGGTGCTGGACACCCCGGGCCTGAACGCGATCGGCGCCGAGCCCGAGCTGACCGTGAACCTGATCGCGCAGGCCCAGGCCGTGGTGTTCGTGCTGGGTGCCGATACCGGCGTGACCCGCTCCGACCTGGCCATCTGGCAGGAACACCTGGCGCCGGCGCGCAGCGGCATCGGCGCGCAACTGGTGGTGCTCAACAAGATCGACGCGCTGTGGGACGGACTACGCACGCCGCAGCAGATCGAGGCGGAGATCGCGCGGCAATGCACGTCGACCGCGCAGACGCTGCACGTCGATGCGGACCAGGTCGTGGCCTTGTCGGCGCAAAAGGGTTTGCTGGCCAAGGTGCGCGGCGACGCCGCGCTGCTGCAGGACAGCCGCCTGCCGGCCTTCGAAGCCCTGCTGGCGCGCATGGCGCTGGGCGAGCGCCAGCAGGCGCTGGAGCAGGCGGTACACCGCGGCCTGGAGCGCCTGCAGGCCGACGCCCTGCGCGTGATCGGCGTGCAGCGGCGCGAATGGGTCGAGCAGGTGCAGGAGCTCAAGGGCCTGCGCGGCAAGAACCACGCGGTCATTCGCCACATGCGTCGGCGCGTTGAGGACGAGAAGCAAACCTTCGACCGCAGCGCCGCCGGCGTGCTGGCCGTGCGCTCGGTTCACGTCAAGCTGCTGCGCGAGGTGTTTGCCCTGCTGAGCAGCGCCAGCATCAAGAGCGAGCTGGCGGGCCTGAGCGCGGCCCTGCGCGAACCGGGTCTCAAACTGGGCGTGCGCAAGGTGTATGCCGAGGGCTTCGATCGGCTGCGCGCCGTGGTGCGCCGCGTGACCGGGCAGGTGGGCGAGATCGACGCCATGCTGGGCAGCGCCTTTCGCACGCTCAACACCGAGCATGGCTTCTCGTTGCAGGTGCCGCCCGCGCCCGATCTGCACCGGCTCGAGAGCGAGCTTGCGGCGGTGGAGCAAAGCCACGTGCAGTACCTCGGTGTCGGCAACCTGCTGCATCTGGTGCGCGCCGAGTTCACCGACAAGCTGATCCGATCGCTGTTCGCCCGCGTGCGGGCCATTTTTGAAACCGCCGTGGGCGAGATCGAGTTGTGGAACAAGGCCGCGTCCGGGCAACTGGATGTGGAACTGCGCGAGCGACGCCGGGCCTTCAGCCGCCGCATCGAAACCATCCAGCGTATTCAAGACGCGGCCAGCAATCTGGACTCTCGGCTGGCCGAGCTCGACCAGCAACTGCAGAGCTTGCAGGCGCTCGAGCTTCGGCTGGGGCGCATGGTGCGCGAGCTGCAGAGCTCGGCGGCGCCCGCTCGCAGCGGCCAGGCCGTCGAAACCGCCCTCGCGTGAGAGCGGCCCCGGACGAGCGCGGCGATTTTGCCGCGCGGGTGATTGCCTGGCAGCGCCGGCACGGCCGCCACGATCTGCCCTGGCAGGGCACGCGCGACCCCTACCGCGTGTGGCTGTCGGAAATCATGCTGCAGCAGACGCAGGTGACGACGGTGCTGGCCTACTACCCGCGCTTTCTGCAGCGCTTCGCCGACGTGGCCGCCCTGGCGCAAGCCAGCGAGGATGAAGTGCTGGCCTTGTGGAGCGGCCTGGGCTACTACAGCCGTGCGCGCCAGCTGCGCCGCTGCGCGCAGCGGGTGGTGGCCGATTTCGGCGGGCAGTTTCCGACGCAGGCTACCGTGCTGGCGACCTTGCCCGGCATCGGCCGCTCGACGGCGGCAGCCATTGCGGCCTTCTGCTTCGGCGAGCGCAGCGCGATCCTGGACGGCAACGTCAAGCGCGTGCTGGCGCGTGTGTGGGCCGTCGACGACGACCTGGCCCAGGCCGCTGCCGTGCGGGCCCTGTGGGAGCGTGCCGAGTCCGTGCTGCCGACCACGCGGCTGCGGGCGAGCATGCCGGCGTATACCCAGGGCCTGATGGACCTGGGCGCCACGGTGTGCCTGCCGCGGCAGCCGCAATGCGGGCGCTGCCCCTTGGCCAGCGGGTGTCGGGCACATCTGCAGGGCAATCCGCAGCGCTACCCTGTCAAGACCCGCAAGGCCGCGCCGCGCCCGGTGGTGGCCCTGTGGCTGCTGCATGCGGTGGACGATCAGGGGCGGGTCTGGCTGCAGCGCCGTCCGCCGCGCGGCATCTGGGCCGGCCTGCACTGCCTGCCCGCATTCGATACCCGCGCGCGGGCTTTGCATGGCTTGGCCCAGGCAGGGCAAGCGTCGGTGGTCGAACACCCGCCGTTCACGCATATCCTGACGCACCGGGAATTGCACATCCATGTGATGAGCGGGGTTGTGAAAAGCGCCACGACGCTGGGCGAGGCTGGTGCCTGGTTTGCCGCGTCGGACTGGCCGCGACTGGGCCTGCCGGCGCCGGTGCGCCGGTTTCTGTCCCAACCCGAGGTCAGCGCTTGTCCAGCTCGCGGTGGCGCTTGAGGGCCAGCCAGCGGTCGCTGAAATGCGCCGCCAGGCGCTCGACGAAGTAGACCGAGCGGTGCTGCCCGCCCGTGCAGCCGATGGCCACCGTGACGTAGCTGCGGTGGTCGCGCTCCATGGCCGGCAGCCAGGTCTGCAGAAAGTGGGCGATCTGATCGAACATCAGCGCCACCTCGGCATGCTGCTCCAGAAAGGCGATCACCGGTGCGTCGCGCCCGGTCAGGGGGCGCAAGGCTGGGTCGTAGTGGGGGTTGGGCAGCATGCGCACGTCGAACACGTAGTCGGCGTCGAGCGTGAGGCCGTTCTTGAACCCGAAGGATTCGAACACCAGCGTGAGCGGCGCCGAGGGCGCGGCAATGAGCGTCTTGACGTAGTCCAGCAGTTGCGCCGGCCGCAGCTGGCTGGTGTCGATCAGGTGCGAGCGCTCGCGCAGGTCGGCCAGCAGCTCGCGCTCGCGCGCAATGGCCTGCATCAGCCCGGCCTGGGCATCGGCGTCGCTCGGTTTGGACAGCGGGTGGCGCCGGCGCGTTTCGGAAAAGCGCCGCACCAGCGTCTCGTCGCTGGCGTCCAGAAAGATCAGGCGCAAGTCGATGCCGCTGTCGCGCAGGCTGTGCAGCAGCAGCGGCAGCTGGGGCAGGGCGCGGCTGCTGCGCACGTCGATGGCGATGGCCAGCTTGCTGGCCTTCAGGCCGTCCTCGATCGAGACGAAGGGCTTGAGCAACTCGGGTGGCAGGTTGTCCACGCAGTAGTAGCCCGCGTCTTCGAGCGCGTGCAGGGCCACCGACTTGCCCGAGCCGGACATGCCGGTGATGACCACCAGTTCGGTGCTCATGGGGTCATGCTCAGACACGGACGCCACGGCGGCCCGCGGGGCGGGCATGGGTGGCGCTGGCGGGCGCAGGCCTTGCCTGCTCCAGCAGCTCCTGCGCGTGCGCCAGGGTGGCGGGGGTGATCTGCTCACCACCCAGCATGCGCGCCAGCTCCTGCGTGCGCGCGGCACCGGCGATGGGGGCGACCTGGCTTTGCGGGCTGCCGTCGCCGGCCGTGGCCTTGCTGACACGCAGGTGATGGTCGGCGCAGGCGGCCACCTGCGGCAGGTGCGTGACGCACAGCACCTGGCGATCGCGCCCCAGGCGCTGCAGCAGGCGGCCCACGGTGGCGGCCACGGCGCCGCCCACGCCGGCGTCGACCTCGTCGAAGATCAGCGTGGCGGCCGGGCCCAGCGTGCTGGTGGTGACGGCGATGGCCAGCGACAGGCGCGACAGCTCGCCGCCCGAGGCTACGCGGTCGATGGCACGCGCAGTGACGCCGGCGTGCGCGGCGACGAGGAATTGCGCGCTTTCCAGCCCGTGCGCGGCCGGCGTCGGCAGGCGCTCCAGCTGCACCTCGAAGGCGCCGCCGGCCATGCCCAGCTCCTGCATGGCCGCCGTGACCGCAGCCGAGAGGCGCGGCGCGGCCTGCGCGCGGGCGCGGCTGATCTGGCCGGCCAAGCTGTTGTAGGCGGATCGGGCCTGCTCCAGCCGGGCTTGCAACTGCTGCAGATCGCCGGCCGATTCCAGGCGCTCCAGTTCGGCGCGCCAGCCGGCCAGCAGGCCGGGCAGCTCGGCGGGCGGGCGGCGATGACGGCGCGCCAGCGCATGCCATTGGCCGATGCGCTCGTCCAGCGCGGCCAACTGCTCGGGGTCGGGGTTGGCGTGCCGCAGATAGGCGTGCAGGCTGCGCGCGGCGTCGCGCAGTTGGGCCTCGGCGGCTTGCAAGGGTTCGAGCAGGGCGCCGAACTCGGGCTCGATCGCGGCCGAGGCCTGCAGGGCCTCCTGGGCCTGCGCCAGGGCCGACAGCGCGCCGCCCTCGTCCTCGTCGCTTTCCAGCGCGCGGCTGGCAGCCAGCGCGGCGTCGATCAGGCTCTGGACGTTGGACAGGCGCGCGTGCTGCTGGCTCAACTCGTCCCATTCGCCCTCGCGCGGCGCCAGCTTGTCCAGCTCACTGATCTGCCACAGCAGGCGCTCGCGCTCCTGGGCCAGGCTGTCTTGCGCGCGGCGCGCCGCATCCAGCGCCGCCTGCGCCTGCTGCCAGGCCTGCCAGGCCGCCAGCAGCGGCGCGCCATCGACGCCGGCGTAGGCGTCCAGCAGGGCGCGCACGGCGGTGGGGCGTGTCAGGCTTTGCCAGGCGTGCTGGCCGTGGATGTCCAGCAATTGCTCGCTCAGCTCGCGCAGCTGCGCCACCGTGGCGGCCGAGCCGTTGATCCAGGCGCGGCTGCGGCCGGCGCGGTCGATGCTGCGGCGCAGCAGCAGGGCGCCGTCGGCGCTGTCCATGCCGTTGGCCAGCAGCCAGGACGTGCAGGCGGGCGGGGCGTCGAACTCGGCGCTGATCTCGCAGCGCGCCTGGCCCTCGCGCACCCACAGCGCGTCGCCGCGGCCACCCAGCACCAACTGCAGCGCGTCGATCAGGATGGATTTGCCGGCGCCGGTCTCGCCCGTCAGCACCGAGAAGCCGGCCTGCAGCTCCAGTTCGAGGACGGGCACGATGACGAAGTCGCGCAGGCTGAGGTGACGCAGTGCCATGGCTTCAGCCGCCCTTGTTCCAGTGCAGCTTTTCGCGCAGGGTGTCGAAGTAGCTCCAGCCCTGGGGGTGCAAAAAGCGCGCGCGGTGCTCGCTGCGGCGCACGATGATGCGGTCGCCGCGGTGCAGCGAGGTAAGGGTCTGCATGTCGAAGCTGGCGCTGGCGTCGCGCGCGGCCACGATCTCGATGGCGATCTCGCCAGGGTCGGCCAGCACGATGGGCCGGTTGGACAGCGCATGCGGCGAGATGGGCACCAGCGCCAAGCCCGGCAGCAGCGGGTGCAGCAGCGGCCCGCCGGCCGACAGCGAGTAGGCCGTCGAACCCGTGGGCGTGGCGATGATGATGCCGTCGGCACGGTAGTTGGCCACGAAGTGCCCGTCCACCTCGACGCTCAGCTCGACCATGCCCGAGGCCGCGCCGCGGTTGACCACCACGTCGTTCATGGCCAGGGCCTCGAACACGCAGGCGCCCTCGCGCTTGACCCAGCCCTGCATCAGCGCGCGAGGATCGTCCTCGAAGGCGCCCGCCAGCATGGCCGGCAGCAGCCGCGCGTAGTCGCCCAGCGGGATGTCGGTGATGAAGCCCAGGCGCCCCTGGTTGATGCCGATCAGCGGCGTGCCGTGGCGCGCCAGCTCGCGCCCCACGCCCAGCATGGTGCCGTCGCCGCCCACCACCACGCACAGCTCGCACTGGGCGCCGATGCCCGCCAGGTCGAGCGTCTGGAACTGTGTCAGGCCGGTGCTGGCCGCGGTGCGATCTTCGAGGCTGACCTGGCAGCCCTGCTGCTGCAAAAAGGTGCCGATCTCGGTCATCAGCTCGCGCGCCGGCTGCGCCGCCGACGCGCTGGAAGCGTCCTGATATTTGCCCACCAGGGCAACGCGCGTGAACTTCAGGGCCATGAGGAAATTACATCATAATGGGCCGCGATGACGGCCTCTTTTTCGTGCAGATTGAACTGGTGAAATCCCCCGGCTCCATGCTCGATGACCGGTCGCGGCGACTGCTCAAGACCCTGATCGAGCGCTACATCGCCGACGGCCAACCCGTGGGTTCGCGCACGCTGTCGCGGGCCTCGGGGCTCGATTTGTCGCCGGCCACCATCCGCAACGTGATGTCGGACCTGGAGGAGCTGGGCCTGATCGCCTCGCCCCACACCTCGGCCGGGCGCGTGCCCACGGCGCGCGGCTACCGTCTGTTTGTCGACACCATGTTGACCGCGCAGCGCGCGCAGCTGAGGGCGCCCGAACTGCCCGCCGAGCAGCCGCAAAAGGTCATCGCCAGCGCGGCCCAGTTGCTGTCCAACCTGTCGCAGTTCGTCGGCGTGGTGATGGCGCCGCGGCGCAGCACGGTGTTTCACCACATCGAGTTCCTGCGCCTGTCGGAGCGGCGTCTGCTGCTCATCATGGTGGCGCCCGATGGCGACGTGCAAAACCGCGTGCTGTTCACCGAGGCCGACTATTCGGGGTCGGAGCTGACGCAGGCCTCCAACTACCTCAACGCCAATTTCTCCGGCATGACCTTCGAGCAGGTGCGCGCGCGCCTGACGCAGGAGGTCGACCGCCTGCGCGCCGAGATCGCCACGTTGATGCAGGCGGCGGTGCAGGTCGGCTCCGAGGCGGCCAGCCAGGGGCAGGGCGAGGTGGTCATCTCGGGCGAGCGCAACCTGCTGGCCGTGAGCGACTTCTCCAGCGACATGAGCCAGATGCGCCGCGCGTTCGACCTGTTCGAGCAGAAGGCTCAGCTGATGCGGCTGCTGGACGTGTCCATGCAGGCCGAGGGCGTGCGCATCTTCATCGGCGGCGAAAGCCAGACCGTGCCGGTGGAAGAGCTGTCGGTGGTCAGCGCGCCCTACGAGGTCGATGGCCAGGTGGTCGGTACCCTGGGCGTCATCGGCCCCACGCGCATGCACTACGACCGCATGATCCAGATCGTGGACATCACCTCGCGCCTGGTGAGCAACGCGCTCAGCCAGGGCAAACCGGGCAGCCCCTAGAATCGGCCCCGGTCGGGGCGTTAGCTCAGTTGGTCAGAGCAGGGGACTCATAATCCCTTGGTCGTTGGTTCAAGTCCAACACGCCCTACCACGGTGATGCGCCTCATGGGTGACGTGCCGCTTGTCTGCGGGCGAGATCCGGGTCGCATTCGTACCAGCCTTTGCTCTGGTTGACGATCCGCACCACCAGCAGCATCACCGGCACCTCGATCAGCACGCCGACCACGGTGGCCAGCGCCGCGCCGGACTGGAAGCCGAACAGGCTGATGGCGGCCGCCACGGCCAACTCGAAGAAGTTGCTGGCGCCGATCAGCGCCGAGGGGCAGGCAATGTTGTGCTGCTCGCCCGCCTTGCGGTTGAGCCAGTAGGCCAGGCCAGAGTTGAAGAGCACCTGGATCAGGATCGGCACGGCCAGCATGGCGATGACCAGCGGCTGGCGCAGGATGGCCTCGCCTTGAAAGGCGAACAGCAGCACCAGTGTCAGCAGCAGCGCCGCGATCGACAGCGGCCCGATGCGCTCCAGCGCCCGATCGAAGACCGCTTGACCCCGGCGCAGCAGCGCGCGGCGCCAGAGCTGCGCGAGGATGACCGGGATGACGATGTACAACAGCACCGACACCAGCAAGGTATCCCACGGCACCGTGATCGCGGACAGCCCGAGCAGCAGGCCGACGAGAGGCGCGAAGGCGAACACCATGATGGTGTCGTTCAGCGCCACCTGCGACAGCGTGAACGCCGGGTCGCCCCCGGTCAGCCGGCTCCAGACGAACACCATGGCCGTGCAGGGCGCGGCGGCCAGCAGGATCAGGCCGGCCACGTAGCTGTCGAGCTGGTCGGCCGGCAGCCAGGGCGCAAAGACCTGGCGGATGAAGATCCAGGCCAGCAAGGCCATCGAGAACGGCTTGACGGCCCAGTTGACGAACAACGTCACGCCGATGCCGCGCCAGTGCTGCCTGACCTGGCCGAGGGCACCGAAGTCCACCTTGAGCAGCATCGGGATGATCATCACCCAGATCAGCAGGCCCACGGGCAGGTTGACCTGGGCGATTTCCATGCGGCCGATGGCCTGAAACACGCCGGGCGCGAGCTGGCCCAACGCAATGCCGCAGGCGATGCACAGCAGCACCCATACGCTCAGGTAGCGCTCGAACAGGCTCATGGATGGCGGGCTGCCTTGGCTCATGACGCTTTCCAGTTCGCCAAAGCCCGCAGACGCTCCACCCCCACCGGCTCCTCGGTCAGCAGCGGCACGACGGCGTGGCGCCGGGCATGTAGCGTGACCACGGCGTCAATTTCGCGCAGTTCGTTGCGCGCGCGCTGGCGCAGTAGCTGGGACTGCGGGTGCGCGGCCGCCACACTGTTATTGACGACCCAGGCCCAGGGTTCAATCCCCGCGCGGCGCAGGTCGTCTTGCAGGTTCGCCGCTTCCAGCACGGGCGTGGTTTCGGCCAGGGTGACGATAAGCACCTTGGTCTGCTTCGGGTCTTGCAACTGCATCATCGGCGTCGTGAAGTGAACGCCCGTCTCGCCCATCTGCCGGGCGATGTCGCGGTGGTAGGCGCCGGTGGCGTCGAGCAGCAGCAAGGTGTGGCCCGTGGGCGCGGTGTCCATCACCACGAACTTCCTGCCCCCTTCGCGGATGGCGCGGGAGAACGCCTGGAACACCGCGATTTCCTCGGTGCAGGGCGAGCGCAGGTCTTCTTCCAGCAGCGCGCGGCCTTCGGCATCGAGCTGCGCACCCTTGGTGTCCATCACATGCTGGCGATAGCGCGCCGTGGCTTCCTGGGGATCGATGCGACTGAGCGCCAGATTGGGCAGTGAACCTTCCAGCGTATCGGCCAGATGCGCGGCCGGGTCGGATGTGGTCAGGTGCACGGGCAGGCCGCGGCTGGACAACTCTACGGCGATGGCGGCAGCCAGCGTGGTTTTGCCCACACCGCCCTTGCCCATCACCATGACCAGCCCGTGTCCATCGGCGGCGATCTCATCGACCAGGGCGGACAAGTCTGGCGCATTGATCTGGTCGGGCAGCTCGATGGCGGCAGGGCTATGCGTGATGTCGGTATCGATCAACAGATGATGTAGCGCATCAAGGCCCACAAGGTTGAACGGCTTGAGCGCGATTTGATCCCGAGGCAAGGCTTGGAGTACCTGCGGAATGGCCGCCAGTGTGGCCTGCTCTCTTCGGTAGATGGCTGTGGCCAGAGCGTCGTTTGCGGCCTCGCCGGCAGGGAATACGCCGTTGATGACCAGGTATTGCTGCGACAGGCCGATGGCGGCCAGTTCTTCATGGGTGCGCGCCGCCTCGCGCAGCGTGGGGCGCTGCGCACGGGCCACCAACACCATCCGGGTGCGCAGAGGGTCGGCCAACGCCTCTACCGCAGCCTTGTACTGGCTGCGCTGTTTTTCCAGGCCTGCCAGCGGCCCCAGGCACGACGCATCGCCTTTGCCTGCTTCCAGAAAGCCACTCCATGCGCCCGGCAGTTGCAGCAGGCGGATGGTGTGGCCGGTGGGGGCCGTGTCGAAAATGATGTGTTCGTAGTCCTGCGTCAGCGCCGCATCGGTCAGCAAGGCCGTGAACTCGTCGAAGGCGGCAATTTCCGTGGTGCAGGCGCCCGACAGGGATTCCTCGATGCCGCGCACCACGTCGTCGGGCAGCACGCCACGCACCGGCCCGGCGATGCGGTCGCGGTAGGCCTGCGCCGCCGCCTGCGGGTCGATCTCCAGCGCCCACAGCTTCGGTATGGCAGAAATCGCCGTGATGCGGTTGCCGATCGTCTCACCGAACACCTGCCCCACGTTGGAGGCCGGGTCGGTGCTGACGAGCAGCACACGCTTGCCCTGGGTTGCCAGTTGCACGGCCGTGGCGCAGGCGATGGAGGTCTTGCCGACGCCCCCTTTGCCGGTGAAGAAAAGGAAGCGGGGCGGCTGGGTCAGGAAGTGCATGTGCTCTCCTCGTTCAGCAGCAACGGCCGCCGGAGCAGCAGGCGCCTTGGGCTGGGGCGGCTGTGGGCGCCTCGATGCCCGCCCAGCGGGCCAGTTCGCTGCGGCTGGGGTAGCGGCCGGCCAAGGCCACCTCGCCATCGACCAGAACCAGGGGCAGCGCCTCTTGGCCCGAGCGTTGCAGAAAACCCTTCACGGTGGGGTTGTCGGCGAACACCA
The DNA here is from genome assembly GCF_964341695.1 of Ottowia pentelensis. Classification (NCBI taxonomy): domain Bacteria; kingdom Pseudomonadati; phylum Pseudomonadota; class Betaproteobacteria; order Burkholderiales; family Comamonadaceae; genus Ottowia; species Ottowia pentelensis. The sequence goes on from NZ_OZ224513.1 coordinate 1,699,183, forward strand.
AGGGTTGCTGGGCCAGGTTGAAGCGTTCGACCTGGGCGCCGTTTTGCCGGGCCCAATCCACGTTGGCGGCAAAGCTCACCAGGCTTTGGTTCACGTTAACGCCGCATACGCCCGTGCTGCAGCACAGGGCGGGGTCAAAAATCTGGATGTTTGGCATGGAATGTCCTTTCAAATCTGGTTGTTGATGAAGTGACGCTCTTCACTCTTGGCCGATGTTTCGCAACTCGCGTTGCAGCGACATGGCGTCCAGGCGTTGCAGTGGCAGCGACAGGAATAGCTCGATGCGCCGGCGCAGTGTCAGCGCCGCATCCGTGAACGCCTTGCGCTGCTGCTCCTCTGTACCTTCGACGGCCGCAGGGTCGGGCACGCCCCAATGCGCTGACATCGGGCGCCCCGGCCAGACGGGGCAGACCTCGCCAGCGGCGTTGTCGCACACCGTGAAGATGAAATCGAACTCCGGCGCGCCAGGTGCGACAAACTCGTCCCAGCTCTTGCTGCGGTAGCTGGTAGTCGGCATGTGCAAGCGTTCGAGCGTGGCGAGCGCCAATGGGTGCACTTCACCCTTGGGGTGGCTGCCCGCCGAATACGCATGAAACCGGCCTTTGCCGAGTTCGTTGAGGAGGCCTTCGGCCAGAATGGAGCGGGCCGAGTTGCCCGTGCAGATGAACAGGGCGTTGTAGGTTTTTCCCGTGGTCATAAGTGCCTTGCATCAGCAGCAGGATTTGGAGCGCGGCGCGGCGGCGCAGCAGGCCGTGACGGTGCCCGTCGTCGGCACCGCTTCGTTGAAGACCGGGATGTTGCCCAGCGTGTGGAAATGTTCCCAAGCCACGCCCTGTGGGTCGGTGATCCAGTGTTTCTCGCTGCGCGCGTAGCAGCAGGTGGTGGTGCCCTCATCCAGCAGTGCCATGTCGGCTGCCTCGGCGCGGGTCTTCAGCATCGCCAATTCCTCGGCGTCGTCGGTCTGGATGCCCAGATGGTCGATGCCCGGCTTGCTGCCGCGCGTGGAAATGGCGAAGTTGACCGGCGGGTCTTCGAGCATCCACTTGGCGTAGTCGCTCTCGACGCGCGCTGGCTGCGCGGCGAACAGTTGCGAGTAGAAGCCGATGCTGCGGTTCAGGTCATCGACATGCAGGTGGACGTGAAAGCGTTTCATGGCAGTTCCTTTCAGCAGGAGGGGCAGGTGGAGGGAGATTCAGTGACTTCGCATGCACTGCCTTGGCAGCAGTGCTCGCTCAGGTAGCCGAGCAGGCCGTTCATCTGCCCGAAGTCGGCGCGGTAGATCAGGTTGCGGCCTTGCTGCTCGATGGTGACCAGGCCGGCATGCGCCAACTCCTTGAGGTGGAAGGACAGGGCGTTTCGGGCTATGTCGAGCTGTTCGGCCAGTACGCTGGGCGTCAGCCCATCGTGACCGGCGACGACCAGGGCGCGAAACGCCCGCAGGCGCTGGGTGTGGGCCAGGGCGGCGAGCGCGGCAAGAGTTTCGGTTTCATTCATAGTTCAATAATACAATAAATATTGAATTAATAGGCATCTCGGTACTCGACTGCCACGCACGGGGATCGGGTACGCTCACCATCGCAGGCGTTCTCAGCTTCTCATTCAGAATGCCATGCTGCAAGGAAAAGTCATCCCCCATGTTCACAGGCATCATCACCGCCGTCGGCCGCATCGCCCAGGTGCGCGAGCTGGGCGCCAGCAGCGCGCATGGCAAGCAACTGGACATCGAGGTGCCGGCGGGCTACCTGGACGACGTGGCGCTGGGCGACAGCATCGCCATCAACGGCGCATGCATGACGGCCACCGCCATCGACGCGCCGGCGGGGCGCTTCGCCATCGACATCTCGGCCGAGTCGCTGGCACGCACCGCCGGGCTGGACCGGGTGGGCCCGGTCAATCTCGAGAAAGCGCTGCGCGCGCACGACCGGCTGGGCGGGCACATCGTATCGGGGCACGTGGACGGCGTCGGTCGCGTGACCCGCTTCGCGCCGGTGGGCGAGAGTTGGGAGCTGCGCATCCTGGCGCCGCGCGCGCTGGCCAAGTACCTGGCCTACAAGGGCTCGGTCACCGTGAATGGCGTCAGCCTGACGGTCAACGCGGTGGCCGACGGGGCCGAGGGCTGCGAGCTGAGCATCAACCTGATTCCGCACACGGTGCAGAACACGGCGCTGCACACGCTGGCGGCAGGCAGCACGGTCAACCTTGAGATCGACCTGATCGCCCGCTATGTCGAAAGAATGCTGTCGGCGGGCGTCCAGTCTTGATGGGGCGCTATCGAATCGATAGTTTGACCAGGCCCGTGGCCAGCACCGTGCCGCACAGCACGACGGCGCCGCAGCCCAGCATCCAGGGCGTGACGGACTCGCCCAACAGGGTGGCGCCATAGAGGATGGCGAACAGGGGCACGGCGAAGGTGACCGTGAGCGCGCGCGCCGGGCCCATGTCCTCGATCAGGCGAAAGTACAGCACGTAGGCCACGCCCGTGCACAGCACGCCCAGGGCTACGACGGCGCCCCAGGCATGCAGGCTGGGCAGCCTGGCGGGCCACATCCACAGCGCGGGCAGGGCCAGGCCCAGGGCGGCGCCGATCTGGCTGCCGGTGGCCGTCATCAGGGGGTTCAGGCCGTTCAGGTACTTGTGGGTGAAGCTGGCGGCCAGCGCGTAGCACAGCGCGGCCGCCAGGCAGGCGAGCACGGCCCAGGCTGCCATGATGGACGAGCCGCCGCCGTGCGGGACGACCTTGTCCCATGCCAGCATGGCCACGCCGACAAAGCCCAGCGCCAGGCCCACGCTGCGCGACAGGCCGGGGCGCTGCCCCAACCAGGACCAGGCCACCAGCGCGCCGAACAGCGGCACCGTGGCGTTGAGAATGGACGTCAGCCCGGTGGACAGGTGCAGCAGGGCAAAGCTGAACAGCGCGAACGGGATGCCCGAGTTCAGCAGGCCGCAAAACAGCACCGGCCGCCAGTGGCGCCGCAGCGCCGGCCCCTGGCCGCGCGCCAGCATCAGCGGCAGCAGGAACAGCGCCGCCACCGTCACCCGCACCGCGGCGGTCGGCAGCGGGCCGAATTCGCCTACCGCCTGCTGCATGAACAAAAAGGACGCGCCCCAGCTCATGGACAGCAGCAGAAAGGGCCAGGCTTGCGCCAGCGGCAGGGCAGGAAGTCGGCGGGCGGCAAGCGCGGTCATGGTGCGCCAAGTATCGCCGGGCGCCGGCCCTGTCCGCGCCCCGCATTGATGAAGAATGGCCCGGGCATTGATGCGCGCCGTCGATCAATGCAGGCGCTGCCTACAATCTTCGGCCATGCACCTCACACCCAGCATCTTCAAGGCCTACGACATTCGCGGCACCACGCCGACCACGCTGAACGAGGGCGTGGCCGAAGGCCTGGGCCTGGCCTTTGGCACCCAGGCGCTGGCGCTGGGGCAGCAGCAGGTGGCCGTGGGGCGCGACGGGCGCCTGTCCGGCCCCGTGCTGGCGGCCGCCCTGGTGCGCGGTCTGGTGGCGGCGGGCGTGGAGGTGATCGACATCGGCATGGTTACCACGCCCATGCTGTACTTTGCCGCGCATACGCTGTGTGCCAGCGGCATCCAGGTCACGGGCAGCCACAACCCGCGCGACGACAACGGCTTCAAAATGGTGCTGGCCGGCCGCGCCATCTACGGCCAGGACATCCAGGCGCTGCGCCGCACGATGGAGGCCGAAGGCTGGCAGCGCCGCGCCGGCGGCTCGGTGCGCACGCAGGACGTGTTTGCGGCCTACCGCGAGCGCATCGTCGGCGACATCCACCTGGCGCGGCCGATGAAGATCGTCGTCGACTGCGGCAACGGCGTGGCCGGCGCGTTGGCGCCCGCCGTGTTTCGCGCCCTCGGCTGCGAGGTGGTCGAGCTGTTCACCGAGGTGGACGGGCGCTTTCCCAACCACCACCCCGACCCCAGCAAGCCCGACAACCTGCGCGACGTCATCCGGGTGCTGCAGCACACCGATGCCGAGCTGGGCCTGGCCTTCGACGGCGACGGCGACCGGCTCGGCATCGTCACCAAGGACGGCAACACGATCTTTCCCGACCGCCAGATGCAGCTGTTCGCGCAGGACGTGCTGTCGCGCGTGCCGGGCGGCACCATCGTCTACGACGTCAAGTGCACGCAGCGCCTGGGCCCGGCCATTGAGGCGGCGGGCGGCGTGCCGCTGATGTACAAGACCGGCCACTCGCTCATCAAGGCGCGCATGAAGGAACTCGATTCGCCCCTGGGCGGCGAGATGAGCGGCCACATCTTCTTCAAGGAGCGCTGGTACGGCTTCGACGATGGCACCTACGCCGGCGCCCGCCTGCTGGAGATCCTCAGCCGCTCGCCCGACGCCAGCGCGGTGCTCAACGCGCTGCCGACGAGTTTTTCGACGCCCGAGCTGAACGTGGCCTGCGCCGAGGGCGAGCCGCACCGCCTGGCGGCCGAGCTGCAGGCGCTGGCCGCCCGTGCGTTCAAGGCGCCCGCGCAGGTCAACACCATCGATGGCCTGCGTGTGGACTGGCCCGACGGCTTCGGCCTGATCCGCGCCAGCAACACCACGCCGGTGCTGGTGCTGCGCTTCGAGGGCCACACGCCCGAGGCGCTGGCGCGCATCCAGGCCGAGATGACGGGCCTGCTGCGGCAGCTCAAACCGGATGCGCAGCCGGGCGGCGCGCAGCATTGAGATTTCAAGCCATTTCGTGCCGCAGCCCGCACCAGCCAAGCGCGACCAGCTCCCTGTTCGATAGCTGACGAGTGGCGCCCCTCATCCCCGTCCTGTACGACCTGGCCACCTGGGCGGCCCAGCCGCTGCTGCGCCGCAAGCTGCGCCGACGGGGCGGGGCCGAGCCGGGGTATCTGCAGGCGGTGGACGAGCGCTTTGGCCGCTATGGCGCCGCGCCCGCGCGCCCCCAGCCAACGGCGGGCGCGCCCCTGGTGTGGATCCACGCCGTCTCGCTGGGCGAGACGCGCGCCGCCGCCATCGTGTTGCCGCAGTTGCGCGCCCAATGGCCCGGCATGCGCCTGCTGCTGACCCATGGCACGGCCACCGGCCGCGCCGAGGGCGCCCGGCTGCTGGCGCCGGGCGACGTGCAGCTGTGGCAGCCCTGGGACACGCGCGCGGCCACGCGCCGCTTCGTGCAGGCCTATCGGCCGGACATCGGCGTGTTGATGGAAACCGAGGTCTGGCCCAACCTGGTGCGCGCCTGCACCGACGTCGGCATGCCCCTGGTGCTGGCCAACGCGCGCTTGTCGGCCAAGTCCCTGCGCGGCGCGCAGCGCACGGCCGGGCTGCTGCCCGCGGCCTACCGCGCGCTGACGGCCGTCTATGCGCAGACCGAGCCGGACGCCGCGCGTTTCCGCACCCTGGGCGTGCCGACCGTGGAGGTGCTGGGCAACCTCAAGTTCGACGCCCAGCCGGCCGCGCCCTTGCTGGCGCTGGGCCGGCGCTGGCGCGACGCGGCGCCGAGTCGACCGGTGCTGATGCTGGCCAGCTCGCGCGAGGGGGAAGAGCTGGCGTTTTTCAAGCAAATCAGGGCTGCAGCGCCCGCAGAATCAGCGCAGGCAGCTATAAATAGCATAGTAAACTGGCCGCAATGGCTGGTCGTGCCACGCCACCCCCAGCGCTTCGACGCCGTCGCCGACCTGGCCGCGCAGCAGGGCCTGAGCGTGAGCCGCCGCAGCCAGTGGGGCACTGGCGCGCCGCAAGCCGCCGACCTGTGGCTGGGTGACAGCCTGGGCGAGATGGCGGCCTACTACGCGCTGGCCGACGTGGCCCTGCTGGGCGGCAGCTTCGAGCCGCTGGGCGGGCAAAACCTGATCGAGGCCGCCGCCTGCGGCTGCCCGGTGGTGATGGGACCGCACACCTTCAACTTCAGCCAGGCGGCCGAGCAGGCCCTGGCCGCCGGCGCCGCCCTGCGCGTGGCCGACCTGGCGCAGGGCCTGCAGGCCGCCCAGGCCCTGGCGGGCGATGCGCCGCGCCGCCAGGCCATGGCGGATGCCGGACGGGCCTTCGCGCGCCAGCACCAGGGTGCGGCGGCGCGCACGGCGGCGGCGCTGCAGTTGCTGTGGCAGGGCGCGCGCTGAGCCGAGAAACGGCGAGCGGGCGGCCCTGTCTTGTCGTCGTGTGAGCGGTGCGGCGCAGCGCCAGTGGCCGCGATCCGACGCTCTCGCACAAGCACGACAGGCTTTCCCTCCTATAAGTCGGACGTCATATGATGATGTCCTGACGTTGCGGAGTCGATGGGTCGTGGCGACTCCCATTGAAGACACCGAGCTTTTTCAACATCAGCGTGATGATTGGTTATATGATGTCTGATATCAAGGATGTCCATGGCGAGGTTCCTTGACCGCAGTGTCTTCCCGCGGTGGGCCGCTTCAAGCGCTGCAAATTTCGCCACCATTGGAGACAAACCATGAGACTGTTGTCCAAGCTTGGAATGAGCACCGCCATCTGTGCCGCGCTGGTGTCTTTGGGCGGCCTCGGCTCTGCGCAGGCCGCCCAGGAAATCACGATCACCAAGCAGCCCAGCATCATTTACCTGCCGGCGCTGGTGATGGAAAAGCAGGGCCTGATCGAGAAGGCCGCGGCAAAGGAAGGGATTGCGGATCTGAAGGTCGACTGGCGCTCGTTCAGCAGCGGCGGGGCCGCCACCGACGCGCTGCTGTCGGGCAACGTGCAGATCGTCAACAGCGGCCTGGGCAACATGCTGCTGTTGTGGGACCGCACCAAGGGCCAGGTGAAGGGCATTGCGACCAATTCCGCGCTGCCCGAGGAACTCGTGACGCGCGACCCCAAGATCCACTCGCTGAAGGACTACGGCCCCAAGGACAAGATCGCCGTGCCGACGGTCCGCGTGTCGACCCAGGCCCTGCTGCTGCAGCTGGCGTGCGAGCAGGTTTTCGGCCCGGATCAGTGGTCCAAGCTGGATGCCAACACGGTGCAGATGGGGCACCCGGACGCGACGGCCATGATGGCCAACCCGGCGGGCGAGGTGAGCTCGCACTTCGGCGCGCCGCCGTACTCGTATCGTGAGCTCAAGACCGTGCCGGGCGCCCACGTCGTGATCCGTTCCACCGACATCATCAAGGGCGGCCTGTCGCAGTCCACGCTGTTCACGACCACCAAGTTCGCCGACGCCAACCCGAAGATCATCCAGGCGGTCTTGACGGCGTCGCAGCAGGCGGTCGACTTCATCAAGGCGCACACGCGTGAATCGGTGGCGATCTACCGCGAACTGAGCGGGGACAAGACCAGCGTCGACGAAGTGATGGACATCCTGGCGCAGCCGGGCATGATGGACGCCTACACGCTGCAGCCGCTGGGTTCGATGGTTTTTGCCAAGCACATGCACAAGGTCGGCATCCTCAAGACCATGCCGGCGAGCTGGAAGGACTATTTCCTGCCCGCCTCGGCCGCGCTGAACGGCAACTGATCGGGCGGGGCGTGACATGCCGCGCTTGCTCGAGGTCGACTCGGTCACGCTGCGCTATCGAACCTCCGACAGCGTGATCACGGCGACGTCGAAGGTCAGCTTCGACGTCGACGGCTCGGACCGCTTCGTGCTGCTGGGGCCCTCGGGCTGCGGCAAGTCGACGATCCTGAAGGCCGTGGGCGGCTATCTGACGCCCGATGAGGGGCAGATTCGCATCAAGGGCGCCGAGATCAAGCGGCCGGGGGCCGACCGGATGATGGTCTTTCAGGAGTTCGACCAGCTCCTGCCCTGGAAGACCGTGCTCGAAAACGTCATGTTTCCGCTGGTCGTGACGCACAAGCTGAACAAGAACGAGGCCCGCGACCGGGCCATGGACTACGTGCGCAAGGTGCACCTCGAAGCGTTTGCCGACAGCTACACGCACACGTTGTCCGGCGGCATGAAGCAGCGCGTGGCGATCGCGCGCGGCATGTGCATGGAGCCGGACATCCTGCTGATGGACGAGCCTTTCGCCGCGCTCGACGCCCTGACGCGCCAGCAGATGCAGGACGAATTGCTGCAGCTGTGGGCCGACACCAAGTTCACCATCCTGTTCGTGACCCACTCCATCGCCGAGGCGATCCGGGTCGGCAACCGGATCCTGCTGCTCTCGCCGCATCCGGGCGAGGTCAAGGCCGAGGTGAGCGACGTGGACCGGGTGTCATCCGAGGACGGCTCCGCCGCGGCGCTGGAGCGCGAGATTCATGACCTGCTGTTCGCGCAGGCCCTGCCGGAGCATGCATGATGGCCCGCGCCACGATCACGCTCAAGAAGACCGGCACCGACGAGGGTGCGCGCAAGCCCGTGCTCGAGCGCCAGTTCTCGCTGGCGCGCCGGCTGTGGAATCACACCGCCCTGCGCAAGTTCTCGATCATCCTGGTGCTGGCGCTGGCCTGGCAGATCTACGGCATGGTGGTGCACAACGACCTGCTGTTCCCGACCCTGTCGGACACCTTCAACTCCTTCGTCAGCAGCATCCGCAGCGGGGTCTTGCCCGATCGCGCCTGGACCTCGCTGCGCATCCTGGTCATCGGCTACGTGACCGGCATCCTGATCGCGGGCGTGCTCACCATCCTGGCGATCAGCACGCAGATCGGCACGGATTTTCTCGAAGTCATGACGGCCATGTTCAATCCGCTGCCGGCCATCGCGCTGCTGCCGTTGGCCCTGCTGTGGTTCGGGCTGGGCACGACGAGCATCGTTTTCGTGCTGCTGCATTCGGTGGTCTGGGTGGTGGCGCTCAACACCCAGGGCGGCTTTCTTTCGGTGTCGCAAACCCTGCGCATGGTGGGCCGCAACTACGAGCTGACCGGCCTGCGCTACGTGTGGCTGATCCTGGTGCCGGCGGCGTTTCCGTCCATCCTGACGGGCCTGAAGATCGCCTGGGCCTTTGCCTGGCGCACGCTGATCGCGGCGGAGCTGGTGTTCGGCGTCGCCTCCGGCAAGGGCGGCCTGGGTTGGTACATCTTCGAGAACCGCAACCTGCTCGACATTCCGGCGGTGTTTGCCGGCTTGCTGACGGTGATCATCATCGGCCTCATCGTGGAGAACTTCTTCTTTCGCCTGATCGAGAAGAAGACCGTGCGCCGCTGGGGCATGCAGAGCTGACCATGAAGCTCGCGGCGGTCAAGCTCACGCCGATTGCCTTTCGGGATCCGCCGCTGCTGAACGCGGCGGGCATCCACGAGCCCTACGCGCTGCGCTCCATCATCGAGCTGGAAAGCGACACCGGGGTCATCGGCCTGGGTGAATCGTATGGCGACGCGGCGTTTCTGCGGCTGGCGCAGGCGCTGCAGGCAACACTGGTGGGCATGGATCCGTTCGATCTGAACGGCTTGCGCGCGCGGGCGGCGGCTATGCTGCGCTCGCTGTGGAGCGGGTCGCGGAAAGGGCCATGAAAAACGGCGACCCGGAGATCGCCGTTGCGCAAAAGCCGCTGCCGATCAGCTGCGACGTCGGCGCTGGCGCCAGGCGGCCACGCCGGCCAGCAGACTCGACAGACTCAGCAGAGCCCACAGGTCGGTGGCGGGCACGGGTGCCACGGTAGCGGGTGGAGGAGGCGCCAGCTCGAAATTGTCCGGGCCCACGCTGGACGCGGCCACAATGCCGATGTTGTCCACGGCGCCGCGGAAGGTGCCGGGCCAACCGGTGCCGGTGCTCACACGGATGCGCAAGATCGTGGCCGTGGCCGGAATGGCAAAACCACCGGCTTCAGGGACGTAGGCGCCAGCCTTGAACTGCGCCATGGTGGTGACGGGATTCTGTGTGTTGGCGGCACCGACCTGGAATACCCACATCTTGGTGCTGTCGTTGATCGTCTCCGTCACCAACGTCCCGGTGGGCGCTGTATAGGGCCCCATGGCGCCGCGTTCGAAGAACAGCCACGACTGGTCGCCGGTTGTTGCAGGGTTGCCGTCGTTGTCCACCTGGATCAGGTACGTTGGGTGGAAATGGGCAGCCACGGTGCTGCTCGCATCGCGATACCACTCGTAGGTGGCCGAGGTAAAGCTGCTCAAGGGGCCAAAGCCGCCGGTGCGGGAGTATTGCCAGGTAGTCCTGCCGTTGACGTCGCCGGAATCCAAGAGCACGGAGCCCTTGCCGCTGCGTGGGTAATCGCCCGTAATGCCGACCGAGGCGATCGCGGCGATATTCACGCGTTGCCACACATCGAAAGCAGGCGCATCGCTATAAGGCCCGTTCACCACGCCGGCCGGGGTGGTCACCGTGGCCGCGCCGGCGGCGCTGCAGGCCAGGATCAGCGAGGCGGCGGCAAGGGTGCGGCTGAGCGCAATCGTTGCGGGGGGGGGGATAAAGAGTAAACATCATCTCAATTTACAAAGTTAAGTAACACAGCCGATACAACGTTTGGAATATAACTGTCCAATGCCTGTCGGTTGGTGGTGCTCGCGATCGTTGTTGCTTTTTGGCAACGATGATGGTTTGCTGACCCTTTGAAGGGGATTGCAAGCGGAGCCATTACACTGCCCCTCGGTGGGTGCTGGCTGCCGCAGGGACGGCTGCTGCGATGCTCTGGGTCTTTTGTCGCGGGTGACGTCTTGAAACGTTTTTTCCTGATTTTTCTGACCGTGCAGGCGGTGCTGTTCGGCATCGAGATGCTGAACCCGGTGCAGGCCGCCGTGGTGCACCCGTGGACGGGCTGGCTGGCGCGGGCCAGCGCGGCCATCGTGCACGTGATCGACCCCTCGGTCATCTCGTACGACCGCGTGCTGCAGAGCGCCAGGACGGGCTTTGGCGTGTCGATCGAGGCCGGCTGCAACGGGGTGGAGGCCACCATCGTGCTGGTGGCGGCCATGCTGGCCTTTCCGTCCAGCTGGGCGATGAAGTTCTGGGGCATCGCGCTGGGCTTTCTGGCGGTGCAGGGCGTCAACCTGCTGCGCATCGTCAGCCTGTTCTTCATCGGGCAGTGGAACTTCAAGGTGTTCGAGTTCGCCCACCTGTACATGTGGCAGGCGCTGATCATGCTGGACGTGCTGGTGGTGTGGCTGCTGTGGATGCGCGTGGTCGCCAAGCGCGACAAGCACGCCCTGCCGCCGGGCGCGGCCACTTGATGGGAGCGCGGGCATGCGCAACACGCTGATCGGCCGCTTTCTGCTGCTGTCCATCCTGTGGCTGATCGTGCTGCTGCCGCTGTGGTACGTGCTGGCGCGCTGGTTCGCGGCGCCGGCCATCTGGCTGGCGGGCACGGTGATGAAGGCCTGCTTTTCGTGGGTCGAAGGCTGGCACCAGGACGGCGTGACCGCGGTGCTGCACACCCTGGTGCAGGTGCGCATGAAGGGCCCGCAGGGCGACGTGCTGGGCGAGCTGGCGCCCGAGGCCAGCTACCCCACCTACGGCTACGGCCTGGTGCTGCTGTGGGCCATGCTGCTGGCCTCGCGCACCGAGCGCTGGTGGCTCAAGGGCCTGATCGGCAGCCTGATCTTGTTGCCGGTGCAGGCCTGGGGCATCAGCTTTCAGTGGTTGCGCGACGTGGTGCTGCTGTCGGGCCCCTACGGCGCGGCCTACCTGAAGTATTCGCCGCTGGCCGCCAACGCCATTGCCTACGGCTACCAGTTCGGCTTTCTGATGCTGCCGCCGGTCACGCCGATCCTGCTGTGGCTGGCCTTCAACAAGCGCTTCGTGGCGGCGCTGTGGCTGGAAGCCGCGCTGGAGGGTGCGCCCGAGCAGCGGCATCAGGCGCCGACCAAGGCGGTCGACTAGAAAGCTATTGATTAAATAGCTGTCAGCGCTTGATCGGCGGGCGCCAGCGCCCGATTTCATTCAGATTTTTCAGCCGCCGGCTCCGCCTTGGCCAGCAGCGCATCGACGCCGTTCAGGTCCTGCGCCGACAGCGCGCCGGCCGCCTGCTTCAGGCGCAGCAGGCCCACCAGCACGTCGTAGCGCGCGCGCGCCAGGTCGCGCTGGGTCTGGTAGAGCTGGCTTTGCGCGTTCAGCACGTCGATGTTGATGCGCACGCCCACCTGGTAGCCGATCAGGTTGGCCTGCAGCGCGGTCTGGCTGGAGTGCTCGGCCGCCTCCAGCGCCTTGACCTGCGACAGGCCCGACTGCACGCCGAAGAAGGCCGCGCGCGCCGACTGGGAAACCGTGCGCTGCAGGTTGTCGAGGTTGGCGCGCGCCCTGTCCTGCAGCGCCAGGGTTTCCTTGACGCGGTTCTCGATCGCGTAGCCGGCGAACAGCGGCCAGTTCAGCACCACGCCGATGCTGGCGTTGTTGGTGCGCGCGCGCGTGGTGGGCGCGATGCTGACGCTGGGGTTGCCGTTGGGGTAGCGCGTTTGCCCCACGCTGGCCTGCAGGTCGACCGTGGGCTGGCCGGCGGCGCGTGCGCGGTCGGTCTCCATGCGGGCGATGTCCAGCGCCATGCGCGCCTGCACCACGCCGGGGTGCTGCTCGGCCGCCTGGTTGACCCAGGCGTGCACGTCGGCCGGCTGCGGCGCCGGCAGCACGATGGGCTGGGCCAGCGTCAGCGGGTGGATGCCGGCCTGGCCCACCAGCTGCTCCAGCGCCAGGGTCTTGACGCGCAGGTCGTTTTCGCTGGCGATCTCCTGCGCGCTGGCCAGGTCGAAGCGCGCCTGCGCCTCGCGGCTGTCGGTGATGGTGGCGTTGCCGACCTCGAAGTTGCGCTGCGCGGCGGCCAGCTGCTGGCTGACCGAGGCCTTGAGCGCGCGCACCGAGGCCAGCGCGTCCTGCGCGGCCAGCACGTCGAAGTAGGCCTGCGCCAGGCGCACCATCAAGTCCTGGTCGGCGCCGGCCAGGTTGACGCGCGCCGACTCATACGCGCGCTGGCCCTGGTCCCAGGCGATGCGGTTGGCCGGGCGGTACAAGGGCTGGCTGCCCACCAGGCCGGCCGTCAGCACGTTGAATGAGCTGCTGCTGCCCCCGCTGCCGATGCTGGTGTCGGCCCAGTTGTGCTGCGCGCCGGCCTGCAGGCCCAGCTGTGGCAGCAGGCCGGCGCGCGCCTGCTCGGCCCGTGCCTGGCTGGCCTGCAGCTGCGCGCGGGCCGACTGCACGGCGGCGTCGTAGCCCTGCGCCTGCTGGTACAGCTGCAGCAGCGACTGGGCGTGCGCGCCGCCGCCGGCCAGGGCCAGCAGCGCCGCCAACGTCAATGCAATTCGGCGTGGGGGGCGGGCGGGCAGGCGCATGTAGGGCGATGAGAGATCAGTAGCGGGGGAGGCTGGGGTCGAGCTGCAGGGCCCAGGCGTCGATGCCGCCGGCCACGTTGGCCAGGTGGTCGAACCCCTGCTGCTGCAGGAACAGCGCCACCTGCATGCTGCGTCCGCCGTGGTGGCACAGCACGGCGATGGGCCGGGCGCGGTCCAGCTCGGCCAGGCGCGCCGGGATGGTGTGCATGGGCCACTGGCGCAGCTCGGCGCCCTCGGGGTGCACGCTGGCGGTGTGCCATTCGGCCGGCTCGCGCACGTCCAGCAGCAGGGGCTGGCCAGCGCCGGCGGCGGTGGCCAACCAGGCGGGCAGGGCGGTGGGGGGCACTTGCTCGATCATGATCAAATGGGGCTGCAGCGCTGGCCTGGCTTGCGCAAGGCGCTTCAAAAACGAAAGCGCTCGGGCTCGGGAAAGTGCAGCAGGCGCGGTGCGTTGCAGTCCCAGGGCTGGGTGACGATCATGCCGTTGCCGGCGTGCTGCACCAGCGTGGCGCGCATCACCGGCTCGTCGCCGACGATGCCCATCAGGCGCCCGCCGGGCTTGAGCAAATCCAGCAGCGTCTCGGGCACGTCGGCCACCGAACCCGACAGCACGATGACGTCGAACGGGCCGTCGGCCGACAGGTCGGCGTGGGCCGCATCCTGTTGGCGCACCTCGACGTTCAGCACGCCGGCGCGCTGCAGGTTGGCGCGCGCGGTGGCGGCCAGCTCGGTGTCGATCTCCAGGCTCAAGACGCGCTGGGCGCGGTGGCCCAGCAGCGCCGCCATGAAGCCCGAGCCGGCGCCGACCTCCAGCACCTTCTCGTGCTTGGCCACCTGCAGATCCTGCAGCATGCGCGCCTCCACGCGCGGCGGCAGCATCACCTGGCCGGCGACCACCGCGGCCTCGCCGGGCTTGAGCGGCAGCTCCAGGTCGGCGAAGGCCAGGGCGCGGTGGGCCGGCGGCACGAATTCCTCGCGCCGCACCACGGCCAGCAGTTCCAGCACGCGGGCGTCCAGCACGTCCCAGGGACGGATTTGCTGCTCGATCATGTTGAAGCGCGCTTGCTCGACGTTCATCTCAAAGGCTCCGGTAGGCGTATTCAAATCAACCATGGATTATCGGTCAGGCGCCGGCGGCCTTGGGCCAAGGCGGCGCTTGAGCCAGCCGGCCAGGTCGTCCAGGTAGCAATAGACCACGGGCACCACCACCAACGTCAGCAGCGAGGAGGTGATGACCCCGCCGATGACGGCCTGCCCCATGGGCGCGCGCTGCTCCGAGCCCTCGGACACGGCGAAGGCCAGCGGCACCATGCCGAACACCATCGCCAGCGTGGTCATCAGGATCGGGCGCAGGCGCACGCGCGCGGCCGCCAGCAGCGCCTGCTCGCGCGGCAGCGGCTCCGTCACGCCACCTTCGCTCACGCTGCCCGCGCGCGCACGGATGGCGAAGTCCACCAGCAGGATGGCGTTCTTGGTCACCAGGCCCATCAGCATGACGACGCCGATGATGGAAAACATCGACATCGCCGAGCCGAACATCAGCAGCGCCAGCACCACGCCGATCAGCGTGAGCGGCAGCGAGGTCATCAGCGCCATGGGCTGCAGAAAGCTCTTGAACTGGCTGGCCAGGATCATGTAGATGAAGATCACCGCCATGGCCAGCGCCTGCAGCGCGTAGGCAAAGGACTCCTGCATGTTCTTGGTGGCGCCGCCGAAGCTGTAGCCGTAGCCGGGCGGAAAGGCGATGCGCTGCAGCAGCGTGCGGATGTCGCCCGACACCTCGCCGGTGGCGCGGCCCCAGGTGTTGGCGGTGATCTGGATCTCGCGCAGCATGGCGCGGCGGTTGATCTGGTTGGTGCCGCTGCTCTCGTGCAGGCTGGCGAGCTGGTTCAGGCGCACGATGCGTGGCGTGCCGTCGGCATTCAGGCCGGCGGTGAGCGGCAGGCGCTCGATCTCGGCCGGCGTGCGGCGCAGCTCGGGCGGCAGGCGCACCACCACGTCGTAGGTCTCGTCGTCGGGCGCGCGCCAGTTGCCCACCGTGGTGCCGGCCAGCAGGGTGCGCAGCGGGGTGGCGATCTGCGCGGTGGACAGGCCCAGCTCGGAGGCGGCCTGGCGCTTGACGACGATGTCCAGCGTGGGCTTGTCGGGCTTGCTGCTGGTGTCCAGGTCGACCAGGCCGGGAATGGCGCCCAGCTGCGGCATCAGCGGCGCGGCCAGGCGCTCCAGCTCGGCCTGGTCGGGGCCGGTGAGCGAGAACTCGATCTGCTTTTGCCCGCCCACCGGCTCCAGCAGGCCGGCCTGGGTGACGGTGATGCCCGGCACCTGGCGCAGGCGCTGGCGCAACTCGGCCGACAGCGCCTCGGCGCTGCGCTGGCGCTGGTCGCGCTCGGTCAGGCGGATGTAGATGCTGGCATTGGTCTTGCCCTGCGCCGCGCCGGTGTTGAGCGTGGCCAGGGTGTAGCGCACCTCAGGGTAGCCGCGGATGATCTCGTCGACCACGCGCGCCTTGGCCTCGGTGGCCTCCAGCGAGGAGCCCTGCGGGGTGTAGAAGGCGACGTTGGTCTCCGAGAAATCGGCCTTGGGCACGAATTCGGTACCCAAGAGCGGCACCATCACGATGCTGGCGGCAAAGATGGCGGCGGCGATCAGCAGCGTCAGCAGCTTGTGCACCAGCGCCCAGCCCAGGATGAGCTGGTAGCCGGCGGCCAGCCGGTCGGTTGTGCGGTCGAACCAGGCGGTGACGCGGCCGATGGTCTTTTCGTACAGCGTGCGCGGCGGCCCGGGTTGGCCGTGCGCGTGCATGGCCGGGTCGTGCCAGACCGAGGACAGCATGGGGTCGAGCGTGAAGCTGACGAACATCGAGATCAGCACCGCCGCCACGATGGTCAGGCCGAACTCGTGAAAGAACTTGCCGACGATGCCCTGCATGAAGCCGATCGGCAAGAACACCGCCACGATCGACAGCGTGGTGGCCAGCACCGCCAGGCCGATCTCCTTGGTGCCCTCCAGGGCGGCCAAGAATGAGTTTTTGCCCATCTGCGCGTGGCGCACGATGTTCTCGCGCACCACGATGGCGTCGTCGATCAGCAGGCCCACGCACAGCGACAGCGCCATCAGCGTGATCATGTTGATGGTGAAGCCCAGCAGCTGCATGAAGAAAAAGGTGCCGATGATGGAGATCGGCAGCGTGAGGCCGGTGATGACGGTGGAGCGCCAGGAGTTGAGAAACAGGAAGACGATCAGCACCGTCAGCAGGGCGCCTTCGATGAGGGTCTGGCGCACGTTGCTGACCGCCACGCGGATCGGGCGCGAGGCGTCCTGGATGGGCACCAGCCGCACGCCCGCGGGCAGCTCGGTCTGCAGCGCGGTGGCGGCGCGCTCCAGGCCGTCGACCACCTCGATGGTGTTCTCGTCCTGCGCCTTTTGCACCGTCAGCAGCAGGGTGCGCTGGCCGTTGTACAGCGCGCTCGAATCGAGCTCCTGCGCGGCGTCGCGCACGCTGGCCACCTGCTCCAGAAACACCGGCGCGCCGCCGCGCCGCGCCACGATGATGCGGCCGAACTCGCGCGGGCGCTCGATGCGCCCGTCCAGCTGCACCACCAGCTCCTGCGTGGCGGTGCGCAGGGTGCCCAGCGGCACATCCTGGTTGTCGCCGCGCACGGCGTTCATCACCTGATCGGGCGTCACGCCCTGCGCCTCCATGGCGGCGGGGTTCAGCTCGATGTGGATCTCGCGCCGGGTGCCGCCCACCAGGTTGACGGCGCCCACGCCGCGCACGTTTTCCAGGCGTTTTTTCAGCACCTGGTCGGCCCAGTTCGTCAGTTCAACGGAGGAAACAATGCCCCCACGCTCCCCCGCTGCGCGTGCTGCGCTGCCCCCCGAGGGGGCGCTCGCGCCTTGGGGCGGCCCGGCGGCGCTCGGGGTGCTGGTCGGGTCGACCGGAAGAACGGCCAGCGACCAGATGGCGCGGCTGGCCGGGTCGAAGCGCAGCACGCGCGGCTCTTTCACCTCGTCGCGCAGCAGCGGGCGCACCTGGCCGATCTTCTCGCGCACGTCGTCGGCGGCCTTGCGTCCGTCGATCTGCAGCTGGAACTCGACGATCACCACCGACTGGCTTTCGTAGCTGCGCGAATACAGCGCGTTGATGCCGGCGATGGAGTTCAGCGCCTCCTCGATCTTCTTGGTCACCTCGCTCTCGACGATGGCGGGCGCCGCGCCGGGGTATTCGGTGGTGACCACCACCACCGGAAAGTCGACGTTGGGAAACTGGTCGACCTTGAGCTGCGCCAGCGAAAACAGGCCCAGCACCACGAAGGCCAGCATCACCATGGTGGCGAATACCGGATTGCGCAGACTGACCTGGGTGAACCACATGGCGGGGCGGGCAGGTCAGCGGGTTTTCAAGCAAAAATGACCGCTGGCGCCCGTGGGGCAAGCGCGAACGGCTATCAAAATCGTAGTTTTCGATGGCCTCATGAAGCGGCCCCGGCAACCAGCCGCACGCGGGTGCCGGCACGCAGCGCACCGGCGGCGGCGCGCAGCACGCGATCGCCCGCGGCCAGGCCGGTGACGGCGACCCAGGTTTCGCCCTCGGCCGCGGCGCGCGCGCCCGGCGTCACCGTGCGGTGCGCGATGCGCGCCTGCTCGCCTTCGCCCTCGACGACCTGCACGTAGGGCTGGGGCTTGTCGGTGCGCACGGCCGCCAGCGGCACGGCCAGCGCGCGCTCCTGCCCCACCGCCAGCTGGCCCTGCGCGAACAGGCCCTGGCGCAGGCCGGGCGCGGGCTGCACCGTCAGGTAGACCATCACGCTGCGGCTGCCGGCCTGGGTGCTGGGGTTGATGCGTGCCACCGTGGCCACGACGGGCACGCTGGCGCCTTCCACCTGCAGCGTGGCGCGCTGGCCCACGCGCACGGCCACCGAGTCGGCCGGGCTGAGCGCGGCCTCCAGCTCCAGCTGGCTGGCGTCGACGATCTCGACGATGCGGGTGTCGGGCGCCACGCGCTCGCCCGGCTGCGCCAGGCGCTGGGCGATCTGGCCGCCGATGGGCGCGCGCAGCACCGTGTCGGCGACCGACTTGCGCGCCACGCCGGCGCCCGCCTGCGCGGCGCGCAAGTTGGCGCGCGCGGCATCGAGGCTGGCGGCCGAGGCGTCGAGCGCGGTGCGCGAAATGAAGCCCTGGTCGACCAGCGCGCGGTTGTTGTCGTACTGGCGCTGGGCGATGTCCACCTGCGCCTGCGCGGCGCTGGCCTGCTGCTGCGCCTGGCGCAGGCGGTCGTCGTACTCGGTCGACTCGACGCGGGCGATCACCTGGCCGGCCTGCACGCGGTCGCCCTCGCGCAGCGTCAGGCCCTGCAGTTCGCCCGGCACGCGCGCCTTGACCATGGCCGAATGCACGGCGCGCAGCGTGCCCGACAGCGGCACCTCGAGCGCCAGCTCGCGCGGCTGCACGGTGGCCAGGTCCAGCGCGCGCAGCTCGATCACCGGCGCTGGGGCCGGGGCGCTCTGCGCCTGCTGCACTGCCTGGCGCGGGCGAATGCCGCGCCAGGCCAGCGCGGCCGCGGCCAGCAGCGCCAGCAGCGCCAGCAGCACGATCAGCGTGGTGAGCGCGCGGCGCGTCATGGCGCGTCCTCGGCGCGCAGGGCTCGAATCGCCGTGTCCGCGTGCAAGTCGATCAAGGCCATGCCTGCGTCTTTTTCGTGGTAGGACCAGCCATGGCCCGGGGTTTGAGTTGCCCACCGGATTCGGCCGGGGCGGCGATGGACGGGTTCCGTCGTGACGCGCGCTGCGTGCCGACGCCGATGCAGCGCAAACTATAGCGCGCGGGCAGCCGGCTTCAGGCGACCAGCGGCGGCTCCTGCATGGCTTCGAGCTGCGCCTGCAGCACGTCGATCTGCTCGCGCCAGTAGGCCGGCGTGCCGAAGTGCGGAAACGCGGCCGGAAAGGCCGGGTCGTCCCAGCGCCGCGCCACCCAGGCGCTGTAGTGGATCAGGCGCAGCGTGCGCAGCGGCTCGATCAGTGCCAGCTCGCGCCGGTCGAAGTCGCGCACCTGCTCGTAGCCGTCCAGCAGCGCGCCCAGGGCCTGCTGGCGCTCGGCGCGCTCGCCGGGCAGCAGCATCCACAAGTCCTGCACCGCCGGGCCGCTGCGGCAGTCGTCCAGGTCGACGAAGTGCGGGCCGCCGCCGGGGCGGTCGGTGGGCGTCCACAGGATGTTGCCGGGGTGGCAGTCGGCGTGCAGGCGCAGCGTGGCGATGGCCGACGATTCGGGGTCGAATGGGGCTGCAGCGCAGGTGGACAAATCGCTTCCAGCTATGACATCGATAGCTTGCTGGCTGACGTCGGCCCATTCGCGTTCCACCTCCAGCGGCAGCGCGCCGTGCGCCAGCAGCCATTGGCGCGGCTCGCGGCCGTAGCCGTCCAGGTCCACCGCCGGCCGGTGCGCAAATGGCGCCTGCGCGCCCACGCCGTGCAGGCGGGCGATGAAGCGGCCGATCCACTCCAGCGCCTCGGCATCGCCCAGCTCGGGCGTGCGCCCGCCGCGCCGCGGGCTGACGCTGAAGGCAAAGCCGCCGTGGGCGTGCAGGGTTCGGCCAGCAATCTGCAGCGGCGCCACCACCGGCACCTCGGCGGCGGCCAGCTCCAGCGCGAAGGCGTGCTCCTCCTCGATCTGCGCCACGCTCCAGCGCCCGGGGCGGTAGAACTTGAGGACCACGGCCGGGTGCGTGTCGGCCAGCGTCGTGCCGGGTTCCAGGTGCGCCAGGTAGACGCGGTTCTCGTACGAATTGAGCGCGCTCAGGCGCCCATCGCCCATCAGGCCGATGCCGGCCAGCGCGTCGAGCACGTCGTCGGGGGTGAGGGCGGCAAAGGCGGCGGGATCGGTCATGCGCGCATTGTCGGCGCAGGCGCCGCGCGGGTGGCATGATTCGCCTGTGTGCGCGTCACCCCGCAGCGTGCGGTGTACGACGCCGACAAGCCGCTGAAGGATCGCCTTGCGGCCCGCCTTGGGCGTGTACGGCATCGAGGTGATGTGAACGCCTGCAGCAATGGGCAAGCAGCGCGGTGAAGCGCCCACCGATTGGAGTTCGAGATGAGCACGAGTGAAACCATCGTTCTGGCCGGCGGCTGCTTCTGGTGCACCGAGGCGGTGTTCAAGGAAGTGCGCGGGGTGCTGGACGTCGAGTCGGGCTACAGCAACGGCCAGGCCGCGCGCCCCACGTATGAAGAGGTCTGCACCGGCCGCACCGGCTGCGCCGAGGTGATCAAGCTGACCTTCGATCCGGCGCAGATCGGCCTGCGCCAGGTGCTGGAAATTTTCTTCTTGGTGCACGACCCGACGCAGGTGGACGGGCAGGGCAACGACCGCGGCACGCAGTATCGCAGCGGCATCTACTTTTTGACGCCCGCGCAGCAGGCGCTGGCGCAGGACATGATCGAGGAGATGACGCGCGAGAAGCTCTACGCGCGCCCCATCGTCACCCAGGTGCAGCCGCTGGCCCACTATTGGCCAGCCGAGGACTACCACCAGGACTTCTTCGAGAACAACCCCGAGCAGGGCTACTGCATGGCGGTGGCCGCGCCCAAGGTGGCCAAGTTTCGCAAGACCTTTCGCGAATGGGCCAAGGCTTGAACGCGGCCAAGGGCCGGCGCGGGCCGCCCTACACTTGAAGCCATGCACCCGCCGCGCCGCCGCCTGTTCTGGACCTGGCTGCTGCCCGCCGTCCTGATCGGCGCGCAGTGGCTGGCGCTGGCGCACGGCGTGCTGCACGTGCGCGGCATGCTCCCCATACAGGCGGCGGTGTCCGGGGCGGCCGACGTGCAGGAAAGCGCGGCCACGTCATGGCTTGCGCGGCTGCTCGGCCAGCACGACGATTCGGGCGCCTGCCGGCTGTACGACCAGTCGGCCGGCGGCGACCACGCGCCCGCCGTGGCCGCGGCCGACCTGCCGGCCTGCGGCGCCCCCAGCCCGGCGCCGCGCTGGGTGCAGCGCGCCTGGGCGGCGCGGCTGGTGCCGCACTTCAGCGCCCGCGCCCCACCGCTGGCCGCCTGATCTCTCCTCGCCTTTGAAGCTCCCGCGTCGTGCAGCGGCGGCTCGCGGCTGTCCGTGCGTTCGTTGCCGGCAGCGCAAGCCCCGTCGCGGCGCGCGCAGCCTGTCTGACGTGGATCGATGCCGCGCGCGAGACGCGCAGCCGGGTCCGTCATCCACCCGAACCTTGTTTTTCAATCATGCATTCCATCACCCCTCACCCGCGCCCACGCTGGCGCACCGCCGCCCTGTGCGGATCGCTGGCGGCCACGCTGACCGCCCTGGACGCTCGCGCCCAGGATGCGAACCCGCGCACCGATGCCAGCGCAACGCCCTCGCTGTCCGAGGTCACCGTCACCGGCAACCCGCTGGGCGCGGCGCAGACCGTCGCGCCATCGAGCACCTTGACAGGCGAGAACCTGCTCCTGCAGCGCGCCGCCACCCTGGGCGACACGCTGCAGGAGCAGCCCGGTGTGGCCAGCTCCTACTTCGGCCCCAACGCGGGACGGCCGGTGATCCGCGGGCTGGACGGCGACCGCGTGCGCATCCTGCAGAACAGCGGCGCCAGCATCGACGCCTCGTCCCTGAGCTACGACCACAACACGCCCATCGACCCGCTGACCATCGAGCGCGTGGAGGTGCTGCGCGGCCCGGCCGCGCTGCTGTACGGCGGCAGCGCGCAGGGTGGGGTGGTCAACGTGATCGACAACCGCATCCCGCGCGAGCCGGTGGCCGGCCCCGAGGGCGGCGTCACCGGCCGCGCCGACGCGTCGTACGCCAGCGGCGCGCGCGCGAGCAGCGGCGCCGCCCTGATCGAAGGCGGCAACGACCGCTACGCGCTGCACGTGGACGCGTTCAGCCGCGACGCCGGTGACACCGCCGTGCCCATCACCCTGGGCTGCGCGCGGCCCGGCTCGCCCGAGTCGGCGCGGCGCATCTGCAACTCGGCCAACCGTGCCTGGGGCGGCGCCGTGGGCGGCACGGCCTTTTTCGACCGCGGCTACCTGGGCGCGTCGCTGGCCGGCTACCGCAGCGACTACGGTACCGTGGCCGAGGACGACGTGAGCATCGGCATGCGCTCCACGCGCGCCGCGCTGGAAGGCCTGTGGCGCTTGCCGGGCGGGCTGATCGAGAGCGTCAAGGGCCAGTTCAGCCACGGCGACTACCAGCACACCGAGTTCGAGGGCGACGCGGTCGGCACCGTGTTCAAGAACCGCGGCAGCGAAGGGCGCATCGAGGCGAAGCACCGCGCGTTCGGCCGCCTCACCGGCGTCTGGGGCCTGCAATGGGAGGGCACGCGTTTCTCGGCGCTGGGCGAGGAGGCCTTCCTGCCGCCCAGCCGCACGCGCGCGCTGGCGCTGTTCGCGCACGAGGAGCTGGGCACCGACTGGGGCAAGCTCACCTTCGGCGCGCGCGTCGAGCAGGTGCGCGTGCGCACCGAAGGCGCGCTGGACGCGGCGGGCGAGCCGCGCTTTGCCGCCGGCAGCCGCCGCTTCACCCCTGGCAGCGCCGCGCTGGGCGCGTTGGTGCACGCCGGCGGCGGCTGGCAGCTGAGCGGCAACCTGGCCTACACGCAGCGCGCACCCAAGGACTACGAGCTGTTCGCCGACGGCCCGCACGTGGCGACCGCCGCCTGGGAGCTGGGCAACCCCGCGCTGGGGCTGGAGCGCTCGACCAGCGTCGACGTCGGCGCGCAGTGGAAGGACGGCGCGCACCGCTTTGCCGTCACGGCCTTTGCCAGCCGCTACGGCAACTACATCGGCCTGCTGCCCACCGGCCGCACGGTGGACGAGTTGCCCGAGTACGCCTACACCGGCGTCAAGGCGCGCTTTGCCGGGCTGGAGGCCAGCGGCACGGTGCGCCTGCTGGGGCGGCAGGGCCTGTGGCGCAGCGCGGCCGATGCCTCGGTGCTGGACCTGAACCTGCGCGCCGATACGGTGCGCGCCACCAACACCAACACCAGCACCGGCACCGGCCAGCCGCTGCCGCTGATCGCGCCGGCGCGTGTCGGCGCCACGCTGCGCTGGGCGAACGGGCCCTGGGGCGCACGCCTGGGGTTCGACCACGCCATGGCGCAGCACCGCGTGCCCGAAGGCAGCCGCGCCACCGCCGGCTACACGCTGTGGAACGCATCGCTCACTTGGCGTCAGAAGCTCGGCCACGCGCAGCTGCAGTGGTATGCGCGGGTCGACAACCTCGGCAACCGCCTGGCCTACAGCGCCACCTCGATCCTGACGCAGACGGTGTTTCCCAACGCGCCGCTGCCGGGGCGCAGCGTGCGGGTGGGCGTGCAGGCGACGTTCTGACATTTGCAAGCCAAATCGGACTGCAGCGCCCGATGGCAAAGCGCGGGCAGCTATCGATACGGTAGCTTCTCGAAGCTGCCCAGGCGCCCGGCGACAATCGCCCCATGTCATCAAGGCAGGACAGGCGATGAATGGGGCGCGACAGGCCGGGCGCGGCCCCGATGCCGTGTGCGCGGCGCTGGCGCTGGCCGTGCTGGCGCTGCTGATCGGCGTGTCGATCTGGCTGTGGCAGGGCCAGCGCCGGCCCTTGCTGCTGGCGCCCGCCATCGGCGGGCTGAACCCCTGCCTGGACATGACTGCGCCCGCGCCCGCGCCCGCGCCCGGCGCGCCGCCGCCCGAGGCCGCCTGCGCCGGCGCCCAGGGCTCGGCGGCCGGGCAGGTGGAATCCATCCTGTCGGCGCTGGGGCCGCGCCACAGCCCCGATGGGCGTCTGCTGGTCGGCTACACCCTGGTGGTGCCGCTGCTCAACCTGTTTCGCCCCGACGCGGCGGCGGCGGGCGGCTGGCGCATCGACGATGAAGCCGTGCAGCGCGTGGCGCGCACGGTGCAGGGTGTCGACCGGCCGGTGGTGCTGTATCTGTTTTCGTCGCACTTCTCGGAGGGCGCGCCGATCGAGCCGGTGCTGGCCAGCGACCCGGCCAACCTGGCGCAGACCCCGCGGGGCCCGCTGCCGGTGGACCGCTACATGGGCCAGCCCATGTACCCCTGGAGCGTGGCGCGGCTGGACAACGGCATCACCCAGCGGCGCGACGAGGCCATGCGTGCCGTCAGCGGCGCGCTGTGCCGCTTGCCCGCGGCCACGCGAGCGCGCCTGGCGGGCATCAACCTGCTGGGCGAGACGCACCAGCTGTATCCCGCCTTCGAGACCGGCATGGGCACCGACCAGCCCTACGTCGTCACCGACTATTCGCCCACCTCGCGCGCCGGTTTTGCCGCCGCGCTGCGCCAGCGCTTCGGCACCGTGGCGGCGCTCAACCGCTATTTGGGTTCCTCGTTTGCCGACTTCGACGCCGTGCAGCCGCCGTCGCGCGACATCCGCCGCCAGCGGCTGGACAACTTCTGGCAGCACATCGACGATGCCGCCGCCGGCCGCGTGGCCGTGAGCGGCTGGGTGCACGACGGCGCGCAGCCGGTGGGGCGCTCGTCCTGGGTGCGCATCTACCTGGACGGCCAGTGGGTCGGCCGCGTGCCGGCGCGCTTCGAGCGGCAGGACGTGGCGCAGGCGCGGCCCGAGCTGGGCACCTCGCGCCTGGGCTGGCGCTACGACCTGCGCTTTGCCGATTTGCCGCCGGGCCGTCACCGGCTGGACGTGGCGCTGGAAGGCGCCGGCGGCGGCCTGCAGCACCTGGGCACGCGCCACATCAACGTCATGGGGCGCGAGCAGCGCCCGCCCGTGGCCTTGCCCATGCGCCTGGACCTGCCGCCGATGCGCCCGGCCGGTGCCAGGGTGGCGTTCTGGATCGACGCGCCGGCCGACGAGCGCGCGCTGTTCTACAACCCGCTGGTGCCGCTGTGGGACGAGTTTCGCGCCCGGCAGGTGGTGCGCTACCTGGAGCATTTCGACCGCCTGCTGGCCGCCACCTGCCTGGCCGACGTGCCGCGGCGCACGCAGCAGATCTACCCGGCCGAGAAGGCCGGCTGGGACGCCAGCCGCTTTGCCGCCGGCCAGTCGCTGCTGCCCTTCGGCCAGGTGCAACTGGGCATCAACCTGTACGGCGAGGCCACCGACGACGCCAGCTTCTTCGACTGGCTGGCGCGCTCGCGCCAACCGGGCTACAGCGTGACCGAGTTCCACCCCCTGCGGGCCTTGAGCGCGGCCGAGCTGGGCGCCGTGTTCGAGGACCATCGCCGCCACGGCGCGCGCACGCTGTCTTTCTTTCTGCACCCCGTCGCGCCCGGCGAGGCGCCGGCCAACCCGTTCGCGTTCGACCCGCACAACCCGCGTTTCGGCTCGGATCGCCTGTACGCCGCCACGCAGGCGCTGCTGCGGTGACGGGCCTTGGCCTGCTCTGAATTTCGCACTATAATCAAAGGCTTTTCGCGCCATGCTGGCCGGCTGGGCTGCAGCGGGGCGCGACGAATTCAACCATTCATGGGTCTTCGGGCGGCGGGTCGACATGACTTGCGTGCGCGGATCCCGCCAACGAAGAAGGAGCCATCATGGCTGTTCAGCAAAACAAGAAGTCGCCGTCCAAGCGCGGCATGCACCGTTCGCACAACGCGCTGGCCGTGCCCGGCATCGCGCTGGAGCCCACCACGGGCGAGACGCACCTGCGCCACCACATCAGCCCCAACGGCTACTACCGTGGCCGCCAGGTGATCAAGCCCAAGGCCGAAGCCTGATCGGCTGATTGGGCCGCCGGCCCCGCGGGTCGGTGGTTCGGCCCCTCTATACTTTCCAGGTCCGGTGCTACGCCGTCGTAGCCTCGGGCCTGTGTCGTTTGCAGCGCGTTTTTCCTGACCGAATCAGCGGGTGCCGGCGCCGGCATTCGCGGGAGCTTGCATGATCGTCCTGGCTGTCGATTGCATGGGTGGTGACCATGGCCCCCGGGTCATCCTGCCAGCCTGCCGCCAGTTTCTCGATCGCCATGCCGACGCCCGCGTGCTGCTGGTGGGCCAGCCCGAGGCCCTCGGCGCCTTTCGCCACGAGCGCGCCAGCGTGGTCGCCGCCAGCGAGGTGGTGGGCATGGACGACGCCATCGAGGTGGCGCTGCGCAAGAAGAAGGACTCGTCCACCCGCGTGGCGATCCAGCAGGTCAAGGACGGCACGGCGCAGGTGGCGGTGTCGGCCGGCAACACCGGCGCGCTGATGGCCATCGCGCGCTACCTGCTCAAGACGCTGGACGGCATCGACCGGCCGGCCATCGCCACCCAGATTCCCAACGCCAGGGGCGGCGCCACCACCGTTCTCGACCTGGGCGCCAATGTCGACTGCACGGCCGAGCACCTGCTGCAGTTCGCGGTCATGGGCTCGGCCCTGGTGTCGGTACTCAACAACGACCCGCAGCCCACCGTGGGCCTGCTCAACGTGGGCGCTGAGGCCATCAAGGGCAGCGACGAGATCAAGCGCGCGGGCGAACTGCTGCGCGCCGCCGCCGCCACGGGCGATCTCAATTTCCTCGGCAACGTCGAGGGCAACGACATCTTCAAGGGCACGGCCGACATCGTGGTGTGCGACGGCTTTGTCGGCAACGTGGCGCTCAAGACCATCGAGGGCCTGGCCACGATGATCGGCGGCTTCATGAAGGAAGAGTTCTCGCGCAACCTGCTGACCAAGGCCTCGGCCCTGCTGGCCTACCCCGTGCTGTCGGCGCTCAAGCGCCGCATGGACCACCGGCGCTACAACGGCGCGGCCCTGCTGGGCCTGCGCGGGCTGGTGTTCAAGAGCCACGGCTCGGCCGACGCGCTGGCCTTCGAGCAGGCCATGGCCCGCGCGTATGATGCGGCGCGCAACCAGTTGCTGGAGCGCGTGCAGGGCCGCATCGCCCATGCCTTGCCCCTGCTGCACCCCCGGGCCGCTGGCGCCGGGGTCTGATCAAGATTTCAAGCACCACCGATGACGCGACGCTTTTCCCGCATCACGGGCACCGGCAGCCACCTGCCCGCGCGCCGCGTGACCAACGACGATCTGGTGGCCCAGCTGGCCCAGCGTGGCGTCGAAACCTCCGATGAATGGATCGTCGAGCGCACCGGCATCCGCGCCCGTCACTTCGCGGCGGCCGACCAGGGCGCCAGCGACCTGGCCGTGCCGGCCGCGCAGGCCGCGCTGCAGGCGGCGGGCCGCCAGGCGTCCGACATCGACCTCATCATCGTCGCCACGTCCACGCCCGACATGGTGTTTCCGTCCACCGCCGCCATCGTGCAGCACAAGCTGGGCATCGCTGGCTGCCCGGTGTTCGACGTGCAGGCGGTGTGCAGCGGCTTCATCTACGCGCTGACGGTGGCCGACGCGATGATCGCCAACGGCACCGCCACGCGGGCGCTGGTGATCGGCTCCGAGGTGTTCTCGCGCCTGCTCGACTTCGATGACCGCGGCACCTGCGTGCTGTTCGGCGACGGCGCCGGCGCCGTGGTGCTGGAGGCCAGTGACACGCCCGGCATCCTGGCCACCGACCTGCACGCCGACGGCAAGTACGTCGACATCCTGTGCGTGCCGGGCCATGTGGCGGGCGGGCAGGTGCTGGGCGATCCGTTGCTCAAGATGGACGGCCAGGCGGTGTTCAAGCTGGCCGTGGGCGTGCTGGACAAGGCCGCGCGCGCGGTGCTGGACAAGGCCCGCATGCAGGCCGGCGACATCGACTGGCTGATTCCGCACCAGGCCAACATCCGCATCATGCTGGGCACCGCCCGCAAGCTGCACCTGCCGCCCGAAAAGGTGGTGGTGACGGTGCACGAGCACGGCAACACCTCGGCCGCGTCGATCCCGCTGGCGCTGGACCACGGCGTACGCGCCGGCCAGGTCAAGCCGGGCCAGACGGTGCTGCTGGAGGGTGTGGGCGGTGGCTTCACCTGGGGCGCCGTACTCTTGAAAATGTAGCTGCTCGCGCTTGGTTGACGCGGGCTACAGGCCAATTTGACTCCTATTTCGTATCCGAGGTCATGACTTCCTTTGCTTTTGTCTTTCCCGGCCAGGGCTCGCAGTCCGTGGGCATGCTGGACGCCTGGGGCGACCACCCGGCCGTGCGCCAGACCTTGGCCGAGGCCTCGACCGCGCTGGGCGAGGACATCGGCGCGTTGATCGCCCAGGGCCCCAAGGAGGCACTGGCGCTCACCACCAACACCCAGCCCGTGATGCTGGTGGCCGGTGTGGCCTGCTGGCGCGCCTGGCGCGCCGAGGGTGGGGCGCTGCCGGCGGCGGTGGCCGGCCATTCGCTGGGCGAGTATTCGGCCCTGGTGGCGGCCGAGGTGCTGAGCCTGGTGCAGGCCGTGCCCCTGGTGCGCCTGCGCGCCGCCGCCATGCAGCAGGCGGTGCCGGTCGGCGCCGGCGCCATGGCCGCCATCCTGGGGCTCGATGCTCAGAAAGTGATGGCTGGCTGCGCCGATGTGACGGCCGCCATGGGCCAAAACGGCACTGAAGTGGTCGAGGCCGTCAATTTCAACGACCCGATGCAGACCGTGATTGCCGGCAGCAAGGCCGCGGTGGACAAGGCCTGCGAGGTGCTCAAGGGCTTGGGCGCCAAGCGCGCGCTGCCGCTGCCGGTGTTGGCGCCGTTCCACTCCAGCCTGATGAAGCCGGCCGCCGAGCGCCTGAAGACCGCGCTGGCCGACATCGAGCTGGCCGCGCCGCGCATTCCGGTGCTCAACAACGTGGACGTGGCGGTCGAAAGCGAGCCCGCGCGCATCCGTGACGCCCTGGTGCGCCAGGCCGCGGGCCCCGTGCGCTGGGTGGAATGCGTGCAGGCCCTGCAGGCGCGGGGCGCGACCCACATCATCGAATGCGGCCCGGGCAAGGTGCTGACGGGCATGGCCAAGCGCATCGCGCCCGAGCTGAACGCCGCCGCGCTGTACGACCCCGCCACCCTCGCCGAGGTCAAGGCCCTGCTGGCCTGATCGCCGCGACAGACTAGGAGCAAACCCATGTCCGACACGACGCAAATGGCAGGCCAGGTGGCCCTGGTGACCGGCGCCTCGCGCGGCATCGGCGCCGCCGTGGCGCACGAGCTGGCGCGGCGCGGCCTGAAGGTGATCGGCACCGCCACCACCCCCGAGGGCGCGGCGCGCATCGGCACGGCGCTGGCCGACTTTGCCGGCTGCCGCGGCGCGGCGCTCGACGTCCGGGACCTGGCGGCGGCCGAGGCGCTGATCGACGGCATCGTCAAGGAGCACGGCGCGCTGCACGTGCTGGTCAACAACGCCGGCATCACGCGCGACATGCTGGCCATGCGCCTGAAGGACGAGGACTGGGACGCGGTGATCGACACCAACCTGAAGGCGGTGTTCCGCATGAGCCGCGCCGTCATGCGCCCGATGATGAAGCAGCGCTACGGCCGCATCGTCAACATCACCAGCGTGGTCGGCGCCTCGGGCAACCCCGGCCAGGCCAATTACGCGGCGGCCAAGGCCGGCGTGGCCGGCATGACGCGCGCGCTGGCGCGCGAGCTGGGCAGCCGCGCCATCACCGTCAACTGCGTGGCGCCGGGCTTCATCGCCACCGACATGACGGCGGCGCTGTCCGACGAGCAGAAGGCGGCGCTGACGGCCACCATCCCGCTGGGCCACCTGGGCCAGCCGGCCGACATCGCCCACGCCGTGGCCTACCTGGCCGCGCCCGAGGCCGGCTACGTGACGGGGCAGGAGCTGCACGTCAACGGCGGCATGTACATGGCCTGAACGTCCAGGCAGGCCGCCCCCTTTTCTTCATCCGGTATAACCGGCCTTTTCGGGCGCAAGCCCGGGTAAAATCCGCATCTTTTACAACCCTCAGAGGGAACCCATGAGCGATATCGAAGCACGTGTCAAGAAAATCATCGCCGAGCAGCTCGGCGTGGAAGAGTCCCAGGTGACCAACGAGAAGGCCTTCGTGGCCGACTTGGGCGCCGACTCGCTCGACACCGTCGAATTGGTGATGGCGCTGGAGGATGAGTTCGGCATCGAGATTCCCGACGAGGACGCCGAGAAGATCACCACGGTGCAGGCCGCGATCGATTACGCCAACAGCAAGAAGGCCTGATCGCCCATGAGCCGGCGCCGAGTCGTCGTCACCGGATTGGGTTGCGTCAGCCCCGTGGGCAACACGGTGGCCGAATCCTGGGACAGTCTGCTGGCCGGGCGTTCGGGCATCGACGCGATCACGCAGTTCGACGCGGCGGCGTTTTCCTGCCGTTTCGCGGGCGAGGTCAAGGGCTTCAAGGTCGGGGACTACATCCCCGAGAAGGAAGCCCGGCACATGGACCGCTTCATCCACCTGGGCCTGGCCGCCGCGGCGCAGGCCGTGGCCGATTCGGGCCTGCCCACGGGCGAGGCGCTCGACCCCGAGTTGGCGCAGCGCATCGGCTGCAACATCGGCTCGGGCATCGGCGGCCTGCCGCTGATCGAAGCCACGGCGGGCGAATATGCCGCGCGCGGGCCGCGCCGCATCTCGCCCTTCTTCGTGCCGGCCTCGATCATCAACATGATCTCGGGCCACGCGTCGATCCGCTTCGGCTTCAAGGGCCCCAACATCGCCACCGTGACCGCCTGCACCACGGGCCTGCACGCCATCGGCGTGTCGGCGCGCATGATCCAGCACGGCGACGCCGACGCCATGGTGGCCGGCGGTGCCGAATCCACCGTCTCGCCGCTGGGCGTGGGCGGCTTCGCGGCGGCGCGCGCGCTGTCCACGCGCAACGACGACCCCAGGACCGCTTCGCGCCCCTGGGACAAGGACCGCGATGGCTTCGTGCTGGGCGAGGGCGCCGGCGTGGTGGTGCTGGAGGAATACGAGCACGCCAAGGCCCGCGGCGCGCGCATCTATGCCGAGCTGCTGGGTTTCGGCATGAGCGGCGACGCCTTTCACATGACCGCGCCCGACGTGGATGGCCCGCGCCGTTCCATGGTCAATGCCCTGCGCGATGCCGGCATCAACGCCGACCAGGTGCACTACCTCAACGCCCACGGCACCAGCACCCCGCTGGGCGACGTGAACGAGACCAACGCCATCAAGGCGGCGCTGGGCGACGCGGCGCGCGGCGTGGTGGTCAACTCCACCAAGTCGATGACCGGCCACCTGCTGGGCGGCGCCGGCGGCATCGAGAGCGTGTTCACCGTGCTGGCCATTCACCACCAGAAGAGCCCTCCCACCATCAACATCTTCAACCAGGACCCCGAATGCGACCTGGACTACTGCGCCAACACGGCGCGGGACATGAAGATCGACGTGGCGCTGAAAAACAACTTCGGCTTCGGCGGCACCAACGGAAGCCTGGTGTTCAAGCGCATCTGACGGCGTAGGCGGCGCTGGCCTGGCGCTGCCTGCGCGGCGAACCTCATGCACGCTGCCCCCGCCGTCACCCATCCCACCGGTCGCACACCGCAGCTGGCAGCCCTGTTGCTGAGGCTGTGGGCCGTGGGCTGGGTGGCCGTCGCCGTGGCACTGATGCTGCAGCCGGACCTGGCCGCCCCGGGCTGGCCGGCGGCCGCGCTGCTGGGCGCGCCGCTGCTGGCCGGTGCCGCCCTGGCCCACTGGTGGTGGGCGCAGCGTCCGCGGCGCCTGAGCTGGGACGGCGCGCAGTGGCGGCTGGGCGCCGATGCCCCGAATGATCGCGAGGATGCCGCCCTCCAGCGGCTGGAGCCGCGCCTGGACCTGCAATGGGCCCTGCTGCTGCGTGCGAGCGGCCCCGAGGCGGGGCGCAGCCGCTGGCTGTGGGCGCAGGCCGGGCGCGATGCGGCCGGCTGGCACCTGCTGCGCTGCGCCGTGCATGCCGGCGCGCCGGCACCGGCGGCCGACCTGGGGGAGGGCGCGCGGGCCTGAGCGCTGCTTGCGCCGGGTTCCGAGTCAACCGTGTCGGTGTCATCTCCCACCCCACCCCCCGAAAACGAAGCGCTGATCGTGCAGCGCGCCGCCGCGGGCGACGCCCGGGCCTACGAGCTGCTGATCATCAAGTACCAGCGCCGCATCCAGCGCCTGATCGGGCGCCTGGTGCGCGACGTCGACCTGGTGGACGACATCGCGCAGGAGACCTTCATCCGCGCCTGGCGGGCGCTGCCGCAGTTTCGGGGCGACGCGCAGTTCTACACCTGGCTGTACCGGATCGCCGTCAACACGGCCAAGAAGGCGCTGCTGGAGCTCAAGCGCGATCCCATCGTCACCGAGGCCGCCTTGCGCTCGGTCGACGACGACGATGAAACTTCGCGCCGCGAGAACGAACTAATTTCCGAATCCACGCCGGAATCCGAGCTGGCGGCCCGTGAAATCGCCGCCGCCGTCAACGCCGCCATGGAAGCCCTGCCCGAGGATTTGCGCCAGGCCATCACCCTGCGCGAGATCGAAGGCCTCAGTTACGAAGAAATTGCCGAGACCATGAACTGCCCCATCGGAACCGTACGCAGCCGGATCTTCCGGGCGCGCGAGGCGATCTCGGCCAAGGTCAAGCCCTTGCTCAGTCACCAGTCCGGCAAACGCTGGTGACGCTGGAGGTGTGTTGTCATGAACTGCGATCGTGAACAAATTTCTGCCCTGATGGATGGCGAGCTGACGCCCGCTCAGGCGGCGGCCGTGCTGGCGGCGGCCGACGCCGCCGAAGCCCGCGAGAGCTGGCACCTGTACCACCTGATCGGCGACGTGCTGCGCGCGCCCGACCTGGGTGATGGCCGGGGCGACGCGGCCTTCGTCGCGCGCCTGCGCCAGCAGTTGCCGCCGCAACTGGCGCCGCAGGGGCTGGTCGATGCGCCGGCGGTCGCGGTCGTGGCCGAAACCCGGCACGAGGCGGCCAACGATGGCGTGTTTCGCTGGAAGATGGCGGCCGGCTTCGCCTCGCTGGCGGCCGTGGCGGCCATCGGCTGGGGTGTGCTGGGCGGCATCGGCCCGCAGGCGCCGACGGGCGGGGCGCAACTGGCCTCGAACACCGGCCCGGTGGCGCCCGCCACGGCCGTGGTGCAGGTGGCACAACAACAAAACCCGGCGGCTGCGCCAGCCCCGACCACGCCCGTGATGCTGCGCGACCCCGAACTCGACCAGTTGCTGGCCGCGCACCGCCAGGCGGCCGGGGTGTCGGCGTTCGGCAACACGGCGGGCTTCTTGCGCGCCGCCACGTTTGAAGGGTCGACGCGTTGAGCCGGCTGGCCGGGGAGGGCGCCTGGCGCCCGGCAGGCTGGGCCGACGCGCCGTGGCGCCGCGGCTGGATGCGCCGCATGAGCGCCCTGGCGCTGTTGTGGTGCGCCGGCGGCGTGCTGAGCTGTGCTGCCGCGCAGGGGGCGTTCGGCGGCGGTGCGGGCCGACCCGTGGGGCCGCCGCAGCGCAGCGTCGACGAGTGGCTGGTGCGCCTGCAGCAGGGCTCCAGCGTGCCGTCGTTTGTCGGCACCTACGTGGTCAGCGCGTCCAACGGCGCTATGGCCAGTGCGCGCATCTGGCATTTGTGCGAGGGCGACGTGCAGTTCGAGCGCGTCGACGCGCTGTCGGGCCCGCCGCGCTCGACCTTCCGGCGCAACGACGAGGTCAGCCTGCTGCTGCCTGATGCCCATGTGCTGCGTTCCGAGCAGCGCGCGCCCGGCGGGCGCTTTCCCAACCTGCTGCGCCCGGGCGCCGATCAGGCCGCGGCCGAGCACTACACGGCCCAGGAGACGGGCCAGGACCGCGTGGCCGGCATGACCACCGACGTGGTGGTGCTCAAGCCGGTCGATCAGTGGCGCTTCGGCTACCGCATCTGGAGCGAGCGCCGCACGGGCCTGGTGCTCAAGACGCAGACGCTGGACGGCGCCGGCAAGGTGCTGGAGCAGTCGGCGTTTTCCGAGGTACAGCTCGATCCGCCCGAGCCGGCCGTCAAGACCCAGCTGGCCATGCCCAGCACCGAGGGCTGGCGCAAGGTGCGCATCGAGCGCGTGCGCATCGACGCCGCGCGCGAGGGCTGGCGACTGGAGCAGCCGGTGCCGGGCTTCGAACCGCAGGGTTGCTTTCGGCAGTCCATGGGGGCGTCGAACTCGGTCGTGCAATGGGTGTTTTCGGACGGCCTGGCCACGGTGTCGATATTCATCGAGCCCTTCGACGCCAAGCGCCACGTGCATGCCGGGGTGTCCAGCCTGGGCGCCACGCATGCCATGAGCCGCCGCTGGCCCGGCGCCGAAGGGCCCTGGTGGGTCACCCTGATCGGCGAGGTGCCGCGCCAGACCCTGACCGCCCTGCTCGACAATCTGCGCCACGACAAGTGATTCATCGCGCCCACGGCCCCAGCCTGGTGGCGCGCCTTCTTCCAACCGACATCGACCGAACCCCGACATGAAAACTGCCGTCTTCCGCCGTGCCCAGCTTGCGGGCCTCATCGTGCCCCTGCTGCTGAGCGCCGGCGCCTGGACCGTCACGCTGCCCGCGGCAGCCCAGCCGGCGCCCGTGGTGCGCACCCTGCCGGACTTCACCGACCTGGTCGACCTGGTCAGCCCGGCGGTGGTCAACATCCGCACCATGGAGCGCGCGCGCGCCAGGGGCGGCGACGATGGGGCGATGGATCCGGAGATGCAGGAGTTCTTCCGGCGTTTCTTCGGCGTGCCCATGCCCAACCTGCCGCGCCCCGGCAAGCCCAACCGGCCGGCGCCCCAGGCCCCCGACGAGGAGGTGCCGCGCGGCGTGGGCTCGGGCTTCATCCTGTCGGCCGACGGCTACGTCATGACCAATGCGCACGTGGTCGACGGCGCCGACGAGGTGATCGTCACGCTGACCGACAAGCGCGAGTTCAAGGCCCGCATCGTCGGTGCCGACAAGCGCACCGACGTGGCCCTGGTCAAGATCGACGCCAGCGGCCTGCCCTTCGTGAAGACGGGCGATGTCAGCCGCCTGCGCGTCGGCGAATGGGTGATGGCCATCGGCTCGCCCTTCGGGCTGGAAAACACCGTTACCGCCGGCATCGTCAGCGCCAAGCAGCGCGACACCGGCGACTACCTGCCTTTCATCCAGACCGACGTGGCGGTCAACCCCGGCAACTCGGGCGGACCGCTGATCAACATGCGCGGCGAGGTGGTGGGCATCAACAGCCAGATCTATTCGCGCTCGGGCGGCTTCATGGGCATCTCGTTCGCCATCCCGATCGACGAGGCCATGCGCGTGAGCGACCAGTTGCGCGCCAGCGGCCACGTCACGCGCGGGCGCATCGGCGTGCGCATCGACCAGGTGACGCGCGAGGTGGCCGAGTCCATCGGCCTGGGCAAGCCGCAGGGCGCGCTGGTGCGCAACGTGGAAGGCGGCTCGCCGGCCGAGAAGGCGGGCGTGGAGGCGGGCGACATCATCGTTCGCTTCGACGGCAAGACCATCGACAAGGCCAGCGACCTGCCGCGCCTGGTGGGCAACACCAAGCCCGGCACGCGCAGCACGGTGACGGTGTTTCGCCGCGGCCAGAACCGCGACCTGACGATGACCATTGCCGAGCTGGAGCCCGATGCCGTGGCGGCCAGCGGCAAGCCGGCCGCGCGCAGCAGCGAACCGGCCAAGGCCGCCAACACCGCGCAGGCGCTCGGCGTGACGGTGACCGACCTGACGGACGCGCAGCGCAAGGAGCTCAAGGCCAAGCACGGTGTGCGCGTGACGGCGGTGGCCGACGCGGCGGCGCGCGCCGGCCTGCGCGAGGGCGACGTGATCCTGGCCGTGAGCAACGTCGAGGTCGCCAGCGTGCGCGAGTTCGAGGCGGCCGTGGCCAAGGCCGACCGCAGCAAGCCCGTCAACATGCTGGTGCAGCGCGGCGACCTGGTGCAGTTCGTGCTGGTTCGGGCGGCGCGCTGACGGGAGCCGGACAAAAGCTGAAAGCCCCTACGATTTACTGGGTTTTGGCGGCTTTGCCACGGCCGGCGATCGGTTTGGGGTGGCGATCCCGGGTTTGGCCCATGCCGGACGGTGTGGATCAAACGCCGGGCGCTCAGATGGAGTTCGGTAAAATCGCGCCCAACTTTCTACGGATTTCGGAATATCAGGGCGGCTTGAGCCCACGATGCGCAAGACGCCCGGCTTTTTCACAAGCCATGCCCAGTCAAATCACAGCTTGTTCACGGCTCATCCAAAGATGTTTGTGGATAAGATGTTGATAAATATTCCGTTGTGAGCCTGCAACGCCCTCCGATTTTGGATTTTCAATCTTGGCCCCAGCGGTTTTTGCCTACAATGAAGCTCCAACTATCGCAGTTGCCATAGATTGTTGGTTGAGGGCGCGTCACATTCAGGGCGCGCCCTTTTTTCATGCGCCGAGCGTGCGCGATCAAACACTTGCCTTCGTTCCTTGATGGATCACATCAGAAATTTTTCAATCATCGCGCACATCGACCACGGCAAATCCACGCTGGCCGATCGCCTGATTCAGCGCTGCGGCGGCCTGGCCGAGCGCGAGATGCAGGCGCAGGTGCTCGACTCGATGGACATCGAGAAGGAACGGGGGATAACCATCAAGGCGCAGACCGCCGCGCTGCACTACACGGCGCGCGACGGCCGCGTCTACAACCTCAACCTGATCGACACGCCGGGCCACGTCGACTTCTCGTATGAAGTCTCGCGTTCGCTCTCGGCCTGCGAAGGTGCACTGCTCGTCGTCGATGCCTCGCAGGGCGTCGAAGCGCAGACGGTGGCCAACTGCTACACGGCGCTCGACCTCGGCGTGGAGGTGCTGCCGGTGCTCAACAAGATGGATCTGCCGCAGGCCGATCCGGAAACCGCCAAGGCCGAGATCGAGGACGTGATCGGCATCGACGCCAGCGAGGCGATCGCCATCTCGGCCAAGACCGGCATGGGCATCGACGAGGTGCTGGAGCAGATCGTCGCCAAGGTGCCCGCGCCGCGCGGCAAGCGCGATGCGCCGCTGCGCGCCATGATCATCGACAGCTGGTTCGACGCCTACGTGGGCGTGGTGATGCTGGTGCGCGTGGTCGATGGCGAGCTGAAGAAGGGCGAGCGCTTTCGCATGATGGCCACCGGCGCCGCCTACGAGGCCAACCAGTTGGGCGTGTTCACGCCCGCCACCGAGCAGCGCGAGCAGCTCAAGGCCGGCGAGGTGGGCTACATCATTGCCGGCATCAAGGAGCTGAAGGCGGCCAAGGTGGGCGACACCATCACCCTGGACAAGAAGCTGCCCAACAACCTGGGCCCGGCCGAGCATCCGCTGCCGGGCTTCAAGGAAGTGCAGCCGCAGGTGTTCGCGGGCCTGTACCCGACCGAGGCCAACCAGTACGACCAGCTGCGCGACAGCCTCGAGAAACTGCAGCTCAACGACTCGTCGCTGCGCTTCGAGCCCGAGGTCAGCCAGGCGCTGGGCTTCGGCTTTCGCTGCGGCTTCCTGGGCCTGTTGCACATGGAGATCGTGCAGGAGCGCCTGGAGCGCGAGTTCGACCAGGACCTGATCACCACCGCGCCCAGCGTGGTCTACCAGGTCGAAAAGGCCGACGGCGAAGTGATCCTGGTCGAGAACCCGTCCAAGATGCCCGACCAGGGCCGCATCCAGGAAATCCGCGAGCCCATCGTCACCGTGCATCTGTTCATGCCGCAGGACTACGTCGGCCCGGTGATGACGCTGTGCAACCAG
This sequence comes from Ottowia pentelensis, assembly GCF_964341695.1. Taxonomy (NCBI): domain Bacteria; kingdom Pseudomonadati; phylum Pseudomonadota; class Betaproteobacteria; order Burkholderiales; family Comamonadaceae; genus Ottowia; species Ottowia pentelensis. The sequence continues at coordinate 1,736,829 of NZ_OZ224513.1, forward strand.
AAGCGCGGCGTGCAGCTCAACATGCAATACCACGGCCGCCAGGTCATGCTGACCTATGAGCTGCCGCTGGGCGAGATCGTGCTGGACTTCTTCGACAAGCTCAAGAGCGTCTCGCGCGGCTATGCGTCGATGGACTACGAGTTCAAGGAGTACCGCGCCTCCGACGTGGTGAAGGTCGACATCCTGCTCAACGGCGAGCGCGTGGACGCGCTGTCCATCATCGTGCACCGCAGCCAGGCGCAGTACCGCGGCCGTGCGGTGGCGGCCAAGATGCGCGAGATCATCAGCCGCCAGCAGTTCGACGTTGCCATCCAGGCCGCGATCGGCGCCAACATCATCGCGCGCGAGAACATCAAGGCGCTGCGCAAGAACGTGCTGGCAAAATGCTACGGTGGCGACATCACCCGCAAGCGCAAATTGCTCGAAAAACAGAAGGCAGGGAAGAAGCGAATGAAACAGATCGGCTCGGTCGAGGTGCCACAAGAGGCATTTCTAGCCATCTTGCAAGTGGAGGAATGATGCCGATCTTGACCGCCATCGTCCTGGCCGCCTTCGTGGGCTACGGCGCCGCCTGGTACACCGGGTCGATCGAGGGCAACTTTGCCCTGCTGCTGTTTCTGGCCACCGTCGTCACCGGCCTGTACTGGCTGGCCGACCGCTTCATCTTTCTGCCGCGCCGTCGCGCCGCCGCGCAGGCACTGACCGAGCAGCGCGCGCGCCGGCGCGCCGAGCTGGCGGCGCAGGGCATCACCAAGGTCGACGACGAGAACCTGGACACGGCGCGCGAGCGCCTGCTGGCCCAGCCCTGGTGGCTGGACTGGACGGCCGGGCTGTTCCCGGTCATCCTGATCGTCTTTCTGCTGCGCTCCTTCGTGGTCGAGCCGTTCAAGATTCCGTCGGGCTCGATGATCCCGACGCTGCTGATCGGCGACCTGATCCTGGTCAACAAGTTCACCTATGGCCTGCGCCTGCCCGTCGTCAACACCCAGGTGACCCAGGGCAACCCCATCCAGCGCGGCGACGTGGTGGTGTTCCGCTATCCGCCCAAGCCCAGCGTCGACTACATCAAGCGCGTGATCGGCCTGCCGGGCGACGAGGTGTCCTACCTGAACAAGCGCCTGACCATCAACGGCAAGGAAGTGCCGCAGACGGCGGTGTCGGACTTCTTCGACGAGTCGACGATGGAGTACTTCAAGCAGTTCAACGAACAGCTCGGCGACGTGCATCACAACATCATCGTCGACACGCGCCGCGCGGCCTTCATCGGCAACCCGGACCAGTTTCAGTACCGCGACCAGTGCCGCTACAGCATCGAGGGCGTCACCTGCAAGGTGCCCGAGGGGCATTACTTCATGATGGGCGACAACCGCGACAACTCGCTCGATTCGCGCTACTGGGGCTTCGTGCCCAACGGCAACATCGTCGGCAAGGCCTTCTTTGTCTGGATGAACTTCGGCAACCTGGGCCGCATCGGGCCTTTCAAATGAGGGAGAGAGCAAACATGAAGCACACGTCACCGGCGTCGCAGCGCGGCATCTCGTTCGTCGGCCTGCTGTTTTTGGGCGTGGTGCTGGCCTTCGTGGCCATCGTCGGCGCCAAGGTGGTGCCCACGGCGAGCGAATACATGTCCATCGTCAAGGCGGTCAAGAAGGCCGCCGCCGACGGCGACACGGTGCCGGCGGTGCGCGCCTCGTTCGACCGCACCGCCTCGGTGGACTACATCGACTCCATCAGCGGCAAGGACCTGGAGGTCACCAAGGTCGACGACAAGGTGGTGGTGCGCTTTGCCTACGACAAGGAAATCCCCTTGTTCGGCCCGGCCTACCTGCTGATCAAGTACCGGGGCTCTTCCGCGGGTGGGTACGACTAAGTCGCGGCGCGCCGGCGCGCCGGCGCTGCCGCCCGAATGGCAGGCGCTGCAGCAGCGCCTGCATCACCGCTTCGCCAACCCGGCCCTGCTGCAGCGCGCGCTGACGCACCGCAGCTTTTCGGCCGACCACAACGAGCGCCTCGAATTCCTGGGCGACTCGGTGCTGGGCTTGGGCGTGGCCCACATGCTGTACGAGGCCCTGGGCGACGGCGCCGAGGGCGACCTGTCGCGCCTGCGCGCGCAGCTGGTGCGCCAGGACAGCCTGCACCGCCTGGCACTCGAGCTGGATCTGCCCGCGCTGCTGCGCCTGGGCGAGGGCGAGATGCGCTCGGGCGGCCAGCGCCGGCCTTCGATCCTGGCCGACGCGCTGGAGGCCATCATCGGCGCCGTCTACCTGGACGGCGGGCACGCTGCCGCCGATGCGCTGATTCGCCGCCTGTTCGAGCGGGTGGAGATCACGCCGGCGCTGTCGGCCGCCGCCAAGGACGCCAAGACCCGCTTGCAGGAATGGCTGCAAGGCCGCAAGATGCATGTGCCGCAGTACGAGGTGGCGCAGGTGCTGGGAGCGGCGCACAAGCAGACCTTCGAGGTGATGTGCCGCATTGCCGAGCTCGACCTGCAGGCCCAGGGCCAGGGCCCCTCGCGCCGCGCCGCCGAGCAGGATGCCGCGGCGGCCATGCTGCGGCAGCTGGAAGCAAAGTCATCATGATTGCTACTGAAAAAATAGCTACTGACGCTCACCCCGAGCGGGCTGAGGCCTCATTCGACTTGAAATCGGCGGAGACCGGCGCGGCCCAGCGCTGCGGCCTGATCGCCATCGTGGGCCGGCCCAACGTGGGCAAGTCGACGCTGCTGAACGCCCTGGTGGGCCAGAAGATCAGCATCACCAGCCGCAAGGCCCAGACCACGCGCCACCGCATCACCGGCATTCGCACGCGGGCGGATGAGCAGGGCGGCGGCACGCAGTACGTGTTTGTCGACACGCCCGGCTTTCAGACGCGCCACAGCAGCGCGCTCAACAAGTCGCTCAACAAGACCGTGCTGGGTGCCATCGACGGCGTGGACCTGGTGCTGTTCGTGGTCGAGGCCGGCAATTTCACCCTGGGCGACGCCAAGGTGCTGTCGCTGCTGAGGCCCGGCACGCCCACGCTGCTGGTGGCCAACAAGCTGGACGCCGTGCACCGCCGCGCCGAGCTGGCGCCCTGGCTCAAGGGCATGGCCGAGCGCCACGCCTTTGCCGAGTTCGTGCCCATGTCGGCCAAGAACCCGCGCGACGTGGCGCACCTGCTGGACGTGTGCGCGCGCTACCTGCCCGAGCAGCCCTGGTGGTACGGCGAAGACGAACTGACCGACCGCAGCGAGAAGTTCCTGGCCAGCGAGGTGGTGCGCGAGAAGCTGTTTCGCCTGACGGGCGACGAGCTGCCGTATACCTCCACCGTGGTGATCGACCAGTTTGCCGAAGAGAAAAGCCGCGCCCACGGCCGCCTGGTGCGCATCGCCGCCACCATCGTGGTCGAGCGCGACGGCCACAAGGCCATGATCATCGGCGAGAAGGGCGAGCGCCTGAAGCGCATCGGCACCGAGGCACGGCAAGAACTCGAAAAGCTGATGGACTGCAAGGTCTTCATCGAGCTGTGGGTGAAGGTGCGCTCCGGCTGGGCCGACGACGAGGCGCGCGTGCGTTCGTTCGGATATGAATAGGGCCCCCACGCTCCCCTGCTTCGCATGGTGCGCTGCCCCCCGAGGGGGCCGTCGCCGCCTTGGGGCGGCCCGGCGGCGGCGAGCAGTGTCTCGGACCGCGTGCCTGCCGTGAAGCGGGTCACCCACGAGCCGGCCTACGTCCTGCACCACCACGACTGGAGCGAGTCCAGCCTGATCGTGGAGGCCTTCACGCGCGGGCACGGGCGCATGGCGCTGGTGGCCAAGGGGGCCAAGCGGCCGTCGTCCAACTTCCGCCCCGTGCTGCTGCCGCTGCAGCCGCTGCTGCTGTCCTGGGGCGGCGAGGGCGAGATCCGCACCCTCAAGGGCGCGGAGTGGGGTGGCGGCCTGGTGATGCCCACGGGCGACGCGCTGCTGTCGGGCTACTACGCCAACGAGCTGTTGATGAAGCTGCTGGCGCGCGAGGACGCGCACCCGCGCCTGTTCGACGCCTACGCCGCGCTGGTGCACGTGCTGGCCTCGCCCGATGCCGAAGCCTTGGGCGCCGCGGCCCTGCGTGCGTTCGAGCTGCTGCTGCTGCGCCACACCGGGCACCTGCCGGCACTGGATGTGCAGACCCTGACCCTGGCGCCGTTGCAGGACGACGCGCCGTATCGCCTGGTGGTCGAAGGTGGCCTGCGCGCCGCGCACGGCGACGACGAGGTCTGGCTGGCCGGCGCGGCCTGGCTCGCGCTGTCCGCCGCGCTGGACGAGCAAGCCGCCTTCACCGCCGCGCTGCAAGCCGTGGCCGGCTGGCCCGCCGGCGAGCAGGCCCGCCTGCGCCAGCAGTTGCGCGCGCTGCTGCACTACCATTGCGGCGGCAACACCTTGCGCACGCGCCAGCTCATGCTGGAGCTGCAGCGCCTGAAATCCCCGGTGGCTTTTTCATGACCGTCCAGCTGTCCGTCAACGTCAACAAGGTCGCCCTGGTGCGCAACACGCGCCACCTGGGCATCCCCAGCGTCACGCGCGCCGCCGAGCTGTGCCTGCAGGCGGGCGCCAACGGCATCACCGTGCACCCGCGGCCCGATCAGCGCCACATCCGCCCGCAGGACGTGGATGAGCTGGCCGAGCTGATGCGGCGCTGGCCGCGGGCCGAGTTCAACATCGAGGGCAACCCGACGCAGAACCTGCTGGACTTCATCCGCCGCGTGCATCCTCACCAAGCCACCTTCGTGCCCGACAGCGAGGACCAGTTCACCAGCGACCACGGCTGGAGCTTTCCGCCGGATGCCCAGCGCCTGCAGCCCCTGATTGCCGAATGCCGCCAGTTGGGCGTGCGCGTGAGCCTGTTCATGGACCCTGCCCCTCAGCAGATGGCCGCCGCGCGCGCCGTCGGCGCCGATCGCGTCGAGCTCTACACCGAACCCTACGCCGCCGCCTGGGGCACGCCCGATCAGGCGGTGCAGTTGCAGCGCTACGCCGCCGCGGCGCAGGCGGCGCTCGATGCGGGCCTGGGCGTCAACGCCGGGCACGACCTGAATCTGGACAACCTGCCCGCCTTCGTGCGCGCCGTGCCCGGCCTGGCCGAGGTCTCCATCGGCCACGCCTTCATTGCCGACGCGCTGGAGCAGGGCTATGCGGCCACGACGCGGGCGTACCTGCGCTGTCTGCTTGACAATTCCTGATTTGATAGCTGCTCGCGCTTGTTGCACGGTCGCCAGAGCCATTTTTCTTGCATGATCTACGGCATCGGCACCGACATCTGCGACATCCGCCGCATCCGCGCCAGCTTCGAGCGCCATGGCGAGCGCTTCGCGCAAAAGATCCTGAGCGAGGCCGAGCTGGCGGCCTGGCGCCGGCGCAGCGCCCGCTGGCCCGAGCGCGGCGTACGCTTTCTGGCCACGCGCTTTTCGGCCAAGGAGGCGTTCAGCAAGGCCGTCGGCCTGGGCATGCGCCTGCCCATGCACTGGCGGCGCTGTGAGATCGGCAACGCGCCCAGCGGCGCGCCGCGCATCGTGCTGCACGGCGAGCTCAAGACCTGGTTCGAGGCCAGGGGCCTGATGGCGCACATCACCCTGAGCGACGAGAGCGACTACGCCGTCAGCTTTTGCGTGGTCGAACGCAGCCGCGAAGGAACATCCGCATAAGTTCTCCGATTGAAACGGTCAAACGGAGAACACCGATGAAGCAGATCAAGCTGGAGCGGATTTCACAAGACCCCAATGCCGCCAATGACCGACCCCGGTTTGCCCGGCTCCAGCGGTGAGATCGAGGCGCGGTATTCAACGGGAGTCTGTCCGGTCCAGCGTCGGAACGCGCGCCGGAAATTGGCGGCATCGTCGAATCCGATCGAGGCGGCGATCGATTCCACCGGCAGCGTCGTATCGCGCAGGTACTTCATGGCCACCTGAGCGCGCACGTCATCGTGGATCTGGCGGTAGCTGGTGCCCTCGGCATGCAGCTTGCGCCGCAACTCGCGCTCGGACATGCCCAGGGTCGCGGCCAAGCCTTCGACCCCTGGGTTGCCCCCGAAGTGGTCGACCATTGACTTGCCGACACGGCCCGCCAATCCGGACTTGATCTTCAACTGTGCTGCGAGCTCCGCGCAGGCGTCGCACACCGAATCGTGCGCGATCAGGTTGCCGAACTGCGGGCGGGCATCCAGCCACGAGGCATCGAACACGAAGGTGTTGGCCTGCTGCTCGAACAGCACCTCGGCGCCGAGCGATGCGGCGACCTCGCGCGTTGAGGCGCATTCCGCAAAAGTGACGCACAGGCGCAGCGGCTTGAAGTCCGCGCCGGTCAGGTCGCGCCAGCCGCGGTGGGTCATGCCGAAGTGCAATTCGACCAGGAAGCGGTACAGGCGCACGTCGAGCTCCCGGTGCGCGAGCGGATCGATGCGAATCTCGACTTCATCGCCTTGTTGCTGCCCCCACAGGTGGACCAGCGATGCCGTCAAGCCCTGCTGCTCGATCGCGAAGTGCAACATGGTGTGCAAGTCCGGCGCGCTCATCAGCGCAAAGCCGTACATGCCGAAGTAGCTCAGGCGCGTGCGCAAACCGCTGCGGAATGCAAAAGTCGGCGCCACGGCCATGCCGACGATGGTCTTGCACGCATCCAGCAGTTGCTGTCGCGAGATGAGGGTCTGGGGGGATTGTGCCTGCGCGAGGCTCAGCCCCGTGGCGGCCAGCACGGGCGCACCGTCGATGCCGTCTTCGGCCAAGACGTCGTGCAGCAGCACGACCGGCGTGGCCGGATACAGGCGCAGGTTCCACTGCACCGGCCATGGGGCGGCACTGCCCTCGGGCGCGGACCGGTCGTTCAAGCTGAAACCCCTCTCGCCTTGGCCATGGCCTGGCAGCGGCTCGGGGAGGCGTCCAGCGCGGAGCGTGCGCGGTCAGTTTCGGCCAGATTGGCGGTCCGGCCGTGCCGATTGCGACCTTGTCGGCGCGGGTGGCAAGGCCCAGATTCCGGACTGCGGCCGATGGCCCCTTGCCTGGCCGCTTTCCTGCACTCATCCAAGGAGAATTTCATGACTGTTCGCATCATCGTTGCCGTGTTCAACAACAGCAATTCTGCCTATGAGGCCGCCAGTGCCATCCACTCGCTCAAGAAGTCCGATCAGGTCGACTTCTCGCTCAAGGCCGGCGCCATGTTCAGCAAGGACCAAAAGGGCAACGTGATCCGCCTGGAGGAGAAGGATTGTCCCTTGTGGGGCACACTGGCCGGCGGTGTGGCGGGTGCGTTGATCGGCCTTCTGGCGGGACCTGCCGGCGGCGTTGCAGGCGCTGCGCTGGGTGCGACCGGGGGCTTGGTCGCTGACGCCATCGGCGGTTCCTACGATGCCGATTTCGTGGGTTACGTTGCGACTCAGGTCAGGCCGGGTGAAACCGCCATCGTCGTGGAAGCGGATGAAGGCTATACCCGGCCTGTGGACGATATCGTGCGGATTCACGGTGGCCGCGTGTACCGTTCCTACATCTGACCTCGGTGAAACCAGCGCAACGCTGTTCGACCCATTTCGACGTCAAGGAGAACACCATGAAAGGAGCCATCATGAACAGGCGCCTGATACCCGGCGCCGCAGTGATTGCACTGGCGGGACTGCTGACCAGTCCCGCCGCGATGTCCCAGGTTGCGGGCAGCACCTTGGTCGGCGTGTCGGTCGCCGAGTCCAGGGCGGTTGCCGAGGGCTGGAGCGTCGAGCGCCAGATTCTCAAGAAGAAGGTCCTGGGCGAGGACGGCAAGGCGGTCGGGTCGATCGGCGACCTGATCATCGCCCCCGAGAACTGGGTCAGTTACGTGATCCTCGATGTCGGAGGCTTCCTGGGGGTTGGTCGGCATCTGATCGCCGTGCCCGTCAAGCAATTGCAGATCGCCGGGGACAAGATCGTGCTGCCGGGCGCGACCAAGGACGCGTTGAAGGCGCTGCCGCAGTTCGAGTACGCGCGCAAGTAGGCTCAGGGCGCTGCTGGACCATGCTTCGGTCCGCTACTCAACAGGAGTCATCATTCATGCCGAAGAACATGGGCACCAAAAAGCCGCTGGCAGTGACGCTGCTCGGCGTGGCTGCCGCCGCAGCGCCGCAGGTGGGCGTGGCGCAGGCGGCGCCGGTCGCGCTGGCACCCGCGAAGATGGCACGCATCGGCAGCGTCAGCGAACGCTACCAGTCGTACAACGTCGAGATGCTCGAAGTCACCGGCGGCCGCTTCTGGAAGCCGTACAAGGACATCGCGACCCTGCCGTCGAACACCGGGGGGCAGACCGGGCCCACCACCGGCGACACGCCAGCCGGCATGAGTGCGGACCTCTATCAGTACCGCCCGCCCATCGATCTGAGCAACAAGCGGCTACGCAGATTGGCGGCCGCCCTGGGTCCGGCCTATGTACGGATCAGCGGCACCTGGGCCAACACGACGTACTTTGCCGACACCGACGCGCCGCCCAAGGACCCGCCACCGGGCTACGGCGGCGTACTCACGCGGCAGCAGTGGCTGGGCGCGATCGCCTTTTCCAACGCGGTCGACGCGCCGATCGTCACCTCGATGCCGGACGGCGACGGCGCCCGCGGCTCTGATGGTGTCTGGAAGCCGGACCAGGCGCGCATCTGGCTCGACTTCACCAAGGCGCACGGCGGAAAAATCGCCGCCGCCGAATATTTCAACGAACCGACGCTGGCATCGATGGGGGGTGCACCCAAGGACTACGACGCCGCGGCGTATGGGCGCGATCACAAGATTTTCGAAGCCTTTATCCGCAAGGAAGTCCCGGGCATCAAGATCCTGGCGCCCGGATCGGTGGGCGAATCGACCGCCGACTGGGGTGTCGCCCATGGCGGCTATGGCGACATGAAGGTGCTGACGGCCGCCGATCTGGCCGCCCATACCCGGGATGCCCATGCGTTCTCCTACCACCATTACGGCGCGGCATCGCGGCGCTGTGCGGCCATGGGCCACCAGACCAGCGCCGAGCAGGCCTTGTCCGAGGACTGGCTGGGCCGCACCGACCAGACGCTGGCCTACTACCGCAGCGTGCGCGATAAGTACATGCCCGGAAAGCCGTTCTGGAACACCGAGACGGCGGAGGCCGCCTGTGGCGGCAACCCCTGGGCCGGAACTTTCCTGGACACCTTTCGCTACCTCGACCAGCTCGGCCGGCTCGCTCGGCAGGAGGTGGAGGTCGTCATGCACAACACCCTGGTCGCGAGTGACTACGGGCTGCTGAACGACCAGAGCTTCGAGCCCAAACCCAGCTACTGGGCCGCGTTGCTGTGGCGCCAGCTGATGGGAACCACCGTGCTTGATGCGGGCGTGCCGATCGCGCAGGGCCAGCATGTCTACGCGCACTGCCTGCGCGGGGTGCCAGGCGGCGTCGCGCTGCTGGTGATCAACAACGACAAGGCGCGGGCGCGGACAATCAGCGTGCCCACGACTTCGCTGCGCTATACACTCAGCGCGCCCGAGCTGCAGGGCAGTCGCGTCGCGCTGAACGACGAGCTGCTGGCACTCGGGCCCAACGACGGGCTGCCCCAGCTCGGCGGCACGCCCACCCCAGCGGGCGAGCTTTCGTTCGAGCCGGCGTCGATCACCTTCCTGGCGCTGGCGCATGCGGACAATCCCATTTGCCGTTGATGAACTTTGAACAGGACACCATGGACAAGCAATCGCCGATGACGGACGCCCTGGACTTCGCCAAAGCCAACTGGTGGATGTTTTTGCTGGGTGGGGTGCTCTACATCCTGTTCGGCGTGCTGGCGCTGGCGCGGCCGGCCGAAGCGCTGCTGGCGCTGGCGGTGATCTTCGCCGCGTTCCTGCTGGTGGACGGCGTGTTCAGCGTCGTGCGTGCGTTGGCGGCCAAGGGCGCCGATGGCCGCTGGTGGGTGTTTTTCGGCGGACTGCTCAGCATTCTGGTCGGGCTGTACGCGCTGCTCGGGCCGGTGAATACGGTGCTGCTGTTCGTCTACGTGATCGCCTTCCAGGCCATCCTGTTCGGCGTGACGGTCTTCATGTTCGGCGTCAACATTCGCAAGGCCGTCAGCGGCGAATGGGTGTTGTATGTCACCGGCGTGGTCTCGGTTCTGTTCGGCCTGCTGCTGGTGTGGGCGCCAGGCATCGGTGGACTGAGCGTGTCCCTGATGGCGGGGGCCTGGTCGCTGGTGATCGGCATCCTGCGGGTGCTGTTCGCCTTTCGGGTGCGCAGACTGATGCGCAGCGCCACGAACTGAGTTCATCGCAAAAGGAAATGCCATGCTGCTGAAAGACAAGACCGCCATCATCACCGGCGCGGGCTCCGGCCTGGGCCGAGGCATCGCGCAGGCGTTCGCGCGCGAAGGCGCCAACGTTGTCCTGGCCGACATCTCCGCCAAGGGCGGGCAGGAATCCCTGGCCGCCATTCAGGGCGCCGGCGGCCGCGCCATCTTCGTGCAGGGCGACGTGGCCGACCCGGCCTATCACCTGGAAGTGGTGGCACGCGCCAAGGCCGAGTACGGCCGCCTGGACATCGCCGTCAACAACGCGGGGGTGAGCCACGACCTGGCGCCGGCGGCCGACATCCCGGTCGAAACCTGGGACCGCGTCATTCGCATCGACCTGTCGGGTGTGTTCTACGGCGTGCGCGCGCAGATTCCTGCCATGCTGGAGGCCGGTGGCGGCGCCATCGTCAACATGGCCAGCGTGGGCGGCGCCGTCGGCTCGGCCGGGCTCAGCCCCTACTGCAGCGCCAAGCACGGCGTCGTCGGCCTGACCCAAACCATCGCGCTGGATTACGCCGAGCGCGGCATACGGGCCAACGCCGTCGGTCCGGGCTTCATCAAGACCGAACTCATCAACTTCTTTCCGCCGGAAGAGCGGGCCAAGCTCGACAAAATCCATCCTCTCGGACGCTTGGGCGAGGTCGGTGAGGTCGCCGAAATGGTGATCTGGCTCGCCAGCCCGAAGGCCAGTTTCGTCACCGGAGCGTTCTTTCCGGTCGATGGTGGCACGCTGGCACGATAGCGAGTGCGCGCCGCGACGCACCCAGGGCGCGCCTCATGACCGGCCCCGCTGTGTCCGAGATCGACGTCCACGTGTCGGAGCTGGGGCAGCTCTTCGATCACCTCGACCCGTCGCCGCTCGCCAGCCGCGACCTCGATCCTCGCACCGAGCGCTTCATCGTCGACTCGGCCAAGGACTTGCCGCATGACGCGGCGTTGGGCCTGGTGGTGCATGTCGAGCAGCCGGCGACTGATACGGCCTTCCTCGGCGAGGCGGTTCATCGACACTTCCGCCAGCAAGCCACGTCGGCGCGGCGGCGGCTGCGCGAGCTGCTGCGCCGTGCCCGCATCAGCCTGCTGATCGGCATTGCTTTCCTCGCCGTCGCCCTGGCTGCAAGCAAGCTGGCGGAGAACTGGCTCGACCCGGGCGGCATGCTCGAGGTGCTGCGCGAAAGCCTGTCGATCGCCGGCTGGGTGGCAATGTGGCGGCCGATGGAATTGCTGCTCTACGACTGGTGGCCGATCCGTGCCGAAGTGCGACTGTTCGAGCGACTGGCCGCGATGCCGGTGCGTGTGGTCAACTCGTGAGGGCTGGCAGTCGGAGATCCCCCGTTGCTGATCCGTTGCCCGCCCACTGGAAATCGTCATGCAAGTGTCGATAGTCAACGTCGCCCCGGTTGGCTGACCATTTCCTTTCATGGCTGCACACGGATACCGGTCCAATCGTTCGACTGCATTCATCGATTCTCCGACGCGACGTCGAGAGATTTTGATGGTGCCATTGATGACACCGAAAGACTAAAAGATCAGCGTGCGCCAGTCGCGGTCGATGGCGCGGGCCATGAACTGCACCGCGCCGCCGCGCTGCACGCCGGGCATCAATTCCCGCGCCTCGATGCCCTGGGCGTGCAGGGCGTCGCTGCAGGCAAACAACCGCGCGCCCAAGTCCACCGCCTCGCGCAAATTATCGGCAATGGTCTTGTCCACGCGCGCGCTGGCGCGCAGGCCGGCCGCCACACCGGGCCGCAGCAGGTTCACGCTGGCGGCGGTGAAGTAGATCTCCACCGGCACCTCCATGGTGGCCGCGGCGGCGGCATGAAAGAAGGGCGTGGCCAGGCGCTCGGGCGCGCTGGCGTCGGCCGCCCACAGCAGGATGGCGACGCCGGCCACGCTGTTTTCGGCGAAGCTCATGGGCTGCCCCTTGCAGGCCCGCTGGTGGCGGGAACCAGGTCGGGCGCGAAGCGCCGCGCGTGCTCGGCCATGGCCTCGTCCGCCGCCGCGCCGTGCAGCAGCAGCGCCTGATCGGCTTTGAAGTCGGTCAGTTGCAGGCGCGCGATCCAGCCCGCGCCATAGGGCTCGCGGTGCACCCAGTCGGGCCGCTCGTCCAGGGCAGGATTGACTTCGACCACCGCGCCGCTCACGGGCGACTTGACCGCCACGATGGACTTGGACAGTTCGACCACCGCCACCGTGCCGCCTTGCGCCACCACACTGCCCACCCGCTTGGGCCGGCACATGTAGATCTCGCCCGACAGCGCAATGCCCAGTGGCGTGATGCCCACCGTGGCCGTGCCGTCGTCGTGCACGCGCGCCCACACCTGGTGCTCGATCAGCACATGCAGATCGGCGGGCAGGGCGACCAGTGACGACGCAGCGGGGTCAGGCATGGCGGGGATCCGCATCGCATCCATCGCCGGCAACGCGCGGATCGCAAAGGGCCCAATGGCCGCGGAGCAGGCCATGCCAGTGAGCCCCTGGCCGGGGTCTCCCCGGACAGAGGGCGTGCCCCCTCGAGGGGGGAGGCGAAACATCGCGCAGCGAGTGGAGACTGGGGGTGGTCATATGCTGGCGGAAAGGCATGGGAGTCGAACCCACCCGGCGACGCTTGGCGCCACCCACCGGGTTTGAAGCCCGGCCCACCCACCAGGATGGTTGCCTTTCCGTGTTTTTCATTGCAATAGCCCGCTGTCGGCGCGCAGCCGGTGGGTGTCGCCCACGCGCCGGGTCAGGCCGATGCGGTCGAAGTATTCCAGAATCTGAATGGCCCGCTTGCGGCCCAGGCCGGTGGCGTCGCGAAACTCGGCCGCCTGCACCTCGTCGGTGTGGCTGGCTGCCACCTGGCGGGCCAGGGTCGCCAGCCGCTGCATGGTGCCGGTGGGGTAATACAGGTCCTTGACCACCTGGTGCAGCTCGCCGCGCCGCGCCAGCCGCGCCAGCGTGGTGCGCACCAGCGGCTCGGCCTCGCGCGCGTCCCGGGCCATGTCGCGCGCCCAAGCGCCCTCGAAGCCGGCGGCCTCGAGCGTGGGCGCCACCTTTTGGGCGATGCGCGTCTCGACGGCCGACAGCTCGGCCCCGTGCGTGGGCAGGTGCACCACCGGGCCGTGGCGGGCGATGCGGCCTTGCTCGGCCAGCCGCGCCAGCAGCGCCTGCCACAGCGGCGCCGGCAGGCGTGGCGCGGCCAGGCGGCGCAGGCGGGCGGCGTCGGGCCCCAGCTCGTCGGGCTGCTGCTGGTGAAAGGCCTGCAGCGCGCCCAGCACGGCCGCGCCGAATGCTTCGGTTTGAATAGCGCCCAGCGCATGTCCTTCATGGGCCAGCGCCTCGTTGGGCATATGAATAGGCGGTGGCCCGACCAGACCCTGGGTGGCGGCAAAGCGCGCCTGGTCGATGCCGTGTGGCGCCACGGCCAGCAGGGCCTGCAAGCGTTCGCCGGCGCGGGCGTGCAGGAGCGCCTGCAGCTCGCTCAGGCGCTGCGGCGTGCGCCGATAGCGCGTGGGCGCCATGGGGTCGAGCACCACGGCGCCGGCCAGGGTGCGGCTGGCGGCGGCGTCGCGCAGCAGCACGCGCTCGCCGTGCCAGGCGCCCACGGGGGCGGCGAGCACCAACTGGGCCAGCGCCGTGCCGCCGGGGGGCAGACTGTCGACATCCAGCAGCGCCACGGTGGCGTTGACGCGCGACGCGCCGATGTGCGCCTGCACGTGCGCGCCCGAGCGCAGGACCTTGGCCTCGCCCGGCCACAGGCGCAGCGACACGTCCATGCGCTCGGTGGCCAGGGCCACGGCGGGGTCGGTGAGCCACTGGCCGCGCGTGACCGCGTCGCGCTCGATGCCGGCCAGGGCAAGGGCGCAGCGCTGGCCGGCGTGGGCGCTGGCCACGGCCTGGTCCTGCGCATGCAGGCTGCGCACGCGGGCGCGCTGCACGGCGCCGCGGGCGGCGGGCAGCAGCGCCAGCTCGTCGCCCACGCGGACGGTGCCGGCATGGATGGTGCCGGTCACCACCGTGCCGATGCCCGCCAGGGTGAAGGCGCGATCGATGGCCAGGCGAAACGCTTGTGGGTCATTCGTGGTTGCAGCCGGCACGGCATCTGCGCGAGCAGCTTCGAAAAGCAGAGCACGCAAGGCGTCGATGCCGGCGCCGGTCTGGGCCGACACGGCGAGGATGGGGGCGCCGGCCAGTGCCGTGCCCTGCAGCAGCGCGGCCATCTCCGACTGCACGGCCTGCACGCGCTCGGGCGCCGCGCGATCCGTCTTGGTGACGACGACCGCGCCGCGCCGGATGCCCAGCAACGACAGCACGGCCAAATGCTCGCGCGTCTGCGGCATGGGGCCGTCGTCGGCCGCCACCAGCAGCAGGGCGCAGTCGATGCCGCTGGCGCCGGCCACCATGGTGTGCACCAGGCGCTCGTGGCCGGGCGCGTCGATGAAGCCGATGCGCTGGCCGCCCGGCGTGTCCATGAAGGCGTAACCCAGCTCGATGCTGATGCCGCGCTTTTTCTCCTCCGGCAGGCGGTCGGTGTCCACGCCGGTGAGGGCCCGCACCAGCGTGGTCTTGCCGTGGTCGATGTGGCCCGCTGTTCCAACAATCATGTGCCGATGATCACGATGCTATCAATCGGAGAGCTGCTGGCGCCTGTCTGAAGCGCGCAAGAGGCCGATTTGATCGGTCAACAGGTGGGCCTCTTCCAGGCAGCGCAGGTCCAGCAGCAGGCGCTCGTCCTGGATGCGGCCGATGACCGGGGTGGGCAGCGCGCGCAGCGCCTCGGCCAACTGCTGCAGGGCGCGGCCGGCGCCCTTCTTCTCGACCGGGACGATGCCCAGGCCGGCGGACGCGAGCCGCTCGACGGGCAGCGAGCCGGAGCCGATCTGGCCTTGCAGCGGCACGCATTCGACCGTGTAGCGCGGCGCCAGCGCGGCCTGCAGCGCCGGCTGCACGGCGCTGGCCATGGCCGCGATGTCGGCCAATGGGCGCGTGAGCAGGCGCAGCGTGGGCAACTCCTCGGCCAGGCGTTCGGGGCGCAGGTACAGGCGCAGCGTGGCTTCCAGCGCGGCCAGCGGCAGCTTGCCCAGGCGCAGCGCGCGCTTGAGCGGGTGCTTGCGGATGCGCGTCACCAGGTCCTTGCGGCCGACGATCAGCCCGGCCTGCGGGCCGCCCAGCAGCTTGTCGCCGCTGAAGGTGACGAGGTCGCAGCCGGCCTCGATCATGTGGCGTGGCGTCGGCTCGGCCGGCAGGCCCCAGGCGGCCATGTCGATCAGCGCGCCGCTGCCCAGGTCGGTCACCAGCGGCAGGCCGTGGGCGCGGGCGAGGGGGGCGAGCGCGGCCTCATCGACCGCGGCCGTGAAGCCCTGCACCGCGTAGTTGCTGGTGTGCACCTTCATCAGGAGGGCGGTGCGCGGCCCGATGGCGCGCTGGTAGTCGGCCGGATGGGTGCGGTTGGTGGTGCCCACCTCGACGAGGCGCGCGCCGGCGCTTTTCATCACGTCGGGCATGCGAAAGGCGCCGCCGATCTCGACCAGCTCGCCGCGCGAGACGACGACCTCCTTGCGCGCGGCAAGCGCCGCCAGCGTGAGCAGCACGGCCGCCGCGTTGTTGTTGACCACGGTGGCGGCCTCGGCGCCGGTCAGCTCGCACAGCAGGCCTTCGATCAGGCTGTCGCGGTCGCCGCGCCCGCCGCTGTCCAGGTCGTATTCGAGGTTGCTGGATGCGCCCATCAGGGCCTGAATCTGCTCCAGCGCCGCGCGGGGCAGACGCGTGCGGCCCAGGTTGGTGTGAATGACGGTGCCGGTGAGGTTGAGCACACGGCGCAGGCGCGGCGCCAGGCGCGCGTGCACGCGCCGGCTCAGCGCCGTGGCCAGGGCGTCGGGCTCGATGCTCGACGAGGGCAAGGCGTCGGCCAGTGCCTGCGAGCGCAGTCCGGCCAGCAACTGGCGTGCCGCCCCGGCAACCAGGGTGTGGCCGTGCTCGGCGGCGAGCGCGGCGACTTCGGGCTGGCGCAGCAGCTTGTCGAGGGCGGGCAGGTCTTGCGGTTGCGCCAGGGGCCGGGGGTCTGCGAGGGCCTGCGAACCGTGAACCACGGATTCTTCGGGCCGCTTCATCAGGCCGGCTCCGGTTGCACGCTCTCGCTGTCACCGAACAGCAGCAGCAGGTTGGTGCCGTGGCGCTGATAGCCGGCCTCGGACACCAGCAGGTCGAGCGTGAGCGTGGCCAGGTCGTCGGCCACCGGCTCGACGTGGGCGTCGCGCTCCTGATGCACGATCTTGAGGTAGTGGTGGCAGGCCTCGCAGGTTTCGGCCTCGACCGCCGCGCGCGTGGCCGGTGCGCCGGTTTCGCCGGCCGGCTGCAGGGCCTGGTACTGGATGCCCTCGTGCGCGCCGCAGTGGCTGCAGTGCACCATCTCCATGCGCCACTGCGAGCCGCACACCGAGCAGTGCAGGTAGCGCTGGCCCTTGAAGCCCTGGCCCGAGCGCGTGATGCTGGCCGTCGGCAGGCTGCCGCAGCAGGGGCAGTACGAGCGTCCGCTCAGGGCCGCGAACGCCTCCGGGTGGGCGGCGGCGGCCGCGGCGGCCCGCTGCGCCCAGTGCAACTGCAGGCCGGCGGCCAGCAGCGGCGCGGTGGCCATGTTCAGGCCCAGGGTGATGCCGGCCAGCAGGCGGTCGGCCTGCTGCTCCAGCGTGTCGTCCGGCCAGGCGATGACGGTCTGCACGGCGCTGCGCGCGGGGTTGTCGGGCGCCAGCCTGGCCAGCACCTGTTGCAGGGCGGCGCGCAGTTCGGCGCGCCACAACGCGGGGCGCGGCCCGTGCCGGCTGGGCAGCGGCGGCTCGCCACGCTGCAGCGCCGCTGCGATGTCGTCGGCGCTCGGCAGGTCGAAGGCGGGCGGGGTTCGCGCGCGCTCGTGCAGGGCCTCGCACAGCACGGCCATCAACAGCAGGTACTCGCGCAGCGCATGGCCGGCGGCCTGCTGGCGCAGGCGCAGCGCACGTTCGGCAAACAGCGTGGCGGGCTGGGGGGCGACGAAGGACGGGATGTCGGCGAGTCCCGCGCGCAAGACGATTTGCTCGGGCGAGGGCAGCTCGGGTGGAGTGATCGGGTTGGTCAAGGCAATGCAAACGGCCGCCGATGCGGGCACCGGCCGGCCGGGTCGAGGGGTTGAAACAAGCTCACTTGGACGGGGCCTTGGCCGAGCGGCCCTGCACCTGGTCACGGTACCACAGCGGGTGGTGGTGGCGCGCCCAGCCGGCGCTGACGGTGCCGCGCGTCATGGCCTGCACGGTGCCCTTCACCCAGATGGCCGCATAGGCGTGCACGATGACCGTGAGCACCAGGCCGAAGGCCGCCAGCGCATGCAGCACCACGGCGATGCGCTGCAGCCAGATCGGCACACTGGGCGCGAACCAGGCCTGCCAGAACAGCGCGCCGGTGACCAGCAGCACGATCAGGCACAGGGCGAACAGCCAGAACACCAGCTTTTGCCCGCCGTTGTACTTGCCGATCGGTGGCATCTGCGCCGCATTGCCCTCGGATATCAGCTTGCCGGCCGAGCCCAGCCACTGCGAGTCTTCCTTGCGCCAGACGTTGGCGCCGGCAAAGGCGAAGAACAGGCCCAGGAACAGCACGAACATGGCGATGCCCAGGTACGGGTGCAGGATGCGCGCCCATTGCGGCCCGCCCACCAGCGCCGTCAGCCAGAACAGCGCCGGATGAAACAGCGCGAAGCCGGAGACGGCCGCGAGCACGAAGCAGGTGACGACGGCCCAGTGGTTGGAGCGCTGGCCGGCGCTGTAGCGCTGCAGTTGGAGTTTTTTCATCGCGGCTCTCCTTGGGTGCTGTCCTGCGCCTCGGCGGCGGCAGCGGCTTCGTCTTCTTCCGACACTTCCAGCGGGCCCTTGCGCAGGTAATGGAACCAGCCGGCAAAGGCGGCGCCGGCCATGACGGCCAGGCCGACCGGCTTGGACACGCCCTTCCACAGCGACACCCAGGGGCTGACACTGGGGTTGGCGGGCAGGCCCGTCAGCGCCGGCTGGTCGGCGTGCTTGAGTACGTACATGACGTGCGTGCCGCCCACGCCGGCCGGGTTGTACAGGCCGGCGTTCTGGAAGCCGCGCTCCTTCAGGTCGGCCGCGCGTTGCTCGGCGTAGCTGACCATGTCGTCCTTGGGGCCGAAGGTGATGGCGCCGGTGGGACAGGCCTTGACGCAGGACGGCTCCAGGCCCACGCCCACGCGGTCGGAGCACAGGGTGCACTTGTAGACCTTGTTGTCCACCGGGTTCATGCGCGGGATGTCGAACGGGCAGCCCTTGATGCAGTAGCCGCAGCCGATGCAGTGCTCGCTGATGAAGTCGACGATGCCGTTGGCGTACTTGACGATGGCGCCGGGCGAGGGGCAGGCCTTCAGGCAGCCCGGGTCGTCGCAGTGCATGCAGCCGTCCTTGCGGATCAGCCATTCGAGGTGGTTGGGCTCGGGCTCGACCTCGTAGAAGCGCATCAGGGTCCACGACTGGGCCGTCAGGTCCATCGGGTTGGTGTAGACGCCGAGGTTGGTGCCGACGTCGTCGCGCAGGTCGTTCCATTCCATGCACGCCACCTGGCAGGCCTTGCAGCCGATGCACTTGGAGACGTCGATGAGCTTGGCGACCTCGGGCACGTGCGAACGTGCCTGCGGCGATGGGGTTGTGGTGGCCGAGCGGGCAACCACGTCCTGGGTTTGCAGGCTTGACATGGCTACACCTTTTCAATGTTCACGAGGAACGCCTTGAACTCCGGCGTCTGCGAGTTGGCATCGCCCACGAAGGGCGTCAGCGTGTTGGCGATGTAGCCGTTCTTGGTCTGCCCCTTGAAGCCCCAGTGGAAGGGAATGCCCACCAGGTGCACCTTCTGGTCGTTCACGTCCCAGGGTTTGATGCGCTTGGTGACCACCGCCTTGGCCACGATGTGCCCGCGGTTGCTGCTGACCTTGACGCTGTCGCCCAGCTTGATGCCCTTTTCCTTGGCCAGCTCCTCGCTG
Source organism: Ottowia pentelensis (assembly GCF_964341695.1). Lineage (NCBI taxonomy): Bacteria > Pseudomonadati > Pseudomonadota > Betaproteobacteria > Burkholderiales > Comamonadaceae > Ottowia > Ottowia pentelensis. The sequence goes on from NZ_OZ224513.1 coordinate 1,756,086, forward strand.
ATCTCGACAAAGGCCTCGGGCTGAATGATGGCGTTGAGCCTGGCGTGCTTGGTCCAGAGGTGGAAGTGCTCGGTCAGCCGGTAGGTGGTGGCCGAGTAGGGGAACTCCTCCTTCTTGCCGAAGGCGTCCATGTCGCCCTTGAACACGCGGGCGCAGGGATTGCTCAGCGCCTTGGGGTTGTCGGGGTGCAGGGGGTTGACGCCGATGGGCGTTTCGAACGGCTCGTAGTGCTCGGGGAAAGGCCCCTCGGTCATGCCCATGGCGTGCAGGCGCGCCACGCCCTCGGGGTTCATGATGAACGAGCCCATGCCCATGTCGGGCGCGGCCGTGGGCATCATGTCCGGCACGTTGGCGCCGCCCCAGGACTTGCCGTTCCAGTACTCGTACCTCTTGTTGGGTGCCCAGGGCTTGCCGTTGGGGTCGGCGCTGGCGCGGTTGTACAGGATGCGCCGGTTGGCCGGCCAGGCAAAGCCGAAGTTCTGGTAAACGCCCAGGCCCGTCGGGTCGTCCAGGCTGCGCCGCGCCGTCATGTTGCCGGCCTCGGTCCAGGCGCCCGAGTACAGCCAGTTGCCGCAGGCCGTGGAGCCGTCGTCGCGCAGCATGGCGAAGCCCGGCAACTGCTGCCCGGCCTTGACCAGCACCGCGCGCGGGGCGGTCGGGTTGTTGGGATCGGCGGGCGCCAGCACGTCGGCCAGCGCCTTGCCGTTGATCTCGCGCAGCAGCTCGGCCGACGATGGCTCGGTGGGCCGCACGTAGTCCCAGGCCAGGCCTGCGATCGGGTCGGGGAAGGCGCCGCCGTCCTTGGCGTACATCTCGCGCAGCTTGACGAACAGCAGGGCCATGATCTCCGAGTCGACCTTGGCCTCGCCGGGCAGGCCGATGGAGGCCTCTTTCCAGATCGCCACGCGGCTGGAGTTGGTCAGGCTGCCTTCTTCCTCGGCAAAGCAGTTGCTGGGCAGGCGAAACACCTCGGTCTGGATGTTCTCGGGCTTGGCGTCGTTGAACGCGCCGTGGTTTTGCCAGAACTCGGAGGTTTCGGTCTCCAGCGGGTCGATGATGACCAGGTACTTGAGCTTGGCCAGCGCCGCCGACAGCTTGTTCTTGTTGGGCACCGTGGCCAGGGGGTTGAAGCCCTGCGACAGGAAGCCGTTCATCTTGCCCTGGTGCATCAGCTCGAACAGGTGCATGGCGTCGAAGCCGCCTTCCAGCTTGGGCACCCAGTCGTAGCAGAAGTTGTTCTCCGGCGTGGCGGCCTTGCCGAAGTAGGACTTCATCAGGCTGTTGAAGAAGCGCGGGAAGTTGCTCCAGTAGTTGAACTGGTTGGGTCGCATGGGCTTGGGCGTGCAGCGCTTCATGTACTTTTCGTACGTGTCGTCGCTGTCGGTGGGCGCGCTCAGGTAGCCCGAAAACACCTCGGCATAGGCGTTCATGTCGGTCACGCCCTGCACGTTGGAGTGCCCGCGCAGCGCGTTGACGCCGCCGCCCGGCCGGCCGATGTTGCCCAGCAGCAGCTGGATCATGGCCATGGTGCGGATGTTCTGGCTGCCCACGGTGTGCTGCGTCCAGCCCAGCGCATACAGGATGGTGCTGGTCTTGTCGGGCGCCGACATCTCGCCCAGCATCTCGCATACCTTGAGGAACTTGTCCTTGGGCGTGCCGCAGATCTTGCTGACCATCTCGGGCGTGTAGCGGCTGTAGTGCTTCTTGAGCTGCTGCAGCACGCAGGCCGGATCCTGCATGGTGTCATCGACCTTCACGTAGCCGTTCTCGTCCAGCTGGTAGCCCCAGGTGGACTTGTCGTACTTGCGCTTGGCCTCGTCGTAGCCGCTGAACAGGCCGTTTTCAAGATTGAAGCCGGGCTTGGTCAGGAAGGTGGCGTCGGTGTTGAACTTGACGTATTCGTGGTGAATCTTGTCGTTGCTGAGCAGCCAGTTGATGACGCCGCCCAGGAAGGCGATGTCGGTGCCGTTGCGCAGCGGCGCGTAGAAATCGGCCACCGCCGAGGTGCGGTTGAAGCGCGGATCGACCGAGATCAGCTTGGCCTTGCGCTTTTCCATGGCCTCCACCACCCACTTGAAGCCGACGGGGTGGGCTTCGGCGGCATTGCCGCCCATGACAAGAACGAGATCCGTGTTGCGGATGTCGGTCCACGAGTTGGTCATCGCTCCGCGACCGAAAGTCGGGCCCAGACTGGACACCGTCGGCGCGTGTCAGACGCGTGCTTGTGTATCGATCCCCACCATCCCCAAGCCGCGCGCCACCTTCACCGTGATGTAGCTGGACTCGTTGGAGGATGAACTGCACATCAGGAAACCGGTGGTGGTCCAGCGGTTGACCGTGGTGCCGGCCGCGTTCTTGGCCTGGAAGTTGGCGTCGCGGTCGTCCTTCATCAGCTTGGCGATGCGCGTGAGCGCCTCGTCCCAACTGATGCGTTTCCACTCCTTGCCGCCCGGCTCGCGCACGGACGGGTATTTGACGCGGCCGGGCGAGTTGATCATGTCCAACACGCCCGAGCCCTTGGGGCACAGCGAGCCGCGGCTGACGGGGTTGTCGGGGTCGCCCTCGATGTGGATCACCCGCTCGTGCACGTTCTTGGCCTCGTCGCCCAGCTTGTAGATCATCATGCCGCAGCTGACGGAGCAGTAGGGGCAGATGCTGCGCGAGAGGGTGGCGTGGGTCAGCTTGAAGGCGCGTGTTTCAGCCAGCGCCGCCGTGGGTGAGAACCCCAGGGCCACCAGGCTGGACGCCGCCAAGCCAGCCCCGCTCACGCGGAAAAACTGGCGCCGGTTCATGTCCATGGACGTTTTCTCCTCATTGCCATGCACCGCCCAGAGCTCGAGATGCGCCCTTTTTGGATGCATTGAGCGACAGTCTAGGCGCGGGTCGGGATTTCCACTACCTAAGGTTAACCCTCAATCGAACGTTCGTGCGAATGCCGAAGGCGGCGACGGGGTTGCCGCGCGCGGCTCGACCCATCCCGGCCGCGCCAATAATGCGGCTTTCATCGCACCAACAGACAGGAGCATTCCATGCAGATCAAGGGCAAGGTTTTCATCGTCACGGGCGGCGCATCGGGCCTGGGCGAAGGCACGGCACGCATGCTGGCGGGCGAAGGGGCCAAGGTGGTCATTGCCGACATGCAGGCCGACAAGGGCGAGGCCGTGGCGCGCGAGATCGGCGGCGCCTTCATGAAGTGCGACGTCAGCAGCGAGGCCGACGGCCAGGCCGTGGTGGCCAAGGCCACGTCGCTGGGCAAGCTGGCCGGCCTGGTCAACTGCGCCGGCATTGCCCCGGCCGAAAAGACCGTGGGCAAGAACGGGCCGCACCGGCTCGACGTCTACACCCGCACCATCATGGTCAACCTGGTGGGCAGCTTCAACATGATCCGCCTGGCCGCCGACGCGATGAGCCGCAACGAGCCCGAGGCCACCGGCGAGCGCGGCGTGCTGATCTCGACCGCCAGCGTCGCCGCCTACGACGGCCAGATCGGCCAGGCGGCCTACGCGGCCAGCAAGGGCGGGGTGGTGGGCATGACGCTGCCGATCGCGCGCGACCTGGCGCGCAGCGGCATCCGCAACATGACCATCGCGCCCGGCATCTTCGGCACGCCCATGCTGTTCGGCATGCCCAAGGAGGTGCAGGACGCGCTGGCCGCCGGCGTGCCCTTCCCGAGTCGCCTGGGCACGCCCGAGGACTACGCCAAGCTGGTGCGCCACATCCTCGAAAACGACATGCTCAACGGCGAGGTGATTCGCCTGGATGGCGCCATCCGTCTGGCACCCAAATGAGTCTCGAATCGGCTTGGCCATGATGAGTCCCGTCGCGCCAAGCCTTACAGGTGCCTGACAAATCATGGGGCAAACAGCTGATTTTGTTCAGGGTTTTCGAGCTTTTGCTGTGGTCTTGCACAGACCTACATTTGGCAATACATCATGACTTGACCTGAGGGGCGGGTGTTCGATCCGCCTTGAGTGGGTTGCTGCAATGGTGCGGTTCCGGTGAGCTTGGCAGCCTCGTTCGGCATGCCAGGCGTTCGGGGCGGCGGTGGGCGCTGCCCCGCAACCGGTTCAAGAAGTCACGAAAGGAGACTGTCGATATGTCGAAGCTTGAGTCTGAACAAGAGGGCGCGTTTGCCCTGTCGCGCCGCGGTGCGCTGAAGCGCGGCGCGCAGGCGGCTGGCGCCGGCGTGCTGGCCAGCGTGGGTGGCGTGCAGTGGGCCTTTGCCGCCGACAAGCCCGCCATGGGCACCTGGCCGGCCGGCTCGCAGGGCGACACGGTGTACATCGGCGCGGCGGTGCCGCTGACCGGCACCTACGCGGTGCAGGGCGCCGACGAGCTCAAGGGCTGGGAACTGGCCGTGGAGCACATGAACACGGACCATCCGTTGATGAAGAAGATCGCGCCCAAGATCAACAAGGGCGTGCTCGGTAAGAAGGTGGCGCTGGTTTCGGCCGACTCGGCGGCCAAGCCCAACCAGGCGGTGCAGTCGATCCAGACCTTCATCAACCAGAACAAGATCATCCTGGCAACGGGTTCGACCTCGTCGGCCGTGGCCGTGGCGCTGAACAAGTTCTGCGACCGTGAAAAACTCATGTACATGCCCGGCATCTCGGGCTCCAACGACACCACCGGCAAGGACTGCGTGCGCTACGGCTTCCGCCAGGGGTATTTCGGCGAGATGGCGGCCAATTCCATCGGCCCGATCCTGGTCAAGACCTTCGGCAAGAACCGCAAGATGGCGTTCATGACGCCCGACTACACCTACGGTCACACGACGACGGCGTCGACCGAGAAATACCTGAAGGAAAAGGGCGGCTGGACGACGGTGACCAACCAGGTTTCGCCGCTGGGCACGCAGGATTTCAGCCAGTATCTGACCAACATCGCCAACTCGGGCGCCGAGTTCCTGATGAACGTCAACTGGGGCCGCGACGCCGTGCTGTCGAGCCAGCAGGCCAAGCAGTTCGGCCTGCTGCCCAAGATGACCCTGGTGCTGCCCTACCAGATCCCGTTCTTCGCCAAGGAAGCCGGGGTGGACATCAGCGAAGGCGTGTTTGCCGCCACCGAATTCTGGTGGGAGTTGGAGGACAAGTATCCGATGGCCAAGGAGTTCGTCGACGCCTTCCGCAAGAAATATGGCTACGCCCCGGAGTGGGGCGCTGAAAATGCCTACGTCAGTTTTGCCCACTGGGCACGCATGGTCACCGAGGCCGGCAGCTTCTATCCGCCCGACGTGATCAAGCAGTGGGAGAAGGGCGAGAAGATGCCGTCGCTGTTTGGCGACGTCTACTACCGGCCCGAGGATCACCAGTGCGTGCGCCCGGTGTTCGTCGTTCGCGGCAAGGCCAAGAAGGACATGAAGAACCCCGAGGACTTCTGGACGGTGGTCGACACGCAGAAGGGCGAGGACGTGATCCAGTCGCCCACGGCCTTCGGCTGCAAGCTCGGCAGCTACACCTGACCGCCATCCGGATCCCGTCGTCCGCTTCTTTGCGGGCGATGGGTTCGGTTGTCTCTTGCCGTCATGTCGGGCGGCGAAGCCGCGTGCGATCGGTTGCCGTCGGACCGATCGCAGCGCCACATTCGCGCCTGCCTGACTCACATTTCACCAACCAGCATCAGGACGGTCGCGCGTGCTTAACTGGGCCAACTTCATTTCACAACTGTTCAACGGGCTGGTGCTCGGCGCCCTGTTGGCGCTGATCTCCTCTGGCCTGACGATCATCTACGGCACGCTGGGCGTGCTCAACCTCGCGCATGGCGCGATGTTCATGCTGGGTGGTTACGCCGGTTGGGTGGCGTTCACCTACACCAACTCCTTCGTCGTCGCCGTGATCTGCGGCGCGCTGTTCGTGATGCTGGTCGGCATCGTGATCGAGCGGGTCATCATCCGCCACTTCTACTCGCGCCCACCCGAAGACCAACTGCTGGTGACCTTCGGCCTGAGCATCGTGATGGTGGAACTGGTGCGTTTTGCCTTTGGCAGCCTGTCCAAGGCGGTGCCGCCACCGGGGCCACTGATGGGCATCACGAACCTGGGCTTCATGGTCTACCCGACCTACCGCATCGGCCTGCTGGCCATCGTCACCGTGGCTCTGCTGGCGCTTTATTTCGTGCTCTATCGAACGCGCATCGGCATGATCGTGCGCGCCGGCATCGAGGACGCGGTGATGGTCGATTCGCTGGGCATCAACGTCTATCGCGTGTTCATGCTGGTGTTCGGCATCGGCGCCATGGCCGCGGGCTTTGCCGGCATCGTGAATGCGCCGGTGGTGTCGCTGGCGCCGGACGTGGGCGAAGCGATTTTGGTGCAAACCTTTGTCGTGGTGGTGATCGGAGGCGTCGGTTCGTTCCCGGGCGCCGTGCTGGGTGGCCTGATCGCCGGTGAGCTGATCAGCCTGACCTCGATGATCAACCCCGCGTATTCCTACGTCGTGCTGTTCGTGGTGATGACGCTGGTGCTGATGTTCCGTCCCCGCGGTCTGCTGGGCGCGGTGGGCCGTGAATAAGAACAGGGTGGAATTTTCGATGCGCAGACCATTTCCATACCGTGCCGAGGTACTGACGATTCTGGCCCTGATCGCGGCGCCGTTCGTGCTGCCGCACCTGGGTTTCACGCCGACCACCATCAACCGGATCCTGATCTGGGGCATGGTCGGCATCGGCTTCGACCTGTTGTTTGGCTACACCGGGCTGCTGTCGTTCGGCCAGTCGGCCTTCTTCGGTTCGGGCGGCATGTTCGCCGCCTACCTGCTGACGCAGACGTCGATGCAGAACACCCTGTTCGCGCTGCTGATCGGCACCATTGCCGCCGGCGTGCTGGGTTACCTGGTGGGCTTGGTGGCGCTGCGGCGCACCGGCATCTACTTTGCCATGATCACCGTGGCCATCGCCGAGGTGTTCTTCTACCTGGAGTTCAATCCGCTGTCCGACTTCACCGGCGGCGAGAACGGCTTGGCCGGGGTGCCCACGCCCAGCGTGAGCCTGGGTTTCACCACGCTCGAATTCGACAGCAACCTGTCGATGTACGTGTTCTTCGCCTTCTGGTATTTCGTGGCGCTGGCGCTGGCCTTGCGCATCGTGCGCTCGCCCTTCGGGCTGGTGCTGCGCGCGATTCGCGAGAACCCGCTGCGGGCAGAGGCGCTGGGGCACGACATCCGCAAATACAAGCTGGCGGTGTTCGTCGTGGCCGCGATGTACGCGGGCTTTGCCGGCGGCTTGCTGGGCATGATGCAGGGCTTCATGCCGCCCGACGCCTTCATGTTCGCCACCTCGGGCGAGATCGTCATGCAGACGGCCATCGGCGGTGCCGGCACGCTGTTCGGCCCCCTGTTGGGCGCCGCGGTGTGGCTTTATCTGAGCGACTTCTTCCAGGTCACCCTGAAGCTGGGCGCTGCCTGGCGGTTGATCCTGGGCGTGGTGTTCGTGCTGCTGGTGGTGTTCCTGCGCCGCGGCCTGGCGGGAGCGATCATCGACCTGTGGCATCTGGTGTGGCCCAAGTCGGCCAAGGTGGCAGCGACTCCTCAGCCCACCCAGGCGAGCAGCGCCGACACGGCTGACATGCAGGCGGCGCGCAAGGACACGCGGACGCACGAGGGCCCGATCCTGCAGGCGACCGGTCTGACCAAGCGCTACGGCGGCCTGCTGGCCAACAGCGACATCAACTTCAGCGTTGATCACGGCGAGATTCGCGGCATCATCGGCCCGAACGGCGCTGGCAAAAGCACCTTCTTCAAGATGCTGACCTGCGAGGTGCAGCCCACCAGCGGCAAGATCGTGTTCGACGGGCGCGACATCACCGGCATGGGCGTGATCGACGCCTGCCAGCTGGGCCTGACCAAGAGTTACCAGATCAACCAGTTGTTCGAGAAGCTGACGGTGCGCCAGAACCTGGAAATCGCCGCGCTCGGCGAACTGCGCGGCAAATTCAAGCTCGACCTGTTCAAGGACCTGCACAAGGTACCCAAGCTGGATGCGCACGTGGCCGGCACCGCGGCGCTGGTGCACCTGACCGAGCGCCTGGACACGCATGTCTCCGAACTGGCCTATGGTGAAAAGCGTCGGCTGGAAATTGGCCTGGCGCTGGCCACCACCCCCAGCCTGCTGCTGCTCGACGAGCCCCTGGCCGGCATGAGCGCGGAGGAGCGCGTCGAGACCGTGGCGCTGCTCCGGTCGATCGCGCAGGGCCGCACGCTGGTCATCATCGACCACGACATGGACTCGCTGTTCGAGCTGGTCAGCAAGGTGACGGTGCTGCAGGAAGGGCGCCTGCTGGTCGAAGGCACGCCCGATGAAATCAAGAGCAATCCCCAGGTCCAGGAAGCCTATCTCGGCGGCGTGATGGAGGAAGTGTGATGAGCCTGCTGGAAGTCAAGGACCTGAACAGCTACTACGGCGACAGCCACATCCTGTTCGATGTCTCGCTGCACGTGGACAAGAACGAAGTGGTGGCCCTGCTGGGACGCAACGGCGCCGGCAAGTCCACCACCTTCAAGAGCCTGATGGGTGTGGTCACGCCGCGCACCGGCAGCGTCAAGCTCGACGGGCAGGAGCTGGCCGGCAAGAAGGCGCACGAGATCGCCCGCGTGGGCATGCAGCTGGTGCACGAGGAGCGGCGCATCTTCGGCAGCTTGAACGTCGAGGAAAACATCGTTCTCGCTGGCTTGACCGCGCCCAACAAGTGGCCGCTGGAGCGCATCTACGAGATCTTTCCGCGCCTGAAGGAGCGGCGCACCAGCCGCGGCACCGATCTGTCGGGCGGTGAGCAGCAGATGCTGGCGATCGCCCGCGCCCTGGTGCGCGACCCCAAGATCATTTTGCTGGACGAGCCGTTCGAAGGCCTGGCGCCGGTGATCGTGCAGAACCTGGTGCGGGTGTGCCGCGAACTGGCCAAGTCGGGTCAGACCATCGTCCTGATCGAGCAGAACATCGCCGCCACGCTGGCGCTGGCCACGCGCGTGTACATCCTCAACAACGGCCACATCGTGCACGAGGGGCCGGCGGCCGAGCTCAAGAAGCAGCCCGAGCTGCTGCAGCGCTACCTGTCGGTTTGAGGGTTCGGGCGGGCTGGGCGCGGCAGCGCCGTGCCCGCCGCCTCACAGCACCTCGCTGGCGAAATCCGCCAGCCGCGAGCGCTCGCCGCGCGCCAGCGTGACGTGTCCGCCGTGGGACCAGCCCTTGAAGCGGTCGACGGCGAAGGTCATGCCCGATGAGCCCTCGGTCAGGTAGGGCGTGTCGATCTGCGCCAGGTTGCCCATGCAGATGATCTTGGTGCCGGGGCCGGCGCGCGTGATCAGCGTCTTCATCTGCTTGGGCGTCAGGTTCTGCGCCTCATCGATGATGATCCACTTGTTCATGAAGGTGCGCCCGCGCATGAAGTTCATGCTCTTGATCTTGATGCGGCTGCGGATCAGCTCGTTGGTGGCGGCGCGCCCCCACTCGCCGGCATTGCCGCCGTCGCCCTTGGCCAGAAACTCCAGGTTGTCGTCCAGCGCGCCCATCCAGGGGCCCATCTTTTCTTCCTCGGTGCCGGGCAGAAAACCGATGTCCTCGCCCACGCTGACGGTGGCGCGGGTCATGATGATCTCGGTGTAGCGGCGGTCGTCCAGCACCTGCGTCAGGCCCGAGGCCAGCGCCAGCAGGGTCTTGCCGGTGCCGGCCGTGCCGGCCAGGGTGACGAAGTCGATCTCCGGGTCCATCAGCAGGTTGAAGGCGAAGTTCTGCTCGCGGTTGCGCGCCGTCACGCCCCAGACGCCGTTTTTCAGGTGGGTGTAGTCCTTGAGCGTGCGCAGCACCGCCGTCTTGCCCTGGATCTCGGTCACGCGGGCGTACAGGCTGGGCTCACCCGGCGCCTCGAAAAAGGCGAACTGGTTGATCTGCAGGCTGGCCACGATGGGCCCGCCGATGCGGTAGTAGGTGGCGCTGCCGCTTTGCCAGCTTTCGATGGTCTTGCTCTGGCGGGTCCAGAAGTCGGGCGGCAGCTGCAGGGTGCCCGAATACAGCAAATCGCCGTCGTCCAGCGTCTTGTCGTTCTGGTAGTCCTCGGCAATCAGGCCCAGGGCGCGCGCCTTGACGCGCATGTTGATGTCCTTGGACACCAGCACCACGTCCACGCCGGCCTGTTGCTGCTTGAGCGCGGCCACCACGCCCAGGATCTGGTTGTCGGCCTTGCCCTGGGGCAGGGCCGCCAGCAGATTGGATTCGAGCGGGGTGGTCTGCAGGTGCAGCTTGCCGGTGGCCTCGGCGTGGCCGGTGGCGCTCAGCAGCAGGCCTCGCGCGATGTCGGCGCCCTTGACGCCCGCCAGCGCGTCCAGCAGGCGGCTGGTCTGGCGGCCGTTGCGCGCCACCTCGGTCATGCCCTTCTTGTGGGCGTCGAGCTCTTCCAGCACGATCATCGGCAGGAAGATGTCGTGCTCCTCGAAGCGGAACAGCGCCGTCGGGTCGTGCAGCAGGACGTTGGTGTCCAGCACGAACAGGCGCGGCGTGCCGTTGCTGCGCGCCTTGGGCTGGCGCGCGGCGCCGGCCCTGGGCGCGCGTGCGCGCGGCGCCGCCGCAGGGGCCGGGGCGATCGGCGGTGCCAGCGGCGCACGCGCCACGGCCGGGCTGGGCGCGAGGGCGACGGCGGGGCTGGTCAGGGCAGGCTTTTGCACGCTGGGCTTGGGCGCCGCGACCGCTGCGACGCCGCCGCCGGCCGGCGCGCGGCGGGCGGACAGGTCGATGACGTCGGAAGACAGGCGGGCGCCACGCTTGGCGGGTGGGGGCGGCAGGGGCATGGGGACGGGCTCAATACCAGGAACGGGGCAAAGAAAAAGCCGCCGGGCTGGGCCGGGCGGCTTGGCTTGACGCGGAGTCGGGTACAGCGGTGTGCTTGCACATTGCGGCTCATTATGCATGAGCCGGCGGCGCCGTCCGTGCGTCGATCAGGCGGCCTTCCTGAGGATCTTGACGGCCTTCAGGACCTCTTCGACGTGGCCCGGAACCTTCAGGCCGCGCCACTCCTGCACCAAGATGCCTTCGGCGTTGACGAGGAAGGTGCTGCGCTCGATGCCCTTGACCTTCTTGCCGTACATGATCTTGTTCTTGACCACGCCGAACATGTGGCACATCTTTTCTTCGGTGTCGGCGATCAGCTCGAAGGGCAGCTCCAGCTTGGCCTTGAAGTCGTCGTGCGACTTCATGTTGTCGCGGCTGACGCCGAACACGATGGCACCGGCCTTGACGAAATCCTTGTACTTGTCCCGAAACTGCATCGCCTCGGTGGTGCAGCCCGGCGTGTTGTCCTTGGGATAAAAATACAGGATGAGTGCTTGCCCGAGATGGGTGGTGTTGGTAACCTTCACGCCGCCGGTGGCGTTGGCTTCGAATTCGGGCAGGGGTTTGTTGACAACAATCGCCATAGGAACGCTGATCTCCGGACGTGTTTTGGACAGAAAGCGGCGGGGCGACGTGCTCGCACACTCACCCGCAACGCCGTGCCGGCGGGCAAGGCCTGCCGGCAGTTGCAAGAGTGGCTGGCGATGAGGCTGCCCGCAACAGCTGCAAGGCTGTTATTTTAACCGATCCGGGGCTTCTTCGCCCGCGTCCAGCAGCAGCGCGGCAATCACGCGCCGGCCTTCGCCGGCCAGGATGTTGTAGGTGCGGCAGGCGGCGGCCGTGTCCATGGTTTCGACGCCGATGCCGGCCTCGATCAGCGGGCGGATCCAGGCCGGCGGCGGAAAGCGCAGCCGCGCGCCGCTGCCAAACAGCACCAGCTCGGGGCGCTGCAGTGCCAGCGGCTCGAAATGCTGGCTGCCCAAGTCCTCGAAACGCGCGCAGGGCCAAACGACCCGCTCGCCGCTGCTGCTCAGCAGCACGCTGTGCGCGATGCGCTCGCCGCGCACGGTGATCCAGCCCGGGCCGTAGCCGGTGATGGCCGTCTCGAAAAGGTCGGACTGGAACTTCATGGCGTTTGTGCGGTGCACCAAATGTGTTCCAATTCTATGTTTCGCGCGCGATCCCTGCCGCGCGCTCGAGGTTTTGCCCATGAAGACCATCGCCAAATCCAGCAAGCTGGCCAACGTCTTGTACGACGTGCGCGGCCCCATCGTCGACGCCGCGCGGCAGATGGAGGACGAGGGCCAGAAGATCATCAAGCTGAACATCGGCAACATGGCGCCGTTCGGCTTCGATCCGCCCGAGGAGGTGATGCAGGACATGATCCGCAACCTGCCCGACTCGGCCGGGTACTCGGACAGCAAGGGCATGTTCGCGGCGCGCAAGGCGGTGATGCACTACACGCAGCAGCAGGGCATTGCCGGCGTCACGCTGGACGACATCTACCTGGGCAACGGCGCCAGCGAGCTGATCCAGATGGCCACCAACGCGCTGCTGAACGAGGGCGACGAGCTGCTGGTGCCGTCGCCCGACTACCCGCTGTGGACGGCCGTCACCAGCCTGGCCGGCGGCCACCCCGTGCACTACATGTGCCGCGAGGAGGACGGCTGGATGCCCGACCTGGCCGACATGCGAGCCAAGATCACGCCGCGCACGCGCGGCATCGTGGTCATCAACCCCAACAACCCGACCGGCGCGCTGTACAGCGACGAGCTGCTGCTGGGCATCGTGCAACTGGCGCGCGAGCACGGCCTGGTGCTGCTGGTCGACGAGGTGTACGACAAGGTGCTGTACGACGGCGTGCGGCACACCGCGATGGCCTCGCTGTCGACCGACGTGCTGACGCTCACCTTCAACTCGCTGTCCAAGGCCTACCGCTCCTGCGGCTACCGCGCCGGCTGGATGGTGGTGTCGGGCGACAAGGCGGCGGCGCGCGACTACGTCGAGGGCCTGAACATGCTGGCCAACCTCAAGCTCGGCTCCAACGTGCCGGGGCAGTGGGCCATCCAGACGGCGCTGGGCGGCTACCAGAGCATCAACGACCTGGTCAAGGAAGGCGGGCGCCTGCGCCGCCAGCGCGACCTGGCCTATGAGCTGATCACGCAGATCCCCGGCGTCAGCTGCGTCAAGCCGCAGGCGGCGCTGTACATGTTTCCGCGCCTGGACCCGGCGCTGTACCCGATCGAGGACGACCGCCAGTTCTTCATGGAGGTGCTGCGCGCCACGCGAGTGATGCTGGTGCAGGGCTCGGGCTTCAACTACCCGGACAACCAGCACTTTCGCATCGTCTTTCTGCCGCACGAGGGCGACCTGCGCGAGGCCGTCGAGCGCCTGGCGAAGTTCCTGGAGCAGTACCGCCAGCGCCGCGCCAAGCCCGCCAACGTGCTTCCAATTGCTACCAAAAAAGAAGCTGCTCGCGCTTGATTGACGGGCGCAAGAGGCCAATTTCATTCATAACAACCGAATCATGAAAGCCATTCAAGTCGGCCTGCTGGGCATCGGCACCGTGGGCAGCGGCACCTTTGCCGTGCTGCAGCGCAACCAGGAGGAAATCCGCCGCCGCGCCGGCCGCGGCATCGAGATCACCATGGTGGCCGACCTGGACACCGCGCGCGCCAAGGCGCTGGTGGGTGAGCACGTACAGGTGGTGGGCGACGCGCGCGCCGTCATCGCCAACCCGGACATCGAGGTCGTGATCGAGCTGATCGGCGGCTACGGCATTGCCAGGACCCTGGTGCTGGAGGCCATTGCCGCCGGCAAGCACGTGGTGACGGCCAACAAGGCGTTGCTGGCCGTGCACGGCACCGAGATCTTCCAGGCCGCCGCCGACAAGGGCGTGATGGTCGCCTTTGAGGCCGCGGTGGCCGGCGGCATCCCCATCATCAAGGCGCTGCGCGAGGGCCTGACGGCCAACCGCATCCAGTGGATCGCGGGCATCATCAATGGCACCACCAACTTCATCCTCTCCGAGATGCGCGACAAGGGCCTGGACTTCGACGCCGCCCTGAAGGACGCGCAACGCCTGGGCTACGCCGAGGCCGACCCGACCTTCGACATCGAGGGCGTGGACGCTGCGCACAAGGCCACGCTGATGAGCGCCATCGCCTTCGGCATTCCGGTGCAGTTCGACAAGGCCCACGTCGAGGGCATCACCCAGCTGGCGGCCACCGACATCAAATATGCCGAGCAGCTGGGCTACCGCATCAAGCTGCTGGGCTTCACCAAGCGGCGCGAGGGAAACGAACTGACGTCCTCACCGGCCGTCAGGGGGGTCGAGCTGCGCGTGCACCCCACGCTGGTGCCGGCCAAGCGCCTGATCGCCAACGTCGAGGGCGCCATGAACGCGGTGGTGGTCAACGGCGATGCGGTGGGCACCACGCTGTACTACGGCAAGGGCGCCGGAGCAGAGCCCACCGCCAGCGCGGTGATCGCCGACCTGGTGGACGTGGCGCGCCTGGCCACCAGCGACCCGCAGCACCGCGTGCCGCACCTGGCCTTCCAGCCCGGCGCGATGCGCGACGTGAGCGTGCTGCCCATGGACGAGATCGTCACCAGCTACTACCTGCGCCTCACCGTGGCCGACGAGGCCGGCGTGCTGGCGCGCGTGGCCACCATCCTGGCCGACGCCGGCATCAGCGTCGACGCACTGCTGCAGCGCGAGGCCGACGAGGTGGGCGGCGAGGGCAGCACGCAAACCGACCTGATCATCCTCACCCACGAGGCGCGCGAAGGCGCCATGAACGGCGCGCTGACGCAGCTGCAGGCCCTGCCCACGGTGCTGGCGCCGATCGTGCGCATCCGCAAGGAAGAGCTGAATTGAATTGACGGGCGGCGCCGCGGGCGCCGCTGGTTCGACCGACCCCATGAGATACCTGTCCACGCGCGGTGAAGGCGCATCACGCCGTTTTTGCGACATCCTGCTGGAGGGCCTGGCGCCCGACGGCGGGTTGTATCTGCCCGAGCGCTACCCACGCATCGACGCCGCCGAGCTGCAGCGCCTGCGCCAGGTGCATGCAAGCCACGGCTATGCCGCGCTGGCCTTTGAAATCCTGTCGCTCTACATCGACGACATTCCGGCCGCCGACCTGAAGGCCATTTGCGACAAGACCTACACCGCACAGGTCTTCGGCACGCCCCAGATCACGCCGCTGAAGCCTTTGGGCGAGGGCTTTTGGCTGCAGGCCCTGTCCAACGGTCCCACGCTGGCCTTCAAGGACATGGCCATGCAGCTGCTGGGCCACCTGTTCGAGTACGAGCTGGCACGCCGGGGCGCGCAACTCAACATCCTGGGCGCCACCAGCGGCGACACCGGCAGCGCAGCCGAATACGCCATGCGCGGCAAGAAGGGCATCCGCGTGTTCATGCTCAGCCCCGACGGGCGCATGAGCGCGTTTCAGCAGGCGCAGATGTTCAGTCTGCAAGACCCCAACATCCACAACATCGCCATCGAGGGCGTGTTCGACGACTGCCAGGACATCGTCAAGGCCGTCAGCAACGATCTGGAGTTCAAGCGCAAATATCGCATCGGCACCGTCAACTCGATCAACTGGGCGCGGCTGCTGGCGCAGGTGGTGTACTACTTCGCGGGCTACGTCCAGGCGACGCGGAGGAATGACGAGCACGTCGACTTCACCGTGCCCAGCGGCAACTTCGGCAACGTCTGCGCCGGCCACGTGGCGCGGCAGATGGGCCTGCCGATCGGGCAGCTGGTGGTGGCCACCAACGAGAACGACGTGCTCGACGAGTTCTTCCGCACCGGCGTGTACCGCGTGCGCGGCAGCGCCGACACGCACGAGACCAGCAGCCCCAGCATGGACATCAGCAAGGCCAGCAACTTCGAGCGTTTCGTGTTCGACCTGCTGGGGCGCGACGGCGCGCGCGTGAAGGCGTTGTTCGACGATGCGCTGCGCCACGGCGGTCGCTTTGATCTGAGCGGCGATCCTGCTTTCAAGCAGGCCCATGAGCACTACGGTTTCGTGAGCGGCAAGAGCACGCACGCCGACCGCCTGGCCACCATCCGCGCCGTGCACGCGCAGCAGGGCCTGACGATCGATCCGCACACCGCCGACGCCGTGAAGGTCGCGCGCGAGCAGGTGCGCCCCGGCGTGCCCATGATCGCGCTGGAGACGGCCTTGCCCATCAAGTTCGCCGTCACCATCGAGGAGGCGCTGGGCCACCCGCCCGAGCGCCCGCCGGCCTTCGAGGGCATCGAGCAGCTGCCGCGCCGCGTGCGCGTGCTGCCGGCCGACGCGGGGCAGGTCAAGCGGCTGATCGAGCAAGAATGTGAATGAAATGTGGCTCTGGCGCCCGCCAGTCAAGCGCAACAAGCTATTGAGTTGATAGTGATCGGATCGAACGGATGAAGGTGGTGGGCTTTGCCGGCTATTCCGGCGCCGGCAAGACAACGCTGATCGAGCAGGTCATCGCCGCCTTGCGCGCGCGCGGCCTGCGCGTGTCGGTCATCAAGCACGCGCACCACCGCTTCGACATCGACCGCCCCGGCAAGGACAGTTTTCGCCACCGCGAGGCGGGCGCCGTCGAGGTGCTGATCGCCTCGCGCCATCGGCTGGCGCTGATGCGCGAGTTCGAGCGCGAGACCGAGCTCAGCGTGCACCAGCTCATCGCGCGCCTGGACGCCGGGGTGGACTGGGTGCTGGTCGAAGGATTTCGCGGCAGCGACCTGAGCAAGATCGAGGTCTGGCGCGCCCCCACCGGCCACGCGGTGCTGTATCCGCACGACGAGCACGTGATCGCCGTTGCCACCGACGATGCCGCGCGCCTGCCCCAGCCCGCCGGGCGGCCGGTGCTGGACCTGAACCGGGGCGCGGCCGTGGCGGACTGGCTGATCGACCAGGGCGAGCGCCTGGCCTACGCAGCGCCGGCGCAGTGACTTTCGCCGCCCGGTGAGCGGGCGCCGGCACGGGCCGATAAGATCGACCGTCATCGCATTCCTCATTGCAGCGCTTTCATGCCCCCAGTTGCCGAACCGCCCGCCAAGCCCGCCGTCCGCGCGCCCCTGATGCCGCTGGACGACGCCATCCGGCGCCTGCTGGCCCGCGCCCAGCCCGTGCTGGGGGTCGAGTCGGTGTCCACCTTCGACGCCGACGGCCGCGTGCTGGCGCAGGACGTGATCTCCGGCCTGACGGTGCCGCCGGCCGACAACAGCGCCATGGACGGCTACGCCGTGCGCAGCGCCGACTGCGCCACGGCCGGCGTCGAGTTGCCGGTCAGCCAGCGCATCCCGGCCGGCAGCGTGGGCCGGCCACTGGCGCCGGGCAGCGCGGCGCGCATCTTCACCGGCGCGCCCATCCCGCCCGGCGCCGACGCAGTGGTGATGCAGGAAGACACCGAGGCGCTGCAGGGCGGCGCGCGCGTGCGCATCCGCGTCGTGCCCAAGGCCGGCCAGTCGATTCGCCGCGCCGGCGAGGATGTCATGCGCGGTGCCGTGGTGCTCTCGAAAGAGGAGCTGCTCACGCCCGCCAGTACCGGGCTGGCGGCCGGAATCGGCCTGGATCGCCTGAGCGTGGCGCGCCGCCCGCGGGTGGCCATGTTCTCGACCGGCGACGAACTGGTGACGCCCGGCACGGTGGCCCCCGAGGCCCTGCCGCCCGGCGCCATCTACAACAGCAACCGCTATTTCTTGCGCGCGCTGCTGCAGCGCCTGGGCTGCGAGGTGACCGACCTGGGCATCGTGCCCGACAGCCTGGACGCCACGGTGGATGCCCTGCGCGGCGCGGCGGCCGGGCACGATCTGATCCTGACCAGTGGCGGCGTGTCGGTGGGCGAGGAAGACCACGTCAAGCCCGCCGTCACGCGCCTGGGCGCGCTGGACCTGTGGCAGATCGCCATCAAGCCCGGCAAACCCTTTGCCTACGGCCACGTCGGGCGGGCCGATGGCGGCGCGGCGCACTTCATCGGCCTGCCCGGCAATCCGGTGTCCAGCTTCGTCACCTTCCTGCTGCTGGTGCGGCCCTTCGTGCGGGCGCTGCAAGGTGCCACACGGCTGGACGCGCCGGCCTTTGCCCTGCGCGCCGACTTCGCCATCACCAAGGCCGACAAGCGCCGCGAGTTCCTGCGCGTGCGGCGCAACGCGCAGGGCGGGCTGGATCTGTTCGCCAACCAGAGCTCGGGCGTGCTGACGTCGATGCACTGGGCCGACGGCCTGGTCGACCACCCGGCGGGCACCACCATCGCCCAGGGCGACATGGTTCGCTTCATCCCGCTGGCGGAGCTGCTGTCATGACGGTGCAGGTCACGGTGCGCTACTTCGCCTCGTTGCGCGAGGCGCTGGGCAAAGGCTCGGAAGCGCTCGACACCGACGCCGCCACGCTGGGCGCGCTGCGCCGCGAACTGGCCGCGCGCGGCGGCGCTTACGCCGAGGCGCTGGCCCCGACCCGCGCCGTGCGCATGGCGCAGGACCAGGTGATGGCGGCCGACAGCGAGCCCCTGCGCGCCGGTGCCGAGGTGGCGTTTTTCCCGCCCGTCACGGGAGGATAAGCGGCGTGCGGGGGCGATCGCCGCAGCCGACTGGAGCGCCTACTTCTCGCCCGAATCCAGAAACCGATCGACCGCCGCAGCCGATTCGGTTGCCTTGGTGAACAGGAACAGGTGCCCGTCGTCCAGCTCGACCAGCGTGCTGTGCGGAATCAGCCGCGTCATGATGCGGGCATTGACCAGGGGGACGATCGGGTCGTCGTTGCCCGCCATGATCAAGGTGGGCTGCCGCAGCAGGGGCAGCAGGGGCGCGCTGATCCAGCCGGCCAGGGCCATCTGCTGGTAGAGGTAGCCGCGCCGGCTGGGCGAGCGCGACAGGCGTGCGAAATCGGTCAGCGCCTCGGGGTCGGTGCGGGCCACGCCGCCGTAGAGCGCGCCCAGGTTGTCACGCATGAAGTTGGGGTCCTTGAACCGGCGCGGCGTGGTCATCTTGGCCAGCACGCGCAGGTCGCCCGGAATCAGCAGCCCGCCCGCGGCGGTGGCCGCCAGCACCAGCCGGCGGCAGCGGCGCGGGTTTTGCAGGGCAAACTGCTGGGCCAGGGTGCCGCCCCAGGAGACGCCCAATGCGTCCACGCGCTCGACCTTCAACTGCTCGAGCAGGTGCCCCACCAGGCGGGCCATCATCCACAGCCGGTACGGGAACGGGGTGGCCGGCGATTCGCCGGTGCCCGGAACGTCCAGCGCGATGATCTCGCGCTCGGGGTCCAGGTGGTCGACAAACGGCGCCATCAGCTCGATGCGCGAGCCGATGCCGTTGAACAGCAGCAAGGGCGGCTTGTCCGCCAACGTGCCCGCCCACACCGCGATGCGCAGCTCGTGGCCGTCGACGGTCCGGCGTTCGAATCGCGGTTCGGCTCGGTTGGCGGTCGCGGTGTCTGGGGAGTCCATGGTGTCGATCAAGACGATGCCTTTTCATGCACGTAGGTGCCCGGTGCCTTGCCCAGGGACGGGTGGGTCTTGTTGCCGGGCTTTTTGGGTGCGGCGACCATTTTGCCCGAGCGCTTGGCGCACCATTCGACGTAGTACGGCCACCAACTGCCGTAGACGCGCTGGGCGTCGGCCAGCCAGCCGTCGCTGTCCTTGGTGTTGTCCGGGTTGAGGAAATAAAAGTCCTTCTTGCCCCCGGGCGGCGCCACGATGGTCTGGATGTGGCCGCGCCCGCCCAGCAGGAAGTCGCAGCGCTTGCCCAGCATCTGGGCCGAGCGGTACACCGACGGCCAAGGGCAGATGTGGTCGGTGCGGGCGGCGATGACCAGGCTGTCGAAGCCGAACTTGGAAATGTCGGCGATGGGCGTGTCGCGATACTGCATGGCGCCGGGCGTGGCCAGCGGATTGCGCGCGCAGAAGGCCTGGAAGTCGCGGTTGTACTGGGCGGTCATGCCGGTGGCGTCCGAGTTCCAGGCCAGGATGTCGAAGGCCGGCGGCCCTTCGCCCATCAGGTAGTTGTTGACCCAGTAGTTCCAGATCAGGTCGTTGGGCCGCAACATGGCAAACAGCAGGGTGAATTCGTCGGCGCTGATGCGGTCGCTCTTTTTGGGCAGCACCTTGGTCCACTTGCTCAGCTTGGGGTCGTTGAAGTCGCCCAGCACGGGTGTGTCGTTCATGGCGGCGCAGTCCAGCGGCGCTACGAACAGCGTCATCGAGCCGATGCTTTTCGAATGCATGGCCTCGTGATGGCCGGCCACCGTGACGGCCAGCGGCGCCGCGCCACAGACGGCCAGCACGTTCGGATCGGCGCAGCCCGAGATGCTCTTGACCGCCTGCAGCGCCTCGTCCATGCCGTCCATGTAGGTGTCCATGCCCCATGAATCGTGCTCCTTGCCGGGGTTTCGGAACACCATGACGAACAGCGTGAAGCCGTTTTGCACCAGGTATTCGAGCAGGCTGCGCCCGGGCGCCAGGTCGAACGCGTAGTATTTGTTGATGATTGAGGGAATCACCAGGATCGGCCGCTCGTGCACCTGCTCGGTCTGCGGCGCGAATTGCAGCAGCTCGAACAGTTCGGTGCGCAGCACCACGTCGCCGGGCGTGGCCGCCAGGTTGTCGCCGACCTTGAACGGCCGCGTGTCCACCTGCGAGGGCACGGGGCGACGCGCCGTCACGTCGCTCAACCAGTTCTGGTAGCCGCTGAGCAGGCTCTTGCCGCCGCTCTCATAAGCGCGCTTGAGCGCGGCCGGATTGCCCAGCAGGAAGTTGGTGGGCGCCAGCGCCTCGGTCACTTGCGACATCAGGAACTTGGCGCGGCCCGTCTGCTTGGGCTCCAGCCCCGCCTGGTCGACAAAATTCTGCAGCGACTGCGCCCACGCCTGGTACGCCGGCAGCCACCGGCGGTACAGGCCGTTGTTGCGCCAGGCGGAGTCGCCAAAGCGCGGATCGGGGCTGGGTGCCGACTCGCCGCCATCGCCGCGCACGATGATCTTGGCCAGCTTGGCGTAGAACGCCGCGCTTTCCCGCGCGAAGACTTCGGGTTGCCGCAGCGCCTGCAGCCACAGCTCGACGGCGCTGTCGCGCAGGTCGTCCAGCCGCAGGTCGCCCAGGGCATTCAGTCCGCCGACCGATTGCGTGGCGTCGGTATCGGC
Source organism: Ottowia pentelensis (assembly GCF_964341695.1). NCBI lineage: Bacteria > Pseudomonadati > Pseudomonadota > Betaproteobacteria > Burkholderiales > Comamonadaceae > Ottowia > Ottowia pentelensis. Next base: position 1,777,031 of record NZ_OZ224513.1, read on the forward strand.
GTCGGTATGGACTTCAGCGGTCGCCGTCGCGCTTGCCTTTTTTCTGGCCATGGCCTGTCTCCTCGTTGTGCGAACAAGTGCTTTCTGCGCCGGTCACTGGATCAGCATGGCCAACATTTCGGCCACCAGGGCGGGTTTGCCTTCCCCTTCGATTTCCAGCGTGTTGCGCGTCTTGATGAGGGTGTTGCCGCCGCCCTTGTCCTCGGCCGACATCAGCTCGACGCGGCAGCGCACGCGCGCGCCGGCCTTGACGGGCGCCATGAAGCGCAGCTTGTCCATGCCGTAATTGAGCCCGGCGCGCGCGTCGGCCGGCACGATGCCCACCTCCATCGCCATCGTCGCCACCATCGAGAGCGTCAGAAAGCCGTGTGCGATGGTGCCGCCGTACGGGCTTTCGGCGCTGGCCCGCTTGGGGTCGACGTGAATCCACTGGTGATCGCCCGTGCACTCGGCGAACTGGTCGATGCGCGGCTGATCCACCCGCACCCAGCCCGATACCCCCAGCTCCTTGCCGACAAAATCGGGCAGTGTCCGCAAGCTGTAAGCCTCGATCGCCATCCCGGTCTCGTTGTGGTGTTTTTATGGGTTGAGCGTCAATTTAGCCGAATCGGGAACCGTCGTCACCTGTGTCCGGCCGTTTCACTTCAGCCACTTTTCGTCGATGGCCTTGAGCGCGCCGCGCTGATTCAGACTCTGGAAAAGGGCGCTCCGCTGGCTGTCCGCCGGGTGCCACAATCGGCCTCATGCAAGCGATCAAGGCGGGACGCGGTCCCCGGGTGAGCATTCAGTCGCACGACTTCGACCTGACGCAGGAGGTGGCGCACTTGCGCGCCGGCGATGCGCGCATCGGCGCCGTGTGTGCCTTTGTCGGCACGGTGCGCGACCGCCACGCCGGCGCCGAGGCGGGCAGCGTGAGCGCGATCGAGCTGGAGCACTACCCCGGCATGACCGAGAAGGCCATCGAGGCGATGATCGATGCCGCGCAGCAGCGCTTTGCCATTCTGGGCGCGCGGGTGGTGCATCGGGTCGGCCTGCTGCAGCCGCTCGATCAGATCGTGCTGGTGGCTGTCACCTCGATGAATCGGCGCGAGAGTTTTCAGGCCTGCGAGTTCCTGATGGACTACCTCAAGACCCAGGCGCCGTTCTGGAAGAAGGAGGCCACGCCCGAAGGCGCGCGCTGGGTGGACGCGCGCGTGAGCGACGACGCGGCGCTGGCACGCTGGGGACTGAGCCTGCCCAACGCCTGAGCCACGGCGCGCAGCCCGTTGCCGAAACCGCTCGTCCGAAGCGAGCCGGCCTTCGACCTCGTCGTCGTGCAGTCGCTCCTGCTCGCAAGGGGGCTATCGACGTGCGCGCTCGCGCAGGCGCTGCAGCCGGTAGCTCAGTTGCGGCCGGGTGAGGCCCAGGGCGCGCGCGGCCGCCGACAGGTTGCCGGCGGCGCGGTCGACCGCGTCGTTGATCAGCGCGTCCTCGAGCGCTTCCAGGCTGAGCTGCCGGCGCTGCAGTTCGTCATACAGCGCTCCCGAATCGTCGGTCGACCGGCGCTCGAGCTCGCCCGAGGCGTTGACGGTGACCGGCGTCGACGTCGGAGCGGCAGCAAACAGTGCGTCCACGTCGATCGGCTCGCCGGCACTGGCGAGGATGACGCCGCGCTCGATCAGGTTTTCCAGTTCGCGCACGTTGCCAGGCCAGGGATGGTGGCGCATGGCGTCGAGCGCGCGGTCGGTGAACCCGGTGACGCGCTTGTCGTGCAGCGCGCAGAAGCGTTGCAGCAGGTGCAGCGCCAACGGCTCGATGTCGTCGGCGCGCTCGCGCAGCGGCGGAATGCGGATCGGATAGACGTCGAGCCGGTACAGGAGATCGCGCCGGAAGCGACCGGCGGCGACCGCGGCCTCCAGATCGACGTTGGTCGCGGCGATCACCCGAACGTCCACCTTGCGCACCTGCGTGGCGCCCAGGCGTTCAATTTCGCCATGCTGCAGCACGCGCAGCAGCTTGGCCTGCGCGGGCAGCGGCAGCTCGCCCAGCTCGTCGAGCATCAGCGTGCCGCCGTTGGCGCGCTCGAAGCGGCCGGGTCGCGCAGCACCGGCACCGGTGTAGGCACCTTTCTCGGCGCCGAACAGTTCGCTTTCGATCAGCTCGCCCGGCAGCGCCGCGCAGTTGACCGCGACGAACGGCTTGTCCGCGCGCGCGCTCATCGCATGCAGTGCGCGCGCGAAGCGCTCCTTGCCGACGCCGGTCTCGCCGGTCAGCAGCACCGTCACCTGGGTCACGGCGGCCTTGCGCAGCAGGTCCACCGCGCCCGTGAACGCCTTGGAGCGGCCCACCAACGGGCCCAGATCGTCGGCGGGTTCGAGCGAGGAGCGCAGCGTCTCGACCTGGGAATGGAGGTCCTCCAGGCGCACCAGCAGCGAGTCGGCGTCGTAGTCGCGGGCCATGGCCTCGCCGTCGGGCCAGTCGGCGAGCGGGCGGCCCTCGATGCGGCAGTGCGCATCGCCGCAGGCGCAGCAGGCGACCTCCTTGTACAGCACGGGGCGGCCGAAGAACGCGCTGGTGTAGCCCGAGGCATAGCCGAGCAGCATCCAGCACACCGGTTCTGCCTGGGGACCGAAGTCGCGCACATGGGTTTCCACCTCCCAGGAATGGTCCCAGCGGAAGATGCCGTGGTAGCGGCCCTGGTCGACGTCGGCCTCGAAGCGCTCCGCCGTGACCTGCACGGCGCCCTCGAGCATGTGCAGCTGCGGGCCGACGGCGAACATTTCGAACAAGGACGCCTCGCTGCGCACCTGGCGCGCCAATGCCGCATCGCGCTCGCCGGCGGCGTAGCCGGAACGCATCAGCACGCGGCGCGTCGTCTCGCGGCCGATGGTCTGCATCAACTCGCGTCGCAGCGATCCCAGGGCCGCGGCATGGATCAGCACCATGCGCTGGCCGGCGAGCCAGATGCGCCCGTCGCCGGCCGAAAAGTGCACCAACCGACGCAGATCCGCGTCTGAGGGCAAGGGAGGGAGGGCATCCTCGATCATGAATCGATTATCGATAATGAATTCAACCCTGTCCATGCCGCGCGAATCGAGTATTGATCAATTCATCAAGCCGATATTTTTGGATTTCATGATTTGATGAAAAAACGAGAGTCAATATCACCAGAAAATCAGGGAAAACCCGATATGAAATCTCGCATTATTTATTTTTGACCTGGGTTTATTTCGGGGTTTTCCCTGAAATTATCGATATTTTTGAGGATTCCCCTGGTCGTGGCATGGCTCATGCATTCATTGTCGGTGCATTGTGCCGAGCCTGACCCATGACCCCGATCGACCTGTCCCTGGAACTGCCCGCCTGCGATCCGTCGCGCAGATACGTGAGGCCTCTTGCCCCGCGTGCCGACGGGTTGGTGGCGTTCGAATTCTCGATCGGCTGGCCCGAATTGGCGGTGGAACTGCTGTTGCCCCGTCCGGCCTTTGCCGAGTTCTGTGCCGCCAACCGGGTGCAGCAGCTCGACGCGCCTTCCCCGAATCAAAACCCTCAGGAGACCCGCGAATGAACATCGATCTGCAAGCGCGCGAGATCAAGCCCCAGCGCAACACCTTTGCCCGCGTGGCCAAGTACACCGGCGACAAGCCGGCATCGCGCTACCACGAGGCCACCTTGGGCATCCAGCCCACGGCCAACTTCGACTACCGCCCCACCTGGGAGCCCGAATTCGAGCTGTTTGATGCTGGCCGCACGGCCGTCAAACTGGCTGACTGGGATGCCCTGCGCGACCCGCGCCAGTATTACTACGCCAACTGGACCATGGCCCGCGCGCGCCAGCAAGAGGCGATGGAGTCCAACTACCAGATTGTCGAGTCGCGCAACCTGATCGCCAAGACCAGCGATGCCCTGCGCGCCAAGGCGGTCGAGGTGCTGATGCCGCTGCGCCATGTGGCCTGGGGCGCCAACATGAACAATTGCCAGGTGTGTGCACGCGGCTATGGAACGGCCTTTACCGCCCCGGCCATGATGCACGCCATGGACCAGCTAGGCGTGGCCCAGTACCTGACCCGCCTGGGCCTGGCGCTGGGGGAGCCCGGCGCCCTGGAGGCGGGCAAAAACGCCTGGCTGCAAGACCCGCGCTGGCAGGCGCTGCGCCGCTTCGTCGAAGACACCCTGGTCGTCAACGATCCGTTCGAGCTGTTCATGGCGCAAAACCTGGCGCTGGACGGCCTGCTGTTCCCGCTGATCTACACCCATTTTGTCGATGACCAGTTGGCCTTGCAGGGCGGCACCGCAGTGGCCATGCTCACCGCCTTCATGCCCGAGTGGCATGACGAGGGTGCGCGCTGGGTCGATGCCGTGGTCAAGGTCGCGGCGGCGGACAACGCCGACAACCTGGCGCTGATCAGCGGCTGGTACCGGCACTACGCCGACCTGGCGCAGGCCGCGCTGGCGCCCGTGGCCAGACTGGCGCTGGGCAACGACGGCGAGGCCTTGCTCGATGACGTGCGTGCCACCCTCGATGCCCGTGCCCGCAAGGCCGGCCTTGCCAGGAGCGTCGCATGAACGCCCCGGTCGTATCCAACGTCTTCATCGCCTTCCAGGACAACGAGGAAGCCCGCCCGGTGGTCGATGCCATCCTGCACGACAACCCCAGCGCCAGCGCCCGGCGCTCGCCCGGCCTGGTCAAGATCGACGCGCCCAGGCGCCTCGTGATTCGCCGGGAGACCATCGAGGAGCAGACCGGCCGCCGGTTCGACCTGCAGCAGATTCACATCAACCTGGTGACGCTGTCGGGCCACATCAACGAAGACGACGACGAGCTGTCGCTGAGCTGGCTGCGCTAAAGCAGCCGCCACCCCCCGATTTATTGCCGCAACCCAAGGAGTTCACACCATGGACGCACCCGTTACCAAAAAGAAGCTCGGCCTGAAAGAACGCTACATCGCCATGACGCGCGATCTGGCCTGGGACACTACCTACCAACCGATGGACAAGGTGTTCCCGTTCGACAAATACGAAGGCATCAAGATCCACGACTGGGATAAATGGGAAGACCCGTTTCGCCTGACCATGGACGCCTACTGGAAATACCAGGGCGAGAAGGAAAAGAAGCTCTATGCCGTGATCGAGGCCTTTGCGCAGAACAATGGCCAGCTGGGTATTTCGGATGCGCGCTATGTGAATGCGCTCAAGATCTTCTTCCAGGCCGTGACCCCGATAGAGTACCACGCGCACCGCGGCTTTGCCCATGTGGGCCGCCACTTCACCGGTGCCGGTGCCCGCGTTGCCGCGCAGATGCAGTCCATTGACGAGCTGCGCCACTGCCAGACCGAAACCCACGCCCTGTCGCACTACAACAAGTATTTCAATGGCCTGCACCAGGCACCCCACATGTTTGACCGTGTGTGGTACCTGTCCGTGCCCAAGTCGTTTTTTGAAGACGCCTCCACCGCAGGGCCGTTCGAGTTCCTCACCGCCGTGAGCTTCTCGTTCGAGTACGTGCTGACCAACCTGCTGTTCGTGCCCTTCATGTCCGGCGCCGCCCACAACGGCGACATGAGCACCGTGACGTTTGGCTTCTCGGCCCAGTCCGACGAATCGCGTCACATGACCCTGGGCATCGAGTGCATCAAGTTCATGCTCGAGCAGGACCCGGCCAACGTGCCGATCGTGCAGAAGTGGATCGACAAGTGGTTCTGGCGCGGCTACCGCCTGCTCACCATTGTCGGGATGATGCAGGACTACATGCTGCCCAAGCGCGTGATGAGCTGGAAGGAAGCGTGGGAGATGTACGCCGAGGAAAACGGCGGCGCCCTGTTCCGCGATCTGGCCCGCTATGGCATCCGCGAGCCCAAGGGCTGGAAGGAGGCGTGCGCCGGCAAGGACCACATCACGCACCAGGCCTGGAACACCTTCTACAACTACGCGGCCGCCGCACCTTTCCACACCTGGATTCCCAAGGAGGGCGAGCTGGACTGGCTGTCGGAAAAGTACCCCGACACCTTCGACAAGTACTACCGGCCGCGCTTCGAGCATTTCCACGCGCAGCAGCAACAGGGCAAGCGCTTTTACAACAAGACGCTGCCCATGCTGTGCACCATCTGCCAGGTCCCCATGTTCTTCACCGAGCCGGGTGACCCGACCAAGATCTGCTACCGCGAGTCGCACTACCACGGCGACAAGTACCACTTCTGCAGCGATGGCTGCAAAGACATCTTTGACAACGAGCCCGAGAAATATTCGCAAGCCTGGCTGCCCGTGCACCAGATTTACCAGGGCAACTGCTTCCCCGAGGGCACCGACCCGACGGCTGAAGGCTTCGATCCGCTGGCCGCGGTGATGGACTACTACGACCTGAAGGTGGGCCGGGACAACTTCGACTTTGAAGGCTCGGAAGACCAGAAGAACTTTGCCGCCTGGCGCGGTGATGCTGTTCAAGGAGACAAGGCATGAGCGTCGTCGCCCTCAAACCCTACGACTTTCCCGCCCGCGACCGGCGCGAGAACTTCCCCGCACCGCTGCTCTACATTGGCTGGGAAGACCACCTGATGTTTGCCTCGCCGGTCTGCCTGCCGCTGCCGCCGGATACCCCCTTCGGCGCGCTGGCGCAGGGTGTGCTGCCCGGCGTGTACGGCGAGCACCCGGACTTTGCCCAGATCGACTGGTCCCAGGTCGAGTGGTTCAAGTCCGGCCAGCCGTGGACGCCCGACCCGGCCAAAAGCCTGGCCGACAACGGGCTGGGCCACAAGGACGTGATCCGCTTTCGCACGCCGGGCCTCACCGGCATTGCGGGCACTTTCTCCTGAGCCGGGGCCAGCCATGGGCTACCAGCTGACCATCGAGCCCCTGGGCGCAACGATTGACGTCGAAGAGGGCCAGACCCTGCTCGATGCGGCGCTGCGCCAGGGCATCTACATTCCCCACGCCTGTGGCCACGGCCTGTGCGGAACCTGCAAGGTGCAGGTGTCCGACGGCGAGGTGGATCACGGCGCAGCCAACCCGTTTGCGCTGATGGACTTCGAGCGCGACGGCGGCCAGACCCTGGCCTGCTGCGCCACGCTGCAATGCGATACGACCATCGAGGCCGACATCGACGAGGAGCCCGACGCCGAGGTCATCCCGGTACGCGACTTTGCCGCGACGGTGCTGCGCATCGAGCGGCTCACGCCCACGATCAAGGCGCTGCACCTGCAACTGGACAAACCCATCCACTTCCAGGCGGGCCAGTACGTGCAGCTTGAAATCCCGGGCCTGGGCGAGAGCCGGGCGTTCTCGATCGCCAATGCGCCCGACGCGAACGGCGACAGCACGCAGATCGAACTCAATGTGCGCCAGGTGCGCGGCGGCAAGGGCACGGCCTGGCTGCACGAGCAGCTTGAGGAAGGCGCTCGGCTGCGCCTGGCCGGGCCCTACGGGCGCTTCTTCGTGCGCCGCTCGGCGCGGCAGCCCATGCTGTTTCTCGCCGGCGGCTCAGGTCTGTCGAGCCCGCGCTCGATGATCCACCAGATGCTGGCCAGCGGCTGCACCGAACCGATCACGCTGATCTACGGGCAGCGCACCCGCGAGGAGCTGTACTACGACGCGGAATTCCGCGCGCTGGCCGCACGGCACCCGCATTTCACTTATGTGCCCGCGCTGTCCGACGAGCCCGAGGGCAGTGACTGGGACGGTGCGCGCGGTTTCGTGCATGATGTCGCCAAGGCACACTGCGAAGGTGGTTTTGTCGGGCACAAGGCCTACCTCTGCGGTCCGCCGGTGATGATCGAGGCCTGCATCGGTACGCTGATGCAGGGTCGGTTGTTCGAGCGTGACATCTATACCGAGAAGTTCCTCTCCGCAGCCGACGCCGGGCAGGCCCGCAGCCCGCTGTTCAAACGTGTTTGAGACTACGAACGCCAAGGCAGAAACCGCATGTGGATGACCCCGCGCTCCACCCACGAAGTCCATGTCACGCAGACGGGCGAGCGCTATGCCTGCGCCACGGACGAGAGCCTGCTGTGCGGCATGCTGCGCCTGGGACGCAGGGGTATTCCCGTGGGCTGCGTCAGCGGCGGCTGTGGCGTGTGCAAGGTGCGCGTGGTCGAGGGCGGCGTCAAACCGCTCGGACCGATCAGCCGGGCGCATGTCAGCGTGGACGAGGAGGCGCAGGGCTACACCCTGGCCTGCCGTGTCGCGCCCACCGCGCCGGTGAGCCTGGATATCTGCGGCAAGCTCGCCAAGCCGTTTTCCCGACCTTCCCCCAGTGCGGCGCCCGCGCGCGCCGCCGATTCCGTTTCCCCAACCAACCCAGCTCAGGAGATATGACATGGGTGTATTACGCATTGGCCACGCAAGCCTCAAGGTGATGGACATGGCAGCCGCCTTGAATCACTACGAGAAGGTGCTCGGCCTGAAGAACATGATGACCGACAAGGCCGGCAACGTCTACCTCAAGTGCTGGGACGAGTGGGACAAGTTTTCGCTCATCCTCACGCCCAGTGATCAGGCCGGGCTGAACCACGTGGCCTACAAGGTCGAGAAGGATGCCGACCTGGACGCGCTGCAGAAAACCATAGAGGCCTGGGGCGTCAAGACCACCATGCTCGACGAGGGCGCGCTGCCCTCGGTCGGCCGCATGCTGCAGTTCAACCTGCCCAGCGGTCACGAGTTCCGGCTGTACGCGCACAAGGAGTTCGTCGGCACCGACGTCGGCTCGCTGAACCCCGATCCCTGGCCCGATGGCGTGCGCGGCGCCGGCGCGCACTGGCTTGACCACTGCCTGCTGATGTGCGAGATGAACCCCGAGGCGGGCATCAACACCGTCGCGGAGAACACGCGCTTCATGACGGAGTGCCTGAATTTCTTCCTGACCGAGCAGGTGCTGGTGGGCCCCGAGGCCAACATCCAGGCAGCGACCTGGATGGCGACCACCACCACGCCGCACGACATCGCCTTCGTCGGCGGTCCGCGCAGCGGTCTGCACCACATCGCCTATTTCCTTGATTCTTGGCACGACGTGCTCAAGTCCGCCGACATCATGGCCAAGAACAAGGTGCGCATCGACGTCGCGCCCACGCGCCACGGCATCACGCGCGGCGAGACCATCTACTTCTTCGACCCCAGCGGCAACCGCAACGAGACCTTCGCCGGCCTGGGCTACCTGGCGCAGCGCGACCGGCCGGTGACCACCTGGAGCGAGGACAAGCTGGGCAGCGGCATCTTCTACCACACGGGCGATCTCGTGCCGTCCTTCACCGACGTCTATACCTGATCTGCTGCTGGAGGCACCCGCGCTCCCCCGGCGGGCCCGAGCCTGCCGGGGGGATTGTTTTTGTTTTCTTTCAGGAATTTTCGAGGCATGCAACAGCCTTCTCTTTCCGATGCCGGCGCGCCCCTGAGCGCAGCGCAGCCGGTGATCGACGCCCCCGCGGCGCTGCGCGCGGTGCAGGCCGCGGTGGCGCACGCCGCTGGTTTGGGCGTGCCTGTGAACGTGGCCGTCGTCGATGCCGCCGGTCTGCCGGTGGGCTTTGCCCGCATGGCGGGCGCGCCGCTGCACTCGATCGACATCGCCAGCGACAAGGCCTACACCGCCGCCAGCTTCGGCCTGCCGACGAGCCGCTGGACCGAGGCGCTGGCAGGCCACTCCGAAGCCGTGCGCCAGGGCTTGGTGCTGCGCCCGCGCTTCGTCGCGTTTGGCGGCGGCTTGCCCATCATGGAGGGCAGCGCGCGCATCGGCGGCATCGGCGTTTCGGGCGGCAGCGAGACGCAGGACGAAGACATTGCCCGGGCAGGCCTGATTGCCCTGGGCCTGCAGGCATGAACCACAGAGAGCAAGCATGAAAGACATCCTCAACTTCATCAACGGCAAATACGTCAGCAACACCAGCGGCAAGACCTTTCCTGACATCAATCCGGTCAACGGCGAGGTCATCGGCAGGGTCCATGAGGCCGGCAAACCCGAGGTGGATGCCGCCGTCGCCGCCGCCAAGGCCGCGCTCAAGGGCGACTGGGGCCGCATGTCGGTGGTCGAACGCTGCAAGCTGCTGGATGCGCTGGCCCTGGGCATCAACCAGCGCTTCGACGATTTCCTGCAGGCTGAAATTCTTGACACCGGCAAGCCCAGCCACCTCGCGTCGCATGTGGATATCCCGCGCGGCGCGGCCAACTTCCAGGTGTTCATCGACACCATCAAGAGCGTCTCGACCGAGTCGTTCACCATGCGCACGCACGACGGCAAGACGGCGCTCAGCTACGGCGTGCGCACGCCGCGCGGCGTGATCGCCGTGGTCTGCCCGTGGAACCTGCCGCTGCTGCTGATGACCTGGAAGGTGGGTCCGGCGCTGGCCTGCGGCAACACCGTGGTCGTCAAGCCTTCCGAAGAGACGCCGGCCACCGCGACACTCTTGGGCGAGGTGATGAACGCGGTCGGCATGCCCGCGGGCGTGTACAACGTGGTGCACGGCTTCGGTCCGGATTCGGCGGGTGAATTCCTCACCCGCCACCCGGATGTGAACGGCATCACCTTCACCGGCGAGACGCGCACCGGCACCGCCATCATGCAGGCAGCGGCCGAGGGCATCCGCCCGGTGTCGCTGGAGCTGGGTGGCAAGAATGCCGCCGTGGTGTTTGCCGATTGCGACTTCGAAACCGCGGTGGATACCGTCACGCGCTCGTGCTTCGAAAACGCCGGCCAGGTGTGCCTGGGCACCGAACGCGTGTACGTTGAGCGCCCGATCTTCGACAAGTTCGTTGCCGCGCTCAAGCACAAGGCCGAGACCATGACGCCCGGGCGCCCGTTTGATGCGGCGACCAAGATCGGTCCGCTGATCAGCAAGGAGCATCAGGCCAAGGTGCTGGGCTACTACAAGAAGGCGGCCGAAGAGGGCGCCACCGTGGTCACCGGCGGCGGCGTGCCCGACATGCCCGCAGACCTCAAGGACGGCTGCTGGGTGCAGCCCACGATCTGGACCGGCCTGCCTGAGACCGCCAGCGTGATCACCGAGGAAATCTTCGGCCCCTGCTGCCACATCGCGCCGTTTGACAGCGATGACGAGGTGCTTTCCAAGGTGAATGCCAACCGCTACGGTCTCGCCACCTCCATCTTCACGCAGGACATTGGTCGCGCCAACCGCATGGCGCAGCACATCGAAGTGGGCCTGGCGTGGATCAACAGCTGGTTTCTGCGCGACCTGCGCACACCGTTTGGCGGCTCCAAGCAATCGGGTATTGGTCGCGAGGGTGGCGTGCACTCGCTCGAGTTTTACACCGAGTTGCGCAACGTCATGGTAAAAATGTAATGAAAATATGCCCCAGCGCTTATGTACTAAGCGCTGGCAGCTATTGTTTTTGAGGAGTCCATGTGACGGTATCGGCTGAGCAGAATCCGGAAGTGGGGCGCAGTATCGAGGCTGCGGGCATCCGCACCAATTACCACGACAGCGGCAGCGGCGCGCCCATGCTGCTGATCCACGGCTCGGGCCCCGGGGTGTCGGCCTGGGCGAACTGGCGCGGCGTGATGCCGGAGCTGGCGCGCCGCGCCCGCGTGATCGCGCCGGACATGGTGGGCTTTGGCTACAGCGAGCGCCCGGCGGGTTTCGTCTACACCATGGATGCGTGGGTGCGCCAGGCCGTGGGGCTGCTGGATGCGCTGGGCATTGCGCGCGCCGATCTCGTGGGTAATTCTTTTGGCGGCGGGCTGGCGCTGGCGCTTGCCATCCGCCATCCCGAGCGCGTGCGCCGCCTGGTGCTCATGGGCAGTGCAGGGGTGTCGTTCGAGCTCACGCCGGGGCTGGATGCGGTGTGGGGCTACGAGCCTTCTGTCGCGGCCATGCGCGGCCTGCTCGATATCTTCGCCTATGACCGCTCGCTGGTGACGAACGAGCTGGCGCAGCTGCGCTACGAGGCCAGCATACGGCCCGGTTTTCAGGAATCGTTCGCCGCGATGTTTCCCGCGCCGCGCCAGCGCTGGGTGCAGGCGCTGGCGAGCGACGAGCAGGACATCCGCGGCCTTGCGCACGAAACGCTGGTCATCCACGGCCGCGAGGACCAGGTGCTGCCCTTGAGCAACGCCTACCGGCTGGCCGAATGGATACCGCGTGCGCAGCTGCATGTCTATGGCCGCTGCGGGCACTGGACGCAGATCGAGCATGCCGCCCGTTTCGCGCGGCTGGTAGGCGATTTCTGCGCAGAGGCGAGCGACCATGAGCCCCTGCCTTTGAGGGCCTGAACCGATTGTGTGAATCAAATGAACAAGGAAAAACCCATGAATTCGGCACTGCGCAAGCGACTCGGAGTGGAGCTGCATGAGGCGCTCGCGTCCTGCTCCGTCCTGCCGCCCCTGAGCACGCGGCATCCGGAAATCACCATCGACGATGCCTATGCCATCCAGCAGCACCTGATGGCGCGGCGCCTGGCGGCCGGCGAGAAGGTCATAGGCAAGAAGATCGGCGTCACCAGCAAGGCGGTGATGGACATGCTGGGCGTGTACCAGCCCGATTTCGGCTGGCTTACCGATGCCATGGTCTACAACGAAGGCGAGTCCATCCCCATGGACCGCCTGATCCAGCCCAAGGCCGAGGGCGAGATCGCCTTCGTGCTCAAGAAAACCCTCAAGGGCCCGGGTGTGACGGTGGCTGATGTGCTGGCCGCGACCGAGGGGGTGATGGCGTGCTTCGAGATCGTTGATTCGCGCATCGAGAATTGGAAGATCAAGATCCAGGACACGGTGGCCGACAACGCCAGTTGCGGCGTCTTCGTGCTCGGCGACCGTCTGGTCGATCCGCGCGACGTGGATCTCACCACCTGCGGCATGGTGCTGGAGAAGAACGGCGAGATCGTCGTCACTGGCGCGGGCGCCGCGGCGCTGGGCCACCCGGCCAATGCGGTGGCGTGGCTGGCCAACACGCTGGGCGCACATGGCACCGCGCTGGAGGCGGGCGAGGTGGTGCTCTCGGGTTCGCTGGGCGCCATGGTGCCGGTCAAGACCGGCGACAACCTGCGCGTGACCATAGGCGGCATTGGTGGCTGCTCGGTGCGTTTCGTCTGAGCTGGCAAGGAACAAAGGAGTGAAGTGATGAGCAAGAAAGTGAAATGCGCCCTGATCGGGCCCGGCAACATCGGTACCGATCTGCTGGCGAAGTTGAAGCGCAGCCCGGTGCTGGAGCCGGTGTGGATGGTGGGCATCGATCCCGCGTCCGACGGTCTCAAGCGTGCGCGCGAGATGGGCATCAAGACCACCGACCAGGGCGTCGATGGCCTGATCCCGCATATGCGCCAGGATGGCGTGCAGATCGTGTTTGACGCCACCAGCGCCTACGTGCACGCCGAGAACTCGCGCAAGGTCACCGAGCAGGGCGCCATGATGGTCGACCTCACGCCCGCCGCCATCGGCCCCTACTGCGTGCCGCCGGTCAACCTCAGGGAACATGTCGGCAAGCGCGAAATGAACGTCAACATGGTCACCTGCGGCGGCCAGGCGACGATTCCCATGGTCGCGGCGGTCAGCCGCGTGCAAAGCGTGCCCTACGCTGAAATCGTCGCCACGGTGTCGAGCAAATCCGCCGGCCCAGGCACGCGCAAGAACATCGACGAATTCACCCGCACCACCGCCGGTGCCATCGAGAAGGTGGGCGGCGCCAGGAAGGGCAAGGCCATCATCATCATCAACCCGGCCGAGCCGCCGCTCATCATGCGCGACACCGTGCATGTGCTGACGGAAACCGACCCCGATCAGGCCGCCATCAAGAAGAGCGTCGCCGCCATGATGGCCGAGGTGCAGAAATACGTGCCTGGCTACCGCATGGTCAACGGCCCGGTGTTCGACGGCAAGCGCGTCTCCATGTACCTGGAGGTCGAAGGCCTGGGCGATTACCTGCCCAAGTATTCGGGCAACCTGGACATCATGACGGCGGCTGCCGCGCGCACTGCGGAGATGTTTGCCGAAGAGATTCTGGCCGGGCGGCTCAAACTGGAGCCCGTCGCGGCGTAAGGAGAACACACCATGAGCATCAAAGGCAAGAAAATCACGCTGCATGAAATGGCGCTGCGCGACGGCATGCACCCCAAGCAGCACCAGATCAGCATCGAGCAGATGACGAGCATCGCCACCGCGCTGGACGCGGCCGGCATGCCGCTGATCGAGGTCACCCATGGCGACGGTCTGGGCGGCGACTCGGTCAACTACGGCTTTGCCGCGCACACCGACGAGCAATACCTCAAGGCGGTGATCCCGCTGATGAAGCGCGCCAAGGTCTCTGCGCTGCTGCTGCCGGGCATAGGCACCGTCGAGCACCTGAAGATGGCGCACGAGGTGGGTGTGCACACCATCCGCGTCGCCACGCACTGCACCGAGGCCGATGTCTCCGAGCAGCACATCACGCAGGCGCGCAAGCTCGGCATGGATACCGTGGGCTTCCTGATGATGAGCCACATGAACAGCCCGGAGGGTTTGGTCAAGCAAGCCAAACTAATGGAAAGCTATGGCGCCAACTGCGTCTATGTCACCGACTCCGCCGGCCACATGCTGCCCGAGGATGTGCGCGCCAAACTCGGTGCGGTACGCGAAGCCCTCAAGCCCGAGACCGAGCTGGGCTTTCATGCGCACCACAACCTCGCCATGGGCGTGGCCAATTCGATCACTGCGATCGAGATGGGCGCCAACCGTGTGGACGCGGCCAGCGCAGGCCTGGGCGCGGGTGCAGGCAACACGCCGATGGAGGTGCTCGTCTCCGTGCTTGACCTGATGGGGGTGGAGACCGGTGTGGACGTGTTCAAGATCCAGGACGTGGCCGAGGACCTGATCGTGCCGATGATGGATTTCCCCATCCGCATCGACCGCGACGCGCTCACGCTGGGCTATGCGGGGGTGTACGGCTCCTTCCTCCTGTTTGCCAAGCGCGCAGAGAAAAAATACGGCGTGCCGGCGCGCGAAATCCTCGTGGAAATGGGCCGGCGCGGCTGCGTGGGCGGGCAGGAAGACATGATCGAGGATACCGCCCTCACGCTATCAAAACAAAAGCATGCTGCGCGCGCTGTGCAAGCGCAAACGGCCTGAAACGCCTGAAAGACCCAACCCATGGCACTTGACGACAAGACCCTGGACGCGCTGGCCGAGCACCTGCACGCCTGCCAGCGCGAGGCGCGCGACACGCCCAAGATCACCGACCAGCACCCCGAAATGGATTTCGACGATGCGTATGCCATCCAGGACCGCATCCTCGCCGCCAAGCTGAAGGCCGGCGCGCGCATCGCCGGCTACAAGGCGGGCTTGACCTCGCACGCCAAGATGAAGCAGATGGGCGTGACCGACCCGGTGTTCGGCTTTCTGGTCGATGAATTCATCGTGCCCGACGGCGGCGAGGTCCAGACCGGCGAGCTGATCCACCCCAAGGTCGAGCCCGAGATCGCCTTCGTCACCCGCACCGAGCTGAAGGGCCCCGGCTGCAGCGTCGCCAACGTGCTGGCCGCCAGCGACCTGGTGCTGCCCGGCATCGAGGTGATCGATAGCCGCTACCGCGACTTCAAGTTCGACTTGAAGAGCGTGGTGGCCGACAACACCTCGGCGTCGCGCTTCGTGGTCGGCGGGCGCGCGGTCGACGCGCGCAGCGTGGACCTGCGCACCACCGGCGTGGTGCTCGAGAAAAACGGCCAGGTCGTGGCCCTGGGCGCCGGCGCGGCGGTGGTCAGCCATCCGGCCGCCGCCGTGGCCATGCTGGTCAATCACCTGGGCCGGCGCGGCAAAAGCCTGCCGGCCGGCAGCCTGGTGCTGTCCGGCGGCATCACCGAGGCCGTGTCGGTGCAAAAGGGCGACCACGTGACGCTGCGCGTGCAGGGCATGGGCAGCGTGTCGGTGCGCTTCGCATGAAGTTTTGAACCCCGGCGCCGAACGAACGGCGCCATTTTTTTACCCCGAAGAGAGACTCATGAAACGACGTGACTTCGTCGCGGCGGCGTCCGCTGCTGCCTTGCCCGGCCTGAGCTGGGCGCAAGACAAGTACCCCAGCAAGCCGGTGCGCCTGATCGTGCCCTTTCCGCCGGGCGGTCCCACCGACATGATGGGCCGCGCGGCGGCCCGTGCCATGAGCGAGCAGCTGGGCCAGTCCTTCGTGGTCGAGAACCGCGCTGGCGCCGCCGGCAACATCGGCACCGACGCGGCGGCCAAGGCCGCCCCCGACGGCTACCTGATCGCCTTGTCGGCCATCAGCAGCCTGGCGATCGCGCCGCACATGTACAGCAAGATGCCGTTCAACGTCGAGAAGGACCTGGCGCCGATTTCGCTGGTGGGCACCACGCCCTGTGCCATCGTGGCCAACCCGAACGCGCCCTTCAGCGACCTCAAGGGCATGATCGCCTACGCCAAGGCCAACCCGGGCAAGATCAGCTATGCCACCTCGGGCATCGGCACCAGCAACCACCTGGCGGCCGAACTGCTGCAGTCGGTGGCGGGCTTTCAGATGACGCACGTGCCGTACAAGGGCTCCAGCCAGATCGTGCCCGATTTGATCTCGGGCGTGGTGCCGGTCAGCGTCGAAAGCTCGCTGGTCACCACCTTGCAGCACGTCAAGGCCGGCAAGCTCAAGGCGATTGCCGTCACCTCGGCCAAGCGCGCCTCGGTGTGGCCCGACGTGCCCACCGTGGCCGAATCGGGCTACCCGGGCTTCGAGGTCGAGTCCTGGTTCGGTCTGGTGGCGTCCGCCGCCACGCCGCCGGCCATCATCAACAAGCTGCAGGCGGCCTGGGCGGCGGGCGCCGTCACCGCCGAGACGCGCACCGCGTTCGACAACATTCCGGCCAACGAGCGCGTCACCACGCCAGCCGAGTTCGGCGCCTTCATCAAGAGCGAAGACAAGCGCTGGGGCGAGTTGATCCGCAAGCTGGGCATCAAGGCGGACTGAGACTGGCACGTCCGAAGGGGCGTGCGCGAGGCGGCGCGCCGGCTCAATGCAGCTTGACGCGCGGCGTCGCGCGCTTGATGAGAAAGCGGGCCAGCGCCAGCACCGTCGTGCGGCGCACGCCCAGCACCGCTTCGTGGTGCATCAGGTGCAGGCTCATGTACATCAGGCGGGCAAACAGGCCTTCGACGAACCAGCTCTTGCTGAACAGCACGCCCATCAGGCTGCCGACCGAGGTGCTGGTGCCCAGCGACACCAGCGAGCCGTGGTCGCGGTACACGTAGGGCGCCTCGGGCCAGGAGCGTCCGCGCGCCTCGCCCAGCAGCGCCCGGCCCAGGTAGCTCGCCTCCTGATGGGCGGTCTGCGCGCGCGGCGGCAGCGGGCGCCCGCCCGGGCCGGCGCAGGCGGCGCAGTCGCCCAGCGCCAGCACGCCCGGCCAGCCGGGCACGCGCAGCTGTGCATCGACCTCGACCTGGCCTGACTTGTTGACCGGCAGGCCGAGCGCGCGCAGCAGCGGCGGCGCCTCGATGCCGGCCGCCCAGACCGTGAGCTCGCTCGGGTATCGGTGGCCGTCGTGGTCCTCCACGCCCTCGGCGTCGATGCGGGTCACCCGGCAGTCGGTGTGCACGTCGACGTGGCGCTGGCGCAGCAGATCCAGCGCCGCCGCCGACACCTTTTCGCTCAGCGGGGCCAGCAGGCGCGGGCTGCCTTCCAGCAGGGTGATGCGCACGTCGCGGTCGGGGTCGAGCCGGCGCAGGCCGTAGCGCGTGTGCACGGCGCTGGCCTCGCGCAGCTCGGCCGCCAGCTCCACCCCGGTGGCGCCGCCGCCGATGATCACGACGTCGACGCTGGCCGCGCCGTCGCGCTGCTTGCGCATGTCGGCCGCGGCCAGCAGCTTGAGCATGCGCAGGCGAAACTGCTCGGCCGACGCCGGGTCGTTCAGCGACAGCGTGCGCTCGGGCGCGCCCGGCACGCCGAAGTAGCGTGAGGTGCTGCCCAGCGCCAGCACCAGGCGGTCGTAGCCCAGTTCGCGCACCGGCAGCAGTTCCTCGCCGCTTTCGTCGTGGATCGCGCCGACGCCGATCGAGCGGCGCGCCGCATCGAGCGCCACCAGCGGGCCGTAGACGAAGCGAAAGCCGTTGTCGTGCGCCAGCATCTCGTAGGACAGGCCCTCCTGGTGGATGTCCAGCGTGCCGGCGGCCACCTCGTGCAGCGTCGGCTTCCAGATGTGGAACAGCTGCTGGTCGACCAGCGTCACGCGCTCGGCGCCCAGCCGGCGCCCGAGCTTGCACGCCAGCTCGAGCCCGCCGGCGCCACCGCCGACGATGACGATGGCGTTGGAGCGCTCGCCGGGATCGTCTGTTGCCATGGAACCTCCTCGTTTCGTGGTCGACACCGGGTCATGCTGGTTGATGCCCGGTCGGTCAAAGGGACATTGTCCGGCACCACGGCCTTCGGTTCATCGAGCCCGTCGAGGGGCGGCCGGCAGAAGGCCGTGCTTGGGTGTAAAACCGGCGCTTGCGCACGGCTGTCGGGTGCGCCCCAAGCCGCCGCGCCCGCGTGGCGCCGGGCTTGAATCGGGGGGCCGGGCCCTCATATCGTTGGCAATTCAGCAACAACTTCAAGCCGTATACACCATGCGTCTGGACAAACTCACCACCAAATTCCAGGAAGCCCTGGCCGACGCGCAGTCGCTGGCCCTGGGGCACGACAACGCCTACATCCAGCCCGAGCACCTGCTGGCGGCCATGCTGCAGCAGGACGACGGGCCCAAGGCCCTGCTGGCGCGCGCCGGCGTCAACACCGCCGCGCTGGCGCAGGCCGCCAACGCCGCCATCGGGCGCCTGCCCAGCGTGCAGGGGCAGGACCAGGTGCAGCCCGGCCCCGACCTGCTGAAGCTGCTGCAGGCCACCGAGAAGGAAAGCATCCAGCGCGGCGACCAGTTCGTCGCCAGCGAGATGTTCCTGCTGGCCCTGGCCGACGCCAAGGGCGAGGCCGGTCGCATCGCCAAGGAAGCGGGCCTGAGCCGCAAGGCGCTGGAGGCCGCCATCGAGGCGGTGCGCGGCGGGCAGGGCGTGGATTCGGCCGACGCCGAAGGCCAGCGCGAGGCGCTGAAGAAATACACGCTCGACCTGACCGAGCGCGCGCGCCAGGGCAAGCTGGACCCGGTGATCGGCCGCGACGACGAGATCCGCCGCACCATCCAGGTGCTGCAGCGGCGCAGCAAGAACAACCCGGTGCTGATCGGCGAGCCCGGCGTGGGCAAGACCGCCATCGTCGAGGGCCTGGCGCAGCGCATCGTGGCCGGCGAGGTGCCCGACACGCTCAAGAACAAGCAGGTGCTGGTGCTGGACATGGCCGGCCTGCTGGCCGGCGCCAAGTACCGCGGCGAGTTCGAGGAGCGCCTGAAGGCCGTGCTGAAGGAGGTGGCACACGAAGAGGGCCGCATCATCCTGTTCATCGACGAGCTGCACACCATGGTGGGCGCGGGCAAGGCCGAGGGCGCCATCGACGCCGGCAACATGCTCAAGCCCGCGCTGGCGCGTGGCGAGCTGCACTGCATCGGGGCCACCACGCTGGACGAATACCGCAAGTACATCGAGAAGGACGCGGCGCTGGAGCGGCGCTTCCAGAAGGTGTTCGTGGGCGAGCCGAGCGTGGAAGACACCATCGCCATCCTGCGCGGCCTGCAGGAAAAATACGAGGCGCACCACGGGGTGGACATCACCGATCCGGCCATCGTCGCCGCGGCCGAGCTGAGCCACCGCTACATCACCGACCGCTTTTTGCCCGACAAGGCGATCGACCTGATCGACGAGGCGGCGGCCAAGATCAAGATCGAGATCGACTCCAAGCCCGAGGTGATGGACAAGCTGGACCGCCGCATGATCCAGCTCAAGATCGAGCGCGAGGCGATGAAGAAGGAGCAGGATGAGGCCTCCAAAAAGCGCCTGGCCCTGATCGAGGAAGACCTGGCCAAGCTGGAGAAGGAATACGCCGACCTGGACGAAATCTGGAAGGCCGAGAAGGCCAACGCCCAGGGCAGCGAGCAGGTGCGCAAGGAGATCGAGCAAATCAAGTTCCAGATCCAGGAAGCCACGCGCAAGGGCGACTTCAACCACGTGGCCGAGCTGCAGTACGGCAAGCTGCCCGCGCTCGAAAAGCAGCTGAAGGAAGTGCAGGCCAGCGAGAAGAGCGTGGACGCCCAGGCCAAGGCGCACAAGCTGCTGCGCACGCAGGTGGGCGCCGAGGAAATCGCCGAGGTCGTCAGCCGCGCCACCGGCATTCCCGTCAGCAAGATGATGCAGGGCGAGCGCGACAAGCTGCTGCACATGGAAGACGCCCTGCACCAGCGCGTGGTGGGCCAGGACGAGGCCATCCAGGCCGTGTCCGACGCCATCCGCCGCTCGCGCTCGGGCCTGTCCGACCCCAACCGGCCGCTGGGCAGCTTCTTGTTCCTGGGCCCCACGGGCGTCGGCAAGACCGAGCTGACCAAGGCGCTGGCGGGCTTTCTGTTCGACAGCGACCAGCACATGGTGCGCATCGACATGAGCGAGTTCATGGAGAAGCACAGCGTCTCGCGCCTGATCGGCGCGCCGCCGGGCTATGTGGGCTACGACGAAGGCGGTTACCTGACCGAGGCGGTGCGGCGCAAGCCCTACAGCGTGGTGCTGTTCGACGAGATCGAGAAGGCACACCCGGACGTGTTCAACGTGCTGCTGCAGGTGCTGGACGATGGCCGCCTGACCGATGGGCAGGGCCGCACGGTGGACTTCAAGAACACCGTCATCATCATGACCAGCAACATCGGCAGCCCGATGATCCAGAGCATGGCCGGGCAGCCCTATGAAGAGGTGAAGGACGCGGTGTTCGGCGAGCTGAAGAACCACTTCCGCCCCGAATTCCTGAACCGCATCGACGAGATCGTGGTCTTCCACGGCCTGGACGCGAGCCAGATCGGCGCCATCGCCAAGATCCAACTCAAGGTGCTGGCCGAGCGCCTGGCCAGGATGGAGCTCACGCTCGAGGTGTCGGACCAGGCGCTGGCCGAACTGGCCAAGGTCGGGTTCGACCCGGTGTTCGGCGCGCGGCCGCTCAAGCGCGCCATTCAGCAGCGCATCGAGAATCCGCTGTCCAAGCTGATCCTGGAGGGCAAGTTCCCACCCAAGACCGAGATCAAGGTGAGCGTCGATCCGATCAAGAACCCGGGCGTGTTCGAGTTCAACGGGCAGGTGGCCTGAGCACAATCTGGTCCATTGCTCCTGTTGTTGTAGCGCCTCGCGCCGTGTGGATGCCGGCGCGAGGCGTTTTTCGCTTTGAACCGGGTTTCCGCCACAATGGGGTGAACGCCCTTTGTCCCGACGAGGAGAGCCGGCATGACCGACACCGCTACCCCTGACCTGGCCGCCCTGGCCCAGCAGCTGGAGCACACGCTCAAGCTGCGCGTGCCGCCCATCGGCATGCGCCTGTTCGAGTCCGCCGAGGTGCTGGGCACGATCCCCAGGCTGCGCCGCCCGCAGGCGGTGCACACCACGGATCAGATCGTCGCGCAGGCCTGCCGCCTGGGCTGGACCATGGGCATCACCGGCGACGACCTGGTGGGCCCGCAGTGCAAGGCCGTGATCGGCCTGGGCGGGCAGGACGAGGCGTGGTATTCGGGCCAGCAGATGGCGGGCGTCTGGTACGCCACGGTGGAAGATTCGGCCCGCCACCAGGCCGCGATGAACGTGGTGCCCGTGGGCCAGTACCAGGCGCTGGTGGTGGCGCCGCTGGCCAAGTGGGCGGGCTTTGGCGCGGGGCTGGACCAGCCCGACATCGCGCTCTTTTATGCCACGCCGGGCGCCATGATCTACTTCATCAACGGCCTGCAGTGGTCGGGCTACCAGCGCTTCGACTGGAGCGTGGTGGGCGAATCGTCCTGCGCCGACTCCTGGGGCCGGGCGCTGAAGACGCGCGAGCCCAGCCTGTCGATTCCCTGCTTTGCCGAGCGCCGCTACGGCGGTGTGCTGGACGACGAGATGCTGATGGCGCTGACGCCAGCCGACATGGCCAAGTCGCTGACCGGCATGGCCGCGCTGGCCAAGAACGGCCTGCGCTACCCCTTTGCCCCCTACGGCATCCAGCAGGACGTGCGCGCGGGGATGGGGGTGAGTTACCCCAAAGGCGCGGCTTGAAGCTGTTCGCCGCATGGGATGATCGGACCCAGCAGCATCCGCAGGAGACCCCCATGAACGCCAGCACGCACGCCTTGGTCGCCGTTGCGGCCACCTCCGGCCTGGTGGACTTGTTCGAGCGTCAGCAGCAGGCGGCGCGGCGCGAGGTCGATGTGCCGCTGGCCTTGCGGCGCGAGCGCCTGCAGCGCCTGACGGCGATGTGGCGACACAACGAGGGCCGGCTGGCGCAGGCCGTGGGGCAGGACTTCGGCCTGCGCGGCGAACGCCTGACGCAAGTGGCCGACGCGCTGGTGCTCGACAGCGTGCTGGCCGACCTGCGCCGCAACCTGGCGCGCTGGAGCCGCCCGCGCCGCGTGCGCACGCCCCTGCACCTGCTGCCCGCGCGTGCTTTCGTGCAGCGCCAGCCGCTGGGCGTGGTCGGCGTCATCAGCCCCTGGAACTATCCGCTGCAGCTGGCGCTGGGCCCAAGCGCCACCGCGCTGGCGGCGGGCAACCGGGTGCTGCTCAAGCCCAGCGAGCACACGCCGCATACGGCGCAGCTGTTGGCCGAATTGGTGGCCCAGCACTTCGCGCCGGAGGAGTTTGCCGTCGTCACCGGCGGGGTGGACGTGGCCACGGCCTTTTCGGCGCTGCCTTTCGATCACCTGTTCTTCACCGGCTCCACCACCGTGGGCCGGCAGGTGGCCGAGGCCGCCGCGCGCAATCTCACGCCCGTCACGCTGGAGCTGGGCGGCAAGTCGCCCTGCATCGTCGACGCCTCGTGCAGTGACCTGGATGGCGCGGCGCTGAAGATCGCCGTCGGCAAGCTGCTCAACGGCGGGCAGACCTGCATTGCGCCCGACTACCTGCTGCTGCCGCGCGGGCGCGAGGCGGCCTTTGCCGACGCCTATCAAAAGGCCGTCACGCGATTGTTTCCGCAGCTGGTGGGCAATGCCGACTACGCCGCCATCATCAACGCGCGCCAGCACCAGCGGCTGCAGGCGCTGGTGGACGAGGCGCGGGCGCTGGGCGCGCGGGTGGACGACGTGGGCCCGCCGGCGCTGGGCACCCCCGCCAGCGAGGCCGAGGCACGCCAGATGCGGCCGCTGCTGGTGTTCGACCTGCCGCCGCAGGCGCGCCTGCTGCACGAAGAAATTTTCGGCCCCGTGCTGCCGGTGCTGCCCTACGACGACCTGGGCACGGTCATCGCCTACATCAACGCCCGCCCGCGCCCGCTGGCGCTGTACTGGTTCGGCCAGGACGAGGCGGCGCGCGACCGCGTGCTGCAGGGCACGGTGAGCGGCGGGGTGACGGTCAACGACATGCTGATGCACATCGCGCACGACGGCCTGCCCTTTGGCGGCGTGGGCGAAAGCGGCCTGGGCGCCTACCACGGCGAGACGGGTTTTTTGCGCTTCACGCACGAGAAGGCGGTGTTCGTGCAGTCGCGCTTCGGCCGCGGTGATTTGCTGTACCCGCCCTTCGGCGCGCGCTTCGACCGGGTGATGGGGCTCATTCGGCGCTGGCTGCGCTGATGCGCCGGGGCCGCTACCATCGAACGCTTTTGCCTTTCGCCGCCGGCCCCCGTTCATGAACACCGCCACTGCCACTGCACTGCCCATCGACCAAGCCGCCGCCGCGCCGCCGCCCGGCTCGCTGCGCGAGGACACTGCGGTCATCGGGCTGGTGGGCCTGGCGCATGCCAGCTCGCACTTCAGCCACCTGCTGCTGCCGGCGCTGTTTCCGGTCTTCATGAAAGAGTTCGGCCTGAGCTTTGCCGAGCTGGGCTTTCTGTCCACGGTGTTTTTCTTCATCTCGGGCTCGGGGCAGGCGCTGTCGGGTTTCCTGGTCGATCGCGTGGGCGCACGGCCGGTGCTGTTCGCCTCGCTGGGCTGCTTCATCGCGGCCTGTCTGGCGGGCTATCTGGCGCAGGGTTATTGGGGCCTGATGGCGGTGGCGGTGTTCGCCGGCCTGGGCAACGCGCCGTTTCACCCGGTCGATTTCAGCATCCTCAACCAGCGCGTGTCGGCGCACCGGCTGGGCTATGCCTACAGCATGCACGGCCTGTCGGGCAACCTGGGCTGGGCGCTGGCGCCGGTGTTCCTGATGGGCTTTACCGCCTGGGGCGACTGGCGCGCGGGTTACCTGGCCGCGGCGCTGATGTATGCCGCCATCCTGGCGCTGCTGGTGCTGCAACGGCGGCGCCTGCACACCCAGGTGGTGGTGCACGCCAGGCAGGACGGCGCCAGCGCCGGCGTCAACTTTCTGCGCCTGCCGGTGGTGTGGTGGTGCTTCGCGTTCTTCCTGCTGTCCACCATGACGCTGGCGGTGGTGCAGAACTTCAGCGTGTCCATCATGCAGGCCATGCACGGCGTCAGCTTCGAGTCGGCCACCACCATGCTGACGGCCTACATGCTGTGCGGCGCGGTGGGCGTGTTCATCGGCGGTGTGGTGGCCGCCAAGGTGCCGCTGCACAGCGACCGCGTGGTGGCCTGGTGCATGGGCGTGGGCGCGCTGCTGATGGCGTTGGCCGGCAGCGGCTGGCTGGGCGGCCTGGGCTCGATGGTGGTGCTGGCCGGCACCGGTTTTGCCGTTGGCGTGGGTGGCCCCAGCCGCGACATGATGATCAAGAAGGCCGCGCCCAAGGGCGCCACCGGGCGAGTGTACGGCACGGTGTATTCGGGGCTGGACCTGGGCTTTGCCATCGCCCCCATGATCTACGGCGTGTTCATGGACCGCCACTGGTACGCCACCACCATGATCGTGGCCGCCGTGCTGCTGATGGCCTCGGTCTACGCCGCCGTGGGCGTGGGCGCGCGCACCGACCACGCGCGCTGAGGGGCGCGGACGCGGCACAATCGCCGCATGACCCAAGCAAGCCCCTCTCCCATCGCCGGCCATCTCCTGATCGAATGCCTGATCGAGCAGGGCGTCGAGCGCGCCTATGGCGTGCCGGGCGAAAGTTATCTGGCGGCGCTCGACGGCTTTTACGCGCACCGTGACCGCATCCGCTTCGTCACCTGTCGGCAAGAGGGCGGGGCAGCCTTCATGGCCGAAGCCGAGGGCAAGTTGACGGGCCGCCCGGGCGTGCTGTTCGTCACCCGCGGGCCGGGCGCGGCCAATGCCACGGTGGGCATTCACACGGCGTTCCAGGACTCGACACCGATGGTGGTCTTCATCGGCGACGTTGCCAGCGGCATGCGCGACCGCGAGGCCTTCCAGGAGGTGGACTTTCGCGTTTTCCTGGGCCCCAGCACGCAGGGCTTTGCCAAGCGGGTGGAGCGCATCGACGACGCGCGGCGCATCCCCGAATACGTGGCGCGCGCCTTCGCCACCGCCATGAACGGCCGCCCCGGCCCGGTGGTGCTGGTGCTGCCCGAGGACATGCTGACCGAGCCGGTGGACGCGCGCCCGCTGCCGCGCGTGGAACCGGTTCAATATCAAACCGAGCCGCAGCGCTTGCTACATCTGCGCGAGCAGCTATTGAAAGCGAAGCAACCGCTGGTGATTGCCGGTGGCCCCGGCTGGACGCCCGAAGCGGCGCAGGCGCTGCAGCGCTTTGCCGAGCGCTGGCGCTTGCCGGTGGCCAACGCCTTCCGCTTTCAGGACACCTTCGACAACCACCACGCCCTGTATGCCGGCGACGTGGGCATCGCCATCAACCCCAGGCTGGCCGAGCGGGTGAAAAGCGCCGACCTGCTGCTGGTGGTCGGCCCGCGCCTGGGCGAGATGACCACCGGCGGCTACACCCTGGTCGAGGCGCCGCTGCCCAGGCAGAAGCTGGTGCACATCCACCCCGACCCGCAGGAGCTGGGCCGCGTCTATCAGGCCGAGCTGGCCCTGTGCGCCACCATGCCGGCGGCGGCCGCCATGCTGGATGCGCTGCCCGCGCCCGCCAGCGTGCCCTGGGCGGCGTGGAGCGAGGCCGCGCACGCCGACTACCAGGCCAACCTGGTGCCGCAAGCGCTGCCCGGGCCCATCGACATGCCGGCCATCGTCGCCACGCTGCAGCGGCTGCTGCCGGCCGACACGGTGGTCACCAACGGCGCCGGCAATTTCGCCAGCTGGGTGCATCGCTTCTGGCGCTATCACGGCATCGCCAAGGGCCACAAGACGCAGCTTGCGCCCACCAGTGGCGCCATGGGCTATGGCGTGCCGGCCGGCATCGGCGCCTCGATCGCCACCGGGCGCACGGTGTTCACCATCGCGGGTGACGGCGACTTTTTGATGAACGGGCAGGAACTGGCCACGGCCGTGCAGCACGGCGGCAAGAGCATCATCGTGCTGCTGAACAACGGCAGCTACGGCACCATCCGCATGCACCAGGAGCGCGAGTTTCCCGCCCACGTCAGCGGCTCGGACTTGAGCAACCCCGACTTCGTCGCGCTGGCGCGCGCCTATGGCTGGGCGGGTGAGCGCGTCACGCGCACCGAGCAGTTCGAGCCCGCGCTGCAGGCGGCGCTGCAAAACGAGCAGGGCAGCCTGATCGAGGTGATGCTGAGCGAGGACATCATCACTACGCGCGCCACGCTGGGCACCATCCGCCAGCAGGCGCTGGCGCGACAGAAGGCTTGAGCCGGGCGGGCGATCAGGCCCGTGGGGTGTTGATGACCTTGTAGCGCAGCCAGAGGCTGTCGCCCAGACCCTTGTCGACATGGGTCAAGGTGAACTCGACGGGCACTGCCGCCGGCAGAAAGTCGGATTTTTCGAACAGGGTCGGTGTCTTGTTCTCGCCATCGGCCAGCGGCGCGATGACCAGGCTGAGTTCATCGACCAGGCCCGCCTGCAGGAACGACCAATTGATGAAGCCGCCGCCCGACAGCATCAGGGTCTCGATCTTGAACAAGGCCTTCAGCTTCTCGGCGGCGAGCCGGCAGTCGAGTTGGTCCTTGCCCGCGACGATGTAGGAGATGTTCATCCGGCGCAGAAAGGCCCGGTAGGCGTTGCTGGCCTTCTCGGTCAGCACCTCGACGATGTGGGCCGCCGGCCGGTCCTCGTACTTCAGGGTATTGCTCTCCCAGCCGATCCGGCCGGACGCATCCACCGAGACGTAGTGCATCTCGGTGCCCTGCACGGCGACGTAATCACCCGCCGGCACGGCGGGCGCGTTCTCGTCCAGCGCCGGCTTTTTGTAGCACGTGAAGTTCTCGTCGGTGGTGACGCGGCCGCACAGCCAGGCCTGCGGCCGGTAGCTGGCATTGGTGCGCTCGTATTCCTGCGCCGGCCCCTTGATGGCGGCCGTATTCATGTAAGGGCCGGTGATCTTGCCGTCCAGCGCGGTCATCATGTGGCAGACGATATAGGGTCTATCCATGGCGTGATTCCCGGCAGCTCACAGCTCCTGTACCGTCGGGCGGAACAGGATCTCGTTGATGTCCACGTCCTCGGGCTGGCTCATGGCGAACAGCACGCAGCGCGCGAAGCTGCTGGCTGGAATGGCGTTGTGCTGGTAGTAGTCGGCGATGGCCTCGTTGACGCCAGGTGCGCCGACCGAGCCGGGCAATTCGGTGTCCACCGCGCCGGGTGAGAGCACCGTGGTGCGGATGCCGTAGGGCTTGACCTCCTTGCGCAGCGCTTCGGAAATCACGCGCACCGAATACTTGGTGGCCGAGTAGATCGCGCCGCCGGCGCTGATGGTGTGGCCGGCCACCGACGAGACGTTGATGAACTGACCGCTCTTCTGCGCCTTGAAGTGCGGCAGCGCCGCCGCGATGCCCCACAGCACGCCCTTGATGTTCACGTCGATGCACTGGTCCCACTCGTCGAAGCGCAGCATCTCCAGCGGCGCCAGCGGCATCAGACCGGCGTTGTTGATCATCACGTCGATGCGGCCGTGCAGGCGGACGGCGTGATCGACCAGCGCCTTCACCTGCTCGCGGTCGGTCACATCCACCTGGAAGGCGGCGTCCTTGGCCAGGCCCAGTTCGGTCGCCAGCGCCTGCAGGCGATCCAGCCGGCGCGCGCCGAGCACCACCCTGGCGCCGGCCTTGGCCAGATGGCGCGCGGTTTCGGCGCCCAGGCCGCTCGATGCGCCGGTGATGACGACGACTTTGTCCTTGATGTTCTCGCTCATGGTTTTCTCCGAAAGGTGTTGATTCCGCTTGCGCGGCCGCCGGCTTCTTGCGAGCCGACGGTGCCTGCAATCCGGATCAGGTGTTGAATTTCGTCGTGCCCAACATCTTCACCATGGCCGGATCGCGGTGGTCGAAGAACGCACTCTGATTGCTGTCCAGTGCCGCGATCGCGTGCATGTCATCGGCACTCAAGTCGAAACCGAACACGTCGAAGTTCTCGACAATGCGTTCCTTGTGCACCGACTTCGGAATGGCCACCACGCTGCGTTGTGTGAGCCAGCGCAGGATGACCTGGGCCACGGTCTTGCCATGTTTTTTGGCAAGCGACAGCAGCACGTCGTTGTGGAAGATGTCGTTCCTCCCTTCGGCGAACGGCCCCCACGATTCGATCTGGACGTGGTTGTCCTGCAGGAATTTCTGGGTCGCCATCTGCTGGTGGAAGGGGTGCGTCTCGATCTGGTTGACCGCCGGCACCACGTGGTTGTGGACGATGAGGTCCATGAGCCAGTCGGGCGCGAAGTTGCTGACGCCGATGGCCTTGATGCGGCCTTGCGCGTACAACTCTTCCATGGCCCGCCAGGCGCCGTAGACGTCACCGAACGGCTGGTGGATCAGGTACAGGTCGAGGTAATCCAGCCGCAGCCTGTCCAGTGAGCGCTGGAAGGCCCGCTTCGCGCCGTCATAACCGGCATCCTGGATCCACAGCTTGGTGGTCACGAACAACTCGCCGCGCGCCACGCCACTGTTCTCGATGGCCTTGCCGACGGCTTCTTCGTTCTCGTAGGCGGCAGCGGTGTCCAGTAGCCGGTAGCCCACTTCCAGCGCCTGCGAGACGCTTGCCTCGCACTCCGCGAGATCGGGGATCTGATAGACGCCGAAGCCCAGGATCGGCATTTCGACGCCATTGTTCAATGTCACTTTTTTCACGGATTCTTCTCCTGATGGCCCGTGTTTCAGGCCCGGTATTCCTCGTCCGTCACGTGTTCCATCCAGTCCACCGCCTTGCCGTCCTTCATTTCGCAGATGGCGATGTGGGTCATAGCGCAATCCGGCGATGCGCCGTGCCAGTGCTTTTCACCAGGCTCGATCCAGACGGTGTCGCCGGGACGGATTTCCTCGACATAGCCGCCCCAGCGGCCGACACGGCCCAGGCCGGAGGTCACCAGCAGGGTCTGGCCCAGCGGATGGGTGTGCCAGGCGGTGCGCGCGCCGGGCTCGAAGGTCACGGTCGCGGCGCTCAGGTTGCCGCTGCCGCAGAACGGGCAATCGATGCGCACGGTGCCGGTGAAATATTCGGCCGGCCCCTGGGCCGAAGGCGTGGAACCGGGTGGGTTGATTTTCATGATGGCTCCTTTTTTGGTGGTTGAAGTAGATGGCCGCAAACGGGAGCAGCTGCTCCGCGTTCAGCGCGGGCGCGTTGCCAGCGCCTTGGCCAGCGCCTCGCGGGCGCGTTTCCCGCTTTCGGCGCCAGCACGCTCGCCCAGCACCTGCACGGCCTGCTGCATCTGCGCAGCCGTCAGGCCGGTGTTCATGCTCATCGTCATGTGCGACTGCAATTGCGCCTCGGCGCCCGGCAGGGCCGAGAGCATGCCGACCGTGGCCAGCTCCCGGCTTTGCCAGTCGAGGTTGTCGCGCTCGAAGATCGCGCCGAACAAGTGGCTTTGCAGGTACTCGCCGATAGCCGGCTCGAACTCGAAGATCGGCCCTTGCACGGCCTGGCCGACGAGCCTAGTCTGGTTCGCCGTGCCGGCGGCGCGCAGCGCATCGCCCTTGGGGATGGCGTGGCTGGGTTCACGGCCCGGCGCATCGTGGATGCCGCGCTGCTGGCGCGCCTGCACCACCTGCATCAGTTCGGTGAGCGCATTCAGGCTGCGCGGAAAACCGGCATAGGCATAGAGCTGCACCAGCACTTCGCGCGCATCGCTGATCGTCAGGCCCGCATCCAGGCCCTGGTTCAGCACGGCGTTCAGCTTGGCGATGTCGCCCGCAGCGGCGAAGGCCGCGATGGGCAGGATGGCCTGTTGCTGCGCGCTGAGGGTGTTTGCGGCGGGCGCGGTGCTTTGCTCGGTCATGGTCCGGGACTCCTGGGCAGGGGTGGTTTGCGCGGCAGCGCGGATGGATACGCCTGAGGCGGCGATCGCCGCGCCCAGTGCCAGCGCGCACGCGAGCGCGACATGCCTAGCGGCCGTTGTATTGCTCATCGCTCACCAGCTCCATCCAGTCCACGGCCTTGCCGTCGCGTACATAGGCGATGGCGTAGTGGCTCATGCGGCTGTCCCTGGCCGCGCCGTGCCAGTGCTTGACGTCGGGATCGCACCAGACCACGTCCCCCGCCTTGATTTCGCGCTTCGGCTGGCCTTGCTCCTGCACCCAGCCTCGGCCTTCGGTGACGATCAGCAGCTGGCCGGCGGGATGGGTGTGCCAGGCCGTGCGGGCGCCGGGCATGAAATCGACCTGGCCGACGCTGCCGTAGCGACCGCTGTTGCCCGCGGCCTTGAGGTCCACCGCCGCCTGGCCGGAAAAGATCTTGGCGTCGCCGATCTGCGTCGGGGTGCTTCCCGCGGGGCTGATCTGCATGCCTTCGGCGTGGGCGCAAGCGCCGCCAACGGCGAGGGCAAGTGACAGGGTGGTGGTGGCAAGCAATTTCATGAGGGCTCCTGGGTTTGTTCAATCGAAAGGGCCGATATCGGATGGGTTTTCGTGCCTTGACAAGGCATGTGACTCAGTTTAGGCATCGAGTCATTCGTTGATAAGATGGAAAAATCTGAACAAGCATGTGCATGGAATGCACCAATGCCAGCCGAAAACCTGAACGACCTGCGCGCCTTCGTGGCGGTGGCGCACGAACGCAGCTTCACGCGCGCCGCCGCGCAGCTGGGCATGTCGCGCTCGGCCCTGAGCCACGCCATGACCGCGCTGGAGGCACGCCTGGGCGTGCGCCTGCTGACGCGCACCACCCGCAGCGTCTCCGCGACCGAGGCCGGCACGCGCCTGCTGAGCCGCCTGTCGCCGATGTTCAGCGAACTTGAGGCCGAATTGACCGCGCTGCGCTCGGCGCGGGACAAGCCGGTCGGCACCGTGCGCATCACCGCCCACGACCACGTCATTGTCGACGTGCTGTGGCCCCGGCTGCTGCCGCTGCTGCGCGAGCACCCCGACGTCCGGATCGAGCTGAACGTGGACTACGCGCTCACCGACATCGCGGCGCAGCGCTTCGACGCCGGGGTGCGCATCGGCAGCCGGGTGGACAAGGACATGATCGCCGTGCGCATCGCGCCCGACCTGCGCATGGCCGTGGTCGCGTCGCCCGCCTACCTGCAGGACAAACCGCGGCCCGCCGCGCCGCACGATCTGGCCGAGCACCGCTGCATCAACCTGCGCCTGCCCACGCATGGTGGCCTGTATGCCTGGGATCTGGAAAAGGACGGCCAGGCCATCCGTGCGCGCGTGGACGGGCAGGCGGTGTTCAACAACACCTTTCTGATGCTCCAGGCCGCGCTGGACGGCCTGGGCCTGGCCTTTGTGCCGCTCAGTCTGGCGCAACCGCACCTCGATCAGGGGCAGCTGCTGGCGGTGCTGCAGGACTGGTGGCCGCTGTTTCCGGGCTACCACCTCTACTACGCCAACCGCCGCCAGTTGGCGCCGGCCCTGGCGCTGGTGATCGAGGCGCTGCGCTGGCGTGACGGCCAGCCGGCGCGGCTGGGCGGCAAGACATGAAAAAACCGGCTCGCATGGAGCCGGTTTTTTGGGGGCTGCGAGGCCGCTGGCGCGATCAGGACAGGTGCGCGTTGACCAGCTTGGTCATCTCGAACATCGTCACCTGCGGCTTCTTGAAGATTTCCTTCAGCTTGGCGTCGGCGTTGATGTTGCGCTTGTTGGCCGCGTCCTGCAGCTTGTGGTGCTTGATGTATTCCCAGATCTTCTTGGTGACCTCGGTACGGGGCATCGGCTTGGCGCCGATCACCGCGGCCAGCGCCGGGCTGGGCGTCATGGCCTTCATGAAGGCGGGGTTGGCCACGCGCTTCTTGGCGGGGGCGGCCTTTTTGGCGGGTGCGGCGGCCTTCTTGGCCGGAGCCGCCTTCTTGGCGGGCGCCGCTTTTGCGGGAGCTTTCTTTGCAGTTGCCATGGTTGGAATCCTCTTTGTTGATTGAACCGATGCTGACGGGCCGGCACACATGAATGCATCTGCCTGGCTGACAAGAATGCTACTGGATGCGGAGCACGTTTCCAAGCGGAAAGTGCGCTCGCAGCCCCTTGGGTGTTGCTTTTTTCGCGGCGGAGGTCGCACTTGGCTATGCTTGGCGCTGTTTCGGCCCTGCCGGCCGTGGTTTCGCCCCTTGCCGGGCCCTCATCGACATGACTTCCACCCCGTTTTCGACCTGCGATCTGTGCGACGCCCACGAGGGCGACACCAGCGGCGACTTTCGCGTGCTGCCGCCGGTGTTTCGCGCCTTTGGTGCCGAGCGGGCTTTTTGCGGCCCGGTGCACACCTTGCGCGCGCCGGAGGACAACTCGCGCGTGCGCGAAGCCGTGGCCAGCGCGGGTGAGGGCCGGGTGCTGGTGATCGATGGCGGCGGCTCGCTGCGCCACGCGCTGGTGGGCGGCAACCTGGCGCTGGCGGCGGCGCGCAACGGCTGGGCCGGCATCGTGGTGGACGGCAGCGTGCGCGACCTGGCCGAACTGCGTGCCGCCGGCATTCCCGTGCGCGCGCTCGCGGCCATGCCGCTGCGCACCGCCAAGCGCGGCGAGGGCCAGGCCGGCGAGCCGGTGTGCATCCAGGGCGTGTGGGTGCGGCCCGGCGACTGGCTGTACGCCGACGAGGACGGTATCGTGGTCGCAGGGCGCTCGCTGACCTGACCCGCGCTCAATTGGCGTCGGCCGATGAGGCCGGCCGGACCCGCAGCGCCGCGCGCGAGGGCAGCGTGGCCAGCAGCACGCCCGCCAGCGCCACGCCAAAGGCCAAACCCTGCGCGCCGCTGAGCGGCTCGCCCAAAACGCCCACGCCCACCAGGGCGGCGCTGATCGGCAGCAGCACGGTGAACACGCCGGCCTGCGCGGCCGGCACGCTTTTCAAGCCGGTCATCCACAGCCACACGGTCCACATGCACGCCGCCAGCGCATAGAACAGCAACAGCACCCACATGCCGGGCGCCACGGCGGCGAAGTCGAAGTCCCGTGCCAGCCACAGGCCGAAGGGCGTGGTCAACGCGAACCCCCACAGGTTGATCAGCGACGAGATGCGGCGCGGCCCCAGGGCGCCGGTCAGCTTCTTGCCGATGACGGCGTAGCTGGCCTCGCACAGCACCGCGCCCACCAGCAGCAGGTTGCCCAGCCAACTCAGGTTGTGCGAGCCTGGCGCGCCGGCGGTGACGTGCGGCACTTGCGCCAGCGACAGCAGGCCGATGCCGAGCACCGCGCAGGCCACGCCGGCCCACACGCGCGGCGCCACGCGCTCGCGCAGGAACAGCCAGGACAGCAGGGCCACGGCGGCCGGAATGGCCGCCATGATGACGCCGGCCGACACCGCCGTGGTCAGCTTGACGCCCGAGATCATGCACAGGGTGAACAGGAAGTTGCCCAAGAAGGATTCGAGGAACAGCAGGCGCCGCGTCGGCGGCGTCAGCGCCGGTTCGTCGGCCGGCTTGCGCAGCCAGTGCGCCATGGCCACGGCGCCGATGCCGAAGCGCAGCCAGGCCAGCAGGAAGACCGGAAACACCAGCGCCAGCGGCTTGGTCAGCGCCACGTAGCTGCCCACCAGGCTCATCGACAGGGCCAGGCAGCCGTAGGCGGCCAGGGAAGGGCGGGCGGGAGCGGAAGACACGGGCGGGCGGGGCACACGAGGGTGGCCGAAATATAGCGGCAGCTGCACAGTCGTGGCGGCGTGACCGGTGCATTTCAAGATGCACATTTTTCGTTTCGCCAGTTGAAATATCGAATGCTGCAGTGCCGCAATCATTTCTTGATATGAGATATTGAATTTCAAATAAAGAAACGCGTCATACAACATATTGATTTCAAACGAGATAAATTTTGTCTTGTATAAGACATAAGAATCGTTCTCTGTCTTATACAAGAGTATGATTCACCCCAACGCCAGCATCCAAGGCGCGGCCTGCGGGCCGCCGGGGCTGGCGCCCAAACCCTCAGCAACCCCACGACTGGAGCATTTCATGCCGAACACCAACGAGCAACTCAGCCGCGAGCAACAGATCGCCGCCCTGGAGAAGGATTGGGCGAACAACCCGCGCTGGAAGACCGTCAAGCGCGGCTACAGCGCCGCCGACGTGGTGCGCCTGCGCGGCAGCCTGCCGATCGAGTACACGCTGGCCAAGCGCGGCGCCGAGAAGCTGTGGGGCCTGATCAACGGCGAATCCAAGAAGGGCTACGTCAACGCCTTCGGCGCCATCACCGCCGGCCAGGCCATGCAGCAGGCCAAGGCCGGCCTGGAGGCCGTGTACCTGTCGGGCTGGCAGGTGGCCGCCGACGGCAACACCAGCGAGACCATGTATCCCGACCAGTCGCTGTACGCCTACGACTCGGTGCCGACCATGGTGCGTCGCATCAACAACACCTTCAAGCGCGCCGATGAAATCCAGTGGGGCCGCGGCATCAACCCGGGCGACAAGGCATTCATCGACTACTTCCTGCCCGTCGTGGCCGACGCCGAGGCCGGCTTCGGTGGCGTGCTCAACGCCTTCGAGCTGATGAAGAACATGATTGCTGCCGGCGCCTCCGGCGTGCACTTCGAGGACCAGCTGGCCGCCGTCAAGAAGTGCGGCCACATGGGCGGCAAGGTGCTGGTGCCCACGCAGGAAGCGGTGGAGAAGCTGATCGCCGCGCGCTTCGCCGCCGACGTGATGGGCGTGCCCACCATCGTGCTGGCGCGCACCGACGCCGAGGCCGCCAACCTGCTGACCAGCGACGTCGACGCCAACGACAAGCCCTTCGTGACGGGCGAGCGCACGCAAGAAGGCTTCTACCGCGTGAAGAACGGCCTGGAGCAGGCCATCAGCCGCGGCGTGGCCTATGCGCCCTATGCCGACCTGGTGTGGTGCGAGACCGGCGTGCCCGACATCGGCTTCGCCCGCGAGTTCGCCCAGGCCGTGCTGGCCAAGAACCCCGGCAAGCTGCTGTCCTACAACTGCTCGCCGTCCTTCAACTGGAAGAAGAACCTGAGCGACAAGCAGATCGCCTCCTTCCAGGAAGACCTGTCCGCGCTGGGCTACAAGTTCCAGTTCATCACCCTGGCCGGCATCCACAGCAACTGGTACAACACCTTCAAGTTCGCCCACGCCTATGCGCGCGGCGAAGGCATGAAGCACTACGTCGAGATGGTGCAGGAGCCCGAGTTCGCCGCGCGCGAGCAGGGCTACACCTTCGTGTCGCACCAGCAGGAAGTGGGTGCGGGCTACTTCGACGACGTGACCACCGTGATCCAGGGCGGCTCGTCCTCGGTCAAGGCGCTGACCGGCTCGACCGAGGAAGAGCAGTTCCACTGATCTCGGGCGAAGGCCGGCCGACATCCTCGGCCGGCGAGGAGACAAAAAGCCGCGGCACGCCGCGGCTTTTTGCTGCCCGGCGCAGCGCTCAGTCGATGCTTGCCGGCCGGCGGCTCGGCCACAGCACCGAGGCGATGGCCACGCACATCAGCGCCATGGCGCTCCAGTCCTGCCAGTGAATGGGCTCGCCCAGCCACAGCGCGCCGATGAACACGCCCAGCACCGGAATCATCATCACGCTGAGCGTGGAAGCCACTGGTGGCAGCGTGCGCGCCAGCGAGAACCAGGCGATCTGCGCCACGCTCAGCACCAGCAGCGCGTTGTAGGCGGTGGCCCACAGCGTGTTGGTGCCGGGGACGTGCCATTGCGCGCGCTCCAGCAGCACGCTGAGCAACACCATCAGCGCCGCCGCCGCCGCCATCATCCAGAACGCCAGCGTGGGCGTGGACAGCGTGAGCGTGGAGCGGCGCAGCAGCTGCGTGCCATAGGCCCAGGACAGGGCCGCCAGCAGCATCAGCGCCACGCCCACTGGGCGCCCGCCCATGGCGCCCAGCTCGTTCCACAGCAGCAGCAACACGCCCAGCGCCGCCGCCGCCACGCCCAGCCAGCCGCGTGGGCCCAGGCGGTCGCGCCACAGCCAGGCGCCCAGCAGGGCCGTGAAGATGGGCATGGTGTAGCCCAGGATGGCCGCACGCCCGCTGGACAGCATGGGAATGGCGATGATCATGGGCGCGTTCCACAGCGCCAGGTTGAACAGGCCCAGCCACGCCACGGCGCCCCAGGCCGCGCGCGGGACGGCCAGCGGCAGGCGCTTGATGCGCAGCCAGGCCCACAGCACCGGCAGCGCCAGCACCATCTGCAGCGCGCGAAACGCCAGCGGCGGAAAGCCCTGCACGCCGAATTTCATCACCGGCCAATTGGCGCCCCAGACCACGGTGACGAACAAAAGAGCGATCAACTGCTTGCGGGTCAGGGCGGCCATGGCGCTCGATTGTGCCGGTGCGCGCGCGGGTGCGCCGGTGAGGGTAGCGATGCCCGGTGAGGCTGCCGGGCCTTCGGTCGGATGATTTTTGAATCACATAAATCGGTCGATAAATGCGGACGATATGCATGAAATCAGCGTATTCATGGCAATGAACGTCGATCTTGATGCGCGTCATGGGCTTATGTCCCTCAGCCTTTCATCATGAGCTTCACTACCTTGACGGAGCTCTCCCATGACCCTCGGCCTGTCCCTGCTGCGCGCGCTCAAGAGCCACGGCGCGCGCGAAATCTTCGGCATTCCCGGCGACTTCATCCTGCCGCTGTTCAAGCAGATCGAGGAAAGCGCCATCCTGCCCCTCATCACGCTCAGCCACGAGCCCGGTCTGGGTTTTGCGGCGGACGCGGCCGCGCGCATGCACGGCGGCATCGGCGTGGTGGCCGTCACCTATGGCGCGGGTGCGCTCAACACCGTCAACGCCGTGGCCAGCGCCTATGCCGAGCGCGTGCCGCTGGTGGTGCTGGCTGGCTGCCCGGGCGAGGTGGAGGCGCACTCGGGCCTGTTGCTGCATCACCAGGTGCGGCACGTCGATTCGCAGTGGCGCATCTTTGGCGAGATCACCTGCGACCGCGTGCGTCTGTCGGATCCGCAGACCGCGCCGGCCGAGCTGGCCCGCGTGCTGCGCAGCTGCCGCGAGTATTCGCAGCCGGTGCTGATCGAGGTGCCGCGCGACATGACACTGGCGCCCATGGCCGAGGTGCCGGTGCTGCCCGAGAGCGCCTTCAGCGCCGAGGCGGTGGCCGAGTGCGCCGACGAGTGGATGGCGCGCATCCAGGGCGCCCAGCGCCCGGTGCTGGTGCTGGACGTGGAGATCCGCCGCTTCGGCATCGAGGCGCGCGTGGCCGAGCTGGCGCGCCGCCTGCAGCTGCCGGTGCTCACCACCTTCATGGGCCGCGGCCTGCTGACCGACGCCGGCACGGGCGAGGGCGTTCAGCTGCACGGCACCTATCTGGGCGTGGCGGGCGATGCGGCCACCACGGCGCTGCTGGACGAGTCCGACCTGCCGGTGATGCTGGGCGCCATCCTGTCGGACAACAACTTCGGCGTCAGCGCGAAGCAGCTGGACTTTCGCCGCGCCCTGATTGCCGCGCACCGCGAGGCGCGCGTGGGCCACCATCTGTATCCCGACATTCCGCTGGCCGCCCTGGTCGAGGCCCTGCTGGAGCGCGCCCCGGCCGTGCCCATGCGCAAGGCCCATGCGCCAGCGCCCAGCCCCGACCATCCGCGCGGGCTGGTGGCCGACGACACGCCGCTGCGCGCGGGCGACCTGAGCCGCGCGCTCAACGACTGCATCGCGGTGCATGGCCCGATCAACGTGGTGTCCGACATCGGCGACTGCCTATTTGCCGCGCTGGAGTTGCTGCCCACGCCGCTGGTGGCGCCGGGCTACTACGCCACCATGGGTTTCGGCGTGCCGGCCGGCATCGGCGCGCAGGTGGCCACCGGCCAGCGCTGCCTGATCCTGGTGGGTGACGGCGCCTTCCAAATGACCGGCTGGGAGCTGGGCAACTGCCCGCGTTTGGGGCTGGACCCGATCGTCATCGTGCTCAACAACCAGACCTGGGAGATGATCCGCGCCTTCCAGACCGAGTCGCGCTGCGCCGCGCTGGGCGACTGGCGCCTGGCCGACTGCGCCGACGCCCTGGGCGGGCGCGGCCACCGCGTGCACACGCGGCGCCAGTTCAAGTCCGCGCTGGACGCCGCCCTGGCCGAGCGCGGGCGCTTTCAGCTGATCGAGCTGATGGTGCCGCCGGGCGACAGCACGCCCATGCTGCAGCGCTTTTCGGAAGGCATCCGTGCGCTGCGGGCGCGGGCAGCGGGTTAGTCCACGGAGCCGCGTACCACCCGCGCTGCTGATCAGTCAAAGAGCCGAACGGCCGCGGAGCAGGCCATACCAGCGATCGCCGTGGAAGGGCTCCGCCCGCCCACAGGCGATGCCCCTTGAGGGGGAGGAGCAACAACGCGAAGCGTGTGGAGCCTGGGGGGAGCGTTTACACCCAGCCGCCGGCCTGCAGCTCCTGCTTGGCGTAGGCATAGAACAGCGGCGCCGCCACCAGGCCGGCGGGGCCGAAGACCGCCTCCATCACGAACATCACGGTCAGCAGCTCCCACACGCCCATGTGGGTGCGGTGGCCGATGACCTTGGCGTTGATGAAGTACTCGGCCTTGTGGATCAGGATCAGAAAGGCCAGGCAGGCCAGCGCCACGCTGGGCGACACCGAGACGCCGACCAGGGTGATCACCGTGTTGCAGATCAGGTTGCCGACGATGGGGATCAGCCCGGCGACGAAGGTCAGCGCGATCAGCGCGGTGGTGTAGGGCAGGCGGCTGTCGGCCAGCGGCAGGATGACCAGCAGGAAGATGGCCGTCAGGCTGGTGTTGAACAGCGAGATCCAGAACTGCGCCACGATGATCTGGCGAAAGCTTTCGCCAAAGCGCAGCACGCGCTGGTGCAGCTGCGCCGCCAGCGGCTTGAGGCCGGCGGCGCTGGGGCGCACGGCCGCCAGCGCGCCGATCAGCAGGCCGACGTAGGAAAACAGCAGGCCCGACAGCCAGGCACGCCCGGTCGTGGCCAGGGTGCCGGCCTTGCTGACCAAGTAGCTGGCGATGGCGTGCTGGATCTCGACCGAGCCCTCGGGCAGCTGGGCCGCCACGTCGTGCGGCAGGCGGTTGCGCAAGTCCAGCACGGTGCGCGCCAGAAAGCTTAGCAGCTCGCGGTACTGCGCCGGCGCGTCCAGCAGCAGGCCGCGCGTGCGCGGCAGCGCGATGGCCAGCAGGACGATCGGCAGCAGGGCCACCAGGGCGGCGGCCAGCGCGGGCGCGCGCCGGGCCTGGGTGTGCAGCAGCGGCGCCAGGCGCGGGCTGAACCAGCGCGTGCTGAAAAACCCCACGCACACGCACAGCAGGCCGGGCAGCAGGCCCTGCCACATGACGATCAACAGGGCCGCCACCATGACCAGGTGGCTGGCCACCGTGGCGGCGCGCAGACGGGCGTCGGGCAGGGCGCTCATCGAGCCGGGTTGCTGCCGTGCTGCGGGCCGGGTCAGGCCACCGTCACGGCGGGCCCGCTGCCGCGCGGGGCGATGCGGCCGATCTCGAACACCTGCTCGCCCGCCGCGCGCAGCGTCTGCGCGCAGGCGGCGGCCTGCTCGGGTGCCAGCACCAGCACCATGCCGATGCCGTTGTTGAAGGTACGGTTCATCTCGTGCTCGTCGATGCCGGCCGTGCGCTGCAGCCAGGCGAACAGCTCGCTTTGCGGCCAGCTGCCCTTGACCAGGTGCGCCGCCAGCGCATCGGGCAGCACGCGCGGAATGTTCTCCAGCAGGCCGCCGCCGGTGATGTGGGCCAGGGCTTTGACCGGATGGGCCGCCAGCGCCGCCAGCACGCTCTTGACGTACAGCCGCGTGGGTGCCATCACCGCCTGGCGAAAGGGCTGGCCGTCCAGCGTGGCGGGCAGCTGGGCGCCGGCGCGCTCGATGCACTTGCGCACCAGCGAAAAGCCGTTGCTGTGCA
The DNA here is from genome assembly GCF_964341695.1 of Ottowia pentelensis. Classification (NCBI taxonomy): domain Bacteria; kingdom Pseudomonadati; phylum Pseudomonadota; class Betaproteobacteria; order Burkholderiales; family Comamonadaceae; genus Ottowia; species Ottowia pentelensis. Next base: position 1,817,162 of record NZ_OZ224513.1, read on the forward strand.
CGCCGCTCGAAGCCAAACCCAGCACCACGTCGCCCGCGGCCACCTCGCGCCCGGTCAGGATCTTCGACTTCTCGACCACGCCCACGGCAAAGCCGGCCAGGTCGTATTCGCCGGCCGGGTACATGCCGGGCATCTCGGCCGTCTCGCCGCCGATCAGCGCGCAGCCCGACAGCTCGCAGCCCTGGGCGATGCCGCCGACCACCGCCGCGGCGGTGTCCACGTCGAGCTTGCCGCAGGCGAAGTAGTCGAGAAAGAACAGCGGCTCGGCGCCTTGCACCAGCACGTCGTTGACGCTCATGGCCACCAGGTCGATGCCCACGGTGTCGTGCATGCCCCACTCGAAGGCCAGCTTCAGCTTGGTGCCCACGCCGTCGGTGCCGCTCACCAGCACCGGCTCGCGGTAGCGCTTGGGCACTTCGAACAGCGCGCCGAAGCCGCCGATGCCGCCCAGCACGCCCTCGCGCAAGGTCTTTTTGGCCAGCGGCTTGATGCGCTCGACCAGCGCGTCGCCGGCGTCGATGTCGACACCGGCATCCTTGTAGCTGAGGGGAGGGTTGGCAGCGGTGGGGCTCATGGGCAGGGCGCCGGCGGCGCGATGCTTAAAATCAAAGGCTCGATTCTAGGCGTTGGCCCGCCGGCCCCCAGGCCGCGCCGCCAACCCGATCACGGCGTCATGCCCCGCTGCCTCCCATTCATTTCCTGTCCGGTTTGCGCTCGATGAAGCAGATGGCCCTGGACATCGCGCTGGCACCCGAGCCCACGCTGGCCGCGTTCGTGCCGGCCGGCAATGCCGAGGCGCTGGCGCACCTGCGGCTGTGGTGCGAAGGCCCGGCGCGCTCGCCGCTGCCGATCTACCTGTGGGGCCCCGAGGGCGCCGGCAAGACGCATCTGCTGCGCGCGGCGCGCCAGGCGCTGGCCGGGCAGGGGGCGGCCAGCGGCTGGCTGGACGCGCAGGCCGCGCCCCACACCGCGTTCGACGCGCGCTGGGACGTGGTGCTGCTGGACGAGGTGCAGCGCTACGGCCCCGAGCTGCAGCAGACCGCGTTCAACTGGTTCATCAACGCCGCCACGCCCGCCGACGGCCGCCCGCGCGCCGTGCTGGCCGCCGGTCGCCTGCCGCCGGCCGACCTGCCGCTGCGCGAGGACTTGCGCACGCGCCTGGGCTGGGGCCACGTGTTCGAGCTGCACCCGCTGCCCGACGAGCAGGGCCGCGCCGCGCTGCGCCAGGCGGCGGCGGCGCGCGGGCTGGCGCTGGGCGACGACGTGATCGACTACGTGCTGGCGCGCTTTTCGCGTGACCTGGGCAGCCTGATGCAGCTGCTGGACCAACTGGACCGCTACGCGCTGCAGACGCAGCGCCCCATCACCATCCCGCTGATTCGCTCGATGCTGCAAAATGAGTAGCTGCTCGCGCTTGATCAACGGGCGCTGGAGGCCTTTTTGACTTATAAACTCACGCTGTTCGACCTGGACTACACCCTGCTGCCGCTGGACTCGGACCACGCCTGGGGCGAGTTCACCACCGCCTTGGGCTGGACCGACGCGCAGCAGTTCAGGCAGCGCAACGACGCCTTCTATGCCGCTTACCAGGCCGGCACGCTGGACATCCACGACTACGTGCGCTTTGCCACCGCGGCGGTGCGCGCGCACGGCCCGCAGGCCGCGCAGCAGGCGCAGGCGCGCTTTCTGCGCGAGGTGATCGAGCCGGCCATCACCCCGCAGGCGCTGGCGCTGGTGCAGGCCCACCAGCGGGCGGACGACGCGGTGGTGGTGGTCACCGCCACCAACGCCTTCGTCACGCGCCCGATCGCGCAGCGCCTGGGGGTGGATGAGCTGATCGCGGTGGAGCTGGAGCAGGGCGCGGACGGCTGGATCACCGGCGAAATCCGCGGCACGCCCTCGTTTCGCGAAGGCAAGGTGACGCGGGTGCACGATTGGCTGCGCGCGCGTGGGCTGGACTGGGGCGACGCCGAGATCAGCTTTTATTCCGACTCGATGAACGACCTGCCGCTGCTCGAACGCGCCGCCCACCCGGTGGCCACCAACCCCGATGCGCGCCTGCGCGCGCTGGCCGCGGCGCGCGGCTGGCGCGTCCTCGACCTTTTCACGCCAGAACACAAAGAAGAAACCGCATGATCAAGAACTTTTTCGACAAGCTGATCGACAAGGCCACCGGCGGCCACGGCCGCAAGCGCGGCGGCAAGCGGGTGGAGCTGGGCCCGCAGGCGCACGGCATCAACCCGGCGCTGGTGGACGAGCGCGCCGTCACGGTGGTGCGCACGCTGAAAGAGGCGGGCTATCAGGCCTACATCGTTGGCGGCGCGGTGCGCGACTTGCTGCTGGGGCTCAAGCCCAAGGACTTCGACGTTGCCACCAACGCCACGCCCGAGCAGGTCAAGCAGCTGTTTCGGCGCGCCTTCATCATCGGGCGGCGCTTTCGCATCGTGCACGTGGTGTTCGGGCGCGGGCGCGAGCACGAGGTGATCGAGGTCTCGACCTTCCGCGCCAACGTCGACAACGCGCATTCCGAGCACGTGAGCGGCAACGAGCGCACGGCCAAGAGCCAGCTGGCCGGCATGAAGCACGCGGTGGACGCCAGCGGGCGCGTGCTGCGCGACAACGTGTGGGGCACGCAGGAGGACGACGCCGCGCGGCGCGACTTCACCGTCAACGCCATGTACTACGACCCCGAGACGCGCGTGCTGGTGGACTACCACGGCGGCATGCAGGACGCGCAGAAAAAGCGCATCCGCATGATCGGCGACCCGGCCACGCGCTACCGCGAAGATCCGGTGCGCATCATCCGCGCGGTGCGCTTCGGCGCCAAGCTCTCGCGGCTGGGCTTCACGCTCGATCCCAAGACCGCCAAGCCGCTGCAAGACGGCATCGCGCTGCTGGCCGAGGTGCCGCAAAGCCGCCTGTTTGACGAGATGCTCAAGCTGCTGCAGACCGGCCACGCCGTCGCCAGCGTCGAGCAGCTCAAGAAGCTGGGCCTGGCGCGCGGCATCTACCCGCTGCTGGACGTGGTGGTCGAGCGCGCCGAGCAGCCCTTCGTCAAGGCCGCGCTGCTGGACACCGACCGCCGCGTGGGCGAGGGCAAGCCGGTGGCGCCGTCCTTTCTGCTGGCCTGCGTGCTGTGGCAGGACGTGCAGGCCGGCTGGCAGCAGCGCCTGGCACGCAAGGAGCACCCGTTTCCGGCCCTGCAGGCGGCCATCGACGAGGTGTTCGATGCCCGCATCGGCGACGTGTCCGGCCGCGGCAAGCTGGGCGGCGACATGCGCGAAATCTGGATGATGCAACCGCGCTTTGAAAAGCGCGGCGGCAGCTCGCCCTTCAGCCTGGCCGAGCAGCCGCGCTTTCGCGCCGGCTTCGATTTCCTGCGCCTGCGCGCCGACGTGGGCGAGGTGGACGAGCCCCTGGTCGACTGGTGGCAGGCCTTCAGCCAGGCCGACGATTCGGCCCGCGAAGACCTGGTGCAGCAGCTGCGCGCGGAGCAACAGAAGGCCAAGAAGGCGCCGCGCACGCATCAAGTGAAAAAAGCGGCTGCAGCGCCCGCCGATCAAGCGCAGACAGCTCCTGAATCGATAGTATCCGACACTCATTCCGAGGCGACCGACACGGCACCCGCCGCACCGCGCCGCCGCCGTCGCCGGCGCAAGCCCGGCGGCAACGCGGCCGGTTCCGCATCGCCAGAGTCCGAGCAGTAAGCCCATGGAGCGCGCACCGGTCGCCGCCTTCATCGGGCTGGGCGCCAACCTGGGTGACGCGGTGGCCAGCGTGCGGCAGGCCATCCAGGCCTTGGCGCGCTCGCCCGGCACGCGCGCCTGCACCGCCTCGCGCCTGTATCGCAGCGCGCCGCTCGATGCCACGGGGCCCGACTTCATCAACGCCGTGGTGCGGCTGGACACCACCCTGACCGCGCCCGCGCTGCTGCAGGCCCTGCAGGCCATCGAGGCGGCGGCCGGGCGCCAGCGCCCCTACCGCAACGCCCCGCGCACGCTCGATCTGGACCTGCTTTTGTTTGGCACGGCCCGCATCGACAGCGCTCGGCTCACCGTGCCACATCCGCGCTGGCACCAGCGCGCCTTCGTGCTGCGGCCGCTGGCCGAGCTGGCACCGAAGCTTGTCTCGGCCGCGCTGCTGCAGGCCGTGGCCGATCAGGCGTGCGAGCCGCTGGAGCCGCCTCTGGAGCAGCAGGCATGAGCTGGTTCACCTCGCTTCCCATCGCGGCGCAGACCGTGCTGCTGCTGATCGCCAGCAACGCCTTCATGACCATGGCCTGGTACGGCCACCTGAAGAGCCTGAGCAGCGCGCCCTGGTACGTGGCCGCGCTGCTGAGCTGGGGCATCGCGCTGTTCGAATACCTGCTGCAGGTGCCAGCCAACCGCATCGGTTATCAGCAGTTCAGCGTGGCGCAGCTCAAGATCATGCAGGAGGTGATCACGCTCACCGTGTTCGTGCCGTTTGCCTGGCTGTACCTGGACCAGCCGCCCAAGCTGGACTATCTGTGGGCCGCGCTGTGTTTGGTGGGCGCAGTCTATTTCGTGTTTCGCGGCCATTGAGGCCGCATGCGGGCGTTAAACTTCGAAACCAGCACCGACACGACAGCCTCGGGCGCGCACGCGTCATCCGCCGAGAAAGAAGCCGACCATGTTGTTCAGCAAGCTCTTGCCCAAGGAGGGCAATTTTTTTGAGCTCTTCAATCAGCACGCCGATTGCATCGTCCAGGCGGCGCAGGCCTTTGAAAAGCTGGTCGCCAACTACGCCGACCCGCTGCTGCGCGACAAGTACAACCACGAGGTCGATCGCGCCGAGCGCGCCGCCGACAAGGTGACGCACGAGGTCAGCCGGCTGATCCACACCACCTTCATCACGCCGATCGACCGCGAGCAGATCCACGCGCTGATCAACATCATGGACGACGTGGCCGACCTGCTGCAGGACTCGGCCGAGACCATGGCGCTGTACGACGTGCACCACATGACCAGCGAGATGGTTCGGCTGACCGACTTGTCGGTCAAGTGCTGCGAGCGCGTGCAGGCCGCCGTCAAGCTGCTGGGCCGCATCGGCGACCAGGCCGTGGCCGAGCAGGCGCTGAAGGTGTGCGCCGAGATCGACGAGCTCGAATCCGACGCCAACCGCGTGATGCGCAGCGCCATGAGCCAGCTGTTTCGCCACGAGCCCGACGTGCGCGAGCTGATCAAGCTGCGTGCCATCTACGAGCTGCTGGAGACCGTGACCGACCGCTGCGAGGACGTGGCCAACCAGATCGAAGGCATCGTCCTCGAAAACTCATGAGCCCCCACGCTCCCTCGCTGCGCGTAGTGCGCTGGCCTTGCAGGCCGCGGAGCCGCCAGAGTCGGCTCCTCTTCGTGCTGTCCATTCCTGCACTGGCAGGACTGGAGCCGCAGCCCTCAGCCCCAAGGGGGCTCCAGCCGCCTTGGGGCGGCCCGGCGGCGGCTGACTCGCCTCGTTTCTTTCCTGGTTGATTCATGGAAGTTGCTCAAGTCACCCTGTGGGTGGTCGTGCTGCTGGTGGCGCTGGCGCTGGTGTTCGACTTCATGAACGGCTTTCACGACGCGGCCAACTCGATTGCCACCGTGGTCTCCACCGGCGTGCTGCGGCCGACGCAGGCAGTGGTGTTTGCCGGCTTCTTCAACATCGTCGCCATCTTCGTGTTCCACTTGAGCGTGGCCGCCACGGTGGGCAAGGGCATCGTCCATCCGGGCGTGGTCGACGTGCACGTGGTGTTCGGCGCGCTGATCGGCGCCATCGTCTGGAACCTGGTGACCTGGTACTACGGCATTCCCAGCAGCTCCTCGCACGCGCTGATCGGCGGCATCGTCGGCGCGGTGCTGGCCAAGTCGGGCTCGGGCGCGCTGGTGGTGGGCGGCATCCTCAAGATCGTGGCCTTCATCTTCGTCTCGCCGCTGCTGGGCTTTTTGCTGGGCTCGCTGATGATGGTGCTGGTGGCCTGGATCTTTCGGCGCACGCGGCCCAAGCGGGTGGACCGCTGGTTTCGGCGCCTGCAGCTGCTGTCGGCCGGCGCCTACAGCCTGGGTCACGGCGGCAACGACGCACAAAAAACCATCGGCATCATCTGGATGCTGCTGATCGCCACCGGCTACAGCAGCGCCACCGCGTCCGAGCCGCCGATCTGGACCATCGCCGGCTGCTACCTCGCCATCGGCCTGGGCACCATGTTCGGCGGCTGGCGCATCGTCAAGACCATGGGCCAGAAGATCACCAAGCTCAAGCCCGTGGGCGGCTTTTGCGCCGAGACGGGTGGGGCGCTGACCCTGTTCCTGGCCACGGCGCTGGGCATTCCGGTGTCGACCACGCACACCATCACCGGCGCCATCGTCGGCGTGGGCTCGACCGAGCGCGCCTCGGCGGTGCGCTGGGGCGTGGCGGGCAACATCATCTGGGCCTGGATCCTGACCATTCCTGCCAGCGCCTTCGTGGCCGCCGTGGCCTACTGGCTCAGCGGCCTGCTGTTCTGACCCACGCGCCGGCCGGCGTCGCCGGCTACTGCTGCTGCGACATCTTGCGCGCTTCGTCGATCTGGTACTCGTAGAAGTGCTGCAGGCTGAAGGCGATCGAGGCCATCAGCACGCCGGTGCCCACCAGCAGGGACGTGGTCACGCCCAGCACCGTCAGCCAGTTGGTGCGGCCGGCCGTGGCGGCGGGCTCGGCCCGCGGGTTGTGGCGGGCGTTCCATTTTTCGGGCGCCATCAGGCCGTAGACGATGGCCGTGAGCGAGCAGGCGGCAAAGGTGAAGCCCAGGCACGGGATCAAGAGCCAGCTCCAGCGGTCGTCCAGGCCGTACTGCTGCACGCGCTCGATGCCGTACAGGCCCAGCGCCGTCGGAATGGGCAGCAGCCAGCCCAGCCAGTCGCCCAGGCCCTTGAGGTAAAAGCGGTGCAGGCCCAGCGGGCCACCGACAAAGGCCAGCCAGGTGGCGAGGGTTTTGTTCTTCATGAAGCGGACGGAACTGCGAAGTCCGTTGGGTGGTGGCGAAAAAGCTATAATCATAGGCTCTTCGATGTGTCGCTGGCCGGGTGGCCATGTCGCGTGTCTCAGCATCGAGGAAAGCCTGCAGACAGGCGCCGGCCCGTCGGGCAGGCAAGGTCGGCAGGTCAACCACCCACAGGATTCAAACCACCATGGTCGTGATTCGTCTTTCTCGCGGCGGCGCCAAGGCCCGCCCGTTCTTCAACATCGTCGTCGCCGACAAGCGCGTGCGCCGCGACGGCCGCTTCATCGAGCGCATCGGTTTCTACAACCCGACCGCCGTCGGCGGCGAAGAAGGCCTGCGCATTGCGCAGGACCGTCTGAGCTACTGGCGTGGCGTGGGCGCGCAACCGTCGCCCACCGTCGAGCGCCTGATCAAGCAGGCCGCCCAGGCCACCCCCGCGGCCGCCTGACCGCCGCATGACCCCCGGGCTTGCGCCGGCCACGTTGCCGGCCGATGCGGTCGAAGTGGGCCGCATCCTCGATGCCTGGGGGGTTCAAGGCTGGTTCAAGGTCCAGCCCTACAGCGCCTCGCCCGAGGCGCTTTTTTCGTGCCGGCAATGGTTCTTGCTGCCACCCGAGCGCGGCGCCCGGGGCACGGTGGTCGAACCCATGCAACTGTCGATCCGCCAGGCGCGCGGCCACGGCGATGGCGTGGTGGCCAGCGCGCAAGGGGTGGGCGATCGCAGCGCGGCCGAAGGCCTCAAGGGCGCGCGCATCTTCATCGCGCGCTCGGCCTTTCCGCCCTTGCCCGAGGGCGAGTACTACTGGGTCGACCTGATCGGCCTGCAGGTGCACAACCGCGAAGGCGTGGCGCTGGGCGAGGTGGTCGACCTGATGTCCACCGGCCCGCAGCAGGTGCTGGTGGTGCGCGAAGCGCAGGGCGAGCGCCCGATCGAACGCCTGATTCCCTTCGTCGACGCCTACGTGGACGAGGTCGACCTGCCGGCGCGGCAGCTGCGGGTGGACTGGCAGCCCGACTACTGAGGCTTTTTGGGTGACGGTGCGGGGTTGACCTGCACGAAGATTTCGTTGGGCCGCACCATGCCCAGCTCGGTGCGCGCCTTTTCCTCGACCGTGCCCAGGCCTTCCTTGAGGTCGGCGACCTCGGACGCGAGCTGGTCGTTGAGCACTTTGGCCTTGGCGTTGGCGGCCTGCTGCTCGGCCAGCGTGCGCTGCAGCCCCGTCACCTCGGGCAGGCTGCCGCGGCCGAACCACAGCTGCCCGTGCACCACCCCCAGCAGCGCGACCAGCACGACCGGAACGATGCGTTGCGCCATGTCAGCGTGGGGTGTGACGCGCGGAGGGCTTGAGGCTCAGCGCAGGTTGTAGAAGGCCGCGCGGCCGGGGTACTGGGCCATGTCGCCCAAGTCTTCCTCGATGCGCAGCAACTGGTTGTACTTGGCGATGCGGTCGGAGCGGCTGAGCGAGCCGGTCTTGATCTGGCCGGCGTTGGTGCCCACCGCAATGTCGGCGATGGTGCTGTCCTCGGTCTCGCCCGAGCGGTGGCTGATGACGGCCGTGTAGCCGGCGCGCTTGGCCATCTCGATGGCGGCGAAGGTTTCGGTCAGGGTGCCGATCTGGTTGATCTTGATGAGGATCGAGTTGGCGATGTGCTTGTCGATGCCTTCCTTCAGGATCTTGGTGTTGGTGACGAACAGGTCGTCGCCCACCAGCTGCACCCTGTCGCCCAGGCGCTCGGTCAAGGTCTTCCAGCCGTCCCAGTCGCCCTCGGCCATGCCGTCCTCGATGCTGATGATGGGGTATTTGTCCACCCAGGTGGCCAGCATGTCGGTCCATTGCTGGGCGCCGAGCTTCAGGCCGCCTTCGCCTTCCAGCACGTACTGGCCGTCCTTGAAGAACTCGCTGGCGGCGCAGTCCAGGCCGACGGCGATCTGCTCGCCGGCGCTGTAGCCGGCGGCCTCGACGGCCTGCAGGATCAGCTGGATGGCCGCCTCGTGGTTCTCGACGCTGGGCGCAAAGCCGCCTTCGTCGCCCACGGCCGTGCTCATGCCCTTGTCGTTGATGATCTTCTTGAGCGCGTGGAACACCTCGGCGCCCCAGCGCAGGGCCTCGCGAAAGCTGGGCGCGCCCACCGGGATGATCATGAACTCCTGCAGGTCCAGGCTGTTGTTGGCGTGCGCGCCGCCGTTGATGACGTTCATCATCGGCACCGGCAGCTGCATGCCGTTCATGCCGCCGAAATAGCGGTACAGCGGCAGGCCCGATTCTTCGGCCGCCGCGCGGGCCACGGCCATGGACACGGCCAGCATGGCGTTGGCGCCCAGGCGGCTCTTGTTCTCGGTGCCGTCCAGCTCCAGCAGGGTCTTGTCCAGAAAGGCCTGCTCGGAAGCGTCCAGGCCCAGCACGGCTTCGGAGATTTCGGTGTTGATGTGCTCCACGGCCTTGAGCACGCCCTTGCCGCCGTAGCGCTTGGCGTCGCCGTCACGCAGCTCGATGGCCTCGCGCGAGCCGGTGGAAGCGCCGCTGGGCACGGCGGCGCGGCCCATGATGCCGGATTCGAGCAGCACGTCGCACTCGACGGTGGGGTTGCCGCGGCTGTCCAGCACTTCGCGGCCGACGATGTCAATGATGGCACTCATGGGTTGCAATCCTCGGGATCAAGGGATTTTGATGAAAAATGGCTGCAGCGCTTGTTACACAAGCGTCATCAACTATGAAATATATAGTATTTGGGCGGCTTTTCACATGCCGTCGACCAGCACCATGTTGAAGTACTCGGTGGTGCCGGCGCGCAGCTTGCGAATGTCGCCGTACACATCGCCGTCATAGAAGGATTTGGCCGCCTCGTAGCTTGGAAAACGCAGGACCACCACGCGGTGCGGCTGCCAGTCGCCTTCCAGCGATTCGTGCCGGCTGCCGCGCGCCAGATACTCGCCGCCGGCGGCCTTGACCGCCGGGGCTGCCGCGGCCATGTAAGCCTTGTACTGCTCGTGGTCGTTGATGCGCATCTCGACGATCAGGTAGGCGGCGGACATGGGGCTTCCTTCAGCAGGTGAAATCGTTTTCAAGAAACGGCTGCTGCTTGGTCACGCGATCGAGCGCGAGCAGGGTTTCCAGCAGCGCCTTCATGCGGCCCAGCGGCACGGCGTTGGGGCCGTCCGACAGGGCATGCGCGGGGTCGGGGTGGGTTTCCATGAACAGGCCGGCCACGCCCACGGCCACGGCGGCGCGGGCCAGCACCGGCACGAACTCGCGCTGGCCACCGCTGCTGGTGCCCTGGCCGCCGGGCAGCTGCACCGAGTGGGTGGCGTCGAACACCACCGGCGCGCCGGTCTCGCGCATGATGGCCAGGCTGCGCATGTCGCTCACCAGGTTGTTGTAGCCAAAGCTGGCGCCGCGCTCGCAGGCCATGAAGTGGTCGGTGGGCAGGCCTTTTTCGCTGGCCGCCGCGCGCGCCTTGTCGATCACGTTCTTCATGTCGTGCGGCGCCAGGAACTGCCCCTTCTTGATGTTGACCGGCTTGCCCGACTGCGCCACGGCGCGGATGAAGTCGGTCTGGCGGCACAAAAAAGCGGGGGTTTGCAGCACGTCGCAGACCTGGGCAGCGGCGACGATGTCGTCCTCGCTGTGCACGTCGGTCAGCACCGGCACGCCGATGTCGCGCCGCACCTTGGCCAGGATGTCCAGGCCCTTGTCGCGGCCCGGGCCGCGAAAGCTGGTGCCGCTGGAGCGGTTGGCCTTGTCGAAGCTGCTCTTGAAGATGAAGGGCACACCGAGGCTGGCGGTGATGTCCTTCAGCTGCCCGGCCACGTCCATCTGAAGCTGCTCGGACTCGATGACGCAGGGGCCGGCAATCAGAAAGAAGGGTTGGTCCAGCCCGACCTCGAAGCCGCAGAGTTTCATGCCGTTGCCTTGTCGGATTTGGCCTTGTCGGCCGGGGCCTTGGCGGCGGGCGCGCGCTGGTCCTGATGTGCCAGCGCGGCCTTGACGAAGGCGTTGAACAGCGGGTGACCGTCCCAGGGCGTGCTCTTGAACTCGGGGTGGAACTGCACGCCGATGAACCAGGGGTGCACGCTTTGCGGCAGCTCGATGATCTCGGTCAGGTGCTCGCGCTGGGTCATGGCCGAGATCACCAGGCCGGCATTGCGCAGCTGGTCGAGGTATTGCACGTTGGCCTCGTAGCGGTGGCGGTGGCGCTCGGTCACCACGTCGCCGTAGATGCTGTGCGCCAGCGTGCCGGGCAGCACGTCGGACGACTGGGCGCCCAGGCGCATGGTGCCGCCCAGGTCGGAGCTTTCGCTGCGCGTCTTGATGCTGCCGTCGGCGTCCTTCCATTCGGTGATGAGGGCGATCACCGGGTACTTGCACTGCGGGTCGAACTCGGTGCTGTTGGCGCCTTCCAGGCCGGCGACGTCGCGGGCGTATTCGATGGTGGCCACCTGCATGCCTAGGCAGATGCCCAGGTAGGGCAGCTTGTGCTCGCGCGCATAGCGGGCGGTGGCGATCTTGCCCTCGATGCCGCGCGCACCGAAGCCGCCGGGCACCAGGATGGCGTCGTACTTGGCCAGCTGGGCCGCGCTGGCCGGGGTGATGGTTTCGGAGTCGATGTGCTCGATGCGCACCCGGGCGTGGTTCTGCATGCCGGCGTGGCGCAGCGCCTCGTTGACCGATTTGTAGCTGTCCGACAGGTCGACGTACTTGCCCACCATGGCGATCGTGACCTCGCGCTGCGGGTGCTCCACCTCGTGCACCAGCGCGTCCCAGCGCGCCAGGTTGGCGGGCGGGGTGTTCAGGCGCAGCTTGTCGCAGATCAGGCCGTCCAGACCCTGCTCGTGCAGCATGCGCGGCACCTTGTAGATGGTGTCCACGTCCCACATGCTGATCACGCCCCATTCGGGCACGTTGGTGAACAGGCTGATCTTCTCGCGCTCGTCCTGCGGAATGCTGCGGTCGGCGCGGCACAGCAGGGCGTCGGGCTGGATGCCGATCTCGCGCAGCTTTTGCACCGTGTGCTGCGTGGGCTTGGTCTTGAGTTCGCCCGCGGCGGCGATCCAGGGCAGGTAGGTCAGGTGCACGAAGGCGCTGTGGTTGGCGCCGAGCTTGAGGCTGAGTTGGCGCACCGCCTCCAGGAAGGGCAGCGACTCGATGTCGCCCACCGTGCCGCCGATCTCGACGATGGCGACCTGGACCTCTTCGGGCGTGCCGACGCGGGCGCCGCGCCGGATGAAGTCCTGGATCTCGTTGGTGACGTGCGGGATGACCTGCACCGTCTTGCCCAGGTAGTCGCCGCGGCGCTCTTTCTCGAGCACGCTCTTGTAGATCTGGCCGGTGGTGAAGTTGTTGGCCTTCTTCATGCGCGCGGTCACGAAGCGCTCGTAGTGGCCCAGGTCCAGGTCGGTCTCGGCGCCGTCGTCGGTGACGAAGACCTCGCCGTGCTGAAACGGGCTCATGGTGCCCGGATCGACGTTGATGTAGGGGTCGAGCTTGATGAGGGTGACGTTCAGGCCGCGCGACTCGAGGATCGCGGCCAGCGAGGCCGAGGCGATTCCCTTGCCCAGGGAAGACACCACACCGCCGGTGACGAAGACGAATTTGGTCATGTCGATTGCGAAGGCGCGTTGCCTGCGCTCGGTGGGAAATTCCGATTATAGAAGCGCCCCCACCGTGCGCGCGGCCCTACGCCCGGTTTGCTACATTGCGCGCCATGAACGCAAACCCTTATGCCGGCGAGCTGGCCGGCCGGCGCATCGTGCTGGGCCTGACGGGCGGCGCGGCCTGCTTCAAGGCGGCCGAGCTGTGCCGCCTGCTGGTCAAGGCCGGCGCCACGGTGCAGGTGGTGATGACCGAGGCCGCGGGCCAGTTCATCACGCCGGTGGCCATGCAGGCGCTGTCGGGCCAGCCCGTGTATGTGTCCCAGTGGGATGCGCGGCCCGATAACAACATGGCCCACATCAACCTCAGCCGCGCGGCCGACGCCATCGTCGTGGCGCCGGCCAGCGCCGACTTCATCGCCCAGCTGGCGCAGGGCCGGGCCGGCGAGCTGCTGGCGCTGCTGTGCCTGGCGCGCCCGGCCGAGCGCGTGCCGCTGCTGCTGGCGCCGTCGATGAACCGCGAGATGTGGGCGCACCCGGCCACTCAACGCAACCTGCGCCAGATCGCGCTGGACGGCGCCCAGGTGCTGGGCGTGGCGCGCGGCGATCAGGCCTGCGGCGAATTCGGTGACGGCCGCATGCTGGAAGCGACCGAGTTGATGGAAGAACTGATTGCCGAACTTGCGCCCAAGGTGCTGGTCGGCCAGCACGTGCTGATCACCGCCGGGCCGACCTTCGAGGCCATCGACCCGGTGCGCGGCATCACCAACCGCTCCAGCGGCAAGATGGGCTTTGCCATCGCGCGGGCCGCACGCGAGGCCGGCGCGCAGGTCACCCTGGTGGCCGGCCCGGTGGCCTTGCCGACGCCGCGCGGGGTGCAGCGCGTGGACGTGGTTTCAGCACAGAACATGCATGACGCGGTGATGGAGTCTGCGCAGAACGCTCATATTTTCATAGCTACAGCGGCCGTCGCCGACTGGCGGCCGGCCACGGCGGCCGAGCACAAGATCAAGAAGGACGGCTCGGGCGTGGTACCACAGATGACGTTTGTCGAGAACCCCGACATCCTGGCCGAGGTGGCGCACGGCGCGCGCGCGCAGGCTGGCGAGCTGTTTTGCGTCGGCTTTGCCGCCGAGAGCCAGGACCTGCTGGCCAACGCGCAGGCCAAGCGCGCGCGCAAGGGCGTGCCGCTGCTGGTGGGCAACATCGGCCCGGCCACCTTCGGCCAGGACGACAACGCGCTGCTGCTGGTCGACGACGAGGCGGCCATCGAGTTGCCGCGCGCCAGCAAGCGCATGCTGGCCCAGCAACTGGTGGCCGAGATCGCGCGGCGCGTGTCGGGGTGGTCGGCATGAGGGTCGACGTCCGCATGCTGGACGAGCGCCTGCGCGCCCAGCCGCCGGCCTATGCCACGCCGGGCAGCGCCGGCCTGGATTTGCGCGCCTGCTTGCAGGAGCCTCTGCTGCTGGCGCCCGGCGCGTGCGAGCTGCTGCCCACCGGCCTGGCCATGCACCTGGCCGATCCGGGCTATGCGGCCGTGATCCTGCCGCGCTCGGGCCTGGGCCACAAACACGGCATTGTGCTGGGCAACCTGGTGGGCTTGATCGACAGCGACTACCAGGGCGAGCTGATGGTGAGCTGCTGGAACCGTGGTGCCACGGCCTTTCGCATCGAGCCCATGGAGCGCATCGCGCAACTGGTCGTGGTGCCGGTGGTGCAGGCGCAATTCAACTGGGTCGATGGCTTCGAGCCGTCCGCGCGCGGGCAGGGCGGCTATGGCTCCACCGGCCGAGCCTGAGGCCGGGCATCGATTACGTTTCGAAGCGATTGCGCCGACTTCTTCATGCGGCCTTGGTCGCCGCCACACGCTTTTCGTGCGTTAATGAATCAGGCGCCGCGCCCATGATGGCTGCGCGGCAGGTGCAACAAAAACAGGAGCATTGACATGATTTTTCGACAACGCTGGGTTTCGTTCGCGGGCGCCGCGGTGGCCGCGGTCGCTCTGGCCGGATGCGCGGCGCCGGGCTACTACCAGCCCGGGCAGGGCGCGTACCCCGCGGGCCAGCCCGCCAGCGCCGGCTACTCGCAGTTCGGCCGCGTGGCCGATGTGCGCTACGTGCAGGGCAGTGGCTCCTCAGGCGTGGCCGGCACCGTCATCGGCGGCGCGGTCGGCGGGCTGGCCGGCCACCAGGTCGGCGGGGGCAGCGGCAAGACGGCCGCGACCATCATCGGTGCCGTCGGCGGCGCCCTGGTCGGCCGTGCTGTCGAGCAGAACACCAGCCGCGGCGGGCAGGGCGTGTATCGCGTCACGGTGCAAATGGACAACGGCGGCACGCGCACCTTCGACTATGCCGACGCGCCCAGCGTGCAGGTGGGCGATCGCGTGCGGGCGGATGGCAACCAGCTGTATCGCTGATTGAAGAACGGTTTCTCCAAGTACTCCGGCGCCTTCGGGCGCCGTTTTTTTTGAATTTTTGATCAGTGCAGGCGCGGGCTGGCCGGGGCGCTGGCCTGCAGCCGGAAGAATCCGGTGCCGACGCTGCCACGGCCCACTTCGTCCACCGTCGCTTCGCGCACCCGCTCCACCTTCAGGTGCAGGCGCAGGGCGATGCCGGCCAGGGGGTGGTTGCCGTCGATCACCACGTGGTCGGGGTAGATCTCGGTGATGGTGAGCAGCGCATCGCGCGGCGCATCGGGCACGGCACCCTCGGGCAGCGAGGCGGCCTCCAGCAGCATGCCTTCTTCGATGCCCGCGGGCAGGGCGGCGCGCGCCAGCCAATGCACGCGCGTTTCGTCGTAGTCGCCGAAGGCGTTCTCGGGCTCCAGGTTCAGGCTCAGCCGCGCGCCGGCCTCGTGGCCTTGCAGGGCCGTTTCGATGGCCGGCAGCAGGTCGTCGCCGCCGACCAGAAATTCGACCGGTTCGGCCAGTTCGTCCAGCGTCTCGCCCAGGCTGTCCTTCAGCACCCAGGTGAGCGCGACCACGCATTGAGGGGAAATTTCCATCGCCGGATTGTCGCATCGCAGAACCCGCCGCGCCGACTTCCGTATGCTCGCCCCCCATGAACGTCGATCAATCCCTTGAGCTGCTGGGCGGCCTGTCGCCCGCCCGGTTCATGCGCCGCCACTGGCAGAAAAAACCCTTGCTGGTGCGCCAGGCCATGCCTGGCTTCACGCCCCTGCTGCCGCGCGCCGAGCTGTTCGCGCTGGCGGCGCGCGAGGGCGTGGAGTCGCGCCTGCTGCGCCACGGCGGCGGGCGCTGGACGCTGCGGCGCGGGCCCCTGCCGCGCCGCGCGCTGCCGCCGCTGGGCCAGCGCGAATGGACGCTGCTGGTGCAGGGGGTCGATCTGCACCACGACGGGGTGCATGCGCTGATGCAGCGCTTTCGCTTCGTGCCCGACGCGCGGCTGGACGACGTGATGATCAGCTATGCCAGCGACGGCGGCGGCGTGGGGCCGCACACCGACCGCTACGACGTGTTCCTGCTGCAGGCGCAGGGGCGGCGGCGCTGGCGCATCGGGCGGCAAAAGGACCAACGCCTGGTCGAGGGGCTGCCGCTCAAGATCCTGGCGCATTTCGAGCCCGAGCAGGAATGGGTGCTGGAGCCGGGCGACATGCTTTATCTGCCCCCCGGCTGGGCGCACGACGGCGTGGCGCTGGGCGAGTGCATGACGTATTCGATCGGCTTTCGCCAGCCGGCCCGCGGCGAGCTGGCGCGCGAGCTGCTGCAGCGCCTGGCCGACGAGGCGGGCGACGCGCTGGGCGACGCGCCCTACCGCGACCCGGGTCAGGGCGCCACCGGCACGCCCGGCGCCGTGCCCGAAGCCATGGTCGACTTCGCCCGCGCGGCGGTGCGGCAGCTGGCCGGCGACGAGGACACGCTGGCGATGCTGCTGAGCGAGTGGCTGACCGAGCCCAAGCCCGACGTGTGGTTCGACGTCGCGCCCGATGCCGGCGCCGACCCCGCCCGCGGCTTGCGGCTGGATCGCCGCACCCGCATGATGTACGGCGCGCAGCACGTGTTCATCAACGGCGAGGGCTTTCGCGCCAGCGGGCGCGATGCGGAGTTGATGCGCCGCCTGGCCGACGAGCGCGTGCTGCCGGCGACCCAGCGGCGGCGCCTGAGCGCGCCGGCGCGCGAGCTGCTTACGGAGTGGTTGCAAGCGGGGTGGTTGCACGAGTGCGCCGGGCCGCTCCCAGGCGCGAATCCAGCAGCGCGCAAGCGCGGAGGCAAATCCAGTGAACACGACTGACGACGACGCACTGCCGGCCGGCCCCTTCATCGGCCGCGAGAGCTTTCGCATGCGGGTGCGCGCGGGCCTGGTCGCGGCCGGCCGCGCCGGCTGGCGCGAGCTGATCCTGTGCGATGCCAGCTTCGAGGACTGGCCCCTGGGCGAGCGCACGGTGGTGGACGCACTGGAGGCTTGGGCGCGCGGCGGCCAGCGCCTGACGCTGTTGGCGCGCCGCTACGACGAGCTGGAGCGGCGCCACCCGCTGTTCGTGCACTGGCGGCGCCAGCGCGCGCACCGGATCGAATGCCGGGGTGTTCCGACGGCCGACGCGCTGGTCATGCCCAGCGTGCTGTGGTCGCCCGCATGGGCCTTGCAGCGGCACGAGGTGCTGCGTTCCAGTGGCGTGTGCGGCGACGAAGCGGCGCGGCTGCTGCGCCTGCGCGAGCTGCTGGACGGCTGGCTGGAGCGCAGCAGCCCGGCATTTGCTGCAACCACGTTAGGTTTGTGAAACATTGTCAATTTGTCGTGCCCACGCATCGGGGAAGGCCATGATTGTCTAGGGTTTTCACTATAATTTTGGGTGCAGGAAAGAGGCTTGGGAGGCTCTTTTCTTCGGCCGATGCGCCCGGCCAATCACCGGGCCGCGCCTTTTCAAATTCCCAGTCATCGATCTCTAGCAAGGAATTGCCAAAATGAACAAGTCGCTCGTTCTCGCCGCCCTGGTGGCCGCCGTTGCCCTGTCTGCCTGCGGCAAGAAGGAAGAAGCCGCGCCGGCGCCCGCTCCGGCCGCCGAGGCGCCCGCCGCCGCTGCCGCCAATGAGGCGGCCACCGCCGCCGCCAACGCCGCTTCGGCTGCCGGCGCCGCCGTGACCGAGGCCGCCTCGGCCGCTGGCGCTGCCGCCAACCAGGCTGCCGACAAGGCCGCCGAAGCCGGCGCCGCGGCCGGTGCCGCCGTCAGCAACGCCGCCGACAAGGCCGCCGACGCCGTGGGCTCGGCGGCTTCGGCCGCCGCCACCGCTGCTGCCGAGGCCGCCAGCGCTGCCAAGCAGTGATGAACGCGTGAGGCGCGCGGCCCATCGGCCGCTGCGCCCCGACTATGAAAAATGCCACCCGATGCGGTGGCATTTTTCATGGTCGGATCAAACCGTCATCCACTCCAGCCCCTCGCGCGTGGCCACCTGCACCTCGTGCGGCGCGCAGCCCAGGGCCTGGGCAAAGCCGGCGCGGGCGTGCTCGGGCCGGTTGTTGCGTTCGCTAAGGTGCGCGGCCACCACGCAGTGCAGTTGGGCGTGCGCGAGTTGCGCCAGGGCCTGCGCGGCCTGCTCGTTACTCAGGTGGCCCCGCTCGCCGGCGATGCGGCGCTTGAGAAAATCGGGATAGCGGGAGTGCGCCAGCAGCGCCGGGTCGTGGTTGCTCTCCATCTGCAGGGCGTGGCAGCCCGCCAACTGCGCCAGCGCGTGCGGCGTGACGTGGCCCAGGTCAGTCAGGATGCCCAGGTGACGCGCGCCGTCGCTGCAGCGCAGTTGCAGCGGCTCGCGCGCGTCGTGTGGCACGGTGAATGGGCTGACTTGCAGGGCGCCGATGGCGACATGTTGGCCGTCGGCGGTCAGGTGCACGATGGGCTCGAAGCGCTCGTCCGCGATCGCGGCCCAGGTGCCGGGGCTGGTCCAGAGGGGGATGCGGTGGCGGCCGGACAGGGCGAGCGCGCAGCCCACGTGGTCGCCGTGCTCGTGGGTGATGAAGATGGCGTCGAGGTCGCCCGGCCCCAGCCCGGCGGCGGCCAGGCGCGCGGCGAGCTGGCGCAGGCCCAGCCCGCAATCGACCAGCACGCGGGTGGGGGCGCCGCTGCCGGCGCGCGCCTCGACGAGGGTGGCGTTGCCGGAGCTGCCGCTGGCCAGGCTGCGAAAGCGCAGCATTGCCTTCGATCCGCGCCCGGCTCTTACTTCAGGTCGTCGGCCAGCACCTTGATGATGCGCTGCACGTCGCTCTCGGGCACCGTCGCGCCCTGGCTGCCCTGCACCGTCACCAGGCTGGCGTTGCCTTGCGACTGCACGCCGATCTGGTACTGGATGGCGGGCAATTGCGCGCTGGCACCGCCGAACAGCTTGCTGAAGAAGCCGGGCTCCTTCTTCTCGATCGTCGGGTCGACGTAGCGCACGTAGTAGATGCCCTTGGCGCGGTCGCGGTCGACGACGGTGAAGCCGGTGCGGTCCAGCGTCAGGCCGACGCGGCGCCAGGCGCGGTCGAAGTCGTCGCTGAGCGCGATGGCGGGGGCGCCGTTCTGGTTGACGACGCGCGCCTGCGGGCCGGCCGCCGCGGCGGCGGCCGAGGCGCTGGCCAGCGCGGCCTTGGACTGCTCTTGCGACACGCCCAGGGCCACCATCAGGCGGCGCAGGAACTCGTCTTCCAGGCCCGGGTCGCGCGCTCGCGGCTGCCACACGGTGCTGTCGCGGCGGGCCGAGTTGTAGACCTCTTCCATGCCGCGGTGGGTGATGTAGATGTCGGTGCCGCCCTTGGCGTCGCGCTCGACGCGCACGCGGAACTTGTCGCGCTCGCCGGTGGAATAGAGCGAGTCGAACACCTTGCCCAGCGTGTTGCGGATGATGTCCTGCGGGATCTTGGCGCGGTTCTCGGCCCAGTCGGTCTCCAGGACGCCGGTGGTCGGGTTGTCGACGGCGATCAGGAAGCCGTTGTCGAGCCAGAAGTCGCGCACCAGGGGCCAGACCTTTTCGGGCGGGCGGTCGACTTGCAGCCAGCGCTCGTCGCCCGCGCGCATGTAGTGCACGTCGGCGATGGTGTTGGGCACGGTGGTCTTGGTGGCGCCGGCCGTGGCCGCCTGGCCGGCCTGGTAGCCGCTGGCGGTGACGGTGGCGGGCACGCTGTAGCGCGACTGGCCGGGCAGTTGCGTCAGGTCGGGCGGCACCTCGAGCGACACGCCGCGCCCGGAGCTGCGGTAGTCGATCTTGTCCGGCTCCAGGCTCGAACAGCCGGCCAGGGCCAGCACCAGCGTGGCCACGATCGGGGCGGCGTGCAGAGGGCGTTGAGCGAACGTCACGTGGAGTGATCCTTTGAGTGAAACCGGGCGTTTGCGCCCGCCAAGCAAGCGCAAGATGCTATGAAAACGATATTGATCAGAGCAGGCCGGCGCTCTTCAGCGCCTGCTCCACCACGGCCTGGTGGGCGTCGGCCAGCTCGGTCATGGGCAGGCGCAGCGTGGGGCCGCACAGGCCCAGGCGCGCCATCGCCCACTTGACGGGGATGGGGTTGGCCTCGACGAACAGGTGCTTGTGCAGCGGCATCAGCTTGAACTGGATGTCCATGGCGGTGCGGCGATCACCGGCGACGGCGGCCACGCACAGCTCGTGCATCAGGCGCGGCGCCACGTTGGCGGTGACGCTGATGTTGCCCTGGCCGCCGCACAGCATCAGCGCCACGGCGGTGGGGTCGTCGCCCGAATAGACGGCAAAGCCCTTGGGCACGTCGCGGATCAGCCACTGCGCGCGCTCGAGGTTGCCGGTGGCCTCCTTGATGCCGATGATGCCCGGCACCTGGGCGCAACGCAGCACGGTGTCGTGCAGCATGTCGCCCACCGTGCGGCCGGGCACGTTGTACAGCACCATGGGCAGGTCGCCCACGGCCTCGGCGATGGCCTTGAAGTGGCGGTACTGGCCCTCTTGCGTGGGCTTGTTGTAGTAGGGCACCACCTGCAGCTGGCAGTCGGCGCCGACCTTCTTGGCGTAGCGCGCCAGCTCGATCGCCTCGGCCGTGGAGTTGGCGCCGCAGCCGGCCATGACGGGCACGTGACGCGCCGTGTGCTTGCGCGTCTGCTCGACCGACACGCGGATGATCTCCTGGTGCTCCTCGACGTCGACGGTGGGCGACTCGCCCGTGGTGCCGACCACGCCGATGCAGTCGGTGCCTTGCTCGATGTGCCAGTCGATCAGCTTGCGCAGGGTGGGGTAGTCGACGCTGCCGTCTTCGTGCATGGGGGTGACGAGAGCGACGGTGCTGCCGGTGATGGGGGTCATGGGGTCCGGTGGGGTCTGGTCGGAAGAAACAGGCATTTTAGTGCCGCGCGGGGCGGGCCGGCGGGTTCAGACGGCGGCCAGCGGATGGCGCGGCGGCGGCTGCGTCGCCGGCGCGCCGTCAAGCTCGCGCACGGCAGCGATGCGCTGCACGAAGCGCGCCGGCGCATCGAGAAAGCCGTCCTCGTAGGCCACCACGTGCAGACCCTGGCAGGCGCGCAGCAGTTCCCCGGGCTGCAGCAGAAAGTCGGGCCGCGACGGCTTGCCGACGGTCTCGTTGCCGGCGGCAAAGGTCTCGTACAGCAGTACGCCGCCGGGCGCGACGCTGCCGACGATGGCCGGCAGCAGCGGGCGCCACAGGTAGTGGGTGACGACCACGCAGCCAAAGCGCCGGCCGGGCAAGGGCCAGGGGCCGCCTTCGATGTCGGCCTCGACGACTTCGCCCCAGGCGCGTGCGGCGGCCAGCGCCTGCGGGTCGCGATCCACCCCCGTGACCGGATGGCCGCGCTGCGCAAACCAGCACATGTGGCGGCCGCTGCCGCAGGCCACGTCGAGCACCGAGGCGCCGGGCGCCAGCAGCGCGGAGAAGCGCCGCACCCAGGGCGAGGGCGAAGGGGTCGAGGCCGAAGGAGAGGGCGTCATGGTCTTGATTGTGCAGGGGCGCGGCCCGTGCACGGCGGCTTGCCAACTGTGATTAAACCCAGCCAGCCGCCGGCCCGTCGCTAGAATCGCCGCCCATGGCATCCGCATCCACGTATTCCGAAGGCTCCATCCGCGTCCTCAAGGGCTTGGAGCCCGTCAAGCAGCGCCCGGGCATGTACACCCGCACCGACAATCCGCTGCACGTCATCCAGGAAGTGATCGACAACGCCGCCGACGAGGCGCTGGCGGGTTTCGGCAAGAAGATTCGCGTGACGCTGCACGCGGATGGTTCGGTCAGCGTGGAAGACGACGGCCGCGGCATCCCCTACGGCCTGCATCCTGAAGAGAAAGCCCCGGTGCTGGAGCTGGTCTTCACCCGCCTGCATGCCGGCGGCAAGTTCGACAAGGGCGCGGGCGGCGCCTACAGCTTCTCGGGTGGCTTGCATGGCGTGGGCGTGTCGGTCACCAACGCGCTGGGCAAGCGCATGGAAGTGGCCAGCCACCGCGAGGGCCAGGTGGCCGCCATGGCCTTCGAGGGTGGCGACGTGGTGCAAAAGCTGCAGCTGCGCAAACAGGGCGAGGGCGATCGCCGCCAGGGCACCACGGTGCGCGTCTGGCCCGACCCCAAGTACTTTGAATCGGCGCAGATTCCGCACGCCGAGTTGGTGCACCTGTTGCGCAGCAAGGCCGTGCTGCTGCCTGGCGTGAAGGTCGAGCTGATCGACGAGAAAAAGAAGGACACGCAAAGCTGGCAATACAAGGGCGGCCTGCGCGACTATCTGGAGCAAAGCCTGACGGCGGACGCGGTGATCCCGCTGTTCGAGGGCGAGGGCTACGCCGGCAAGGACGACGACAGCTTTGCCGAAGGCGAGGGCGCGCAATGGGTGCTGGCCTTCACCGAGGACGGCCACCCGGTGCGCGAAAGCTACGTCAACCTGATTTCGACCACCGCCGGCGGCACGCACGACAGCGGCCTGCGCGATGGGCTGTTTCAGGCCGTCAAGGGCTTCATCGAGCTGCATGCGCTGCTGCCCAAGGGCGTCAAGCTGATGCCCGAGGACGTGTTTGCGCGCGCCAGCTATGTGCTCTCGGCCAAGGTGCTCGACCCGCAGTTCCAGGGCCAGATCAAGGAGCGCCTGAATTCGCGCGACGCCGTGCGGCTGGTCAGCAGCTTCGTCAAGCCGGCGCTCGAACTCTGGCTGAACGCCAACGTCGAGTGGGGCAAGAAGCTGGCCGAGCTGGCCATCAAGGCCGCGCAAACGCGCCAGCGCGCCGGCCAGAAGGTGGAAAAGCGCAAGAGCAGCGGGGTGGCGGTGCTGCCGGGCAAGCTGACCGATTGCGAAAGCCGCGACATCGCATTGAACGAAGTGTTCCTGGTCGAAGGCGACAGCGCGGGCGGTTCAGCCAAGATGGGTCGCGACAAGGAAACGCAGGCCATCCTGCCGCTGCGCGGCAAGGTGCTCAACACCTGGGAGGTCGAGCGCGACCGCCTGTTCGCCAACACCGAGATTCATGACATCTCGGTCGCCATCGGCGTCGATCCGCACGGGCCGGGCGACGAGGTGGATTTGAGCAACCTGCGCTACGGCAAGATCTGCATCCTGTCGGACGCCGACGTGGACGGCGCGCACATCCAGGTGCTGCTGCTGACGCTGTTTTTCCGCCACTTCCCCAGGTTGATGGAGGCCGGGCATGTCTACGTCGCCCGCCCACCGCTCTACCGTGTGGATGCCCCCGCGCGTGGCAAGAAGCCCGCCGCCAAGCTCTACGCGCTGGACGACGCCGAGCTGGCCGCCATCCAGGACAAGCTGCGCAAGGACGGCGTGCCCGAAGGCAAGTGGAGCGTGAGCCGCTTCAAGGGCCTGGGCGAGATGAACGCCGAGCAGTTGTGGGACACCACCCTCAACCCCGACACCCGGCGCCTCTTGCCCATCCAGCTGGGCGCGCTGGGCTTGCAGCCGACGCAAGAGCTGATGACCCGCCTGATGGGCAAGGGCGAGGCCGCCGCCCGGCGCGAGCTGATGGAGTTGCATGGGGATGCGGTGGATGTGGATGTGTGATTTCGATAATTTGGCTAATTTGTACAAAATAGCTAAAATAGGGAGATTGATCTGATCTTCCTAGGAGTTCCTGATGCAGCAAGTTACTTCCGCCGAGGCGCAGAACCGCTTTGGTCAACTGCTTGACATGGCGCAGCGCGAACCTGTGGCCGTCACGCGCCATGGGCGCACGGCGGGCTATGTCATCGGGCCTGCCGACATGCAGATTCTGATGGCGGCGCTAGAGCGTCGTACCCAGGCGCAACAGGCGTTGGAGGACTATGCGCGGCTTTTTGAAGCGGAGCGCGCCGCCGATGCACCGCAGATCACCGACGAAGAAATCGCTCAGGAAATCAAGGCCGTGCGCGCTGAGCGCCGTGCACTGCAAAAACGGCAGCGCGCATGAGCCGGAGCGCACGGGTTGTTCTGGACACCAACGTCTTGGTCAGTGCTGCGCTGCGACCGCATTCGGTTCCGTGGCAGGCGCTTGATTTCGCATTGGCAGCGGGCGCACTGGTGGCCTGCGATCAATCCATTGCTGAACTGCAGGCCACACTCCTGCGGCCAAAGTTCGATCGCTATGCGACGCGCGAGCGGCGCGCCGAAATCCTTGCGTTGATCCGTGCACATGCGGTGTTTGTCACCGTGGCGGCGGGTGACCTGGCTGCAGCGCACGGCGTGTGCCGCGATCCGGATGACGAGCTGTTCCTTTCGTTGGCGCTCGCAGCGCGGGCAGGCACTATCGTCAGCGGCGACACCGACTTGCTTGCATTGCATCCTTGGCGGGGTATCGGCATTTGCACGGCAGCAGCTTATTTGGCAATGTGAACGTATTGGATTTGCTGGCTTGTAGCGCTTGTCAATGAGACGCTTGCCACTTGTGTTTCTGAAGCATGAATGATTTGACCACCCCCGACCTGTTCGTCCCCGAGGACGACGGCGACCAACTTGCGCTGGGCCAGTACGCCCAGCGCGCCTATCTCGAATACGCGCTCAGCGTGGTCAAGGGCCGCGCGCTGCCCGACGTGGCCGATGGGCAGAAGCCGGTGCAGCGGCGCATCCTCTACGCCATGGAGCGCATGGGGCTGGGTTATGGCGGCGCGGGCGGCAACGTGCCGGCGCGGCCGGTGAAGAGCGCGCGCGTGGTGGGCGACGTGCTGGGGCGTTTTCACCCGCATGGCGACTCGGCCGCGTACGACGCGCTGGTGCGCATGGCGCAGGATTTTTCGCAGCGCTATCCGCTGATCGACGGGCAGGGCAACTTCGGCAGCCGCGACGGCGATGGCGCGGCGGCCATGCGCTACACCGAGGCGCGCCTGGCCAAGATCACGCGCCTGCTGCTGGCCGAGATCGACCAGGGCACGGTGGATTTCGTGCCCAACTACGACGGCTCGACCGAAGAGCCGCGCCAGTTGCCGGCGCGCCTGCCGTTTGCGCTGCTCAACGGCGCCAGCGGCATTGCCGTGGGCCTGGCCACCGAAATCCCCAGCCACAACCTGCGCGAGGTGGCCGATGCCTGCGTGGCGCTGGTGAAGAACGCCAAACTGACCGACGATGAGTTGTTCGCGCTGCTGCCGGGGCCGGACTACCCGGGCGGCGGGCAGATCATCAGCCCCTCAAGCGACATCCGCGCGGCCTACGAGAGCGGGCGCGGCAGCCTGAAGGTGCGCGCGCGCTGGCAGATCGAAGACCTGGCGCGCGGCCAGTGGCAGATGGTGGTGACCGAGTTGCCGCCCGGCACTTCGTCGCAAAGGGTGCTGGAAGAGATCGAGGAGCTGACCAACCCCAAGCTCAAGGCCGGCAAGAAAGCGGTGACGCAGGAGCAGAACCAGCTCAAAGGCACAGTGCTGGCGGTGCTGGACGGCGTGCGCGACGAGTCGAGCAAGGACGCGCCGGTGCGCCTGGTGTTCGAGCCCAAGAGCCGCACCATAGCCCCCGACGATCTGGCCAACACGCTGCTGGTGCACACCAGTCTGGAGACGTCCAGCCCCATCAACCTGACGGGCATCGGCCTCGATGGCCGGCCGGTGCAAAAAAGCCTGCGGCAGATGCTGGAGGAGTGGGTCGCGTTCCGCCAGCAGACCATCACGCGGCGCAGCCAGCATCGCCTGCAAAAGGTGCTGGAGCGCATCCACATCCTCGAAGGGCGACAGTTGGTGCTGCTCAACATCGACGAGGTGATCGCCATCATCCGCCAGGCGGACGAGCCCAAGGCGGCGCTGATCGCGCGCTTCAGTTTGAGCGAGCGGCAGGCCGACGACATCCTCGACATTCGCTTGCGGCAACTGGCCCGATTGGAGGCGATCAAGATCGAGCAGGAGCTGGCCGAGCTGCGCAAGGAACAGGGCGGCCTGGAAGACGTGCTGGCCAGCCCCGCGACCTTGCGCCGCCTGATGGTGAAAGAAATCGAGGCCGACGCCAAGGAATTTCAGGACGCGCGCCGCACGCTGATCCAGACCGAGAAAAAGGCCGTGGCCGAGGTGAAGGTGGTGGACGAGCCGGTGACGGTGGTGGTCAGCAGCAAGGGATGGGTGCGTGCGCGCCAGGGCCACGGGCATGACGCGGCGGGCTTTGCCTTCAAGTCGGGCGACGCGTTGTATGCCACCTTCGAATGCCGCACCGTCGACCAACTGCTGGTGTTCGGCAGCAACGGCCGCGTGTACAGCGTGCCGGTGGCGGGCCTGCCGGGCGGGCGGGGTGACGGGCAGCCGATCACCACCTTGATCGAACTCGAATCGGGCACCGAGGCGCTGCATTACTTTGCCGGCCCCGAAGGCGCCGTGCTGCTGCTGTCGGGCTCGGGCGGCTACGGCTTTCTGGCGCGCGTGGGCGACATGCTGTCGCGCAACCGCAGCGGCAAGGCCTTCGTCAGCGTGAGCGAGGGCGAGCGCGTGTGCCGGCCCTCGGTCGTCGTGCTCGATTCAGAGCAAAAAACGCCTCCAGTGCCCGTGGATCAAGCGTCAGCAGCTATCGGCGCGATAGCGGCCACACACGTGGCCTGCGCCTCCACCGGCGGGCGCATCCTCACCTTCGAGATCGCCGAGCTGAAAGTGATGGACAAGGGCGGGCGCGGCCTGAAGCTGATCGAGCTGGAGGCCAAGGACAGCCTGGCCGGCGCGGCGGCCTACGTGCGCAGCGTGCGCATCAGCGGCGTGGGGCGCGGCGGCAAACCGCGCGAGGAGCAGCTTGAAATCCGCAGCCTGAACAACGCCCGCGCGGCGCGCGGGCGCAAGGGCAAGGCGGCGGACCTGGGCTTCAAGCCCAGCGACATCGTGCGGGTGCTGTGATGTGGGGCCAGGACCTTTCCGCGCTGGGCGTGGCCATCGCGGCCATCACGGGGGTGGGCGCCTTCTGGCTGGGGCGCTCGCTGTCGCGCCGCTGGCAGCAGCGTTGGCGCCAGCGGGAAGATGAGGCGAAGCGAGCGCAGGAAAGCCGCCAGGCGCGGCGGGCGCGCGAACGCGGAGAAAAGCGCAGGCGCTGAACGTCAGCCGCCAGCCGTGCCGCCGTGGGCCTGCGCGTGCGCGGCCATGGTGTCGATGGCCAGCACCGAATGTGCGTAGGCACCGCCGGCGCGCATCTCGGCAGCCACCCAGATGGCTTCCATGATCTCGGCCTCGCTGGCGCCGGCCTTGAGCGCCGCCTCGGTGTGGCCGCGGATGCAGTAGGGGCACTGCGTGGTGTGCGCCACGGCCACGGCGATCAGCTGCTTCATCTTGCCCGGCAGCGCGCCGTCGGCAAAGCAGGCGGCGCTGAAGGCGCGAAACGCCTCCATCTGCTTGGGCGCCAACTCGCGCCGCTTGCGCGCGATGTTGGCGTCGACCTTGGGGTACATGCGGTGCTCGTCCATGGGGGCTCCTGGGTTTTGTGCTGGCGTGCGGGCAAGGGCCGGGCTCAGGCCTTGTGGCGCTGTGCCGGCTGGTAGTGGCCGGCCTCGACGCGAAACGGGATCGACAGCCGGTTCCAGCCGTTGATGGCGATGGTGGCCAGCGTCAGGTCGACCAACTCCTTTTCGCTGAACTGCGCGCGCGCCGCGTCGTAGACCGCGTCGCTCACCTCCTGGTTGGTCAGCTTGGTCACGGCCTCGGCCCAGCCCAGGGCGGCGCGCTCGCGCGGGGTGTAGATGGCGCCCGCCTCGCGCCAGGCGCCCAGCATGTACAGGCGCTGCTCGGTCTCGCCGGCGGCGCGCGCGTCCTTGGTGTGCATGTCCAGGCAAAAGGCGCAGCCGTTGATTTGCGACACGCGCGTCTTGACCAGCTCCAGCAGCGCATGCTCCAGGCCGCTGCCGCGCGCGTAGTTCTCCAGTCCCAGCATGGCCTTCAGGCCATCGGGGGCGACCTGGCCGTAGTTGATGCGTTGCGTCATGGTGTGTCCTTCAAGGTTTTGGCGGCGGCGTCAGCGCACGTCGTCCAGGCCGCCGGGATGCAGCAGAAATTCGCGCATCGCGCCGGCGTTGTTCAGCTTTTCCTCGTGCGACGAGAACACCAGCGTGACCACGCCGTGCCGCGCGCGCTCGCGCAGGGCATTGAAGCGATCCGCGTGCTGGCGCAGCTCGGCCGCGTAGCGGCGGCGAAACTCGTCCCAGCGCGCGGGCTCGTGGCCGTACCACTGGCGCAGCTCGGTGCTGGGCGACAGGTCCTTGTCCCATTCGGCCAGCGCCAGGTTTTCCTTCTTGATGCCGCGCGGCCACAGGCGGTCGATCAGGATGCGCGCGCCGTCCTCGGGCGCGGGCGCGTCGTAGGCGCGCTTGATGCGGACGTTGTGGGCGGGAATGGCCTGGGTCATGGCATCGGCGATGGGTTCATCGGTCGCTGATCAGGATACGCCGCGGCCGGGCCGTCAAGCGCTGTAGGGGTATTGGCGCGATCGGGCGGCGCGCATGGCGTGGCACGGCGCGCTGCGCTATGATGGCCGCCACTCCGGGGTGCCCGCGCGAGCGAGCTGAGATGGCCACAGTGGCCGAACCCGTCAACTTGATCCGGCTAGTACCGGCGTAAGGATGAGCAGCGCACCCGGCGCCCGGCCCCTCTCGACGAGGCCCGGCGCGGCAGGCGACCCGGAGCCCCGACCCGAGGCAACCCCACCGGAGACACCTGCCATGAACGCCCCCGAAAAGCTCGACCAACTGCTCGCCGTCACGCGCGCGCCCCTGCCCGCGTCCGCCAAGGGCGCCATCGCCGGCAGCCGGCCGGACATCCGCGTGCCGGTGCGCGACGTGCGGCTGACCAACGGGCGCACGGCCTCGCTGTACGACACCTCGGGGCCCTACACCGACCCGCAGGCCGACATCGACGTGCGCCGCGGCCTGGGCAGCGTGCGCGCGCCTTGGATCGCCGAGCGCGGCGACACCGAATGCTACGAAGGCCGCCTGGCCCACATCGGGGACGACGGCGGCAAGCAGGGTGGACAGGGCGCCGAACGCATCGCCCAACTGCGCGCCGACGCCGCCGGCCTGCAGCGCCAGCCGCGCCGCGCCAGGGCGGGCGCCAACCACACCGGCAACGTCACGCAGATGCACTACGCGCGGCGCGGCATCGTCACGCCCGAGATGGAATACGTCGCGCTGCGCGAGAACGGCCGCCTGGAATGGACGCGCGAACTGCTGGGCGACGCCAGGCGCGAGGCACGTCGGCGCGGCAACCCGCTGGGCGCCACGATCCCCGATGTGATCACGCCCGAATTCGTGCGGGGCGAGGTGGCAAAAGGCCGCGCCATCATCCCCGCCAACATCAACCACCCCGAGATCGAGCCGATGATCATCGGCCGCAACTTCCGCGTGAAGATCAACGCCAACATCGGCAACAGCGCGGTCACCAGCAGCATCGAGGAAGAGGTCGAAAAGCTGGTGTGGTCCATCCGCTGGGGGGCCGACACGGTGATGGATTTGAGCACCGGCAAGAACATCCACACCACGCGCGACTGGATCGTGCGCAACAGCCCCGTGCCCATCGGCACCGTGCCGATCTACCAGGCGCTGGAAAAAGTGGGCGGCGTGGCCGAAGACCTGACCTGGGACATCTTCCGCGACACGCTGATCGAGCAGGCCGAGCAGGGCGTGGACTACTTCACCATCCACGCCGGCGTGCGCCTGCCCTTCATCCACCTGACGGCCGAGCGCGTGACGGGCATCGTCAGCCGCGGCGGCTCCATCATGGCCAAGTGGTGCATCGCGCACCACCAGGAGAGTTTTCTGTACACGCACTTCGAGGACATCTGCGACATCATGAAGGCGTACGACGTGTCCTTCAGTCTGGGCGACGGCCTGCGCCCCGGCTGCGCGGCCGATGCCAACGACGAAGCCCAGTTCGCCGAACTGCGCACCCTGGGCGAGCTGACGCAAGTCGCCTGGAAGCACGACGTGCAGACCATGATCGAAGGCCCCGGCCATGTGCCCATGCACATGATCCAGGCCAACATGACCGAGCAGTTGAAGCACTGCCACGAGGCGCCGTTCTACACCCTGGGGCCGCTGACCATCGACATCGCACCGGGCTACGACCACATCGCCAGCGCCATCGGCGCCGCCATGATCGGCTGGATGGGCACCGCCATGCTGTGCTACGTCACGCCCAAGGAACACCTGGGCCTGCCCGACCGCGACGACGTCAAGCAGGGCATCATCGCCTACAAGATCGCCGCGCATGCGGCCGACGTCGCCAAGGGCCACCCGGCGGCGCGCGCGCGCGACGACGCCATCAGCCACGCGCGCTTCGAGTTCCGCTGGGAAGACCAGTTCAACCTCGGGCTCGATCCCGACACGGCGCGCGAGTTTCACGATGAAACCCTGCCCAAGGACAGCAGCAAGACGGCACACTTTTGCAGCATGTGCGGGCCCAAGTTCTGCTCGATGAAGATCACGCAGGAGGTGCGCGAGTTCGCTGCGGCCAAGGGCTTGAGCGAGGCCGACGCACTGCGGGCCGGCATGATGGAGAAGTCGAAGGAGTTCGCGGCCCAGGGTGGCGAGTTCTACATCCCCATCACCAAGATTTGAAGCCAAATCGCTGTTCTGCGCTTGCTGGATAAGCGCGGGCAGCTATCGATACCATAGTAAGTCCATGGCTTCATCACTGTGCGTCGGCATTGCCGGCGCCGGCCTTCTGGGGCGCCTGCTGGCCTGGCGGCTGGCGCGTGCCGGGCATGCGGTGCAGATGTTCGACGCCGCCGCTGGCCCCGAGCCGGTGTTTCGCAGCCAGGCGCCGGATGCCGGCCATGTGCCCACCGCCGCCGGCTTTACCGCGGCCGGCATGCTCAGCCCGATCGCCGAGCTGGACAACGCCGAGCCGGCGGTCGCGGCCCTGGGCTGGCGCTCGATCGCGCTGTGGCGGTCGATCGTGGCGGCGCTGCCTGAACCCAGGCCGCTCTTCTCGGTGCAAGGCAGCCTGCTGCTGGCGCACCGTGCCGACCTGGGCGCGGCGCAGCGCGTGCTGGCCCGCATGCAGGCGGCCGTGGCCACGCCCGAGTGGCGCGCCGCCAGTCCGACGGAGGGCGTGCAGCCGCTGGACGCCGCCACGCTGCGCGCGCTGGAGCCGTCGATTCAGGGCCCGGCGCACGCCTGGCTGCTGCCGGGCGAGGGCTTCATCGACACCGTGGCCACCATGGCTGCTCTGTATTCAGGAGCGGTCGGCGCCGATTGGCACTGGGGCCGGCGCGTGCTGGCCGTGGAGGCGGGCGAGGGCGGCGGCACGCTGCGCCTGGCCGACGGGCGCGTGCTGGCATTCGATGCCGTGATCGACGTGCGCGGCGTCGGTGCCCAGGCCGCACTGCCGGTGCGCGGCGTGCGCGGCGAGGTCATCACGCTGGACTGCCCGGGCCACGGCCTGACGCGCCCGGTGCGCCTGCTGCACCCGCGCCATCGCGTGTACGTGGTGCCGCGCTCGGCGCGCCAGCTGATTGTCGGCGCCAGCGAGATCGAGAGCGAGGACCGCTCGCCGGTCAGCCTGCGCAGCGCGGTCGAGCTGATGGCCGCCGCGCACAGCGTGCTGTCGGCCCTGGCCGAGGCGCGCATCGAGCGGCTGGACGTCAACCTGCGCCCGGCCTTGCCCGACAACAATCCCTTGGTCGAACACGGCGCGCGCCTGCTGCGCATCAACGGCCTGTTTCGTCACGGCTGGCTGCTGGCGCCCGCGCTGGTGGAGCAGGCCCTGCGGTCGACCGGCTGGGCGCCCGCGATGAACACCGAGCAGGAGTTGGCATGAGCCCATCGCCGTCAACATCAACCGTCACGCTTCAAGTGGACGGCCACGCGCGCGACGTGGCGCCGGGCACCACGCTGGCGCAGCTGGTCGAGGCGCTGGGCCACGCGCCGCAGGCCGTCAGCACGGCGGTCAACGCCGAGTTCGTGGCGCGCGCCGCGCGCGGCGATCGCGTGCTGCGCGCGGGTGACCAGGTGCTGCTGTTTCAGCCCATCGTCGGCGGCTGAGGGCGGGTGCATGGCAGGCCGATGCACCGCGCCGATGGGCTCACTCTTCGACGCGCTTTTTCTCCGGCCGGTGGGCCGGTGCCGGCCGATGCGGCGGCGTGGCGCGGGGCGCGCGCGGGGTGGGGCGGGGTTCCAGCTCACGCGCCTGCGCCACGCGTGGCCGTGGCTCGCGGGTGCGCTCTTCGCGTGGTGCTTCGTCGAGCTTCGGCAGGCGGGCGGCCTGCTCGTCGGGCCTGGCTTCGATGTTCTTGGGGCGCGTGCTCTCGACCATGGCCTCGCGCGGGTTGGCTGGCTGCGGCGCGCGGGCCCGTTCGGGTTCGGTCGCCGCGCGTTCGACGTGCGCTGGCGCGGGCGCGGCACGCTCCTCATGCGGCAGCGTGGCCAGTGGCTCGGGGCGGCGCGGCTCGGGCATGCGGGCCTGGGGCGTGGGCGGACGGGGCTCGGCGCCGGCGCGCAGCACGTGCACCGGCTGCGCGGCCGGCAGGGCCACGGGCGCCTGACCGGCGGGCGCCAGCTTGATGCGCTCGCGCGATTGCGGCAGCGGGGCCTGCCAGTGCGCCAGCGGCGGGGCGGCCGCCGCCAGCGCGGCGCGCGCCGGTGCGGCGCCGTGGAAGGCCTGGTGGTTGACGGTGGCGCTGGCCGGTGCTTCGATCGTCACCTGGTTCACCGTGCGGTTGATCTCGGTGACCTGCGTCACGTTGTTGACGACATGGATGTTGTTGGTCACGCGCATGCCCTCGCGCACGATGGCGGGCGCAGCGGTGACCACCCCCGGCGCCGTGCCGATGGGGGCCGGCACGATCAGGCCCAGGCGCGAGCCGGGCGGCGCCGGCACGAACACGCCGGCCGGCCCGATGGGCGCCAGGCCGGCCGCGCCGGCGAGCGTGATCGACAGCGACAGATGCAGCGTGGGCGCCGGCGGCACGAAGGCGATGCCGGGCGCGGCCCAGAAGCCGTTGACGAACACCACCGCGCCGCCGCGATGCTCGTAGTACGGCTCGCACCAGGTGTAGCCGGGGTGCGGCGGGCGGTCCCAGTAGCCGGCCGACCACACCCAGCGCTCTTGCCAGGCCCAGTAGCCGCCCACCCAGATGGCGTCGGCAAAGGGCGGCGGCGGGGGCGCCTGCACCAGCAGGGGCGGTGGCGCCCAGGGCACCAGCACGGCCGGCGGCTGCACCAGCGGCGGGTCGACGTAGACGCTGACCACCGGGCCCGGCTCGACCACCGCCGGCGCGGCAACGACCGGCGGCGCCGCACGAACGGCCACCGGCTGCTCGACCACCGTGGTGCAGCCGGCCAGCGCGGCGGCCAAGCCGAGCGCGCTCAGCGGCCAGCGTCCGAAGCGGTATGGCGCGCGCGGCGCCGCGGCGAAATGCGGGAACGACATGATGATCCTTGAAGGCCGTGAAAGTCCTGTGGGGCGATCGGAAAATCGGCGGCCGAAAGGACTCTGGGGTTCTGCCGTGCGGTGCCCGCCAAGGGCACGGGACGATCGTCGTCGCCCCTTCAACGGCCTCCCGTCGGGGCGCGTTGACAGCCGCCCAAACCGCGGCCGTGCCATAGACTGTGCGAACCCTCGATGCTTCTTCCATGACTGAATTGCCTGCCTGTCTTGCTCCTGTCGACGACCCCTGGCGCGTCGGCGCCGTCGACCTGTCCAGCCGTTTTTTGCTGGGCACCGCCGGCTACCCCTCGCCGCAGATTCTTGCCGACGCCATCGCCGCGTCGGGCACGCAGATCGTCACCGTGGGGCTCAAGCGCCAGCTGGCCGCGGGCGCGGACAACGGCTTTGTCGACATCATCCGCGCCGCCCTGCGCACGCAGGGCGCGCGCCTGCTGCCCAACACCGCCGGCTGCACCACGGCGCGCGAGGCGGTGCAGCTGGCCCACATGGCGCGCGAGCTGTACGACACGCCCTGGGTCAAGCTGGAGGTGGTGGGCGATGACTACACGCTGCAGCCCGACCCGCTGGAGCTGGTCGAGGCCGCGCGGCAACTGGCGCGCGACGGCTTCACCGTGTTCCCCTACTGCACCGACGACCTGGTCACCTGCAAGCGCCTGCTCGACGCCGGCTGCCCGCTGCTGATGCCCTGGGGCGCGCCCATCGGCTCGGGCCAGGGCCTCATCAACCCCTTTGCGCTGCGCCTGCTGCGCGAACGCCTGCCGGGCGTGGTGCTGATCGTCGACGCCGGCATCGGCGCGCCCAGCCACGCGGCGCAGGCGCTGGAGCTGGGTTATGACGCGGTGCTGCTCAACAGCGCCGTCAGCCAGTCGCCCGAGCCGGTGCGCATGGCGGGCGCCTTCAGGCAGGCCATCGAGGCCGGGCGCGCCGCGTATCGGGCCGGCGTGATGGCGCGGCAGGATTTTGCCGTCGCCAGCACGCCGGTGACGGGCAACCCGCTGCTGATCGGATGAGCGCCGTGCCCCGGCCCGTCGTGTGGAGCATCGCCGGCAACGACAGCGGCGGCGGCGCGGGCCTGTCGGCCGATGCCCGCGCGGCCGAAGCCTTCGGCGCGCACCTGTGTCCGGTGGTGGCGGCCGTCACGGCGCAGAACTCGCGCGCGGTGACGCGCGTCGCGCCGGTCACCCCCGATCTGCTCGACGCCCAGCTGGCCGCGCTGGCCGACGACATGCCGCCGGCGGCGATCAAGACGGGGCTGTTGGGCAGCGCCGACAACGTGGCCGTGGTGGCGCGCTGGGTCGACCGGCTGCGCGCGCGCGGGCCCGTGGCACTGCTGATCGATCCCGTGCTGCGCGCCAGCACCGGCGCCGCCTTTGGCGACGAGTCGGTCTTGCGCGCCTATCGCGAGCTGCTGCTGCCGCGCGCGACGCTGGTCACGCCCAACGAGCGTGAGGCGCGGCGCCTGGTGGCCGACGAAGGCGCCGCCGTGCCTGGCCTGGCGCAAGCCTTGCGCGCCGGCGGCGCGGCGGCCGTTGCCATCACCGGCGGCGACAGCGCCCAGGCCGAAGGTTGGTCGCTCGACTGGATCGACACCCCGCACGCGCGCGGCTGGCTGGCGCTGCCGCGCATCGGAACAAAGCACACTCATGGCACTGGCTGCACCTTCGCCACCAGCGCCGCCTGCGCGCTGGCGCTGGGCTTTGTCGCAGCCGACGCGCTGGTGCTGGCCAAGATGGCGGCCACGCACGCCATCGCGCATGGCCACGCGGCCGGGCAGGGCGCGGGGCCGGTGGCGGCGCGTGCCGGTTTTGCCACGCAGCCCGAGCGGATGCCGTGCCTGTCCTGGGATGAAAACTGCAATTTCGATAGCTGCTCGCGCTTGATGGATGCGGGCCAGAGCCCGATTTCGTTTGAAGATGCGGGCCTGGGCGTGTACGCCATCGTCGATGCCCCCGAGCGCGTGCGCGCCGTGGTGCAGGCCGGCGTGCGCACGGTGCAGCTGCGCATCAAGACCCCGCCGCGGCCGGACGCCGAATGGCACGCTGCGCTGCGCGCCGCCATCGCGCAGTCGCTGGCTGCCTGTCGCGCGGCGGGCGCCACGCTGGTCGTCAACGACCACTGGCGCCTGGCGGCCGAACTGGCGGCGGGCGACAGGGCGCACGTGGCCGTGCACCTGGGGCAGGAAGACCTGCTGGCGCTGGGCGCAGCGGGCCGGGCCGAGCTGGCCGCCAGCGGCCTGCGTCTGGGCATCAGCAGCCACAGCCTGTGGGAGCTGGCGCGCGCGCGCGCCCTGGCGCCCTGGTACGTGGCCTGCGGCCCGGTGTGGCCCACGCTGACCAAGGCCATGCCCTGGCGGCCGCAGGGGCTGGACAACCTGGCCTGGTGGGTGCGCATGGCGGGCCTGCCGGTGGTGGCCATCGGCGGCATCCTGGAGCCGGCGCAGGCCGCGCAGGCGGCGGCCTGCGGCGCGGCCGGCGTGTGCGTGGTGCGCGGCCTGGGCGCCGAGCCCGCGCGCAGCGTGCCGACGTGGCAGGCGGCCCTGGCCCAGGGGCGCGCCGGCGAGCGCCTGCCGGTGCCTGCGCTGCCGCATCCGACGCTCCTCGATTCATAGCTGTCCGCGCTTGTCGAATGCGGGCTTGAGCCCATTTCATCCATGAAAACCATGACGCAGCAATACGTTCGCGTGCTCACCATCGCCGGCAGCGACTCGGGCGGCGGCGCCGGCATCCAGGCCGACCTGAAGACCTTTGCCGCGCTGGGCTGCTACGGCATGAGCGCCATCACCGCACTGACGGCGCAAAACACCCGGGGCGTGACGGCCATCCATGCCGCGCCGGCCGACTTCCTGGCGGCGCAGATCGACGCGGTGATGGGCGACATCGGCGCGCACGCGGTCAAGATCGGCATGCTGCACGCGAGCGACATCGTGCACACCGTGGCCGCCGCCATCGACCGCCACGCGATGGCCCCGGTGGTGCTCGACCCGGTGATGGTCTCGGCCACCGGCGCGCCACTGATCGAGCCCGCCGCGGTGCAGGCCGTGGTGCGCGAGCTGTTCGCCCGCGCTGCGCTCATCACGCCCAACCTGGACGAGGCCGCGCTGCTGCTGGGCCGGCCCGTCACCCGCGCGGCCGAACTGGAGGGGGCGGCGCAGGCACTGATCGCGCTGGGCGCGCGCGCCGTGCTGCTCAAGGGCGGCCACCTGCCGGGCGACGCCGTGCAGGACGTGCTGGCCATCGCCGGCCAGCCGCCGCTGCGCATGACGGACGCGCGCATCGCCACCCACAACCTGCACGGCGCCGGCTGCACGCTGTCCTCGGCGATCGCCGCGCAGCTGGCGCTGGGCTTGGACTTGCCCGCCGCCGTGCAGGCCGCGCGGCACTACGTGCGCCAGGCGCTGGCGGCCGGCGCGACGGTGCGCACGGGGCAGGGCGTGGGGCCGCTGGATCATGGTTTTGCACCCAAGGCCACCGTGCTGCGCACGGGCGAGTCCTGAACAACGAACGCCGCCGCGCCGGCCTCAGGCCGCGGGCTTGACGTTTTGATTGAGACGGAAGAAGTTGCTCGGGTCGTATGTCTTCTTGAGCGCCGCCAGGCGGGCGTAGTTCTGGCCGTAGGCATCGCGGACGCGATCCTCGCCCTCGTCGCCAAGGTTGTTGGCGTAGACGCCGCCGGTCGAATAAGGCCTGGCGGCGCTCCACAGCTGGCGCGCCCACCGCCTGTTGGCTTCGTCGTCGGCCGGGTCGTCCCAGATCGCGATCGGAAAGCAGTCGAAGGCGGCGTCGCGGTTGGCGTAGGGCGAATCCTGCACCGGCACCCGTGCAATGGCGCCGCCGACGTGCTGGAAAGCCAGCAGGGTGGTGGCGCCGGCGGGCGCGATCGCATAGGCGTCGAGCAGCGCCTCGATGGCGTCGGCGCCGATCTGGCGCAGGAACTGCGCCTTCCAGTAGTAGCGGCGCCCGCGTGGAAACAGGGCGTCGCCGCCCGACTGGAGTTCGATGTAGGGGACAACGGCCAGGCTCGCCTCGGCGGGCGAGCCGAACTTGAGCAGGGGCTCGAGGGCGCGCTCGCCCTCGGGCTGCGGGCCGACGTGGCAGGCGGAGACGCTGAAGAAGCGCTCACCCGAGGGCAGGGTGACGAGGCCGGCATCGACCGCGATGTCATCGGCGGCGGAGCGCGCGAATTCGTCGTAGAAGCGCATCGCCGCGCGCGCTTGCGCATACGGATGCAGCACCGACGCGACGAGCAGCGAGGTGCCGATCGCGTGCAGCTGGTATTCGAAGCGGGTGACGATGCCGAAATTGCCGCCGCCGCCTTTCAGGCCCCAGAACAGGTCGGGGTGTTCGGTCGCGCTGGCCCGCAGCACCTGGCCGTCGGCCGTCACCACCTCGGCCGCCAGCAGGTTGTCGCAGCTCAGCCCGAACTTGCGCCCGAGCTTGCCGAAGCCGCCGCCGAGCGTGAGCCCGGCGATGCCGGTGTCGCTGTTGACGCCCATGGTGGTCGCCAGGCCGTGCGCCTGGGTCGCGCGGTCGAATTCGCCCAGATCCAGACCGGCCTGGGCGCGCGCGATCCGGCGCACCGGGTCGACCTCGATGCCTTTCATGCGCGACAGGTCGATGACCAGGCCGCCGTCGCACACCGACAGACCGGCGATGTTGTGCCCGCCGCTGCGCACGGCCACCGGGAGGGCGCGGGCACGGGCGAACGTCACCGCCGCCACCACGTCCGAGACGTCCGCGCAATAGGCGATCATGGCCGGCCGCTTGTCGACGGCGCCGTTCCACACCTTGCGCGCGCTGTCGTAAGCGGCGTCGCCCTCGAGGATCAGGCTGCCCTTGAGCCGCAGGGGCCGATCGGCCACGGATTCGGCGCGCCTGAGGCCCGCCGGTTCGTCAAGTGCTGGTTGCCGTTGCATGTGGTTTGCTCCAGGCGGTGTGAGGGGTGTGCCATCATTCCACCGGGCGCCAGGCGATTGCAAATTCATAGATTTCAGGTGCTGGATGAGAAAACCTCACCTACACTGGTGCCATGAGGAAGCTGCCGCCTCTTCGTGCCCTTCATGCCTTCGAAGCCGCCGCCCGACACCACAGTTTCGGCGCGGCGGCGCAGGAGCTTTGCGTCACGCCGACGGCCATCAGCCATCAGATTCGGCAGCTGGAATCGGCCTGCGGCGTCGAACTTTTTCAGCGTCGTCCGCGCCCGCTGGTGTTGACGAGCGCCGGGGCGCGCCTTTATCCGGCCCTGCGCGACGGTTTCGACATGCTGGCTTCGGCCGTGGCGCTGCTGAGCGAGGGCCAAGCGCAGCAGGCGCCGCTGCGCGTGACCAGCCCGAGTGCCTTCGCCAGCAAATGGCTGGTGCCGCAACTGCCGAAATGGCGCGCCCAGCATCCCGCGGTGCCGCTGGAAATCATCGGCACCGACGCGGTGCTCGACCTGCGGGCGGGCGCCGCCGATGTCGCGATCCGCTATGCGCGCAAGCCGCCGCTCGACCTCGTGGCGCGCGAGGTGTTCCGCGACGCCTATGTTCCCGTCTGCAGCCCGCAGTTGCTGGAGCGCCATGGCCCGATCACGCGGGCGGCCGATCTTGTGCGGCTGCCCTGGATTCAC
Organism: Ottowia pentelensis; assembly: GCF_964341695.1. Classification (NCBI taxonomy): domain Bacteria; kingdom Pseudomonadati; phylum Pseudomonadota; class Betaproteobacteria; order Burkholderiales; family Comamonadaceae; genus Ottowia; species Ottowia pentelensis. The sequence continues at coordinate 1,856,091 of NZ_OZ224513.1, forward strand.
TACGACTGGATGAGCCGCGACCCGGACGCGCCCACCTGGCAGCTGTGGCTGGCACTCGCGCGCTCGATCGATCCCAGCTTCAGCCGTTTGGCGAAGGCCTGGGATCTGAGCTTTCGCGAGGAACTGCACGCGATCGACGCCGTGCTCGACGGCCAGGGCGTGGCCATCTGCAGCGACGTGGTTGTCGGCCATGAGCTGCGACGCGGGCTGCTCGTGCGGGCGCATCCGCTTTCGCTGCCGGGCTATGGGTACTACCTCGTCTCCATCGCGCGCCATCCGCGGGCGGCGGCCATCGAAACCTTTTCGACCTGGATGCGGGCGCTCGGTTGACGCCGAGCGCCTTCGTTCCTGATCCCATGCTGACCTTCGTCACACCCGAGCAGGCGCTGCACGCGCCCGCCGATGAGTTTTTCCGTGGCCAGCGCGTGCCCTGCCTGGAGAACCCCACGCGCGCCCGCTTTGTCGAAGACGCCCTGCGCGCCCACGGCCACGCGCTGCGCCCGCCCACGGTGGACAGCGCGCCGCTGCTGGCGCAGGTGCACGCGCCGCGCTACCTCGATTTTTTGCGCGGCGCGTGGGACGAGTGGCTGGCGCTGGATGCGGCCAACGCCCAGTTGCAGCCCTTTCCCAGCGTGTGGCCGGTGCGCACCTTGCGCAGCGACGTCGAGCCGGCCAACTTCGTGGCGCGGCTGGGCCTTTATTCGATGGACAACGGCAGCCCCATGGCGGCCGGCACCTGGAGCGCTGCCAAGGCCGCGGCCGATGCGGCGGCCAGCGCGGCGCAGGCGCTGCTGGCGGGCGAGCGCGCGGTGTTCTGCGCCACGCGCCCGCCGGGCCACCACGCGGGGCCGGACTTCATGGGCGGCTATTGCTTCATCAACAACGCCGCCGTCGCGGCGCAGGCGCTGCGCAACGGCGGCGCGGCGCGTGTGGCCCTGCTGGACGTGGACTATCACCACGGCAACGGCACGCAGGCCATTTTTTATGAGCGCGCCGACGTGCTGTTCGCCAGCATCCACGGCGACCCGCGCACCGAGTATCCGTTCTACCTGGGCCACGCCGACGAGACCGGCGCGGGCGCGGGGCAGGGCTTCAACCTGAACCTGCCGCTGCCCGCCGGCAGCACGGCGGCCGTGTGGTTCGACGCGCTGGAGCACGCGCTGGCGCGCATCGCGCGCCACGGCGCCGATGCGCTGGTGGTTTCGCTGGGCCTCGACACCTTCGCCGGCGACCCGATCAGCACCTTCCAGCTGCAGGCGGACGACTTCACGCGCCTGGGCCAGCGCCTGGCGCAAGCCGGCCTGCCCACGGCCTTCATCCTCGAAGGCGGCTACGCCGCGGCCGAACTGGGGCACAACGCCGCGCAGGTGCTGCAGGGCTTCGAGTCGTGAGCGCAGAGCGGGTCGACACCGTGGTCATCGGCGCCGGCGTGGTCGGCCTGGCCGTGGCGCGCGCGCTGGCCCTGACCGGGCGTGAGGTGCTGGTGCTGGAGGCGTGCGAGACCTTCGGCACCCAGACCAGCTCGCGCAACAGCGAGGTGATCCACGCCGGCATCTACTACCCGCCGGGCTCGCTCAAAAGCCGGCTGTGCGTGCCGGGCCGGCAACTGCTGTACGACTACTGCGCCGAGCGCGGCATCGGCCACCGCCGCTGCGGCAAGCTGATCGTGGCCAGCGGCGCCGGCCAGATCGACGAGTTGCGCGCCATCCAGCAGCGCGCCGTCGCCAACGGCGTGGGCGACCTGCAGTGGCTGACGCGCGACGAGGCGCTGGCGCTGGAGCCGGCGCTGAACTGCGACGCCGCCCTGCTATCGCCCTCGACCGGCATCGTCGACAGCCACGGCCTGATGCTGTCGCTGCTGGGCGAGGTGGAGAACGCGGGTGGCGTGCTGGCCGTTCATTCCAAGGCAAATTGGCTTGCAGCGCAGTCTGGACAAGCGCGAGCAGCTATCAAAATAGGGGTTTCAACGGCCAGCCAGGAGGGCGATGAACTGGAGCTGCAAGCGCGCCAGGTCGTCAACGCCGCCGGCCTGGGCGCCATCGCGCTGGCGCACCGCACGCAGGGCCTGGCGCCGCGCCACCGCCCGCCGCTGCCTACGCGCTGGGCCAAGGGCAACTACTTCAGCCTGGCGGGCCGCGCGCCCTTCACGCACCTGATCTACCCGGTGGTCGAGCGCGATTCGCCCAGTCTGGGCGTGCACCTCACGCTGGACCTGGGCAGCCAGGCCAAGTTCGGCCCCGACGTGCAGTGGCAGGATTCGCCCGACGACTACCGCGTCGATGCCGCGCGCGCCGACGCCTTCTACGACGAGGTGCGCCGCTACTGGCCGGGCCTGCCCGATGGCGCGCTGCAGGCGGGTTACGCCGGCATCCGCCCCAAGCTGACCGGGCCGGGCGAGCGCGCGGCCGATTTCGTCATCCAGGGGCCACGCCAGCACGGCGTGCCCGGCCTGGTCAACCTGCTGGGCATCGAGTCGCCGGGGCTGACCAGCTGCCTGGCGCTGGCCCGGCAGGTCGCGGCCGAACTGGGGCAGGGCGGCGATCCTCTGGCGGCTTGACCACGGCTGGGTCCCCATTCGGTTCTGAAAAATCGCGAGTGCTGGCGCCCGGCGCGGCCCAGCCAGGCGGCGGCGCCAGCAGACCGGACAATTTTGTCCGATAATTCGCCGTCATGCCTTCATCGACCACCAAGCGCTCGGACCCGGCCACGCGCCGCGCGCAGTTGCTGGACGCCGCCGACGCGGTGTTCACCACCCACGGTGTGAACGCCCCGCTGGAGTTGGTGGTGCAGCACGCCGGCGTGGGCCGCGCCACCCTGTACCGCCAGTTTCCCGACCGCCACGCCATCCTGCTGGCGCTGCTGGAGCGCTCGGCGCAGCGCACCCAAGACCGGGCGCAAAGCCTGAAAGACCGCCCCGATGCCTTTTTTGCGCTGCTGGAATACCAGGCCGAGCGCATCGTGCGCTCGCCGGCCGTGTCCGACTACTGGCGCATCACCAGCCTGAAGGACCCGCGCTTCGCCCCCGCGCGCCAGCAGATCCGGGATGCGTTCGCGCCCACCCTGGCGCGTGCCCAGGCCCATGGCCTGGTGCGCCCCGATGTGCAGATTCGCGACCTGTCGCTGCTGTCCGGCATGTTGGGTGCCGCGCTGCGCGGCCCGACCGACGCCGAGCGCCGTCGCCTGGTGCGCCAGGCGCTGGACATCGTGCGCCGCGGCCTGCGGCCCGAAACGGAAGCGGACGCAGACACAGGCACGAAGCTTCGCGCCGACTGAGCCCCCGCGCATGGCCGAACCCGTCTACCTGAAGCGCCCGCCCGACTGGGAGGAGCACGAGAAACCGGCCCTGCCCGGCTCGCCCGCCATGCCCTACCACGCCCCGTGGGAGCGGGCCTGCTATGTGCTGGTGGCCGTGCTGGTGGGCATCACCGGCGGCATGGGCAACGCGCTGTTCACCGTCAACATGCCCACGATACAGGGGCAACTGGGCCTGACCCCCAGCGAAGCGGCGTGGCTGTCGGGTGCCTACGTGCTCTTCAACATGACCGCCAACATCCTGATCTACAAGTTCAGGCAGCAGTTCGGCATGCGGCTGTTCAGCGAAATCAGCCTGGGCATCTACGCCACGCTGTGCCTGCTGCACCTGGTGGTGGGCAGCGCGCACAGCCTGTTGTGGCTGCGCGCCGCCAGCGGACTGGCCGCGGCGGCCTGCACCTCGCTGGGCACGCTGTACATGCTGCAGGGCATGCCGCGCCCTTACGTGCTCAAGATGCTGGTGCTGGGCGTGGGCGTCACCCAACTGGCCGCGCCGCTGGCCTGGCTGCTGTCGCCCAGCCTGCTCAACCACGGCCAGTGGCACAACCTGTACTTTCTGGAAGCCGGGCTGGCCTTGATGTCCTTTGCCGCCGTGGTGCTGCTCAAGCTGCCCACCGGCGTGCACGTCAAGGCGTTCGAGAAGCTCGACTTTTTGACCATGGCGCTGCTGGTCCCCGGTGTCGGCCTGCTGGTGGCCGTGCTGGTGCAGGGCACCACGCGCTGGTGGTTCAACGCCCCCGAGCTGGCCTGGATGCTGGTCGGCGCCATCGTGCTGCTGTTTGCCGGTCTGTACCTGGAGCACCACCGCGCCAACCCGCTGTTTCAAACCCGCTGGTTCACCGAAAGCGCCACCATCCGCTTCGTGATCGGCGCCATCGTGCTGCGGTTCTTGACCACCGAGCAGAGCTATGGCGTGGTCGGCATGCTGCGCACCCTGGGCATGACGCCCGACCAGATGCAGCCGCTGTTCGTGGTGATCTTTGCCGGCACGCTGGCGGGCATCGTGCTGTCGGCCGCGACCTTCGGCATGGAAAACCTGCGCAAGCAACTGGTGGCCGCCATCGTGCTGCTGGGCGCGGCGGCCTTCATGGACTTTGGCCGCACCAGCCTGGATCGGCCGGCCGACTTCGAGCTCAGCCAGTTCCTGCTGGCCATGGGTTCGGGCGTCTTCATGGGGCCGCTGATGCTGACCGGCGTGCGGCAGGGCCTGAAGAACGGCCCCAACCACATGATCACGGCCATCCTGACCCTGTCCATGACCCAGGCCTTCGGCGGGCTGTTGGGCTCGGCCCTGCTGGGCACCTACCAGATCGAACGCGAACAAGCCCACTCCGTGGCGCTGGTGCAGCAAATCAATCCGGCCGACCCCATGGTGGCGCAGCGCCTGCAATTGCAGCAGCAGGCCCTGGCCAGCACCATCACCGACCCCGCCCTGCGCGCCGCGCAAGGGGCGGCGCAGCTGTCGCAAATCGTGCGACGCGAGGCCAACGTGCTGGCCTACAACGACGTCTTTCACCTGGTGGCGCTGGTGGCCCTGGCGCACCTGGCCTGGGCGCTGCTGCTGGTGGGCCAGGCGCGCCGGGCCGCCGCCCTCGAGGCCGCGCGCACCGGCCACAACCTGGTGCAGGCGGCGCAGGAGGGCGGCGCCGATGCGGCCATGCCCGCCGACGACATCGCCGGCCCACCGCGCGATGACGCCGCCACGGCCGATGAGGCCCCGGCCGCGCCGCCCGATGCGCCGCCGCCCCGCGGCGCCGGCAGCCTGGCCACCCCCTGATGCGTCTTCCGATCGATTCCTTTTGACGACCCCCATGAGCGCCACACCCACTCCCTCCACCGCGGCAGCGCCTCCCGCCGCCGCTCCGGCCGCGCCCGCGCCCGGCCCCTCGCCCACGCCCAAGAAGGTGCGCCCCAGCCTGCGCAGCGCGCTGCTGATGACCGCCGTGGGCCTGGTGGGCATCACGCTGGTGCTGCGTGCCTGGCAGGTGGGGCCGTTTCAAACCGGCGACATCTCGACCGACAACGCCTACGTGCGCGGCCAGGTCACCGTGCTGGCGCCGCAGGTCAACGGCTATGTCACGCAGGTGCTGGTCAAGGACTACGAACGGGTCAGCGCCGGCCAGCCCCTGGTCAAGATCGACCCGCGCATCTACGAGGCCAACCTGGCCCAGGCCGAGGCCCAACTGGCCAACGCCAGGGCGCAACGGGCCAATTCGGCCCAGACCCAGGCCCAGAACCACGCCACGCTGCAGGCCCGGCAGGCCAGCCTGGCGGCGGCCAAGGCCGAATCGGCGCGCGCCCAGGCCGAGCTGCACCGGGTGGAAGAGCTGGCCCAGCGCGGCTCGGTGTCGCTCAACGAGCGCGACAAGGTGCGTGCCACCGCCCGCCTGGCGGCAACCAATGTCGAAAAGGCCCAGGCCGACATTTCCATCGGCAACGAAGCCATCAAGGCCACGTCGGTCAACCGCGGCGCGCTGGACGCCGCCGTGCAGATGGCCGAGGCCCAGGTGCGCCTGGCGCGCATCAACCTGGACAACACCACGGTGCACGCCCCCAGCGACGGCCAGGCCAGCGAGGTGACGGTGCGCAAGGGCCAGTACGTGGCGGCGGGCAGCCAGCTGATGTACGTGGTGCCGCCGCAGCTGTGGGTGGTGGCCAACTTCAAGGAAACGCAAACCGCCCATGTGCGCATCGGCGAGCCGGCCAGCTTCACCGTCGATGCCCTGGAAGGGGCCCGGCTCAGCGGCAAGGTGCTGGAGATCGCGCCCGCCACCGGGTCGGAATTCGCGGTGCTCAAGGCCGACAACGCCACCGGCAACTTCACCAAGGTGGTGCAGCGCCTGGCGGTGAAGATCGCCATCGACCCCGGCCAGACCCTGGCCGCGCGCCTGCGCCCCGGCATGTCCGTCATCGCGCATGTGGACACGGCCGACGAAGGATCGAAACCATGACGCCCCGAGTTTTGGCCCATGCCGCCGCGGCGTCGATGCGCCGGGCACGGCGGCTGCCACTGGTCATGGCCATCGCCGGCGCCCTGCTGGCCGCCTGCGCCCCCTTGCCCCGCGCGGTGCCGGACAACGCGCAGGTGCAGCTGCCCGCGCAGTGGAGCGTGCCGGCCGCGCGCGCGGCCGACGCGCAGGCCGGCACGCCGATCGCAGCGGATTGGTGGACCCAGTTGGGGGACACCCAACTCGACGACCTGGTGGCGCAAGCCCTGGCCAACAACACCGACGTGCTGACCGCCCTGGCGCGCGTGCGTGAGGCCCAGGCCAGCCTGGCGGTGACCGATGCCGCGCGCGGCCCCAGCGTCAACGCCGCGCTGGGCGCGCAGGTCGGGCGCAGCCTGGGCCCCTTCGGACCCTCGCAAACCCGCTCGCTGCAGCCCGGCCTGCAAGCCAGTTGGGAGCTGGATCTGTGGGGCCGCCTGTCCCAGCAAAGCCAGGCCGCCGCCGCCCGCGTGCAGGCCAGTGATGCCGACCGCGCCGCCGTGCAGCTGAGCGTGGCCGCCACCACGGTGCAAGCCTACGTGGGCCTGCGTGCGCTGCAGGAGCAGCTGGCCATCAGCCAGGCCACGGTGCGCTCGCGCGAGCAGGCGCTGCAACTGGCGCGCGACCAGGTGCGCGTGGGCTACATCTCGCTGCTGCAGCAGACCCAGGCCCAGGCCGAATACGACAACGTGCAGCAGCAGGTGCAGCAGTTGCAATGGCAGATCGACAAGCAAAGGGCGACGCTGAACCTGCTGCTCGGCCAGGCCGGCGGCCACGAGAACCTGGCGGCGCCCCCGGCTCATCGTCTGCAGGATTTGCCCTTGCCCGCCGTGCCCGCCAGCCTGCCCTCGCAGCTGCTGGAGCGCCGGCCCGACATCGCGCGTGCCGGCTACCTGCTGGCGGCCAGCGACCACGCCCTGGCCGCCCAGCGCGCCGCCTTTTTGCCGCAGGTCAACCTGAGCGCCAGCGCTGGCAGCCTGGTCATCAACGCCTTGCACTACAACCCGCTGACCGTCTGGAGCCTGGGCGGCAGCCTGCTGGCCCCGCTGTTCAATTCCGGCCGCCTGGAGGCCCAGGTCGACGCCGCCACCGCCCAGCGCGACCAGGCCGCCTACGCCTACCGCGGCGCCGTGCTGAACGCCTTTGCCGACGTCGAAAACGCCCTCACCGGCACCGCCCGCCTGGCGGCCCAGACGGTGCACGCCACCCAGCGGCGCGACGTGCTGCAGCAAAGCCTGGGCTACGCCCGCGACCGCTACGAGGCCGGCTATGCGTCCTATCTGGAGGAACTGGACGCCCAGCGCAACCTCTATGCCGCCCAGCTCGAGGTGGTGCGCTTGCACCAGGCCGAGCTGGACAACCGCGTGGCGCTGTACAAGGCGCTGGGCGGTGGCTGGCAGGCCTCGGCGGCGGCCGGACAAGTCGGTATGCATTGAGCCGATGGCGCCGGTCGGCGGCAGCGCCGACAGAGTGTTCGGGGCGCTTGGGCGGTGTCTCGATGGTTTCCGCGCCGCGGCGGAATGCGGTAGGGCAGGGGTCATTGCGCGGTCCGTTGATCGAAGTCAGATCAAGGTCTTTGCAGGCTGCCTAAGGTAGCCGGGCTTTCCTCTTCGACCCACACCATCGTGACCGCATCCGCCAGCCCGCCCGCATCCGCCACCCGCACCGCCCCCGAGCTGGTCTGCCCCGCCGGCAGCCTGCCGGCGCTCAAGGCCGCCATCGACCATGGCGCCGACTGCGTCTACCTGGGCCTGCGCGACGCCACCAATGCGCGCAACTTCGCGGGCCTGAACTTCGACGAAACCGCGATCCAGAACGGCATCGCCTACGCCCACGGGCGCGGGCGCAAGGTGCTGATGGCGCTCAACACCTACCCGCAGGCCAGCAACCCCGCGCCCTGGCGCAGCGCCCTGGATCGCGCCAGCGCCTGGGGCGTGGATGCCGTGATCCTGGCCGACCCGGGGCTGATGCGCCATGCCGCGGACAAGCACCCGGACTTGCGCCTGCATCTGTCGGTGCAGGGCTCGGCCACGAATGCCGACGCCATCAACCTGTACCAGCAGCAGTTCAACATCCAGCGCGCCGTGCTGCCGCGCGTGCTGTCGCTGGAGCAGGTCAAGCAGGTCACGCAGCGCACCAGCGTGGAGATCGAGGTCTTCGGCTTTGGCAGCCTGTGCGTGATGGTGGAGGGGCGTTGCGCGCTCTCGTCCTACGCCACGGGCGAGTCGCCCAACACCCATGGCGTGTGCTCGCCGGCCAAGTTCGTGCGCTGGAAGGAGACCCCCGCCGGCGTCGAGTCGCGCCTGAACGGCGTGCTCATCGACCGCTATGGCACGGGCGAGAACGCCGGCTACCCCACGCTGTGCAAGGGGCGCTTCGACGTCGGCGACGAGAGCAACTACTACGCGCTGGAGGAGCCCACCAGCCTGAACACCCTGGAGCTGCTGCCGCAGCTGGTGAAGATGGGCGTGCGCGCCTTCAAGATCGAGGGTCGCCAGCGCAGCCCCGCCTACGTGGCCCAGGTCACCCAGGTCTGGCGCGAGGCCATAGACCACTGCATGGCCCAGGGCCACCTGTACGCGCCCAAGACCGCCTGGATGGCCAGCCTGGATCAGGTCGCCGAGGGCCAGCAGCACACGCTGGGCGCCTACCACCGGCCGTGGAAATGATGGAAAGCAAGATGATGAAACTGGCCCTGGGCCCGCTGCAGTACTACTGGCACCGCGACACCGTCTTCGAGTTCTACCAGGCCATGGCCGAAACGCCGGTCGACATCGTCTATCTGGGCGAGGCCGTGTGCTCACGCCGTCATGAGCTCAAGCAAAGCGACTGGCTGGACATCGCGCGCATGCTGCGTGGCGCCGGCAAGGAAGCGGTGATGTCCACCATGGTGCTGCTCGAATCCACCGCCGACGTGGCCGACATGCACAAGATCGTGCGCGATGAGGAATTCCTCATCGAGGCGAACGACATGGGGGCCGTGCACAAGCTGGCTGGCAGGCGGGCGTTCGTCGCCGGGCCGCAGCTCAATGTCTTCAACGCTGATACCCTGGCCTGGATGGCCGGCCTGGGCGCGCGCCGCTGGGTCATGCCGCTGGAGATGCAGCACAAGGTCCTGGCCCTGCTGCTCCAGGACCGGCCCGCAGGACTGGAGACCGAAGTCTTCGCCTACGGCCGCATGCCGCTGGCGTTTTCGGCGCGCTGCTTCACGGCGCGCCACTACAACCTGCCGAAGGACGACTGCGGCTTTCGCTGCATCGAGCACCCCGATGGCCAGTTGCTGCAGACGCGCGAGAAAGAAGCGTTCCTGGTCATCAACGGCATCCAGACCCAGTCCGCGCGCGTGCACAACCTGATCCAGGACATCCCTTCGCTGCGCGCGGCGGGCGTGGAGATCCTGCGCCTGTCGCCGCAGTCGCGGCACATGGCGCAGGTCATTGCCGCGTTCGACAGCGCCAGGCGCATGGGGCAGGCCGAGCCCGAGGCGCTGCAGGCCATGCGCCCCTTCATGCCCGACGCGCCGTGCAACGGCTACTGGCACGGCAAGCCGGGGCTGGACCTGATCGAGCCCGCGCTGGCCTGAACCGCAAGGACCCATCCATGAACGCCTCTCTGCCGAACCCCTTCACCCTGCCGCGCCCCGTGGGCGCCGTGCTCGCGCGCCTGCCGGCCTACCCCGGCTCCATGCTGCTGGTGACGGCGATCAACTTGGCCCTGGCCCGGCAATTGCCGCAGGACGTGAAGGACATGCTGCAGGGCAAGCAGCTGGCCATCCGCGTGCGCGACGCGCGCCTGGGCTTCGACTTCACCTGGAACGGCCGGCGTTTTGCGCCCAGCTCGCCGCACGCTGACCCGGACCTTGCCATCAGCGCCAACGCGCAGGACTTCCTGCTGCTGGCCCAGCGCCGGCAGGACCCGGACACCCTGTTCTTCAACCGCCGCCTGGTGATGGAGGGCGACACCGAGCTGGGCCTGGTGGTGAAGAACGCGCTCGACGCGCTGGAGCTGCCCGTGCTCGACCCCGCGCATTGGAGCCCGCGCGCCGTGCTGGCGCGCATGCCGGGCATGGCGTCGCGCCGGGCGCGCCCATGACGGCGCCGCGCCGCATCGTCGTCGGCCTCTCGGGTGCCAGCGGCGCCGTCTATGGCGTGGCGCTGCTGCGGGCGCTGCGCGCCATGGCGGGCGTCGAATCGCACCTGGTCGTGTCCGACGCCGGCTGGCTGAACATCGCGCACGAGACCGAGCTGGCGCGCCCCGAGGTCGAGGCGCTGGCCCACGTGGTGCACGACAACGCCGCCATCGGCGCCAGCATCGCCAGCGGCTCGTTCGGCGCACAGGGCATGGTGGTGGCGCCGTGCTCCATGCGCACGCTGGCGGCCATCGCGCACGGCCTGTCGGATTCGCTGCTCACGCGCGCCGCCGACGTGATGCTGAAGGAGCGCCGCCGCCTGGTGCTGCTGGCGCGTGAATCGCCCCTGCATCTGGTGCACCTGCGCAACATGGTCACGGTGACCGAGATGGGCGCCATCGTCTGCCCGCCCATGCCCGCGTTCTACCAGCGCCCGCGCACGGTAGATGACATCGTGCAGCACGCCGTGGCGCGCGCGCTGGACCTGCTGGGCCTCGACAACGACCTGGCGCCGCGCTGGCCGGGCTTGCCACAAAAATCCTGATTTGATAGCTGCTCGCGCTTGATGGGCGGGCGCCAGAGCCAGATTTGACCAAGATGCCGTACCGCGACCTGCGCGACTTCATGACCCAGCTGGAGGCCGCGGGCGAACTGCGCCGCATTGCCGAGCCCGTATCGCCCCGCCTTGAAATGACGGCGCTGGCCGACCGCGTGCTGCGCGCGGGCGGCCCGGCCCTGCTGTTCGAGAACCCCACGGGCCATGCCATGCCGGTGCTGGCGAATCTGTTCGGCACGCCCGCTCGTGTGGCACGCGCGCTGGGCGTGGCCGGGCTGGCCCAGGTTCGCGCCTTCGGCGAGGTGCTGGCGCAGCTCAAGGAGCCCGAGCCGCCGCGCGGCATGAAGGACCTGTGGGGCCGCCGCGATCTGCTCAAGACGTTGTGGAGCATGGCCCCCGCCGTGGTGCGCCGCCCGCCCTGCCAGCAGGTGGTGTGGGAGGGCGATGACGTCGACCTGACCCGCCTGCCCATCCAGCACTGCTGGCCGGGCGACGTGGCGCCGCTCGTCACCTGGGGCCTGACCATTACGCGCGGGCCGTTGAAGAAGCGCCAGAACCTGGGCATCTACCGCCAGCAGATGCTGTCAAAGAACCAGCTCATCCTGCGCTGGCTGTCGCACCGCGGCGGCGCGCTGGACTTTGCCGACCACTGCCGGCTGCACCCCGGCCAGCCCTACCCCGTGGCCGTGGCCATTGGCGCCGACCCGGCCACCATTCTGGGCGCCGTCACGCCCGTGCCCGACACGCTGTCGGAATACCAGTTCGCCGGCCTGCTGCGCGGCGCGCGCACCGAGGTGGCGCCCGCTTTGAGCGTGCCGCTGTCGGTGCCCGCCAGCGCCGAGATCGTGCTCGAAGGCCACATCCACCCCGACGCCAGCCACGCCAGCGGCTGGCAGCACGCGCTCGAGGGCCCCTACGGCGACCACACCGGCTACTACAACGAACGCGCCGAGTTCCCCGTGTTCACCGTCGAACGCATCACGCAGCGCGAAGACGCGATCTACCACAGCACCTACACCGGCAAGCCGCCCGACGAGCCGGCCATGCTGGGCCTGGCGCTCAACGAGCTGTTCGTGCCGCTGCTGCAGCGCGCCTTCCCCGAGATCCTGGACTTCTACCTGCCGCCCGAGGCCTGCAGCTATCGCATGGCCGTGGTGCGCATCAAGAAGGCCTACGCCGGCCACGCCCGGCGCGTGATGATGGGCGTGTGGAGCCACCTGCGCCAGTTTCTGTACACCAAGTTCATCGTCGTCGTCGATGAGGACGTGGACGCACGCTCCTGGCCCGAGGTCATCTGGGCCATGAGCACGCGCATGGACCCGGTGCGCGACACGATGCTGATCGAGAACACCCCCATCGACTACCTCGACTTCGCTTCGCCCGTGGCGGGCCTGGGCGGCAAGATGGGTCTGGACGCGACCAACAAATGGCCCGGCGAAACGCAGCGCGAATGGGGCCGCCCGATCGCCATGGATGCGGATGTCAGCCGGCGCATGAACGCGCTGGCCGATGCGCTGGGCTTGTAGGCGGCTCAGGCCTTGGCGTGTGCCCGCAGCGCCTGCGCCACCTCGGCCACCAGCGCCGGCCCCTTGTAGATCAGGCCGGTGTAGATCTGCACCGCGTCGGCCCCGGCCTCGATCTTGGCCAGCGCATCCGCCCCGCTCAGGATGCCGCCCACGCCGATGATGGGAAAGCCCTGGCCCAACGCGGCGCGCAGCTGGCGGATGACGCGGTTGCTGGCTTCGCGCACCGGCGCGCCCGACAGGCCGCCGGCCTCCTGGGCGTGGGGCTGGCCTTGCACGGCGTCGCGCGCCAGTGTGGTGTTGGTGGCGATCACGCCTTCGATGGCGTGCTTTTGCAGCGCGTCGGCAATGGCCTGCACCTGCGACTCGTCCAGGTCGGGTGCGATCTTCAGAAACAGCGGCACGCGCCGGGCGTGCTCGTCGGCCAGCTCGGCCTGGCGCGACTTCAGGGCCGCCAGCAGGGCGTCCAGCGCGGCGTCGCTCTGCAGGTCGCGCAGGTTCTTGGTGTTGGGGCTGGAGATGTTGACCGTCACGTAGTTGGCGTGCGGGTACACGCCGGCCAGGCCGATCAAATAGTCGTCCGTCGCGCGCTCGATCGGTGTCACCGCGTTCTTGCCGATGTTCAGGCCAAGAATCATGCGCTGGCCCGCTCCAGTCTTGCGTGGGTCGCTATGAAACCGGGACTTTTCGACGTTGGCCACGAAGGCCTGCAGGCCCTCGTTGTTGAAGCCCATGCGGTTGATCAGCGCCTCGCGCGCCGGCAGGCGGAACATGCGCGGGCGCGGGTTGCCGGGCTGCGCCAGCGGGGTGACGGTGCCGACTTCGACAAAGCCGAAGCCCATGGCCGCCAGGCCGTCGATGGCGCGTGCGTTCTTGTCCAGCCCGGCGGCCAGGCCCACGCGGTTGGGCAGCGCCAGGCCGGCCAGCGTGACGGGATCGTGAACGCGCGCGTTGCACCAGGCCCATTGCAGGGGCGTGCCGGCCCCGCGCGCCAGCATGTCGATGGTGTGCTCGTGCGCCGTTTCGGGATCGAGGCTGAACAGAAAGGGCCGCGCGAGGCCGTAGGGAACGAGTGCCATCGGATAATTCTTGCTGGTCGGATCAAACAGGAAATTGTCGCAAATGACGCAGGACGAATTGAAAGCCATGGTGGGGCGCGCGGCGCTGGACTACGTGGAGGCCGGCCAGATCGTGGGCGTGGGCACGGGCTCCACGGTCAATCATTTCATCGACGCGCTGGCCGGCATCAAGGACCGCATCCCCGGCGCCGTGTCCTCGTCCGAGGCGTCCACCGCGCGCCTGGCGCGGCACGGCATCGCGGTGTTCGACTGCAATGCGGTGGGCGAGCTGGCGGTCTACATCGACGGCGCCGACGAGATCGACGGTGCGGGCTGCATGATCAAGGGCGGCGGCGCGGCGCTGACGCGCGAGAAGATCGTGGCGGCGCAGGCGAGGCGCTTCGTCTGCATCGCCGACGCCAGCAAGCGCGTGCCGGTGCTGGGGCACTTTCCGCTGCCGGTGGAGGTGATCCCCATGGCGGCGCAGCGCATCGTGCGGCAGTTCGCCGCGCTGGGCGGGCAGGCCACGCTGCGGCTGCAGGATGGCGCACCCCTGGTGACCGACAACGGTCAGCACATTCTGGACGTGCGCGGCCTCGCGATCGCCGACCCGCTGGGCTTCGAGAGCGCGGTCAACCAGTGGCCTGGCGTGGTCACGGTGGGGGTATTTGCGCACCAGCGGGCCAGCGTTTGCCTGCTGGGCACGGCAGATGGGGTGCAGACCCTGCGCTTCACGCCATCAACAGGCGGATGACCCAGTAGACGCCGATCAGCGTCTGCACCGCGAAGGCCGTAAAGCGCAGGCTGACGGCGCGCGCCGAGGTCGAGACCAGGTGGATGACCGACTGCACCAGCCGCGCCGCCAGCAGCGCCAGCGCGAGCGGGTCGGTGACGGCGGCGTGACCCGCCACCACGGCCAGCAGCAACAGCCCGCCGAAGATCGGCAAGCCCTCCAGGCAGTTGGCGTGCGCCCGCGCCAGCCGCTGCATGAAGGGCGACAGCCGCGAGTTGCCGGGATCGAAGCCGTTGGCCGGCACGCGGCCGGTCACTACCAGGCGGGTGCGCAGCACCTCCATCAGCACCAGCAAGAGCAGCGTCCAGGCGATGAAGCCCAGCAGGGCCAGCAGGGAGGGCGACATGGGGGAGTCTCCTGAGGTGGCGCGGGGCCGGTGGCCCGAAGGCTAGCGCCGGGCGAGCGCGACGGCAAGCGTGACGTTTGCTTGCGATTGGCACGCGCGCTTCATCGGCCGGAAACGGCATCCCTCTACCGTCGGCTCTGGCACGCGCGGACGTGCCGCACGGAAACAACAATCAGGAGACACATCATGCGAACGATCGACGAGGGACCTGGCCCGTTGCCGGCCGGGCGTTTGGCGGCGTGCACGGCCGGCGCGTTGCTGCTGGCGCTGGGCCTGGGCGCCTGCGGCGGCGGCTCGGACGACACGCCGGCGCCACCGCCCGCGCCCGCGCCGTCACCCGCGCCGGCCCCGGCGCCCGCACCAACTCCCGCCGGCCCCGACCTGGCCACCCGCAGCAGCGCGGCAGCGGCCACGGCGCAAGGCAGTGCCAACGCCTGCGCGCCGATCCAGCCCTTCT
Organism: Ottowia pentelensis; assembly: GCF_964341695.1. Classification (NCBI taxonomy): domain Bacteria; kingdom Pseudomonadati; phylum Pseudomonadota; class Betaproteobacteria; order Burkholderiales; family Comamonadaceae; genus Ottowia; species Ottowia pentelensis. Next base: position 1,871,252 of record NZ_OZ224513.1, read on the forward strand.
ATTGGGAAGTCGGTGACGTGGACGGGCGCTTGGCCTCGGGCTCGGTGCCGGCAGCCGGCGGCGCGCCCGTCTACACCGGCTCGACGGTGATGGCCATCGCCTCGGCCTCCAAGTGGCTGTACGGCGCCTACGTGGTGCAGTGGCGCCAGGGGCAGCTGACGGACAGCGACGTCAAGTTCCTCACCTTTCGCAGCGGCTACACCAGCTTCTCGCGCTGCCTGCCGGGGCAGACGGTGGATGCCTGCGAGGCCTATCAGAACAACGGCGTGTATTCGCCCCGCACCGACGGCTATTTCTCGTACGGCGGCGGCCACATGGAAAAGCACGCCAGCCAGATCGGCCTGGGGCCGGCCGACAACGCGAGCCTGGCCGCGGCGCTGCAGGGGCAGCTGGGCAGCGACATCGCGCTGACCTACACCCAGCCGCAGCTGGCCGGCGGCGTGGCCACCAGCGCCGACAACTACGCCGTCTTCCTGCGCAAGATCCTGTCGGGGCAGCTGCTGATGAAGGCGGCGCTGGGCACGCACGCGGTGTGCACCAATCCCGCCACCTGCGCGCAGGCGCTGAACACGCCGGTGCCGTCCAGCGAGAGCTATCACTACTCGATCGGCCACTGGGTGGAGGACGACCCGGTCAACGGCGACGGCGCCTTCAGCAGCGCCGGGGCCTTCGGCTTTTACCCCTGGATCGACGCCAGCAAGAGCTGGTACGGCATCGTGGCGCGCAAGGACGGCAGCCGCATCGCCGACCCGAACAACCCCGACGCGGCGGGGCACGGCTTCGATTCGCTGCAGTGCGGGCGGCTGATCCGCGCCGCGTGGATGGATGGCGTGGCGCGCTGAGCCTGCCGGCGCGGGCGATCAGCCTTCGCCCGAGCCGCGCCGCATGGCGTCCTGCTGCTCGTGCATGCGCGCGCACTGCGGGTGGCTGCCCATGCCGGGTTTGCTGCACTCGGTCTGCATGCAGTAGCCCCTGGCGACGAAGCTCTTGTCCGCGCACAGCTCGCGCGGCGGGGCGGGGCGCGGGGCCAGCACCGGCACCGGGGCCGGGGGCTCGGGTGCTTGCTGGGCCACCACCGGTGCCGGTGGCGGCGCGGGCTCGGGGCTGGCCTTGGCCGGGCGCCGGCGCGCCGCGGGCTTGGCGGCGGGGGCCGCGTCGGCCACCGGGGTGGCACTGGCGGCGGGCTGGGCGGCTGGCGACTGCAACGGCTCCAGGTCGGCAGCGGCCTGCGCCAGGGCGGCGGATTCGGGGGCGGGCACCAGCTCCGCGGTCGGTGCAGGGGGTGCGGCTTGCGCGGCGGCCAGTGCGGGCGGCGGCGCGACGGGCGCGGGGGCGTCGGCGCGCGTGCCCCACGGCCCCAGCGCCAGGAGGAGCCCGGCCAGCACGGCAACCCCCACCACCGCGCCCAACAGCATGCGCCGGCGGCGCGGCGCTTCGGGCTGGGCCTTGGGGCGACGCTTGCGCCGGCGCTTGGGGGCTTCCAGGGCGGCGGGCTCGGTCGCGGCGCTCAAGGGCACCATCTGGTGCGCGCACTTGAGGCAGAACTTGGCGGAGTCGCGATTTTCAGCGCCGCACTGGGGGCAGATCCGGGACATGCGTGCAGGGGTCGGCGGGGATGGCGTTGGCGGGCGGGTGAATGAATTGCTTCAAAGTGTAAAGCTTTTGTGGCTTGGCGCAAGACGGGTACGAAAAGCGGCGGGCGGCGCCCAAGGACTCGCGGATACTCGCGTCCCATCATGACCGCTGCCAAGCCCGAATCCCTCGATCGCGTGCAACGCGGCCTGCGCCAGCTCGGCCCGGGCCTGATCACCGGCGCGGCGGACGACGACCCCAGTGGCATCGCCACCTATTCGCAGGCCGGCGCGCAGTACGGGCTGAACATGCTGTGGACGGTGGTGCTGGCGCTGCCGCTGATGGTGGCCATCCAGATGGTGAGCGCGCGCATCGGCTACGTCACCGGGCGCGGCCTGTCGGAGAACATGCGCGACGCCTACCCGCGCTGGGTGGTGCACGTGTGCGTGGGCCTGCTGGTGATGGCCAACACGCTCAACCTGTCGGCCGACATCGCCGCCATGGGCGAGGCGCTGCGCCTGCTGGTGGGCGGCTCGGCGCACATCTATGCGGTCACCTTCGGGCTGCTGTGCCTGGTGCTGCAGGTGTTCTTGCCCTACGAGCGCTACGTGCGCTGGCTCAAGTGGCTCACGCTGTCGCTGTTCGCCTACGTGGCGGTGGTGCTCACCTTGCACATCGACTGGCTGGCGGTGGCGCGGGCTGTGGTGTGGCCACAACTGTCGATGGATCACCAGGTGTTCCTGACCGTGGTGGCGGTGCTGGGCACCACCATCAGCCCCTACCTGTTCTTCTGGCAGGCCAGTCAGGAGGTGGAAGACAAGAAGCCCGGCGTGCACAGCGCCGAGGAGGTGCGCTTTCACCTGCGGCGCATCCGCACCGACACGGTGATCGGCATGGGCTTCTCGGAGGTGGTGGCGTTCTGCATCATCCTGGGCACGGCCGCCACGCTGTACGCCGCCGGCGTGCGCGACGTCGAGACCGCCGCCCAGGCGGCCGAGGCGCTGCGGCCGGTGGCGGGCGACTTCGCCTTTCTGGTGTTCGGCCTGGGCATCATCGGCACCGGCATGCTGGCGGTGCCGGTGCTGGCGGGCTCGGCCGCCTACGCGGTGGCGGGCGCCGCGGGCTGGCACGGCAGCCTGTCGCAAACGCTGCGCCGGGGCGAGGGACGGGGTTTCTACAGCGTGATCGCGGCGTCCACCGTGGGCGGGGTGATCCTGTGCTTCACGCCCACCACCGCCATCGAGGAGCTGTTCTGGTCGGCCGTCATCAACGGCGTGGTGGCCGTGCCCATCATGGCCGTGCTGATGCGCCTGGCCAGCCGCCCCGACGTGATGGGCGAGCACGTCATCGGCCGGCGCGTGCGCTGGCTGGGCTGGCTGGCCACCGTGTGCATGGCGCTGCCGGTGATCGGGCTGGCCCTGACCTGGAAGTCTTGAGCAGCCTCAGGCGGGCACGCCCGGCGGCGCCTGCAGGCGCGCGATCAGCGCGTGCTCGGCCGGGCCTTCGACCGGAATCCACACATGCAGCGGGTTGCCCGGCGCGACCTGGATGGCCTGGCCCTCGGCGTTTTTCATGGTCGTGAGCTGCACGGTGCGGTTGCCCGCGGGGTGGATGATCTCGATCCAGTCGCCGACGGCAAAGCGGTTCTTGGTCTCGACCTCGGCCCAGCCGCCGGTCACGGCCTTGACCTCGCCCACGAACTGGCTGCGCGTGGCCACCGAGTGGCCGGTTTCGTAGTTTTGGTAGTTCTGAGCCGGGCGCCGCTCCAGAAAGCCGCTGGTGTAGCCGCGGTTGGCGAGGCCTTCCAGCTCGGTGATCAGGTGCGGGTCGAAGGGGCGGCCGGCCACCGCGTCGTCGATGGCGCGGCGGTACACCTGCGCGGTGCGTGCCACGTAGTACTGGCTCTTGGTGCGGCCCTCGATCTTGAGCGAATCGACGCCGATCCGGGCCAGCTTCTCCACCAGCTCGACCGCGCGCAAATCCTTGCTGTTCATGATGTAGGTGCCGTGCTCGTCTTCCATGATCGGCATCAGCTGGCCGGGGCGGCCTTCTTCCTCGATCAGGTAGACCTTGTCGGCCGCGGGGTGGCGTGCCGGCCGGGCGGTGCCGGCCTCGTCGGCGCGCTCCTGCTCGGCGCCGAACGAGAAGCCCTGCAACTGCTCGCCGCGCGCCAGCGCCTCGCCGGTGTTGGGGTCGACGTCGGCGTCCTGCGTCTTGTAGTTCCAGCGGCAGGCGTTGGTGCAGGTGCCCTGGTTGGGGTCGCGCCGGTTGAAGTAGCCCGACAGCAGGCAGCGGCCCGAATAGGCGATGCAGAGGGCCCCGTGCACGAACACCTCCAGCTCCATGTCGGGGCATTCGTTGCGGATCTGCTCCACCTCGGCCAGGCTCAGCTCGCGCGAGAGGATGATGCGTGCCACGCCCACGCGCTGCCAGAACTTCACCGCCGCCCAGTTGGTGGTGTTGGCCTGCACCGACAGGTGGATCGGGATGTGCGGCCACTTCTCGCGCACCTGCATGATCAGGCCCGCGTCGGCCATGATCAGCGCGTCGGGCGCCAGCTCGATCACCGGCTGCAGGTCGCGCAGGTAGGTGCGCAGCTTGTCGTTGTGGGCCAGCAGGTTGCTGGTGACGAAGAACTTCTTGCCGCGCGCGTGCGCCTCGGCAATGCCTTGCTGCAGCTGCTCCAGGCGAAATTCGTTGTTGCGCGCGCGCAGGGAGTAGCGCGGCTGGCCGGCGTACACGGCATCGGCGCCGAAGTCGTAGGCGGCGCGCATCTTGTCCAGGCTGCCCGCGGGCAGCAGCAGTTCGGGGGCTTTCATGGGGCGGCATTTTCGCCGGTTTCGTCGCGCCCGCGGCGTGCCGCCGGGGCCTTGGTGGCATCGGCCGGCTTCTTCAACGCTGCACAATCGGTAGCTGGTGGCGAAGGGTGGGTGCGGGCTGAAAGCCCATTTTGCTTGTAGCGGCATGGCGCGGGGTGATCCGCGCGGGCGGCCGCCAAGGCTGCCACAATCGGCGCACAATGCCCCAAAACCCACTGCGATCGACGAAGGAAAAGGAGAACCCCATGGCGACGTCCCGCTCGGCCCGCGCTTTTGCCAACACCCGCAAGACTTTCAAGACCGCCTCCGGCAAGACCGGGCAGTTCTACTCGCTGCCGGCGCTGGCGCGCGAGTTTCCCAACGTCAAGCGGCTGCCGCATTCGATCCGCATCGTGCTGGAGTCGGTGCTGCGCCACTGCGACGGCAAGAAGATCACGCGCGAGCACGTCGAGCAGTTGGCCAACTGGCAGCCGAACGCCGCACGCACCGAAGAAATCCCCTTTACCGTGGCGCGCGTGCTGCTGCAGGACTTCACCGGCGTGCCGCTGCTGGTGGACCTGGCCGCCATGCGCGCGGCGGCGCGCCAGGTGGGCAAGGACCCGGCCAAGGTCGAGCCGCTGGTGCCGGTCGACCTGGTGGTCGACCACTCGGTGATGGTGGACTACTACGGCGTCAAGAACGCGTTGCAGCAGAACATGAAGCTGGAGTTTCAGCGCAACCACGAGCGCTACCAGTTCATGAAGTGGGGCATGCAGGCCTTCGACACCTTCCGCGTGGTGCCGCCCGGCTTCGGCATCTGCCACCAGGTCAACCTGGAATACCTGACCAAGGGCGTGCACAAGACCCAGGATGGCCTGTACTACCCCGACTCGCTGGTGGGCACCGACAGCCACACCACCATGATCAACGGCGTGGGCGTGGTGGGCTGGGGCGTGGGCGGCATCGAGGCCGAGGCCGCCATGCTGGGCCAGCCGATGTACTTCTTGACGCCGGACGTGGTGGGCTTCGAGCTCAAGGGCCAGCTGCGCGAGGGCTGCACCGCCACCGACCTGGTGCTGACGGTGACCGAGATCCTGCGCCAGCACAAGGTGGTGGGCAAGTTCGTCGAATACTTCGGCGAAGGCACGGCGTCCCTGTCGGTGCCCGACCGCGCCACCATCGGCAACATGTCGCCCGAGTACGGCGCCACCATGGGGCTGTTTCCGGTCGACGAGCGCACCATCGAATACTTCGAGGGCACGGGCCGCACCAAGGCCGAGCGCGAGGTGTTCGAGGCCTACTTCCGCGCCCAGGGGTTGTTCGGCGCCGCGCGCGCGGGCGACGTCGACTACTCGCAGGTCATCACGCTGGACCTGGGCGACGTCACGCCCAGCATCGCCGGCCCGCGCCGCCCGCAGGATCGCATCGAGCTGGGCCGCGCGGCCGAGCGCTTCCAGGCGCTGTTCACCACGCCGATGGAGCAGGGCGGCTTCAGCCGGCCGGCGCAGGCGCTGGACGAGCGGGTGCAGCTGCACGCCGGTGATGCGGGGCCGGACGCCGTCGAAACCGATGCGGTGGCCAACGGCGCGCGCAACGTGGCCGAAATGGCCTACAACAAGCCGGTCGGGCAGATGCACGCGATGCACAACCGCGACCACGACTACTCCATCGGCAACGGCGATGTGCTGATCGCCGCCATCACCAGCTGCACCAACACCAGCAACCCCAGCGTGATGCTGGCCGCCGGCCTGCTGGCCAAGAAGGCGGTGGAGGCGGGGTTGAAGGTGTCGCGCCACATCAAGACCTCGCTGGCGCCGGGCTCGCGCATCGTCACCGAGTACCTGACCGAAACCGGCCTGCTGCCCTATCTGGAAAAGCTGGGCTTCGACGTCGCTGCCTACGGCTGCACCACCTGCATCGGCAACGCGGGCGACCTGGCGCCCGAGATCAACCAGGCTATCCTGGACCACGAACTGGTGTGCGCATCCGTGCTGTCGGGCAACCGCAACTTCGAGGCGCGCATCCACCCCAACCTGAAGGCCAACTTTTTGATGAGCCCGCCGCTGGTGGTGGCCTACGCCATTGCCGGCAGCGTGCGCGTCGACCTGATGACCCAGCCCGTGGGCAAGGGCAAGCGCGGCAGGGACGTGTACCTGGGCGACATCTGGCCCACCAGCTCCGAGGTGCAGAAGCTGCTGAAGTACGCCATGAAGGGCAAGGCCTTCCGCGAGAACTACGCCAAGATCGCCACCGAGCCAGGCAAGCTGTGGCAGGCCATCCCGGGCGTGACGGGGCAGGTCTACGATTGGCCGACCAGCACCTACATCGCCGAGCCGCCGTTTTTCGAGGACTTCACGCGCAACAAGGGCAAGACCGACGCCGGCGCGACCGGTGCGGGCGAGCGCTTCTCGGTGCGCGGCGCGCGCATCATGGCGCTGTTCGGCGATTCGGTGACGACCGACCACATCTCGCCGGCCGGCCGCATCAAGGACAGCTCGCCCGCCGGCCAGTGGCTGCAGGCGCACGGCGTGCAAAAGCAGGACTTCAACAGCTACGGCTCGCGCCGCGGCCAGCACGAGGTGATGATGCGCGGCACCTTCGCCAACGTGCGCATCAAGAACCTGATGATCCCGCCCAAGGCGGACGGCAGCCGCGAGGAGGGCGGCCTGACGCTGGCCCAGCCCTCGGGCCAGAAGAAGTACATCTTCGACGCCGCCATGGACTACATGAACGCCGGCACGCCGACCGTGATCTTCGCCGGCGAGGAATACGGCACCGGCTCCAGCCGCGACTGGGCCGCCAAGGGCACCCAGCTGCTGGGCATCAAGGCCGTGGTGGCGCGCAGCTTCGAGCGCATCCACCGCAGCAACCTGGTCGGCATGGGCGTGCTGCCGCTGCAGTTCAAGAGCGGCGAGTCGTGGGACAGCCTGGGCCTGAAGGGCGACGAGGTGGTCGACATCGAGCTGCCGGCCGAGCTCAAGCCCCAGGGCGAGGCGCGCCTGCGCATCCAGCGCGCCGACGGCTCGCGCCAGGAAGCCAAGCTGACGCTGCGCATCGACACCCCGATCGAGGTCGACTACTTCCGCGCCGGCGGCATCCTGCCCTACGTGCTGGAGCAGTTGCTGGCGTAAGGCCCGGCCTGGGTCCGGCGCGGGAGGGAGCGGGTCTTGAACGCAGCACCGCAACTGCTGGTGGCCGGTGGCGGCATCGGCGCCATGGCCGCCGCCTGTGCCGTGGCGCGCGCCGGCTGGCAGGTGCGGGTGTTCGAGCGCACGCCGGTGTTCACCGAGGTGGGCGCCGGGCTGCAGCTGGGCCCCAACGTCACGCGCATCCTGCACGCCTGGGGCCAGCAAGACGCCCTGCGCGCGGTGGCGGCCTACCCGCGGCGCCTGGTGGTGCGCAACGCCGAATCGGGCGCCGAGCTGGGCGAACTGCCGCTGGGCGAGCGTGCGCTGCAGCGCTATGGTGCACCCTATGTCACGGTGCACCGCGCCGACCTGCATGCCCTGCTGCACGCCCTGGCCCAGACGGCGGGCGAGGTGCAGATCCGCCTGGGCCAGACCCTGACCCACTTTCAGGACGACGGCGCCGCCGTGCGCGTGCGCACGGGCGGCACCGGCGAGGTGGAGGGTGATGCGTTGCTGGGCGCCGACGGCCTGCTGAGTGCCGTGCGCCAGCAACTGCTGGCCGACGGCCCGCCGCAGCCGGTGGGCGACCTGGCGTACCGCGCCATGCTGCGCATGGACGCGCTGCCCACCGCCTGGCACGCCAACGAGGTCACGGTGTGGATGGGCACCGACCTGCATCTGGTGCATTACCCGGTGCGCGCCGGCGCGGCCCTGAACGTGGTGGCCATCGTGCGCCATGCCGCCCCCCGGGTGCCGGCCGCGCACGACGACGACGCCGTGCCGTCGGGCGAGTTGGCGCACATGCTGGGCAGCCTGGGCGTCATCTGCGCGCCGCTGCGCGAGCTGGTGGACGCCGCCGCGCCGGCCAGCCTCAATCCGCAGACCTGGCGCCGCTGGGTGCTGGCGGCGCGCGCCCCGGTCGGCAGCGCGCCCGAGATGGCGCGCGGGCGCGTGGCGCTGCTGGGCGATGCGGCCCACCCCATGCGCCCCTACATGGCGCAGGGCGCCGGCATGGCGATCGAGGACGCGGCCGAGTTGGCGCAGTCGCTGGCCATGACGGCAGTGGACGTGCCCACCCGCCTGCGCCGCTACGCCCAGGCGCGCTGGCAGCGCGTGGCGCGGGTGCAGGCGCGCTCCATGCGCAACGGCGAGATCTTTCATGCCCGCGGGCTGGTGCGGATGGGGCGCGACGCCTCCATCCGCCTGCTGGGCGAGCGCGTGCTGGACGTGCCCTGGCTGTATTCGCGCTGAGCCGCGCGGCCTGGGGGAGGGCCCAAAGGCAACGCTGAACCAGTCCTCGCGCGCGTCGCAACCCTGGGCTCGGGCGGTCTGCGGCGTTGAAAATCCTCGCGATACCGCCCGGTATCGCTGCGGTTTTCGCCTTGCAGCCCATCCCGATCCAGGGCGCGCCACATCGCGCCGACTTGTTCAGCGTCGCCTAAACTCGACTCATGAGTACCGCCGCATCCGCCAAGCCCGCCGTCTTCGTCGCACGCCGCATCTTTCCCGAGGTGATCGAGAAACTGTCCGCCCAGCTGGACGTCAGCCACAACCAGGCCGACGAGCGCCTGTCGCCCGACGAGCTGATCGCCCGCGTGCAGGGCAAGCAGGGCGTTTTCACCACCGGCAGCGAGCGCATCGACGCCCGCCTGCTGGCCGCCTGCCCCGGGCTGCGCATCTGCGCCAACATGGCCGTGGGCTACAACAACTTCGATGTCCCCGCCATGACGGCCGCCGGCGTGCTGGCCACCAACGCGCCGGACGTTCTGACCGAGACCACCGCCGACGGCGGCTTCGCGCTGCTGATGGCCGCGGCGCGCCGCGTCACCGAGGGCGAGCACTACCTGCGCGCCGGCCGGTGGCAGCGCTGGTCCTACGACATGCTGGTGGGCCAGGACGTGCATGGCGCCACCCTGGGCATCTTCGGCATGGGCCGCATCGGCCAGGCCATTGCCCGGCGCGGCGCGCTGGGCTTCGGCATGAAGGTGCTCTATCACAACCGCACCCGCCTGCCGGCCGATGAAGAAGCGGCCGTGCGGGCCGAATACGTGGCCAAGGACGTACTGCTGCGCCGCGCCGACCACGTGATGGTGGTGCTGCCCCTGACGCCCCAGACGCGGCACTACGTCGGCGCGGCCGAACTCGCGCTGATGAAGCCCAGCGCCACCTTGGTCAACATCGGCCGCGGCGGCGTGGTTGACGACGCCGCGCTGGCGCGGGCGCTGCGCGAAGGGCGCATCGCGGCGGCGGGGCTGGACGTGTTCGAGGGCGAACCCCAGGTGCATCCCGAGCTGCTGGCCTGCAGCAACGTGGCACTCACCCCGCACATCGCCAGCGCCAGCCTGCCCACCCGCCTGGCCATGGCCCACCTGGCGGCCGACAACCTGATCGGCTACCTGCTGCACGGCCAGGCGCAGACGCCGATCAACCCTGAGGTGATGGCGTGACGCCCAAGCGTCGGTTGCTCTTGAAACAGTAGCTACCGGCGCTTGTTGGGAAAGCGCCAGAGGCCGATTCGTCTATGAATTGGCTTCGCGCCGCAGCGCCGGAAACAAGATCACGTCGCGGATGCTGGCGCTGTCGGTCAGCAGCATCATCAGGCGGTCGATGCCGACGCCGCAGCCGCCGGTGGGCGGCATGCCGTATTCGAGTGCGCGCACGAAATCCTGGTCGTAGAACATCGCCTCCTCGTCGCCTGCTTCCTTGGCGTTGGCCTGCTGCTGAAAGCGCGCGGCCTGGTCCTCGGCGTCGTTCAGCTCGCTGAAGCCGTTGGCCATCTCGCGGCCAGTGATGTACAGCTCGAAGCGCTCGGTCACCTCGGGGCGCGCGTCGTTGGCGCGCGCCAGCGGGCTGATCTCGGTCGGGTGCTCCATGATGAAGGTGGGCTGCCACAGCTTTTCCTCCACCACCTCCTCGAAGTACAGCACCTGCAGGCTGGCCAGGCTGCGGCGGCCGAGCTTGTCCTTGGCTTCCGACAGGCCGAGCTTTTTCAAGCGCTCGATCAGCGCCGCCGCATCGTCCACGCCGGCGCCGATGTCGGTGTGCGCGGCAATCGCCTCGCGGATGGTCAGGCGCGCGAAGGGCTGCGACAGGTCGACCGGCTTGCCCTGGTACGTCAGTTGCAGCGTGCCCGCGGCCTTGAGCGCCGCGTCGCGCAGCAGGCGCTCGGTGAAGTCCATCAGGTCCTGGTAGTTCCAGTACGCGGCGTAGAACTCCATCATCGTGAACTCGGGGTTGTGCCGCACGCTGATGCCTTCGTTGCGAAAGCTGCGGTTGATCTCGAACACGCGCTCGAAGCCGCCCACGATCAGGCGTTTCAGGTACAGCTCGGGCGCGATGCGCAGGAACATGTCCTGATCCAGCGCGTTGTGGTGCGTGACGAAGGGCTTGGCGTTGGCGCCGCCCGGAATGGGGTGCAGCATGGGGGTTTCGACCTCCATGAAGCCGGCCTCGGTCATGAAGGCGCGCATGGCGGCCAGCGTCTGGCTGCGCAGGGCGAAGCGCGCGCGTGCCGTCTCGTCCATGATCAGATCGACGTAGCGCTGGCGGTATTTCAGCTCCTGGTCCTGCATGCCGTGGAACTTGTCGGGCAGCGGGCGCAGGCTCTTGGTCAGCAGACGCACCGACGTGGCATGGATCGACAGCTCGCCGGTCTTGGTCTTGAACACGTGGCCCTCGGCGGCCACGATGTCGCCCAGGTCCCAGTGCTTGAAGGCGGCGTAGGCATCCTCGCCCACGTCGTCACGCACCACGTAGATCTGGATGCGCCCGGTGGCGTCCTGCAGCGTGGCGAAGCTGGCCTTGCCCATCACGCGCTTGAGCATCATGCGCCCGGCCACGCTGACGATAGTCTTCTTGCCGGCAGCCAGATCGGCCTCGAATGCTTCTTTTTCAGTAGCATCGTGCGCTTGATGGATGGCCGCTGCGCGGTCTTTGGGCTTGAAATCGTTGGGAAAGGCGACGGCCCCGCCCGCCGCCTGCGTGGCGCGCAAGGCCTTGAGCTTGTCGCGCCGCTCGGCGACCAGCTTGTTGTCGTCTTGATCGGGAGCGGTCGCGGCAGCGGGGGTGGAGGCTTGGTTCATGAGGTCGCGGTGAGGGCAGGGCGCGTTGACGTCAGGGTGACGCGGGGATAATCGCGGCGAAGCACCCGAGTGGGAGGCCCCAAAAGGGTCAACCGGGTATTTTAATGAGTGGCCCGATGCGGCCATGGCCAGGCCGCTCGCGCCGGGTCACGCCGCCCGCGCCGGATCGCAGGTTTTGAGATGCCAGACCAAGCCAAGCCACGGGCCGAGAGGACCGTGCACCCGAGAACGGCGCGCGGACAGGCCCAGAAGGCCCGAACGCGCGCCGCCATCATCGAGGCGGCGATTCCGATCTTTGCCCGCCAAGGGCCGGACATCCCGGTGATCGGCGACTTCGTGCAGGCCGCCGGCGTGTCCAGGGGCACCTTCTACAACTACTTCCAGACCACCCGTGAATTGCTGGACGCCGCGATGGCGCAGATTTCGGACGAGCTGATAGCGGCCATCATCCCGGCGGTGGCGGGCGAGCCCAACCCGGTCATCCGCCTTGCCACGGCGGCGCGAATGTTCTACCGCAAGGCCCGGCTCGACCCGGTGTTTCGTGCCTTCATGGGCTCGGTGTCGGGTGTCGGCCATCTGGCGGTACAGCGCGCCCACGCCGACCTGGTGGAGGCGATCGAGCAGGGACTGGTCAAGGTCAAGGACATCGAGTTGGCCGATGCGATCGCCTTTGGCGTGATGGTGTTTGCGTTGCGGACTTCGAACGTAGAAGCGGGCGGCCAGGAGCGCACGCGGGAGGTGGTGCGTGCCATATTGAATGCGCTGGGCGTGGCGCCCGAACTGATCGATCAAGCCTTGCAGGTTCCGCTGCCACCCGTTGCTCCGTCGAGCCAGTTCTAATCGGTGTTTTCCCTTAAATTGACATTATTGTCATTGACGAAAATGTCAATTTAAATAGACTTGCATCAATCTTCTCTGGGTTGGCTCGCCTGACGCGAACGATCCATGCGCACGGTGCGCGGCCACGAGGCGAGACGGTGCGATGGAAAGTCGGCATGACGCAAACCCAGTTCGTTGAAGGACAGACCGAAAGTGGCGCCGCCTGGCGCGTCGCCTACCGCGTGAGCGGCGCGGGCGAAGACGTGATCCTGCTGCACGGCGGCGGGCCCGGCGCCACCGGCGCCAGCAACTACAGCAAGAACATCGACGCGCTGTCGCAGCACTTTCGCTGCTGGGTGATCGACTTTCCCGGTTGGGGCCAAAGCTCGAAGAACCTGAACGCCTTCGGTGGCTTGGGCCCGTTTCACAATGGTGGGCGGGCGGTGCGTCACTTCATGGATGCGCTGGGCCTGAAGCGCGCGCACCTCGTCGGCAACTCGTTCGGCGGCGGCTCGGCCCTGTGCCTGGCGATGGACCACCCCGAGCGCGTGGACCGGCTGGTGCTGATGGGCCCGGGCGGCGGCGTGGTGGCCGGCGCCAAGGGCCCGACCGAGGGCATCAAGCTGCTGCTGAACTACTACCTGGGCGAGGGCCCCAGCCTGGAGAAGTTGCAGGCCTTCATCGGCCATCTGGTGCATGACCGCTCGCTGCTGACGCCCGAGTTGATCCGCGGCCGCTTCGAGGCCAGCATGGATCCCGGGATCCGCGCCAACCCGCCCCTGGTGCCGCCGCCGGGCGGCCCGGGCAAGGAGACCTTCATCAGCCTGGACCCGCGCCTGGCCAACGTGGCGCACCGCGCGCTGTTCATCTGGGGCCTGCAGGACAAGGTCAACCCGGCGCAGGGCCTGGAGCCGTTCAGGGTGATGCCCAACGCCGACTACCTGCTGCTGACCAACTGCGGCCACTGGGCGCAGTGGGAGCACGCGCAGCGCTTCAACGACGTGGTGACCAGCTTCCTGCTGCACGCCGACTGACGGTTGCACCGGCGCGCGCCGGCGCCTGTCGTCCTTTCCCTTCATCCGATTCTTCGAGCCTTCGGGGCCCGAGGTGGCCCGGCCTTTCTCTTTTTTGACATCCGACAGGAGACGACCATGACTCTTTCCGTCCACGAACTGGGCTACCTCGGTTTTGACGTGTCCGACATGCCGCGCTGGGAGCGCTTTGCCACCGAGGTGCTGGGCGTCGGCGTGAGCCACGGCCCGCAGGACACGCTGCGCCTGCGCCTGGACGCCTCGCCGGCGCGCTTCATCCTGCGCCAGGGTGACGTCAACGACTTCGCCTTCGCCGGCTGGAAGCTGGCCTCGGCCGCTGAGGTCGACGCGTTTGCCTGCCAGATCGACAGCCGGGGAATCAAGGGCACCTGGGGCACGGACGATGAACTCGCCGTGCGCCACGCCGAGCGGATGCTGCACTTCGACGATCCCGAAGGCAACCGCCACGAGGTGTACGCCGCCGCGCCGACGCAGGAGGCACCGTTTCGATCTGCCCTGGTGGGCTCGGGCTTCGTCACCGGTGCCGGCGGCGTCGGCCACGTCGTGTTCGAGGCCGAGCACTATCCCGCGACCATCGCCTTCGCCAACCAGGTGCTGGGGGTGCGCCTCAGCGACCACATCAACCTGGTGCCGGTGCCGGGCGTGAACGTCGAGGTCTCGTTCTTCCACGCCAACGAGCGCCACCACTCGATGGCCGTGGCGCCGCGCTCGCCCGCCCCGGGGCCGCGAAAGCGCATCCACCACTTCATGATCGAAGTCGGCAGCGTGGCCGACGTTGGCCGCGCACGCGACCGCTGCCTGAGCTTCGGCCTGCCGGTGGTGATGGACATCGGCCAACACCCGAACGACAAGATGATCTCGTTCTACGCCCACTCGCCCTCCGGTTTCCTGATCGAGATCGGCGCCGGTGGCGTCAAGGTGGACGATGCCAGCTGGCAAGTCGGCGACTACGACCACGTGAGCGCCTGGGGCCATCGACCCTACGGCGTTCGACCGGAAGATGGCTCACCGATGCCGGCGCCCGTGGTGGAGGTGGCGTGAAATGAGCACGTCACAGGACAAATTCGACGCCGATGTGGCCATCGTCGGCTACGGCCCCAGCGGCCTGGCCGCGGCGCTGTGCCTGGGCCACTACGGCATTCGGACCATCGCCTTCGAGCGTGACCGCGAGATCTACCCACGCGCCCGCGCCGTCACCGTGAGCGACTGGACCATGCGCTGCTTTCAGTCGCTCGGGCTGGACGAGGTGCTGGCGCGCACCATGGATCCGACGGTGGCGCTGCGCTGGGTCACCTACGACGGCCAGCAGATCACGCGGCTGGACTTTCCGCCCTCGCGCATCGGACGTCACCCCACGTCCTACGCCATCTACCAGCCGGCAATGGAGCAGGTACTGCGCCAGGCGGGCGAGCGCCATGCCGATCACGTCGACGTGCGCTACGGCGTGGAGGTGACCGACTTGGCGCAGGACGCCGAAGGGGTCGAGGTGAGCACGCGCGATCTGGCCAGCGGCGCCACCCGGAAGGTGCGCGCGCGTTACGTTCTGGCCTGCGACGGCGGCGCCAGTACCACGCGCGAACGTTTGGGAATCAAGCTGATCGGCGAGACGCGCGAGGTCAAGTGGGTGGTGATCGACGCCAAGGTCAAGCGCTGGTGGCCCGAGCGCCACATCCTGACCTTCTGGTCCGACAAGCAGCGGCCGGTGGTCGACATCGCGCTCGCGCAGGGCAACCACCGCTGGGAATTTCCACTCGAGCCGCACGAATCCGAGGCCGACTTCGCCACGCACGAGCAGCTGTGGAAGCTGCTGAACTCGCTGGGCGTGACGCCCGATGACGTGCAGATCCACCAACATGCTTTCTACAAACACCACATCCGCCATGCCGAGCGCTGGCGCGCCGGGCGCGTGTTCCTGCTGGGCGATGCCGGCCACCTGATGCCGCCTTGGGCCGGCGCCGGCATGCAGTCGGGCATTCGTGATGCGTTCAACATCACGTGGAAGCTGCGCGAGGTACTGCGCGGCAAGCTGCCCGAGACGCTGCTGGACAGCTACCAAGCCGAGCGCGAACCCAACGTCGCCTTCTACACCGGTGTGGCGGTGCAGCTGGGCCGCATCATCCAGCAGCAGCTGAGCGAAGAGGAGATGGCCGCCATGGCACCCAAGCCGGGCGAGCCCCCGCCGGAGCCGCCGTTGCTGTGGAACCCCTGGTACGAGGCCGGCTGGCTGCGTGGCTCACCCACGCCCGAGAGCGCCGTCGGCAAGATGATTCCGCAGCCTCGGGTGGGCGATGCGCGCGGCCGGCTGTGCTGGCTCGACGAGCAGCTCGGCGACGGCTTTGCCCTGCTGGGCGACGGCGTCGATCCGCGCTCGCTGCTTACGCCCGCAGAGCAGGCGGGCTGGGATGCCCTCGATGCCCGCTATCTGACCGTGATCTCCCCTGTAGAACAGGGCAAGGGTGCTAACGACATTGTCGACCTGGACGGCACGCTGATCGCCTGGATGCGCCGCTATGGCGCCAAGGCTGTGGCGGTGCGGCCCGACCGCTTCGTCGCGGCGGCCGATACGTCGGGGCTGGCGCTGCCGTTGGCTGCGTGAGCCGACAGCCCGCACCAAACGCAGTCACATGGGGATATAGGCATGACACTTGGACGCTTCACGGTCACCCTCGCACACTGCCCATGATGAACGAAGCGGCCTGAGGAGCACGTCAAAGTGGCCACCTTGACGCTGGATGCCCTGAGCACGCTGCTGCGGCAGCTCTATGTTGCGTCGCGCTGCGGTGACGTCGAGCAGTACCAGCGGCGCGCGCTGAGGATCATCGCCGAACAGATCGCGTTCGACGCGGCCTGGTGGGGGCGCGGATCGTTCGGCCGCGGCATGCACGATGTGCATTGTTCGCACACCTTTCGGCTGCCTGCCGACATCGCAGATCGCCTGAACCTGAGCGACCCCGACAACATCGTCGCTCAACGCGTCGTCTCCGATCCCGGTCGCGCCCACTATTTCGGCCTGCAAGAGTTGCGGTCCCAACCGAGCACGGCGGCGCTGACCGAGCACATGGGCATCGAGCAATCGATCTGCGTGGCCGACGTCGATGCCGCCCTTGGCGTTTCTGGATTCGTATCGCTGGTGCGGCGCAATGCGACACCGCGCTTCTCGGCGCGCGACCTGAAGACGCTCGAACGGCTCGCCCCGCACCTCGCAGCCGGCCTGGAGATGGCGCTGGCCGACGAGCTTGCGGCGCAACGCAACCCGGAGCGCACCGTCCTGCTGGCGACCGACACGCTGGGTCTGCTACGCGTCGGCGAGCCTGCGACGGCCGAGACGTTGCAGCTGGAGTGGCCTGGATGGACGGGGCCGCAGCTTCCCAAACCCTTGGTCGAGCGCATCGTCGCGCGCCAGCGCGAGTTTCTCGGGCGCCACCTGCACGCAACGATACGATGGATCGGCGACCGCGCTTTCGTTTCGATGCGCCGGCGCGAGCTGCGCGACATGCTGACCCGTCGCGAACGCGACGTGGCGAACGCCTTTGCGGCCGGCCAGTCGTACCGGGAGGTGGCCGAGTTGCTCGGCCTGTCGCCGGCGACTGTGCGCCACCACCTGCGCTCGGTCTACGTGAAACTCGGTGTCACCGACAAGGCCAGCTTTGCGATGCGGCTGGGCAGCCAGACGTCCTCCACCGGATAACAATCAGCGACCATTACTGAGGGACTAGGTTGATGGTCTTGGCGATGGCCCTGTAGCGCTCGATCTCGCTGCGATAGATGCCCTCGAGTTCGGCCACCGAATGCGGGGCAACCATCGTGTTCCCCATGGCCTCGAAATCGGCTCGGATGTCGGGGTTGGCGATGGTTTCGTAGACCACCTTGTTCAGGCGCTCCACCACCGCATCGGGGGTGCCGCGCGGGACCATGACGGCGGTCCAGGACGAGTATTCGAAGTCGGACAGCTTTGGGTGTCCAGTCAGCACGGGGAGCTTCGGAAAGGCAGCGAGAGGGGCGTGCGTCGCCAGGCCGATGACCTTGACCTTTCCATCGGCGACGAGCGCGGGAATGTTGCCCGCGAAGACCGCGAACAACAGGTCGATCTGACCGCCCATCAGGTCGCTCATGGCCTGCCCCGTCCCTTTGTAGGAGACGTGAATCGCCTTGAGCCCCGCACGCTGGCTGAACTGTGCTGCCGCCAGGTGATACAGGCCACCTTGTCCGTTGTTGCCGAACGCCAGGTCCTTGGCGTCGGGGCGGGCCGCCTGCGCGATCAGTTCCTCCGCATTGCCGGCGGGAAAGTCCTTGCGTGCCAGAAGCACCAGGGGCCCTTTGACGATCTGCGCGGCCATGCGGAGGTCTTCGGACTTGTATTTCGCCGACGCGAGGGAAAGCGGCGTGACGATCAGATCGATGGGGCTGCCCTGGATGATCGTATAGCCGTCCGCGGACGCACTCAGCGCCTTCTGAATCCCCAAGGTACCACCGACGCCACCCAGGTTTTCGATCACGAGCGGCTGACCGAGCGCCTTGCTGACGCCCGGATGGATTTTCCGCGCCACATAGTCGGAAGGCCCTCCCGCGGGGTATGGCACGACGATCGTGACCGGCTTGCTCGGATAGGTCTGGGCTGAAGCCAGTGAGGCCAGGAACATGGCGCTGACGAACAGGGACTTGCGAAACAGGTTATGCATTTAATGAACTCCAAGGTGCGTAGAAAAAATCAGCAATCGCGCGGGATGTTTTGCGTGAATTTGAGTTTTGGGGTGGGAAAGGCCCGAGACAGGCAAGCGGGCCGCAGGGTTCAGCTTTCGTTGGCCTGCGTCATGTATGCCCCGCACTGGGTGCAGGCGCGCTCATGTGCGAAAGCGCCCTGCACAGCGATTTCAGGCAGCACGCAGGCCCAAGATCCTGCGCGCCTGCGCAGGCGTCGCGATGGCCGGTCCGAGGTCTTGCACCATGCGTCGCGCCTTGACCACGAGTTCGGCGTTGCTCTTGGCGAACTCGCCCTTGGAGATGAAGGCGTTATCCTCTAGGCCCACGCGCACGTGGCCGCCGAGCAGCGCCGACTGCATCGCCATCGGGAACTGGTCGCGGCCGATGCCGAAGCCCTGCCATTGGGCGCCGGCGGGCAGCAGGTTGCGGATGTAGGTCATTGTCTCGGGGTCGGCCGGCATGGTGAAGTTCAGGCCCATCACGAACGAGTACATGCCCGGCCCGTCGAGCGCGCCCTTCTTGATCAGGTGCTTGGCCAGCACCGCGTCGCCGCTGTCGAACAACTCGATCTCGGGCACCACGCCGGCCTCGCGCACCAGCGTTGCCATACGCGTCAACACCGGCTCGGTGCTGATGACGACGCCGCCAAACACCTGTGCCGTGACGAGGTCGAGCGTGCAGATCTCTGGCCGCAGCTTCAGCACGTGCTCGACGCGCCGCTCGGGCGTCCAGATGTGCGTTTCCGGACCCGCCTCGAACGGCAGCAGCGGATCCTTCGGATAAAAGCCCGAACCCAGGCCGGTGGTCAGGTTCAGTATCACCTCCGGATTGCCTTGCCGGATCAGGCCAACGGCCTCCTCGTACAGGTCCAGCTCGCCGGAGAACTGGCCGGTTTCCGGGTCGCGCACGTGCACGTGCAGGATGGCCGCTCCGGCCTCGGCGGCAGCCAGCCCCGATTCGGCGATCTGCCGCGGCGTGATCGGTTGCGCCGGATTTTTCGACAGCGGGCCAGCGCCGGTGAGGGCGCAGGTGAGGATGATGGTTTCTTGCATGAAAGCTCCTGTGAGGGTTGGGTCAGACGGGTTGCAGCCCGAGCGCCTTGGTTAAGGCGGCATGGACCTTGACTTGCTCGGCAAGAAAGCCGTCCAGCTCGACCAGCGTCATCGGTGGCGCGATGACGCTGCCGGTCGATTCCAGCCACTCGCGCAACGGCGCGTTCTGCATCGCCGCCTGGAACGCGCGGTGTAAGCGCGCCAGGACCGGCTCCGGCACCGTGCGCGGCAGCGCCAGAGCGGCCCAGCTGTCGAACTCGAAGCCCTGGAAGGCCGGGTCCTGGCTGGACAGCGTGGCGAGCGTGGGAAGCCGTGGGTGCGGGCTCGGCGCCGCGACGCCGTAGCAGCGCAGCTTGCCCATCTTTTGTGCCCTGTTTTCTTATGTGCCATCGAGGATTGATCTCGGCGCACGTGAGCGGTTTCCGACGGGCGGATGGGCACAAAACGGTAGACAAGCGGAATCGTTGCATACCAGAGGTCTTGGCGGATGGGTGATTGTCTTGAAGCTGGACGGCCAACAAGACCGTCCAGTGATTGGTGCTACAAGGACGACAGCCAGGCCAGCATGGCAGCATCGTCGCGCCACGCGGATTTGCGCGTTGGCGCCACCGCGACGGGCTCGCAAAGCTTCAGGGCCTCGGCCTTCATGCGGATGGTGATCTCGGCATAACGATTGGTCGTCTCCAGGTTGACGTGCCCCAACCAGCCTCGAATGACGTTGACCTCCACACCCGATTCGAGAAGATGGACCGCCGTGGTGTGCCGAAATACATGAGGAGTCACGTGGGTGGGTGACGATGCTGTGACGGAAGCTTCCCAGAGCTTGGCGTAGTGGCGGATGCGCTTGTAGATGCCGAAGCGGGTCATCCCCTCTTGAGCCACTCCGACGAACACCGGAGCATCCGGTGGCAAACGCTCGGGCCGTTCATCCAGCATGCTCTGCAAGGCCTTGGCGGTCTGGCTCCAGAGGGGGCAAGTTCGCCACTTCGATCCTTTGCCCAGCAATCTGACGCGGGCAGGCGACTGCAAATCAAGTTGCCCCACCTTCAGCTGTGCAACCTCCGAGACGCGCGCGCCGGTGTTGTACAGCAGCATAAGAAGCGCGCGATCCCGCTGCGAAAGACGATCGTGGGCCGGAATGAGGGCAAACATCGCCTCGACCTCATCGCGCGCGAGAAACTTCATCTCTGGCAGTGGACAGCGCTTCATCGGGATGGCAGCAACCTTGGCGCTGGCTGGCAACATCTCGGGGGTCGTCCGGCCGAGATACTCGTAGAACATGTGCAGGGCGGTCAGGCGCTGATTGCGGGTGCTGATGGCGTTGCCCCGTTTAACCTCCATGTTGTTCAGGAAGTCCTGCACAGCGGCGTAGCCCAAGTGCTCGAACGCCAGTTCGCTGACCCCGATCCGGTTGGCATCGGCGACGAAGATCAGGAACAGGCGCAGGCTGTCCCGATAGCTGCGGATCGTGCTGGACTGCAAGCCCTTGTGGCGAGGCAGATACTCCAAGAAGTAGCGATGGATGGCCGACGGAAGACCCTGCTGTTTCATGATTCGCCTCCACCGGAGAGCATCGGGACGAAGGACTCGAAGCGCTGATTGGCGGCATCGAGAAGCTCGCTGGTAATGGTGAGATACACCGCAGTGCTACTGGGGTTGAGGTGTCCCAGGAACGTGGACAGGTGATGGAGTCGGTCTGTCGGTGCTATTCCCTGGCGATACCAGTTCAGCAAGGTGCGCACCGCGAACGAGTGCCGCAGGCAATGAACGTGAGGACCAAAGACACCGGGCGGGGTCACCAGGGCGAGCTGAGGCAGCAAGTCATCGCGGAAGGTGTTGCGGATGCTGTTCGTGCTGATCGGCGTGCGGCCGTTCCAGGAAAACAGGTAGTGGGCGCCCGCGCAGGCGTAGCCTCGTTGCTCGCGTTGGGCTTGGTAGCCACGCAGCCTGGCCGCCAGCTTGGGGCCAAAGGGCACCAGCCGATCCTTGCCGAACTTGGTGTTGCGGATCTCCAGCACTTCTCGCACCAGGTCCACGTCACCCCATTGGAGGCGAGCGACTTCACCCACCCGCAGGCCAAGACCCGCGAGCAGTGCAAGGATCATCTCGTAGCTGGCACCCCGCAGTTGAGCGCGTGAGTTGTCTGGCAACGCTCTGGCCGAGATCAGCAAGCGCCGGATGGTGTCGTCTGAAAACAGGAAGGGAAGCCGGCGAGCTGTCTGAGGTTGAGCCCTGGCCGTCAACGGGGAGCCCACCAGAACCTGCTGACCGACCATCCACTCGAACAGCCGTCGGACATCTCCGAGCAGGTTGTTGTAGCTGCGAGGGTTGGTGCGATGGCGGGAATCCAGAAATGCCTGCAAGCACTCTCCATCGATCGCCTCGATGCATTCGACACCGCGGTCATCGAGAAATCGGTCGAGCAGTCGCAATTGACGATCCTCGCAGGCGAACTTGCATCCCATGGCGCGCTTGGCGCGCAGGTACTGTTCGATGTGAGGAGCCAAGGCGCTGTGAAAGCCGTTCCAGAGGGCGGTCATAGCACGTCCTCCCCGTGGCCAATGACCATCTCTCGCAGTTTGTGCACCGCCACCTTGCCATAGACCAGTGTGGATTCAGGATGGCGATGGCCAACGTAGTCGCCAATGACCTTGAATGGCAAGTCGGCTTCCACCAAGTGCTGAACGCAGGAGTGACGCAAGGTGTGGGAACCGGCGCGTGCTACCTGAATGCCGATGCTGCGCAGATGGCCAGCCACCATGGATGAAACCGTCCAGTGGTTCATCGGGGTATAGGGCGAGCGGACCGTGAGAAAGATTCGGCGGTCGTCTATATCGGTTCTTCGGACATGCAAATAGGCGATGATCGCTTCGCCCACCGCCGCCGAAAGCGGATAACGGGTCGAATGGCCGCCTTTGCGCATGGGAATGCCGATCTGCCCATGGGCCCAATCCAGATCGTCCAGACACAAGGCTACGATCTCCCTGGCACGCAATCCGTAGCTGGTCAGCAACGTCAGGATGGCATAGTCGCGTTTACCCAGGTCGCTGCGGCGGTCGATGCTGGCCAGCAATCGCTCGACGTCCGCCCAGCCGATGGCGCGCGGAATGGATGCCTGGCGGTAGACACGGCCGCGCGGCACACTGCGAACCAGATCGTTGGCGATGATGCCTTCACGGTGCAGATAGCGAAGGAAGACACGCAAGGCCCCCGCCGTATTGAGCATGCCGGACTTGTGCAACGTCTTCGCCCGGTCATTGATGAACTCGGTGATGCAGGCTGGAGTCAGCTTGTCCAGGGAAATACCTGCTTGTGCCAAATATGAATCGAATGGACGCAACGTGAAGGTGTAGTTGTGTATCGAGGTCTGGCGCAGACCCTTCTCCTTGAGAAGGAAGGGAAAGAAGCCAGGAACGCTGGTGGAGAACGGCATGGCCGGCCGGTTGCTTGGCCGCGTGTAGCCAGGCACGGCCAGGCTGAGCATCCGTTCCACTGGGACACGGCTTTGTGCAACGACGGCGGCCCGATCTTGCGCGCTCTTGCACCAGCGTCCGTGCCCGGCCTGCCAGTGCTCCACGAAGGCATCCACATGGTCGGGTAGATCGTCCAGACAGGTGGCACCTCGGCCAATCACGAAGTCGTTGAAGTGCCCGAGAGCGCGAACATGCTGCCGAACCGTGGAGTTGCTCGTGTGCAACTCGTCCAGAAACTGTGCATAGCGCTCAATCTGCGGCCCCAGCCACTGGGCCTTGATGCGGTCGATCGCCTTGAGCGACCGGAAATGACGTTCCAACATGACAATCACCTCTCCGAGAAAATGAAGGGGACGTCATGTTGCGCTGCGGCTGCTGTTATGTGCCCCGATTCTGACCAGAGGCCCAGGAGGTGCGCTCCTGGCCTCCAAGCACGGCACATAAGAAAACAGGGCACAAAATTCGCATTTTGTGGCGCGCCACAAAATGCGCGTCGATCATCGCCGGCACGTTGCCCGCCAGCGGCAGGAACGCGAGGTCGATCTGGCCGCCCATCAGCTCCTGCATCATCGGTGGCAGCCCCTTGTAGGGCACGTGCAGCATAGAGGTGCTGGCCACCTTGGCGAACTGCGCGCCAGCCAGGTGGATCAGGCTGCCCGGCCCGATGCTGCCGTAGCTGAACTCGCGGGCACCGGGCTTGCGCATTGCCGCCAGCAGCTCGCGCAGGTCGGCGACCGGTAGATCCGGGCGGACGGCGAGCGCGTAGGGCGTACGTCCGATGAGTCCGACGAGCCGGAAGTCGTCGGATTTGAAGCGCGCCGCGCTCAAGCCCAGCGGCGTCATGATCAGGTCGGTGCTGCTCGCCAGCAGCATCGTGTGACCGTCAGCGGGCGCGCGCAGCACCTTCTGCGCCGCCAGCGCGCCGCCAGCGCCGACGAAATTGTCGACGATTACCGTCTGCTCGAAGCCTTTGCTCAGCAGCGGCGCGAACTGCCGCGCGACGGCGTCGGTTGGGTTGCCCGCCGGCCAGGGCACGACGAGGTTGACCAAGCGGGACGGGAAGGTCGCAGTCTGCGCGAAGGCGCCGGCGGCCCACAGCGACAGCGCGGACGAGCAGATGAAGCGGCGGCGGCCAATAGCGAAGGGTGAATTCACGAGATGATGTCTTTCAGTGTTGCAGGGGTTCAGGCGGCCCAGGCCGCCATCAGATCATCGACCAGCTCCGCGGCCTCGCCGGCGCCGTAGACGTAGAAATCGGGGCGCAGCAACACCGCGCTGCAGCCCAGCTCATCAAACCAGCGTCGATACGTGCCGTCGATGTCGCGCAGCGCGCAGCCCTGGCCGATACCGACGCTGGTCACGCCGATACGCTGCAGGAAGGCGAGCTGCTCGGAGCCGAGTCGGTTGGCCGGATCGTGGCCATCGCCGATCAGCACGAAGCCGGTGCCGACCAGGTCGTCGAAGCGGCCCACCCGCCCGCGCTGATAGACGCGGCCCTGGCGGCCCAGGCAACCGGCCTGCGGGTCGGCGCCGCGAACCAGCGGCGAGGCGCCGAGCGGCGGCGCCGGAAACTTGCGCCGACTCAGTTCGGCAGCATCGGCACGCAGCCGAGCGTCGCGCTGCCGCGCTGCATCTGGATCGAGCACGCAGATGATGCGGCCCAGTTCCACCGCAAACTCGATCAGCGCGCGCGCATGCGGCCGGCGCTCGTCGCCGTAGCTGTCGAGCAGGCCGTCGGCGGCGCCGCCGCGCAGCACCAAGTCCAGGCGCCACGCGAGCGCCATGGCGTCGCGCAACCCGGCGCACAGTCCCTGCCCGGCGAAAGGTGGCGTCAGGTGCGCTGCGTCGCCGGCGATCATCACGCGGCCGCGGCGCCAGACATCGGCGACGCAGGCGCGGAAGGTGTAGACCGCATGCCGTTCCAGCACCGCGTTGGCTGGCGTCCAGCCCCAGCGTTCAAGCAATGCCCAGGCCGCCTGCGCATTGTTGAAATCTTCCTTGCGCTCGCCCTCGAGCATCATGAACTCGAAGCGCCGCCGACCGGGGCCACCGCTGACCATCGTCGTTGGCCGTTTCGGGTCGCAGACCTGGATCAACTCCGAGCTCCAGCGCGCCGGATCCTTTGGCTGCAGGTCGACGACCAGCCAATCCGCGGCGAAAGCGATGTCCTCGTAGGTCGCGCACATCTGCTGCCGGACGATGCTGCCGGCGCCGTCGCAGCCGACAACCCAGCGTGCGGCGATGCGGCGCGGTCCCGCCGCGCCGGAGGCTGTGTCGGGGCTGTTCGGCCAGGCTTCGAGCAGCACGCGGTTCTCGCTCTCGCTGATCCCGCTGACCGCCATGCCCAGCAGCACCTCGACCTGTCCGCCATGGTCGTTGCGCACGCGCTCGCTGAGGATGCGCTCGAGCGTCGGCTGGCTGAAGCTGGGGCCAGCGGGCCAGCCGGAAGGCCCGGTCTCGTCCAGGCCCGGAAAGGCGACCAGCAGCTCACCCGCGCCGTTGCGCCATTCGTAGACCTGGCTGCGCGTGGTGTGCGGCTCGAACTCCTGCGTGACGCCCAGCGATTGCAGGATGCGCATCACCTCGTGGTCCAGTCCGACTGCGCGCGGCAGGCCGAAAGGCGCCGGCCAGCGCTCGATCACGGCGATGCGGTGTCCCTGCTGCGCCAGCGCCAGCGCCAGCGCTTGGCCGACCGGGCCGTAGCCGACGATGGCGACGTCGAAGAGTTCGTCCTGCGGGCCGTCGCCGCGGAGCGTGTCAACATTCATGGCTGTCTCCGTCACAGCAGATGGCGGCGATGGCTCAAGAGGCCCGGGGCGAAGGTTCGGCCTCGACCCGATTCTCGATGTGGCCGAGCTTCTCGATTTCGACCCGCACCACGTCGCCCGGCTGCAGGAACTTGCCCAGCGCGATGCCGACGTTGGCGCAGGTGCCGGTGGCGATCAGGTCGCCCGGCTCGAGCGTCATCACCTGCGACAGTTCTTCGATCTGCTGCCAGATGTTGTAGATCATGCCGCCGGTGCTGGCGTGCTGGCGCTGTTCGCCGTTGACCCACAGCTTCATGTCCAGCGCGTGCGGGTCGGTGATCTCGTCGTCGGTGGTGATCCACGGGCCGATCGGGCCGTGGCTGTCGAAGCTCTTGCCGAGCGTGAAGGTCGGGCTCTTGAACTGCCAGTCGCGCGCGGTCACGTCGTTGGCAACGAAGTAGCCACCGACCACGCTGCGCGCGTCCTCGGCCTTCACGTAGCGGCAACGCTTGCCGATCACGACGCCCATCTCCGCTTCGTAATCCATCTTCTCGGACACGCGAGGCTTGTAGATCGGGTCGTAGGGGCCGGTGATGCAGCTCACCTGCTTGTTGAACCACAGCTGGTTCTTCGGCACCGGCACGCCGGCTTTGCGCGATTCCTCCGCGTGGTCGTGGTAGTTCATGCCGATGGCCATGTACTTCTGCGCGTCGGGGATCGGCGCTTCAAGCTTCACCCTGGCGAGCGGCGTGCCTTTCGGGTCGGTTTCCAAGGCGTGGGCAATGCGGGCGCGGCCGGCCGGGCCAAGGGCGAGCAGCTCGCGGATGGTCTTCGGGGCGGCGGGGGCGAGCGTGGCGATCTCGATCACGCGGTCATTGACGACGGCGCCGATCGTGGTGTGACCGTCGATGGTGTAGCGGGCAAGTTTCATGGGGACGGGTCCTTTGGTCAGGTGGTCAAGAGATTCAGGCGAAAAATTCCGGGGTGATGGGCGGCGCCCACTGCTTCAGCTCGTCGGGCGAAATCGGTGCGTGGCCGACCGGCGTGCGGTCGTTGACCAGGTCGCCGTCAGTCCAGTGCTCGATCTTGTGGCCGAAGGGGTCGCGCCAGTAGTCGAAAATCTGGCTGCCCTGGATGTGGCGTCCAACGCCCCACGAGTGCGAATGGCCGCGCTGGTTCAGCCATTCGCCGCCCTGCATCACGTCGTCTAGGTCGATCACCTCGAAGGCACTGTGGTCGAAGCGGCTGCGGCCGTCCTCGGCACTGATCAGCGCCAGCGTGTGATGGTCGGTCCATTGCTCGCCCAGGCCGCAGTGCATGAAGGCGGCGATGGTGTTGGCCTCACTGCCGGCCCAGTAGGTATCGGACGGCACGAAGCCGAGGAGATCGCGGTAGAAGGCCAGCATCTTCGGGAAGTCGGCCACCAGCAGCGCCAGATGGCCAAGCCGCATCACGCACGACGGCTGCGGCCCGAGCCGAATCGGCTGGCCGAGACGGCGCCGGCTGGCCGCGTCGTTGAAGGCGAGCGCTGCGCGCGCCGGCAGCGGCGCGTGCTGCGCCTGACCGTGGATCACGTCGACGGCGAAGCCGCACGGGTCGGTGAAACGTACGCGTTCACCGCCGCCCGGCTCGGGGTTCGGCTGCACGGGCTGGCCGACGCGTTGCGCCACTTCGCGCAGCGCCTCGGCGCTGCGCGCCAGCAGGCCGAAGCCGACGGTGGCGTTCTCCGGCCCGAGTTCGGCGACGTGCACATGGTGCGCCGCGCCGGCGGCACGCGAGTACAGCGCCTGCGGCGTGCGCGCCGCGGTGTGCAGGCCGAAGTCGGCAAGAAAGCCCTGCATGCGCTCCAGGTCGGTGACCTGGTAGCGCACGAAGGCGATGTCCTGGATGGGGCTCATGGGAAGGTTCTCCGCTTGGTGCGATCACCGATGAATCAATGAATCACATCGTATGGAACGGATCGTCGATAAACCACAGAGAAATCGATTGGTTCAAATGAACGATGCGCGCGGCGCACGGATCGGGCCGAATTGCGGCCTTGCCGACCGAGCTCGGCGAAGCCCATGAACCGACCCGTATGGAAACCTTTGCCGCCAGCGCCCCCGTGAAAAGCCTCACCGCCGTTGCCTTCGAACGGCTGCGCGTGGCCATCCTGTGCGGCGAGCTGCTGCCGCAGGAGCGGCTGCGCATCCAGGCGCTCAGCGAGCGCTACAGCGTCGGTGCCACCGCGGTGCGCGAGGCGCTGTCGCGGCTGGTCACCGAAGGGCTGGTGGCGCTGGAGGAGCAGCGCGGCTTTCATGTCACGCCGGTGTCACGCGCCGAGTTGCTGGACCTGGCGCAGACGCGCTCGCGCGTCGAGCAGATGGCGCTGCGCGAGGCGATCGCGCACGGCGACATCGAATGGGAGTCGCGGTTGCTCAGCTGCTTTCACCGTCTGTCGCGCACGCCGCCTCCGACATCGCCCGAGCGCGACGCGCCCTGGTCGGCGGCGCATCGTGCCTTTCATGAAGCGCTGGTCGACGGCTGCGCTTCGCCGTGGACACTGCGCTTGTGCGGGCTGCTCTACGACAAGTCCGAGCGCTACCGCAACTTGGCCAAGAGCAGCACACACGAGCGCGGCCGCGACGTCGATGGCGAACACCGCGCGCTGCTCGACGCGGCGATGACGCGCGACGCCGACGCCGCATGCCGCCTACTCGGCGAGCACTTCGCCGCGACCACAGAAATCATCCTGGCCGGGGGGCTCGTCAGCGACGAATGACCCGCCGGCCCCGTCAGTAGCCCGATCTCAACCCAGTGCCTAGCCTTCAAAGAAACACACCATGACAAAAATCGACAGTTTTCGCGGGCGTGCCGTGCTCATGCTCTCGCACGTGGCAGGCATGGTCGACATGGTGGCCCTGCCGCTGTGGGTCGGCACCCTGGTGCAGCACTACAAGTTCGATCCGCAGCAGGCCGGTGGTCTGGTCACGCTGTTCCTGATGGCGGTGGCGCTGACCAGCGTGACGCTCGCGCCTCGATTCGATCGCCTGCCCCGGCGCTGGATGGCGACGCTGGGCTATGTCCTTACGGCCGTGGCCTTCTTCGCGGCATCGAAGCAGGTTGCGTTTCCGATCCTGGCTGTGCTGCACTTTGTTGCCGGGGTTGGCGTCGGGTGCGGCCTCACCTTCACCCATGGCGTCATTGGTCGAAGCAGCAATCCGCATCGGCTGTTTGCGCTGGTTCAGTTTGCAGTCGGTGTGTTTGGGATTCTCTTCTTCGGCGCCGTTCCCAAGATCATTGCCGCTCATGGCGGCCATGCACTGTTTTTGGTCTTCTTCGTCTTGATGGTCATCGCAGTCGTCGCGTCGGCCCTGTTCTTTCCGCCTGGGGAAGCGCGCTCGGTGGATAGGCAAGCGCATCACAGCACGTCGAAGATCCCAGGTGCCGCATGGCTTGCCATCGTCACCGTCGTGCTGCTGACTCTCAACCAGGCCATGATGTTCAGCTACGTCGAGCGCATTGGCGTAGACCATGGATTTGGCCAGGAGCGCGCCAACATGGTGCTCATCGCGGTGGGCTTCGCCAACTTGTTCCCCGCCGTAATTGCGGCTGCCCTGCAAAAGAAGGTCAGCCCGCGCACGGTGGGCATGGCCGCACCCATTCTCCAAGGGGCGTTGGCGCTGACGATCACTCAGTCACAAAACTTCGGGGTGTACGCCGCAGCGACCAGCGTCTATGTGTTCGTGATGATCTTCAGCCATGTCTTTCTTTTTGGATTGATCGCCAGGCTGGATCCCAGCGGCAGGGCTGTTGCATCGACTCCGGCCATGGTGATGGCCGGCTCTGCCATCGGGCCGTTTCTCAGTGGCACGCTGGTTGTCGCGTTCGGCTACAGCGCCATCGGCTACGCCGTCGCCGCGATTGGCCTGGTTGCGCTGTTGTGCGTGTCTCGCATCAAGTTGGTCGCCAGTCCCGCGGACGATCCGATGAAGCACGCCGTTTTACTCTGACTCGAGAACCTGTCCGTGTCGGCGTCCGACGCGCCCGGCCAAGCCAAGCGCTACCGGCGGGTCTCGAAAGCTGTTCGTCTACGCCCCTCAGGGCGTTTCTACGCCCCTCAGGGCATTCAACTCGGAAGACTGGAGACAAGCATGAACTCATCCGCCAAATTTCTGGCCGCCAGCCTGTTGGCCCTGGCTGGTGCCGCCCACGCCACCGAAGGTGGCGGCTCGACCTACGCCAACGGCAGCGAGAATTTCATGGCGGGCGCCGGGGCGCCGCCCGGCGTCTACGGCCTGATCTATGCGAACCACTACTCGGCCGACCGGATGAACGATTCGAGAGGAAACAGCATGGGCATCCCGGGATTCAAGGTCCAGGCCACTGCCATCGTGCCCCGTCTGGTGTGGGTGCCAGGCGTCAAGGTCCTGGGCGGTGACCTGGCCACGCATGCGCTGCTGCCACTCGTGAATCTGAAAGTCAGCGCGATGGGCGCCAGCCAGAGCAAGTCCGGTGTGGGTGACATGACGATCGGTGTCGGTATCGGGTACACCCACAGTCCGCAGTTTCACAGCGCCGTGGCGCTGGATCTCACCCTCCCCACGGGGGGGTACAACAAGAACGACATGGCCAACATCGGGCGCAACTATGCGTCGATCGAGCCGTTGTATCTATTGAATTATGTGGACCCCAAGGGTTTCAACGGCGACCTGCGCATCGGCTACCTCTTCAACCAGCGCAACAAGGACACCGACTACACGTCGGGCCAGGAGTTCCACTTCGACTATGCCGCAGGCTGGGGTCTGGGCAACGGCTGGACGCTCGGGGTCGGTGGTTACTACCGCCAGCAGACCCGCTTGGACCGACAGGCCGGTGTGAGCTTGGCCGACAGCAAGACCAGCGGCATGGCGATCGGGCCAAGCCTCAAGTACGACGGCGGCAAGGGCTGGTTCATGACCGCCAAGTGGCAATTCGAGCGCAACGTCAAGAACGGCACGCAAGGTAACGCTCTGTGGATCAAGGCCGTGTTTCCGCTTTGAGTCGGCCGCATCGGGCAGCGAGTCATCACAAGCAAAAGAGGAGTGAGACATGGAGCAATCGGTTTCAAGGAGCGGCATGGCCGTCCTGGTCGGCTGGCTGTGCCTTGGTGGCCGATTGCTCTTGCTTGGTTACCGACTTGTTGGCTCGCAACGGTAAGGCAGTCTGATTTTGCGGTCGATTCGACCAATTCCCGGTGCCGATAAAGCGCGAGAAGCTATCAAATTAATAGTTCACGCCGAGGGGCCGGAGTCGATTCCCGCGCGCTCCAGCAGGTCGGCCACCAGTTCGAGCCGCAGCAGGGGGCTGTCGATGCCCAGCAGGCGCTGGCGGGCGGCGGTGGGCAGGGGCAGCCGCTCGCACCAGCGGTTGGCCACCCAGCCGCAGTCGTCGAAGCGCTCGTCGCCGTCCGACGCGGGCGCGCCGGTGGCGTGCAGATGCGCACGCGGATCGGCCAGCAGCCGGCGCAGGGCCTCGGCCACGGAGCGCAGGTCGTCCGGTACGGCCATGGGCGTGTCGCGCGCCAGCAGGCTCACGTCGGCCACCCACAGGCCGTGCTTGAGCAGGCTCGGCCGCTCGATGCGAAAGCCATCGCCGCCCACGCATTCGATCAGCAGCAGGCCGGGCCGGGGCTGCTCCAGGCGCCGGATGTGCGCCAGCGTACCGATGGAGGCCAACTGCTCGGGCGGCGCGCCGGCCGCGCGCACTTCGCGCCCCTGGGCCAGCGCCACGACGCCGAAGGGCGCGCCGGCGCGCTGGCACCGGCCCACCATGTCGAGGTAGCGCGGCTCGAACACCTGCAGCGGCAGCACGCCGTCCGGAAACAGCACGGTGTCGAGCGGAAACAGGGGCAGGGCGGTCAAGGTGAGGGCGGTCATGGGCGTGGTGTCGGGGCGCGGGTGGGGGCCGCTATCATCGTACGCATGTTCCAACCCAACCCGATGTCCGCACCCGCATGCTGTTCGAGATCCTAACCTTCCTGGTCGAAGTGGCCGTCACCCTGGTCGGCGCGGCCTGCCTGCTGCGGCTGGCCATGCGCTGGCGCCGCATGTCCTTCGCCAACCCGGTGGGGCGCTTCGTGCAGGCCCTGTCGGACTGGCTGGTGCTGCCGCTGCAGCGCCTGCTGCCCGCGGGCGGGCACCTGGACGTGGCCAGCCTGCTGGCGGTGTGGCTGCTCAAGCTGGTGCAGTACGCCATGCTGATGAGCCTGCTGGCCAGCCAGCGCTGGAGTGTGCTGCCGGTGCTGGCGCTGCTGGGGGTGGGCAAGCTGGCGGTGTCGGTGGGCACGGCCATCGTCATCGTCGCGGCCGTGATGTCATGGATGCAGAACCGCACCCTGCTGACCGACGTGCTGGAGCGCCTGGCCGAGCCCATGCTGGCGCCGCTGCGCCGCGTGATCCCGCTGGTCGGCGGAATCGATCTGTCGCCCCTGCTGGCTGTCGTCGTGCTGCAGGTGCTGGGCATCGTCATCGGCTCGCTGCAGGCGGGGCTGCTGGGCAATGCAGTGATGATGGGGGCGGCGTGACTTTGCGCGCGCGCCGGCGGGTCGCGAGTTACTCCACTGCATCCGCCGGCTGACGCTGCAGCATGGCCAGGATGCTGGCGACCTTGTCGCGCAGCTCGCGCCGGTCGCAGATGAAGTCGACCGCGCCCTTGTCCTGCAGGAACTCGGCGCGCTGAAAGCCTTCGGGCAGTTTGACGCGCACGGTGTTCTCGATCACGCGCGGGCCGGCAAAGCCGATCAGGGCCTTGGGCTCGGCAATGACCACGTCGCCCACGAAGGCGAAGCCGGCCGAGACGCCGCCCATGGTGGGGTCGGTCAGCACGCTGATGTAGGGCAGACCCTTCTTGGCCAGGCGGGTGAGGGCGGCGTTGGTCTTGGCCATCTGCATCAGGCTCATCAGGCCCTCCTGCATGCGCGCGCCGCCGGTGGCGGTAAAGCAGATGAAGGGCACCTTCTGCTCGATGGCGGTGTGCACGCCGCGCGCAAAGCGCTCGCCCACCACGCTGCCCATGCTGCCGCCCATGAAGTCGAACTCGAAGGCGGCGGCCACCACGCTGATGCTCTTGACGGCGCCGCCCATCACCACCAGCGCGTCGGTTTCGCCGGTGTTTTCCATTGCTTCCTTGATGCGCTCGGGGTACTTGCGGCTGTCCTTGAACTTGAGCGCGTCGACCGGCACCACCTCTTGCCCGATCTCGTAGCGGCCTTCGCCGTCGAGAAAGACGTTCAGCCGCTCGCGCGCGCCGATGCGGTGGTGGTGGCCGCAGTGCGGGCAGACGTTCTGGTTCTGCTCCAGGTCGGTCTTGTACAGCACCGTGTCGCACTCGGGGCACTTGATCCACAGGCCCTCGGGCATCTGCCGGCGCTCGGCGGCGTCGCTGGGTTGGATCTTGGGGGGCAGCAGTTTTTCAAGCCAGCTCATGTTGGGTTCCTTTGGGGGTGGCGCGCTCAGGCGTCGAGGGCGGCGCGGATCGGGCGCAAAAAGTCGGCGGCGGCGGCGGCCACGCGCTCGTGCGGCTGCTGCTCGATCTGCTGGATCAGCCGGCTGCCGATGACCACGGCGTCGGCGACCCGGCCGATGGCGCGGGCGGTCTCGGCATCGCGGATGCCGAAACCCACGCCGACGGGGATGTGCACGTGCTGGCGAATGCGCGGCAGCATGGCGCCCACCTCGTCGGTGTTGAGCGCGCCCGAGCCGGTGACGCCCTTGAGCGACACGTAGTACACGTAGCCGCTGGCCACCTGGGCCACCTGCTGCATGCGCTCGTCGGTGGAGGTGGGGGCCAGCAGAAAGATCAGGTCCATGCCCGCGGCCTTGAGCGCGGCGGAGAACTCGGCGCATTCCTCGGGCGGATAGTCCACCACCAGCACGCCGTCCACGCCGGCGGCGGATGCATCGCGCACGAAGGCGCCTTCGCCATGCTGCTGCTCGTAGCGCTCGATGGGGTTGGCGTAACCCATCAGCACCACGGGGATGGTCTGGTCCTTGGCGCGAAAGGCCTTGACCATTGCCAGCACCTGCGTCAGGCCGATGCCCAGCGCCAGCGCACGATCGCCCGCCTTCTGGATCACGGGGCCGTCGGCGCTGGGGTCGGAGAAGGGCACGCCCAGCTCGATGATGTCGGCGCCGGCGGCGACCATGCCGTGCATCAGCGCGGGCGTGATGTCGGCATAGGGAAAGCCGGCGGTGACGTAGGGCACCAGCGCCTTGCGGCCCTGGGCCTTGAGGGTGTCGAAGGTGGCGGTGATGCGGCTCATGCCTTGGCCCCCTTCACCACGTGGCCGCGCATCGAGGGGCGGTCGTAGAAGTCGGCACCCTGAAGGTCGGCCACGGTGCCGATGTCCTTGTCGCCCCGGCCCGACAGGCACACCAGGATGGACTGGTCGGGCCGCATGGTGGGCGCCAGCTTGAGCGCGTGGGCAAAGGCGTGGCTGGATTCGAGCGCGGGGATGATGCCCTCGACGCGGCACAGGTGATGAAAGGCGGCCAGCGCCTCGGCATCGGTCGCGCCCACGTATTCGGCGCGGCCGCTGTCCTTCAGCCAGGCGTGCTCGGGGCCGACGCCGGGGTAGTCCAGGCCGGCGCTGATGCTGTGCGTTTCGGTGATCTGGCCGTTGGCGTCCTGCAGGATGTAGGTGCGGTTGCCGTGCAGCACGCCGGGGCTGCCGCGCTCCAGGCTGGCCGAATGGTGGCCAGAGTCCAGGCCTTCGCCCGCGGCCTCGACGCCGATCAGACGCACCTGCTCGTGCGGGATGTAGGGGTAGAAGATGCCCATGGCGTTGCTGCCGCCGCCCACGCAGGCCAGCACCGCGTCGGGCTGCTGGCCGGCCAGCTCGGGCATCTGCGTCAGGCATTCGGTGCCGATCACGCTCTGGAAGTCGCGCACCATCATCGGGTAGGGGTGCGGGCCGGCCACGGTGCCGATGATGTAGAAGGTGTTGTCCACGTTGGCCACCCAGTCGCGCATGGCCTCGTTCAGCGCATCCTTCAAGGTCTTGCTGCCGCTGTCGACCGGGGCCACGGTGGCGCCCAGCAGCTTCATGCGGTAGACGTTGGGGCTTTGGCGCTTGATGTCCTCGCTGCCCATGTAGACCACGCATTCCAAGCCATAGCGCGCGCAGATGGTGGCGGTGGCCACGCCGTGCTGGCCGGCGCCGGTTTCGGCAATGATGCGCGGCTTGCCCATGCGCTTGGCGAGCATGGCCTGGCCGATGACGTTGTTGATCTTGTGCGCGCCGGTGTGATTGAGGTCCTCGCGCTTGAGGTAGATCTGCGCGCCCCCCAGTTCGCGGCTGGTACGCGCGGCGTGGTAGATGGGCGAGGGGCGGCCGACGTAATGCGCCAGCTCGTACCTGAATTCACTCAGGAAGTCCGGGTCGTGCTGGTATTTGGCGTAGGCGTCTTTCAGCTCGTTGATGGCGTAGGTGAGCGTCTCGCTCACGAAGCTGCCGCCGTAGCGGCCGAAGTGCCCGCTGGCGTCGGGCTGGTGATAGTCGATCATGGGGTGTTCAATCCTGCAAAGTGCGCATCGCTCGCGCGCACGGCGGCGACGAAACGCATGATTTTTTCGGCGTCCTTGATGCCCTTGAGCGTGCTGCCCCCAGGGCCATCGGCTTCGACGCCGGACGAGACGTCAACCGCGAGCGAATGCCCGCGGCC
The DNA here is from genome assembly GCF_964341695.1 of Ottowia pentelensis. Taxonomy (NCBI): domain Bacteria; kingdom Pseudomonadati; phylum Pseudomonadota; class Betaproteobacteria; order Burkholderiales; family Comamonadaceae; genus Ottowia; species Ottowia pentelensis. The sequence continues at coordinate 1,906,359 of NZ_OZ224513.1, forward strand.
GCGCAGCGCCGCAAGACCTGCGCTCACGTTTGCAGGTGTGAGCCCACCAGACAAGACGAGGTGAGCGGGAACGTTTGGTGGCAGGCGTGACCAATCGAATGTCTTTCCGCCGCCGCCGTAGCCATCGACCTGGGCATCCAGCAAGAGGGCCTGGGCGGCGCTGTAATCGTGGGCAAATTTTACCAAGTCGAAGCCGCTGGCGGCGTCGACCGGCATGCGCGCCGCGCGCCAGAAGGGGCAATGGGCGCGCTGCGCGGCCGCGGCGCACGCCTGGGGTGTTTCATCACCATGAAATTGCAAGATGGACGGCGTCAGCAGGGCGGTGGCAGCTTCTATTTCTATAGCGCTTGCGTTGACGAACAGCAGCACCGGCGTCACCAGCGGCGGCAGGCGCCGCGCCAATTCGGCCGCCCGCTGCGGCGTGACGTGACGTGGGCTCTTGGCGTAGAGCACGAAGCCCACCGCGTCGACGCCGGCAGCCACGGCGGCATCCACGTCCTGCTCGCGCGTCAGGCCGCAGATCTTGATGCGGGTGCGGGGACCGGCACGTGTGGCCGCGCCGCCGCCGGGCCACCCCAAGGCGGCGCGAGCCCCCTCGGGGGGCAGCGAACCACGCGCAGCGGGGAGCGTGGGGGCGTGATTTTTCATGGCAGCCAATCATAGGCTGCGGTGCGCGTCGGCAGGCCCCAGTGCTCGGCGTACACCGGCCCGCGAAAGTACAGGCCGTCGGGCGCGAAGGTGGGCGCGGCGGCGTCGCGGTCGCGCGCCTGCAGCACCTCGCCCAGCCAGTCGGGCGGGTGCAGGCCTTGGCCGACCTGGATCAGGCAGCCCATGATGTTGCGGATCATGTGGTGCAGGAAGGCGTTGGCCTCGAAATCGAAGCGCCAGTAGGCACCGCGCTGCTCGATGACGATGGGGGCGAGTTGCTTGACGGGCGACAGCGCCTGGCACAGGCTGGCGCGAAAGGAGCTGAAGTCGTGCTCGCCTTCGAGATGGGCCGCAGCCGTGCGCATCGCCGGGCCGTCGAGCGGGCGAAAGCTCCAACCCACGCGCGCGGCGTCCAGGCTGGGGCGCACCGGGGACTGCAGGACGATGTAGGTGTAGCGGCGGGCGAGGGCGCTGGCGCGGGCATGGAAGGCATCGGGTACTGCTTGCGCCCACTGCACGGCGATGTCGGGCGGCAGGTAGCGATTGGTGCCGCGCACCCACGAAAACGGCTCGCGCTGCAGCGTGGTGTCGAAGTGCACCACCTGCATCAGGCCATGCACCCCGGCGTCGGTGCGGCCCGCGCACAGGGTGTGCAGGGGCTGGGTGGCAAATTGCAGCAGGGCGCGCTCCAGCCGGTCCTGTACGGTCTGGCCGGACGGCTGACTTTGCCAGCCGTGGTAGCGGGTGCCGGCAAAGCTGAGCCCCAGGGCAATTCGGGTCATGGGCGGATTGTGGCGCGCCAGGCCCACTTAAAAACCCTCAGCAAAAAAACCGGCGCCTCGCGGGCGCCGGCTGGCGTGAGGCCTGTGGGACCCAGAGCCTGCGGATCAGAGCTCCGTCAAAAAGCGCTCGGCGCGAACCTTGAGCGCGCCCGTGGCCTCGGCCACGACCTCGGACGCCAGGGTGCGCGCACCGTCGATGTCGCCGATGGCACGGAACTCCTGCGCCAGCGACAGCTTGGTGGACAGCGGGTTGTCGTCGGCATCATCGGGCTGCTCGGTCTTGATGTCGCCCGAGCGCGAGTCGGGGTCGACGGACAGCGCATCCATGTCGAACTCGATCATGCCGGAGTTGGATTTTGGCGAGGCAGCCAAGGGCGCGGCCGCCAGCGCGGGCGCCGGTGCGGACGTGGCGGCCAATTCGGACGGCGGGGCAAAGTCCATGCCAAGGTCCAGGTCGACGAACTCGCTGTCGGCCTTGACCGGAGCGGGCGTGTCCAGAGCCTGGCGGGCCGACGTCGGCACGCTGTCGGCCGCAGCGGCCACGGCGCCAATGGCGGCTCCCGTAGCCGCCGTCACGGCCGCGGCGCCCAGCCCGGCGGGCGTGCTGTGCTTGGGCGCGGCCTGGCGCACCGATTCGCCCAGGTCGAGGTTCAGGTCGAGTGGCGGGCGGCCGGTGGACGTGGCTTCATCCTTGTCCTTGCCCAGAATGACCTGTGCCGTCTGCGGCTCGGTGTCGGCGCCGAACTGGCGGCGGGCGCTGGCCGGCGCCACCTTGGGCACCGGCATGCCGCCGGGCTTGTACAAGGGGTTATTGGGGTCCAACTCGGCACCCAGGCTGGCAATGGCTTGCCAGTCGGGGCCGTCGCCTTGCGTGAGCGTATGGGCCTCGGTGGCCAGCGCCTCGAGCGCGCGGGCATCGCGGCGCTTGGCATAAATCTCGGCCAGCTTGCGGTGCACCGAGATGCGGCCGGGGTGGGTGAGCAGGGCTTCCTTGAGGATTTCCTCGGCCTGCATGTCGCGGCCGTAGGCCAGGTAGACGTCGGCCTCGGCCACCGGGTCCACGTCGCCCGCGGCGTCGAGCTGGCTGGGCGAATAGGCCATGGACGAGGAGCCGCCGCTGGCACGCTCCTTGGTGTCGACCTGCTGGCCGCCGCTGCCGCCGAAGAACGAGTCGGGCTGCAGGCGGCTTTCGATGAATTCGCTGTCGCGTGCGGCGTCCTTTTGCTTGCGCTGGCGGGCGCGGTAGATGCCCAGGCCGGCCAGCAGCGCGATCAGGCCGGCGCCTGCCATGGGCAGCAGGGGGTTGTCCGTCAGGCCGTCGAGGAAGGAAGGCTCTGCCGCCGGGGCCGGCGCGGGTGCAGCAACCGCGGGCGCGGGCGCGGGTGCGGTGGCGGCGGCGACGGTGGCCGATGCCACGTCTGCGGGCGTCGATGCCGCCGCGGCCGCCGTCTCGGCCGTGGCAGCCGCGCTGGCGTCGGGGGCCGGCGCTACAGCGCTGGTTTCGGTGGAGGTGGTGCTTGCCGCAGCGGCCGTCGCGGCGGAGGCGGCCGTCGCAGCCGCGGTGGCACCGGCAGCCAGAGGAACGTTCACGCCCGGGGCCTCGCTGCTGGCGGCCGCTGCCGCAGGTGTTGGGGCGGGAGCGCTTGTCGCGGGAGCGCTGGCCGTGCTGGTCAGGTCCTTGAGCGCGCTGATGTTGCGCTTGAGCTCGGCTTCGCGGTCGGCCTGTTCTTGCGCCTGGCGCGAGAGCGCCGCGGTGGTTTCGGCCCCGCCCGGCGCGCCGCCCTTGCTGATCTTCAGTTGGTCGGGGGTGGGCGCTGGCGCCTTGCGGTCGCTCACCTGCGCCTGCACGCTGCCGCTGGCCGTCTGGCCTCCGCTGGCCTCATTGGGTTGCGCCGGCGCCGCCTTGGCCACGGCGTGGCGATAGGCCTGAAAGTCTTTGCTTTGCGCCACCACGGCCCTGCGCGCGGCTTGGCGCGGGGTGGCCCGGGCTTGCTCGGCGCTGGGCATTTGCAGCACGGCGCCGGCCTTGATGAGGTTGACGTTGCCGCGGATGAAGGCGTCGGGATTGGCCTGCAGCAGGGCAACCATCATCTGGTCGAGCGACACGCCGTCGATGGCGTGGGCGCCGGCAATGCGCGAGAGGGTGTCGCCTCGCTGGATGGTGATCTGCTCGCCGCCGGCTGTGGTTGCCGTGCGCTCGGGTCGGGGTGCGGCTCTGGGCGCGGGCGTGGCGCTGGGACGTGGCGTGGTCTGTTCGGCGACGGCGGGACGTGCGGGCGCCGGGGCCTGAGGCTGGGTCGCCACCACCGCCGGCAAGGCCTCACGGTCCGGCGGATCGAGCAGCAAGGTGTAGTCGCGCACGACGCGGCCATTGGCCCAACTGGCCTCGATGAGAACGCCGACGTAGGGCTCGTTGATCGGCCGGCTGCCGATGATGCGCAAATAGGCCTGGCCGTTGGCGCGGCGCTGCAGCGTGACACGCGCACCGGCCAGCGCTGGGCTGTATTCCACGCCGGCGGCGCGGAACGCCTGCGGCGTGCCTACGCTGGCCTGCAGGGTGGAAGCTTCTTCGGACGAAATCTGCGGAATTTCGACGTCGGCCCGCAGGGGCTCGCCGAGTGCCGAACGCACCGAGACGGCGCCCAGGGCGAGCGCCTGGGCATCCAGGCTGGCGCCCAGAAGGGCCAGTGCGACGGCCGAGGCCAGAGCGGCTTTTCGGATGAGTGGCTGACGCGCGGTGGCGGCCAGCTCGGGCAATCCCTCATGGCTCTGGACGATGGTCTTGTGCATGGCTTTTGAGTGTGGGGCAGGGGCGTCCTGCCAATACCGACTTGGAAATCGACGTTAACATCAACGTATTGGACTGACAAGCTGAGACGCCTGTTAAGTCCTGACACATGTACAAAGTTTGGCCGCATGTGCGGCCAATGTTGTCTGCTCACAACGACCCAGTCTGCCGGGCCGAAAGACGCTCAGCGCTCCAGCAGGATGCGCAGCATGCGGCGCAGCGGTTCGGCCGCGCCCCACAGCAGCTGGTCGCCCACCGTAAAGGCGCCCAGGTACTCGGGGCCCATGGCCAGCTTGCGGATGCGGCCGACCGGGATGCTCATGGTGCCGGTCACGGCCACCGGCGTCAAATCCTTGAGCGTGGCTTCCTTGGTGTTGGGCACCACCTTCACCCAGTCGTTGTCGGCCGCGATCATGGCCTCGATGTCGGCCACCGGCACGTCCTTCTTGAGCTTGAAGGTCAGCGCCTGGCTGTGGCAGCGCATGGCACCCACGCGCACGCAAAAACCATCGACCGGAATCGCCGGCGTGCCGAAGCCTTCGCCCTGGCCCATGATCTTGTTGGTTTCGGCCATGCCCTTCCACTCTTCCTTGGACATGCCGTCGCCCAGGTCCTTGTCGATCCAGGGGATCAGGCTGCCGCCCAGCGGCACGCCGAAGTTGGCGGTCTCGGTGGCCGACAGGGCGCGCTGCCTGCCGATCACCTTGCGGTCGATCTCCAGGATGGCGCTCTTGGGGTCATCGAGCAGGTTCGCCACCTCGGCGTTCAGCGTGCCGTACTGCGTCAGCAGTTCACGCATGTGCTGCGCGCCACCGCCGCTGGCCGCCTGGTAGGTCTGCGTGTTCATCCATTCGACCAGGCCGGCCTTGTACAGCGCGCCCACGCCCATCAGCATGCAGCTGACGGTGCAGTTGCCGCCGATCCAGTTGTTGCCGCCCTTGGCCAGCGCATTCTTGATGACCGGCATGTTGACCGGATCGAGAATGATGACGGCGTCGTCCTTCATGCGCAACGCGCTGGCGGCGTCGATCCAGTGGCCCTTCCAGCCCGCGGCGCGCAGCTTGGGGAACACCTCGTTGGTGTAGTCGCCGCCCTGGCAGGTCACGATGATGTCGCAGCGCGCCAGTTGCCGGATGTCGTGCGCGTCCGCCAGCTTCTTTTCGTTCTTGGCCATCGCGGGCGCCGCGCCGCCGGCGTTGGAGGTGGAGAAGAACAGGGGCTCGATCAAGTCGAAGTCCTTTTCCTCCTGCATGCGATCCATGAGGACGGAGCCGACCATGCCGCGCCAGCCGACCAAACCAACCAAACTGCTCATTTTCTAGCCCTTTACAAGTGAAAAACCGGTCAACGGCCACACTGCTCGCCCGGCTCGTCTGGCCAGGAAGGGCGCACGACGAGCCAGGGCTGGATCAGCCGGTCGTCTTTTTGGTGATGATTGCGCACGCCGCCACGCCAGCCGAGGCGGCGGCGGTGTTCTGGAGGAACGATTCGGCGGCGAACATGGGGAGATATTGTACCGGAGTCCGGCCCTGCACCGCTGGTTTTCGGGCGCCTGGCGGCCATCCTCGGCTACAGTTGCCGCTTGCCCTGCGAGCCCCTCATGCCCTCCACCTTGCTGATGCCCAAGAGCCGCCTCGAAGCCCTGTCGGACGGCGTCTACGCCGTGGCCTTGACGCTGCTGGCGCTTGACCTCAAGCTGGTGGCCTTGCCCGAGGCCAGCAACGCAAGCCTGGGCGCCGAGCTGGAAAACCTGCTGCCCAAGGCGCTGATCTGGCTGCTGGCCTTTTGGGTGACGGCGCTGTTCTGGCTGGCGCAAAGCCGCGCGCTGCGCCAGTACGACGAGCTGGACAAGCCGGCCATGACGATCGAGCTGACGCAGCTGGCCCTGATCACCCTGCTGCCCTTCACCTGCAGCCTGATGGCCGAGCACGGCGACCTGGGCACGGCGGCGCTGGTCTACAGCCTGCACCTGACCCTGTTGGCCCTGCTGTCCTGGTTGCGCATCGCACGCCTGCTGCGCACGCCTGCGTTGCGCAGCGCTGACGGCTTCGACGAGCCGGCCGCGCGGTGGCAACTGCAGCGCGCCGCGGTGGTGGTGCTGTGCGCGCTGGTCACCGTGGCGCTGGCCTGGTGGCTGCCGGCCTGGAACATGCTGGCCATGCTCGGCATCGCGCTGCACCGGCGCGCCCGCGCTATGCCCGGGGCCGCCCGGGCATAGCGCGGGCAGCGGGGCTTTGGGTTCAGCCCAGCGCCTGCACCACCGCATCACCCATCTGCACCGTGCCGACCTTGGTCGTGCCTGCGCTGTGGATGTCGGGCGTGCGCAGGCCCTGCGCCAGCACCTTCTTGACGGCGGCCTCGATGCGGTCGGCGGCCGCGGGCTGATTGAGCGAAAAGCGCAGCATCATCGCCGCGCTCAGGATGGTGGCCAGCGGGTTGGCCACGCCCTGGCCCGCGATGTCGGGGGCGCTGCCGTGGCTGGGCTCGTACAGGCCCTGCTTCTTGTCGTTGAGCGATGCGGAAGGCAGCATGCCGATGGAGCCGGTCAGCATGGAGGCCTCGTCGCTCAGGATGTCGCCGAACATGTTGCCGGTGACGATGACGTCGAAGGCCTTGGGCGCCTTGACCAGCTGCATGGCGGCGTTGTCGACGTACATGTGCTGCAGCTCGACGTCGGGATAGTCCTTGTGCGTCTCGATCACCACGTCCTTCCAGAACTGGAAGGTTTCCAGCACGTTGGCCTTGTCCACGCTGGTGACCTTCTTGCCACGCTTGCGCGCGGCTTCGAAGGCCACGCGGGCGATGCGCTCGATCTCGGGGCGCGTGTAGCGCATGGTGTCGAAGGCTTCCTCGGCACCCGGAAAGTGCCCGTCGGCGGCGCTGCGGCGACCGCGCGGCTGGCCGAAGTAGATGTCGCCCGTCAGTTCGCGGATGATGAGGATGTCCAGGCCCGCGACCAGTTCGGGCTTGAGGCTGGAGGCGCCCACCAGCTGCTCGTAGCAGATGGCGGGACGGAAGTTGGCGAACAGGCCCAGGTGCTTGCGCAGGCCGAGGATGGCCTGCTCGGGGCGCAGGGGGCGGTCGAGCTGGTCGTACTTCCAGTCGCCGACGGCGCCGAACAGGATGGCGTCGGCGCTCTTGGCCAGAGTCAGCGTGGATTCGGGCAGCGGGTGGCCCGCGGCCTCGTAGGCGGCGCCGCCGACGGGGGCGGTTTCCAGCTCGAACTTCAAGTCCAGGGCCTTCAGGACCTTGACGGCCTCGGCGACGATTTCGGGGCCGATGCCGTCACCCGGGAGAACTGCAATTTTCATGACTCGGACACTATTTTATTAATAGCTGCTTGCGCTTTCTGCAAGCGGGCTGGAGGCTGATTTGGCTTGAAACCCCTGGGCGCACCACCACGCGCCGGTTCAACCCAGGGTGCCGAAGGTGTGGGCCAGCCAGGGCTTGGCGGCCAGGCGGCGCGCCTCGAAGCTCTTGATCTCGTCCTGGTGGCGCAGCGTGAGGCCGATGTCGTCCAGGCCGTTCAGCAGGCAGTGCTTGCGAAACGGCTGCACGTCGAAGGCGACTTCGGTGCCATCGGGCTGGACGACCACCTGGCGCTCCAGATCGACCGTCAGCTGGTAGCCGACAAAGGCCTGCACCTCGTCGAACAAGCGGGCGATGACCGAGTCGGGCAGCACGATGGGCAGCAGGCCGTTCTTGAAGCAGTTGTTGAAGAAGATGTCGGCAAAGCTGGGCGCCAGGATGGCGCGAAAGCCGTATTGCTGCAGCGCCCACGGGGCGTGCTCGCGGCTGGAGCCGCAGCCGAAGTTCTTGCGCGCCAGCAGGATGGAGGCGCCCGCATAGCGCGGCTGGTTGAGCACGAAGTCCGGGTTGGGCTTGCGCGTGGCCGGGTCCATGCCCGGCTCGCCGTGGTCCAGGTAGCGCCATTCGTCGAACAGGTTGGGGCCGAAGCCGGTCTTCTTGATCGACTTGAGGAACTGCTTGGGGATGATGGCGTCGGTGTCGACGTTCTCGCGGTCCAGCGGGGCCACCAGGCCCTTGTGCACGGTGAATTTTTCCATGGTGAAGTGATGGCCTGGCTTATTTGTCGGCGGCGCGCTCGATGGCGCCGCCGGCTTTTTGCACGTCCTGGCCGACGCCCTTGACGGTGTTGCATCCGGCCAGCACGAAGGTCAGCGCGAGGGCGAGGAGGGTGGCGGTCTTGCTCATGGTTGGCTCCTTGGGTTGGGGGTCAGGCAAATTGGCGAATGTCGACGAAGTGGCCGTGTACCGCCGCGGCGGCGGCCATGGCCGGGCTGACCAGGTGGGTGCGCCCGCCCGCGCCCTGGCGGCCCTCGAAGTTGCGGTTGCTGGTGGAGGCGCAGCGCTCGCCGGGCTCCAGGCGGTCGGCGTTCATGGCCAGGCACATGCTGCAGCCGGGTTCGCGCCACTCGAAGCCGGCGGCGATGAAGACCTTGTCCAGCCCCTCGGCCTCGGCCTGCTTCTTGACCAGGCCCGAGCCCGGCACCACCATCGCCAGCTTGACATTGGGCGCCACCTTGCGCCCGATCTTCTTGAGCGTGGCGGCGGCCGCGCGCAGGTCCTCGATGCGGCTGTTGGTGCAGCTGCCGATGAAGACCTTGTCGATGTGGATGTCGCTCATGGCCTTGTTGGGTTGCAGGCCCATGTAGGTCAGCGCGCGCTCGATGGCGTGGCGCTTGCTGGCGTCCTTTTCCTTGTCGGGGTCGGGCACGCGGGCGTCGATGCCGACCACCATCTCGGGGCTGGTGCCCCAGCTGACCTGCGGCACGATGGCGCGGGCGTCCAGCTCGACCACGGCGTCGAACTTGGCGCCTTCGTCGCTGTGCAGCGTGCGCCAATAGGCCACGGCCTGGTCCCACTCGGGGCCGCCGACGAACTGGCCGGTCACCGGGTCGGTACCGGGCGCCATGGCGCGGCCCTTGACGTAGTCGATGGTCTTGTCGTCGACCGCCACCAGGCCGGCGCGCGCGCCCGCCTCGATGGCCATGTTGCACACCGTCATGCGGCCTTCCATGCTGAGGGCGCGGATGGCGTCGCCGCCGAATTCGATGGTGTAGCCGGTGCCGCCGGCGGTGCCGATCCGGCCGATGATGGCCAGCACGATGTCCTTGGCGGTGATGCCCGGCGCCACCTGGCCGTTGACGCGGATCAGCATGTTTTTGGCCTTCTTGGCCAACAGGGTCTGCGTAGCCAGCACGTGCTCGACCTCGCTGGTGCCGATGCCGTGCGCCAGCGCGCCGAAGGCGCCGTGCGTGCTGGTGTGGCTGTCGCCGCAGACCACGGTCATGCCCGGCAGGGTGGCGCCGTTCTCGGGGCCGATCACGTGCACGATGCCCTGGCGCTGGTTCAGAAACGGAAAGTACGCTGCCGCGCCCACGCTCTTGATGTTGGCGTCCAGCGTGCTCACCTGTTCCTTGCTGATCGGGTCTTCGATGCCGTCGTAGCCGCGCTCCCAACCGGTGGTGGGCGTGTTGTGGTCGGCCGTGGCCACCACGCTGCTGGTGCGCCAGACCTTGCGATGCGCCTGGCGCAGGCCCTCGAAGGCCTGCGGGCTGGTGACCTCATGGACGAGGTGACGGTCGATGTAGAGGATGGCGGTGCCATCGTCTTCGGTGTGGACGACGTGCTCGTCCCAGATCTTGTCGTACAGCGTGCGGGCGGACATGGTGCGGAGAACTTCCTTTGGGTGATTGAAATTTTAGGCCTTGCCGGCGGCCGTCAGGTGCTCGACCAGGGCGCGGGCGGTGACCGGCAGGCTGGCGAAGTCGCGCGCGACCAGGCTGATGCGGCGCCGCGCCCAGTCGTCCTGCAAGGGGATGCAGCGCAGCGCGCTGGCGCCGTGGACGAGATCGAAGGCGCGCTGCGGCATCACGCCCACGCCCAGGCCGTTGGCGATCATGCGGCACATGGCGTCCAGCCCGGTCACGCGAATGCGCAGGCGCACGCTGCGGCCCGCCTGCGCCGCCGCCTGATGCATGGCCAGGGCGATCGAGCTGCCGGCGTGCAGGCCGACGTGGTCGTAGTCCAGCGTGTCTACAAAATGAATAGCTGCTCGCGCTTTGGGGACAAGGCCTGGCGGCGCAATCAATGCCAAATGGTCTTCGCGGTAGGGGCGCAGCTGCAGCGTGCTCGCGCCGCTGCCGGTGTTGCAGATGCCCAGGTCGGCGGCACCCTCCAGCACGGCGCGCTCCACCTCGGAGGACAAATGCTCTTCCAGATCGATCTTGACCTGCGGGTGGCCGTGGACGAAGCGCCCCAGGTCTTCCGGCAGAAACTGCACGATGGCCGACATGCTGGCGTGCATGCGCACGTGGCCGCGCACGCCGCTCGCGTATTCGCTCAGCTCGCCGTGCAGCTGGTCCAGGCCGTACAGCACGTTGCGGGCGTGGTGCAGCAGGCTTTGGCCCGCCGGCGTGAGAGTGACACCGCGCGCCTGGCGGTAGAGCAGGGCGGTGCCGAGGGCGGCTTCGAGCTCGGCCACGCGCTTGCTGACGGCGGAGGCGGCAATGTTTTCGCGCTGCGCCGCCTGCGCGATGCTGCCGGCCTCGGCCACGGCCACGAAGAGGCGCAGCGAGGTCATGTCCAATCGACGATCGGAGGAGCGGGCGAGGGCAGTCATGGCGCGCTGAGCGGTTCAGGCATCTTCAAATGAGTTGGCTTATTGGATTATCAACCATATTTCTTGTTTTGACATCGCCAAACGAGATGCTTCGCGTCAAGCCAAGGTGATATTTCCGCGTGACGCAAGCCCGCGATTTGTCCCCGCGCCTTGTGGGCCGACTTGTGGAAAAGTGCCTGAACAAGCCGCGCAAGCCGCGCCCCGTCTGGCTTTGCGGGCGATGCCTCAATTTTGAGCAGCGGTTTTTCGGCTTGTCGCCGTGCTCGCTCGCTGCGGTGGCGCCGTGATCCAACCGTTACCATCGGCGCCCCGAAACGAATGGAGAAGCAGGCGTGTTGGCGACGGCCTTGTTGTGTTGGGTTCTGAGCGTCGGCGACGGCGATTCGCTCAAGGTGCGCTGCCCGCAGGCGCCGCACGAGCGCACGCTGCGGCTGCGCGTGGCCGAGATCGACGCGCCGGAGTTGCGCCAGGCGTTCGGGCGCAAGTCGCGGCAGGCGCTGGCCGCGCTGTGCCAGCGCCAGCGTGCCCAGGTGGAGATCCGGGAGCAGGACGTCTATGGCCGCTCGGTGGCGCGCGTGCGCTGCCAGGGCGCGGACGTGGCCCAGGCCCAGGTGCGAGCCGGCATGGCGTGGGTGGCGCCGGGTTACGCACGCGGCGACGGTGATCTGCAAGCCCTGGAGCGCCAAGCCCGCCGGCAACGCACCGGCCTGTGGGCGCAGGCGCGGCCCACGCCCCCGTGGGTGTATCGCCACCGCCGCTCGCGCTGAGGGCCGCTTCAAGCCAGCATGGCGCGGTAGTAGTTGGGCAGGGCGAACAGCGCGCCGTGCACGTCGGCGTTGTAGTGCTGCAGCCGAGCGATGGCACGCTGGTCGATGCGCGCCTGCACGTCCGGCTTGGCCAGGCTGGCGGGGCGCAGCGCGTCGGACGCCACGGCCAGCCCCCAGTAGGCGCCGTACAGCGGGATGTACAGGCCGTAGGGGCTGACCTGCGCAAAGCGCTGGTGCAGGTGGCCCAGCAGCGTGCGCACCTGGGCCGGGTGAAACACGGGGCTGCCCAGGTGCAGCACCAGCGCCCCGCCGGGCGCCAGCGCCCGCTGCATGCGGGCCAGCGCCGCCGGCTCGTACAGCGCGCTGGCAGGGGTGTCCGGGTCGGTCAGGTCCATCAGGATCAGGTCGAACTGGCCGGGCGAGCGGTCCACATAGGCCATGCCGTCGCCGATCTCGATGCGCACGCGCGCATCGTCCAGCGCGCCGCGATGCACCGCGTGCAGTTCCTGGCGGGCCAGCTCGACGACCTGCGCGTCGAGTTCGGCAATCACCACCTCGCGCACGCTGGGGTGCTTGAGCAGCTCTTCGGCGGCGCCGCCATCGCCGCCGCCGATGATCAGGCAACGCTGCGGCGCGGGGTGGGCGATGGCGGCCGGGTGCACCAGCGCCTCGTGGTAGAAAAATTCTTCCTTCTCGGACGTCATGAAGCGGCCATCGAGCCGCAGCACGCGGCCGAAGCGGGGCGTTTGCAGCAGCTCCAGCGACTGATGCGGTGTGTTCTGGCGCTCCAGCACCGTGCCGCGCAGGCTGAAGGCCGCCGACGGCGTCAGGTTCTCGACGATCCAGCCTTCCTCCTCGGGCGCGGGTGAGGCCTGGGGCGACGTCGCGCCGATGTCGCCGCGCAGCAGGCGATTGCGCACCACGCGCTGCGGTCGGTAGGCCCGCACGACGTTTTCCAGCAACTGGCTGGCCTTGGTGGAGTTGTCGGTGGAGAAATTGCACACGTACACGTCGAGCGTGACGTTGCCGGTCTCGGGCCAAGTGTGGATCGCCAGGTGCGATTCGGCCAGCAGCAGGGTGCCGGTCACGCCACCGGGCTGGCCTTGCCATGCTGGAAACTGCACCCAGCGGTCGTCCACGCGGGTCAGGCCAGCCGCCTCGGTCTGTGTGCGGCACAGCCGGGCAATGGCGTCGGGGTCGGTCATCAATTGCGGTGCGCATTGGCACGCATACAGATCAGCGGTCAGGTGCAAACCTTGCACGCCCTTCACCTCCTTGGAGCCCGGCCGAGCGGGTGGTCCGATCGCGTCCGGTGTTGTGAGACAAAGCGTTTGATTGTAGGAGGTGCGCAGCGCATGGCCAGCGAACACAATTCATGGCGCGCGGGGCCACGAAAAAGCCGCCGCGGGCAGGGGCCCGGGGCGGCTGAAAACCAAGCGTTTGCCGCGGCAAGCGCTTCGGCGTCGATCAGGCGGGAACGCCCTTGGCGACCTCGGCGTATTCCTCGATCTGGTCGAAGTTCATGTAGCGGTAGACGCTGGCCTTGTCCGCGTCGATCACGCCCATTTCCTTGAGGTATTCCTCACGCGTGGGCAGCTTGCCGATGCGCGAGGCAATGGCGGCGAGCTCGGCCGAGCCCAGGAACACGTTGGTGTTCTTGCCCAGGCGGTTGGGGAAGTTGCGGGTGGACGTGGAGATCACGGTGGCACCTTCACGCACCTGCGCCTGGTTGCCCATGCACAGCGAGCAGCCGGGCATTTCGGTGCGCGCGCCTGAAGTTCCGAAGGCAGCGTAGTGGCCTTCCTTGATGAGCTCGTTCTGGTCCATCTTGGTGGGCGGGGCCACCCACAGCTTGACGGGGATGTCGCGCTGGCCGCCCAGCAGCTTGGCCGCGGCGCGGAAGTGGCCGATGTTGGTCATGCACGAGCCGATGAAGGCCTCGTCGATGGGGGTGCCGGCGACTTCGGACAGGAACTTGGCGTCGTCCGGGTCGTTCGGGCAGCAGACGATGGGCTCCTTGATCTCGTTCATGTCGATCTCGATCACGGCGGCGTACTCGGCGTCCTTGTCGGCCTCCAGCAGATCGGGCTTGGCGAGCCAGGCCTCGACCTTCTCGATACGGCGCTGCAGGGTCTTGGCGTCGGCATAGCCGTTGGCGATCATGTTCTTCATCAGCACGACGTTGGACTGCAGGTATTCCTTGATCGGCGCGGGGTTCAGCTTGATCGTGCAGCCGGCGGCCGAGCGCTCGGCCGAGGCGTCGGACAGCTCGAACGCCTGCTCCACCTTCAGGTCTGGCAGGCCCTCGATTTCGAGAATCTTGCCCGAGAAGACGTTGATCTTGCCGGCCTTGGCCACGGTCAGCAGGCCGGCCTTGATGGCGTACAGCGGAATGGCATGCACCAGGTCGCGCAGGGTCACGCCCGGTTGCAGCTGGCCCTTGAAGCGCACCAGCACGGATTCGGGCATGTCCAGCGGCATCACGCCCGTGGCGGCGCCGAAGGCCACCAGGCCGGAGCCTGCGGGGAAGCTGATGCCGATCGGGAAGCGCGTGTGAGAGTCACCGCCCGTGCCCACGGTGTCGGGCAGCAGCAGGCGGTTGAGCCAGCTGTGGATCACGCCGTCGCCCGGGCGCAGGGCCACGCCGCCGCGGTTGCTGATGAAGGCCGGCAGCTCGCGGTGCGTCTTCACGTCCACGGGCTTGGGGTAGGCGGCGGTGTGGCAGAAGCTCTGCATCACCATGTCGGCGCTGAAGCCCAGGCAGGCCAGGTCTTTCAGCTCGTCGCGCGTCATGGGGCCGGTGGTGTCCTGGCTGCCCACGGTGGTCATCTTGGGCTCGCAGTAGGTGCCGGGGCGAATGCCCTGGCCTTCGGGCAGGCCACAGGCGCGGCCGACCATCTTCTGCGCCAGGGTGAAGCCGGCCTTGGATTCGGCGGGCGCTTGCGGCAGGCGGAAGGCGGTGGAGGCGGCCAGGCCCAGGAACTCACGCGCCTTGGCGGTCAGCGCGCGGCCGATGATCAGGTTGATGCGGCCGCCGGCCTGCACTTCGTCCAGCAGCACGTCGCTCTTGAGCGCGAAGTCGGCTATTTTTGCGCCGGCCTTCTCGATCCTGCCCGCGTAGGGGTAGATGTCGAGCACGTCGCCCATCTCCATCTTGCTCACATCCACTTCGATGGGCAGCGAGCCGGAGTCTTCCTGCGTGTTGAAGAAGATGGGGGCGATCTTGCCGCCGAGCGTGACGCCGCCAAAGCGCTTGTTGGGCACGAAGGGGATGTCCTGGCCCGTGGCCCAGATGACGGAGTTGGTGGCCGACTTGCGGCTGGAGCCGGTGCCCACCACGTCGCCCACGTAGGCGACGACGTGGCCCTTTTTCTTCAGGTCCTCGATGAACTGCATGGGGCCGCGCACACCGTCCTTCTCGGGCTTGAAGGCCGCGTCCGGGCGGGTGTTCTTCAGCATCGCCAGGTAGTGCATGGGGATGTCGGGGCGCGTGGTGGCGTCGGGCGCGGGCGACAGGTCGTCGGTGTTCGTCTCGCCGGGCACCTTGAACACGGTGACGGTGATTTTTTCGTCGACCTTGGGGCGGCTGGTGAACCACTCGGCATCAGCCCAGCTTTGCATCACTTCCTTCGCCTTGGCATTGCCGGCCTTGGCCTTGGTGGCCACGTCGTTGAAGAAGTCGAACATCAGCAGCGTCTTCTTCAGCGCCTCGGCGGCCACGCCGGCGACTTCGGTGTCGTCCAGCAGCTCGATCAGCGGGTGCACGTTGTAGCCGCCCACCATGGTGCCCAGCAGCTCGGTGGCCTTGGCCTTGGAGATCAGGCCGACCTGGATGTCGCCATGGGCCACGGCGGCCAGGAAGGAGGCCTTGACCTTGGCGGCATCGTCCACGCCCGGGGGCACGCGGTGGGTCAGCAAGTCCAGCAGGAACTCGGCCTCGCCCTGAGCTTCGGGATTCTGCGGGTTCTTGATCAGCTCGATCACGTCGGCCACCTGCTTGGCATCCAGGGGCAGGGGCGGGATGCCCAGGGCGGCGCGTTCGGCGGCGTGGGCACGGTAGGCTTGCAACATGAGTGGATCCTGAAAAAAGGCAAACGAGAGCAGCGTCCCGCCACAGTTAGCGGGAACGGTACCGGGGAAAAAATCGTCAGGGCTTGGGCGCGTCGAACAGCGCGGGCTGGGGATGCGACTCGAGTTGCGCCGCGACGGCCTGCTGGGCCGGCGACACGCAAGCATCGGCCACGCGCTGGCCCAGCTTCTGGTTCATCAGCATCGACTTGTTGCCCAGTTGCAGCCACAGGGCGCCGGCGCGGTTGTCTTCCATGCGCACGGCGCCGGTGCGGCTCTCGACCGGGTGCATGTAGTAGCGCTGCTTGCCCGAGCTGACATAGAAGAAACCGGGGTTCTTCTCGTCCGCCGTCACGGTGACATGGGCGCCCAGTTCACAGGGAATGGTGCCGGTCTGGATGGTCTTGGCGATCGCCAGCTCGCCATCGGTCAGGCGCGAGCTCAGCGACTCGACGGGCGTATTCGTCTCGACCGCCTTGGCGGTCTTGGCCGGCACGCCCTTCTTGGTGACGGTCTTCTTGGCGTGTGCCTTTTTCGCTGGCGCCTTGTGGGTGGCAGCCGGCTTCTTGGGCGCCGTGGGCGTCTGCGCCTGGACAGCGCCGACCGACAGGCCCAGGGCGGCGGCAACGAAGGCAAGGGCGGGGAGTTTCATGCGGTGGTCACTCTTGAAAGGATGGGAAATGCGGATCATGGCACGCAGGCGGTGTCAGAACCATGCGGCCGCCGGGGCGGGCAGGGTGCGTCCGGTCGCGTGCGCCCGTTGCAAGACCTGCCAAAACAGGCGATAGCTGGCCCGGTCGTGCAGCACGCCGCCGTGGTTGATGGGCGCCCAGTCGGCCTGGGCGGCCGCCAGCAGGATGGCGCTGGCCTGATCGATCTGCCGCTCGTCGGGTGCAAAGGCCTCGACGATGGGACGGATCTGGTTGGGGTGGATGCTCCACATGCGCGTGTAGCCCAGCTCGCGCGCCGCCCGTTGCGCGGCGCGGCGCAGCGCGGCGGTGTCGTTGAACTCGGTGACCACGCCGTGCGAGGGCACCTTGCCCGATGCGTGGGCGGCCGAGGCGATTTCGAGCTTGGCACGCAGCACCAGGGGGTGCTTGAACTGCCCCTCGATGCCCATGCCGTCGGCGGGGATGGCGCCGGCGTGGGCCGACACGAAATCCATCAGACCGAAACTGAGCGACTGCACGCGCGGATGCGCCGCGATGTCGAAGGCCCGGTGCACGGCCGCGGGCGATTCGATCAGCGCGTGCAGCGGCAGGCCGGGGGCGAAGTGGCGCAGCAGCGTGCGCTCGGCGTGCGCGACGTCATCCACCGACTCCACCTTGGGGATCATGATGTGGCGCAGGCGATGCCCCGCCTGACCGGCGATCTGGGCCATGTCGGCCTCGAAGGCGGGGTGATCCACCGGATGCACCCGCACGCCCACGCGGGCTTCGGGCGCGGCCGCCAGCGCCAGCTCGGTCACCAGCCGGGCGTGCGCGGCTTCGCCGCCCACGGGGGCGCCGTCCTCGCAGTCCAGCGTCACGTCGAACACGCAGGTGCCGACCTCGGCCGTCATCTCGGCCTGCAGTTGCAGGCTCTTGCGCATGCGCGACTCGACGCCGCTGTAGTGATCGCACACCGGCAGCGCCACGGCGCCCGCCTGCGCGGTGCTGAGGACGTCACGGGGATGAGCGGGCATGATGGCCTTGGTGTGAGCAGCTGGGTTCGGCTCAGAGCAGGTGCTTCACGCCGTCCTTCTCGCCCTCGAGCTCGGCCAGGGTCTTGTCGATGCACTTCTGGCTGAAGGCGTCGATCGGCAGGCCTTCGACCACCTTGTATTCGCCGTTCTCGCAGGTGACGGGAAAGCCGAACACGGTGTCCTTCGGAATGCCATACCAGCCCTGCGACGGAATGCCCATGGTGACCCACTCGCCACCCGTGCCCAGCGCCCAGTCGTGCATGTGGTCGATGGCCGCGTTGGCGGCGCTGGCGGCCGAGGACAGGCCGCGCGCCTCGATGATGGCGGCGCCGCGCTTGCCGACGGTGGGCAGGAACACGGTTTCGTTCCAGACCTGGTCGTCGATCAGGTCCTTGACGTTCTGGCCGCCGATGGTGGCGAAGCGGTAGTCGGCGTACATGGTGGGCGAGTGGTTGCCCCACACGCACAGCTTGCGGATGTCAGCCACGGCCTTGCCGGTCTTCTCGGCCACCTGGCTGAGCGCGCGGTTGTGGTCCAGGCGCAGCATGGCGGTGAAGTTCTTGGCCGGCAAGTCGGGCGCCGACTTCATGGCGATGTAGGCGTTGGTGTTGGCCGGGTTGCCCACCACCAGCACCTTGACGTTGCGGCTGGCCACGGCGTTGAGCGCCTTGCCCTGGGCGGTGAAGATCTGGGCGTTGGCGGCCAGCAGGTCGGCGCGCTCCATGCCCGGGCCGCGCGGACGGGCGCCCACCAGCAGGGCGTAGTCGGTGTCCTTGAAGCCGGTCATCGGATCGCTGTGTGCCTCCATGCCCACCAGCAGGGGAAAGGCGCAGTCCTGCAGTTCCATCATCACGCCCTTGAGCGCCTTCTGGGCCTTCTCGTCGGGGATCTCCAGCAGTTGCAGGATGACGGGCTGGTCCTTGCCCAGCATTTCGCCGGAGGCGATGCGAAACAGCAGGGCGTAGCCAATCTGACCTGCGGCGCCGGTGACGGCCACGCGAACGGGTTTCTTGCTCATGGAAGGTTCTCCAGACGGTTGCGATGAAAAAATTCTTGCTCGGTCAGCGCCCACGACGGCACTCGGGCCATTGAAATGCGCGATCCAGACAACCCGCAAGTGTAGCGGTGAACGGGCCTCAAGGTCAATTGATCTTATGTCTTATATAAGATATGATTCTTGCGATCTCACACGGGCGTCGACACGCCTGTTTACGGTGTCACCATGGCCACAACCACCCATTCCTTCATGCCTGCGGACAACGATTCGCACGACCCGCCGGGACTGGTGGCGGCGACTGGAGCGGCGCCGGCGTTCAGCCCGCTGTACCAGCAGATCAAGGCCCTGATCCTGAACGGGCTGCAGCAGGGCGAGTGGAAGCCGGGCGAGGTGATTCCCAGCGAGTTCGAGCTGGCGGCGCGCTACAAGGTCAGCCAAGGCACGGTGCGCAAGGCGATCGACGAGCTGGCCGCCGGGCATCTGCTGGTGCGCCGCCAGGGGCGCGGCACTTTCGTGGCCACGCACGCCGAGCAGCAGGTGCAGTACCGCTTTCTGCGCCTGCATCCGGACCAGGGCGCGGCCGACGGCGAAGGGCCGGCGCAGCGCGACTTCGTCGACTGCCGGCGTGGCCGCGCGCCGGCGGACGTGGCGCGTGCCCTGGGCCTGCGCACGGGCGATCCGGTGTTGCAGTCGCGCCGGCTGCTGCGCTTCGGCGGCGTGCCCACGATCCTGGAAGACCTGTGGCTGCCCGGCGGACCGTTCAAGGGCCTCACGGCCGAGCGCCTGATGGACTATCACGGCCCCATGTATGCGCTGTTCGAGTCCGAGTTCGGCGTGCGCATGGTGCGTGCCGACGAAAAGATCCGCGCCGTGGCACCCGACGCCGCCCAGGCACGGCTGCTGCAGGTGCCGCAGGCGACGCCCTTGCTGAGCGTCGAGCGCATCGCCTACACCTACAACGACGTGCCGATGGAACTGCGCCGCGGCCTGTATCGCACCGACACCCATCACTACCGCAACCAGCTCAACTGAGCCGGAGGCGGGCCGGTGTTCGGAGGGCACCGCGACACGCCAGAGACAGCAGGCCGCGATGTGGTTTGCTGCGTTGCAATAGAATTTGCGCACCTCATCGCCAGAAATTACAAGGCAGTTACACCATCGCACGAGGGCACCCCATGAGTGAAGTCTCCAAGCCGCGGCCGCAGTACCGCAACCTCAACCTCTTCCACGACATCCGCACCTATCGCCTGCCCTTGGCGGGCTGGGTGTCGATCCTGCACCGCGCCAGCGGCGCGCTGATGTTCGTGCTGTTGCCGTTTCTCATCTGGCTGTTCGACAAGTCGATTTCGTCCGAAATCTCGTTCGGCGAACTCGGCGCGGCCTTCACCGCGGGCTTGTGGATTTTTCCTGGCTGGTTCATCAAACTGGTGGTGCTGGCCCTGATCTGGGCCTACCTGCATCACCTGCTGGCCGGCGTGCGCCACCTGTACCTCGACGTCTCGCATCGCACCACCAAGGAATTCGGCCGCCACTCCGCTGCCTGGGTGCTGCTCGTGAGCATCGCGTTGACGCTGATCCTGGGCGCCAAGCTGTTTGGTTTGTACTGATTCGAAAGCGAGGAGCGCAACAATGTCTGCAACCTATGGCTACAAGCGCACCGTGGTCGGCGCGCACTACGGCTGGCGCGACTTTCTGGTGCAGCGCATCAGTGCCGCGCTGATGGCGGTCTTCACCCTGGTGGTGCTGCTGCAGTTGCTGTTCACCAGGGGCCCGATCGGCTACGACACCTGGTCCGCCATCTTTGCCGCGCAGTGGATGAAGGCGCTGACCTTCGCGGTGATCGTGGCCTTGCTGTGGCACGCCTGGATCGGCATGTGCAGCATCTGGTATGACTACGGCAAGCCCGCCGGGCTGCGCCTGCTGCTGCAGGCGCTCACCGTGATCTGGCTGGTGGCTTGCGGGGGCTGGGCCGTGCAGGTGCTCTGGCGTCTGTAAGGCGCCGCGCACACACCACCACAAGCCCATCCCAAGAATTCATCCAATCAACGACCATGAGTTACACCAAGGAAAACACTGCCGTTCGCAAGTTCGACGTCGTCATCGTCGGGGCGGGCGGCTCGGGCATGCGCGCCTCGCTGCAACTGGCGCGCGCCGGCCTGAACGTCGCCGTCCTCTCCAAGGTCTTTCCCACGCGCTCGCACACCGTGGCCGCGCAGGGCGGCATCGGCGCCTCGCTGGGCAACATGAGCGAGGACAACTGGCACTTTCACTTCTACGACACCGTCAAGGGCGGCGACTGGCTGGGCGACCAGGACGTGATCGAGTTCATGTGCCGCGAGGCCCCGCACGTGGTGTATGACCTCGAGCACATGGGCATGCCCTTCGACCGCAACGCCAACGGCACCATCTACCAGCGCCCGTTCGGCGGCCACACCGCCAACTACGGCGAAAAACCCGTGCAGCGCGCCTGCGCGGCGGCCGACCGCACCGGCCACGCCATGCTGCACACGCTGTACCAGCAGAACGTGGCGTCCAACACCACTTTCTTTGTCGAGTGGATGGCGCTGGACCTGATTCGCGACGCCGACGGCGACGTGGTGGGCGTGACCGCACTTGAAATGGAAACCGGCGATGTCTACGCGCTGCACGCCAAGGCGGTGATGCTGGCCACCGGCGGCGCCGGGCGCATCTTTGCCGCCAGCACCAACGCCTACATCAACACCGGCGACGGCCTGGGCATGGCGGCGCGCGCCGGCATCCCGCTGCAGGACATGGAGTTCTGGCAGTTCCACCCCACCGGCGTGGCGGGGGCCGGCGTGCTGCTGACCGAAGGCTGCCGCGGCGAGGGCGCCATCCTGATCAACAGCGAGGGCGAGCGCTTCATGGAGCGCTACGCGCCGACCCTGAAGGACCTGGCGCCGCGCGACTTCGTCTCGCGCTCGATGGACCAGGAAATCAAAGAGGGGCGCGGCTGCGGCCCCAACAAGGACTACATCCTGCTCAAGCTCGACCACCTGGGCGCCGACACCATCCACAAGCGCCTGCCCTCGGTGTACGAGATCGGCCACAACTTCGCCAACGTCGACATCACCAAGGAGCCCATTCCGGTCGTGCCCACCATCCACTACCAGATGGGCGGCATTCCCACCAACATCCACGGCCAGGTCGTGGTGCAGGCCGGTGGCGACGACAACCACGTGGTCAACGGCCTGTACGCGGTGGGCGAGTGCTCCTGCGTGAGCGTGCACGGCGCCAACCGCCTGGGCACCAACTCGCTGCTGGACCTGCTGGTGTTCGGCAAGGCCGCGGGCGATCACATCGTCGAATTCAACAAGCACACGCCGCACCACAAGCCGCTGCCGGCCGATGCACTCGACATGACCTTGGCGCGCCTGAACCGGCTGGAAGAGGCCAGTGACGGCGAATACGCGCAAACCATCGCCAACGACATCCGCAGCACCATGCAGTCGCACGCCGGCGTGTTCCGTACCCAGGCCACCATGGACGAGGGTGTGGTCAGGGTGGCCGAACTGCGCGAGCGCGTGAACAAGGTGGGCCTGAAGGACCACTCCAAGATTTTCAACACGGCGCGCGTCGAGGCCCTGGAGGTGGAGAACCTGATCGAGGTGGCACAGGCCACCATGGTGTCGGCCGCCGCCCGCAAGGAGTGCCGCGGCGCCCACACCGTGGAAGACTACGAGCACCCGGCCGACCACCCCACGGCACCGCTGGGGCGCGACGATGTCAACTGGCTCAAGCACACGCTGTGGCATTCGCAGACCAACAGCCTGAGCTACAAGCCGGTGCGGCTCAAGCCGCTTTCCGTCGAGACCATTCCGCCCAAGGTTCGCACGTTCTGATCGCCCGGGTTTGAAGGACCACCACACCATGCAAAAGCGCACTTTCCAGATCTACCGCTACGACCCGGACAAGGACGAGAAGCCCTACATGCAGACCATCGAGCTGGAGCTCGAAGGCCATGAACGCATGCTGCTGGACGCCCTGATCAAGCTCAAGGCGCAAGACCCGACCATCGCCTTTCGCCGCTCGTGCCGCGAGGGCGTGTGCGGCTCGGATGCCATGAACATCAACGGCAAGAACGGCCTGGCCTGCCTGACCAACCTGCGCACGCTGAAAGACCCGATCGTGCTCAAGCCGCTGCCCGGTCTGCCGGTGGTGCGTGACCTGTTCGTCGACATGACGGACTTCTTCAAGCAGTACCACTCGATCAAGCCCTACCTGATCAACCACACCCAGCCGCCCGAGACCGAGCGCCTGCAGTCGCCCGAGGAGCGCGAAGAGCTCAACGGCCTGTACGAGTGCATCCTGTGCGCCTGCTGCTCGACCGCGTGCCCCAGCTTCTGGTGGAATCCGGACAAGTTCGTGGGCCCCGCCGGCCTGCTGCAGGCGTACCGCTTCATTGCCGACAGCCGCGACGAGGCCACGGGCGAACGCCTGGACAATCTGGACGACCCGTATCGCCTGTTCCGCTGCCACACCATCATGAACTGCGTCGATGTCTGCCCCAAGGGCCTCAAGCCCGCGGCCGCCATCAGCAAGATCAAGGAGCTGATGGTGCGTCGCGCCATTTGAGCGGATACTGCCGCCACCGATTCGCATGCTGGATGAACGGATCGACGAGCGCCGCCTGAGCAAGCTCAAATGGCGCTGCCGACGCGGGCTGCTTGAAAACGACCTGCTGATCGAGCGCTTTTTCGTCCGCCATGAGGCCGATTTGACGGTGCGCCAGGCCGATGCCATCGGGCGCCTGATGGATCTGGCCGACAACGACTTGCTGGACCTGCTGCTGCGGCGCACCGAGCCCACGGGCGATCTGGATGCACCGGATGTGCGGCAGGTTCTTGAACTGATGCGGGCCTGATTCCGACCGCTCGCATCGCCCACGCCAATTCAAACTGAGGAAATTCGCCATGAACATCTCCGACACCAAAGCCACCCTGTCGTTTTCCAATGGCAGCCCCGATGTCGCGCTGCCGGTGTACTCGGGTTCGATCGGTCCGGACGTCATCGACATCCGCAAGCTGTACGCCCAGACCGGCATGTTCACCTACGATCCGGGCTTCATGTCGACGGCCTCCTGCCAGTCGACCATCACCTACATCGACGGCGACAAGGGCGAGTTGCTGTACCGCGGCTACCCGATCGAGCAGATCGCCACCAAGTGCGACTACCTCGACACCTGCTACCTGCTGCTGAATGGCGAACTGCCCACGGATACCCAGCGCGGCGCCTTTCACAAGCTGGTGATCAACCACACCATGGTGCATGAGCAGATGCAGTTTTTCCTGCGCGGGTTTCGCCGCGACGCGCACCCGATGGCTGTGCTGACCGGCCTGGTGGGCGCGCTGTCGGCCTTCTATCACGACAGCACCGACATCAACAACCCCGAGCACCGCGACATCTCGGCGATCCGCCTGATCGCCAAGATGCCCACCCTGGTGGCCATGGCCTACAAGTACGGCATGGGCCAGCCCTTCATGTATCCGCGCAACGACCTGTCCTACGCCGGCAACTTCCTGCGCATGATGTTCGGCACGCCGTGCGAGGACTACAAGGTCAGTCCGGTGCTTGAAAGAGCGCTCGACCGCATCTTCATCCTGCATGCCGACCACGAGCAGAACGCCTCCACCTCCACCGTGCGCCTGTGCGGCAGCTCGGGCACCAACCCGTTCGCCGCCATCGCCGCCGGCGTGGCCTGCCTGTGGGGCCCCGCCCACGGCGGCGCCAACGAGGCTGCCTTGAACATGCTGGAAGGCATCCAGCGCGAGGGCGGCGTGGCCAAGATCGGCGAGTTCGTGGCCAAGGTCAAGGACAAGAACAGCACCGTCAAGCTGATGGGCTTTGGCCACCGCGTGTACAAGAACTACGACCCGCGCGCCAAGCTGATGCAGCAGACCTGCAACGAGGTGCTGGACGAGCTGGGTCTGCACAACGACCCGCTGTTCGCGCTGGCCAAGGCGCTGGAGAAAATCGCGCTGGAAGACGACTACTTCGTGCAGCGCAAGCTCTATCCCAACGTCGACTTCTACTCGGGCATCGTGCAGCGCGCCATCGGCATTCCGGTCAAGCTGTTCACCGGCATCTTCGCGCTGGCCCGCACCGTGGGCTGGATCGCCCAGCTCAACGAGATGATCGGCGATCCCGAGTACAAGATCGGCCGTCCGCGCCAGCTCTACACCGGTTCCGTGCGCCGCGACGTGCCCTGATCCGGGGCCGGCGGCTCAGCGCCGTTGACCAAAAAAATGAGCCACCGCGAGGTGGCTCTTTTCGTTCCGGCGGATCGGTCACCGCGTCAAGACCGCTGCCTCCAGGTTCAAAAACGGATACCGGCGGGATTGGTGGCCGTGGCGCGCGGTGTCACCACGGGCTCGGCTGGCGAAGCGGGCGCGTCGGCGGCAGCTGCCGCTGGCTTGACCGTCTGGGGCGCCAGGGCCGTGGGGGCGGGCGCCTGCCAGCGGGCCGGCAACTGGGACTGCGCGGGGTAGCCGGCGGCGCTCAGGTACTGCGTCCACTCGGTGGCGGAGAAACCCTTGAGCTGCTGCTGGCCGATGCTGAGCGCCGGCAGGCTGTCGGCCCCGGTCAGCTGCTGCAGGGCGGCGACGTCGGCACTGGTGTCGATGGTCTTTTCGGTGAACGGAATGCCGCGCTCGCTCAGCAGCTTGCGCCCGCTGGCGCAGGGCTCGCAGTTGGTGCCGGTGTAGAGCGTGACCGGGTAGCGCTGCGCCGTCTGGCGCAGCGCATAGGGCAGGGCGGCGCTGGTGTCGGCGGCGGCAGGCGCTTGACCACGCGGCGTCGCGGGCTGCGCTGCCGGCGGCGTGTCGGAGAAGGTGATGCGCCCGTCGGGGCCGACCGAGCGATAGACCTGCGCCGAGGCGCCGGCCGCCAACAGGCCGAGCGCCAGGGTCAGTGCTGCGGCCAGGTGTCGGCGTGAGGTGAGACGTGGGTTCATGGGGGCCCTGCGGGAAGTGGTCGGCAATCGATCCATCGCGTGCCGCTGCTCACGGCAGCGTGGCGCAGCCTGCAATGGTACAAGATGGCCGCGCAAGCGCAAGTCTTGTCCAACGAGGTATGAGCCTGAACGAGTTGCCGAGATTCCAACGAGATATGAGCCTGAATGGGCGATCTGGGTCGATCATTTTTCAGATGGTGATCGACATGGACGAATCCCGGCTGGGCAGCATTGCCCAATTGCAGGCGTTTCTCGAAGGCACGCTGGAGGTCAGCTTCAGCGCCTTCGCCGATGATCAAGAGCGCTATGCGCACATTGCCAGCGTGGTGCGCCGCTTGGGCTATACGCGTCTGTCCAGGCCCGACAAGGGCATCGTGCTGCGCTATCTGGCGCGCACCAGCGGCTACTCGCGCGCGCAACTGACGCGGCTGCTGGCGCGCGTGCTGGAAGGCCAGCCTCTGGCCAAGCGCTACCGCGTGCCAGCGCATGCCTTTGCCCGGCGCTACAGCCCCGCCGATGTGGCGCTGCTGGTGAGCGTTGATCGCGCCCATGGCTGCTTGTCGGGGCCGGCGACGGTGCACCTGCTGCGCCGCGCCTGGCATGTGCACGGTGATGCGCGCTTTGAACGCCTGGCGCAACTGTCGCCCTCGCACCTGTACAACCTGCGCAAGAGCGGCCCATACAAAGCCGCCCGGGTGTCCTTGACCAAAACCCGGCCCGTGCTCAATGCCATTGGCCAGCGACGCGCGCCCGACCCCGGCGGGCGAGTGGGCTTCATTCGCATCGACAGCGTCCATCAGGGCGATCTCGATCGCATCAAGGGGGTGTACTACGTCAATGCCGTCGATATCCTCACTCAGTGGGAGGTGGTGGCTTGCTGCGAGCGCATCAGCGAGGCGTTCTTGCTGCCGGTGTTGGAGCAGCTCATGGCTCAGTTTCCGTTTCCGATCCGCGGCTTTCATTCGGACAACGGCGGCGAGTTCGTCAATCGACAGGTGGCCGCCTTGCTGGGCAAGCTGCAGGCCGAGCAGACCAAGTCGCGCCCGCGCAAGAGCAATGACAACGCGTTGGCCGAGAGCAAGAACGCCGCCGTGGTGCGCAAGACGTTCGGCTACAGCCATATTCCGCAGCGCTTTGCCGGCCTGATCAACACGTTCTGCCAAGAGCATCTGAACACCTACGTCAACCTGCACCGCCCTTGCCTGTTTGCCAAGCAGGTGATGGATGCCAAGGGCAAAATTCGCAAGACCTACCCACCCGAGCTGGTGCAAACGCCGTTGGAGAAGCTCGCGAGCTTGCCGGACATTGACAAGCAGTTGCGCCGCGGCATCACTGTCCAGCTGCTGCAACAGCAGGCCGTGCAAGTGACTGACTTGCAGGCCGCTGAACAGCTCAATGCAGCGCGCATGGCGCTGTTTGCGACAATTGAAAAACGATCCAGACGCTTGGCCTGAACCCAACCTTCAATCCGGCTCGTTCAGGCTCATACCTGAATTGGAAAAGACTGCGCATGGCCGTGCGCGGCCGCTTGCCATCGGCCTCAGGCCATGCCCTGATGGCGCAGCAGGGCGTCGATGCTGGGCTCGCGTCCGCGAAAGGCCTTGAAGGACTCCATGGCCGGGCGGCTGCCGCCGACCTCCAGGATGGCCTGCCGGTAGCGGCGCCCCGTCTCCACGCTGGGCGTGCCGTCGGCGGCGGCGCTTTCCTCGAACGCGGCGTAGGCGTCGGCCGACAGCACCTCGGCCCACTTGTAGCTGTAGTAGCCGGCCGCATAGCCGCCGGCAAAGATGTGGCTGAAGGTGTGCGCCATGCGGTTGAAGGCCGGCGCCGGCAGCACCGCCACCTCGGCACGCACGGCGTCCAGCAGGGCCTGCACGTCCTGCGCGGTGGCCGGCTCGGTGTGCAGGCGCATGTCGAACAGCGCGAACTCGACCTGGCGCAGCGTCTGCAGGCCGGCCTGGTAGTTGCGCGCGGCCAGCATCTTGTCGAACAAGGCGCGCGGCAGGGGCTCGCCGGTGTCGACGTGCGCCGTCATGTGGCGCAGCACGCTCCATTCCCAGCAGAAGTTCTCCATGAACTGGCTGGGCAACTCCACCGCATCCCATTCGACCCCGCTGATGCCGGACACGTCGTGCTCGGCCACCTGGGTCAGCATGTGGTGCAGGCCGTGGCCGAATTCGTGGAACAGCGTGGTCGCGTCGTCGTGCGTCAGCAGCGGCGGCTTGCCGTCGACGCCCGAGGCGAAGTTGCACACCAGGTAGGCCACCGGGGTTTGCAGTGCGCCGGTGTCCGGGCGCAGCCAGCGCGCGCGCGCGTCGTCCATCCAGGCGCCGCCGCGCTTGCCGGTGCGCGCCAGCGGGTCGAGGTAGAACTGCCCCAGCAGGCGGCCCTCGCGTTCGATGCGATAGAACTCGACGCTGGGGTGCCACACGCTGGCGTGGTCGCGGCGGATGTCGACCTCGAACAGGGTCTCCACGATCTTGAACAGGCCCGCCAGCACCTTGGGCAGCGGAAAATAGGGCTTGACCTCCTGCTCGCTGAAGGCGTAGCGCGCTTCCTTGAGTTGCTCGCCCACATAGGGCCAGTCCCAGGCCTGCGGGTCGTTCAGCGCCAGCGTGGCGCGCGCAAACTCGCGCAGGTCCCGCACGTCGCGTTCGGCAAAGGGCCGCGCCTTGCCGGCCAGCTCGCGCAGGAAGGCGATCACCTGCGCCGGCGAGTCGGCCATCTTGGGCACAAGCGAAACTTCGCCGAAGTTGGCGTAGCCCAGCAGCGCCGCCTCCTCCTGGCGCAGCGCCAGCAGCTCGCGCATGATGTCGCCGTTGTCGAAGCGCCGCGCGTCGCCTTCGGCCTGATCGCTGGCGCGCGTGACGTAGGCGCGGTACAGCAGCTGCCGCAGTGTGCTGCTCTTGGCGAACTGCATCACCGGCAGGTAGCTGGGCAGTTGCAGGCTCAGCTTGTAGCCTTCGCGCCCTTCGGCCTGGGCGGCGGCGCGGGCGGCGGCCTTGACGTCGTCCGGCACACCGGCCAAGTCGGCTTCGCTGGCGTAGTGGGCGAAGGCGTCGGTGGCGTCCAGTGCGTTCTCGCTGAATTTTTGCGCCAGTTCGGCCGCGCGCTCCTGAATCTGGGCGAAGCGCGCCTTGGGCTCGCCCGTCAATTCGGCACCGCCCAGAACGAAGCCGCGCAGCGTGTGCTTGAGGGCCTCGCGCTGCTCGGCGTTCAGCTGGGCCGGGTCGATGGCCTTGTATTTGGCGTACAGGCGCTCGTCCGAGCCCAGCCGGGTGAAGAACTCGGTGATGCGCGGCAGCGCCTCGTTGTAGGCGGCGCGCAGCTCGGGCGCGTCCATGACCGCCTTCAGGTGCGAGACAGCGCCCCAGGCGCGGCCCAGGCGCTCGGTGGCCACGTCCAGCGTGCGCGACAGGGCGCTCCACTCGGGCGCCTGCTCGGGCTGCACCACGCACTCGAGCGCGGCCTCGGCCTCCTGCAGCAGTTGATCGACGGCGGGGGCGACGTGCTCGGGCCGGATCGCGTCGAAACGCGGCAGGTCGGAGAAGTCGAGCAGGGGGTTGGCGGCGGGCGTGTTCATGCCCTTGCACATGGGGGCGGCGCGGCCCGCCTTCAAGGTCGCCGCTCAGGCGCTGGCGCGCTCGGCCGCCTCGATGGTGTTGACCAGCAGCATGGCGCGGGTCATGGGGCCGACGCCGCCGGGCACGGGCGTGATCCAGCCGGCCACCTGGCGCACGCCCTCGAAGTCCACGTCGCCGCACAGCTTGCCGGCCTCGTCGCGGTTCATGCCGACGTCGATGACCACGGCGCCGGGCTTGACCATGTCGGCTTTCAAGACATTGCGCTTGCCCACGGCGGCGACGACGACGTCGGCCTGCAGCGTGTGCGCCTTCAGGTCTGCCGTGCGCGAGTGGCACACGGTGACGGTGGCGTCCTGCTGCAACAGCATCAGCGCCATCGGCTTGCCGACGATGTTGGAGCGGCCGATGACGACGGCGTTCTTGCCGCGCAGCTGGCAGCCGATGGATTCGAGCATCTTCATGCAGCCGTGCGGCGTGCAGGGCCAGAAGCCGGGCAGGCCGGTCATCAGCGCGCCGGCGCTTTGCACGTGAAAGCCATCGACATCCTTGGCGGGGGCGATGGCCTCGATGACCTTGTGCGCATCCATGTGCGGCGGCAGGGGCAATTGCACCAGGATGCCGTGCACGGCCGGGTCGCGGTTGAGGGCGTCCAGGCGCGCCAGCAGATCGGCCTCGGGCAGGTCGGCTGGCAGGCGCTCCAGCGTGGCGGCCAGGCCGGTTTCGGTGCTGTCGTTGACCTTGTGGCGGGTGTAGACCTGACTGGCCGGGTCGTCGCCCACCAGCAGGATGTGCAGCGCCGGTTGCACGCCGCGCGCCTGGAGGGCGGCGGTGCGGCTTTGCACCTGCTGGCGAATCTGCCGCGCGAGGGCGTTGCCGTCGATCAGTTGGGCGGGCATCGATATATGAACGAAAAGTGCCGCTGGCGCCCGCGGATAGAGCGCAAGCAGCTATCAAAACGGTAGTGTCAGGCCTTGGCCGTCGAGGGGCCCAGGGCGATCTTGAGCAGGTCGGCCACGGTGTTGGCACCCAGCTTTTCCATGATGTTGGCGCGGTGCGCCTCGACCGTCTTGATGCTGATGCCCAGATCGTCGGCGATCTGCTTGTTCAGCCGGCCGGCGACGATGCGCTCCAGCACCTGGGCTTCGCGGCCCGTCAGCTTGGACAGCAGCGCGTCGCGGCTGGCGGCCTGCTGGTGTTCGGCAAAGGCGGTGCGCGCCTGCTCGAGCATGCGCTCGACCAGCGGCACCAGCTTTTCTTCGTTGAAGGGCTTCTGGATGAAGTCCATCGCGCCCTTCTTCATGGTGTCCACCGCCATCGGCACGTCGCCGTGGCCGGTGACGAAGGCCACCGGCAGCGGCGAATCGCGCTCGGCCAAGCGGTCCTGCAGGTCGAGCCCGCTCATGCCGCTCATGCGGATGTCGATCAGCACGCAGCCGATTTCGCGCGGGTCGTAGCGCGCCAGAAAGGATTCGGCCGATTCGAACGAGCGCACGCGAAAGTCCTGGCCTTCGAGCAGCCATTGCACCGAGTCGCGCACGGCCTCGTCGTCGTCCACTACATAGACAGTTCCGCGCTTGGGTGTGAGATTCATGCCATCGCCTTGACGTGTTGGCCCGCGTCGTCGGCGGACTGCGTTGAATGGGGCGGGCCCACCGGAATCCAGAACGTGAAGCGGCAGCCCACCACCCGGCCGGCATTGTAGAGGTTCTCGGCGCGAATCCGCCCCTGGTGCGACTCGACGATGGAGCGGCACAGGTTCAGGCCGATGCCCATGCCCTCGCTCTTGGTCGAGAAGAAGGCCTCGTACAGGCGCTCGATGGCCTCGGTGGACAGGCCGGGGCCGGCATCCGTGACGCAGAACTGCACCGCCGCCACGCCCTCGATGTCGCGCTGCGACACGCCCAGGTCGACCACGCGCTCGTCCGGCGGACGGTCGGCGCCGTCGATGGCGTCGCCGGCGTTCTTGATCAGGTTCATCAGCACCTGCTCGATCAGGATCGGGTCGACGAACATGGCCGGCAGCGACGGCGCCACGTGGTGCACCAGGCGCACCTGGCGGCGGCGCAGGTCGAGCTCGGCCAGCTCCACCACCTGATCGACGATGGGGCCGACGTCCGACCACTGGCGGCGCGGCTCGCTGCGCTTGACGAAGCTGCGGATGTGCTGCACCACCTGGCCGGCGCGCTGGGCCTGGCGCGCGGTCTTGTCCAGCGCGCCCAGCAGCTCGTCCTGGCTGATCTGCCCGCCGCGGATGCGCGAGATCATGCCGGTGCAGTAGTTGGTGATGGCCGTCAGCGGCTGGTTCAGCTCGTGCGCCACGCTGGAGGCCATCTCGCCCATGGTGATCAGCCGGCTGGCGTTTTGCGCGCGCTCGGCCTGCGCGGCGGCCTGCTCCTCGGCCTGGTGGCGCGCGGTGATGTCGGTGGCGATCACCATCTGCGCCAGGCGCCCGTCCACCCAGTTGAGGTAGCGCGAGCGCACCTCCATCCACTTGCCCAGCTGCTCCAGGTAGATCTCGGCGTGCTCGGCCAGCGGCGTGGTGGCCAGGTTGTCCAGCGGCAGCCCGACGAAGGAATCGACCGCGTCCAGGCTCTCGTCGCTGACCAGGGCGCTGGTGTTGGCGGTGCCGCCGCGCAGCACCAGCTTGAGGTGGCCCTCGGTGGTGGCGCCGAACCACTGGCGATACAGCTTGTTGGCGAACAGCAACTCCTTGCTGCCCAGCGGCGCGACGGAGACCGAGGCGTCCAGCGCCTCCAGCACGGTGGTGAAGCGCTCGTAGGAGGCCGACAGCTGCCGGCGCACGCGGTTGGGCTCGGTGATGTCGGTCATCGACGCCATCCAGCCGGCCTGCTTGCCGGTGGCGTCGATCAGGGGCGACACGTACAGCCGGGCGTCGAACACCGAGCCGTCGCGGCGCTTGACGCGCATCTGAAAGCCCGCCGGGTCGGCCGCGCCGCCCAGCTCCTCGGTCAGGCGCGCGGCCAGCTGGTCGTGGTCCTCGTTGGGCCAGTAGGTGAAGGGCTCGGTCTGGCCCAGCAGCTCTTCCTCGCGCCAGCCCGTCATCTTGCAGAAGGCGGGG
Source organism: Ottowia pentelensis (assembly GCF_964341695.1). Lineage (NCBI taxonomy): Bacteria > Pseudomonadati > Pseudomonadota > Betaproteobacteria > Burkholderiales > Comamonadaceae > Ottowia > Ottowia pentelensis. The sequence continues at coordinate 1,938,372 of NZ_OZ224513.1, forward strand.
TTCACGTAGGTGATGCGCCCCTGCAGGTCCAGCGCGCGCATGCCCGTGAGCATGGAGTTTTCCATCGCGCGGCGAAAGCTGGTCTCGGCCTGCAGCGCCTGCTGCGCCTGATGGCGGCGCACCGACTGGCGCCAGTTGGCCACCAGCATCCACACCGTGGTGCCCGACAGCAGCAGCACCAGCCAGAAGATGGCGTTGCCGACCAGCCCCTGCGAGGTGCGCCAGGCCTGCGCGCGCAGCACCAGCGCATTGCCCACCGGCGACACCGGAATCTCGAACTCGTTGACGTTGCCGGCCCAGGGTAGGCGCTCGGACAGGCCCGCGCGCGCCGGAATGCTCTGGCCGCTCAGCAGATGGCCCTTGTCGTCCAGCAGTGCCACGGCGTACTTGGCCAGCACCTCGCTGGGCACGCCGTAGCGCAGCAGGCCGTCCACGCTGTACTCCACCAGCAGCTCGCCGGCGAACTGCCCGCGCGGCGTGATGGGCACGTGCAGCTCCAGCGTGGGCTCGGCGTTCTTGGCCGTCGGCGGCAGTACGTACACCGGCTGGCGCAGGTCGCGCGCCAGGCCGTAGCCGTTCTCGGCCTCCTCGGCACGCAGCTGGCCGTCTTCCATCCAGCGCGGCTGAGGCTGCACGCTGGGGCGCGTCTCCAGCGCGGTGACGTGGCGGCGCACGTCGATCCAGCCGATCGACAGCAGCTCGGGGTACTGCGCCACCAGCGACTCGGCGCGGCTGCCGAACTGCGGCTGCTGCACCTCGCGGTTGGAGATGTCGCGCGCCAGGCGCATCACCTGCTCCTGGCGCTCCAGCAGGCGCAGGCGCAGGCGCTGCTGGGCGTATTCGACGTCGCGCTTGAGGGCTTCCTGCTCGCGGCGCACCTCTTCCATGCGCAAATAGCTGAAGGCCGCCAGGATGACCACCACGAACAGCAGCACCGCCAGCAGCGGCGCCACGTGCACCCAGGCCTCGCCGCGCAGCAGCGGCCAGCGGTCCCGCCAGTGCCGCGCGGGCTCGGCAGGGTGGGGCGGCGGGTGCACGGTGGGGGGATACTGCATGCGCCAAGTGTAAGTGTGCGGGTGACTGTGCAGGGTGCCGGCCGCGATGCGGCACGTCGAAGGCAATGTTAAATTATCATAATATAAAAATACAAATCAACATTTGAAATTTAAAGCCCTTTGTGCGATGATGCGCCCGCGATTTCGTACACAATGACTTTCAACCTTTCTGACCGGAGACAAAGCGATGCCTGCAGCGCCTGATTCGCCCTTCAATGTTGGTTCGGACATTGATGCCCAGGAAACCCGTGAATGGATGGACGCGCTGTCCTCCGTCATCGAAAAGGAAGGGCCCGAGCGCGCGCACTTCCTGCTCGAGCAGTTGCTCGAACACGCGCGCCAGAGCAGCATCGACCTGCCGTTCTCGGCCAACACGGGCTACGTCAACACCATCGAGCCCGAGCAGGAGGCGCACTGCCCCGGCAACATCCAGATCGAAAAGCGCCTGCGCGCCTACATGCGCTGGAACGCCATGGCCATGGTGGTGCGTGCCAATCGCCTGCACCCGGCCGACGGGGGCGATCTGGGCGGCCACATCGGCTCCTTCGCCTCGCTGGCCAGCATGTGGGGCGCCGGCTTCAACCACTTCTGGCACGCCGAGGGGCCGGACCACGGTGGCGACTGCGTCTACTTCCAGGGCCACAGCGCGCCCGGCATCTACGCCCGCGCCTACCTGGAAGGCCGCATCAGCGAGGAGCAGCTCGAAAACTTCCGCCAGGAAGTGCATGGCAAGGGCCTGTCGAGCTACCCGCACCCGCACCTGATGCCCGGCTTCTGGCAGTTTCCCACCGTCAGCATGGGCCTGGGCCCGCTGATGGCGATCTACCAGGCGCGCTTTCTGAAGTACCTGCAGGCGCGCGGCATCGCCGACACCAGCAAGCGCAAGGTGTGGGTGTTTCTGGGCGACGGCGAGATGGACGAGCCCGAGAGCAAGGGCGCCATCAGCCTGGCGGCGCGCGAAAACCTCGACAACCTGATCTTCGTCATCAACTGCAACCTGCAGCGCCTGGACGGCCCGGTGCGCGGCAACGGCAAGATCATCCAGGAGCTGGAGGGCGACTTCCGCGGCGCCGGCTGGCACGTCATCAAGCTGCTGTGGGGCAAGGGCTGGGACCCGCTGCTGGCACGCGACAAGTCGGGCAAGCTGCGCCAGCTGATGATGGAGACGGTGGACGGCGACTACCAGACCTACCGCGCCACGGACGGCGCCTACCTGCGCAAGCACTTCTTCGGCAAGTACCCCGAGACGCTGAAGCTGGTCGAGCACCTGACCGACGAAGAGATCTGGGAGCTGCGCCGCGGCGGCCACGACCCGGAGAAGGTCTACGCGGCCTTCCACGCCGCCAACGAGCACCAGGGCCAGCCCACGGTGCTGCTGGTCAAGACCGTCAAGGGCTACGGCATGGGCAAGGCCGGCGAGGCCAAGAACACCGTGCACCAGACCAAGAAGCTGGACGACGAGGACATCAAGTACATCCGCGACCGCTTCAACATCCCGATTCCCGACAGCGAGCTCGACAAGCTGCCCTACTACAAGCCGGCCGACGACACGCCGGAGATGAGGTACCTGCAAGAGCGCCGCCAGGCGCTGGGCGGCTACCTGCCCACGCGGCGCGAGAAGGCCGACGAGAGCTTCACCATCCCGGCGCTGGAGACCTTCAAGGCCGTGCTGGAGCCCACGGCCGAGGGCCGCGAGATCAGCACCACCCAGGCCTTCGTGCGCTTTCTCACCCAGTTGCTGCGCGACAAGGCCTTCGGCCCGCGTGTGGTGCCCATCGTGGTGGACGAGTCGCGCACCTTCGGCATGGAGGGCCTGTTCCGCCAGATCGGCATCTACAACCCCAAGGGCCAGCAGTACCTGCCGGTCGACCGCGAGCAGGTGATGTACTACAAGGAGCAGGAGAACGGCCAGATCCTGCAGGAAGGCATCAACGAGGCCGGCGGCATGGCCAGCTGGATCGCCGCCGCCACCAGCTACAGCACGAACAACCGCATCATGATGCCGTTCTACGTGTACTACTCGATGTTCGGCTTCCAGCGCTTCGGTGACCTGGCCTGGGCCGCGGGCGACCTGGGCTCGCGCGGCTTTTTGCTGGGCGGCACCAGCGGGCGCACCACGCTCAACGGCGAGGGCCTGCAGCACGAGGACGGCCACAGCCTGGTGCTGGCCGGCACCATTCCCAACTGCGTCAGCTACGACCCGGCCTTCGCGCACGAGGTGGGCATCATCCTGCACCACGGCCTGCGCCGCATGGTCGAGAAGCAGGAAGACGTCTTCTACTACGTCACCCTGCTGAACGAGAACTACCCCATGCCGGGCCTCACGGCCGGCACCGAGGAGCAGATCCTGCAGGGCATGTACCTGTGCAAGGCCGGCGCCGCCGGCAAGCTGCGCGTGCAGCTGCTGGGCTCGGGCTCGATCCTGCGCGAGTCGCTGGAGGCGCAAAAGCTGCTGGCCACCGACTGGGGCGTGCAGGCCGACGTGTGGAGCTGCCCCAGCTTCAACGAACTGGCGCGCGAAGGCCAGGACGTGGCGCGCTGGAACCTGCTGCACCCGACCGAAAAGCCGCGCGTGCCCTTTGTGGCCCGTCAGCTGGGGCCGCATGCCGGCCCGGTGGTGGCGTCGACCGATTACATCAAGACCTACACCGACCAGATCCGCGCCTACATCCCGGCCGGCCGCAGCTACACCGTGCTGGGCGCCGACGGCTTCGGCCGCAGCGACTTCCGCTGGCGCCTGCGCGAGCACTTCGAGATCAACCGCCACTACGTCACCGTCGCGGCGCTGAAGGCGCTGGCCGACGAGGGCCAGCTGCCCATGGCCAAGGTGAGCGAGGCGATCGCCAAGTACGGCATCCGCACCGACAAGATCAACCCCCTGCACGCCTGAAGCAGCACTACCCGGAGACAAGACATGGCATTGGTCAACATCCTGGTCCCCGACATCGGGGACTTCAGCGAGGTCGGGGTGATCGAGCTGCTGGTGAAGGTGGGCGACACCGTCAAGGTCGAGCAGTCGCTGATCACCGTCGAGTCCGACAAGGCGTCGATGGAAATCCCCTCCAGCCACGCCGGCGTCGTCAAGGAGCTCAAGGTGGCGCTGGGCGACAAGGTCAGCCAGGGCAGCGTGATCGCGGTGCTGGACAGCGCCGAGGCCGCCGCTTCCGAGTCGAATGCGGCTCCAGCGCCCGCCAGCCAAGCGCCGGCAGCTAGCAAACAAGAAGCATCTGCGCCGGCCACCACGCCCGCCGCAGCACCGGCAGCCAGCGGCCGCATCGAGGTGCGCGTGCCCGACATCGGCGACTTCAAGGACGTCGCGGTGATCGAGCTGCTGGCCAAGCCGGGCGACACCCTCGCGCCCGAGCAGTCGCTGTTCACCGTCGAGTCCGACAAGGCCTCGATGGAAATCCCGTCGCCCGCCGCCGGCGTGCTGAAAGAGCTGAAGGTGAAGCTGGGCGACAAGGTCAACCAGGGCGACCTGGTGGCCATCCTCGAAGGCGCGGCCAGCGCGGCCGTACCGGCCGCGGCGGCGCCCGCGCCGTCCGCTGCCGCGCCGGCTCCCGCCGCAGCGCCCGCGCCGACCCCGGCACCCGCGCCCGCGGCCAGCGTGGCGGCACCGCCCCACAACCCCACCGTGCCCCCCAGCGGCCAGCTGCCGCATGCCAGCCCGTCGGTGCGCCAGTTCGCGCGCGAGCTGGGCGTGCCGCTGGCCGAGGTCAAGGGCAGCGGGCGCAACGGCCGCATCACGTTCGAGGACGTGCAGGCCTTCACCCGCTCGGTCATGGCCGGCGCGGTGCAGACGCAGGCGCAGGCGGCCAAGGCACCCGCCGGCAGCGGCGTGGGGCTGGACCTGCTGCCCTGGCCCAAGATCGACTTCACCAAGTTCGGGCCGGTCGAGCGCAAGGAGCTGTCGCGCATCAAGAAGATCAGCGGCGCCAACCTGTCGCGCAACTGGGTGATGATTCCGCACGTCACCAACAACGACGAGGCCGACATCACCGAGCTGGAGGCCTTCCGCGTGGCCACCAACAAGGAGAACGAGAAGAGCGGCGTCAAGGTCACCATGCTGGCCTTCGTCATCAAGGCGGTGGTGGCGGCGCTGAAGAAGTTCCCCGATTTCAACGCCAGCCTGGACGGTGACGCGCTGATTTACAAGCAGTACTTCCACATCGGCTTCGCGGCCGACACGCCCAATGGCCTGGTGGTGCCCGTGCTCAAGGATGCCGACAAGAAGGGCATCCTGCAGATCAGCGCCGAGATGGGCGAGCTGGCCAAGAAGGCGCGCGACGGCAAGCTGGGCGTGGCCGACATGCAGGGCGGCTGTTTCTCGATCTCCTCGCTCGGTGGCATCGGCGGCACGCACTTCACGCCCATCATCAATGCGCCCGAGGTGGCCATCCTGGGTCTGTCCAAGAGCGCCATGAAGCCCGTTTGGGACGGCAAGCAGTTCCAGCCGCGATTGAGCCTGCCGCTGTCGCTGAGCTACGACCACCGCGTGATCGACGGCGCCAGCGCTGCGCGCTTCAACGCCTATCTGGCCCAGGTGCTGGCGGACTTCCGCCGCATTCTGCTGTAAGGGGACAACGATGAGCGAAGTGCAAGTCAAGGTACCCGACATCGGCGACTTCAAGGACGTCGCCGTCATCGAAGTGCTGGTCAAGCCCGGCGACACGGTCAAGGTCGAGCAAAGCCTGATCACCGTCGAGTCCGACAAGGCCAGCATGGAGATTCCCTCCAGCCACGCCGGCGTCGTCAAGTCGCTGGCGGTCGACGTGGGCGACAAGGTCAACGAAGGGTCGCTGGTGCTGACGCTGGAGGCCGACGCGGCCCCCGCACCGGCGCCGGCGCCTGCCGCTTCGGCATCAAAACCGGCTCCAGCGCCCGCCAGGCAAGCGCCGGCAGCTCCTGCTCCTGTAGCAGCCAGCTTTGGCGGCACGGTGGACTTGGACTGCGACGTGGTGGTCCTGGGCGGTGGCCCGGGCGGCTACTCGGCGGCCTTCCGTGCCGCCGACCTGGGGCTGAAGGTCGTCATCGTCGAACGCTACGCCACCCTGGGCGGCGTGTGCCTGAACGTGGGCTGCATCCCCAGCAAGGCCTTGCTGCACGTGGCCGCGGTGATGGACGAGGTGAGCCACCTGGCCGCCCTGGGCATCGACTACGGCGGCAAGCCCAAGGTCGACATCGACAAGCTGCGCGCCCATAAAGAAAAAGTCGTCGGCAAGCTGACCGGCGGCCTGGGCGCCATGGCCAAGATGCGCAAGGTGACGATCGTGCGCGGTGTCGGCACGTTTGTCGGCGCCAACCACGTCGAGGTCGAAGAGACGTCGGGCAGCGGCCAGGACAAGAGCGGCGGCAAGAAGGTGGTGCAGTTCAAGCGCGCCATCATCGCCGCCGGCAGCCAGGCGGTGCGCCTGCCCTTCATGCCCGACGATCCGCGCGTGGTCGACAGCACCGGCGCGCTGGCGCTGCAGGGCGTGCCCAAGAAGATGCTGATCCTGGGCGGCGGCATCATCGGGCTGGAGATGGGCACCGTCTACAGCACGCTGGGCACGCGCCTGGACGTGGTGGAGATGCTGGGCGGCCTGATGCAGGGCGCCGACCGCGACCTGGTCAAGGTGTGGCAGAAGATGAATGCGCCGCGCTTCGACAACATCATGCTCAAGACCAAGACGGTGGGGGCCAAGGCCACCGCCAAGGGCATCGAAGTCAGCTTCGAGGGCGAGAACGCGCCCGCGCCGCAGACCTACGACCTGGTGTTGCAGGCCGTCGGCCGCAGCCCCAACGGCAAGAAGATCGGTGCCGACAAGGCTGGCGTGGCGGTGACGGAGCGCGGCTTCATCGACGTCGACATCCAGATGCGCACCAACGTGCCGCACATCTTCGCCATCGGCGACATCGTCGGCCAGCCCATGCTGGCGCACAAGGCGGTGCACGAGGGCCACGTGGCGGCCGAGGTGATCGCCGGCGAGCTGCAGGGCGACGACAAGCTGGCCAAGTCCGCCTTCAACGCCCGCGTGATCCCCAGCGTGGCCTACACCGACCCCGAGGTCGCCTGGGTCGGCCTGACCGAGGACCAGGCCAAGGCGCAGGGCATCAAGGTCAAGAAGGGCCTGTTCCCCTGGACGGCGTCGGGCCGCGCCATTGCCAACGGCCGCGACGAGGGCTACACCAAGCTCTTGTTCGACGACAGCCCCGAGGCGCACGGCCACGGCCGCATCCTGGGCGGCGGCATCGTCGGCACGCACGCTGGCGACATGATCGGCGAGGTGGCCCTGGCCATCGAGATGGGCGCCGACATGGTGGACATCGGCCAGACCATCCACCCGCACCCCACGCTGGGCGAAAGCATCGGCATGGCGGCCGAGATCGCCCACGGCTCGTGCACCGACGTGCCGGCGCAGCGCAAATAGCGCTCCTGGTTCATTCGCTGGCCGCGCAGGTTCCGCAGGGACTGCGCGGCTTTTTCATCGCCGGGCCGCCGGATCGCGCAGCGGGCCCGCCCCTGCAGCCGCGCTCGAGCGTGGTCTGTGCGAAGCAACCGGCAGGCGGCATACTTGCCGCCCATGCCGTGGCGCCGCCGGCGCCGCGAAACGGGGATGAAACAAAACGAGGGAGGGCTCCGGCCTTGGTGCATTCTTGTTTTCGCGTGCCTGGGGCGCGGCAGTCGATGGAGGCTGTGCCATGCTGAGCGTGCTGGCCGTGGTGGTGTCGCTGGCGCTGCTCATGTTCCTGGCCTACCGGGGCGTCACGGTGCTGCTGCTGGCGCCGTTGATGGCGGCGCTGGCGGTGGTGCTGTCGGGCGATGCGCGCTGGCTGCTGCCGCTGTACACCGACACTTTCATGAGCGCGCTGGGTGGCTATGTGCTGCAGTACCTGCCGCTGTTTCTGCTGGGCGCGCTGTTTGGGCGGCTGATGGCGGACTCGGGTGCGGCCAGCACGCTGGCGCGCTGGATTGTGCGCACGCTGGGCGAGCGCAATGCCATCCTGACGGTGGTGCTGGCCTGTGCGCTGCTGACCTACGGCGGCGTGTCGCTGTTTGTGGTGGCGTTTGCCATTTACCCCATTGCGCGCAATCTGTTCGAGGCCGCCGACATCCCCAAGCGGCTGGTGCCCGCCACGATTGCGCTGGGGGCGTTCACCTTCACCATGACGGCGCTGCCGGGCTCGCCGGCCATCCAGAACGCCATTCCCATCCCGTACTTCGGCACCAACGGCTTTGCCGCGCCGGGCCTGGGGCTGCTGGCGGCGGCGATCATGCTGGGCGGCGGGCTGTTCTGGCTGCTGCGGCGGGCGGCCGCCGCGCGCGCAGCGGGCGAGGGCTATGGCCAGCATGCCGAGGACGAGGAGGGCGGCGATGCGCCCACACCGGCCCAGGCCGCGGCCGAGGCGGCGCGCCATGCCGGGATACCGCTGGTGCTGGCCCTGTTGCCGCTGGTGCTGGTGATTGGCGTCAATGCGCTGTTCACCTACTGGGTGTTCCCGGCGCTGGACCTGTCCTTCATGGCCGAGCGCTTTCCGGCGCTGGAGCCGCAGCGCGTCACCGGCCTGTGGTCGCTGATCATTGCGCTGCTGCTGGCCTGCACCACGCTGGTGCTGGTGCGGCTGGGCCATTGGCATGACCTCAAGCACACGCTCAACCAGGGCGTGTTCGGCTTCATGCTGCCGCTGTTCAATACCGCGTCGGAGGTGGGCTACGGTGCGGTCATCGCCTCGCTGGCGGGCTTTGCGCTGATCCGCGATGCGGTGCTGCGCGTGTCCGACAACCCGCTGGTGTCGGAGGCCATTGCCATGAACGTGCTGGCGGGCATTACCGGCTCGTCGTCGGGCGGCCTGAGCATTGCGCTGCAGACGCTGGGCGAAGACTACCTGCGCATGGCCGAGGCGGCCAACATCAGTCCCGCGCTGCTGCACCGCGTGGCCGTCATGGCCGCAGGTGGCATGGACACGCTGCCGCACTGCGGCGCCATCATCACGCTGCTGTCCATCTGCAAGCTCAACCATCGGCAATCCTATGGCGATATCGCGGCGGTGACCATGCTGTTTCCGTTGCCCGCGTTGGTGCTCGTCATTGCGTTGGGGACGGCATTCGGCAGCTTCTGACGCAAGGCTCGAACGGGTGACAGTTCGGGCCTTGTCGTTGGGTGGGTCGCACGTTGGCCTGAGTCTGTTGTTTGGTTCTATTTGACGCAACATGATGTCGTTTTTGATGAGAAATGCATCGTGCGCACCACCGTGACCATCGACGACCGCCTGAGCGTGCAGCACGTCGCGGCCCGGCACTGAACGTGGGTTGCGTGCGGCACTCGCGCCGACGTCGGACGCCCGATCAGGGATTGCGCACGATATCGACCGAAATTTCCACCGCCGCCACCGTGCCGCGGTTTTCCAGCCAGTGCACGGTGGCGTGGTCCTCGGGCCAGCCCAGGCCGGGGCCGTAGTCGGTGGCCACGCCGTTGCGGTGGTCGGTGATGGTGCCCTGCAGGATGAACACCGTGCCCGGCCGGTCGACGTGGCTGTGCACCGGGCCGAACACGCCGCCGGGCGCGATGGTCACCTTGCGCATGCGCAACTGGCGTCCGGCCAGGCCCTCGATCTCGGGGCCCAGGTCCATCGCCTGCAATAGCTCCACCGTCACGCCCCGGGTCTCGGGCGCCTGCTGCTCCTGGCTCATCACGCTCTCCTCGCTGCCCGATCGGGCCGAAGCCGTGCGCGCCGTGGACAGCCTGGATCGCTCAGATGCTGCCGGCGCGCTCGACCACCAGAATACGCGCCTCGCCGATGGGGTGTGCAACATGCTCGGTGCCCACCGTGGCGTAGAAGATGTCGCCCGCTTCGAGCGTGGCCACGTGCTCCACGCCGCCCTCGCGCCAGTGCATGTCCACCCGGCCGTCCAGCACGGCAAACACCTCTTCGCCGTCGTTGACGTGCCACTGATACGGCCGGTCGGTCCAGTGCAGGCGCGTGGTGATGCCGCCCATGTCGGCAATGTCCAGCGCACCCCAGGGGCGGTCGGCCTTGAAATCGCGGGCTCGAAAGATTTTCATTTGCTGACGATTGTCCGGGTCAGGACCGGGTCTGGAAAACTACGAAAATCATAGCTTCTTGCGCTCGATCCACAAGGGCTGCAGGCCAAAAACGTTCAAAACTCAGCATCGCGCCACCATGCAAGCCCTGCTCGACGCCATAGCCGCCATGCCGCTGCCGACCGATGCCGAGCGCATTTTCCACGGCCGCGGCGGCCTGTACCCCGGCTGCGAGCACTGGACGCTGGACGCCTATCCGCCCGTCCTGCTGCTCACCAGCTTCGCGCCCGCCAGCGAGGCGCAACTGGCCGCCGTCGGCGCCGCGCTGCAGGCGCGCTGGCAGCAGATCGCGCCCGGCCAGCCGCTGAACTGGGTCTTTCAGCAGCGCGGCGCCGGCCGCGCCGACACGCGCCCGATGGCCGGCAGCGTGCCCGACCCACACATCGTCACCGAAGCCGGCGCGCGCTATCGGGTGCAGGTTCTGCGCGGGCAAAACCACGGCCTGTTTCTGGACATGGCGGCCGGCCGCCGCTGGGTGCGCGCCTGGGCGGCCGATTTCGGCGCCCGGCACGGCCGCGGCGCGCGCGTGCTCAACCTCTTTGCCTACACGGGCGCCTTCTCCGTCGCCGCGCTGCAGGGCGGGGCGGCGCAGGTGGGCAACATCGACATGGCGCGCGCCGCCCTGGCCACCGGCCAGCACAACCACCAGCTGAACGGCTTGGCCGGCGGCGCCCAGTTCTGGCCGCACGACATCTTCACGTCCTGGGGCAAGATCGCGCGCCACGGCCCCTGGGACCTGATCGTTGCCGACCCGCCCAGCCACCAGAAGGGCAGTTTCGTCGCCACCAAGGACTACCCGCGCCTGATGCGCCGCCTGCCCGCGCTGCTGGCGCCCGGCGGCCACGCCCTGCTGTGCCTGAACGCGCCCGAGCTGGGCATGGATTTCTTGCACCATCACATGCACGAGCAGGCGCCGGGGTTGGCGTTCGTCGAGCGCCTGGCCAATCCCGCGGCCTTCGCGGACGTGGACGAGGGCAGGGCGCTGAAGGTGGCGGTGTATCGCCTGGCGCCGTGAGGGTCGCCGGGCTCCCGGTGAAGGTTCCATGGCGCCCGGCGGTCACGGTCCGAGCAGTTTCTGGACAAAGAAGTCGGCGACCGTTTCATGCAGCGCCGGGATGAGCGTCTCGCGGTCGAAACCCGGCGGATCGCTCAGAAGCCGATCGGCGATGCTCCCGGGCTCGAACGGCGGCAGCGGCGACAGCATCGCCCCGTGACCGCCATCGGCCAGGTCGGCCAGCACCCGGCAACGGGGCGCGCAAGCGGCCTGCACGGCCTTGACGTGAAAGGCCGGCAGCTGATTGACGTCCTGCTCGGCGACGATCAGGCCAAGCGGCACCACGGGGTTTTCCAGCGACGCCGGCGCAAAGTCCGCCGCGAAGGGCACCATGGCCACCACGGCTTGAACGCGCGGGTCGGTGTGGCGCTGCGGCGTGTCGTCGTCGAAGCGCCAGCGGATGATCAGCTTGGCGAGGGCGATTTTCAGGCGGTCGAGCCCGTCGCCGCGCAACCGCATCGCGAACCCGACGCAGGATGAAAAGTCCTCGGCGATGTGCTGCAGGCAGTGGTCGCGAAAGCGCGCCGGCGACCATTCGCCGCCTGCCAGCGACAGCGCGGTGTGGCCACCGGCCGAGCCGCCGAACACGCCGACGGCATCCAGGCGCAGCAGCGGCGACAGCCGAGGGTCGAGCGCCACCCGGTCGATCGCCTGGCCGACTTCGAGCGGGCGCCGCTTCCAGCTGGCCGGGCCCGGCTCGGACGGGTCGATGAAGTTGTCGCCTGCATGCTGGGGCAGCGCGACCACGAAGCCCCGCTGCACCAGGGTGCGGGCGAGATCGGCGTGCACCCAGGGCGAGCCGCCCGAGCCGTGCGAGATGACGATCAGCCTGCCGTTGCCGGGCTGTGGCGCGCCGTCATCCGCCCAGGACAGCCGGAACGGGCCTTGCGAAACGGGCGCCTCGCTGGCCGCACTGGGGTAGAAGACGGTGGTCGTCCCGCCGCCGTCCTGCACCAGGCGGATCATCCCCATGCCCGATGCCAGCGCGGTGGAGGGCAGGCACAGGCCCAAAAGCAGGCCCCCGGCGAGGGTGAGGATGGTGGTCCAGGCGCGTTGCGTTGCCATGGCGGACCTCGTGAATTCAGTGGGCCGCTGGCGGCGCGGCGCACAGGCAGCCGGACTCGCTCGCATCGCAGCCGCAGCGGCCGGCGCAAGCGCAAGCGCAGGCGACGGGCGCGGCCGGCGGTGACACGGCAGGGCTGTGCTGGCAGCCGCAGGCGCAGCCGGCGCCGGGGCGGTCGGCGCAAAGGCAGTTGAAGGCAGAGACGGGGGACATGATGGTTCCTTTCCTGGACAAGTGAACCCGACGGGTTCGAGGAAAGCGATTCTGGAGTCCGGACGACGCCTTGACTTGAATGAAACGGCTGACTTGCGGCCGTCGGCGCGATCAAGCCACCCGTCAGCGCCCGGCCTTCAGGTTCGATGCGTGCGCGTGCGATCGCATTCGGGTCGAACCGATGCGGCGGGCGACCGGGCGCCTGCTTGCCCGATGCTGACGCCGCTACGACTGCGCCTGCAGCAAGGCGCCAATCACCGCCCATTCGCCCGGCTCCACCGGCGTGATCGACAGGCGATTGCCGCGCTGCAGCACCCGCATCGCCGCCAGATGGGGGTGCTGGCGCAGTTCGGCCAGCGTGAGCAGCCGTGTCTTGCGCAGCGCCTGCACGTCCAGCAGCAGCCAGCGCGGCTTGCCGGGGCTGGACTTGGCGTCGAAGTAGGGCGATGCGGGGTCGAACTGGGTGGAGTCTGGTCGCACGCCCGAGGCCACGCGCGCGATGCCGGCGATGCCGGGCTCGGGGCAGCTGGAGTGGTAGAACAGCACGCCGTCGCCCACCTGCATGGCGTCGCGCATGAAGTTGCGCGCTTGGTAGTTGCGCACGCCCGTCCAGGGCACGGTCTGGCCGGGGGCGGCCAGGGCGTCGTCGATGCTGCACTCGTCGGGCTCGGACTTCATCAGCCAGTAGCGGGGCGCGTGGGCCTTGGGGTTCGGGTGCATGGGGCGATTGTGGACGGCTGCCGCCGTTTGGTATCCTGAATTTTGTTCTATGAACAAAATAAGGTCGCAGCGCCCGCCGATCAAGCGCGAAAAGCTATCAATTCAGGATTGACTGGAAGCATTGGCCGCCCCGGGCAGTCCGGCGTGCTCCAGGGCTGCCGACAGCAGGTGGCGCACGCGCGGCATCAGGCCGTCCGGCGCCCGCGGCCCCAGCACCTGGGCCAGGCTGACGGTCTTGGCGGGGTCGTAGCGGCGCTCGCTGCCCAGGGCCTGCTCGAAGGCGTTGGCCCAGGCGTGCGCAGCGGCCAGGTCGGGCTCGACCAGCAGCACGGCGTGGGCCAGCACGGCGTGGGTGGTGGGGCCCGCGGGGTGGCGGGGCAGGGGGCGCCAGTACTGCGCGGTGCCGGCGATCTTGCGCGCCTGCGCGCCGCTGCCGCAGGCCAGGTTGAAGCGGCCGTCGCAAAACGAGCCGCTGACGGCCTGCCAATGGCTTGCCACGCCCAGCGCCTGCAGCGCGTCTTGCAGCAGCGCGCACAGGTGCAGGTAAACCCGCTCCATCCACGTGCCGGGGCCGCCGGGCAGGGTGTAGACCAGGCTCAGGTTGAGGATGCCAGGGCCTTGCGGCACCAGGCCGCCGCCCGAGGGGCGCTCGTACACCGGGCAGCCGCGCGCGGCAAACTGCGCCGCCACCGGCTCGAAGCTGGCGTGCCGCCGGTAGCTGCGCGGCACGACCAGGGACACGGGGCCTTCCCACAGGCGGGCGCGGGGCACGCCGGCGTGCTGCAGCAGGGCCAGGTCGGCGGCGATCGGGTCGCCGCCGGGGGTGGGCTCCTGCGTGACCTGAAAGCTCATGGGCCGGGCCGGGTGTCGATCAGCGCGCGTCCGCCTGGGGCGCCGGAGCGCGTCGCGTCAGTCGTTGACCAGCACCAGCTTGCCGCGCACCTGGCGGCTGTTCATGCGCGCGTAGGCCGCCTTCAGCTCGCCCATGGGCATCTGGCGGTCGATCTGCGGCTTGATCTTGCCCTGCGCGTACCAGCCGACCAGCTCCTGCATCATGGCGGCGTTGGCGGCCGGCTCGCGGCGCGCGAAGTCGCCCCAAAACACGCCGACGATGCTGGCGCCCTTGATGAGCGCCAGGTTGATCTTGATGGAGGGGATCTCGCCCGCGGCAAAGCCCACCACCAGGTGGCGCCCGCGCCAGCCAATGGAGCGGAAGGCCGCCTCGGTGAAGGCGCCGCCCACCGGGTCGTAGATGACGTCGGGGCCCTTGCCCTCGGTCAGCGCCTTCAGGCGCTCGCGCAGGTCCTGCGTGCTGTAGTTGATGGTCTCGTCGGCGCCCAGCTGCTGGCAGAAGGCGCACTTGTCGTCGGTCGAGGCGGCGGCGATCACCCGCGCGCCGGCGATCTTGGCGATCTGGATCGCCGACATGCCCACGCCGCCGGCGGCGCCCAGCACCAGCACGGTCTCGCCGGCCTTCAGCTGCCCGCGGTCCAGCAGCGCATGGTGGCTGGTGGCATAGATCATGATGAAGGCGGCGGCGTCGACCGGCGGAAAGCCCGGCGGCAGCGGCATGCACAGCTTGGCCGGCGCCAGGGTGTGGGTGGCAAAGCCGCCGGTGCCCGACAGGCAGGCCACCATCTGGCCGACCTTCAGCTCGGTCACGCCTTCGCCCACGGCCTCGATCACGCCGGCGTATTCGGAGCCGGGCACGAAGGGCAGCTCGGGCTTGAACTGGTACTTGTTCTGCACGATCAGCAGGTCGGGAAAGTTCAGGCTGGCCGCCTGGATGCGGATCAGCACCTGGCCCTTGGCCGGGGCGGGGGTGGGCAGCTCCTTCCACGTCAGGGCGTCCACGCCCACGGGGTCTTCGCACAGCCAGGCATGCATGTTCGGTTCTCCTTGTGATCGGTGGCGGGCTCAAGACCAAGCCCTCCGTCGGCCCGATGATAGAAGCGCCGCGCGCGCCGTGCCGGTCGCGCGCGTGACCGGCCACTCGAATGCGGCGCACCCCTACAATCGGTTGCATTCACCCGCTCTCGACCATGAAGATTCTGCTTTGCAATGACGACGGCTACCAGGCGCCGGGCATCGTGGCGCTGCACGCCGCGCTGGCGGCGTTCGCCGAGGTCGAGGTGATCGCCCCCGAGCAGAACAACAGCGCCAAGTCCAACGCGCTGACGCTGCACGCGCCGCTGTACGTGCACCGCGCGCCCAACGGCTTTCGCTACGTCAACGGCACGCCGGCCGACTGCGTGCACATCGCGCTGACCGGGCTGCTGCAGTACCGCCCCGACCTGGTGGTGTCGGGCATCAACAACGGCGCCAACATGGGCGACGACACCATCTACTCGGGCACCGTGGGCGCGGCCATGGAGGGCTATCTGTTCGGCATCCCGGCCATGGCCTTCTCGCAGGTCGAAAAGGGCTGGGCGCACATCGACGCGGCGGCGCAGGCCGCGGGCGACCTGGTGCGACGCATCGGCGCGCAGTCGCTGTCGCGCGAGCAGCCCTGGCTGCTCAACGTCAACATCCCCAACCTGCCGCTGGCCGAGCTGAAGCCGCCCAAGGTCTGCCGCCTGGGCCGGCGCCACGCGGCGCAAAACGCCATCACCATGACCAGCCCCTACGGCGAGACCATGTACTGGATCGGTGGCGCCGGCGGCGCGCTGGACGCCAGCGAGGGCACCGACTTTCATGCCACCGCGCAAGGCCATTTGTCGCTCACGCCGCTGTCGGTGGACTTGACCGACCACGCGGCGCTGGCCTATTGGGCGCAGGGCCTGGGCCACATGATGGCCGGGGAGAAGCCCTGATGGCGCGGCCACCCGAGCGGCCGGGCTTTCCCGCGCGCATCGACCTGGGCTCGCGCCCGGCGCCAGCCAAGCGGCCCGCGCCCAGCGCGGCGCCGACGGCCGCGGCGGCCCGCGCGCCGGCCCCCGCCGCGCTGCCCGGCGCCGCGCGCGATGCGATCCCGGCGCGCGGGCGCATGGTGCAGGCGCTGGCGGCCGGCGGCATCCGCGACCCGGAGGTGCTGCGCGCCATGGGCGCGGTCGACCGCCACCGCTTCGTCGACCACGCGCTGGTGGCCCAGGCCTACGAGGACACGGCCCTGCCCATCGGGCTGGGGCAGACCATCTCCAAGCCCAGCGTGGTGGCGCGCATGGTCGAGCTGCTGATGCAGGGCGTGGCCCGTGGCGCCGACGGCCGGCCCGGGCGCGTGCTGGACATCGGTACCGGCTGCGGCTATCAGGCGCTGGTGCTGGCGCAGCTGGCCAGCGAGGTCTACAGCGTCGAGCGCCTGCGCGAGCTGCACGAGAAGGCGCGCGCCAACCTGCGCCCCCTGCGCGTGCCCAACGTGCACCTGATCGTGGGCGACGGCATGCAGGGCTTTGCCAGCGGCGCGCCGTATGCCGGCATCGTCTCGGCCGCCGGCGGCGAGCAGGTGCCCGAGGCCTGGATCGAGCAACTGGCGTATGGTGGCCGCATCGTGGCGCCCACGGTGCAGGCCGGCGGCGCCCAGGCGCTGGTGGTGATCGACAAGACGCGCCAGGCGATTCGGCAGACGGTGTTGGAGGGCGTTCACTTCGTGCCTCTAAAATCGGGCGTTTCCTAGGGTCAAGGACAAGATATATGCAGGTGTCAGGTCGCAAGGCGTGGTGGGCTGTGGTGCTGGCGGCCACGCTGCTGGCGGGGTGTTCGTCGATGTCGATGAACCGCGCGCCGGTCGAGGACCGCAACGTCGGCACGGCGGCCGTGGACGCTGCCACGCTGCCCGGCGCCGAAAACGCCGGCAAGCCCGGCTACTACACGGTGCGAACGGGCGACACCATCATGAAGATCGCCACCGAGGTCGGCCAGCCCTGGCGCGAAATCGTCGGCTGGAACAAGCTGGAGAACCCCAACGCGATCGAAGTCGGCCAGGTGCTGCGCGTGGTGCCGCCGGTGGGCTCGCTGCCGCCGCCAGCGGTGCCGGCACCGGTCGAGAGCGCCCGCGCGCCAGCGCACGCGCCGGCCGCCGGCAAGACGGCGCCCGTCCCCGTGGCCACCCAGACCACGCCCGGCGTGCCCCCGCCGGCCGCTCCGGCGCCTGCACCGGCGGCGGAACCGGCCCCCACCGTGGCAGCGGCGCCAACGCCGCCGGCGCCGCCACCTCCGCCGCCCTCGGCGGGCGCCGACAGCATCAAGTTCATCTGGCCGGCCAAGGGACCGGTGATCGCCCGCTTCGACGAGGACAAGAACAAGGGCCTGGGCATCGGCGGCAAGGCCGGCGAGCCGGTGCTGGCCGCCGCCGACGGCCGCGTGGTCTACGCCGGCGCCGGCCTGCGCGGCTACGGCAACCTGGTCATCATCAAGCACAACAACACCTTCCTGACGGCCTACGCCCACAACCAGAAGCTGCTGGTCAAGGAAGACCAGAACGTCAAGAAGGGCCAGGAGATCGCCGAGATGGGCTCCACCGATTCGGACCGCGTCAAGCTGCACTTCGAGATCCGCCGCTCCGGCAAGCCGGTGGACCCGGCGCGCTATCTGCCGCCGCGCTGAGCCGCGGCCGGCCGCAGGCAACGGGCGCTCGCGTGGGCGCCCGTTGTCATTTCTGCCATCCACGAAAAACTACTGAATTGATAGCTTGTCGCGCTTGATGGACAAGCGCCACAGCCCGATTTGACCATGAACCCCGAAGACCAAGCCACCCGCCCCGACGTGCCGGCGGACGCGCTGCGCATCGAATCGATGGACCTGGACGCCCAGGGCATCGCCCACCGCGCCGACGGCAAGGTGGTGTTCGTCGACGGTGCCTTGCCCGGCGAATGGGTGAGCGCCCAGGTGCACCGCAAGAAGAACAACTGGGAGGCGGCCACGCTCACCGCCGTGCACCGCGCCAGCAGCCTGCGCGTGGCGCCGCGCTGCCCGCACTTCGGCCTGCACGCGGGCGCCTGCGGCGGCTGCAAGATGCAGCACCTGGACGCCAGTGCGCAGGTCGCCATCAAGCAGCGTGCGCTCGAAGACCAGCTGTGGCACCTGGGCAAGGTCAGGCCCGAACTGATCCTGCGCCCGATCGAAGGGCCGGCCTGGGGCTATCGCTGGCGCGCGCGCCTGTCGGTGCGCCACGTGCTGAAAAAGAGCGAGGTGCTGATCGGCTTTCACGAGCGCAAGAGCCGCTACGTGGCCGACATGCGCGAATGCCACGTGCTGCCGCCCGCGGTCAGCGCACTGCTGCTGCCGCTGCGCGCGCTCATTGCCGGCATGGATGCGCGCGACACCTGCCCGCAGATCGAGCTGGCCTGCGGCGACGAGGTGATCGCGCTGGTGCTGCGCCACCTGCAGCCGCTGAGCGCGGGTGATCAGCACAAGCTGCGCACCTTTGCCGCCGAACACGGTGTGCAATGGTGGCTGCAGCCCAAGGGGCCCGACACCGCGCACTTGCTCGACCCCGAAGGCGCCGCGCCGCTGGCCTACGCCTTGTCCGAGTTCGGCGTCGGTCTGCCGTTTCGGCCCACCGACTTTACCCAGGTCAACCCGCACATCAACCGCGTGCTGGTGGCGCGCGCGCTGCGCCTGCTGCAGGTGCAGCGCGGCGAACGCGTGATCGACTGGTTCTGCGGCCTGGGCAACTTCAGCCTGCCGCTGGCCACCCAGGCCGGCCAGGTGCTGGGCGTGGAGGGCAGCGCCGCCCTGGTGGCGCGCGCGCGGCAAAACCTGCAGGCCAACCAGGCGGCGGCGCGCGACGGCCAGCGTTTTGCGCCCACCGAGTTCGTGGTGCGCGACCTGTTCGAGATGAGCCCCGAGCAGCTGGTGCGCGACGGCACGGCCGACCGCTGGCTGGTCGATCCGCCGCGCGAAGGCGCCTTTGCGCTGGCCAAGGCCCTGGCCGCCATCCACCAGGCGCGCACCGGCGCCGAAGGGGCCGAGCCCCTGCCGGCGGGCGCGGCCGGCTGGCAGCCGCCCCGACGCATCGTCTACGTCAGCTGCAACCCGGCCACCCTGGCGCGCGACGCCGGCCTGCTGGTGCACCAGGCCGGCTACCGCTGCAGCGCGGCCGGCGTGGTCAACATGTTCCCGCACACGGCGCACGTGGAAAGCATGGCGGTGTTCGATCGGGTGGACGCGGTCAATGATGGCGGCACCGCAAAATTAGCCTGAGGTTGGCCGGAAAGCCCAAAAATCCAAGCTATAATTTGAGGCTTGTTCCCCGATAGCTCAGTCGGTAGAGCGCCGGACTGTTAATCCGTAGGTCCCTGGTTCGAGCCCAGGTCGGGGAGCCAAATACCGCAAGGAAACCCCGCTACTCAAAAGGTAGCGGGGTTTTTCTTTTTTCGGGTCGTGTAGCCACGGTGTAGCCACCGGGACGGGGATTTGGCAAGCTCCTGTTGCCGCCGACCGAATTTTGACCATCTGAGAGGCGAAGTGCCGAAGTAAATTTGACCAGGGTGCTCAACTGACCTGCTGAACATTTAAGCAGCGGGGAATTCAGGAGTGATCACCATGGACATGATGGGCAAGATCAGGCGGCTGCACTTTCGTGACCGTCTGTCGTTCAGTGAGATTGCGCGGCGCACGGGCCTGTCGCGCAACACGGTCAAGAAATGGGTCAAGGCGCCCGAGGGCAGCCAGCCCAGGTATCGGCGCGACGCCAGGCCCGGCAAACTCACCGCCTGGCACGAAGCGCTGATCCAGGCACTGCGCGCCGATGCCAGGCGCCCCAAGCATGAGCGGCGCAGTGGCCGGGCCTTGCACGCGCAGATCAAGGCAGCGGGCTACAAGGGCAGCTACTCGCGCGTCACCGACTTCATTCGCGCCTGGCGCCAAGGTGGCGGTGAAACGGGTGCGCCGCGCGCCTTCGTGCCGCTGGCGTTTGAGCTGGGCGAAGCCTTCCAGTTCGACTGGAGTGAAGAGGGTCTGGTCGTGGGCGGCATCTACCGGCGCCTGCAGGTAGCGCACCTGAAGCTGTGCGCGAGTCGAGCCTTCTGGCTGGTGGCCTATCCCGGCCAGGGTCACGAAATGCTCTTTGATGCCCACACGCGCGCCTTCGAGGCGCTGGGCGGCATTCCGCGTCGCGGCATCTACGACGTGAGCGTCCAGTCCTCCCATCTTGAAAGCGTGCTCGTGGCATAGGAGTCTCGTGTCCACCTCAACTCTTGGTGGACTCGTGAACACTATCCCCGATCAACAAGCCGGTCCGCGTCGTCGGCGTCGGCTGCACAGCGATGAGTTCAAAGCTGATGCGGTAGCGGCCTGCGCGCAGCCGGGCATGTCGATGGCCGCGGTGGCGATGGCCCACGGCATCAACGCCAACCTGCTTCGGCGCTGGGTGCACGAAGCAGAGATGCGGCCGAGCCGCGACATCGTGCGGGCAGACGCCGGCAACGCAGCCAAGGCGCAAGAGTCCAAGACGGTCTTCGTCCCTGTCAGCCTGCCGGCGCCGACGCCACCGGCCCTGGACATCCGCGTCGAACTGCGGCGCGGGCCGACGACGGTCACGGTGTCCTGGCCGGCAGGTGCCGCAGCCGAGTGCGCAGCCTGGATGCGCGAGTTGCTGCAATGATCCGCATTGACGCGATGTGGCTGGCCGCCGAGCCGATCGACATGCGCGCCGGAGCCGAACGCCTGCTGGCACGCGTGGTGCAGGTCTTCGGCGCGGCGCAGGCGCACCACGGCTACCTGTTCGCCAACGCCCGCGGCACGCGCATCAAGCTGCTCGTGCACGACGGCTTCGGCGTGTGGTGCGCGGCGCGTCGGCTCAACGCCGGGCGTTTCGTCTGGCCTGGAGCGACGAACGTGACGTCCTCGCTGTCGCTCACACCGGCGCAGTTCGACGCCCTGGTGCTGGGCCTGCCATGGCAGCGTCTTGCCGAGCTCAGTGTCATCACACGGGCCTGACAGGTCGGCGCCAGCGTCCCCTGGCGAGCGTTGACAGTGGATGTGCCGATGTTTGCATCGGCACGCTCGGGCACCATACGCTCTATGCTTGGCGCGGCCGATCTTCTTGCAACGAATCCTTCTGGGCTGTCGGCCGAGGCGGCCGCGCTGATTGCCCAGTTGCGCCAGCGCCTGCAGGACCAGGAGCAGCAGTTGGCCGAGCGTGACGCGCTGCTGCAGCGCAAGGACCGCGAGATCGCACTGCGCGAGGCCAAGATCGAGAAGATCACCTTCGAGCTGGCCAGGCTCAAGCGCTGGAAGTTCGGCGCCAAGTCCGAGGCCATGAACGCCGAGCAGCGTCGCCTGTTCGAGGAGACGCTGGCCGAGGACGAGGCTGGCCTGCGCGAGCAGCTCGAGCGGCTTCGGCGTGAGGCGGCCGCTGCTGCTGCCGCTGCCTCGGGCATGACAACCAAGGCGCCCTCGCGCAGGCCACGCCGCAACCCGTTCCCCGAGCACCTGCGCCGTGTGGAACACCGTCACGAGCCTGAACACACCGACTGCCAGGAGCCCGGTTGCGGACGTCCCATGACGCGCATCGGCGAGGAGATCAGCGAGCGGCTGGACATCGTGCCGGCCGAGTTTTTCGTGCACCGCCACATCTACGGCAAGTGGGCCTGCCGCTGCTGCCAAGTGCTGCGCCAGGCGCCCAGCGTCGCACAGGTCATCGAAGGCGGCATCGCCGCCAGTGGCTTGGTCGCGCACACGCTGATCAGCCGCTTCGTGGACCACATGCCGTACTACCGGCAAGAGACGGTCAACGCCCGCAGCGGCGTGCACACGCCGCGCTCCACGCTGGCGTCCATCGCCGGCCAGGCGGGGGCTGCGCTGGAGCCGCTGCACGATGCACTCAGGCGCTTCATCCTCAGCTGCGCAGTGCTGCACGCCGACGAGACCCCGGTGGCCTTGCTGGACCCGGGCGCGGGCAAGACGCGAAGAGCCTACGTCTGGGCCTACGCCAGAAGCTGGCACGACGCGGTGCCCGGTGTGATCTACGAGTTCTGCGCGGGACGCGGAGCGCAGTACCCGCTGGCATTCCTGGAAAGACACGGCGAGCGATGGTCGGGCACGTTGCTGACCGACCGCTACAGCGCTTACGAGACCGTGGTCGATCCGCGGCTGTACCCGGACCGCCGGGGCGCCGCCTGCGTCGCGCACGCGCGCCGCAACTTCGAGGAGCTGACGCAGGGCGGCACCAGCGTGGTGGGCCTGGAGGCGGTGCGCCGCTTCGCGCGAATCTACGGAATAGAGGCCGAGCTTAAGGACCTCAGCGACGATGAGCGCCGCGCACATCGCCAGCGGTTGGCCAAACCTTTGTGGCAGGAGCTGCAGCATTGGTTGCAGCTGGAGCGCCGGCTGGTGGCCGACGGTGGCCCGACGGCCAGGGCCATCGACTACGCACTGGTGCACTGGGCCGCGCTGACGCGTCACCTGGACGACGGCGCGGTCGCCATCGACAACAACCACCTGGAGCGCCAGATCAAGCCGTGGGCCATGGGGCGCCGGGCATGGATGTTCGTGGGCAGCGAGCTGGCCGGCCAGCGGGCCGCCATCGTGATGAGCCTGGTGCAGTCGGCGCGCATGAACGGGCACGATCCCTGGGCCTATCTGCGCGACGTGCTGCAGCGCCTGCCCACGCAGCCGAACAGCCGGATCGAGGACTTGCTGCCGCATCGCTGGCAGCCACTGGCCGATACAGTGAACGGATGAAGAACATCGAGACGCTCATCGCTGACGGCGCGGCGACATCACCATCGGCATGATCGCAGGCGTGGAGTGCAGCGCCACGGCAGCCGATGGTCACAACGCGCTGGCCATGCTCGTGCGGCGCGAGGGCGAAACCATCAGCGCCTTGCTGCGCCGTCTGGACAAAGCCGTCGGCAGGTACTACCTCACCGACGAGCCAACTGACGAGATCAACCCGCACTGACGGCTCCGTCAGCTGGGTCAAGGTGGTCCGACTGGACGTTCACTCTACGACAACATGCGCACCGCTGTCGACAAGGTGCACAAAGGCAAGGGCCGCACCGTCAACGCTCGCTTTGCGGTGATGTGCAGCCACTACCTGTTCGATGCCGACTTCTGCAACGTGGCCTCCGGCTGGGAGAAAGGCGTGGTGGAGAAGAACGTGCAGGACAGTCGCCGTCGCATTTGGGTAGAGGCCGGTCAGCGGCGCTTTGGCAGTTTCCTGGAACTCAACGTCTGGCTGGCCGAGCGATGCCGGGCGCTGTGGGCGCAAGAGCGCCACCCCGAGCATCGGCAGTTCAGCATCGCCGAGATGCTGGAGCACGAGCGCTCTCACCTGATGCCCATGCCTGCGCCCTTCGATGGCTACGTCGAGAAGCTCGCTCGCGTGTCCAGCACCTGCCTGGTCGCCGTGGCGCGCAACCGCTACTCGGTTCCCTGCGAGCTGGCCGGACAGATGGTCAGCACGCGGCTGTACCCGAATCGGGTGGTGATCGCTGCGGGCGACGCCATCGTGGCCGAGCACGAGCGACTGGCGGGCGAAGGCCAGACACACTACGACTGGCAGCACTACCTGCCGCTGCTGCAGCGCAAGCCCGGAGCGCTCAGAAACGGCGCCCCATTCCGTGACCTGCCCGAGCCATTGCAACGGCTCAGGCGAGGCCTGTTGCGCGAGCCTGGTGGTGACCGCGTGATGGCCCAGGTGCTGGCGCTGGTGCCCGGCGTCGGCTTGGAGGCGGTTCTGGTGGCGGTGGAGCTGGCGCTCGAAGGCGCGCCGCCATCCGGGCGCGTGAGCGTCGAGCACGTGGTCAACGTGCTGGCTCGCCTGGCGGCGCCAGCGGCGCCGCAGCAGGCAAGCACCGCGCTGCGCACGAGCGTGACGCCGCTGGCCGACACCGCGCGCTATGACCGCCTGCGCGCCTTCAGCCTGACGGGGGAGCTGTCATGAGCGCCGCCACTGCTATGACGACGGCGCGCGACATTGGCGTCGAACTCAAGGGTCTGCGCCTGCACGGCATGGCCACAGCCTGGGCCGAGTTGACCGAGCAGGGCAGCCAGGAGATGGCCGGCACCCACTGGCTGCTGGAACATCTGCTGCAGGCCGAAGCCACGGATCGGGCCATGCGCTCGATCCGTCACCAGATGAGTGCCGCCCGGTTCCCGATGCACCGCGACCTGGCTGGCTTTGACTTCGAGGCTTCGCCGGTCGATGAGGCCCTGATCGGCCGGCTGGCAAGCTTGGAGTTCACCAGCGCGACGCACAACGTGGTGCTGGTGGGCGGGCCGGGTACCGGCAAAACGCATCTGGCCACCGCGCTGGGGATCGCGGGCATTACCGAGCATGGCAAGCGCGTGCGGTTTCATTCCACGGTGGATCTGGTCAACGCGCTGGAGCAGGAGAAGGCCCAGGGCAAGGCCGGACGCATCGCAGCCAGCCTGTTGCGCATGGACCTGGTGATCCTCGATGAGTTGGGCTACTTGCCCTTCAGCCAGGCGGGCGGCGCCTTGCTGTTTCACTTGCTCAGCCGGCTGTACGAGCACACCAGCGTGATGATCACCACCAACCTGGACTTCGCCGAGTGGAGCGCGGTGTTTGGCGATGCCAAGCTGACGACGGCGCTCTTGGATCGGCTCACGCATCACTGCCACATCGTGGAGACGGGCAACGAGAGTCATCGCTTCCGGCATTCGAGTGCCACGGCCAGGAGTCAGATCAGCCGGCGTGAGCAGGCGCGCAGAAAGCCTCAAGGGGCCGCCGCCGAACCAGGTCAATGAACGAGTGCCGCGCGTGCAAAGCCGCTTCGGGCTACGCCCTGCGCGCCTTTGCACGCGCATCCGTCAGCAGACCAACCAACCAACCAGACAGGACATACACTTATCCACAGCCGAGCACGCCAAGCTCGGCCTCAACCCCCTGGTCAAAATTCAATCGGCACAGGTGGTCAGAATTCAATCGGCGCCGACAATCAAGGGACTCTCACCGAGATGCATTTGCTCGTGCACGGCTGGCGCCAACGGCACGTGCATACTGGATCGGCCAATCTGAATTCGCTTTGAGCTTGCGAGCTGCGTGCAGTGCCCAGTATGGATCATCCAGAAAGCCGCGGCCGAGAAAGACCAGATCCGCAAGCCCGGTGCCGACGATCTGTTCGGCCTGCACAGGTTCGGTGATCTGTCCCACGGCGCCGGTGGCGATACCGGCCTGCTCACGTATGGCGGTGGCGAAGGGCACTTGGAAGCCTGGGGCCGCAGGAATGGGCGAATCGGCCGTCACGGCGCCGCTGGAGCAGTCGATCAGATCTACGCCGATGTCTTTCATCCACTTTGCGAGTTGAATGGACTGTGCGAGATCCCAGCCACCCGCCACCCAGTCTGTGCAGGAAATTCGCACGAACAGCGGAAATTGCTTCGGTAGCGACTCACGCACGGCTGTCGCCACATGCAAGGGCAGACGTGCTCGATTCTCCAGGGTGCCGCCGTAGTCGTCGCGCCTTTGGTTGGAGATCGGCGAGAGGAAGGAGTGCAACAAGTATCCATGTCCCATGTGGCACTCGATCAACTCGAATCCGGCGGCAGTGGCGCGCCGTGCGGCCGCGGCAAAATCGTCCACCACCTTTTTCAAGTCGGCTGTACCCATTTCGAGCGGCGGCGGATAGTTGTTGGCGTACGAAACCGGACTCGGCCCAAGCGGTGTCCACCCTTGAGGTTGGTCATAGATTGGCTTATGTCCCTGCCAAGGAACTGCGGTGGCTGCCTTACGGCCCGCATGCGCGAGCTGAATTGCTGGAACGGCGCCGGCTTGTCGTATGAACTCTACGATGGGCCGGAAGGCTTGAGAATGTTCATCCGTCCAAATGCCGAGGTCCATCGGGCTGATGCGACCTTCGCGTGAGACCGCGCACGCTTCGGTCATAACGATGCCAGCTCCGCCCATGGCACGACTGCCGAGGTGCACAAGGTGCCAGTTGTTTGGCATGCCCTCTGTACTCGAGTACGTGCACATGGGCGAGACCGCGATGCGGTTACGGAAACTGAGCGAACGCATCTGGAACGGCGAAAACAGCATTGACATATGTGCCCTTGGCGATGCGGTGAAACGGCCTTTGGGTGATGGAAGCGCGGCGACCTGTCGTGTCCCATCGCGCTGCCCCGGGAGCGCCGATCAGCGGACTGCTGCAAGTCCGCTGTGGGATACGCGTTCTTCGCTTCAGTAGAGCTGCAGCTTCACGCCCTTGGCCATGTGCTGCCACAATGCGATGTCTGATTTGACCGTGGTGGCGAACTCTTCGGCTGTCTTGATGGGCGGTTTGAGCATGTTCTGCGTAGCGAATTTCTGCCGCATGTCCTCCGTGGCGAGGATCTTATTGATTTCCTCGTTCATGCGATGCACGATACCCATCGGGGTGCCAGCCGGGGCGAATACGCCGTACCAGCCATCGGCGTCGAAGTTGTAGCCCTGCTCCTTTACGGTGGGCACCTCCGGAAGAGCGGGGCCACGGGCTGAGCCGGTAGCGCCAATGGCAACCAGCTTGCCGGCGCGCACGTGCGGAATGGGCGACGCGATATCCGTGAAGCCGACCATGATGTTGCCCGCCAGAAGATCCTGAACTTCTGTGGCCGTTCCCTTGTACGGAACGTGTGGCATGTCCAAGCCGTAGTGTGCCTTGATGCCCTCCATGGCCAAGTGGCCGCTGGAGCCGTTGCCCCAACTGCCGTAGGCCAACTTGCCCGGGTTGGCCTTGGCATAGCCAATCATGTCCTGCAGATTCTTGAAGCCCGATTTTGGGTTAGCGATCAGCAGGATTCCGGCCGCACCGACCTGCGCCACCGGCAACAAGTCCTTCTCGGTGTCGTAGGGCATCTTGGCTTGGACGAGCGGGTTGATCGCGATCGCCGAAGAGGGCGTAAGGAGGAACGTGTAGCCGTCGGGTGCAGCCTTGGCGACAGCATCGTTACCGATAATGCTGTTGGCACCCGCCTTGTTGTCGATCACCACCGGTTGCTTCAAGGCTGCCTGCAATGGAACGCCGATCATGCGGGCGTATATATCCATGCCGGAGCCTGGAGAGCCCGGAACTACAAGGCGGATCGGCCGGTTGGGCCACCCGTCCGGTTGGGCAGCAGCGCCCCAGACGAGTGTCATGAGGGAAGCGCCCAGGACTGTGCGTCGGGACAGGGAATGATTGAACACAGGTCGTCTCCTTACGGTTGGCCGCGGTTGCTTGGCAAAAATGGTGAATGCTCATGCAGTGTATTTATCGGACCTGGTTCTGTCAAATGGAACTCAATTGAGGGTGTTCCTAATGGGGTCACTCAACGTCCCGAGCCGCGGGACGAACAATTGAGATGGGGTGTAGCGCAGCGGGCTCGCAGCGATTCGAATGCAGATGCCAACTGTCGAGTGAGTTCCAAATTTATTCAAAATTTAAAAAAAATGGAATTTGCAGGTAAAATGGAAACGAACAGGAGCTCACCCATGTCCTACCCTTTTTCCGGCGTCACCGTCCTGGACCTGACGCAGATTTACAACGGCCCTTACGCCACCTTTCTCTTGGCGCAAGGCGGAGCCGAGGTCATCAAGATCGAGCCGCCCGGCGGTGAGCATTTGCGTAAGCGCTCGGGCGCCAGTGGCGCCGCAATGCCGTTCGCCATGCTCAATGCCAACAAGCGCACCATGACCCTGAACCTCAAGTCCCCGCAGGGGCGCGAGCTGCTGCTGGAGTTGGTGAAGCAGGCGGACGTGCTGGTGGAAAACTTTGCGCCGGGCGTCATGGACCGGCTGGGCTTGGGCGAGGGCGTGCTGCGTCAGGCCAATCCAAAACTGATCTACGCGGCCGGCTCCGGCTACGGCAAGACCGGCCCCTACCGCGACTACCCGGCGATGGATCTGACGGTGCAAGCCATGACCGGCGTAATCGACACCACTGGCTATACCGACGCGCCGCCTGTGAAGTCGGGCCCGGCCATCGCCGATTTCATGGCCGGCATCCACCTGTACGGCGCGATAGCCACGGCGTTGTATGAGCGCGAGCGCACCGGCAACGCCCGTACCATTGAGGTCTCCATGATGGAGGCGGTGTATCCCACGCTGGCCTCGAGCCTGGGGCTGTTCTACGGCTCGGGCGAGGCGCCTCGCACTGGCAACCGCCACACGGGCATGTCGCTGTGTCCATACAACGTATACCCCACGTCCGATGGCTACATCGCCATCATCACCAACAACGAGCAGCATTGGCGCAGCCTGGTGGAGGCGCTGCAGTGCCAGCACCTGGCGCAGGATCCACGCTTTGCCACGGTGAAGGAACGTTGCAGCCACATGGATCTGTTGGACGGCATGCTGGGTCAGATTACTCGCGGCTACAACAAGGCGGAACTGTTCGAGCGCCTGATCCAGAACCGCGTGCCCTGTGCGCCGGTGCGCACGTTGGAAGAGGTAGTGAACGATCCGCACCTGCATGCACGCGGCTCGCTGCGGTGGATCGACCATCCCGAGTACGGCCGTATCGTGGTGCCTAGTACGCCGCTGCGTTTTGGCGGGGAGGATGCCGCAGTTTCCTATCAGCCCAGCGCCCGCCTGGGGGCGGACACAGAGGCCATCCTGCACGAGCGCCTGGCGCTGGACGCGGCGCAAGTCGAGGCGCTGCGCACGCAGCAGGTTTTGTGAGGGAGGTGCGCATGAAATCCCTGGAAGGACGCGTGGCGTTGGTGACCGGCGCCGGTTCCGGCATCGGCCGCTCTGATGCCTTGGTGCTCGCCGAGCGCGGCGCGGTGCTGATTGTCAATGACTTTGACCCGACGGCGGCCGACGAGACCGTGGCACAGATCGTAGGTGCCGGCGGTCGCGCCGTGCCCTGCGTCGGGGACGTGGGCGATGCGGGTGCCATCACCGAGGCCATCGACGCGGTGCGCCAGCAGGTCGGCGAAATCGACATCCTGGTGAACAACGCCGGCATCTCCGGCCGCCAACAGGCGTTCGACGCCATTTCCGACGCCGACCTCACTCGCATGTTTCAGGTACATGTAATGGGTTCCTGGTACTGTACCCGCGCGGTGCTGCCCGGCATGAAGGCGCGGCGCCGGGGCAAGATCATCAACACTTCGTCCATCCTGGGGATGTCGGGGCGCAAGCGCAGTTCGCATTACGCCGGTGCGAAGGCCGCCCTCATCGGCCTGACCAAGGCTTGGGCCAAGGAGTTTGCCGAGTGGAATATCCAGGTGAACGCAGTGGCACCTGGGCGGGTGCGCACGCCGATCTTGGGCGCTTTCGCCCACTCCGAGGTATACCGCCGAGACCTGCAGGCCAACGTGCCGCTGCAGCGGCGGGGCGAGCCCGAGGAAGTCGCCTGGCTGGTCGCCTTCCTGGCCTCCGACGAGGCCGATTACATTACCGGCCAGGTGATCAGTCCTAACGGCGGCGAAGTGATCTGAATGTGTGTTGCCCTTTTGTTCGACCACAGTGAACGTCCAGTCGGACCACCTTGACCCAGCTGACGGAGCCGTCAGTGCGGGTTGATCTCGTCAGTTGGCTCGTCGGTGAGGTAGTACCTGCCGACGGCTTTGTCCAGACGGCGCAGCAAGGCGCTGATGGTTTCGCCCTCGCGCCGCACGAGCATGGCCAGCGCGTTGTGACCATCGGCTGCCGTGGCGCTGCACTCCACGCCTGCGATCATGCCGATGGTGATGTCGCCGCGCCGTCAGCGATGAGCGTCTCGATGTTCTTCATCCGTTCACTGTATCGGCCAGTGGCTGCCAGCGATGCGGCAGCAAGTCCTCGATCCGGCTGTTCGGCTGCGTGGGCAGGCGCTGCAGCACGTCGCGCAGATAGGCCCAGGGATCGTGCCCGTTCATGCGCGCCGACTGCACCAGGCTCATCACGATGGCGGCCCGCTGGCCGGCCAGCTCGCTGCCCACGAACATCCATGCCCGGCGCCCCATGGCCCACGGCTTGATCTGGCGCTCCAGGTGGTTGTTGTCGATGGCGACCGCGCCGTCGTCCAGGTGACGCGTCAGCGCGGCCCAGTGCACCAGTGCGTAGTCGATGGCCCTGGCCGTCGGGCCACCGTCGGCCACCAGCCGGCGCTCCAGCTGCAACCAATGCTGCAGCTCCTGCCACAAAGGTTTGGCCAACCGCTGGCGATGTGCGCGGCGCTCATCGTCGCTGAGGTCCTTAAGCTCGGCCTCTATTCCGTAGATTCGCGCGAAGCGGCGCACCGCCTCCAGGCCCACCACGCTGGTGCCGCCCTGCGTCAGCTCCTCGAAGTTGCGGCGCGCGTGCGCGACGCAGGCGGCGCCCCGGCGGTCCGGGTACAGCCGCGGATCGACCACGGTCTCGTAAGCGCTGTAGCGGTCGGTCAGCAACGTGCCCGACCATCGCTCGCCGTGTCTTTCCAGGAATGCCAGCGGGTACTGCGCTCCGCGTCCCGCGCAGAACTCGTAGATCACACCGGGCACCGCGTCGTGCCAGCTTCTGGCGTAGGCCCAGACGTAGGCTCTTCGCGTCTTGCCCGCGCCCGGGTCCAGCAAGGCCACCGGGGTCTCGTCGGCGTGCAGCACTGCGCAGCTGAGGATGAAGCGCCTGAGTGCATCGTGCAGCGGCTCCAGCGCAGCCCCCGCCTGGCCGGCGATGGACGCCAGCGTGGAGCGCGGCGTGTGCACGCCGCTGCGGGCGTTGACCGTCTCTTGCCGGTAGTACGGCATGTGGTCCACGAAGCGGCTGATCAGCGTGTGCGCGACCAAGCCACTGGCGGCGATGCCGCCTTCGATGACCTGTGCGACGCTGGGCGCCTGGCGCAGCACTTGGCAGCAGCGGCAGGCCCACTTGCCGTAGATGTGGCGGTGCACGAAAAACTCGGCCGGCACGATGTCCAGCCGCTCGCTGATCTCCTCGCCGATGCGCGTCATGGGACGTCCGCAACCGGGCTCCTGGCAGTCGGTGTGTTCAGGCTCGTGACGGTGTTCCACACGGCGCAGGTGCTCGGGGAACGGGTTGCGGCGTGGCCTGCGCGAGGGCGCCTTGGTTGTCATGCCCGAGGCAGCGGCAGCAGCAGCGGCCGCCTCACGCCGAAGCCGCTCGAGCTGCTCGCGCAGGCCAGCCTCGTCCTCGGCCAGCGTCTCCTCGAACAGGCGACGCTGCTCGGCGTTCATGGCCTCGGACTTGGCGCCGAACTTCCAGCGCTTGAGCCTGGCCAGCTCGAAGGTGATCTTCTCGATCTTGGCCTCGCGCAGTGCGATCTCGCGGTCCTTGCGCTGCAGCAGCGCGTCACGCTCGGCCAACTGCTGCTCCTGGTCCTGCAGGCGCTGGCGCAACTGGGCAATCAGCGCGGCCGCCTCGGCCGACAGCCCAGAAGGATTCGTTGCAAGAAGATCGGCCGCGCCAAGCATAGAGCGTATGGTGCCCGAGCGTGCCGATGCAAACATCGGCACATCCACTGTCAACGCTCGCCAGGGGACGCTGGCGCCGACCTGTCAGGCCCGTGTGATGACACTGAGCTCGGCAAGACGCTGCCATGGCAGGCCCAGCACCAGGGCGTCGAACTGCGCCGGTGTGAGCGACAGCGAGGACGTCACGTTCGTCGCTCCAGGCCAGACGAAACGCCCGGCGTTGAGCCGACGCGCCGCGCACCACACGCCGAAGCCGTCGTGCACGAGCAGCTTGATGCGCGTGCCGCGGGCGTTGGCGAACAGGTAGCCGTGGTGCGCCTGCGCCGCGCCGAAGACCTGCACCACGCGTGCCAGCAGGCGTTCGGCTCCGGCGCGCATGTCGATCGGCTCGGCGGCCAGCCACATCGCGTCAATGCGGATCATTGCAGCAACTCGCGCATCCAGGCTGCGCACTCGGCTGCGGCACCTGCCGGCCAGGACACCGTGACCGTCGTCGGCCCGCGCCGCAGTTCGACGCGGATGTCCAGGGCCGGTGGCGTCGGCGCCGGCAGGCTGACAGGGACGAAGACCGTCTTGGACTCTTGCGCCTTGGCTGCGTTGCCGGCGTCTGCCCGCACGATGTCGCGGCTCGGCCGCATCTCTGCTTCGTGCACCCAGCGCCGAAGCAGGTTGGCGTTGATGCCGTGGGCCATCGCCACCGCGGCCATCGACATGCCCGGCTGCGCGCAGGCCGCTACCGCATCAGCTTTGAACTCATCGCTGTGCAGCCGACGCCGACGACGCGGACCGGCTTGTTGATCGGGGATAGTGTTCACGAGTCCACCAAGAGTTGAGGTGGACACGAGACTCCTATGCCACGAGCACGCTTTCAAGATGGGAGGACTGGACGCTCACCGACCACATGACGCCATTGCGCTTCAAGGCGTCAGGTTCAGATTGAGCGGTGTGATGACCTTTTCCCACAACTGCGCTTGACTGCGCATGAACTCGCCATAAGCTTCGGGCGAGAGGATGGGGCCCGATGTTGCGTCGGTACGCAGGCGATCATTTAGCGTTGGCGACCGCAGGCCGGTATTGAATGCCTGGTTGAGCCGGTTTACCACCGTGGCCGGAGTGCCGACCGGAGCCACTACACCGAACCAGGAATAAGCCACCGCATCCGGATATCCCGATTCCAGGAGAGTGGGGATAGCGTCCGCTGCCGGCACGCGCTGCTCGCTGAACATCGCCAGAATCTTGAGCTTGCCGTCACGCGCGTAAGGAAGGTAGTTCGTGAGGCCATCGAATGTGGCACTTACTTCACCGGACAGCACCGCCGTCAGCGCGGCGGCAGACCCTTTGTATGGTATGTCGCGCAGCTGGGTTTGCGTGGCCGCTTTGAACATCTCGCCTACCAAGTGTGAGGAGGCGCCCTGTCCGGAAGTGGAAAACGTCATCTGGTCGGGGTGAGCCTTGGCATAAGCCACGAATTCACGCAGGTCCTTTGCCGGTACGGAGGGGGACACGACCAGCGCGAAGGGGACAGTGCCGACCAAGGCCACGGGTGTGAAGTCCGTTGGTTTGTACGGGAGCTTCTTGAATAGCAGCGGATTGGTGGTGAGCGTGGTGGTCGCTGCCATGAGCAGGGTGTAGCCATCC
The DNA here is from genome assembly GCF_964341695.1 of Ottowia pentelensis. Classification (NCBI taxonomy): domain Bacteria; kingdom Pseudomonadati; phylum Pseudomonadota; class Betaproteobacteria; order Burkholderiales; family Comamonadaceae; genus Ottowia; species Ottowia pentelensis. The sequence goes on from NZ_OZ224513.1 coordinate 1,971,459, forward strand.
GGTGCCGCTCGGGCTACCTGCTCAGCGCCCACAATGGTGCTGGCACCGGGGCGGTTTTCCACGACGATGGGCTGGCCCAACTGCTCACTGGCCTTCTGGGAGACGAGCCGCGCGAGCACGTCGGTCAGGCCGCCGGGCGGATAGGGCACCACCAGCTTCAGCGGTCGCGCGGGCCAGGCGGGTGCCTGCGCCAGAACGGCGGCTGGCGCGCACAGAGCACATAAGAGTATTCTGCGTGTGAGGGTGGTTGCTGTCTTCATGATGTCTCCTATGGGATGGTTTTGCTTACACAGCTTGCTTGCCGCCATCGACAGGCAAGGTGATGCCGTTGACATAGCTGGCTAGGTCCGAGGCCAGGAAGACCGCGGGGCCGGCAATCTCCTTTGCCTGGCCCAAGCGACCGGCGGGGATGCGCGCCATGAACCGGCCCAGGCGTTCGGGATCGTTGCGGGTCGACTCGGTCATTGCCGTCTCGATCACCCCGGGGGCGATGGCGTTGATGCGAATGCCATCAGCGCCCAGGTCGGCGGCCATGGACTGCGTGAGCATTTTGACCGCTCCCTTGGAGGGTGAGTAGCCCACGCATCCAGGCAGGCCGGTAAGTGCCGCGCCGGAGGCCAAGTTGATGACGCAGCCCTGAGTGCGGCGTAGTGCTGGCAGGAAGGCGTGCAACACGTTGAAGGTGCCGAAGTAGTTCACCTCCATCAGGCGGCGCACCGCCTCGGGGGCACGCGGGCTGTCCACCTTCTCGCGGATCATCAGGCCGGCGTTGTTTACCAGCACCCGCAGGTCGCCGATATCGCGTTCCACCGCCGTCGCCAGCTGTACGCAGGCGGCGGCGTTGCTCACGTCCAGCGCGTAGGTCCAGGCCCGGGCGCCGGCGGCTTCCACTTCGGCGCGCGTGTCGGCGCACGCCGCTTCGCTTAGGTCGGTGATGATGACGCGTGCGCCAGCGTTGGCATAGGCGACGGCAATGGCGCGACCGATACCGCGGCCCGCGCCGGTCACGAGGGCAATCTTGTTTTCCAGCAGTAGTACAGGCTTCATGATGGGATCCTGATGTGTTCGGTAGGGAGGGGGTCAGATAACGCCGTCGTCTCGTAGTTGCTTCAGCCGCGTCGCGTCATAGCCAGGCAATTGCATCAGTACTTCGTCGGTGTGCTGACCCAGGTCTGGTGGAGGCATGCGGTACTGCACCGGCGTGCTAGACAGGCGGATCGGGTTGGCCAGCATCGGCATGGCGCCGCGACGAGGGTGCCGCATCTGCACCACCATTCCGCGGTTTTGCACCTGTGGGTCGGAGAAGACTTCGTGCAATTCGTTGACCGGCCCGCAGGGCACGCCGGCTTCGGCCAGCGCGTCAATCCAATATCGTTTGGGATGCGCCAGAAAAATGGGTTCCAAAATGGCATTGAGCTCATCACGGTGGCGGATGCGATCTTGGTTGGTGGCGAAGCGGTGGTCGTTTGGCAGATCGGGCCGCCCCATTACTTGAGTGAACTTGCCCCACTGGGCCTTGTTGCCCACCACCAGCATCACGGCGCCGTCCTGGCAGCGGTACATCTGCGATGGTGCGGCCGTCGGAGACTTGGTGCCGCAGCGCGGCACCAAGTCTCCCGAGACCAAGTAGCCCATGGCTGCGTGCGACAGCGCTGCTACCTGAGAGTCCAGCAGGGCCAGATCGATGTATTGGCCCTCGCCTGACACAGCATCGCGGTGCTCCAGCGCTGTTAGGATGGCGACCGAGGCGTACATCCCAGCCATTAGATCCGACACGATCAGGCCCACTTTCTGGGGGCCGCCACCGGGCTCACCATCGGCATGCCCGGTGATGGCCATCAATCCGCCCATGCCTTGGAAGATGGAGTCGTAACCGGGCTTCTTGCGGTAAGGACCAGTCTGGCCGAAGCCTGTGATGGAGCAATACACCAGGCGTGGGTTGTCTGAACGCAGCGCGGCGTAGTCGAGCCCGTAGCGCGCAAGGTCGCCGACCTTGTAGTTCTCGATCAACACGTCGCAGGATAGGGCCAGCGCACGGATGATGGCCTGGCCCTCAGGCCGCGAGATGTCGACGCTTATCGACTTCTTATTGCGGTTGGCACTTAGGTAGAAGCCAGAGTCGCGAGTGGGCTGGTCTGCGTCATCGCGCAGAAAGGGTGGCCCGAGGCGGCGCGAGTCGTCACCTTCGCCCGGGCGTTCGACCTTGATCACCTCAGCGCCGAGATCGGCCAGCATCTGCCCGGCCCAGGGGCCGGCAAAGACTCGGCTCAGGTCCAGGACGCGAAGATGGGAAAGCGCACCGGGGCGCGGGGTTGTAGTTTTCATGGTGTTATTTACAGGGGAATCATCGGGCCAGCCATGCGCCGTCTACAGGCAAAGCAGCACCGCGAATCTCGTTCGCAGCCTCAGTGCACAGGAAGGCCACCAGCGCGGCCACCTGCTCGGGTGAGACGACCTGGCCCGAGGGCATGTTGGTCGCGGCGATACGTTGTTGTGCCTCGGTACGGGTGATCTGCTCGCGCTCGGCGAGCAGTTTGGCGTTGCGATAGAAGATGCGGGTGGAGACATCGCCTGGGCATACTGCGTTGCAGGTGATTGCCGTGGTGGCGGTTTCCAGCGCCACGGCCTTGGTCAGACCCACCAGCGCATGCTTGGAGGCGACATAGCTGCTGCGATCCACGCCGCCAACTAGGCCGTACACCGATGCGATGTTGACGATGCGGCCCCAGCCGCCGGCGCGCATGCCCGGAAGCGCGGTTCGAATTGTGTGAAAAGCGGCGTCCAGATTCAGTGCGAACACCTCGCGCCAGCGATGCGGTGGGTGTTGCTCCACCGGTCCCTTGTGCTGCGTGCCGGCGTTGTTCACGAGGATATCCAGCCGACCAAAGCGTTCCACCACGCGCGGCACCAAGCCTGAAACTTCGTTCTCACGCCTCAGATCGGCGTCGGCATGGCTCACGTCCACCGTGTGTGTGAAGGCAAGTTCCTCGCATAGATTGGTGATGGCCTGAGTCTCGCCAAAACCATTGAGCATGACGGTGCAGCCTTGTGCTGCCAAGCTGCGGGCCACTGCTAAGCCGATGCCGTCGGTAGAGCCGGTGATCAGCGCGACGCGTCCCGACAGCGCCCGCGGGGTGCGGTTCGTCATGGAGATCAGATTTCCAGGCTGATGTTCAACGGCTTGATGATTCGCTCCCAGTTGCGAGTGTGTGTTTCGATCAGGTCGCCGAACTGCTGCGGGGTGAGGATGGGCGCCGAAGCGCCGTCTTGTGCAATGCGGGCGTGTACATCGGCCGATTGCAGCGCTTCGTTGGTAGCCTGGTTCAGCAGCTCAACGATGGCCTGCGGGGTGCGCGCCGGAGCGAGCAGGCCATACCAAGAGGCTGCCTTCATATCCGGCAGGCCCGCTTCGGCGAAGGTAGGCACCTGTGGCGCGGCTTGCGAGCGGCTGTCGCCGGTAATGGCAATGCCCTTGAGCTTGCCGCTACGAAACAGCGGAGCGGAGGTGGCGATGCCGTCAAAGAAGAGTTGCACATGGCCTGCTATCAGGTCGCTCAACGCCGGACCCGCCCCGCGGTATGGAATCATGTTGAGTTTCACACCCGCCAGCGCGTTGAACATCTCGCCCACCAAGTGTGTAGAACTGCCCAGGCCCAAGGTGGCAAGGTTCAGAGTGCCGGGCGTGGCTTTTTCCAGCGCGATCAATTCGGTCAGCGTGTTCGCCGGTACAGAGGGGTGCGCGCTGAGTACGAATGGTGTCAACCCGGTCAGCGCCACCGGCACGAAGTCAGTGGGCTTGTAAGGCAGTTTTTTGAACAAAAAGGGGTTGGTCGAAATCGTCGTAGTAACGGCCATCAGCAAGGTGTATCCGTCTGGCGCTGATTTGGCCACTGCTTCGGCACCAATGATCGTCGAGCCACCAGCCTTGTTTTCCACGATTACCGGTTGGCCCAGCTTGATTGACATTTTTTGTGCCACTAGGCGCGACACGATGTCGGTGAAACCACCCACGGCATAGGGCACCACGATCCGAATCGGCTTGCTGGGGTAAGTGTCGGCATACGCCACCTCGGTGACCCAGGAGACACCCGATGCGGCTAAGGCCATCAAGGTGTGGCGGCGTGAGATGCCGGTGGGGTGCTCATTCATGGTGTCTCCTTTGAGAAGTCGTAGGTCAATATTTCGAAACTAATTCCAATTTTTGCTATTAGTGGGCCAAGCTGTCAAATGTGATCTTTCTGAGAAGTTGGGTCAGCTTGCGCGCGTACTGCCGTCAGGAAGGCATACAGCGGGTCCTTCAAGAGGCGTCCACCGTTGGGTTGGCGCTTGCCGAACAGGTTGTCGTTGTCTTGCGCTAGCTCCCGACGGGTGCGTTCCTCGATCCAGTCGTACACCACGATGCGGTCTGCTATGCGCCAGTGGTCCCGGCGCTTCTCAAATCGGTCAAGATAGCGGCCACACAAGAAGGTTTCATGTGTCGGTGTCGCGCCGTTCGTCTGCAACGCGAGGAAGCTGCTTTCCACGGCAGCGATGTCGCCATGCAGCTCGATCAGGATGTTGGAGATTTGGTGCACGCCCCGCCCACCCGAGCGCAGGCGCGGCAGTGCCTGGGCGAAGAACCCTTCAACATTGCCCACGTAGGCCCCGTGGCGGTCATGGGCATCGGGCCAGTACGCGGTGCGAAGTACCTCCTCGTTGGCGCGATCGATGCCGCGGCAGTAACGGTACAGGCAATCACGGATGGCCTCTTTGTCCATCAGTTCCTGCAGCATGGCTTGACAGTTGTACTCCATGGGATGACAATGTAGCGGCAAAACGGAACTGTGTCCACTCAGTGGATTTAATAAACCTAAGCGAGACCTCCATGACTCCTGACTACGCGCGTTACAAATACCTGTCGATCCAGTGCGACAACGGCATCGCCACCCTCATGCTGAATCAGCCCGAAAATCGCAACGCCATCCACGCCGAGATGCACGCGGAGTTGGAGCATGTGTGGCTGGACCTGCAACACGACCCGCAGGTGAACGTGATCGTGCTGACCGGTGCCGGCAAGATTTTTTCCGCCGGAGGTGACATCAAGCGTATGGTCAGTCGCTTCGGTACCGAGGAGGCTTGGCGCTTCGCACTGGCCACGCCGGGGTCAACCAAGCGCCTGTTCCAGAGCATCCTGGAAGTGGAGAAGCCCATCGTGGCCGCGATCAACGGTGACGCCGTGGGCCTGGGTGCTACGTTGGCGTTGTTTGCCGATTCGACCGTGATTTCGGAGACGGCCAAATTCGGCGATTCTCATGTCAAGGTAGGACTGGTGGCCGGCGATGGTGGCGCGGTGATCTGGCCAATTTTGGTTGGTCCGAACCGCGCCAAGGAATTCCTGATGCGCGGCAAGTTGATGAGCGGCGCTGAGGCGCAGACCATGGGCTTGATTAACCACGCGGCCCCGCCCGAGCAAGTTCTGGAGGAGGCGATGAAGATCGCTCGCGAGTTGAATGCGGTGCCGCCCCTCGCGGTGCGCTGGACAAAGCTTTCGGTTAATAAATGGATCAAGCAGCAGCTGAACCTGATCCTGGACGCCTCCATTGCCTACGAGATGCTATCGATGAACTCGCAGGATCACCTCGAGGCGGCGAAAGCTTTTCTCGAGAAGCGTCCGCCGGTGTTCAAGGGCATTTGAGGTCGGTCATGAGCGAGCAAGCCACCCAGAAGGACTGGAATTCCCTCGACGATGAGGACTTCCGGGGTATCGCCGCGGCCTTCTTCCAGCGGCATGTGCCGCAGCATCTGCGCCACCTGAGCCGCCGGCCCAGGTGGGCAGAGGTCAAGGATTGGTACCTGACCCTGTCGAAATCCGGTTGGCTCGTGCCCAGTTGGCCCAGGGAGTGGGGCGGCATGGGTCTGACCCAGTCCAAAATCCTAGTGTATTTGGAGGAGTTGGAACGCAGCGGCGCGCCGCGCGTGATGGACCAAGGTCTGATGAACATCGGCCCGTTGCTGATCGCGCGCGGCACCGACGAACAGCGCAGGCGCTTCCTGCCCAAAATCCTGGCGGGCGAGCACACTTGGTGCCAGGGCTACTCCGAGCCCAACGCCGGCTCCGACCTCGCCAGCCTGCGCACCGAGGCGCGCATCGAGGGGGACGAGTTCGTGATCAACGGTCAGAAGATCTGGACCAGCGTTGCCTTCGACGCCACACACATGTTCGCCCTGGTGCGCACCGACAAGACGGTGAAGAAGCAGGCGGGCATTAGCTTCGTCATGATCGACATGCGCCAACCCGGCATCACCGTGCGGCCCATCCGCAACATTGCCGGCCACGAGGAGCTGTGCGAGGTGTTCCTGGACAACGTGCGCACTCCGGTCGCCAACATGGTGGGCGAGCTCAACGATGGCTGGAACGTGGCCAAGGCGCTGCTTGGTTTCGAGCGCATCTGGTCCGGCTCGCCGCGCCAGTCCATGCTGGCTCTGCTGCGCCTGCAGAAGTTGGCCCAGGCCAGCGGAAAGGTCGGCGACCCGGCCTTCGCGGACAAACTCACGCAGGTCACAATGGATGTGCTCGACTCGGCTGCCGCCTACGAGCGCTTCGCGCAGATCATGCGCACCGGCGGCAGCTTTGGCTTCGAGGTTTCCATGCTCAAGATCTGGGCCACCGAAACTTGCCAGCGCGTCACCGAGTTGATGGTGGAGGCCGCCGGTGACCTGGGTGCCTTGTTGGGCGACGTCGACGTCGACGGCGAGGAAATGGACATCCTCTATCCCTTCTTGGAGTGCCGTGCCTTCACCATCTACGGCGGCTCCAGCCAGGTGCAGCGCAACATCCTGAGCAAGAACGTCCTGGACTTGCCTTCCTGAGAAAGACCATGCAGGAAAACACCCTATCCGATGCGCAGCAGCAAATTGAGATGCTGCGTGAAAGCGCGGCCGGCTATGTCGGCCGCAATATTGACATGAAGCGCCTGAGGGCCCGCCGCGGTACGCTGCCGGGCTATGAAGCCGAGCACCTGCGCCATATGGCTGAACTGGGCTGGCTGGGTATCGTGGTGCCCGAGGTGTACGGTGGCTTGGGCCTGGGCTTCGCCGAACTGGCCGTGGTGCTGCAGGAGTTGGGTAAGGGCTTGATGGCCGATCCTCTGGTGCCAGCTACCTTCGCGGCCCGCGTGTTGCTGCACGGCGATAACGAGGCGCTCAAGCAAACCCTGCTGCCACGGTTGTTGGACGCCAGCCTGTTGCCCTGCGTGGCTTGGCAGGAAGGCTTGGGCTCCCTTGATACCGCTGCGATCGAGACGCGGGTCGAGGCCGATGGCGCTGCCGACCTGCTGCTCAGCGGCGCCAAGCGTTTCGTCGCTGGTGCGGCTGGCGCGGGCGGGTTCATCGTCAGCGCGCGTGGAGCGACGGGTTGTGGCCTGTACTGGATCGATGCAAAGGCGCAAGGTCTGACGATACACCACGAGCAGCGCGCCGACGAAACGCCCAGCGGCTTGTTGCAGTTCGACAAAGTGCGAGTCACCCCCTCCCAAGTGGTCAGTGCGGCCAGCCCGGAGGGCCTTGCCGCACTTGAACGCGCGCTGGACGAAGCGACAGTCTTGGCTGGCGCGGAGATGCAGGGCGTGATTGAGGCGGCGCTGCAGATGGCGCTCGGTTATATGCGCACTCGCGTGCAGTTTGGCAAGCCGATCGGCAGCTTCCAGGCTTTGCAGCACAAAGCCTCTGACTTGTACGTGCAGCAGGAACTGGTACGCGCCGTGCGCGACGAGGCGGTGCATGTGCTTGACGTCGACACGCCGACGGTCGAACGGGTACGGATGGCGAGTCGCTTCAAGGCGCGGGCCAGCGACAGTGGGCTACGCATCACGCGCGAAGTGATCCAGTTGCATGGTGCCATCGGCTTCACCGATGAATACGATGCGGGTCTGTACCTAAAGCGCGCACTCGTGCTGTCGGCGTGGCTGGGAAATGCCAGCGCACATCGTCGCCGTTTCACCGCATTGCAGCAGGAGAATGGGATATAGTTGTTCCAAGGTTCGGAATGCGGACCAGGAGAATTCCATGATTCGTGCCGTTGGACGCGCACTCGCCATTTTTGACGCCTACGACAACGAGCACTTAAGTCTTTCGCTGCAGGAGATCGCAGAACGCATTCGCATGCCCAAGACCACGGCTTTCCGCTTGGTCAACACGCTGGAGCGAGCCGGTTTCTTGGTGCGCATGGACAACCAGCAGTATTGCTTGTCGCTCAAACTGGCGCGACTCGGTGGGCTGGTGCGCAGCACCCTGAGCGTTCGTGAAATTGCGCGGCCGATCATGGTGCAGGTCAATGAGCAAACCTCGGAGACCATCACGCTTAACGCCATCGTCGGTAATGACCGCATGGTGCTGGAGGTGGTGGACACGCCGGCGCCCCTGATGTCCATGGCGCGCCCGGGTCAACACATGCCCCTGTATCTGGGGGCGAGTAGCCGCATCCTGCTGGCCTACATGGAATCGCAAGACTTGGAACGGGTGGTCAAGGCCAACATGAGCGAGTCAAACTTCGACCGCGGGGCCTTCAACCGGGAGTTGACGCGTTTTCGTCGTCAAGGTTATGCCATTTCGCGCGGCCAGCGCGTGCCGGGACTGACCGCCATTGCGGTGCCCATTTTCGACCTCCATGGCGCAGTGCGCCACTGCCTGGCACTGACCGGCCCCAGCATACGGGTGGATTCGCTCGACCAGGAACTAGCCGACATCCTGCTCGCCGCAGGCCGTGACATCTCCACGCGCCTCGGCGCCAGCCCCGAACACTCAGCCGACTTGAAACTGCTCATGGCGGAAACCGCGGTCGATGTTCCCGAGCCAGGGCGAAAAAAACCAGCAGCCAAGAAGGCTAGGGCAACGGCAGCCGCCAGCATGGCGGAGTGAAACGTAGGCGATCCCCGGCTCGTGAGTTGGTGATCCAAAAAAAATCCCCGCAACGCGGGGCTTTCTGCTGGGACTACCGACACCCGACGGTTGGGGCGTGGTCTCTACTTCCCTTCGCGCCATCAGGCGTTGCGCGGAGCATTGCCCAGTTCCTTGAAGCTGCTACCTTCCTCGGCCAGTTTCTTGAGCAACGGCGCTGGTGTCCAGAACGCACCGTGCTGCGCGTGGAATTGGCAGATACGCTGGTACACCGTGGCCAGGCCCACGGTGTCGGCGTAGAACATCGGGCCGCCGCGCCACGCGGGGAAGCCGTAGCCGTTCACGTAGATCAGGTCGATGTCGGAGGCGCGCTGGGCGATGCCTTCCTGCAGCACCTTGGCACCCTCGTTCACCAGCGCGTAGATGCAGCGCTCCACGATCTCCTCGTCGGTGATGGCGCGGCGCTGGATGCCTGCCTCGCGCGCGCACTCCTCGATGATCTGGCTCACCACGGTGTCCGGCACCGGCGTGCGGCTGCCGGCTTCGTAGCGGTAGAAGCCGGCGCCGGTCTTCTGGCCGAAGCGGCCCAGCTCGCACAGGCGGTCGGCTACTTTGGAGTAGCGCAGGTGCGCCGGCCGGGTGGCGGCCTGGCGCTTGCGGCTGGACCAACTGATGTCCAGGCCGGCCAGGTCCGACATGGCGAAGCGGCCCATGGCCAAGCCGAACTTCTGCAGCGCGCCATCGACCTGCTGCGGCAAGGCACCTTCCTCCAGCAGGAACTCGGCCTCGCGTGCGTACTGCGCCACCATGCGGTTGCCCACAAAGCCGTCGCACACGCCGACCAGCACCGGCAGCTTGCCGATCTGGCGTGCCATCGCCATGGAGGAGGCGATCACCCCGGGCGCGGTGGCCTGGCCGCGCACGACCTCCACCAGCCGCATCACGTTGGCCGGGCTGAAGAAGTGCAGGCCTATCACCGAGCCGGGGCGGGTGGTGGTAGCGGCGATCTCGTTCACATCCAGGCGGGAGGTGTTGGTGGCCAGGATCGCATCGGCCTTGCTCAGGGCGTCGAGCTTGCGAAAGAGCTCTTTCTTGACGTCCATATCCTCGAACACCGCCTCGATCACCAGGTCGGCGCCTGCGACCTGCCCGAAATCCAGGGTGGGCACGATGCGGGCGATGCGCGCGTCGGCCTCTTCGCGCGCCAGCTTGCCCTTGGCCACCGTGCCGTCGTAGTTCTTGCGGATGGTGGCCAGGCCGCGATCCAGCGCTTCCTGTCTGGCCTCGACCAGCGTCACGGGAATGCCGGCGTTGGCAAAGCTCATCGCAATGCCGCCGCCCATGGTGCCGGCGCCGATCACCGCCACCGAGCGTACCGGGGCGACCGGCGTGTCGGCCGGGAGGTCGGGGATCTTGGCGGCGGCGCGCTCGGCCAGGAACAGGTGGCGCAGCGCCTTGGACTCGGTGCCGTTGACCAGCACGTCGAAGCGCTGGCGCTCGAATTGCATGCCTTCGTCGAAAGGCATAGACACCGCGGCCTCGATGCAGGCCAGGCATTCCAGCGGCGCGGGCAGGCCGCGCTTGGCTTTGGCCAGCTTCTCGCGCTGCGTCTCGAACCAGCCCGCCTCGGCCGGCGCGGCGGCCTGGCGGCGCGAGGCCACCGGGTGCTCGCTGCGGCCGCTGACGCGGGCCGCGAAGTCCAGCGCCGCGGGCAGCAGTTCGCCGGCTGCGACCTCATCCACCAGGCCTATCGCCAGGGCCTCGTCGGCGCCCACGGGATTGCCTTCGACGATCATGCGCAGGGCCGCTTCCACGCCCGCCAGCCGCGGCAGTCGCTGAGTGCCGCCGCCGCCGGGCAGCAGGCCCAGCTTGACCTCGGGCAGGCCCAGCTTGGCGTCGCGCTGGGCAATGCGGTAATGGCAGCCCATGGCGAACTCCAGGCCCAGACCCAGTGCGTTGCCGTGGATGGCGGCGATCACCGGCTTGGTGGATGCCTCGATCTGTTTGACAATGGTGCGCGAGCTCGGCTCGGCCCGCGAGGCCGGGGTGTTGAAGGCCTTGACGTCGGCTCCGCCGCAAAAGAGCTTGCCGGCGCCGGTGATCACGATGGCCTGCACCTGCGCATCGGCCCACGCGGCTTCTAGCTGCGCCGCCAGCTCCTGGCGCACCGCATGGCCCATGGCGTTCACGGGGGGATTGTTCAGGGTGATGACGGCGGTGCCGCCCTGGACGGAGTAATTGTCGGTTGTCATAGCGGCATAGTCTATTCCGTGGAATTGATTCCGTCAAACGAAACTGATATCCTGTCGCCGTCTTTTCCCTCCCTTCGTCCAGAAAGAGTCTTCCATGAGCAGCATCGACATCGAGCGACGCGGCGTCGTCGCCGTGGTCACCATGAATAACCCGGCCGGCAGGAACGCGCTGGATCTAGAGATGCGCCGCGCCTTATTGGCGGCCTTCAGTGACGTGGCCGAGGACGATGCCGTTCGCGCCGTCGTGCTGACCGGCGCTGGCGACGCATTCTGCGCTGGCGCTGACGTGGGCAAGATGGGCGGGCGCGGCCTGGCCGGCTCGCGCCAGCGTATGAAGACCATGCATGCCATGGTGCGCGCGCTTCACGGCATGGACAAACCTGTGGTGGCGGCGGTGCGCGGCCCGGCCGTGGGCATCGGCTTCAGCCTGGCCATGGCCTGCGACATCGTGGTGGCGACGCCGGGTGCAAATTTCTCGCAGGTCTTCACCCAGGTGGGCTTGGCGCCGGATGGCGGTGCGATCTGGTTCCTGGCGCGGCAGATGGGTTTTTCGCGCGCCAAGGAACTGGTATACAGCGCCCGCAAGCTTACCGGCGAGGAGGCCGCTACGCAGGGGCTGGTGCAACGCCTGGAGCCGCCCGAGCGCGTGTTGGACGAGGCGCTGGCCCTGGCCACGCAGTACGCCCAAGGCCCCGGCTTGGCTCTGACCATGGCCAAGCAGCTGTTCGCCCACAGCGTCTCGCCGACCCTGGAGCAGTTTCTGGAGATGGAGTTGCTGGTGGGGCCGCAGCTGTCCCAGACCCGCGACCATGCAGAGGGACGCGCCGCGTTCCAGGAAAAGCGCACGCCGCGATTTACGGGTCAGTGAACAGAGGGCTCTGCGCGCGCGGTCAGCAGTGGCCCGGGTGCGCGGGCTCTTGATCCAGGTGCACGACTCGGGTCGTGCGCGTCAGATGGTGCTGGCGCTCCCGAGCACCACGGTGCTATGGCTGGACAGTACTCCGCCGTTGCCATGGGCGATGGCGGTTTCGCAGCCGGCGACCTGACGTTCGCCGCATTCCCCGCGCAGTTGGCGTACGGCCTCCATCAGCACGAATAGGCCGTACATGCCCGGGTGGCAGTAGGACAGGCCGCCGCCATTGGTGTTCACCGGCAGCCGGCCGCCTGGGGCGATGGCGCCGTCACTGACGAAGCGGCCGCCTTCGCCCTTGGGGCAAAAGCCCAGGTCTTCGAGGAACAACAGGGTGGTGATGGTGAAGGCGTCATAGACCTGCACCACGTCGATGTCCTGCGGCTTCAGGCCGGCCATGGCATAGGCCTGCGCGCCGGAGCGGGCCGCGCCGGTGACGGTCAGGTCGGCCATGTTGCTGATGGTTTGGTGGCTGATGCTCTCGCCCACCCCCAGCACGAAGGCGGGTGGCTTGCGCAGGGTCTTCGCCCGGGCTGCACTGGTCATGACCAGCGCGCCGCCGCCGTCGGTCACCAGACAGCAGTCGCGCACCGTCAGCGGGTGGCTCACCATGCGCGCGGCCAGTACCTGCTCCACCGTCAGTGGCTCCTTTTCCCAGGCCGCCGGGTTGCGCAGCGCCCACTGGCGCGCCGCCACCGCCACCTGCGCGAGCTGCTCGCGCGTGGTGCCGTACTGGTGCATGTGGCGCGAGGCCGCCAGGGCGTAGGCGCTGGCCGGCAGGACCGGGCGGAAGGGCGTCTCGTAGGGGTTGTACTCGCGCGGCGCGACGTTCTTGCGGCCGGCGCTGCGCTGCGTGCTGCCGTAGGCGATCACGGCCACCTCGCACAGGCCCAGCTCGATGGCCGCCTGCGCGTGCGCCACATGGGTCATGAAGGAGGAGCCGCCCATCATGGTGCAGTCCTGGTAGCGGGGCTTCAGGCCCAGGTATTCGCACAGGGCGGTGCTGGGCATGCGGCTCTGGCCGGCGGCGGCGAACACGCCGTCGACATCGGCCAGCGCCAGGCCGCAGTCGGCCAGCGCGCGGTGCACGCCCTGCGCCATCAAATCGATGACGCTCATGCCAGCGGCGACTTCGCCCAGGTCGGATTCGGCCACGCCGACGATGGCGGCCGAGCCGCGCTTCAAGGTGGTGTTCATGCGGCCTCCATGGGGTCGAACACGGGATGGGGGCCTTCGTCGCCCTCGGCGGGGTGGATGCGCACCCTCACCCGCAGGCCGATGCGCACCTGTTCGGCGGGGATGGACTCGACCCGGCTCATGAGGCGAAAGCCCTCGTCCATGTCGATCAGCGCCACGTTGTAGGCGGGCTCGCCCTTGGGCGAAATGACGGTGGTGGCGTAGACGGTGCCCAGGCCGGCGCTGGTGGCCCAGCGCAGTTCGCCGCGGTAGCCCGCGGGCGCGGCCACGCGGGGGTAGAACAGGGCGCGGCCGTCTTCATCGACCTGGTAGGCCAGCTCGCCGCCAGCGAGGCGGGCGCGGAATTGCTCCAGCGGCGAGGTGGTCAGCCGGACGGCCACTTGGGGGGTGTTGTCGGTCATGCTTGCGGTTTGGCGATGAGGGCGTCGACGGCGATGATGCGCTCGCCGGCGCAGATGAGAGGGTTGACGTCCAGTTCCGCGATGCGATCGCGCTGGTCGGAGGCGAATTCGGAAATCCGGGCGATTACCTCGGCCAAGCGTTCGCGGTCCACCGGTGGCGCGCCGCGAAAGCCATTGAGTGCCGCCTGGGCCTTGAGCTCCCCCAGCATCTTGCGCGCTTGTGGGATGCCCACGGGCGCCAGCCGCACGGTAGTGTCCTTGAGCAATTCCACGAAGATTCCGCCCAGGCCAACCACCACCATCGGGCCGAATTGCGGATCGACGCGCGCGCCCACCATGATCTCGGTGCCTTGGGGCACCATAGGTTGCACCAACACGCCGGTGATGCGCGCAGACGGCGTCGCCGCCTGCGCGTTGCGCATCACGTCGGCGAAGGCTTGGCGCACTTCGCCCTCCGTCTTGAGGTTCAGTCGGATCACGCCGGCCTCGGTCTTGTGCGGGATGTCAGGCGACTCGACTTTGAGCACCACGGGCAGGCCCACTTCGCGAGCGGCGGTCGCCGCTTGGTCGGCAGAGTGTGTGAGCAGGTCGCGCACGACCGGCACGCCATAGGCGGCGAGCACCTCCTTGCCTTCGCGCTCGGTGAGCGTGGCGTTGGGCGAGGCAGCGATGAGACCGGCCGCACGCTCGCGTGCCGAGGGCTGCGATACCCGCGGCGCGGCAGGCCCCTGCTCGAGTAGCCAGTCGGCCCGCCTGTGCCAAGCCGCCAGGGCCGCCATGCAGTGGTTCATGGAGCGGAAGGTGGCTACATGGGGGTTGTGCTCGCTCTCGATGGCACCGGGGCCTTCCAGGTGCTGCGTCATCCACACGTTGCAGGCAATCTTGCCGTGTTCGGCCGCCGCCTTACCCAACGTCTCGATGCGGGCAGTGGCCGGCGCGTATGCGAAGGTGTGCGGCACCACTAAGGCGCCGTATTGCGGGTCGGCCATCAGGGCCTCAAAGCAGTCGAGCAGCTGCTGGGGGGTGGACAGTACCTGCGCCGTCATGTCGCAGGGGTTGCCCGGCGCACCGTATTCGGGGATCAGGTTTTCGAGCACCGCCATCGTCGCGGGGGTGGGGTGGGGCAGATCCACACCATGCAGTTCCGCCTTGTCGGCCAGCAGGATGCAAGCGCCACCAGATACGGCCGCCACCGCAACGCCGCGTGCCTGGGGCGCTGGCGCCTTGGCAAAGAAGGAAGTGGTGTCCAGCAGCGCCTCCAGTTCATCGACCATGATCACGCCTGCTTGCTCGAAGGCCGCGCGGTAGGCCGCCTGGGAGCCGGCCACCGAGCCGGTGTGTGACACCGCCGCCTGTGCTCCGCGCACGCTGGTGCCCAGCTTGTGAACCACCAGAGGTTTGCCGGTTTCGCGGCACAGGGCGGCGGCCGCTAGGAAGCGCGCCGGATCGTTCATGCCCTCGAATACGCAGGCGATCGCTTGGCAACCGGGGTCGGTGGCCAGATAGGCCACTTGGTCGGCTACATCGATATCGCTGGCGTTGCCGCAGGTCAGCATGTGGCTCAATGACAGGCCGTGTTCCTGAGCTTGAGCCAGAGCGGCACCGATGGCGCCCGATTGGCTCACCAGTCCAATTGCCCGTGGCCGAGGTGAACCTTTGTAGGAGGCCGTTCCGAAGGTGCCTACCAAGCCTAGCCCATAGTTCATGAAGCCCACGCAGTTGGGGCCCACCAGGCGCATGTCGGCCGCGCGAGCAATCTCTAGTAGGCGCTGCTGTTGTGCGATGCGCTCAGGGATGCCGGTTTCCGAGAAACCGGATGAAAACAGCACCACTCCACCCACCCCACGCTTCGCGCACTCGACCACCACCGCCTCGACAGCTTCGCGCGGCACGGCGATAAAGACACAATCCGGCGTTTCCGGTAGGGCGCCGACGGAGGGATAGCATGGCTGGTCGCCGATGCGATCGTACTTTGCATTCACCATGTAAACAGGACCGGTGAAGCGTCCCGGGCCGGCGATGTTTGCGTAGGTGATGGAACCGAACGAGGCCGGATTGGTGGAAACGCCGACGACGGCAATGCTGCGCGGCGCGAAGGTGCGCGTCAGTTGCTCGCTGCGGTACAGCGGGCGGGGCGTGGTGATAATCATAAACAGAGAACCCGGTCAAAACTTCTTAGCGAGACCGAGTTCGGTCAACACCGGCGCCCAGCGATCGTATTCGGCTTGGATGAACTGGCCTAATTCCTGAGGAGTGCCACCGCGGCGTACCACCCCGATCTGGCTCGCATGGGCGACGAACTCCTTGTCCTGCAGGATTTCGTTGATCGTGCGATTGAGCTTGTCCACCGTGGCGACCGGTGTCCCAGCGGGGGCTACCAGGCAGTACCAAGCGTAGGCATCAAGGTTGTAGCCTGACTCTTTCAAGGTTGGCGTGTTGGGTAGTTGTTCCAGCCGCTTGTCGTCGAACACGCCGAGCACGCGCAGCTTTCCGGCCTGCGTGTACGGCAGTGCGAGCGTCAAAGAACCAACGTAGACGTCCACCTGACCGGCCAGCAGGGCCTGGATTGCGAGGGGGTCGCCGGTATAAGGTATGTGCGTGGTGGTGATGCCGGCTGCGCGATCCAGCATCACGCCGGCCAAGTTGGTAATGTTGCCCGCGCCCACCGATGCACGATTGATCTGTCCGGGGTGAGCCTTGGCATAGGCAACGTACTCCTTTAGGGAGGTAAACGGTGCGTCGGCACGGGCAATCAGGATACTGGGCTGGTAGCCAATGTGTGACACCGGTGTAAAGGCCTTGAACGGGTCGTACGTCATCTTCTTGAACAGCACGACGTTGTTGGCCAGCGTACTGTTGGACCCCATGAACAGAGTGAGGCCGTCCGGCTTCGCTCGCGCGACGAAGTCGGCAGCGATCATGCCGGAGCCACCTGGCTTGTTTTCCACGATGGTCTGGATGCCTCGACGGGTCATCTCGTCGGCGATAGCGCGCACGTAGCTGTCGGTGGCGCCGCCGGCATTGAAAGGTACCACGATGCGGGTGACCTGCGCTTGGGCGGCGACGGAGAACAGAGCGGCAGAGAGCAGGGTCGCGACACACAGCAGCGACCGTAGGAAATGGGAAATGGACATGGTGTGGCTGAAGTAGGTAGTCAAAAATTCCGAGGGATGGACGCGAGTCCATTATTTCTTTCTGTACGATATTCGTCAAGGGTTAAGTTCCACTTGACGAACTTGATTCCACGAGTCAGAATTCCCTTTGGCTGAAACCAACCCTATCCGACGAGACACCATGAATACAGACAGCTGGGAGCTTTCCGAGGAGCTCCGCCAGATCCAAGACACCGTGAGCCGCTTCATGGCTGCGGAGGTAAAACCCGCCGAAGACAAGTTGCCGCACGACGCCTATGAGTTGCCTACCGATGTTTTGAACCGGCTACAGACCAAGGCGCGGCAGATCGGCCTGTGGTGCGTGCGTTCGCCGGTCGAGTATGGCGGCGCAGGCCTGAGCCTGTTAGGCCAGGCAGTGGTGGCTGAGGAGGCCGCAAAGTGCCGTATGGGCGCCTATGTGCCGGCCTGTGGCGCCTTCGGTGCGGATCCCCCGAATGCCATCTGGCTGGGCACTCCGGATCAGATCGAGCGCTACGGCGTGCCTGGCATCCGACAAGGCAAGAAGATCTACTTCGCGATCAGCGAGGCCTCCGGCGGCGCCAACCCGGCTCGCTCTATACGTGCACGTGCCGTGCGCAAGGGCGACAAATATTTCCTGAGCGGCAGCAAGATGTGGATCACCGGTGCCAAGGGTGCCGATTGGGGCATCGTCTTCGCACGCACCGGCGAGCAGGGCGACCGTGGAGGCATAACAGCCTTCATCGTCAATGGCAATCCGGAGGGTATGAGCCTCAAACCCATTCCCGTGATCCGCTCATATTCGCCCTACGAGATCACCTTCAAGGACGTGGAGATACCGGTGGAAGACCGGCTGGGCGAAGAGGGGCAAGGCTTTGCGATTTGCGAGAAGTGGCTGATTGAAGGTCGCATTCCTTACGCTGCGGGCACCATCGGTGTGGCGCAGGCGGCACTGCAGATCGCCATCGACTGGGCCAAGGAGCGCGAGACCTTTCGAACCAAGCTGGCCGACAAGCAGGCCATTCAGTGGATGATTGCTGATAGCGAGATGGAGTTGCGCGCTGCGCGCTTGCTTACTTGGCAGGCGGCGTGGATTGCCGACTTGGGTCGCGGCGACCTGAAGGTGGCCTCGTCCATCGCCAAGGTGACTGCCACCGAGACGGCGGGTCGAGTGGTCGATCGTGCGATCCAGATTCTCGGTGGCTTGGGCGTGTCGCAGGAACTGCCATTGGAACGTTGGTATCGCGAGATGCGGATCAAGCGCATCGGTGAAGGCCCCTCTGAAGTGCACCGCATGGTGCTGGCGCGCCAGTTGCTGGGTAACCGTTGATTGGCCGGAACGCATATGTCCATTGACCTTGACTTGCTCGATGGCGGCATTGCGGTCATCACCCTAAATCGGCCCGAGAAACGCAACGCGCTGGATGCGGAGCACTATCAAGCGCTCTCTGAAGCATGGACGCGGGTGCGTGATGACGACGCGATCCGCGTGGCTATCGTCACCGGCGCGGGTGACAAGGTATTTAGCGCGGGCGCGGATCTCAAGTCCTGGATCGGCCGCAAGGTGCCCCAATCCGAGCTATGGCAGACGCAAAAGGGCATGCTGCTCAATCGGGGCCTGGAGGTGTACAAGCCGGTCATCGCCGCCATCAACGGCCACTGCCTGGCCGGCGGCATGACGCTGATGCTGGCCACCGACCTGCGGGTGACGGCGGACCACGCCACCTTCGCGCTCAGCGAGGTCAAGCGCGGCATCATTCCCGCCAACGGCGGCACGCAGCGCCTGCCGGCGCAGCTGCCCCACGCCATCGCCATGGAGCTGCTGTTGATCGGCGATGCCATCGATGCAGAGACGGCGGCCCGCTGGGGCCTGGTGAACCGCGTCGTGCCGGCCGACCAGGTGATGGCCACCGCCCTGGAATTGGCCCGCCGCGTGGCGGCCAATGCGCCGCTGGCGGTGCAGGCGATCAAGGAGCTGGCGCTGCGCGGATCGCAGGAAGGCCTGGCCGCCGGCCTGCGCTTCGAGCAACTGGTGCAGAACATCCTGCAACGCTCGGAAGACGCCGCCGAGGGCCGCCAGGCCTTCGCAGAGAAGCGTTCGCCGCGCTTCACGGGGAATTGACCATGAGCCTGAGCGGACGCTACGTCATCGCCGGCATCGGCCACACGGCCTTCGGCAAGTTGCCGGGCCACGACACCGTGTCCCTGAACGTGGAGGCCTGCCGCCATGCACTGGACGACGCGGGTGTGGACAAGTCGCTGGTCGATGCCGTCTTCGTGAAGGTGCCGACCTCGGCTCACCAGTTCATGTACGGGCAGAAGGTGGCCGAGGCGCTGGGCATCACCCCGCGCATGGGCGGCTGCTGGGACCAGGGCGGCGCGGCCAACATCACGCTGCTGTCCTTCGCCATCATGGCGATCGAGGCGGGGCAGTGCGACGTGGCACTGGTGTGCTACGCGGACAACCCCCGCACCGGGAACCGCGCGGTGTACGGCCGTCCGCGCGGCGACGATGCGGCCTACGGCTGGTTCTCCACCGCCGCCGGCTACGCGATGATCCACCGTCGCCACATGATCGAATATGGCACGCGGCCCGAGGATTTCGCCGCAGTGGCCATGGCCAGCCGCAACCATGGCGCCGGCAACCCGAACGCGCAGTTGCGCGCGCCGCTGGATCTGGATAAGTACATGGCCTCGCCCTGGGTGGTGGACCCGCTGCGCAAGGACGACTGCGCCCTGGTGTCCGACGGTGGCGCGGCGCTGGTGGTCATGAGCGCCAAGCGGGCCCAGGAGCTCGGGGTGGCGCAGCCGGTGCCGGTGCTGGGCTTCGGCCACGGCCAAACCTCGTTCGAGCTACCGCAGCGCGCCACGCTGACCTCCACCGAGGCCGCTCGCGCGGCGCACACGGCCTTCCAGATGGCGGGCGCCAGGCCGCAGGACGTGGACGTGGCGCAGCTCTATGACTGTTTCACCGTCACGGTGCTGATGACGCTGGAGGACTACGGTTTTTGCCGCAAGGGCGAGGCCGGCGCTTTCGTGCGCGGCGGGGCCATCGCGCATGGCGGCCGGCTGCCGGTGAACACCAGCGGCGGCCTGCTGTCCGAGACCGGCATGCCGGGCCTGCAGCTGATCATGGAAGGCGTGCGCCAGATGCGCGGCACGGCGCGTCTGCAGGTGCCCGGCGCGAAGCTGTGCGTGGTGAGCAACCAGGGCGGAACCATGCACACGCATGGCACGCTCCTGCTGGGGAATTGACATGGACATGCCCAAGCCCGAACCGACTGAACTGAGCCGCCCCTACTGGGACGCGCTGCGCGAAGGCCACCTGGTGTTCCAGCGGTGCAGCTGCGGCAACGCCTGGCTGCCCGCGCGCAGGCATTGCCCCCACTGCCTCAAGCCCGAGCCGCGCTGGGAGCGTTCCAGCGGCAAGGCCACGCTCGTGAGCTGGGTGGTCTACCACACGGCCTACCACCCGGCCTTCGAGAGCAGGCTGCCGTACAACGTGGCCTTGGTGCAGCTGGCCGAGGGGCCGCGCCTTCTGACCAACATCGTGGATGCGAACGAGGCGCTGGTCGCCGACGCACCCGTAGAACTGCAAATCGAGTGGGAAGGCGACACCGCGCTGGCGCGGTTCCGCCTGGCGCACGTCACTGTCTGAACCTGTTGCACACCATGCGTGAAGCCGTCTTTGTCTCCACCGCCCGCACGCCCCTGACCAAGGCGCACCGCGGCGAATTCAACATCACGCCGGGGCCGACCCTGGCGGCCTTCGCGGTGCGCGCGGCCGTCGAGCGCGCCGGCATCGACCCGGGCCTCATCGAGGATGTGGTCATGGGCTGCGGCAACCCCGAGGGCCGCATGGCGCGCAACATCGGCCGCCAGGCCGCGATCCGCGCCGGCCTACCGATTTCTGTGGCCGGCACCACCGTGAGCCGCTTCTGCGCCTCGGGCCTGCAGGCCATTTCCGAAGCCGCCGGCCGCATCGTGATGGATGGCGAGGCAGCCATCGTGGCCGGTGGCGTGGAAAGCATCTCCGGCCTAAAGGTACCGGTGGCTGGGGCCGAGGGCGGATCCGACCCGTGGATCGTGGAGCACAAGCCCGAGCTGTACATGGCCATGATCGACACCGCCGATGTGGTGGCGCAGCGCTATGGCGTGAGTCGCGAGTCGCAGGACCGCTACTCGCAGCAGAGCCAAAGCCGTACCGAGCAGGCGCAGCTGGCGGGCTTGTACCGCGACGAGATCATCCCGGTGACAACTTTCATGGCTGTGGCCGACAAGGCCGCGGGCACGATCAGCCAGCGCGAGGTCACCATCGACCACGACACCTGCAACCGCCGCGGCACCACCTACGAGGCGCTGGCGGCGCTGGAGCCAGTGAAAGGCCCGGGCAAGTTCGTCACCGCGGGCAATGCCTCGCAGTTGTCCGATGGCGCGTCCGCCTGCGTATTGATGGAGGCCAAGGCCGCCGAACGTGCCAACCTGCAGGCGTTAGGCGCCTTCCGCGGCTTTGCAGTGTCGGGCTGCGAGCCCGACGAAATGGGCATCGGCCCAGTATTTGCTGTGCCCAAGTTGCTTGCTCGCCACGGCCTGAAAGTCGAGGACATCGACCTGTGGGAACTCAACGAGGCCTTCGCCTCGCAGGCCGTCTACTGCCGTGATCGGCTGGGCATTCCCAACGAACGGCTCAACGTCAATGGCGGCTCGATTGCTATTGGGCATCCCTTCGGCATGACAGGAGCACGACTGGCTGGTCATGTGCTGCTGGAAGGCCGCCGTCGTCGCGCCAAATATGCCGTAGTCACGATGTGCATCGCCGGAGGTATGGGGGCTGCAGGCTTGTTTGAGATATATGCCGCTTAAAGGAATTTCGATGAATTTGTTGAATCGATTGAAATCAATAACGGCGGCGCTCGCGTGTCTGGGAGGCTTGTGTGCTGCATCCTCTGTGCCAGCGCAAGAGGTCTGGCCGAACCGAACGGTACGCATCGTTGTGCCTTTTCCGGCGGGCGGTGCATCCACCGATGGTATGGCCCGGGCCTTTGCACAGGAGCTGGCCAAGGAGTTGAAAACGAGCGTAATAGTAGAAAATCGTCCCGGTGGTGGCACTTCGGTGGGCACTTTGGCTGTCAAGATGCAACCGGCAGATGGCCATACCTTGCTATTCCAGTCCGATGGCCTGTTCAACGCCAAGTTGACCACGCCCCAACTGGCCTATGAGCCTTCGGAGTTCGAGATCATCTCGCCCTTGGCGCAAACCAACTATGCCTTCATCGTGCCCGCCAATCGAGGTTGGGAGCAACTCGAGAATCTCAGGGGTCTGGATCGAGAGTTGGACGTGGGGACCTTGGGTATCGGCGTGAGCTCTTATTCCATATTAGCTGCCCGTATGACCAAACACCTGCAGATCAAGCATCGCATGGTGCCCTATAAGGGCGGCGTAGATGGCGTCAAGGCGGTGATGGCCGGTGAGATTGATGGGTACTTCGCGACCGTGGGCTTGACCCAGACGGTGATGAGCAGTTCCAAGGTGAGGGTGTTGGCCTACACGGGATCACCGGATCGGACGTCTTTCTTCCCTGGGGTCAAGACCTTTTATGAGTTGGGAATGACCGATATGGTGTTCAACAGTTATTACGGATTGGCTGTGCGAGCGGACACCCCTGACAAGATCAAATCGGCCCTTGCAGGCGCGGTCCACAAGGTTGTCGATTCTGATGCCATGAAGGCCGCGCGGCAGCGCTTGCATCTGGAAGACTACCGTGGCAGCACGGAAGACTACCGGCGTGATGTCGTGCGCATGTTCAAACAATACGAGGCCGCAGCTTCTGATGGCGGCAAGGCCACGCAGTGATCGCTGAATTGCTGTTGTATTGCCATTCAATGGTGGTGAAAAAATGAAAGCACTCGTCGCGGTCAAGCGCGTGGTGGACTACAACGTCAAGGTGCGCGTCAAGGGCGACGGCACCGGGGTGGACATTGCCAACGTCAAGATGAGCATGAACCCCTTCGACGAGATCGCCGTCGAAGAGGCCGTGCGCCTGAAGGAAAAGGGCGCCGTCAGCGAGATCGTCGCCGTCTCCTGCGGCGTGGCGCAGTGCCAGGAAACCCTGCGCACCGCCATGGCCATCGGCGCCGACCGCGCCATCCTGGTCGAGACCGCCGAAGAACTGCAGCCGCTGGCCGTGGCCAAGCTGCTGAAAGCCCTGCTCGACAAGGAGCAGGCGGGCCTGGTGATCCTGGGCAAGCAGGCCATCGACGACGACGCCAACCAGACCGGCCAGATGCTGGCCGCGCTGGCCGACCTGCCGCAGGCCACCTTCGCCAGCAAGGTCGAGATCGACGGCGACAAGGCCAAGGTCACGCGCGAGGTCGACGGCGGCCTGGAGACCATCGCCATCAGCCTGCCCGCGGTGGTGACCACCGACCTGCGCCTGAACGAGCCGCGCTACGTCACGCTGCCCAACATCATGAAGGCCAAGAAAAAGCCGCTCGACACCGTCAAGCCCGAGGACCTGGGCGTCGACGTCAAGCCGCGCCTGAAGACCCTGAAGGTGGCCGAGCCGCCCAAGCGCGGCGCCGGCATCAAGGTGCCCGACGTGGCCACGCTGGTGGACAAGCTGCGCAACGAAGCCAAAGTGATCTGATCAAGAGGGTAGAAAAAACATGACCGCACTCGTCATTGCCGAACACGACAACGCCGCCATCAAGGGCGCGACCCTCAACACCGTCACCGCGGCCAAGGCCTGCGGCGGCGACGTCCACGTGCTGGTGGCCGGCCACAACGCCGGCGCCGCCGCCCAGGCCGCCGCGCAGATTGCCGGCGTGGCCAAGGTGCTGCACGCCGACGCCGAAGGCCTGGCCCATGGGCTGGCCGAGAACGTCGCCGCCCAGGTGCTGGCGCTGGCCGGCAACTACAGCCACATCCTGTTTCCGGCCACCGCCGCCGGCAAGAACGTGGCCCCGCGCGTGGCCGCCAAGCTGGACGTGGCGCAGATCAGCGACATCACCCAGGTCGACAGCCCCGACACCTTCGAGCGCCCGATCTACGCCGGCAACGCCATTGCCACCGTGCAGTCTCAGGACGCCACCAAGGTGATCACCGTGCGCAGCACCGGCTTCGACGCCGCCGCCGCGACGGGCGGCAGCACCGCCGTCGAGACCGTGGCCGCAGTGGCCGGCAGCGGCAAGTCGAGCTTTGTCGGCGCCGAGCTGGCCAAGAGCGACCGGCCCGAGCTGACGGCCGCCAAGATCATCGTCTCGGGCGGCCGCGCCTTGGGCAGCAAGGAAAAGTTCGACGAAGTCATGACCCCGCTGGCCGACAAGCTGGGTGCCGCCATCGGTGCCAGCCGCGCCGCGGTGGACGCGGGCTACGCCGCCAACGACCTGCAGGTCGGCCAGACCGGCAAGATCGTCGCGCCGCAGCTGTATGTGGCCTGCGGCATCTCGGGCGCCATCCAGCACCTGGCCGGCATGAAGGACAGCAAGGTCATCGTCGCCATCAACAAGGACGAGGAGGCGCCGATCTTCAGCGTGGCCGACTACGGGCTGGTGGCCGACCTGTTCGTGGCGGTGCCGGAACTGGTCCAAAGTGTTTGAACGAAAGCGAGTGACACGCGGGATCATCAAAGCGGGGCGTTGAACGCCCCGCTCTTCACCCTTGTTGGGTAAGTTGCCGCAAGTGTGCGGCACCGTTTCCGAACTGCTGATCGAGTACGTGGATTCGGCGTAGATAGTGACCTACGGCATATTCTTCGGTCATGCCAATGCCACCGTGGAGCTGTATCGCAGTCTGGCAGAGCGTACGTCCATTACGGCCGACCAAAAACTTGGCACGATGCAGGTCGGCACGAGTATGTGCCTGTCCAAAGCCACCCGTGCCAGCTGCGACAGCCGCCGCGATTGCCAAGCTACGTGCCGTCTCCAGCGAGACCAGCATTTCCGCGGTGCGATGGCGCAAGGCTTGGTTCTCACCAATTGGGCGGCCGAACTGCCGGCGCGTTTTCAGATATTCGACTGTTAGTTGGAGTGCCGCTTCCATGGCCCCGACCATTTGTGCGCAGGTTGCGGCGATGCCGGCTGCAGCCATGGCGTCGATGCTGGCCCTGACCTCGGAACTGCCTGGAGCGCATAGGGCGGTAGCATGTGTATTTTCAAAGCGAACATCGGCGGCAGGTGTGCCGTCGATCAGTCGGAACGCTCGAAAGTGCACGCCTTGTGCATGCCGTGCGACCAGGAAAAGACCCTGTTGCGAACCTTTGGTCGAGTCGGTCTTCGCGACAAGGATAAGCCAGTCGGCCGACACCGCATACGGCAATTGCTTTTGCGCGCCGTTGAGCAGCCAATGGTCGTTGTGGGTATGCACTGAGACATCGCCAGGAACAGAGTCGGGTGTCAGCGTGTGTGGGCAAGCCACTTTCAGGTTGCCTGCGGCCAGGGTTGGCAGCAGCGTGCGTTGCACTTCGGGATTGCCCGCCATTCGCAGCGCGACAGCACCCAGCACGCAGGTGGATAAAAACGGGACTGGAGCAAGCGAGTGTCCGAGTTCATAGAGTAATGGCAAGAGGTCGGTGAAGTTACCACCGAGGCCATCAAAGGCTTCCGGAACCTGCAACCCAGTCAGGCCAAGGCCTGCAATTTCTTTCCACGCCTGCTCTGCATAGCTCGTGCTATCGGCGGCCAAGGCATGCCGGTGCTGAGGCGAGAAGTGGTCGGCAAGAACGCGGGCCAAACTGTCCCGAGCACTCTTAAGTTCGTCGCTAATTTCAAAATTCATGGTGGTCTTCAGGCTAGGCGAGGGCAGCGCGAGCGAGGATATCCTTTTGGATTTCAGAAGTGCCCCCATAAATGCTCAATGCACGGGAGAAAAGATACCGTTGCACCAGATGAGGTCCCCGCTCGGCCGACGGTGGCTGCTCCAACCCGTCATCGCCAGCGAGTTTGCCCAGCAGCATGTGCAGTTCCTGCTGGATCTCCGTGCCTTTGAGTTTGAGTATCGAGGCAAAGGCTGGCAGGGCTGCTTGCTCGGATGCTGTCAGCAGAAAGCGGTAATTGGTGAGTTCTAACGCGCGGATTTCCGCGTCAAGGACGGCAAGCTCGCGTTGTAGCCCGGGGTCTTCTGTTGCAGTGCCGGTGTGCGCTACTAGCTCGCGGGCCAGTTCCAAGCGCTCTTGGCAGAGGCCCACGTTGGCAATGCCGGTGCGTTCATTGGTCAGCAGGAATTTGGCGCAATCCCAGCCCTTGTTTTCCTCGCCCACGAGTTGGGCCACAGGGACTCTGACGTTCTCGAAGAAAACTTCGTTGACATGATCTGTGCCATCGATCGATCGAATCGGGCGAACCGTGATGCCGGGCGTTTTCAGGTCGATCAATAAAAACGAGATGCCTGACTGTTTGCGTGCTTTCGGGTCCGTGCGCACTAAGGCGAAGATCCAGTCAGCCCACTGTGCGGTGGAGGTCCAAGTCTTTTGACCAGTGACGACGTAGTAATCGCCCTCACGCCGGGCGGTGGTTCGCAGCGCGGCCAAGTCTGAACCTGCATCGGGTTCGGAGAAGCCTTGACAGAACCATAGATCCATGTTGGCCAGCTTAGGCAAAAAATATTCTCGCTGCTCGAGGGTGCCGAATTGCATCAGCACCGGACCAAGCATGTTCATATTGAAGATTTGCGGTAACGGAGCAGGAGCCCGATAAAGCTCATCCAATAAAATTAGCCGTTCTACTTGGCCCAAAGCCGCACCACCGTATTCCTTGGGCCAGTGTGGCGCCGACCAGCCGCGTTCAGCTAGGATGCGCTGCCAAGTGATGGTTTCTTCCCGGTTGGGTAAATGGCCTTGGCGAAGTCGCTCGCGGATCGCTGAAGGCAGTCGGGTAGCGATGAACTCACGGACGTCCTTTCGGAAGGCCTGCTGTTCCAAAGTAAAGTTGATATCCATAGCGCTCAGTGTGGGATGAAATCAGGAGTGCGTCAGCGTGGCTGCACGCGCATGCTGATGGTGCGTGAAATTTTTTCCGATGTGGTAAGCAATTCTGGCAGCAGCCTCTCACGCAGCATTTCGATGCTGGTGCGGTTCGCCTGTCCGCTGATGTTCAGTGCCGCCACCACCTGGCCGCTGCGATTTCTCAATGGCGCGGCCACCGAAATCAGACCTTCCTCAAGTTCCTGATCAACCAGGCACCAGCCCTGCGTGCGGGCGTCGGATATGCGCGTCAGCAGCGTCTCATCATCCAGCACCGTGAGGTGTGCGAAGGACTTGCGCGGCAGGTTGGTTAGGCGCTCGCGCAACTCGCTCTCGGGCAGGGCGGCCAGCAGCACACGCCCCAGCGAGGTCCAGAACGCCGGCAGACGTGCGCCAACGGCCAGGTTAATACTCATAATCTTGTGGGTGTGCACGCGCAGCACATAGACGATGTCCAGCCCATCAAGCACAGCTGCCGAGCAGGACTCGTGCACGCGCCCGGCGAGCGCCTCCATCATGGGCTCGGCTAAGTCCCAAATGGGCATGGAGCTCAGGTAGGAAAACCCTAGATCCAAAATGCGTGGCGTGAGGCGAAACAGGCGTCCGTCGCTTTCCAGGTAGCCCAGTGTCTGCAGTGTCAGCAGGATGCGCCGCGCTCCGGCGCGCGTGAGGCCGGTGCACGCCGCCACCTCACTTAAGGTCTGCTGCGGCGCGCTGGCGCTGAAGGAGCGGATCACCTCCAGCCCGCGCGCGAAGGACTGCACGTAGTTGTCGCCGGGCCTGTGGGGATTACTTACAGCGGGAGGAGTGTCATGCATGGCAATTCGTCCTAGAATTCATTATACGAACATTTGTTCGTAATTCGACCACTACCGGTGTATCACCGCTCGGTCTTACTTCCCCTTACTACACGGCAAGACATGATCAACAAGATTGCGGATTCGATCGCCCAGGCGCTGTCGGGCGTGAAGGACGGCGCCACGGTGCTCATCGGCGGCTTTGGCACGGCGGGCAACCCCATTGAACTGATTGACGGTCTGATCGCCCAGGGTGCGCGCGATCTCACAGTGGTCAACAACAACGCCGGCAATGGCGATACCGGCCTGGCCGCGCTGCTGAAAAGCGGCCAGGTGCGCAAGATCATCTGCAGCTTTCCGCGCCAGGCGGACAGCTGGGTGTTCGACGAGCTGTACCGCGCCGGCAAGATCGAACTGGAGATCGTGCCCCAGGGCAATCTGGCCGAGCGCATGCGCGCTGCCGGCGCCGGTGTCGGCGCCTTCTTTTGCCCCACAGCCTACGGCACCGAGCTGGCCGAGGGCAAGGAGACGCGCGAGATCAATGGCAAGCACTACGTGCTGGAATACCCCATCCACGGCGACGTGGCCCTGGTCAAGGCGGAAAAGGGCGACCGCTGGGGCAACCTGACGTATCGCATGTCGGCGCGCAACTTCGGCCCGGTGTGCGCCATGGCCGCGAAGTTCACCGTGGCCACGGTGCATGAAGTGGTGGAGCTGGGCGAACTCGACCCCGAGGCGGTGGTCACGCCCGGCATCTTCGTCAACCGGGTGGTCAAGGTGGCACGCGTTGCCACCCAGGCCGGTGGTTTCAGGAAATAAGGCCACAAGCGAAGGAGATACAAGCGTGAGCAACTATCAAAAACGAAGCAAGACGGAACTCGCCGCACGCGTGGCGCAGGATATTTTCAACGGCGCCTACGTGAACCTGGGCATAGGCCAGCCGACCCTGGTGGCAAACCACCTGCCGGCGGGGCGCGAGGTGGTGCTGCAGTCGGAGAACGGCATCCTCGGCATGGGCCCGGCACCCGTCGCGGGTGAAGAGGACTACGACCTGATCAATGCCGGCAAGCAGCCCGTGACGCTGCTGCCCGGCGGCTGCTACTTTCACCACGCCGACAGCTTCGCCATGATGCGCGGCGGCCATCTGGACATCTGCGTGCTGGGCGCCTTCCAGGTCAGCAGCACCGGCGACCTGGCCAACTGGAGCACGGGCGAGGCCGGCGCCATACCCGCCGTGGGCGGTGCCATGGATCTGGCCGTGGGCGCCAAGCAGACCTGGGTGATGATGGACTTGCTGACCAAGACCGGCGAGTGCAAAGTGGTCAAGCAGTGCAGCTACCCGCTCACAGGTCTGGCCTGTGTGAAACGCATCTACACCGACCTGTGCACGCTGGAGTGCACGTTGGAAGGCCTGCGCCTGATCGACACCGTGCCGGGCCTGGCGATTACAGAGCTTGAGCGCCTCGTCGGCCTGCCCATTCAGCAGTAAGCCGCAGTACGGACTGTCACGGTTGATAGATTGTTTGGAAAACTGACTTGGCGAGGACGGACCAAATGCAGGCTCGGTAGCAGTAGTAGTGTCGGTTATTCTTACTGTGTCATAAATGATGCAGTTTGCACAGTCAGATTAGTGATCGGGCTGCCCAGGATCGGTCGAAGCCAGATACAGCCTCAGCGCTTGATTGATGACCGTGTTGCGCGGCAAGCCGGTTTCCTGAGTCAGCACATTCAGACGTTGCCACGCCTGTTCACCGATGGAGACGGTGGTCGGTGCACTCCATGGCAGCGGTTCGAGCCCGGCGTGGCGACGACCGCGCCGCTGCCGGATGTTCATGCCCGTGAAGTCGGCCTGGTGAATCGCCAGCTCGATGATGGACGCCATGTCGCCATGCATGCGGACTCTTTCCCGCAACGTTTCGTTGACGCCGACAAGCAGGCGGATGGTCGTTTTGATGCGCGTCACAGTTGACTAAAAAAAAGCCGCCCTGCGGCGGCTCTTGTAAGGTTTCACCTGGAGAGCGGTGGCATGTCCTTGTAAGGCCCAGCAAAGAGCATATCCTTATTCACCCGGATGTTGAAGCGGTAGCCGGGTCGAATTTCAAGCGTCGGTTGAATGTTGAGGTTGCGGTCGGCCAGGCGCGCGCCGACCTGACTGACCTGCATTCCCACGGCTGCGGCCGCAATCTCGGCCGAGGTGAGGCCCTGGTTGGCGTTGTCGCGCGGCCGTTGCGAGATCTGGAAGCCGGCCGAGAACAGGGAGGACAGCACGGCGCCGCCGATGACGCGGCCCCAGTGGTTGTTGACCTGATCCTGGAAGCCGGCATAGCCACTGGCGTCCTGGCCGACCATCGTTCCCAGGTTGATGCTCGAAGCGTCCGGAAAGATGATGCGGTGCCACACCACCTGCACGCGTTCCTGGCCGAACGACAGGTTGGTGTTGTAGTAGCCCAAGACACGCGATCCCTTGGGAATCAACAGGTGGCGTCCGCTCCTCGTGTCGAAGACGTTCTCGCGCACCACGGCGTGCATTTCGCCGGGGAGGTCGGAGTTGACGCCCTGGTCCAGCACGGCCGGGATGTCCCATCCGGCCTTGACCTCATAGGGCGAGAGCGCGGCGTTGCGCGAGGCCTTCAGATATGTTGCCGCCGACCGAATTTTGACCATCTGAGAGGCGAAGTGCCGAAGTAAATTTGACCAGGGTGCTCAACTGACCTGCTGAACATTTAAGCAGCGGGGAATTCAGGAGTGATCACCATGGACATGATGGGCAAGATCAGGCGGCTGCACTTTCGTGACCGTCTGTCGTTCAGTGAGATTGCGCGGCGCACGGGCCTGTCGCGCAACACGGTCAAGAAATGGGTCAAGGCGCCCGAGGGCAGCCAGCCCAGGTATCGGCGCGACGCCAGGCCCGGCAAACTCACCGCCTGGCACGAAGCGCTGATCCAGGCACTGCGCGCCGATGCCAGGCGCCCCAAGCATGAGCGGCGCAGTGGCCGGGCCTTGCACGCGCAGATCAAGGCAGCGGGCTACAAGGGCAGCTACTCGCGCGTCACCGACTTCATTCGCGCCTGGCGCCAAGGTGGCGGTGAAACGGGTGCGCCGCGCGCCTTCGTGCCGCTGGCGTTCGAGCTGGGCGAAGCCTTCCAGTTCGACTGGAGTGAAGAGGGTCTGGTCGTGGGCGGCATCTACCGGCGCCTGCAGGTAGCGCACCTGAAGCTGTGCGCGAGTCGAGCCTTCTGGCTGGTGGCCTATCCCGGCCAGGGTCACGAAGTGCTCTTTGATGCCCACACGCGCGCCTTCGAGGCGCTGGGCGGCATTCCGCGTCGCGGCATCTACGACAACATGCGCACCGCTGTCGACAAGGTGCACAAAGGCAAGGGCCGCACCGTCAACGCTCGCTTTGCGGTGATGTGCAGCCACTACC
Organism: Ottowia pentelensis; assembly: GCF_964341695.1. Taxonomy (NCBI): domain Bacteria; kingdom Pseudomonadati; phylum Pseudomonadota; class Betaproteobacteria; order Burkholderiales; family Comamonadaceae; genus Ottowia; species Ottowia pentelensis. Next base: position 2,002,404 of record NZ_OZ224513.1, read on the forward strand.
TGTTCGATGCCGACTTCTGCAACGTGGCCTCCGGCTGGGAGAAAGGCGTGGTGGAGAAGAACGTGCAGGACAGTCGCCGTCGCATTTGGGTAGAGGCCGGTCAGCGGCGCTTTGGCAGTTTCCTGGAACTCAACGTCTGGCTGGCCGAGCGATGCCGGGCGCTGTGGGCGCAAGAGCGCCACCCCGAGCATCGGCAGTTCAGCATCGCCGAGATGCTGGAGCACGAGCGCTCTCACCTGATGCCCATGCCTGCGCCCTTCGATGGCTACGTCGAGAAGCTCGCTCGCGTGTCCAGCACCTGCCTGGTCGCCGTGGCGCGCAACCGCTACTCGGTTCCCTGCGAGCTGGCCGGACAGATGGTCAGCACGCGGCTGTACCCGAATCGGGTGGTGATCGCTGCGGGCGACGCCATCGTGGCCGAGCACGAGCGACTGGCGGGCGAAGGCCAGACACACTACGACTGGCAGCACTACCTGCCGCTGCTGCAGCGCAAGCCCGGAGCGCTCAGAAACGGCGCCCCATTCCGTGACCTGCCCGAGCCATTGCAACGGCTCAGGCGAGGCCTGTTGCGCGAGCCTGGTGGTGACCGCGTGATGGCCCAGGTGCTGGCGCTGGTGCCCGGCGTCGGCTTGGAGGCGGTTCTGGTGGCGGTGGAGCTGGCGCTCGAAGGCGCGCCGCCATCCGGGCGCGTGAGCGTCGAGCACGTGGTCAACGTGCTGGCTCGCCTGGCGGCGCCAGCGGCGCCGCAGCAGGCAAGCACCGCGCTGCGCACGAGCGTGACGCCGCTGGCCGACACCGCGCGCTATGACCGCCTGCGCGCCTTCAGCCTGACGGGGGAGCTGTCATGAGCGCCGCCACTGCTATGACGACGGCGCGCGACATTGGCGTCGAACTCAAGGGTCTGCGCCTGCACGGCATGGCCACAGCCTGGGCCGAGTTGACCGAGCAGGGCAGCCAGGAGATGGCCGGCACCCACTGGCTGCTGGAACATCTGCTGCAGGCCGAAGCCACGGATCGGGCCATGCGCTCGATCCGTCACCAGATGAGTGCCGCCCGGTTCCCGATGCACCGCGACCTGGCTGGCTTTGACTTCGAGGCTTCGCCGGTCGATGAGGCCCTGATCGGCCGGCTGGCAAGCTTGGAGTTCACCAGCGCGACGCACAACGTGGTGCTGGTGGGCGGGCCGGGTACCGGCAAAACGCATCTGGCCACCGCGCTGGGGATCGCGGGCATTACCGAGCATGGCAAGCGCGTGCGGTTTCATTCCACGGTGGATCTGGTCAACGCGCTGGAGCAGGAGAAGGCCCAGGGCAAGGCCGGACGCATCGCAGCCAGCCTGTTGCGCATGGACCTGGTGATCCTCGATGAGTTGGGCTACTTGCCCTTCAGCCAGGCGGGCGGCGCCTTGCTGTTTCACTTGCTCAGCCGGCTGTACGAGCACACCAGCGTGATGATCACCACCAACCTGGACTTCGCCGAGTGGAGCGCGGTGTTTGGCGATGCCAAGCTGACGACGGCGCTCTTGGATCGGCTCACGCATCACTGCCACATCGTGGAGACGGGCAACGAGAGTCATCGCTTCCGGCATTCGAGTGCCACGGCCAGGAGTCAGATCAGCCGGCGTGAGCAGGCGCGCAGAAAGCCTCAAGGGGCCGCCGCCGAACCAGGTCAATGAACGAGTGCCGCGCGTGCAAAGCCGCTTCGGGCTACGCCCTGCGCGCCTTTGCACGCGCATCCGTCAGCAGACCAACCAACCAACCAGACAGGACATACACTTATCCACAGCCGAGCACGCCAAGCTCGGCCTCAACCCCCTGGTCAAAATTCAATCGGCACAGGTGGTCAGAATTCAATCGGCGCCGACAAGATCGCCCTTTGAAAGCCGGCATTGGCCTTGCCGATGTCGTGTAGATAGGCCAGTACGGCCAGGCGGGCGTGGTCGGTGTCGGTCAAAGTGCGGCCGCCTGCGGTGCGCCGCAAGGCACGGGCAATGGCGGGAATGTGCAGCAGTCGGTGCGAGACAGCGGCAACGTCCGTCATGTGGTCGAGCAAACCATGGGTGATGGTTTCATCCGGTGAACGCTGGAGCTTGCCCCATGGAGCGGAGGGTATGGCGGCTTCAATAGACTCCATAAATCCAGGCTGGATTGCCATAGCGTCCGGGCGGCTCGTGTCCATTTCTTTCCCCTAAACCGAGCGCGTGTTCTCTGTACGTCGACCGTCGAACATCAACCTGAGTGAGGTTGGACCTCGCACTCTTCAATCTCCTTGATGGAAGAAATCCATGCTCCCATGAGCGTCGAGCAAAGACATCTTGAACGAATTTGAGCCGTGTCGCGATCAAAATCCTTTAAATTGCTAGGATTTTCGGGGTAATAGGGCTGTGTTTATAAAAATCCACACAATCATAAGGATTCATTGCCAAACTTCCAGGTTTGATCAAAAATCCTCGCCAACGTGAGGATTGATCATGAACATACCCATCCCCAACGCCGCCGCGATCGGCCAGGTGGTGCGCGCCAGCCGCAAGGCGCAGAAGATTCGCCAGGACGATGCCGCCGGCAGCATCGGCGTGAGCGAGAACTTCCTGGGCAAGATCGAGCGCGGCGGCGAGACGGTGCAGTGGGGCAAGCTCTTTCAGGTGCTGGCGGGCTTGGGCATCCGTGTCATGGTGGACGTGCCCGAGACTGTGGCGGCTTATCTGAACGACCCGGCCAATCACAAGGGTGGGGCATGACTGGCCGGTCTTTGCGCGCGTGGATCAACCAGCAAGAAGTTGGCCGCTTGCAGGAGGTGGCGGGGCTGTGGAGCTTTCAGTACACCCCGGACTGGCTGGCCAACCCCAAGGGCTTTGCGCTCAGCCCGCACATTCCCTTGTCCCAGCAGCCTTTGCCGGACGGCGCCAGTCAGCGCCCGGTGCAGTGGTATTTCGACAACCTGCTGCCAGAAGAGGATCAACGGGTGCTGCTGGCCAAGGATGCCCGGCTGGACGCAGCCGACGCCTTCGGCCTGCTGGCCTGGTACGGCGCGGAGTCCGCCGGGTCGCTGACCTTGCTGCCGCCAGAGGCCGCACCGCAAACCACCGAGCCCCTGCGCCCCTTGCCCGACGAGGCGCTGCAGGCGCGCATCCGCCAGTTGCCCAGGGCGCCGCTGACGCACGCCGCCATCAAGCGCATGTCGCTGGCCGGTGCGCAGCACAAGCTGGCCGTCGTTCTGCAAGATGGCGCACTGTTTGAACCGGCAGGCGCCACGCCTTCCACCCATATCCTCAAGCCCGATCACCCGAATTCGGACTACCCCCATTCCGTCATCAACGAGTGGTTTGTGATGCGCCTGGCCAGGCGGCTTGGGCTGGAGGTGCCCGAGGTGCATCGGCGCTACGTGCCGTCACCGGTGTACCTGATTGATCGCTTCGATCGGCTTGCAGGTGCGCAAGGTTGGCAACGCCGCCATGTGATCGACGCCTGCCAGCTGCTGGGGCTCGACCGCAGTTTCAAATACAGCCAGGGCAGCATGGAAAGCCTGGCCGCGCTGGCCAGTGCCTGCCGCAGTCCGGCGGTGCCACGCTCGCGACTGTTTGGCTGGCTGGTGTTCAATGTGCTGGTCGGCAACAGCGATGCGCACCTGAAAAACCTCAGCTTTCTGGTGTCGCACGAAGGCGTTCAGCTGGCGCCGTTCTACGACCTGCTCAGCGTCGCCGTCTACGACTCACCGGCCTTCGACAAAACCGGCTGGCCTGCACAAACCCAGCTGGCCTGGCCGGTGCTGGGCGTGCGGCACTTCTCGGACATCCGCCGTGGCCTGCTGCTGGAGGCGGGTGCGGCGCTGAATCTGGTCAAAAGCACGGCTGAACGCCTGCTCGAAAACCTGCGCAGCCGCGTTGCTTCCGAAGCTGAAACGCTGTATGCCGAGGTCGAAGCCGAGAACGCTCAAATCGCCCATGCGCGCCCTGAGCTGGCGGCGACGATGGCGGGCGAAGCGCGCTGTCTCAGGGCCATCTTGCACACCGTTGTTCAGGAGATGGCCCGGCAGATCGCCGCGTGATCGCCGACCGCGCAGGTGAGGTGCACACTCTTGCACACAGGTAAGTACATGAGTGCATAATCCGATCATGAAGCGGACGTCAGCAACTCAGCTCGCTCCCCCGGCTGGGCCTGCCCGTCGCGCCTCGGGCAGTAGCTCTCGCTCCGGCCAGCTGCCCGAGGGCGACGTGCGCCTGACGGCCAACATCCGCGCCGACCTGCACCTGGCCCTGAAGATCCGCGCCGCGCGCGAACGCACCACCATCGGCGAGCTGATCGAGACGTGGGTGGAAACCTGGAAGGACAAGGACTGATGGCCGCCAAGACCCGCAAGACCCAGAAGTCCTGCGCCGAGCCCACGCCCATCCGCGACCTCCTGAAGGGCGCCAAGACTCCGTCGCAGCAACTGGCCCGTCTGGTGACCCAGTCCTCGGGAGCGGCTTCGACCGTGAAGCGCTACACCGAGACCGACAACACCCTGGACTCGCTGGACTTGCTGGTCGAGCTCAGGCAGGCCGGTGACGAGGCGGTGGCCGGCAAGCTGGACCGCTACGAACGCATGCTGGCCAGTCAGGCGTTGACGCTCGACAGCATGTTTCACCACCTGGCCGAGCGTGCTGAGCGCCAGCAGACGCTGCCCGCCATGGAGACGCTGCTGCGCATGGCGCTGAAGGCCCAGTCCCAATCCCGGGCCACCGTGGAGGCGCTGGCGGTCATCAAGAACCCCGTGCCCTACATCCGGCAGGCCAACATCGCCCATGGGCACCAGCAGGTCAACAACGGCCAGGGCAGGGCTCGCGCGGAGAAACCCAGGACCGCGCCGAACAAACTATTGGAGATTCACGATGGCCAACGGCTGGAGCATGGAGCGCAGGCGGCGGCAGGCCGAGCTGATCCGGCGCTGGCGGCCGTGGGAGCAATCGACCGGGCCCAGGACTGAAGAGGGCCGGCAGGCGGCGGCGCGCAACGCCTGGAAGGGCGGGCAGCGGCAGCGGCTGCGGGAGTTGGCGCGGGCGCTGGAGGCGGAGCTGATGCAGGTGCGGCGGCTTGTGGAGCCCTAGACCATGAGCTTGGCGGGACCTATCCGAATTTTTGTGTGCAGAGGCCGGAAGTTTCACGCTCTCAGTTCGCTGAGAGCGTGAAGCGATCGCCAAAGACGATGGCGAACTGATTGGCCGCTTCTTTCCAGGTGCGCGGCGGCATTGTCCAGTTGGCCGTGATGTTGCGCAAGGCCAGAAACAGCAGTTTGGTGGCCGCCTCATCACTTGGAAAGCGGCCTCGATTCTTGACGATCTTGCGCAGCCGCATGTGCAAGCTCTCGATCGCGTTGGTGGTGTAGATCATCTGGCGCACCTCGGCGGGAAACGCAAAGAACGGCACCACCTGGCTCCACTGGCGGCGCCAGGCTTGGGCAATGGGCGGGCGGCGCTGGCCCAACGCGCTTTGCTCGAACGCTGCCAGCGCCGCTTCGGCCACCTCGGCGTTGAACGCCTGATACACGGGCTTGAGCTGTGCAGCCAGCGCCTTGCGATCCTTCCAGCCCACGAAATCGAGGCTGTTGCGGATCAGGTGCACGATGCAGGTCTGGATCATGGCCTGGGGAAACACCGCCTCAATGGCCTCGGGAAAGCCCTTCAAACCGTCGACCACGCAGATCAGGATGTCCTGCAGGCCGCGGCTCTTCAGCTCGTTGAACACCTTGAGCCAGAACTTGGCGCCTTCGCTTTACTCGATCCACAGGCCCAGCACGTCCTTGTGGCCGCTGGCATCGATGGCCAGGGCCAGGTACACCGCCTTGTTCCTGACGGCGCCTTCATCGCGTATCTTCAGCCGCAGCGCGTCGAAGAACACCACCGGGTACATGGCATCGAGCGGGTGAGCCTGCCACTCTTGGACCTCGCCCATGACCTCGGCGGTGATAGCCGAGATCAGGGAGGGGGAGACTTCCTGGCCGTAGAGCTGCAGCAGGTGGCCTTGAATCTCGCGTATGCTCATGCCGCGTGAGTACATGCCGATGACCCGTCCGTCAATCGCGGGGATCCCTCCGTGGCATGCTCTCCATAGCTCGCCCCCAGCGAAGCGCCGGCACCGTAGCGCAGGCCGTGGCCTTGACCGGCGGCGATGCAGGTTGGGCAATAGCAGTCAGGACAGCTGCAGGAGATGGCATATCTAGATGGTCACCGTCTGGCGGTGTAGGCGAGGGCGCGAAAACGACCTTGATAGCACCGTGAGACGGTGTAGACGGCGCACTCTCTACACCGTGAGACGGCGCTATGGCGGGCCTCTTTACACCGTGAGACGGTGTAGGGCTTGCGTTTTTCGGTAGGCACCATGCTGGAAACCTTCAACCGCCCCCATGTCGTAGCCGGGCAGCCTGTCCAACGTGTACCAGGTGATGGCATACCAGCTCGCCTTGTTCGGACGATGGCCCTTGACGGTTTCGTAAATGAACCCGGCATCGATCAGTTCGCGCTTGGCTCGCGTGATGGTGTCGCTGGACTTCCAGCCGCGCTTTGCCAGATAGGCTTGGCTGGCGAGCAACCTGCCGTTGTTGTCGCGCACGTACTGCCGCGCCAGTTCCATCAACAGACTGCGCGCAGGGTGGCTCAGGGCCTGATAGGCTGCACTGTCCAGCACGTCCCAAGGCATGGCGCAGAAGCCGCCTGCCACGCGGCTGGAATCGCCCTTGTTGCGCTTGTCGCGTCCCATCAGTCGGCCCCTCGAATCGCATTGAACTCCACGCGCCGATGGGCTTCGACGTTGGCGCTGTCCTGGCGCTCCAATTCAATCTGCGCGTTGAACTCGGTCACGTCAATTACCGATTCAATGGCGCGGCGCAGGCTGTCCTGCAGCAGCTTCACAGGCGCGGCGCCCAGCTCGGCCAGCGGCTCCTGAATGCCGTTGTCGCGGTTGGATAGAGCGAGGGCGCAATCGTCGGCATTGGCGATGCCGAACTGGTCGTAGATCAGATCGTTTTCGGGCGCCGTGCGGATGCTGATCGTCGGAAAATGGGACAAATCCCGTTTTTTTGCCGCGCTGGTCACTGCGCCCCCTTGGCCCGCAGCCAGTTTTGCACCTTGGCCGAAACCCAGCGGGTGCAGCGGGTGCCATCTTTGACGGGGGCGAGGAAATCGCCGCTGGCCACCTTGCGGCGGATGGACGATTCAGACAGACCGGTGACGGCAACCACGGTGCTGATTCTCAGCAGCGCCTCGGGGGTTTTGAGGCTGTCCAAGGTCTCGATTGCGATTCGTCGGGCGCGTCGCGTCGGGGGCTTGTCGTCCTCAAGCCAACAGTCGAGCGCCTTGGCGGCGGTGATGAAGTCCTGGCCGTGTTCGGCCATGTGATAGGCCAGCACGTCGCCGCCACGCGCACCCCAGCCAGCCATGCACACGAATGCGCCGGTGGCGGCGTGGATGCGCATGGAGTCGTGGCCGTGAAAGCGGCATTCGGTGGTGCGCCACTTGCCCTTGCGCTCGCAGAATTTCAGGGCGGCGGTGCCGGTGTAGTAGTCGCTGGGGGCAGGCAGGCGGGTGCGATCAAAGCTCATTGCACACCCCCAGCACGGCCTTGATGCCAGCAACCGGCCAGGCCAGGCGGCCATTGATGCGCACGGGGCGCAACCCTTCGGGCCAGGTCTCAGCGCAGGCCCAGCCCCGGAGCGTCTGCGGGCGGCGGTTGAGGTAGTAGGCAGCCTGGGCTGTGGGCACCGCAGGCTGGGTCAGATCGCGCAACGACGGGTAGCTGGCACCCGATTCAGCGGGGGCCGTCTCAGGACCGGCGGTCGCTTCGATGACGGAGGCGGCCTTCACGAGGCTGAGCAGGAGATTGATTTCGGCGCCGGTCGTCGCGGGACTGTCATCGGCCGCGGCGTCGGCACCGCAACGCGCAAGGCTACGAAAGTATTCGATGGCCGCAGCTGCCGTCTCGGGGTTGCTGAAGAACCTGTGTTGCATGCTTGATCTCACGTCTCTCCCGGTGGCCTTCCACCGGGATTGACAAGAGATCATTGAATGCACAAGCGATGCTCGGCAAGACCCGCGACAAATCGACGCAACTGGCTGGAAACCAGCATGAAATAAGGGTTCGCCAGTATTGAGGCCTGCTTGTGCAGACTCTGCACAAGGGGCTTGTGCAACTTGCGCAGCTACCCGCGCCGGTCGTCGGGTGGAGGGGTCCAGTGCTTTGAACTCAGCACATGCGTGCGCAGATAGCCCGAGCGCGGGTTGACGCCACTTGAGGTCTTGATGCCGCGTTCTGCGCAGCGCTTTGCCACCTGATCAACGATGCCAGCGATGGTCGGATTGGCACCCATCTGGCGCCAGGTGATCCACAATTCCGCCGCGATGGCTTGAACCTCCATCTTCCACGGCAGCAGCGGCTGTTGCTCGGACACATCGATCGGCTCCGCTGTCGTGGCGGGGCTGTTGTGAAACACGTTGACGGGCTGCTGGGTATCGCCCCATGCGTTCAACCAGGCGATGTGGACGTAGCCGCCGTTCAGTGACAAACCGTCCCGGTACTCGATCTCGTTGCGGTTGCCGTCCACAACCTGCAGTCGCCCCGGAGTGTCCGAAGGCATTTGCGCCGCCTGCGTCAATAGATCGGCATACTGGTCGCGCTCCTCGTTCCAACTACAGGCTCGGTCGTACTCGTGCGACGTCCATTCTTGTGTGACCACCAATGCGCCATCGGGCCAGAGATTGCGCCGCTGCTTTGGCAACAGATTGACATGGCTCCTGTCGTGTTCGTGAGGAAGCGGGGGTTCTCCCGGCTTTCTAGGCGGCATCGGCGTCAGCGTCCACCCGTCGGCGCGCGTGAAGTCTTTGAGCTTCGCACCTTCTGGCGGCAAGCACTCGACGTACTGACCCGCTTCCGTGCCATCGTCGCGCCAGATGACCACCCTCGTCAGATGGTCGGGGGGGCCCCCATCGTCCCGATGGCGGGCGTCGGCGATCAGTCCTGGCAGCAAGTCAAAGCGGTAGTAGCCATCCGCCGATGGCGGCAATTGGATTTCTTTGCGAGGTGCTTCCATGCGTGTATGTCCTGGGTGTGTCGCTCGGCGCCACAGGCTGCTGGGTCGCCTTGTTTATGCGGCCCGACTGCGCTTGATCCGAACCACCGTGCGGGCGCACACGGCGGGCTTTGCCAGCCGCTAGGCTTTCAAGGTTTTGAGTGGCTTCATGCTTGGGCGCGCTCAGGCGTCACGCTCAGGCGCAGGCCCACGGCGTGCAAGACCTTGTGCAGCGTGGCAATGGTCGGGTTGCCGTTCCCGCTCAGGGCGCGAAACAGGGACTTTTCGCCCACATCGGCCCGGCGGGCCACCTCTGCCATGCCGTGCGCCTTGGCGACGTGACGCAGCGCCAGCAGCAGCGCGGCGGGGTCTTCCAGTTCGATGGCGGCCTCGATGTAGGCGGCGGCCTCTTGCGGGTCTTTCAAGGATTGGGCCAGCCAGGTGGTATAGCTGGCATCGTGCGGCGTGTTCATGGTCTGCCCCTTTCTTTCCAGTCGTTCAGATAGCCGATGGCGCGGCGGATTTCGGCATCCTGGTTGCCCTTGTCGCTGCCGCACAGCAGCAGCAGCAGCACCGGGCCTTGCTTGCTCAGGTGCACGCGATAGCCCGGCCCGTGGTTGATGCGCAACTCTTGCACGCCATCACGCAGCGGCTTGCAATCGCCCATGTTCCTGCCTCTACCCGTGTCAGGCGAGCGCGGATTTTGGCGCGGGCGATGCGGTCGGAAAGGCCATCAATCCAGTGCACAAAGGGCGGGCGCCCGGTGTTGTCGGTGTAGACGCGGATTCGCGTGATGGTATCGCAAAACGTACCGTTATGGGGTCACGGCCCGCAGCTTGCCCGGCTCCTTGGCGGCGTCGAAGGTCACGCCGGCCTGCTCCAAAATCCACGCCTCGAATTTCTCGTGGTGCAGGCGCAGCAAATCGAGCGGGCGCACGCGGTAATGCTTTTCAGCGGTGGCGCTGGGCTTGTGGCCTTGAATCTGGGCCACCACGCCAGCGGGCAGTTCCAGCCATTCGGCCAGACTGCCAAAACTGCGGCGCAGGCCGTGCAGTGTCAGGTGCTCGATACCGGCCACGCGGCAGGCGTCAACGTGCGGCCAGCGCGGCGTCGCTATCGGCGCCGGCTTCGTGGTGCTGGCAAACACCCATTCATTGCGCCGGGGCAGGCCGGCCAGCAGGTGGTGCACATAAGGCGTCAAGGGAATTTGTCGGGTGCCATCCTCGCCCCCCTTGCTTTCGGCCTTGTCGCGCAGCGTGAGGCCACGCCATTGCACGTTCATATCGTCCCAGCGTAGGCCCAGCAGCTCGCCAGGGCGCGCACCCGTCAACAGCAGGGTTTGCAGGTAGGCGGCAGGCGCAGCGGGCAGGGCGCGCACGGCGGCGAACCATGCGGGCAATTGTTCGCGCAGCAGGGCGTCGGACTTCACGCCGGCCTTGCCCAGTGCCTCGCGGGCGCGGCGGCTCTTTGCCGGGTTTTGCGCTGGCACCACGGCGGCGAAGTCGACTCGCTCGCTGCACCAGCTCAGGAAAGCGCGCAGCAGGCGCAAGGCAAGGCGGGCTTGTGTCGGGCGTGTCTTCGCCTCACGGGCGGCCCAGCTTTCCACGGCCTCGGGCGTCAAGGCGCGCAACTGCTGGGACATAAAAGCGGCCAGCGGCCCCGGTTGAATGACGCCCGTGCCACGCTTTACCGGCTCGCCACCGGGGCGCGCGATGGCAACATGGTCCAGGTAGTGGCGCTCGCCCCAGTGGGGGCGGCGCTCGGCAATGTAGGCGGCCCATGCGTCGCCCACCGTGACGGCCAGCGCGGCGGCGGCGGCCTTCTTGGCCTCGCGCTCGGCTTGCTGCTGGCGCTCTTGATCGATGGGGTTGACGCCTTCGTCAACCAGCACGGCCAGGCGGCGCGCTTCGGTGCGGGCTTGCTCGATGGTCCAGGCGCGCACGTCGCCAATGGTGCGGCGGATGGTTTGCCGGTTCAGCTTGGTTTCGTACACGAATGACTTGTGACCGGTGCTGGTGACGCGCACGCGCAGGCCGGGTGCCTTGGTGTCACGCAGGAAAGCCTGGGCCTTGGTGTCGGTGCGGCACGTCAGGCGCTGGATTGCACCAGCAGTCAATTCAATAGCCTGGGCGGTATCCAGGGTGTCGGTTTTCTTCGGGCGTGCCATCGTTGAATTCCTTTTTGCAGGTAATCCGTGAGTCTCCGTGTAGCCACTGTGTAGCCAAAAAAACCCTATTTTGGCGAATTTCAATCAACATCACTAACTGTACAAATCATCAGTAATGATATCTAACATGTTGATTTTCATGAAGTATATCGACAACCATCAACAGTGGCAAATATTGCCATAATCGGACTGTTAATCCGTAGGTCCCTGGTTCGAGCCCAGGTCGGGGAGCCAAATACCGCAAGGAAACCCCGCTACTCAAAAGGTAGCGGGGTTTTTCTTTTAGGTGCGCTACGAGGGTGTCACTGCCGGCCCAACGTCCCCTGCCCAGCGCAGCCGGCGCGGCGCCGCTATGCTTGGCTTCGCCATGCAAGCCCCCCGTCCCATCGCGGCCTCGTCCGCGCCCGAGCGTGAAGCCAGTGCCGGGCCAGCGACGGTGCGCCGCGGGCCGGCCTTCGCCACCATCGCGCTGGCGCTGATGATGATGTCGATCGACTCGACCATCGTGGCGACGGCACTGCATGCGCTGCAGCAGGGGCTGGACACCTCGATCAACTGGGCCGGCTGGACGCTGACCGGCTACTCGTTCGGCTTCGCGCTGATGCTGCCCATCGCCGGCAAGCTGAGCGAGCGGCTGGGGCGCCGGCGCGTGTTCATCGGCTCGGTGGTGGTGTTCACGCTGGCTTCGCTGGGCTGCGCGCTGGCCAACGACATAGGGACCCTGATTGCGCTGCGGGTGCTGCAGGCCGCCGGTGGAGCGGGCTTCACGCCGTCGGCAACGGGCCTGATCGTGGACCACTTCGGCGCTGCGCGCGACCGCTTCGTCAGCCTGTTCGGCAGCATTTTCCCGATCGGCGCCATGATCGGCCCCGTCTTCGGCGGGCTGTGCGTGGCCTACTGGTCATGGCGCGGGGTGTTTTTCGTCAACGTGCCGATCGGCATCGCCATCGTGGTGCTGGCGCTGCGCTACATCCCGCGCGACCGGCCGGTGTCGCGCGAGCGCCGCGCGGGCATGGACTTCGTCGGCATGGCCTTGCTGGGGCTGTGCCTGCTGGCCGGCATGCTGGCCATCAACCTGCTGGGCGAGCAGGGCGCCAGCGTGGCGGCGTTTGCGGCCGCGCTGGCGGTGGCGCTGCTGGCCGGGGTGGGGTTCGTGGTGCGCATCCGGCGCGCGGCGCAGCCCTTCATCGCGCCGCGCCTGATTTATGGCACGGGCTTCGGCGCGGTCAATGCGGTCAACGCCATCTTCGGCGGCATGAGCATCGGCGCGGTGGCCCTGGTTCCGCTGTACGCCACCAACCGCTATGGCATCGACGTGCTGGCCGCCGGCAGCCTGCTGATTGCGCAGGGCGTGGCGGCCATCGTGTTCTCGCTGCTGGCCACCTGGGGGCTGCGGCGCACCGGCTACCGACGGCCCTTGGTTCTGGGCGCGCTGGCCATCGTGCTGGGCCTGCTGGGGGTGGCGCTGCACCCGCCAGCGGGCTGGGCGCCGTACCCCTGGCTGATGGGCGCGACCTTTCTGGTCGGCATCGGGGTGGGCGTGGTCAACCCGGCCAGCCGCAATGCGGGGCTGCAGCTGGCGCCGCAAAACGCGTCGACGCTGGCCGCCATGCGCACGCTGTTCTTGCAGATCGGCACCATCGCCACCGTGTCGCTGGCCACCGCCGTGCTGGCCGCCGCCGCCAACCCCGGCGCCATGCAGGCCTGGATCTACGGCGCGGTGGCCGTGGTGCTGCTGCTGGCGCTGCCGCTGGTGCGGCGCGTGCCCGACCACCGGGGGGCGTGGTAGTCCTTCAAGCGCCGGGCGCCGACGCGCTGGGCCGCGGTCCTTGCGGCAGCAGGCGCAGCAGCCAGCCGCCGATCAGGGTGAAGGCCAGGCAGGGCAGGGCCGAACCCCACTGCGGCCAGAACACGCCGCCCAGGTGAAAGCAGGCGATGCCGGCCAGCCACAGCAGCGCCGGGCCGGCGCGCACCGCGCGGGCCGCCGGCAAACCGCCGCCCGCCAGCTGCGACAGCACGACGCCGAACAGCGGCACGAACACCGAGCTGAGCAGCAGCAGGAAGGGCTCCAGGCTGTGGATGGGCAGCGCCAGCGCGGCGGCGGTGGCCAGCGCCGCCAGGACTATGCCCAGCCGGCGAATGCTCCAGCGCGAGCGCGTCAGGTAATGCGCCAACACCGCGCCCGAGTGCACGTCGCCATAGGCGTTGTCGACCTCGTCGATCAGGATGAAGCCCAGCGCGATCAGCCCGCCCTGTGCCAGCAGCATGGTGGCCAGCAGGTCGGCGTTGGCTGGCGCCGTGGCCACCACCACCACGCCCAGCGCGTAGCACCACAGGTTGGCCACGACATAGCCCAGCCAGATGCCCGACAGCGTGCCGCGCGTGCTGCGTCCGTAGCGCGCGTAGTCGGCCACCAGCGGCAGCCAGGACACGGGCATGGCGATCACCAGGTCCAGCGCCTGCAGTGCGCTCATCTCGCCGGTGCCGGGACGGTGCCACCACGCGGCCAGCCCTTGCTCGGCCAGGCGCGATCCGAACTGCCAGCTCAGCCAGGCCAGCGACAGCACCACCAGCGGCAGGCCGAAGCGGCTGACGAAGCGCCGCACCAGGCCCACCATCGAGCCGGCGGCCAGCGCCATCAGCAGCGCGCCCCACAGCAGCGTCAGCACCGGCGCTGCCCAGGCGCCGCCCAGGCCGACGCGCTGCAGCAGCGCGGCGCTGCCGTCGCGCATGATGACCAGCTCGAAGGCCGTCCAGCCCAGCAGTTGCAGCACGTTCAGGCCCACCGGCAACAGCGCGAACGAGCGTCCCAGCGCCGCGCCGATCAGCGCCGAGCTGGACAGCCCGTGGCGCGCCCCCAGCGAGCCCACCCAGGCCAGCAGCCCCGCGCCCAGCAGCGAGCCCAGGCCGATGGCCAGCAGGGCGTCGCGCGGCGACAGCGCCGGCATCAGCGCGGCGCCGACCTGCATCACCAGCAGGCCCACGCCCAGGCTGAACCACAGGGCCGCGTGGTCGAGCGCGCCGAAGCGCCGCTCGTGCGCGCCGATCGGCAGGGCGGCGCCGTGCGCGGCGTCGGGAGAGGAAGGGCTTGCCATCGGCTTGCTCCAGGGCGATGGCAGGAAATGAAGGCGTGCCGTGGTCAACGGCGGCTGGCCTTGCTTCCCTGCGCGAGGATGATCTCAGTCAGGTTCAAAGGGTTTGCTCTCAGCCGCGACGCCCACAGGTCTGTGGTGCGCCGGGGCACCCCCAGCGCGCGGCGTGAACGGGGGTTCGCGCCGCGTCCAAAAATTATAGCGAGCGCGATCGGCGCTGCACGGCCTTCAGCGCACCGGCCGCTTGAAATAGCGATCGGGGTAGGGCTCGTTTTGCAGGGTGTAGTGCCACCACTCCTCGGGCAGGTTGCGCCAGCCGTGGCGCTGCATCACGGCGCGCAGCCACTGGCGGTTGTGGCGCACGGTCACGCCCAGCGTGGGGTTGTCGGTGTGCGAGCGCTCGTCGAACAGATCGAAGGGCGTGCCCATGTCGATTTCCTGTCCGTTGGCGATGGCGCCCAGCAGCACCGTGCGCGCGGTGGCCGCGTCCAGCACCACCAGACTCAGGTCGACCGTGCTGGCGCGGCTGTGGCCCGAGCGCTCGGCGATGTAGCCGCGGGCGAACAGCTCGCTCTTGGGCACCCTGGGGTAGTACTCGGCCTTGGTGCGCTGGTCGGTCAGGTCGGCGCCCCAGCGCACGAAGTCGTCGACCGCGGCCTGCGGGCGGTAGCAGTCGAACACCTTCAGGCCCAGGCCCCAGGGCGCCAGATCGCGCTGCACGGCGGCCAGCGCCAGGGCGGCCGGGCGGCTCAGCCAGCAGCGCGGCGCCTCGTAGCCGGCCACGCGCCGGCCCATGAAGTTGTGGCTGCCAAAGTAGCGCATGTCCTGCTGCACGGTGGGCGCCAGCGTGTGCAGCGGCACCAGATCGGGGGCTGGCTCGTGCGCCGGCGCCGACGTGGGCGCAGGCCCGGCGCAACCGGCCAGGGCAAGGGCCAGCGCGGCACCGGCGCCGAGGCGGCGAAATGTTGACGGCATGCGGATCTCCTCCCGTGGCGTGCGAGCGGGCACGATACCGCATGCGTACCGGCTGGCTACACTGGATGATCGGGCCGAGGCCCCATCTGGATCGATCACCATGGACCACGATTTCTGGCTGCAGCGCTGGCAGCAAGGGCAAACCGGATTTCACCAGTCGCACGTGCTGCCGCTCTTGCAAAAGCACTGGCCGGCCGTGGGCGTGCCGGCGGGCGGGCGCGTGTTCGTGCCGCTGGCGGGCAAGTCGCTGGACATGCTGTGGCTGGCGGGGCAGGGCCATCCGGTGCTGGGGGTGGAACTGTCGCCGCTGGCGGTGCAGCAGTTCTTTGCCGAGCACGGGCTGACGCCCACGGTGCGCAGTTCGCACTACGGCACGCACCATGTGGCCGGCGCGATCGAGCTGATCTGCGGCGACGTGTTCGGGCTGGACGCCGCCGCGCTGGCCGACTGCGCCGGCGTGTACGACCGCGCCGCCCTGATCGCGCTGCCGCCCGAGCTGCGCGCGCGCTACGTGGCCGGGCCCTACGCGCGGCTGCCGGCGGGTTGCCTCGGCCTGCTGGTCACGCTGGAATACCCGCAGCACGAGATGCAGGGCCCGCCGTTCTCGGTCGAGGAGGCGGAGGTGCGCCGGCACTACGAGCCGGACTGGGGCGTGGCGCTGCTGGAGCGGCGCGACATCCTGGCGCAGGAGGCCAAGTTTGCCGCCGCCGGCGTGACGGCGATGTCCACGGCGCTGTACCGCATCGCGCATCATGCGGCCTGAGGCGCCGGGCGCGCTACCATCGCCGCTGCCATACCCCGCCCGCATTCCACCATGTACCTCAACCCCACGCACAGCAGCAGCGACGCCGCCGTGGCCGCGCAGATCGTGCGCGAGCAGCCGCTGGCCAGCCTGATCACCACCGACGAGGCCGGCCTGCCGCAGGTCAGCCACCTGCCCATGCACCTGAACGTGGACGGGCAGGGCGGCTGGACCCTGCTGGCCCACATGGCGCGCGCCAATCCGCAGTGGCAGCAGCTGCAGGCGCGGCCGCAGGCGCTGGTGACCTTCCTCGGCCCCAACGCCTACATGTCGCCCGACGTGTACGCCGAGCAGGCGCGCGTGCCGACCTGGAGCTACGTGGCGGTGCACTGCCGCGTGCGGGCGCGGCTGATCGACGCGCAGGATGCGGCCGCCAAGGACGCGCTGCTCAAGACCCTGATCGCCGACCACGACCCGGCCTATGCGGCGCAGTGGCGCAGCCTGGACGCGGCGTTTCAGCAGCGCATGCTGGCGGCCATCGTGGCCTTCGAGCTGCAGGTCGAATCCTGGCAATGCGCGGTCAAGCTCAACCAGCACCGCCCCGAGGCGCATGCCGCCATGCACGCGCACTACGCGGCCGGCACCGAGGCCGAGCGCGGGCTGGCGCGCTGGATGGAGCGTCTGGGCCTGGCGAGCACCGCCGGGCAAGGCGCCTGATCATGCGCGGCCTCGGACTCATTGGCGTGTTGCTGGCCATGCTGGTGGTGGCCTGGCTGGCCACGCGCCAAACCGCCAGCCTGAACCAGCTGGCCCTGCCCCCGGCCACGGCCGGCGCCGCCGCGGCACCCGCCAGCGGCAACGTGCGCGAGCAAAGCCAGCGCATCGAGCAGCAGTTCAAGCAGCAGATCGAAAACGCCTTGCAGACGCCGCGCGACCTGCCGGACGACGCCAAATAACGCGATTTATAAGAAAAGTGGCTGAAGCCGGCTCCAGTCAAGCGCGAGCAGCTATCGATAGCATAGTGACTGCACCGCCCGACACCCTGGTCGCCAGCGACGAGCAAGCCATGCGCCTGGCGCTGGCCGAAGCCCGGGCCGCCGCCGCCGCGGGCGAGGTGCCGGTGGGCGCCGTGGTGGTGCAGGGCGGGCGCGTCATCGCCACCGGCCGCAATGCGCCCATCGGCCAGCACGACCCCACCGCCCACGCCGAGATCGCCGCGCTGCGCGCCGCTGCCCGCGCGCTGGGCAATTACCGGCTGGACGGCTGCACGCTCTACGTCACGCTGGAGCCCTGCGCCATGTGCGCCGGCGCCATGCTGCATGCGCGCCTGGCGCGCGTGGTGTTCGGCGCGCCCGATCCGCGCACCGGCGCCGCCGGCTCGGTGCTGAATGTCTTTGGCGAATCTCGGCTCAATCACCAGACCGTGGTGCAGGGCGGCGTGCTGGCCGAGGAGGGCGGGGCGCTGCTGCGCGCCTTCTTCGAGACCCGGCGCGGCAACCCCAGCCCGCTGCGCGAAGACGCCCTGCGCACGCCCGACGCCGCCTTCGACGGCCTGCCCGGCTACCCCTGGGCGCCGCATTACGTCAGCGACCTGCCGGCGCTGGCCGGCCTGCGCCTGCACTATGTCGACGAAGGCCCGCGCGACGCGCCGCTGACCTGGCTATGCCTGCACGGCAACCCCGGCTGGAGCTATCTGTACCGCCACCTGATCGCGCGCCTGGCCGCCGCCGGCCAGCGCGTGGTGGCGCCCGACCTGATCGGCTTCGGCAAGAGCGACAAGCCCAAGAAAGAGGCGGCGCACCGCTTCGACTGGCATCGCCAGGTGTTGCTGGAGCTGGTCGAGCGGCTGGACCTGCGGCGCGTGGTGCTGGTGGTGCAGGACTGGGGCGGCCTGCTGGGCCTGACCCTGCCCATGGCCAGCCCGGCGCGCTACCACGGCCTGCTGGTGATGAACACGCTGCTGGCCACCGGCGAGGCGCCGCTGCCCGCCGGCTTCGTGGCCTGGCGCGAGATGTGTGCCAAAAACCCGGCCTTCGACATCGCCCGCCTGCTGGCGCGCGGCAACCCGTCATTGAGCGCAGCCGAATGCGCGGCCTACGCGGCGCCCTTTCCAAACGCCGGTTTTCGCGCCGCGTTGCGCGCGTTTCCGGCCCTGGTGGCCGAGCAGCCGCCCGACGAGGGCGCCGCCACGGCCCGGCGGGCGCGCGACTTCTGGCGCCACGACTGGCAGGGGCGCAGCCTGATGCTGATCGGCGCCGCCGACCCGGTGCTGGGCGAGCCCGTGATGCGCGTCCTGCACGCCGACATCCGCGGCTGCCCGCCGCCCATCGTGCTGCCCGCCTGCGGCCACTTCGTGCCCGAATGCGGCGCCGTGGTGGCCGACCACGCCATGGCGCACTTTGCACCCACGGCGGCTTGAGCGCACCCGATTGCGGGCAGCCAATGATACAATTTTGATAGCTGCCGGCGCTTGATCTGCAAGCGCTACAACCGAAAATCATTCAAAATCGCATCGGCATGGCCCACATCTACGTCTATTCACCTTCCGGCGCGGTGCGCGACCGCGCGGCCTTTCGGCGCGGCATCAAGCGCCTGCAGACGATGGGCCACGAGGTCGAGGTCGACCCCGACGCGCTGGCCGCCTGGCAGCGCTTTGCCGGCGACGACGCCACGCGCCTGGCCGCCATCGAGCGCGCGGCCGCCAGCGGCGCCGACGTGGCCCTCATCACACGCGGCGGCTACGGCCTGAGCCGCCTGCTGCCGCAACTGCCCTGGCGGGCGCTGGCACGCGCGGCCGAGCGCGGCACGCGCTGGGTCGGCTTCAGCGATTTCACCGTGCTGCAACTGGGCCTGCTGGCGCGCGGCCAGACCGTCACCTGGGCCGGGCCCGCGCTGTGCGAGGGCTTTGGCGCCTCGGACGCGGCGGATGCCGCCGAAGGCCATGGAGCCGTCAAGGCGGGCGGCCCCGACGAGATCATGCTGGCCTGCTTCGATGACGTGGTGAGCGGAGCGAGCGAGGGCACGGGCTGGCGTCTGCCGGCGCGCGACGTGGCGACCTTGGCCGGGCGACCCGCCCATCTGGCGCGGCACGCCCCGCTGTGGGGCGGCAACCTGGCCATGGTGCAGTCGCTGCTGGCCACGCCCTGGTGGCCCGAGGTGAAAGGCGGCGTGCTGTTTCTGGAAGAGGTGGGCGAGCACCCCTATCGTGTCGAGCGCATGCTGCTGCAGCTGCTGCACGCCGGCGTGCTGGCGCGCCAGAAAGCCATTTTGCTGGGGCAGTTCACCGACTATCGCCTGAACGGACACGACCGCGGCTACACCCTGGCCAAGGTGGTCGAGCAGCTGCGCAGCCAGCTGAAGGTGCCGGTGCTGACCGGCCTGCCGTTCGGCCACGCGCCGACCAAGGTGCTGCTGCCCGTGGGCGCCGAGGTCGATCTGCTGGTGGAGGGGCGCGAAGCCCTGGTGCTGTGGGGCCACATGCACTGAGGGTGCGCCGATGGCCCGATGGGTGGCGCGGATCTTCAGTCGCGCAGCGCCCCCGGCCGCGCCATCATGCTCTTGGGCAGCAGGCCGCGAAACAGGACCGACTGGCGGGCCACCCGGCGCTGCGCCGTTTCTTCGTCGTAGAGATCGGCCAGCGCGGCCACCAGGTCCGAGCGCGCGTACCACAGCGCCATTTCGTCGGCGCAAAACTGGATGCGCCGAGCCACCTGCGGATGGCGCCGCGCGCCGTCGTCGCCCAGCAGCTCGAGCATGGCGCTGCGGATGTGGGCCATCTGCACCGCTGCGTCGCGCGCATCGAGCTTTCGATTGACCAGGCGGTCAACCAGGGAAGCGAGCGTTTGAGTGGTAATCCATCGCATGGCGGAAGCAATCTCAAAATGACGATTGATTCGTTTCGTTACGTCAAATGATAGTTCGCAGCCTCCGTTTGGCAACCCATCGAGCCTCATTCATGGTCGCAGCGGGGATCGTGGGGCGAAAGCGTGGCATATTTCACACAATTGATTATTAACATAATACACATCGTATGAAGTAACAAAGCGGCTCAAGCTGGCCGCCCACCGGCTCGAAACCCGCATCGAGCAAGGCCGGCGCCTGCGTGCGATGTATCGCTCGCTGGGCTGGTCGCGGGCCCAGTGCGGGAAATTCCTTCACGTCACCGAGCGGGGTTTACGTAACTGGGAGGCCGGGCGCAACGCCATCCCGTACGCGGCCTATCGACTGCTGCGCATCCACTGCGGCATGCGCTTACCTGGTGCGGCTTGGCGCGGCTGGTCGCTCTCGCGCAGGCCCGAGGACCACGAACTCGCGACCGCGACAAGTGCGTCGTCCAGAAACGCAAACGCCCGGGACATCGCGCACCGGGCGTTCATTGCTGACGAGTTCGGGTCAGCTCAGTGGTTTCGGCCCTTCAGCCGGTCGCTGTTGCTTCCTGACGTAACAGCGCGTAGAGCTCGTCCTTCACGTGCAGCTTTTCTTTCTTCAGTGCTTCGATGGCCGCGTGCATGGGGCCGGCATCTGCCGTGCCCATTTCGGTGATCTGTTGGTCGAGCTGGTTGTGGCGCTCGAACAGGTGCAGAAATCGCTGGTGCTTGCCCTCGGACTTCAGGCGGGTGATCAGGTCGCGGTACTCAGGAAACATCGGTTCTCCTTGCTTGGTTGACGATGACGATCCTATGGTAGCGCGTTGCCGGGCCGGCGCAAGACGGCCCGACGAGAATCACTGGACCACGCAGTCGGCGAAGAAGCGCATGCGCCCGTCCTCGCCCTCCTCTTCGACCAGGCCGTGGATGTCGGTCTCGAAGCCGGGGCACAGCAGCGCGAACTCGCGCGCGAACTTCAGGTAGTCGACGATCTTGCGGTTGAACACCTCGCCGGGGATCAAGAGCGGAATGCCCGGCGGGTACGGCGTGATCAGGCTGGTGGCCACGCGGCCTTCCAGCTCGTCGATGGGCACGCGCTGCACCTGCCGGCGCGCGATGCAGGCGTAGGCGTCGGCCGGAATCATGGCGGGCTTGAGCTCGGACAAATACATGTCGGTGGTCAGCCGCGCGATGTCGTAGCGCGCGTACAGCTCGTGCACGTGCTGGCACAGGTCGCGCAGGCCCATGCGCTCATAGCGGCGGTGCTGGGCGCAGAACTCCGGCATGATGCGCCACAGCGGCTGGTTGCGGTCGTAGTCGTCCTTGAACTGCTGCAGCGCGGTCAGCAAGGTGTTCCAGCGGCCCTTGGTGATGCCGATGGTGAACATGATGAAGAAGCTGTAGAGGCCCGTCTTTTCGACCACCACGCCGTGCTCGGCCAGGAACTTGGTGACGATGGCCGCCGGGATGCCGGTCTTGTCGAACTTGCCGTCCAGGTTGAGTCCCGGCGTGACGATGGTCGCCTTGATCGGGTCCAGCATGTTGAAGCCCGGCGCCAGCTTGCCGAAGCCGTGCCAGCTCTTGCTCTTGGCGGTGCCGTTCTTGATGATCCAGTCGTCGGCGCGGCCGATGCCCTGGTGGGTCAGCTTCTCGGGGCCCCAGACCTTGAACCACCAGTCGTTCTCGCCGTAGTCGGCCTCCACCTTGCGCATGGCGCGGCGAAAGTCCATCGCCTCCAGCAGGCTTTCCTCGACCATCGCCGTGCCGCCGGGCGGCTCCATCATGGCCGCGGCCACGTCGCAGCTGGCGATGATGCTGTACTGCGGGCTGGTCGAGGTGTGCATCAGGTACGCCTCGTTGAACAGGTAGCGGTCCAGCTTGACGTTTTGCGAGTCCTGCACCAGCACGTGGCTGGCCTGGCTGATGCCGGCCAGCAGCTTGTGGATCGACTGCGTCGAATACACCACCGACTGCCTGGGCCGCGCGCGCTTCTTGCCCATGGCGTGATAGGTGCCGTAGAACGGGTGGAAGGCCGCGTGCGGCAGCCAGGCCTCGTCGAAGTGCAGGTTCTCCACGTAGCCGTCCAGCTGGTGCTTGATGGTTTCGGTGTTGTAGAGCACGCCGTCGTAGGTGGACTGCGTGAGCGTCATGATGCGCGGCTTGACGGTATCGGCGTCCACGTGGCGCAGCAGCGGGTTGGCGCGGATCTTGGCCTTGATGGCCTCGGGCTCGAACTCGCTCTTGTGGATCGGGCCGATGATGCCGAAGTGGTTGCGCGTGGGGCGCAGAAACACCGGGATCGCCCCCGTCATGATGATGGCGTGCAGGTTGCTCTTGTGGCAGTTGCGGTCGATCACCACCACGTCGCCCGGCGCCACGGTGTGGTGCCACACGATCTTGTTGCTGGTCGAGGTGCCGTTGGTGACGAAAAAGCAGTGGTCGGCGTTGAAGATGCGCGCCGCGTTGCGCTCGCTGGCGCCGATGGCGCCGTTGTGGTCCAGCAGCTGGCCCAGCTCTTCCACCGCGTTGCAGACGTCGGCGCGCAGCATGTTCTCGCCATAGAACTGGTGGTACATCTGGCCGATGGGCGACTTGAGAAACGCCACGCCGCCCGAATGCCCCGGGCAGTGCCAGCTGTAGGAGCCGTCCTCGGCGTAGTCCAGCAGCGCCTTGAAGAATGGCGGCTGGATGCCCTCCAGATAGCTCTTGGCCTCGCGCACGATGTGCTTGGCCACGAACTCGGGCGTGTCCTCGAACATGTGGATGAAGCCGTGCAGCTCGCGCAGCACGTCGTTGGGCAGGTGCTGGCTGGTCTTGGTCTCGCCGTGCAGGTAGATCGGCACGTCCTCGTTCTTGCGCCGCACCTCGGCAATGAAGTTGCGCAGGTTCTGCACGGCGGTGTCGGCCTCCGGGTCGCCCCCCAGTTCCTCGTCGTCGATCGACAGGATGAAGGCGCTGGCGCGGCTCTGCTGCTGGGCAAACTGGCTCAGGTCGCCATAGCTGGTCACGCCCAGGATCTCGAAGCCCTCGTCCTCGATTGCCTTGGCCAGCGCGCGGATGCCCAGGCCGGAAGTGTTCTCGGCGCGGTAGTCTTCGTCGATGATGACGATGGGAAAGCGGAATTTCATGGGGCGGCCTCCGGCCGATAAACGCGATGCAGCGCGCAAGTGTACGGAAATCCGGGTTTATCCCGGTGCCGCGGGCGCGATGGCCCACAATAGCCCCGGTGGCTCGCCCCGGGCCGATGGCGCAAGAGGAGGAATCGATGGCGGACTCGACGCTGTGGTGGATCATCACCGGCCTGCTGGTGGCGGCCGAGCTGGCCACCGGCACTTTTTACCTGCTGATGCTGGCCATCGGCGGCCTGGCCGGCGCGCTGACGGCCCACGCGGGCGCCGACCAGTACACGCAGATGATCGTCGCCGCCGTGGTCGGCGCGGCGGCCGTTTTCGCCTGCTACTGGGTGCGCCGGCGCCGCCCGGGCGACCCGTCGCCGCGCGCCGACCGCAGCGTGAACCTGGACGTCGGCGAGGTGGTGCAGATCGAGCACTGGAACGCCGACGGCACGGCGCAGATCCGCTACCGCGGCGCACAGTGGACGGCGGTGTACCGCGGCGCGGCGGCGCCCCAGGCGGGCCGCCACCGCGTGGTCGAGCTGGAAGGCAGCCGCCTGCTGGTCGAGCCCGTCCCCTCCCCCTCTTCTTCTTGAACCCTCACGTCAACGCCACCCGGGAGACCGCACCATGTCCATCGCGCTGATCGTCGTCATCATTGCCGTCATCTTCATCACCCGCTCGATCAAGGTCGTGCCCCAGCAAAACGCCTGGGTGGTCGAGCGCCTGGGCAAGTACCACGCCACGCTGGCGCCGGGCTTGAACTTTCTGGTGCCCTTCATCGACCGCGTGGCCTACAAGCACGGGCTGAAGGAAATTCCGCTGGACGTGCCCAGCCAGGTCTGCATCACGCGCGACAACACCCAGCTGCAGGTGGACGGCGTGCTGTACTTTCAGGTCACCGACCCGATGCGCGCCAGCTACGGCGCCAGCAACTACATCGTCGCCATCACCCAGCTGGCGCAGACCACGCTGCGCAGCGTGATCGGCAAGCTGGAGCTGGACAAGACCTTCGAAGAGCGCGACATGATCAACGCCCAGGTGGTGGCCGCCATCGACGAGGCGGCGCTGAACTGGGGCGTGAAGGTGCTGCGCTACGAGATCAAGGACCTGACGCCGCCGGCCGAAATCCTGCGCTCCATGCAGGCGCAGATCACCGCCGAGCGTGAAAAACGCGCCGTCATCGCCACGTCCGAAGGCAAGCGCCAGGAAGAAATCAACCTGGCCGAAGGCCAGAAGCAGGCCGCCATCGCCAAGTCCGAAGGCGAAAAGCAGGCCGCCATCAACAATGCCCAGGGCCAGGCTGCCGCCATCACCGAAGTGGCCAACGCCACCGCCGTGGCGCTGACCCGCGTGGGCACCGCCATCCGCCAGCCGGGCGGCGGCGAGGCCGTGCAGCTGAAGGTGGCCGAACTCGCCGTCAACGCCTACAGCAAGCTGGCGCAGGAATCGACCACCACCCTGGTGGTGCCCAGCAGCATGACCGAGGTGGCCACCCTCATCAGCTCGGCCATGAAGATGGTGCAGGCGCAGCAGCGCAACGAGGGCTGAACACGGCAGGGACGGCAAGCGGGCACGCTACAATGCACGGCTTCGCGGAGAGGTGGATGAGCGGTTTAAGTCGCACGCCTGGAAAGCGTGTGTGGGTTCATAGCCCACCGCGGGTTCGAATCCCGCCCTCTCCGCCATATATAACCCTAAGTGATTGATTCATTTTGGGTTTTTTCTTTGTCGGCTTTCTTTCCCGCCCAAACACCCGCCCAAAGTCAACCCGGTAGAGCTTGCACTTGATTGCAGGGGAGTTATCGACGGCGTGAACCGGGGCGGCTTCGCGTGTGCGGGCTGACGTAGGTTCCATCCTTGCGGTAGTAGCCCCGCACGTTCACAGGGCCACCACTGCCCCCGCTAAGGTAATGCTGCGTTCTGATTGGAACTTAAGCGGCTGTTTGCGCGGATCACTTTCTGCAGGATGTCGCCGGCGCTCTTGGTCCAGATGAACGGCTCGACCGAGCCGTGGCACCATGTCGCGCCCAGCGGCTGACCTACTGGCAGATCGCTGAACGTGTGGGTCTGTCGCAGCGCTTCAGTCGCGCTGGTACTGACGAAAGTCCTCCGGACAGCTGAACCCAAGTCGCGGGTGGGCCGCCATGTCGCCGGGAACCAACCGGGCTTGGCCGGTAACTGCAAGCTTGCCCAAAAAAGACCTCTTGAAATTTTTTTTGGCGCTTCCAAGTTGGAAATCGACCGGTCGGAGGCCTCCACCGGCGAACACCCATGAACGGAGATCAAGCCATGTTTACTTCATTGGTTAGCCATCCGAACAGCTTGTTCGGACAACTCGATCGCCTGCAGCGCGAGCTCGACGACGCGTTTTTTGGCGTGTCCTCGCTGCCCAGCAACATCCGCTCGGTCTCGTCCGGCACGCAGCCGCAACTCAACGTCGGCCGCACGCCTCAGAGCATCGAGGTCTACGCGTTCGCTCCAGGCATGGACGCCAGCAAAATCGAAGTCACCTTGGACCGCGGCGTGCTGCGGCTGTCGGGCGAGCGGCTCGCGCCGACGACCGGGACCGAATTCCAGCGCGTCTATGCACGCGAGCGCCCGACGGGGCGCTTTGATCGGACGGTATCCCTGCCAGACGACATCGATCCCGATCACATTAAGGCAAGCTATCGCGACGGCGTGTTGCAGGTAAGCATCGCGCGGCGCGAGACGGCCCAGCCCAAGCGCATCACCATCCAGTAACGACGGACAAGGAGATCATCATGAACCAGGAGATCACTCACAACGACAAGCAGCAGTCGACCCAGGAAGACGCCAACGAACGCGCCGTGACACCCCTGATCGACGTTATGGAGGACGAATCCGGCATTACGTTGCTGGCCGACATGCCCGGCGTGCCACGCGACCAGCTGGATCTGCGGGTGGAGGGCGACACGCTTCACATCGAAGGCCGCGTACAGCCCGGCACGCCCGAGGGGCTCGAGGCGATCTACGCGGAACTGCGTGTCCCGCGCTATCGCCGCAGCTTCACTCTGAGCCGGGAACTCGATACGGCACGCATCGACGCGAACCTCAAAGACGGCGTGCTGTCACTGAGAATTCCCAAGCAGGCGCACGCCCAGCCCAGACGCATCGCCGTCAACACGGGCTGACAAAAGGGCCGGAACCGTGCCCAAGCTTGCACAACAGTTCAAGCATAGTGCCGCCCAAGCCCAGGAGTCCATCTGGCGGTGGTAGTGTGAGCTCGGCACCCGTGCCAGCGCGCGTTGACGCGTCCATGGCCGGGTGCGAGCCCCGACACTGCGGCAAACGCGATGGGTAATGGGCCTTAACCGGAAGTTGGCGAGGAGCGCTGGTTGAGGTTGCGCCCCGTTTTGACGGTGGCAACGCAGGCCGCGCATTGGCGTTTTGCTCGTTCTTTCTCACCCGATGGCGTCCGCGAGCGTCCCCAGTACTGAGCATGATCCTGTTCGCTATGCGGCCTGATTCAAGTTCGTTGATGCCGGATCAATAAGGCCGCTTTTTTATTTTCCCGCCACTCTTCCTGCCATCCCGGCGCCTGCACCCGACAGGGCCTGCCGCGTGATCAACAGCACCTGGTCGCTGCCGGCGCTGGTCTCCAGCCAGAACACGGGCAGTTCGGGAAACGCCGCCTCGAAGAAAGCGCGCTCGTTGCCGATCTCCAGCACCAGCACGGCGTCCTCCCTCATGCGCGCGGGGGCGTCCTGCAGCAGACGGCGGACGAAGTCCATGCCGTCGGGGCCGCCGGCCAAGGCCAGGGCGGGCTCGGCGCGATATTCCGGCGGCAGGCGCGCCATGCTTTGCGCGTTGACGTAGGGGGGGTTGCACAGGATCAGGTCCCACGGGCCGGGGCAGGCCGCCAGGCCGTCGGATTCGACCAGCTGCACGCGCGCCTGCAAACCATGCTTGTCGACGTTGATGCGTGCTACGGCCAGGGCGTCGGGCGAGAGATCGGCGCCGGTCACGGCCACCTCGGGCCAGGCCATGGCCGCCAGGCAGGCCAGGCTGCCGTTGCCGGTGCACAGGTCGAGCACGCGGCGCGTGCGGTCGCTCAGCCAGCCGTCGATGCTGCCGTCGGCCAGCAGCTCGGCAATGAAGCTGCGCGGCACGATGGCGCGCTCGTCCACATAGAA
Organism: Ottowia pentelensis; assembly: GCF_964341695.1. NCBI lineage: Bacteria > Pseudomonadati > Pseudomonadota > Betaproteobacteria > Burkholderiales > Comamonadaceae > Ottowia > Ottowia pentelensis. Next base: position 2,029,552 of record NZ_OZ224513.1, read on the forward strand.
CGGCACGCCGGCCAGCCAGGCCTCGCGCGTCAGGTAGGCGGCGGGCTTGCGGGTGGCGATGCGATCATCAAAAAGCGTAGCTACTCGCGCTTGATCGGCGGGCGCCACAGGCCGATTTGATATGGAATCGGGCTCGTCGCCCAGGGGGCTGTCCAGCGGCAGGCCCAGGCACCACAGCACCAGCCAGGCGGCCTCGTCGCGGGCGTTGGTGGTGCCGTGGCCGAAGGCGACGCCCGCCTCCGTCAGTCGCCGCGAGCCGCGGGCGATCAGTTCGCCGATGGTGACGCGCGCTGCTGGCGCGGCGGATGGTCTGACCATGTTGGGGGGGCTGGATGGACTGGGCGCGAATGGCGCTGGATCATGGAAATGGATGCATTGGATCACCAACGGCATCCGCGTTCACGCATCCTAAAACGCCGGCTCATCCCGCTGGCGCACCCATGTCATCACGAAGTCGATCAAGGCCTTCAGGCGCGCCGGCATGACGTCGCGATCTCGGTAGTACAGATACAGTGGGCGTCGAATGCCCCGCCAATCGGGCAACACGACCTGCAGACCGGCGCTGCCGGCGCCCTCCAGGAAGTAGCTCGGCAGCAGCGTGATGCCCAAGCCGGCGCGGGCGGCGTCCTGCGCAACGGCCACGTCGTTGACACGCAGGCGTGCCTGCGGATTGAAGCGGAAGATGGCGCCACTCTCCGCCTGTTCCAGCCACCATTCATGCAACGGGTACGAAGCTATCAATGTGTGCTGGCGCAGTTGCTCGGGGTGGCTGGGCAGACCGCACGCCTGCAGATAGGCCGGCGCCGCGCACAACATCACGTGCGAGTCCCGCACCGGCCGCGCCACCCAACTGCTGTCACGCAGCTCGCCCACACGAAAGGCAGCGTCGATGTGCTGCTCGACCAGGTCTTCGATCTGGTTGGACAACACCAGCTCCAGTTCGATGCCGGGATACTGGTGCAGGAACGCGTTGAAGCACTGGCCCAGCCAGTTCTGCGCTGCACCCACGGGCGCCGTGACGCGCAGGCAGCCGCTCAAGCGAGCATGGCGCTCGCTCAATTGCTGGCGGATGTCGCGCAGCTCGGCCAGCAGTGGCGTGCAGCGCTGGTAATAGCCCTCCCCCAATTCGGTCAGCGCGAAGTGGTGGGCGTTGCGCTCCAGCAACCGTCCACCCACGGCCCGTTCCAGCTGCTTGAGCCGGCGGCTCAGGGTGGCCGCAGGCAGGCCCGTGGCTCGCGCGGTGGCGGTGATGCCGCCGTGTTGCGCCACCTGTTGGAATATCTGCAGATCGTCCAGGGACAGGTTTGATTTCATAAACGGAATTTCAATTGTCATTATTGTGTATTGATACCACAAATGGAATCTATACGCTATCTCTTTGTGGAATGCGGTCGCAATGGCTCGTGTTCTTCACAATTTCTGGAGAACCCTCGTGAATGCATTGGTTTCGATCTGGTCGATGATCATCCTCAGCACCCTGTTTTGGGGCAGCAACTTCAATGCCGCCCACGCCCTGGCCGGCGAGCTGCCGGCACTGACCTCGGCCGCCGAGCGCTTCGTGCTGGCCTCGGTCGTGTTCCTGGCTGTGCGGCTGTGGCGCGGCCGGGCCGAATCGGTCTTGCATGCGCGCGATGCGGGGGTGCTGGTGCCCCTGGGTCTGTTGGGCGTGTTCGGCTTCAACTACGCCTTTTTCGAGGCCATGACCAGCACGTCGGCGCTGAACGCGGCGCTGATCATGGCCTTGTCGCCGCTGGTGTCGGTGTTGCTGTCGGCCCGCATGCTGAAGACGCCCATCGGGGCGGTGCAGTGGGTCGGCATCGGGCTGGCATTTGCCGGTGTGTGCCTGGTCATCACCGGCGGCCATCTGGGCCAGTTGCATGTGGCAACGGGAGATGCCTGGATGCTGGTGGCCTGCCTGGCCTGGAGCTTCTACAGCGTGGCGTCCAAGCGCTACGCCGCGCACATCCCGCCCATGCAGTTCGCGCGCTGGACGGTGCTGGTCGGCACGCTGGCCCTGGTGGTCGCCGCGGCCTGGCTGGAGGCGTCCGGGCCCGCCCTGGCCCATGCATCGCTCGGGGCCCACGCGATCCTGGCCTACATGGGCGTGTGTGGCGGCTACCTGGCCTATGTGTTCTGGCTGCGCGGCGTGCAGGCCATCGGGCCGGACAAGGCAGCCATCGCCTTCAACCTGGTTCCGGTCTTTACGCTGCTGGTCAACCTGCTGCTGGGCCAGATACCCGACGCGAGCCAGGTGGCGGGCATGGTCGCGGTTTTGGCGGGGGTGCTGGTGTTCAACCGCTGGCTGCGTTGGCCGGCCACCCCGCGTCAGCGGGCCGTTTGACGGCCTTGTCTTGGCAGTCATTCACAATCGCAGGCGCTGCGCTGGATTTATCGCACCAGCGGCGCCGTGCTGCTGGGGCCTGGGTTGAAACTGGCGCTGGAGCGCCGCCCCTGACCGGGGCGCGGGCCGGTCAGTGGGCCGGCGCGGTGGTTTGCAGCGTGCCGGCGTGCACCGTGCTGCCCTGGTCGGCCCGCTGCTGATCGGCCCGCTGCAGGGCGGCCTTTTGCTCGGCCGCCTTGGTCTTGGCCAGGTGCCGCCCGGCAAAACAGCCGCCGACCGCGCCGATCACGGCGTGATGCCCGGCATAGTGGCCGGCCACCGCGCCCACGGCCGCGCCCTTGATGCAGCCCTTGGCGCTGGCCGCGCCCGAGGAGAAAGCCAACAGAGCGGCCAGGCCGCAGGCCGCGAGAGCAGACGATTTCATGGCAACGCCTTTCAGGATGATCGAGCCCCTTCAACGCAGGGGCCCGTCGGATCGTGGACAAGCCCGCAGCCTTGCACCCGCGCAGGCTCCGCTGGTGTACTTTGGGCCAGCCTGGCGCTGCTTCGCCAATAAAAACAGCGCGCTGGCCACGGCCCCTGCCGCCGTGGGGCGTTATCCTTGCGCCCGCCCGGGCGTGTGCTTGCAGGCGCCCTCCTCCCCATGCCTTCGCCCATGTCCACCGTCTTCAACTTCACCTTCGTCCCCTGGTTTCGCTCGGTTGCGCCCTACATCCACATGCACCGCGGCAAGACCTTTGTCGTCGGCGTGGTGGGCGAGGCCATTGCGGCAGGCAAGCTGGCGTCCATCGCCACCGACCTGGCGCTGATCCAGAGCATGGGCGTCAAGCTGGTGCTGGTGCACGGCTTTCGGCCGCAGATCAACGAGCAGCTGGCCACCAAGGGGCATCAGCCCAGGTATTCGCACGGCCAGCGCATCACCGACGAGGTGGCGCTGGACTGCGCGCAGGAGGCGGCGGGGCAGCTGCGCTTCGAGATCGAGGCGGCCTTCAGCCAGGGCCTGCCCAACACGCCGATGGCGGGCGCCACGGTGCGGGTGATTTCGGGCAACTTCATCACCGCGCGGCCGCTGGGCATCATCGACGGGGTGGACTTCAAGAGCACGGGCGTGGTGCGCAAGGTGGACGTGGCGGGCATCCGCCGCTCGCTCGACAGCGGCGCCCTGGTGCTGCTGTCGCCGTTCGGCTTTTCGCCCACGGGCGAGGCCTTCAACCTGGCGATGGAGGAAGTCGCCACCTCGGTGGCGGTGGCGCTGCAGGCCGACAAGCTGCTCTTCTTGACCGAGACGCCCGGCCTGCGCATGCACCCGGGCGAGCCCGAGTCCGACGACAACCCGATCGACACCGAGGTTCCGCTGGCCGAGGCGCGCGCCATGCTGGCGCGCCTGCCCAAGCCCGAGCGGCCGACCGACGACAGCTTTTACCTGCGCCACTGCGTCGATGCCTGCGAGCACGGCGTGGAGCGCAGCCACATCCTGCCCTACGCGCGCGACGGCGCGCTGCTGCTGGAGGTCTACGTGCACGACGGCATTGGCACCATGGTGGTCGACGAAAAGCTGGAAAGCCTGCGCGAGGCCGACGCCGACGACGTGGGCGGCATCCTGCAGCTGATCGAGCCGTTCGAGAAGGACGGCACCCTGGTCAAGCGCAGCCGCACCGACATCGAGCGCGACATCGGCAACTACACCGTGCTGGAGCACGACGGCGTGATCTTCGCCTGCGCCGCGCTCTACCCCTACCCCGACGCCGGCACGGCCGAGATGGCCGCGCTCACCGTGTCGCCGCAAAGCCAGGGCCAGGGCGACGGCGAAAAGGTCTTGAAGCGCGTGGAACAGCGCGCGCGCCTGATGGGCCTGACGAGCATCTTCGTGCTGACCACGCGCACCATGCACTGGTTCATCAAGCGCGGCTTTCAGCCGGTGGACCCGGACTGGCTGCCCGACGCGCGCAAGCGCAAGTACAACTGGGACCGGCGCAGCCAGGTGCTGGTCAAGGAACTTTGAAAATCATAGCTGCTCGCGCAGATTCAGCGGGCGCTACAGGCCAGTTTGGCTCATAAACCCGCCCGCTGACCCGGCCTTCCCTTGCATGAGCACCCCGCCCGACGCCCTGCCAGCCGACGCCTTCGACCTGCTCGCCACCCTGGTGGCCGTGGTGCGCGTGGACGGCCGCTGCGAGCGGGTCAACGCGGCGCTGGAAAACGCGCTGTGCCAGTCGCGCCGCAAGCTGGTGCAGGGCCAGGCGCTGGACTGGTTCGTCGATCCGGCGCCGCTGCGCGATGCGCTGCAGCGCACCGGCGAGCTGATGGTCAGCCGCTTCGAGGCCACGCTGCACGGCCCGGCGCCGGGCGCGCATCCGCTGCCGGTGCACGTGGTCGTCAGCCCGCTGGAGCGCGGGGGCGCGCGCGGCGGTGTGCTGCTGGAGATGATCGAAATCGAGCAGCAGGCGCGCCAGGACCGCGAGGAGCGCACGCACCGCCTGGCGCGCGAGCAAAAGGAGCTGCTGCGCAACCTGGCGCACGAGATCAAGAACCCGCTGGGCGGCATTCGCGGCGCGGCGCAGCTGCTGGCGCTGGCGGCGGCGGCGCGCGACTTTGCCGAATCCGCCGAGTACACCGACGTCATCATCCACGAGGCCGACCGCCTGCAGGCGCTGGTCGACCGGCTGCTGGCGCCGCACCAGCGCGCGCTGGTGCTGGGCGAGGTCAACATCCACGAAGTGTGCGAGCGCGTGCGCGCCGTGGTGCTGGCCGAGTTTCCGCGCGGGCTGGACATCCGGCGCGACTACGACGCCTCGCTGCCCGAGCTGCGCGGCGACCGCGAGCGGCTGATCCAGGCACTGCTGAACATCGTGCGCAACGCCGCCCAGGCGCTGGCCGCGCGCATCACGGCCGGCGACGCGTGCATCACCCTGCGCACGCGCGTGGCGCGCCAGCTCACCATCGGCCAGCAGCGCTTTCGGCTGGCCATCGAGCTGCAGGTGGAAGACAACGGCCCCGGCGTGCCCGCGGAGCTGCGCGAGCGCATCTTCCAGCCCCTGGTGTCCGGCCGCGCCGACGGCACCGGCCTGGGCCTGGCGCTGGCGCAGACCTTCGTGCAGCAGCACGAGGGCACGATCGAATACGAAAGCACGGGCGGGCTGACGCGCTTCAAGCTGCTGCTGCCGGTGCGCTGATGGAGCTACTCTCATGAAACCCATCTGGGTCATCGACGACGACCAATCCATCCGCTTCGTGCTGCAGCGCGCGCTGGAGCGCGAGCAGCTGCCGGTGCGCCTGTTCAGCGACCCGCGCGAGGTGCTGGCGGCGCTGGACGCCGGCGACGCGCCGCAGGTGCTGGTCAGCGACATCCGCATGCCGGGCGGCAGCGGCATCGAACTGCTGGCCGAGGTCAAGCGCCGACAGCCCGATCTGCCGGTCATCGTCATGACCGCCTACACCGACCTCGACAGCGCCGTGGGCGCGTTTCAAAGCGGTGCCTTCGAGTATTTGCCCAAGCCCTTCGACGTGGCGCGCGCGGTCGAGCTGATCCGCCGCGCCATCGATGAAAGCCGGCACGACCCGGCGGCCGAGGCCGGCGCGGCGGACATGCCGCAGATGCTGGGCCAGGCGCCCGCCATGCAGGAGGTGTTTCGCGCCATCGGCCGCCTGAGCCAGAGCCAGGCCACGGTGCTGGTCACCGGCGCCAGCGGCACGGGCAAGGAGCTGGTGGCCCTGGCCCTGCACCGCCACAGCCGGCGCGCGGCCGGCCCCTTCGTCGCCATCAACACCGCGGCCGTGCCCAAGGATTTGCTGGAAAGCGAGCTGTTCGGCCATGAGCGCGGCGCCTTCACCGGCGCGCAGGCGCTGCGGCGCGGCCGCTTCGAGCAGGCCGCCGGCGGCACGCTGTTTCTGGACGAGATCGGCGACATGCCGCTGGAGCTGCAGACGCGCCTGCTGCGCGTGCTCAGCGACGGCCAGTTCTACCGCGTTGGCGGCCAGCAGCCGCTGAAGGTGGATGCGCGCATCATCGCCGCCACGCACCAGAACCTGGAGCAGCAGGTGCGCGAAGGCAGCTTCCGCGAAGACCTGTACCACCGCCTGAACGTCATCCGCCTGCGCCTGCCGCCGCTGCGCGAGCGCCGCGAGGACATCCCCGAGCTGGCGCGCTTTTTTCTGGCGCGCAGCGCGCAGGAGCTGGGCGTGGAGCCCAAGCGCATCGCCGACGCCGCGCTGGCCCGCCTGGCCGCCTTCGACTACCCCGGCAACGTGCGCCAGCTCGAGAACCTGTGCCGCTGGCTGACGGTGATGGCGCCCACGCAGCTGATCCAGCCCGAGGACTTGCCGGCCGACCTGTTCGGCGCGGCATCGCCGCCCGCCACCGCGCCGGCGCCGGCCACCGCGTTTACTGAAGCCCGCGCCGCGCTGCCCGCTGCGGTCGCGGGTGGAGGCAGCGAAGCCAGCGCCCCGGCCGATTGGGCTGCCGCCCTCGCCCACGAGGCCCGCACCCGGCTGGAGGCCGGCGAGCCCGAGGTCTGGAAGCAGCTGGCCGAGCGCTTCGAGGGCGAACTGCTGCGCACCGCCCTGGCGCTGACCAACGGCCGCCGCGCCGAGGCGGCGCAAAAGCTGGGCATCGGGCGCAACACCATCACGCGCAAGATGCAGGACCTGGGGCTGGACGACTGATTCGGTTTCGCATTCGAAAAGACTAAACGCCCGCCGCGGGGCGGGATCAGGCCGTCGGGGCGCCCGGCTTCGTTCATGTCCCCCACCGGCCTGCGGCCGGCTCCGCCTTCACTTCACTGCGCCGGGCACCCCAACGGCCTGATCCGTGGCGTTGCTGGCAGCGCAGGCCGCCTGGTGGGTGATTGCCGCCTCCCGCCAAGGGGCTTGGGTGGGCAGCGCAGCGAGGTCAAGGCGGAGATGGCCGTCGCAGACGGACAGCGGGGGACACGAGCGGAGCTGCCCACCCAAGCCCCTTGGCCCACCACCACCCGCCCGGCGTTCTCAACACGTTGATTGCAACTGGGTATCAGTGTCGGCCCCCAGAAGCGGCGCAAGGCCCGCCCTCGGCCTGCACGCAAACGTGCACGGCCATGCACGCGAGTGGTGCAGCACCCACCGACACACGCGCCCTGAACCGGGGCGCACTGGAGTCGCACTGAAGCAGCGCCCGCGCTCCCCCACGGCGTTGCAGCGCCGTCGCGCGGCCCCGGATCTGACATGGCACGGTATCTGCTTGAAGGCTTGCGTCCGCCATTTCAACCCCAGGAGAGAGACCTTGCACCCTTCGTCATCCCCCCTGATATCCGCCCTCTTGGCCGCCGGCCTGTTGGGCGCCAGCCTGGGCGCGTCGGCCCAGACCGCCGAGCCGAGCACTGCTGCCGCCGCCAAGCCCGAGCACAGCCTGAGTTTCAACCTGGGCGCCGTCAGCGACTACCGCTATCGCGGCATCTCGCAAAGCCGCCTCGATCCCGCCATCAGTGCCGGCGCCGACTACAGCCACGCCAGCGGCCTGTACCTGGGCACCTGGCTGTCGTCGATCCGCTGGATCAAGGACGGCGGCGGCGACGCGCCGATGGAATGGGACGTCTACGGCGGCTACAAGGGCAGCGCCGGCCCGCTCGGCTACGACGTCGGCCTGCTGCGCTACCAGTACCCCAGCGCGCGGCTGGCGGTCAGCCCCAACACCACCGAGATCTACGGCGCGCTGACTTACGAAATGGTCACGCTGAAGTACTCGCACGCGCTCACCAATCTGTTCGGCGTGGCCGACAGCAAGGGCAGCGGCTACCTCGACCTGAGCGCCAACCTGGACCTGGGCGAGGGCTGGTCGGTGGTGCCGCACGTTGGCCGCCAGGGCGTGCGCCACAACGGCGCGCTGGCCTACACCGACTACGCACTGACGCTGAACAAGGACTTCGGCAACGGCCTGTCGGCCAGCGCCGCCGTGGTCGGCACCAACGCCGACAAGGCGCTTTACGTCACGCCCTCGGGGCGCTTCACCGGCCGCACCGCGCTGGTGCTGGGCATCAAGTATTCGTTTTAAGCCAAAAGCCACTCCAGTGGCCATGAATCAAGCGCGAACAGCTATCAAAAAGGAAGCAACATGAAACTGGTGACCGCCATCATCAAACCCTTCAAGCTCGAGGAGGTGCGCGAGGCCCTGGCCGCCGTCGGCGCCTCGGGCCTGACGGTGTCCGAGGTCAAGGGCTTCGGCCGGCAGAAGGGCCACACCGAGCTGTACCGCGGCGCCGAGTACGTGGTCGACTTCCTGCCCAAGATCCGCATCGAGACGGCCGTGGCCGACGGTGACCTGGAGCGCGTGATCGAGGCCATCGAGCAGGGCGCGCGCACCGGCAAGATCGGCGACGGCAAGATTTTCGTCACCGCGCTCGAACACGTCCTGCGCATCCGCACCGGCGAGACCGGCACCGAAGCCCTTTGACCGCACGCACCCTGGAGCCTCCCAACATGAAACGCATTTCCCTCCTGCTGGCGCTGCTGCTGGCCGCCCCAGCCTTTGCCGCCGACGCGCCCGTGCCCGCGCTCAACTCGGGCGACACCGCCTGGATGCTAACCTCCACCCTGCTGGTGATCCTGATGACCATTCCCGGCCTGGCGCTGTTCTACGGCGGCCTGGCGCGCAGCAAGAACATGCTGAGCGTGCTGGTGCAGGTGTTCGTCATCTTCGCGCTGGTCACCCTGCTGTGGGCCATCTACGGCTACAGCCTGACCTTCAGCGGCGAGGGCAACTTCTTCGGCGGGCTGGACAAGCTGTTCCTCAAGGGCGTCACGCCAGAGACGTTTGGCGGGCTGCCCACCATCCCCGAATACGTGTTCCTGGCCTTCCAGGGCACCTTTGCCGCCATCACGGTGGCGCTGACGGTGGGCGCCTTTGCCGAGCGCGCGCGCTTTGCGGCGGTGCTGCTGTTCGCGGTGCTGTGGTTCACGCTCAGCTACGTGCCCATCGCGCACATGGTGTGGGGCGGTGGCCTGCTGGCCAAGGACGGCGCGCTGGACTTTGCCGGCGGCACCGTGGTGCACATCAACGCCGGCATGGCCGGCCTGGTGGGCGCCTACATGGTGGGCAAGCGCATCGGCTTCGGCCGAGAGGCCATGGCGCCGCACAGCCTGACGCTGACCATGGTCGGCGCCTCGCTGCTGTGGGTGGGCTGGTTCGGCTTCAACGCCGGCTCGGCCGGCGCCGCCAACGGGCAGGCTGGCCTGGCCTTCGTCACCACGGTGCTGGCCACGGCCGCCGCCACGCTGAGTTGGTCGGCCGCCGAGGCGCTGCACAAGGGCAAGGCCTCGATGCTGGGCGCGGCCTCGGGCGCCGTGGCGGGGCTGGTGGCGGTCACGCCGGCGGCCGGCTTCGTCGGCCCCATGGGCGCCATCGTCATCGGCGCCGTGGCCGGCGTGGTGTGCCTGTGGGGCGTGGGCGGCTTGAAGCGCATGCTGAAGGTGGACGACGCCTTCGACGTCTTCGGCGTGCACGGCGTGGGCGGCATCATCGGCGCCATCCTGACCGGCGTGTTTGCCGCGCCCGCCCTGGGCGGCACGCAGGGCGCCGACTTCGCCATGGCGCACCAGGTGTGGGTGCAGACCAAGAGCGTGCTGATGACCGTGGTGTGGTCGGGCATCGCGGCCTTCATCGCCTTCAAGATCGCCGACTTGGTGTTCGGCCTGCGCGTCAGCGAGGAAGACGAGCGCCAGGGCCTGGACATCGCCAGCCACGGCGAGACCGCCTACGTGCGCTGAACCAGGGTGGGGAAAACCGCGGCTCGCATCGGGCCGCGCTGCCGTTACATTGAAGGCTCCCGAAATCAAGCACAAGGAGACCTCTCGATGCCCCAGCCCCGTCCCCTCACCCGCCGTTACATCGCCCAGGCCGGCCTGGGCCTGCTGGCCGCCAGCGCCCTGGGCGCACGCGCCCAGGGCGCCTGGCCGACCCGGCCGGTGCGCATCGTCGTCGGCTTTTCGGCCGGCGGCACCACCGACGTGGTGGCACGCCTGATGGCCAGGGAGCTGACCGAGGCGCTGGGCCAGACCTTCGTGGTCGAGAACAAGGCCGGCGGCGGGAGCAACATCGCCACCGACCTGGTGCGCGCGGCCGAGCCCGACGGCTACACCCTGCTGATGATGGCGGTCACCAGCACCATCAACCAGACGCTGTACAAGAACATCAAGTTCAACCTCGACCGCGACTTCGACGGCGTGGCCCTGTGCGCCAAGATGCCCAACATCCTGGTGGTCAACCCCAACGTGCCGGCCAAGACCGTGCCCGAGTTCATCGCCTGGCTGAAGACGCAGGGCGACAAGGTGTCCTACGCCTCCTCGGGCAGCGGCACCTCGATCCACATGGCGGGCGAGCTGTTCAAGGTGCGCACCGGCACCCACGCGGTGCACGTGCCCTACAAGGGCAGCGCGCCGGCCCTGACCGACCTGATGGGCGGGCAGGTGCAGTACATGTTCGACAACATGATTTCGTCGTGGCCGCACGTGCAAAACGGCAAGCTGCGCGCGCTGGCCGTCACCACCAAGCAGCGCTCGGCCTCGGCGCCCGACGTGCCGACGATGGAGGAAAGCGGCGTCGCGCCCTTCGACGTCACCTCCTGGTTCGGCCTGGTCGCCCCCAAGGGCACGCCCAAGCCGGTGCTCGACAAGATCAACCAGGTGGTCAACGCCGCCTTCGACAAGCCCGAGATCATCCAGGCCTACGCCAAGCTGGGCGCGGTGTCCGAGAAGAACAGCCCGCGCGACTTCAGCCGCTTCATCCACGACGAGGTGAACAACTGGGCGCCGGTGGTCAAGGCCTCGGGCGCGCAGGTCGATTGAGCCTGGCCAATGCCGTCCGTGGCATGGGCGCCATAAGAGCAGGCCCATAAGGCCGCCGGGCCGGCAACGCACAATCGGTGCATGAGCACCCTTGGCGCGCTGGACGACTGCCTGCAACGCCTGCCGCAGGCGGACGGCGTGCTGGTGCAGGTGGCCGAGACCAAGGGCTCGGCCCCGCGCGAGGTCGGCGCCTGGATGGTGGTGTGGCCCGAGGGCCTGAGCGGCACCATCGGCGGTGGCAACCTGGAGTTCGACGCCGTCGCCCAGGCGCGCGCCCTGCTGCAGGGGCAGGCCGGCGCCCCCGCGCCCGGCGAGGTGCGGCGCTTCGCCCTGGGCCCCAGCCTGGGCCAGTGCTGCGGCGGCATCGTGATGCTGCGCTTCGAGCGCATCGGCGCGGCCGACGCCCCGGCGCTGCGCCAGCGCTTGAGCCTGAACCTGACGCCGCTGGCCCTGTTCGGTGGCGGCCACGTGGGCCACGCCCTGGTGCGGGTGCTGTGCACCCTGCCCTACGCCGTGCGCTGGATCGACAGCCGCGACGAGGTCTTTCCGCCCGCGCTGCCGGCCCAGGTGCGCACCGAATACAGCGACCCCATCCAGGCCGCCGTGCACGAACTGGCGCCCGGCAGCCGCGTGCTGATCATGAGCTTCAGCCACGCCGAGGACCTGGACATCGTCATCGCCTGCCTGCAGCGCCTGCGCGAGCGGGACGACCTGCCCTACATCGGCCTGATCGGCAGCAAGACCAAGTGGGCCACCTTTCGCCACCGCCTGTCGGCGCGCGGCTTCAGCGAGGCCGAGCAGGCGCGCGTCACCTGCCCGATCGGCATTCCCGGCATCACCGGCAAGGAGCCCGAGGTCATCGCCGTCGCCACCGCCGCGCAGCTGTTGCTGCAGGCGCCGCCGGCTGCCAGTACCACGCGTTGAGCGCGCCGGTACGCCATTCGGCTCGATCCGCTCGGGTTAACCCGAGTGTTATACGAGCAACAACATATCGAGTATGAAGGGGTGGGTATGCCGCCCCGGCGAGGACGTCGCATCATTGCGGCATCGGTGCGGCCCCACGGGCGCCCGCGCCATCGAACCCGAGACACGCCATGACCGAACACCGCCCCGCCCCCGCCATCCGCTTCTACCACGGCGGCGCCGTGGTCACGGTGCGCGACGAGCCCATCACGCGCACGGTGCTGGACTGGCTGCGCGAGCGCCAGCGCGCCACCGGCACCAAGGAAGGCTGCAACGAAGGCGACTGCGGCGCCTGCACCGTGGTGCTGGGTGAGCTGGACGCGCAGGGCCAGCTGCAGCTCGCCAGCGTCAACGCCTGCATCCAGTTTCTGCCCACGCTGGACGGCAAGGCGCTGTTCACGGTGGAAGACCTGCAGGACCTGACGCACGATGCCCAAGCTGCCGCCGATGCCGCCGAGCTGCACCCGGTGCAGCAGGCCATGGTCGAGTGCCACGGCTCGCAATGCGGCTTTTGCACGCCCGGCTTCGTGATGTCGATGTGGTCCAGCTACGAGGCACACCAGCAGGCCGGCACGCGCCCGTCGCGCCAGCAGCTGGCCGACGAGCTGTCGGGCAACCTGTGCCGCTGCACCGGCTACCGCCCCATCCTGGACGCCGGCCAGCGCATGTTCGACCTGCCGTCGGTGCGGCTCGACCGCGCCGCCGTCGTGCAGGCGCTGCAAACCCTGCAAGCCCCCGCCGCGCTCGACTACACCGCCGCCACCGTCACGCCGCAGGGCGAGCGGCTCGACCACTTCCACGCCCCGCGCAGTGCCGACGAGCTGGCCGCCCTGCGCCTGGCCAAGCCGCAGGCGCGCCTGCTGGCCGGCTCCACCGACGTCGGCCTGTGGGTCAACAAGCAGTTCCGCGACGTGGGCGACCTGATCTACACCGGCCAGGTGGCCGACCTGCAGCGTGTCGAAGAGCGCGAGGGCGAGCTGTGGATCGGCGCCGCCGCCTCGCTGGAGGACGCCTGGCGCGCCCTGGTGCGGCGCGCGCCGCAGCTCACCGACGTCTGGCTGCGCTTTGCCTCGCCGCCCATCCGCCACGCCGGCACCCTGGGCGGCAACGTGGCCAACGGCTCGCCCATCGGCGACTCGCCGCCGATCCTGATGGCGCTGGACGCACAGGTCGAGCTGCGCCGCGGCCCCGCGGTGCGCCGCATGCCGCTGGCAGACTTTTATCTGGACTACATGAAGAACGCCCTGCAGGAGGGCGAGTTCGTGCAGGCTGTGGCCGTGCCGCTGGCGGCCTTCGCGCGCCAGGTGCGTGGCTACAAGATCAGCAAGCGCTTCGACTGCGACATCTCGGCGCTGTGCGCCGGCATGGCCATCGAGCTGGCGGGCGGCGCCGTGCAGAGCATTCGCCTGGCCTACGGCGGCATGGCCGGCATCGTCAAGCGCGCCGCGCACGCCGAGGCGGCCATGCTGGGCCAGCCCTGGACGCAGGCCACCGTGCGCGCCGCCCAGCAGGCCATGAAGCAGGACTTCGCGCCGCTGACCGACATGCGCGCCAGCGACGGCTACCGCCTGCAGGTGGCGCAAAACCTCATCGAGCGCCTGTGGCTGGAGACCCGTGCCGAAGCGCCGCTGGCGCCGGGCGACACCAGCGTGTTCAGCGTCATGCCGCACGTGGCGGCCTGAAGCGATGTTCAAGGAGAGCACCATGAACAAACCCGTTGCCGACCATCTGCTGCGCCCCGCCGAACCCTTTGCCGACTACCACGCCAACCAGCGGCAGCGGCTGGACGCCGCCGGCGAAGGCCGCGCGCAGGACGCCGGCGCGCGCGTGGGCATCAGCCTGCCGCACGAATCGGCGGTGCTGCACGTCACCGGCACCGCCACCTATGCCGACGACATTCCCGAGCTGGCCGGCACCCTGCACTGCGCGCTGGGCACCTCGCCGGTCGCCGCCGGCCGGCTGCTGGGCATCGACCTGGACGCGGTGCGCGCCATGCCCGGCGTGGTGCGCGTCATCACGGCCGACGACATCCCCGGCGTCAACGACTGCGGCTCGGCCCTGCCCGACGACCCCATCCTGTGCGACGGCGAAATCCGCTTTCTGGGCCAGCCGGTGTTCGCCGTGGTGGCCCGCACGCGCGACGCGGCGCGCCGCGCCGCCGCGCTGGCCAAACAGGTGCTGCGCGTGGAGGCCGCCGAGCCCGTGCTGACGCCGCGCCAGGCGCACGCCAAGGGCCAGTACGTGGTGCCGCCCATGCACCTGCTGCGCAGCGCCAGCGGGCGCGACGAGGCCGGCATCCGCGCCGCCATCGCGGCGGCGCCGCACCGCCTGACGGCCAGCCTGGACGTGGGCGGGCAGGAGCAGTTCTACCTGGAAGGCCAGATCAGCTACGCCATCCCCAGGGAAGGCCGCGGCATGCACGTGCACTGCTCCACCCAGCACCCGAGCGAGATGCAGCACCTGGTGGCGCATGCGCTGGGCGTGCCGTCCAACGCGGTGCTGGTCGAGTGCCGGCGCATGGGCGGCGGTTTCGGCGGCAAGGAGTCGCAGTCGGCCCAGTTCGCCTGCATCGCGGCCGTCGCCGCGCGGCTGCTGAACCGCCCCGTCAAGCTGCGGCTGGACCGCGACGATGACTTCCTGATCACCGGCCGGCGCCACGGCTTCTGGTACGAGTACGACGTGGGCTACGACGACGAGGGCCGCATCCTGGGTGTCACGCTGCAGATGGTGTCGCACGCCGGCCATTCGGCCGACCTGTCGGCGCCGGTGATGACGCGCGCGGTCTGCCACTTCGACAACGCCTACTGGCTGCCCGAGGTCGCCATGCACGGCTATTGCGGCAAGACCAACACGCAGAGCAACACCGCGTTTCGCGGTTTTGGCGGCCCGCAGGGGGCGATCGCGATCGAGAACATCCTGGACAGCATCGCGCGCCGCCTGGGGCGCGATGCGCTGGCGGTGCGCCGCGCCAACTTCTACGGCCAGCACGAGCGCAACGTCACGCCCTATCTGCAGCCGGTGCGCGACAACATCATTCATGAGCTGGTCGAGCAGTTGCAGGCCAGCAGCGACTATGCCGCGCGCCGCGCCGCCGTGGCCGCCTACAACGCCGACAGCGCGGTGCTCAAGCGCGGGCTGGCGCTGACGCCGGTCAAGTTCGGCATCAGCTTCAACGTCAAGCACTTCAACCAGGCCGGCGCGCTGGTGCACATCTACACCGACGGCTCGATCCTGGTCAACCACGGCGGCACCGAGATGGGCCAGGGCCTGAACACCAAGGTGGCGCAGGTGGTGGCGCACGAACTGGGCGTGGGCTTCGAGCGCGTGCGCTGCACGGCGACCGACACCAGCAAGGTGGCCAACACCTCGGCCACGGCGGCCTCCACCGGGGCCGACCTGAACGGCAAGGCCGCGCAGGATGCGGCGCGCCAACTGCGCGAGCGCCTGGCCGCCAGCGTGGCCGCGCGCCACGGCGGCCAGGCCGCGGACGTGCGCTTCGCCAACGACCAGGTGCACGTGGGCGGCAAGGTGCTGGCCTTCAACACCGTCATCAGCGAGGCCTATCTGGACCGCGTGCAGCTGTGGTCCGACGGCTTCTACGCCACGCCCGGCCTGTCGTGGGACAAGGACCGGATGCAGGGCCACCCGTTCTACTACTTCGCCTACGGCGCGGCGGTGAGCGAGGTGGTGATCGACACGCTGACCGGCGAATGGAAGCTGCTGCGCGCCGACATCCTGCACGACGCCGGCCGCTCGCTCAACCCGGCGGTGGACATCGGCCAGGTCGAGGGCGCCTTCATCCAGGGCATGGGCTGGCTGACCACGGAAGAGCTGGTGTGGCACCCCAAGACGGGCCTGCTCACCACGCACGCGCCGAGCACCTACAAGATCCCGACCGCCAACGACTGCCCGCCGGTGTTCAACGTCAAGCTGTTCGACGGCCCCAACGTCGAAGACTCGATCCACCGCAGCAAGGCCGTGGGCGAGCCGCCGCTGCTGCTGCCCTTCTCGGTGTTCTTCGCCATCCGCGACGCCATCTCGGCCGCGGGCGGGCACCAGGTCGACCCGCCGCTGTCGGCGCCCGCCACCAGCGAGGCCATCCTGCGCGCGCTGGCCGCCGTCCGGCAAGCGGCCTGAAGCCCCACGCCTTCCACCGGGCACGGCACCATGAGCACACCCCCACCCGGCCCATCGGGCGGCGACACCGCGCCCGGCGGCATGGCCAGCGCGGTCTCCGAGCGCCAGCTGTTCGACCGCATCGACCTGCACCTGATCCGCGTGCTGCACACCGTGCTGACCGAGCGCAGCGTCTCGCGCGCCGCGCTGCGCCTGGGCATGCATCAGCCGGCGGTCTCCAGCGCGCTCAAGCGCCTGCGCGAGCTGGCGGGCGACCCGCTGCTGGTGCGCCACGGCGCCCACATGGCGCCCACCGACGCCGCGCGCCGCATGGTCGAGCCGGCGGCCCACATCTTGCGCGCGGCCGAGTCGCTGTTCACCGAGGCGCGCCAGTTCGACCCGCGCACCAGCACCACCACCTTCCGCATCGCCGCCAGCGACTACCTGGACCCGTCCTTCCTGCCGCGCCTGGTGGCCGACGTCAAGCGCCAGGCGCCGCTCACGCGCATCGAGATCCACGCCCTCACGCGCGAGAGCGACTACCGCGCCCAACTGGCGCAGGGCGACATCGACCTGGTGATCGGCAACTGGCTGCAGCCGCCCGAAGACCTGCACCTGGCGCGCCTGTTCAGCGACGAGGTGGTGTGCCTGGTCAGCCGCGAGCACCCGGCCGTGCGCCGCGGCTGGGACGAGGCCGACTGGCTGGCCGCCGAGCACATCGCCCCCACGCCCATGCACCCCGGCGCGCGCGGCATCATCGACCAGATCCTCGACAGCCAAGGCCTGCAGCGCAACATCGCCGCGCGCTGCGCCTATTTCAGCCTGGTGGCCGAGATGGTGGCCGGCACCCTGCTGGTGCTGACCACCGGTCGCCAGTACTGCGAGCGCGTGGCGGCCCAGCTGCCGGTCGTCATCCTGCCCTGCCCCATCGCCCTGCCGCCGCTGCTGTACTACCAGCTGTGGCATCCGCGCAGCCACCAGTCGAGCAGCGCGCGCTGGCTGCGTGAGCGAACCAAGGACGTGGCCGCCAGCCTGGCGCACGGCCACGCCGCTGGCCTTTCCCCCCAACCCTGATTCCCAAGCCCCATAACTCGAGGAGACAAGCCCATGAGCTGGACCGAACGCGTGTTCAAACTGCAAGACCACGGCACCACGGTGCGCACCGAAATCATCGCCGGCGTCACCACCTTCCTGACGATGGCCTACATCATCTTCGTCAACCCCTCGATCCTGGGTGACGCGGGCATGCCCAAGGACTCGGTGTTCGTGGCCACCTGCCTGATTGCCGCGCTGGGCACGGCGGTGATGGCGCTGTACGCCAACTACCCGATCGCGCTGGCGCCCGGCATGGGCCTGAACGCCTACTTCGCCTACACCGTGGTGCTGGGCATGGGCTTTCCGTGGCAGGCCGCGCTGGGCGCGGTGTTCATCTCGGGCTGCCTGTTCATGGCGGTCACCCTGTTCGGCCTGCGCGGCCTGATCATTCGCGGCATCCCGCAGTCGCTGCGCAATGCCATCACGGTGGGCATCGGGCTGTTTTTGGCGCTGATCGCGCTCAAGAGCGCGGGCATCGTGGCGCCGTCCAAGGCCACCTACATCACGCTGGGCGACCTGCACTCGGCGCCGGTGGTGCTGGCCTCGCTGGGCTTTCTGCTGATCGTCGCGCTGGACAAGTTCCGCGTGCCGGGCGCCATCCTGATCGGCATCATCGCGGTCACCATCGCCTCCTTCTTCTTCGGCGGCAACCAGTTTCACGGCATCTTCGACATGCCGCCCTCGATCGAGCCGACCTTCCTCAAGCTCGACATCAAGGCGGCCCTGTCGCACGGCTTCCTGAACGTGGTGCTGGTGTTCTTCCTGGTTGAGCTGTTCGACGCCACTGGCACCCTGATGGGCGTGGCCAAGCGCGCGGGCCTCCTGGTGCCCGGCCGCATGGAGCGGCTGAACAAGTCGCTGCTCGCCGACAGCGTGGCCATCTTCGCCGGCTCGCTGCTGGGCACCTCCAGCACCACCGCCTACGTCGAGAGCGCCGCCGGCGTGCAGGCGGGCGGGCGCACGGGCCTGACGGCCCTCACGGTGGCGGTGCTGTTTCTGGCGGCGCTGTTCATCGCCCCGTTGGCCGGCGCCGTGCCGGCCTACGCCACGGCGCCGGCGCTGTTTTTCGTCGCCTGCCTGATGCTGCGCGAGCTGACCGAGCTGGACTGGGACGATTCGACCGAGGTGGTGCCGGCGGCCATCACCGCGCTGATGATGCCCTTCACCTACTCGATCGCCAACGGCCTGGCCTTCGGCTTCATCAGCTACGCCGGCATCAAGCTGCTCACGGGCCGCGCGCGCGAGGCGCACTGGATGGTGTGGATCATTGCCGCCATCTTCCTGTTCAAGTTCATCTACGTCGGCGGAGACTGAGGCCATGCAAGCCTACCGCGCGCAGCTGCTGCGCTTTGATGCCCAGGGCCAGGCGCTGTACGACAGCGACGGCCTGCTGGTGGTCGACGGCGACGCCAGCGGCGTGCGGCGGGTGCTCGACGCCGGCCCCTACCGCACCCTGGCCGGGCGCCACCCGCAGGTGCCCATCACGCACTGGCCCGAGCGCATCATCGCGCCCGGCTTCATCGACATGCACGTGCACTACGCGCAGACCGACATCATCGGTGCGCCGGCGGCCGGCCTGCTGCCCTGGCTGGAGAACTACACCTTCCCGGCCGAGGCACGCTTCGTCGATTCGCAGTACGCCGCCGAGGTGGCCGGCGTGTTCTTCGACGAGCTGCTGCGCAACGGGGTGACCACGGCGCTGGTCTTTCCGACCTCGCACCCCGCCTCGGCCGACGCCTTCTTCGCGCGTGCCGAGCACCATGGCCTGCGCATGATCGGCGGCAAGGTGCTGCAGGACCGTCACTCGCCCGACGGCGTGCGCGACGAGACCGAGCAAAGCCTGATCGACACCGAGGCGCTGATCCGGCGCTGGCACGGCAAGGGCCGCCTGGGCTACGCCATCACGCCGCGCTTCGCCCCCACCAGCAGCGAGGCGCAGCTGCGCGGCGCCGGCGAGCTGGCCGCCAAATATCCCGACACCTGGATCCACTCGCACGTGGCCGAAAACCGCGACGAGGTGACCTGGGTGCGCGAGCTGTATCCCAACTCGCGCTCCTACCTGGGCGTGTACCAGGATTTCGGCCTGATGCGCCGGCGCGCGGTGTACGCCCACTGCATCCACCTGGACGACGCCGACCGCCGGCTGATGCACGACACGCAAACGGCGGCCGCCGTCAGCCCCACCAGCAACCTGTTTCTGGGTAGTGGCTTCTTCGATTTCGAGGCCGCCATGGCGCGGGGCGTGCCGCACGGCCTGGCCAGCGACGTGGGCGGCGGCACCAGTTTTTGCCCCTTCCACACCATGCTGGCGGCCTACTACGTCGGCCGCGAAGGCCAGAGCAAGCCGGGCCTGAGCCTGAGCCCCGCGCAGCTGTGGTGGCTGCACACGGGCGCTGCCGCGCGCGCGCTGGGGCTGGAGGGCGTGATCGGCACCCTGCAGCCGGGCACCGAGGCCGACTTTGTCGTCATCAACCCCAAGGCCACGCCCCTGCTGGCGCGCAAGACCGCGCGCGCGCAAAACCTGGACGAGTTGCTGTTCTCGCTGATCGTGCTGGGTGACGACCGTGCGATCGAGAGCGTGGTGATCGCCTGATCAGCCGCGCACGGCGGCGCGGCCGCCGCGCAGCAGCACGGCCAGGATCACCAGCGCGAAGATCACGAACCACACGAACGACCAGTTGGCGATGCTGCCGCCCAGAAAGGTCCAGTCCACCGCCGTGCAGTCGCCGCCGCCCTTGAAGATCATGGGGATGGCGCGCTGCAGCGGAAACGATTCGATCATGCCGTACAGGTCGCGCCCGCAGGTGGCGAAGGCCGGCGGGTTCCACTGCAGCCAGCTCTGGCGCGCGGCGGTGAAGGCGCCAAAGGCCGACATGGCCACCGCCAGCAGCCCCCAAAGGCGCCAGCCGCCGGGCCCCTTGGAGAACGCCGCCAGCGCGCAGAACACACCCACGATGATCAGCGCGTAGCGCTGCACGATGCACATCGGGCACGGCTCCAGCCCCACCACGTTCTGCAGGTACAGGATGCCGAAGGCCAGCATGGCGGCGCAAATGAGGGCGATGGCGCCGAACACGCGGCGGGGATGGGCAAGCAGGGAGGCAATCACGATCGACAGGACTTTCTTGAGATGGGGCACGGCGCACCCGTGCCGGCACAGAGTGGCGGCGCGGGCCCAAGGTTCCCGCACCATGCCAATGCGCCGGTCCCGAAGCCCGCAAATACTCTCAACTTGATAGCTGCTTGCGCACGCCCATCAAGCGCCAGAGGCTGATTTTATGTCAAATCAGGCCTGATGCCGGCGCACCCAGGCGACCACCGCAGTCATGAACTTCTGCGCCAGATCGTGACTGGCGGGGCCGATGGCGCCGTTGACGATCACGCCCTCTTTCCACTGGAAGTACATTTCCGGCTGCCCCAGCAGGGGCATGTCGAGATACGCCAGCACATTGCGCAGATGCGCCTGCGCCATCGAAGTGCCGATGGCACCCACCGACATGCCGCACACCGCCGCCGGCTTGCCCGCCCATTTGCTCTGGCCCCAGGGGCGCGAGGCCTGGTCGATGGCGTTCTTCAGCACGCCGGGGATCGAGCGGTTGTACTCGGGCGTGACGAACAGCACGCCATGGGCCGCGGCGACCTCGTCGCGCAGGCGCTTGACGGCCGGCACCGGCGGCGCGCCGTCGCTGTCCTGGTTGTACAGCGGCAGGTCGTCGATGCGGATGAAGTGCGGCTTCACGTCGGCCGGCAGCAGCTTGACCAGCGCCTCGGCGAACTGGCGGTTGAAGGATTCCTTGCGCAGGCTGCCGACGACGACGGCGAGGTTCAGTTGGCTCATGGCGATTCCTTGCGTGGTTGATGGACCGGCCCGCATCATGCTCGTTTTTTCCCCGCCCTGCAGCCGGGCGTGGCCGCGCCGGCGCGCTGCCCCAATAATCGGGCCCATGCGATCGACCCCGCCCGCCCCCACCGACGCCGAAGCCGCCGCGCCCGCCAAGCGCCAGCGGCGCATCCAGTCCATCGAGGTCGGCATGCGCGTGCTGCAGGCGCTGACCGAGCAACGCCGGCCGCTGCCGCTGAAGGACCTGGCACAGCTGGCCGACATGCCGCCCGGCCAGGCGCACCCCTACCTGGTCAGCTTCATGGCCGCCGGCATGGTCAAGCAAAGCCCGCTCACCGGCCATTACGAGTTGGGCCCCGCCGCGCTGCAGATGGGCCTGGCCGCGCTGCAGCAGCTCGACCCGCTGACCGAGGCCAGCCAGGAAGCCGCCCTGCTGTGCGCCCAGGCCGACCTGAGCGTGGCGCTGTGCGTGTGGGGCCACCTGGGCCCCACCGTGGTGCGGCTGGACGAGCCGCGCTACCCGCTGCACGTGAACCTGCGCGTGGGCACGGTGATGTCGGTGTTCAACACCATCACCGGGCGCGTGTTTGCCGCCTACCTGCCCGAGAAGATGGTGCGCTCGATGCTGGAGGACGAGCACCGCCGCGTGGTGGGCGGCACGTCGGGCGCGTTCGACAGCGCCGAGGTGCGGCAGATGCTGGCCGACATCCGCGCCGCCGGCATGGGCCGGGGCCTGTCCACGCCGCAGCCGGGCGTCAACACCCTCAGCGCGCCGGTGTTCGACGCCGACGGCAAGATCGCCTTGGTCATCACCGTGTTCGGCCCACAAGGCCATTTCGACGCCGTGATCGACGGTCCGTCCGGGCAGCTGCTGCGCACCCACGCCGAGGCGGTGTCGCACCGGCTGGGTTACAACCCGGCAAAATCTTGAATTAAACATTGTCGAATGAATTGACATACAACTAATTTAATTGGACAATGCGGTCATCCCGAACCCGATGGAGACCCTCATGTCCGACAAGAAATTCGCTTCCCAGGCCGACCTCGAAGAGAAAAAGATCAGCTGGGACAAGCTGAGCGAAAACGCCTACGCCTACACCGCCGAGGGCGACCCCAACACCGGCGTCATCATCGGCGACGACGGCGTGATGATCATCGACGCCACCGCCACCCCCGTGGCGGCGCAAGGCGTCATCAAGAAGATCCGCGAGATCACCGACAAGCCCATCAAGTACGTGGTGCTGACGCACTACCACGCCGTGCGCGTGCTGGGCGCCAGCGGCTACAAGGCCGAGGGCCTGGAGCAGATCATCGCCAGCCAGGACACCTGGGATTTGATCGTCGAGCGCGGCCAGCAAGACATGGATTCCGAGATCGGCCGCTTTCCGCGCCTGTTCCAGGCCGTCGAGAGCGTGCCCGGCCTGACCTGGCCCACCCTCACCTTCCAGGGCGAGATGACGCTGTGGCTGGGCAAGCTGGAGGTCAAGATCCAGCAGATCGGCCGCGGCCACACCAAGGGCGACACCATCGTCTACCTGCCGACGCAGAAGATATGCTTCTCGGGCGACCTGGTCGAGTACGAGGCCGCCTGCTACACCGGCGACGCCTATCTGGCCGACTGGCCGCAGACACTGGACAACCTCGCCGCCATGAACTTCGACAAGCTGGTGCCCGGCCGCGGCCCCACGCTGATGACGCCCGCCGAGGTGAAAAAGGGCCTGGCCTACACGCGCGACTTCACCGCCACGCTGTACAAGAGCGCGCAGGAAGCCGTCGCGCAGGGCATGGACCTGAACGCGACCATGAAGCACTCCCGCAAGGCGATGGACCCGAAGTTCGCCCAGGTCTTCATCTACGAGCACTGCCTGCCCTTCGACGTCACGCGCGCACACGACGAGGCCAGCGGCATCCGCGACCCGCGCATCTGGACCGCGGAGCGCGACCAGCAGATGTGGCACGCGCTGCAAGACTGACCCGGGATGACGGCCCACAAGGAGACAAGACCGTGAGCAAGCCCGATTCCCAACCGACCACGACCCGCCACCACACCCAGGTGGTGGTCGTGGGCAATGGCCCCGTCGGCCAGACGGCCGCCCTGCTGCTGGCCCGCTGGGGCATCGACTGCATCGTGGTCGATCGCCGGCCGCGGCGCGACGTCATCGGCTCCAAGGCCATCTGCCAGCAGCGCGACGTGCTCGACGTGTGGGAGTCGGTCGGCGTGGGCCACAAGATCGCCGCCGAAGGCGTCACCTGGGACCGCGCCACCACCCTGTACAAGGGCGCCACGCTGTTCACCCAGCCTTTCGTCGACACCGGGCGTTCGGTGTTTCCGCCCTTCGTCAACATCTCGCAGACCCGCACCGAAGAGCTGCTGGACGAGCAGATCGCGGCCGCCGCGCACATCACCCCGTTGTGGGACCACGGCGTCGAGCAGATCGAGCAGGACGAAGCGGGCGTCACCCTGCACTGCCGCCGCGCCGACGGCACGCCCATCGAGGTGCGCGCCCCCTACGCCATCGTTGCCGCCGGCTCCGCGCCACGCGAGCTGCGCCACCAGCTCGGCGTCAGCTTCAACGGCCGCAGCTTCGACGACAAGTTCCTGATCTGCGACATCCGTGCCGACCTGCCGGGCTGGGAGCGCGAGCGGCGCTTTTACTTCGACCCCGAATGGAACCCGGGCCGCCAGGTGCTGATCCACCCCTGCCCCGATTCGACCTTTCGCATCGACTGGCAGGTGCCCGGTGACTACGACATCGAGCAGGAAGAAGCCAGCGGCGCGTTGGACGCGCGCATCCGCCAGATCATCGGCGACAAGCCCTACGAAATCGTCTGGAAGTCGGTCTACCGCTTTCACTCGCGCATGGTCGATCGCATGCGCGTGGGCCGCGTGTTGCTGGCCGGCGACTTTGCCCACATCGTCTCGCCGTTTGGCGCACGCGGGCTCAACACCGGCGTGATGGACGCCGAAAACGCCGCCTGGAAGCTGGCCTTCGTGCTGCGCGGCTGGGCCGATGACACCCTGCTGGACAGCTACGACAGCGAGCGCTGCGCGGCCTCGCGCGAGAACATCGAGGTCACCGGCAAGACCATGGACTTCCTCGTGCCGCACACCGAGGAGCAGCACCGCATCCGCGTCGAACGCCTGACGGCCGCGCTGACCGATGCGTCGGTGCACCCGCAGATCGACTCGGGTCGCCTGTCCGAGCCCTTCTGGTACGTCGATTCGCCGCTCACCACGCCCGACGCGAAGCATCCGTTTGCCGGTCGCCCGCCGCGCGGCCATGTGCCGCCGCCCGGGCCGGGCGTCGTGCTGCCCGACGTGCCGGTGCGCATGGCCGACATGGACTGCACGCGCCTGCGGCAGCTGGCACGCGATGGCCTGTTGCTGCTGGCCGGCAATGCGGTGGACCTGCACAGGCTGCGCGAGCAGGCGCAAAACGCCAGCGCCGCGCCGCTGCGCGTGCTGCGCATCGCCGACATCGATGCCGAAGGCGCCCTGCAGCAGGCCCTGCAGACCGGCCCGGACGAAGTCTGGGTGGTCCGCCCGGACGCCCATATCGCCGCCGTCTGTGCCGCCGGCGACGGCCAGGCCGTGCGCGCGGCGTTGCAGCGGGTCATGGGCCGCCGTGCCCACGCGCCCGTCTGATGGACAGCCGCCGCGGCCCGCATGACCCGCGGGGCGCGCGCCAGGGCGTCTGAGCCCTTTCCCTGCCCCCAATCCCCACGGAGAAACCCCCATGGCCATGCTCAACGGTGTCCACCACGTTGCCTACCGCTGCAAGAACGCCAAGCAAACCGTCGAGTGGTACCAAAAGTACCTCGACGCCAACTTCATCCTCGCCATCGCCGAAAACGAGGTCCCCTCCACCAAGGAGCCGGACCCGTACATGCACATCTTCATCGACATCGGCGGCGGCAACGTGCTGGCCTTCTTCGAGCTGCCCACCAAGGCCGACATGATCGCGCCCTCCGACGCCAACACCCCGGCGTGGACGCAGCACCTGGCGCTGAAGACCGACTCCCTCGACACCATGCTCAAGGTCAAGGCCCGCATGCAGGCCGACGGCATCGAGGTCATCGGCCCCACCGACCACACCATCTTCAAGTCGATCTACTTTCGCGATCCCTCCGGCCACCGCCTGGAGCTGGCCGTCGACACCGCCACGCCCGAGATGGACCGGGCGCTGGAGCAGGTGAAATGGGACATGCTCAACGAGTGGGACCGCACCAAGAAGGCCCCCACCCACGCGCGCTGGATGCACGACGGCAGCGGGCGCGTGAGCTGAAGCCCCTGCTCCGCTCGCGGGCACTGGTCCCGGTCAAGGCGGGTATGCTTTGACCGACACGAGACCGACCCATGAGCACTGATCTTCACCCGGCCACCGCCACCCGCCACGACCAGCACGGCCAATGGCCGCAGGCCGAGTCGGCGGACGACTTTCGCCACAACCTGACCGCCGTGCACGCGCGCATGACGGCGGCCTGCCAGCGCGTCGGGCGCAACCCGGCTAGCGTGCGACTGCTTCCGGTCAGCAAGACCAAGCCCGAGGCCGTGCTGCGCCAGGCCTACGCCGCGGGCTGCCGCATGCTGGGCGAGAACAAGCCGCAGGAGGCCCACCGCAAATGGGAGGCCATGGCCGACCTGGCCGACCTGCGCTGGTCGGTCATCGGCCACCTGCAGACCAACAAGGCCAAACTGGTGGCGCAGTGCGCCAGCGAGTTCCAGGCGCTCGACAGCCTGCGCGTGGCCGAGGCGCTGGAGCGACGCCTGCAGGCCGAGGGGCGCGCGCTGGACGTGTTCGTGCAGGTCAACACCTCGGGCGAGGCCAGCAAGTACGGCCTGCACCCCGACGAGGTGGCCGCCTTCCTGCGCGAGCTGCCGGCGTTTTCGGCGTTGCGCGTGCGCGGCCTGATGACGCTGGCGCTGTTCTCGGCCGAGGCCGAGCGCGTGCGCCAATGCTTCGTGCTGCTGCGCAGCCTGCGCGACCGGCTGCGGCAGGATGCCCCCGCCGGCGTCGAGCTGGGCGAGCTGTCGATGGGCATGTCCGGCGACTACGAAATCGCCATCGAGGAAGGCGCCACCGTGGTGCGCGTCGGCCAGGCCATCTTCGGCGCGCGCCCCATGCCCGACTCGTACTACTGGCCCTCAAGCACAGGCGACGACGCCAAGGCCGGAGAAACGCATTGACCGCACCGGCGCTGCGCCCGCTGGCCATCGACGTGGTGTCCGTGCAGTCGCAGGTGGTCTACGGCCGCGTCGGCAACAACGTGGCTGTGCCCGCGCTGCAGGCGCAGGGCTTGGCGGTGGCCGCCGTGCCCACCGTGGTGCTCAGCAACACGCCGCACTACCCCACGATCCACGGCGGCGCGGTGCCCGTCGACTGGTTCGGGGGGTTATCTCAGCGACCTGTCGGCGCGCGGCGCCCTGGGCCAGCTGCGCGCCGTCCTCAGCGGCTACCTGGGCGGCCCC
This sequence comes from Ottowia pentelensis, assembly GCF_964341695.1. NCBI lineage: Bacteria > Pseudomonadati > Pseudomonadota > Betaproteobacteria > Burkholderiales > Comamonadaceae > Ottowia > Ottowia pentelensis. The sequence goes on from NZ_OZ224513.1 coordinate 2,056,192, forward strand.
GAGCAGGCGCAGGCGCTGGGCCGCTGGATCCATGAACTGCTCCACGCCCGACCCGCGCTGCGCGTGGTGATCGACCCCGTGCTGGGCGACGAAGATCACGGCGAATACGTCGCCCCCGGCATGGCCGACGCCTACCGCCAGCACCTGCTGCCCCTGGCCGACGGCCTGACCCCCAACGGCTTCGAGCTGGCGCGCCTGAGCGGCATGCCGGTCGGCACCTTCGATCAGGTCGTCGCCGCCGCCCGCACCCTATTGACCGGGCGCACGCAATGGATCGCCGTGACCAGCGCCGCGCCCGCCACCTGGACGCCCGGCGAGATCCAGGTGGCCCTGGTCACCCGCACCCAGGCCCAGGCCATCCGCCATCCGCGCATAGCCGCCACGCCCAAGGGCACGGGCGACTTGTTTTGCGCGAGCTTGACGGCGCGTTGGCTGGGTGGAGCCAAGTTGCAGCAGGCGGCCGAAGCGGCGTGTCAGCAGGTGGTGCGGGCGCTGCGCCTAACCCGGCAGGCGCAATCGGCCGAGCTGCTTCTACAGCCGATGGCCAGCGTGTGAATTTTCAAGGCGGACTATATATGCTGACGCCCAGCAGTGATCCGCTTGGCTTTTGACTTACACACTCTCGGTGGAAACAGGCAGGATCGGAGACACAGTTTTGTAGAACTCCGGCAATTCCAGAATGCACCGTCGAATCGATCTCAGGTCCGTATGCGGGACGGTTAGAGAGTACTCAGTCGTCACGTCACCTAAATCTAGCACGCCTTGCGGCGCACGAGCGGTCGATATCAAGTCAACGTAGCAACCGTAGTCAATGCCATAGACGTTGTATCGCTGTCCAGGTTGGTCTTTCGCGGAAATCCCTTTCCGCAGAACATGTAACACGCGTTCATCATACAAAAAATCAATCAGCTGATCGCGCACTCCACTCTTTAGCAAAAACCCTTTAGCGCGCCGCTCCTTGATCACTTTGTCAATTAACCATGACAGAAGTCGCTTGGCATCCTCGTATGCGGATACGGCCGCATCTTTACTACCGAGATACCAACTCTGTGCTGCGGATCTTACGTCTCCGACCGATATCGTTGTGTCGTTAGCCCGCTGGGCAGCGGCGCTAAGTATGTTGATCGCATCTCTCGGTACACCCTCGCAGGCTCGAACAATTTCTTCGAAAGCGTTACTCTGCGTGAAACCTGTCGATATCAAGGCGGCTTCGTTTTGTGGCAGTTCGGAACCGGCGTCTTCCAATTCAGCGCATGTGTGCAGAAACACTAACGATCGGAAAAAGGCTACCGCCTTTCTATCGTCGTTTTCGAACACCATGTAGTCGTCTAGATTTACGGCGGCCGAAACGTCTGCGCCGAGTTCAATACCTACATGGCCAACACCAGCGTCTGGAAGCATAAAGCGGCTTCGCTGTTCTATCGCAGCGATCTTGACAGTCATTCCTCTTATCGGCAATACAGCGCGGCGAATCAGGTCTGCAAGCATGGGCTGAAGATCTAGGGGCACCTCGCTCCACTCATCGATCAGCAGCCACAGTCGCCCGCGCGGCAACGTCTCGACGATCTTCCTCAATGCGTTTCCGACACTTCCGAAGTTCACGCGATGAACCTCTTGACCAACTACCGTCTTCTTCGCTGTGACCGCCTCTGTTCCTTCGTTAGCGGTCTTCCAGTCGGCAACGAGCGACGGATTTTTCAGTGACGCCGTCACTCCCACCTTTGCTTCCGCGCCATAAGAATTTTCCGCAGCAGCTGCAATTTCGACTGAAGTAGTCCCGACCACTTTGACGGCTCGGTGTGCCTCAAAGAACTCATCCAGTGCGGGACCCGCGGCGCCGAGGTCTACCCGACCGTCACTTGCAATGGCCTGCTCAAACAGTTGCCCATGCATCGCTGCGAGTACATCCACAAGTAGTCTGGTCGCTCTTTGAGCTACAGGGATCGACGGATCAGCGTACATGCCTCCGGTGGAACCGAGGTTGCGCATATCGAGTTGCAGCGCCACCGTGCCTTCCTGCTCACGCCCTCTGCGTAAGACCGTTAACAGATGTGTCTTCCCAGTTCCGCGCCGACCGAAAACAATGTGGTGGTCAACCGATGACAAGGCAGCCATGACCGCGCCAAAGTCGACGAAAGTTCGAGAAAGAACAGCGTCGTCTTGGCGCTCGGCACGCTTTGCAATCCTAAGGAACGCGAGGTTTATCGGCGATGTCATCGATGCTCCGGCAGCTTACAAATCGTACTGGATTCAGAAGAAATGTCCTGATCAAGCCGTCCCCGTCAAAACTTGCAAACGGCAGAAACGTCGCGCTGTGGTTGCAATCCCCGTTTTCCGACGCCACCAATCGCGACTGATCTAAATCGCGACCTGCTCAAATTCGACTGAGCCGAGCGTTAGCCCAGCACCCCTCACACCTTCCCCAACGCCTGCTCCAAATCCGCCAGCAAATCATCGATGTGCTCGATGCCCACCGACAGGCGCACCATGCCTTCTGACACGCCGGCCTTGGCCAGCTCTTCGGGGCTGAGCTGGCGGTGGGTGGTGCTGGCGGGGTGGCAGGCCAGGGACTTGGTGTCGCCGATGTTGACCAAGCGCAAGAACATGAACGGAGATGAGATATTTCCAAGGGTTCGGGTGCAATATTTGTGGCAGCTGAGGGGAAAAAGTGGATGGAGAGTGGGAGGTTGAAGAAAATGATTTTCCACTATGGAAACTGCCGGCGGCGGGAGCCTATGACGCGATGCGCCGCCTGATTTCTTCGGCCGAAAGGGTGCTGTAGACGATCTCGGCCCGACCAGATCGACAGTCGACGATGGTGATCGTCGTAGGCGTATCCAGAACGGGCAGGCTCTCCAGGCGCTCGCGCTCGGCCTTGATGTAGCGGCCCAGAGCTGACCGAGTTGGGAGGATGCCGTGACCGGCCAATTCAGTGCGGATGGCATCAAGCCGACGATACCGGTAGGCGGAAATGGTGTCGTCGAGCTTGTTCTTTTCCGCATCCGACAGATACGCCGCAAATGACAGGTTTCCCATGGTGATCCTTGAGGTTTGAATGTGCTGGGATGTTGCCTGAGGCGTCCCACAAAACCTCAATGAAGGATGTCAGTATTTCAGCCCACGAATCACCCGTCGATGAGCTGGTCGAGCCAACTGGTCAAGACGTCGAGGACAGACGCCTCGGCTTGGGGGGTGAGTTCATGCGTCTCGGGGTGGAACGGCAAAAATGGGCGCGCAGGGATGGCCTTTCCGGGGATCATGCTGGTGGAGCTGGTGGTCCCGCCGAAGAACTGCATGGCCGCGTAGGGTTTGTTCGAGCCGATGCTGGCCCAGCCGTTGCCGTGGGCCGCCTGCACCGACGCCGCCAAGGCGCCGGATGCCTGCAACATCTTTCCCGGCCAGGTCCCGCGCTCGGTGCGCAGCGCCTTGGTGGTGTCGCTCAGGTCGGGCCACGGCCCAAACGGGCCTGATTCGGTAGCGAATTGGCGCTCCGACTGGCTCAGCAGGCCGGCGGCCACGTCGGCCATCACGGGCGTGGTGTCGGCCATGCCTCGCATCAGCCGATTGAGCATATCCAACACCTGGCGGTCTTTGACTTCGATCGTGATCATCGGTAGCATCCCCCTTGCTGGGTGAGTTGGTAGATGCGCTCCCAGGAGGCGCGGTGGTGCGAAGGCATTGACTGATGGGGTTCAAGTCCCCCGCCGCCCACCCAGCAACTCCCACAGACCGCCCTTGACCGATCCTTCGATCGAATCGGCCGACACGACAAAAGCCGTGTCCATTCGGCCATCGGGCGCGAACACCACCTTGATCACTTCCCCGGGCTTGCCTGCATCCATGATTGCAACCACGTTTCCGCCGTCCAGCTGACGGTAAAACGTGGCGTCCTTCAGCATGATCGGCAACGCTCGCCACTGATCCTCAGTCAGCGCGTCACCGATGGCTTCATGCCGACGTGCTTTGCGGCCGATGATCAGTCGATCCTCGGCGTGTAGAACGGGAAAAACGGGTGATCCCCGCGCCGCCATCTCTCGCGCCGCATCGAGCGGCAGCATGCCTACGGTCATGGTCTGCCCCTGAATCGCCGGCTCGCCTGCGCGATTGCGCACGCCAGAATCAAGCGTCCCGTCGATGAAAGCGTCCCAAGCCTTCATTCGCGATGGCGACAGCACCGCCTCACGCACCAGCTCAAACCCCGCTGTGTCGCCCAGCGCCGCCACCGCCTTGCGTGCCAGCAGTTCGTCAAAGGCGTGGCCGGCCAGCGGGCTGCTGTTGAAACCCGCATCAACCCACATCGTGATCGGCTTGCCGTTGGCGTCGGCCACGCGCACGCCGGTTTGCACGGTCGGGAACAGCTCGCCCGTGAGCGGGTCACTTCCCGCGTTGACGGCGCGCGTCAGCACCTCGGGCGGCGGCGAGGGCTCCAAGCCCTCGCGCTTCATCATGCCCTCGGTCAGCGGCCGCGTGCGGCAGCGGCAGTTGAAGCCGTTGGGCGGGAAGATGACCTGCCAGATCGGGTCATCCTTGCGCCAAATCTTGCCGTTCAGCGCGGCATGGCTCGGGCGCGTGCGACTGTCCATCACCGCTACATACATCATGTAGGGGAAGGCGTTTGATGTCTGCGCGATCGCCTGGGCGCGCCCAGCCATGTAGGCGCTCTGCAGGTTGGTCTGGTAGATCGTCTTGAGCCGCCGCAGGCTGCCCAACTGCACCTGCTGCGCCTGGCCATCGCCATCGACCACGATCTGCTTGCCCCACCAGCCCTTGGACTGTAGCAGCGGCGTCAGCTCCTTTTCAAACTGGAGAAACGTCTTGCCCTCTTTCAGCGCGCCGAGCAGGGCGGTGCGGATGTCTTGCAGCACGTCCAGCCGCATGGCCTTGGCCACCGTGAAAGATCGGGCGTGCGCCTCGTCCAGCATCTCCTGCCACTTGAAGGTGATGCGCAACCCCTTGCTGCGCAGGTATTCGATAGCTGCCTCGGGCGCCAGGTCGAACAGGGCGCGCAGCGCGTCGCGATCAGGCTTGGCCATGCAGTCGGCCCCAGACGGCGGCGGCAAACAGCACCTGCGCCAGACGTTCCTGCAGCTTGTCCTCGGTCAGATCAGGGAAGCGCTCGGCCAGCCAGCCCAGCATGGCCTGCGGGTCACCACCGGCCTGCAGGCGCTCGAACACGGGCGCCAGCACGGCTTCCATCTGCCGCTGCATAGCGTCGTTTGACAGCGCAGCGTCCAGCGCTTGGTCGAGGGCCACCTGATCCGGCGCCGCCGCTTCGCCCTCGGCAAAACTGGCCGGATCACCACCGCCGCCCAAAGCGGGCGGCGCCGGCGGCGCGGCCTTGCGCTCCCAGTGATCGCCGTACTTGGCCTTCACGCCCTCCTCGGTCATCTGAAAGCCCAGCTCGCTGATGTTCTTGTCCGTCTCCGACTCGGCTTTGCGGTCTTCGTCCTTCTCGATCTTGCGATACACCAGGCAGGGCTGCAGGCCGTTGTACTCGCAAATCCACTGGATCAGCGTGGCGTTCAGCGTCTCGCTCAGCAGGTCGCTGTCGGCCTGGCTCAGCTCCAGGCGCACGCCCTCGCGCTCGGTGGCGGCCGCCGCCAGCGCGCCGCCGTTGCCGCCGCGCGGCGACTGGCCCAGGATCACCTCCATGATCCAGTCGTCCATGAACTCCACGTGCGCCTGGTGCGGCGTGGCGCTGCCGTTGATCTTGCTCTCCAGCAGCTCGATCATGGTGCCCTCGGGCGTCATCAGCGTGCCGTCGTTGCTGACGGCGCGCAGCGCGTCGAACAGCGTGCCCTTCTCGCGCGGGCTGGCCTCGCGCGGGTACTTGCCCCAGGGGATCGGCAGGCCAAAGCGGTCCAAAAACTTCGTCCAGGCCAGCACCCCCTTGCGCTTGAAGAACACCGGCCAATACAGCTGCAGCCCCAGGCCCAGGCCATAGGGGTTGTCGTCCTCGGCCTCCACCCGGTGCACGATGAACTTGCGCGGCGGCACCGCCACCCCGCGCTGCATGTCGCCGCGCGTCAGCAGCCGCAGCTCGGGCGCCGCGTCGCCGTCCTGCACGTAGACAAAGCGCCGGTGCGGTCGCTTGACCACCCGCGCCGGCACCACCATCTGGCGCGGCGCGCCATCGACGGCCACATCGGCCAGCGTCCACACCACCTCGGCCGGCTGCCAGCCCACCAGCAGCGCGTCCATCAGGCCGCCGCAGATGCGGTCAAAGCCAAAGGTGCCCAGAATGTCGTTGACCACGGCGGCGTCGCGCGCGCCCTGCTCGCTTTGCGTCACCGGCTCCACCGTCCAGCCGCGGCTCACCACCGCCAGCTTGCGCTTTTGCAGGCCGGCAAACACCTTGCCGTCGCGGCGCAGGTCGCGGTACAGCTCGTGCGCCTCGCTGCCGGCCAGGCCGCGCTCCATGATCAGCGGGTCGTTGCTGCGCAGCACGCCCATGAAGACCGTGCTGAACGGGTCGCTGGCCTGGCTGGCCACCTCGCTGTCCAGCGGCGGCAGGGCGGGCTTGGCCGGGTCGTTTTTGGGGTCTTTGGCCATCAGATGTAGCCCTCGTAGTCGCCGGCTGAAATCGGCCCGCTGCTCATGAACTCGATAGCCGCCGCCGGGTTGCCGGCCGCATGCAAGGCGAGCGCCAGCGCCCAAAAGTGGTCGGCGTGGCCGTCCGGCGTGCGCTCGGCCGTGAAGCGGATGTTGCCCGCCGCCGTGGTCTGCTTGGTGATGCTGCGCAGGTCGGCGCGAATCGGGCCGCTGAACGGAATGCGCAGGCGCCGGTCTTCCATCGCCGATCGCACCGGGTAGGCCAGCTCTTCCTTCACGCGGCCGGTAAAGGTCACGCCCTCCACCTTGTAGGCGCCGAACCTGCGCTGCGCATCGTCGGCCCAGCCAATGCCCAGGCCGGTGGCGTCGATGCACACGCGCGCGCATTTTTCAAACCAGGGCCACAGCACCTTTTCCTGCTCGCCCTTGGGCATATTGCGCAGCGCCTCGACGTGGCGCGTGTACAGCACGTCGCCCAGTTTCTCGGCCACCCACAGCACCGTCAGGTCTTTCTTGCGGCCAATATCCACGCCGGCATAAAGCGGGCCTTTTTCTGGCGCATTCCAATTCACGCCATCGGCATATTCACACGCGGCAATCAGGTCGTATTCCAAAAAGGCCGCATCGTCGTCGGCCGGCTGGCACATGTACTCCTGCAAAAACGATTCTTCGTCGGCCGCGCCCTTTTTCACAAAATCAAAGTACTGCGCCTCGTCCATCGCCTGGCGCTCGTCGTCCTGCGGCAGGGTTTGCTGCAGCTTGAACAAAAAGCCCTGGTCCAGCGCGTCCTGCAGCGTCACCCGGTGCAGGCTGATGCGCTTGGGGTTGCCGCCCTCGCGCGCCTCGCGCACCAGCTGGTTGAAAAAGTTGTGGCTGCCCCGGTGGGTGCTTACCAGCTCCATGCTGCCGCCCCAGGTGATGCCCGGGTAGGCGATGCTCCACAGCTTGCGCGGGTCGGGGTGCAGCGCAAATTCATCCAGAATGCGCCCGCCGCGCTTGCCGGCCTGCGCGTCGGGGTTGCTGCTCATCGAATGGATGCGCCGGCCGTTGGCAAACTGCAGCACATAGGCCGTGATCTTGCGCTCGGGGTCGATCACCTGCTCGCCCAGGTCGGCGGCCGCCATCTGCAGCGCCTCGGCAAACATCTTGCTGTCTTCCAAAAACAGCCGCGCCTGCAAATCGTCGCGGCTGCTCACCCACTGGTCGGTGGCCGCGCCGGCGGCGGCCGTGCGCTCCACCGCCTTGTAGGCCGTCGACCAGCTGATGCCGATCTGGCGGCTTTTCTCCATCAGCTTCAGGCGGCTGTCGTCCGCCACCCAGCGTGCCTGGAAGGGCAGGAACAGCGCGCCCGGCTGATCGGGGCGGCGCCTGGCGTTGCCGGTCTTCGTCACGGCGCCGCCACCCCCAGGATGCGCTGGCGAATCGCCGCGATGGTTGCCTCCGACACGCCCGCCTGCTGCATCTCCTGCGCCGCCGCGCGCGCCGCCGCATCCGCCTTGGCCTGCGTCTGCTCGCGCACGCGGCGCAGCTGCAGCTCGGTATCGATGCTGACCTTCTGCGTGCCCGCAATGTCCTTCAGCGCCTTGGCCAGCAGCATCACGTCCATGGCGCCCACGTGCTCTTCGGACTCGCCCATGGTGGTCAGGGTCTGAAAGGCCACCACGCGCAGCATCTCGGGCAGCAGGCGGCCCACGTCGCCGCTCGGCTCGGCCTCCAGTTTGTCCACCCACACCTTGGCCACTTCCTGCGCCTGGCGGTACTTCTCCATGCTCTCGCGCGCGCTCTTCACGTAGCGCCCCACGGCGCTGCGCGACACCTGCGCGCCCATGCCCTGCAGCGCGGCCAGGATTTCCTCGATCGTGTGCCCGTCGCGGATCAGGCCATTGCAGGCCTCGACCAGCTCGCGCGGCAGGGCGGCGACGGTGCTGCGGCGGCCCATGTCAGTACGTCGTTGGCGACGCCGAATGCAGCATCTGCCGCAGGAGGTAACCCTCCAGCGCCCAGATTTTTTCGCGCGCGTTCGCGCGCGCAATGCGCCTGCCGATTTCCTCGTCGAACGCGCTCGCCGTCACGCAGGCGCTCTCGCCGATCGTGTTGAAGCCATTGCGCAGCGTCAGGCAGCACACGGTCACCGTCGTGCCTGGAAAGCGGTGGTACTTTTCAGACACGATCAGGTTGTCGATCTGCTCATTGGTCACGCGAGGGGCGTCGTTCATGATGGCTTCCTTTCAATCCGGCTGCGGGCGCTTGACGCCCGGCACGATGGCCTTGCCGAAGGCCACGTCGTGGCCGCGCGGGCTCAGGTGGGCAATCGTCACCCCCGCCACGCTGGTGGTGGAGAGCAGGCCCTGCTCGGCCAGCCAGGCCAGGTCGGCCGCCACGCGGTCGCCGCTCACCTGGTGGCCCATGTCGCCCAGCGCCGCCTCGATGATGTAGGCGTTGGCCTGGTAGCCCGTGCTGCCCGCCAGCAGGCGCAGCACCACCAGGCGGCGGTCGGCGGTGAGGTGGTTTTCAAAATTGGGAGTCATGGTCTTTGCGGCTTGCCCTCAACAAAAAATCCTCGATGCGGCGCGTCGCCGCGCGCGTGGAATGCACCTCCGCCAGCATCGACGCCTGCTTGGCGTCCAGGCTGGCCACCTGCACCCGCAGGTCGGTCATCTCGCCGGCGCGCGGCAGGCTGCCGATGCTTTGCTGCAGCAGCTCGTGGCGGCGCGCCACCCCGTCGAGCATCTCCGTCAGGCGCCAGATGTAGATCGCCAGCGCCACCACCATCAGCAGCAGCACCGCGTCGGCAATCCAGCCGTCCCAAAAGGCGTTCATGGCAGCGCCTCCGGCGCCGGCGTCAGCAGCGCGCGCGCCGCCGGCTGCAGCACCAGCACATGGTCCTGCAGGCCCACTACCTGGCTGGCAAGCCCTGCAGCGTCTGCCGCCATTGCTCGATATCGGTCTGCGCACGCTCCAAGAACGCCTCGGGCCGTGGCCGCTGCATCAGCCTCGGCGTCGGCAGCGGGGCACGTGCCGGCTGCACGGCGATCGCCGCTGGCGGCGTTGGCGCGGGCAAGCTCGCGCTGCAGCCCATCATGGCTGCGCACAACGGTATCCAGGCGGTCGCGCAAAGCCGCCTCGCGTTGAGTGGCTGCAAGGGCATTGGCTTCGGCCTCCTGGGTTTGCCGTTGTTCCTTGGCGCGCTCGGACTTCTCGCGCGCCAGCGTTGCGGCCGTCTCGCGCAGCTCGCGCGCCTTGTCGGCCTCGATCCATTCGGCGCGCACGGCCACCCGGCCCTGCTCGCGGTAGTGCTCCTGGCAGCTGGTGATGCCGAACATCGCCACGGCGGCCAGCGCCAGCCCGGCCACCACGTTGACCAGCCCCATCACGGCGCCGCCTCCGTCCACACCGGCCCCCAGCCGGCGTAACGTGCTTGCAGCACCTGCAAGATGCGCGCCGGGTAGCCCAGGTTCTCGCGGCAGTGCAGCGCCGCGCGCCGCGCGCTGCCGCAGGCGGCGTCGATCTGCGCGCGCGTCGGCTCGCTCAGGCCGGTGGCCGCGCCCTCGGCGCGCCAATGCGCCTCGCCGCCGTTGTAGCCGCGCAGCGCCAGCCACAGGCGGTCAAAGGCGCCCAGGCGCGGCGGCGCGCGGTCAAACAAGAATTTGTCGTAGCCCACCATGGCGCGCAGCGCCCAGGCGGGGTTGTGCGGCAGGCAGTCTTCGGGCGCGATCGCCTCGCGCCCGCACCACCAGCGCGCCGTGGCCGGCATGAACTGCGCCAGCCCGCGCGCGCCCACGCGGCTCACGGCCTGCGGGTTCCAGGCGCTTTCCTGGTGCACCTGCGCGGCCAGCGCCGCCACCGGCGCCTGCAGGCCCCACTGGGCATGCGCCGCGCGCAGCAGCGCCTGGCGGTAGCGCGCCGCCTCGGGCGGCACCTGCGCCAGCGCCGCCGTGGCAGCCAGCGCCAGCAGCACCAGGGCAGCGGCCAGCGCCAGCGCGCAGCGCGCGGCGGCCCTCACCGCTGCGCCCCCAGCCAGGCCGCGCGCGCCGCCGCGTGCGCCGCGCGCCAGCGCCGGCGGTCCTCGTCGGTGATCGGCGGCAGCACGTAGCGGTCGGCCTGGCCCACCACGGTGGCGCCGCCCAGCACGTCCTCTTGCCCGCGCGCATAGCCATAGCCAAAATAGGCCCGCGCCATGGCGCCGCAGGCCGCGGCCGGCGGCTGCGGCGGCGCCGCCTCGGCCAGCGCATAGCCCAGCGCCGTCGCCAGCGCGGCCGCCACCAGCACCACGGCCCAGCGCGCCGGCGCGGTCAATTTGCGGCTCATGCGCCCAGCCCCACGGCCAGCATGGTGGCCGCCACGATGATGGCGCGGCGCAGCATGGCCGCGCGGCCCAGCAGGGCCGCGTGCTCGGGCAGCAGGCCGCCCACCGGCTCGGCAAAGCTCAGCACGTGCACGTCGGTAAACGCCGTCTCGGCCCGCGCCTCGCCCATCTCGGGCGGCGGCTCCAGGTAAAACTCGGGCCGCGCATAGGGGAACAGGCTGCGGTCGATCCACCAGCCGCACACGGCGGCCAGCGCCACCAGGCTCAGCTTGTAGACCGACACCGGAATCTGCTGCGGCGCCATCAGCCACACCAGCGCCGACAGCAGCAGCGCCGCCACCACCCAATCGGCCATGCGCGCGCGCGCCAGGCGGCGCAGGGCACCCGAAAAAAGCGAGAGGTCGAACAGGTTCATGGCGCGGGGCTCCAGCGGGCGGGGTTGAAGGCGCAGCGCGCGCTGCGGCTCATCTGCCGCCACTCGGGGGCAAAGGCGCAGTGGCCAAAGCCATGCGCGCGCAGCGAGGCGCGCAGCGTTGAAAAGTGGTGGCAGGTGCCGCAGCGGCGCGCGTCAGGGCTCATGCACGGCATGGTGCCGCGCGCGCGCGGGGCGGGCTAAATGACGCGGGTCAGTTAGGGGTGGGCGTCAGTGAAAGTTCTTGCAGCCGCCCAGCGCCTTGCACTCGGCCAGCAGGCGCTGATAGTCGTCGCGGCGCGTGCGCTCTTCGGCGGCGCAGCGCGTTTGCAGCGCCTGCTCCTGCGTGGCCAGCGACTGCAGAAAGGTCGCCCCGGCCAGGTTGTTGTTGGCCGTGCCGCGCTCCGACTCCAGCCGCGCCATTTCTGCCCGGCAGTTGCGCCGCGTGGCGCCCACCGCCGCGTCCGCGCTGGGCACGCCCCGGTGCTCCAGCTCGTCGCGCCGTCGATCGCGCTGGCTGGCCTCGGTGCGGGCGTTGATGCGCTCGGCCTCGGTCATCGGCTTGGCCGCGGCAGCGCCGCCGCCGGCGGCCGCATCGGCCGGCGCCAGCACGGGCGCGCGCGCCGGATCGTGACCACTGGCCGGTCGCACATTCATCGTCTTGCCCCCCATGCACGGCACCTGCTGAATCACCGTGCGCCCGCTGGCGTCCGGGCACTTGTAGATTTGCGCCATCGCCGGCGCGGCCAGCAGCAGGGCGGTCAACCCAAAAGCGAAAACCCGGCAAGTACGCGAAATCATCATGGCAGCAATGCCCTCACAGGTTCACCAGCACCAGCCGAAACTTGCGCCCCGTGTCCACCAGCAGCACCAGCGCCGCCGCATGCAGGCCCAGCATCAGCAACATCACGCCGTGGCCGGCCGCCGCGCCAAACAGCAGTGCAAACGCGCCCACGTCGATGGCCAGGAACGCCGCGCCCGCATAGAACATCGTGTGCAGCAAGTCGCCGTAGTGGCCTGTTTGCCGCATGCGCTGCATCAGCGGCGTGTGCGCCACGCTGGCCACCACCGCCAGCGCCGCCAGGATGAAACCCAGCATCGTCGTGGCCACCGCCGCCAGGGCGCCCGCGAACGCCAGCACCGCCGCTGCGTCGCCCAGCGCCGGCGGCCAGCCCTGCCAGGCGCCGGCCGCCACCGCAAGCAGCGCGGCCAGCAGCGGGGCAAGCAAGGGGCGCATGGCCGCGGCGCCATCAAGCTGGCGCATCGGCGGCGCCGATGTGGGAGCGATTGCGATCATAGGCATCCTCAAGTTCGGCAAACACGTCGCTTGCGGCCGGGTAGCGGCCCAAGACCTCCACGCTGATCTTATCTTTGAGCGGTGCGGCGAACAACTCTATGGGGTCATCGTGGTCGGTCAGGCGCACGCGAACCTTGCGCACCCCAGTCAGGCCGATCGCCTCGCGCACCATCTCCTTGGCGCGCTCGGTCAGCTGGCCCTTGCGCTGGGCGCGAAACTCAAACTTGGCATGCCCCGCGTCCAGCGCACGCATCTTGTCGAACTGCTGCTGATTCCACCGGGGCGCACCCGCATCCAGCGCGGGCGGCCGGTCGTAGCCGTATGAAATCTCGTACACGCGGTGGTTCAGCACCTCCTCGATCTGGCCCGTGTTCATGATGGGAGGCGCCTGCACCAGCACGCCCGTCAAGTGGCTCAGGTAGTTCTCGAAGCGCGTCAGGCCACCCGACGCGCGATTGAGCTGCCACACCAGCAGGTTGCCGCGCTCGCGGTACAGCCAGTGGCACTTCTCCAGCAGCCGGTCGCCATCGGCCAGCGGCAACTCGCGCTCCTCGTCGGCGCCGTTGACCAGGTGCGGCGCGTCATCGCGCAGCTTGCCAAACACGCCCCGCCACACGCTGCCTGTGCGCACCAGGTCGCGCACCTGATAGCGCTCGCCGCCCACGTCGTGGGCCGGCAAATGCGCGCCGTGCGCGCCCGACAGCTCGCGCAGCGTCGGCGCCAGCGGCGCCGCATCCGCGCCCACCACCGGGCGCGCAAAGCGCACCTGAAACGTTCGTTTGCTCATCGCCTCTCTCCTCTATTGATCTTGTCAGCCTTCAGACGCTGCGCCAGCGCCGCCTTCATCTCGGCGCGGGCGATCGGCGCCAGGCGCTGCCGGATGGCGCCGTAGCGCTCGGCCAGGTGTTCGTGGTGCGCCTGCAGATCGGCCCGGCGCTCGCGCTGGCAGATCAGCGCGGCGGCCCGATGAACGAGCATGCAATGCGTGGCATGGCCCGCTTGCTGCGCGCTCACGGGTTGATGCCCCAGGGCCCGCCGCGCCCGCGCCTGGCTGTGATCGAGCAGCCACTGGATTTCAGCCATCGCCTCATCAAAGCGCCCGGCGCGCTGCAAGTACTTCGCCAGCTTGTCGTCCATCCACTGTTCGCCCATCAGCGCCTTGCGCTGGCGCAGCGCAGCAATGGCACCGTCCCAATCTCCCGCCCGGCGCAGTCCCGTCGCACGGCGATCCAGCTTGTATTCCTCGGTTTCCAACGGATTGACCGCACAGCACTCGATCGTCAGCGTGATGCCGCCGGCGGATAGCGTGCTCATGGTCTGCGCGCCATCCGTCACGCCGCTCGCCCACGTCGGCCCTTCACGGGCGCAGGCGCGAACGCGCCAAGTGTTTGTTTGACGCCCGCCTGCACTCCCTCGGGTGCGTGATGGAAGTTGTCCAACAGGATGCGGTCGCCTTCGGGGAGTAACTCTTGCGGGGGCACGGCCTGGCTGCGCCGGCCCGTGAGGATGTAGAGCACGTCGGCGCCGGCGGCGGCAATGGCGGCCAGGTAGGCGGCATCCGGCGAGCGCTCACCTTTTTCGTAGAGCAACTGCGCTTGCTTGCGCACGCCCGCCAGCGCGCCGAACGTTTCCTGGTTTGCGCCCAGTCGCTCGCGCTCCTCCCGCAGTCGGCCGCCAATACCCATATGCGTATCTCAACAATTGACAAGGTACGCAATCGCATACCATAATCCACCTACCAAAACCCAACAACTCAAACCTATGTCACCAACAACCAAACCGCTGACCACGGACCAGGTCAAGGCGAAGTTCCGCGCCAACGGCATGACTTTCACCGATTGGGCGCGCGAGCACGGCTACAGCCCGCGCAAGGTGATTCGGCTGCTCAACGGCTACGAGAAGGGCCGCTACGGCCAGTCGCACGAGATTGCCGTCAAGCTCGGCCTGAAGGCCGACCCCGAGCAACTGGCCGCCTGAGCCCCGGCCATGCCCCAGCGTCATCCTAACCCAGCGCGCGACGCCGCCGGCTTCGTCACCGGTGCCCCCGTGCTTGGCGCCAGCTACGTGCGTCGTCCAGCTCCTGCGCCAGACGAATTCGGCTTCATGCCGGATCGCCCCGTGATCGGCGAGCCGCGCGCGCCGCATCCAGCTCATCAGCCATCTGCCCCAGCGTGCGCAGCGACGCCGCCGCCAGCGTCGCGCTGGTGCCCGCTGGCACTTGCCTGGCGCGCCATGCGGCGCTCATGCGGGGGCCGTCCATGACGCCCGCCATCTCCAGCCCGGCCGCGATCCACATCAGCGCTTGCGCCACACCGTCGATGCGGCCCCTCAGGTCCTCGATTGCTTCATCCATGTCTGTCTCCTTGTGGTGGACGGCCGCATCGTCCCGCGCCGGGGCCTGCTTGCCCAGCCCCACGCCGGCTTTTTGTTTGGAAGGCCAGCCGTCATGACCTCCCGCCTTACCGCAGCCCGCGCCCGCTTCTGGAAGCGTCAGCGGCCCGCCACCTTGCGCGACGCGCTGGCCCAAACCAAGGAATACGCCCGCGAGGCCAAGAACCTGGGCGTCGAGCGCATCGCCGAGCTGATGGGCCTGGAAGACCATTGGGCGCTGTACAAGTGGATTCAGTCGGGGCGCTTTCCGCTGGTGCTGCTGCCGGCCTACGAGCACGTGTGCGGGATCGACCTGGCCACGCGCTGGCTGGCCGCCAGCCGCCGCAAGCTGCTGGTGGACATGCCCATCGGCAAGGGCGCCGAGCAGGGCGACCTGGTGCAGCTGGGCGCCGACTTTCAGCACGCCGTGGCGCTGCTGCACGACTTCTATCAAAGCAACGGCAGCGCCGACGCCGAACCCGTGCTGGCCGCCCTGCGCGAGCACCTGCAGGCGGTGGCGCACCACCACTTCAACGTCTCCGGGTTCTCCGACCCGCAACTGGACTTCGGATCATGACCGACCAACAGCTCTTTGACGCCGCCCAAGAGACCGCGCAGCGCCGCGCCTGGTGGCTGAAGCGCGCCGCCGACACCGCGCGCAGCGCGCCGTCGCTGGCCGAGTTTCCGCGCCGACGCTGCCTGGCGCTGGCGCGCAAGTGCGAGGCGCGCATCGTCAACCTGTCCATCACCGCCGAAATCCGGTGCCAGCGCGAGCTGGAGCGCGCGGCATGAGCGGCGCCGCCCCCCGCATCGCCGCCGCGCTGCTGTGCGCCGCCCTGGCGCCCGCGCAGGCCAGCGGCTGGCCCGTCAGCCTGGACGACGTCTGGCGCGCGCTGACCGGGCGCAAGCAGACGATCGACTGGGAGCGGCTGGACCCGCGCCCGCTGCCCGCCAGCGCGCCCGCGCCGGCCGCCAGCGCCCCGGCGTCGGCCCCGGTGAAAGGGCCGCGCCATGACTGACACCGCCTACGCCAGCGTGCACGGCGCGCTGGCCCTCGTCGAGGCGCTGGCCGGCGCCGTGCCGCTGGGCCTGCCCAACAAGGCGCTGGCCGAGGCCGCCCGCATCAGCCCGGCGCAGGTCACGCGCCTGGCCGCCGCGCTGATCGCCGCCGGCTGGGTCAAGAAGCTCGACAGCGGCCACTACTGCATCAACGCCCACGTCGGGCGCCTGGCCTTCAAGGTGCAGGCCGCCTTTGACGCCGCCGGCCGCCAGCTGGCCGACCAGCGCCACAACTACACCAACACCAACCACTGACAGAGAGAGAAAACATGCAAGGACGCAAGGCCAACCCGGTTGCCCAGCCGGTGCCAGACCCCACCCGCCCCGAGGCGTTCGACCGCCTCAACGACGACGCCGCCGCGCTGGCCGTCATCCAGCAGCAGCAGCAAGAGGCCGCCGACACCCTGGCCATCCAGTTCGGCTACGGCGGCGCCGTCACCGTGGGCCGGCTGGAGGATGAAATCCGCTTCTACCAGGAGCGCACCGTCGAGATGTACCTGGAGGTGGGCAAGCGCCTGCTGATGCTCAAGGAGCTGACGGCGCACGGTGACTTTGAGCGCCGGGTGGAGCTGATGGGCTTTTCGACGCGCTCGGCCCGTCGTTTCATGGGGGTTGCCAAGCGTGTCGCCAAATCGGCCACGGTGGCCGTTTTGGCCGGCCAGGTCAAGAACGCCAGCGTGCTGCTGGAGTTCATGGACGAGGACGACGAGGTGATTGCCGAGACGCTGGAGCGCCTGGACGAAATCGACAAGAAGCCCGCCAGCGTGCTGCGTGCCGAGCTGCGCAAGACCCTGGCCGAGCGCGAGCGCATGCAGGCCGTCAATGCCGAGCTGCATCAGGAGGTCGTCGCCCTCAAGCTCAAAACCAAGTCCAAGGTGGTCGCCGTCACCGACTGGCCCGACGCCCTGCAGCCGCTGGCCGAGCAGGTGGCCGCCGCCGGCCGCAAGCTGGCCACGGCCGTGAGCGAGCTGGAAACCTGCCGCATCACGCTGTTTGCCACCGCGCAGGAGCTGCCCGACACCGAAACGCCGCGCTACCAGGCGGCGCTGGGCCACATGGCCGAGGTCTATCAGGCCGCGCTGGAGCGCGCCGAGCGCGACCTTGGCCGCGAGCGCGTGACCTTTGACAAGACGCTGGGCGCGTACAGCGACAAGGGCTGAAGCGCCATGGCCGCCCCCATCGCCCCCGACGAAGTGGCCGCGCTGATTGCCCTGCGCGACGCGCTGCTGCGCGCGGGGCATGGCCAGGCCACGCCGCTCAAGCGCGAGTTCTTGCGCGAGCGCCACTACACCCTGGCCACGCTGCACCGCCACCTGCGCACCTACGCCGGCTATGCGCCCGAGCGCAAGCCACGCGCCGACAAGGGGCGCACACGCCTGGACGACGGGGCCATCCACTTCATGGCCAGCGCGCGCAGCCAAAGCATGCGCCAGAACGCGCGCGGCACCGCCACCATGCCGATCGAGGTGGCGATGGACGTGGCGGCACAAAACGGCTTCGACATCAACGTCTCGCCTGGCCGCGTGGCCACGCTGATGCGCGAGCGCCTGGTGGACATCGGCAGCCAGGTGGCGGCGCGCAACCACATCCGCATGCGCAGCCTGCACCCCAACCACGTGCACCAGATCGACCCGTCGCTGTGCCTGGTGTACTACATGGGTGGCGAGCAGCGCGTGATGCACGAGAGCGAGTTCAACAAGAACAAGCCCGCCGCCATGGACAAGGTGCTGCTCAAGGTGTGGCGCTACACGCGCTACGACCACGCCAGCCGCTCGATCGACGTGCGCTACTTCGAGGCCGCGGGCGAGAACCAGGCCAGCCTGTTCGAGTTTCTGCTGTGGACCTGGGGCCAGCAGGACGGGCGCCTGTCGCATGGCGTGCCCAAGCTGCTGCTGTGGGACAAGGGCAGCGCCAACACCAGCGTGGGCATTCGGCGCCTGCTGGACGCGCTGGGCGTGCGCCACGAGGTGCACGCCACGCACCACGCATGGGCCAAGGGCGGGGTCGAGAGCGCCAACTACATCGTTGAGCGCCAGTTTGAAAGCCGCCTTCGTGCCGAGCCGGTGCAGACCGTGGCGCAGCTCAACGACGCGGCCCTGGCCTGGGTGCGCGACTACAACGCCAACGCCATTCAGCACGTGGACAGCCGCGTGCGCGGCGATGACGGCGTGGCGCGCGTGCGCGATGACCTGTGGAGCCTGATCTTGCAAACGCCCGAGGCGCTGGTGCGCATGCCCGACAAGAAGGTGTGCGCCTGGTTCATGACCGGGCGCGAGGACACGCGCCAGGTGCGCGACAGCCGCATCACCTTCGTGCACCCGCAGTCGGGCAAGAGCGAGCTGTACGACCTGCAGCCCTGGGCCGATCAAATCTACAACGGCCAGAAGCTGGTGGTGCAGCCCTTGCTGCTGGCCGACTGCGCGCTGCGCCTGCTGCTGCCCGCCGCCGACGGGCAAGAGCGCTACATCGAGGTGACGCCCGTGCGCGAGTTCGACGCCTTTGGCCGGCCGCTGGACAACGTGGTGATCGGCGACGCCTACCGACGCGCGCCCACCACCGCCGCCGAGGCCGCGCAGGCCCAGCTGGCCGCCGTGGCCTGGGGCGAAGGCACCACGCGCGAGCAGGCCGAGGAGCACAAGAGGAAAAACGCGCGCCCTTTTGCGCGGCTCAACGACGGCCGCGGCGCCGTCGCGCACAGCCACCTGGGCCAGCAAGACATGCCCGCACGCCTGCTGCCCGAGGCCAAGCCCGTGCAAACGGCGGCCCTCAGCGATCTGCGCGCGGCGCAGCAGGTGGCGCGCCTGCTGCCCCTGTTTGCCGCCGCCCAGCAGCTGGCCGCCCAGGGCGTGGCCATGGGCCCCGAGCGCTTTGCGCTGCTGGGCCAGTGGTACCCCGATGGCCAGGTGCCCGAGGACCAGATCGAGGCGCTGCGCCAGCGCCTGACCGTGCGCGCCGGCCTGCGCGTGGTGGGCAGCGATGCCGCCCACGACTGATCACCCCAACCACCCGGAGTCAAGCATGAAAACCAAAGCCACCCCCGCCCCGGCGCAACCGGAGCCCGCACACGCGGGCGCGCTGCGCCTGCTGCTGCAGACGCTGTCCGACGCCGGCGCCGGCGTCGACCCGGTGCACGTCATCGGCGCCTGTGTGCAGATCGCCGGCCAGTTTGCCAGCCACCTGCATCTGCAGCAGCCGGTGGCCGACCTGCTGCGCGCCTGCGCCGGCGAGCTGGAGGCCGAGGCGGCGGCCAACCGGACGCTGCAGTGATGGCGGCGCTGCTGGCCCCCACCCCAACCCTCCCCCAGCGGGGGAGGGAGAAGGCCCCGGCCCGCCCAGCGGGCCGCGCAAAAGAAAGCGCCCCGCAGATTGCCGCCTGCAGGGCGCCGAGTTCCCAACCCGAGTGTGATCACCAAAACCCAACCGAGAAGGAAGAGCCCATGTTACTGCAAAACACCCCCCTGACCGCCAAGGCGCTGGCGCACTTCAAGCTGCCGCGCTCGCCCTTTGTCGACGACGTGCAGACGCGCGACGACGTGTATCAGAGCCCGGCGGTGCGCTACGCCCGCGCGGCGCTGCTGGACGCGGCGCAGAACCACGGCTTCGTCGCCATCGTGGGCGAGTCGGGCGCCGGCAAGACCACGCTGGTCGAAGAGCTGGAGCAGCGCATCCTCGACGAGGGGCGCGAGGTGCTGGTGATCAAGCCCTACGTGCTGGCCATGGAGGCCAGCGACAGCAAGGGCAAGACGCTGCGCAGCACGCACATTGCCGAGGCGATTGCCTACGCGCTGGACCCGCAGCTCAAGATCAAGAGCAGCCCGCAGGCGCGCTTTGCCCAGCTGCACGAGCTGCTCAAGGCCAGCCGCCGCGCCGGGCGGCGCCACCTGCTGCTGATCGAGGAGGCGCACTGCCTGCCGCTGGCCACCTTGAAGCACCTCAAGCGCTTTCTTGAATTGAAGGACGGCATGGCGCGCGTCATCGGCGTGGCGCTGATCGCCCAGCCCGAGCTGCGCCACGTGCTGCACAGCCAGAACCCCGAGGTGCGCGAGGTGATGCAGCGCTGCGAGGTGGTGGAGCTGCCGCCGCTCGATGGCGAGCTGGAGGCCTATGTGTCGCACAAGTTCGGCCGCTTCGAGCTGACCGAGGCCGACGTCTTCACGCCCGACGCCTTCGGCGCGCTGCGCCAGCGGCTGATCCGCACGCCGCGCGGCGCCAAGCCGGGCGAGGGGGCCGTGAGCACCTGCTACCCGCTGGCGGTGCACAACCTGCTGGCGCGCGCCATGAACGCCGCCGCCGCCGTGGGCGCCCCGCGCGTGGACGCCAGCGTCATCGCGCATTGCTGAACCCGAACACCGAGAGGAGAACACCATGCACGCCTACCTCATCCGCATCACCCTGGGCACGGGCCAGCGCCTGCGCCTGCAGGGCATCTTCAGGGACGGCTGCGAGGCCATCACGCAAACCCTGGCCGACTGGCCCGGCGCGCGCGCCGTCAGCGCCATCTGCCTGCGCAAGAAAGGCGGTGCCGCATGAACGCCGTGCACCAGGAATGGAGGGAGCAGCAGGCCGAGCAGGCCGGCTGGCAAAACAACGGCTTCTGGCTGCACGCGCCGCGCAACGAGCGCGAGGCGCACGCCGCCATCGAGGCCCCCATCACCGGGCGCGAGAGCGCCAGAAGGTGGCCGCGCACCACCGACGAGGCCTTCAAGACCCCCGCCTGGCGCAACCCGGTGCAGGGCCCGTACCGGCGCGCGCCCAGCGCCTGGCGCCCGCTGCTGGCCTGCGCCGCGCTGGTGCTGCTGATCGTGGCCGGCCCGCTGCTGTGGCGCCTGCTGCCGGCGCTGGCGGGGGGTCTGGCATGAGCGGCGCCCGTCTGCCCAAAACCGCGCCCGCGCCGCAGTGGCTGAGCGCCGTCAACGCCATCATCGTGCGCGCCGCCGCGCGGGACGGCTGCGTCGGCATCGACGGCCTGCTCGATCTGCTGAGCGACACGCTGGGCGTGCAGACCAGCGCGCACCTGCTGGGCCGGCGCCTGCGCTGGCTGCGCGACTGCAACTGGCTGGTCAACACCGCCACCGCCACGCGCGTCGGCGTGTGGCGCCTGACGCCCGCCGCACAAACCTGGCTGGCCGACCATGGCGCCGACTTGCTGCCGGCCCGCCTGGACGGCGCCCTGCCGCCGCGCGACCGCGCCGCCGAGCAGGCTGCCGTGCGCCGCCGCCCTGTCCATGCCGGCCCGGTGACCCCGCCGCCGCGGCGCAACGTG
Organism: Ottowia pentelensis; assembly: GCF_964341695.1. Lineage (NCBI taxonomy): Bacteria > Pseudomonadati > Pseudomonadota > Betaproteobacteria > Burkholderiales > Comamonadaceae > Ottowia > Ottowia pentelensis. Next base: position 2,077,451 of record NZ_OZ224513.1, read on the forward strand.
CTGCACGGCCCCGCCTGGCAGCCGCCGCGCTGGGAGCCGGCGCGCGCCGGCGCCGACGACCACAAGCAATACGCCACGCGCGGGGTGAGGTGCTGAGCATGACCGACCTGTCCTGCCCCAACTGCGGCGCCGAGCTGGACCTGATGACCCTGTTCAGCCACGAGAGCGACCAGCGCGCGCTGGCGCGGCTGGCGGCCGTCAGCATTCCGCTGGGCGCAAGGGTGTTGCAGTACGTGCAGCTGTTTCAGCCCGCCCGCCAGCGCCTGACGGCGCGCAAGAAGATCAAGCTGCTGCTGGAGCTGCTGCCCGAGCTGGAGCGCGCCGCCATCACCCACAAGGGCCGCGACTGGGCCGCGCCGCTGCCGGCCTGGGCCGAGGCCATCGACCAGATGCTGGCCGCGCGCGACGCCGGCCGCCTGGAGCTGCCCATGAAGGGCCACGGCTACCTGTTCGCGATCCTGGCCGGCCTGGCCGAGCGGCACGAGGCGGCGGCCGAGAATGAGCGCGAGCAGGCGCGCCGCGCCCGCCAGGCCGCGCACGCCAAGGGCGCGGCGGTGAAGGTGACGGACGTGGTGCCCGGCCTGGTGCCGCTGGCGCTGCCCATCGCCACGGCGGGCGAGCGCGTGGCCGACCTGGCCGCCGCCGCGCCCAAGCCCGGCACCTCACACACCGTGCGCGCCATGCGCGCCGAGATCGAGCGCGCCAAGGCGGCGCGCGCCCCCGCATCCCAACCCACCGAGCCAAAGGAGCAAGCATGACCACGCAACTGGACTTTCAAAAACGCGCCGAGCTGCTGAGCGCCACGCGCGAGGCGCTGTCGGCCCTGCTGCACACGCTGCAGGCCGAGGTCGACACCATCAAGCAGGGCCGCATGCCCGCCATCCGCCTGGCCGCGCGCAAGGTGGCGGCCGAGCACAACCGCCTGCGCGAGCTGATCGAGGCCCACCCCGACATGTTCAAAAGCCCGCGCAGCTACGTGGTGGCGGGCCTGAAGTACGGCCTCAAGAAGTCGCCCGGGCGCATGAGCTGGCCGTGCGACGCGCAGCTGATCGAGCGCATCAAGAAGCTGACCGAAGCCGGCGAGCTGACCGAGGAGCAGCAGGAGATGCTGATCAACCGCACCGAGCGCCCGGTGGCCAAGGCGCTGGAAAAGCTGGACGCCAAGACCCTCAAGCGCCTGGGCGTGACCGTGGCCGCCGACAGCGACGAGGTGCTGATCAAGAGCGTGGACGGCGAGGTCGAGAAGGCCGTGAACGCCGTGATCAAGGACGTGACGCAGGACGACAACGCCATGGTGCAGGTGGCGGCATGAGGCGCGAGGACTGCATCGAAGACCTGTCCGCCGCCGCGGCCGACATGTCCAGCATGGCCCGCACGATCGAGCTCAACACCGCGTTGGCATCCGCCGTGAACGACCCGCACGAAGCCGATCAGCTTGCCTGGGCCGGCGAGCTGCGCTATTCGGCCGGCACCTGCCTGGCCGCCATCAACCACCTCAACGGCGTCAGCCCGGAGTGAGCGCCATGCCAGGCACGGAGTCCACCGAGCTGCAGCTGCAGGTCAACACCAGCGGCGCCTGGAAGACGCTGCTGCGCTTTGGCGCCGGCGACGTGCGCACGGCCAGCCTGGCGCGCGACGGCGCCTACATGCTGGCCGAGGCCGAGCCGGCGCTGGCGTTTCGCCTCGCCACCTGCGAGAGCCTGCCGCGCGTGCTGTACCGGCTGGACCGCCGCACCGGCGGCTGGCGCGAGGAGAAACAAAGATGAAAACCGAGATGGAGAGGCCGATGTGCGGTGCCGGCGCCAAATTGCGCGTTTTGCACAGGGGTACAAGCGCCGATCGGAGCGCGGTGGCTACCAGCGGTAGTCCAACGCCCTCCGGGCGCGCCAGCGGCCCGGAATCGGCGCCGCCCGATTTGCTGGTTTTCGTGCGGGGGCAATCGGTCAGCGAAGCGGCCGACGCGCTGGGCCTGACGCGCCGCACAGTCTACCGGCTGAGGGACGGGTACTGGCCGCGCAACGCGAGCAATATCTTGTCCGCCTGGCGCGCCTGCCAGGGCGAGCTGGCCGACCGTGCTTCGCGCTGGGTCATGCGCCGGGTCTATCCGGGCGGCATGGTGCTGCATGCGCGGCGCTGGTGGACGGCGGATGGCCTGGCCGGACGCACGGACCAGTCGCTGGCGCTGGCGCGCACCAGCGAGGGCCAGCTGCTGGCGCAGACGCTGGAGCTGCCGCCTGAGCGCCTGCTGCTGCGCGAGGTGGCCTGACATGGCCAGGCACCTCGCCGCCATCCACGTGCTGTCCGGCAAGATCGGCCTGTCGGACGACGACTACCGCGCGTTGCTGCTGCAGCTGACCGGCCAGCGCAGCGCCAAGGCCTGCAGCGAGGCGCAGCAGCGCCAGGTGCGCGAGCACCTGCAGCGCCTGGCCGAAAAGCTGGGCGTGGCCACGCCGCGCCCGGTGCGCCCGGCGGCCAGCCCGATGGAGCGCAAGGTGTGGGCGCTGTGGAATGCGCTGGGGCGCAAGGGCGTGATTCAAAACCCCAGCGCCCAGGCGCTGCGCGCCTGGGTCAAGCGCCAGACCGGCATGGACGATTTGAAGTTCTGCAACTGGGCGCAGCTGTCGCAGCTGATCGAGGCGCTCAAGCAATGGGAGTGGCGCCAGCCATGAGCGAACATGTTGCCGCTGATGTGGATCTCTTGCTGGCCGACCGGCCCGACCTGGCCGAGCTGAGCGGCGAGCAGATCGCCCCGATCGAGGCGCGCACCGCCGGCTGGCCCGACAGCTGGCGCGACATCGCGCGCTCGCTGTTCGTCACCCTGGTGTCGCGCGCCGACGCGCTGGCGCCGGTGGCCGCCGCCGAGCTGGCGGTGGAGCTGATGCTGGGGCTGGCGGCCGACCTGGGCGGCAGCCAGCCCTACATCAACCAGGGCGCCGACATTCAGCGCAGCGGCATGGCCGCGCGCGTGATCGCGCTGCTGGGCCAGCAGCGGCAGGACTACGATCGGGTGGCGCAGCTGGTGGGCATGAGCGTGCGCCACGTGCGCCGCATCGAGGCGCGCTGGCTGCGCGCCGAGCGCGCCAAGCGCCAGCGCACGCTTGAGCTGGAATAACTGACCCCAGTCATTTAGGGGTGTGCCACCCCTCGCGCGACGATGCCGCCCATGGCATCGCAAGCGCCCACCGCCCCCGCAAACGCCCCCGCCGCCGCGCCCGCCGATGGCGCGGCTGCCTTGCCCGGCGGTATTGAAATTTTCCGCGCCGGCACGCACCGTGACGACGCCGGCAACACCCACACCTTCACCCGCGCCCAGCTGCAAGAGCTGGCCGACAGCTACAACGCCGCGCTGCGCGAGGCGCCGCTGACGGTGGGCCACCCCAAGGACAACCTGCCGGCCTACGGCTGGGTGCAGCGCGTGTTCGTCAACGAGGCCGGCAACCTGGCCGTCGATGCGCACCAGGTGGACGCGGCTTTTGCCGAGATGGTGAAGGCCGGCCGCTTCAAGAAGCGCAGCGCCAGCCTGTACCCGCCCACGGCGCCGCACAACCCGACGCCGGGCAAGTGGTACCTGCGCCACGTGGCCTTTCTGGGCGCGCAGCCGCCGGCGGTGGCGGGCCTGAAGGACATCAGCTATTCCGTGGCGGACGCGGCCGAGGCCGTGACGCTGGATTTTTCCGAAGCCGCCGGCGCGCCGGCACCCATCCCCGCTCAAACACAGGAGCCCCCCATGAGTGATACCGACAAGGCCGAGCTGGAGAAGCTGCGCGCCGAGGCCAAGGCCAGCCAGGATGCCACCGCCAAGCTGCAGGCCGATCTGCAGGCGGCCAACGACGCCCACGCCGCCGCGCAGGCGCAGGTGAAAAGCTTTGCCGAAAAGGCGGCGGCCGAGCGCCGCGCCAGCTTCGTGAGCTTTGCCGAGGCCGAGATCAAGGCCGGCCGCCTGCTACCCAAGGACAAGAACCTGGCCGTGGCCACGCTGGAGACGCTGGCCGCCGGCGAGCAGGCGCTGTCCTTCAGCGAAGGCGCCACCACCACCCAGGTGACGCCGCTGCAGATGTGCGCCTGGCTGCAGGGCCAGATGAGCAGCCGCACGGCGGTGGTGCAGTTCGGCGAGCTGGCCGGCGGCGCCGACGCGCCCGCCTTCGACGCCCGCGGCAAGAGCGACGAAGACATCGACCAGGCGGCGCGCCGCTACCAGGCCGAGCACCCCAGCGTCAGCTATGCCGAGGCGCTGACCCAGGTGACCCGCTTCACCGCCTGAGCGCAGGCCCCAAACCGCAACGAGGACCACTGACATGACTCCCAAAGACATTCGCCTGGCCAACCCGATCCTGGGCAACCTGATGCTCAACGGCGTGGCGCAGGGCACGGCCATGGCCGCGCAGGTGCTGTTTCCGCGCCTGCCCACGGCGCTGCGCGGCTTTCAGCTGGCGCAGCTGGGCGACGAGGCCACGCGCCGCTACAACACGCGGCGCGCGCCGGGCGCGGCCACCAAGCAGGTCAAGATCGGCTGGCAGGGCAGCACCTACACGGTGGACCAGCACGCCATCGACGTGCCGATCCCGCGCGAGCTGATCCAGGAGCAGGACGAGGCGCGCCGCCTGAACGTGGGCGCCAACCTGGACATCTCGCGCGTGGCGGTCAACACCGCGCTGCAGGTGCTCAACCTGGACTACGAGATCGAGGCCGCGGCCATTGCCACCGACACCGCCGCCTATGGCGCCAACGTGCTGGGCCTGTCGGGCGGCACCAAGTGGAGCAGCACCGGCACCCCGGTGACCGACGTGCGCGGCAAGGCCGAGGTGATCCGCAAGGCCACCGGCCGCCGCCCCAACACCCTGGTGCTGGGCGCCGGCGTGCTGAACGCGCTGACCATGAACGCCGAGGTCAAGGGCTACCTGCCCAACACCAACCTGGGGCCGGCCACCGTCGAGCAGCTCAAGAGCATCCTGAACGTGGCCAACATCGTGGTGGCCGACGCGGTGGTGACGGGCGAGGACGGCGCCGTGAGCGACGTGTGGGGCAACAACGCCATCCTGGCCTATGCGCCGGTGATCGGCGCCGACGGCTCGGGCCTGTCGCTGGGCGAGCCGGCGTTCGGCTTCACCAGCTGGCTGGAGGGCCACCCCTTCGTCGAGACGCCGTACTACGACCGCGCCACCAAGAGCTGGATTTACGGCGCCACCTTCGAGCGCTCGCCCACGCTGGTGCGCGGCACGGCGGGCTTTTTGTTCACCAACCCCGCGTGAGGCCCTGAACCATGAGCAAAGCACAAGCCCTGATCGCCCTGGTGGCCACCGCCGTGATGGTGGACGGCGAGCGCCGCGTGATTGCCGCCGGCCAGCCGCTGCCGGCGCTGGACGCCGTCGACACCGACGCCCTGCTGGCCGCCAAGGCGGCGCGCATCGATGACGGCGCCGCCGCCACCGAGGCCGCCGCCGAAGGCGCCGCGCCGGCCGCCAAGCCCGCCGCCAAAAAGGCGCCCGCCAAGACCTGAATCTCTCCTTGACTCCAGGCGCCTCGCGCGCCCTTCGCCCGCCCGGCCCCGTGTCCGGCGGGTCTTTTGGGTGAAAGACCCCGCTTTCCGTCCCTGAAACCCGCTTGCCACAGGAGCAACCCATGTCCCGACAGTTCGACAAAGTGCATGCCCTCACCATCATCGCGGCCGTGGCCCTCGCCGCCAACCGCTTCGTCAGCTTTGACGGCACGCTCACCGTGGTGGCGCCGGCCAGCGGCGGCAAGGATTGCTGTGGCGTGTCCGAGGAATCGGCCGCCATCGGCGAGGCCGTGAGCGTCATCACCGGCTACAGCGCCCTGGTCGAGGCCAGCGCCGCCATCACGCTGGGCGCCTACGTCAAGCCCGCCGCCGACGGCAGCGGCAAGGCGGCGGCCGGCAGCCTGACCGACCACTGCGGCCGGGCGCTCAGCGCCGCCACCGCGGCCGGCCAGCTGGTGGAGGTGCAGATCACCGAGCACGTGCACGCCTGACGCCATGCAATACGCCACCGTCCAGGACATGATCGACCGCTTTGGCACGCCGGAGCTGATCCAGCTGACCGACCCGGACGACCAGGCCGCCGTGCAGGCCGCGCGCGTGCAGCTGAAGCTGGACGACGCGCAGGCGCTGGCCGACGGCTACCTGGGCCGCGTGTTTGCGCTGCCTTTGGTGGGCTGCGCCAAGCCGGTGGGCGTCGACCAGGTCGAGCTGGTGCCGCCGCCGCAGCTGACGCGCATCGTCTGCGACGTGGCGCGCTACTACCTGTATGACGACCTGGCGCCCGAGAGCGAGGTCTATCGCCGCTTCAAGAACGCCAGCGCCGAGCTGGCCGCCATTGCCGAGGGCAAGGCCGTGCTGGGCTGCCCCTGGGGCGGCGCGCCCGGCAGCCCGGCCACGGCCGGGCCGGCGGCGGGCGACACGCAGCACGCCTTTGCCCCGCGCGGCATCGGCGCCGACGTGGACGGGGGTTACCGATGATCGAGGTGTTGCAGCAGCTGAGCCGCCCGCGCCTGGTGCTGGCGGTCATCGTCGTGCTGTGCGCGGCGCGCGCGCTGCTCGACGGCCGGGTGACGGCCGGCGAGTGGGGCGCCGTGACGGGGGCCGCCATGTGGTGGACCAGCGGCGGCGCCAACGGCGTCACCAAGGCCGGGGGGCCGCTGTGATGGCCGGATCGGCCCTGATCCTGATCGCCATGGGCGCGCTGTTTGCCACCTGGTGGCCCGCGTCGCTGTTCTGGGGCCTGTCATGACCCTCCAGGACATCAACGACTTCAGCCGGCTCGAGGACGCCATCGTGGCGATCCTCAAGACCGCCGTTGCCGGCTTGAGCCCCGCCGTGCACGTGCTGACCGCCGCCGACCTGGCCGGCGTGGCCGAGCAGCGCCAGCGCGTGCCGGCGCTGCACGTGATCAGCCAAGGGTTCTCGCCCGCGCCCGAGCCCGACCCGCGCCTGCTGCGCCTGACCCACACCTGGTACGTGGTGGCGGCCGTGAGCAACGTGGCCACGCAGCGCGCCGGCCATGCCGCGCGGCGCGCCGCCGGCCCGCTGCTGGCGCTGGCCATGGGCGCGCTGCTGGGCGAAAGGCTGCCCGGCACCACGCGCCCGTTGGCGGCGGTGCGCGCGCCGGCGGGCGCCTACAGCGCGGGCTACTTTTATCTGCCCTCGGCCTGGCAGGCCGAGAGCGTGTTTCGCAAGCCAACCACCCCCTGAAACCGGAGCCCTGAACCATGACCGCAGCCACCCTGATCAGCAAGACCTACCGCCCCAGCATGCAGGTGGGCAAGGTGTATGCCCGCCCCTACGGCAGCGCCGCCGCGCTGGCCGAAATCGGCAACGTGCTGGAGCTGACCATCGAGCACGGCGAGGACGTCAAGCGCCAGGACGACATGACCGCGCTGGGCGGCGGCGTGCACGCCGAGGTGCGCCGCGTCAACGAGGTCAACCTGACGATGAAGCTGGCCGACCTGAACATCACCAACCTGGCGCGCGCCACCATGGCCACCGTGGCCGGCAACGACGCCGGCACCGCCACCGACGAGCCGCACAGCGGCGCGCCCGGCGGTCTGATCGTGCTGGCGCACATCGCGCCCACGGCGGTGACCGTCAAGAAGGGCGCCACCGCCGGCGCCGCCACCAATGTGACCATGGCCGGCAACTACGAGGTGCGCCCCGAGGGCATCTACGTGCTGCCGACCGCCGCCGACATCACCGGCGCCGACAACCTGTGGGTGAGCTACAGCTACGGCGACCAGGCGGTGATCGAGGCGCTGACGCAAAAGACGGTGGAGCTGGAGCTGGTGTTCGGCGGCCTGAACGAGGCCGACGGCGGCAGCCCCTGCGTGGTGCAGGTGTGGCGCGCCAGCCAGTCGGTGACCAAGCAGCTGGCCTTCATCAACGACAACTTCGGCAGCCTGGACGTGACCGGCTCGATCCTGAAGGACGACAGCAAGACCGGCGTGGGCATCAGCAAGTACTACCGCCAGACGGTGGCCGGCGCGCCGGTTTGAGCGTTTTTCTCCCTCTCCCGGCGGGAGAGGGTGGGGATGAGGGCCGCTCGCCCCTCATTCCCTGACCCCGGTCATTCGGCCCCGCGGCGCCGCGCGCGCGAGCATGGCGGCCATGGCAGACCAAGCAATCAACCTGTTCAGCCTCGCCCGCGCCCAGCGTGGCCTGGGCACGGGCGCGCGCCATGGCTGAGCAGGGCGTCGAGCTCAAGATCACGGCTGACGCCAAGGGCGCGCAGCAGGGGATCGACCAGGCAAGCCAGGCGCTCGACGGCCTGGGCCAGGCGGCGCAGCAGGCTGGCCAGCACGCCGGACAGGCGGCCGAGCAGGTTGGCAAAGTCGGCGCGAACACCGGCGGCATCGACGCCGCCGAGCGCGCCACCTCGCGCTTTGGCCGCACCACCGACTGGCTGCGCGACAAGTGGCAGGCGACGGCGGGCACGATCCGCGACTTTGCCGTCGGCAACCTGCTGGCGCAGGCGTTCATGGGCATTGCCCAGCGCGCCACCGAGCTGGCGCGCGCCTTCATTGCGGCCAACGAACAGGTGGCCGGCTTGCGCCGCGCGTTTGGGGCCATCTACAAGGACGCGGCGCTCGCCGAGCGGCAGATTGCCTTCTTGCGCGAAACCAGCAATGCGGCCGGCGTGGGCTTCGACGGGCTGTCCAGCTCGTTCAAGTCGTTCACGGCGGCGGCGACGGCGGCCAACATTCCGCTGGCGGTGCAAAACGATCTGTTTGCATCGGTGGCCAAGGCCGGCGCCACGCTGGGCCTGAGCACGGCCGAAACCAGCCGCGCCGTGCTGGCGCTGAGCCAGATGGCCAGCAAGGGCACCGTCAGCATGGAAGAGCTGCGCCAGCAGCTGGGCGAGAGCCTGCCGGGCGCGCTGTCGCTGGCCGCCAAGGGTCTTGGACTGACCGAGGCCGAGCTGATCAAGCTGGTGGAGTCGGGCGGGTTGGCCGCGCGTGATTTGTTCCCGGCGCTGGCGCAGTCGCTCAAGACCATGGCCGGCGAGAACAACACGCTGACCGGCACCTGGGAGCGGCTGAGGAACGCCATGGCGCAGGCCTTTGCCGCTGCTGGCGACGGCGGCGGCATGCAGGCGCTGATTGCCGGCGCGCGGGCGCTGGCCGGCGCCGTGGGCCTGGTGCTGGTGCCGCTGCAGGGGTTTGCCGAGGCGCTGTTTGGGCTGGGTCGCGCCATCGGCGCCGGCGCCGCCGCGCTGGCGGTGCTGACGGACAAGGGCACCACCTGGGCGCAGAAGGCCGCCTTGCTGAAAGACATTGGCGGCGACCTGGGCGACAGCATGGCCGCCGCCGGTGGGCGCATCAGCGCCACGGCCGGCGCATTCACCGACGCTGCGCTGGGCGCCGACAAGGCAGCCGCCGGCATGGGCGGCCTGAAGGGCGCGGCCGATCAGTCCACCGCCGCTGCCGCGCAGTTGAGCCAGTCGTGGGTGTCGGTTGGCCAGACCATGGGCAAGGCCGCGGCCGACATGGCGCAGCAGGCCGCCAACGCCGGCAAGCACGCCCAGGCCGTCAAGGACCAGGGCGCCGCGCTGGTGGAGCTGGCGCGCGTGCAGGGCGAGCACGGCGCCATCTTGCAGGCCGAGCAGCAGGCGGCAGCCGCCAACGCCACCGCGCTGGAGGCCGTGGCCCAGGCGCGCGCCAAGGAGCTGGAGATCGTCACGGCCGAGCTGACGGCCAAGCAAAACCTGATCGCCGGCAACGAGGCCGAGCAAAAGGCGCGCGAGCAGGACATCAAGGGCCTGAGCGACAAGGTGGCCAAGCTGACCGAGGAGGCCGGCGCCGCGCGCCAGTCGGCCGAGGCGGCCAAGAACGCCGCCCTGGCCAAACAGGCGGCGGCCGAGGCCGACCGCAACCACGCCGGGCAGCTGGCCGAGCTGACGCTGAAGCTGAAGGACCAGCGCACCGCGCTGGAGCAGGTGCGCGCCGAATACGAGGCCGGCCGCGCCACGCGCGAGCAGGTGGCCGGGGCCGAGCGCCAGGTGGCGCTGGCGGCGGCCAACGTGCGCGACGCCTTTGCCGACCAGACCGAGGCCGCACGCGCCAGCGCCATTGCCAAGAAAGCGGACGCCGACAGCGCCGTGAGCCTGCTGCAGACACAAAAGCAGCTGGCCGCGCAAGGCGAGGAAATGGCCCGCCTGATGGGCGACGAGAACCTGGCGCGCCACTACCGCATCGAGCAGATGCAGATCGACGTGAAGATCACGCTGGCCAAGGCCGACGCCATGCGGGTGGAGGCCGAGGGATCGATCAACGTGGCGCGCGCCAAGCTGGAGGAGCTGCGCGCCAAAGGCCAGCTGACCAAGGTGAACGAGGCCGAGCTGAACGCCAGCATCAAGATTGCCGAGGCCAAGATCAAGGAAGCGGCGGCCACCAAGGACCTGGCCGGCCTGTTGCAAAACGGCGTGGACGCCGCGCGCAACTATGGCGACGCAGCCGGCCGCGCGGGCGACAAGAGCCGGGGCGCCACCGACAAGGCCGCCGAGGGCTGGCGCGACGTGGCCAGCGACGCGCGCGACGCCGCCAAGGCGGCGGGCGAGTACCAGGAGAAACTGGGCGAGGGCGTGCAGCGCGTGGGCGGAGGTTTTCGCAACAAGGACGGCTGGGCCAGCGACGCCAAAGGCAACGCCATTACCGCCCGCGAAGATCCCGCGCTGCGCAATCAACGCCTGGCCGCCATGTTCGGCGAGGACATGATCGGCAACCAGAACGCCGAGGCAGCCTACAACCTGCGCAATCGCATTGCGCTGCTGGAAAGATACAGCGACCCGACGGCGGGCGACGGCTCCCTGGGCCTGCTGAAAAAAGAACTGGAACGCCTGACCGCCGCCATGGAGGCCGACCGCGCCGCCAAGCAAAAGAGCGACCGCCCCGGCCCCGCGCCCGCCGCGCCCGAGCGCAGCAGCGGCGGCGCGCGCGCCAGCGGCGTCAGCGCCGGCGTGGCCAGCGTGGTGCGGGTGGAGCTGCCGCGCGGCGAGCGCTACGACGTGGACACCACCACGCCCGCCGGGCGCGACCAGCTGAACGCCCTGATTGCCCGCGTGGGCGCCGACAAGCGCCGCGCCGCCTGAGCCGCCGGACCGAAGCACCATGAGCATCACCCTGACCCATACCCCCGCCGTGGGCGCGCCCACCACGCTGGCGCTGTCCGACCGCCTGGTGTGGACCGACGAGCACGCCTGGCAGGCGCCGCAGATGGCCACCGACTACGGCACGCAGGGCGACCTGATGGTGCACGTGCGCGCGCGCAACGCCGGCCGCCCGATCACGCTGGAGGGCCAGGAGTCCGCTGCCTGGATGACGCTGGCGCAGGTGCAGGCGCTGCAGGCCTGGGCCGACATGCCCGGCGCGCAGTTCACCCTGCACCTGCGCGGGCTGGACCGCACGGTGATGTTCGACGCCACCGAGGGCGCGGCCATTGACGCGCGTCCTTTGTGGCCGCTACTGGATGGCGAGCAGACTGCCGACATGCCGATGCAGCCGACGCTGAAGTTCATCGAAATCTGACCCCGACCGAGACCCATGCCCATCCCACTCAATGCCGTCAAGCTGCTCGCCAGCAAGGTGATGGACGACGTGCCCGAGGGCGGCGGCGGGCCCACCGGCATCGCCATCGCCTCGGGCGCCAGCAACCTGATCTTCACCGACGTGACCGGGGTGGACCGCGCCGGCGGCGACACCAGCCTGCGCCAGCTGCACTACCAGGTGCAGACCGCCGACACGCAGAAGGCGCTCGACATGTACCTCATGATCGCGCGCCGCCCGGCCGATGCCGCCGTCGACATCTACATGGTGGCCTGCGACACCTTTGCCGTGCGCACCCAGATCGCGCAGGCCATCGCCAGCTATTTCATCCCGGCATCCGAGTGGGGCGGCTACCTGCTGGAGGACCACATCAAGGATCAGCAGAACATCACCGTGCTGCAGCGCCCCGGCACCACGCTGCCCGCCGTCGGCGACACGCTGTTTCTGATCCTCAACGAAGGCCAGGGCGGCCAGGTGACGCAGGCCGTGCGCGTCACCAACCTCGCCTCGTCCGAGCAGACCTACACCGACACCAGTGTGGTGCCGCCGGTCGACTTCAAGGGCCTGCGCTGCATTCTCACGCTCGACAAACCCCTGGCGCAGGCCTTCCCCGGCTCGCCGCCCTCGCGCGCCTTTGCGCGCCAGGCCGCCAAGACCAAAATTCGCGCCGCCATGGCCGCCGGCGCGGCGCGCTTTTATGGCGCGGCGGCCAGCAGCGCCGCCACCGCCATCACCGACGACTTCATCAAGGTCGACAGCATCTATGCCCAGGTGGTGCCCAGCAGCCGCGACCCGCGCACCAACGTGGGCGAGGCCCCCGGCTCGCAGCGCACCCTGGTGCTGGCCGCCGCGCCGCGCCGCGTCGAGGTGGGCGTCACGCCGCACAGCCGCCGCATCAAGGTGGGCAACAGCAACGTCAGCACCAGCTACGTGCTGCCCGTGCTGCTGCCCCTGCCCGAGCCCGGCACCGTGGTCGTCACCTACCGCGCCCAGGGCCAGAAGTACAGCCTGGTCGACGATGGCGCCGGCCACCTGGTGGGTGGCATCGGCGAGACCGGCACCATCGCCTACGCCAGCGGCCTGGGCGACATCGTGCTCAAGGACCTGCCCGACATCGGCAGCACCATCACCATCCACTGGGGCGAGCGCGCCGCCTACACCAACCGCAGCAGCCAAGGCGCCAGCGTGCGCCCGCCCGAATACACCTGGGTGCTCGAAGGCGATGGCATGCTCGAGCCCGGCACCCTCACGCTGCAATACACCAGCGGCGGCGTTGTCAAAAACTGCAGCGTATCGGCCGGTGGCATCATCAGCGGCGACGGGGCGGGGCGTGTCGACAACCCCAGCAAGACGGTGCAGTTTCGCCCCGCCTACATGATCGACGCCGGTGGGCAGATCGCGTGCGAATACCAGCTCAGCACGCTGCAGACCGAGATTCTCACGCCCGGCAGCCCCGATGCCGGGGGCTTCATCACCCTGGCCCTGGCACAGCAGCCCGCCGCCGGCACCGTATCGGTGCAATGGGCCACCGCGCAAGAGGTCAGCACCACCAGCGGCGGCACCACCAGCAGCACCAAGACCCACACCGGCGGCGGCGCCAGCAGCGTGCGCGCCGTGCAATACGTGCCGCAAACCGCCTGGACGGGCCAGCTCACCGCCATCGGCATCAGCACCACGCCCGGCGGCGGCGGGGTTGACTTTGGTGCCGGCTTCAACAACGGCGGCACCCAGTACATCGACGTCAAGACCGAAACCAGCACCAGCGGCAGCGCCAGCTACAGCACCGCCACCGGGCGCGACGGCGCCACCCGCGTGATCGTGCTGCACTCCGTCACCGACGACGGCGCCGGCAACCTGGCCGCCGCCCTGGGCACCGTGGCCTACACCAGCAAGAGCATCAGCCTGCGGGTGGTGGACTTCACCCGCAGCACCGAGAGCTACAAGGCCGATTACGAAAGCGCCAGCGAGTTCAAGAGCGCAACCACCAGCAACACCAGCAGCAGCAGCGGCAGCGCCAGCGCCGTCAAGGGCGGCAGCTACGCCACCACCGCGGTGGGCGAGCAGCAGCTGGCCGCCTCCAGCGTGGTGGTGCGCTACAAGGTAGGCGCCGTCACCCCCGTGGCCGCCAGCATGACCTTCACCCCGCCCGAGGTGGTGATCGACCTGTGCCCCTACACCGCCGACCGCATCGTGCCCGGCAGCGTGCAGTTCACCTGGATGGGCAAGGTCTACCAGGACGTCGATGGCGTGCTGTACCGCGACCGCGCCGGCGCCAGCCCCGGCATTGCCAGCGGCAGCATCGACCTGCAGGCCGGTCTGGCGCGCATGACCGACTATGTGGTGGGCGGCAGCGGCCCGGCCGACTTCACGCTGCAAAGCCTGTGGACGCGCAAGGGCGACTGGCGCACCGCCAGCATCTTTGCGCAGACGCAGGCCAGCCCCATCCAGCCCGGGCCGGGGGGCTTCAGCATGCTGCTGGTGGACGTGGCCGGCGCCGCCCTCACCGCCGTGGTGGACGTGGATGGCAATGTCACCGGAACGCACTGCCTGGGCAAGCTCGACTTCGAGTTCGGCGACCTGCAGCTGCAGTTCGGCGACTACGTGCTCGACAGCGCGCTCACGCCGGCCGACAAGCTGGAGTGGTGGTACGCCGCCGCCGACGTCGGCGCGGTCGAGGCCGGCAAGATTTGGCGCCCCTGGCCGGTGGACCCGGCCAGCCTGCGCATGAACTACGTCAGCTACGCCTACCTGCCGCTGGACGAGGAAATCATCCGCATGCCGGCCACCACGCTGCCGCCCGACGGGCGAGTGCCCAAGTTCCGCGTCGGCGACTACATCAGCATCGACGACGCGCAGCAGCTGGCCGCCGCCACCTACGCCGCCAGCGACGTGATCGACTGCGGCCGCACCCGCCTGTCGGCCATTGCCCTGACCGGCGCCGATGGCGCGCCCATCACCGCCGGCTACACGGCCGACCTGGACGCCGGCACCATTGCCGTGGCGGACGTCAGCGGCTGGTCGCAGCCCGTCACCGTCACCCACTGGCTGGGCGTGATGGCACGCGCGCGCGAGGTGCGCATCGACGGCACCATCCGCCTCAACAAGCAACTCGGCCACGCCTTCCCCTCCGGCGCCAACGTCGCCAGCCTGCTGATGGCCGGCGACAAGGCCGCCCGCGTGCAGCGCGTGTTCGACCAGCAGACCTGGGACAAGACCACCTGGCTGGACAGCCGCAGCGGCGCCAGCGCGGCCTTCCGCTACAACGACACCGACTACCCCATCGCCGTCACCAACCAGGGCGCCGTGACCGAGCGCTTTGCGCTGCAGTTCAAGTCAAACGGCAGCGACTTCGACTGCCTGGGCGAGCACCTGGGCTATGTGGCCGCCGGCAGCAAAAACACCGACTTCGCCCCCATCAACCCGCGCACCGGCGCGCCCTATTTCACCATGCCCGCCGCCGGCTGGGGCGCCAGCGCCTGGACGGCCGGCAACACGGTGTTCGTGCACACCGTGGGCGCCATGGCCAGCTTTGCCATCGGCCGCAGCGTGCAGCCCAGCGAGGCGCCGGTGGCGCTGGACTATTCGTTCGAGCTGCACTGCCGCTACTTCGAAGACCGCCCGCCCGGGCCCTGACCGAGACACACCCATGGCCTTTTTCTACGACTCCACAATGACCGGCGCGCCCGTGCTCTCAGGCACCGCCGGCGCGCTGAACAGCCTGCTGAAGACATGCCTGGTCGATGGCTTTGGCAGCAGCGGCGTCACATCCGTGGTGGTGGCCAGCGGCATCGCCACCGTCACCTTCGCCGCCGCGCACCCCTACAAACGCGACGTGACCATGGCCCTGTCTGGCGCCACGCCCGCGGCTCTCAACGGCAACAAGCTCGTGCTGTCCACCACCAGCACCACCGCCACGTTCGCCGCCACCGGCATTGCCGACGGCGCTGCCAGCGGCACCATCACCGCCAAGGTGGCGCCAGCCGGCTGGGTCGAGGCTTTCACCGGCACCAACCTCAAGGCATTCAAACCCAGTGTGCCCGAAGCCACCGGCTGCGTGCTGCGCATTGACGACACCGGCACCACCAACGCCCGCGTGCGCGCCTACGAGGCAATGACCGATGTATCCACTGGAGTCGGCCCCACGCCGCTGGATAGCCAGTTGTCGGGTGGGCTATGGTGGTCCAAGAGCAACGTGGCCAACGCCACCACCCGCACCTGGTATCTGGTGGCAGACGAACGCGGCTTTTACCTGGCCGTGGCCCCTGCGGGCAGCGACCGCTATACGCTTTTGTTCGCTGGCGACATTGCCAGCATGAAAAGTGGTGACGCATATGGCTACCTGCTCACGGGCAACCAGTCCGACCAGACCAACGTGGGCACAGTGCCCGACGGCTGCGTGGGCTACTCGCACCGCAGTGCGCGCAATGGCGCTTATCTGGTGCGCTCGCACACGGCCATCGGTCAATCGACTGCCGCGCAGCGCATCGGTGCACACCACAATGGAGGCACCGCAGATTCGTATGCAGGCACTGCCGGGTATTCGCTGGGCACCTACCCCAATGGCCCGAACAACGGCTTGATGACCGGCGCGCTGGAGCTTTTCGCAACGGGCATCCGGGGCACGTTGCCTGGGTTGCTGCACCCTGTGCAAGACTGTAGCGCGTCATTCGCCACGGGTACCATCGTTGACGGGACTGACGATCTCACGGGGCGGCGCCTGCTGGCTGTCCGCACGGGGCCGCCAGCAGGCGGTACGGTGGGCACCGTGTTCATTGACGTAACCGGCCCGTGGGCACGCTGAGATGGCTGCGGCACGATATTGGCGCATCGTAGGCGTCGAAACCTACGCGGGGGGCGACCTGGAATTGGGCGAGTTGCACCTGTACGGCGCCTCCGGGCGGTTGGACGCTGCTGCCACACTCACCAGTACCATCGCACCCACGGCGGGCACGCTGGCGGCGCTGCAAGATGACAACCTTGGCACCACCTGCCGCTTCGCTGCTGCTGCCGTGCGCGCGGGTGGCTTCGCCATCTCCTGGGACTTTGGCGCAGGGAACACCGCTGATAGCATTGGTTTGCGCCTTGGCGCCGCCGCGCAGGATGTGTTCATGGCGGGGTGCACCCTGCAGTACAGCGCCGATGGTGCGCAGTGGCAGTTGTTGTCCGAATTTTCCCGCTATGCGTGGCCGGGGGTAGGTGCGTACACCATCGCGCCTGAGGTGGGGGATACGGATTACGCCAAGGTAGCCGCGCTGTTGCATTTCGATGGTGTGGGCGGCAGCACCACATTTAACGATAACAGCCCAAGACCAAAGGCGATCACTGCAGCGGGCGGGGCCGCCCTCTCTACCACGCAGAGCCAATTCGGCGGGGCATCGCTGGCGGTGACCGGAGTAGGCGCCGGGGTGGGGGGCGGTGTCGTTTTGGTCGGGGATTCTGCCGACCTCGATGTATCGACTGGAGACTTCACTGTCGAGCTGTGGGTTCGCCCGGCGTCTTTTTCTGGGACGGCGATTCTTGTGAATAAGGCGGCGGGGACGGCGGGCGGGTATCCATTTCAGATCTACACAACAGCGACGGGGGCCGTTGCGGCCTGGTCGTATGACCTCGCCGGGGTGCAGCTATACGCCATGTCATCAGCTGCTGGCGCTCTGGCAGTGTCGGTGTGGACGAGCCTGGCATTTGTACGTTTTGGCAATACCCTGAGTCTTTATATAAACGGGATCAATGCGGCTTCGGCTGCGTATTCGGGCGTCCTGCCGGCAAATGCCTTCCCGATGTCTATTGGTGCTTACAGCGATGGGAAGTACGGGTTTTCCGGACACATCGACGAATTTCGCTTGACCAAGGGCGTGGCGCGCTACACCGCCAGTTTCGCGCCGCCAACAGAGCCGTTCCCCAGCAGCACAGGCGGCATAGGCGGCACCCTTTTCTTGCCCTCCACCCAGCACACCGCAGCCAGCGCAGCGCAGATTGCAGCCAGCGCCCCCGTGCCCGCGTTCAGCACCCGCCGCACAGCACCATTGCAACTCGCCCGCGATGTCGAAGTCGGCGGCCCCGGCACCATCTACGGCACCACCCAAACCAAAGGCACGCCCAACACCCCCACCAAGGCCCGCGTGGTGCTGCTGTGCCAGCGCAGCAAGCTGCCGGTGCGTGAGACCTGGAGCGATCCGGTCACCGGCGCCTTCGAGTTCACCGGCCTGGACGAGCGCACCGAATTCATTGCGCTCGCGCAAGACAGCACGGGCAGCTTTCGCCCCGTGGCGGCCGACCGCGTGCTGCCCGAGGTGCCGGCATGAGCTGGACCGTGTCGGACGCGCTGGCGCTGGCGCAGCTGCAGGCCACGCTGACGCGCCTGGGCGCGGCGCCCGGCCCGGCCGTGCTGCGCCTGTACACCAGCACGCCGCCCACCGGCGCCGTGACCGACCCGGGCGGCCACCAGGCCGAGATCGCGCTGGCCAGCCCGCCGGGCGCCATCACCGCCGGCGTGCTCAAGCTGGCCATGGCCGGCGGCGCCAGCGCCATGGTGCTGGCCAGCGGCATCCCGCGCTGGGGCCTGCTGGTGGCCGGCGACGGCGTGCCGCTGGCGCGCGGACTGGTGACCGACGACGCCCACGCCGGCGACATCCGCGTGGCCGGCGGCAGCACCCCGGCGGGCGACGACAGCCCGCAGCTGTACGCCGGCGGCCTGGTGGCGCTGACTGAAACCTTTTTGACCTGACGCGAATGTGGCCGACCTGCACCTGCGCTACAGCCAGCCCGCCGACAGCGCCCAGCCGCTGCGCCTGCGCTTTGGCGACGAGGGCGGCGGCATCGCCCCGTCGGCCATCGACGTCGCCCTGCATGGCCGCATCACCCACGGCCTGGACGGCCATGCCGGCGCCGCCACCGTCGCGCAGGCCGGCGCGCACGGTCGCATCACGCGCGGCCTGCAGGGCCACGTGGGCGCGGCCTGGGCCAGCAATGTGGACCGGCCCGAGCGCGTGCGCAGTGCCGGCATCTGCCAAAGCGCCACCCCCGCCGCCGCGCCGCGCGCCATGGGCTGGCACATCGCCCGCGCCCGCCAGGCCGGCCATGGCGCCCACTGGCAGCACGCCCGGGCCGGCGCCAGCGGCCACAGCAGCGCCTGGCGCCAGTCCGCCCGCCGCGCCAGCACCAACGCCCACCACTGGCAGCGCGCCCTGGCCCGCGCCCTGCTGGACGCCGCCCGCTACCAGCAGGCACGCCGCCACGCCGCCCCCGCCGCCGCCCGCTGGCAGCACGCCATCGGCCACGGGCGGCCGGCCGGCGTGCACTGGCAGCAAACCTACAGCCGCGCCAGCCTCGCGGCCGACCATTGGCAAAGCGCCCGCGCCGGCGCCGCACCCCTGCGCCACCGCTTTGCCCAGCGCGCCGCCCTGCGCGCGCTGCTGGGCATCGCCCACTACCAGGACGCCCGCCGCCCCGGCGACGCCATCACCATCGTCCTGCCGCCCGGCCAGCCGCCGTGCTACGACCCGGCGCAGCCGCTGCACCTGCGCTTTGTCGAGCTGGCCGCGCCGGGGCTGCCGCTGCATTTGCGCTTTGTGTGCGAGCGGGCCGGTGGCGGGCCGGGGCCGCAGCCGGGCGGCAGCATCGTCGTCGCCCGCCGCCGGAGCTACATCGTGCTGAACTCGATCGAGGTGCGCCTGGCCGCCGACGGCACCCTGCTGCCGGCGCTGGACAGCGGCTTCAGCATGCGGCTGGACCACCGCTCGTGGACCTGGGGCTTTCAGCTGAGCCTGCACGCCGCCGCGCTGCCGCTGCTGACGCCGGGGCCTGACGGCCTGCCGGTGGAGCTGGAGGTCACCGTCAACGGCCAGCCCTTTCGCATGCTGGCCGAGTCGCGTCGGCGCTCGGTGCAGTTTCCGCGCGCGGTGCTGGAGGTCAGCGGCACCGGCCGCGCGGCGCTGCTGGACGCGCCATATGCGTCTCAGCAGACCTTCAGCCAGCCCGCCGCCCGCACCGCCCAGCAGCTGATGCTGGACGTGTTGACGGTGAACGGGGTCAGCATGGGCTGGACGCTGGACTGGCAGCTGACCGACTGGCCGGTGCCGGCCGGCACCTGGTCGCACCAGGGCAGCTGGATCAGCGCCATCAACGACATTGCCGCCGCCGTGGGCGCCTACGTGCAGCCGCACGACACGGCGCAGACCCTGCGCATCCTGCCGCGCTACCCCGTGCGCGCATGGGAGCTGGCCAGCGCCACGCCCGACATCACCCTGCCCGCCGGCATTGCGACGGTGGAGGAGGTCACCTGGCTGCACAAGCCCGATTACGACGCCATCTACCTGCAGGGCGAACCGGGCGACAAGCTGTACCACCGCAAGCGCGCCGGCACGCCCGGCACCAACCCCGCGCCCCAGGCCGTGCACCCGCTGCTGGTGCACGCCGACGCCGCCGCCCAGCGCGCCATCGCCGAGCTGAGCGACACCGGCCGCCAGATCGAGCAGCGCCTGCAGCTGATGGTGCTGCCCGCCACCGGCGTCATCAAGCCCGGCACCCTGCTGCGCTACACCGACGACGGCGCCGTCACCCGCACCGGCATCGTGCGCGCCACCGAGCTGCGACAGGCCGGCCCCCGCATCGACCAGACCCTGACGGTGCAAGCCCATGAGTGACAACGCCTTCGCCCAATGGCGCGAGCTGTTCGCCGCCGGCCCCCTGCAGGCCGGCGAAGTCACCGCCTACGCCAGCGGCGTGGCCACCATCACACTGCCCGGCGGCGGCATCCTGCGCGCCCTGGGCGAGGCCACCGTGGGCCAGCACGTGTACGTGCGCGACGGCGCCATCGTGGGGCCGGCGCCGGATTTGCCGGTGGACAGCGGGGAGGTTTGAAGAATGAACATCGTCGAGCAAACCCCCACCCCCGAGGCGCCTTGGCGCCGCAAGGCCGTCATTGGCAACGCCACCCTGTACTGCGCCGACAGCCTGGAGCTGCTGCGCGCCGGCGTGTTCGGCAAGATCGGGGCGATTGTCTCGGACCCACCGTATGGGATTGGGTATCAGCACGGAGGCGCCCGCAACAAGACGGGCGTGGGGCGAACGATTGGCGGCCGTCATCTCCCCTCAAAGGTGGACCGCATCGTCGGTGACGACGCACCTTTTGACCCGACGATATGGATCGAATCGGCGCCGCGCTCGGACGAGAAAAAGTACAGCGGATACGGTCGAGCCAGAATCCTCCTGTGGGGCGCTGACAACTTCATGCAGCACCTGCCATCGGGAGGCACCATGCTGGCGTGGGACAAGCACGTTGGCCGTGGGCCGAACGACAGCTTTGCGGACTGCGAATGGGCTTGGTGCGGCGTTGATGCCAAACGCGAGGTGTTCCGGCACCTGTGGAAAGGCGCTGTCACAAGGAAGACCGGCGAAGACTCGATGGGCGGGCACTTCCGGCGCCATCACGTCAGCCAAAAACCCGTCGAGCTGATGCGCTGGTGCATCGACAAGGTGCGTCCGCTGGCCGGCCTTCCCGTGCTCGCCCCCTACATGGGCAGCGGAACCACCGGCGTGGCCGCCATGACGTTCGGCCTGCCGTTCATCGGCTGCGAGATCGACCCCGATCACTTCGATATCGCGGTCAAGCGACTTCAGGCGTTACAGTAAAGTTTCCTACACTGTAATTTTGTTGCCGCCTATGAAAGGCGCTGCCCAGCTCAATATTGCAGAAAATGGCCGCCAAATTTCGCAGCGCGCTTCAAGAACAGGCCCAGCGCGTCCTGAAAGCGTGCGCCGGCGGCGCGGCCGTCGGCGGCCTTCAGGGTGAAGCTGACGATGCCCGAGGCGCGCCCGCCCATCAGGCGCTGGACGATGGCGTGGTCGGGGTGATCGGGCAGGCCGGCGTAGTTGACGGACGCCACCTTGGGGTGCTTTTGCAGGTACTGGGCAATGGCCAGCGCGTTGTCGCAGGTGCGGTCCATGCGCAGCGGCAGGGTCTGGATGCCCTGCAGCAGCAAGAAGGCGTTCATCGGGCTGAGGGCGCCGCCCAGGTTGCGCAGCGGCACCACGCGCGCGCGGCCGATGTAGGCCGCCGCGCCCAGGGCCTCGGTGTAGACCACGCCGTGATAGCTGACGTCGGGCTCGTTCAGGCGCGGAAAGCGCGCCTTGTGCTCGGCCCACGGGAACTTGCCCGAATCGACGATGACGCCGCCCATACTGTTGCCGTGGCCGCCGATGTACTTGGTGGCGGCATGCACCACGATGTCGGCGCCGTGCTCGATGGGGCGGCACAGATAGGGGCTGGGCACCGTGTTGTCGACGATCAGCGGCACGCCGTGCGCGTGCGCCACCTGGGCCAGCGCGGCCAGGTCGGTGGCGTTGCCCAGCGGATTGCCGATGGATTCGCAAAACACGGCCTTGGTGCGCGCGTCGATCAGCTTGCCGAACGCGGCCGGGTCGCGGTAGTCGGCAAAGCGCACTTCCACGCCCATTTGCGGCAAGGTGTGGGCAAACAGGTTGTAGGTGCCGCCGTACAGCGTGGAGGTGGAGACGATGTTGTCGCCCGCGCTGGCGATGGTCTGGATGGCGTAGTGAATCGCCGTCATGCCCGAGGCCACGGCCAGCGCGCCGATGCCGCCCTCCAGCGCCGCCAGCCGCTGCTCCAGCACGGCGCTGGTCGGGTTCATGATGCGGGTGTAGATGTTGCCCGACACCTTCAGGTCGAACAGGTCGGCGCCGTGCTGCGTGTCGTCGAAGGCGTAGGACACCGTTTGATAGATGGGCACCGCCACCGACTTGGTGGTGGGGTCGGGCGTGTAGCCGGCGTGCACGGACTGGGTCTCGAACTTCCACGAATCGCTCATCGAATGCTCCTTGAAGGGTGTGAAACTATCAAATCAATAGCTGCTCGCGCTTGATTGGTGCCGGCTACAGGCCAAAATGGCTTGAAACGTCGGCGACGGGCGCACTGGGCGCAGTCTAGTCCCGCCGGCGGGCCGATCGCGGCGCGGGCTCAGACAGATTGCGCATGAGCTTATGGGCGCTCGGGCCGCAGCGCCACGTTGTTCAGCTTGTCCAGCCGCTCGGGCCAGGCGCCGGTCTGCGCGCCCTGGCGCAGGATGCGCGCCCAGGCCATCCAGGCGTCCCACTGCACGCGCTTGTCCCAGGCGTTGCCCCAGGCGCTGTAGCACTGCAGGGCGCCGGTGGCGGCGACTTCGGCGTCTTTGCTCCGGCCGGCGATCAGGTACAGCTGCGCCAGCACCATCTGCGGCTCGCCCACCCAGGGGTTCAGGCGTGCGGCGTGCTCCAGCGCGGCGACGGCGCCGTCCATCTGCACCAGCGGCTGGTCTTGCGCGATGACCGACCAGTACAGCGACGACGCGGCCGCCTCGTCGCCCGCGGCCAGGGTGCGCGTGCAGTGGTCGAACACCGGCGGCATGGGCAGCAGGCCCTTCAGCGCCGGGTGCTGCAGCGCGGCGCCCAGCTGGCTGATGTGCGCATAGATCCGGCTGGGCGGGCGCATCGGGCCGGGCCACAGCGCGGCCATCCAGTGCGCGGCCTGCGGCACTTGGGGCACGTCGGGAAAGCCGCTGTAGATGTCCTCCTGCCAGGCAAACCACTGCTCGCAGGTGTCGGCCATGCTGACCACGATGAAGGCGGCCACCACGTCGGCCGGCAGGCGTTGCTCATCCACCTGCACGCTGCCGTCGGGCTGGATGCGGCCGGCCAGCAGCTGGCGCACGAACTGCGCGCGCGAGGCGGTGCAAAACAGGTACACCAGTTGCTCGGCGCGCTCGCCCACGGCCTCGCGCAGGCGCGCACGCTCGCGCGTGGGGTCGAACTTGACCAGGTCGACAAAGGCGTTGCCGTACACGCTGTGCAGCAGGCCCAGCAGGCGCACGTCGCGCGGCTGGCGCCACAGCGCCAGCGTGCGCGCCACGCCCACCAGGTGGTGGCGAAAGGTGCCCGCCTTGTGCCAGTCCTGCCCCACGCCGCGCGCCAGCACGATGGGCAGCACGGGGGCCAAGTCGACGTCGTGCGCCAGCCATTCGTCATCCAGCAGCGCCAGGGCTCGGCTGTGCAGGTCGGGGTCGAGCGGGGCGAAGGCGGCGGTCGAGGTCATGGGGCTGGGTGGTGTGAGTCGGGCTGGCCGCAGTATCGGCCAAATCGGGCCACGCCATGCCGCACGCCCACGCCGCGGGCGCAGACCGCCGATAATCCAAGGCTTCATTCGCATCAGCACACGGCAAGGAAATCGGGATATGGCACGCATGGTCCACTGCATCAAGCTCGGCACCGAGGCCGAGGGCCTGGACTTCGCGCCCTACCCCGGCGCGCTGGGCCAGCGCATCTGGGCCAACGTCAGCAAGCAGGCCTGGGCCGACTGGCTGCGCCACCAGACCACCCTGGTCAACGAAAACCGCCTGAACCTGGCCGACGCCAACGCGCGCGCCTATCTGCGCCAGCAGATGGAGGCGCACTTCTTCGGCGACGGCGCCGAGCAGGCCGCGGGCTACGTGCCGCCCAAGGCCTGACGGCCGCCGGCGCGCGGTGGCCGGGCGAATTTCAAGCCAAATCGGCCTGCAGCGCCCGCTGAATCTGCGCGAGCAGCTACTGATTAAATAGCGTATCGGATGCCGCCCTCCCCCGTCCTGTGGCGCGACGACGGCACGCCCGCCAGCGCGCGCTTTGGCGACATCTACCGCAGCCACGACCGCGCGGGCGACGGCGGCCTGGCGCAGGCGCGGCACGTGTTTTTGCACGGCTGCGGCCTGCTGCCCGACGCCGATGAGCCCGCCGCCTGGGCCGGCGCGCCGCGCTGGGCGGTGCTGGAGACGGGTTTTGGCCTGGGCCTGAACTTTCTGGCCACCTGGCAGGCCTGGCGCAGCGACCCGCAGCGGCCCGCGCGCCTGCATTACTCCGCCGTCGAAGCTTGGGTGTGCGAGGCCGACGACCTCACGCGCAGCGCCGCGCCCTTTGCCGAGCTGGCGCCGCTGGCCGCCGAGCTGGCCGCCGCCTGGCACGGCCTGCTGCCCGGCGTGCACCGCATCCGCCTGGACGGCGAGCGCGTGCAGCTGAATTTGGCCGTGGGCGACGTGCAGCCCATGCTGGCCGAGCTGAGCGGCGCGCACGACAGCCTGTTTCTGGACGGCTTCAGCCCCGAGCGCAACCCGGACATGTGGAGCGATGCCACCTTCGCCGCCGCCGCCCGCCTGCTACGGCCGGGCGCGCGCGCCGCCACCTGGTGCGTGGCCGGCGCGGTGCGCCAGCGCCTGGTCGAGCACGGCTTCGAGCTCGAGCGCGTGCCCGGCCTGCCGCCCAAGCGCCAGGCCCTGCACGCGCACTACGCCCCGCGCTGGACGCCGCGCGTGCGCGCCGACCAGGAGCCGCGCTGGCACCAGGCACCGGCCCGCTGCGCCATCGTCGGCGGCGGCCTGGCCGGCGCGGCGGTGGCCTTCAGCCTGGCGCAGCGCGGCTGGCGCGTGAGCGTGCTCGACGCCGCGCCCGAGCCCGCCGCCGGCGCCAGCGCCCTGCCCGCCGGCGTGGTGGCGCCGCACGTGTCGCCCGACGACCGGCCGCTGTCGCAGCTGACGCGCGCCGGCGTGCGCGCCACGCTGACGCGCGCCGCCGGCCTGCTGCGCGCCGGCCGCGACTTTGCCGCCAGCGGCGTGCTGGAGCGCCACGAGCCCGGCAAGCGCCGCCGGCCCGCCGTCTGGTCGGCCGACGAGCTGCCCCTGGCCGCGCAGGCCGAGAGCCTGGCCGGCGAGCACCCGCTGACCCGCGCCCAGGCGCAGGCCGCCCAGCTGCGGCTGGACGAGGCGCACCCGGCGTTGTGGCACGCGCGCGCCGGCTGGGCCCAACCCGCCGCGCTGGTGCGCGCCATGCTGGGCGCGCCGGGCATCGCGTGGCGCGGCCAGTGCACCGTCGCCCGCATCGACCGCGCCGACGACGGCTGGCGCCTGCGCGATGCGCGCGGCGACACGCTGGCCGAGGCCGAGCTGGTGGTGATTGCCGCCGGCTTCGACTCGCTGGCCTTGCTGGACGACTCGTTGCCCCTGCACGCGCTGCGCGGCCAGGTGGCCTGCGGCCCCATGCCCGGCGGCGCGGCCGACGCGGCGCTGCCGCCCTTTCCGGTCAACGGCCACGGCAGCCTGATCGCCCACCTGCCGGGCGAGGCCGAGCCGCGCTGGGTCACCGGCTCCACCTTCGAGCGCGCCCAGGCCACGCCCGGGCTGCAAGCCGAAGACCACGCCGCCAACCTGCAGCGCCTGCGCGAGCTGCTGCCGCGCGCCGGCGCCGCGCTGGCCGCGCAGTGGGCCGACGGCCGCGCCCAGGCCTGGGCCGGCGTGCGCGCCACCCTGCCCGACCGGCTGCCCGCGGTGGGTGCATGGCGTTGGCGCCCCAGCGACGATTTCGAGTCGAATCGGGCTGCAGCGCCCGCCCATCAAGCGCGAGCAGCCATCGATTCGATAGCAAAGCAGCCCCTGCCGATCCACCTGTGCACCGGCCTGGGCGCGCGCGGGCTGACGCTGGCGGTGCTGGCCGGCGAGCTGCTGGCCGCCACCCTGCACGACGAGCCGCTGCCCGTGGCGCGCTCGCTGGCGCGGCGGCTGCGCGCGCGCCGCTTTCAACCCTCGGCTGCCCCAGACAAGGCATCATGACCCGTCGCACCACCCCGCTCACCTGGCGCCACCTGCTGCTGATCCTGGCGGTGGTGGCCGTGTGGGGCACCAACTTCGTCATCATCAAGTTCGCGCTGGCTCACCTGCCGCCGCTGCTGCTGGCCGCGCTGCGCTTTGCGCTGGCGGCCTTTCCGCTGGTGCTGCTGGTGCGCCGGCCGGCGGCGTCCTGGGGCAACCTGGCGCTGTACGGCCTGGCCATCGGCGTCGGGCAGTTCGCGCTGCTGTTCTACGGCATGCAGCGCGACATCACGCCGGGCCTGGCCTCGCTGGTGGTGCAGGCGCAGGTGTTCTTCACCGTGGCGCTGGCGGTGATGATCGACAAGGAGCGGCTGCGCCCCTACCAGTGGGTGGCGGCGCTGATCGCCCTCACCGGCATCGTCATCATCGCCAGCCACACCGACGGCCACACCACGCTGGCCGGCCTGCTGCTGACGCTGGGCGCGGCCTTCTTCTGGGCGCTGGGCAACGTCGCCAGCCGCGCCGCCGGCCCGGTCGACGTGCTGGCCTACGTGGCCTGGTCCAGCCTGTTCGCCGTGCCGCCGCTCTTGCTGCTCAGCCTGTGGCTGGAAGGCTGGCCGCGCATCGCCAGCGGGCTGGCGCAGGCCGACGCCGCCACCTGGGCAGCGGTGGTATGGCAGTCGCTGGGCAACACCATCTTCGGCTACGGCGTGTGGGCCTGGCTGCTGGCGCGCTACCCGGCGGCCACGGTGGCGCCGTTCTCCATCCTGGTGCCGGTGTTCGGCATCGGCGCCTCGGCCCTGCTGATGGGCGAATCGCTGCCGCCCTGGAAGCTGCTGGCCACCGGCCTGGTGATGGCCGGGCTGGCGCTGAACCTGCTGTGGCCGCGGCTGGCGGCGGCGCGGCGCGGGTGAGTCCTCAAGACCCGCGATAGGTCGAAAAGCTCCAGGGGCTGACCAGCAGCGGCACGTGGTAGTGCTGGTCGGTGTGGGCGATGCCGAAGTCCAGCGGCACCACGTCCAGGAAAGGCGGCTGCGGCAGGGCCACGCCGCGCGCGCGAAAGTATTCGGCGACGTCGAAGCTCAGGCGGTAGGTGCCCACGCGCAGGCTGGCGTTGTCGTACAGCGGGCCGTCGGGGTTGCGGCCGTCGTCGTTCAGGCGAAAGCGCTTGACCAGCCGCGCTTGGTCGCCGTGCATCTCGTACAGGCTGACCTGCATTCCGGCGGCCGGCGTGCCGTGCATGGTGTCCAGGACGTGCGTGCTCAAACCCATGGGGGTCTCCTTAAAAATTGTGCACGGCAGTGTATACAATTTTGAAATTGGCGTCTATCATGGGCGCCACCATGGAAGCCTCCAGCACCGACCGGATCGTCCAGGAGCTCACCGACGCCATCGTCGCGCATCGGCTGCAGCCGGGCGCGCGCCTGGTCGAGCAGACCCTGGCGACCCACTTCGGCGTCTCGCGCACGCTGGTGCGCCAGGCGCTGTTCCTGCTGTCGCAAAAACGCCTGGTGACGCTGGAGCCGGCGCGCGGCGCCTTTGTCGCCAGCCCCTCGGTGGCCGAGGCGCGCCAGGTGTTCGCCGTGCGCCGCATGCTCGAGCTGGAGCTGACGCGCGCCTTCGTGCGCGCCGCCACGCCCGAGCGCATCCAGGCGCTGCGCGAGCACGTGGCGCGCGAGCAGGCGGCCGTGGCGCGCGAGGACGTGGCCAACCGCACCGAGCTGCTGGGCGACTTTCACGTGCGCATGGCCGAGCTGATCGGCAACCCGGTGCTGGCCGAGGTGCTGCGCGACCTGCTGGCGCGCTGCGCCATCGCCACCCTGATGTACCAGAGCACCACCGCCGCGCACGACTCGTCGGCCGAGCATGCCGAGCTGGTCGAGTGCTTTGCCGCCGGCGACGTGACGCGGGCCGTACGCCTGATGCGCGCGCACCTGGACCACGTCGAGTCCGGCCTGAACCTCGAACACCCCGTTCCCACCTTCGACATCGCCAAGGCGCTGGCCCAACCCCGCGCCGCGCGCCCAACCGCCCGGAGACTTGCATGACCCACACCCTCTACGACAGCACCGCCGCCTACCCGCGCGACCTGGTCGGCTACGGCGCCGACGTGCCCCACGCCCGCTGGCCGGGTGGCGCGCGCATCGCGGTGCAGTTCGTCCTCAACTACGAGGAAGGCGGCGAAAGCTGCGTGCTGCACGGCGATGCCGCCAGCGAGACCTTTTTGTCCGAGATGTTCAACCCGGCGGCCTACCCCGAGCGCCACCTGAGCATGGAGAGCATCTACGAATACGGCTCGCGCGCCGGCGTGTGGCGCGTGCTGCGCGAGTTCAGGCAGCGCGGCCTGCCGCTGACGGTGTTTTGCGTCGCCAGCGCACTGGCGCGCTATCCCGAGATGGCCAAGGCCTTCCAGGATGGCGGCCACGAGATCGCCTGCCACGCGCTCAAGTGGGTCCATTACCAGGGCATGGACGAGGCCGTCGAGCGCGCGCAGATGAACGAGGCGCTGGACACGATCGAGAAGATCGCCGGCGAGCGCCCGCTGGGCTGGTACACCGGTCGCGACAGCATCAACACGCGCCGCCTGGTGGTCGACGACGGCCGCCTGCTGTACGACAGCGACTACTACGGCGACGACCTGCCCTTCTGGATGAAGGTGCGCAAGAGCGACGGCAGCGACGTGAACCACCTGGTGGTGCCCTACACGCTGGACTGCAACGACATGCGCTTCGGCCTGCCGCAGGGCTTCAGCAACGCCGAGCCCTTCTACCGCTACATGCGCGACAGCTTCGACACCCTGTACGCCGAGGGCGACCCCCAGGGGCTGGACCGGCCCAAGATGCTCAGCATCGGCCTGCACAACCGCATGGTGGGCCGGCCCGGGCGCTTTGCCGCGCTCAAGCGCTTTCTCGACCACATCGGGCAGCACCCCGGAGTCTGGGTGTGTCGGCGCGTCGACATCGCCCGCCACTGGATCGCCACCCACCCCTGCAAGGACTGAGCCATGCCCCATACGCTGGACGAATTCAACCGCGCCACGCCGGCCGATGCCGAGCGCATGCTGGGCGGCCTGTACGAGCACACGCCCTGGATCGCCGCGCGGGCCGTGCAGGCGCGGCCCTTTCGCTCGCTGGCCCAGCTCAAGCACGCCATGGCCGACGCGCTGGACAAGGCCGGCGCGGACGCCCAGCTGGCGCTGATCCGCGCCCACCCCGAGCTGGCGGGCAAGGCCATGGTGGCCAGGACGCTGACGGCCGAATCGACGAACGAGCAAAGCCAGGCCGGCCTGACGGCCTGCACGCCCGACGAATTTGCGCGCATCGGCGAGCTCAACGCGGCCTACAACGCGCGCTTCGGCTTTCCCTTCGTGCTGTGCGTGCGCGGGCCGCGCGGCACCGGGCTGGGGCGCCGGCAGACCATCGAGACCTTCGAACGCCGCCTGAGGGGCCACCCCGACTTCGAGCGCGCCGAGAACCTGCGCCAGATCAACCGCATCGCCGAGATTCGCCTGGCCGACAAGTTCGGCGCCCCGCCCACGCTGGGCGACGAGGTGTGGGACTGGCACGAAAAGCTGGCCCAGCACAGCGACCCCGGCTTTGCCGAGGCCGGCCAGCTCACCGTCACCTACCTCACCGACGCGCACCGCGCCTGCGCCCAGCGCATCAGCCAGGTCATGCGCGATGCGGGCTTCGACCGCGTGCACATCGACGCCGTGGGCAACGTGGTGGGCCGCTACGACGCCGATCCCGCCGTGGCCCAGCCCAAGACCCTGCTCACCGGCAGCCACTACGACACCGTGCGCAACGGCGGAAAGTACGACGGGCGCCTGGGCATCTTCGTGCCCATTGCCTGCGTGCGCGAACTGCATCGCGCCGGCCGGCGCCTGCCCTATCACTTCGAGGTGGTGGGCTTTGCCGAGGAAGAAGGCCAGCGCTACAAGGCCACCTTTCTCGGCTCGGGCGCGCTGGTGGGCGACTTCAGGCCCGAATGGCTGGAGCAGCAGGACCAGGATGGCATCACCATGCGCCAGGCCATGCAGAACGCCGGCCTGTGCATCGCCAACATCCCCAAGCTGCGCCGCGAGCCGGCCGACTACCTGGGCTTCATCGAGGTGCACATCGAGCAGGGCCCGGTGCTGAACGAGCTGAATCTGCCGCTGGGCATCGTCACCTCCATCAACGCCAGCGTGCGCCACGTGGGCGAATACGTCGGCCAGGCCAGCCACGCCGGCACCACGCCCATGAACCGCCGCCGCGACGCCGCCTGCGCCGCCGCCGAGCTGGCGCTGTTCATCGAACAGCGTGCCGCCAAAGACGGCGATTCGGTCGCCACCATGGGCATGCTGGCTGTGCCCAGCGGTTCGATCAACGTGGTGCCCGGCCGCTGCAGCTTCAGCCTGGACCTGCGCGCGCCCACCGACGCGCAGCGCGATGCACTGTCCAACGACATCGTGGCCGAGGCCCGCGCCATTGCCGAGCGCCGCGGCGTGCAGTGCCAGCTGACCGAGACCATGCGCGCCAGCGCCGCGCCCAGCGCGCCGGCCTGGCAGCGGCGCTGGGAAGCCGCCGTCGAGTCACTGGGCCTGCCGGTGTTTCGCCTGCCCAGCGGCGCCGGCCACGACGCCATGAAGCTGCACGAGGTGATGCCGCAGGCCATGCTGTTCGTGCGCGGCGAAAACGCGGGCATCAGCCACAACCCGCTCGAATCCACCACCGCCAACGACATGGAGCTGGCGGTGCGCGCCATGCAGCACCTGCTGGACGCCGTGGCCGCCGATCAACATCAATAACAATAGCTGCTCGCGCTTTACCAGCGTGGGCCAGAGCCACTTTTCATTCAAATAATCATGACCGACAACGCCACCGTCCACGCCCAACTCGACGCCTGGATCGACCAGCACTTCGACGAGCAGGTCGCCTTTTTGCAGCAGCTGGTGCGCGTGCCCACCGACACGCCGCCGGGCAACAACGCGCCGCAT
This sequence comes from Ottowia pentelensis, assembly GCF_964341695.1. Lineage (NCBI taxonomy): Bacteria > Pseudomonadati > Pseudomonadota > Betaproteobacteria > Burkholderiales > Comamonadaceae > Ottowia > Ottowia pentelensis. The sequence goes on from NZ_OZ224513.1 coordinate 2,108,582, forward strand.
GCCGAACGCACCGCCGAGCTGATCAAGGCCTGGGGCTTCGACGCCGAAAAGCACGCCGTGCCCGAGCAGGAGGTGCGCGACTACGGCATGCAAAGCATCACCAACCTGATCGTGCGCCGGCCCTACGGCGCGGGCGGCAAGACCATTGCCCTCAACGCCCACGGCGACGTGGTGCCGCCGGGCGAAGGCTGGACGCACGACCCTTACGGCGCCGAGATCGAGAACGGCCAGCTGTTCGGCCGCGCCAGCGCGGTCAGCAAGAGCGACTTCTCCACCTTCACGTTTGCCGTGCGCGCGCTGGAGGCCGTGGCCCGGCCCACGCGCGGCACGGTCGAGCTGCACTTCACCTACGACGAGGAGTTCGGCGGCCTGCTGGGCCCCGGCTGGCTGCTGAAAAACGGCCTGACGAAGCCCGACCTGATGGTGGCCGCCGGCTTCAGCTACGAGGTGGTCACGGCGCACAACGGCTGCCTGCAGCTGGAGGTGACGGTGCAGGGCCGGATGGCGCACGCGGCCGTGCCCGCCACCGGCGTCGACGCACTGCAGGCGGCGGTGTTCATCATGAACGCGCTGTATGCCGAGAACACGGCCTATCAAAAAATCACGTCCAGGGTGCCCGGCATTGAGCACCCCTACCTCAACATCGGGCGCATCGAAGGCGGCACCAACACCAACGTCATCCCCGGCAAGGTGCTGCTCAAGCTGGACCGGCGCATGATCCCCGAGGAAGACCCGGCCGAGGTCGAGGCGCGCCTGCTCAAGGTGATCGCCGACGCCACGCGCCACTTCAACCGCTGGCGCGGCGTGACCGGCGAGGACGCCGTGCGCACCGACGTGCGGCGCATCCTGCTGGCCAATGCCATGACCCCGCTGGCCGGCAACGCGCCGCTGGTGGAAGCCATCCAGCGCAACGCCGAGGCGGTGTTCGGCACCCGGCCGCCCGCCGTCGGCACGCCGCTGTACACCGACGTGCGCCTGTACGTGGAGCGCGGCATTCCCGGCGTGATCTACGGCGCCGGCCCGCGCACCGTGCTGGAGAGCCACGCCAAGCGCAACGACGAGCGCGTGGACCTGCAGGACCTGCGCCGCGCCACCCAGGTCATGGCGCGCACCTTGGCCGATTTGCTGGCCTGACGACCCACGGCCGAGCCGCGGCGGCCCCCATACAACGACAAGCATTGCCGCGGCAAAAAGAACCCTTCCCAGGAGACAAGCCCCATGAGCACCCCCACCCATCCCGTCGATGAGCGCCTGCCCACCGGCAAACTGACCGCGCTCGGTCTGCAACACGTGCTGGTGATGTACGCCGGCGCCATCGCCGTGCCGCTGATCGTCGGCCGCGCGCTCAAGCTGCCCGCGCACGAGGTGGCCATGCTGATCTCGGCCGACCTGTTCTGCTGCGGCCTGGCCACCCTGATCCAGGCCTTCGGCGTCACGCAGTGGTTCGGCGTCAAGCTGCCGGTGATGATGGGCGTGACCTTCGCCGCCGTCAGCCCCATGGTGGCCATCGCCAGCAGCAACCCCGGCACCGACGGCGCGCGACTGCTGTTCGGCTCCATCATCGGCGCCGGCATCATCTCGATCATCATCGCGCCGGGCGTCAGTCGCATGCTGCGGTTTTTTCCGCCCGTGGTCACCGGCACCATCATCGCGGTGATCGGCATCGACCTGATGCGCGTGGGCATCAACTGGATCTTCGGCGTGCCCGTGGGCCCCACGGCGCCGCTGATCGTGCAGCCCGAGCACAGCGAGTGGCTCAGCACCCTGCGCAGCGCGGCGGCCACCGGCGCGCCCGGCGTGCCGACCGTGCCGCAGGGCCTGGCGCTGGCGCCCACCCTGCCCAACCCGCGCTACGCGCCGCTGTCGGGCATCGCGGTGTCGGCCATCGTGCTGGTCACCATCCTGGGGGTGGCCAAGTTCGCCAAGGGCTTCCTGGCCAACATCTCGGTGCTGGTGGGCATCGTGGTGGGCGGCGTCGTGGCGGCGGCCAGCGGCATGATGAACTTCGACAAGGTGGCCGAGGCCAAGTGGGTGGACGTGGTCATCCCCTTCCACTTCGGCATGCCGATCTTCGATCCGGTCTCCATCCTCACCATGTCGCTGATCATGCTGGTGGTGATGATCGAGTCGACCGGCATGTTCCTGGCGCTGGGTGAGATGACCGACACCAAGGTCACGCGACCCATGCTCTCGCGCGGGCTGCGCACCGACGGCCTGGGCACCCTGCTGGGCGGCATCTTCAACACCTTCCCCTACACCAGCTTTTCGCAGAACGTGGGCCTGGTGGCCGTCACCGGCATCAAGAGCCGCTTCGTCTGCGTGGCCGGCGGCATCATCCTGATCCTGCTGGGCCTGCTGCCCAAGATGGCCGCGCTGGTCGAGTCGCTGCCCACGGTGGTGCTGGGCGGCGCCGGCATCGTCATGTTCGGCATGGTGGCGGCCACCGGCATCCGCATCCTGGGCGGCGTGGACTTTGCCGGCAACCGCAACAACGCGCTGATCGTGGCCGTCTCCATCGGCGTCGGCATGATCCCCGTCATCGCGCCGCGCTACCTGCAGTGGATGCCCCACTCCATCCACATCCTGATCGAGTCCGGCATCGTGCTGGCCTCGATTGCCGCCGTGCTGCTGAACCTGATCTTCAACGGCGCCAAGGGCGACACCGAGGCCGTGGTGCGCGCGGCCAAACAGGCCGAGGCGCATTGAGCGCAAGCGGGCCGGCAAAGGCCCCGTTCGACCAACGTTGGCTCTATCGCTGCGGGGCCGGGCGTGCGACTGGGCCGGGCACGCGATAGACGCCCACCGGGCGCTCCAGCGGGATGCGCGCGACGAGGCCGAGCGTGACCGCGTCGTGGATCAGCAGGGCGCCCTCGCCTCCCGCCTGCGCCATCGTCAGCGCCAGGCGCCCGTCACGCGTGAACTGCACCGGCCCCAGCCGCGCATCGGCCGGCCCGCGCACCTCGGCCACGGCGGCCAGGGTGCGCGTATCGAGAATGCTGAGCGCAGGGCCGGCATCGACCCAGGCGTAGGGCGTGTCCGGCTGGCTGCGCAGCGCCTCGCCGGGCGCCGGTGTGGCCAGGCTGGCCACGGGCCGCCAAGTTCGCGTGTCGATCACGCTGACCAGGCCCTGGCGGCTGTTGGGCATGGCCAGCAGCGGCACGCCCTGCCGCTCGAAGACGAGTCCGCCGGCCGGATTGGGCGCGCCATCGATCGGCAGGCTGGCGATGGCGCGCCGCACGTCCAGGTTGACCACCAGCACGCGCGCCGCATCATCCGCGCCCGGCGCCGTGGCGCCGATCGCATAGGCGGCGTTGGGGCCGCTCATCAACTCACCCAGGGGTGCGTCCAGTGGCGTGCGCCGCGCGTTCTGGTAGCCCGGCTTGGCGATCGCCTCGCCCATCTTGTAGTCGTGCACCAGGCCGTCGTAGATGGGCGGCGCCTGGGGGTCGTAGCTGATCTCCCACAGCTCGGCGATGTCCTGCAGCGCCACCACAAAGCTGCGGCGCGGCGCCACGTCAAGCACGTCGGCCACGCGCGAGTCGCGCCGGCCGTCCAGTGTTTGCAGGGCAAAGGTCTTCACCGCCCGCAGGTCGGTGTCCAGCAGCACGGCGGTGCGCGGCGCCGCGTTGCCGGCCAGCAGCCAGCGTCCGTCGCCGCTGAGCGCGATGGCGCGCAAGGCAGTGCCCACCTGCGCCTGCGCCGCCAGGCGCAGCGGCCATAGCTCGAACTTGACGACCCAGCCGTCGGCGGCGGCAAAAAAGGCGTGGCGCCCGTCCGGCGCGAAGCGCGGCGCGCCCTGCAGCGCGTGTTCGCTGTCCAGGCGCTGGAGCACCGTGCGGCGCTCGGCGTCGAACAGGCTCAACCGGTGGCCGCTCGCCTCGACCAGCATGAACACGTCGCGCCCGTCGGTGCCGCCCGGCGGCGAGGCCGGCTGCGCCAGCGCGGCCAGCGCGTGCAGCAGCGCCAGCAGCAGCAACAAGCCGGCGCGGATCATGTCATCCCAGCCGCCCCTGCGTCAGCCGCAGCGCGCGCCCGCAGCGCGCGGCCAGTTGCGCGTCGTGCGTGACCAGCACGAAGGCCGTGCCGTGCCGCGTCGCCAGCTGCAGCATCAGGTCGAACACCGTGTCGGCGGTGCCGCGGTCCAGGTTGCCGGTCGGTTCGTCGGCCAGCACGCAGGCGGGTTGCGTGACCAGGGCGCGCGCGATCGCCACACGCTGGCGCTCGCCGCCCGACAGCTCGGCCGGGCGATGCTGCAGGCGGCTTTCCAGGCCGACCTGCGCCAGCATCCGCGCCGCCTGCTGCGCCGCCTGCGCGCGGTCGGCGCGGCGAATCCACAGCGGCATAGCGACGTTCTCGAGCGCGGTGAACTCGGGCAGCAGGTGGTGGAACTGATAGACGAAGCCCAGGTGCCGATTGCGCAGCTGCCCCTGCGCGCGGGGCGAGAGGCCGGCGAAGTCCTGCCCCGCCAGCCGCACGCGCCCGCCGGTGGGCGCGTCCAGCCCGCCCAGCAGGTGCAGCAGCGTGCTCTTGCCCGAGCCCGACTGGCCGACGATGGCCACCGTCTCGCCGGCCTGCACCGTCAGGTCGACGCCCTGCAGCACGGTGACGTCCAGCGCGCCTTCCTGAAAGCGCTTGCTCAGGTTCTCGGCCTCCAATACGGCTCCAGCGCCCACAGGACAAGCGCAGCCAGCTGCATCATTCATAGCGTAGCGCCTCGGCGGGGTTCACGCGGCTGGCGCGCCAGCTGGGATAGATCGTGGCCACAAAGGACAGCAGCAGCGAGATCAGCGCGATCGGCACGATGTCGCTGGACTGCGGGTCGCTGGGCATCTTGCTGATCAGGTAGATGTCCTGCGGCAGAAAGCTGGCGTGAAACAGCCGCTCCAGAAAGGGCACGATGACGTCGATGTTGAAGGCGATCAAAAGCCCCAGCGCCAGCCCCGCCAGCGTGCCGATGACGCCCACCAGCGCGCCCTGCACGACGAAGATCTTCATGATGCTGGCCGGGCTGGCGCCCAGGGTGCGCAGGATGGCGATGTCGGCGCGCTTGTCCTGCACCGTCATCACCAGGGTGCTGACCAGATTGAAGGCCGCCACCGCCACGATCAGGGTGAGGATGATGAACATCATGCGTTTTTCCAGCTGCACGGCGGCGAACCAGCTGCGGTTCTGGCGCGTCCAGTCCAGGATCAGCAGGTTGCCGCTCAGGCTGGCGGCCAGCTGGTCGGCCACCGCGCGCGCCTGGTCCTTGTCGCGCAGCTTGAGGCGGATGCCCGTGGGGCCCTCCAGCCGGAAGATGCGTTCGGCGTCCTGGATGTTGAGCATGGCCAGCGCCGAGTCGTACTCGTAGTGGCCGCTGCTGAAGGTGCCCAGCACCGTCATCTGCTTGAGGCGCGGCACCACGCCCGCCGGCGTGACCTGGCCGCTGGGGGCGATCAGGGTCACGGTGTCGCCCGTCATCACGCCCAGCTTGCGCGCCAGGTCGTTGCCCAGCAGGATGCCGAAGCTGCCCGGCGTGAGCTGGGGCAGCAGCGTGTCCTTGATCTGCGCCGCCACCTCGGTCACCTGCGGCTCCAGCGCCGGGTCGATGCCGCGCACCATCACGCCCTGCATGGCCTCGCCGCGCGCCAGCAGGCCCTGCCCGCCGACGTAGGGCGCCGCGCCCACCACCTGCGGATTGCGGCGCACCTCGGCCAGGGTCAGCGCCGGGTCCAGCAGCGCGCCGCCGTCCGGCGCGAACACCTCGACGTCCGAGATGATGCTGAGCATGCGGTCGGTGACGTCCTTGCGAAAGCCGTTCATGACGCTCAGCACCACGATCAGCGCCGCCACGCCCAGCGCGATGCCCAGCATGGACGCGCCCGAGATGAAGGAAATGAAGCCGTTGCGCCGCGCCGCGCGCCCGGCGCGGGTGTAGCGCCAGCCCAGCAGGGTTTCAAACGACAGGCGATCGGAAAGAGACATCGGGCAAGCAGGTGAATCTGCCGCGAGCGGCGGCCCGGCATTGTGGCATCCCGGACAATCGGGGCATGCCCGTCCCCTTCGAGCCGCTGCACCTGCTGATCGCCAACACCGCCCTGCCCCCCGGCACCCCGGCCCCCTCGCTGCCCGAACTGCCCCCGTTGCCCAAGCTGCAGGCCCTGCTGGCCCGCATGCGCCTGCAAACCACGCTGGAGGTGGACGAGGACAGCCCGGCCACACCCTTCGAGCAGGCGCTGGCGCGCGCCCACGGCCTGCCCGGCGCGCCCGGCCGCGTGGCCTGGGCAGCGTTCGAGACCGGCACCGTGGGCACGCCCTGCGCCTGGCTGCGGCCCTGCCATTGGCAGGTGGGCATGGACCAGGTCAGCCTGCTGGAGCCCAGCGAGCTGGCGCTGAGCGAGGCCGAGTCGCGCGCCCTGCTGGCCGCGCTGCAGCCGCTGCTGCAGGACGACGGCCTCACGCTGCGCTACCTCGCGCCCGACCGCTGGCTGGCCCAGGGCGAGCTGCTGCGCGACCTGGGCACGGCGTCGATGGCGCGCGCGCTGCAGCAGCCGCTGACGCGCGAGCTGCTGACGGTGGCGCCCGACCCCGCCCAGGGCGCGCGCCTGCGCCGCCTGCAGGGCGAGCTGGAGATGCTGCTGTACCTGCAGCCCGTCAACGACGCGCGCGAGGCGGCGCGGCGCTACCCGGTCAACGCCGTGTGGATCGAGGGCGCCGGCGCGCTGGACGCCCCGGTGCCGATCCGCCCCAACGTCCGCACCGACACCCGCCTGCAAACGCCGCCGGCCAGCACCGCCGACTACCTCCGCGCCTGGCAGGCCATCGACGCCGAGGCGCTGGCGCCCCTGCTGGCCGCGCAGCGCACCGGGGCCAAGGTCGAACTGACGCTGTGCGGCGCGCGGCGCGCGCTGACGCTCACCACGGTGCGCGGTCTGCTGCCCGGTTTTATGAACAAAATGCACCCTTTGCGCTTGTCCCACCTGCGCAATCAGCTATGAAATTTGAAGTACGCGACGTTCCCCCGCGCAGCGCCTGGGCGCTGGAGCAGGCCGGCATCCACCCGCTGCTGGCGCGCCTGTATGCCGCCCGCGGCGTGCAGGCGGCCGACGAACTGGACCCGGCGCTGGCGCGCCTGCTGCCGCCCGCGGACCTGTTGGGCGCGGCCCAGGCCGCCACGCTGCTGGCCGACGCCATCGCCGCCGGCGAGCGCCTGTGCATCGTGGCCGACTACGACTGCGACGGCGCCACCGCCTGCGCCGTGGCCCTGCGCGGCCTGCGCGCGCTGGGCGCGGCGCACGTCGGCTACCTGGTGCCCAACCGCGTGGTCGACGGCTACGGCCTCACGCCGCCCATCGCCGAGCGCGTGGCCGCCAGCGGCGCGCAAGTGCTCATCACCGTGGACAACGGCATCGCCAGCGTCGAAGGCGTGGCGCGCGCCCGCGCGCTGGGCCTGAAGGTGCTGGTGACCGACCACCATCTGCCGGGCGCCGAGCTGCCGCAGGCCGACGTCATCGTCAACCCCAACCAGCCCGGCTGCAGCTTCGAGAGCAAGGCCTTGGCCGGCGTGGGGGTGATGTTCTACGTGCTGCTGGCGCTGCGCGCCGAGTTGCGTGCGCGCGGGGTGTTCGACAACGCCACACAACCGAAACTCGATACTCTGCTCCCCCTGGTCGCCCTGGGCACCGTCGCCAACGTGGTGCCGCTGGACGCCAACAACCGCCGCCTGGTGGCGCAGGGCCTGGCGCGCATCCGCGCCGGGCAGATGCCGGCGGGCGTGCAGGCGCTCATCACGGCGGCCGGGCGCGAGGCCCGCAAGGCCAGCACCTTCGACTTCGGCTTTGCCCTGGGCCCGCGCATCAACGCCGCCGGCCGCCTGGCCGACATGACCCTGGGCATCGAGCTGCTGGCCACCGACGACGCCGCACGCGCCGACGAGCTGGCGCGCCAGCTGGACGCCATCAACCGCGAGCGGCGCGAGATCGAAGGCGGCATGCGCGAGCAGGCGATGCAGATCGCCGAGGGCCTGCTGGACCCCGAGGCCGAGCCACCCGCTGCATTGGCCGTGTTCGATCCCGACTTCCACGAAGGCGTGGTCGGCATCGTCGCCGCGCGGCTGAAGGAGCGCTGGCACCGCCCCACCTTCGTCTTCGCCGCCAGCGGCGCGCCCGGCAAGGAGCATGAGTTGAAGGGCTCGGGCCGCTCCATCGCCGGCTTTCACCTGCGCGATGCGCTGGATTTGATCGCCAAGCGCCACCCCGGCGTGCTGCTGCGCTTTGGCGGCCACGCCATGGCGGCGGGCTGCACCCTTGCCGAGGATCAGTTCGACACCTTCGAGCAGGCGCTGCAGCAGGTGGCGGCCGAATGGCTGGACGCCGCCACCCTGACCCAGCGCCTGGCCACCGACGGCGCGCTGCCGCGCGAGGCCCGCCGCGCCGACGTGGCCGACGAACTGCAACAGGCCGTGTGGGGCCAGGGCTTTGCCGCGCCGGTGTTCAGCGAGGAGCTGGTGGTGCTGAGCCAGCGCCTGGTGGCCGACAAGCACCTGGCGCTCAAGCTGCGCCACCAGGGCGAGCCGGTCGACGGCATGTGGTTCGGCCACACCGAGCCGCTGCCGGCGCGCGCGCACCTGGCGTTTCGGCTGGAGCTGGACGAGTGGCAGGGCCAGCGGCGCGTGCGCCTGCTGATCGAGGGGCTAGCCACCGGCTGAACAAAGACCACCCGCCGAACGCAAATGCCAACAGCCGAACGCAGAGGACGCAAAGGACGCAAAAAATTCCAGTTCAAAAACTACTGAATTGATAGCTTCTTGCGCTTGCCATACAAGGGCAAAGATCGAATTGACAAAAAAATTTCTTCTTTTGCGCCCTTTGCGTAATCTTTGCGTCCTCTGCGTTCGGCTGTCCGGCTGTCCGGCTGTCCGGTTGTTTGACTACGGCCTGACCATCTTGCAAGAACTCGGCATCGCCGCCTGCTCGGCGCTGATTTCGCGCACCACCCGAAAGCCGTAGCCCGAGCCTTCGACGTCGAAGGGCACGCCGGGCGCGCCCTGGCGTTCCATCACGCCCACCACCAGCGGCTGCTGAAACTGATGGTCCTCGGCGCGCATGCGGCCGCGCCGCCCGGCCAGGCTGACGTCGGCGTGCTCCAGCGCCCGCGCCAGCGCCACCGCCTCGGTGCCGCCGGCGCGCCCGATGGCCTGGGCCAGCGCCTCGATCATCAGTTGCATGCGCAGGTGCACGTAGTCGTCGCGCGGGTCGGGAAAGCGCTGGCGAAAGGCCTTGTAGAACGCCGCGCTCTCGGGCGTGGGCACGTTGGGCAGCCAGTCGGCCACGGCCACCACCTTGCCCACGCCGGCCTCGCCGATGGCGGCCGGCGCGCCCAGCGCGTTGCCGTAGAAGGTGTAGAAGCGCCCGTCGAAGCCGACTTCGCGCGCCGCCTTGACCAGCAGGGTCAGGTCGTTGCCCCAGTTGCCCGTCAGCACCGCCTGCGCGCCGCTGGCCTTGATCTTGACGGCGTAGGGCAAAAAGTCCTTCACGCGGCCCACGGGGTGCAGCTCGTCACCGACGATGGCCACGTCCGGGCGCTGCTGGCCCAGCTGGCGCCGGGCCTCGCGCAGCACCGCCTGGCCGAAGCTGTAGTCCTGCGCGATCAAATAGATGCTCTTCAGCGCCCGGTCCTCGCGGATCACGCTCATCAGCGCGGCCATGCGCATGTCGGCGTGGGCGTCGAAGCGAAAGTGCCAGAAGCTGCACAACTCGTTGGTCAGGATCGGATCGACCGCCGAGTAGTTGAGAAACACCACGCGCCGCTCCGGCTCGCGCTCGTTGTGCTTGTTGATGGCGTCGATCAGCACGGCGGCCACGGCCGACGAATTGCCCTGCAGCACGACGCGGCAGCCCTTGTCGATGGCCGCGCGCAGCATCGCCAGCGACTCCTCGGTCTGGCCCTTGTTGTCGAAGCGCTCCAGCGCCAGCGTGCGCGCGCCGGTGGCGGTCTGCACGCCGCCGCGCGCGTTCACGCGCTCGATGGCCCAGCTCAGGTTGCGCGCCACGGCCTCGCCGGTGTTGGCGAAGGCGCCGCTGAGCGACTCGATCAGCGCCAGGCGGATAGGCTCGCCGCCGGTGCCGGCCTGGGCCCAGGCGGCGGGCGCCGCCAAGCCGGCGAGCGTGGCGCCCAGCAGGGTGCGGCGGGAAAAGCGTTCAGTCATGTGAAGTCCGATTGAAGAAACCTGCGGCGCGGCGCGCCCGATGCAGGCCTGGCATGGGTCAGCTGGGCGCGACCGCGCGGATCGGCGACGTGAGCAGGCTCATGCCGCCCAGGTACTCGCCCATCAGGTTGAACAGGCGCTCGTACACCTCGGCCGTCGACACCGTCTCGCTGGCGATCTTACCATCGAATCCATGCTGCCCTCCAGCGGCAGCGACAGCGAGCCGATGCCGCCCACGCCCAGCGAGGCCGACTCCTTGACCTTGCGCACCACGTACTGGTCCTTGAGCGCGCTGGCAAACGCCACGCTGGCCAGCTGGCCCAGGCCCTCGGGCGCGCAGACGACGCGAAACTCCAGCTGCACGTGGTGCTCGGGGTCGGGCTGAAAGTATTTGCGCGCCGTCACCTCCTGGCCCGTGGCGGCCGTCACCATGTAGCCTTGGCTCAGCAGCGCACGGCGCGCGGCCTCGCAGGTACGGTCGGCCGGGGCGGCGAAGTGGCGCGCGTGGGTGGTCGAATTGAAAGCCTCGGGCTGATAGCCCACCAGCGGCGCCGGCGTGGGGTTCAGGGTGGAGCAGGCGCCCAGCGCCAGCACCGCGGCCACGATGGCAAGGCGACGAATGGTTTGCAACAACACCATGGCGGCAGGGCAAGAGCGAAAAAACCGCCCATCCTACCGTGTCGGCGCCGCCTCTCGGTTCAATTCATCCAGCGGCCAGCGCGGCCGCACGTCGAAGGCGTAGTCGCGGCTGGCCTGCCCGGCACCGGCCTGCAGGCGCATGGCGGCCGCCAGAGCGATCATGGCGCCGTTGTCGGTGCACAGGGCCAGCTCGGGGTAGTGCACGCGCACGCCCTGCCGGGCGCAGGCGCGGTTCAGGTCGGCGCGCAGCTGCTGATTGGCGCCCACGCCGCCGGCCACCACCAGGCGCCTGAGGCCGGTGGCCGCCAGCGCCTTGAGCGACTTCTTGACCAGCACCTCGACGATGGCCGCCTGCGCGCTGGCCGCCAGGTCGGCGCGCGGCTGCTCGCAGGGCAGGCCCTCCAGCTTGCGCGCCTGCGTCAGCACGGCGGTTTTCAGGCCGGCAAACGAGAAGTTCAGATCGCCGCTGTGCAGCAGCGGGCGCGGCAGCGCGTAGGCCGTGGCGTCGCCGAAATCGGCCAGGCGCGCCAGCGCCGGCCCGCCCGGGTAGCCCAGGCCCAGCAGCTTGGCCGACTTGTCGAAGGCCTCGCCGGCGGCGTCGTCGATGGTTTCGCCCAGCAGCTCGTAATACCCCACCCCGTCCACGCGCATCAGCTGCGTGTGGCCGCCGCTGACCAGCAGGGCGACAAACGGAAATTCGGGCGGGTCGGCGCTGAGAAAGGGCGACAGCAAATGCCCTTCCAGATGATGCACGCCCAGCACCGGCCGATCGAGCGCGGCCGCCAGCGCGCAGGCCACGCCCGCGCCCACCAGCAGGGCGCCGGCCAGCCCCGGCCCGCGCGTAAAGGCCACCACGTCCACCTCGGTCAGCGCGCGGCCCGACTGGGCCAGCACTTCGTGGGTCAGCGGCAGCACCCGGCGGATGTGGTCGCGGCTGGCCAGCTCGGGCACCACGCCGCCGTAGTCGGCGTGCATGGCCACCTGCGAATGCAGGGCCTGACCCAGCAGGCGCGGCGGCGCGCCGCCCTCCTGCGTTTGCACCAGCGCCACACCCGTTTCGTCGCAGGACGACTCGAACCCCAAGACCAGCCAAGACATGCGGGCGATTATCCGCGCCTCGGGCGGTGATCGCGCCTCAGGCCATGTTGCCGGCGATGTAGCTTTCCAGCTGGGCGATGTGAAAGCGCTGCTCTTCGAGCTGGGCGTTGACCAGGTCGCCGATGGACACCAGGCCGACCACGCCGCCGGCTTCGACCACGGGCAGGTGGCGGATGCGCGCCTTGGTCATGATGCCCATGCATTCCTGCACCGTCTGGCGTGGGCTGACCGTGTACAGGCGCGAGGTCATGACGTCGGCCAGCAGGGTGTCGGCCGAGGATTGGCCCTTGAGCGCGATCTTGCGCGCATAGTCGCGCTCGGTGAAGATGCCCAGCAAGGCCTCGCCCTGCATGATCAGCACGGCGCCGATCTCGCGCTCGGCCAGCAGCTTGAGCGCGTCCAGCACCGTGGCGGTGGGCGGCAGCGAGGCCAGCGGGGCCTGCTTCTTGGACGTCAGAACGTGGGCGATGGGGGTCATGGCGGTCACCTCCGGGAAAAGACGCGCTTCGTGTGCCCAATCGTGCCAGAAGCCGCGCCGCGATGCCAGTTTCTTTGTGCGACGGCGACAGGCTTCAGAAATCCATCACCAGCGACACGTAGGCGCTGCGCCCCGCCTGGGTGTAGGCATCGCGGATCGGCGAGTTGCCGGCCACGCCGTACACGCTGGGCCACAGCCAGTACTTGCGGTCGGTCAGGTTGCGCACACCCACGTTCAGGCGCACGTCCTTGCGCGGGCGCCACTGCAGGCCCACGTCCAGCGTGGTGGCCGCCGGGGTGGCGAACTGGGTGCCGGCGCGCGCGGCCATGATGGCCTCGCTGTCGATGTCCTTGGCCTTCTTGGCGGCGTGGTGGCGCACGTCGGCCGAAAAGCCCCACTGGGCGGTGTCGTAGCGCAGGCCGACCATCAGCAGGGCCGGGTCGATCGAGTTGATGGGCTTGCCGCTGTCGCTGTTGGTGCCGCGCGCCATGCCGAAGGCAAAGGTGTTGACCAGGCGCCCGCCGGCCACCCGGCCCCAGTCGTAGCGGCCCTTGACCTCGAAGCCGTGGATGCGCGCGCGCGGGATGTTGACGGCCTGGAACTGCCGCTCGTTGCCCACTTCGCGCACGAACTCGGCGTCCACGATCAGGTTGGAGTAACGATTGGTGAAGGCCGCCACGTCCAGGCTCAGGTTCTCCAGCCGGCCGCGCACGCCGACCTCGAAGCCGCGGCTTTTTTCGGGCTTGAGGTCGGGGTTGGGCTGGATGATGACGCGCGTGTTGGGGGGCGCCAGGTATTCGAACTGGTCGTTGAGCTGGCCGGCCTCGGGCGGACGAAAGCCGGCGGCGTACTGGCCGTACACGCTCCAGGCCGGGGTGGCGCGGTACAGCACCCCCAGCTTGGGCGAGGCCGCCGAGCCCGACAGCGACTTGCCTGGCACCTTGGACGGCGGGAAATAGCCCGCCTGGCTGGTCACGTCGACGGCGAAGTGGTCCAGCCGCAGGCCGGGCGTGAGCGTCCAGTCGCCGATCACCGATTCGTCCTGCAGGTACAGGGCGGTGGCGGTTTCGCGCGTGTCCGGGAAGCGCTTGAACGGAAACTGCTCGGGCGGCAGCGGCGCCAGGCCGTCGTACAGGTTGCGAATGTTGCTGCGCACGTAGTCGGCGCCGTAGGTCAGGCGGTGCGTCCAGTCGCCATGGCGCAGCAGCTTTTCGGCGCGCGCGCCCACCTGCCAGGCGCGCTCGCCGTAGAAATTGTCGCGCACGCGGTGCGTGCCGCTGAACAGGTCGCTGGTGCCCACGCGGCGCGAGTCGGTGTGCTGCACGCCGACGACGGTGCGCAGCTGGTCGGCCCAGGCCGTGCCCAGCTCGTAGCGCGCGTCCCAGCTCAGGCGCTCGCGCGTGCCCTCGTAGCGGCTGTCCTCGTTCAGCACGTCGCCTGGCTTGGACGGCCGCGGCGCGCGGCTGGACAGCAGGTCCACCGTCGAGTTGCGCTCGGTGCGCTCCAGCGTCAGGACGTGGCGCTGCAGGCGGCTGGGCTGCACCACCAGCTTGCCCAGCACGGCGGTGTCGCCGTCGTGCTGGGGGTTGGCCGTGGTGCGGTTGGCGTTGGGCTCGTCGTTGCGGCCCATGGTCTGCATGGCGTGCGAGGTGCGCCGATTGGCGCTGAGCAGCCACTGCACGCTGTCGCTGGCCCGTCCGGCCACCGTGCCGGCCAGCGAATAGCCGTTGTCGTCCTCGCTCCAGCCCGTCGCCAAGCGCCCGCCCACCGTCTTGGTGGGCTTGCCGCTTTCGTCGAGCAGGAAGTCCAGCGGGTCGTAGGTGACGAAGTTGACCACGCCGGCCATGCCGTCGGAGCCGTACAGGGCCGAGGCCGGGCCGCGGATGACCTCGATGCGCTTGAACTGCTCCAGCGACAGGTATTCGCGATCGAAGATGGCCGAGCGCGACACGTAGCTGCGCGGCAGGCGCACGCCGTCCACCGTCATCAGCACCCGGTTGCCGCCCAGGCCACGGATGTTGATGCCGGTGTTGCCGTCGCGCGCGAACGAGGACGAGGCCGCGCCCACCGCCAGCCGCGCCGGCGCATCGCGCACCGAGACGTTGGGCAAGTCCTGCAGCGCCTCGCCCAGGGTGCGGCCCTGCTCGCCGCCCTTGGCGTCGGTGTCGATCACGTCGTGCGACAGCGGCAGCACGTCGCGCGTGGCGTAGTCGCCCTCGTCGCGCAACTGCCTGACCTCCACCTCGCCCAGGCTCGGCGTGGCGCCTGGCTGATCGGCGCCTGGCTGCGCCTGGGCCGTGGCCATGGACGCGCAGGCCAGGGCCACGCAGACGCCGAGAACGGGGCGCGCCCAGATGGACGGCGAAAGAGCGGAAAAACGGGGGTCGGAGCGCATGGGTGAAAACAGCAAATGGACGGTGAACGACAGCCGAAATCCGTGGCTGGCCGGTCGATTATTCAAGCGAATGCGTCGGTAAAAACCCCTATCCGAAGCCAACTTGCTTTACATCAACTTTGCCCTTGCCGAGCGTCCGAATAATGCGGAAAGGCCCGTCGCAAACCATCGCCGCAGCCCGCGGCGGGCAACCTTCCAAAAGGGTTCAAACCCGGGGCGGCGGCAACGACAAGGAGTTGATTCATGAGAACCCGCAAGCTGGCGAGCCTCGTGGCCCTGGCACTGTCTTCCCTGGCGCTTTCCGCCATGGCCCAACAAGCGGGCGAGCCCGCCAAGCCTGGTGCGCCCACCACCTCCACCACCAGCCCGCAGGCCCAGTTCGAGAGCGCGCCCTACGCCTCGGGCGCGGCCATGCACGCCACCAGCAACCCCAAGGCGCCGCCGATGACCGAGGAGGAGTTTGCCCGCGCGCGCCAGATCTACTTCGAGCGCTGCGCCGGCTGCCACGGCGTACTGCGCAAGGGCGCCACCGGCAAGCCGCTGACGCCCGACATCACGGTCGAAAAGGGCACCGAGTACCTCAAGGTCTTCATCGGCTACGGCTCGCCCGCGGGCATGCCCAACTGGCTGACCTCGGGCGAGTTCGACGAGAAGACGGTCGACCTGATGGCGCGCTACATCCAGCAAGACCCTCCCACGCCGCCCGAGTTCTCGCTGGAGGACATGGAGAAGTCGCGCAAGGAATACGTGCCGGTGGCCGAGCGCGTGAAGAAGAAGATGAACAACTACAACATCGAGAACATCTTCTCGGTCACGCTGCGTGACGCCGGCGAGGTGGCGCTGATCGACGGCGACACCAAGCAGATCATCAACATCGTCAAGACCGGCTACGCGGTGCACATCTCGCGCATGGGGGCCAAGGGGCGCTACCTGTACGTGATCGGCCGCGACGCGCGCCTGAACCTGATCGATCTGTGGATGGAAAAGCCCGACAACGTGGCCGAGATCAAGGTCGGCCTGGAAGCCCGTTCGGTGGAAACCAGCAAGTTCAAGGGCTGGGAAGACAAGGTGGCCGTGGCCGGCACCTACTGGCCGCCGCAGTTCGTGCTGATGGATGGCGACACGCTCAAGCCGCGCAAGATCGTCTCCACCCGCGGCATGACCGTGGACAACGAGTACCACCCCGAGCCGCGCGTGGCGGCCATCGTCTCCAGCCACGAGAAGCCCGAGTTCCTGGTCAACGCCAAGGAAACCGGCAAGATCTGGATGGTGGACTACACCGACTTGACCAACCTGAAGGCCAAGCAGCTCGACGCCGC
The DNA here is from genome assembly GCF_964341695.1 of Ottowia pentelensis. NCBI lineage: Bacteria > Pseudomonadati > Pseudomonadota > Betaproteobacteria > Burkholderiales > Comamonadaceae > Ottowia > Ottowia pentelensis. Next base: position 2,124,697 of record NZ_OZ224513.1, read on the forward strand.
CAAGTTCCTGCACGACGGTGGCTTCGACAGCACGCGCCGCTACTTCCTCACGGCCGCCAACTCGTCCAACAAGGTGGCGGTGGTGGACACCAAGGAAGACAAGATGGCCGCGCTGATCGACGTGGGCAAGATCCCGCACCCGGGCCGCGGCGCCAACTTCAAGGATCCCAAGTACGGCCCGGTGTGGGCCACCTCGGGCCTGGGCGACGAGAGCATCGCGGTGATTGGCACCGACCCGAAGAAGCACAAGGACAACGCCTGGAAGGTGGTGCGCTCGCTCAAGGGCCAGGGTGGCGGTTCGCTGTTCATCAAGACGCATCCGAAGTCCAGCAACCTGTGGGTCGATACCGCCCTCAACCCCGACGCCAAGGTCAGCCAGAGCGTGGCGGTGTTCGACATCAAGGATCTGTCCAAGCCGCCGCAGGTCATCGACATCGCCGCCTGCGCGGGCCTGAAGGACGACGGCGCCAAGCGCGTGGTGCAGCCCGAGTACAACAAGGCTGGTGACGAGGTCTGGTTCTCGGTGTGGAGCGCCAAGGACAAGGAGTCGGCCATCGTGGTGGTCGACGACAAGACGCGCACCTGCAAGGCCACCATCAAGGACGCCAAGCTGATCACGCCGACCGGCAAGTTCAACGTGTTCAACACGCAGCACGACGTGTATTGACGTCAACAGGCGGCAGGCGGTACCCCCGGCGCCGACTGCCGCCTCTCATGCATGCAACGGCTGCCGGCCCACCCCGGCAGCCGTTTTTCATGGCGGCCCGCATGCGATCATCGGCGCATGAATGTCTCCGTGGCCCCGCATGCAGCGCCCTGACGTCGTCATCATCGGCGCCGGCGCCGCCGGGCTGTTCTGCGCCGCCCGCGCCGGCCAGCGCGGCCTGCGCGTGCTGCTGATCGACCACTTCGCGCGCGTGGCCGAGAAGGTGCGCATCTCGGGCGGCGGACGCGCCAATTTCACCAACCGCGCGCTGGACCCGGCGGCGCCGCAGCGCCACTTCATCAGCCACAACCCGCACTTTTGCCGCTCGGCGCTGGCGCGCTTCACGCCGCAGGACTTCATGGCGCTGCTGACGCGCCACGGCATCGCCTTTCACGAAAAGCACAAGGGCCAGCTGTTTTGCGACCGCTCGGCGCAAGACCTGATCGACCTGCTGCTGGCCGAGTGCGCGGCGGCGCCCGCCTTCGGCGGGCAGGTCGAGCGCTGGCAGCCGTGCGCCGTCGATCGTGTCGAGTTTCAAGCCAAATCGGGCTCTGGCGCTTGCCCATCAAGCGCAAGCAGCTACGTTATTCATAGTGATCGAAGCGTGATCGAAACCCCCGCCCTGGTCGTCGCCACCGGCGGCCTGTCGGTGCCCAAGATTGGCGCCAGCGACTTCGGCCTGCGGCTGGCGCGACAGTTCGACCTGAAGTGCGTCGACACCCGCCCCGGCCTGGTGGGTCTGACGTTTGATGGCGACGGCTGGGCGGCGTTTGCCGCGCTGGCCGGCCTGGCGCTGCCGGTGGAAATCGCCACCGGCACGGGACGCCAGCGCATGCGCTTTCACGAAGACCTGCTGTTCACCCACCGCGGCCTGTCGGGCCCGGCGGTGCTGCAAATCTCCAGCTACTGGCAGCCCGGCACGCCCATCGAGATCGACCTGGCGCCCGGCCTCGACCTGGCGGCCGAGCTGCGCGCCGCCAAGTCCCGCTCACGCCGGGGGATCGCGCGCGAGCTGGCCGCCTGGCTGCCGGCGCGCCTGGCCGAAGCCTGGGTGCTGCGCGATGCCGCCTGGCAGCGCCCCGTCAACGAGGCCGCCGACAAGGCGCTGGCGCAGCTGGCGGCATCGCTGCAGCGCTGGTCCATCACCCCCAGCGGCACCGAGGGCTACCGCAAGGCCGAGGTCACCGTGGGCGGCGTGGACACGCGCGAGCTGTCCTCGCAAACCCTGGAGGCCAGGCGCCAGCCGGGCCTGTACTTCATCGGCGAGGTGGTGGACGTGACCGGCTGGCTGGGCGGCTACAACTTCCAGTGGGCCTGGGCCAGCGCGGCGGCCTGCGCCGACGCGCTGGCGGCCCATCGGCGCCTGCCCGCCGCGCCCTTGGCAGCGCCTGAAAAAATCGAATAAAATGCTAGGCTTTGCTGGCAATGCCCTGCCGGCCAATACTAGTTAAAGGCGGGGCGCATCGCGGCGCATGGCGCCAGGGCCCGATCTTCCCTGGCACCCGCTGGCCGCACATCGGAAATCACTGTCTTCGAATGACCACCATCCGCGTAAAAGAAAACGAGCCGTTTGACGTCGCCCTGCGCCGCTTCAAGCGCACCATCGAAAAGCTGGGCCTGCTGACCGACCTGCGTGCCCGCGAGTTCTACGAAAAGCCCACCGCCGAGCGCAAGCGCAAGAAGGCGGCCGCCGTCAAGCGCCACCACAAGCGCGTGCGCAGCATGCAGCTGCCCAAGAAGCTGTACTGATTCACCGGCGCGTCCGTCGCGCCCGCTCGACAAGGCTCGCCGGGGACGCTTGGCGGGCCTTTGTCGTTTCTGAAAGGACCTTGCGATGAGCTTGAAAGACCAAATCACCGAAGACATGAAGTCCGCCATGCGCGCCCACGACAGCGAGCGCCTGGGCACCATCCGCCTGCTGCTGGCGGCAATGAAGCAAAAAGAGGTCGATGAACGGGTGACGCTGGACGACGCGGCCGTCATCGCCATCGTCGACAAGCTGATCAAGCAGCGCAAGGACAGCGTGGCCGCCTACACCCAGGCCGGCCGCCAGGACCTGGCCGACAAGGAAAGCTTTGAAATCACCGTGCTGCAGGCCTACCTGCCGGCGCGCCTGTCGGCCGACGAGATCACCCGCGAGGTGGCCGCCATCGTGGCCGAACTGGGCGCCGCCGGCCCCGGCGACATGGGCAAGGTGATGGCCGCCGTCAAGACGCGCCTGGCCGGCAAGGCCGACATGGGCGCGGTCAGCGGCGCGGTCAAGGCCGCGCTGGCCAAATAGGCTGCATCGCGTTTGCATCTGGTAGCAGCTGGCGCGCCATCTTTGCAGTGAGCGGGCGGCGCCGGGCAAACCAAAGGCGCTGCTGGCACGTTAAGACAGCAGGAGCAAGGCCCCTGCCTTGCGCTGCCAGGCTGCCACCATGAACCCGCTTTCTCCCGTCGCCGGCCCGCGCTGGCGCCGCGCGCTCACCGCCACGCTGCTGCTGGCCGCCAGCGCCCTGGCCTGGGCCCAGGCCGATCCGCCCGCGCGCGTGGCCTACGTCAGCGCGCTGGAAGGCGCGGTGCGCATCAGCACCGACGCACCAGACGACTGGGCCCCGGCCAGCCTCAACTGGCCGGTCACCACCGGCACGCGGCTGCAACTCGACCCCGGCGCCCGCGCCGAACTGGACGGCGGCTGGCTGGCGCTGCGCCTGCAGGGCCCCGCCGACCTGGACACCAGCGCCCTCGACGACACCCACACCCAGTGGGCGCTGACGGCCGGCACGGCCTCGCTGCGTGTGCGCCAGCCGCCGGCCGGCGAACGCGTGGAGCTGGACACGCCCCAGCTGGCCCTGGTCGCCACCCAGCCGGGCGAATACCGCTTGGACGTGGGCCCCGCCAGCGACACCACCCGCGTCACCGTGCGCAGCGGCAGCGCCACGCTGTATGGCCAGGCCGGCCAGTCCATGCCCGTGGCCGCGGGCCAGCAGATCGTGCTGACCGGGCGCGACCTGACGGTGCTGAGCAGCGCCGCCGTGCCGCCGCGCGACGCCTTCGGCCAGTGGGTGGCCGCGCGCGAGCGGCAGCGCACGCAGTCACCGGCCACGGCCTACGTCTCGCCCGACATGCCGGGCTATGCCCAGCTCGACGCCTATGGCCAGTGGAGCGACGACGCCACCTACGGCCCGGTCTGGTACCCCGCCGTCACGGCGGCCGACTGGGCGCCCTACCGCGACGGGCGCTGGGTCTGGGTCAGCCCCTGGGGCTGGACCTGGGTGGACGACGCGCCCTGGGGCTTTGCGCCCTTTCACTACGGCCGCTGGACGCAGATCGGCCCACGCTGGGCCTGGGTGCCCGGCCCGGTGCTGCGCCGCCCGGTGTACGCGCCGGCGCTGGTGCAGTTCGTCGGCGCCGGCAGCGGTTGGCGCCTGAGTGCCGGCGGGCCGGGCATGGCCTGGTTCCCGCTGGCGCCGGGCGAGCGCTGGCACCCGCCCTACCACGCCAGCGAGCGCTACCGCGATCGCCTCAACGACTGGGGTCATTGGCGCGGCCCCGTCCCGGCGCCGGGCGGCAGCTTCTTCTTTCAGCATCGCCCCGGTGCCATCAGCGTGGCGCCCCAGGGCGGTTTCGACCGCGACGGCTGGCGCGGCGGGCGCCGCCCGCGCTACGGCGATGGCAGTCACTTGCCACCGGGCTGGATGCAGGGCAGCCGCCCCTCGGCACCGCCCGAGCGCCCGCCCCGCGCGCCCGCGCACGCCGAGCGGCCGCAGCCGCTGCGGTCGCCCGTGCCCCCGATGGGCGTCATGCTGCCGCGCCCGCCGGCGCCCAACGGCGCGGGGCCGCATGAATCGACGTCGACACCCGCGTGGACGCCAGGCCAGCGGCCACCCATGCCCCAAGCGGGCTTCATGCCGCCGATGCCCCATGGCCAGGGCTTGCACGAATCCGCGCCGGCAGCCGTCCAGACGCCGGGCCCGCGGCCACCCGCACCAGCACTGGGCCCCGAGCACCGCTCACCCAGAGCCGAGCGCCCGATGCGTCCGCCCGAGCCGGAAGTCGGCCGCCCGGCACAACACCGCCCCGAATGGGCGCCCACACCGCAGGCACGACCCGCGGCGCCTGCATGGCGGCCGCCGCAGCCGGCGCTGTCGGAGCGTCCGGCCGAGCGCCCGCAATACCGCCCGGAGGCCTATCAACCGCGGCCCGCACGCGAGTTCGCGCCGCCCGCGCGCCAGTTCAATCCGTCGCCCGATCGCGCGCCACGCCAGGCCGAACGCGGGCCCGAGCGGGAACACCGTCCGGCGCCGCAGCACCCACGCGCCACGCGCGGTGACAATGACCGCTGACGGCTGCCCCAGCAGTCGTCAACTGCCGGCCAGCTTCATGCGTCCGATCAGCACCGAGCCGATGGTCTTGGCGCCAAAGGTGTAGGCGTCGGCGCCCACGGCCTGGATGCCCTGGAACATGTCGCGCAGGTTGCCGGCGATGGTGATCTCGTGCACCGGGTAGGCGATCTGCCCGCCCTCCACCCAAAAGCCGCTGGCCCCGCGTGAATAGTCGCCGGTGACGTAGTTCACGCCCTGCCCCATCAGCTCGGTGACGAACAGGCCCGTGCCCAGCTGGCGCAGCATGGCGTCCAGGTCGTCGCCCGCGCGCGTGCGGCGCGAGCGCAGCGTCAGGTTGTGCGAGCCGCCGGCGTTGCCGGTCGTCTTCATGCCCAGCTTGCGTGCCGAGTAGGTGCCCAGAAAATAGCCTTGCACCCGCCCGCCCTCGACCACCTGGCGCGCCTGCACGTGCACGCCCTCGTCGTCGAACGGCGACGAGCCCTTGCCGCCGCGCACGAAGGGGTCCTCCGCGATGTCGATGTGATCGGGAAACACCGCCTGGCCGAGCGAATCCAGCAAAAAACTGGTGCGCCGGTACAGCGCGCCGCCACTGACGGCCTGCACGAAGTGGCCCAGCAGGCCGGCGGCCAGCGGCGACTCGAACAGCACCGGGCATTCGCGGGTCGACAGGCGCCGGCTCTTGAGCCGGCTGAGCGCGCGCTCGGCGGCGTAGCGGCCCACGGCCTCGGGCGCGGCCAGTTCGCGCGCATCGCGCATCGAGCTGTACCAGTAGTCGCGCTGCATGTCCTCGCCCTTGCCGGCGATCGGCGCCACCGACAGGCTGTGGCGCGAGCTGGCGTAGCCGCCGCGAAAGCCGTGCGTGTGGGCGGCGAAGAAGTGGCTTTGCGCGGCCGACACGCCCGCGCCTTCGCTGTTGGTCACGCGGCGGTCCACGGCGAAGGCCGCGCGCTCGCAGGCCAGGGCCATGGCGGCCGCCTGCTCGCTGCTGACGGCCCAGGGGTGAAACAGGTCCAGCTCGCGCTGCTCGGTGGCGATGTCGCCCGCGTCCGGCAGGCCGGCGGCCGGGTCCTCGGCGGTAAAACGGGCGATGTCGTAGGCCGCCTGCACCGTGCTTTCGAGCGCGGCGCGCGAAAAGTCCGACGTGCTGGCGTTGCCGCGGCGCTGGCCCAGGTAGACCGTCACGCCCAGTGACTTGTCGCGGCTTTGCTCCACCGTCTCCAACTCGCCCCGGCGCACCCCCACCGACAGGCCCAGCCCCTCGGACGCCTCGGCGCCGGCGTCGCTGGCGCCCAGCTTCCTGGCGTGGGCGATGGCGGCGTCCACCAACTCTTCGAAATGACCGCGCGAATAAGAAAAGCCCGCCAGGGGCTTGGATGTGTCTTGCATGGTGCTGGCTATCATACTGGGCTGTTTTCATTCACTCACGCATGTCCCGCAAACCCCAAAAAGGCTACTTCGTGCGCGGCCAGTTCGTCGCCGAAGGCAGCGAACTCGACGAGCAACTGCAGCGCGAACAGCGCGGCGATGCGCCCAGCAAGACCGAGCTGAAGGCGCACAGCGCCGAGTTGCAGGCGCTGGGCGAGCAGTTGCTGGAGCTGCGCGCCGACCTGCGCGATCCGCTGGAGCTGCCGGCGCGCCTGCTCGAAGGCCTGGACGAGCTGGCGCGCATCAAGAACTTCGAGGGCCGGCGCCGCCAGGGCCAGTTCGTCGGCAAGCTGATGCGCCAGTTGGACGAGGCGCAGATCGCGGCCATTCGCGCCGCGCTGGACACCCAGCGCCGTGGCTCGGCCGCCGACACGCTGCGCCTGCACGCCACCGAGAACTGGCGCCAGCGCCTGCTGGAAGGCGACGCGGCCCTCACCGACTGGGCCCAGCAGCACCCCGCCACCGACCTGCAGCAGCTACGCGCCCTGGTGCGCCAGGCCCGCAAGGACAGCCCCGCGACCGAGCCGGCCGGCCAGGCCCCGCGCCATGCGCGCGCCTACCGCGAGCTGTTCCAGTGGATTCGCGCCGCCCTCGACGCCGCCGACGAAGCACCGCCGCCAGCCGACGATCACCCCATCTGAACATGTCCTTCGACCCCGTCACCATCGGCATCGTCTCCATCAGCGACCGCGCCAGCCAAGGCGTCTATGAGGACAAGGGCCTGCCCGCGCTGCAAGACTGGCTGACGCGGGCGCTGAAAAACCCGATCCGCTTCGAGCCGCGCCTGATCCCCGACGAGCAGGCCGGCATCAGCCGCACCTTGGTCGAGCTGGTCGACGCCGGCTGCGCGCTGGTGTTGACCACCGGCGGCACCGGCCCCGCGCCGCGCGACGTCACGCCCGAGGCCACGCTGGCCGTGGCGAACAAGGAGATGCCGGGCTTTGGCGAGCAAATGCGCCAGATCAGCCTGGCCTTCGTGCCCACCGCCATCCTGAGCCGCCAGGTGGCCGTCGTCCGCGGGCAAAGCCTGATCATCAACCTGCCCGGCCAGCCCAAGGCGATTGCCGAAACGCTGGAAGGCCTGAAGGATTCCGATGGCAAGTCCCGGGTGCATGGCATCTTCGCCGCCGTGCCCTACTGCATCGACCTGATTGGCGGACCGTACCTGGAGACGCACGAGGCCGTGTGCCAGGCGTTTCGGCCCAAGAGCGCGGCGCGCCCTGTGCGTGCCTGATCGGCGCACGGGCTCTCACGACCCACGACGGCGACAACTTACGAACAAATTTTGGTGTCCTCGCCCCGCAACCCGAGCTGCTTTGCCAACCGCGACAGATACGGCTGCGTCACGCCCAACTGCTCGGCGGCGCGCGTCTGATGGCCGCCTGAGCGTTCCAGCGCGCGCTGCACGATCAGCCGGCGTGCGGCGGTAACCGCCTCGTTGTAGGGCAGATCGAACAGATCCTCGGTGCTGGCGACCGGTTCGGCATCGCCGAACACGCCACCGACCAATTCCTCTGACAGGTCGAACAGCGAGACCGTGTCACCGGCCAGCAGTGCACATCGTTGCATCGCGTTCGACAGTTCGCGCACGTTCCCGGGCCAAGCGTAGCGGAGCACGGCCTGGCGCACCTCCTCGGTCAGCTTGGGGGGTGTACGCCCCGCCTCGGCGGCATGCTGCTCCAGCAGCCATTCGGCCAAGGGCAGGATGTCGCCGGTCCGTTCGCGCAGCGGCGGAATCCGGATGCTGATGACTTTCAGGCGGTAGTACAAATCCTCGCGGAAGCTGCCTTCGCGAATCGCAGCGCCCAGGTCTCGGTGCGTCGCGGCGATAACCCGGACATCGGCCTTGAGGGTTCGGTCGCTGCCCAGGCGCTCGTACTCCTTTTCCTGCAACAGGCGCAGCAACTTCGCCTGTAGCGGCGGCGACATCTCTCCGATCTCGTCGAGGAACAAAGTGCCTCCGCGCGCGGTCTCGACGCGCCCGGCGCGTGCGCGGTCGGCGCCAGTGAAGGCTCCTTTCTCGTGCCCGAACAGTTCACTCTCCAGCAGTTCGCCCTTGAGCAAGGCGCAATTGACGGCCAGGAACGGCTGGTCGCCGCGACGGCTTTGCCGGTGCAAGGCGCGTGCGATCACTTCCTTGCCGGTACCGGTCTCGCCCAGCAGCAGCACGGTCGCATGGCTCGGCGCCACGCGCTCGACGGTGTCGGCGATCCTGGCCATCACGAGGTCGCTGCCGCGCACCCACAGGTGCTTGCGCCCGAGCTCGCTGCACAAACTGTGCACGTGCATCTTCAGCCGCCTCGTCTCCAGCGCCCGCTGCACCACCAGCTGGATGGTGGTCGCATCGAACGGCTTGGCGATGAAGTCGTAGGCGCCTGCGCGCATGGCACGCACGGCCTTGGCCATGTCGCCATAGGCCGTGATCACGATAACCAGGGGCGCCGCCGGCAGGCTGCGCAGGCTGTCCAGCACGGCCAGGCCGCCCATGCGAGGCATTTCCAGGTCCAGCAACAGGAGGTCGGCGCTCTCGGCCAGTCGCAAGGCTTCGACGCCGTCGCGTGCGACGTCGACCTCGTGCCCCGCGTCCCGGAGCCGGTCACCGAGGATGCGGGCGATGCCCGCGTCGTCATCGGCGACCACGATGCGGTTCATGCCTCGACCTCCATCGGCAGGCTCAGGACAAAGACGCTCCCCTGCGCCGCGCCGGACTGCAGCGTGATGTCACCGCCATGGAGGCGTGCCAGGTTCTTGGCAATCGCCAGTCCCAAGCCACTGCCTGCCGCCGCATGGGCTCCGTGGCCGCGGTAGAAGCGCTCGAAGACATGCGGACGGTCCTCGGGCGGCACGCCCAGCCCTTGATCCTCGACCAAGATTCTGGCGGCCTGCCGGCTTGTTTCGAGCCGGACATCGACACAGGAACCGGGTGGGCTGAACTTCACGGCGTTGTCGACCAGGTTGATGACGATCTGCCTGAGCTTGTCCGCATCGGCATGAATCCGCGCGCTCGATTCGCCAGCGGGCACCGACAGCCGAACGCCTCGGCGGTCCGCCACCGGTCGCAGGAGCATGGCGACGCCGGCGAGCATCGGCTGCAGCGGGACCGGCGAACGGTGCAGCTCGATACGGCCGGACTGCAGCCGCCCCCATTCCAGCAGCTCATTGACGACGCGGATCAAACGGCCGCTGTCCTTTTCGATCAGGCCCACGTACTCCTGCTGCGCCGTCGTGAGGCCACCCGCAAGGCCATCACGAAGGTTCTGTGCCGAGCCAAGGATGCCGGTGAGCGGCGTGCGCAGCTCGTGCGACACGTTCGACAGCACGGCCGAGCGCAGCTTGTCCAGTTCCAGCAGTTCCAGGTTGGCGGCAGCCAGGCGCAGGTTCGATTCGCGCAGCTCCGCCGTGCGTGCGTCGACTTGTGCGGCGAGTGTGTTGTTCTGGCTCTCGATCACGCGCTGTTTGCCGCGCAGTTCCTGCGTCAGCGCCATCAGCTTGTGCTGACCGAAGATCAAATCGTCGGTGCGCTTGTGGTTGGCGAGACCCTGCCAGACGATCACGCCCAGCAGCATGAGCGCAATCAACTGCTGCGGCCAGCCGGAAGGCATCAGAGGCAGGGTCAGTGCCAGCGCCGCGAGCGCGAAACTCCAGCCGCTGGATTGCCAGGCATGGCACTGCTTGAGCTTGAGCGTGCAGACGCTGCAGCGCCCGTAGGGCTGCGTCTCAACGTTGCGGCGCAGGACGCAATTGTGGTTGATGGCGGGGCGCTTGCCCGTCGACGGCGATGTCATGGTGATCATCGAAACCTCCTCTCAGCCAGCCGCGTCGGCTGAACCAGTCGCGCCCGAGGACGTAGAACCAGCAGCCGGCGCAGAAGCCCAATGTCGGCGCGATCAGGAACGAGGCCGTCGGCACCGTCAGCAGCACAAAGCCCGTGATCGGAAAGCCCGCCGCAATCAGCGCCAGGCAAGTGCATTGCGCCAGCAGGGAAATGGCGCATGCGCCCCGACTTCCGGCCAGGTCGAAGTACATGTCGCCGATGTGATGCTGGCCGCGAAAACGCACGAACCGCGCGACGATCTGCGCGACTGGCGCCCAGCGCGGCGAAACCACCTGCAGCAGGGTGAGAACGAAGGTGACACCAGCGAAGCGCACGTCCTGCGTGAAGATCGCGGCGATCAGGAACGCCGCCTCGGTCAGGCGCTCGGCGCGCATGCCGGGGCCGAACTGCAACTCTCGGACGGTATCCATGGCAAAAGTCTAATGACTTCGGCTGCAGGGAGCCAGCAGATTCTTCATGTCCAAACAGACATGGCTCATGCAGTTTTTCGCATGGCCGAGACGCCTCTTTCGCATCCCCACCGGCCTCGTTGCAGAGGAGAAATGCCATCCCGACGGTGTTGGCACGTTTTTCGCTGCATGAGTCACACCATTTCTCAAGGAGCAAGGACATGGCTGACGAAAGCAGAGAGCTGGTGGTGGTCATCACGCATGGTCTCGATCACGAAATGTCATCGGTGGGCTTCACCATCGCCAACGGCGGCATTAGCTCAGGACTGAAAGTCGCAGTCTTCCTGAGCAGCGCGGGCGTGGACATCGTGCGCAAGAAGGCGGCTGACACCACGCACGTCAAGCCGCTCGACCCGCTGGCGCAGCTGGTGCGCGACTTCGTGTCGCGCGGCGGCACCCTCTACGCCTGCACGCCGTGCGTGAAGTCGCGCGGCTACGAACAGTCCGACTTCATCGAGGGCGTGACCATCGCCGGATCAAGCGTGATGCACGAACGTTTCCTGCGCGGCGCTGCAAGCCTGAGCTTCTGAGCCTTTTTTCAAGGAGACCATCATGGCCGCACAAGTCGATCGTGCCGAGCTCGAAGGCAAGGTCAAGGCGATGTACAAGGATGTTGCAGAGCATCCGGAAGCTGAGTTTCACTTCGAGATGGGGCGAGCCATGGCTGAACGCCTCGGCTACCGGCCGGGTGATCTCGACCAGATCCCGGCGGAAGCCATCGACTCGTTCGCCGGGGTCGGCTACTACTTCCACCTGCTCGACGACCTCGAAGGCGCGCGCGTGCTCGACCTGGGCAGCGGCTCGGGCATGGATACGTTTGTCGCGAGCCTGCTGACGGGGCCCGCTGGCACCGTGATCGGCCTGGACATGACGGACTCGCAGCGCGCAAAGGCGGAAGGCCTGCGGCGGCGCCAGGGCGTGCGCAACCTGACTTATGTGAAGGGCTATATCGACGCCGCACCGTTCGAGGACGGCTGCTTCGACGTGGTCATCAGCAATGGCGTGATCAACCTGGCCGTCGACAAGCCGCAAGTGTTCCAAGAGATCGCACGCCTGTTGCGCCCCGGTGGCAAGCTGGCGCTGGCGGACATCGTGACCGATGTGCAGTTGCCGGAGAACATCACCTGCAACACGACCCTGTGGGCGGCCTGCATCGGCGGCGCCTGGCAGGCTGCCCGCTACAGGGACGCCATCGAGACTGCCGGCCTGCACATCGTCGCCGAGCAGATCAACGACGCGTACCGCTTCCTTTCCGACAATGCGCAGGGCGCGACGAAGAAGTTCGGCGTGAAGAGTATTTCGCTGCGCGCCGACAAGGTCTGATTCCATTTCTAATTCAATAGCGCATCAATAATCCACGGCCAGGCGACGATGGATCGGATCCGTTCGCAGTTGCTCTCGAAGTCTCGCAGGGCGAGCTCAAGGTGATCTTCGAGCGCCTCCAGGCTGTCGAAGACGCGGTTGTGGAATCGCTTCTCGCGCAGCTCGTCCCACACGTGCTCCACCGGGTTGAGCTCCGGCGCATAGGGGGGCAGGCTCAGTAGGCGCATGTTGGCGGGCGGGTGCAGCTCACCACTGGCATGCCAGCCGGCACCGTCAAGCACCATGACGATGCGCTCGTGCGGGTGACGCTCGCTCACCTCGTCGAGAAACAACTGCATGCACTCGGTGTTGACGTGAGGCAAGATGAGCGAGTCCAACTGGCCGCTTGCCACATCGACGGCGGCGTACGCGTAGGTGTACTCGTGGGTCAACATGGCTTGGCACAGCGGCCGCACCGGCTTGGGCGCCCAGCAGCGGCGCACGTCGTTGATGCGTCCAAAGCGCGCCTCGTCCTGGAACATCAGCTTGATGGGGCCTTGCTGCGGCCAGTGCGAGCAGATTTCGGCAAGGCGCTCGGGGAGTTTTTTTTCCACTCCTCTTGAGCCAAAGGATCGCTTTGCGGATGGCGTTTGTCGGGGGCCAGCTTGCGCCAGCCGTGGCGGTGCAGCAGGTTGTAGACCGAGGACAGCGCCATGGGACGGCCCAGGGCAGCTTCGATTTCACACTTGACTTGACCGACCACCAGGATGCCGCCCGTGCGAGCGCGATCAAGAAAGGGCGCCAGCACCTGGCGCTCCTGCTCAGTCGTCATGTTCTGGTGGCGCCTGCCGCCGCGCGCGGGGCGCTGGCCGTCACCTGCAACCTCGCCGGCCAGGAAGCGATTGCGCAAGCGGCAGGTCCACGCCGGGGAGCGGCCGATGACCTGCGCGGTTTGCTCCAGGCTCAAGCCATAGTCCAGCGGCAACACCACCGCCTGTGCTTGGCGAAGCTGCTCAGCGGTCTGTGCGCCGGCCAGCATTTGACGGGCCGACTCCAGACTGTCGGCACCTCGGGCTGTTCTTGCCATGTCGTTCTCCTTGCGGGATCGGTGACATGGATATTATTGATCTATTGATATGGAAATGGAATGACCAGGACGAGCGCAGGCCAGACCGAGCCTGCACCAAATTTGCTCGCGGCGCAGCCGGATTCGCTCGGCGGGACGCGGAGGCATGCCCCTCTGGGACACGATGGATATCGCCCTTACTCCCACTCGATCGTCGCCGGCGGCTTGCTGCTGATGTCGTAGGTGACGCGGTTGATGCCGCGCACCTCGTTGATGATGCGACTGCTGACCTTCTTGAGCAGCGCGTAGGGCAACTCTGCCCAATCGGCGGTCATGAAGTCGCTGGTCTGCACGGCGCGCAGGGCCACCACATAGTCGTAGGTGCGGCCGTCGCCCATCACGCCCACGCTCTTGACAGGCAGGAAGACCGCAAAGGCCTGGCTGGTAAGCTCGTACCAGGTCTTGCCGGTCGCCTCGTCGCGGGTGGCGCGCAGCTCCTCGATGAAGATGGCGTCGGCGCGGCGCAGCAAGTCGGCGTAGTCCTTTTTTACTTCGCCCAAGATGCGAACGCCCAAGCCGGGGCCGGGGAAGGGGTGGCGATAGACCATCTCGTGCGGCAGGCCCAGGGCCACGCCCAGCTCGCGCACCTCGTCCTTGAACAAATCGCGCAGCGGCTCCAGCAGCTTGAGGCCCAACTGCTCGGGCAGGCCGCCCACGTTGTGGTGGCTCTTGATGGTGACGGCCTTCTTGGATTTGGCACCGCCGGACTCGATCACGTCGGGGTAGATGGTGCCCTGGGCCAGCCACTTTGCTCCATTTTTCGAAGCGCCTGACGCTGTCAGCTTGGCCGCTTCGGCCTTGAAGACCTCGACAAACTCGCGCCCGATGATCTTGCGTTTTTGCTCGGGCTCGCTCACGCCCTTGAGATGCCCCAGGAACTGCTCGGCCGCATCCACGCGGATGACCTTGGCGTGCAGCTGGCCGACGAACATGTCCATCACCATGTCGCCCTCGTTTTGCCGCAGCAGGCCGTGGTCGACGAACACGCAGGTCAGCTGGTCGCCGATGGCGCGGTGGATCAGCGCCGCGGCGACGCTGGAATCGACGCCGCCCGACAGGCCCAGGATCACCTCTTCGTCGCCCACCTGCGCGCGGATGGCCTGCACCGCCTCTTCGACGTGGCCGCGCATGTCCCAATCGGCGCGCGCGTCGCAGATGCCGAGCACGAAACGCTCCAGCATCGCCCTGCCCTGCAGCGTGTGCGTGACCTCGGGGTGAAACTGCACGGCATAGAAATGCCGCGCCTCGTCGGCCATGCCGGCAATGGGGCAGCTGGGCGTGCTGGCCATCAGCTTGAAGCCCGGCGGCAGCGCGGTCACCTTGTCGCCGTGGCTCATCCACACCTTGAGCATGCCGTGGCCATCGGGCGTGGTGAAGTCGGCGATGCCGTTCAGCAGCGCGGTGTGGCCGCGCGCGCGCACCTCGGCGTAGCCGAACTCGCGCGTGTGCCCGCCCTCCACCTTGCCGCCCAGCTGCTGCGCCATGGTCTGCATGCCGTAGCAAATGCCCAGCACCGGCACGCCCAGCTCGAACACCGCCTGCGGCGCGCGATCGGTGCTTTCCTCGGTGGTGCTGGCGTGGCTGCCCGACAGGATCACGCCCTTCAGCTGCCCATCGGCCGCGTACTGGCGCACCCAGTCGTCGCTGACGTCACAGGGGTGGACCTCGCAATACACCCTGGCCTCGCGCACGCGGCGCGCGATGAGCTGGGTGACTTGGGAGCCGAAGTCGAGGATGAGAATCTTGTGGTGTTGCATGGTCGGGATGGGATGCCTCCCGTCAAGAGAGGCATCAGCACACGCGTCAGTAACCGTTGAATAAAAAATCCAGCGCCGCAACGATGCGGGCCTGTTCATGGGTCAGGGAAGCGACCGGCTTCTTGAGCAGGCGGGCCGGGACGGCCGCCAGCTTGGGCGTCTCCAGCATGCACTCTTCACCGGCCACCTGCAGCACGGGCACCAGGCTTTCCGGCAGTTTGACCGCCGCGAAATGCGAGCGGCGTCGCAAGGGGACCACCACGCGGCTGTCCAGCCCGTCCATCAGTCCGCTTTGCACATCCAGCAGAAATGGGGTGCTCGCGGCATGGGGGCCGCTGTTGACAAACACGTCGAAGCGCGCCATCAAAAGGTCTTCCAGCGCTCCAGTGGCAAACCATCTTGCTCCACCGTGGCGTTGTAGGCCGCGATGAAGTCGGCATGTTCGGCGCGCCAGCGCCGTGCGCGTTCGCTGCGGACCAGCTCGCGCAGATGCTGTTCGCAAACCTGAGACAAGTTGATGTCCAGCTCGCGCGCGGCCTGCAGAACGTCTTCGCTCAGGCTGAGGTTGGTCGCACGCTTGCGTTGGGCGGAAGCGGCCGTCTCGGTCATGACATCAGCAATGCGTAATCACAATGCGCATATTTTATGCGCAGATCATGGCGCGCGGCCAGCCCCCAGCTCACAGCTTCTCGGTCTGCCCGCTGCTCGGCTGCCACTTCATCAGCCGCCGCTCGGCCACGCCGACCAGGCCGTCGAGCACCAGGGCAAAGGCGGTCAGCAACACGATGCCGGCGACCACGGTGTCGACATCGAAGCTGCCTTCGGCCTGCAGGATGAGGTAGCCCACGCCGCTGGCCGAGCCCAGGTATTCGCCCACCACCGCGCCGACGAAGGCCAGGCCGACCGAGCTGTGCAGGCTGGAGAACACCCAGCTCATGGCGCTGGGCACGTACACGTGGCGCATCAGGTCGCGCCGGCTGGCGCCCAGCATGCGCGCGTTGGACAGCACCACCGGGCTGACCTCGCGCACGCCCTGGTAGACGTTGAAGAACACGATGAAGAACACCAGGGTGACGGCCAGCGCCACCTTGGACCAGATGCCCAGCCCGAACCACAGCGCGAAGATCGGCGCCAGGATGACGCGCGGCATGGCGTTGGCGGCCTTCAGGTAGGGGTCGAGCACGGCCGAGGCAAAGGGCGCCAGCGCCAGCCACAGGCCCACGCCCATGCCGGCCAGTGTGCCAATGCCGAAGGCCAGCAGCGTCTCCACCAGCGTGACCCACATGTGGCCGTAGATGTCGCCGTTGGTGACGAACCAGGCCCACAGCCGCTGCGCCACGATCTGCGGGCGGCCGAAGAAAAAGGCCACCGTGTCGGACGCGTTGGAGGCCCAGGCCCACAGGCCGACGATGACGATCAGCAGGCCGATCTGCCAGGCGCGCAGCTTGACTTGGCTCATGCTCAGGCCACCTTCCGCTTTTGCTGGTCGTAGCCTTTGAGCACCTCGTCGCGCAGCACGGCCCAGATCTGAGCGTGCAGGTCGACGAAGCGCGGCAGGTTGCGGATCTCGGCCACGTTGCGCGGGCGCGGCAGGTCGATGACGAACTGGCCGATGGGGTGCGTGGCCGGCCCGGCCGATAGCACCACCACGCGGTCGGACAGCGCGATGGCCTCGTCCAGGTCGTGCGTGATGAACAGCACCGCCCGCCCCTGCGCGGCGGCGCCGGTCTTGCCCTGCGGCGGCTCGGCCCACAGTTCCAGCAGCTCGTTTTCCATCAGCTGACGGGTCTGCACGTCGAGTGCCGAAAAGGGCTCGTCCATCAGAATGATGTCCGGGTCCAGAATCAGCGTTTGCGCCATGGCCACGCGCTTGCGCATGCCGCCCGACAGCTGGTGCGGGTAGCGGTCCTCGAAGCCCGCCAGCCCCACGCGCGCCAGCCAGGCCATGGCGCGCTCGCGCGCCTCGGCCGCCGGCGTGGCGGCAAACACCAGCCCGGCCATCACGTTGTCCAGCGCGGTCTTCCAGGGCATCAGCGACTCGGCCTGGAACATGTAGCCGGCGCGCCGGTTGAGCCCCTGCAGCGGCTCGCCGAACACCGACACCTGCCCGCGCGAGGGCGCCAGCAGGCCGGCGCCGATGTTCAGCAGCGTGCTCTTGCCGCAGCCCGTGGGGCCGACGACCGAGACGAACTCGCCGGGCGCCACCGCCAGGTCGGTGTCCTGCACCGCCGTGTAGCGCTGGCCGGGCGCGTCGCGGCTGGTGAAAACGCAGGTGATGGCCTGCAGGTCGAGCGCGGGGGCGTTGGCGGTTTTCAAGTCAAATCGGCCTCTGGCGCCCGCCAATCAAGCGCGAGCAGCTACAACAATGTGAGTATTCGATCAGGAATACTTGACGTCGGCCTTGCGCGCGAAGGCGTTGGTGTAGGTCTTGGCCAGGTCGATGCTCTTGTCCGCCAGGCTGGGCTCGAAGGTCTTGAGCATGCGCAGCGCGGTGGCGGGGCCCGCCTCGGGCATGATGCCGTCGGGCGAGATGGCCTGGCGCACGTTTTCCCACGCGGCCAGGTACAGCGCGCGGTCGCCCAGCAGGTAGGACTCGGGCACGGCCTTGACGATGTCCGACGGCCCCGCCTTGGTCAGCCAGCGCAGCGCGTGCACCATGGCGTTGGCCAGCGCCTGGGTGGTGTGGGGGTTTTCCTGCACGAACTTGGCGTGCGTGTACAGCACGGCCGCGGGCATGGGGCCGCCGTAGACGGCCTGGGTGTCCTTCAGGGTGCGGGTGTCGGCCACCACCTTGATCAAGTTGTCGCGCTGCAGCATGGTGATGACCGGGTCGAGGTTGGCGATGGCGTCCACCTGCCCCGACTTGACGGCCGTGATGGCGCCGCTGGCCGCGCCCACGCCGATGAAGGACACGTCGCTGGGCTTGAGCCCCGCCTTGGCCAGCACGTAGCTGGCCATCATCGAGGTGGACGAGCCCGGCGCAGTGACGCCGATCTTCTTGCCCTTGAGGTCGGCCAGGCTCTTGTAGTCGGGCATGGTCTTGGTCGACACGGCCAGCACGATCTGCGGCGCGCGTCCCTGCAGCACGAAGGACTCGATGATCTGGTTCTTGGCCTGCATGTTGATGGTGTGCTCGTAGGCGCCCGACACCACGTCGGCGCTGCCGCCCACCAGCGCCTGCAGCGCCTTGGAGCCGCCGGCGAAGTCCGGAATCTCGACCTGCAGGCCCTCGTCCTTGAAGTAGCCCAGCTGCTCGGCAATGGTGAGCGGCAGGTAATAAAACAGGTTCTTGCCGCCGACGGCAATGGTCAGCTTGCTTTTTTCGGGCTTGCCGGCCTGCGCCCACACGCGCGGAAAGGCCAGCGCCGCCGGCGCCAGGGCAAGGGTCTTCAAGATGGTACGGCGCATGGCGGAAGTCCTTTCGGGTGAAAAACAGGCAAGCGCTGAATCTAGCAGACTGAACACGACTCGATCACCGGGCAAGCCCGGAGAACGCGTGGCCAGCGCGGGATTGCGCGCCCGCGCACCGGCCTGGCCGGGCCGCGCGGCAAGATGCGGGGCACAAGAGCTGTCACACTCGAGGCTTGGAGGTTGCTGCCATGACGTTGAATATCCTGCTGCCGCTGGACGGCACCGACTTGTCGCTGGAACAGACGCGCTTTGCGATTCGCCTGTGCCAGAGCGGGCTGGACGCCCACTTCGTCGCCGCCAACGTGCAGGAGCCGGCGAGTTTCTACGAGTTCATCACCGCGCGCGATCCGGCCCGGCTGCAGCAGATGGTGATCGGCACCGCGCAGGAGCTGGTGGCGCCGGCCGTGGCGCTGCTGAAGGACGCCGGCCTGTCGCACGAGGTGGTCATGGTGGAGGAAGGCGATGCGGTGCAGGGCATGCTGGAGCTGATCGAGTCCGAAGGCTGCGACATGGTCATCATCGGCGCGCACCCGCCTTCGCTGCTGGCCACCGGCAGCATGCGCTCGTCGGCGATGCGCCTGGCCAAGGTGGCGCCGGTGCCGGTGCTGTCGGTGCGCGCGCCCGCGCCGGCCGAACCCGACGAAGACGAGGACGACGCGCCCTGACGCGCGTCAGCAGGGCGAGGCCGGCGCCGTGCGCGAGGCCGGCGGGCGGTGCTGGCGCAGGTCGGGCAGGAACACCGTCAGCAGGCCCAGCAGCGGCAAGAAGGCGCACAGGTGGTAGACGAACACGATGCCGCGCGCATCGGCCAGCGCGCCCAGCACCGCCGCGCCGATGCCGCCCATGCCGAAGGCGAAGCCGAAGAACATGCCCGACACCGCGCCCACCTTGCCCGGCATCAGCTCTTGCGCGAACACCAGGATGGCCGAGAAGGCCGAGGCAATGATCAGGCCGATGACGAAACTGAGGACCACGGTCCAGGTCAGGTCGACGTAGGGCATGGCCAGGGTGAACGGCGCCACGCCCAGGATCGAGCCCCAAATCACGCGCTTGCGCCCGATGCGGTCGCCGATGGGCCCGCCCGCCAGCGTGCCGGCCGCCACCGCGAACAAAAAGATGAACAGATACACCTGCGCCGACTGCACCGACACGCCGAAGCGCGTCATCAGGTAGAAGGTGTAGTAGCTGGTCAGGCTGGTCAGGTAGAAATACTTGGAGAAGATCAGCACCAGCAGCACGCCGATGGCCAGCGCCACCGTGCGCGGCGGCACCGGGCTGGCCAGCGCCGCCGCGGGCTTCTTGGCGCGCGGGCCGCTCAGGTGCCGCGTCTTGTACCAGGTGCCGATCTGCCACAGCACGCCGATGGCCACCAGCGCCGCCAGCCCGAACCAGGCGATGGCGCGCTGCCCGTGCGGCATCACCACGGCCGCGGCCAGCAGCGGCCCGACCGCGCTGCCGGTGTTGCCGCCGACCTGAAAGATCGACTGCGCCAGCCCCGGCTGCCCGCCCGAGGCCAGGCGCGCGATGCGCGAGGACTCGGGGTGAAACACCGACGAACCCGTGCCCACCAGCGCCGCGGCCACCAGCACCACGCCGAAGTTGGGCGCCACCGACAGCAGCAGCAGCCCGCACAGCGTGGAGCCCATGCCGAAGGCCAGCGAATGCGGCTTGGGGTGCTTGTCGGTGTACAGGCCCACCAGCGGCTGCAGCAGCGAGGCCGTCAACTGGTAGGTCAGCGTGATCAGCCCGATCTGCGCGAAGCTCAGGCTGAACTCGCCCTTGAGCATGGGGTAGATCGCCAGGATCAACGACTGGATCATGTCGTTGAGAAAGTGCGAGAAGCTGATGGCGTACAGCACGCGAAAGCGCGTGCCCTCGGGGGCCTGGGGCGGCCCGGCGGTAATGGCGGCGGTGTTCATGGTCAGCCTGAAATTGTGCGCCTTCAGCCAAGCCAGCGCCGGGCATTGCGCCAGATCTGCATCCAGGGGCTGAAGCTGCTGCGGTCCTGGTCGGTCCAGCTCATCTGGATGTTGCGAAACACCCGCTCCGGGTGCGGCATCAGCGCGGTGAAGCGCCCATCGGGCGTGGTCACCGCCGTCAGGCCGCCCGCGCTGCCGTTGGGGTTGAAGGGGTATTGCTCGGTCGGCCGGCCGTGGTGGTCGACGAAGCGCATGGCGGCGACGACGCGCGCCGCGTCGCCGCGCTGACTGAAGTTGGCGTAGCCCTCGCCGTGCGCCACCGCGATGGGCAGGCGGCTGCCGGCCATGCCGGCAAAGAACAGGCTGGGCGAATCCAGCACCTCCACCATCGACAGCCGCGCCTCGAAGCGCTCGCTGCGGTTGGTGGTGAAGCGCGGCCAGGCGTCGGCGCCGGGGATGATGTCGGCCAGCTCGGCGAACATCTGGCAGCCGTTGCACACGCCCAGGGCGAAGGTGTCGCTGCGGCCGAAGAAGGCCTTGAACCGATCGGCCAGCGGCGCGTTGAAGGTGATCGAGCGCGCCCAGCCGATGCCCGCGCCCAGCGTGTCGCCATAGCTGAAGCCGCCGCAGGCCACCAGGCCCTGGAAGTCGGCCAGCCGCACGCGCCCGGTCTGCAGGTCGGTCATGTGCACGTCGAAGGCCTCGAAGCCCGCCTCGGTGAAGGCGTAGGCCATTTCGACGTGCGAGTTGACGCCTTGCTCGCGCAGGATGGCGACTTTGGGGCGGCTGAGCGCCAGAGCGGGAGCCAGGCCGGTTGCAGCGGATGCGTCCGCGCCCTCACCCCTGCCCTCTCCCGCATGCGGGAGAGGGGGATTCTGGCTCCCTCGCCCCTCTGGGGAGAGGGTTGGGGTGAGGGGCGACGGCGCGTGAACGTCGAACGTCAGATGCACATGCAAGCCCGGGTCATCCACCGCCCCCGCCGCCGCGTGCTCGGCATCGGCACACGCAGGGTTGTCGCGCCCCTGGGCGATCTTCCAGCTCACGCTGTCCCACACCTGCTGCAAGTCGTGCAGAGGGGCGCTGAAGACCTCCCTGGCGTCGCGCCACACGCTGAGCTGCCCCTTGCCCTTGTCGATGCCCGAGGACGCCGGCCGCGTCTTGCCGATGACGTGGCTGTGGCGGGACAGGCCGTGCGTGCGCAGCACCTGCATCACTTGGTTGCGCTCGGCCGTGCGCACCTGCAGCACCACGCCCAGCTCTTCGGCAAACAAGGCCTTCAGCGTCAGCCAGTCGCGCCGGCCGCTGACCTGCTTGGTCCACTCCTTGCCCTCGCCCGATTCCATGTGGCTGTCGTGCACGCCGTCGCCTTCCTGCAGCAGCATGTCCACGTTCAGCGCCACGCCCACCTGGCCGGCAAAGGCCATCTCGGCCACCGTGGCCAGCAGGCCGCCGTCGCTGCGGTCGTGATAGGCCAGGATTTTTCCGTCCGCGCGCAGCTCGTTGACGGCCGCCACCAGCGCCTTCAAATCCTGCGGATCGGCCAGGTCGGGCACGCCATCCTGCACCGGGCAGCCGCTTTGCCCCATGGCCTGCGCCAGCACGCTGCCCGCCAGGCGGTTGCGCCCGCGGCCCAGGTCGACCAGGATCAGCGAGCTGTCGGCCTCATCGCGATCGAGCTGCGGCGTCAGCGTGCCGCGCACGTCAGACACGCTGGCAAAGGCGCTCACGATCAGGCTGACGGGCGAGACCACCTTGCGCGCCGTGCCATCGGCGTCCTGCCACTGCGTGCGCATCGACAGGCTGTCCTTGCCGACCGGGATGCTCACGCCCAGCGCCGGGCACAGCTCCAGGCCCACGGCCTGGACGGTGGCGTACAGCGCCGCGTCCTCGCCCGGCTCGCCGCACGCCGCCATCCAGTTGGCCGACAGCTTGACGCGCGCCAGCTCGATCGGCGCCGCCAGCAGATTGGTGATGGCCTCGGCCACGGCCATGCGGCCCGAAGCCGGCGCATCCAGCGCGGCCAGCGGCGTGCGCTCGCCCATGCTCATGGCCTCGCCGGCAAAGCACGCGTAGTCGGCCAGCGTGACCGCGCAATCGGCCACCGGAACCTGCCAGGGCCCGACCATGGGGTCGCGGTGCGTGAGGCCGCCCACGCTGCGGTCGCCGATGGTGATGAGAAAGCGCTTGCTGGCCACGGTGGGGTGGCTCAGCACCTGGATCACCGCGTCCTGCAGGCTCAGGTCATGCAGCTTGAGAGGCGTGAAAGTACGCGCGACGCTGGTCACGTCGCGCTGCATCTTGGGCGGCTTGCCGAGCAGCACATCCAGGGGCATATCGACCGCCTGGCTCCCTCCCCCGCTGGGGGAGGGTTGGGGTGGGGGCAGGGCAGCGCTTGTTGCGGCACGCTGGCCCCCATCCCTGCCTTCCCCCAGCGGGGGAAGGGGCAAATCCACGTCACCGACGATCAGTTGGCGTTCTTCGGTCACCACCCCCACCACCGCGAACGGGCAGCGCTCGCGCGCGCACAGCGCCTCGAACTGCGCCAGCGACTCGGGCGCGATGGCCAGCACGTAGCGCTCCTGGCTTTCGTTGCACCAGATTTCCTTGGGTGCCAGGCCCGACTCCTCCAGCGGGATGGCGCGCAGGTCGAAGCGCGCGCCGCGGCCGGCATCGTTGACCAGTTCGGGGAAGGCGTTGGACAGCCCGCCCGCACCCACGTCGTGAATGGCCAGGATGGGGTTGTCCACGCCCAGCGCCTGGCACTGGGTGATGACCTCCTGCGCGCGGCGCTCGATCTCGGGGTTGCCGCGCTGCACCGAGTCGAAGTCCAGCTGCGCCGCGTTGGCCCCGCTGGCCAGCGAGCTGGCCGCGCCGCCGCCCATGCCGATCTTCATGCCCGGCCCGCCCAGCTGGATCAGCAGGCTGCCGGCCGCGAACTCGATCTTGTGCGTCAAAAGCGCGTCGATGCTGCCGATGCCGCCGGCGATCATGATCGGCTTGTGGTAGCCGCGCTGCACGCCGCCCGCTTCCAGCTCGTATTCGCGAAAGTAGCCCAGCAGGTTGGGCCGGCCGAACTCGTTGTTGAAGGCCGCGCCACCCAGCGGGCCCTCGGTCATGATCTGCAGCGCGCTGGCCAGGTGATCGGGCTTGCCGACCGCGCCGTCCCACAGCTTGCTCACCGTGAAGCCCGTCAGCCCCGCCTTGGGCCGCGCGCCGCGCCCGGTGGCGCCCTCGTCGCGAATCTCGCCGCCCGCGCCGGTGCTGGCGCCGGGAAAGGGGCTGATGGCCGTGGGGTGGTTGTGCGTCTCCACCTTCATCAGCACGTGGCGCACGTCACTCTTTTTTTGATAGCTGCTCGCGCTTGCCTCTCCTGCGCTGGAGGCCGATTTGGCTTGAAACACCTCGCAGGCGTGCCCTTCCATCACCGCCGCGTTGTCGCTGTAGGCCACCACCGTGTGCTGCGGGTTTTGCCGGTGCGTGTGGCGGATCATGCCGAACAGGCTGTGCGGCTGCGCTACGCCGTCGATGCGCCAGTCGGCGTTGAAGATCTTGTGGCGGCAGTGCTCGCTGTTGGCCTGCGCGAACATCATCAGCTCGACGTCGGTGGGGTTGCGCCCCAGCCGGGTGAAGGCCTGCACCAGGTAGTCGATCTCGTCGGCCGCCAGCGCCAGGCCCCAGTCGGTGTTGGCCTGCTGCAGCGCCGCGCGGCCGCCGGCCAGCACGTCGACGTGCGCCAGCGGCTCAGGCTGCAGCGCGGTGAACAGCGCCTGCGCCGCCTCGCGCGAGGCCAGCACGCTTTCGGTCATGCGGTCGTGCAGCAGCGCGGCAACCGCGTCTTGCTGCTCTTGTGATAGCTGCCGGCGCTTGATCAGCGCGCGCTTGAGGCCGATTTGATACTCGACGATGCGCTCCACACGGCTCACCGCCAGGCCGCAGTTGCGCGCGATGTCGGTGGCCTTGGAGGCCCAGGGCGACACCGTGCCCAGGCGCGGCGTGACGACCCAGGTGGGGGCGCCCTCGCCCAGCGCGGGCGCGGCCGGCTCGCCGTAGCTCAGCAGCTCGCCCAGGCGCTGCAGCGTGGCCGCGGTGGGCGCGGCGTCGAAGCCGGCCAGGTGCACGAAGCGCGCGCGCACCGCGTCGATGCCGGGCTCGACCGCCTGCAGGCGGCGCAGCAGGCCTTGGGCGCGAAACTCACTCAGGGCGTTGCCGCCGTCGAAAAAATGAATGGGCTGGGTCACGGTGGACAGGAAGGCGATGGACGGGGCGCGCGGGCTGCGCGGCGGGTGCGCGGCCGCTGACTGGGGCCGCGCCGCAAACGCCGAGCGATTTTATCTGCGCCGCCCGCCCGCCGCCGGGCGCGCCGCCTGCAGCCACGCGCCTCGGGTGGGATAATTTGGCCCCATGAGCATCACCATCAAGGACGAGGCGGGCATTGCCGCCATGCGCACCGCGTGCCGCCTGGCGGCCGAGGTGCTGGATCAACTCACGCCGCTCATCCGCCCGGGCATCACCACGCTGGACATCGACCGCTGGTCGGCCGAATTCATGGCGGCGCAGGGCACGCGTTCGGCCACCATCGGCTACCAGCCGCCCGGCTACCCGCCCTACCCCGGCCACGTCTGCACCTCGGTCAACCACGTGGTGTGCCACGGCATGCCGGCCGACAAGGTGCTGAAGAAGGGCGACATCGTCAACGTCGACGTCACCGTCATCACGCCCGAGGGCTGGTTCGGCGACACCAGCCGCATGTTCGAGATCGGCGAATGCTCGATCGCCGCCAGGCGCCTGTGCCAGCTGACCTACGACTCGATGTGGCTGGGCATCGACCAGGTCAAGCCCGGCGCGCGCCTGGGCGACGTGGGGCACGCCATCCAGAGCTTCATCGAAGGCCACGGCCTGTCGGTGGTGCGCGAGTTCTGCGGCCACGGCATCGGCCAGGTGTTTCACGACGATCCGCAGGTGCTGCACTACGGCAAGCCGGGCACCGGCGTCGAGCTGGTGCCAGGCATGACCTTCACCATCGAGCCCATGGTCAACATCGGCCGGCGCGAGATCAAGGAAATGCCCGACGGCTGGACCATCGTCACCAAGGATCGCTCGCTGTCGGCGCAGTGGGAGCACACGGTGCTGGTCACGCCCACCGGCTACGAGGTGCTGACGCGCTCCGCTGGCAGCCCGGCGGTGCCCGAGTTCGTGCAGGGCATGGCGCAAGCCGCCGCCTGAAGCCGCCCTCGCCGGCTCATCCACCCGACCATGTCGCCCGGACTTGCCCAGCCCGTGGCGACGGCGCCGCCGGCGGCCAGCTACCGCCAGGACAAGCAGGCGCTGCTGGCCCGGCTGCGGCACGTGGCCCTGTCCACCCGCAGCGTGGACGGCGCCCTGCGCCACCTGACTCTACTCACCGACGACACCTTGCGCAGCCTGTGGCAGGCCTGCGGCTTCGACGGCACCTGCGCGCTGCTGGCCGTGGGTGGCTACGGCCGCGCCGAGCTGTTTCCGTATTCCGACGTCGACGTGCTGCTGCTGCTGCCCGAGGGCGCCGACCCGGCGCGCGACGCGGCGCTGCGCGAGCGCATCGAGTCCTTCATCGGCCAGTGCTGGGACGCCGGGCTGGAGATCGGCGCCAGCGTGCGCACCGTGGCCGAGTCGCTGCAGACCGCCGCCGCCGACGTCACGGTGCAGACCGCGCTGCTGGAGGCGCGCCGCATCGCCGGCAGCCGCACGCTGTTCGCCCGGTTCGAGCAGCGCTTTGCCGCCGCGCTGGACGCGCTGGACTTCTTTGTCGCCAAGCGGCTGGAGATGCGCCAGCGCCACCTCAAGTACGAGGACACGCCCTACGCGCTGGAGCCCAACTGCAAGGAGTCGCCCGGCGGCCTGCGCGATTTGCACATCATCGGCTGGGCCATGCGCGCGGCCGGCATCGGCCAGCGCTGGGACGACCTGGCGCGCGCCGGCCTGGCCACCGCGCTCGAAGTGCGCCAGCTGCGCCGCAACGAGGCCCTGCTGGCGCGCGTGCGCATGCACCTGCACCTGGTGGCGGGCCGGCGCGAGGACCGGCTGGTGTTCGACCTGCAAGGCGCCGTGGCCGCGTCCTTCGGCCTGGCCGACCGCACCACGCCCGACGGCCGCCTGGCCCTGCGCGCCAGCGAGCTGCTGATGCGGCGCTACTACTGGGCCGCCAAGGCGGTGGTGCAGCTCAACCAGATCCTGCTGCAGGTGATCGAGGAGCGCCTGCGCGCCGAACGCGGCGAGCCCGCCCCCGCGCTGCGGCCGCTGAACGCACGCTTTCTGGAGCGCGCCGGCCTGCTGGAAGTGGCCGACGACGCGCTCTACACGCGCCAGCCGCACGCCATCCTGGAAAGCTTTTTGCTGCTGGAGCGCGTGCCGGGCGTCAAGGGCTTTTCGGCCCGCACGCTGCGCGCGCTCTACAACGCGCGCACCACCATGGACCGGCGCTTTCGCGCCGACCCGGTCAACCGCCAGCAGTTCCTGGCGCTGCTGCAGCAGCCGCAGGGCATCACGCGCGCCTTTCGGCTGATGAACCAGACCTCGGTGCTGGGCCGCACGCTGTGGCCGTTTCGGCGCATCGTGGGGCAGATGCAGCACGACCTGTTCCACGTCTACACGGTCGACCAGCACATCCTGATGGTGCTGCGCAACGTGCGGCGCTTTTTCATCCCCGAGCACGCGCACGAATACCCGTTCTGCTCGCAGCTGGCCGCCGGCTGGGACCAGCCCTGGCTGCTGTACGTGGCGGCGCTGTTTCATGACATCGCCAAGGGGCGCGGGGGCGATCACTCGCAGCTGGGCGCGCGCGAGGTCGGACGCTTCGCGCGCCAGCACGGCATTGCCCGCGCCGACCGCGAGCTGCTCGAATTCCTGGTGCGCGAGCACCTGTCCATGAGCCAGGTGGCGCAGCAGCAGGACTTGGGCGATCCGGACGTGGTGGCCGCCTTTGCCCGCCGCGTGGGGCACGAGCGGCGCCTGACCGCGCTGTACCTGCTGACGGTGGCCGACGTGCGCGGCACCAGCCCCACGGTGTGGAGCGCCTGGAAGGGCAAGCTGCTCGAAGACCTCTACCGCCTGACGGTGCGTGCGCTGGGCGGGCGCGCGCCCGACCGCGATGCCGTGGTTGAGGCGCGCAAGCGCCAGGCGCTGGCCGAGCTGTCGCGCCTGGCCGGCCACACGGTGGCGCCGCCGCCGCTGTGGCAGACGCTGGACGTGGCCTACTTCATGCGCCACGACGCCGGCGACATCGCCTGGCACGCCTACGAGATCGCCCTGCAGGGCCCCGGCGCCAGCACCACGCCGCGCGTGCGCGCGCGCCGCTCGCCGGTGGGCGAAGGCCTGCAGGTGCTGGTGCACGCCAGCCTGCGCGACGAGCTGTTCGCGCGCATCTGCGGCTACTTCGACCGCGCCGACCTG
Organism: Ottowia pentelensis; assembly: GCF_964341695.1. Lineage (NCBI taxonomy): Bacteria > Pseudomonadati > Pseudomonadota > Betaproteobacteria > Burkholderiales > Comamonadaceae > Ottowia > Ottowia pentelensis. The sequence goes on from NZ_OZ224513.1 coordinate 2,152,380, forward strand.
TCGATCCAGGACGCCAAGGTCCACAGCACGCGCGACGGCTGGGCGCTGGACACCTTCCAGGTCGTGAGCGACCTGCTGCCCGAGGAGGCGCCCGCGCTGATGGCCCGCATCGAGGCCGAGCTGCCCGCCGCCGTCGACAGCCTGCGCCCGCTGCCACCGCCGCGCCTGGGCCGCGTGTCGCGCCGCGTGCGCAGCTTTCCGGTGGCGCCCCACGTCGACCTGCGCCCCGACGAGAAGGCGCAGCACTGGCTGCTGTCCGTGTCGGCCAGCGACCGCACCGGCCTGCTCTACAGCATGGCCCGCGTGCTGGCCGCCCACGCCATCAGCGTCGAGCTGGCCAAGGTGACGACCCTGGGCGAGCGGGTGGAAGACATGTTTTTGCTGCGCGGCGAGCAACTGCAGCCCGAGCGCACGCGGGTGACCATCGAGCAGGAGCTGCTGCAGGCGCTGGAGCCGGGTTGAGCCGCCGTCTTCGGCACTGCCGCGGGCGCCGCACGGATGCAGCCGTTAAAATTAAGGGTTTTCCCGATACTCATGCCTTGCGGCGCACGCGCTGCGGCGCCCTTCCCTTGTCTGTCCTTTTCCCGACTGCCATGACTTCTGCCCTGTCCACCTCCCGCCGCCTCGTGCTCGCGCTGGCCGCCTCCACCGCCCTGCTGGCCGCCTGCGGCAAGACCGAAGCGCCGGCCACGTCCCAGGCCGCCGCGCCGGCCGCAGCGGCCCTGCCGGCCAAGATCGTCATCGGCCTGGACGACAACTTTCCGCCCATGGGCTTTCGCGACGACAAGAACGAGTTGGTCGGCTTCGACGTGGACCTGGCGCGCGAGGCGGCCAAGCGCCTGGGCGTGCAGGTCGAGTTCAAGCCCATCGACTGGAACGCCAAGGAGGCCGAGCTGAACGGCCAGCGCGTGGACGCGCTGTGGAACGGCCTGACCATCACCGAGGAGCGCAAGAAGAACATCGCCTTCACCGCGCCCTACATGCAGAACCACCAGATCGTCGTGGTGCGCGCCGACGCCGCCATCAAGACCAAGGCCGAGCTGGCGGGCAAGACGGTGGGCGTGCAGGACGGCAGCAGCGCCGTCGACGCCATCGCCAAGGACGAGGCCACGGCCAAGAGCTTCAAGGAGCTGAAGAAATACGGCGACAACGTGACGGCGCTGATGGACCTGGCCACCGGCCGCCTGGACGCCGTGGTGCTGGACGAGGTGGTGGGCCGCTACTACGCCGCCAAGAAGCCGGGCGAGTACGTGGTGCTGGACGACAACTTCGGCACCGAGGACTACGGCGTGGGCCTGCGCCAGGGCGACACGGAGCTGCACGCGCGCCTGGACCAGGCGCTGGCCGCCATGAAGCAGGACGGCAGCGGCGCGCAGATTTCGGACAAGTGGTTCGGCAAGAACATATTGAAGTGAACCACCCCCAGTCTCCACACGCTGCGCGTTGTTCCGCCTCCCCCCTTCAAGGGGGCATCGCCAGTGACCGGGGAAACCCCGGCCACGGCGATCGCTGGCATGGCCTGCTCCGCGGCCTGCAGGCCCGTTGTGTGCCATCGATCCCCGTGAACAAGCAGCGTTGTGAAAGCCTGAATCAACGGCAGACTTCGAATCAAGCCGGTTGAGTTGATGGACTACCTGCTGCGCATCCTGCCCCCGCTGCTGGACGGCGCGGGCGTGACGCTGGGCCTGTTCGTCGTCACCCTGGCGCTCTCGCTGCCGCTGGGCCTGGCGCTGGCGCTGGCGCGCCTGTCGCGGCTGGCGGCGCTGCGCGGGGCGGTCAGCGGCTTCATCTGGCTGATGCGCGGCACGCCGCTGATGCTGCAGCTGCTGTTCGTCTACTACGCCCTGCCCTTCGTGCCGGTGATCGGCGTGCGGCTGCCGGACTACCCCTCGGCCGTGGTGGCCTTCACGCTGAACTACGCGGCCTATTTCGCCGAGATCCTGCGCGCGGGCATCCAGTCGATCGACCGCGGACAGTACGAAGGCGCCAAGGCGCTGGGCATGAGCTACGCGCAGACCCTGCGCCGCATCGTCATGCCCCAGGTGTGGCGCATCAGCCTGCCGCCGTTGGCCAACGAGACCATTACCCTGGTCAAGGACACTTCCATCATCTACGTGCTGGCGCTCAACGACCTGCTGCGCGCCGCGCGCGGCATCGTGCAGCGCGACTTCAGCATCACGCCCTTCGTCGTCGCCGCCGCGTTCTACCTGTTGATGACGCTGGTGCTGACCTGGGTCTTCCAGCGCCTGGAGCGCCGTTATGCAAGTCCATGACCTCCCCCAGACTCCACGCGCTTCGCGTTGTTGCGCCTCCCCCCTCGAGGGGGCACCGCCAGTGACCGGGGAAACCCCGGCCACGGCGTTCGCCGGCATGGCCTGCTCCGCGGCCTTCTGGCTCTTTGGGTGGACATCCTTGCGGGCAACGCGTCGGCTCGTGAAGAACTGACATGGACACTTTGGACCCCATGGTGCGCACCACCGAGGTGCACAAGCACTTCGGCGCGCTGCACGTGCTGCGCGGCGTGTCGCTCACGGTGGCACGCGGCGAGGTGGTGGCCGTGCTGGGGCCCTCGGGCTCGGGAAAGTCGACCCTGCTGCGCTGCCTCAACCATCTGGAGACGATCGAGCGCGGGCACATCGAGATTGCGGGCAAAACGCTCGCTCGGGCAGACGCGACGGGCGTGGCGCGCTATCCTTCCGAGAGCGAGGTGCGCCGCATCTGCCAGCACACGGGCATGGTGTTTCAGCACTTCAACCTGTTTCCGCACCTGACGGTGCTGCAAAACCTGATCGAGGCGCCGATGACGGTGCGCAGGCGCCCGCGCGCCGAGGTGGTGCCGCTGGCCGAGGCGCTGCTGGCCCAGGTGGGCCTGGCCGACAAGCGCGACGCCTGGCCCGGCCGCCTGTCGGGTGGGCAGAAGCAGCGCGTGGCCATTGCGCGCGCGCTGGCCATGCAGCCGGACATCCTGCTGTTCGACGAGCCCACCAGCGCGCTCGACCCCGAGCTGACCGCCGAGGTGCTGCGCACCATGCGCCAGCTGGCCGAGCAGCGCATGACCATGCTGGTGGTGACGCACGAGATGGCGTTTGCGCGCGAGGTGGCGCACCGGGTGGTCTTCATGGATCAGGGCCGCATCGTCGAGGACCGGCCGGCCACCGAATTTTTTGCCGCGCCACGCCACGAGCGGGCGCGCGCCTTTCTGGCCAGCCTGGCGTAGCCGACCGCTCAGGGAGCGTCGAACAGGGGCAAGGTGTTGGTCTTGTGGCCGACCGCCACGCCACCGCCGTCCCGGCGCTGCACCTCGAACGACACCACCGGCGCGGAAAAGTCGCTGAACGGCGCGCCCAGGGCGATCTCGCCGGACGAGTGCAGCAGGCAGGAGGTGCGCCGCAAGAGCACCTCGGGGCCGGCGGCGTCGGCAAAGCGCACCGTGGTGCCATAGCTGCTCAGGTCGGTCAGCACATAGGCGCCGTCCTGCCACTGGATGCCGGCGTGCCGGCGCGACACCCGCTGGTCGCTGATCGTCAGGTCGTTGTCGTCGGTGCGGCCGATGTGGACCGTGTCGGGGCCCGCGTCGAACACCTTGCTCTGGTCCAGCCACCTCAGCTTGAGGGTGGGCGTGGCCGTCCGGGCCTGGAGCTCGGCCAGATTGGCGGGCCGCGTCAGCTGGTCGGGGTTCACGTCGGCGTTCCACAGCACCTGGAACACCGAGCGCGGCTGATTGAGGCCCGGAATGCGCATCAGGCCCAGGTGGCGGCGGCGCACCTCCAGCCAGGACAGCACACGCACGCGCGCCTCGCCCACCACCGGCGGCGCCTCGGCGTGGCCCGCGCTGGCCCACTCGAACACCGATTCGTCGGCCCAGATGGTGTCGGCGCCGGCCATGTCGCACAGGCGCGCCGCCAGGTTGACCGGATCGCCATAGCTGTCGGCGTCGAGTTGCACGACCGAGCCGCTGGCCAGGCCGATCTTCATGCCCAGGCGCAGGCCCTGGGGCACGTCGCCCAGGTAGCTCACGTAGCGCTGTTGCAGGAAGATGGCCGCGCTCAGCGCGGCGATGCTGGAGGGAAACTGCAGCAGCACCCCGTCGCCCAGCAGCTTGACGGTGCGCCCGCCATGGACCTCGCACACGCGCGACACCCAGTGCGTGACGCGGGAGATCATGCCGGCGACCACCTCGCTCTCAAAAGCTTCGTAGGCAGCCGAGCTGCCCGTCAAGTCGACGAAAACGATGGTGGGGTGCATACCCATGGACGACAAAGACCTCCTTTAGTCCTTTGCGGCAAATCGCTGTTGTTCTTTTGGCAATTGTCGCCCATCCGCCCCCCTGCGGCCAGCGCAACTAGCGTATTTGGGCCCAAAACTTGTCCAGACGCTTGATGCTGACGGGCTGCGGCGTGCGCAGCTCCTGGGCAAAAAGGCTCACCCGCAGCTCCTCCAGCAGCCAGCGCAGCTCGCGCAGGCGCTCGTCCTGCACGCCCTTGCGCTCGGCCACCAGGCGCCCAAAGCGCTGCTCCTGCGCGCGCGCCTGCGCCATGCGCTCGGCGTCGCGCGCCGGGTCGGCTCGCAGCTTGTCCAGCCGCAGCACGATGGCCTTCAGGTAGCGTGGAACGTGCTGCAGCGCGGCCCAGGGCGTGGCAGCCAGAAAGTCGCGCGGCATCAGGCGCTGCAGCTGCTCGGCCGCGTCCTGCGTGGCGGCGGGCGCGGCCCGGGTGTCCTTGATCTTGCGCACCGCCAAGGCGTATTCGGCCAGGATGGCGCCGGCCAGCCGCGCCACTTCGCCGGCGATCAGCACCAGGCGCGCGCGGCCCTCCTCGGTGCGCCGGGCGAAGGCGGCCTCGTCGGTGGGCAGCGGCTCGACCAGAAAGGCGCGCTCCAGCGCCACGTCGACGATCTGCTGGCGCAGATCCTCCGAGGTTCCCAAGGGCATGTACGCGACGGCCATTTTTTGCAAGTCGGGAATGTTTTTTTCGAGGTGCTTGAGGGTGTCGCGTACCTGCAACGCAAACAGGCGACGCAGGCCCGCGCGGTGGCGGGTGGCGGCCAGCTCGGGCTCGTCGAACACCTCGATCGTCACCGCGTCGCCGGCGTCGACCAGGGCCGGAAAGCCGATCAGCACCTGGCCCTTGCGCCGCACTTCGAGCAGCTCGGGCAGCTGGCCGAAATCCCAGCGGGTGTGGCGCGTGTCCTCCGTCAAGGCCTCATCGACTACGGTTTTGATAGCTGCTTGCGCAGGATCGGCGGGCGCTGTAGCCATATTTTGTTCTGAAGACGGCAAAGGGCCGGCCGCCAGCTGGTTTTTGGCCGCCTTCAACCCCGCCAGCGCCTGGAAGGCCCCGCGCGCCTGCCCGCCCAGCTGCGCCTTGAGCGCGCCCAGGTCGCGCCCGGCGCCGAGCTGGCGGCCGTCGTCGCCCACCACGCGGAAGTTCATGAACAGGTGCGCCGGCAGCATGTCCAGCTTGAAGTCGGTGGGCTTCACGTCGAGGCTGGTGGCCTCGCGCACCAGGCGCAGCAGCGCCGCGTTCAGGCTGCCGACGCCGAACTGCCCGGGCGCGCCCAACGTCTCGTTCAAGCGCTCGGCGCTTTGCGGCAGCGGCACGAAGCGGCTGCGCGGCCGCTGCGGCAGGCTCTTGAGCAGCGCCAGGATTTTTTCCTTCAGCATGCCCGGCACCAGCCATTCGGCGCGCTCGGGCGACACCTGGTTGAGCACGAACAGCGGCACCGTCACCGTCAGGCCGTCGTGCGCGTCGCCCGGCGCGTGCAGGTAGCTGGCCGCGCAGTCCACGCCGCCCAGGCGCAGCACCTTGGGAAAGGCGGCGGTGGTGATGCCCGCCGCCTCGTGGCGCATCAGCTCCTCGCGCGTGAGCGTCAGCAAGCCGGGCGTGGCGCGCTGGGCCTGGCGCCACCAGGCCTGCAGCGTGCGCCCGTCCACCACGTCGGCGGGCAGGTGCTGGTCGTAAAAGGCATAGATCAGCTCGTCGTCCACCAGCACGTCCTGGCGGCGCGACTTGTGCTCCAGCGCCTCGATCTGCGCCACCAGCTTGCGGTTGGCGGGCAGAAAGGGCAGCGTGCGCGCCCAGTCCTCGGGCCACTCGCCGCCCACCAGCGCCTCGCGGATCAAGAGCTCGCGCGCGCCGGCCGGATCGACCTGGCCGTAGCGCACGCGCCGGCCGCTGTAGACCGGCAGGCCGTACAGCGTGCCGCGCTCGAAGGCGATGGCCTCGCCGGCCTTCTTCTCCCAGTGCGCGTCCAGCACCTGCCGCTTCAGCAGGTGGCCCGCCACCTCTTCCAGCCACTGCGGCTCGATGTGGGCCATGCCGCGGCCGTACAGGCGCGTGGTCTCGACCAGCTCGGCGCACACCACCCAGCGGCCCGGCCGCTTGCTGAGGTGCGCGCCGGGGTGGCGATGAAACTTGATGCCGCGCGGCCCCAGGTATTCGCCCGCCGTCGCACCCGCCTTGCCCTCGGTCTCGATCTTGCAGCCCACGTTGCCCAACAGGCCCGTGAGCAGCGCCTTGTGCAGGGCTTCATAGCCGGCCGCTTGCGCGTTCTCGTGCCACTGGTGCTCGGCCACCACGGTATGCAGCTGGGTGTGGATGTCGCGCCACTCGCGCACGCGGCGCACGCTGATGAAGTTCTGGCGCAGCAGTTGCTCGTACTGGCGGTTGCTGAGTTTGTGGGCCGCACCCTCACCCTCACCCCAACCCTCTCCCGCCAGCGGGAGAGGGAGCTTGCCTGCACCCGCGCCCCCGGTCTTGCTCCCTCGCCCTCTGGGAGAGGGTTGGGGTGAGGGCCCGACGGCCTTGGACGCGCCCAAGGCCTGCTGTGCCGCCACCAGGGCCATCCTGGCCCGCTGCGCCACCGGCAGCGCGGCCAGGTTGGCCGGCTTGCCTGCGCCCCCGTGCTGTTGCTGCATCTGCGCCCGCGTCGCCGCTACCGTGTGCCCTCCGCGCGCATCGTGCAGCCACCGCCACAGCTTCAGGTAGCCGCTGAATTCGCTCTTCTCGTCGTCGAACTTGGCATGCTGCTGGTCGGCCTGGGCCTGCTGCTCCAGCGGGCGGTCGCGCACGTCCTGCACGCTGAGCGCACTGGCGATCACCAGCACCTCGCGCAGGGCGCCGCGCTCGCGCCCGGCCAGGATCATGCGGCCCACGCGCGGGTCCAGCGGCAGGCGCGCCAGCTCGCGGCCCAGCGGGGTCAACTCGCCGGCATCGTCGGCCGCGCCCAGCTCGCCCAGCAGCTGATAGCCGTCGGCGATGGCGCGGCCCGAGGGCGGCTCCAGAAAGGGAAAGTCCTCCACCCGCGCGCCCTCGGGCATCAGCCGCAGGCTCTTCATGCGCAAGATCACGCCGGCCAGCGAGGAGCGCAGGATTTCCGGGTCGGTAAAGCGCGGGCGGCCGGCAAAGTCCTTCTCGTCGTACAGGCGGATGCAGATGCCGTCGGCCACGCGCCCACAGCGGCCGGCGCGCTGGTTGGCCGCCGCCTGACTCACCGGCTCGATCAGCAGCTGCTCGACCTTGCTGCGATAACTGTAGCGCTTGACGCGCGCCGTGCCGGCGTCGATGACGTAGCGAATGCCCGGCACGGTGAGCGAGGTCTCGGCCACGTTGGTGGCCAGCACGATGCGCTGACCGTGGTGCGCGTCGAACACGCGGTCCTGCTCGGCCTGCGACAGGCGCGCGAACAGCGGCAGCACCTCGGCGTTGCGCAGCACCGGGCTGTGGGCCAGGTGCTTGCGCAGGTGGTCGGCCGCCTCGCGGATCTCGCGCTCGCCAGGCAAAAATACCAGGATGTCGCCCTGCTGCCCCGGCTCGCGCCACAGCTCGTCCACGCCGTCGGCGATGGCCTCGTTCAGGCCGTAGTCGCGGCTTTCCTCGAACGGGCGCCAGCGCTGCTCGACCGGATAGGTGCGGCCCGACACCATCATCACCGGCGCAGCTTGCCCCTTGGCGTCGGCGAAATGCTTGGCAAAGCGCTCGGCGTCGATGGTGGCAGAAGTCACGATCAGCTTCAGGTCAGGCCGGCGCGGCAGCAGCTGCTTGAGGTAGCCCAGCAGAAAGTCGATGTTCAGGCTGCGCTCGTGCGCCTCGTCGATGATGAGCGTGTCGTAGGCCTGCAGCAGCGGGTCGGTCTGCGTCTCGGCCAGCAGGATGCCGTCGGTCATCAGCTTGATCGACGCGCCGGGCGACAGGCGGTCCTGAAAGCGCACCTTGTAGCCCACCACCTCGCCCAGCGGCGTGTGCAGCTCCTCGGCAATGCGCTTGGCCACGCTGCTGGCGGCGATGCGCCGCGGCTGGGTGTGGCCGATCAGACGCCCGCGCTCGCCCGGCCGGGCGTTCAGCCGGCCGCGGCCCATGGCCAGGGCGATCTTGGGCAGTTGCGTGGTCTTGCCCGAGCCGGTTTCGCCGCACACGATGATGACTTGGTGGTCCGCCAAGGCCTGCTCGATCTCGGCTCGGCGCGCGCTGACCGGCAGGCTGTCGGGAAACTCGATGGGGAGGGCGGATGTGGCAGGCAAGGGCGCGGGCATGAGGGCCTCGATTATCCGCACGGCGCGGCGGCGGCGCGGAAGGCAGAAGGCCCCGCGGACGCCCGCATTCACCTGCTGGCAGCACGGTTGACTTGATCTGCGCAAAGAGGTGAAAGCGGTAGACTCGCCGGCTCTACCAGACGGGATGACGCGCCGGTATTCGGCGCGCGCCCGATTATCAATTTGTCACGTTGAAGAGAGATGTCATGAGCACTTCCTTTCGCATGAAGACCGTTGCCGCCGCCTTGGGCGTGGCGGGGCTGTTCGCGTTTTCCACCGCCCAGGCGCAGATCAAGATCGCCATCGTCGGCCCGGCCACCGGCCCGGTGACCCAGTACGGCGACATGGTCAAGGAAGGCGTGACGACCGCCGTCGAGATGTTCAACGCCGCCGGCGGCGCGAACGGCAAGAAGTTCGAGACCGTGGTGGTGGACGACGCCTGCGAGCCCAAGCAGGGCCCGGTGGCTGCCAACCGCGTGATCAACGACAAGATCCACTACGTGGTCGGCCCCGTGTGCTCGGGCGCCTCGATTGCCGCCGCGCCGATCTACAACAACGAGGGCGTGGTGGTCGTGACCCCGTCGGCCACCTCCCCCGCGCTGACCGACGGCAAGAAGTTCCACTACATCTTTCGCACCATCGGGCGCGACGACCAGCAGGGCCCGGCGGCGGCCAAGTTCATCGCCGAGAAGATCAAGCCCAAGAAGGTCGCCGTGCTGCACGACAAGCAGTCGTACGGCCAGGGCATCGCGGCCAACGTGCGCGACGACCTGAAGAAGGCCGGCATCGACGTCGTGCTGTTCGAGGGCATCAACGCCGGCGACAGCGACTACTCGGCCGTCATCACCAAGCTCAAGAGCGCGGGCGTGGACTTCGTCTACTACGGCGGCTACCACCCCGAGATGGGCCTGCTGCTGCGCCAGGCCGGCGAGCAGGGCCTGAAGGTCAAGATGATGGGCCCCGAGGGCGTGGGCAACCCCGAGGTCAACGCCATCGCCGGCCCGGCCGTCGAGGGCATGCTGCTGACACTGCCGGCCGACTTCTCGGCCAACCCCAAGAACGCCGCCATCGTCAAGGCCTTCAAGGACAAGAAGCGCGACGCCTCGGGCGCGTTCCAGCTGACCTCCTACGCCGCCGCGCAGGTGATCATGGACAGCATCAAGGCCGTGGGCGACGACCCCAAGAAGGTGGCCGACTACATGCACAAGACCAGCTTCGACACCCCGATCGGCCCGGTGTCCTGGGACGCCAAGGGCGACCTGAAGTCCTTCGAGTTCCAGGTCTTCGAGTGGCACAAGGACGGCAGCAAGTCGCTCGTCAAGTAAACACGGCCGCTCGCTTGCGAGAGAGCTGAGAAAGCGCCCCGGCAACTCCCCGACCCGAAGGGGGCAGACCCGGGGCGTCGTTCACTGCGCCGGCACGCAGCGCCGGGCGCATGCGCGATCAAACGGAGACAACGCATGTCCGACTTTCTGCCGCAACTGATCCAGCAGCTGTTCAACGGCCTGTCGCTGGGCGCGATCTACGCGCTGATCGCCATCGGCTACACCATGGTGTACGGCATCATCGGCATGATCAACTTCGCCCATGGCGAGATCTACATGATCGGCGGCTACGTCGGCCTGGTCACGCTGTCGGCGCTGGGGGTGCAAAGCGGCCTGTCGGTGTGGCTGGTGATCGCGCTGATGCTGGTGGCGGCGGTGCTGATCACCGGCGTCTACGGCTTCGCGGTCGACCAGCTGGCCTACAAGCCGCTGCGGGGCAGTCCGCGCCTGGTGCCCCTGATCTCGGCCATCGGCATGTCGATCTTCCTGCAGAACTGGGTGGCGCTGGGCCAGGGCGCGCGCGACATGGCGGTGCCGGCGCTGCTGCCCGGCGCCTTCCGCTTCGCCGGCGCGGGCGGCTTCGAAATCTACATCCCCTACGCCCGCGTGCTGGTGATCGCCGTCACCGTGGTGCTGATGGTGCTGCTGACGCTGTACATCCGCAACTCGCGCATGGGCCGCGCCTCGCGCGCCTGCTCGCAGGACATGCACATGGCCAACCTGCTGGGCATCGACACCAACCGCGTGATCTCCTTCACCTTCATCCTGGGCGCCATGCTGGCCGCCGTGGGCGGCGTGCTGATCGCGCTGGCGGTGGGCAAGCTCAACCCCTTCATCGGCTTCATCGCCGGCATCAAGGCCTTCACCGCCGCGGTGCTGGGCGGCATCGGCTCGATCCCCGGCGCCATGCTGGGCGGCGTGCTGCTGGGCATCGCCGAGACCCTGGCCGCCGCCTACATCTCGTCCGAATACAAGGACATCGTCGCCTTCGCCGTGCTGGTGGGCGTGCTGCTGGTGCGGCCCAGCGGCCTGCTGGGCAAGCCCGAAGTGGAGAAAGTCTGATGAGCACGCCCGCCTCCACCCCGCGCGCCGACTGGCGCCAGAACCTCTCGCACGCGCTGGGCGCGACCGTCATCACCGCCCTGCTGGTGGCGCCCATCTTCGGCCTGCGGCTGGAGCGCGTGGGCGTGCGCACCATCGTCGTGCCGCACTGGGACAAGGTCGCCTGGGCCTGCCTGGCGGTGTTTCTGGTGCAACTGGCGCGCCCCTGGCTGGGTGGCCTGGCGACGGCCCGGCGCATTCCCTGGCCGACGCTGCCCGAAGTCTCGCAGCCGCAGCGCCGCCTGCTGCTCACCGTGGTGCTGCTGATGGCCGTCAGCTGGCCCTTCATGGCCGGGCGCAACGCGGTCGACATCGCCACGCTGGCGCTGATCTACGTCATGCTGGGCCTGGGGCTGAACATCGTGGTCGGCTTTGCCGGCCTGCTCGACCTGGGCTTCGTGGGCTTTTACGCCACCGGCGCCTACACCTTCGCCCTGCTCTACCACTGGGCCGGCTGGAGCTTCTGGCAGGCGCTGCCGCTCACGGGCGCGATGTCGGCGCTGTTCGGCTTCATCCTGGGCTTTCCGGTGCTGCGGCTGCGCGGCGACTACCTGGCCATCGTCACCCTGGGCTTCGGCGAAATCATTCGCCTGCTGCTGGTCAACCTGACCAGCTTCACCGGCGGGCCGGACGGCATCTCGGGCCTGCCCAAGCCGACGGTGTTCGGCCTGGAGATGGCGCGCAGCGCCAGCGTGGAAGGCGCCAGCACCTTCCACGAGTTCTTCGGGCTCGAATTCAACTCGATGCACATGGTGATCTTCCTGTACCTGATGGCGCTCATGCTGGCGGCGATCACGCTGTGGTTTTCCAACCGCCTGCTGCGCATGCCGATCGGCCGCGCCTGGGAGGCGCTGCGCGAGGACGAGATCGCCTGCCGCTCGCTGGGCCTCAACCCGATGACCATCAAGCTGTCGGCCTTCACCATGGGCGCCATGTTCGCCGGCTTCGGCGGCGCCTTCTTCGCCGCGCGCCAAGGCATCGTCAACCCCGAGTCCTTCACCTTCATCGAGTCGGCGCTGATCCTGGCCATCGTGGTGCTGGGCGGCATGGGCTCGCAGCTGGGCGTGATCCTCGCAGCCATCCTGATCACCGTGCTGCCCGAGCTGGCGCGCGAGTTCTCCGAATACCGCATGCTGGTGTTCGGCCTGGTGATGATCGTGATGATGATCTGGCGCCCGCAGGGCCTGCTGCCGATGAAGCGCCGCCACGTGGAGGTGGCGTGATGGCGGCCGACGCAGCCTTCATCGAGGTGCAAGGCCTGAGCATGCGCTTCGGCGGCCTGCTGGCCGTCGACGGCATCGAGTTCGGCGTGCGCGAGCGCGAGATCTTCGCCATCATCGGCCCCAACGGCGCGGGCAAGACGACGGTGTTCAACTGCATCAGCGGCTTCTACAAGCCCACCACCGGCCGCATCCGCCTGCAGGGGCGCGACATCGGCGGCCTGGGCAGCCACACGGTGGCGCGCCACGGCGTGGTGCGCACGTTCCAGAACGTGCGCCTGTTCAAGACCATGACGGCGCTCGAGAACCTGCTGGTGGCGCAGCACCGGCACCTCAAGACCTCGCTGCCCGCCGGCCTGCTCAAGACGCGCGCCTATCGCGACAGCGAAAAGAAGGCGCTCGAGCGCGCCCTGCACTGGCTGGACTACATGGAGTTGCGCGAGTTCGCCAACCGGCCGGCCGGCACCCTGGCCTACGGCCACCAGCGGCGCCTGGAGATCGCCCGCTGCATGGTCACCGAGCCGCGCGTGCTGATGCTCGACGAACCCGCCGCCGGCCTGAACCCGCAGGAAAAGAAAGACCTGCAGGGCCTGATCCAGCAGCTGCGCGCGCAGCACGAGCTGGCGGTGCTGCTGATCGAGCACGACATGAGCCTGGTGATGGGCGTGTCCGAGCGCATCCTGGTGATGGAGCATGGCCGCCGCATCGCACTCGACGAGCCCGAGGCGATCCGCAACGACCAGCGCGTCATCAAGGCCTACCTGGGAGAAGAATGATGACGCCCATGCTGGAGGTCCGCGCGCTGAGCACCCACTACGGCGCCATCTGCGCGGTCGACCAGGTCAGCCTGCACGTCGACCCGGGCGAGATCGTCTCGCTGATCGGCTCCAACGGCGCCGGCAAGACCTCGCTGCTGATGACGGTGTGCGGCAGCCCGCGCGCCAGCGGCGGCCACGTCCTGCTGGACGGCCAGGACATCACCTACCTGCCCTCGCACCACATCATGCGCCGCGGCATCGCCGTCTCGCCCGAGGGCCGGCGCGTGTTCCCGGCGCTGACGGTGACCGAGAACCTGCAGATGGGCGGCTTCTTCCTCGGCAAGGGCGAGATCCAGGCCGGCATCGAGCACGTGTTCGAGCTGTTTCCACGCCTGCGCGAGCGCGCCGTGCAGCGCGCCGGCACGCTCTCGGGCGGCGAGCAGCAGATGCTGGCCATCGGCCGCGCCCTGATGAGCAAGCCGCGCCTGCTGCTGCTGGACGAGCCCACCCTGGGCCTGGCGCCGCTCATCATTGCGCAGATCTTCGAGATCATCCTGACCGTGCGCGCCGAGGGCGTGACCGTGTTCCTGGTCGAGCAAAACGCCAACAAGGCGCTGCAGATCGCCGACCGCGGCTACGTGCTCGAAAACGGCCACCTGGTGCTGGAAGACACGGGCGCCAACCTGCTCAAGAACGACGCCGTGCGCAAGGCCTACCTGGGCGGCTGAACCGGCTGGCCAAATGGGGCCTGGGCCAGGTGATGGGCTTCAACGCCGACGCCGCCGGCTTTCAGTCCGCGCGCGACATGGTCACGCAGATGGCCGAAAGCGAATCTGCCCAGCTGGCCGGCATGGCGCGCTTCATGGCCAGCCAGGGGCTGGACGCCCGACTGCGGGCGCGCGACTGGACCGGTTTTGCGCGCCGCTACAACGGGCCCAGCTACTGGAAGAACGCGTACGACGTGAAGCTGAAGTCGGCGTTCGAAAAATTTTCGTCCGGCATCAGCCGCGACCTGCGGGCGCGCGCGGCGCAGGGGGCGCTGCTGTTTCTGGGCTACAACCCGGGCGACCCGGACGGCGTGCTGGGCCAGAACACGCGCCGCGCCATCGCGGCGTTTCGCGCCGATGCGCACCTGGCGGCCGGCGATGCGCTGGATGACGCGGTGTTCGAGGCCATCATGAGCCGGGCCGGCCTGGCGGGCGGCTGACTTCTTCACGGCCGTCGCTGTCCGGCCAGCACAGCCGCACGCCGTGGGTTCGCGCCACGGCCAGCAGGTCTACGGGCGCATCCACGTCGACCACATGGCGTGCATGCGGCACCGGCAGCGCCTGCACGCGATCGGGGTGGGCGCGCCGCCATTGGCGCACGCCGGCAGCGCCGCTGGCCTGCATCACCGCGGCGCGCACGGCCTGGTTGAAGACGATGGGATGGCCCCGCTGACCCTCGAACTGCGGCACCAGCAGGTCGATGCCGGGCGGGTGCTCGGCCCAGGCGCTCAGCACGGCCGCGACGTCCGCGGGTTCGAGCAGCGGCTGATCCGCCAGCGCCACCAGCACCGCGTCCAGGTCGGGCGGCAGGGCCGCCAGGCCGGTGCGCAGCGAGCCGCCCTGCCCCTCGTCGGGCGCCGGGTTGAGCGCCCATTGCAGCACGCGGCCGTTCGGCAGGCTGCCTTGCATGTCGCGCAGGACCGGCTCGATGGCCGCCGCATGATGGCCCAGCACCACCACCACCGGCGCCACGCCCTTGTCCAGCACGGCGCGCACCACGCGCTCGATCAGTGGTCGCCCGTCGCGCCGCAGCAGCGACTTGGGCCGATAGCCCATGCGCCGCCCCGCGCCAGCCGCCATGACGACGGCGCCGACAGCGCCGACTGCGCTCATGGCTGCGGCACGAAGCAGACCTGCCCGGCGTCGTTGGGCGCGATGTCCTGCAGGTCCTTGACGTGCGCGACGTTCATGTCGCGCGGCAGCGGCACGCCGTTTTTCACCGCCAGCACCTCGGCCATCACGCTGACGGCGATCTCGGGCGGGGTCTTGCTGCCGATGTAGATGCCGATGGGGCCGCGCAGGCCCTTCAGGCTTTCCTCGGTCTGGTCGAGGTGCTCGATCATGCGCTGGTGGCGCAGCAGACTGTTGCGCCGGCTGCCGATGGCGCCGATGTAGAACGCCGGCGTCTCCAGCGCCTGCAGCAGGGCCAGGTCGTCCAGCTTCGGGTCGTGCGTGAGGGCGATGACGCAGCTGCGCCCGTCCAGTGCCATCTCGGCGACGGTGTCGTCGGGCATGGTGCCGACCAGGCGCGCACCAGGCACGCTCCAGCTGCCGGCAAACTCCTCGCGCGGGTCGCACACCGTCACCGAGAAACCGCAAAACAGGGCCATGGTGGCCAGGTACTCGCTCATCTGGCCGGCGCCGATGATCAGCATGCGATAGCCGGGGCCGAAGGTGTTGACCAGCTCGGCGGCGTTCAGGATCAGCTCGGCCGGGTGCTCGGTGGGCTGCAGCGTGACCTGTCCGTCGGCCAGACGCACGCGACGCTGCATCAGGCGGCCGGCGTCCAGCGCCTGCAGCAGCTCGGCCACGCGCGCGGCGTCGGGGTCGAACTCCAGCATCACCTCCAGCGTGCCGCCGCAGGGCAGGCCGAAGCGGTGCGCCTCGTCGGCCGTCACGCCGTACTTGACGAACTGCGGCGGGCCTTCGCGCGGCAGCGCGTCGGCGGCGCCCTGCTTGGTGTAGCGGTCGATCAGGTCGTACTCGATGCAGCCGCCCGACACCGAGCCCATCACCGCGCCGTCCTCGCGCAGTGCCATGATGCAGCCCACCGGCCGCGGCGACGACCCCCAGGTGCGCACCACGGTGGCCAGCACGGCCCGCTTGCCATCCTGGCGCCAGTCGCGCAGCGCGCGCAGGACCGTGACGTCAAGGTTTTCCATTCGACAGCTCCTTTCGGCCCTCGGCTACTTCAAGGCCCAACCCACGGCGACGATGACCACGATCGCCACCAGCACCCACACCCAGGCGGGTACGCCTGCCTCGCCGCCGGGCACGCGCGCCGGCGCCGCGCTGGCGTTGCCGGCGGCGTCACCCGCCGGCGCCTCGGCGGCCGGATGGCGACGCTGCATCTCTTCGTCGAAGCGCTGGAAAAAACTCTCGGCCATGGACTTGGCCACGCCGTCGATCAGGCGCTGGCCCACCTGCGCGATCTTGCCGCCCACCGTGGCGTTGACGGTGTAGCCCAGCTCGCAGCCGGCGTCGTTGGGCGTCAGCACCACCTTGGCGCTGCCCTTGCCGAAGCCAGCCATGCCGCCGTTGCCCTCGAAGTGGATGGTGTAGCTGCCGGGCGCCTGGATGTCGGCGAGCTGGATGGCGCCCTTGAACTTGGCCGCCACCGGGCCGACCTTGATCGCGTTGACCAGCGCATAGGCGTTCTCGCCCGTGGCCTCGATGCTCTCGCAGCCGGGGATGCAGGCCTTGAGCACCTCGGGGTCGTTCAGCGCGTCCCAAGCCTGTTGTTGCGTGACGGCCAGTTGCCGCGAGCCTTGCATGTCCATGTTCAATCTCCTCGTGCGTTCATTTTTTCATGAGTACCGCGATCGCGCTGGCCAGCTCGTTCAGCTTGGTCACATTGTGCACCGCCAGGGTGCCGTCGCAGGCCTGGTGCAGCACCGCCGCGCCGCGCGCCAGCGGCTGGTAGCCGTCGAAGCGCAGCAGCGGGTTGAGCCACAGGATGCGGCGCGTGTGGCGCCTGAGCCAGGCCAGTTCCTGCGCCAGCAGCTCGGGCTCGCCGGTGTCCAGCCCGTCGCTCACGATCAGCACCAGGGTGCGCCGGCCCACCAGCCGGCGCGCGTGGTGGCGATGCAGGCTGGCCAGCGACTCGCCCAGGCGCGTGCCGCCGGCATAGTCTTGGATGTGCGCGCCGGCCTCGACCAGCATGGCGTCGGTGTCGGCCTGGCGAAAGCTGGCGCTCAAATCGGTCAGGCGCGTGCCGAAGGCGAACACGTCGGGGCGAATGCTCTGGCGCTGGCCGGCCACCAGCGCGCGCGCGGTGGCGGCGTGCAGAAAGGCCAGCAGCAGCCGGGTGTAGCGCTCCATCGAGCCCGACACGTCCATCAGCACCAGCAGCGGCAGCGGCTGGCGGCGGCGCTGCAGACGCGTGATGGCCATCACGTCGCCGCCGGTCTGCGCCGCCTGGCGCAGCGTGCGCCCCCAGTGCACGCGCGCGCCACGGCCGCCGGCGCGCGTGCGGCGCGCGGCCACGGTGGGCAGCGGCAGCGGGATGTCGCGCACCAGGCGCTCGACCAGGGTGTATTCGCTGGCCGTCAATTGATTGAAGTCGGCGGTCTTCAGGCGCGCCAGCGCGCTGGCCGTCATGGCGGCGTCCAGGTCCACCTCCTGGTCGGGCTTGGGCGGCTCGCCCGGGCGCGCGGCCTTGGGCGGGGCCAGCGCCTCGCGCACCCGCGGGCGCTGGCGCGGCGGCGCGGCGCGGCCCTCGGCGGTGGGCAGCATCTGCGCCAGCAGCTTCTTGGCCAGGTCGGGGTCGCGAAAAAAGGCGTCGAACAGCTCGCGGAACACCACGCGGTCCTGCTCGCGGCTGACCAGCACGGCCTCCAGCGCGGCGCTCAGGTCGCTCTTGTGCGCCACGCCCACCCACTGCACCGCCTGCTGCGCCAGCGCGATGCGCGAGGCGTCGACGCGCACTCCGGCGCGCCGCAGCGTGCGGCCGAAGGCGCTCAGGTTGCCCGCCAGCTTGCCGCTGCGGGCGTCGCCCAGTTGCGAGACGGCGTGGTCGCTGGACACGGCGGCGTCTGCGGTCACGCGGCCTGGCGCGCCGCCTGCAGGGCCTCGTCGGCCAACGCGCGATCGAGCGCGGCCACGTCGTCGCGCTGCTTGAACAGGATGCCGGCGGTGTCCAGCACCACCTCGGGGTCGAGGTTGACGGTGTCCAGCGCCACCAGCGCGCGCGCCCACTCCACCGTCTCGGCGATGCCCGGCGCGCGCTGAAAGTGCTCGCCATACGGCGCGCTGCGCAGCTGCTGCACGAAGGCGGCGACCTGGTCGGCCAGCCGTTGCGGCGCCTCGGGCACCAGGGCGCGCACGATGGCCAGCTCGCGCTCGCGCTCGGGGTAGTCCAGCCAGTGGTACAGGCAGCGGCGCTTGACGGCGTCGTTGAGCTCGCGCGTGCGGTTGCTGGTGAGCAGGGTCACCGGCGGCACCGCCGCGCGCACCGTGCCCAGCTCGGGAATGCTGACCTGGTACTCGCCCAGGTATTCGAGCAGGAAGGCCTCGAAGGGCTCGTCAGCGCGGTCCACCTCGTCGATCAGCAGCAGCGCGCCGGGCGGCGGCGCCTCCAGCGCCTGCAGCAGCGGGCGGCGCACCAGGTAGCGCGGCTGGTAGACCTCCTGCTCCAGCTCGCTGGCGGGCGCCCTTCCCTCTGCGGCTCTCAAATGCAAGAGTTGTGCGGCGTAATTCCACTCGTACAGTGCCTCGCGCTGCTCCAGGCCGTCGAAGCACTGCAGGCGCAGCAGCTCGCGCCCCAGCACCTGCGCCAGCGCCTTGGCCAGCTCGGTCTTGCCGACGCCGGGCTCGCCCTCCAGCAGCAGCGGGCGCTGCAGCTTGAGCGCCAAGAACACCGCCGTGGCCAGGCGCCGGTCGGCAAAGTAGCCTTGGGTTTGCAGCGCGGCGATCAGGGCGTCGATGGAGGCGATCGGGGCAGGCGCCGAGGGAGCAGGCATGGCAGATGAGGCGGTGAAGCCAGAAACTATATAAACGATAGCTTATCGTGCTTGATGGGCGGGCGCTGGAGCCCGAAATGGCTTAAAATCCTGCGGCCCGATCAAGGCCGCTGGCCCTCACCCCTGCCCTCTCCCGGAGGGAGAGGGAGGAAGACATCGGCCCCTCAAGCCAGGGCCTGCGCCACGGCGCGCTGGGTCATCACGCCGACCAGGTGGGCGCGGTAGGCGGCCGAGCCGTGCAGGTCGCCGGACATCTGGGCCTCGTCGGTCTTCACGCCCGCCACGGCGTCGGGGCTGAACTGCTGGCCCAGCGCCGCCTCCATGCCGGCGTGGCGAAACACGCCGTTGCCGCCGCCGGTGACCGCGACGCGCACGCCGCCGTCGCCCTGCGCCACGAACACGCCGATCAGCGCGAAGCGCGAGGCCGGCTGCGCGAACTTGACGTAGGCCGCGCGCTTGGGAATGGGAAAGCCGATGGCGGTGATCAGCTCGCCGTCTTCCAGCGCGGTGGCAAACAGGCCCTGAAAGAAGTCGTCGGCCTTGATTTGGCGCTTGCTGGTGTGCACCGTGGCGCCCAGCGCCATCAGCGCGGCCGGGTAGTCGGCGGCCGGGTCGTTGTTGGCCACCGAGCCGCCGAGGGTGCCCATGGCGCGCACCTGCTTGTCGCCGATGTGGCTGGCCAGCTCGGCCAGCGCGGGGATGTCGGCGCGCACCTCGGCGCTCTCGGCCACGTCGCAGTGGCGCGTCATGGCGCCGATGGTGAGCGTGCCGGCCTCGCGGCGGATGCCCTGCAGCTCCTTGATGCCGGCCAGGTCGACCAGCTGCTCGGGCGCGGCCAGGCGCAGCTTCATCGAGGCCAGCAGGGTCTGGCCGCCGGCCAGCAGCTTGCCGCCGGCCTGGGCCAGCTTCAGCGCGTCGGCCTGGGTGGCGGGGCGCTCATAGGTGAATGCGTACATGAGGGGCTCCTTTCAGGCCTTGGCCGATTGAATGGCCTGCCATACGCGGTGCGGCGTGGCGGGCATGTCGAGGTCTTTCACGCCCAGCGGCGCCAGCGCGTCGAGCACGGCGTTGATGACCGCCGGCGGCGAGCCGATGGCGCCCGCTTCGCCGCAGCCCTTGCTGCCGATCGGGTTGTGGGTGCAGGGCGTGCACACGTGGCCGAGCTTGAACTGGGGGAAGTCGTCGGCACGCGGCATGGTGTAGTCGGTGTAGCTGCCGGTCAGCAGCTGGCCGCTTTCGGGGTCGTACACGCCATGCTCCAGCAGCGCCTGGCCCAGGCCCTGCACCACGCCGCCGTGCACCTGGCCCTCGACGATCATCGGGTTGATGATGACGCCGAAGTCGTCCACGGTGGTGAAGCGGTCGACGCGCACCACGCCCGTGGCCGGGTCGACCTCGACCTCGCAGATGTAGGTGCCGGCGGGATAGGTGAAGTTGGTCGGGTCGTAGAAGGCCGTTTCGTCCAGCCCGGGCTCCAGCTTGTCCAGCGGGTAGTTGTGCGGCACATAGGCCGTCAGCGCCACCTGGGCAAACGGAATCTTCTTGTCGGTGCCCTTGACCTTGAACTCGCCGCCGCTGAACTCGATGTCGGCGTCGCTGGCCTCCATCAGGTGCGCGGCGATCTTCTTGGCCTTTTCCTCGATCTTGTCCAGCGCCTTCATGATGGCCGTGCCGCCCACGCTGAGCGAGCGGCTGCCGTAGGTGCCCATGCCGAACGGGATGCGGCCGGTGTCGCCGTGCACGATGTCGACCTGGCCGGGGTCGATGCCCAGCCGCGCGGCCACCAGCTGCGCAAAGGTGGTTTCGTGCCCCTGGCCGTGGCTGTGCGAGCCGGTGAACACCGTCACGCTGCCGGTGGGGTTGACGCGCACCTCGCCGGCCTCGAACAGGCCGGCGCGCGCGCCCAGGGCGCCGGCGATGTTGCTGGGCGCCAGGCCGCAGGCCTCGATGTAGCTGCTGTAGCCGATGCCGCGCTTGAGGCCCTTGGCCTCGCTGGCCTTCTTGCGCGCCTCATAGCCGGCCACGTCGGCCAGCTTTTGCGCCTCGTTCATGCAGGCGGGAAAGTCGCCCGTGTCGTACTGCAGCGCCACCGGCGTCTGGTAGGGAAACTGGGTGACGAAGTTGCGCTTGCGGATCTCGTCCTGGCTCAAGCCCAGCTCCCACGCGCAGCGGGTGGCCATGCGCTCGATCAGGTAGGCCGCCTCGGGCCGGCCCGCGCCGCGGTAGGCGTCGACCGGCGCGGTGCTGGTGAACCAGCCGTCGACCTCCACATAGATCTGCGGCGTGGCGTACTGCCCCGCCAGCAGGGTGCCGTACAGGATGGTGGGCACGCTGGAGGCGAAGGTCGACAGGTAGGCGCCCAGGTTGGCGTGGGTGTGCACGCGCAGGGCCAGGAACTTGCCGTCCTTGTCCATCGCCATTTCGGCGTGGGTGATGTGGTCGCGCCCGTGCGCGTCGCTGACGAAAGACTCGCTGCGCTCGGCCGTCCACTTGATGGCGCAATTGAGCTGCTTGGCCGCCCAGGTGGCCGCCACGTCCTCGGCATACAGGAAGATCTTGGAGCCGAAGCCGCCGCCCACGTCGGGCGCCACCACGCGCACCTTGTGCTCGGGCCACTGCAGCACGAAGGCGGTCATCAAGAGGCGCTCGACGTGCGGGTTCTGGTTGGCCACGTACAGCACCGACTCGTCCGTGCCGCGGTTGTAGCTGGCGTTGACGGCGCGCGGCTCCATCGCGTTGGGGATCAGGCGGTTGTTGGTCAAATCGAGCTGGGTGACGTGCGCGGCGCCGGCAAAGGCGGCGTCGACCGCCGCCTTGTCGCCCAGCGTCCACTTGTAGCAGTGGTTGTCGGGCGCCTCGTCGTGCAGCGCCGGGGCCTTGGCGGCGCTGCGCATGTCGATCACGGCGCCCAGCACCTCGTAGTCGACCTCGACCGCCTCGGCCGCGTCCTTGGCCTGCTGCAGCGTGTCGGCCACCACCATCGCCACGTGGTCGCCCACGTAGCGCACCTTCTTGATCGCCAGGATGGGGTGCGGCGGCTCCTTCATCGGCGTGCCGTCGGGGTTGCTGATGAGCCAGCCGCAGGGCAGCCCGCCCATCTTGCCGTCGATGTCGGCGCCGGTGAACACGCGCGCCACGCCCGGCATGGCGCTGGCGGCGGCGGTGTCCACCTTCTTGACGATGGCGTGCGCGTGCGGCGAGCGCACGAAGTACGCGTACTTCTGGTTCGCCTGCACGATGTCGTCGGTGTAGTTGCCCACGCCGGTCAGAAAGCGCAGGTCTTCCTTGCGCTTGAGCGATTCGCCGATGTGCGGCAGCTTGGCAAATTCATTGGCACCCATGTCGTGTCTCCTTGCCTTGGTGTGGGGTCTCAGGCGGCCAGGGCCTTTTGCGCGGTCTGCACCGCGGCGACGATGTTCTGGTAGCCCGTGCAGCGGCACAGGTTGCCCTCCAGCAGGCTGCGGATTTCGCCCTCGGTGGCCGTGGGGTGGTGCTTGAGCAGGTCGATCGTGCTCATCACCATGCCGGGCGTGCAGTAGCCGCATTGCAGGCCGTGGCATTCCTTGAACGCCGCCTGCACCGGGTGCAGCGTGCCGTCGGCCGCGGCCACGCCCTCGATGGTGGTGATGTCGGCCCCCGCCATCTGCGCCACCAGCGTGTTGCAGGCCTTGATGGAGCGCCCATTGGCGATCACCGTGCAGGCGCCGCACTGGGCCGTGTCGCAGCCCACGTGCGTGCCCGTCAGGCGCAAATGCTCGCGAATGAACTGCACCAGCAGCGTGTTGGGCGGCACGTCGGCCGACACCGCCTTGCCATTGACCTTGAGCTCGACTTTCATCGCGGGCATCTCCTTGTCGTGGTGGGTTTTCAAGCTTGGGGTAAAAACGGTCATTCTTGGAACAACGCATTCCAGGGTGCCTAGGCAAAACCCTTGGTTTTCAGCCCCCGGCCCGATTATTCTCAGTTTGAGACACGGAGACACCGCGATGAACGCCCTGCCCGCCTTCTCCGCCCAGCCGCGCCTGCAGCAGATCGCCCTGGCGCGGCAAAGCCTGCTGACCGAAGGCACCGAGCTGACCGAAGCCCTGGCCAGCGCCTGGGTCGACCGCGCCTGGATCATGCAAAGCTGGCGCCGCTGCCTGGCGCTGGGCCACCGGCCGCAGTCGCGCGTGACCTTCGACCCCGTGCCCGCCCGCGCTCGCGCCGACGCGCAAGACGCCCACGCCACCCTGCTGGCCGCCGCCCGGCCCGAGCTGCAGCGCCTGGCCGCCGTCATCGCGCCCATCCGCTACTTCGTGCTGCTGACCGACGCGCAGGGCTGCGTCATCGACACGGCGGGCGCCATCGACCACCGCAACCGCGCCATGCACGCCATCGCCCGCGTGGGGGTGGACCTGTCCGAGCGCAGCGTGGGCACCACCGCCATCGGCGCCGCCCTGGGCGAGCGCGCGCCGGTGTGGCTGCACCGCGGCGAACACTTCTTCAACGACACCGCCGTCTACAGCTGCGCCGGCGCCCCGCTGTTCGGCCCCGACGGCGCCTGCCTGGGCATGCTGGACGTGACCGGCGTGGAGGTGCCCGAGCGGCCCGAACTGAAGCACCTGGTGGCCCAGTCGGCCCAGAACATCGAAGACGCGCTGGTGCTGGCCCGCCCGCACGCGCTGCGCCTGCGCCTGGCCTGGCCGGCCAGTTGGCAGGTCAGCGGCGGCGGCGCCGGCGCCGGCCTGCTGTGCCTGGACGCCGACGGCCAGGTCACCGGCGCCAACGCCACCGCACGCCAGATGCTGCCCGCCCTGCACGGCGCGGCCCAGGCCCCCCTGCACGCCAGCGAGCTGTTCGCCCTGCCCTGGGCGCAGCTGTTCGACCTGGCCCGGCTGGGCGAAGCCGCCAGCGTGCCCCTGTGGTCCGGCCTGCGCGTGCAGCTCGCCGCACAGGCCCCGGCGCAGCCGGCACCAAGCGCACCTCGTACGGCCACGCGCTCGTTGAAGGCGGTCGAGGCCGACCTGATCCACCAGGCCGTGCGCCAGGCCGGCGGCCGGGTGGCCGACGCCGCGCGGGCGCTGGGGGTGAGCCGCGCGACGGTGTATCGGCGGCTGGCTGGCCGCGCAGATGCGCGCAAGGCGGAAGAAATCAGCACCGGGGCTGCTCGTCCGTGAACCTACAATGCTTTTCAGGCAAGACGATCCATTCAAAATCATCCGCCATTTTTTAGGTTTGGCTAAACGAGCGATTGCTCCCGTTCTCCGCTGCGGCATCGGAGTTTTTGTTTTGGTTTATCGACTTCGTTGCCCTGTGACTTGGTCGTCTAATCTTAGTTAGACATCACATGCCAGCAACCGTGTTCCTAAGCTCTACCTTCGTCGACCTTGAGCGCCATCGCGCTCTAGTCCGCGATGCAATAACCCGGCTGGAACACAACTCAAAGGCGATGGAGTTCTTTGGAGCATTGCCGGAAACACCAAAGGAAGAGTGTCTTCGCTTGGTTAGGTCAGCAAATGCCTATGTCGGTGTGTTTGGCATGCGGTACGGACACATAGACGAAACCTCCGGAAAGTCTCTCACTCAGCTCGAGTATGAGGAGGCACAGGCCATCCACCTACCGAGCCTCATCTACGTCATGGATGAGGAGAATCATCCCGTCCTGCCAAAGCATGTGGATACCGGCGTTTCCGCGGACAAGCTGCGTACCTTCAAGCAGCGGCTTAAGGCGCGTCATGTCGTCAACTTCTTCTCTTCCCCCGAGGACCTTGCCTCGCGGGTTACTCAAGACCTCGTGCGCCTCCTGGGCGCCATAGCTGCCACCCCAACCGCGCAGGTCCTCTCTCAACTTGCTGCAAACTCCATACGCCGATATCCGCTGACTCCGCCCCGATTTGAGTTCTTACGTTCAAAGGTGACGCACCTGTTTCCCCCTGAGGTTCCTGCCGTAATACTTAGAGAGGCGTTGGAGCTTCTTCTCGGCGGAGACAGGATGGCAGCCTCCTTTGTACTTAGCCGCGGGACCCCAATGTCACTCAACGAGGCAATTGATGGTCTTATGGGTGTCGACAAGTTCCTCGCAGAGATCCTCAACAGCTACAAGGGCACTCCAGCTGAGTCGGGTGATGTCTAACAATTCATTCAAGCCGAAGCCGCTTCGCGGCTCGGCTTAACTCAGGCGTTAGTCCCGCTGAAAATCCGCTTTATTTGGCCCATGGTTTATCAAACGGCATTCAGCTTCTCAAGCGCTTTTCAGTGCCTTGCGTGCCGTTGTTCCGGGCTTCGCCTGCGAGCCTTACGCCAGTTTTCAGCCTTTTTGGCCGCTGGCCATTGCACAGCAAGCGCGAGCAGCTATCATTTTTCATGCGCTGCGTCGCTTCGGTGGCGCAGTGTTTTTTCGCAGTTTGCGCCCGTCGTCACGCTGGGGTTACCCGTTTTGGCTTCTGGGTCTAACTGTTCATCCCAGCCGACCGCCTACGGCGGCGGCTGAACTCAGGGCATTAGGGAAAAATGATAGAAGCACTGTGGTACAAATTCGTGCAAACCTGGTTTCTAGGGCTTGTCGCAACTTTGTTGGGTCGCTTTATTGACAGAACTAATGTGCGTTTCCCTGAAAGCTGGAAGGCACGTTCCCTTATTTTCTTGCAGGTGTGGGGCGTCACATTTTTAGCTGTTCTGTCGTTTGGCTACGCTGGCTACCTTCTAAATTTTCAGGAGCACACACAAGCCGGAATCGCAGAGTTTTTCCTTCCATTGTGCGTGGGGTCATATTTTTGCAGACAAGCCTTGAAAAATCGGATATCTGTAAACAGTCGTTTCGGTAATGATCAAATCCCAACATTTCAGTCAAGCCGACCGCCTACGGCGGCGGCTTACCTTGGCCGTTGGGCAACACAAGCAATATCTCAAAAGGGGGTTCTGATGTGGCCATTCAATCGAAAAGCTCAGGAACTGCCAGATGTGCATGTTCGGAGCTGGAACCTTATGCACTTCGCTACCGATCCAGACCGCAACTGGGACTTCGCAAGTAATTTCAGGAAAACGGCAATTCCTGGAAGCGTCCTCACCTGCGAAACGACATTCATCATGGGCAGCGTTGCGAGAGGGATCATTCGAGAGCGGGTTAACCCATCTCTGGTGGAAACATGCATTGCATCTGCGGAAAAGGTTTTCCACCAGTCGTTCGAGGAAGATTCAAAGGCCCCGTTACCCGACGAGATGCAAGAGATATACGGGCCTCAGAAATTGAATTTGGTCGCTTCCAATGCCCTTGAGCAGTACGCGGAAGATGACGATCAGCTTTATCTAACCGTTTCAAGGTTTGTTTCACGCATCAAAGGTGACCCACGAATGAAACACGAAATACTACCATTGTTTGAAGAACGTCGAAAAGTGCTCATTGAAGCATTTGGTGAGTAGCCAGTGGTGTCACCCAACCCATTATTCCAGCGGACCGCCAAAAGCTGCGCTTTTGTCGCCCGCTTTATGCAAGCCCGCATTTATTCCAGCGTTTCGTTTTTCTCCAAGGTTTCTCCTTGGGGGTTTTGCCGTTGCGCCGGGCTTTGCCGGCATGCACCGCGCCAGTTTCAAGCTATTTTTTGGCCGCCAGCCCTTGCGCAGCAAGCGCCACCAGCTATCACTCTTGCAGCGCTGTGCCGCTTCCGTGGCGCAGCACTTTTCCGTGGGCCGAGCCCGTCTTCAAGTCAGGTTCGCCGGGCGACTAGCCGGACGCTTGAAGCCGTCGAGTATTCGCCAAGCTCCAAAATTCGGGTGCCCTGATGTCCAGCGCCGCTGAGCGCTCGGCGCAGAGCCCGTCCTCATCCAGTGCATTCCGGCCCTTCGTTGCGCCCGAGGTGCTGCAGCAGGCGACGCCTGCTTTCCGCGCACGGGTTGGTTCCAGCGGTGTGTTCCGCCGAGGAACGCGGCGCCGCCCAAGACCGAATGCACCGAGGCACGTAGACTCGATCGACGAGTAGCGGCGCTGGATCGGTGGCTCGCGCCTCAACATCAATTGCCGGCCCGGCGTGCAAGCATGGATGGGCCGTGGCTTCGGTCTGATTGTTTTCAGAGTGCCGGGGCGGGGGCGCGTCAGGGCCGCAGCACCGCCCGGCCGCGGATGCGCCCTTCGCGCAGCCGCTGGTACACCTGCGGCGCCTGCTCCAGCGGGAAGCTTTCGACTTCGGCGTGGATGCGCCCGGCCTCGGCCAGGGCGATGACTTCCATCAGCTCGGCGCGCGTGCCCCAGTAGGGCACGCTGACTTCGCAGCCGTAGGGCGGCCGGTTGGCACCGTAGTGCAGCACGCCGCCACCCAGGCCGACGATGGTCAGGCGGCTGGCGCGGCCGACGATGCGCGCGCACAGATCGACCGTGGCTTGCGCACCGACGAAGTCCAGCGCCACCGCGGCGCCGCGCTCGCCCACCAGGGCGGCGATGGCCTCGCGCGCGGCCTTGACGTCGCGCGTGTTCACGGTGTGGTGGGCGCCCAGCTGCGCGGCGTGTGCCAGCTTGGCGTCGTCGATGTCGCAGGCAATGAGTTGCGCCGGGGTGAGCGCCCGCAGGATCTGCACCGCCATGTGGCCCAGCCCGCCGATGCCGACCACCACCACGCTGGCATCGGGCGTGAGCCAGGGCAGCGCGGCCTTGATGGCGTGGTAGGGCGTGAGGGCGGCGTCGGACAGCGGCGCGGCCTGCACCGGGTCGAGCGTGCCCAGCGGCACCAGCAGGCGCGGCGAGGGCACGATCATGTATTCGGCCATGCCGCCATCGGCGCCCAGGCCGCCGCCCATCGCGGGCAGGCTGGCGTGGTGCTGGCAATAGTTTTCGGCCGAGCGCTGGCAGGCATGGCAGTGGCCGCAGCCCCAGGGGCCGTAGACGGCCACCGCGTCGCCCTCCTTGTAGCCCACCACGCCCTGACCCAGCGCGGCGATGTGGCCGGCGTTCTCGTGGCCCAGGGTGAAGGGGTGGGCGAAGCCGCCGTGGTCGAGCACGTGCAGGTCGGAATGGCACACGCCGGCGCCGGCCACGCGCAGCAGCACCTGGCCGGGGCCGGGCGTGGGCTGTGGCACATCGACGATCTCCGGCGGCTGGCCCGCCTGGATGTAGCGAACGGCTTTCATCGAATGCTCCTGTTTTTGTATCAATCGACGCAGAAAGGACGCTGGATGAAGACGCATTGTGAGATCGAGTGCGTGCGCGGCGAGTCCGGTGAGTGACAGGCGCCGCAGCGCTCACCTCCATCCGTTCCCGGCGGGAATGGGGTCAGATCAACATTTCCCTCCCCTCGTGTCTCTGAAATCGCGACGAACGCGTGACCGCCGCCGAACGAGAAGAGCGCGCCGCCCAAGACCGAATGCACCGAGGCGCGTAGACTCGTTCGACGAGTGCCGGCAGTCGCACGGCCATGGAGTTCAGCATGACGCAACCCGAAGTCTTCGACGCGCTTGTCCTCGGCAGCGGCGAAGGCGGCAAATACCTGGCCTGGCACCTGGCGCGCAGCGGGCAGCGCACGGCGGTGGTGGAGCGCCGCTGGATCGGCGGCTCGTGCCCCAACATCAACTGCCTGCCCAGCAAGAACGAGATCTGGAGCGCCAAGGTGGCCGACCTGGCCCGGCACGCCAGCCGCTTCGGCACGCAGACCGGGCCGGTGACGGTGGACATGGCGCAAGTGCGCCAGCGCAAGCGCGAGATGGTCGACGGCCTGATCACCATGCACCTGGGCAATTACAAGGCCAGCGGCGCCGAGTTGATCATGGGCGCGGGGCGCTTCACCGCGCCCAAAACGCTGGACGTGCGCCTGAACGACGGCGGCACGCGCACGCTGACCGCCAATCGGGTGTTTCTCAACGTCGGCACGCACGCGGCGATCCCGGATGTGCCGGGCCTGGCGGCGGCAGCGCCGATGACCAACATCGAGGCGCTGGAGCTGGACCGCGCGCCGCGCCACCTCATCGTGCTGGGCGGTGGCTACGTCGGGCTGGAGCTGGCCCAGGCGTACCGGCGCTTCGGCAGCGCGGTCACGGTGATCGAGCACGGGCCGCAGCTGGCGGCGCGCGAAGACCCGGACGTGGGCGCCGAGCTGCTGCAGATCTTCAGCGACGCCGGCATCGAGCTGGTGCTGTCGGCCGAAACGCTGCGCGTCGAAGGCCGATCGGGCGATGCCGTCCGGCTGCAGCTGCGCACGCCGTCGGGTGAGCGCGCCATCGAAGGCAGCGACATCCTGGTGGCGGCCGGGCGCACGCCCAACACAGCCGGCATCGGCCTCGAGCTGGCCGGTGTCGAGCTGGGCGCGCGGGGTTACATCCAGGTCAACGAGCGGCTGGAGACCAGCGCGCCGGGCGTGTGGGCGATCGGCGAATGCGCCGGCAGCCCGCAGTTCACGCACGCGTCCTTCGACGATTTCCGCGTCATCCGCGACAACCTGGCGGGCGGGCAGCGCTCCACGCGCGGCCGGCTGGTGCCCTACTGCATGTTCACCGACCCGCCGCTGGCGCGCGTGGGCCTGAGCGAGCGCGAGGCGCAGCAGCAAGGCATCGCCGTGCGCGTGGCCAAGCTGCCGATGCGCGGCGTGCTGCGCACGCGCACCATCGGCGAGCAGCAGGGCTTCATGAAGGCGCTGATCGGCGCCGACGAGCGCATCGTCGGCTTCATGATGTTGGGCCCCGAAGCGGGCGAGGTCGTGGCGGCGGTGCAGATGACGATGCTGGCCGGCCTGCCCTATCAAAAGCTGCGTGACGCCATCCTGGTGCACCCGACGATGGGCGAAGGGCTCGGCCCGCTGCTCACCAACGTGCCGGCCAAGGGCGCGTGAGGATAAATGGGGTCGGATGAACATTTTGCCGGGCACACAGCCCGCGCATCTGCTTACCCCTTCGCCGTCACGGGTGGAACCTTGTCGTCACAGGGCGTTCACACAGGGAGCGCACCCTTGCGGTTCGCTCCGCCCGCTGCGCCCACGCATCGCCGCGG
Organism: Ottowia pentelensis; assembly: GCF_964341695.1. Classification (NCBI taxonomy): domain Bacteria; kingdom Pseudomonadati; phylum Pseudomonadota; class Betaproteobacteria; order Burkholderiales; family Comamonadaceae; genus Ottowia; species Ottowia pentelensis. The sequence continues at coordinate 2,181,987 of NZ_OZ224513.1, forward strand.
CCTTTCAGCCGATGCATGAAGGAGACCCCCATGCACCTGCTCTTGACCCGATTCACCGTCCGCTGGCTGGCCCTGATGTCCGGCGCGGCCCACGCCACGACGGCGCTGCGCGCCCTGTCACGACACGCACCCGAAGCCGAACCGGACGAAGACTTGGCGCCCCGGACGCCCGACCCCAGCACGCGCCGCCGCGCTGTGCCCGCCGTGACCCAGCGCACCAGGCGCTCGCCCAAGCCGGCCTGAAGACACGTGGGCTTGCCGCGACTTCGGCCGTTCGAGAAGCTGCACGAAAAACTATTTAATCGATAGCTGACCGCGCTTGATCGGCGCCGGTCACAGCCTCATTTGGCTTGCAAACCCTTGAGCTTCTCGAAGGCCGACGCCATGGCGGTGGCGCCCTGCGGCTGCGCGGCGCCACGCGCGCCCTGCCCGCCCGCGAAGCCGCCGCGCCCGCGCGTGTCGCGGCCGGCGTGCTCGAAGCGGTTCTCGCGCGGGCCGTCGCGGCGCGGCGACGGCGCGTCCAGCTTCATCGTCAGGCCGATGCGCCCGCGCGGCACGTCGACTTCCAGCACCTTGACCTTGACGATCTGGCCGGTCTTGACGACCTCGCGCGCGTCGCCGACGAAGCGCTTGGCCAGCTGGCTGACGTGCACCAGGCCGTCCTGGTGCACGCCCAGGTCGACGAAGGCGCCGAACTGGGCCACGTTGCTGACGGTGCCCTCCAGCACCATGCCCTCGCGCAGGTCGCCGATCGACTCCACCCCGTCGTTGAAGCGCGCGACCTGAAAGTCGCCGCGCGGGTCGCGCCCGGGCTTTTCCAGCTCGGCCAGGATGTCGCGCACGGTGACGGCGCCGAACTGCGGCGTGGCGAAGGCCTCGGGCTTGAGCGCCTTGATCTGCTCGGCGCGGCCCATCAGCTGGTCGACCGGCTTGCCGGTCTTGACGATGATCTGCTCGACCACGGCGTAGGTTTCGGGGTGCACGCCGGTCATGTCCAGCGGGTTGTCGCCGCCGCGGATGCGCAGAAAGCCCGCACTTTGCTCGAAGCTCTTGGGCCCCAGGCCGCTGACCTGCAGCAGCTGCTGGCGGTTGGTGAAGGCGCCGTGCTGCTCGCGCCAGCGCACCACCGCCTTGGCCACCGTGCCCGACAGGCCCGACACGCGCGCCAGCAGCGGGCTGCTGGCGGTGTTCAGGTCCACGCCCACGCCGTTGACGCAGTCCTCGACCACGGCGTCCAGCGTGCGCGCCAGCTCGCTCTGGTTGACGTCGTGCTGGTACTGGCCGACGCCGATGCTCTTGGGGTCGATCTTCACCAGCTCGGCCAGCGGGTCTTGCAGGCGGCGTGCGATGCTGGCGGCGCCGCGCAGGCTGACGTCGACGTCGGGCAGCTCGGCGCTGGCGAATTCGCTGGCCGAGTAGACCGAGGCGCCGGCCTCGCTGACAACTATCTTTTGTATAGCTGCTTGCGCTTGACTGGCGGGCGCTGCAGCCTCATTTTGCATCAATTTGATGAGATCGCCCGCCAGCTTGTCGGTTTCGCGGCTGGCGGTGCCGTTGCCGATGGCGATCAGCTGCACGCCGTGCTGGGCGACCAGCCGGCCGAGGGTGTGCAGGGCGCCGTCCCAGTCGCGGCGCGGCTCGTGCGGGTAGACGGTGGCGGTGTCGAGCAGCTTGCCGGTGGCGTCGACCACGGCCACCTTGACGCCGGTGCGGATGCCGGGGTCCAGCCCCATCACCACCTTCTGGCCGGCGGGCGCGGCCAGCAGCACGTCGCGCAGGTTGTCGGCGAAGACCTTGATGGCCACCTTCTCGGCCTCGTCGCGCAGGCGCGCGAACAGGTCGCGCTCGGTGCTCAGGCTGAGCTTGACGCGCCAGGTCCAGGACACGCACTTGCGCAGCAGGTCGTCGGCCGGGCGGCCGCCGTGCGACCAGCCCAAGTGCAGGGCGATGCGGCCTTCGGCGAGGCTGGGGCTCGTGGTCCTGATTCCGGCCGTACCCTCACCCCTGCCCTCTCCCGCGTGCGGGAGAGGGAGTGCATGCGCGGCGCTTCGGCTGTTGGCTCCCTCGCCCCTTTGGGGAGAGGGTTGGGGTGAGGGGCTGGCTGCCTCCGGCAACACCAGCTTGGCCTCCAGCATGCCCAGCTGCCGCCCCCGAAACACCGCCAGCGCGCGGTGGCTGGGCACGCGGCCGATGGGCTCGTCGTAGTCGTGGTAGTCGCGAAACTTGGCGACCTCGGCATCGTTCTCGTTCTTGCCCGCCGCCAGCTTGCTTTGCAGCAGGCCCTCGGCCCACAGCCATTCGCGCAGGCTTTGCACCAGCGCCGCATCTTCGGCCCAGCGCTCGCTCAGGATGTCGCGCACGCCGTCGAGCACGGCCGTGGTGGTCGTGAAGTCCTCGCCGCCCTCGCCCTTCTCGGGCTTGACGAAGGCCTGGGCCTCGGCCTGCGGGTCGAGCGTGGGGTCGGCCCACAGCCGGTCGGCCAGCGGCTCGATGCCGAATTCGCGCGCGATCTGGCCCTTGGTGCGGCGCCGGGGCTTGTAGGGCAGGTACAGGTCTTCCAGCTCCTGCTTGGTGGGCGCGGCGTCGATGGCGGCGCGCAGCGCGGGCGTCAGCTTGCCCTGCTCGTCAATGCTTTTCAGCACCGCGGCGCGGCGCTCGTGCAGTTCGCGCAGGTAGGCCAGGCGCGCGTCCAGCTCGCGCAGCTGCACGTCGTCCAGGCCGCCCGTGGCCTCCTTGCGGTAGCGGGCGATGAAAGGCACCGTGGCGCCGCCGTCGATGAGCTCGATGGCGGACTGGACCTGGGCTTCGCGCACCTTGAGTTCGGACGCGATCTGGGAGGCGATGGAGAGCATGACAACCGGGCTTGCCCGCGCGGCGAAAGGCCGAGGCGCGGGCCAAAAAGCCGCTGAGTTTGCCACAGCGCCCGACGCGCGCGGCCCGGCGGCGTCGGTCAGGACTCCTCGGTTTCGAGGCTCATCAGCGGCACCAGCATGCGCAGGCGGGTGCCGCGGTGCGGGGCGGACTCGATCAGCAGCTGCCCGCCCAGCTGGTGCGCGCGCGCGCGCATGCCGCGCAGGCCCTTGCCGCAGGGGCGCTGCCCGGTGGGCGCATCCGCGGGCTCGGGCAGGCCGACGCCGTTGTCGTTGATCTCCAGCATCAGCGCCTGCCGGGTCTTGCTGACACAGCAGGTGATGGACACCTGGTCGGCGCCGGAATGGCGCAGCACGTTGGCCAGTGCCTCCTGCGTCAGGTGCAGCACCTGGCGGGCGGTGTCGCCGGTCACGCGCTCCAGCTCCTCGTCATCGGCCACGGCCCAGTGCAGGCGGATGTGCGCGGCGCTCAGCAGCGGCTCGATGCGATAGCGCAGGCTGGCCAGCAGGCTGAGCACGGTCGCGTCCTCGTCCATGCCGTCCACCAGCAGCTTCAGCTCGACCAGGCACTCCTGCAGCAGCGCGGCGGTCGAGCGCTCCTTGGCTGTGCCGGCGCCCAGTGCGGAGATGATGGTGGTCAGTTGCGAGCCCACGCCGTCATGCAAATCCTGCGCCAGGCGCTGGCGGTCCAGTGCCGGTGCAGCGGGGCCCGGCGGCGCGAACGCGCGGACGCGCCGCGTGCAGGCCAGCCACAGCGCCAGCAGTATCAGCAGCAGCAGCACCTGCGACCAGGACGCCGACAGCACCCCGTCCTTGGCCACCTGAAAATCCCCCACCATCACGTTCAGGCTGGCCAGCGCCGCCACCATCGCCATCCAGACCGGCGCGCTCGCGCGGCGCGCCACCAGCGCATAGACCATCGACATCAGCAACACGGTCGCACACAGCAGGTTGAACAAGGCCCAGGCCGGCATCGGCCCCAGCGGCGCGGGCGCACGCACGATCAAGGCCAGGCCCAGCACCGCCTGCGCCCCCACGATCAGCTGCTGCGGCGGGCGCCAGCCACGGGCCGTCAACAGCAAAAAGACGATCACGCCCAGCGTCATCAGCTGGTAAGCCAGCTGCGTCAGCGGGCGCCTTGTCGACGGGCCGATCCAGCCGTAGGCGGCAGCCAAGTCCAGCACGGCCAGCGCGGCAAACGCCAGCGCGGTGACGCCGAACACGATATCCAGCCGCCGACGGCGGTGCACCCCACGCGCCAGCGCATAACCCGCCAGGGCCAGCGAGGACAGCATGGCCACCCAAGGCAGCAGCAGGGAAAAGTCCATGGCGTTGGCGCCTTTCGCGCCCAGGGCCGGCGGCCCCGGGGCCTTCAGGACAGCAGGCCGAACTGCGACGCCCGGGTGGCTGCCTGCGCCCGCGTGCGCACCTGCAGCTTGCGGTAGATGTTCTTGATGTGCGTGTTCACGGTTTGCGCGCTGATCGACAGGTCGCGCCCGATCTCGCAGCTGGTGTGGCCGCTGGCCACCAGGCGCAGGATCTCGCGCTCGCGCTCGGACAGGCGCTCGGCGCTGGGGGCATGCCGGCTGGCCGCGCCGGCCCCCAGCGCACCTTCGCCGTGCGCGCCCAAACGGCGCAGCAGGCGCCGCGCCAGATTGGGCGTGACGGTGGCGCCACCATTGACCACGTGCAGCACCGCCTGCGCGAAGTTGCCGAACCAGGAGCCCTTGACCAGATAGCCGGTGGCGCCCAGCTCGAAGGCATGAATGGCGTGCTCTTCGTCTTCCATCGCCGACACCACCACCGCCTCGGCCACCGGATGGGCGCTCTTCATGTATTCGATCAGCTCGAAACCGGTGCCGTCGCCCAGGTTCAGGTCCACCAGCATGACGTCGAAGTCGTACCGGGCCACCATGTGCCGCCCCTCGCGCAACGAGTTGGCCTGCGCCACCAGGTCGATGCGGGCATCGGCCAGCAGTTCTTGCGCGATCACCCGGCACATGTGGGGGTCGTCGTCGATCATCACCACCCGAACAGGGTGATCGGGCTGGCCGCGCAAGAAGGGCGGCCAGGTGGTGGCCTCCGTGGCCATGGTGCTGGCGATGCCACCGAGTTCTCTCGAACCCAACCAATCCGTGGTGGTGTTCATGTCTTTCTCCCTACAACCCGCAGGTTGTGACACTTGTAACCCATCCCTCCGAGTCAGCGTTCTCTACCGCGCTGTGCAAGGGGAAAACCTTGGGGATTTTCGCCGCAGAGTCGCGTGTTTGCACTCAGGAAACAGAAAGTGTGCAACCAAATCAAATAACATTTTCACGATGTGTGTATGTTCTTGCAATAGATACAACTAGAAACTACCCAGTTCACAGATGCTCACTGCTCTGCATTCCGAAGCGCCGGTTTCAACAACAACCTGCACCGCGCCCCCTTTTTACGCCGGCTTCGGCGGGTCGGCGTACCGCAGGCGGTGTATCTCAACATGGCGATTGGCATAGACCATCGCGACGCCCACACTGAGTCTTGACAAAGCCGAAAACGCGCATGACGTCCCACTCGGCTCGAAGCGTGGACGGCCCGCGTCGAGGCACGATCAAGAGATCCAGCCCCGTCGACCGGATCCCGTTTCGTTCGGCATCTTTGGAGGACCTGGTCATCAAACCGCTTGCCTTCGTCGCCTTGGGTGCGGCACAGCAAGGGTCCGCAGCCCGTGGCCTCGGCCCGCGGCCTGCGACATCGCCGTGGCCCCAAGCGGCTTCGTTGCGCAGCGCGCCGGCCGTATTGCCGATCGCCGTGATCGCCTTGGCGACCCAGTTCGTGCCGGCTTTGGGGCGGGCAACGCCAGTGGAGTCCCTGCCGTCCACCGTGCAAGCGTTGGCGCCGCGCGGTGCACAGTCGACGGAGGTTGCGCGTCAACTGGAGCGCCTGAAGCTGCAGGCCGAGGAATCGAAAAGCTTTGGCAGCACGCCTGCTTCGGCACGGGCGGCGTGGGAACTGGGCTTGATCTATCTGCATGGCGCGGGCGTGCGGCGCGACGCGGCGCTGGCGCTGCTGTGGTTTCAGCGCGCGGCGCGGTTGGGCCGCGAGCCCTGGGCCTACGCTGGCCTGGCGTGGTGCGCCATCGATGGCTGCGTGGGTCCGCCCCGGGTCGACGAGGCGAAGCGCAACATCGCCCTGCTGCGCCGCCAGCACCCGGTGCGGGCAGACTATCTGGCCTGGGTGCTGGCCTCGCGCGAGGCACCGGCGCAGCTGGCCAGCAACCGCCTGGGCCAGGCGCTGGCGCCTGGCGTGCCCGACCTGGCCCTGCTGCAGCAGACGGCGGCGGCGTGCGACGTGCAGGCCAATCTGGAGCTGGGCATCATGGCGGCGGACGAGCAACGAAGCGCCGAGGCGCTGCGCTTCTTCGAGCGCGCAAGTTCCCGGTCGCGCGCGGCCGAAACCAACCTGCAGATCCTCAAGAACGACCGCGGCGCGCCGGAGCGCTCGACCGGCCCCTCGCCCACCCCCAACGCCGACGCGCAGGCGGCCTTGGCCAAGGCACAGGGCTATCACCGCCGGCCGGGCACGCAGGCCAATTTTGCCGAGGCGATCCACTACTACCAACTGGCGGCCAGCCGCGGCAGCCAGCAAGCCAGGCACATGCTGGAGTTGATCGACTCTCGTCCACTGCCGGACGGCAAGATCAACATCCGCTGGATGGAGCAACTGGCCTACGTGGACCCGCTGGCCAACATCGCACCCCTGCCGGCCCAAAACACGCAAATGATGCAGCGCGACCCCACGCCGCTGTTCGACCTGATGCCGGCCTTCTGGCGGCGGCAGCTGACGCAGGTCGAGCGCTGAGCGTTTACCCGCCGCGCAACTGCTGGCGCAGGCGCGCGCCGATCTCGGGGGTTTCCAGAAACGGATCGGCCGGGTTCTGCATGGCCACGATGTTCTGCATGCGATGCGTGACGTTGCCCAGCGCCTTGGGGCTTTCGTGGCTGAAGACGTAGAACTGGTTGGCCGTGATGGCCTTGAAGACCTTGTGCGCCACCTCGGCGGCGGTGATCTTGCCGCTGGTGACGGCCTTTTCGGTCATGGCCTGACCGATCTGCTGGCTCTTGGTCAAGGCCTGGGATGCCGCGCCGTCCTGCGGCCGGTTGCGCTCGCTGTGGCTGATGCCGGTGGGCACGAAGTAGGGGCACAGCAGGCTGGCGCCGACCTGGTCGGTAACCAGGCGCAGGTCCTGGTACATCGTTTCGGTCAGACTCACCACGGCGGCCTTGGCGGCGTTGTATATGCCCATGTTGGGCGGCGTCAGCAGGCCGGCCATGCTGGCGGTGTTGGTGACGTGGCCGCGATACGCGGGGTCTTGCGCGGCGGCCTCCAGCATCATGGGCACGAACAGGCGCACGCCGTGGATCACGCCCCACAGGTCCACGCCCAGCACCCAGTTCCAGTCGGCGACGGTGTTTTCCCACACCAGGCCGCCCGCGCCCACGCCGGCGTTGTTGAACACGAAGTGCGGCGCGCCGAAGCGTGCTTTCACGTCAGCCGCCAGCGCCTCCATTTGTGTCGCATCGGACACGTCGACCCGACGCGCCATGACCTGGACGCCGGCGGCCTTCATCTCGGCCTCGGCCTGGTCCAGCGCATCGGGCTGCACGTCGACCAGCACCAGGTTCATGCCGCGCGCGGCGCCGATGCGCGCGCATTCCAGCCCGAAGCCCGAGCCGGCGCCGGTCAGCACGGCGGTCTTGCCTTGGAAGTCTTGAATCATGGCGTGGTCTTTTTAGGGAATGAAAGGCTTGAACAGCCGGACGCAGAGGACGCAAAAAAATCGCAGAGGACGCAAAAAATACCCATTAAATTACTATTACAAATATAGCTTGTCACGCTGACTGCATGCGGGTTACAGCCAAATTTCATCAAAATTTCTTGTTCTCTTTTGCGCCCTCTGCGAATCCTTTGCGTCCTCTGCGTTCGGTATCCCGGTATTCATATATCAGGGCATCGCGCGCTTCACGATGGCGTCCATGTTGGCGCTGGCCGACAGCGTGCCGAAGGCCTGACCCCAGTCGCCGCCCAGGCGCGAGGCGCAGAAGGCATCCGTCACCGCGGCCGGCGCGGTTTGCGCCAGCAGCGCGCCCTGCAGGGCCAGCGCCACGTCCTGCGCCAGGCGGCGCGCCTCGGTCTCGTTGGCCAAGGCGTCGATGCGGGTGGGCAGCGCATCGATCATGCGGTCGAGCGCGGCGTGCGCGCCGCGCGCGGGGGCCAACTCGGCCTGCAGCGCGCCGGCCACGTCGCCCTTGCGCAGGGCGCGCAGCAGGTCGATGGCCATGATGTTGCCGGCGCCCTCCCAGATCGAGTTGACCGGCATTTCGCGGTAGATGCGCGCCTGGATGCCGTGGCCGTCCTCTTCGACGTAGCCGTTGCCGCCCATGCATTCCATGGCTTCTTCGCTGAAGTGGCTGCCGCGCTTGCAGATCCAGAACTTGGCCACGGGCGTGAGCACGCGGGCGATCAGGCGCTCGTGCGCGTCGTCGTGGCGCTCGAAGGCGCGCGCCAGGCGCAGCGCCAGCGCGGTGGCGGCTTCGCTCTCCAGCGCCAGGTCGGCCAGCACGTTCTTCATCAGCGGCTGCTCGATCAGGAACTTGCCGAAGGCCTTGCGCTGGCGCGTGTGGTGGATGGCGATGGCAAGCGCCTGGCGCATCAGCGCGCTGGTGCCCAGGCTGCAGTCCAGCCGCGTGCGCGTGCCCATCTCCAGGATTTGCGGCACGCCGCGGCCCTCGTCGCCCACGCGCCAGGCCAGGGCGTCCTGAAACTCGACCTCGGAGCTGGCGTTGGCCTTGTTGCCCAGCTTGTCCTTCAGGCGCTGGATGCGCAGGCCGTTGCGGCTGCCATCCGGCAATACGCGCGGCAAAAAGAAGCAGGTCAGACCGTCGGCCGCCTGCGCCAGCACCAGAAAGGCGTCGCACATGGGCGCCGAGAAAAACCACTTGTGACCGGTGATGCGATAGCGCTCGCCCCAGGCGTCGCGCCCATCGGGCACGGCCTGACTGGTGTTGGCGCGCACGTCCGAGCCGCCCTGCTTCTCGGTCATGCCCATGCCCATGGTCACGCCGGGCTTGTCCTTGTAGACCTTCAGCGCCGGGTCATAGGCGCGGCTGGTCAGCCTGGGGCCCCAGTCGGCATAGACGGCGGCGTTCTCTTGCAGCGCCGGGGTGACGGCGTAGGTCATCGAGATGGGGCACAGGATGGAGGGCTCCAGCTCGGTGAACAGCATGAAGCTGACGGCGCGCAGCACATGCGGATTGCTGCCGGCGCCCGACCAGGGTGTGCCATGCAGGCCGGCCGCCGTGGCCGCGCCCATCAGCGCGTGGTAGCTGGGGTGAAACTCCACCTCGTCGATGCGGTGGCCGTAAGGGTCGAAGCTGCGCAGCTCGGGCGTGTGCACGTTGGCCAGGCGCGCGTGGTTCTGCATCTCGGCCGAGCCGGCCAGGCGGCCCAGCTCGCGCAGCGCGCCGGTGTCCAAGCCGGGTGCGTTGAACCTGACCGCATCTTGCAGCGGCTGGTTGATGTCGAACAGGTTGACGTCGGCCAGCGGCAGCGGCTGGTTGAAGACTTCGTGCGTGGCGTGGGTCATGTCGGCTCTCCTGGCGGCGGATCAGACCATTTTGACCAGTTGCTTGCCGAAGTTCTTGCCCTTGAGCAAACCCAGGAAGGCTTGCGGCGCGGATTCGATGCCCTGGGCGATGCTCTCGCGCGGGCGCAGCTTGCCCGAGCCCACCAGTTGGCCCAGCTCGGCCAGCGCCTCGGGCCAGACGTCCATGTGCTCGCTGACGATGAAGCCCTCCAACCGGATGCGGTTGATGAGCAGCAGCGCCGGGTTGGCCATGGGCAGGGGCTGGCCGTCGTAGCCGGCGATCATGCCGCACAGGGCGATGCGCGCAAACGCGTTGGTGCGCAGCAGGACCGCATCCAGGATGTAGCCACCCACGTTCTCGAAGTGGCCGTCGATGCCGTCGGGGCACTCGGCCTTGAGCGCGGCACTCATGCTTTTCACGTCGCCATGCTGGCGGTAGTCGATGCAGGCGTCGAAGCCCAGCTCGTCGGTGACGTATCGGCACTTGTCCGGCCCGCCGGCGATGCCGACCACGCGGCAGCCGCGCGCCCTGGCCAGCGCGCCGAAGGCGCTGCCCACGGCGCCCGAGGCGGCGGTGACGGTGAGCGTCTGGCCGGCCTTGGGCGCGATGATCTTGTTCAGGCCGTACCAGGCCGTCACGCCCGGCATGCCAACCGCGCCCAGGTAGTGCGACAGCGGCACGCGGGTGGTGTCCACCTTCTTCAGCATGCCGGGCTGGTTGGCGTCGACCACGCTGTATTCCTGCCAGCCGCCGTAGCCGACGACCTTGTCACCGACGGCGAACCTGGGGTGGCGGCTCTCGACCACCTCGCCCACCGTGCCGCCCTGGAACACCTGGCCCAGCGGCTGGCAGGCGGCGTAGCTCTTGGCGTCGTTCATGCGCCCGCGCATGTAGGGGTCCAGGCTCAGGTAGTGATGGCGCACCAGCACCTGGCCGTCCTGCAGTGCCGGGGTTTCGGTGCTGACCAGCTTGAAGTTGGCCAGCGTGGCCTCGCCCTGGGGGCGGTTGTCGAGCAGGATCTGGCGGTTGGTGGGCATAAGGGTCTCCGGTCAATCGGTTGGAATGGTGGCGGCGCGCGCCGCCACGTACTTGAAGGTGCCGGTGGCGTGCGCGCACAGCTCGCCGCCGGGAGCGAATACCGAGCCCTCGACGAAGGCCAGGCTGCGCGTGCGGTGCAGCAGGCGCCCGCGCCCGACCAGGGCGGCGCCGGCCGCGACCGGCGCCGGCCGCATGAAGCTGCTCTTCATCTCGATGGTGACCGCGCCCGAATCGGGCTGCACGCTGCGTGCGGCGGTGGCCATGATGACGTCCAGAAAAGTCATCAGCGCGCCGCCGTGCGCCACGCCGAACGAGTTGCAGTGCTCGGGCCGGGGCAGAAAGTGCAAGGTGGACTCGCCACCCTCGAAGCGCTCGAGCGTGAAGCCCAGGTGATCGGCAAACGGGATGCTGGCGTGAAACCCGAGGCTCACGGCACGACCCTCCGCGCTGCGCGCTGCGGGACGCGCGCTTGGGAGCGGCCCGGCGCGCTCATGCACGTTCCGCGATCATGCGGCCCCCAGCACCACGCTCACGCCGCCGTCCACCGCCAGCCACTGGCCGGTGATGTGCTTGCCGGCCTCGCTGGCGTACAGCAGGGTGATGCCCTTCAGGTCCTCGTCGTCGCCCAGGCGGCCCAGCGGCGCACCGGCGGTCATGTTGTCCTCGCCCAGCTCGTCGATCAGGTAGGTGGCCATCTTGGTGCGGAAAAAGCCCGGGCAGATGGCGTTGACGGTGATGCCGAAGCGCCCCCATTCGGCCGCCAGCGCGCGGGTGAAGCCGATGACCGCCGTCTTGGAGGTGTTGTAGGCAATGGTCTTCATGCCCAGCGGGTTGCCGTTGAGCCCGGCGATGGACGAGACGTTGATGATGCGCCCGCGCCGCCGGGCGATCATGCAACCGTTGGCCACCTGCTGGCTGAGGATGAAGTAGCCGCGCACGTTGAGGTTCATCACCTTGTCCCAGGCGGCGACGGGGTGCTCCTCGGCCGGTGCGCCCCAGGTGGCGCCGGCGTTGTTGACCAGGATGTCGATGGCGCCCATGCGCTGCAGGGTTTCGTCGGCCAGCCGGCGCGTGTCGTCCTCCTTGGCGCAGTCGGCGGCGATCCAGCGCGCGTCGATGCCGGCGGCCTGCAGCTCGGCCGTGGCCTGCTCCAGGTCGTCGGCCTTGCGCGAGCTGAGCATGATGCGCGCGCCGGCCTCGCCCAGCGCATGCGCCATGTACAGGCCCAGACCGCGCGAGCCGCCGGTGATCAGGGCGGTCTGGCCCTTCAGGTCGAACAGTTGTTGAACGGTACGTGCCATCGCAAGTCCTCCGGTTTCAGGTTTCGTAATCCATGCACTGGCGCGCAACGACCACCGAGCGCAGGAAGGCCTTGACCGGCGCATGCTTGGGATGCACCTGGTAGGCGTCGAGCGCGGCGCGGTCGTCGAACTCGCTGTACAGCACCAGGTCACAGGTGCAGTCCAGTCCCGGCGTGGCACCGGCCACTTCGAGCCGGCCCATGCCGGGCACCAGGTCGGCGCAGCCTTCCAGCAGGGTCTTGGCCTGCGCCAGGTTGGCGGCCTTGTTCTGGTCGGCCAATGTCCACATCACGATGTGCTTGAGCATGTCAGTGCCGCCCGGCCGCCCGAAGGCACTGAAGCCCCCCCAGGGGGCAGCGAACGAAGTGAGCGTGGGGGATTGTCATTTCAAAACGCCTCCTCGGGCAATGCGGCGCAGGTCGTGTCGCGGTTTTCCACCACGCGCAGCCAGGCGCCGATCTTGGGCAATTCATAATGATAAAAATAGGTCTTGGCGCCCACCAGTCCTGCGCGAGCAGCTTCTGATTTTGTAGCAATGGCGGCTAAGGCCAGCTCCAGCCAGATCCACGCGATCACCACGTGGCCGAAGGCCTGCATGTAGGGTACGGCGTTGGCCAGCGCCTCGCTGGCGTCGCCGCCGGCCCAGGCGGCGTGCGTGACCTGGCCGATGCGCTCCAGCGCCGCGGCCAGCGCGGCGGCGTCGTGATGCATGCCCTCGTGCGCCTGCGCCTTTTCGATCGTGGCCTGCATGCGCGCGGCCAGCAGGGTCAGGCCCCGGCCGCCCTCGATGCGCACCTTGCGGCCCAGCAGGTCGATGGCCTGGATGCCGTGCGTGCCCTCGTGGATCATGTTCAGCCGGTTGTCGCGCCAGTACTGCTCGACCGGGAAGTCGCGCGTGTAGCCGTAGCCGCCGTGGATCTGGATCGCCAGGCTGTTGGCCTCCAGCGCGTTCTCGCTGGGCCAGCTCTTGGCGATCGGCGTCAGCACCTCCAGCAGCAGGCGCGCCTCGTCGGCGGCCTCGGGCGTGCCGGTGTGCTGCTCGTCGACCAGGCGCGCGCAGTACAGCAGCAGCGCCAGCGCGCCCTCGCAAGTCGCCTTTTGCGCCAGCAGCATGCGGCGGATGTCGGCATGCTCGATCAGGCGCACCGGCGGCTGGCTGGCATCCTTGCCGGCGGCGCCCGCGGCACTGGCGCTGCTGCGTAGCGGGCGCCCTTGCGTTCGCGTCCTGGCATAGTCCAGCGACGCCTCGTAGCCCGCCAGCCCCAGCGTGACAGCGGCCATGCCGACGGCGATGCGCGCCTCGTTCATCATGTGGAACATGCAGCGCAGCCCATCACCGGGCTGGCCGACCAGGTAGCCCACGGCGCCCGCTTGGCCGTCGACCGGGAACTTGCCCTCGCCGAAGTTCAGCAGCGTGTTGATGGTGCCGCGCCAGCCCAGCTTGTGGTTCAGCCCCGCCAGCGCCACGTCGTTCCTTGGCCCCAGCGTGACGCGCAGCGGCGCGCTGCCGTCACCACCCTCGCCCGCTTGCGGGAGAGGGTCGGGGTGAGGGCCGGCCACGTCCACCAGAAACTTCGGCACGATGAACAGCGAAATGCCCTTGACCCCCGGCGCCAGCTTGCCGTCCGGCCCCGGAATCTTGGCCAGCACCAGGTGCACGATGTTCTCCGTCATCTCGTGCTCGCCGGACGAGATCCACATCTTGTTGCCCTTGAGGCGATAGCGCGCGCCGAGCGGGTCGCTGCCGTCCTCCAGCACCGCACGCGTGGCCACGTCGCTCAGCGACGAGCCGGCCTGCGGCTCGCTCAGGCACATGGTGCCGGCCCAACGGCCATTGAATTCGTTGGCGGCGAACACCCGCTGCTGCAGCGGCGTGCCATGCGCCATCAAGAGGTTGGCGTTGCCCACGGTGAGCAGGCTGGAGCCGATGCTGACCGAGGCCTTGCTGAAAAAGGCGTTGGCCGCCGCCTCCACCAGATACGGCAGCTGCATGCCGCCGTGCTCGTAGTCCTGCGCCGCCGCCAGCATGCCCGACTCGGCGTAGGCGGCGCGCGCCTCGTGCGTGGCGCGCGGCAGCACCACGCGCAAGCTGCCGTCGGCGGCGGGCTCGGCACGCGGCTCCTCGGTGTCGACCAGGCGGTTGAAGGGCGCGTACTTCTCGCGCGCGATGCGCTCGCAGGTGTCCAGCACCGCGTCGAAGGTGTCGCGCGAGTGCTCGGCAAAGCGCGGGCGGGCGGTCAGCGCGGAGGCGTCGAGCCAGTCGTAGAGCAGGAAGTCGAGCGTGTCGCGCAAAATCATTTGAGTAAAAACGGTTGCAGCGCCCGCCAGTCAAGCGCCAACAGCTATTGTTTATATAGTGATCTCAAGTGTTGCGGCGGAGCGGCGGTCGAAGCCTCGCCGCGCCTCATCTCAGAGCACTTCGAACACCCCCGCCGCACCCATGCCACCGCCGATGCACATGGTGACGCACACGCGCTTGGCGCCGCGGCGCTTGCCCTCGATGAGGGCGTGGCCCGTGAGGCGCTGGCCGCTCACGCCATAGGGGTGGCCCAGGGCAATGGCGCCGCCGTTGACGTTGAGCTTGTCGGCGGGGATGCCCAGCTTGTCGCGGCAGTACAGCACCTGCACGGCAAAGGCTTCGTTCAGCTCCCACAGGTCGATGTCGGCCACCGTCAGGCCCAGCTTTTTCAGCACCTTGGGCACGGCGAACACGGGGCCGATGCCCATCTCGTCGGGCTCGCAGCCGGCCACGGCAAAGCCCAGGAAGCGGCCGATGGGCTTGAGGTTCTTCTGGCTCGCGTATGGCTCGCTGACGACCACGCAAGCGCCGGCGCCGTCGCTGAACTGGCTGGCGTTGCCGGCGCTGATCAGGCCGCCGGGCAGCGCGGGCTTGATGCCGGCGATGCCCTCCTTGGTGGTGCCTTCGCGCGTGCCCTCGTCCTTGGCGCAGGTGACCTGCTTGGCGACCAGGCCCAGCTGCTTGTCGGCCACGCCCATGGTGACGGTGATGGGGGCGATCTCGGCGTCGAACCGGCCGGCGGCCTGGGCGGCGCAGGCCTTTTGCTGGCTGGCCGCGCCGTATTCGTCCATGGCGTCGCGGCCGATCTTGTAGCGCTGGGCCACCTGCTCGGCGGTCTGCAGCATGCTCCAGTAGATCTCGGGCTTTTTCGCCTGCAGGGCCGGGTCGAAGATCATGTGCTTGTTCATCTCGTTTTGCACGCACGAGATGCTTTCCACGCCGCCGGCCACGAACACCTCGGCCTCGCCGGCAATGATGCGCTGCGAGGCCAGCGCGATGGTCTGCAGGCCCGAGGAGCAAAAGCGGTTGACGGTGGTGCCCGAGGTGGTGACGGGGCAACCGGCCAGCAGCGCGATCTGGCGCGCGATGTTCATGCCGGTGGCGCCCTCGGGGTTGGCGCAGCCCATGATGACGTCGTCCACCGCGGCGGCCTCGATGCCGGCGCGCTGGATGGCGTGCTGCACGGCGTGGCCGCCCAGCGTGGCGCCGTGCGTCATGTTGAAGGCGCCCTTCCAGCTCTTGGCGAGCGGCGTGCGGGCGGTGGAGACGATGAGGGCGGATGTCATGGTTTACTCCTTGTTTGATAGCTGGTGGCGCTTGATGGACGGGCGCCAGGGGCTGAAATGGTTCAAGTGGGTGGATGGGGCGCTGCGGCCCTCACCCCTGCCCTCTCCCAGAGGGAGAGGGAGTAACACCGGATCAGGTCAACCGAAGGTCTTGCCCTCGGCCGCCAGCTTGGCGATCAGCGCGGCGGGTTGCCAGAAGGACGCATCGTCGCGCGGGTTGCGGGCAAAGCGCTTCATGCTTTGCATCACGTTGAACAGGCCGACCTGGCTGGCGTACTGCATGGGGCCGCCGCGCCACAGCGGAAAGCCGTAGCCCGTCAGGTACACCATGTCGATGTCGCTGGCCTTGCTGGCGATGCCGTCTTCCAGGATGCGCGCGCCCTCGTTGACCAGCGAATAGACCAGGCGCTCGATGATCTCGGGGTCGCCGATCTTGCGCGGCGTGATGCCCAGCTCCTGCCGGTGCTTGGCGATCATGTCCTCCACCAGCTGGCTGGGGATGGCGTCGCGCTTGCCCGGCTGGTAGTCGTACCAGCCGGCGCCGGTTTTCTGGCCGAAGCGGCCCAGCTCGCACAGCTTGTCGGCGGTCCTGCTGTACTTCATGTCGGGGTGCTCGACGGCGCGGCGCTTGCGGATGGCCCAGCCGATGTCGTTGCCGGCCAGGTCGCCCATGCGAAACGGCCCCATGGCAAAGCCGAACTTCTCGATCGCCTTGTCGACCTGCTGCGGCGTGGCGCCTTCGTCCAGCAGAAAGCCGGCCTGGCGGCTGTACTGCTCGATCATGCGGTTGCCGATGAAGCCGTCGCACACGCCCGAGACCACCGCCGTCTTCTTGATCTTCTTGGCGAGCGCCATCACGGTGGCCAGCACGTCCTTGCCCGTCTTGGCGCCGCGCACCACCTCCAGCAGCTTCATCACGTTGGCGGGGCTGAAAAAGTGCATGCCCACCACGTCCTGCGGGCGCTGGGTGAAGGCGGCGATCTTGTTCACGTCCAGCGTGGAGGTGTTGCTGGCCAGGATGGCGCCGGGCTTCATCACGGCGTCGAGCTGCTTGAACACGGCTTCCTTCACGCCCAGCTCCTCGAACACCGCCTCGATCACCAGGTCGGCGTCCTTGATGTCGGCGTAGTTCAGCGTGGTCTTGAGCAGGCTCATGCGCTGTTCGTACTTGTCCTGCTTGAGCTTGCCCTTCTTGACCTGCGCCTCGTAGTTCTTGCTCATCACCGCCACGCCGCGGTTCAGCGCCTCTTGCTTCATCTCCAGCATCGTCACCGGGATGCCGGCGTTCAGGAAGTTCATCGCGATGCCGCCGCCCATGGTGCCGGCGCCGATGACGGCCACCTTGGCAATGGCGCGCGGCTGCACCTCGGGGCCCACGTCGGGGATCTTGCTGGCCGCGCGCTCGGCGGCGAAGACGTGGCGCAGCGCCTTGCATTCGGGCGTCTGCATCAAGGCGATGAAGATCTCGCGCTCTTTCGTCAGCGCGTCGTCGAACTTGAAGCGCGTGGCGTTCTCCAGCGCGTCCACGCACTTGACGGGCGCCGGGAAGTTGCGCGACATGCCCGCCACCATGTTGCGCGCAAAGCCGAAGTAGGCATCGCCCTGCGGGTGCTTGCACGGCAGGTTGCGCACCAGCGGCAGCGCCGAGCCGTCGGCGTGTTTGGCGGCGACCTCCCTGGCGAAGGCGACGGCCTCGTCGAGCAGCTTTTCGGGCGAGGCGGCCAGCTTGTCGAACAGCTTCTGGCCCGGCAGGCCGGCCAGCACCTCGCTGTTCACCGGGTCGCCCTTGACGATCATGTTCAGTGCCGTCTCGACGCCCAGCACGCGCGGCAGGCGCACCGTGCCGCCAGCGCCGGGGATCAGGCCCAGCTTGACCTCGGGCAGCGCGATCTTGGCGCCCGGCGCGGCGATGCGGTAGTGCGCGCCCAGCGCCAGCTCCAGTCCGCCGCCCATGGCCACGCTGTGCACGGCGGCGACCACGGGCTTGCCGGAATTTTCGACCGCGCGGATGACCGACAGCAGCGTCGGCTCCTGCATGGCCTTGGGCGAGTTGAACTCGCGGATGTCGGCGCCGCCCGAAAAGGCCTTGCCCGCGCCCGTCAGCACGATGGCCTTGACGGCCGCATCGCCATTGGCCTGGTCCAGCCCGTCGGTGATGCCGATGCGCGTGTCGTAGCCCAGCCCGTTCACGGGCGGGTTGTTCAGGGAAATGATGGCGATGTCGCCTTGAACCTGGTATTGGGCCGTCATGGACACTCCTGCAAGGGGATGGAAGAAAACGCGCGCTCGGGCTGCCGGCACGCCGGCGGCAGCCGCCAAAGGGCCAGTTTAGTGAGTTTGGCCGCGCGCGGAAGGCCCGCGCTGTCGCTGGTGAGACGCCGGGCCGCTCAGGCAGCCGGCGTGCGGGCGTTCAGACTTCCAGCCATTCCTTGCGCACGCCGGCGTCGGCGCGCAGGCCGTCGGGGGTGCCGTCGAACACGATGTTGCCGTGGCCCATGACGAGGGCGCGGTCGGAGATGTGCATGGCGATGGTCAGCTTCTGCTCGATCAGCAGCACCGAGATGCCGCGCTCCTTCAGGCGCTGCAGGTACTCGCCCACCAGCTCGACGATCTTGGGCGCCAGGCCCTCGGTGGGCTCGTCGATGATGATGAGGTCGGGGTCGCCCATCAGCGTGCGGCACAGGGTCAGCATCTGCTGCTCGCCGCCCGACATCACGCCGGCGGGCGTGTGCTGGCGCTCCTTCAGGCGCGGGAACATGGCGTACATGTCGTCGAAGCTCCAGCGGCTGCCCTTGCCGGCGCCCTTTTGCCCCAGCAGCAGGTTCTGGTGCACCGTCAGGCCCGGAAAGATGTCGCGGCTTTCGGGCACGTAGCCCAGGCCCAGGTGGGCGATCTCGAAGGCCTTCTTGCCGGCCAGGCTCTGGCCTTTCCATTCGATCAGGCCCTGCCAGTGCACCAGGCCCATGATGGCCTTGGCGGTGGTCGAGCGCCCCGAGCCGTTGCGCCCCAGCAGGGCCACGATCTCGCCCGGCTGCACGTCGAAATGCACGCCATGCAGCACATGGCTCTTGCCGTAGAAGGCATGCAGGTCACGAACTTTCAGCATCAATGCAAGCCCTCCTGCGCCTCGGCCACCGGCGAGCCCAGATAGGCCTCCTGCACGCGGGGGTTGGCGCGCACGCGCTCGGGCGTATCGAAGGCGATCACCTCGCCGTACACCACCACGGCGATCTTGTCGGCCAGGCCGAACACCACGCCCATGTCGTGCTCCACCGTCAGCAGGGTCTTGCCCTCGGTCACCTCGCGGATCAACTGGATGAAGTGCGCGGTCTCGGTGGTGCTCATGCCCGAGGTCGGCTCGTCCAGCAGGATCACGTTGGCGCCGCCGGCAATGGTCACGCCGATCTCCAGCGCGCGCTGCTCGGCGTAGGTCAGGTTGACGGCCAGCACGTCGCGCTTGGCCGCCAGCCCGACCTGGCGCAGCAGGGTCTCGGCGCGCTCGTTGGCGTCCGTCAGGCCGGAGAGAAAGCGCAGGAAGGTGTAGCGGTGCCCCAGGCTCCACAGCACGCCGCAGCGCAGGTTCTCGAACACGCTCAGGCGCGGAAACACGTTGGTGATCTGGAAGCTGCGCGCCAGGCCCAGGCGGTTGATCTCGTAGGGCGTCTTGCCGTCGATGCGCTGGCCGTTCAGCCACACCTCGCCGCCGCTGGGCGCCAGGCGCCCGCTGATCAGGTTGAACAGGGTCGACTTGCCGGCGCCGTTGGGCCCGATGATGGCCACGCGCTCGCCCGGCTGCACCGCCAGCTTGGCGCCGCGGATGATCTCGGTCTTGCCGAAGCTCTTGCGCAAATCCTTCAGTTCGATGGCGTGGGTCATGCCTGCTGCCCCCGGGCGTGCATTTCGGTTTCGATTTCTTCCTGCGCCGCGCCCCAGGCGCGCGCGAAGCGCCGGCGAACGCCCTCCAGCAGCCCCCAGCCCACCAGGGCCAGCGCGGCCGCGCCCAGCCAGGGCAGTGCCGCGCGGGTGTCCAGCGCCAGCCCCAGGTAGTGTGTCACGGGCCCGGCACCGGCGTTGAGCTGACGGTGGTAGATCATCTCGACCAGCGCCGCCACGCCCAGCATCATCACCAGGCCGGTCAGCAGCAGGCCGCCGTACAGGCCCCAGAAGCGCCGCAGCTTGCCGAAGCGCGCCATGCGCACGTTGATCATCACCAGGCTGGCCACGCCGCCGGGCGCATACATCACCATCAGCAGGAAGACAAGGCCCAGGTACAGCAGCCAGGCCGAGGTCAGCTCCGACAGCAGCACCGAGGCCAGCACCATCAGCACCGCGCCGATGATGGGGCCGAAGAAGAAGGTCACGCCGCCCAGGAAGGTGAACAGCAGGTAGGCGCCGGACTTGAGCCCGCTGAGCGCGTCGGCCGAGTTGAAGATCTCGAAATTGATCGCCGCCAGCGCGCCGCCGATGCCGGCGAAAAAGCCCGAGATGATGAACGCGTACCAGCGCACCAGCTGGGTGTTGAAGCCGATGAAGGCCACGCGCTCGGGGTTGTCGCGCACGGCGTTGAGCATGCGCCCCAGCGGCGTGCCGGTAAATGCGAACATCAGCGCCGTGCACACGAAGCAGTAGGCCGCGATCAGGTAGTACACCTGAATCTGCGGCCCGAACGTGACGCCCAGCAGCGGCGGGCCATCGGTGCGGTTGATGGAGATGCCGCCGTCGCCGCCGAACACGTCGGGCAGCATGATGGCGATGGCCACCACCAGCTCGCCGATGCCCAGCGAGATCATGGCAAACGTCGTGCCCGCCTTCTTGGTCGACACGTAGCCCAGCGGCACCGCCACCAGCGCCCCCACCAGGCCGCCCACCAGCGGCACCAACACCAGCGGCACGCCGATGCCGTGCCGGCTGAAGTAGGTGATGGCGATCACGGCGGCAAAGCTGCCCAGGCCCGTGTAGACGGCGTGGCCGAAGCTGAGCATGCCGCCCTGCCCCAGCTTCATGTTGTAGGACAGGCAGATGATGATCAGGTAACCCATCTGCGACAGGATGTTGAGCCACAGGCTGCTGGACAGCAGCAGCGGCGCCAGCACCAGAGCCAGGGCAAAGCCGCCCCAGGTCAGCACGCGGCCGCTCAGGCCCTTGCGTTGCGTGATCGTGCCCATGGTCAAGTCTCCCGCGTGCCCAGCAGGCCCTTGGGCCGGAAGATCAGGATCAGCACCATGAACAGGTAGGGCAGGATCGGCGCCACCTGCGCCACCGTCAGGCGCAGCACCTGCTCCAGCCCGCCGCTGGCCGACACGGCCATGCCCAGGCCGGCCAGCAGGTCGCCCAGCGACTTGTCGATGGCGACGGCAAAGGTCTGGATCACGCCGATCAGGATGGACGCCAGGAAGGCCCCGGCCAGCGAGCCCATGCCGCCCACCACCACCACCACGAAGATGATGGGCCCTACCGCGTAGGCCATGGCGGGCTCGGTGACGTAGGTGTTGCCGGCCACCACGCCGGCCAGCCCGGCCAGCGCCGCGCCGCCGCCGAACACCAGCATGAACACGCGCGGCACGTTGTGGCCCAGGGCCTCCACGGTGTCGGGGTGCGTGAGCGCGGCCTGGATGACCAGGCCGATGCGCGTGCGCGTGAGCACCAGCCAGATCGACAGCAGCATCAGCACCGCCACCCCCATGATGAAGGCGCGCGACTTGGGAAACTGGGTGCCGTAGACCGAGAACAGCGGCCCCTGCAATTGCTCGGGCAGGCCATAGGGCACCACCGAGCGCCCCCAGATCAGCTGCACCACCTCCAGCACCAGGTAGGACAGGCCGAAGGTCACCAACAGCTCGGCCACGTGGCCGAAGCGGTGCACCCGGCGCAGGCAGACCTGCTCGAACAGCGCGCCCAGCAGGCCCACGGCGATGGGTGCGATGACGAGCGCGGGCCAGTAGCCGACCAGGCCCGAGATCAGGTAGGCCAGGTAGGCCCCCGCCATGTAGAAGCTGGCGTGGGCGAAGTTGAGCACGCCCATCATGCTGAAGATCAGGGTCAGCCCCGAGCTGAGCATGAACAGCAGCAGGCCGTAGCTCAGCCCGTTGAGCAGCGATATGGTGAAAAACTCCATGCGGGACTTTCCGGGGCAAAAACAACGCCGGCTGGTGACTCGCGTCCGCCGCCGGCGTGAGGGGTCATGAGCTTACTTGCCCGGGCGCTTCATCTGGCAGGTGGTGGGCGTGCTGGCGACGAAGGGCTCCAGGTACTTCACCGGCGCGAAGGTGTAGCCCGTGTTCTCCACGCTGTAGCTGTTCTTGGCATCCACCTTCTGCCACTTCGAGATCCACATGCCCATCTGCAGCTGGTGGTCGGTGGAGCGCATCTGCGCGTCCTCGCCGTTGAAGCCCTTGAAGCGAAGGCCTTCCAGCGCCGCCGCCACCTTCACCGGGTCGGTCGACTTGGCCTTGGCCATGGCGTCGGACAGCGCGACCATGGCGTTGTAGACCGAGTAAGTGTAGAGGTCGTCGTTGTACTTGGCCTTGAAGCCCTTTTCCAGCTCGCCCAGGCGGCCCGTCATGTTGGAGTGGCCGTAGGCGATCTGGTAGACCTGCTGGTCCTTGCCCTGGGCCAGCGCCGTGGGCGTGCCCGACACGCCGGCGTAGTAGGCGTAGATCGGGATGTGCAGGCCAGCGTCGTTCATGGCCTTGACCAGCAGCGTGAAGTCCTGGCCCCAGTTGCCGGTGACCAGCGTGTCGGCGCCCGAGGCCTTGATCTTGGCCACGTAGGGGGCGAAGTCCTTGACCTGGCCCAGCGCCACGAAGTCGTCGCCGACGATCTTGACGTCGGGCCGGTTGCGCTCGATGCCTTCCTTGAAATACTTGCTGACCTGGTGGCCGTGCGAGTAGTTCTGGTTGACCATGTACACCTTGTGGATGTCCTTCTGGTCCTTCATGAAGCTGGTGAGCGCCGCCATCTTCATGGTGGTATCGGCGTCGAAGCGGAAGTGCCAGTAGTTGCACTTCTCGTTGGTGGAGGCCGGATCGACCGCGGCGTAGTTGATGTAGATCACCTCCTTGCCAGGGTTGCGCTCGTTGTTCTTGCCCACCGCGTCGGCCAGCGGCAGCGCCACGTTGGAGCCGTTGCCCTGCGTGACGTAGTGGATGCCCTGATCGACGGCCGACTTCAGCAGGTTCAGCGCCTCCTGTGGCGAGCTCTTGCTGTCCATGGGCACGATCTCGAACTTGACGCCGGCGGGGTTCTCGGCGGCGTTCAGGTGCTCGGCCACGTATTGCCAGCTCTTGAGCTGGTTGGAGCCCACGTTGCCCATGGGGCCGGACAGGCCTTCGATCATGGCGATCTTGACGGTCTGTCCCTTCTGGGCGTAGGCCCCGCCGGCACAGGCCACGATGGCACAGGCCGCGACGAACTGGATGGCAAAGCGCATGGGTCGGGTCTCCGAGTAGTGAATCAACGGGCCGCAGCGTACCGGCTATGCCGCCGCGGCCAAACCGGGATTTGCCCTAGTCGCTATCACCCATGTGACTGCGGGGCCGGCTCACAGGCCCGGCAGCTTGTAGTCCTTCAGGTCCTCGCGCAGCTTGGTCTTGAGCATCTTGCCGGTGGCGCCCAGCGGAATGGCCTCGACGAACACCACGTCGTCCGGGATCTGCCACTTGGCCTGGCCCTTGCCCTCGTAGAACTTCAGCAGCTCCTCGCGCGTGAGCTGGGCGCCGGGCTTCTTGACCACCGCGACGATGGGGCGCTCGTCCCACTTCGGATGCGGCATGCCGATGCAGGCCGCCATCGCCACCGCCGGGTGGCCCATGGCGATGTTCTCGATGTCAATCGAGCTGATCCACTCGCCGCCGGACTTGATCACGTCCTTGCTGCGGTCGGTGATCTGCATGAAGCCGTCGGCGTCGATGGTGGCGACGTCGCCGGTGGGGAACCAGCCGCGGCCCTGCGCGTCCTCGACCAGCGGGCTGGCGCCCTTGAAGTAGGTGTCCATGATCCACGGCCCGCGCACCAGCAGGTCGCCGTAGGCCTTGCCGTCCCAGGGCTGGTCCTGGCCGTCGTCGCCGACGATCCTCATGTCGACCCCAAAGATGGCGCGGCCCTGCTTGACGCGTATGGCCAGTTGCTGCGCAGGCGGCAGCGACAGCTGCTTGTTCTTGAGCGTGCACACGGTGCCCAGCGGGCTGGTCTCGGTCATGCCCCAGGCGTGCAGCACGTCGATGCCGAACTCCTCGCGGAAGGTGTCGATCATGGCCGGCGGGCAGGCCGAGCCGCCGATGACGGTGCGGTTCATGCTGGAGAACTTCAGGCCGTTGCTCTGGACATGCGTCAGCAGCATCTGCCAGATGGTCGGCACGCCGGCGGCCATGGTCACCTGCTCGGCCTCCATCAGTTCGTAGAGCGACTTGCCGTCCATGGCCGGGCCGGGAAACACCACCTTGCAGCCGACCAGCGCGGCGACGTAAGGCAGGCCCCAGGCGTTGACGTGGAACATCGGCACCACCGGCATCATCGAGTCGCGCGCCGACACGTTCAGCGCGTCGGGCAGCGCGCCGCCGTAGGCATGCAGCACGGTCGAGCGATGGCTGTACAGCGCGCCCTTGGGGTTGCCCGTGGTGCCGCTGGTGTAGCACAGGCCGGCGGCGGTGTTTTCGTCGAACTGCGGCCAGGCATAGTCGGTCTTCTGCCCGCCGATCCAGGCCTCGTAGTCGACCAGGCCCGGAATGCCGCTGTCGGCCGGCAGCTTGTCGGCGTCGCACAGCGCCACCCATTGCTTGACCGTGGGGCACTTGGCGTGGATGGCCTGCACCAGCGGCAGGAACGTCATGTCGAAGCACAGCACCTTGTCCTCGGCATGGTTGATGATCCACGCCATCTGCTCGGGGTGCAGGCGGGGGTTGAGCGTGTGCATCACGCGCTCCGAGCCGGACACGCCGTAGTACAGCTCCATGTGGCGGTAACCGTTCCAGGCCAGCGAGGCCACGCGATCGCCCGCGGCCAGGCCCATGCCGTCGAGCGCGTTGGCCAGTTGCTTGGAGCGCGCGGCCAGATCGCGGTAGGTGTAGCGGTGGATGTCGCCCTCCACCCGGCGCGAGACGATCGGGGTGTCGCCGTGGTGGCGCGCCGCAAAGTCCAGCAGCATGGACGTCAAGAGCGGTTGGTTCTGCATCAGGCCCAGCATGGGTACTCCTCGTGTTGTCAATGAATGGGTCGATATCAATCCTACATTCGCCGAACCGGTGGGCAAGCCGTCGGCGGGCACGCGCGAGACTGGTATTTACCCGCGCCCGCACGCCATTCGCCGCCGGGGCCGACAATGGCGGCATGAGCCCCGCTGCCCTTGCGGCCCCCCCGCTGTTTGCCGAGCACGGCGCGTTCGCCGCGCTGGGCCCGCGTTTTTTCACCGAGTTGGCACCCGCCCCGCTGCCCGATCCCTACTGGATCGGCCGCAGCGCGGCGCTGGCGCGCGAGCTGGGGCTGGACCCGGACTGGCTGGCCAGCGACGAGGCGCTGCAGTGGTTCAGCGGCAACGCGCTGCCGCCGGGCGCCCGGCCGCTGGCCAGCGTCTACAGCGGGCACCAGTTCGGCGTCTGGGCGGGCCAGCTGGGCGACGGGCGCGCGCTGCTGCTGGGCGAGACGCCCGGCGGGCTGGAAGTGCAGCTCAAGGGCAGCGGCCGCACGCCCTACTCGCGCATGGCCGACGGCCGCGCGGTGCTGCGCTCGTCGATCCGCGAGTTTCTCGTCAGCGAGGCCATGCACGGCCTGGGCATCCCCACCACCCGGGCGCTGTGCGTGGTGGGCTCCGACCTGCCGGTGCGCCGCGAGACCATGGAAACCGCCGCCGTGGTGACGCGCGTGGCGCCCAGCTTCATCCGCTTCGGCCACTTCGAGCACTTCAGCTACAGCGGCCAGCACGCCGAGCTGAAGGCCCTGGCCGACCACGTCATCGAGCGCTTCTACCCCGACTGCCGCGCCGCCGCCAACCCCTACGCCGCCCTGCTGGCGCGGGTGACCGAGCGCACGGCGCGCCTGATCGCCCACTGGCAGGCGGTGGGCTTCATGCACGGGGTGATGAACACCGACAACATGAGCATCCTGGGCCTGACCATCGACTACGGGCCGTTCCAGTTCATGGACGGCTTCGATCCCGGCCACATCTGCAACCATTCCGACAGCGGTGGGCGCTACGCCTACGACCAGCAGCCGGCCGTCGCGCACTGGAACCTGTGCGCCCTGGGCCAGGCCCTGTTGCCGTTGATCGGCGACCAGGACCGCGCCATCGCCGCCATCGAACCTTTTGCCAATTTTTACAGCGACGCGCTGGCCGCGCGCATGGCCGCCAAGCTGGGCTTTGCCCGCGCCACGCCGGCCATCGGAACGCTGGTCGACGCGCTGCTGGTGCTGCTGGCGCGCGAGCGCACCGACTGGTCCATCTTCTGGCGCCGCCTGGCGCGGCAGATGGCCGGCGCGGCGGGCGATCCGGTGCGCGACCTGTTCATCGAACGCGCCGCGGGCGACGCCTGGTTGCTACAATATCAAGAGCTTGTCGCACACGATCCAGCAGCGCACAGCCCCGATTTGATGCTCAAGTCCAACCCCGCCATCGTGCTGCGCAACCACCTGGCCGAGCAGGCCATCGCGCGGGCGAAACTAAAGGACTTCGGCCTGCTCCAAGACCTGTTGGGCGCGCTCGAGCGCCCGTTCGACGAGCACCCGGCCCATCCCGACTGGGCCGGCTTTCCGCCCGACTGGGCATCCCAGATCCAGATCAGCTGTTCCTCATGACCCATCCCCTGCACAAGACCGAGGCCGAATGGCAGGCCCTGCTGACCGCCAAGGGCGCCGAGCCGGGCGCGTTCCAGATCACGCGCCACGCCGCCACCGAGCGGCCCTTCAGCGGCAAGTACGAGCGCCACTGGGCCGACGGCAGCTACCACTGCATCTGCTGCGGCGCCAAGCTGTTCGAGTCCGGCACCAAGTTCGACGCCGGCTGCGGCTGGCCCAGCTTCTCGCAGGCCATCCCCGGCACCATCGAGGAGCGGCGCGACACCAGCCACGGCATGGTGCGCGTCGAAACCCTGTGCGCCCACTGCGGCGCGCACCTGGGCCACGTGTTCGAGGACGGCCCGGCGCCCACCGGCCTGCGCTACTGCATGAACTCGGCCTCGCTCGACTTCGAGCCGCGATAATCTCCGCCTCATGAAGCTGCTTCTGGACTTTCTCCCCATCCTGCTGTTCTTCGGCGCCTACAAGCTGTGGGGCATCTACGCCGGCACGGCGGTGCTGATGGCCGCCACCTGTGTGCAGATGGCCGTCATTTACTTCATCGACAAGAAGCTCAGCACCATGCACAAGGCCACGCTGGGGCTGATCCTGATCTTCGGCGCGCTCACGCTGGCGCTGCAGGACGATCGCTTCATCAAGTGGAAGCCGACCGTGCTGTACGCCGCCATGGCGCTGGCGCTGGCGGTGGCGCAATGGGGCTACCGCAAGAACGTGCTCAAGGCCATGCTGGGCGCGCAGATCGCCCTGCCCGACTTCGCCTGGCTGCGCCTGTCGGTGGCCTGGATCGTCTACTGCCTGTTCATGGCCGCCCTCAACGGCTACGTGGCGGCCTATTATTCGACCGACGCCTGGGCCGACTTCAAACTGTGGGGCTACGTGTTTCCGGTGGTCTTCATCGTGGCCCAGGGCTTTTACGTGGCGCGCCACCTGATCGAGCCGGCCGAATCCTCCCAGGCCCACCCTGGAGCACCCGAATGAGCCCCGCGGCGACGCCCGACATCGCCCCGTCGTCCGCCCTGGCCGGGCAGATGCAGGCCCTGCTGCAGCAACGCTTTGCGCCCAGCGCGCTCGAAGTGCTGGATGAAAGCTGGCAGCACGAAGGCCATGCCGGCGCCAACGGCACCGGTTTCGGCACGCATTTTCGGGTGCGCATCACGGCGGTGGCCTTTGCCGGGCTGCCGCGCGTGGCGCGCCATCGCCTTGTGTATGATGCCCTGCAGGACTTCATCGACCATCAGGGGGTGCATGCCCTGGCCATCGAGGCCACGGGTTGAGGCCTCAGTCCTTTTCCTTTCCTCTCGTCCCGTCCGGGATTTTCTTGTTCTCACTGCAACCATGAAAAAACAGCTTCTGGCCGCCTGCGCGGCCGGCCTGCTGGCGGGCGCCTTCGCGCTGCCGGCCATGGCCCAAAACGTCGCCATCGTCAACGGCAAGCCGGTGCCCAAGGCGCGCCTGGACGCGCTCGAGGGGCAGATCAAGGCCCAGGCCGCGCGCACCGGCCAGCCGGTGCCGCCCGAGGTGCAGGGCCAGCTGCGCGACGAGGTCATCGCGCGCGAGGTGTTCATGCAGGAGGCCGAAAAGCTGGGCCTGCAGAGCACGCCCGACTTCAAGGCCAAGATGGACCTGGCGCGCCAGAGCGTGCTGATCGGCGAGCTGTTCGCCGACTACGCCAAGAAGCATCCGGTGACCGACGCGGAAGCCAAGGTCGAATACGACAAGCTGATCAAGGCGCAGGCGCCGGCCGCCGGCACCAAGGAATACAAGGCGCGCCACATCCTGGTCGAGAAGGAAGACGACGCCAAGTCCATCATTGCCCAGCTCAAGAAGGGCGGCAAGTTCGAGGACATCGCCAAGAAGCAGTCCAAGGACACCGGCTCGGGCGCCAACGGCGGCGAGCTGGGCTGGGCCCCGGCCAGCACCTACGTGCCCGAGTTCGGCGCCGCGCTGACCAAGCTGAAGAAGGGCCAGACCACGGACGCCCCGGTCAAGACCCAGTTCGGCTACCACGTGATCCAGCTCGAGGACGAGCGCGACGCCAAGGCGCCCGAGCCCCCGCCCTTCGACGCCGTCAAGGCCCAGCTCAAGCAGCAGATGGAGCAGCAGCAGCTGGCCAAGTACCAGCAGGAGCTGCGCGAGAAGGCCAAGGTCGAGTAAGACCTTCAAGCCTCACAGCCAAAAGCGGGCTTGTCGCCCGCTTTTGTTTTGATAGCTGCTCGCGCAGGCGGGACGCCGGTCAAAGCCCGATTTGGTTTAAAAACCGCGCAGCGCGCCCCAAGCCATCAGCGCACCGATCAGCACCGGCTGGTGCAGCATGTAGTACGCGAG
The DNA here is from genome assembly GCF_964341695.1 of Ottowia pentelensis. Classification (NCBI taxonomy): domain Bacteria; kingdom Pseudomonadati; phylum Pseudomonadota; class Betaproteobacteria; order Burkholderiales; family Comamonadaceae; genus Ottowia; species Ottowia pentelensis. Next base: position 2,210,517 of record NZ_OZ224513.1, read on the forward strand.
ACTGTGGCGCCCCAGCCAGGCCAAACCGCGGCCAAGCGGGCCCACCGGCCCACCCAGCCACGCCGGCGGCAAAGCCCGCGCCGCGCCCACGCCCAGCAGCATCACGCCCAGCCAGGGCAGCAGCGGCACGTAGTCCTCGGTGACGGGCTTGTGCGTGACCACGCCCAGGCCGTTGAGCCAGCGGCTGTCCAGCGCCGCCGCCAGCGCCGGCGGGGCCTGCGTGGCCGCCCACTGGCCCAGCATCGGCGCAGCAAGGATCAGCGCCAGGCCCAGCAGCCAGGGCGCCGCGCCGCGCAGGGCGCGCCCCTGCAGTCCGGCGCGCACCAACAGCAGCATCACCGCCATGCCGTGCAGCACGCCGAAGCTGATCCAGCTGCGCGGAAACATCCACCACGAGCCCAGCGACACCAGCGCCGCGCAGCCCGCGATCTGCGCCCAGCGCCGCCCAAAGCGCGGCCAGCCCTGCCCCGCCTGCACGGCCAGCACCTGCCCCAGGCCGGCGGTGAACAGAAACAGGCTGACGATGGCCGTGCGCTGCAGCGTCCACAGCGGGTCGTCGTAAAAATTCTGGTAGATGACCCCGAAGTGGTTCAGGTCGAACGCGAAGTGATAGGCCGTCATCCACACCAGCGCCAGCCCGCGCAGGGCGTCCACGCGCGGCTGGCGGGCGCTGGGCATCAGTCGGCCCGATAGTTGGGCGCTTCCTTGGTGATCTGCACGTCGTGCACGTGCGACTCGCGGATGCCCGCGGCCGTGATCTGCACGAACTCGGCCTTGGCGCGCAGTTCGTCGATGGTGGCGCAGCCGCAATAGCCCATGGCCGCGCGCAGGCCGCCGGCCTGCTGAAACAGGATGCTGACCACGCTGCCCTTGTAGGGCACGCGCCCCTCGATGCCCTCGGGCACCAGCTTGTCGGCATTGGGGTTGCCGGTGGCGCTTTCCTGGAAATAGCGGTCGGCGCTGCCCTGCTGCATGGCGCCGATGCTGCCCATGCCGCGATAGCTCTTGTAGCTGCGGCCCTGGTACAGCACGATCTCGCCCGGCGCCTCCTCGGTGCCGGCGAACATGCCACCCATCATCACGCTGTGCGCGCCGGCGGCAATGGCCTTGGCGATGTCGCCCGAAAAGCGCACGCCGCCATCGGCGATCAGCGGCACGCCCGTGCCCTCCAGCGCCTCGGCCACGTTGTGGATGGCGGTGATCTGCGGCACGCCCACGCCGGCCACGATGCGCGTGGTGCAGATGCTGCCCGGCCCGATGCCGACCTTGACGCCGTCGGCGCCGACCTCGGCCAGCGCGCGCGCCGCCGCCGCGGTGGCGATGTTGCCGCCGATCACGTCGACCTGCGGATAGTGCTGCTTGACCCAGCGCACGCGCTCGATCACGCCCTGGCTGTGGCCGTGCGCGGTGTCCACCACCAGCGCGTCCACGCCGGCCTTGACCAGCGCGTTTACGCGCTCCTCGGTGCCGGCACCCACGCCCACCGCCGCGCCCACGCGCAGACGGCCGTGGTCGTCGCGCGCGGCGTTGGGAAAGGTGGTCTGCTTGGTGATGTCCTTGACCGTGATCAGGCCCTTCAGGCGGTCCTGCTCGTCGATGATCAGCAGGCGCTCCAGCTTGTGCTTGTTCAGCAGCGCCTTGGCCTCGGCGTGGCTGGTGCCCTCGGGCACGGTGATCAGGCGCTCGCGCGGCGTCATGATGGCGCGCACCGGCACGTCGTAGCGCGTCTCGAAGCGCAAATCGCGCCCGGTGACGATGCCCACCACCCGCCCCTGGTCGATGACCGGAAAGCCGCTGATGTCCAGCTCGTCGGACAACTGCATCACCTGCAGCACCGTGTGCTCGGGCGTGATCACCACCGGATCGCGCAGCACGCCGGACTCATAGCGCTTGACCTTGGCCACCTGCGCGGCCTGCTCGGCGGCGGTCAGGTTCTTGTGCACGATGCCGATGCCGCCCTCCTGCGCCATGGCGATCGCCAGGCGGGCCTCGGTGACGGTGTCCATGGCCGCCGAAACCAGCGGCAGGTTGAGCCGGATGCGGCGCGTGAACTGGGTGGAAAGCGCGGTGTCCTTGGGCAGGACCTGGGAGAACGCCGGCACCAACAACACGTCGTCGAAGGTCAGCGCGGGGCCTAAAAGGCGCATGGTTTGCTCCAAAAAACGGATTGTACCGAAGCCCCCGGCAGCGGCTTTTCGTGCCCGATTCGACACATTCGCCGCGTCCGAAGCGCCAAGGGGTTGTACTTTTGTGCAACTTTTCGTCACCTGACGCTACACTGGGCGTCCCATGACCCTGCATCGCCCTCTCCTTCTTGCCGGCCTGCTGCTGGCCAGCCTGTCGGCCATGGCGCAGTACCAGTGGATCGACAAGGACGGCCGCCGCGTGTTCAGCGACCGCGCGCCGCCGGCCGACGTGCCGGCCAAGAACATCCTGTCGCAACCGCGTGGCGGCGCCGCGTCGGCGGCCGCGCCCGCTGCGGCCGAGTCCGCTGCCCCTGCGGCATCGGCCGCGGTGACCGCCGCCAAGGCCCCGGCGCCGGGCGTCGACAAGGCCCTCGAAGACAAGAAAAAGCAGGCCGAGGCCGCCGAAGCGGCCAAGCAAAAGGCCGACGAGGCCCGCCAGGTTGCCGCGCGCGCCGACAACTGCAAGCGCGCCCAGGGCGCCAAGGCCACGCTGGATTCGGGCATGCGCATGGCCCGCGTCAACGCCCAGGGCGAGCGCGAGGTGCTGGACGACACGCAGCGCGCGGCCGAGCTCAAGCGCGTCAACGAGATCATCGCCGCCAGCTGCAGGTAGCGCCCGCGGCCCGCACGCACCGGCCGACGGCCCGCGCGGGCCGTTTTTCGTGGTCAGTAGCCGGGCTTGGCGCCGGGGCGCCGGCGGGCAAACAGACCGGCCGTGCGCGCCCCCTGCCGGCCGAAGCGCTCGCGCCGCGCGATTTTCGGATCCACCGTCAACGGCCGGTACAACTCCACCCGGTCGCCGTCGCGCAACACTCGGTCCAGCGGCGCCTTGCGGCCCCAGATGCCGACGTCGAGGCCCTCTTCGACCTGCCAGCCGGCCGCATCCAGCGCCTGGCCCAGCGTGCTGCCCGCGGGCAGGCGCAGCTCGCGCTGCTCGATCTGCCGTGGACCGGGCGAGCGCACCAGCAGCACCGCAATCGGTCCGGCCATCACATCGCCGCGCCGTACACCTGCTCGGCGCGCTTGACGAAGGCATCCACCATGCTGGTGGCGATGCGGTCGAACACGGGGCCCACCACGGCCGCCAGCACCGCGTTGGAAAAGCCGTAGTCCAGCTTCAGGTCGATGCGGCAGGCGCGCTGCGTGCCGTCGCCCACCGGCATGAAGCGCCAGTCGCCCTCCAGCCGCGAGAACGGGCCGTCGACCAGGTGCATGCGCACCTCGCGCTCGGGCACGTGCTCGTTGCGGGTGGTAAAGCTCTGCTTCACGCCCTTGAAGGCGATGCCGACCTCGGCGGTCATGCCCGTCTCGGTCTCGGACAGCACGCGCGCGTGGTCGCACCAGGGCAAAAACTCCGGGTAGCGCGCCACGTCGGTGACCAGCGCGTACATCTCGGCCGGCGAGTACCAGATCAGGACGGACTTGTGGACGGATTTCATAGAATGCGCGATTGCTCCTGATTTTAAGGTGCCCCGCGCGCGCCGGTGCCGCTTGCAAGTGGGCACCTGCCCCACATATAGCCCCGATGGCGACCCAGAAAAAGCCCGCTTCCACCAACCCGGTCATTGCCCAGAACAAGAAGGCCGCGTTCAATTATTTCTTCGAGGAACGCTTCGAGGCCGGCATGGTGCTGGAAGGCTGGGAGGTAAAAGCCCTGCGCGCCGGCAAGGCGCAGCTGACCGACGGCTATGTGGTGATTCGGGGCGGCGAGCTGTTCGTCATCGGCTGCCAGATCAACCCGCTGGGCACCGCCAGCACCCATGTGCGCCCCGACGCCGTGCGCACCAAGAAGCTGCTGATGAAGAAGGACGAGATCCAGCGGCTGATCGGCAAGGTCGAGCAAAAGGGCTACACCCTGGTGCCCATCAACCTGCACTGGAAGAACGGCCGCGTGAAGTGCGAAATCGCGCTGGCCAAGGGCAAGGCCACGCACGACAAGCGCGACACCATCCGCGAGCGCGAGGGCAAGCGCGAGGTGGAGCGGGCGCTCAAGAGCCGCCATCGCTGATTTTTTTGCCTGGGCCGTGGAATAAAAGCCCCGCCCGCGGTGTTCATCCCTCGTCAGGCCGCAATCACGCACGCCAACACCGTACGGAGAACACCATGATCCCCTTCAAAACCCTGCTCGTCGCCCTCGCCGTGGCCGGCGGCCCCACGCTCGCCCAGGCCCAGGTGAGCGTCCACGATGGCGCACTCGTCGGCCCCAGCGGCATGACGCTCTACACCTTCGACAAGGATGCGGCGGGCAGCGGCAAGTCGGCCTGCAACGACGGCTGCGCCACCAACTGGCCGCCGCTGACCGCCACCACGGCGCCCAGCGGCGAGGGCTACAGCCTGATCCAGCGCGACGACGGCACCCAGCAGGTGGCCTACAAGGGCAAGCCGCTGTACTACTGGAGCAAGGACAGCAAGCCCGGCGACAAGGGCGGCGACGGCAAGATCAACCTGTGGCACACCGCCATGCCCTGAACCCGCCGCAGCCGCATGAACCACGCGCAGATCGTCGAGCACCTGCCCGGACTGCGCCGCTATGCGCGTGCGCTGACGGGCGACGCCTGGGCCGCCGACGACCTGGTGCAGGACACGCTGGAGCGCGCCTGCCGCAAGTGGCTGCTGTGGCGCCACGGCAGCAATCTGCGCGCCTGGCTGTTCACCTTGATGCACAACCTGTACCTGAACCAGCGCCGCGCCCTGCTGCCGGTGCAGACGCTGGACGACGAGGCGCTGGCCTCCGTCGCCGGCGCGGCGGACGTGGCCGATGACACCGCGCTCGACCTCGACCGCTGCCTGCAGCGCCTGCCGGCCGAGCAGCGCGCCGTGCTGCTGCTGGTGACGCTGGAGGACATGGCCTACGCCGACGTGGCGCGCGTGCTGGGCGTGCCCTTGGGCACGGTGATGTCGCGCCTGTCCCGTGCGCGCGAGCGCATGCGGGCCTTGATGGAGCAAACGCCCGCCCGCTCGCCGCAGCGTCCCGCCCACCCGAACACCGCCCTGCGCCGCCTGAAGTGATGCCCACATGACCGCCAGCCGCCCTGCCCCCCTGCACCCCGACGAGCTGCACGCCCTGGTCGACGGCCGCCTGCCCGCGGCCCGGGCCGAGGCGCTGGACGCCGCGCTCGATCCTTCGGCGCGCGCGCAGGCCGAGGCCTGGCGCCGGCAACGCGACGCGCTGCACGCGCTGCACCGCGACTGGCTGGACCGCCCGCTGCCCGAGGCCGTGCTGGGCGCGGCCGGCCGCTGGCACGACACGCAGGCCAACCAGTGGCGCCGCCTGGCCTGGGCCGGCATGGCGGCGGGCTGGGTGTTGGCCTTCGGCCTGGGCTGGGGCCTGCACGGGCGGCAGGCCGACGACGCGGCGCAGGCCGTCGCCGCGAGCACGCCGCCGGCGCAGTTCGCGCGCCAGGCGGCGGTGGCCTACGCCGTCTACCAGCCCGAGCAGCGCCACCCGGTCGAGGTGGCCGCCGACCAGCAGGAGCACCTGGTGCAGTGGCTGTCCAAACGCCTGGCGCGCCCGCTGACGGTGCCGCGGCTGCAGGCGCAGGGCTTCGACTTGGTCGGCGGGCGCCTGCTGCCGGGCGACGCTGGCGCGCGCGCGCAGTTCATGTACCAGAACGCCACGGGCCAGCGCATCACCCTGTACCTGGGCGCGCTCGACGGCACACCGCTCGAAGCCTTCCGCTTCGACCAGCAGGGCCCGGTCGCCAGCTTCTACTGGGTCGAGCGCGGCTTCGGTTACGCCCTCACGGGCGAGTTGCCGCGGCCGGCGCTGCAGGCGCTGGCGACGGCGGTGTATGAGCAGCTGCAGCGTGGAACCGCCCAGCCGGCCGGCACACGGCAGATCAGGTGACAGGCGCCGGGTTGAACAGCACCAGCGCGTTGTGCAGCTTCCAGTGCTCGGCCCAGGTCTTCTTGCGGCCGCTGGCGACGTCGAGCATCAGCTGAAACAGCTCCCAGCCCACCTGTTCGATGCTGGCCTCGCCATCGGCGATCTGGCCGGCATTGAGGTCCATCAGGTCGTGCCAGCGCTGCGCCAGCGCGGTGCGCGTGGCGACCTTGATGACCGGCACGGCCGCCAGGCCGTAGGGCGTGCCGCGGCCAGTGGTGAACACGTGCAGGTTCATGCCGGCGGCCATCTGCAGCGTGCCGCAGATGAAGTCGCTGGCGGGGGTGGCGGCGTAGGTCAGGCCCTTGGAGCACAGTTTGTCGCCCGGCGCCAGCACGTTGGAGATGGGCGCAGAGCCCGACTTGACGATCGAGCCCATGGCCTTCTCCACGATGTTGGCCAGCCCGCCCGTCTTGTTGCCCGGCGTGGTGTTGGCGCTGCGGTCGGCGCCGCCGCGCCGCAGGTAAGCGTCGTACCAGGCCATCTCGCGGATCATGGCGTCGGCCACCTCGGGGCTGGCGGCGCGCGCAGTGAGCTGGTCGATGCCGTCGCGCACCTCGGTCACCTCGGAGAACATCACGCTGGCACCGGCACGCACCAGCAGATCGGTGCAAAAGCCCACCGCCGGGTTGGCGGTGACGCCACTGAAGGCGTCGCTGCCGCCGCATTGCACGCCCACCACCAGTTCGCTGGCCGGCACGGTGACGCGCCGGCGCCCGTTCAGGCGCTCCAGGTGCACCTCGGCCTGGCGCAGGATCGACTCCACCATGGCCATGAAGCCCACATGCGCCTCGTCCTGCAGCACCACGACGTCCAGCGGCGCCTCGGCGTTGGCGTGGGCGCCGGCATCCGCGGCCTGCGGCATCAGGCGCGAGGGCTGCAGCTTCTCGCAGCCCAGGCTGACCACCATCAGCTCGCCGCCGAAGTTGGGGTTGAGGCTAAGGTTGCGCACGGTGCGGATCGGCACCAGCGCGTCGGGCGCGTCGATGGCCACGCCGCAGCCGTAGCTGTGCTCCAGCGCCACCACGCCGTCCACGTTGGGATATTTGGGCAGCAGCTCGGCGCGAATGCGCTCGATCGCAAACTGGGTCACGCCGGCCACGCACTGCACGGTCTCGGTGATGGCCAGCAGGTTGCGCGTGCCGACCGAGCCGTCAGGATTGCGATAGCCCTCGAAGGTGTAGTCCTCCAGCGGCGGCAGCGGCTGGGGCCGCACGCTGGCCTTGGGCAGGCCCTCGAGCGTGCGCGCCTCGGGCATGCGCAGCAGGCGCTCGTGCACCCAGCTGCCGGCCTGGATGGGTCTGAGCGCGTAGCCGATGGCAATGCCGTAGCGCAGCACGGGCGCGCCCTCGGGCAGATCGACGAGCGCCACCTTGTGCGCCTGCGGCACGCGCTCGAGCAGGGTCAGCCCGCCCTCCAGCACGGTGCCTGCTTCCAGGCCGCCGACGTTGGCGACGATGGCCACGTTGTCCGCCGCATGCATGCGGATGATGTGCGGCGGGCGGGTTTCTGTGGTTGTCATGACAGACACTCCTTGCGCGGGTCGCGGTCGAGACCGCTCAGCCTCTCAAACCGGCCGGCCGGCGCGGGCCGCCAGCCAGGCCGGCATGTCCTGCAGCGCCACCGGGCGCAGGAAGCGGTCCAGCGCGGCATCGCCCACCGAGGTGGTCAAGGGCTGGGTGGACGCGGGCCAGGGCCCGCCGTGCTGCTGCGCGGCCGTCACGGCCACGCCGGTGGGGACGCCGGCAAACAGCACGCGGCCGGCCATCTGCATGGCGGCGCGCACCAGCGCCTGGGCATCGGCGCTCTCCTCGTCGGCGCCCCACAGCGTCACGGTCAGGCTGCCGCCCAGCGCCTGCAGCACCTGCACCGCCTCGGCCACCGAGTGCGCGCGCACGATCAGGCTGGCGGGGCCGAACACCTCGTCGTGCAATTGCGGCGTGCCGATGAAACGGGCGGCGTCGACCTGCACCAGCACCGGGCGCGGCGGCTGGGCGGCGTCGGCAGCCTCCAGCAGCAGCGGCTGCACGCCGGCTTGCGTCCAGCGCCCCACCCCCGCGTCAAAGGCCTGGCGCAGACCGGGCGTGAGCATGGCGTGCGGCTGCTGCGCGACCAGGGCTGTAGTGAGCTGCTGCACAAAGGCATCGCTGGCCGGATCGTCGAGCAGCACGATCACCCCCGGGCTGGTGCAGAACTGCCCGCTGCCCAACGTGATCGAGCCGGCCAGCGTGGCCGCCAGCTCGGCGCCCTTGGCGCGCAGGGCGTGCGGCAGCGCGATGACCGGATTGACCGAACCCAGCTCGCCGTAGAACGGAATCGGCCGCGGGCGAGCGCTGGCCTCGGCCTGCAGCGCGGCGCCACCGCGCGTCGAGCCTGTGAAGGCGCCGGCGGCAATGGCCGGATGGCGGATGAGCTGGGTGCCGATGGCATTGCCCTCGCCCTGCACCAGGCCGATCAGCCCCGCCGGCAGGCCCTGCGCCTTGAGCACGGCCTGGATCAGCGCAAACACGCGGTCCGCCAGCAGCAGGTGGCCGTTGTGCGCCTTGACCACCACCGGGCAGCCGGCGGCCAATGCCGCCGCGGTGTCACCGCCCAGCACCGAGAAGGCAAACGGGAAGTTGCTGGCCGCGAACATGGCCACCGGCCCCAGCGGCACGCGCACGCGCAGCATGGCCGGGTGGCCGACCGGCGCGGCGCCCGCCACCGCCGGGTCGTCAACGTGGCGAAACGGCACGCCGTCCTGCGCCATGCGGCCAAAGCGCCGCAGCTGAAACGCGGTGCGGTCCAGCTCGCCCTGCAGGCGCGCCGGGCCCAGGCCGGTCTCGGCGTCAGCCAGGGCGACCAGCTCTTCGCGCTGCGCCTCGAGCGCCGTGGCCAGTGCGTCCAGCAGCCGGGCGCGCACCGCGCCGTCGCTGGCAGCCCAGATCGGTGCGGCAGCGGCAGCGGCCTGCGCGATGGCGTCGAGTTGTTCGGGCGTGGTGGCCAGCAGCGGGTGGCCGACCGGCGGATCGATGGGCTGGCCCGTGCGGGCGTCGAAGGATTGCAAGGCAGTCATGGCGTGATTGAAACAAGATGACAACAAAGGCGGGCTCAGTCGCGCACCAGGCAAGGCCGCTTGGGATCGAAGCGCCAGTTGGAGATCAGGTACTGCATGGCCACGGCGTCGTCGCGCGCGCCCAGGCCGTGCTGCAGATAAAGCTGGTGGGCCTTCTCGACCTCGACCATGTCGATTTCGATGCCCAGACCGGGCTTCCTGGGCACTTGTACGTAGCCGCCCTCGATCTTGAGCGGTTCCTTGGTCAGGCGCTGGCCGTCCTGCCAGATCCAGTGCGTGTCGATGGCGGTCACCTTGCCGGGAGCGGCGGCGCCGACGTGGGTGAACATGGCCAGCGAGACATCGAAATGGTTGTTGGAGTGGCTGCCCCAGGTCAGGCCCCAGTCGCGGCAGGTCTGCGCCACGCGCACGCTGCCGGCCAGGGTCCAGAAGTGGGGGTCGGCCAGCGGGATGTCCACGCTTTGCAGCGCCAGTGCGTGCGCCAGCTGGCGCCAGTCGGTGGCGATCATGTTGGTGGCCGTGGGCAGGCCGGTGGCGCGGCGAAACTCGGCCATCACCTCGCGGCCCGAAAAGCCTTCTTCGGCGCCGCAGGGGTCTTCGGCATAGGCGACCACGCCGCGCATCTTGTGGCCCAGGCGGATCGCTTCTTTCAGCAGCCAGCCGCCGTTGGGGTCGAGCGTGACGCGCGCCTGCGGAAAGCGCTCGTGCAGGGCGCTGACGGCCTCGACCTCCTCGTCGCCGCGCAGCACGCCGCCCTTGAGCTTGAAGTCCTGAAAGCCATAGCGCTGCTGCGCGGCCTCGGCCAGGCGCACCACGGCCGCCGGCGTCAGGGCCGGTTCGTGGCGCAGGCGCAGCCAGTCATCCTCGGCGTCGGGCGCGCTGGCATACGGAAGATCGGTCTTGCCGCGGTCGCCGACAAAGAACAGGTAGCCCAGCATCTGCACGGCGTCGCGCTGCTGGCCCTCGCCCAGCAGGGCCGCCACCGGCACGCCCAGGTGCTGGCCCTGCAGGTCGAGCAGGGCCGATTCGACGGCGGCCACGGCGTGGATGGTGGTGCGCAGATCAAAGGTCTGCAGGCCGCGCCCGCCCGCGTCGCGGTCGGCAAAGCGGCTGCGCATGTCGTTCAGGATGGCGTGCATGGCGCCGATGGCGCGGCCCTCGACCAGGGCGCGGGCGTCTTCCAGCGTCTGGCGGATCTTCTCGCCACCCGGCACCTCGCCCAGACCGGTGTGGCCGGCGCTGTCGGTCACGATGACCAGGTTGCGGGTGAAAAACGGCGCGTGCGCGCCGGACAGATTGAGCAGCATGCTGTCGCGCCCGGCAACGGGAACAACCTGCATGCGCTGGACGACGGGAGCAGTCATGGGATGGGCAGGCTTGATCGACAAACGTCGATTACTATTGTATCGATAGCTTATCGCGCTTGACTGGCAAGCGCTGGAGGCCTATTTTGCTTGTAAAACCAGGCGGACACGGCGCGTGTCCGCTTGGCTCAGGGCTCGATCAGTTGGCCGTGATGTGGCGATCGTGGATCAGCTTTTGCCAGCGAGCGTACTCGGTTGCCTCGTACTTCGCGAACTCCTCGGGCGTGTTCAGCACCAGCTCGAAACCCAGTCCCTCCAGCTTGGCCTTGGTGGCCGGCTCGCTCAGAATGGCGGCGATGTCGCGCTGCAAGCGGTTCTTGAGCTCGGCGGGCATGCCGTGCGGGCCGGCAACGGCCTGCCAGGAGTAGACGTTGGCGTCCTTGATGCCGCTTTCCTCCAGCGTGGGCACGTTGGGCAGCAGAGGCGAGCGCTTGGCGCTGGTGATGACCAGCGGGCGCAGCTTGCCCGCCTGGATCTGCGGCAGCGCGGTGTTGATGTTCATGAAGGACGAATCCACCTGGTTGCCCAGCAGGTCGGTCATCACCGGACCGCCCCCCTTGTAGGGCACGTGCAGGCCGCTGGTGCCGGTCTGCTGCCAGAACAGCTCGGACGTCAGGTGGTCGCTGCTGCCGGCACCCGAGGTGGCAAAGCTCATCTTGCCGGGGTTGGCCTTCAGGTAGCTCAGCACATCGGCCAGGCTCTTGTGCTTGGAGGCGGCGGGCACCACCAGCACATTGGGCGCGCGCACCGCGACGGTGATCGGGTCCAGGTCCTTGAGCGCGTCGTACTGCACCTTCATCAGGTGCGGCGCGATCACGAACGGGCCCAGCGAGGCCACCAGCAGGGTGTAGCCGTCCGGCTCGCTGCGCGCCACCTGGGCGGCGCCGATGGTGCCGGTGGCGCCCGCCTTGTTGTCGACCACCACGGTGCCGCCGATCTTGGGGCCCAGCTCGTTCGAGATGATGCGGGCGATCATGTCGGTGGAGCCACCGGGCGGGAACGGCACGATGATCGTGACGGTCTTGGTGGGCCAGGCAAAGGCCACGGCGCTAGCCAAGCCCAGGACGATGCCGGCAAGAGTTTTTTTCATGGTTGATCTCCTCGGTTGGGGGACGGGTTGGGAAACGGATGGCACTTACTGCGCGCCCAGGCGGTCGATCAGCAGCTTGAGCTGTTCGCGCTGCTGCGGCTTGAGGTCGGACAGCGGCGGGCGCACCGAGCCGGCGCCGTGGCCGACCAGGGCCGCACCGGCCTTGACGATGCTGACGGCGTAGCCCGCACCCTGGTTGCGGATCTCGATGTAGGGCAGGAAGAACTCGTCCAGCAGGCGATTGACCGTGGCCGAATCGCCCTTGGCATAGGCTTTGTAGAACTCGATGGCGGTGCGCGGGATGAAGTTGAACACCGCCGACGAATAGGTGGGAACGCCCAGCGCCTGGTAGGCCTGCGCGTAAATCTCGTGCGTCGGCATGCCGCCGATGTAGACCAGGCGATCGCCCAGGCGCCGGCGGATCTGCACGATGCGCTCGATGTCGCCCAGCCCATCCTTGAAGCCGATCAGGTTGGGGCAGCGCTCGGCCAGTTGCGCCACCGACTCGGCCGTCAGCTTGCAGGCACCGCGGTTGTAGACGATGACGCCGATCTTCACGCTCTTGCACACGGCCTCGATGTGCGCCACCAGCCCCTCCTGCCCGGCCTCGGTCAGGTAGTGCGGCATCAGCAGGATGCCGGCGGCGCCACTGCGCTCGGTGGCCTGCGCGTACTGGATGGCCAGCGTGGTGCCGCCGCCGCTGGCGCCGACGATGGGCGTGCGCTGGCCGCAGGTGGCGGCCGCGACCTTCACCACGTCGGCGTATTCACCGGGCTCAAGCGAAAAGAACTCGCCCATGCCGCCGGCGGCAAACAGCACGCTGGCGCCATAGGGCATCAGCCACTCCAGGCGCGCGGCATAGGGCTTGGGCGCAAAGCGCAGCTCGGCGTCGAAATCGGTCAGGGGAAAGGACAAGAGGCCGGTCGACAGGGCCGTCTTGAGCTCGTTGGGGGTCATTGCATCTCCACGACTTACTGATATGACATCGTACAACTAAAAATCGGTTTTTTTCTTGGTGTAAACCCTGATTCACCGTCCGACTCAATGGCCCTGCGCCGCCAGCTGGCGCCGCTGCCGGCTGTTGGCCAGATGCGTGCGCATGGCCGCACGGGCGCCCTCCACGTCCTGGCGCGCAATGGCGTCCAGCACGCTCTGGTGCTCGGCGTTGAGGCGGCCCAGATAGGCCCACTCCTCGCCCGCCGGCGCCTGCCCGGTCGCCAGCCGCGCGCGCGGAATCATGCTCAGCCCCAGGGTGTTCATCAACTCGACGAAGTGCCGGTTGTGGGTGGCGCGCGCGATCTCCAGGTGAAACTGAAAGTCCGCCCCCACCGCATCCTGCCCCGACTCGCGCGCCGCCACGAAGGCCGCCAGCGCCGCGCGGATGGCCTGCAGCTGGTCCGCGGTGCGGCGCGCCGCCGCCAGGCCGGCGCATTCGGTCTCCAGCGCGATGCGCAGCTCCAGCACGTCGATCACGTCCTGCAGCGTGGCCATCTGCTCGGGGTCGATGCGAAACGCCACCGTGTCGCCGGCGCCGACCACGAAGGTGCCCACGCCGTGCCGCGTGGCCACCATGCCGGCGGCCTGCAGGCGCGACATGGCCTCGCGCACCACCGTGCGGCTGACGCCGAACTCGGCCATCAGGTCGGCCTCGCGCGGCAGCTTGGCGCCGGCCGCCAGACTGCCGTCGCGGATGCGGTCGCCCACCGCCTCGACCACCTCGACCGTGAGGGAACGCGGGCGGCTGCGGGGGGGGCGATGCGCGATCATCATGTTGGCATCATAGTCAAGAAAAGCCGATTTATGACGTCGTATCACGACGCCGATGGGATGGAAGCGATCAGGTCTGCGCGGCCTGCCGCCAGGCCTGCGCCGCGGCCTGCTCGTCGCCGCGCTCCTCGGCCAGGCGCGCCTGCGCACGCCAGGCGTTGCGGCGCAGCGGGGCGTCGTCCAGCGTGCGGGCGGCCTGGGCCAGCAGCAGCTGCGCGCGGCCCCACAGGCCACGCTGCAGGCAGGCCATGCCGGCCAGGTACTGCAGCGTGGCGTCGCGCGGGTGGGCCTGCTGGGCGGACTCGATGCGCGCCAGCCATTCGGCATCGGCGCCTTGCTCGCTCAGGGCCTGCTCCAGCACTTGGGCCAGGCGCACGCGCTGGGCGTCGGTGAAGACCTCGGGCTGGGCCAGCATGTCGTCCCACACGGGGGCCAGCCAGCTGCGCGCCAGCATGGTGTCGCCGCCCAGGTCGAGCAGCCGCTGCGCGGCGCGCAGGGCCAAGTCGGGCATGGTGCGCTCGCGCGGGCCCAGCGCGGCCCAGATCTGGCGCAGCTGCTCGCCGTCGTAGGCGCCGGCGATCTGCTCGGCGGCCAGGCCGCGCAGCAGGCTGGCGGCGGCCTGCGGCGAGAACGCGCGGTGCTTGGCCAGCAGGCGCGCGGTTTCCATGGCGTCGGCCATGTGGCCGGCCTGGCGCGCGGCCTTGAGCTTCAGGCGCAGCGCGGCAGTGCGCCGCTGCGCGCCGGTCGGCAGCTCGCCCAGGCGCGCCAGCGCGGCGGCCGGGTCCTGGCCGTTGAGCGCCCAGTGCGCGGCGCGCAGCAACACGGCCTCGCGCAATTCGGCGGCGGCGCCGTGGCTGCTGGCCACGGCCAGGGCGGCGTCGAGGTGGCGCGTGCGGGTGGCTTCGTCCTGCAGCGCATGCGCGCTTTCGGCGGCCGTCAGGTGGGCCAGCGTGCGCAGGCCCAGCACCCCCGGCGCGCCCTGCTTGTCGGGGTCGCTGGCGTGCACGCGCGCCAGCACCGCCTCGGCCGCCTTGCGCGCGCGCAGGAAGCGCCCCGCGGTGAACTGCACGCGCGCATCCATCAGCAGGCCGTTGGTGGCGCGCTCGCGCTGCTGGGTGCGCCAGCGCCGCGCCTGGCGCGGCAGCTCCAGCACGGCGGCAACGGTGCGCAGCGCGCCGTACAGCAGGGCAAACAGCAGCGCCAGCAGCAGCAGCACCAGGTTGACCGAAAGGTCGACCCGGTACGGCGGCCAGAACACGGTGACCGTGCCTTCGTTGTCGCCGGCAAACAGGGCCAGCGCCACGGCGGCGGCAAACAGGCCAATCAACCAGAGGGCGGCGCGCATGGTCGGGGCGGCGATCAGCGGGCCTGAGCGGCCGCGGCGGCCTGGCTGAGCGCCACCAGGGTGTCGTCCACACTGGGCAGCGCGGCGTCGTGGGTTTCGCCGCGAATGCGCTGCAGCAGCGTGGCGGCCGCCTGCGTGCGGCGCGAGGCGGGGTCGAACCAAGTGCCAAGCGAGGCGGCGGCGGCGGCCAGGTCGGCGCGCGCGGCCTCGTACTGGCGCGCCAGCAACGCCAGGCGCGCGCCCTGCAGGCGCAGCTTGAGGTTCTCGCGCACGAAGAAGGCCTGCTCGGGGCTGAGCATGCTGGCCTCGGGCCGCTCGATGCGGCTGACGCGCAGCAGGTCGCGCGCCTCGTCCAGCACGCTGCGGCTCCAGCGCTGCCACCAGGTGGCGGGCGCGGGCGGGGCGCGCTCGCGCAGCGTGGTGCCGCTGCGCTCGCGGCCGACGGCGTTGGCCACCGGCAGTTCGTCCACCTGGCGCAGCACCTGGTCGATGCGCGCCAGCACGCCGGCGGTGTCGGTGATGCTGGCGTTCTTGACGCGCTCCAGGTCGTGCGCCACGGCACGCGCCACCGGCGCCAGGCGCGGGTCGCTGCTGGCGGCCACGCGCCGCTCGGCGCTGCGCAGCGCGGCCAGCAGAGGCTGCACGCTGCCGGTCAGCTGCGCCTGATCCTGCGCCACGCGCAAGGCGGATTCGAGCTCGGCGGCCAGGTTGGCGTCGCGGTTGCGCGCCACGCTTTGCACCAGCTCCTCCATCTGGCTGCGGTAGGCGGCCAGGTCGCCCACGCGACCGTCAAGCGCGGCCAGCCGGCCCAGCGCATCGCGCACTTCGGTATCGGCCTGTCGCGCCAGGGTGCGCGCCTCGACCGACTTGCTGTTGGCGTCGGCGCTCTGGCGCGCCAGCTGCTCCTGCATGGACGAGACCTTTTGCCACAGCAGCAGCACCGCCGCCAGGGCCAGCACGGCCACCACCCAGGCCACGATCAGGCCGGGGCCGGGCACGCCCGGGCGCGCGGCTGGGCTGGCCGGTGCCCCCTGAGCCGGGGTCGCAGCAGGCGCTGCGGGCGGCAGCGCCGGCGGCGCGGCTTCGACGGCAGGCGCGGCGGGCGGCGGCTCGGGATTCATGCCAGCGATTCTATCGACGCCACCACGTCCGCCAGTGCCGGACGCGTGTCCGCCACCGCGCCGAAGCCGGCGTCGCGCGCGGCCTGCGCGATGCGCGGGTGCGTGGCCAGCGCGCGCGCGCCGCGCCAGTCGGCGGCGGGCAGGCATTGGCGCAGATTGGCCACGGCCTCCGAGCTGCTGAACAGCCACAGCGTGCCGTCGGCGGCCGCCGCCAGCGCGCGCGAGCGCGCGGCCGGCGCCAGCACCGGCGCGGCGCGTCGATAGGCCAGCAGCTGATCGACCTGCACCCCGGCCTGCTGCAGCCGTTGGGCCAGCCAGTCGCGCCCGGCCAGGCGGCCGGCGGCGTCGCCCCCGCGCACGATCAGCACGCGCAGGCCGGCGCGCACCTGCGGCGCCACCTGCGCCCACAGGGCTTCGGAGTCGAACTGGGCGGCATCCGCCGCCGGCGCGTCGATGCGCGCCCGCGGCCAGCCGGCGGCCAGCAGCGCCTGGGTGGTGCCCGGGCCGGGCGACCACGCTCTGGTTTCAATAGCTGCTTGCGCTTGATCCGTGGGCGCTACAGCCGCGTTTTGTTCAGAATAATTGTGATCTGACCCCGATTTATCAAAATAAATGTGATCTGACCCCAATAAGCTGGTGACGGCGTTGCCGCTGACGAACATCACGGCGGCGTAGCGGGACAGCTGCCGGCGCGCCTGCGCCAGGGCGCCAGTGAGGGGTTCGGGCCGGATCTCGATCAGCGGCAGCGCCTCGGCAGCGATGCCGTAGCGCGCCAGCTGCGCCACCCAAGCCGCGGCGGCGGCGGCCGGGCGGGTGACGAGCACGCGCGGGGCGGGCATGCGGGTAACGTCCGACTCAGTGCGCGCCGCCGGCGCGCAGCGCCGCGGCCACGCGCTGGCCCAGGGCCTCGGCCTGCTCGGGCGTGCGCACGTCGGCGCGCTCGCTGGCGCGCACCAGGCCGGGCGCGCCCTCGGGGTCGCCCCAGGCGGCGCGCAGCAGCATCTGTGTGCCCTCCAGCGTGGCGTGCGCGGCCAGCGGCATCGAGCAGCTGCCGCCCATGGCGCGGCTGACGGCGCGCTCGGCGGCGGTGCACAAGGTGGTGACGGCATCGGCCAGCGGCGCCAGCGCCTGCGCCAGCTCGGCGCGGCCGGCGCGTGTCTCGATGCCCAGGGCGCCCTGCCCTGCGGCCGGCAGCATCTGCTCGGTGTCGAACACATGGCGGATGCGCGCGGCCAAGCCCAGGCGCATTAAGCCCGCCGCCGCCAGCACGATGCCGGCGTACTGGCCTTCGTCCAGCTTGCGCAGGCGCGTGTCCAGGTTGCCGCGCAGCGGCTCGATGCGCAGATCGGGGCGACCCAGACGCTCGAATTCGGCGCGCAGCAGCACGCTGCGGCGCAGGCTGGAGGTGCCGACCACCGCGCCCGTGGGCAAATCCTCCAGCCGGCCGTATTGCGGCGACACCCAGGCGTCGCGCGGGTCTTCGCGCGCCATCACGCCCGCCAGCGCGAAGCCGGGCGGCAAGTCCATCGGCACGTCTTTCAGCGAATGCACGGCGATGTCGGCGCGGCCTTCTTCCAGCGCGGTTTCAAGCTCCTTCACGAACAGGCCCTTGCCGCCCACCTTGGACAGGCTGCGGTCCAGGATCTGGTCGCCACGGGTGGTCATGCCCAGCAGGGTGACTTGGTGGCCGCGCTGCAGCAGCAGCGCCTTGACGTGCTCGGCCTGCCACAGGGCCAGGCGGCTTTCTCGGGTGGCGATGGTGATCTTCAGGGACATGGATGGGGATGCTACAAGAACGCCCCCGGCGCCGCGCTCACTGCCCCAGTGCCGCGCGCACCGCCGCCAGCTGGCGGCGCGACACGGCCAGCGCCTCGTCCACCCCGGCCAGCTGCACGGCCCAGCCCTCGCCCTCGTCGGCATCCACGTGGCGCACCAGCGCGCGCATGGCCGCGCGCGCCACCAGCGCGTTGCGGTGGATGCGCACGAAGCGCTCGCCCCAGCGCTCTTCCAGCTGGCTCAGACTGCCGTCCAGCAGGTGGCTGGCGGCGGCCGTGCGCACCGTGACGTACTTGAGCTC
This sequence comes from Ottowia pentelensis, assembly GCF_964341695.1. Lineage (NCBI taxonomy): Bacteria > Pseudomonadati > Pseudomonadota > Betaproteobacteria > Burkholderiales > Comamonadaceae > Ottowia > Ottowia pentelensis. The sequence goes on from NZ_OZ224513.1 coordinate 2,228,405, forward strand.
GGCGCGCAGGTACAGCACCTCGGCCAGCGGCACGCGCAGGGTACGGCCGCGCTCGGTGATCAGCAGCGCGTCTGAAGCCAAATCGGCCTCTGGCGCCCGTCCATTCTGCGCGAGGCGCTCTGCTTTTTGAAGCGCGGCCTGCAGGCGCTCCAACCGCACCGGCTTGGTCAGGTAGTCCAGCGCCTCGATCTCGAAGGCGTGCACCGCGTATTCGCTGTGCGCGGTGACGAACACCACCGCCGGCGGCTGCTCCAGCGCGCGCAGCGCCTGCGCCAGCTGCATGCCGTCGGCGCCGGGCAGGTGGATGTCCAGCAGCGCGACATCAAAAGCCTGGTGCGCCAGCAGCGCCATGGCGTCGGCCGCGTTGGCCGCTTCGCCCGCCACCAGCGCGGCCGGCGCGCGGCAGTCGCCCAGCAGGCTGCGCAGGCGCGAGCGCGCCAGCGGCTCGTCGTCGACGATCAGTACGCGCAGGGTCATGCGCTGCCCCCACGGGGCATCGGGATCTCGATGCGCGCCTGGTACACCCCGTCGACCAGCGCGGTGCGAAAGCTGCCCTGCAGGTCGTGCAGCAGGCGCAGCCGGTCGCGCACATTGGTCAGCGCCATGCCGTGGCCGCTCTCGCCCTGCCCGGCCGGCACGGTGTTGGTGATCTTGATCAGCGCCATGGCGCCGCGCAGCTGGGTGGAGACGCGCAGGCGCGCGCCCTGGGCGCTGGGCTCCACACCGTGGACGACGGCGTTTTCCACCAGCGGCTGCAGGATCAGCGGCGGCAACTGCGCCGCGCCCACGCGCGGGTCCAGCGCCCACTCCACCTTCAGGCGCTCGCCAAAGCGCACCTGCTCGATCGCCAGATAGCGGCGCGCCAGCTCGATCTCCTGCGCCACGCTGGAAGCGCCGTGCTGGTCGGCCAGCGCGTGGCGAAACAAATCCGCCAGGTCGGCCAGCACCTCCTCGGCCTGGGCGGGCGCCTCGCGCACCAGGGCCATGGCCGAATTGAGCGCGTTGAACAGAAAGTGCGGACGGATGCGCGCCTGCAGCTCGGCCAGCCGCGCCGTGGTGGCCGCCGGCATGCGTCCGCGGGCACGCCACATCAGCCCCGCCACCAGGCCCGCGGCCAGCAGCGCGCCGGTGCAGGCGGCGGCCAGCCAGGCCGGCTGCGCGACCAAGCCCGTCAGCGCCATGGTGCCGGCCGCGTACACCCCGCCCAGCGCGCCCAGCGCCACGCCGGCGCTCAGCTGCGCGGCGGGCTTCAGGCGCGCCAGCGGGCGCTTGAGCGCGCAGCCGATCACCAGCCACAGCAGGGTGGCCGGCAGCGCCGCGCCCGTCAGCACCGCCACGCTGCCCAGCCAGTCGGCCAGCGAGGCGGCGCCATACATCAGCGCCACCGCCAGCACCGCCTCCACGTACAGCACGGCGCGCAGGATCACGCCCACCTCGCAGGCGTCGAACACCAGCACCGGCGCGGGCGGCGGCGGCGCCGGCGGCAGCCAGCGCTCGGTCAGGGTCGATAGAATTTGCGAATCCTTCATGGGCTCGCCCAGTGTAGGGCCCTCGAAGTGCCTTTCATCGGGCGCCCGCCGCCGTTCATGCCGCGCCGATGCGTGGCCGCAACTCTTTCCCACCCGCCATGTCCAGCAACCAACTCGACACCAAGTCCCAGGCCTGGTCGGCCCTGTTTTCCGAGCCCATGAGCGAGCTGGTGCAGCGCTACACCGCCAGCGTGTTTTTCGACCGGCGCCTGGCCGCGGCCGACATCGCCGGCAGCCTGGCGCACGCCGAAATGCTGGCGGCGCAGGGCATCATTTCACAAGAAGATCATGCCGCCATCCAGCGCGGAATGAGCGCCATCAGCTCCGAAATCGAGAGCAACACGTTCGACTGGAAGCTGGCGCTGGAAGACGTGCACCTGAACATCGAGGCGCGCCTGACGCAGCTGGTGGGCGACGCCGGCAAGCGCCTGCACACCGGCCGCAGCCGCAACGACCAGGTCGCCACCGACATCCGCCTGTGGCTGCGCGGCGAGATCGACGCCATCCGCGCGCTGCTGCGCGAGCTGCAGTTGGCGCTGATCGAGGTGGCCGAGCGCAACGTCGAGGTCATCCTGCCCGGCTTCACCCACCTGCAGGTGGCGCAGCCGGTCAGCTTCGCGCACCACCTGCTGGCCTACACCGAGATGTTCGGCCGCGACGAAGAGCGCCTGGGCGACGTGCGCCAGCGCGTCAACCAGCTGCCGCTGGGCGCCGCGGCGCTGGCCGGCACCACCTACCCGCTGGACCGCGAGCGCGTGGCGCGCAGCCTGGGCATGGACGGCGTGTGCCAGAACAGCCTGGACGCGGTGAGCGACCGCGACTTCGCCATCGAATTCGCCGCCGCCGCGTCGCTGGTCATGGTGCACATCAGCCGCCTGAGCGAAGAGCTGATTTTGTGGATGAGCCAGAACTACGGTTTCATCCGCATCGCCGACCGCTTCACCACCGGCTCGTCGATCATGCCGCAGAAGAAAAACCCCGATGTGCCCGAGCTGGCGCGCGGCAAGACCGGCCGCGTGGTCGGCCACCTGATGGGCCTGATCACGCTGATGAAGGGCCAGCCGTTGGCCTACAACAAGGACAACCAGGAAGACAAGGAGCCGCTGTTCGACACCGTGGACACGCTGCGCGACACGCTGCGCATCTTCACGGAGATGATTGGCGGGCAGCTGAACGCCGCCACCGGCGCCAAGGAGGGCGGCATCAGCGTCAACGCCGCCGCCATGGAAGCCGCCGCGCAAAAGGGCTACGCCACGGCCACCGATCTGGCGGACTACCTGGTCAAGAAGGGCCTGCCCTTTCGCGACGCGCACGAAACCGTGGCGCACGCCGTCAAGGCCGCACAGGCGCATGGCTGCGACCTGTCCGAACTGCCGCTGGCCACGCTGCAGGGCTTTCACCCCGCCATCGAAAAAGACGTGTTCGACGTGCTGTCGCTGCGCGGCAGCCTGAACGCACGCAACACCCTGGGCGGCACCGCGCCGGCCCAGGTGCGCCGCCAGATCGCGCGCCACCGCGCGCGCCTGGTGGGCGAGCCCCGGCCCTGAGCGGCTCGCCCGTTCACTCGCCGCGCGCCGGCACGCCGTGGCGCGCGAACGCCGCCGCCAGAAAATCGACGAAAACCCGCACCCGCGCCGTCAGCTGCTGGCCCGGCGGATAAACCGCGTAGATGTCGGCATCGGGCGAGCGGTACTGCGGCAACACGGCCACCAGCCGGCCGCTGCGCAGGTAGGCCTGAATGTCCCACTCGGCGCGCAGCAGGATGCCGTGGCCTTCCAGCGCCCAGTTCACCGCCACGCCGCCGTCGTTGGTGGTCAGCGGCCCGCCGATCTTGACGGCCTGCGGCCGCCCGCGCGCCGTCGCCAGGCGCCACAGGCCATAGGCTTCGTCGCCCTGGCGAATGCCGATGCAGTCGTGGCGCACCAGCTCCTCCACGCTGGCCGGCGTGCCGCGCCGCGCCAGGTAGGCGGGCGCCGCGCACAGCAGGCGCCGGTTGGACGCCAGCCGGCGCGCCAGCACGCGGGCGTCGGGCGGGCTGCCGAAGCGCACGCAGACATCGAACGCGTTGTCCGACAGCGGCGGCGGGCTGACCGACAGCTGCAATTGCACCTGCACCTGCGGATAGCGGCGCGCGAAGCGCGACACCAGCGGCGCCACGTGGCTGCGCCCGAAGCCCAGCGTGGCGTTCACGCGCAGCAGGCCGCTGGGCGTCTCGCGCGCCGCGCCCAGGCTGTGGTGCAGGGCGTCGATGTCGGCCAGGATGCGGCGCGCCTGCACCAGGTAGCGCTCGCCCTCGGCCGTCAGGCTCATGCGCCGGGTGGTGCGGCGCACCAGCGGCACGCCCAGGCGCGCCTCCATGGCCGCCAGGTGCTTGCTTACGGCCGGCGTGCTGACGCCCAGCTCGCGCGCGGCCGCGCTCAGGCTGCCGGCGCTGGCCAGCGTCGAAAAAAAGCCCAGGTCAGCCGGCTGGATGGCTTGGTTCATGGCGTTCACTGTTAACTTGAAGTCAACAATGATTTCACCACAGGCGCGCGCAGGCCCGGCCTGCGCTGCCTAGACTCGGCCCATCGCTGCCTCGCCAGCCATCCCGACAGGAAACCCCATGAAGACTTACCGCATCGCCGCCATCCCCGGCGACGGCATCGGCCAGGAAGTAATCCCCGCCGGCCAACAGGTGCTGCAGGCGCTGGCCGACGGCGGCGCAGGCTTTCGCTTCGAGTTCGAATCCTTCGACTGGGGGGGCGATCATTTCCGCCGCCACGGCGTGATGATGCCCGCGGACGGCCTGGACGCCCTGCGCGACAAGGACGCCATCCTGTTCGGCTCGGCGGGCGATCCGCACATTCCCGACCACGTCACGCTATGGGGCCTGCGCCTGAAGATCTGCCAGGGCTTCGACCAGTACGCCAACGTGCGGCCCACGCGCATCCTGCCGGGCATCGACGCGCCGCTCAAGCGCTGCGGCCCCAAGGACCTGGACTGGGTGATCGTGCGCGAGAACTCCGAGGGCGAGTATTCCGGCGTGGGCGGGCGCGTGCACCAGGGCCACCCGCTGGAGGCAGCCACCGACGTGAGCATGATGACCCGCGCCGGCGTGGAACGCATCATGCGCTTCGCCTTCAAGCTCGCGCAGTCGCGACCGCGCAAGCTGCTGACGGTGGTCACCAAGAGCAACGCCCAGCGCCACGCCATGGTGATGTGGGACGAGATCGCCGCGCAGATCGCCCGAGAGTTCCCCGACGTGCGCTGGGACAAGGAGCTGGTGGACGCCGCCACCGCGCGCATGGTGAACCGCCCCGCCACGCTGGACACCATCGTCGCCACCAACCTGCACGCCGACATCCTGAGCGACCTGGCCGCCGCCCTGGCCGGCAGCCTGGGCATCGCGCCCACCGGCAACATCGACCCCGAGCGCCGCTACCCCAGCATGTTCGAGCCCATCCACGGCTCGGCCTTCGACATCATGGGCCAGGGCGTGGCCAACCCGGTCGGCACCTTCTGGAGCTGCGTGATGCTGCTGGAGCACCTGGGCGAAGCCGCCGCCGCGCAGCGCCTGATGCACGCCATCGAACAAGTCACCGCCACCCCCCGCCTGCACACGCGCGACTTGGGCGGCACGGCCAGCACGGCGCAGGTGACGGCCGCCGTGTGCGAGTTGCTCGCCCACGTGCCGCAACGCCAGGTCGCCTGACCCGCCACCACAGCCAAGCATTCCAACCCCGGAGACCCCAGCATGCCCGTCACCCCCACTCGCCTGTCGCGCCGCACCCTGGCGCGCGCTGCCGCCGCCACCCTGGCGCTTGCCGCCGCCGGCGGCGCCTGGGCCCAGTCCTGGCCGAACCGGCCGATCACCCTGGTCGTGCCCTTTGCCGCCGGCGGCACCACGGACGTGCTGGCACGCGCGCTGGGCGAGCGCCTGACGGCCGCGCTGGGCCAGCCGGTGATCGTCGAGAGCAAGCCGGGCGCCGGCGCCACCATCGGCGCCGACTACGTCAGCAAGGCCAAGCCCGACGGCTACACCCTGCTGATCGGCGCCGTGCACCACACCATCGCCACCAGCGTCTACAGCAAGCTGCCCTACGACTTTCAGCGCGACCTGGCGCCCGTCACCATGATCGCCATGGTGCCCAACGTGCTGGTGGTCAACGCCGCCACGCCGGTGAAGAACCTGGCCGAGCTGGTGAGCTACATCAAGGCCCACCCCGAGCACGCCAACTTCGGCTCCAACGGCAACGGCACGGCCCAGCACCTGATCGGCATGCAGTTCCAGCAGCAGACCGGCACCACGCTGACGCACGTGGCCTACAAGGGCAGCGGCCCGCTGGCCAGCGACCTGCTGGGCGGCCAGATCCTGATGTCCTTCGACACCATCACGCCGGTGCTGCCGCACATCAAGGCCGGCAAGCTGCGCCCGCTGGCCGTCACCACCGCCACCCGCTCGGCCGCCCTGCCCGACGTGCCCACGCTGGACCAGGCGGGCCTCAAGGGCTTCAACATCGGCACCTGGTTCGGCGTGCTGGCGCCAGCCGCCACGCCCAGGGACATCGTCGTGCGCCTGAACAGCGAGATGGTCAAGATCATCCGCTCGCCCGAGTTCGGCCAGCGCATGGCCGACATCGGCGCCATCCCCATCGGCAACAGCAGCGAGGACATGGCCGGCGAGATCCGCAGCGAGACCGACAAGTTCGCCAAGCTGGTCAAGGACGCGCACGTCACCGTCAACTGATACGGTTTCGCATTCGAAAAGATGAAGCATGCCGGCCGCGGGGTGGGATCAGGCCGCCGGGGCGCCCGGCTTCGTTCATGTCCCCCACCGGCCTGCGGCCGGCTCCTCCTTCACTTCACTGCGCCGGGCACCCCGACGACCTGATCCGTGGCGTTGCTGGCCGTGCAGACCGCTTGACGGGTGACCGCCGCTTCCCGCCAAGGGGCTTGGGTGGGCAGCGCAGCGAGGTTAAGGAGGAGATGGCCGTCGCAGACGGACAGCGGGGGACAGGAGCGGAGCTGCCCGCCCAAGCTCCTTGGCGCGCCACCGCCCGCCCGGCGTTCTCAACGCGTTAATGGCAACCTGGCATGAGGCGACGGGGCGGCCGGCCGCGCCGGCCCTGCGGGGTTTGCTACCCTCGGGCGCTCAACCGGCCCGGGAACCCCGCATGTCCTTCCTCTCACCCGCACGCACGGCGCGAGCGCCCCGCCCGGACCTGCGCGTCACCCTGGCGCTGCTGCTCGGCCTGGCGTCCGCACAGGCCCAAGCCCTGACCATCACCGCCCTCAGCCCCCAGGGCGAGGTGGCGCGCGTGCGCCAGGTGTCGGTCAAGTTCGACCACGACGCGGTGCGCTTCGGCGACGCGCAGGCCGCCGCGCCGCTCGCCGTGCGCTGCGACGACGCCAGCGCGGCGCGCGGCCAGGGCCACTGGGTCGGCGCGCGCCAGTGGGTGTACGACTTCGCCGCCAACCTGCCGCCCGGCGTGCGCTGCGAGCTGAGCGTCGTTCCAGGGTTCAAATCGCCTTCCGGCGCAGCACTGGCGGGCGCGAGCAGCTATCGATTCAATACCGGCGGGCCGTTCGTGCAGCGCATCTGGCCCGAGAGCTACCAGCCGATCGAGGAGGAGCAGACCTTCGTGCTGCGCCTGAACGGCGCGGCCACGGCCGAGAGCGCGCAGGCCCACATCGCCTGCGTGGCCGATGGCCTGGGCGAGCGCGTGCCGGTGCGCCTGATCGAGGGCGAGCCGCGCGCCGCCATCCTGAAGGCGCTGGACCTGGACAAGGCCGCGCAGGCGGCGCCGCAGCGCTATCTGACCCTGGCCTGCAACCGGCGCCTGACGCCCGCCACACGCGTGCAGCTGGTCTACGGCGCCGGCGTGGCCACGCCCAGCGGCGTCGCCAACCGGGTGGAGCGCCGCTTTGCCTTCACGGTGCGCGAGCCCTTCACCGCCAACACCAGCTGCGAGCGCGAAAACGCCCAGGCCGCCTGCATGCCGATCCGCCCGATCGAGCTGACATTCAGCGCGCCGGTGGCGCGCAAGCTGCTGGGCGGCGTGCGGCTGCACACGGACAAGGCCGAGTTCGCGCCCAAGGAGGCAGAGGGCGGCGCGGGCGACGATCTGCTCGATCGCCTGCGCTTCGACGGCCCCTTTCCCGAGCGCGCCACGCTCACGCTCAGCCTGCCGGCCGAGCTGAAGGACGCCAGCGGCCGGCCGCTGGCCAACGCCGACAGCTTTCCGCTCGCGATCGCCACCGGCCCGCTGCCGCCGCTGGCCAAGTTCGCCGCCGCGCCCTTCGGCATCGTCGAGCGCTTTGCCGAAGGCCCCGACGGCCCGGCGCTGATGCCGCTCACGCTGCGCCGTGTCGAGCCCGCCCTGCAGGCCCGCGACCTGAAGCTGGCCGACCTGCAGCCCAGGACCGACGCCAACATCGTCGCCTGGTTCACCCGGGTGCAGCGCTACGAGCAGCGCCTCGTGCCGCGGGCACAGGCGGCGCGCGACGTCAAGGGCCCGCTGCCGCCGCCCGTGGGCGACAACACCAAGGACAGCGTGGAGGCGCGCACGGTGTCGCTGCTGGCCGGCCAGGCGGGCGTGCAAAGCATCGCGCTGCCCGATGCCCCCAAGGCCGGCGAGCGCCCGTTCGAGGTCATCGGCGTGCCGCTGGCGCCGGGCTTTCACGTGCTCGAAGTCAGCTCCGCCTTGCTGGGCCAGTCGCTGCTCGATCCGGCCTACGGCGCGCAGCGCGCCATGGTGGTGCGCACCGCCGTGCTGGTGACCAACCTGGCCGTGCACTTCAAGCTGGGGCGCGAGAACGCGCTGGCCTGGGTCACCACGCTGGACCAGGGCCGGCCGGTGGCCGGCGCCACGGTGCAGGTCAGCGACTGCCACGGCAAGCCCGTGGCCCAGGCCAGCACCGACGCGCAGGGCCTGGCGCACTTCAAGGACGTGTCGCCCAACCCGCCCAGCTGCGCGCGCGAGGGCGACTGGCTGGGCGACTTCCAGCAGGCGTATTTCGTCAGCGCCCGGGCGCAGAACCACGGCGTGGCCGACATGGCCTTCACCTGGTCGTCGTGGCAGCGCGGCATCGAGCCCTGGCGCTTCAACGTGCCCACCAGCACCGAGCCCACGCCCGACACGCGCGCCCATACGGTGCTGGACCGCAGCCTGCTGCGCGCGGGCGAAACGGTGTCGATGAAGCACCTGATCCGCACCGAGACCCAGGCCGGCTTCGGCCTGCCCAAGCAGGACCCGACGCGCCTGGTCATCACCCACCTGGGCAGCGGGCAGGAATACACCCAGCCGCTGGCCTGGCGCACCACCGCCACCGGCGGGCGCAGCGCCGAAAGCACGTTCGCCATTCCGCAGGCGGCGCGGTTGGGCGTCTACGACATCAGCCTGCGCGGCGCGGGCGACGAGGGCCCGTCCATCGACAGCGGCAGCTTTCGCGTCGAGGAATTTCGCCTGCCGCTCATGCAGGGCCGCGTGGGCCCGGCCGACGACGCGCCGCTGGTGGCCGCCGCGCGCGTGCCGGTGCAGGTGCAGGTCGGCTACGTGGGCGGCGGCGCGGCCGCCAACCTGCCGGTGCGCGTGTCGGCGCTGACGCGCGGCTTCACGCCCTCCTATGACGACTACGGCGCCTTCAGCTTCGAGCCGCCCCGCCCCGCCGAGGGCGAAGGCCAAGCCGCGCCCGACAGCGACACCCACCTGGTGGCCGACAAGCTGCCCGCCACGCTGGGCCGCGAAGGCCTGGGCCAGGTGGTGGTCGAACCCATCGCGCCGGCGCCCGCGCCGCGCCAGCTGGTGCTGGAAGCGACCTATGCCGACCCCAACGGCGAGCTGCAGACCCTGCGCGCCACGCGCACGCTGTGGCCGGCCGCCGTCGTCGTCGGCATCAAGGCCGAGGGCTGGGCCGCCGCCCGCCAGGACGCGCCGGTGCAGGTGCTGGCGCTCGACCTGCAGGGCAAGCCCAAGGCCGGCGTGCCGCTGGACGTGCGCGCCATCGCCCGCACCACGCTCACCAGCCGCAAGCGCATGGTGGGGGGCTTCTACACCTACGACAGCCACACCGAGACCAAGGACCTGGGCACCGTCTGCACCGGCACCAGCGGCCCGCACGGGGTGCTGGCGTGCAACGTCAAGCTGACGCAGCCCGGCGAAATCAAGCTGGTGGCCAGCGCGCGCGACGAGCACGGCCGCAGCGCGCTCGCCGCCGCCTCGGTGTGGGTCAGCGGCCAGGGCGAGCTGTGGTTCGGCGGGCGCAACGACGACCGCATGGACGTGCTGGCCGAGCGCAAGACCTATCGACCGGGCGACACGGCCACGCTGCAGGTGCGCATGCCCTTTCGCCACGCCACCGCCCTGGTGGCGGTCGAGCGCGAAGGCATTCTGCACACCGAGGTGCTCGAGCTGACGGGCAAGAACCCCACGGTGGCGCTCAAGATCGAGCCCGACTGGGGCCCCAACGTGTACGTGAGCGTGCTGGCGCTGCGCGGGCGCGTGCACGAGGTGCCGTGGTACAGCTTCTTCACCTGGGGCTACAAGGCGCCGCGCGCCTGGTGGCAGGCCTTCTGGGTCGACAGCAAGGACCACGTGCCGCCCACCGCGCTGGTCGATTTGAGCAAGCCCGCGTTCCGCCTGGGCATGGCCGAGCTCAAGCTGGGCGCGGCCGGGCACCAGCTGGCCGTCGAGGTCAAGGCCGACCAGGCCAGCTACCCGGTGCGCGGCAAGGCCCAGGTGACGATCACCGCTCGCCGCCCCGACGGCAGCCCCGCCGCCGGTGCCGAGGTGGCGCTGGCCGCGGTCGACCAGGCGCTGCTGGAGCTGATGCCCAACCGCAGCTGGGACCTGCTGGACGCCATGCTCACGCGCCGCGCCTGGGGCGTGCAGACGGCCACCGCGCAAATGGAAATCGTCGGCCGGCGCCACTACGGCCGCAAGGCGGTGCCGGCCGGCGGCGACGGCGGCAGCGCCCACCCCACGCGCGAGTTGCTCGACACCCTGCTGCTGTGGCAGCCGCGCATCGCGCTCGACGCGCAGGGCCAGGCGCACATCGAGGTGCCGCTGAACGACGCGCTCTCCACCTTCCAGATCGTCGCCGTGGCCGACCTGGGCCTGGGCCTGTTCGGCACCGGCCAGACCAGCGTGCGCACCACGCAGGACCTGCAGATCATCAGCGGCCTGCCGCCGCTGGTGCGCGCCGGCGACCGCTTCAGCGCCCTGCTCACCGTGCGCAACACCACGGCGCAACCGATGAAGGTCGAGCTGACGCCGCGCGCCACCCTGCTGGAGCTCAAGCCCCAGACGGTGGACGTACCCGCCGGCGAGGCGCGCGAGCTGCAGTGGGACGTCACTGCCCCGCCCGAGCTGGCCGCCACCCGCGCCGAGGCCCTGCTGTGGGTGGTGCAGGCGCGCGATGTGAACGGCAGCGCGCGCGACGCGCTCAAGCTCAGCCAGCGCGTGGTGCCGGCCGTGCCGCTCGCCGTGCAACAGGCCACGCTGGTGCAGCTGGACGGCGCCTTCACCGTGCCCGTGGCGCCGCCGCCCGACGCCCTGCCCGCCAGCGGGCCCAAGCGCGGCGGCCTGCAGCTGGCCCTGCAGCCCAGCCTGGCCGGCGGCCTGCCCGCCATCCGCGACTGGCTGGCGCGCTACCCCTATTCGTGCCTGGAGCAGCAGACCAGCAAGGCCATCGGCATGGGCGACCAGCAAGCCTGGCAGCGCACCGTGGCCCAGCTGCCGGCCTATCTGGACGGCGACGGCCTGGCCAGCTACTTTCCGCCGCGCGCCGGCGACACCCATGGCGGCAGCGACACACTGACCGCCTGGCTGCTGGCGGCCACCGACGAGGCCGCGCGGCTGGATGCCGCCTGGCGCCTGCCCGAGGCGCCGCGCCAGGCCATGATCAAGGGCCTCGCCGACTTCGTGGCCGGCCGCATCGAGCGCAAGCACTGGTCGCCGCGCGCCGACCTCGACGTGCGCAAGCTGGCCGCCATCGAGGCGCTGTCGCGCTACGGCGCGGCCAACGCCGCCATGCTGGACAGCGTCACGCTGGCGCCCAACCAGTGGCCCACCAGCGCCGTCATCGACTGGGTGAACGTGCTGCGCCGCGTCAAGGCCATTCCCGAGCAGCCGCGCAAGCTGGCCGAGGCCATGCAGGTGCTGCGCGCGCGCCTGTCGGTGCAGGGCACGCGCCTGGTCTTCAGCACCGAGTCCGACGACGCCTGGTGGTGGCTGATGGCCGGCGGCGACGTCAACGCCGCGCGCCTGCTGCTGACGGTGATGCAGGACCCGGCCTGGCGCGGCGACGTCGGCCGGCTGGTGACGGGCTTCATCGGCCGGCAGAACAACGGCGCCTGGCGCACCACCACCGCCAACCTGTGGGGTTCGCTGGCGCTGCGCCAGTTCTCGCGCACGCACGAAGCCACGCCGGTGGCCGGCATCACCCGCGCCAGCCTGGGCACCGACAGCGAGCAGGTGGACTGGCACAACGTCCACGCGCTCAAGGCCGGCCAAACCATCGAGCAGGGCCGCGGCCTGGGCACGCCGGCCTTGCCCGGCCAGCTGGTGGGCAACACCCTGAGCCTGCCCTGGCCCGCGGGCGGCACCGGCGAGCTGACGGTGGCGCACCAGGGCACGGGCAAGCCCTGGCTGACGCTGCAGTCGCTGGCGGCGGTGCCGCTGCTGGCGCCGCGCACGGCGGGCTACCAGATTCGCAAGAGCATGGCGCGGGTCGACGCCACCGGCCCGAATGCCAGTCCGGGTGCCGATGGCGCCTACACCCGCGGCGACATCGTGCGCGTGACGCTGGAAGTCACCGCCGCCGCGCCCATGACCTGGGTGGCGGTGACCGACCCCATCCCGGCCGGCGCCACCATCCTGGGCAGCGGCCTGGGGCGCGACTCCATCATCGCCACCCAGGGCGAAAAGCGCGAAGGCCAGGGCTGGCCGGCGTTCGAGGAGCGCAGCTTCGAGGCCTTTCGCAGCTATTACGACTACCTGCCCAAGGGCAGCATCAAGGTCGAATACACCCTGCGGCTGAACAACGCCGGCCACTTTCAGATGCCGCCCAGCCGCGTCGAGGCGCTGTACGCGCCCGAGATGTTCGGCGAAGCGCCCAATGCGGCGATCGACGTCAAGCAGCCGTAACTGCCAACAGCCGAACGCAGAGGGCGCGAAGGACTCGCAAAGGACGCAAAAAATTCATGAAAGGGGGCTCGTGCGTTCGATGCACCGTGCTCCCAGTCACTGCCATTTTACCCCAATTGAATCGATGTCTCTTTTGCGTCCTCTGCGTTCTTTTTGCGTCCTCTGCGTCCTGTATTTGGGGGTCAGCGCCTGGGCGCAAAGCTTCGAGGCGGTGCGCGCCGAGCACCGGCCGTCCGAGACGCTGATCCAGGACCGCCACGGCGAGCCGATCGAGCGCGTGCGCACCGACGCGCAGCAGCGCCGCGGCGCCTGGGTGGCCTTGGCCGACATCTCGCCGGCGCTGCAGCACGCGCTGGTGCTGTCGGAGGACCAGCGCTTCTACGAGCACAGCGGGGTGGACTGGCGCGCCGTGACCAGCGCCGCCTGGGCCAATCTGTGGAACACCCGCACGCGCGGCGCCAGCACGCTGACCATGCAGCTGGCCGGCCTGCTGGACGAAGACCTGCGCCTGGGCCAGGGCGGGCGCAGCGTGCGCCAGAAGATCGACCAGGCGCTGATGGCCACCCGGCTGGAAGCCCATTGGCGCAAGGACCAGATCCTGGAGGCCTACCTCAACCTGGTGCCCTTGCGCGGCGAGCTGGTCGGCATCGACGCGCTGGCGCGCACCCTGTTCGCCAAGGCGCCGCACGGCCTCACCGAGAGCGAGGCGGCGCTCACCGCCGCCCTGGTGCGCGCGCCCAACGCCAGCCCCGCGCGCGTGGCGCAGCGCGCCTGCGGCGTGCTCAAGGCCATGCGCGGGCCCGGCCAGGCGACCGACTGCGTGGCGCTGGACATGCAGGCCGAGCTGGCGCTGACGCGCCGCGCCTGGCCGGCGCAGGACGGAATCGCCCCGCACTACGCGCGCCGGCTGCTGGGCGCCCTGCCCGCCGGCCAGCCGGCGCCGGCCACCCTGCGCAGCAGCCTCGACGCCCGGCTGCAGCGCATCGCGCTGCAAAGCCTGCAGCAGCACATCAAGGAGCTGCGCGGGCGCCACGTCGAAGACGGCGCGGTTGTGGTGCTGGACAACGCCAGTGGCGAGGTGCTGGCCTGGGTCGGCTCCACGGGCGCGCTCAGCCGCGCGGGCGAGGTCGACGCCGTCACCGCACCGCGCCAGCCCGGCAGCACGCTCAAGCCCCTGCTGTACGCCCAGGCCATCGCCGAGCGGCGCCTGACGGCCGCCTCGCTGCTGCACGACTCGCCCGCGCATTTGCAAACCGCCAGCGGCCTGTACATCCCGCAAAACTACGACCTCAGCTTCAAGGGCTGGGTGTCGGTGCGCAGCGCGCTGGCCTCCTCGCTCAACGTGCCCGCGGTGCGCACCATCGTCATGGTGTCGCCGCGCGCCTTTCACCGGCAACTGGGGCTGCTGGGCATCGCGCTGCCGCAGGGCGGCGACTACTACGGCGACAGCCTGGCGCTGGGCAGCGCCGAAGTCACCCTGCTGCAGCTGACCAACGCCTACCGCGCGCTGGCCAACGGCGGGCGCTGGTGCGATGTGGGCCAAGCCACAGGCGCTGCCCATGCACTCCCTCTCCCGCCTGCGGGAGAGGGCCGGGGTGAGGGCTGCCACCAGGCCCTCGACCCGCGCGCCGCCTTCATCGCCTCCGACATCCTGGCCGACCGCAACGCCCGCGCCCTCAGCTTCGGGCTCGACTCCATCCTGGCCACGCGCTTCTGGAGCGCCGTCAAGACCGGCACCAGCAAGGACATGCGCGACAACTGGGCCGTGGGCTATTCACAGCGCTACACCGTCGGCGTGTGGGTGGGCAACGCCGCCGGCGGCCCGATGTGGGACGTCAGCGGCACCAGCGGCGCCGCGCCGGTGTGGGCCCGCCTGATGCGCGCGCTGCACCAGCACACGCCCTCGCGCCCGCCCGCGCCGCCGCCCGGGCTGGTTCACACCCGCGTGCGCTTCGGCGACAGGCTGGAGGCGGCGCGCCAAGAGTGGTTCATCGCCGGCACCGAGCAGGCCGTGTTTGCTATCGATCCAGAAGCTGCTCGCGCAGATTCAGAGCCGGCTTCAGGCCCATTTGGCTTGAAACCGGCCGACGCCGCCGATCGCGTGCCGGCGCGCATCACCCGCCCGCAGGATGGGGCCATCCTGGCGCTCGACCCCGACATCCCGCCCGCCAACCAGCGCCTGCTGCTGCAGGCCGACCCGGGCGCGGCCGACCCGCAGGCGCTGCGCTGGCGGATCGGCGCGCGCGAAGTCGGCCGCGGCCCGCAAGCCCAGTGGCTGCCCTGGCCCGGCCGGCACGTGCTGCAGCTGCGCGACGCCCGCGGCGCGGTGCAGGACGAGCGGCGCATCGAGGTGCGCGGGGCTTCGGTCAAGCCCCGGCGTGCGGCAGCGTCGATCCCTGTGAAGCCGGCTGATGGCGACCCACGGCAACAGGCAAACCGCACACCGGATGGTGGCGCCTCCGCACTGCAACCCGTAACGCAACGAGATACAATCGCCCGGTGATCCAGTCATTCCGGCACAAGGGGCTGCAGGCCTTTTTCGAGCGGGGCAGCAAGGCCGGCATTCAACCCAGCCATGCCCCCACGCTGGGGCGGCAGCTGGCGCAATTGAATGCCGCCACCCAGCCCGACGACATGAACGTGCCGGGCTGGCGCCTGCATCCACTCACGGGCGAACTGGCTGGGCATTGGTCGGTGTGGGTGAATGGAAACTGGCGCCTGACCTTCGCGTTCGATGGGCAGGACGCCGTGCTGGTGGACTATCAGGACTACCACTAGGAGAATTTGCGATGACCGAAATGTTCAACCCGCCTCATCCGGGGCTGACGCTGCGCGATGACGTCTTGCCCGAGTTGGGGCTGTCGGTGACGCAAGCCGCCGAACAATTGGGCGTGTCGCGCGTGGCGTTGTCGCGTGTACTGAACGGCCGCGCTGCCGTGTCACCGGAAATGGCCTTGCGCCTAGAGGCCTGGCTGGGCGCCGAACGTGGTGGCCGTGCCGGCGTGTGGCTGGCGATGCAGGGCGCCTATGATTTGTGGCAAGCCCGCCAGGCCGTCAAGAAGGCGCCACTCAAGGTGCGCCACGCGGTGATCGCATGAACCCAAAAAAAACCGCGCTACGTTTTGCGTAGCGCGGTTTTCTTGTGTAGCTGTTGCATCCCGGACGATTGCATAGATGAAAACCGCTACCCGCTGTTCATGGCCCGAGCCGTATTGCGGGAGTTGATAGAGTCCTTGCAAGCCACCGGGAGTGCCACGCCATGCTGATAGCCCTGCACAAGAACGCCCGCACGACACCGGCCGTGCGCGCCGAGATCGCGGCCAGCCACGAGACCGCCAGTGTCCTGGCCCAGCGCTTTGGCATCACCGAGCAAACGGTCTACAAGTGGAAGAAGCGCCAGGTCTTTGGGGATCGCTCGCACACGGCCCATCGCCTGCAGACGGTGCTCACGCCGGCGCAAGAGAGCGTGGTGGTGCACCTGCGGCGCACCTTGCTGCTGCCCCTGGATGACCTGCTGGCTGTCACGCGGGAGTTCATTTGCCCCCATGTCTCGCGCTCAGGCCTGGATCGGTGCCTGCGCCGCCATGGCGCGGGCAACCTCAATGCCCTCAAGCCCCAGGAGCCTACCGTGGCCCACAAGGCCTTCAAGAGCTACGAGCCGGGCTATGTGCACATGGATGTGAAGTACCTGCCCCAGATGCAGGATGAGAGCAGTCGGCGCTACCTGTTCGTGGCCATCGACCGGGCCACGCGCTGGGTGTACGTGGCCCTCAAGGCCAACAAGACCGCCGCCAGTGCACAGTCCTTCCTGAAGGCACTGCACAAGGCCTGCCCGATCAAGATCCACAAGCTGCTGACCGACAACGGCAAGGAGTTCACCGATCGCCTGTTTGCCAGCCGCGAGCGCCAGCCCAGCGGCAACCACGAGTTCGATCAGTTGTGCGACGAGTTGGGGATCGAACACCGCCTGACCAAGCCCAGAACGCCCAGGACCAATGGCATGGTGGAGAGGTTCAACGGTCGCATTGCCGACGTGCTCAAGACGCACAGGTTCAACAGCCGCGAGGACATGGAGCAGACCTTGCTGCGTTATGTGGCCCTGTACAACCACCAACTGCCGCAGTCAGCGCTGGGCAGCAAGACGCCTATGCAGACCATGAAGCAGTGGTATCAGGAGAGCCCGCATCTGTTTCACAAGCGACCTTATGATCGTCCGGGATGCGACATGTAGCTTGGTGGGCCCTGTAGGGGTCGAACCTACGACAAACGGATTAAGAGTCCGACAAGATCATCATTTGTGAGTGTTGATTAATATGGATATACCATATATAAATCAACATGTTATAAATTTTATTGGTGATTCGTACAGCCAAAAGTGTTGATTGAAATTCGGTAAAACAGGGGGTTTTTGGCTACACTGTGGCTACACGGCGAACATACGGACTGTTTTCCTTGATCAAAATTCCGTGTAGCCGCGGTGTAGCCAGACCCGGCAGGTTGAGAGGTTCAACAGATGGCGCGACCCAAGAAAACCGACGTCCCGGACACCGCCCAGGCCATGGAATTGAGCGCGGGCGCAATCGAGCGCCTGACTTGCCGCAACGACATCAAAGCTCAAGCATTCTTGCGCGACACCAAAGTCCCAGGCCTACGTGTGCGCGTCACGAACACCGGGCACAAGTCGTTCGTATATGAAGCGAAGCTGAACCGGCAAACCATTCGCCGCACCATCGGCGACGTGCGGACGTGGACGATCGAGCAAGCTCGCACCGAAGCGCGCCGCCTGGCCGTTCTGATTGACGCAGGCATCAACCCCGGCGAGCAAGAGCGCCAACAGCAAGCCGAGCGCGCAGCCAAAAAGGCCACCGCCGCCGCCCAAACTGTGACCGTGGGCGAGGCATGGCTCGCCTACGTTGCCGAGCGCACCCCACGTTGGGGCGAGCGCCACGCACATGACCATGCCGTGTTGACTCGCGCCGGTGGCGAGCCATTCCGCGGCGGCCTGACCGTGGCCGGGCCGCTGCACCCGCTGCTGGCGCTGCCGCTGAAAGAGCTGAGTACCGCAACCATCGAAACATGGGCGCAGCGCGAAGGCCAGCACCGCCCGACATCGGCCCGCCTGGCCTGGCGCCTGCTGCGCGCGTTTTTGAGCTGGTGTGCGGAGCATCCCGACTACAAGACCATCGTGCCAGCGCAAAACCCCGCCAAGAGCCGCCGCGCCCGTGAGGCGCTGGGCAAAGCCGGCGTGAAGTCGGACGCCCTGATGCGCGGACAACTGACCGTCTGGTTCGCCGCCGTGCGCGCCATCGGCAACGCGGGCATATCGGCCTATCTGCAAACCCTGCTGCTGACTGGCGCGCGCCCCGGCGAGCTGCTGGGCCTGCGCTGGGACGACATGAACGTGCAGTGGCATGGCCTGACGATTCGGGACAAGGTGGAGGGCGAGCGCGTCATTCCCCTCACGCCCTACGTGCACCACTTGCTGGCCGGCCTGCCCCGGCGTGGCCGCTACCTGTTTTCGGCCACCGACAAGCCCCTGAGCTATCCGCAGCGCCCGCACGGCAAAGCCTGCGCCGTGGCCGGCGTGGAGGGCCTGACACTGCATGGCCTGCGCCGCTCGTTCAAAAGCCTGAGCGAATGGCTTGAATTGCCCGTGGGTGTGATTGCGCAGATACAAGGCCACAAGCCCAGCGCCACCGCAGAAAAGCACTACACCGTGCGCCCGCTCGATCTGCTGCGCCTGCACCACGAAAAATTCGAGGCGTGGATATTGGAGCAAGCCGGCGTGAAGTTCGACGCCAGCACCGAACCCGGAAAACTGCGGGCCATGACTGCATAACGGTACGTTTTAAGATACCATCATGGAAATCCGCATCTACACCGACAACACTGGGCACGCGCCGTTTGTGCAGTGGGTTGATGGCCTTTCCGACCGCATCGCCCGCGCCAAAATCCGCGCCCGCCTGACACGGGTAGAGGCGGGGAACATGGGCGATTGCAAGCCGCTGCGCGATGGCGTGCAAGAGTTGTGCATCAACCACGGGCCGGGTTATCGCGTGTACCTGAGCAAGCAAGGCCCGGTGCTGGTGCTGCTTCTGTGTGGCAGCGACAAGGGCAGCCAAGAGGCCGAAATCCACCGCGCCATCGGCTATCTGAACGACTGGAAGGAAAGGGGGCAAACCATGAACACGCCGCGCGATGCCAGTCACACAACCTGGCTGACTGAATCGCTGAAAGACCCCCAGGAAGCCGCCGCCTATATCGAGGCCGCTATCGAGCTGGAAGACCCCGCCGCGCTGCTGGTGGCGCTGCGCCACGTTGCCAAGGCGCATGGCATGGCGGAGGTGGCGCGCCGTGCTGACGTAGGGGAGAAATCCCTGTTCCGCGCCCTGAGCGAAAACGGCAACCCGACGATCGCCACGCTGCACAAGGTGTTGCACGCCGTGGGCCTGCGCCTGAGCGTGACGCCTGAGCATGCCTGACTGTTCCGCCCCAGCTGGGCAGGGCAAGCTACAGGCCGTGAAGTGACGTCGGGAACCAACGGAAACATACAAATATCTATATACTTCAGCCATGAAGCCGATTGAGTTTCGGGCTACCGCATTGGATGACTTGAGGGCATTCCCGCCGTCGGCCATGCGCGATGTCGGTTATCAACTGGACAGGGTGCAGCACGGCCTACAGCCCGACGATGCCAAGCCGATGCCTTCGATTGGAAACGGGGCCATGGAGCTTCGCGTCTGGGACGAAGCCGGCACGTTCCGCGTGGTGTACGTCGCCAAGCTGGCCGATGTCGTGTACGTGCTGCACTGCTTCCAGAAGAAGACCCAGCAGACCGCCCAGCGCGATATTGATTTGGCCCGCAAGCGCTTCAAAGCCTTGATGAAGGAGATTGCGACATGACAGACCGCCGCCGATTTGCCAGCGTCTGGGACGCTATCGAGAACACCCCGCAGGAAGCAGCGAGCATGCGTGCACGCTCCGAGTTGATGATGAACCTTGCCGAAACCATCCGGGAGCAGGGCATGACGCAGGCGCAAGCTGCCGAGCTATTCGGGGTGACGCAGCCCCGCGTGTCCGACTTGATGCGCGGGAAGGTGAACCTGTTTTCCTTGGACACCTTGATAGACATGGCCGCAACGGCCGGCATGGGGCCGGTGGTGAAAGTCAGCAAGCCGAAGGTGCCGAAACGGCAGACGGCGCGACGCGCAAAGGTTGCCGTCGCCTGCGCTTGAAGGAGGTGACGGCATGAAGGAGATGATGAACCCGCCCCATCCGGGGCTGACGCTGCGCGATGACGTATTGCCCGAGCTGGGCTTGTCGGTGACGCAAGCCGCCGAACAACTGGGCGTGTCGCGTGTGGCGCTGTCGCGCGTGCTGAATGGCCGCGCCGCCGTGTCGCCAGAAATGGCCTTGCGCATCGAAGCCTGGCTGGGTGCCGAGCGTGGCGGCCGTGCCAGCGTGTGGCTTTCCATGCAGGGGGCTTATGACCTGTGGCAGGCCCGCCAGGCCATCAAGAAAGCGCCGCTGAAAGTCCGCCACGCAGTGGCCGCATGAATGAATCGGCAAGCCCCGCAAGGCCATAGACGCCGCACTGAAACGACTGGAAGCCCCAGGCATGAAAACGCTCAAAACCTTGAAGGCGCAATTGCTGGCAGACCCCGACACCCGCGACGGGTTGACGCAAGCCGATGTGGCTGAGCGCATGGGCACCACGCACAAAATTGTGGCCCGCCTGGAAGGTGGCAAGGCCGCGCCATCCCTGCGCAGCCTGCAACGCTACGCCCAAGCCGTGGGTGCCCGCGCCGTGGTGCGAATCGAGCGCAGTCGAGCAGCGTAACGCGGCTACCCAATTCTCCCAGCCAAACCCGCCGATAGCGAGGCTCCCGGCGACTGGTGGGATCTTCGAGACGAAAGACAAGAGGCTCGCATATGGGGATACCTGCTAAAGAGATCACACTGCCGCCGTCCGATGATGGCTACTACCGCTTCGGCAAGTTGCAGGATTTGATCGCTGACGCTCTCTATCCAAGCGATGACGGGCCGACCGACTATTTGACGCAAGTGGTCATCTGGCGCGAGGACGGCACGGAAGACGGCCAGTATTTGGAGTGCGAGCCGCCAAAAGGTGCTCAGCTCCAAGACTTCTCGCGATCGGATGAGTGGAAGTTAATTGCTGTGCCAGATGAGGAGGCGAGGCGCATCTGGCTGCATGACAGGCACTACATGCAACAACTGGCACACAAGCGGCGCGAGCATTGGCCTGATGGTTCATTGGTTGTGCACAAGAAAACCACTGCGAAGGCAGAAGATCAAGCTTGGCAGTGGGACTCGGAGCGACGCTGGTATTCGGCTCGCCTCACTCAGGCGGCACAGTTGCCTTCCGGCGCACCCGGGCGGCTGCAGGTGGTCGACGGCAGCCGCAACGAGGTGGAGTTCCGGGATGGATCGGCGCTGGCTGACGGGTACGTCCATATCGACTGGTTGAACGCGTGGGGCGAAACCCAGCAGCCCGTCAATGTATTTCACAAGAGCCCCAGCACGACCGTCGAGCCGATCGATGTGTCCGAGCCACCGCCGCTACTGCCTTGGAAGATGCTCGTTCAAGCCATCGCGGCGGAGTTGTGGACAACCTTTCGTGAGGCAGAAGCGAATCCGACCATTGCTGGCATCGTTGATCAGGTGGCAAGGCGCTGCGTGGAGCGCGGCATCAAGACTTCGTCGGGTATCAACCCGACCGCGGCCTATCTACGCGTGCATGTGCTGAGCGCGAAGCACTGGACCCCTCCCGACGACCGGCGCAGGTAGGCTGCACAAGTTGCACAAACCCCTTGTGCAGATTCTGCACAAGCGGACCTCAACACTGGGGAGCCCTTATTCCATGCGGGTTTCCAGCCGGTTTCCTCGATTTGAGGCGGTTCTTGCGGAGCGCCGCTTGTGCATTCAATGATCACTTGTCAATCCAGGTGGAAGTCCACTTGGGGAGACATGGGATCAAACATGAATCACGAGCTCTTCAGCAACACCGAGATGGCCGCGGCGGCGATCGAGGTCAT
Organism: Ottowia pentelensis; assembly: GCF_964341695.1. Classification (NCBI taxonomy): domain Bacteria; kingdom Pseudomonadati; phylum Pseudomonadota; class Betaproteobacteria; order Burkholderiales; family Comamonadaceae; genus Ottowia; species Ottowia pentelensis. The sequence continues at coordinate 2,250,116 of NZ_OZ224513.1, forward strand.
GCGCAGCCTTGGGGTCTGCGGCGCCCACGCCCCAGCCGACGACAGTCCTGCGGACGCTACCGCCGCACTTGCATTTCTGCGCAGCCTCGCGAAAGCTGCGGTCGATGTCGAAGCGCTTGCCGGTCCCGAGACGGCCCCGGCCGAGCGGGGAGCGAACTATCCGCCGCTGAGCGATCTGACCCAGCCTGCGGTGCCCACCGCCCAGGCCGCCCACTACCTCAACCGCCGTCCGCAGACGCTCCGCGGCTGGGCCTGCGCTGAGACCTGGCCCGATGGACTGCGCCCCGTGCGCATCAATGGCCGCCTGGCCTGGCCGGTTGCCGGCATCAAAGCCGTGCTGGGGGTGAGCAATGAGCGTTGATCGTACCCGCCAGCCCGACCCGGTCTTTGACCGCATCCCGCCCGAGCTGGCCATCCGCGACCGCTGGCTGCTGTGGCGTGCCGAGGGTGGCAAGAAGGTGCCCTATCGGGCCGCAGAGCCGCGCAAACGGGCATCCAGCACCGACCCCACCTCCTGGGCCGGGTTTGACGCCACGCGCGCCGCCTACCGCCCTGGACGGGACGCTGGTATCGGCTTTGCCCTGGTGCCCGAAGACGGCCTGACCGTGATCGACATTGACGGCAACACCAGCCCCGAAGCCGTGGGCCTGCTGGAAGACGTCGGCTGTCGGTTCATCGAGACGTCACCCTCGGGCAACGGCCTGCACGGCTGGGGTTTCTTCGCTGGCGAGCTGCCCCGCAAGAAAGGCATCTACCACGGCATCAACGTCGAGATTTACAACGCCGGGCGCTACATGAGCGTGACCGGCAACGCGACCCGCTCAGGCCCATTTTCAGGCCTGCACGGCGTGCTCGATCTGTCGCGCAGCATCGCCAGTTCACCCGCCGAAAAAAAGCCGCCGCCCGCTTGCCCTACACAAGAGACACAAGAATCTCAAGAATCACATGAGACACAGGAATCTCAAGTCATGGGGGGGTTGTGTGGGGGTGTGGAGCCGGCGCGTTTTTTGCCGAAAACGACCGGCAACCGCAACAAGCGGTTGTTCGATCTGGCGCGGCACGTCAAGGCGAACAGGCCCGAGGCGACGAAAGACGAGCTGCGGGCCATCGCCATGCAGTGGCATGAGCTGGCGCTGCCGACCATCGGCACCAAAGCCTTTGCCGAGACCTGGGGCGACTTTTCCCGCGCATGGGAAAACGTCAAGTACCCCGAAGGCGCGCTGCTGGCCAAAATCCTGGACAACCTGGACGGCGACCCCATCCCGCCCATGCCCAGCGGCTACGGCGAGACCGAGGAACGGCTGATTCGTGTGTGCATCCGCCTGCAACAGTACGCCGGCAACGCGCCGTTTTTCCTGAGCGCGCGCAAGGCTGGCGATCTGATCGGCCTGCACTTCACCAACGCCAGCGCCATGCTTTGCGGCCTGGTGGCCGACGGCGTGCTGGAGCTGGTGGAGCGCGGCAAGCGACCCAAGGCGAGCAGCTACCGATTCAAGTGGGGGGCAACCTGAACAGCGCCACAACGATGCAAACCATGGCCGACGCCGCCATCGCCTGGCACCGCGCTAGACTGCGCTGGGGCAAGGCGGCCGAGGGCACGACCTGCGAACTGTTGACCGACCCGTAGCGGATGACGGTGACTGGATGCCGAGCGGCGAATCGGAGTTTGAGCGATGAACGGCGCCCGAATGGATCGAGCAAGACGAGCCGGCAGCGAAGACCACGCCGTGGGATCCTCGCGATTGATGCACGATAGACTCAACCTGCGGGTCAATACCCGGGACCCACGCCATGAACAGCCTCAACCCGTTCGCCTGCCTTGGCGCTGCCGCTGGCCGTGCGCAAACGCTGGAAAGCCATCGCTGGAGGCGGCGCACCGCGCCGGTGCGCGTGCGAACCGTTCGCCGCCACGATGGGCTGCCGGCTTCGCTCAGTCGACGAGCATCGTCAGCTGCCCCATCAGCGCCAGCTCCGCATTCACCGCCCTCGCCAACTTCCGCAGCTGCTGCCGCTGCCCTCCCCTCCAGGCGTTGCGCGCGACCACCTGCCTGCCCTCTTCAGTCCTGGGTCCGGTCGATTGCTCCCACGGCCGCCAGCGCCTGATCAGCTCGGCCTGCCGCTGTCGGCGCTCCATGCTCCAGCCGTTCGCCATCGTGGACCTCCAATAGTTTGTTCGGCGCGGTCCTGGCTTTCTCCGCGCGAGCCCTGCCCTGGCCGTTGTTGACCTGCTGGTGCCCATGGGCGATGTTGGCCTGCCGGATGTAGGGCACGGGGTTTTTGATGGCCGCCAGCGCCTCCACCGTGGCCCGGGCCTGCGACTGGGCCTTGAGCGCCATGCGCAGCAGCATCTCCATATTGGGCAGCATCTGCTGGCGCCCGGCCCGTTCGGCCAGGTTGTGAAACATGCTGTCGAGCGTGATCGCCTGGCTGGCCAGCATGCGTTCGTAGCGGCCCAGATCGCCGGCCACCGCCTCGTCTCCGGCCCGCCTCAGCTCGGCCAGCAGGTCCAGCGCGTCCAGGCCATCACCGGCGCGGGCGTACTGCTGCACGGTGCCGGCAGCCCCTGAGGCGTTGGTCACAAGCCGGGCCAGTTGCTGCGACTTGGTCTCGGCGCCCTCCAGAAGGTCGCTGATGGCCGCGGACGCCGCCGTGGGCGTCGAGCTCTTGGACTTCTTGGCCGGCATCAATCGGTCTCCTTCCAGGTTTCCACCCACGCCTCGATCAACTCACCGATGGTGGTGCGTTCGCGGGCGGCGCGGATCTTCAGGGCCAGGTGCAGGTCGGCCCGGATGTTGGCCGTCAGACGCACGTCGCCCTCGGGCAGTTGCCCCGAGCGGCTGGGGCTGCCCGGGGCGCGGCCGGACGATCCTCCTTGGGGAGCAGGCCTGGCCGCTGAGGGGGATTTCATGCGTCAATTATATGATCATGTACTTACCTATGCGCGATAGGTCTCAGCCCCGCGGGCATTGCAGTCCAGCACTCGATGTATATACTGGATATACAAACCAAAGGCTACCCACCATGCTGCGCACCCGCATCTTCAAAAGCGGCAACTCGCTGGCCGTTCGAATCCCGAAAGAACTGGCGTTTCTGGATCCCACGCAGGACATCGAGATCGAGCGCGTCGGCAATACCCTGGTACTGCGCCCCGTGCAAGAGCAAACCTTGGCCGACCTGCCTGCCATCCTGGCGTCCTTCAGTCCCGACTTCATGGCGGCCGGACGCGAGATGCACGAGCAGGCCGAGCGCGACTGGAACTGAGCGCGCCCCCGCCATGCCCTACCTGCTCGACACCAACATCTGCATCCACCTCATCCAGCGCCAGCCGCAGCAGGTGCTGCAGCGCCTGGCTGCCCTGCGCCAGGGGCAGGCGGTGATGTCGGTCGTCACCTACGCCGAACTGTGCGCCGGACTGGAAATGCAGTCGCGCCACCGCGACCACGATGCGCGGGTGCTGGCCCTGCTCACGCAGCGCATTCCGGTGCTGCCCTTTGCCGAAGCCGCGGCCCAGGCCTACGGCGTGCTGCGTGCCGCCGTGCGCGAGCGCCGCCGCGATGCGCTCGACCGCCTCATCGCTGCGCACGCCATCGCCACCGGTGCCGTGCTCGTCACCAACAACGAAGCCGGCTTTCGCGACTACCCAGGCCTGCAATGGGAAAACTGGGTGCGCGACACCTGTCCGGGCTAAGATGCCTGGCTGCGATTCACCTCATCAAGGGATGGTCACCAGCATCGCCCCGGATCGAGCGCGCGTCAAGGCAACGTAGAGCAGCCGGCGCTGGCTCTGCGTTGCCGCGGCATCCCCCAGATAGCTGCTGGGAGCAATGACGATCACGTTCTCAAACTCAAGTCCCTTCGCTCGATGCATGGTGGCGAAGTGAATCGCATCACGCGCGTCGGCGTGGTTGTTCTGGGCCGAGATGGTTACGCCGATCAATCCAGCATCGCGTAGCAGTGCGGACATCGCCTCCCGATTTTTCTCACTCGACGCGATGACGCAGAATGACGGCGATGTTGGCGAGAAGCTTGCCGACCTTATGCTCTTGATGAATCTGATCGCTTCCTGTGCAGCACCCTCCAAGCCGGAGGCCGAGACGATTTCTGGAGCTGGACCATGTGACAGCGACTTGTAGCGGCGGTTCTCGTCATGGCCGTCATCCAGGTCATCGATTTCACAGCCCTCGAGCAGTGCCACGGCCTGTCGGCGAATCTCATCGGTGGTGCGGTAGTTGAGGTACAGCTTCCTGGAGCGCCCCCTGATCTCGATACCGCACTTGCTCATGGCTGCGCGATTTCGGCTGTAGATGCGCTGGTGGCCGTCGCCGACGAAGAACAGGTCATTGGTGCCGGCGGGAACCATCGCCCTGATCAGCTTCAAGGCCTGCGGTCCGAAGTCCTGCGTCTCGTCAATGACGACGGCGCTGTAGTCCGGCGTCCTCGTCTCGACGCCGAGCAACTCCGCTACTTCACGGTACGCGTCATCGACCTCCTTGAGCTTGCGGGAGCTGAGCTGACCCCTGTATTCCTCGAACACTGGCCAGATGGCATCTCGCTTGGCGCGGCTGAGCAGGGTGCCGCGCCCTGTTCTCCGTGCCGTCCGGTAGTCGTCCAGCGTGGATATTCCCTGAGCAAGAACGACTTGCTCGAGCTCCTCCTGGTAGAAATTGTCCGGCAGCTCCAGCCTGGTGTCCCGCACCGCCATGGCAGCTTCCCATGCCTGCTGCGCGCCGTCCTGCTTGCGGTCGTAGACGATCCGATGCTCCAGCTTGTGCGCCCTCATGAAACCATGCACCCACGCATCCAGATTCCTGACCTCGACCTTTTCCAGCGTCTCTCTGCTGCACAGCGTCCTCAGGTTCTGCTCGATATCGTTTGCCAGGTTGCGCGTGAAAGTTGTGAAGAGCACCTTTCTGCCCGCTGGCGTTCGGTGTTCGGCAAGCCACTTGGCACGGTGCATGGCCACCACCGTCTTGCCGGTGCCTGCGCCGCCCAGCACGCGGACCGGACCACTCCGGTCGCCGTTCACCAGCTTGGACTGCGTCGGATGAAGAAACACACGCCACTGCTCCAACGGCGCGCTCATGATGGCGACCATGGCCTCGTCGCCGTCGACGATGACGAACCGTGATCGCGATTCCGGCGTCTCCAGTGCCGTGGCGAAGTCACCGGTGTCCACCGTCCTGTCAACGCGCGTTTCTCGTGCCTCCAGAACCTGGTTCACGGTATCGCCGGCAGCCACCAGGAAAAGGCCTTCGTAGGCTTCCACGGGCAACCGCGCCTGCATGGCGTCCAGCTGCGTCTCGGAAGCAATGTCGCGCACCGATCCGACCAGGTCCTCTGGAACACCCAGGCTCATCAGATCACGATCATCCAGTGCCTTGAACAGTGGCCTTTCGGTTTCAGCTGAAGCAGCGGTTGCAGGCTCTGCGGCGGGCAGGGCCCTGGCAGCGGCCGCCTCCTCGTTGACGCTCTCCAAGGTCACCAGCTGCATGGCACCCGTGACCGGATTGATCGTCAGCTTGCGGTTCTCCGCCCACCGGTAGGCCTGGTCGTGGTGGTCGACGTGAAGCAGCACATACACGTCGCCCTGAGATGGCTTGAAGACGATCCCGCGCCAGTCTCGATCAATGCGAACCGACTTCAGGTTCGGGTCGCGCGCGCCATGGATGCTCTCGTAGTTGATCCCGGCGCTGGTCGGGTCCGATTGAAACAGGATTGCCCATCGCATGACCTTGGTCTGGACGGTGACCGCCAGTTTCGCCAGCTGCAGCAAGAAGTCCTGCGACAGCGCCACCTTTGGCTTCAAGCTCATCTCGTTATCCTTCCTTGTTCTGCTTCAGTGAGAGTCCCAATCGTTCGGCAATTCGCTTCTGCCATGGCTGGCCGCCTATCGACGCCAAAGACTCGTCCAGCGTCTCGACGCTCCAGCCAGCGGCCAGCCACACGGTGGTCAGATCGGCCTGGTCGGCTCGCAGCAGCGCAAGCTTCTCCGCACCCCAACACAACTCCGCGTCTGCCACGACCTGGCCCCGGTCATCTGCCAACTCCATGCCCACCGCGGGAGGCAACGCACCCGCACTGGCCAGCTGCTGCAATCCATCCGACATCCCGCCAAGGCAGTGCTCGAGCACCTGTTGCCACGCGCCGCCCAATGCGGTCTCATGCGCAGGCATCCCCGACGTCGCCGGGTCGTGCCCGATCTGGCCCAGCGCGTCATAGTCATGTGCATCCAGCCCAGCGGCGCTTGCCATCAGGGCGCCCGGCAGAAACTGAGCGGTATTGAAGAAATGCAGCCACTGACGCCACGCCGAATGCAACACCGCCTCGGGTTGGTCGCCGTCGTCCAGCACGACCGCGCTCGGGGCCGACCATCCTGCCGCGGCGGGCAAACCCTTGGCCAGCATCATCGGCCACCATCCCGCAACGCTCACCGGCGCGTCCTGGCGCGACATGACGTGGGCGAAGCCTGGTCCCGGCTCCCGGATATAGAACGGCACGCGGGGCAGCCATGCGGCGTGCTGCGCCACCGCCGCGCGCTTGTCGTTTTCGGACGAAGGAACCATCAGGAACGTCGCCCATGCCGCGTTGCCTTGCATCGCAACCACCGCCGGATCCGCGTCACCGTCGTCGGGGCTGATGGATAGCCAATGAAGCAGTCGCGCGATGGCGTGCTGCGTGAAGGCTTTTTCCTGCGCTCTCGGCACACCCGGTGACGCACGGTCACCGCCATGACGGGACAGCGCGACCAACGGTGACTCGAGGTCGGTATCCAGCTTGCCATCCAGCGCCGCTGACACATCCTGATGGGTGATGGACCAGACCCAGAATCTCCCGGCTGCCAGGATTGCGCTGCGTTTCAGGGCGTCTTCGCGAATCGTGCTCTTGTGATAGGCCCAGCCATCGCAAAACACCGCTACTGGGCGACGCCGCGATGTGGCAGCCCAGGGCCAGATCACGAAGTCGGGCTTGCTCCACACCTGGACCTGATGCTCATCGCCCAGACTCACCTGGGATTGAACGCGATAGCGCTGGTCACCAACCTGCAGCATGAATCCCGATTTGCCATGCACGATGTCCTGCACCAGCTTGATAGGCGGCAAACCAGCGGCCCCGCCCAGCTTCTTCAGGCTTTCGATGAACCGCCTCTCCAGGACCGAGTCGAAGTTGGGATTGATGTAGATGTCAGAGATCGTCGGCACCCGCTCGATCGAGCCCAGCGAACCCACCAGGTCGGACAGCACGTCCCTGGCGGTGTTGCGCGAGACCAGCTCCATGCTCCGGCCCAGGCGGTACTGATAGAGACAGCGGTAGCAGCCATCTTTCTCTGGATCCTCGTTGCAAGGGCAGGCGTTCAATGCCGCGAGTGCCATTGTCAACACATCGCCCAGCGTACCGGCATCGTGCGCCAGCAACTGGTGCAGATAGCCCGTGCCACCCGGCACCGAGTCGTACAGCATCACGTAGTGCTTGCGGGGCCCACCGTCCTTGCCGGGCTGGTCCTGCAACACCATGCGCAGATGGTCTACCTTGCCGCCGAAGCGGCGCTTCAGGCCCAGCTGCACCGCGGCCATGAACGACTGGACCACCCGCTCGTCGACCCCGTTCTTCGTGTAAGGCACCAGGATGCGCAGCGCTTCGGATTCGAATTCGCGGTACAGGTAGAGGCACTGCAGCAGGTTGCCCGGATCGCTGCTGCCCCGCTTCGAGCAATCGAAGCTGTGGGTCTGCTCCCCGGCTTCCGCGTTCCTTCGTGGTGGCTTTTGCACCATGCCGCAATGTCTGCACAGACGAAAGCCGGGGCGCTGCGCCTCCTTGTCGGCCACCTTGAACACCTCGCCAGTTTTGGCCAGCTCGCCAAAATTGACGTCGCGGAAGGTCACGCGCGAAATGAACTCGAAGCCGAACGCCGCCCCACCCAGCGGCAGTTGCCATGCCTCGCGGATGTTCGACGGATCGAAGTCCGCCATCAGCTGACGCACGTAGTACTTCGGCTCACGGTCTTCGGAACTGTCGTCGATGCGGACTTCCGTGTCGTTGCTGTTGGCAATCGCCTGCCGAAAGCGCAACAGCGTTTGGCGTTGTCCGGCGTCCGCCCACATGCCGTCGCCACACCGCGGGCAGGTCGCATGCACGTCCGGCGCTTTGGCCAGGTTCTGCATGTGGTGGCAGCTGGGGCAGAAGCGCCACTCTTCGGTCTGCGCCAGATTCATGTTGATCTGGTCCACCTCCACCCGCCGCTGGTTGGCGTAGAAGCGGTTCTCCGGCGCGAACTCCGACAAGGCCGAGTGCGCAGGACGCTCGTACTTCTGCGTCGCCAGCGTCACGTAGTCCCCCTGCCCCGGGACGTCGTCGCTGGCGCGCTTGCGCCACAGCACCGACTTCAGCTGAATACCCGCTTCCGGGAAAGCGTAGTTGGGGATCAGGCCGGCATCGGTCAGGGTGTTGAGCAGATCGCGGCCGTTGATCTCGGCGATCAGCTCCAGCATCTTGCCTCGCTCGCGCTGCAGCTTGCTGATCTCTTCCTGCGTCGCCTCGTCCTGGGGCTGCTGCTGGAGCCTGCCCCTGGCCGCATCCAACTCGTCCTTGCGCTTCTTGTAGGTGCGGCGCTCTTCGACAAGCTCCTCCAGGGCTTTCGTCAACCGGGTTCGCAGGCCGTCTGCTTCGCCCTGACCCTGCATGAAGTCCAGCAAGCGCTGACGCACGGTCTCATCCATGTCGGCGCCCAGCATGTCGACGAAGCTGTCGAACAGGCGCTGCTCGTGTGTCAGTACATGCTCGCTGAAGACGTGCGGGAAGCGGTCAAGCCTGGCTTGTTCGACGGCGTCGAGCGCGCTCGAGGTCTTGTCGGGCAAGGCGCTGTCGCTGCCGAGACTGGAAACCCAGTCGTCCATGCAGAAGGCAAACAGCTGGCGGCGCAGCACCTCAGCCGCTTGCAGGAAGACGCCGGGCGGGGCCACCTCGCCGGCCATCATTTCCTCGGTCTCGGCGAAGAAGTAGAGGTCGTGCGGGCTGTTGCCATCGGCCAGCGTGGTCGTCATCGCGTTGCCGTCGCGGCGGCCCGCCCGCCCCATGCGCTGCAGAAAGCTGGCCTGACTCGGCGGCACAGAACACAACAGCACCGACGACAGATCGCCGATGTCCACGCCCATCTCCAGCGTGGGTGTCGCTGAAAGCAGGTTCTCGTACCAGGGCTCGGGGCGCTTGCTCTTGAAGCGCTCTTCCAGGGCCTCGCGTTCGGGCCGCGCGAGCAATCCCGTATGCTCGGCGGCAATCACGCGTCGCAGATCGCCGCGACTGAATCGGCTCCTCCACCAGTCCGCAGCGTCGGGGATCAGCTGCTCATACAGGGATTCGACGGCATCCAGGCAAGGCATGCCAAGAAGTTGTTCGGCGTCCTGGCGCGGCACGACCAGCCGGCGCTTGCTGCCCCTGGTCGTCATGAAGATCACATCCGTGTCGACCTGCAGGGTGTCCGGGTTGATTGCCAGCGTGTCGCCCTGGTGGTGCGGGGTTTTCAGCAGGATGCCAGCCGCGAGCAAGGCATCGAACGCGGCGCGATACAGCTCGGGCGTCGCCCCTGTCGGCAGCAGCACCTGCTGGCCCAGGGTGGCATCAGCCCAGCGGTCATACCAGTTCTTCCGATGGCCGGCGCCCAGCTTGTCGAAGCCGCGCCGCGTTCCCAGCGTGAGCAGGACCGGGTGCGGGCTGTAGTCGCCCATGGCGGGCATCCATTCAGCACGGCCGCCGCCCTTGGCCAGGTGCCACACATCGCCGTCGGCGGCGTAGGTGCCGAACTCGGCATGCATGACGCCTCCACGGCGCCGCATGTGCGTCAGCATGCCCCAAAGCCACTGGGTCAGAACGCGAATGTCCAGGCCCCGCAGTCCGAAGTGTTCGTGAAGCGCGGGTAACAAACCAACCGCGACCGGCTCCAGCCGCGTCCAGGGCACGCTCAGGGTGAGTTTGCCGACCCGCTCCAGCGTCCGGCCGCGTTGGCTCAGATAGGTCAGGTCGGCAAACAACTGCCACAGCACGCGCTTTTTGACCCTCTGAGGCAGGCGCGAGTCCGCCGGCAGGTGTCCTTTCTGCTGCAGCTCGACCGACCAGTGGCGCTGCCAGGTCATGTTCGGCGCAATGAATTCGGCCACCAGCGTTGCCGGCGGCAGATTCAGCACCGACCCCGGTGCGTCGAATCGCTGCTCCGCCTGCTTCAAAAACGCTGCCCAGGACATGCGCGACACCCCAAGCTCGTCCAGCACATGGGCCCATGCCGTGCGCACGTTGTTCAGCCAGGTGCGAGCGCCAAAGAAGCCCGCGCGATGCGCCGCATCCTGCACCGAATCGGAGAAGGCGATCAGCTTCTTGTCGTCGTTGAAGATGCTGGCCCAGCTGGCCTCCACCACCTGCGAGCCCAGGGTGGCGTTGCGCGCACCCAGCAGCAGCAACTGGCCGCGCTCGCCGCAGCTCGGGCAGGTGTCGTCGTGCCTGGTGTACTGGGCGTTGCCGGTCACGCTCGTGCGCTGCGCCGTGACGCGAAAGACCGGCAACAGCTCCTGGTGCGCGCAGGCCAGGCACGATTCGCCGCCCTGCTGGATGTTGCCGCACGCCACGCAGGCCAATTGGCTCACGCCCTCCACATGGGCCTTCGTCACGCTTTGCGCGGCGTACAGCCTGGTCGCTTCGGGCCGGCGCGAAAACCAGGTGTTGTAGATCTCGTCCAGCTTGGTCGACAGTTTGTTGCTGCCGGGCACCAGGCGCGACAGCCAGCCTGTCGTGCGGCACTGGCTGCACTGCACCAGCGGCAGGTACACGCCATCGCGCTCGCCGGGCAGATCGCGCTCGCTGCGCAGGCGCACTTCGGCCGGATCGGTGGACAACCTGGCCACCATGCGCCGCAACTCCCTGGCCCAAAGCTGAACGCGCAGCATGACCAGAGGTTGATTGCCCTCCCGCAGCGCCCAGGCCACCAGCACCAGCAACGCGTCCAGCACGCGTGCCACCTGGGCCCGGGTCGCCGCCGGCATGTTGCGGGCAAAGGCATCCTCGAGCGCCTGGTAGCCGACCACGCCCCCCTTCATGATGCGCAGCAGGTTCACGAACAGCTGGTGGCTCTTGAGCTGACTTCCAAGCGCCATGCGCCACGCTGTGTCGTTGACATGGGTATCGACTGCCGGCTGCGGCAGCCCCGGAAAGAACACCCCGAACCACGCCCGCACCGCAGCCTGCGGCGAATCGTGCCCGGCCGCATCCAGCACCTCATCCAGCCCGGGTTGCCAGATGAACATGTGATCGACCGTGGCGTTGTCCAGAAAGCTGTCGACCGACAGGCGGCTCTCCGTCACCACCGACTCGGGTGCAAACGGCACCCCAAACACCTGGCGGGCGTACTCGCGCAGCGGTGCCGTGTCGGACGTGCCCCCCAGCGTGGCCGAAGTGCCGGCGCAGATCAGGTGGCTGGCGTCGACCTTCAGGCGCGCCCGCAGGCGGCGCAAAAGCAGCGCCAGGTCGGTGCCCTGCGCGCCGTCGAAGGTATGCAGCTCATCCACCACCACATAACGCAAGGTGGTCGGCGTATTGCTGGCCCACAGCTTGCGATCCTTCGGGCGCAGCATCAGGTAGTCCAGCATCTTGTAGTTGGTCAGCAGGATGTCGGGCGGTTGCCTGCGCAGCGTGTCGCGGTCGGTGATCACCCCGGTGGGCGTCATATACATGCCTTCGCCGGGTTTGCCGGTGGCGCCGCCCACGTACAGGCCGACCCGCAGGCCGGCAAACGCCGGCGTCTGAGCAATCAGCGCGGCCATGCGCCGTGCCTGGTCGGTGGCCAGGGCGTTCATGGGGTAGATGACCAGCGCCTTCACCCCCGCCTCGCCAGCGGTCCGGGCACGGGCGCAATGGTCGAGCACCGGGTACAAAAAGCACTCCGTCTTGCCGCTACCCGTGCCGGTGGCCACCAGGGTGCTCAGACCCTGGCGCTGACTCAACAGCCGCTCCCAGGCCTGCTCCTGATGACGGAAGCCGGGGTACGTGGTCTCGAACGCTTCAAAGAACGCCCTGCCGCTTTGGCCCGCCTCGAAGGGCAGGCCCACCTGCACATACGGGCCCTTCAGCCAGGCCGCCTCATCATCGACAAAGCGGCGCATCAAGCCGTGGTGGAAAGCGTCAGCGGGCTCGAAGGCGGAAACCAGAAACTGTTTCAACGCCGCGTGGATATCGTTGGCAAGCAGGGATGGGAGCATGAGAAGCGGTTTTATCAGTACGGCTGGCGCGCGTTCATGGCTGGCACGCGCGTCAGGCCCAGCGCAAGGATTCAGGGTGCCAGGTGGCCGTCGCTTGACTCCTGATGGCCGCCACCTGCGTCGGCGGCCACAGCAGATCATGAAGCAACGCAACGGTGTCACCCAGACTGGCGGCGTCGATGCGGTTCTTGCTCAAAAAGGCCTGCCACTGCCGCAGCTTGGCGGCGTCTGCGCTGAACTGCGTGGTCAAGGCCAATGGGCGCTCGATAGGCAGTGCCGTCTGGCGCCGGGCAAACGTGGCGGCAATGGCTGCAGCCAGCGTGGCGCCATCCAGCTGCGTGCGCCGCGCAATCACCGCCAGGTCGAAAAAATCCTTCATGCGGCTGTTGGCCTGCCCCAGCATCACCATGGCCTGGTACTTCTCGGCAACCACGGTATAGACCGGATAGACCCGCAGCGTCGGGGCCCGAAAGTCGCCCAGCAAGGTGGGATACGTCACGGTCAGCGGCCCCGGCGTCACCGCGTCGCCAAAGCCCACGTCGATCTGCAGCGCGCAGCGCGCCGAGCCGATGCGTGCCACCAGCGTGATGCGTGTGCCGCCGTAGCTGTTGTCCTCGCGAATGGCCTGCACCTTCACCGATTCGGGGTCGAAAACGATGCCGTCCCCCAGATCGATGGCGGCGACTTCGCGGAAGGTGGCCATCAGGTTCGCCTCATCGTCGGGGCCAAAGCCCAGCAGGTCGGCATCGCGCGTCGGGCGGTGCGGCGCGTCGTACCACAGCGCAAACAGCATCGCCCCCTTGAGCAAAAAGCGCTCGGCGTGCCGGGACACGCTGATGCGAGCCAGCAGGCGCTCCATCGCGAAGCGGTTGAGCAGCAGGCTGTAGTCGTCGCCCCGCTGCTTGGCCAGCGTCAGCAGCCGGGCCAGGATGGACGCCGGGAGATTCGCGCTCACTGCGTCACCGCCTCCAGGTAGGGCTGCATGACCCGCTCGACGCGATTGATTTTGGCAAAGTGGCTCAGCTCGTCCATGGTGACCTTGCGGCTGCGCCAGGCATCTTTCAGCGCTTCCAGCGCCACGTCCAGCCCGATCTTGTTGCGGAACTTGAAGCAGTCCGTCACCGTCTTGGCGGCGCTGTACACGCGGATCGGCGCGCCGTGGTTGGTCACCGTCAGCACACCTTCGCTGTACGCGGTCCCACGCAGGCGCGTGATGCGCAGCGGCGGGTAGCCTGGCATTGGCGCCTGCGTACCCTCCGGCAGCGCAATCCACACCTGATGCGGCAGTTGCGTGCCGATCTCATGCCACTGCAGCGCGCTCAGCAGGCACAGCACCGCCTTGGGCACGCGCTGGCACACCTCGATCAGCGTCTGGTGCTCGGTCAGCTCGGCGTCGGGCAGCCCGTACAAACCGCGCCCCAGCCGCTGCAGCCTGCCCGCCTGGTGCAGCCGGATCAAAAGCTGCGGCGACCAGCCATGCTCGCGCACATCCGCCGCGCGCAGCACGCGCAGCTGCCGGGCCAGCTCGAGGATGTGATCGGATTGGCTCATGGGTGCAGGAGTTTAGTAATCACATTACTTTTTTTCAAATAGTGTGACTTTCATTCGAGATGAGCGTTGTGCACCTACCAGTCCATGGCGACAGTGAAAAACAATGATCGAAATGCGATTCCAACTCTTCTGCAATAAATGCCAAAGACAAGGACACCCATGCCACAGTGCCTTGCGAGGTCCACGGCATTCTTCACGCTCTATCGCCTCAGCGCGGCCAGCCAGAAACCAAGACCGAGCATGTCGTCACATCAGCAGGCGTCCTTGTCAATGTAACGGTCGGACCAGGCTTGTTGAGCCACCTCAATACTTGGCATGGGCGGCGCCTGAATCACGCTATCGAGATTCAGTCGACTAAGGCCATACGCAACAGAGAGTCGGTCGAAATACGCCTGATCGGAACTCTCGCAAAAAAGGTCCTCCGGAAAGCCCAGCAGCCACGGTTCGGCACTCAGCCAGGTACACCCCGGCATGCGGCCAATCTCATCGTTGATCCGCTCATAGAACCGCATTCGTGAACCACCGCCGCAGACGAAAATGGGCACGCCGGTCAGAGCCTCCTTCGGCAGGAGCGACTCCTTCCAGGCGCGCCACATGGTCTGACCACGCACTTGATTCATCACCTGCTGCTGGAAAAATTCTTCGTCCGGCGACGACGGGCTCGGCATCTTGTCGACGGATACGCCCTTGAAGTAATCCCGATAGGTGACGGGCGGCGCAAGCTCCATGTCCGTGGCGAATTTGGTAGCAGAAAGTTGCTCGAGAAGGCCTGCCGCCTGTGGATTGCCAGCCAGCATCCGCTCCCACCAGTTCACCCGATGAGCATGCAGGTTGGCAACGCCCAATGGTTGAACAACGGCGGTAAAAAATTCGAAGCTCCACATGCCCCGCTTGGGCGGCAGCACCCGAAACAGTGCAGAGTCGATGGTGCCCGCGCCGACGTCGACCATGACAAAACGGTTGGCCGCCTTGCGGTCAAATCGCTGCGACACCACAAAGCCGTATATCTGCGCCGCGATCTCGGGCAACACATTCACCTCAAGATCAAGGGCTTCCGGCGTTAGGTTGTCGTGCAACGCCCTGCGCACTCGCCCGGACGTAACCGCCCCCCGTTGGCCCGCCACATGCCAGGCCGCGCAAACCATGCGTTGCAGCAGTGGCGCCATGACGTTGTTGAGCACCGTGGTGGACGGCAGACCAATCGCCACCCGCCAGGCAATCCGTGCCCGCCGATACACGGACGCGTTGCGCTTGAACAGCCAGGCCCGCACACTGCGCAGCACCAATGCGAAGAATGCGACAACACGCTCCCGGTGCGCCAGCGAATCGGGGTGACCCAGCAGACCCAGCTTGAGATCACGGTGCACCACTGTGCCGCCAACGAGCGAATACGCGCGCTCATCCGACGCCAGGTTTGGCTCCACCCCACGCTCATACACGCGACTCGGCAACAAATAGGCGTCAAAAGTGTCGGTCGCACACAGCGGCACCGCGAGCGACTGCTCCAGCGATGCGTCGGTCACCACCACCTTGACAGTCGACGTGCCGAAATCCAGGCCGATGGTCACATCGTGCACGTCCACCGCCGCGGACGGGGCCAGCTGAACTATCGGGTCCAGGGTCCCTCCGTGATTTGCCGCAGCCCGCGGCGTATCGGGGTAATGCTCAACCAGACACCGTGCGTTCGGGAACACTTCGGCAACACGGGCTGAGACAGGCAGCGACGTCGAGACCGTAGGCGGTGGAGCAACCGTGTGCGACAGTGCAGAACCCAGCACCTCACGTCGCGCGCCGACATGCACCTTGTCCGGCACACGCACCGAGGCAGGCGCCGGCTTCGCCACCTTGTTGTTAGGCCCCTTGTGCCGATGCTTCGGATTGCGAGGCTGCGAGGGCCCGTACGTTACGGGAACCACCCGGACCTCCCCACTCGAAGTCCGTGCCAACACCGCCTTGCGGCCCCGTTTCAGCTCCGGATCCGTTCGACTGGCCTGGACAGACTCGGCGTCATCCTCATTGCGAATTTGTCCCGGCCGAGCAGCATCAACGCCCGGGGGATTGTCGATCGGACCACTCGCTGGCAGGTCTTGTCCTGCCGCTACCAACGCCGACCACAGCGCATCCCTCATCGATGGCATCTATCACGCCTCCTGGTCATCGCACCTTCAGAATTCCCGACGAAACGAGCTTGTCCTGCGACTTTGTCGTCGCCTTCAGTCGAAGCTCCGCAATGCGCTGCTCGATGCGCGCCTCCTCTTTTACCATCTGGCCCCTGAGCGCAGGGATCAGCTTCTGGCGGCGGCTGTCTCCAGATTGTTGAGCGGCGGCAATCCGTTCGGCGATCTTCCGGCGTTTGCGATCCAGGTGCTGCTGCAACGACTTGATCATCATCGCGATGCGGTCAGCGTCTTCCCGCTGGTATGCGCCACGGAACCGGAGGAATCCTTCCTCCAGCATGGCGCGACACTCGTCCTGCATGGAAGCGACCGTCTCGGCGTCCACATCCGCCCCGGCGCCAAACCAATCGACGCCCCTGAGCGCCATCGCATTGACCAGGGCCTCCGACAAGTTGGCGTCCAGCTCTTCTCCATCAGACAGTCGCTTCACGACGTATTCCAGTCGCTCAACCTCCCTCGAACCCGACACCGACCAGCGCGCCACGGCGAACACATAGATTCCGGGGAGCACACCTTCGAGCTGGATCTCCAGCTGAGCAGCCACCACCGGGTGATAGACGGCCGCTCCACCAGCACGGCCGTGACGGTCCGACACGAAGCGCACCAAGGGATGCTCCTGGGTGATCCGTTCAACACCGCGCTCGGATTGACCCTGCCGGTTCTCAAAGCGCGTCAGCGGCGGGGTCGAAGCCAGAAGCGCCGTCCGCCCCTGCAGCCTGTGCTGTTGCACAAAGTCGCTGAACTCGACGCGTGCGTCCGTTGACAGTTCGATGCGAAAAAATTCCGGCCGCTTGGCATCGGCGATCACCCGGGTTCCCGGATAGTGCGACCTCAGGAAATCGCCCACGAACGCCAACAGATCGTCGCCCAGGATGTAGCGTCCCAGTTCATTGGCCGCTTTCACCTTGTTCTGGATGAATTCACCATGGGCGATCAGGTTCGTCGCCTCGGCTTCCAGCTGAGCCTGCTGTCGGCTGGCCTGTTCAATGGCAAGGCATGTCTGGTCGATGCGATCGCGCTCCTGCTCTGGCGTCAGCTGGTGCGAAAGCAGTCGGTAGGTGAGCGTCCGAATCTCTTCCCCCAGCAGCGCCTCCATCGACCCAAGCGCGCGCTTGAAAATTTCCAGGCGATTGAGCAGCGCCTCGCAGACGCGGTCGTCCACGCTGTCCTCGTACACAAAATTCCAGATCAGGATTCGCGGCTGCTCCTGGCCGATGCGGTCGATGCGGCCGATCCGCTGTTCGATCTTGGCCGGATTCCAGGGCAGGTCGTAATTGATCAGCACGCTAGAGAACTGCAGGTCGACGCCCTCCGATGCCACTTCCGACGACAGCAGAATGTTCGGGCCATCGCTGGCCTCAAACGCCGCCAGCGCAGCAGCCTTGTCCATGCCCCCGTACAGCACGACGGCGCTCATGCCGTCCTCGGCCAGCCTGTCCGCCAGGTAGTGCAAAGTCTTCTTGTAGAAAGAAAAGAGCACCACCTTGCGTCCCGGGTGGTCTTTCCAGTACACGCGCAGGCTGCGCACCAGCTCCTGGTACTTGCTGTCTTGCTGACGCAGTGCCTTGGCATCGCCCACCGTGCGGGCAATCGACACCAACTCGCGCAACAAGGGGCCGCCACTGTTGCGGCGGTCCGATCCAGACTGCGACCCCAAATCATCGGCATCGAGCTCCGCCAGCAACTCGTCGTCGTCCGGCTCACCAAAGTCCCCCAGCCGCTCGTGCCAGCCTTGGCAGGCGGCCGCCATCGAGCTGGCCATCTGGCGCTGCGGAATCGTCAGCATGAACCCCTCGGCAACATCCAGCCGCGCACAAAACTCGCGCACCTTGGCCGTCACAGAATCGTAGAACGCACGTTCAGCCTCACTCATGCGGGCCTTGATGACATGCGGATCACGCACCACGCGATTCGCGTCCACATCGCGTTTGAGCGTGCGCGTCACGACCTTGCTGAGCGGGTTCAACCGGTCCAGCTGATCGGCCAGTTCTGCCCGGCCTCTGGCGCCCTGCAAGCGTTCACCGTCGGGCGGGTGATCCAGAAAATGGCGGATTTGCTGGTTGCCACGGAACAGCTCGGAGGCATGAATCTCGCGCAGCGTGTCCTGAAACTCCTGCACGTCCACCAGCCCGGCCAAGACCCGGTCGCGCAGGCGCACCACCGGCGCGTTGGCGCGCAGCAACCAGTCGAAGATGCCCTCGTACGGAAAAGCGTCTTCATCCAGCAGGTGAAGCAGGTTGTACAAATCGATGCTGCGCAACTGGATGGGCGTAGCCGACAGCATCACCATGCTCAGCGCCACGGGTCTGAGCAGCGCCGCCAGCCGGTGGGTCTGGGTGTTCTGGTTCTTCAGGTAGTGCGCCTCGTCAATCACCACCAGGTCGAACAAAGGTTCCTCCAGCTCCGACTCGTCCAGAAACCGGGCCAGCCTCGCCGCCCCCGACTGGCTGGGCTCTTCGGCATCGTTCCAGCCCGATGGCGGCCTCAGCCCCTGCATGCTGGCGATCAAGGCAAAGTCGTCCTGCGGGCGGGCCTGTGCCTGCTGCAGGCGTTCCAGCAATTCGCCGGCGCGCTCTACCTTCTCTGCCTGCACGCCGAAACGGTTGGACAACTCTGCCTTCCACTTGTCGCGCAGCATGGCCGGACACACCACCAGCAGGCGCCGGGCATCCTGGCGCGCGCGCAATTCGGTCCAGATCAGGCCTGCCTCGATGGTCTTGCCCAGACCCACCTCATCAGCAATCAAAATGCCGCTGCTTGGCGAATCCAGAAATTGCAGCACCGGCTTGAACTGGTAGGGCAAAAAGCGCGTCGAAGTCGTGTTCAGGCTGTAGATCAGGTTGGCCAACCTGCCGCTGAGCCGATGGTAGGTAATGGCCCCACGCAAATCGGCCACCCGCCCGTACCGGCCGCTCAACATCAGTTCATACGGCCCCAGGGCACGTTGCTCCACGGCCTCCAGCGAGTCGCGCAGCACGAACTCCTCTTCACCGCTGTCAAGAAAAGTCACCAGCACGCGCCGCCGGTTGGGTGGCCCGCTCTCCTCGCTGCCCAGAACACCCACCCGCCCGGGGTTGGCCTTCTTGCGGACCTTGTCACCGGGTTTCATGCTCGCCTTCAAAAAACGCCCACGCCACTCGGTAATCGTCTTCGCGGCTGGCGCGGGCGAAGGGGGCGGTGTAGGTTCGTTGCACTTCGCGGGGGCCGCCGGGGAGGGTGTCGTCCAGCACCCATTGGGTAATCACCGTGCCGTCGGGCACTTTGGGCGTGCCGCCGGCGTGCAGCACTTCGGGGCTGTCGCCGGCTTCGGCGTTGGCGTAGGTCCACAGGTCGTCCCAGCCCAAGGGGCGGATGTCCACCTTGCCATCCGGCGTGGTCATGCGGGTGCGCGGGGTTTTGGGGCCACCCTTGCGCGGCAGGCCGACGCCTACCAAGCCCTTGCTGTTGGTGAAGACGATGCGGCCGGTGGCGTCGTACCAGGTGTCGCGCTCATAGCCTTGCATGACGGGGAACTGCACGCGGTAAATCAGCAGCAACTCATCCAGCGTCAGGCCCAGGGCTTGGGCCACCAGCACGTCGATTTCGACCAGGGCCATGCGGCGGGCGTAGTCGCTGCGCAGGGCGCAATCGCGCGTCCAGGTGCTGGTGAGGGCGGGCCAGAAGTCGTGCGGCAAGCGCGGGTTGCCGGGCTGGCTCCAGCACTGGTCGGCAAAGTCCAGGTCATAGACCTGCTCCCACAGCGGGGCGTAGTGGGTGGTGAGGCAGTTGAGGGCGAGGTATCTGGAAACCACCTCTTGTGCCTCTAACGCCTGCGCTTTTGGCACAGGCATCTGGTCAGCTGTATCGCCGCGAAAATTTGACTTTCCTGTTGACTTCAAGAGAAAGTCGAGTGGCAACGCAGCCCACCAAGCAGATGTAGCTACCAGCTGCTCGGAATTTTGGAATGCGATGGAAAAAGCTCCGTCGATATGCGCCGCTTCAGGAGGCATAAGAGCTCCGGAAAGGGTTTTTTCCGAAGACGCCCCAACCATTTTTCTGGCGACGTGCCTAAAAAACTCCGTCACCGGCCTGCCCTGCGTTTCGCCCGGCTCCAGCCAACTGACGCGCGGCGTGCGGCGCAGGTATTCGGCGCGGTCGGGCATGGGGCGGTAGTTGGTGCGCGGCAGGTAGTCGTCGGGCAGGGTTTGCAAGTCGATGCTGTCGTAATGCCCCTTCTCGGTACAGACCGCACGCGGGGTTTTCATATGCGGGTTGGCGACAAAGAAGTGCGGGCCCGACAGCACCCAGTCGTGCGGCGTGGCGGCAAAGCCGGGGTCGGTGCTGGGGCGGCGGGCGATGGTGCCGTCCTTCTGCTGCATGGTTTCGTGCCACATCTCGGTGGAGACGTAGCCCTCGCCCACATCCGCCAACCGGCGCGGGTAGGCGGCCAGCTTGGCCAGCACGCTGCCCAAGGCCCCGGCGTGCAGTGCGGGCAGGCGGGCGCGGCGGGCCGGGGTGCCGGGTTCGTCGTAGAGCTGGGCAAAGGTGGCCAGCGCGGCCTCGTCCACGCGCACGATGCGGTCGCGGTGGCCAGCGGTGTTCCAGTGGCCGCTGTCGTTTTTGATGCCATCGGGCAAGCCGGTGCCGTCGTGCTGGTAGCAGGCATCGACGGTGGCGGGCACAAACAGATTGGCCAGATTGTCAAAACCCGGGCTGGCTTGCGCGCCGCCGTACACGTTGATGCTGTATTTCACGCGGTCGCCAATCGGAAACAGCATTTCCTGGTTTTGAAACTGGAAATGCCGCCGCAGCCGCGCATACATCACTTCGCGCAGGTGGCCGCCCTTGGGGTCGTCATACGGCCCTTCGGGGTGCAGCAGCCCGGCCACGCCCTGCACGCCGCCCAAACCCCAGGCCAGCGGCATAAAGCATTTGTAGAGGTTGGTTTGCACGCCCTTCAGAACAGGGTAGTTCTGCACGGCGTTGAGGAAGTTTTGCGTGCCCTCGGCCTCTTGCAGCTCGGCCGTCCAGTCGGCTTGCAGGCCGGGGAACTGGGCAAAGGCTTCGGCGCGCAGCTTGGCCAAATCACTGGCGCTGATTTTGCGGATGGCGAACTGGGGGTTGCGCTCGCCGAGGATGCCGGCCTCGTTCCACTCCACCTTCAGCCAGGGCGGGTTGCCGAGAATCACATCGAACCCGGCGCTTGCCGCGCCGCCGCCGCTGCGCCCGGCGCCCAGCAGCACGTCGGCAAAGCACAGCTCCCAGTGCATGAAGCGGCGCTGTTCGGCAATGGCCTCGACCACGGCCACGCGGGCAAAGTGCTGGCGCAGCTTGCTGATGCGCAGCTGGCCCAGCCTGTCGTGCAGGGCGGCGGCGCTTTCGCGTGATGCGCTGCCTGCGTCTTGCAGCTCGGGCTGGGCATCAAAGCCCTCGAAGCTGGGCTGCACTTTCTGGAACACCGGTGCCGCGCGCGCGCCGAACACCAGCTTGCCACTGCCGATGGCGGGCTGACTGAAAACCAGGCTGGCCTGGGGCGTGACGTCGATGACGTTGCCTTCCAGAATGGCGCCCACTTCCATCCACCACTGTTCGCGGCTGGGCAGGTCGGCACAACGGGTGATGGGCCAGAACCACAGGGCGCACCAGTAGTCCATGACGAGTTTGAGGCGGCGAAAGGGCGTGGCCAGGTCGCCGTCTTCATTGAGCAGGCCTTGCTGGCGGATGGCTTCTTTTTGCGCGCGGCTGACGCGGGTGATACGGGTGGGGCGGCTGGCCTCTGGCGCGTCGTCATGACTACTATTTTGATAGCTTCTCGCGCTTGCTTCATCTGCGCTGGAGGCCGATTTGGCTTGTAAACCGTGGGGCCAGACGGTGAGCGGGTCTTCGGTGCGCTCGCGGTCGCGGGCCAGGGCGGCGGCGTGCTCGGCCCACAGTTCATCCACGCGCTGGCTGAGCTGCTGCAGGCGGGCCACTTCGTGCGCGGCCAGGGGGGCGCAGAAGGCTTTGCGCCAGGTTTTGAGCTGCGCGAATTCGGCGCCGTAGAGCTTTTTGGCGTCTTTGTCGGCATAGGCGGCCATGCCGGGGTCGGGCAGCAGAAAGTGCCAGATTTCGTCGGGGCGGCGCGGCTGCTCGGCGGTGGCGCGGCGTGGGGGTTCTTCGTGCCAGGCGGGTTTGGCGCCTTTTGTCAAAGCGGCGGCGTTGAACACCTGGTGGCGCGCGCCGATGAGGCTGTTGCCGGCAAAGAGCTGGTAGCCAAACCAGGGCACGCGGGCAGGCAGGGGCTGGCCGGTGGCTTCGTCCTGCTCGCCATAGATGGCGTTGAGCCAGAGGGAGACTTCGGCCAGCTCGACGGCGACGGGGTTCAAGTCCACCCCGAAGACGTTGCGGTCGGCCAGGTACATGCGCACTTTTTGCAGCTCTTGCGGGTACTGGTCGTGCGGGATGCGGCGTTTCAGCTCGGCCTGTTTGCGCTCCAGGTAGCTTTCTGCCAGCTGGTTGACGGCTTCGTTCAAGAAGGCGGCGCTGCCCATGGCGGGCTCGCACACCGTCAGGGTGAGGATGTCGTCGGCCTTTTGGACGCGGCCGTTGTTCTCGTCCAGCAGTTCCTTGAGGGCGTACTTGACGAGGCACTGGGTGAGCACCTGGGGGGTGTAGTAGCTGGCGCTTTTTTGCCGGTCGCGGCCGGCCAGGCGGTAGATGAAGCTGCCCTTGGGGTGCATGCGCAGGCGGCGGCGGCCGTCCTCCACGTCATAGACTTTTTCATCGTCTTTGTAGTCGTCGATGCGGCTGCGGGGGACGAACCAGGCGTTTTCGAGCAGGTCGGCGCCCGCGTCTGCTGCGCGGGGGGCGCGGCCGGTGCCTTCCGTGTCGCTGGCGCTGTCGGTGTCGCTGGTGTCGTCGTCTCCGTCGCCGTCATCGCTGGTGGCAGCGCTGGCTTTTTTGGGCGCGGGTTTGACTTCGTACAGGTCTTCGTCGGCAAAGAAGCCGCGGTAGCTGAGCAGGGCCTCGTACACGGCGCCCAGTTGGTTGATGGACAGCAGCTGGTAGCTGACGCGGCCGCTGCGGCGGCCCCGGCCCTGCCCTTTGCTGAGCGAGAGCAGCTTGATGACGCGCTGCCAGATGTCGTTGGGGAACTGCACCTTGCCCAGCAGGGGCATGGTGGCGTCGTCGAACAGGCGGCTGTCGAGCGGGGCCAGGGCGAAGGTGTCTTTGGCGCCTTGCAGCGCGGGCTGTGTGGTGTCGCGCAGGCTGGCCTGCTCGCCGCCCATGCCGCAGCCGCGCGCCACGAGCTTGAACAGGCGGCGCAGGGTGAGGTCGAAGTACCGGCCGCCCCGCGCCTGTTGCGTGGGCAGGGGTTGCAGCTCCAGGTCGCGCAGGCTTTCCAGGCTGTAGCCCTTGAGGTACACCTCGCTTTTGTTGATGGGCACGTAGCCCAGCTCGGGCCGGGCCTCGATGTAGAACATGAACAGCAGGCGATAGACCATGCGCAGGCATTCGAGGCTGAGCTCGCCGGCGTCGAGCTTGTATTGGCCCGAATAGACGCTTTTTTTGCTGCCGCTGGCTTGTTCGTCGAGCTGGCGGGCGGCCTCGTTGCCCAGCAGTTCAATGGCTTCGCGCAGGGCGTATTTCAAGTCCTCGCTGACACCAAAGGCGTGTTTGTGGGCGTTTTCGTCCAGGCTCTCCAGCAGGCTGCCGCCCTCGCCGGGGGCCAGGCTGTCTTTGTGCAGCAGCGCGGCGCAGGCCTTGAGGGTGTCGGCGTCTTTGCGGTCGAGGATGTCGGCCCAGGCAAAGCGCAGGGCGCGGTTGTTGGGCCATTTGTAGCGGTCGAGCAGCAGCCATTCATCCAGGCCCAGCAGCAGCACGTAGCGCGGGGGCTGGTCGGCGCCGAAGATGGCGTCACCCAGCAGGTCGGCCCAGG
Source organism: Ottowia pentelensis (assembly GCF_964341695.1). NCBI lineage: Bacteria > Pseudomonadati > Pseudomonadota > Betaproteobacteria > Burkholderiales > Comamonadaceae > Ottowia > Ottowia pentelensis. The sequence goes on from NZ_OZ224513.1 coordinate 2,273,977, forward strand.
TTTGGCCCTTGACCTGGGGTGGTAAAGGCTCAGTGCCGTAGTGGAAGGCGGTGAGCTGGTGGTCGAGCAGGTCGTCGTCTTCGCGGCTGGGCTGGTAGGCGGGGATGATGGCCAGGCGCGGGCCCTGAGCTTGCGGGCCGTGTAGTTGCCACACGGGCAGCGGCAGGCCGGGGGTGAAGCTGTAGAGTTGGGCGGCAGGCGCTGATTCACTATCTGTTCGATAGCTGCTTGCGCTTGCTGCATCAGCGCTGGAGGCTGTTTTGGCTTGTTCTTTGGTGATGCCCGGATAGCCCAGGGCTTGCAGCAGGCCGGATTGCAGTTGCGCATAGGCCTGCCAGCGCTCGTGTTCGTCTTTGCCGCGCTGCACCTGGCCGCGCAGGGCAAACCAGCGCTGGGCCCAGGCTTGCAGGCGCTTGGGTGGGGCGCGGTGGGCGTCATCGCCGGGGTGTTGGGCTTCTTCGGCGTCCCAGGCGTCGAGGCGGGCCTTGATGTCGCCCTTGAAGACTTCGGCCAGGTAGTGGTGGCTGAAGAACTCGTTTTCGTTGGTGATGCCAGCGAAGGTTTGTACGGCTTCGAGGATGGGCATGGTCAGGCTTGGGTCACGCTTGCGAGGTGGCTGCAGCGCTGGCAGCGGGGTGGCAGACGGCGGCGAGCACCTGTATCCAGGGCTGGGGTTCGGTGGTGAGGGTGTCTTGCACCCACTGGCGGTAGTCGTCGAAGACGCGGTTGATTTGCTGGCTGCGCTGCTCGAAGCGGCCGCGCTTGACGGTTTCCAGCTGCTTTTCCAGGTCGAGCGTGAGTTGCTGCACCTGGCGGCCTTGCAGGCGCTGCAGCTCGGTCAAGGTGCCTTGCAGGCGCTGTTGCAACTGGCTGGCAAAGGCGGCTTGTCTGGCGAGCATGTGGGCGTGCATTTGGTCCACCGCCAGGGGCAGAGCCTGCTGCATGGCGGCGCAGGTGGAGTCCAGCCCTTCGGTGTGGCCCCGGTTGGGCAGGCCGCCCGCGCGCAGGCCGGCGCGGGCGGCGAAGGAGTCAAAGTCTTCGAGCGCAAAGGGGCCGTTGCCAATGCGATGGGCCACCTGCCATTCGACCAGCAGGGGCTGGCCCTTGCGGTTGGACACCATGCTCAGGAGGATGAAGGCCTGCTCTTGCGGCTGCAGCTTGCCGCTTTGCAGCAAGGGGGCGCGGTGGCGGCCGAAGTGGGTGAGCACGCGGTCGCCCAGCCAGTCCATGATGGGGTGCTGGGGCCACAGGTAGTGCAGCTGGGGCCAGGTGTCCTCTTCAGCGCGGGCCTGGCGGGCGGTTTCGATGGCGGTGGCCATGCGGGCGGGGTCGGCACACAGGGAGTACAGGTCGTTGTCGGCCTGCACTTCGCGCGGCAATTGCTTGAGGCGGTCTTGCAGGTCGCGCGGCGCGGTGAGGGCAATGATTTGCTCGGCGTCGTGGGCCGTCCACTGGCACAGGCGGTTGGACGGGTGGCCCTGGTTGAGCTGGGTGAGCGCGGTTTTGGTGTAGTGGTAGTCGCTGTCGAACAGGGAGGTGGGCTCGTCAATCTGGCCGGTGCTGTTAACCGGCGCTGGGGCCTCGTCGCCACCGAACAGGCTGAGCAGGTAGTCGCCCTCGTTGTCGTCCTCCTGGGTGGCGGCTTTATCCAGCCGGGTTTCGACCTGCTCGGGGCTCATGCCCTGTGCCATGAAGTCGGTGACTTTCTCCACCTCTTTGTCGGGGTCGAAGACGTTGAGGAAGGCGGACGGGTCGCCCAGGTTGAGCGCGGCCTGCTCGTCTTTGGCGGCCAGGATTTCGAGAATGCGCAGGTCGCCCTTGATTTTGTCGGTGGTGGCCTCGGTGAACAGGTAAATGATTTGCGGCTGGTGCTTTTGGCCGTAGCGGTCCACCCGGCCATTGCGCTGCTGGAACACCATCAGCGACCAGGGCAAATCGAAGTGCACCAGGCGGTGGCAGAAGTAGTGCAGGTTCAGGCCTTCGCTGGCCACGTCGGAGCACAGCAGCACGCGAATGGGGTCGTCCAGGCGGCCGAAGCGGTCCACCAGCTCTTGCTGCTCGGTATCGGCCATCTGGCCATGCAGCACAGCCAGCTGGTTGGGCTTCATCTTCAGGTCGGCGGCCAGCTGCTCTTGCAGCCAGCGCAGGGTTTCGATGCGCTCGGAGAAGATGACCAGGCGGTCTGCGGCGTCGTTGGTTTTCCAGGCGAAGTCGGGTGAACGCAGGTGGGCCAGCAGGCGCTGGTATTTGCTGAAGCTGGTGGCGGTGGCGTCGGTGGTCAACGCACGCAGGCTGTGGGCCAGCTCTTGCAGGCCGCGCACCTCGGTGTCTTCCTCTGGCGTGGGGCTGGCCTTGCTGGAAAGCAGCTCCATGCGCTTGACCGTGGATTCCAGCGCTGCGGCCGGGCTGGAGAACAGGCCTTTTTGCAGGCCGATGCGCTGCAGCTCTTGCTGGCGACCGGCTTTGTGCTGGCCGCCCTGGGTGAAGGGCACGTCGAGCAAAGCGCGGTAGGCGGCTTCTTCTTGCGCGCTGGCGCTCTGGCGCAGGCCGATGGTCTGGCGCTCCTGGAAGTCGGCCTGCACCTGGTCCTTGATGTCTTTCTTGAAGCGGCGGATGACCAGGCCCTTGCTGCGGAAGTCGTCCGGCGTGTAGTGGTCGGGGTCGGCAATGGCGGTGGGGTCGAGCAGGCTCATCAGCGAGGCAAAGCTGCGCGCCGAGCCGTCGTGCGGCGTGGCCGAGAGCAGCATGAGCGTGTCGGACCGGTTGGACAGCAGCCGGGCCAGCCGTGCGCGGCGCGAGAGGCCCGACTCCCCTGCCCTGGCGGCCACGTTGTGGCATTCGTCGATGACGATGATGTCCCACCAGGCGTTTTCGAGGTAGTTGCGGTACTCCAGGTTGCTCTTGAGCGTGTCGATGGAGATGATGCTGCGGTCGAAGTAGTTGAACGGGTTGTGGTTGGCGGGAATGCGGTTGCGCACCCGGGCCAGTCCGACCGAATCGAGCCGCACCAGCGGAATGGAAAAGCGGCTCCACCATTCCTTCTGGAACTGGGTGAGCATGGCTTTTTGCGTGACCACCAGGATGCGCTTGCCGCGCCCGCGCTGTATCAGCTCGGTGGCCAGAATGCCCGCCTCCAGCGTTTTGCCCAGGCCGACGGCATCGGCAATCAGGATGCGGGAGCGCGGTTGCTTGAGCGCCTGCAAGGCGGGGTCCAACTGGTAGGGCACCAGGTTCATCACCGCGCGGTGGCCGAGATGGATCTTGTCGTCATTGGCGACGCTGCGGCGTCGCATGGCTTCCAGATACAGCAGCGTGGCGTTGTAGGTGGGGCTGGTGTCGGGCACCAACTGGGTCTGGGCCGGATCGAGGATGTCGATCTGATCTTCCAGCTCGGTCAGGAACAGGGCATCGCGGCCACGCACGAGATCGGAGATGCCGTCGCAGGTGAGCAGCCAGCCGCCGTCGGCAGCGGGGTCGGCACGGCGGATAAGCCATTCTTCATCGCGGATGACGGCGCGAGACCCCGGCGCAAAATTGAGCATGACGGCGTTGCTGAAAATACGGAAAACAATGCAAACTGTATCTTGATGCCCGTAGCGCCCGATCACTCGGCCGCCGCTGCCCGCGGGTCGTGGCGGTTGGCCTGCGACAGATCGGCCATCGCATCCCACGCCTGCACCGCCATCACCATGGCCAGCGTATCGAGCTCGCAGTACCGGAGCAGCGCGCTCTTGATGGCCTGGCGCCTGGACTCAGGCAGGTCCTCGAACTGCAGGCGCGCATAGGCCACCATCGCCGCGCCGCCTTCGCGCAGCTCGCCTGCCAGTTCACCGCCGATCAGCTCGAGCTCTTCAGCCGTGAGGTCATCGAAGACCGGCGGCAGCAGTTGATACGGGTCCATCACCACGCCGTCATGCTCACGCCACCATGCGATCGGTTCGCTGAAGTTCAGGCTGCTGCCCGGGCCGCCGTAGGAGGCGTGGCCATACAGATCACGCAACCGCCGAGAGCAGCTCATCAAGGCCGGCAGCACCTGCTTCAATGAGCTGCTGCCCCGGGTCATGGGGTGAAAGAAGAACTTGCCCGCGATATCGCACAGATCCACCATGTCGCGCAGGCCCGCGCCGCGGTCGCTGCCCGTGGTGATGCTTTCGATGAAGGCCACCAGCTCATCGCGATCGACCGGCGCATCAGACGCATCGAGCAGCTGCTCCCGGATGTGCTTGAGCACCGTATTCTCATGTGCGGCCCACCGGAAGACGGTGCCTTGGTCATGCCTGAGCGCCTCTCGCAGCGCGCGCACGAAGTCGATGTTGGGATCAACCCCGGGATCGGCGCCGAGCCACTGGCTGCGGTGCTCGACCCGCCCATCCTGATGCATGACGTGGTGCGAGAACTGGAACGCGATGGTCTCGTAAGGCCTGCGACCCTGGTGAAACGGCAGGGCCACCTGGCTGGTCTCGAAGTCGATGAAGTGCAGCGGGTAGCGCCATGGCGATCGCGCGGCCCGGTAGCCTTCGGCACCGAAATGGAAACCGCCGCCGCCGGGCCAGTCGGCGCGGCAGGCGTACCACTGTCGGTGCTTGGCCGTCAAACCTGCCGCCCCAGGCGCCCGGCCATCGAACTTGAGGTCCGCCCGCGTGACCTGGTCGAGCTTGAGCGTGCCCCGGTCGATGAGTTCGTTCTTGCCCCTGAAATTCCACAGATCGAGCACGGTGCCTTGTTCGAAGTCGGACTCATGCCAGCCAAAGGCCTGCGACCAGCACTCGTGAAAGCCGCTGCGCGGTTCTCCCGTCAAAGGCCATCGTGGGGCCCTGAACTGGCAAGCGCCGCACGCCGACGAGGGCATCGGGTCGATCGCCTTGTCCTCGACATAGGCGCGCGCCAGCGCATCGACCGCCTGCGCGAACGGCAGCGACCGCCCCGGGCCCACCGCGAGCGGCTCGGCCAGGATCTGGTCGATCTGGCTGTCGACGGCGATCTTGGTCAGCGGCGGCTCACCGACGCTACTCGCGCGGGTGCCGGGAGCCAACTGCACCCACAGGCGGCCATCCGAGCGCACGATCTTGAAACGCTGGTTGAGCCCATCCACGGTGGCGCGCTTGTTCTTGTCGACCAGCAGCAAAAAGGCTTTGACCTGGCAGTCGGGCAGCGCGGCTTGTGCCACATGGCGCTGGAACGCGACATCCAGCAGGTAGGGATGGAATCCTGATTGAATCTGCCCCTTCGCACCGCGGAAGTCTCTATCCTTCTCGGCGCGATAGGACTTGGCCTTGACCTCGATGAGTTCGACCGCCTGTCCGCATTTGCGCAGGATGTCGACGCGGATGAACAAATTGCCGACCGACAGCGCCGCTTCAAAGACGGTGACCTCGTCCTGCTGCAGCAGTGCTGCGGTGCGCTCCAGCGCTGCCGCGTGATCGAGCTCATCGATGCGCACACCGTCGGCATAGGCCAGACGGGCCAGCTCGCCCACCTGGTAGCCGCCATCGGCCAGCGCGGCCAAAAAGCTGTCGTCCAGCGACCGATCGAGGTACTCGCGCTTGCCGGTGTAGAAAAGCTTGCGCGGGCATTCGGTGGCCAGCTTGAAGCGGGACTTGGTGAGAGAGCGCGTGGAGTTGCGTGATGACGTGGCCATCGATGAATCTCTTTGGCGTCTGCGTTGTCCCTGACATCAGTCTTTTCCAAACGTGGTATGAGCCTGGAGCGGCCCGACCTCGGGGACGCGTGGAGGTTCGATCCGTTGTAGACAAGTCCAGTGTATGGGGGCCCGGGTCTAGGGGGTTTTCTGCCTCCACAGGACGCAGCCCCGCAGGGGGATTCAGCCTGGGCGGGCGGGCATCCGTCGCAACAGTGCTTGGCGCGATTCGTTGAGCTCATCAGCAGCCGGCACATCGGCGAGTGTCGTGGCCAGATCGCGCAGATGTTCGAACGTGATGCCTTAGCGTAGACCCCGGTTGGCATCGGCCAGCACGTGCACCTCGGAGATCGTCTGCACCGCGGCTACCACCTGCCGTTGGGTGACGCAGTCCACTGCGTTGATGTGATGCAGGACCTTGATGCCGTCGTGATCGCGCTGGGGGTGGGCGCTGCCGATGCGGATAAAGCCGCCGCGGCCCGTGGGGAGCGGAGCCCGGCGCACGCCGATTTCCACCCATCTGGACCGTCGGTTCTTGGTCGCCACCACGCCCTGGGCGCAGTAGCCCGCGCTGCGGCGCAAGTTGTACAAGTGCGACCCGGAGATCTGTACCGTCGCAAGGAACTGCGGATGAGCGGTCTTCGTGCTCAAGCTCGAGACGCGGCCGGCTACCAAAGGGGAATTGATGCAGATGAAACCGGTTTTGAGCCCAAGACTTCGGAGACATGAAAGCGCCCCTTCACAAGTTCGAAATTGTTCAGCCGGAGAGCGGGGGCTAGTCTTCGGGATGTTCGCGTTCCCCGGAGCGCCCGCACCCATTCAGGAGACAAATCAATGAAGATTTTGTACTGGCACAGGAGGCTTTTCCTGCTGGCCGCCGCGATTTTCCTGCCCGTTGCACAGGTTCACGCGAAGGATGTCTACCCATCCAAGCCCGTCACCCTGTTGGTACAGCAATCCCCGGGTTCCACAGGTGACCTGGTTGCCCGCGCGCTTGGGGACGCGTTGTCCAAGCGCTGGGGCCAGAGCGTGATTGTGGAAAACAAGCCGGGAGCGAATGGAATCATTGGACTTGACCCCATCCCACGGACAGGTATTGGCTTGATTCTCAAGCCGTCTCTGGTGCAGGGTTATCCACGGGCGGCGTGGCGCATGCCACGCAGACGCCGCCGGTGGGTAACCCGGTGCTGGGGGCGCGATCGTTGTTCGCGGCAAACTCCTCCTCGTATTTGGTGGGTGAGAGATAGCCCAGCGACGAGTGCAGTCGGCGCGGGTTGTACCAGCCCTCGATCCAGGTAAACAGCGTCGTCCTGGCTTCGGTCTTGGTCTTGAAGCTGCGCCGCTCAATCAGCTCGCACTCGAGCGTGGCAAAGAAGCTCTCGGCCATGGCGTTGTCATACGCATCGCCCACCGTGCCCATGGAGGGGCGCACGCCCATTTCCTGGCAACAGTTGCCAAAGGCGATGCTGGTGTACTGGCTGCCCTGGTCGGAGTGATGGATGACCGAATCTGGGCGCCTGGTGTGCAGCGCCATGTTCAGCGCCGAGATCACCAGATCGGCCGTCATCTGCTCTCCCATCGCCCAGCCCACCACCTTGCGGCTGAATGCATCGAGCACCATGGCCAGGTAGACAAAGCCTGTCCACGTGGGCACGTAGGTCATGTCGGCCACCCACAGCTGGTTGGGCGCGTCGGCCCGAAAGTGCCGGTTGACCAGATCGGGGGCGGGCCGTTGGCGCTTGTCGCGCTCGGTGGTCACGACAAAGCCCCTGCGCCGGCTCACACCGCGCAGCCCCGCTTGTCGCATCAGCCGGGCGATGCGCTTGCGGCTGACGCTCTGGCCGTCGGCCTTGAGCTGTGCGCGCACGCGTGGCATGCCGTAGGTGCCATCCGATGCCTGATGCACCTGCCGGATTTGCTCGGCAAGACGTGCGTTGGCCGTCTGCCGGGCGCTGGGGCGGCGTGCGAGCCAATCGTGGTAGCCGCTGCTGGAGACGCCCAGCACCCGGCACATGGTGCGTACCGGGAAGCGGCGCTTGGAGTCGGCCTGGCTTGCACTCATGAGTTCGTAGACCCGCTGAACGTCTTGTCGTGTCTGGCGGCAAACCAGGCCGTAGCCTTTACCAAGATATCGCGCTCCTGCTCTACCTGGCGCAGCCTGCGGCGCAGGCGCACCAACTCTTCACGTTCGGCCGTGCTCAAACCTTCCCTGCCGGGCAGTGCTGCGCCGCGATCGCGTGCGTCTTGCGCCACCCAGTTGGAGATGGTCTGCGCGGTGACGTTGAACTCCCGCGAGAGCTCGGCCGGCGTGCGCCCGGCATGGGCGAGCTCCAGGATTTGTTGTCGAAATGCCGCCGGATATGGCGGGCGGGTTCTGGGCATTGCGGACTCCTTTGATCCAAACGGTAAGGTGTCCGTGAATGTCGCATCCCGGACGATTGCATAGATGAAAACCGCTACCCGCTGTTCATGGCCCGAGCCGTATTGCGGGAGTTGATAGAGTCCTTGCAAGCCACCGGGAGTGCCACGCCATGCTGATAGCCCTGCACAAGAACGCCCGCACGACACCGGCCGTGCGCGCCGAGATCGCGGCCAGCCACGAGACCGCCGCTGTCCTGGCCCAGCGCTTTGGCATCACCGAGCAAACGGTCTACAAGTGGAAGAAGCGCCAGGTCTTTGGGGATCGCTCGCACACGGCCCATCGCCTGCAGACGGTGCTCACGCCGGCGCAAGAGAGCGTGGTGGTGCACCTGCGGCGCACCTTGCTGCTGCCCCTGGATGACCTGCTGGCTGTCACGCGGGAGTTCATTTGCCCCCATGTCTCGCGCTCAGGCCTGGATCGGTGCCTGCGCCGCCATGGCGCGGGCAACCTCAATGCCCTCAAGCCCCAGGAGCCTACCGTGGCCCACAAGGCCTTCAAGAGCTACGAGCCGGGCTATGTGCACATGGACGTGAAATACCTGCCCCAGATGCAGGACGAGAGCAGTCGGCGCTACCTGTTCGTGGCCATCGACCGGGCCACGCGCTGGGTGTACGTGGCCCTCAAGGCCAACAAGACCGCCGCCAGTGCACAGTCCTTCCTGAAGGCACTGCACAAGGCCTGCCCGATCAAGATCCACAAGCTGCTGACCGACAACGGCAAGGAGTTCACCGATCGCCTGTTTGCCAGCCGCGAGCGCCAGCCCAGCGGCAACCACGAGTTCGATCAGTTGTGCGACGAGTTGGGGATCGAACACCGCCTGACCAAGCCCAGAACGCCCAGGACCAATGGCATGGTGGAGAGGTTCAACGGTCGCATTGCCGACGTGCTCAAGACGCACAGGTTCAACAGCCGCGAGGACATGGAGCAGACCTTGCTGCGTTATGTGGCCCTGTACAACCACCAACTGCCGCAGTCAGCGCTGGGCAGCAAGACGCCTATGCAGACCATGAAGCAGTGGTATCAGGAGAGCCCGCATCTGTTTCACAAGCGACCTTATGATCGTCCGGGATGCGACACGTGAAAAAGGGTCAACTTCAAGCAGTGGCCTCGGATCTTGCTTGATTGATCTCCTCGAACTGATTGGACCCCGACCTTTGGCGGTGCGTCGAGTTCGACCTCGCATTGGGCGCACAATCTATCGATCTCCGACAGGTGATTGTTTATATGGAAATCGCGCGAATCTTGAGACGAATCAATCTGAACTTACTCCCAATTCTGGCGGAGCTACTTCGCTGCGCTAGTGTGTCTCAGGCTGCAGAACGCTTGCACCTCACGCAATCGACGATCAGTGGCTCGCTCAAGCAGCTTCGGGTATTGTTTGACGACCAACTCCTGGCGCCGAGCGGCCGGCAAATGGTGTTGACGAAGAAAGCCAGCCAACTGCTTCCTGAGATCGAACGCATCATGAAGTTGGCGGAGCACCTTTTTGAGAACGAGAGTTTCGAGCCTCGTTCGTCGACGACAAACTTCAGGATAGCCACCGCAGACTACGTGTCCGCGCTTGTCACGTCTCGCCTTGGCACAATCCTTCAGCAGGACGCCCCAAACGTCACTATCAGTCTTACTCCGACGCCGGGAATGTCGGCGAAGGTGTTGACGCCGACCGAAAACTGACCATCTGAAGGCGGGGATGCCGATCCAAAATTGACCAGGGTGTATCACGCGACTGCTGAATTTTTCGGCAGGAGCAAAAGAGGTGATCACCATGGACATGATTGGCAAGGTCAGGCGCATGAAGATGCGCGACGGGGTCTCGGTGAGCGAGATCGCGAGGAAGACGGGTTTGTCGAGGAACACCGTCAAGAAGTGGCTGAAGGCGCCGGCGGCGGTTGAGCCGCGGTATGAACGCCCAGCCAAAGAGGGCAAGCTGTCAGCGTTCGAAGCGACGCTGGTGGCGGCGCTCAAGACGGATGCGCACCGGGCGCGGGATCAGCGGCGCACGGCACGCGCGCTGTTTGTGCAGATCCAGGCCCAGGGCTACCGGGGCGGCTACAGCGCGGTGACGGACTTCATCCGGGCGTGGCGGCAGGACTCGGGCAAGGACACCACGAAGGCGTTTGTGCCATTGAGCTTCGAGTTGGGCGAGGCGTTCCAGTTTGACTGGAGCGAAGAAGGCATCGTGGTGGGCGGGGTGTACCACCAGGCGCAGGTGGCGCACCTGAAGCTGTGCGCGTCGCGCGCGTTCTGGCTGGTGGCGTACCCCAGCCAGGGGCACGAGATGCTGTTCGATGCTCACACCCGCTCGTTTGCAGCGCTGGGCGGCGTTGCCCGCCGGGGCATCTACGACAACATGAAGACGGCGGTGGACAAGGTCAAGAAGGGCAAGGGCCGGGTGGTCAATGCCCGGTTTGCTGCGATGTGCAGCCACTACCTGTTCGATGCGGACTTCTGCAACGTGGCCTCGGGCTGGGAGAAGGGCGTGGTGGAGAAGAACGTGCAGGACAGCCGGCGGCGGGTATGGCTGGAGGCGCGCGAGCGCAAGTTCACGAGCTTTGCCGAACTCAACGCGTGGCTGGCCGAGCGTTGCAAGGCGGTGTGGGCGGACACGCCCCACCCCGAACATCGGGAACTGAGCATCGCCGATGTGTTGCAAGCCGAACGCGAGCATCTCATGGGCATGCCAGCGCCGTTTGACGGCTACGTGGAGCGCCCCGCGCGGGTGAGCAGGACCTGCCTGGTGACGGTGGCGCGCAACCGCTACTCGGTGCCCTGCGAGTGGGCCGGCCACATGGTGAGCACGCGGCTGTACCCCACCCGGGTGGATGTGGTGGCCGCTGACGCACTGGTGGCCAGCCACGAGCGGGTATTGAACCGGGGGCAGACGGTGTTCGACTGGCAGCACTACATCGAGCTGGTGCAGCGCAAGCCCGGGGCGCTGAGGAACGGCGCCCCGTTTGCCGACCTGCCCCGGCCGCTGGCGCAACTGCGCCACGCCCTCATGCGTCACGAGGGCGGCGACCGGGTGCTCTCGGAGGTGCTGGCGCTGGTGCCCACGGCGGGGCTGGACGCGCTGCTGGTGGCGGTGGAACTGGTCCTTGAGCACGCCACACCCAGCGGTCACATCAGCGTGGAGCATGTGCGCAACGTGCTGGCGCGCCTGAGCGATCCACAGCGCCCGCCGCCGGCGGACACGGCCTTGGCGCTGCGCGAGGCACCTCGCGCCGACACCCACCGCTACGACCGGCTGCGTGGCGCCCAGACGCGGGAGGGCGGCTATGTCCACTGATGTGCTGCTCGAACTCAAGGGCCTGCGGCTGTACGGCATGGCCAGTGCCTGGGGTGACCTGCTGGGGCAAGGGGAGACAGCGGCGCTGCAGAGCGCGCGCTGGCTGCTGGAGCACCTGTTGCAGGCCGAGGGGGTGGACCGGGCGATGCGCTCGGTGTCGTACCAGATGAAAGCGGCGCGCTTCCCCATGCACCGGGATCTGGCCGGCTTTGACTTCGACGCCTCGGCGGTGGAGCGACCGTTGGTCAGTCAGCTGGCCAGCCTGGCGTTCACCGATGACGCCCACAACGTGGTGCTGATCGGTGGGCCCGGAACGGGCAAGACGCACCTGGCCAGCGCGCTGGGCATTGCCGCCATCACCCAGCACGGCAAGCGGGTGCGCTTCTTCTCAACGGTCGATCTGGTCAACGCGCTGGAGCAGGAGAAAGCGCAAGGGCGCGCGGGGCGTATCGCGGCCAGCCTGCTGCACGTGGACTTGCTCATCCTCGATGAGCTGGGCTATTTGCCATTCAGCCAGGCCGGTGGGGCGCTGCTGTTCCACCTGCTCAGCCGGCTGTACGAGCACACCAGCGTGATGATCACGACCAACCTGGCGTTTGCCGAGTGGTCCAGCGTGTTCGGCGACGCGAAGATGACCACCGCGCTGCTGGACCGGCTGACGCACCACTGCCACATCGTGGAGACGGGCAACGAGTCCTACCGGTTCCGCCACAGCTCCAGCCAGGTCAAGGCAAAGGGCAAGGCACGCGAGCAGGCAAAAGCCAGGGTGCAAGCAGCAGAGGCATCTGAGCCAGAGCCATTCTGAAAGCCGCCGCCGCCAGCAAGCCGCTACGGGCTACGCCCTTCACGGCTTGCTGGCGGCAATCCACGTCCGAGCGAAAAGGAGATTCAAGAAACAGCTTTGACCGTATAGTTATCCACAGCCGGGCATCAAAAACCCGGTGCAAGCCCCTGGTCAAAATTCAATCGGCACGTCTGGTCAATTTTGAATCGGCGCCAACACCCAGAGCACGCAACAGCGCGTGCGGGCCCTGCTCGCCCAGGCCCTGGACCTCGACACCCGGATCGTGCGCCGCGCCCGCCGCTGGCTGCCGCACCAGGACGGCAGCCCGATCCGGCTGGCCGACTACAACCTGACGCTCTGGCGCCGCCAGCAGGGGCCGCGCCTGCGGTCCGAATCGCCGCAATGGCTACCGCTGCTGGCCCAGCTGTGGCGCCACCTGCCGACCGAGGGCGAGCCCGTGGCCAATCTCCGGGCACTGCTGCTGAGCCACGGCGTCAGCCCCGCCATGTGGCGGCTGCTGCACCGCGAGGGCACGGGCTGGATCAGGCCGCTGCGCAACTACTACACCAAGGAAAGCCAGCGCAGTGGGCGTGCCGCGCTCGAGTTGGTGCTGAAGGCGCAGAAATTCGGCACCCGCCAGTTGGTGCCGCTCTGGCTGCTGCAGGCACTGATGAATCTCGATGGCAACCCGAATCTGCCTCGCAAGAGCTACCTGAAGAATCCGGAAGATCCCATCGACGCGCCGATGGCGGCGCGCCTGGGGCAATGGGCTGCCGATAGGGTCCTGTCCGGCGACGAGCAGGCATTGCAGCAGTTGCATGATCGGTGCTACCTGCTGCTGAACTGGGCGGCGGCGCACCCACGGTACGTGACCAGTCGCGCCCTGCGACAGGTGACGCTGACCGGGCTGTGGCGCAAGGCCGAGCAGTGGCACCAGCAGGAGCTGGCCAGGGCCAGGCAGCTAAAGCCTTGGCGCGCGCCGTTCGAGCTGACGGCGCTCCAGCACGACGAGTTGGAGCTGGTATGGCTGGGCAGTGCCGCCGACATCCTGGATGAGGCCTGCGCCATGCGCCACTGCGCCGACAGCTATGTCGAGCGCTGCGCGCGTGGCAGCTATGTGCTGCTGTCGGTGCGGCGCAAGGACACGGGCAAGCGCCTGGCCACGGTGGGCCTGCAGTGGGCCGATGGTCGCCTGCAATTGCACCAGATGACCGGCTTTGCCAATGCGCTGGTGCCGCCGCCGATCGCCGCGGTCGCCCAGCAGGCCGTGGCGTCCATGAAGATCAACCAACCGGAGCCCATCATGCACAAAAGCAGCAAGTCAAGAACCTATGTGCACCTCACCGCGGTGTGGGGCAATGACGATGCCGAATCCACCATCAAGGTCAGCCGGCGGCGCTGGCAACAGATCCAGGACGGCGAGCCCTACTGCGCGACGGCGTGGTCCTGGTACGAGGGCACTCGCACGCGCACGACCTGGTCGTTCGGGGACGGCGAGCTCACCATCTCGCAGGACGACGGATTCGAGTGCTATTTGACGATCCGGCAGTTGTACGTCAACGAGGTCACCTCCGCAGCGAGGCCGAAGAAATGACTGGGCACCCGCAATCCTCGGCTGCCGCATCAATCATCGATCCAGGCACGATTCAAGCCTATCGGGAAACCGAGTACCGCGTGCTGGGCGGGCAGCCCTTCACCCTGCGGGTGGGCAAGGTCTGCGCCGACTTGCTGGCGGCCCACAAGTTGCACCAGGTCGATGGCAGTGCCTTCCTGACCGCCTGCAATCCGTTCAGCCAGCGCTCGGGCGACGCTGCCAATGCGAACCGGCAGGCCGAGTTGGCCGCCGAGCTCACGCGGCGCGGCCTGACGTTCGCGCCCGGCATCGGCCAGCATCCGTCCAACGACTGGCCGGGCGAGGACGGTTCCCTGGTGTTTGGTCTCGATCTCGAGGCGGCCAAGGCACTCGGTGCGCGCTTCGAGCAGAACGCCCTCATCTGGAGCGGCGCCGATGGTGTGCCGCAGTTGATCCTGCTGCGCTGAACCCTTCAGGCGTGGTCGGCCTGCCCGCAAGGGCGCAACGACCGGGGGGATTTGATCCAGCTTGCCGCCCCCGACCTGTCGTCAAAGCGGCTAAAGAGGAGTGTTGACATGTTCGTCAATCGCATTGACCTGGCCCTGTTCAAGGAGGTCCGGTCATGAATCACCCCATCGTTGAGCAACAGGCCAAAACGCCCGCGTCCATCCACCTGCTGCGTTACGTGCCGCAGCGACGCCCATTCAACTGGCGCGCGCTGGATCCGGCTGCGGTTCGATCGGCCGGCGACTTGCCGCCCTACCTGATCCTGGGCTCGCTGGACGAGGCCAGCTTCAAGCGCACGGACAAGGGCTGGTCGGCGCGCTGGCAGGGCAGCGAGCCGGACACCTGGTTCGAGCTGGCGCACGACGCCGGTCGGCAGCAGTGGGTGGCCGAAGACCGCTGGCGCGGCATCACCGGCTCCATCACCACCTACAAGACGCGCATCCCGCTGCCGGTGGTGATCGGCCAGGCCATGTACGGCTGGTTCCCGGAGAATTGGGACAGCGCCGCGAAGTCACTGCTGGAAGGGACCTATCAGCTGCAGGTGATCGAGCCGCAACAAGGGGCGCTGTCGATGTGCGGCATTCCGGACGGGCCACTGAGGACGATTGCATTCCCGCTCGCGGTGGGTGATCTGCGCGGCTTCCGTGACCGGCTGCGGCAGTGTCTCGAGCGCTGGCGGCTGCCCTACCCGGTGGCCGCCGAAGCCCGGCTCACCTACCAGGGGGTGAGCTGGCACGAAGGCGAGGCGACAGGCTGGACCGACAGCACCCGGCCCGAAGACGCCTTCTGCCAGTCGGTACGGGACACTGGCCTGCTGCCGTTTGGCTACCCGCGCCGCAGCGAGGTGCCCGGCAAGCCGGCCGTCTGGACGCACACGCGTGAGCTGTACTTCGTGTATCTGACCTTGCCGTTTGCGGGCCTGACCGACTTGCTGCATCGGCTGGCCAGCAGCCAGGGGCCGATCCGCAAAGTTGATGATCCAGGCTTGCGCTTCGAGTGGCAGCCGTTGGTGCTGTCGGCCGGGCTGGAGCACTTGGCGGCCGACCTCACGCTGGACGATGACCCCAGAACCACGCTCATGTACCTGCGCTTCAAGCCGCTGGCGCAGTGGGGCAAGGGCGTGACGGTGGACAAGCTGATCGACGGCATCCGCAGCGCCGAGGATGACCTGGCGCGCGCCGAGGCGATCAGCGCGGACATCGTGGGGCACATCGAGCGCATCGTCGAGCAGATCAACGACGAGGAGCAGGCATGAACCGGAACCCGTGCAGCAACGCGATCGACTCACGATCAAGGTGAGCGAGGCGTTCGGCGGCAGAGCGATGGCATGGGCGATCGGCTCGACCTGCGGCCATGTCAAAAACCCCGTACCGGTGGCTACACCATGGCTACACGGGCCCGAAAAGAAAAAAGCGCACTACAGTTTATGTAGCGCGTTTTCCTTATGTGTCTTGGTGGGCCCTGTAGGGGTCGAACCTACGACAAACGGATTAAGAGTCCGCTGCTCTACCAACTGAGCTAAGAGCCCCGAATTTCGTCCGATGCGGGAAATCCGAAGCTCGGCATTATAGGGGAAATTCGGGCTTGTCCGAGCCAAGCCAAACTCCGTCGCAAGCCACCCGCGCCCGGCCGAAAGCCCCTGCGCCATCTTCGTGCGGCGCGGGCTGTCTACACTGAAAGCTGCTTTCATCCCCTACGCAAAATCTCCCTCACCATGACTGAATTCGACCACGACCTCTTCGTCATCGGCGGCGGCTCGGGCGGCGTGCGCGCGGCGCGCTTTGCGGCGCAGCGCGGGGCGCGCGTGGCCATGGCCGAAAGCGGGCGCATGGGCGGCACCTGCGTCAACGTCGGCTGCATCCCCAAGAAGCTCTACAGCTACGGCGCGCACTACGCCGAGGCTTTTACGGAAAGCGCGGGCTTCGGCTGGCGCCTGCCGGGCACGCCCACGCTGGACTGGGCCACGCTCAAGACCAACCGCGCCACGGAGATCACCCGCCTGAACGGCATCTACGACGGCCTGATGTCGGGCGCGAACGTGCTGCGCCTGCAAGGCCATGCGCGGCTGCTCGATGCGCACACCGTCGAGGTCGCGCTGGAAGGCGGCGCCACCATGCGCCACCACGCGCGCCACATCCTGATCGCCACCGGCGGCACGCCCTTCGTGCCCGACGTGCCGGGGCGCGAGCTGGCCGTCACCTCGGACGACATGTTCGACCTGCCGGTGTTTCCCCGGCGCCTGGCGGTGGTGGGCGGCGGCTACATCGCGTGCGAGATGGCCAGCATCTTCCACGGCCTGGGCGCGCAGGTCACGCTGCTGTACCGCGGCGAGCAAATCCTGCGCGGCTTCGACGACGAGGTGCGCGACTTCACCGCCGAGGAGATGCGCAAGCACGGCGTCGAAATCCGCACCCACGCCGACGTGGCGCGTATCGAGGCGGCGGGCGCCGCACGGCGCGTGCACCTGAAGGACGGCAGCGCCATCGAGGCCGACGTGGTGCTGTACGCCACCGGCCGTCACGCCAACACCGCCGGCCTGGGGCTGGACGCGCTGGGCGTGCGGCTGTCGCCCAGCGGCGCCATCGAGGTGGACGAGCGCTTCGCCACCAGCGTGCCCGGCATCTACGCCATCGGCGACGTGGTGGGCCGGCTCGAACTGACCCCGGTCGCGCTGGCCGAAGGCATGGTGCTGGCTGACGAGCTGTTCGGCCCGCCGCCCGGCCAGGCCGCGCGCCGCATGGACTACGCCAACATCCCCACCGCCGTCTTCACCCACCCGCCCATCGGCACCGTGGGCCTGAGCGAGCAGCAGGCGCGCGCCCAGTTCGGCGCCGTCCAGGTGTTTCGCAGCGATTTCAAGCCGCTCAAGCACACCGTGAGCGGCGGCAGCGAACGCACCCTGGTCAAGCTGATCGTCGACGCCAAGACCGACCGCGTGCTCGGCCTGCACATGGTCGGCGCCGACGCCGGCGAGATCGTGCAGGGCTTTGCCGTGGCGCTGAAGTGCGGCGCCACCAAGGCCCAGTTCGACGCCACCATCGGCATCCACCCCACCAGCGCGGAAGAATTCGTCACGCTGCGCCAGGTCAGCCGGACCTAAGAAGGTGTGAACGAACCCCTCATGCCCGCCTTGACCGCCAAAACCCGCCCGCCCGGCGTTGCAAATGCTCGCCGTAGCTCGGGCTACGGCTGTGCTTTGCGCCTCGATCGGACGCGTTTTGACGATCCTTTCGGGCACTCGCGATTCATTCACACATTCTGATCCACGCCCACCGAAGGAGCGAGCATGAGCGATCGACTCTTTGTCTACGGCACCCTGGCCCCCGGCCGGCCGAACGAGCACGTGCTGGCCCCGCTGCACGGCACCTGGCAGGCCGCCACCGTGCGCGGCACCCTGCTGCCCGAAGGCTGGGGCGCCGCCGCCGGCTATCCGGGTATCGTGCTGGATGAGGCCGGCGAGCCGGTGCAAGGTTTTGTCTTCACCTCGCCCGAGCTGCACCTGCACTGGCCGCGGCTCGATGCCTTCGAGGGCGACGGCTACGAGCGCGTCGCGGTGCTGGCCGAGTTGCCCGATGGCCAGCGGGTCGAGGCGCAAATCTATGCGCTGCGCAGGAATTGAGGCTCCTGCGAAGGCGTTGAACCCATCGAGATCCATTGCCGGCGTTCATGAAAATGCCGTCGGCCCCGCCGCTTGCCCGGCGCCCAAAAACTCTTCAAACTGCCGGTGCCTCGGCTGGCGGGGCTTTCAGACACGGTCAAGGAGGCAGGATGAGCCATGAACGGATTCAGGAGTCGATCGTCCGCATCACCCAATACTTCGCGGACAACCCGGACAAGGGCCTGGTGTCGGACAAGGCGGCCATCGCCACGCTCCAGGACGGCCTGGCGTGCAAGGCCGAGGGGCCCAATGGAGCGACGCTGCTGTCCGACATGCCCAAGAGCGTGGGTGGCGGCGCCAGCGCACCCACGCCGGGCTGGTTTCTGCGGGCGGCGCTGGCCAACTGCGATGCGACCGTCATCGCCATGCGGGCGGCGCAGCTTGGCGTGACGCTTGCCCGACTCGAGGTGGTGGTCGACAGCAGTTCCGACGACCGCGGCATTTTCGGGCTGGGCGATGGCGTGCCGCCGGGGCCGCAGGCGATGCGCATCCGGGTCACCATCGCGGGACATGGCGCAACCGCGCAGCAACTGCGTGACATCGTCGAGTGGGCCGAACGCCACTCCCCCGTCGGCGATGCGATTCGCCGGGCGATCCCGACGCGGCTTGAAGTGGAACTGCCCTGAGCCCGAAAAGATCGAAGGGCCGATCGAAACCGGTTTGCCGGATTGGTCGGCAGGCCTTCAGGCTTGGGCCTCCACCGCCCGCGCACTCACCCACCCCAGCAGCCAGCGCACCACCCCCGCCGTCACCAGCAGACTGCCGGCCGCCGCCTGCCAGAAGGCGGCGGGCGACAGCTGCGGCGCCAGCGGGCCCAGGCCGTGATAGGCCAGCAGGTAGCCGCCGCCCAGGCCCACGCCCCACAGCAGAACGCAGTAGACGACAAAGGGCGCCAGCGTGACCCGGTAGCAGCGCAGCACGAAGATCGACACGGTCTGCATCGCGTCGGACACGTGCAGCAGCGCCACCCAGGCCAGCAGTTTCGCGGCCAGCAGCGCCACGCCGGCGTGGGCGGTGTAGATGTCGACGATCCAGCCGCGCAGCAGCAGCACCGCCGCGGCCATCAGCAGCGCCAGGCCCAGCGCCAGCTTGACGGCCAGCAGGGCCAGCGCGCGGGCGCGCGCCTCGTCGCCGGCGCCGCGCCAGTAGCCCACGCGCGCGCTGGCGGCAATCGCCAGGGCCAGCGGCGTCATGTAGAGCAGCGCGGTGACGTTGGCGGCGATCTGGTGCGCCGCCGTGGCCGTGGTGCCCAGGCGCGCGACGAACAGCGCCATCAGCGTGAACGAGGTGATCTCCACCACCAGCGTCAGCGCCGCCGGCACGCCCAGGCGCGCAAAGGCTCGCAGCGTGGGGCCGTGCGGCGGCTCCACGCGTCGCCACAAACCCAGCGCGACAAAGAAGGGCTGCGTGCGCAGCAGCCACAGCGCCAGCGCGCACAGAAAGAAGTTGACCGCGAACGTGGCCCAGGCGCAGCCGACCACGCCCAGCTCGGGCAGGCCCCAGATGCCGAAGGTCAGTCCCACCGACAGCGGCACCTTGACGGCCAGCGCCACCACCTGCAGCCAGCTCACCAGCTGCGGCTTGCCCAGCGCCTGGCTGAGCGTGCTGAAGGCGCGAAACAACAGCGACGCCGGCAGGCTCCAGCCCACCACGGCCAGGTATTCGGCCGCCACCGTGCGCAGCTCGGGCGGCACCTGGGTGGCGCGCAGGATGGGCTGCGGGTGCAGCAGCAGCGCCATGCCCAGCACGCTGGCCGCCGCGCACAGGTACAGCGACTGCCGCGCCGAGGGGCCGATGGCCGCCAGCCGGCGCCCGCCGTGCAGCTCGGCCCAGATCGGCAGCAGCGCCGTCAGCAAGCCGTTGAGCGACACGTAGACCGTGACGAACACCGACGAGCCGATGGCCAGCGCCGCCAGCGACAGGTCAGAATGACGGCCGGCCACGATGGTGTCGACCGCGCCGAAGGCCATCACCGCCACCTGCCCCACCCACACCGACGCGGCGTGACCGGCCATGGTCCTGAGCTCTTGCGGGGGAACGGATGAGGGAAAAGCGGCCACGGTCACGGCGGGCATTGTGCCAAGCGGCGGGCGCCTGAAAGCGACTACGATCGAACGACCTGAGGAGAGACGATGACCGACCTGAGCAAGATCACCTGCATCGAAGACCTGCGCGTGCTGGCCAAGCGCCGCGTGCCGCGCATGTTCTACGACTATGCCGACAGCGGCAGCTGGACCGAGGGCACCTACCGCGCCAACCAGGCCGACTTCGCGCCCATCCAGCTGCGCCAGCGCGTGGCCATCAACATGGAAGGGCGCAGCACCGCAACGACGATGATCGGCGAGCCCGTGGCCATGCCGGTGGCGCTGGCGCCCACTGGCCTCACGGGCATGCAGCACGCCGACGGCGAGATCGCCGCCGCACGCGCGGCGCGCGCCTTCGGCGTGCCCTTCACGCTGTCGACCATGAGCATCTGCTCGATCGAGGACGTGGCCCAGCACGCCGGGCCGGGCTTCTGGTTTCAGCTGTACGTGATGCGCGACCGCGATTTCATCGAGCGCCTGATCGACCGTGCCAAGGCCGCCGGCTGTGGCGCGCTGGTCATCACGCTGGACCTGCAAATCCTGGGCCAGCGCCACAAGGACATCAAGAACGGCCTCTCGACCCCGCCCAAGCCCACCCTGATGAACCTGCTGAACCTGGCCACCAAGCCGCGCTGGATCATGGGCATGGCGGGCACAAAAAGGCGCCAGTTCGGCAACATCCACGGCCACGTCAAGGGCGTGACCGACATGAGCAACCTGGGCGCCTGGACGGCCGACCAGTTCGACCCGCGCCTGAACTGGGGCGACGTCGAATGGATCAAGAAGCGCTGGGGCGGCAAGATCATCATCAAGGGCATCATGGAAGCGGAGGACGCACGCCTGGCGGTGGACAGCGGCGCCGACGCGCTCATCGTCAGCAACCACGGCGGCCGCCAACTCGACGGCGCGCCGTCGGCCATCCACGCCCTGCCCGCCATCGTCGATGCCGTCGGCAAACAGATCGAAGTGCACATGGACAGCGGCATCCGCAGCGGGCAAGACGTGCTGAAGGCCTGGGCCCTGGGCGCCCGCGGCACCTACATCGGCCGCGCCTTTTTGTGGGGCCTGGGCGCGGCGGGCGAAGCGGGCGTGGCCAAGGCGCTGGAGATCATCCACAAGGAGTTGGACACCACCATGGCGTTTTGCGGGCATACGCAGATTGGGAATGTGGATCGGAGCATTCTGAGGGCGGGGACGTTTCCGGTGGTGTGAATCAACGCTGGGATCATGAAAGTGCAGGTGGCGCTGCAGCGGTCTCAGATCGGCGAGGGCGGCTCAACCACTTGAGTGCACAGAAAAATATAAAGACTTCGATCCGTCACATTCAGACAGAAAAACGTTCCGCGCAGTTTTAAAATTTTGGCTTATCGGTCACATCCACACTCGTTGGATAAATCACAACTACGCGCACGAAGGAGGATCATGCCACTCAAGGAAAATGCTACTGAGGAGTTCAATCGTTCGCCAATTACCGTCGTGTCAACAGTTCTGAGTCTGCTAGTCGCTGTTGCATCGTTCGTAGTTGCAACGACTCGTCCAGAATCAGTTCGTTCATTCGAACCACCAGAAGCGCAAGCGATCACATTTAGCGCATCAAACCTCCTACTCGTAATTTCGTTCTTCGCAGCACTTTCCGTAGCTGTCGCATCCCGGACGATTGCATAGATGAAAACCGCTACCCGCTGTTCATGGCCCGAGCCGTATTGCGGGAGTTGATAGAGTCCTTGCAAGCCACCGGGAGTGCCACGCCATGCTGATAGCCCTGCACAAGAACGCCCGCACGACACCGGCCGTGCGCGCCGAGATCGCGGCCAGCCACGAGACCGCCAGTGTCCTGGCCCAGCGCTTTGGCATCACCGAGCAAACGGTCTACAAGTGGAAGAAGCGCCAGGTCTTTGGGGATCGCTCGCACACGGCCCATCGCCTGCAGACGGTGCTCACGCCGGCGCAAGAGAGCGTGGTGGTGCACCTGCGGCGCACCTTGCTGCTGCCCCTGGATGACCTGCTGGCTGTCACGCGGGAGTTCATTTGCCCCCATGTCTCGCGCTCAGGCCTGGATCGGTGCCTGCGCCGCCATGGCGCGGGCAACCTCAATGCCCTCAAGCCCCAGGAGCCTACCGTGGCCCACAAGGCCTTCAAGAGCTACGAGCCGGGCTATGTGCACATGGATGTGAAGTACCTGCCCCAGATGCAGGATGAGAGCAGTCGGCGCTACCTGTTCGTGGCCATCGACCGGGCCACGCGCTGGGTGTACGTGGCCCTCAAGGCCAACAAGACCGCCGCCAGTGCACAGTCCTTCCTGAAGGCACTGCACAAGGCCTGCCCGATCAAGATCCACAAGCTGCTGACCGACAACGGCAAGGAGTTCACCGATCGCCTGTTTGCCAGCCGCGAGCGCCAGCCCAGCGGCAACCACGAGTTCGATCAGTTGTGCGACGAGTTGGGGATCGAACACCGCCTGACCAAGCCCAGAACGCCCAGGACCAATGGCATGGTGGAGAGGTTCAACGGTCGCATTGCCGACGTGCTCAAGACGCACAGGTTCAACAGCCGCGAGGACATGGAGCAGACCTTGCTGCGTTATGTGGCCCTGTACAACCACCAACTGCCGCAGTCAGCGCTGGGCAGCAAGACGCCTATGCAGACCATGAAGCAGTGGTATCAGGAGAGCCCGCATCTGTTTCACAAGCGACCTTATGATCGTCCGGGATGCGACACGTATGGTCAAGATACTCTCATCAAAACGCTTCTTCCAAGCAGTTGGCAACCACCTTCAAAGCCACTGAAAGTTCAGAGCACGGCGAGAGAAATCCCTGAAATCATGCTCGGATGAAATTCTCCGAACATCATCCGCAAGAAACTGGACAGCGCGATAGCCTTCTGCGGCCACACGCAAATTGGCGACGTGGATCAGAGCAACTTGCGACTCGGAGCGTATCCGCCCACCTGATTTCACCCCAGCGCCTGCCCCAAGTCCGCCACCAAATCATCCGGATGCTCGATCCCCACGCTCAGGCGGATCATGCCCTCGCCCACGCCGGCCGCCTCGCGCGCCTGCTGCGGCACAAAGCTGTGCGTGGTGCTGGCCGGGTGGCAGGCCAGGCTGTCGACGTCGCCCAGCGACACGGCCTGGGTGAAGAGCTGCAGGCGGTCGAGCACGCGGGCGGCCTCGGCGCGCTCGTCGCGCGCCAGCTCGAACGTGACCATGCCGCCAAAGCCACCCTGCAGCTGGCGGCGCGCCAGGTCGTGCTGCGGGTGGCTGGGCAGGCCGGGGTAGTGCACGGTGCGCACGGCGGGGTGCGATTGCAGAAACTGCGCCACCGCCAGCGCGCCCTCGCAGTGCGCGGCCATGCGCAGCGGCAGGGTCTTGATGCCGCGCAAGAACAGATAGGCCTCGGCCGGCGCCAGGTTGCCGCCGACGTGGCCCAGGCCGGTCTTGCGCACGGGCGCGATCAGTTCCGCACTGCCGGCCACGATGCCGCCGGTGGCGTCGCCGTGGCCGCCCAGGTACTTGGTCATGGAATGCAGCACCAGGTCGATGCCCTGCTCCAGCGGGCGCGCCAGCATGGGCGTGCAAAAGGTGTTGTCGGCCACGCTGATGGCCCCATGCGCACGGGCCAGGCGCGCCACCTCGGCCAGGTCGTGCAGGCGCAGCGTGGGGTTGGTGAGCGTCTCGACCCAGACCATGCGGGTGGCGGGCGTCAGCGCGGCGGCCAGGCCGCCGGTCGTGGCATCGACCACCCGGATGCCCCAGCGCTCGCCCATGCCGCGCAGCAGGCCTTCCGTGCCGCCGTACAAGGGGCCCAGAAAGACCAGTTCGTCGCCGGGCTGCAGCAGGCCCAGCAGCAGCGACGAGCAGGCCGCCGTGCCGCTGGCAAAGGCGACCGCGGCGGCGGCGCCTTCGAGGTCGGCCAGCTTGGCCTCCAGCGCCGCCACGGTGGGGTTGGCGAAGCGGCTGTAGCGGTAGCCGTCGGCCTGGCCGGCGAACAGGGCGGCGCCCTGCTCCAGCGTGCCCAGGGCAAAGGCGGTGGTCTGGGAGATGGGCGTGGTGATGGCGCCGGTGGCGGGGTCGGGGTGCTGGCCGGCGTGCACGGCGCGGGTGCGCAGGTGGGTCATGGGGTGTCTCGGTTACAGGGTCGAAAAATCACTGCCATTTTGGCCTCTGGCGCTTGTCCACAAAGCGCGAGCAGCTATTGTTTGATGAGCAACGGGCCATCATGCGGGATGGTATTCGAGTCGATCAAGCATGCCGGCCTCGGGGTGGGATCAGGCCGTCGGGGTGCCCGGCTTCGTTCATGTCCCCCGCCGGCCTGCGGCCGGCTCCTCCTTCACTTCACTGCGCCGGGCACCCCGACGACCTGATCCGCTGCATCGCCGGCCGAGCTGGCCGCTGGGGGCGTGACCGCCGCTTCCCGCCAAGGGGCTCGGGTGGGCAGCGCAGCGAGGAGGAACTGGCCGTCGCAGACGGACAGCGGGGGACAGGAGCGAAGCTGCCCACCCAAGCCCCTTGGCGAGCCACCGCCCATCGGCACCGGTAAATCCTGATTCGATAGCTGCTCGCGCTTGCCTGGTGCTGTCTAGAGCCGAATTTTGCTTCAAATCGACGCCAGCGCCTGCGCCTGCCGCTCGGCCAGCACCGCCGCCGCCTGCGCGGCCACCTCGGCGGCCGGTAGCGGCTTGCGCCGGTGGTCGCTCCAGATCTGGCGCCACAGGCGTGCGCCGCGCTCGCCGTGGTGCAGGCCCAGCATGTGGCGCGCGATGGCGGACCAGGGCGTGCCATCCTCGATGGCCTCGCGCTGCATGTAGGCCACCATGGCGGCCTCGACCTCGGCGCGCGTGCGCGGGTTGGGCGCGCCGCCCCAAAAGCGCGCGTCCCAGCCGGTCATCGGCCAGGGGTGGTGATAGGCCTCACGCCCCAGCATCACGCCGTCCACCTGCTGCAGGTGGGCGGCGATCTGCGCGTCGCTCGTCACGCCGCCGTTGAGCACGATGCTGAGCTGCGGAAACTCGCGCTTGAGCCGATAGACCAGCTCGTGACGCAGCGGCGGGATCTCGCGGTTTTCCTTCGGGCTCAGGCCCTTGAGCCAGGCGTTGCGCGCGTGCACGATGAACACGCGGCAGCCCGCCTGGGCCACGGCGCCGACAAAGTCGCGCACGAAGGCGTAGCTCTCCTCGCGGTCGATGCCGATGCGGTGCTTGACGGTGACGGGCACGTCCACGGCGTCCACCATCGCCTTCACGCAATCGGCGACCAGCGTGGGCTCGGCCATCAGGCAGGCGCCGAAAGCGCCGCGCTGCACGCGCTCGCTGGGGCAGCCGCAGTTGAGGTTGATCTCGTCGTAGCCCCAGCGCGCGCCGATCTGCGCGCAGCGCGCCAGCTCGTGCGGCTCGCTGCCGCCCAGCTGCAGGGCCACGGGGTGCTCGCAGTCGTCCAGGCGCAGGTGGCGGCGCTCGCTGCCGTGCAGCAGGCCGCCGGTGGTCACCATCTCGGTGTACAGGCGGGTCTTTTGCGTCAGTTGGCGGTGGAAAAAGCGGCAGTGCTTGTCCGTCCAATCCAACATGGGCGCAACCGACAGCCGCCACGGTGAAAGGTCGGTGGGCATGGGGCGAATTATCCCCGCGGCCGGTTCGCCATAAAATGCAGGCTTCTCTTCGAGCACGCCCATGGACTCGCACGTCGCCTTTTCATCGTTTGCCACCCGCACGGCCATCGTGCCCGCTGGCCGCGTGCGTGCGTCCAACCCTCCTTTCGGCTTTTCTGTCGCCCCGCCCCCTGCGGCGGGCAGCGCGCCGCCCGGCGTTCACCCGCCCTGCGCACGCGCCCCGGGCTGATTCTTCAGCCCGCCCTGCGGCCCCTCTCGTTGTTGCAACGGCCGTCTCGACGCTTGGCGTCGGTGACGGGCCGGGGTCGCCTCTCCGTTTCGACAGACAAGCCAAATCATGACTTCAAAATCCTTCTCCTGGACGGCCGCGCTGGCCATGTCCACCTTTGTTCTGCTGTGGGGCAGCGGCGCCACCGCCACCCGCTGGGCGCTGGACCACAGCTCGGTCGTCGCCGTGCTGATGCTGCGCTACGGCCTGGCGCTGGCGGCCCTGCTGGCGCTGGGCCTGCGCGGGCGGCGCTGGTGGCCGCTGGCCGGCACGCGCTGGTACGTGGCGGCCACCGGGCTGCTGCTGATCGGCCTCTATTCGGCCTTTTACTTCCAGGCCATGGCGCACGGCATCACGCCGGGGCTTTTGGCCACCTTGCTGGGCATCCAGCCGATCCTGACGCTGCTGCTGACCGAGCGGCGCTTTTCGGCCGGGCGGCTGGCCGGCCTGCTGCTGGCCCTGGGCGGGCTGGTGCTGGTGGTGTACCAAAGCCTGGTGCAGGCGCAGATATCGACCCTGGGCCTGCTGCTGGCGCTGGGCGCGCTGCTGTCGATGACCTTCGGCGCGCTGATGCAAAAGCGCATCCGGCAGGCGCCGGCCGAGGTGCTGCCGCTGCAGTACGCGGTGACGCTGGTGCTGTATGCGTTCTTCCTGCCCTTCGAGCCGTTTCGCTTCGAGTGGAATGCGCAGTTCCTGCTGCCCCTGCTGTACCTGGGGCTGGTGATCTCGGTCGGCGCGCAGCTGCTGTTTTACCGGCTGATCCAGCGCGGCAACCTGGTCAACGTCACCAGCCTGCTGTACCTGGTGCCGGTGGTCACGGTGATCCTGGACTACCTGCTGCTGGGCAACGCCATGGCGCCGCTGGCGCTGGCGGGCATGGTGGGCATCCTGGCCGGGCTGGTGCTGGTGTTTCGCAAACAGGCCGCGCCGGCACTGGCCTGACGCGGCCGCAAAAAAAGCCCCGCCTTGGCGGGGCTGATGCGAAAGGCCCCGCCAAGGCGGGGCTGGTGCGCAGGGCGCGGGCCCTCACTCCATGTGCAGGCCGCCGTTGCAGGCGAAGTTGGCGCCGGTGGTGAAGCCCGAGTCCTCACCGGCCAGCCAGGCGACGATGGAGCCGATCTCCTCGGGCGTGCCCAGGCGCTTGACCGGGATGGTGGCGACGATTTTTTCGAGCACGTCGGGGCGGATGGCCTTGACCATGTCGGTGCCGATGTAGCCGGGGCTGATGGTGTTGACGGTGACGCCCTTGTTGGCCATTTCCTGCGCCAGCGCCATCGAAAAGCCGTGCATGCCCGCCTTGGCGGCCGAGTAGTTGGTCTGCCCCGCCTGGCCCTTCTGGCCGTTGACCGAGCTGATCTGGATGATGCGGCCAAAGCCGCGCTCGACCATGTCGGGCACCACCTGCTTGGTGACGTTGAACATGCTGTTGAGGTTGGTGTCGATCACGGCGTCCCAGTCCTCGCGCGACATCTTCAGGAACATGCGGTCGCGCGTGATGCCGGCGTTGTTGACCAGCACGTCGATCGGGCCGTGTTCGGCCTTGGCCTTGGTGAAGGCGTCGGTGGTGGACTGCCAGTCGCTGACGTTGCCGACACTGGCGTAGAAGGTGTAGCCGTCGGCCTTTTGCTCGTCCAGCCACTTTTGCGCGTCGCGCGTGGGGCCGCAGCCGGCAATGACCTTGAAGCCCTCCTTGTGCAGGCGACGACAAATCGCGGTACCGATCCCACCCATGCCTCCGGTGACATAAGCTACTTTCTGACTCATTTGCTGTCTCCTGGTTTGACTACAAAACTGATAGCTTGCTGCGGCCGATGCGGGCCGCCAGCCAAGCCAATTTAACTCAAATCGGGGCGCCTGCCGAATGCGGGTTTGCGTCGGTCGCCCGCCGCGTCACCGCCACAGCCTCAAACGCGCTCCACCGCCATCGCCGCGCCCATGCCGCCGCCGATGCACAGGCTGGCCAGGCCCTTTTTCGCGCCACGGCGCTGCATCTCGTACAGCAGGGTGACCAGGATGCGGCAGCCGCTGGCGCCGATGGGGTGGCCCAGCGCGATGGCGCCGCCGTTGACGTTGACCTTGGCGGCGTCGATGCCCAGCAGCTTGTTGACGGCGCAGGCCTGCGCGGCAAAGGCTTCGTTCAGCTCGAACAGGTCGACGTCGCCCACGCCCCAGCCGGCGCGCTGCAGCGCCTTCTTGGTGGCCGACACCGGGCCCAGGCCCATGGTGGCGGGGTCGAGCCCGCTCATGCCGTAGGCCTTGATGCGCGCCAGCGGCTTGAGGCCCAGCGCCTGCGCCTTCTTGGCCGTCATGACCACCACGGCGGCGGCGCCGTCGTTGATGCCGCTGGCGTTGCCGGCCGTCACGCTGCCGGTCTTGTCGAAGGCGGGCTTGAGGGCGGCCAGCACCTCGGCGGTGGTCTTCTTGTTGATGTGCTCGTCGGCGTCGAACACCACCGGGTCGCCCTTGCGCTGCGCAATGCTGACGGGCGTGATCTCGTCCTTGAACCGGCCGGCGGCCTGCGCGGCGATGGCCTTGGTCTGGCTGGCCAGCGCCAGCTCGTCCTGCATGGCGCGCGTGATGCCCTCTTGCCTGGCCACGTTCTCGGCCGTGATGCCCATGTGGTAGTGGTTGTAGACGTCCCACAGGCCGTCGACGATCATCGAGTCGATCATCTTCCAGTCGCCCATGCGCTGGCCGTCGCGGCTGCCCAGCAGCACGTGCGGGCTGGCGCTCATGTTCTCCTGGCCGCCGGCCACCACGATCTCGCTGTCGCCCGTGGCGACGGCCTGCGCGGCCAGCATCACCGCCTTCAGGCCCGAGCCGCAGACGGCGTTGATGGTGAGCGCCGGCGTTTCCTTGGTGATGCCGGCCTTGATCAGCGCCTGGCGCGCCGGGTTCTGGCCGCTGCCAGCGCACAGCACCTGGCCCATGATGACCTCGCCCACCTGGTCGAGGCCGAGCTTGGCGCGCTCCAGCGCGGCCTTGATGGCGATGCTGCCCAGTTCGGTCGCCGGCACCTTGGCCAGCGAGCCGCCGAACTTGCCGACGGCGGTGCGAACGGCCGAAACAATGACGATGTCTTCCATGATTTGCTCTCCTATTGATAGCTGTTTGCGCTTGATGGATGGGGGCTGTCGGCCGATTTGACTCTGAATCAGGCCTTGGCCTTGACGTAGCGGCCCGGTGCCGGCTCGATGGCCTTGTACTTGCCGGCCTTGCCGTAGCTCTTGGGCGCGGCGATCTGCTTGCCGGCGTGGCGGGTCAGCCAGGCGGACCAGTCGGTCCACCAGCTGCCGGGCTTTTCGGTGGCGCCGGCGATCCAGTCCTGCACGTTCTTGGGAAACTGGCCGTCCTCGCGCAGCCAGTGGCTGCGCTTGTTGGCCGCCGGCGGGTTGATGACGCCGGCGATGTGGCCCGAGGAGCCCATGACGAAGCGCCGCTCGCCCGGCAGGTGCTGGGTGGACGCATAGGAGCCGGCAATCGGCACGATGTGGTCTTCGCGTGAGCCGTAGACGTAGACCGGAATGTCGAGCTTGCGCAGGTCGATCTTCTCGCCGCACACGGTGAGCTTGCCGGGCTTGACCAGCTCGTTTTGCAGGTAGGTGTGGCGCAGGTACCAGGTGTAGAACGGCCCCGGCAGGTTGGTCGAGTCGCTGTTCCAGTACAGCAGGTCGAACGGCGGCGGCGTCTCGCCCTTGAGGTAGTTGCCCACCACGTAGTTCCACACCAGGTCGTTGGGCCGCAGGAAGCTGAAGGTGCTGGCCATGTCCTGGCCCTTCATCATGCCGCCCTTGCCCATCTGCATTTCACGGAACTTGACCACGCCTTCGTCGACGAAGACGTCCAGGATGCCGGTGTCGCTGAAGTCGATCAGCGTGGTCAGCAGCGTCAGCGCCGCCACCGGCTTTTGGCCGCGCGCGGCCAGCACCGCCAGCGCGGTGGTCAGGATGGTGCCGCCGACGCAAAAGCCCAGCGCGTTGATCTGCTTGGCGCCGCTGATGTCCTGCACCGTGGCGATGGCCTTGATGGCCGCCTGCTCGATGTAGTCGTCCCAGGTGGCCTTTTCCATCGACGCGTCGGGGTTGCGCCAGCTGACCACGAAGGTGCGCATGCCCTGGCTGACGGCGTAGCGGATGAAGGAGTTGGCGGGCTGCAAATCGAGGATGTAGAACTTGTTGATGCACGGCGGCACCAGCAAGAACGGCCGCTCGTGCACCTTGGCAGTGAGCGGCTTGTATTCGATGAGCTGGAAAAACGCGTTCTCGAACACCACCGCGCCCTCGGTGGTGGCGACGTTCTTGCCGACCTCGAACAGGCTCTCGTCGGTCATCGACACATGGCCCTGGCGCATGTCGGTCAGCACGTTCTGCACGCCGCGCGCCAGCGACTCGCCCTTGGTGGCCACGGCCTTGGTCAGCGCCTCGGCGTTGAAGGCCAGGAAGTTGCTGGGCGCGCTGGCGGCCGCCCACTGCTCGACGGCAAAACGCAGGCGCGCCTTGGTCTTGGCATCGGTCTCGGCCGCCTCGGCCAGCGACATCAGGGTGCGCGCGTTGAGCAGGTATACCGCGGCGGCAAACGAGGCCATGGGGTTGCGCTCCCAGGCCTCGCCCTTGAAGCGCCGGTCGCCCAGCGACAGGCTGGACTGCAGCGACTGGTTCCACAGCTCGGCGGCTTCCTTCAGGTAGCCCTGGTGCACCTCTTGCAGCTGCTGCGGCTCGAAGCGAATCTGCGGCACCGCGCCCTGGCCGGCCGGCAGGCCCAGCTCGCCCGCGTCGAAGTTCTGGAACTGCTCCAGCGCCTTGGTCCAACCCTCTCGCAGGCTGCCCTGCATGGACGGAAACCCGGGCGGTGTGCCGCCGCTGAACCACTGCTGCCAGGCGGAAAGAATCTGCTCCGGGTTCATGCTCCGTCTCCTTCAAAAGCCATGGTGTCTTGCTGCCAGGTGGGCCGATGGCGGCGCCGACGCATGCGATCGGCATCGCCCATGCCACGCCGCCATCATGGCACAGCGCGCATGCCACCTTCAAAGCATTTTCATTTTTATACGCGCGCGGCCATGGCGCGGCAAGCGGCGAAGCTCAAACCCGCCAGATGCATGCGGCCATGCGGCCGCTGCCGCCCAGGCGCCGCTGGTCGCGCCGGTACGAAAAAAAGCGCGCCGCGTTGCCCACGGTGCACCAGTCGGCGCCGCCATCGTTGCCGTACGCGCGCGCCACGCCCGCCGCGGCCAGCCGGCGCCGCGCCAGCGCGGGCAGGTCGGCCAGGTACTTGCCGTCGGCCTGGGCGATGAAGCAGGCGGCGGCACCGGCATCACCGCCGACAAAGGCGGCGCGCACCTCCGGCCCCACCTCGAAGGCCCGCGGTCCGATGCAGGGGCCGAGCCAGGCGATGATCTCGTTTACTTCATTATCGATAGCTGCTGGCGCTTGCTGCATGCCGGCCAGGGCGCGAAATTGCTTCAAGGTCGCTTCCAGCACGCCGCCCGCGAGGCCGCGCCAGCCGGCGTGGGCGGCGGCCACGGCGCGACCGCGCAGGTCGGTGAAGAGCACCGGCAGGCAGTCGGCCACCATCACGGTGCAGGCCAGGCCGGGGCGGTCGGTCAGCGCGGCATCGGCACGGGCGCCATCGGGCAGATCCGGATGCAGCGCCAGCACCTCGCTGCCGTGCACCTGGTTCAGGTAGATCGGGCGCACGCCCAGCGCGCGCCGCAGGCGCTCGCGGTTGGCGGCAACGGCCGCCGGGTCGTCGCCCACGTGATCACCCAGGTTGAAGAAGTCGAACGGCGCGGCGGATGCGCCATCATGGGCGCCCCGGCCGCGCGTGCTGAACACGGCGCGCACGGACGGCGGTGCCGGCCAGTCGGGCACCAGCCCCTCGGCGCCGCGCATCACTCGGCGTCCGGGCAGGCCGAGGGCTGGGCCTTCTGGAAGGCACTGAGCTTCATGCAGGCGTCGAACACCGCCAGGGTGCGCGGCAGGCCGCTCAGGTCGCAGTCGAAGCGCTGGGCGTTGAAGATCTGCGGCACCAGGCAGCAGTCGGCCAGCGTGGGCGCGTCGCCGTGGCTGAAGCGCCCGGGCTGCTCGGCCAGGTGCGCCTCGCAGGCCAGCAGGCCCAGGCGCACCCAGTGCTTGTACCAGTCGTTCTTGGCGGCCTCGGACACCTTCAGCTCGTGCACCAGGTACTTGAGCACGCGCAGGTTGTTGAGCGGGTGCACCTCGCAGGCAATGAGCTGCGCCAGCGCCCGCACGCGCGCGCGGCCCAGCGCATCGGCGGGCAGCAGCGCGGGTTGCGGGTGGGCCTCGTCGAGGTACTCGATGATGGCCATGGACTGCGTCAGGCGCCGGCCGTCCGCCAGCTCCAGCACGGGCACCAGGTGCTCGGCCGTGACGGCGCCGAAGGCCTCCGCCTTTTGCTCGCCCTTGGCCAGGTGCACGGGCACGTAGTCGTAGGCCAGGCCCTTGAGCTGCAGCGCGATGCGCACCCGAAACGAGGCCGAGGAACGGAAGTAGTTGTAGAGCTTCATGTCGGGTGACCGCCGTGTCGGGCTTCAGCGCGCCGGCCGGCCGACCGGCGCGTTGTAGGTCGGCGCCGGCGCGGCCGACGAGGTCTGCGCGGCGCGCTCGCCCAGGTAGATCTCGACCCGGCGGTTCTGCGCGCGGCCGGCCTCGGTGGCGTTGCTGGCAATCGGCTCGTGCGAGCCGCGGCCTTCGGTGCGAATGGTGCGGGCCGGCACGCCGCGCGCCGACAGGTAGTCGCGCACGCTGTTGGCGCGCGCCAGCGACAGCGGGTTGTTGATGGCGTCGTTGCCGGTGGAGTCGGTGTAGCCGACGATGTTCACCTCCATGCCCGGCTGCTGGCCCAGGCCCTGCGCGAACTGGTCCAGGATGGGGCGCAGGCGCGGCTCGATGGCGGCGCTGTTGGTGGCGAACGAGACGTCGTTGGGAATGTTCAGCTTGAGCTGGTTGTCCGGCGTTTGCGTGACCTGCACGCCGGTGCCGGCCGTGGCCTGCTGCATTTGCGTGCGCTTGTTTTCCATGTAGCGCGACCAGGCATAACCACCCAAGGCGCCCACGCCCGCGCCGATGACGGCGCCCTTGCCGTCACCGATCAGGCCGCCGGCGACCGCGCCCACGCCGGCGCCGATGGCCGAGTTGCGCTGGGTTTCACTCATGTTGGCGCAGCCCGCCAGCAGCAGCGCCGACGCGGTGACGGCCGCCACGGCGGCGCGGGAGGTACGGATGGAAGAAGCGTTCATGGTTGATTCCTTTCACAAGCGATGCCGCCCGCGGCCCCCTGCCACGTCTGGCATCCCACGCGTTCGATTAAACACGAAAGCGGCGAACCGAGTGTGTCTGCACGTTGCCCTAAACTGATCGGGTGACGCATCATGACCCGATCAAGTATTGCCAGGCCTGCGGCACGCCGGTGGTCTATCGCGTGCCCGACGACGGCGACACGCGCGAGCGCGCCATCTGCCCGTCCTGCGGCAAGATTCATTACGTCAACCCGCTGATGGTGGTGGGCACCGTGCCCTACCTGGACGATCGCGTGCTGCTGTGCAAGCGCGCCATCGAGCCGCGCCTGGGCAAGTGGACGCTGCCGGCCGGCTTCATGGAGATGGGCGAGACCATGGCCGAGGGCGCCGCGCGCGAGACCGTGGAGGAAGCCGGCGCCGACTTCGAGATGGGCCCTTTCTTCAGCGCCATCAGCATTCCGCGCGTGGGCCAGGTGCACTTTTTTTACCTGGCGCGGCTGCGCAGCGCACGCTTCGACCCCGGCAGCGAGACACTGGAGGCGCGCCTGTTCAGCGAGGCCGAAATCCCGTGGGACGAAATCGCCTTTCTGACCGTGCGCGACACGCTCAAGGCCTATCTGGCCGACCGCGCGCTCGGCCGCTTCGGCGTGCACGAGTCGGCCATCGCCTGGTCACCCAAGCAATGAGCGCCACGCCGGCACTGCCGGTGCTGCGGCCGGGCGCGCCGTTTCCACCCGCCAGCCAGGCCTGGCCCGAGCACTCGCCCGCCCCTGGCCTGGTGGCCGCCGGCGGCGCGCTGGACGTGCCCAGCCTGCTGGCCGCCTACGGCTCGGGCCTGTTTCCGTGGTTCAGCGCCGGCGAGCCCATCCTGTGGTGGAGCCCCGACCCGCGCATGGTGCTGGCGCCGGCGCGCTTTCGCCTGCACCGCTCGCTGCGCCGCACGCTGCAGCGCTTCGTGCGCGACGGGCGCTGCGAAATCCGCATGGACAGCGCCTTCGACCAAGTCATCACCGCCTGCGCGCAGGCGCCGCGCCCGGGGCAGTCGGGCACCTGGATCGGCCCCGCGATGCGCCGCGCCTACCAGGCGCTGCACGCGGCCGGCCACGCGCACAGCGTGGAGACCTGGGTCGACGGCCGGCTGGTGGCGGGGTTGTACGGCGTGGGCATCGGGCGCATGGTGTTCGGTGAATCGATGTTCACCACCGTCACCGACGGTTCCAAGCTGGCGCTGGCCGCGCTGGTGGCCTGGGCGCGCCACCACCGCCTGCCGCTGATCGACTGCCAGCAGCAGACCGGGCACCTGGCCTCGCTGGGAGCGGCGCCGGTGCCGCGCGGCGCCTTCGTCGAGCAGGTGCAGGCGCTGGCCGTGCAGCCCGCCCCCGCGTGGCAATTCAAGCCCGTATACTGGACCGAGATGACGTTGGGCCCACCGTGACGCACCTCAAGGATCTGCCGCTCCAAACCCTGCAGTTTTATGCCACGGCGCCCTACCCCTGCAGTTATTTGCCGGGCCGCCAGGCGCGCTCGCAGGTGGCCACGCCCAGCCACCTGATCAGCACCGACATCTACGCCGACCTGGTGCGCCAGGGCTTTCGGCGCAGCGGCATGTTCACCTACCGCCCCTGGTGCGACGGCTGCCACGCCTGCGTGCCGGTGCGCGTGCGCGTGGCGGACTTTCGGCCCGACCGCAGCCAGCGCCGCGCCCAGGCGCACCATGGGCAGCTGCAGGCGCGCGTGCTCAAGCTGCGCTACCTGCCCGAGCACTACCAGCTTTATCTGCGCTACCAGACGCGCCGGCACACCGGTGGCGGCATGGACCACGACAGCATCGACCAGTACACCCAGTTCCTGCTGCAAAGCCACGTCGACTCGCGCCTGGTGGAGTTTCGCGAGCCGGGCACCGGCGGCGCCCCCGGCGTGCTGCGCATGGTCTCCATCGTCGACCTGCTGCGCGACGGCCTGTCGGCGGTCTACACCTTCTACGACCCCGACGCCCGCGCCAGCTTCGGCACCTGGGGCGTGCTGTGGCAGATCGAGCAGGCGCGCCGCCTGGGCCTGCCCTACGTCTACCTCGGCTACTGGATCGAGGGCAGTCCCAAGATGGCCTACAAGGCGCACTTTCGGCCGCTGGAGCGCCTGCTGGACGGGCGCTGGCGCAGCGACGGCGCCGTGCTGGCGCCCGCCCGGCCGATCAGCGTATCCTTGCGGCGCCCCACCTGAGCCCCGCCGCCATGCGCAAGCCCCGCCTCGACACCCACCAGACGCCGACGATCCAGGTGATCGAGCGCATGTTCACGCTCATCGAGGTGCTGGCCGGGCGCGAGGACGCCATGGCGCTGAAGGACATCAGCGAGCAGGCGGGCCTGCACCCCTCCACCACGCACCGCATCCTCAACGACCTGACGGTGGGCCGCTTCGTCGACCGCCCCGAGGCCGGCACCTACCGCCTGGGCATGCGCCTGCTGGAGCTCGGCAACCTGGTCAAGGCGCGGCTGTCGGTGCGCGACGCCGCCCTGCAGCCGATGCGCGAACTGCACCGCCTGACCCAGCAGCCGGTGAACCTGAGCGTGCGCCAGGGCGACGAGATCGTGTATGTCGAGCGTGCGCTCAGCGAGCGCTCGGGCATGCAGGTGGTGCGCGCCATCGGCGGGCGCGCGCCGCTGCACCTGACTTCCACCGGCAAGCTGTTTCTGGCCACCGAGGACCTGCAGCGCGTGCGCGCCTACGCCACGCGCACCGGCCTGCCCGGCCACACGCGCAACAGCATCACGCAGTTGCCCCAGCTCGAGCGCGAGCTGGTCAAGGCGCGCCACGCCGGCGTGGCCTACGACAACGAAGAACTGGAGCTGGGCGTGCGCTGCATGGCCGCCGGCATTCACGACGACCAGGGCAACCTGATCGCCGGCCTGTCGATCTCGGCGCCGGCCGACCGGCTGGACGACGGCTGGCTGCCCAAGCTGCAGCAGACGGCGCGCGAGATTTCAGCCGCGCTGGGCTACGGCGCCGCGGGCCGTTGATTCAGAGCCAAATCAACCTGTAGCCCGCGCCGATCAAGCGCGGTAAGCTATTTAATCGATAGCAATATCAACCGGCAAAGCCGTGGCCCGCCACGGTGCTGGGATGCGGCAGCATCTCCACCCAGCGGCGCACGCGCTCGGCGTCGGCGATGCGGCTGTACTTGCCGGCCGAATCCAGGAACACCATGATCAGCTTGCGCCCCGCGATGCGCGTCTGCATCACCAGGCAGCGGCCGGCCTCGTTGATGAAGCCGGTCTTTTGCAGGCCGATGTCCCACTCGGGGCTCTTGACCAGGCCGTTGGTGTTGTTGAACTGAAGCAGGCGGTGGCCGACCGCCACCTCGTGGCTGGGCGAGGTGGTGAGTTCGCGCAGCTGCGGGTTCTGGTAGGCGGCGTTCACCAGTACCGCCAGGTCCTGCGCGCTGGACTGGTTGGCGCTGGACAGGCCGGTCGGCTCGACGTAGCGCGTGTCCTTCATGCCCAGTTGCTGGGCGCGCGCGTTCATCAGCGACACGAAGTAGTTCAGCCCGCCCGGAAAGGTGCGCCCCAGCGCATGGGCGGCGCGGTTCTCGCTGGACATCAGCGCCAGGTGCAGCAACTCGCCGCGCGACAGCTCGGTGCCGACGGTCAGGCGCGAGCGGCTGTTCTTCTCGGTGTCGACGTCCTCGTCGGTGATGGTGATGACCTGGTCCATCGGCAGGTGCGCCTCGGACACCACCATGCCGGTCATCAGCTTGGTCAGCGAGGCGATGGGCAGCACGGCGTGCTCGTTCTTGCCCAACAGCACCTGGTGCGTGTCCTGGTCGACCACCAGCGCCACGCTGGACTTCAGGCCCAGCGGGCCGGTGACCTCGTGCAGGCCCGCCATCTGGCCGAAGGACAGGCGCGCCGGCGGCTCCTCGCGCGTGGCACGAGCCGTTTTCTCGCGCAGCGACAGGCGGTTGGCCTTGGAGGCCACGCGGGCCTTGCCATGGCGCCGCTCCGCGGCGGTGGGCCGCCCGCCCAGCTTGGCCGAAACGCGCGCGCCACGGCGGCTGGCCTTGGGTTCGGTCTTGCGTTGGGCGGTGCTGGCCTTGGCCGGATGAGACTTTGCAGGATGCGCCTTGGCGGCCTTGGCCGGGGCGCGGTGGCTGGTGGCGGCCTGGGTGTGCTTCTTGCCCGCGGCCTGGGCGGGCGAGAACGGCAACAGCGCCAGCAAAGCCAGCAGCACCGCCCCGGTCCATCCGCGCAGGCCTGTCGCCCACCCGCCTGTTGCCACCCATTTACGCATCATTGAACCCCGAGCCAGAACAAAAGCTGGGCGCCAGTGTACAAAAACAAAAAAAGATGCGCAACAACAATCAGTTGCGCATCTTTATTGAAGCGGTCACCAAAGAGTCGGTAAAAACCCTAGCCTTGTGCCGCGATTCGATCCGATTTGCTGTGCAACTTGTTGAGAGCACTCAGATATGCCTTGGCCGACGCGACGATGATGTCGGGGTCGGCCCCCACGCCGTTGACCACGCGCCCGGCATTTTGCAGCCGCACCGTGACCTCGCCCTGCGCGTCGGTGTTGCCGCTGATGGCGTTGACCGAATACAGCACCATCTCGGCGCCGCTTTTCACGTGCGCCTCGATGGCTTTCAGCGATGCATCGACCGGGCCGTTGCCGTCGGCTTGGCTGCGCACCTCCTTGCCAGCCGAGGTGAAGACGATCTCGGCATGCGGCTGCTCGCCGGTTTCGCTGTGCTGGGCCAGCGAGATGAAGCCGTAGTGCTCCTTCTCGCCCTGCACGCTTTCGTCGCTGACCAGTGCCAGGATGTCCTCGTCGAAGATCTCGCTCTTGCGGTCGGCCAGCTCCTTGAACTTGGCAAACGCGGCCATCACCTCGCCTTCGGACTCCAGCTCCACGCCCAGCTCCTGCAGGCGCTGCTTGAAGGCGTTGCGACCGCTGAGCTTGCCCAGCACGATCTTGTTGGTGCTCCAGCCCACGTCTTCGGCGCGCATGATCTCGTAGGTGTCGCGCGCCTTCAGCACGCCGTCCTGGTGGATGCCGCTGGCATGCGCGAAGGCATTGGCGCCGACCACGGCCTTGTTGGGCTGCACGACGAAGCCGGTGGTGGAGCTGACCATCCTGCTGGCGGCCAGGATCTGCGAGGTGTCGATGCCGACGTCCAGGCCGAAGTAGTCCCGGCGGGTCTTCACCGCCATCACCACCTCCTCGAGCGAGCAGTTGCCAGCGCGCTCGCCCAGGCCGTTGATGGTGCATTCGATCTGGCGCGCGCCGCCCAGCTTGACGCCCGCCAGCGAGTTGGCCACCGCCATGCCCAGGTCGTTGTGGCAGTGCACCGACCAGACCGCCTGGTCGCTGTTGGGCACCTTCTCGCGCAGCGTCTTGAGGAAGTTGCCGTACAGCTCGGGAATGGCGTAGCCCACGGTGTCGGGGATGTTGATGGTGGTGGCGCCCTCGCGGATCGCGGCCTCGCACACGCGCGCCAGAAAGTCCATGTCGCTGCGGTAGCCGTCCTCGGCGCTGAACTCGATGTTGCCTTGCAGGTTGCGCGCAAAGCGCACCGCCAGCTTGGCCTGCTCGAACACCTCCTCGGGCGTCATGCGCAGCTTTTTCTCCATGTGCAGCGGGCTGGTGGCGATGAAGATGTGGATGCGCGCGTTGTCGCTGCCCTTGAGCGCCTCGGCGGCGCGCGCGATGTCGCGGTCGTTGGCGCGCGCCAGCGAGCACACGGTGGAGTCCTTGACGGCGCGCGCGATGGCCTGCACGCACTCGAAGTCGCCGTTGCTGCTGGCGGCAAAGCCGGCCTCGATCACGTTCACCTTCAGGCGCTCGAGCTGGCGCGCGATGCGCAGCTTCTCGTCCTTGGTCATGCTGGCGCCGGGCGACTGCTCGCCGTCGCGCAAGGTGGTGTCGAAAATGATGAGCTGGTCGGTCATGAGGCGATCTCCGAGTGGGGTCTGGGTGGGGCACCCGCGAGCAAAATGTCTGCGCCAAACAAAAAGGCCCGCTGCGGGTGCAAACGGGCCTTTGCTGGAAAACTCGCGCGCGCTATCGCACCTGCCCGTTTGGCACGGCCAGTAGTCGTAGGGCGAGCGAATGGTTCATGGGCACAAAATATAGCACAGCCGGCGCGCGTCAGTCGCCGTGCAGGCCGCGCTCGTCGGGCTCGTCGGTCGAGGTGCTGACGATGCTGACCGGCTCGCCCTTGGCCTTGCGCCAGGCATAGATGACGTAGCCCGACAGCGCATAGCCCACGAACAGCAGGAACAGGATGGTGGCCGGCTCGATGCTGATGACCGCGATCAGCAGCGCCGCCAGCACCAGCACCACGAAGGGCACGCTGCGCGCGCCGCGCATGTCCTTGAAGCTGTAGTACGGCGTGTTGGTGACCATGGTCAGGCCGGCAAACAGGGTGATGGCAAACATCAGCCACGAGAAGTCGCCACGCGCCACGCGCTGTCCGCCCAGCATCGAGAGCAGTTCGCGAAACAGCGGCACGTCGCGCTGCGCCTCCAGCATGGCGCTGGTCAGCCAGATGAAGCCGGCCACCAGGGCCGCCGCCGCCGGCGAAGGCAGGCCCTGGAAGTAGCGCTTGTCCACCACCGCCGTGTTGACGTTGAAGCGCGCCAGGCGCAGCGCCGCGCAGGCGCAGTAGACGAAGGCGGCGAACCAGCCGGCCTTGCCCAGCGGCTGCAGCGCCCACATGTAGGCCACCAGCGCCGGCGCGGCGCCGAAGCTGACCATGTCCGACAGCGAATCCATCTGCTCGCCGAACGCGCTTTGCGTGTGCGTCATGCGCGCCACGCGGCCGTCCAGGCTGTCGAGCACCATGGCCGCGAAGATGCCGGCCGTGGCCAGGCCGAAGTGGCCGTTCATGGCCATCACGACGGCGTAGAAGCCGCCGAACAGCGCCGCCAGCGTGATCATGTTGGGCAGCACGTAGATGCCCTTGCGGCGCGGGCGCGGCGGCGGTGGGGATGAGAAATCGTTGTCGGGCATCGGTTCAGGCTCCAGCCCATCCCGGCGAGGATGGCGGACTGGCGGCAGTGTAGCGGCTGGTTTCAATCCGTGGCCTGGCGCAGCGTCTGCACCACCGGCCGGCGCAGCACCTCGCGCAGGCTCCACCAGCCCGCTGCCAGCGCCAGCAGCGCGCCGGCCAGCGCGCTGGCCAGCACCACCCAGGGCGGCGGCGCCCAGTTGAAGTCGAACACCTGCCGCGCCAGCGCCCAGCCCACCGCCATCGCGGCCACGCTGGCCAGCAGGCCGGCCAGCAGGCCGACGCCGGCCAGCTCGGCGCGCTGCAGCTGGCGCAACAGCCGACCGCTGGCGCCAACGGCGCGCATGATGGCGAACTCGCGCGCGCGCTCCTCGCGCGTGGCGCCCACCGCCGCAAGCAGCACCAGCAGGCCGGCCGCCAGCGTGAAGCCGAACAAAAACTGCACCGCGCCGATCACCTGGTCCAGCACGCGCTGCACCTGGGCGATGGACTGCGCCGTGTCGACGTTGGTGATGTTGGGAAACTGCCGCACCAGCGCGTTGTCGAAGCCGGCACGTCCATCGCCAGGCCGCCCCAAGGTGGGAGGCGTCCCCCCGGGGCTGAGGGCTGCGGCTCCAGGCTCGTCTGCGCGAGGCTGGACAGCCTGAAGAGCGGCCGACTCCGGAGGCTGCGCGGCCTGCAAGGCCAGCGAATCATGCGAAGCAGAGGAGCGTGGGGGCCACGTTTCGGGCGCCCGGTAGGCGGCGATGTAGGTGATGGGCAGCTCGGGCATCTCGGCGCGCGGGAACATGACGAAGAAGTTGACCCGCATCGACGCCCAATCCACCTTGCGCAGCGAGGTGATGCGCGCCTCGACCTCCATGCCGCCGATGTCGAAGCGCAGGCTGTCACCCAGCTTCAGGCCCAGCGTCTGCGCCAGGCCCTCCTCGACGCTGATGGCGTCCGCCTCATCGGGCTGCCAGCGGCCGGCGACGATCTCGTTGTAGGGCGGCTGCTCGGCAGCGTTGGACAGGTTGAACTCGCGCTCGACCAGGCGGCGGGCGCGGTCGTCGGCGTAGCGCTCGGGGGTCACGACCTCGCCATTGACGGCCACCAGCTGGCCACGGAAC
Organism: Ottowia pentelensis; assembly: GCF_964341695.1. Taxonomy (NCBI): domain Bacteria; kingdom Pseudomonadati; phylum Pseudomonadota; class Betaproteobacteria; order Burkholderiales; family Comamonadaceae; genus Ottowia; species Ottowia pentelensis. The sequence continues at coordinate 2,315,170 of NZ_OZ224513.1, forward strand.
ATGGGGTACCAGTCCATCTTGCCCACGCCCGCCTGCTGCACGGTGTGGCGAAAGGCCTCGGCCTGGTCGGGCATGATGTTGATGACGAAACGGTTGGGCGCGTCGGGCGGCGTGGCCTGGCGCCAGCTGTCGACCAGATCGGTGCGCAGCAGCACCAGCAGCACCAGGGCCAGCAGGCCCACCGCCAGGCTGCTGATCTGCACCACGGCGTACACCGGGCGCGCGGCCAGTTGGCGCGTGGCCAGCACCAGCCAGCGCGGCGCCGTCTGCTCGTGCACCGAGCGCCGCAGCAGCGCCATCGCGCCCCAGGCCAGCGCGGCGAACAGCGCGGCGGCGCCGGCAAAGCCGCCGACGGCGATCAGGCCCAGCGTGCGGTCGGCGCTCAGTGCCAGCAGCAGCGCGGCAAAGCCCAGCGTGCCCAGGGCCAGCACTGCCAGCGACGCCGCCTTGAGCGCGCCCACGTCGCGCCGCAGCACACGCAGCGGCGGCACCTGCGCCAGCTGCAGCACCGGCGGCAGGCCGAAGGCCACCAGCAGCGTCAGACCCAGGCCCAGGCCGGCCAGCGCGGGCCAGGCGCTGGGCGCAGGCAGGCTGGCCTCCAGCAACCCCGCCATCAGGCCGACGAACACGTGGTGCAGCCCCCAGCCCAGCGCGATGCCCACCGCGCTGGCCGCCAGCCCGGCCAGCAGAAACTCCAGCGCATACGCGCCCGCCATGGTGCGCTGCGGCAGGCCCAGCACACGCAGCATGGCGGCGGCGTCGAGCTGGCGGGCGGCAAACGCGCGCGCCGCCAGTGCCACCGCCACCGCCGACAGCAGCGCCGCCAGCAGCACCACCAGGTTGAGGAATTTCTCGGCCCGCCCCAGCGTCTGCTGCATCTCCGGGCGGCCGTTGGCCAGCGACTCCAGGCGCACGCCACGCACGCCGGGCTGCTTGAGCTCGGCGTCGGCCCATACGGTGAAGCGCTGCACCGCGCCTTCCGGCCCCGCCAGCGCCAGTCGATACGTCACGCGGCTGGCCGGCTGCACCAGCGCGGTGGCCGGCAGGTCGGCGGCGTTGATCATCACGCGCGGGGCAAAGCTCATGAAGCCGGCGCCGCGGTCGGGCTCCTGCGCGATCAGCGCGGCGATGCGAAAGCTGGCGTCGCCCAGCAGCACGCTGTCGCCCAGGCGCAGGCCCAGGGCTTCCAGCAGCGCCGGGTCGACCCAGGCCTGGCCGCGTGCCGGAATGGCGCGCGTGGGCGTGCCGGTGAAGTCACCCGGCTGCTGCGTCAGGCGCATCTGGCCGCGCAGCGGATAGCCGCCCTCCACCGCCTTCAGCGCCACCAGGCGCGTGGCGCCGCCCTGCGCGTCGCTGGCGCGCCCCATGGTCGGAAAGCTCAGCGTCAGCACGCCCTGCAGGCCGTCGGCACGCGCGCGCTCCTGCCAGGCCGCGGCGGGCGGCTGGTCGCTCACCACCACCACGTCGCCGCCCAGCAGCTGGCGCGCATCGCGCTGCAGCCCGCCCTGCAGGCGGTCGGAGAAACAAGCCACCTGGTCAGTGCCGCCACCGCCAGCGCCACCGCCAGCACCAGCAGGCGCAATTCGCCCGCGCGCACGTCGCGCCACAGGTTGCGCCAGCCAAGGGAAAACCACGAGTTCTGCATCCCTCGGACGATAGCCGATATGGGCCAGCCGCGCGGCTACGATGACCGATTCACCCGAAAGACCCCCATGCCCGCCTTCAACACCCTGCGCATCGACAAGGACCCCCGCCAGCCGCGCATCGCGCGCCTGCTGCTCAACCGCCCCGAGTGCCTGAACGCCATCAGTGACGACATGCCGGCCGAGATCCGCGCCGCCGTCGAGTGGGCCGGCAACGACGACGAGGTGCACGTGATCGTCGTCGAGGGCGCGGGCAAGGGCTTTTGCGGCGGCTACGACCTGGCGGCCAGCGCCGAGCAGCACATCGAGCACCCCTGCCAGCAGGAGGCCATGCCCTGGGACCCCATGCGTGACTACCGCACGATGAAGCGCTACACCGAGGACTTCATGAGCCTGTGGCGCTGCCCCAAACCGACGATTGCCAAGGTGCATGGCGCGGCCGTGGCCGGCGGCAGCGACATCGCGCTGTGCTGCGACCTGCTGGTGATGGCCGAGGACGCGCGCATCGGCTACATGCCCACCCGCGTGTGGGGCTGCCCCACCACGGCGATGTGGACCTATCGGCTGGGCGCCACGCGCGCCAAGCAGCTCATGTTCACCGGCGACATCATCGACGGCCGCACCGCCGCCGACTGGGGCCTGGCCAACCAGGCCGTGCCCGCCGCCGAGCTGGACGCGGCCGTGCTGAAGCTGGCCGAACGCATCGCCGGCGTGCCCATCGGCCAATTGCAGATGCACAAGCTGATCGCCAACCAGGTGATGCTGGCCATGGGCCTGGAGCAGTCGCAAATGATGGCCACCGTGTTCGACGGCATCACGCGCCACAACCCCGAAGGGATGTGGTTTCGCCGCCATGCGCAAGAGCACGGCTTCAAGGCCGCGGTGCAGTGGCGCGACAGCGGCCAGCCGATTCCGGAAGGGGCCGAGGCGCAGGCGCTGATCCGGGCGATGGAGCGCAAGGCTTAGCGTGCGCCCACGCGCTCGATCTGGCCGCAGGCGATCGGCAGCGTGACCTGCGCCGGGATCGGCCCGAGCGACTGCACGCTGGCAGGCAGCGCGGTGCCGGCCGGCACGCCGTGGATGAACACCACGCGCTTGTTCAGGTCGAGCTGCTGGCCGGGGAAAGCCTTGGCAAACGCCTGTTCGAGCGCCGGCAGCGACATCGTCTCGTGATAGTGGTAGTTGCCCCGGGCATCGGCTTTCGGATAGCTGCCGTGCGCCACGTCCATGCTGGCCGGCTGCGTGATGAAGGGCACCATGGTGGTGCCGGCCACCTGGCCGGTCTCGATCAGGTCGATGATGCCGTCGCCGTTCTTGTCCGAACCCATGGCCGGGCAGACCGCCTGCTGGCCATCGGCAAAGCCGTGGAAGTGCTGCCAGTGCACCATGTCGGGCGGCGCGCCGTGCACGCGGATGTCGATGGTGAGCCGGTCGCCGTTGATGGTGAAGCGCGCCTCGCCGCGGGTGGCCGTTTTGGCGACCTTGGTGTTCAGCGGATACAGGTGCGCGACGTAGCTGGCGTGCGCCAGGGTGGCGGCCTGCACCGCTCCCAGCGGCGCCAGTGCCAGCAGACCGGCGGCCACCGCAAGCAGGCTCTTGTGAAGTGCATTCATCGAAATCTCCACATTCGTTCGAGGTGAACCGAGTCTAGGCACGCCGCCGACAAAACGCGTCGGCAGCGCCCGAATACAAACGGCGCGAGGCGGGTTACGCGCGAGCCGCAACAATCGACACACTGGCAGTCTGTGTTCAGCGCGCGCGGGCCGGGCACCTGCGGTGGCCGCTCCTAGAATGGGCAGCTTGCCGACTCGAACGCAAGGAGAACCCCATGAAAGGCGACGCCACCGTCATCAAGCACCTGCAGGCCCAGCTCAGGAACGAGCTGACCGCCATCAACCAATACTTCCTGCACGCGCGCATCCAGCGGCACTGGGGGCTGGAACGGCTGGCCAAGAAGGAGCACGAGGAATCCATCGGCGAGATGAAGCACGCCGACCGCCTGATGGAGCGCATCCTGATGCTGGACGGCCTGCCCAACCTGCAAGACCTGGGCAAGCTGATGGTGGGCGAGGACGTGCCCGAGATGCTGGCCTGCGACCTCAAGCTGGAGCAGGCGGCGCAAGTCACCATCAAGGACGGCATCGCGCACTGCGAGACGGCGCGCGACTACGTCTCGCGCGACCTGCTGCAGGACATCCTGGACGACACCGAGGAGCACATCGACTGGCTGGAGACGCAGATCGAGCTGCTGGCCAAGGTGGGGCTGCCCAACTACCTGCAAAGTCAGATGGGCGAAGCCAGCTGATCCGCTGGGCGCATTGCATCGACACACCGGGGGCCTCAAGGCCCCTTTTTCACGCCCGCCTGGCTGGCCATGGCATCGATTCAAATAATAATGATTCTCATTTATGTAGAATCCAGGCTTTCATCGCAGCCAGCCAGCGGCGGCGGACGTGCCCTCGGCACCCGCATGCATTCCGTCAGCCAGCGTCCTTCTCCACCCGCTTGCCGACGCGATCATGCCGACTGCTCAAGAAATCAAACCTAATCGACCTCCCGCCCTTACCAGCCAAGCGCAGCAAGCTACTGAATCGGTAGTAAAAACGGCACCCCTTCTGCCCTTGGGCGCCCTGCTGCTGGCCGGCTCGCTGGGCACCGCCGCCCTGGCCCAGACGCCTGCCACCGCGCCCGCCAGCGCCGCCTCGGCCCCGACCGACACCCTGGGCACCGTCACCGTGCGCGACACGGCGATCGACGACGGCGCCACCACCAGCAAAACCCTGCTGCGCGCCAGCAAGACCGAGATCGGCAAGGGCGAGCAAAGGCTGCTCGACATCCCGCAAAGCGTGACGGTGATGACCGAGAAGCTGATGCAGGACCGCAAGCTGGACGACCTGCGCGAGGTGCTGCGCGCCACCGCCGGCGTGACGTTTCAGGCCGGCGAGACGGGCGAGGAAGACGTGCGCCTGCGCGGCTTCTCGCTCGGCCAGGCGGGCGATATCTACCGCGACGGCATGCGCGACGCGCCGCTGTACGAGCGCGACACCTTCGACGACGACCGCGTCGAGATCATCAAGGGCTCGGCCTCGATGCTGTTCGGCAAGGGCTCCACCGGCGGCGTGGTCAACCAGGTCAGCAAGCAGCCGTTTCTGATGACGCAGCACGAGGCCAGCGCCACCGTCGGCAGCGGCAACGAGAAGCGCGTCACCGGCGACTTCAACTGGCAGACCGGCCCCGACGCGGCGATGCGCCTGAACGTGCTGGGCCACGACGCCGACAACTGGGGCGCCCGGCAGCGCAAATGGGGCATCGCACCCACGCTCCGCTGGGGCATCGGCACGCGCGACGAGTTCTCGCTTGGCCTGTACGCGCTGGACGTGCGCGGCCGGCCCAACTACGCGCACCCGTGGGTCATCGGCGCGGACGGCAGCATCCGCCCCACCCTGCCGGCCAAGAACTTCTACGGCCTGGCGGGTGACCACCTGAACACCTCGGCCAGCTACGCCACGCTGGGCCACGTGCACCGCTTCGACGGCGGCGGCGAGCTCAAGACCCGCCTGCGCGCCGGCCGCTACACGCGCGACCTGCTGGGCAGCCCGATCGGCTTTGCCGCGCCGCGCCCCACGGCGCTCGCCGACATCACCGACCGCACGGCGCTCACGCGCGGCTCCAAGGGCCGCATCGGCGACAGCGACATCGTGATGCTGCAAAGCGACTACAGCCACACGCTGGATCTGGCCGGCAGAAAGCACGCGCTGCTGGCCGGCGTCGACGTGTTCGACGAGCGCGCCCGGCGCAACAACGCCTATGCGCTGCCCGCCACCCCGGCGCGCCCCGGCACCACCGTGGGCACGCCGAACGACGGCGCGTGGGTGCCCGACACGCGGGTGTTTCCGGCGCCGATGAACCACTTCGCCTCGCGCAGCATCGGCGCCTACGTGCAAGACACGATGCAAATCACCGACGCCCTCAAGCTGGTGGGTGGCCTGCGCTTCGACCACTTCAGCGGCAGCTACCGCAACGCCGACGGGTCCTTGAGCAACGCGCGCACCGACAAACTGTGGAGCCCGCGCCTGGGCGTCATCTACCAGCCCGACGAGCTGACGTCCTACTACATCTCCTGGGGCACCTCCTTCAACACCTCGGGCGATGCCTACCAGTACGGCGTGCAGCTCAACCCCGCCACCGGCCGCAGTGCCAAGACCCCGCCCGAAAAAAGCCGCAACCTCGAGATCGGCGGCAAGTGGGAGCTGTTCGACCGCAAGGTACTGGCCGGCGCGGCGCTGTTCTACAGCCAGAAATACAACGAGCGCAACACCGACCCCGACACCGCCGCGCAGCAGGAGCTGCTGTCGGGCCGCCGCCACGCCGCCGGCATGGAGTTCAACTTGGCCGGTCGCATCACGCCCGCGTGGGAGCTGTTCTGGAACCACACCTGGATTCCCAGCGCCCGCATCGACCAGAGCAACGTCGCGCTCAGCGCCACCGGCGGCGGCGCGCAGGTGCAGGGCGACCGCCCCGCGCTCACGCCGCGCCACAGCGGCAGCGTGTGGGCCACCTACCGCATCGGCCCGCAATGGCGCCTGGGCGTGGGCGCCAACTACCGCGGCCGCCAGAACCCCGAAGGCCAGCGCGGCTACACGGCGCGCGGCTTCGTCAGCTTCGACGCCATGGCCGAATACAGCCTGAGCGAAACCGTCTCGCTCAAGCTCAACGTCACCAATCTCGGCAACACGCTGTATGCCGACACGCTGTACCGGGGCTTCTACCAACCCGGCGCGCCGCGCCGCGTCGACTTGACGCTGAAGGTTCTGTTCTGATGCTGACCCACCTGAAGCAGCTGCTGACGCCCGAGGAGCTGGCCCAGGCGCGCGCCCTGCTGCGGGCGCCGGGCGCCCCCTGGGTCGACGGCCGCCGCAGCGCCGGCGCGCAGGCCCAGCAGGTCAAGAACAACCGGCAGCTGGCGCAGGACTCCCCCAGTGCCGGCACGCTGCGCGCCCTCGTGCTGGCGGCGCTGCAGCGCGACGCGCTGTTTCTGTCGGCCGCGCTGCCGCGCAAGATCTTCAACCCGCTGTTCAACCGCTACGAGGGCGCGGCCAACCACTACGGCGCGCACGTGGACAACGCCGTGCTGCACGCGCGCGAGCCCGATCAGTGGGTGCGCGCCGACCTCTCGTGCACGCTGTTCCTGACCCCGCCCGAAGACTACGAGGGCGGCGAGCTGCGGGTGCACGAGCGCTTCGGCCACCAGGACGTCAAGCTGCCCGCCGGCGACGCCGTGCTCTACCCTGCCACCAGCGTGCACGAGGTGCGCCCGGTCACGCGCGGCGCCCGCCTGGCCAGCTTCTTCTGGGTCGAGAGCATGGTGCGCTCGGACGAGCAGCGCCGCCTGCTGTTCGACATGGACATGGCCCTGCTGCAGCTGCGCCAGCGCCACGGCGACAGCCCCGAGGCCACTCGCCTCACCGGCACCTATCACAACCTGCTGCGCCTGTGGGCCAGTACGTGACGTGAAGGCAACGAGAGCGTTTCAAGCCAAATCAGGCTCCAGCGCTTATGGATCAAGCGCGAGCAGCTATCGAACATGAAGCAAACTTCCGTCACCCTGGCCGACCAGGCCGCTGCCGCGCGCCAGCGGCTGGACGCCGCCACCTGGGCCTGGCTGCAGGGCGGCGCGGGCGACGAGCGGACGCTGCAGGCCAACCAGGCCGCGTGGCAGCAAATCCCCCTGTGGCCGCGCGTGCTGCGCCCGCTGGCCGGCGGCCACACCCGCATCACGCTGGCGGGGCGCGAATGGGCGCACCCGATCATGCTGGCGCCGATGGCACTGCAGCGGCTGGCGCACCCGGACGGCGAATGGGCCAGCGCGCTGGCGGCGGCGGCGCAGGGCGCGGGCGTTATCCTGGGCACGCAGTCCAGCGTGCCGCTGGAGCGCGTGGCGCAGGCCGTGTTGGGCGACGCCGGGCGCGGGCCGCTGTGGTTTCAGCTCTACTGGCAGGCCGACCGGGGCTTCAACCATGCGCTGGTGCAGCGTGCCGAGGCGGCGGGCTTCGAGGCCATCGTGCTGACGGTGGATGCGCCCGTGCAAGGCGTGCGCGACGCCGAGCGCCGCGCCGGCTTCGCGCCGCCCGCCGGCATCCACGCCGTGCACCTGCAGGATGCCCCGGCGCCGCCGCTGGCAAGCGACACCTACTGCGCCGGCCTGCCCGCGCACGCCCCCACTTGGGACGACGTGGCCTGGCTGCAGCAGCGCACGCGCCTGCCGGTGTGGCTCAAGGGCGTGCTGCACCCGCTGGACGCGCGCCAGGCGCTGGGCCTGAACGTGGCCGGCCTGATCGTCAGCAACCACGGCGGGCGCACGCTCGACACCGCGCCCGCCACGGCAACCGCCCTGCCGCAGGTGCTCGCCGCCGTGGGCGACGCGCTGCCGCTGATCGTCGACGGCGGCATTCGCCGCGGCACCGACGTGCTCAAGGCGATCGCCCTGGGCGCGCGCGCCGTGCTGGTCGGCCGCCCGGTGCTGCACGCGCTGGCCGCCGGCGGCGCCGTCGGCGTGGCCCAGATGCTGCGCCTGCTGCGCGACGAACTGGAGGCCGCGATGGCGCTGACCGGCTGCCGCACCCTGGCCGACGCCGGGCCGGCCGTGTTGGCGCCGGGCTCAGCCCCATGAACAAGGTCCGCCGTCAACCCAGGGCCGCGTCAGGGCGCTTCGTGGAACAACAGCTCCAGGCCGATGCGTTCGCCTTGGCGCACGCGGCTGACGGCGTGCTTGAGATGGACGCGGTAGCAGCCCCTGGCACCCTTGACCGGGCGCTGCGCCGTGGCGATGACGGCCATGTCGCCGAGCTGGAGCGGCACCACCAGCGGACGCGACTGCATGCGCGGGCGCTGCTCCGTCATCACGAACTCGCCGCCCTGGAAGTCGGCGCCCGGTTCGGACAGCACGGCGACGATCTGCAGGGGAAACACCTGCGCCCCGTCATGGCGCTGGTGCAGCGCCACATGGTCTTCGGCGCCGAGCCGGCTCAGATGCGATTGCGCCCGCGTCTGGCCTGCCTTGTGGTTGAGCCGCAAAAAATCCTCCAGCTGCGCCGGATAGCGCTGGGCCACACCCAGGGTTTCGTTCCAGCGATTGGCGATGGCCACCAGGCGGCCATACAGCGCCCAGCGCCACGGCTCCAGCGGCGCCGGCAGCCCGGTCTCGAAATAGAACAACTCGCCGCAGCCCCCATCGCGGGACTCCAAAGTCTCTCGGCGAGTACCCGGCGCGGCGCTCTGTCGCGCCAGATCGCGCGCCACGTCAGCGCCCAGCAGGCCGGGCAGCACGGCGCAACCCTCGGCATCGAGCTGCAAGCCGATGTCCGTCCAGTTCAGGCGATCGAGGGTCGCGTCCAGCGAAGCCACGAGAACGCTGTCCATCATTTCCCGGCTTCGCGGCGCAGCAACTCGCGCTTGCGATCCACGCCCCAGCGATAGCCGGAAATGTCCCCATCGCGCCGCACGACACGGTGGCAGGGAATGGCCACGGCAATGTGGTTCGTGGCGCAGGCCTGCGCCACCGCGCGCACCGCCTTGGGCGAGCCGATGCGTTCGGCGATCTCGGCGTAGCTCACCGTGGTGCCCGGCGCAATCTCGCGCAGCGCGCGCCAGACACGCTCCTGAAAGACCGTGCCCTGCACATCCAGCGGCAGCTGCAGCCCCGTCGCCGGCGCTTCGACGAAGCCCACGACCTGCGCCACCAACTGCTCGAATGCGGCGTCGCCGCCGATGAGTTCGGCCTTGGGGAATTGGTCCTGCAGATCACGCACCAGCCGCTCGGGGTTGTCGCCCAGCAGGATGGCGCAGATGCCGCGCTGGCTCTGGGCGACCAGGATGGCCCCCAGCGAACATTGGCCCACCGCGAAGCGGATGACCACACCGGCGCCACCGGCCCGCCAGTCCCGCGCGCGCATGCCCAGCAATTGCCCGGAGGCTTCGTAGAAGCGGCTGCTCGCGTTGAAGCCCGCGCCATAGATGGCATCGGTGATCGAGGCGTCGGCGCTGCTCAGTTCCTCGCGCAGCTTGCGGGCGCGCCAGGCCACGCTGTACGCCTTGGGCGTCAGGCCCGTCTCGGTCTTGAACAGGCGATGGAAATGGAACGCGCTCATGCCCACTTCGGTGGCCAGTTCGTCCAGCCGCGGCGGCGTTTCCGACGTCTCGATCATGCGGCAGGCGCGAGCCACCAAGGCCGCGCGCTCGGCGGCCGCACGGGTCTGGTCGCCATGGGCGCGGCGGCTGGGTCGATAGCCCGCCACCTCGGCGGCCTGGGCCGAGTCGAAGAACGCCACGTTCTCGCGTTTGGGCAGGCGCGCCGTCGAACTCGGCTGGCAGTACACGCCCGTGGTGCGCACGGCGTAGACGAAGTGGCCGTCGGCGGCGGCGTCGCGTGCCTGCACGGCGGTCCAGCGCTCGTCTTCGGTTGCGTAGGCAAGGGCCGTGTTCATGGCAGAGGTGTCATCATCGATCACAGGCTCAGACTACGCTGAGTTTCGATCGCAAGCACTCCGATTCTTGCGGTTGAACTCCAGAATCAGCCTGCCTTGCGGAAGGTGAAATTGATGCGCTGGCTCCCGAGCAGCGCATGGGGCTCATCCTTGAGCGGCATCACGCCGTGGTAGCGCAGGCGATCGACGCCGCCCCACACCGCCACATCGCCGTGGTGCAGCGGCACCTTGACCGCGGGATCGGTGCGCGCGTGGCCGCCGAACAGGAAGGTGGCCGACATGCCCAGCGACACCGAAACGATGGGCGCGTCGTAGTCGCGCTCGTTCTTGTCCTGGTGCAGCGACAGCCGCGCGCCCGGCGTGTAGCGGTTGACCAGACAGGCGTCGGGCTCGAAATGCTCGAATCCCGCGGCCTTCGCGGCCTGGCTCGCCAAGCGGGCAAACGCCTCCGGCATGACCGGCCAGGGCACTCCGGCATCAGGATCGACCGAGGTATAGCGATAGCCCCGCCGGTCGCTTGTCCAGCCCAGCGCGCCACAGTTCGTCAGTGCCACCGACATGGTGAAGCCGCCCGGCGTCACCATGTGCCGGAATGGCGACGTGGCGGCGATGACCTCGATGGCCGGCAGCACCTGCTGCACATAAGGCAGCGCGAAGCCACGCAGCACCATCGCGGCCGGCCCCAGGCGCTGGCACGGGTCTTGTGCCGGTGTCTCGAAAAGTTCGAGCGATTGCATGGATTGCATGCTCACCTCGCGTCGTGAAAGATCAGGCCCACGGTATGGCGCCGGCCGCTGCGGATGCGACTGACACCATGCCGCATGGCGACCTTGCGGATTCCGCGCCGCCTTGATCCTATGGGTGGAGCGGGCCGTTGATGGACGGTGAACACCACCGCGTCGCCCTGGCGCAGCGCGACGACATCCGCGCGCTGGCTCTTGTTCGACCGCTCCGTCATGACGAACTCACCGCCCGTGAAGTCCTTGCCGGGCTCCGACAGCAGGATGGCCACCTGCAAGGGAAAGACGTGATCGCCGTAGAGGTCCTGGTGCAGGCAGTTGTAGTCGCCCTCGTCGTACTGCAGGATCAGCGGCGTCGGCCGGGTCTGGCCGGCCTCGTGGCAGCGGCGAAAAAATGCGTCCAGGTCCAGAGGGTACTGCGTGGCCAACTTCAGCAGCCGATTCCAGCGGTTGGCGATCGGCGCCAGCCACGGGTACAGCGCGTGGCGCAACTGGTCGAGCAGCGGTGGCAACGGGTAGGCGAAATACTTGTATTCGCCCCGCCCGAATCCGTGGCGCGCCATGACGATCCGCGTGCGATAGCCATCGTCGCGCGGATAGAGCGCCGCGAGCTCATCGCATTGCCCCGCCGTCAACAGGCCGGGCAGCACCGCATTGCCATGCGCATCGAGCGACTGTCCGATGCCTGCCCAGTCGTCGGCTCCCGCCTTCACGACGCCATCCCGACTCGCCATGGCTTTCATGCCGCCAAGTCCAGAGCCTTGGTCACTTCGTCGACCAGCAGCGCACGCTTGCGTGCTACACCCCAGCGATAGCCGGAGACCGAACCATCGCCGCGCACCACGCGATGGCAGGGAATGGCGATGGCCAGGACGTTGGCCGCGCAGGCACCCGCCACGGCACGGACGGCCTGCGGCACACCGAGATCGCGCGCGACATCGCCGTAGCTGCGGGTTTGGCCGGTCGGGATGCCGCACAGCACTTGCCAGACCTTCTGCTGGAACGCCGTGCCACCGATGTCGAGATGGATAGCGCCCTCGGACCTGTCTTTGTCGATGAAGCCGATGACCTGCTCGAGCTCGTGCTGCAGACCCGCCTGGTCGGGCTGCAATTCGACCCTCGGGAATGCGGCCGTGAGCTGATCGCACAGGGCCCGCGTATCTTCGCCGAGAAAGATGGCGCAGATCCCACGCCGGCTTCGAGCGACCAGCACCTGCGACAGTACCGCTTGGCCGACGGTGAACCGGATGGGGCCGTCCACCTGGCTGCCGGGGGCGCGAAAGTTGTACTTGAACGTGGAAACGGCGCGGCTGTTCATGGCAATGTTCCTCGGTAGCGACAGGATGGGGACAGTTTAGGAATCCACGCTCCTCTTGAAACTCCGCTCCTTGCGGTTGAATTTTTTTCATTGTGATTCACACGACCCAGTCCGATGCCAAAGTCGGTGCGAAATGAAAAAAGCCACCCCGAAGGGTGGCTTGCCAAGCGGGCAATCGGGTGATCAGTCCAGCGGGGTCTTCTTGCCGCCGGGGTAGCTCGACAGCGTGATGGCCGGGTTCTTGATCTCGTGGTTGGGCTCGAACGCAATGGTCGCCGTCACGCCCTTGTAGTCGGACTTCATCAGCTCGGGCAGGTACACCTTGGGATCGACCGAGTTGGCACGCTTCATCGCATCGGCGATCAGCATGGTGGCGTCGTAGGTGTAGGGGCTGTAGATCTGGAACTGGCCGGGGAACTTGGCGTCGTAGTCCTTCTTCCACGCCACCCCGCCGGGCATCTTCTGCAGCGAGGTGCCGCCCTCGGCGCACACCGTCTTGGCCAGCGACTTGGCGTTGTTGGCCAGCTCGGCCAGCTTCACGGTGCAGATGCCGTCGCCGCCGAAGTAGTACGTACCGCTCATGCCCAATTGGTCCATCTGGCGCAGCATGGGGCCGCCCTGCGGGTCCATGCCGCCGAAGAAGATGGCGTCCGGCTTCTTGCCCTTGATGGCCGTCAGGATGGCCATGAAGTCGGTGGCCTTGTCGGTGGTGAACTGGCGGTCCACCACCTGCATGCCCAGCTTCTTGGCGGTGTCGGCAAAGATGTCGGCCAGGCCCTGGCCGTAGGCCGTGCGGTCGTCGATGACGGCCACGGACTTCAGCTTGAGCTTGTCGTGCGCGTAGTGCGCCAGGCCCGCGCCCAGCGAGCTGTCGTTGGCGATGATGCGGAAGATCTCGGCGTAGCCGGGCTTGGTCACGTCGGGGTTGGTGGCGGCGCCGGTGATCATCGGGATGCCGCAGTCGTGGTAGACCTTGGACGCCGGGATGGTGGTGCCCGAGTTCAGGTGGCCGACCACGCCGTTGACCTTCATGTCGCACAGCTTCTGCGCCACGGCCGTGCCCTGCTTGGGATCGGCGGCGTCGTCCTCGACCTGGGCTTCCCACTTGATCTTCTTGCCGCCAATGGTGATGCCCTGCTTGTTCAGGGCCTCGACCGCCATGATCACACCGTTGGCGTTGTCCTTGCCGTAGTGCGCCTGACCGCCGGACATGGGCGCCACGCTGCCGATCTTGACGACCTGCTCCTGCGCGCTGGCCATGCCGAAGGCGGCCAGCAGGGCCGCTGCCACGGTCAGTTTCAGTTGAAGCTGCATACAAAGTCTCCTGAAGTTGGGTGACGCAACAGCGCGTCAACGGGCGCGAACGATAGCGCAGTTCAGGAGCAAAACATATAGGGAACACGCTAATCCGCCACGGCCCCCGAGCGCGGGTTTATCCCGACATCGGGCCGCGCGCTCGATCGCGCAAGGCCACGTCCACGGCGTCCTGCACCACGTCGGCCACGGCGCGGCGCACCCGGGCGTGCAGGCCCAGCATCTGCTCGTGCAGCGCCTGGGCGATGGCCTCGCTGATGCGCCGGTCCAGCTCGGGCCCCAGCAGCGCCAGCACCTGCTCGGCCGTGACGCCGGCCGACACCGCCGGCGCGGCGGGCGCGCCGGCGGCCGGCTGCGCGGTGTCGACCACCACCTCGGTCAGGGTGGGCACGTAGCGCGCGGGCGCCGGCTGGGGCGGGAATTCTTCATTGGGCATGGTGGGCCGCGTCGTGGGACTGGATGGGGTAGCCGCGCTCCTGGTAGTGGCGCCAGCGCAGGCGGGCGGGCTCGCGGTCGGCGGGGTCGGTGCTGACCAGCTCGATCAGGCGCCGGGCGCGTTCGAAGCCGCTGGGCAGGGCCTGGCCCAGGTGCACCAGCACCGGCCGCTCATCCAGCGCCTGGCCGTCCAGCGCCAGCACGATGGGCGAGGCCGCGCGCATGGCGGCCGGCGCATCGGCGGCGCAGTGGGCGACGAAGTCCGGCGCCGAGAAGGTCCACAGCGCCACGTCCAGCTCGCGCAGCGTGTCGGCGTCGGCCAGCACCCCCACGCGCGCGCCGCCGGCCTGGGCCTTGCGCAGCAGCCGGCAGGCGTAGTGCACCTTGTCCGGCACGTTGAAGTGAAACGTGACCTCAGTCATGTTCGCCGCTTCGCCCTGGCGCTCAGGCCTTGGCCTTGGCCTTGGTCTTGCTCTTCGCCCCGCCCTTGACCGGCTTGCGCGGCGTGCGGGCGGCGGCCGGCGCGGGCGCCTCGACCAGCCCCAGCAGGTATTCCACCAGCAGTCCGACCGGGCGGCCGGTGGCGCCCTTGGCGGCGCCGCCCTTCCAGGCCGTGCCGGCAATGTCCAGGTGCGCCCAGTCGAAGGCGCCGGCAAAGCGCTGCAGGAACTTGGCCGCCGTCACGGCGCCGGCCGGGCGCCCGCCGACGTTGGCGACGTCGGCAAAATTGGTCTTCAGGCCCTCGGCGTATTCGTCGTCCAGCGGCAGGCGCCAGCACGGGTCGAGCGCGCGCTCGCCGGCCGCCTGCAGCGCGCCGGCCAGGGCGTCGCTGGAGGCGAACAGGCCGCTGCGCACGCCGCCCAGGGCAATCACGCAGGCGCCGGTGAGCGTGGCGATGTCGATCACCGCGCGCGGCTTGAAGCGCTCGGCGTAGGTCAGCGCGTCGCACAGCACCAGGCGGCCCTCGGCGTCGGTGTTGAGGATTTCGATGGTCTGCCCGCTCAGGCTGGTGACCACGTCGCCCGGCTTGATGGCACGCCCGTCGGGCATGTTCTCGCAGGCCGGCACCAGCCCCACCACGTTGATCGCCGGCTTCAGCTCGGCCAGCGCGCGAAACACGCCCAGCACGCTGGCGGCGCCGCACATGTCGAACTTCATCTCGTCCATGGCGGCGGCGGGCTTGATCGAGATGCCTCCGGTGTCGAAGGTGATGCCCTTGCCCACCAGCACCACCGGCGCCGCGCTCTTGGGCGCACCGCCGTAGCGCAGCACGATGAAGCGCAGCTCCTCGCCCGAGCCGCGCGCCACCGCCTCGAAGGCGCCCATGCCCAGCTTGGCGACCTCCTTGGGCCCCAGCACCTGGCAGTCGATGCCCGGGTGCTTGGCCAGGGCGCGCGCCGCGCCGGCCAGCAGCGCGGGCGTGGCGTGGTTGGCCGGGCGGTTGGCCCATTCGCGCGCCAGCGTCACGCCCTGGGCGGTGCCGAGGGCACGCGCGAACTCGGCGCGCGCCGCCGCCACTTCGGGCACGCCCACGGTGGCGCGCCGCAGCCTGGATGGCGGCTCGGCCTTGCCGCGCGTGGCCTGGTAGCGGTAGCTGGCGTCCTGCAGCGCCTGCGTGGCGGCCTGCACGGCGCGCGCGCCGGGCGCCTGGGCAAAGCACAGGGTCAGCGCCGCAGCGCCGCCGCCGCGCAGCGCGGCCACGGCGGCCGTCACCGCCTTGCGCACGGCGGCCGCGCCGCCATCGCCCACGCCGGCCAGCAGCAGGCGCTCGGCGGCCAGGCCGGCGGCGCCGTAGGAGTGCAGCAGCCGCCCCGCCTCGGTCTTGAAGTCGCCGCTGGCGCGCGCCTTGGCGATCCAGGCCGACAGCGCGTCGTCGCCCGGGGCAAAGCCGTCGGCCACCAGCACCAGCAGCGCGGGGGTGCGGCGCGCGGCCGCGGCAGGCAGGTCCAGACGGGCCAGTTCAACGTCGATAATCACAGGTGACTCCTTTCAACCTGAAAGCGGCGGCTGGATGCACTTGCCGGTGCCGTTATCGGCGTGCCAGGCAAGGCGCGACAACGCGGCGGGCTGGTGCCCGCAAGGCGGAGCAACGCCGCATGGCGCGGTGAGAACGGTGCCGGCGAGTGCATAGCGCGGTCGCCGAATCGGTGCGGACGATCGGAGCCGGTAAAGTCAGGCATTGCGTAGCGGTCGAGAAAGTTGCAAGCGGTCAGCTGCCGATTTCAGGTTCACCCCATGTTATTCGATTCCTCTTTCCGCAAGGAGCTGGGCCGCAGCTTCGGCGCCACCCTGGTGGTGCTGATCACCGTGGTGATGACGGTGATGCTGATCCGCACCCTGGGCCAGGCCTCGGTGGGCCGCGTCAATCCGTCCGAGGTGCTGCTCGTCATGGGCCTGACGGTGCTGGGCCACCTGCCCACCATCCTCACGCTGAGCCTGTTCGTCACCATCACCCTGGTGCTCACCCGCATGTACGCCAGCAGCGAGATGGTGATCTGGTTCGCCTGCGGCCAGGGGCTGGGCGCCTTCGTGCGCCCGCTGCTGCGCTTTGCCTGGCCGGTGCTGCTGGCCGTCGCCGCGCTGGCGCTGCTGGCCTGGCCCTGGTCCAACCAGCAGATCCAGGACTTGCGCGAGCGCTTCCAGGGCCGGGGCGACATCGAGCGCGTGGCGCCGGGGCGCTTCATCGAGTCGGCCGGCGGCCAGCGCGTGTTCTTCATCGACAAGGACAGCGCCGAGGCCGATTCGGGCACCAACATCTTCATTGCCGCCAGCGAGCGTGGCAGCGAGGCCGTGATCTCGGCCGAGCGCGGCCACCTGGTCACGCTGGGCGAGGGGCGCGCGCTGCAGCTGGACCAGGGCTTTCGCCTGCAGACCAACGACACCACCGGCGCCATGCGCGTGAGCGAGTTCGCCGAATACAGCAACCGCATCAACGCGCAGATCATCCCCACCATGCGCGACGACGCGCCGCGCCTGCAGTCCAGCCTGGCGCTGCTGCGCAGCGGCTCGCCGCCCTACCTGGCCGAGCTGTCCTGGCGCCTGGGGCTGCTGCTGGCGGCCATCAACTGCGTGCTGATCGCGCTGGCCGTCACGCGCGTCAACCCGCGCGTGGGGCGCAGCGCGGGGCTGGTGTTCTCGCTGTTCGCCTTTGCCACCTACTACAACCTGATCGGCCTGGGCCAGGGCTGGATCGAGCAGGGCCGCGTGGGCGCCTGGGCCTTCATGCTGGGGCTGCACGGCGGCATCGCCCTGGCCGCCGGGGCCTGGATGGCCTGGCGCCAGCGCAACTGGCACGTGCGCGCCAACCGCGAGGCGCAGGCATGAGGACCATCCGCCGCCTGATCTACAACGACGTGCTGCTGTCGGTGGGCTTCATCGCGCTGGCGTTCTTGCTGCTGTTTTCGTTCTTCGACCTGGTCGACCAGCTGGGCGACCTGCGCGATCTGGCCACGCACGGCTATTCGCTGGGCTACGCGCTGCTGTACGTGGCGCTGCAAATGCCCGGCCACCTGTACGACCTGCTGCCCATCGCGGTGCTGATCGGCACCATCTTCGTCATGGCGCGGCTGGCCGAAAGCTCGCAATACACCATCTTGCGCACCAGCGGCCTGGGCCCGCTGCGGGCGCTGCGCACCCTGCTGCTGCTGGGCCTGGGCTTCGTGCTGCTCACCTTCGCCATCGGCGACTACGTGACGCCCGCGGCCAACCGCGCGGCCACCGCCATGCAGGCGCGCTTCGTGGGCGACATCACCGTGGGCCGCACCGGCGCCTGGATGAAGGACCGCCAGGGCGAGCGCAGCTATTCGGTCAACGTGGGTGCCGTCAGCCCCGACGGCACGCTCAACCAGGTGCGCATCTTCGAGTTCGACACCCGCACCTCGCGCCTGCTGGCCACCGTCAAGGCCGCGCACGGCGCGTTCGTCGAGCACGGCTGGGCGCTGCGCGACGTGCAGCGGCGCAGCTTCGAGCACGTGGACGCGCCCGAGCCCCGCGTGACCGTGCAGCAGCAGGACAGCTGGTTCTGGCCCACCGCCATTTCGATCGACATGGTGGCCGCCGCCCTGCTCAGCCCCGACCGCATGCAGACGGTGGACCTGTACCGCTACATCCAGCACCTGCAGGACAACGGCCAGAGCGCCCAGCGCTACGAGATCGAGTTCTGGCGCAAGGTGTTCTACCCGCTCAGCTGCCTGGTGATGATGGTGCTGGCCCTGCCCTTCGCCTACCTGCACTTCCGCTCGGGCAACATCGCCGGCTTCGTCTTCTTGGGCGTGCTGGTGGGCATCAGCTTCTTCCTGCTGAACAACGTGTTCGGCTTCATCGGCAACCTGCGCAACTGGGTGCCCTGGATCGCGGCGGCGGCGCCCGGCATTTTGTATTCCATCCTGGCGCTGGCCACCTTCGGCTGGCTGGTGTTGCGGCAGTAAATCGGCGGGCTCGGGCGCGGCCTTTAGATTGAATCCGCCATAATGGCGGGCTTCAATATTCCAGACGCCATGAACCTCCATCAATTCCGCTTCGTGCAGGAGGCGGTGCGCCGCAACCTGAACCTGACCGAGGCGGCCAAGGCGCTGCACACCTCGCAGCCGGGGGTGTCCAAGGCCATCATCGAGCTGGAGGAAGAGCTGGGCGTGGAGATCTTCGCGCGCCACGGCAAGCGCCTCAAGCGCGTCACCGAGCCCGGCCAGCACGTGCTGGAATCGATCGCCATCATCCTGCGCGAGGTCGGCAACCTCAAGCGCATCGGCGAGCAGTACAGCGCGCAGGACAGCGGCACCCTGTCGATTGCCACCACCCACTCGCAGGCGCGCTACGTGCTGCCCACGCCCGTCACCAAGCTGCGCGAGCGCTACCCCAAGGTCAACATCAGCCTGCACCAGGGCGCGCCCGACCAGGTGGCGCGCATGGTGCTGGACGAGGTGGCCGACATCGGCATCGCCACCGAATCGCTCACCGACTACCCCGACCTGGTCACCCTGCCCTGCTACGAATGGCAGCACGTGCTGGTGTTGCCCGCGCAGCACCCGCTGGCCAAGCGCGAGCGCCTGACGCTGGAGGACATCGCCGCCGAGCCGCTGGTGACCTACCACCCCTCGTTCACCGGCCGCGCGCGCATCGACCACGCCTTTGCCCAGCGCCACCTCACGCCGCGCATCGTGCTGGAGGCCATCGACTCCGACGTCATCAAGACCTACGTGCGCCTGGGCCTGGGCCTGGGCATCGTCGCCGAGATGGCGGTGCAGGGCGAGGCCGACAACGCCGACCTCGCCCTGCGCCCGCTGGGCCAACTGCTGGGCCACAACCTGGCGCGCGTGGCGCTCAAGCGCGGCGCCTACCTGCGCGACTTCGTCTACTACTTCGCCAGCCTGCTGTCCGACCGCCTGGACAAGGACCTGATCCTCAAGGCCATGAGCGGCGAGGCCACCACCTATGAGCTCTGAACGCACCCCCGCCTTTCCCTCGCGCCTGCCCCAGGTGGGCACCACTATCTTCACCGTCATGTCGGCGCTGGCCAGCCAGCACCAGGCCGTCAACCTGGGCCAGGGCTTTCCCGACTTCGGCTGCGATGCGCGCCTGACCGAGGCCGTCACTGACGCCATGCGCGCCGGCCACAACCAGTACCCGCCCATGCCCGGCGCGGCGCCGCTGCGCGAGGCCATTGCTGCAAAAATCGAAGCGCTGTACGGCCGCCACTACGACGCCGGCAGCGAAATCACCGTCACCGCCGGCGCCACCCAGGCCATCCTCACGGCCATCCTGTGCTGCGCCGGCCCGGGCGACGAAGTCATCGTGCTGGAGCCCAGCTACGACAGCTACGTGCCCAACATCGAACTCACCGGTGCCACCGTGGTGCGCGTGCCGCTCACGCCCGGCACGTTTCGCCCCGACTTCGACCGCATCGCCGCCGCGCTCACCCCGCGCACCCGCGCCATCCTCATCAACAGCCCGCACAACCCCAGCGGCACCGTCTGGTCGGCCGCCGACATGCACAAGCTGGACGAGCTGCTGGCCCCCACCAATGTGCTGCTGATCAGCGACGAGGTGTACGAGCACATGGTCTACGCCCCGCTGCGCCACGAAAGCGTGGCGCGCTGGCCCGGCCTGGCCGCGCGCGCCTTCATCGTCAGCAGCTTCGGCAAGACCTATCACGTCACCGGCTGGAAGGTGGGCTACGTCGCCGCGCCCGCGCCGCTCACGGCCGAGTTCCGCAAGGTGCACCAGTTCAACGTGTTCACCGTCAACACCCCCATGCAGCACGGCCTGGCCGCCTACATGCAGGACCCGGCGCCCTACCTGCAGCTGCCCGCCTTCTATGCCGCCAAGCGCGACCTGTTTCGCGCCGGCCTAGCGCAAACGCGCTTTCGCCTGCTGCCCTGCGAAGGCACCTACTTCCAGACCGCCAGCTATGCCGACATGCCCGGCCCCGAGCGCGAGCTGGGCGAGGCCGACTTCTGCCAATGGCTCACGCGCGAGCACGGCGTGGCCGCCATCCCGCTGGCGGCCTTCTACGGCGACGGCTTCGAGCAGAAGACCATCCGCTTTTGCTTTGCCAAGCAGGACGACACCCTGCGCGCCGCGCTGGCGCGGCTGGCGCGGCTGTAGGACGTGCCACGTTCTGCAGCAGCCGATACTACTGATTCGATAGCTGCTCGCGCTTGATGGGCGGGCGCCAGAGCCCGATTTGGCTTGAAACCGGCGTCTGCTCAGGCGGCCGGCGCATCAGACGTCGATGGCCGCCGCCGAGCCGGCCTGCTTGCGCAGCTCGAACTTCTGGATCTTGCCGGTGCTGGTCTTGGGCAGCTCGCCGAACACCACGGCGCGCGGCACCTTGAAGCCGGCCAGGTGCTGCTTGCAATGGGCCACGATGTCGGCCTCGCTCACCTGGGCGCCGGCCTTCAGCTCGATGAAGGCGCAGGGTGTTTCGCCCCACTTGGGGTCGGGCTTGGCGACCACGGCGGCCGCCAGCACGGCGGGGTGGCGGTACAGCACGTCCTCGACCTCGATGGAGGAGATGTTCTCGCCGCCCGAGATGATGATGTCCTTGCTGCGGTCCTTGATCTTGATGTAGCCGTCGGGGTATTGCACCGCCAGGTCGCCCGAGTGGAACCAGCCGCCGGCAAAGGCCTCGGCCGTGGCCTTGGGGTTCTTCAGGTAGCCCTTCATGGCGATGTTGCCGCGGAACATGATCTCGCCCATGGCCTCGCCGTCCAGGGGCACCGGCTGCATGGTCTGCGGGTCGAGCACGCGCGCGTCGCGCTGCAGGTGGTAGCGCACGCCCTGGCGGGCGTTGAGGGCGGCGCGCTCGCCGATCGGCAGGCCGTCCCAGCCGGCCTGCTTGGCGCACACCGTGGCCGGACCGTAGACCTCGGTCAGGCCGTAGACGTGGGTCAGGTCGAACCCCATCTGCTCCATGCCCTCGATCATGGCCGCCGGCGGCGCCGCGCCGGCCACCATGCACTTGACGCCGCGCGGCACGCCCGCCTTCAGCTCGTCGGGCGCGTTGACCAGCAGGCCGTGCACGATGGGCGCGCCGCAGTAGTGCGTCACGCCGTGCTCGCGGATGGCGTCGAAGATGGCCTTGGCCTCGACGCGCCGCAGGCACACGTTGACGCCGGCGCGCGCCGCCACCGTCCACGGAAAGCACCAGCCGTTGCAGTGGAACATGGGCAAGGTCCACAGGTAGACCGCGTGCTTGGGCATGTCCCATTCGAGGATGTTGCTGATGGCGTTGGTGGCCGCGCCGCGGTGGTGGTAGACCACGCCCTTGGGGTTGCCGGTGGTGCCGCTGGTGTAGTTGAGCGCGATGGCGTCCCACTCGTCGGTCGGGTAGAGCCACTCGAAATCGGGGTCGCCCCGATCGAGAAAGGCCTCATACGTCGTGCTGCCGATGGGCTGGCCGGGGCCGAACAGCGCGTCCTCGACGTCGATGACGAGCAGCGGCGCCTTCGACTGCCGCAGCGCCAGCGCCTTCTTCATCACCGGGGCGAACTCGGGGTCGACAATGACGACCTTGGCCTCGCCGTGGTCGAGCATGAAGGCCACCGCCTCGGGGTCGAGCCGGGTGTTCAGCGCGTTCAGCACAGCGCCGGCCATGGGCACGCCGAAATGCGCCTCCACCATGGGCGGGGTGTTGGGCAACATCACGGCGACGGTGTCGTTCTTGCCCACGCCGGCCTGCTGCAGCGCGCTGGCCAGGCGGCGGCAGCGCCGGTAGGTGTGGTCCCAGCTCTGGCGCAGCGTGCCGTGCACCACCGCCAGGCGCTCGGGGTAGACCTCGGCCGCGCGCTGGATGAAGGCCAGCGGCGTGAGGGGGGCGAAGTTGGCTTCGGTGCGGGGCAGGTCGGTATCGAAGATCGAGGGCATCGCGGGCTCCGGCATGTTGATCCGCCCATGATAGACAAGTGGCCTGGTGCGGCCCGTGCGCGACAATCGCCCGGTGGCCATTCCCCAGCATTTCATCCAGGAGCTTCTGGCGCGCGCCGACGTGGTCGAGATCGTCGGCCGCTACGTGCAGCTGAAGAAGACCGGGGCCAACTTCTCGGGCCTGTGCCCCTTTCATGGCGAGAAGACGCCCTCGTTCACCGTCAGCCCGTCCAAGCAGTTCTTCCACTGCTTCGGCTGCGGCAAGAACGGCAACGCCATCGGCTTTCTGATGGAGTTCACCGGCGCCGGCTTTGTCGAGGTGGTGCACGACCTGGCGCAGCAATACGGTCTGCCCGTGCCCGAGGACGAGCGCAGCCCGGCCGAGCGCGCGCGCGCCGCGCAGGAGACCGAGCAGCGCGCCAGCCTCACCGACGTGCTGGCGCGCGCGGCCGACGCCTACCGCCAACACCTCAAGGGCTCGCCGCGCGCCATCGACTACCTCAAGCGGCGCGGCGTCTCGGGCGCGGTGGCACGCGACTTCGGCCTCGGCTACGCGCCCGAGGGCTGGCGCACGCTGGCCAGCGTGTTCCCCGATTACGCCGACGCGCAGTTGCAGGACAGCGGCCTGGTCATCGTCGGCGAGGACGACGAAGGCAAGCGCTACGACCGCTTTCGCGACCGCATCATGTTCCCGATCCGCGACGTCAAGGGCCAGGTGATCGGCTTTGGCGGGCGCGTGCTGGGCGATGAAAAGCCCAAGTACCTCAATTCGCCCGAAACCCCGGTGTTCCACAAGGGGCGCGAGCTGTACGGCCTGTTCGAGGCCCGCGGCGCGCTGCGCGAACACGGCTACGCGCTGGTCACCGAAGGCTACATGGACGTGGTCGCCCTGGCCCAGCTGGGCTTTGCCAACGCGGTGGCCACGCTGGGCACGGCCTGCACGCCCGAGCACGTGCACAAGCTGTTTCGCTTCACCGACAGCGTGGTGTTCAGTTTCGACGGCGACGCCGCCGGCCGGCGCGCCGCGCACAAGGCGCTGGCTGCCGCCCTGCCCCTGGCCAGCGACGTGCGCAGCATCAAGTTTCTGTTTTTGCCGCCCGAGCACGACCCCGACAGCTTCATCCGCGCCGAGGGCGCCGGCGCCTTCGAGCAGGCGGTGCAGGCCGCCGTGCCGCTGTCACGCTTCGTGCTGGACGCCGCCGCGCAGGACTGCGACATGGAGACGGCCGAAGGGCGCTCGCACTTTGCCGCCAACGCCCGGCCGCTGTGGCAGCTGCTGCCCGCCGGCGCCCTGGCCGCGCAGCTGCTGGGCGACATCGCGGCGCAGGTGCGCATCGGCGTGCACGAGCTGCAGCAGCTGTGGGGCCTGCGCGGCGCGGCGCGGCCGCCGCGCGAGCGGGCCCACGCGCCCGCTGCCGATCGAGGCGCGGTGCGCGGGCCGGCGGCGCCCACCCGCCCGCCGCTGCGTGCAGCCGCGCCGCGCACCGCCCCCAGCAGCCGCGCGCACCGCGCGCTGCAGATCGTGCTGACGGCGCCCGGCAGCTGGCAGGCCCTGAGCGGCAGCGACCACCAGCTGCTGTGCGAGCAGGCGGCGCCCTACGGCCCGCTGTTCGCCTGGCTGGACGGCCAGGTGCTGGAGCACGGCCCCCAGCCCTGGAGCGCGCTGCGTGAGGCGCTGCGCGGCCACCCGCAGGAGGACGCGGCCGTGCGCGCCATCGAGGGCCTGCACGACGAGATCGACTCCGACCCCCGGGAGCTGCAGGACATCCTGCGCCAGGAGCGCCCCGTGCACCTGAAGCAGCGCATGGACGCCGCGCTGGCCGCCGGCGACGTGGCGCTGTACCAGAGCCTGCTGCCCGAGCTGGCCAGGGCCAAGACCGGCGAGCGCGAAGCG
Source organism: Ottowia pentelensis (assembly GCF_964341695.1). Classification (NCBI taxonomy): domain Bacteria; kingdom Pseudomonadati; phylum Pseudomonadota; class Betaproteobacteria; order Burkholderiales; family Comamonadaceae; genus Ottowia; species Ottowia pentelensis. The sequence goes on from NZ_OZ224513.1 coordinate 2,339,361, forward strand.
GGCGGGTACTAAGGGCCGGGGTGGCTGAAATCGCCCTGCGATGCCTCTTGACGCCTCTTGAAATTCGGCGAATTGTTATAATGTAAGGCTTGTCACCGGCAAGAGCGACAGCAGCACCTCCGGATCGGCCCTCGCGTCGTCAGCGCACGCGCCCCATGCATGGGGTGGCCACATCACCGCAAGGACTGCACCCCAAATGTTCGCCCGACCATCTTGCCCATGACGGTGGAGTGCCCGCATTGGCCGCCGGTCGGCCGAGGGGCGCCGCCGCGATGCCATTCTTTTTGAGTTGAGTCCGAGAGGAGCCCGCCCGGGCGGCCACGCCGCCGCTGGGCGACTCCGATCCGTACCGAGGTCGAACCATGCCCACCAGCGCCAAAACCGCCAAGTCCACCCCCAAGGCCAAGGCTGCCCCCAAGGCCAAGTCCGCGACGGCCGACGAGCTCGAGCCCAAGGCCGTGCCGGCCAAGAAGGCCGCCCGCAAGTCCACCGGCCCCGCCAAGGCCGCGGCCGAAAAGTCCGCCCCGCCCAAGCGCGGCAAGGCCGGCAAGGCCGGTGCCCGCGAGGAAGACGACACCGACCTGTCCGACATCGAGGCCGACCTGGAAGGCGAGCCCGAGGCGGCCGTGCCCGAGGTGGTCGAAAAGGCCAAGCCGCTGCGCATGAAGATCAGCAAGGCCAAGGAACGGGCCTTGATGAAGGAATTCGGCCTGGACGAAGGCGTGCTCTCCGAGGAGGAGATGAACACCCGCCGCGCCAACCTGAAGGCCCTGCTGAAGCTGGGCAAGACGCGCGGCTATCTGACGCACGGCGAGATCAACGACCACCTGCCCGACAAGCTGGTGGACGCCGAGACGCTGGAGGCCGTGGTCTCCATGCTCAACGACCTGGGCGTGGCCGTGTACGAGCAGACGCCCGACGCCGAGACCTTGCTGCTGACCAACACCGGCACCAGCACCGCCACCGAGGAAGAGGCCGAGGAAGAGGCCGAGGCCGCCCTGTCCACCGTGGACAGCGAGTTCGGCCGCACCACCGACCCGGTGCGCATGTACATGCGCGAGATGGGCACGGTCGAGCTGCTGACGCGCGAGGGCGAGATCGAGATCGCCAAGCGCATCGAGGGTGGGCTGATGGAGATGATGGAAGCCATCAGCGCCAGCCCGACGACGATCGCCGAGATCCTGAAGATGGCGGGCGAGATCCGCGAGGGCAAGGTGGTCATCAACACCATCGTCGACGGCTTTGCCGACGCCGACGAGAACGACGACTACGTGGCCGAGGAAGACTTCGACGAATACGACGAAGAGGACGACGACGACGGCAAGGGCGGTTCCAAGTCGATGACGCGCCTGCTCGAAAAGCTCAAGGCCGAGGCGCTGGAGCGCTTCGACGAGGTGGCGGCGCTGTTCGACAAGGTGCGCCGCGCCTACGACAAGGAAGGCTGGGGCTCGCCCACCTACGTGAAGGCCCAGCACGCGCTGTCCACGCGCCTGATGTCGATCCGCTTCACCGCCAAGACGATCGAGAAGCTGTGCGACCTGCTGCGCGGCCAGGTGGACGACGTGCGCAAGTACGAGCGCGAGCTGCGCCGCATCATCGTCGACCGCTGCGGCTACCCGCAGGACGCGTTCATCGCCGACTTCTCGGGCCGCGACAAGAGCGGCAACCGCGTGCGCTCGCACCTGCTGGACCTCAAGTGGGTCGAGCGGCAGGCGCACGCCGACAAGGCCTGGAGCGCGATCATGGGCCGCAACATCCCGCCCATCCAGGACCTGCAGCAAAAGCTGACCGACCTGCAGGCGCAGGTGGTGGTGCCGCTGGACGAGCTGAAGGCCATCAACAAGCGCATGAACGAGGGCGAGGCCGCCAGCCGCGACGCCAAGAAGGAAATGATCGAGGCCAACCTGCGCCTGGTCATCTCGATCGCCAAGAAGTACACCAACCGCGGCCTGCAGTTCCTCGACCTCATCCAGGAGGGCAACATCGGCCTGATGAAGGCGGTGGACAAGTTCGAATACCGCCGCGGCTACAAGTTCTCGACCTACGCCACCTGGTGGATCCGCCAGGCCATCACGCGCTCGATCGCCGACCAGGCGCGCACCATCCGCATCCCGGTGCACATGATCGAGACCATCAACAAGATGAACCGCATCTCGCGCCAGCACCTGCAGGAGTTCGGCTTCGAGCCCGACGCCGCCCTGCTGGCCGAGAAGATGGAGATGCCCGAGGACAAGATCCGCAAGATCATGAAGATCGCCAAGGAGCCGATCTCGATGGAAACCCCCATCGGCGACGACGACGACAGCCACCTGGGCGACTTCATCGAGGACAGCAACAACACCGCGCCGGTGGACGCCGCCATGCAGGCCGGCCTGCGCGACGTGGTCAAGGACATCCTCGACAGCCTGACGCCGCGCGAGGCCAAGGTGCTGCGCATGCGCTTCGGCATCGAGATGGACAACGACCACACGCTGGAAGAAGTGGGCAAGCAGTTCGACGTCACGCGCGAGCGCATTCGCCAGATCGAGGCCAAGGCGCTGCGCAAGCTCAAGCACCCGAGCCGCTCCGACAAGCTGCGCAGCTTTACCGACAACACCTGATCGTTTTTTAGTCAAATCGGCGCCTGGCGCATATGCAATATGCGCCAGGCGCTATTTTATTTGTAGTATCACAATAGTTGATGAACCCCGACGCCGCCCAAATCTGGAAGGCCCCGCGCTGGGCCCTGGCCATCTTGCTGGCCATGCTCGGCATGCTGGGGCCGTTTTCCATCGACACCTACCTGCCGGCCTTCGCGGCCATTTCGCAGTCGCTGCACGCCACGCCGACCGAGATGCAGCAGACGCTGTCGGCCTACCTGTTCGGCTTCGCGTTCATGAACCTGTTTCACGGCGCGCTGTCGGACAGCTTCGGCCGCCGGCCGGTGATCCTGGGCGGGCTGGTGCTGTTCACCCTGGCCTCAATCGGCTGCGCGCTGTCGCAGACCGTGGGCCACCTGATCTTCTTTCGCGCGCTGCAGGGCCTGTCCACCGGGGCCGGCGTGGTGGTGTCGCGCGCGGTCATCCGCGACATGTTTCCGCCCGCCGAAGCCCAGCGCGTGATGAGCCAGGTCACCATCTTCTTCGGCGTGGCGCCGGCCATCGCGCCCATGATTGGCGGCGTGCTGTCCGAATACCTGGGCTGGCACGCGATCTTCTGGTTCCTGGTCGCCGTGGGCGTGGTGCTGATCGTGGCCAACCTGCGCCTGCTGCCCGAGACCCTGCACGTCCGGGACCGCCAGCCGTTTCAGTTCGGCCACCTGCTCAAGGGCTATTCGGTGCTGCTGTCCGACCCGCGCTTCTTCCTGCTGGCGCTGGCCTCGGGCGTGCCCTTCAACGGCCTGTTTTTGTACATCCTGGGCGCGCCGGCCTACCTGGGCGAGGTGCTGCACCTCAAGCCCACGCAGTTCTTCTGGTTCTTCGCGCTCAACATCGGCGGCATCATGGTCGGCTCGTGGATGTCGGGGCGCATGGCGGGCCGGGTGGCGCCCAAGAACCAGATCATGCTGGGCTTTCGCATCATGGTGGCGATCTCGCTGTTCAACATCATCGCCAACGCGCTGTTCGAGGCCGAGATCTGGTGGTCGCTGTGGCCGATCGCGCTGTTCGCCTTCGGCTGGGCGCTGATGGTGCCGGTGGTGACGCTGCTGGTGCTGGACCTGCACCCCGACCGGCGCGGCATGGCCTCGTCGCTGCAGTCGGTGGTGGGCTCGGTGGCCAACGGCATCGTGGCCGGCGCGGTGGCGCCGCTGGTCATGCACTCGGCGCTCGGCATGGCGCTGATGTCGGCCGTCTTCCTGGCGGTCGGGCTGGTGTCCTGGCTGTGGCTGCACCGGCACTGGCCCGAGATCGGCGATCCGCGCCGCCAGGCGCCGGCGCCCGGTCAACGGCCGGGGTAGTTGGCCAGCCGCGCGACGTCGGGGATGTGGATCTCGCGCTTGTCGACCTCGATCAGCCCCTGCGTGGCCAGTTCGCTCAGCACGCGCGAGAAGTATTCGGGCGTGATCGACAGGCGCGAGGCGATGGCCGCCTTGCTGACCGGCAGCGTGACCGTCATCGACACGCTGCCCGGCTCAGGAATGGAGCGCCCGCCCAGCAGGTAGCCGATCACGCGCTGCGTGCCGCTGTGCAGCGACACCGACTCCACGTCCTGCACCAGGCCCTGCAGCCGCCGCGACAGGCCGGCCAGCATGCGCAGCGAAAAGGCCGGACTGCGCTCGATCTCGCGCAGCACCGCGGCGCGCTCGATGGTCAGCAGCAGGGTGTCGGTCAGCGTCTGCGCCGTGACCAGGTAGGGCGCCTGCATGAACATCACGGCCTCGCCGAAGCTGCGTCCCGGCCCGCACAGGTGAATGACCTTCTCCACCCCCGTGGGCGACATGGCGAACAGCTTGACCTGGCCCATCACCACCACGTGGAACTCGCGGCAGGCATCGCCGACGTGAAAGATGGTGCGCCCGCGCTCCAGGCGGCGCAGGTGGCAGTCCTGCGCCAGCCGCTCGCGCTCGGGCTCGGTGATGTTGGAAAACAGCGGCAGCGTGCCCAGATAGCGCGCAACGTCGAACTTGTCGTGACTCACGGGGCGGGTGGTGGTTGAACTGCAGCCGAGTGTACGGACGAATGGCCGCGGCGGCGCCCTGCCCTCATTCGGCCTTCTTGCCGCCCACCCCCAGGTAGGTCTCGATCACGCGGCGGTCGGTCAGCAGCGCGCTGGCCTCGCCGCTGAGCGCCACGGCGCCCATCTCCAGCACGTAGCCGCGGTCGGCCACCTGCAACGCCGCGCGCGCGTTCTGCTCGATCAGCAGCACCGACACCCCCAGCTCGCGCAGCGAGGCCACGATGTGCAGCACCTCGCGCACGATCAGCGGCGCCAGGCCCAGCGAGGGCTCGTCCAGCATCAGCAGCTTGGGGCGCGCCATCAGCGCGCGGCCGATGGCCAGCATCTGCCGCTCGCCGCCCGACAGGGTGGCCGCCAGCTGCGCACGCCGCTCCTGCAGGCGCGGAAACAGCGCGAACACCTCGCCCATGCGCTCGGCCTGGTCGCGCTGGCCGCGCCGCCAGCGGGCAAAGCCGCCCAGCAGCAGGTTGTCCTCGACCGACATTTCGCCGAACAGCTCGCGCTTTTCGGGCACCAGGCCGACGCCGCGCGCCACCATCGCCTCGACGCTGGGGCGGGCGATCTTGTTGCCGGCCAGCTGCACGCCGCCGGTCGAGGGCAGCAGGCCCATCACCGCATTCAGCAGCGTACTCTTGCCGGCACCGTTGGGGCCGATGACGGTGACGATCTCGCCCTCGCCCACCGTCAGCGCCACCTGGTGCAGCGCCTCCACCGGGCCGTAGCAGACGCTGAAATTCTGGATGTCGAGCAGCGGGGCGGTCATTGGACGACCCTCCGCGCTGCGCGCTGCGGGATTCGCGCTTGGGAGCGGCCCGGCGCGTGGATCTGGCAACCCCTCCGCGCTGCGCGCTGCGGGATTCGCGCTTGGGAGCGGCCCGGCGCGCTCATGCAGCGGCTCCGACGACGTCGCTGCCCAGATAGGCTTCCATGACGCGCGGGTTGGCCTGCACCTCGGCCGGCGTGCCCAGGGCGATGACGGTGCCGAACTCCAGCACCGTGATGCGATCGGCCAGGTTCATGACGAACTCCATGTCGTGTTCCACCACCAGCACGGCCAGGCCTTCGGCGCGCAGCTGGGTCAGCAATTGGGCCAGGGCCTGCTTTTCAAGGTGGCGCAGGCCGGCGGCCGGTTCGTCCAGCAGCAGGATCGAAGGCTGGCCGGCCAGCGCCCGCGCGATCTCGACGATGCGCTGCTGGCCCAGCGGCAGCGAGGCAGCCGGGGTGTCGATGTACTGCGTCAGGCCGCAGCGTTCGATCTGGTGGCGGGCCTCGGCCAGCAGGGCGGCCTCCTCGCCGCGGTCGGCGCGCAGCATGGCCGCCAGCCAACCGCGCCGCGCCCGCAGGTGTGCGCCGACGGCCACGTTCTCGAGCACGCTGCGCTGGCCCAGCAGGCGCACGTGCTGGAAGGTGCGCCCCAGCCCCAGCGCGGCAAAAGCGCGCGAGGGCTTGCCCGCCATGGCCTGGCCCAGCAAGGTCACGGTGCCCGAGGTCGGGTCGTCCACGCCCGAGATCATGTTGAAGAAGGTGCTCTTGCCGGCGCCGTTGGGACCGATCAGGGCGTGCACCTCGCCCGACTTGACGTCCAAGTTGACGTCGTTGTTGGCCACCAGGCCGCTGAAGCGCTTGGTGACGTCCTTGGCCTGCAGCACCACCTGCCCGGCCGGCGGCAGGGTGTGGCGCGCCAGCGCGACGATGGCGGCGCCTTGCGCGCGCGGCTTGACCGGCTTGAGAAACTTGTTGACCCAGGCGGCGATCAGCGGCCACAGGCCTTCGGGCGCGCGCTGCAGCACCAGCAGCATCAGCAGGCCGAACACGATGACCTCGAAGTTGCCGCTGGCGCCCAGCAGGCGCGGCAGCAGGTCCTGCAACTGCTCCTTGAGCAGGGTGATCAGGGTGGCGCCCAGCACGGCGCCCCACAGGTAGCCCGAACCGCCCACCACCGCCATGAACAGGTATTCGATGCCGATGTTGAGGTCGAACGGCGTCGGGTTGACGAAACGCTGCAGGTGCGCGTACAGCCAGCCCGAGACGGCCGACAGCAGGGCGGCCAGCACGAACAGCTTCATGCGCTGGCGCGCGGTGTCCACGCCCATGGATTCGGCCATCACGCGCCCGCTCTTGAGTGCGCGGATGGCGCGGCCCTCGCGCGAATCCAGCAGGTTGTGCAGGCCCCAGATGGCCAGCAGCAGCACCGCCCAGATCAGCACGCCCAGCACGCGCGGCGAACTCAGCTCGTAGCCGGCGATGGACAGCGGCGGCACGCCGGTGATGCCGGTGAAGCCGCCCAGGCCTTCGAGGTTGCCGAAGATGTAGTACAGGCTCAGGCCCCAGGCCAGCGTGGCCAGCGGCAAGAAGTGCCCCGCCAGCGGCAAGGTGACGGCGCCCAGGAACCAGGCAATCAGCGCCGTCACCACCAGGCCCAGCAGCAGGCCCAGCCAGGGCAAGACGCCCGCGGGCAGCGCCGACAGCGCCTGCGTGGCCGTGGGCGAGGTGCAGATCCAGGCCGTGGCGTAGGCGCCCAGGCCGACGAAGGCCGCCTGCCCGAAGGAGGTGATGCCGCCCACGCCGGTCAGCATGACCAGCCCCACGGCCACCAGCGAATACAGGCCGATGTAGTTCACCAGCGTGATGGTGAAGGCCCCGAACAGCGGCCAGCACAGCGCCAGCAGCAAGATGGCCAGCCAGGTGAGATGGCGACGGGTCATTCCTCGTCCTCCACGTGGCGGGTTTTGAGCGAGCGCCACCAGAGCACCGGGATGATGAGCGTGAACACGATGACTTCCTTGAAGGCGCTGGCCCAGAACGAGGAGAAGGATTCAAGCTGGCCCACCAGCAGCGCGCCCAGCACCGACATCGGATAGCTGAGCAGCCCGCCGACGATAGCGGCGACGAAGCCCTTCAGGCCGATCAGAAAGCCGGTGTCGTAGTAGATGGTCGTGATCGGCGCGATCAGCAGCCCGCAGACGGCGCCGATCAGGGCCGCCAGCGCAAAGCAGATGTCGCCCGACAGGTCGGTCGGAATGCCCATCAGGCGCGCGCCCACGCGGTTGATGGCGGTGGCGCGCAAGGCCTTGCCGATGATGGAGCGCTCGAAAAACACGTACATGGCCGCCAGCAGCACCACTGCCGCGCCGATCACCACCAGCGACTGGCCGCTGACCGGCAGGCCGCCCACGTTCCAGCGCGCGTCCCACATCGAGGCGGTGCGCGCACCCTCGGCGCCGAAGAAGTACAGCCCCAGGCCCACCATGACCCAGTGCAGCGCCACCGACACGATCAGCAGCATCAGCACGCTGGCGTGCGCCAGCGGGCGGAACACCAGCCGATACAGCAGCGGCCCCATGGGCACGATCAGCAGCAGGGCCAGCAGCGTCTGCGCCCAGGCCGCGGTCGGCTTGACCGCCAGCGCCAGCACCGCGGCCACGGCCGGAAACGCGACGGCCCAGACCGCCGTGGAGCGCCAGTCGACGTGCGCGCCGCGCCAGTGGCGCCAGCCCTCGACCACCAGCGTGATCACGGCCAGGCCCAGCAGCAGCCAGATGGCCGAGGGCACGCCCCCGGCCTGGATGGCCGCCATCGACAGCGCCGCATAGGTGACGAATTCGCCCTGCGGAATGAAGATGACGCGGGTGACGGAAAACACCAGCACCAGCGCCAGCGCCATCAGCGCATAGATGGCGCCGGTGACGAAACCGTCCTGCGCCAGCATCAGGGCTATTTGTGCGTCCATGAATCAAAACACCGGTTCATCGCGGAAATCATCCCGAATGAGCCCGGCGCGCGCCTCGCGGCAACCGTCGGGCTCGAAAAATCGATTATTAAACATCAACAATTGCCAAGGCCGAACAAGGAAAACCACTAGCCTCGATTATCCGGTCGCCACGCAAGCGCCACGCCATACCCAGTTGCGCGAACAGGGCGACCGCCGCCGGCACGTCGCCCTGTTCCTGAATCCACCGGCAAGCCCTTGCGGCTGCCGGCGGCCGATCACTTGCTGGGCTGGTAGACCCACTTGCCGTTCTCGATCTTGACCATCACCACGCCGCGCTGGTCCAGCCCCAGGTGGTCTTGCGCCGACATGTTGAAGATGCCGTGCGCACCGGCCACGTCCTTGACCTGCTCCAGCGCATCGCGCAGGGCCGAGCGGAAGGCCTCGGTGCCCGGCTGACCACCCTTGAGCGCCACCGGCACGGCGGCCGCCAGCACCTTGCCGGCATCCCACACGTGGCCGCCGAAGGTGGACACGCTGCCCTTGCCGTAGGCGGCCTCGTAGGCATGGATGTATTCCAGCGAGGACTTGCGCACCGGGTTGCTGGCCGGCAGCTGCTCGGCCACCAGCACCGGGCCGGCGGGCAGCAGGGTGCCGTCGACGTCCTTGCCGCCCACGCGCAGGAAGTCGTTGTTGGCCACGCCGTGGGTCTGATAGATCTTGCCGGTGTAGCCGCGCTCCTTGAGCGTCTTCTCGGGCAGGGCCGCCGGCGTGCCCGAGCCGGCGATGAGGATCGCGTCCGGCTTGGCGGCCATCAGCTTGAGCACCTGGCCGGTGACGGCGGTGTCGGTGCGGCCGTAGCGCTCGTTGGCCACCAGCTTGATTTTCTTGAGGTCGAGTGCCTTGACGGTTTCCTTGTACCAGCCCTCGCCGTAGGCGTCGGAAAAGCCGATGAAGCCCACCGTCTTGACGCCGTGGTCGGCCATGTGGCCGGCGATGGCCAGCGCCATCATGATGTCGTTTTGCGGCGTCTTGAACACCCAGCGCTTCTTGGCGTCCTGCGGCTCGATGATGGCCGCCGAGGCTCCCAGCGAGATCATCGGCGTCTTGCCCTCGGCCACGGCGTCGATCATGGCCAGAGAGGCCGGCGTGGTGGACGAGCCGAAGATGATGTCCACCTTCTCGGACATCAGCTTGCGCGCGTTGGTGACGGCGCCGGTCGTGTCGGACGCATCGTCCAGCACGATGTAGTTGACCTTTTGCCCGCCCATGGTCTTGGGCAGCAGCGCCACGGTGTTTTTCTCGGGAATGCCCAGCGACGCCGCCGGCCCGGTGGCCGAGAGCGTGACGCCCACGTTGATGTCGGCCCAGGCGGACAGGGAAAAGCCGGTCGCGGCAATGCACGCCAGGGCGATGTGTTTGATCTTCATGGGTTTGGCTCCAACGGGAAACAATGAAATCGCGCGGCGCCGATCCAATATTCGACCGGCACAATAAGGCGACCGCGCGGTCGGTTAATGATTGTATCGGCCCGGCCCGCCGGAAAAATCGTCGTCGGGCTGGGAATTTCCCTAGGCCGGCGCCAGGCAAAACCGTGCTTCATCCCAGCACGTGTGCCACCGTCAGCAGCGCCAGCAGCAGCAGCCACAGCGCCACCATGCGCCAGACCAGGCCCACCACGCGGGCAAAGTGCAGCACGCTGGGCGCCTCGCCGGGCAGCGCGTCGTCCGCGCCGCCGCCGAGCGCGACGTCGCCGGCTGGCTGCCCGGGCGCGGTGCGCGCCGGCATGGCCCCCAGGCGCACCCCCACGGCGCCGGCGGCCGCGGCCAGGATCACGCCGTCGTTGGCGTTGCCGAAGCGGTCGGCGTGGCGCCGCCAGGCGTCGATGGCGTCCTCGAAGCTGCCGACGATGGCCAGCGCCAGCGCGGTGCAGCGGGCCGGCAGCCAGTCGATCCAGGCCCAGGCCGCCTGCGTGACATCGGCCAGCGCGGCGCTGACCGGTGCGTCGGGCGACGAGCCGGAGGCGCGCCAGTCGCGCGCCAGGGCGCCCGCCTGGCGGTAGAACACCGCGCCCGCCGGCCCCAGGCCCACCACCTCCAGCAGGCAAAACCACAGCATCACGCCAAACACGTGGCGGTGCGCCGCCAGCACCGAGTGCTCCAGCACCAGGCGCACCAGCTCGCCGCGCGCGATGCTGGACTCGTCCACCTGCTGCCAGCGCGCCAGCAGCTGACGCGCGCGCTCCTCGTCGCCCACTTCCAAGGCGTCGCGGATGGCGACGAAGTGATGGCTGAACTGGCGAAACCCCAGGCTGACATACAGCACGGCGATGGTCCACAGCAGGGCCAGCGGCCAGCCGGCCAGCCACGTCAAGGCGAGGTGGACAAGCGCCACCGCCAGCGTCGGCCCGAGCACCGCCAGCGTCCAGGCCAGCCACGCGTGCTGGGGCGCGCCGGCATCCACGTTGCGCGCCACCGCCTGCGCCCAGTGCCGCAGGGCGTCCAGCACCGGATTGCGCGGCGCCAGCGGCCACACCTGCTCCAGCAGCAGGGTGGTCACGATGGCCAGCAGGATCATCCCGCGATGATAGTGAGGCGGCGCCCCACCGCATCGTGCCGTCCATGCCCGAACGGCTCAGGCCAGCAGGAATCTGTATAAATTTCGCAACATGCCGGCCGTGGCGCCCCAGATGTAGTGCTCGACCGCCGGCGCGCCGGCCGCGGTCGGCGCCGGTTCGCGATAGGGCATGGAAAACCACTCGCGCGAGCCGCCCGCCCACTCGAAGCGGTGGCGCCGGTGGTGCGCGGGGTTCATCAAGAAGGCCAACGGCACCTCGAAGGCGTGCGCCACCTCGCCCGCGTTGGGCTGCAGCACGAAGCCTTCGCGCACCAGCGCCACCACCGGCGTCACCAGAAACTGCGAGCCGGTCGCGTACACCGGCAACTGGCCCAGCACGTCGATGAAGCCGGGCGCCAGCCCGACCTCCTCGCGCGTCTCGCGCAGCGCCGCATGCACCACGTCGCCGTCGTCGGGCTCGATTTTGCCGCCCGGGAACGCCACCTGCCCCGGGTGCGAAGGCAGGCTCATGGAACGCTCGGTCAGCAGCACCGACAGCCCACCGGTGCGCGCCACCAGCGGCACCAGCACGGCCGCATCCACCGGCGCGCGGTCGACGAAGCGCGGCTCGCGCCGCACCTCGGGCTGCCAGGGCGGCGGCGCCTGAAAGCGCTGGCGCAAGGCCTGCGGGGTCAGGCGCTCGGGCGGCACCGCGGGCAGGTCGTCGTCCACGCCGGTGACGGGCACCTGGCGCGGGTCGAACGCGGGCAGCAGCGAAGGGATGGAAGTCATGGTCGAAGGACGGCGCCCAAGCAAAAACCGCCTGCACGCACAAGGCGGCAGGCGGCTCGCAGCGGATGAAGACGACGCCCGCGAAGGCGGCGCCCGGACATCACGCCTTGTCGGCCTGGGCCGTGGCGCGGCCGGGCAGCTTTTCCTTGATGCGCGCCTTCTTGCCGCTCAGGCCGCGCAGGTAGTACAGCTTGGCGCGGCGCACGTCGCCGCGGCGCTTGACCTCGATCTTGGCGATCAGGGGCGAATAGGTCTGGAAGGTGCGCTCCACGCCTTCGCCGCTGGAGATCTTGCGCACCGTGAAGCCGCTGTTGAGGCCCCGGTTGCGCTTGGCGATCACCACGCCCTCGTAGGCCTGCACGCGCTTGCGGCTGCCTTCGACGACGTTGACGCTGACGATCACCGTGTCGCCGGGGGCGAAGTCGGGGATGTTCTTGCCCAGGCGGGCGATTTCCTCTTGCTCGAGGGTTTGAATCAGGTTCATCGGGTTTCCCGTCTCGATCGTGCTCACGCTACGCTAGGGGCGGCCCACCTGTGCACAGGGCAGATCAGGTGCGGCCGCGGCGGGCAGAGGATCGAAAAGCCTTTGATTATAGCTTGGAAGCCACGTTTTTCAGCAGCTGCTCGTCCTGACCGCTCAGCCGCCCGGCGGCGCGCGCAGCGGCGATCAGCGCCGGGCGCGCGCGCGCGGTGAGCTGCAGGCGCTGCGCGCGCCGCCAGGCCTCGATCTGCGCGTGGTGGCCGCTCAGCAGTTCGGGCGGCACGCCCTGGCCGCGCCACTGCTCGGGCCGGGTGTAGTGCGGGCAATCCAGCAGGCCGTCGATGGCCGGGTTGAAGCTGTCCTGCTGGTGGCTGCCTTCGTCGCCCAGCACGCCGGGCTGCAGGCGCGCCACGGCGTCCAGCAGCGCCAGCGCCGCGATCTCGCCGCCCGACAGCACGAAGTCGCCCAGGCTGATCTGCACGTCGACGCAGGTGTCGATGAAGCGCTGGTCGATGCCCTCGTAGCGCCCGCAGACCAGGATGGCGCCGCGGCTTTGCGCCCAGGCCTGCACGCCCGCGTGGCGCAGCGGCTCGCCGACCGGCGAAAACAGCACCGCCGGCACCTGCTGGGCCGGTGCCTCGGCGCGCTCGGCGCGCACCGCCTGCAGGCAGCGCGCCAGCGGCTCGGCCATCATCACCATGCCGGGGCCGCCGCCGAAGGGCCGGTCGTCGACGCGGCGGTAGTTGCCCTCGGCCCAGTCGCGCGGGTTCCACAGCTTCAGCTCGATCTGGCCGCTGGCGTAGGCACGGCGGGTGATGCCTGCTTCGACAAACGGAGCAAACAGCTCCGGAAACAGGGTGATGACGTCGAAGCGCATGCGCGGTCTGCCCGGCGCTACTGCACCGAGCCGGGCTGGGGCGGCTGCTGCGCGGCGGGGGTGAACAGGCGGCCGACGTCGACCGCGTCGAAGCGCTCCTGCTGGCCGCAGAAGTCGCAGCTCACCTCGACCTGGCCCTGCTCGCGCAGGATGGATTCGGCCTCGTCGCGGCCCAGGCCCTTGAGCATGGCGCCCACGCGCTCGCGGCTGCACGAGCAGGCAAAGCGCGGGCCGCTGGCGCCCTGCCGCGGCTCGAAGCGCTGCAGGGGCTCCTGCCAGAACAGGCGGCGCAGGATGGTGTTGGCGTCCAGTTGCAGCAGCTCCTCGCGCTTGAGGCTGCGCGCCAGCAGCGACAGGCGCTCGAAGGCGTCGTCCTGCTCGCCCTCTTCGTGCGCCACCTGGCTTTGCGCCAGGTTGTGCTGGCCCTGCACCGGCAGGCGCTGCAGCAGCAGGCCGGCGGCGCGCGTGTCGTTGGCGGCCAGCACCAGGGTGGTGTCCAGTTGCTCGGACTGGCGCATGTACTGCTCGATCACCTCGGCCATGCCGCGCAGCGCCACGCCGCCCGGGCCGGCCAGCGGCACCACGCCCTGGTAGGGCTGCTGGCCGGGCAGGCGCAGGCGCGGGTCGAGCGTGATGGCGCAGCGGCCCTGGCCGCGCGCGTTGACCAGCTGCGCCAGCGTGGCGGCGGGCGCCACGGCGCCAGTGACCGACGCGGTGGCGCGCAGGCGCAGGTCGGACTGCACCTCGGCCACGGCCAGTTTGACCGGGCCGTCGCCAAAGATCTGCATCACCAGCGCGCCGTCGAACTTGATGCCGGACTGCATCAGCACGGCGGCGGCGGCCATCTCGCCCAGCAGCTCGGCCACCGGCGGCGGGTAGGCGCCGGTCTGGGTGTTGGCCGCGCGCCGGCGCAGCACTTCTTGCCAGGCGTCGTCCAGCACCACCAGCGCGCCACGCACCGGCAGGCCTTCGAAAATGAACTTGTGCAACTCGGACATGCAGCCCAGATGCGGCCTCAGGGGAGCTTCTTCAAGCCAGCGCGAAACCGCCGGGCGTTGTCGATGTAGTGCCGCGCGCTCTGGCGCAGGCCCTCGATCTGCTCGGGCGTGAGCGGGCGCACCACGCGCGCCGGGGCGCCCACGATCATGCTGCCGTCGGGAAACTGCTTGCCCTCGGTCACCAGCGCGCCGGCGCCGACCAGGCAGTTCTTGCCGATCTTCGCGCCGTTGAGCACCACCGCGCCGATGCCGATCAGCGACTCGTCGCCGATGGTGCAGCCGTGCAGCATCACCTTGTGGCCCACGGTCACGTGGCGGCCGATGGTCAGCGGCTGGCCGACGTCGGCGTGCAGCACGCTCAGGTCCTGGATGTTGCTGCCCTCGCCCACCGTCATGTGCTCGGTGTCGCCGCGCAGCACGCAGCCGAACCACACGCTGGCGTCGGCCCCCAGGCTGACGTCGCCGATCACCTCGGCCGAATCGGCAATCCAGGCGCTGGCGTCCACGCGCGGCGCCTTGCCATCGAGTTCATACACCGCCATCGCTGTGCCCTCCGGTCAAATCCTAGAATTGTAGGGATGGAGATGCGCGCCCTCGCCCTGCAGGCCCTCGCGGCCGACAACATCGAAGAAAAACTGGCTCGAATCGGCCTGCTGTCTGCGCAAGCAGCTTCTCTTTCGATAGCAACCGAGCAGGCCATCGCAGAGCCCCCCGGCCTGCCCGGCCGCCCCGCGCGGCCGCTGCTGATCGAGCCGGCGCAGGTGCCGCGGCGCCCGGTGCACACGCCCGCCGGCCGCGCGGCGCTGGTGCATGCCATCTGCCACATCGAGTTCAACGCCATCAACCTGGCGCTGGACGCGGTGTGGCGCTTTGGCGGCCTGCCCGAGGCGTACTACCGCGACTGGCTGCGGGTGGCCATCGAGGAGGCGCATCACTTCAGCCTGCTGCACGCGCACCTGCGGACCCTGGGCCATGCCTATGGCGACTTCGCGGCGCACGACGGCCTGTGGGCGATGTGCGAAAAGACCCGGGGCGACGTCACCGCCCGCATGGCCCTGGTGCCGCGCACGCTGGAGGCGCGCGGGCTGGACGCCACGCCGCTGATCCAGCGCAAGCTGCGCGCCACCGGCGCCCCCGACGCGCTGGCCGCCTGCGACATCCTGGAGCTCATCCTGCGCGAGGAGATCGGCCACGTGGCCATCGGCAACCACTGGTACCGCTGGCTGTGCGCCCGCCAGGGCCTGGAGCCGCTGGCGCACTACCGGCAGCTGGCGCGCACGCACCGCGCGCCGCCGCCCAGGGGGCCGCTCAACCTGGCCGCGCGGCAGCGCGCCGGCTTCAGCGCCGAAGAAATGGCCGAGTGGAGCACGCCGGCGCGCGGCGACTGAAGCGCCGGCAGGTCGATCTCAGCCGCGCGGATGGTGCTGCGCGTGCAGGTCCTTCAGCCGCTGGCGCGCGATGTGGGTGTAGATGGTGGTGGTGGAGATGTCGGCGTGACCCAGCAGCATCTGCACCGCGCGCAAATCGGCGCCGTGGTTCAGCAGATGGGTGGCAAAGGCGTGGCGCAGCGTGTGCGGCGACAGCGGCGCGGTGATGCCGGCCTGCACGGCATAGCGCTTGACCAGGCCCCAGAACATCACGCGCGACATCGCGGTGCCCGGCGTGCGGCCGGCGCTGGTGACGAACAGCGCCTCGCTGGCGCGCGCGCCCAGCAGATCGGGGCGGCCGTCCTGCAGCCAGCGCTCCAGCCAGTCGCGCGCCAGCTCGCCGAAGGGCACCAGGCGCTCCTTGCTGCCCTTGCCCAGCACACGCAGCACGCCTTCGTTCAGGCCCACATGAATGACCTTGAGACCGACCAGCTCGCTCACGCGCAGGCCGCTGGCGTACATCAGCTCCAGCATGGTGCGGTCGCGCAGGCCCAGCGGCGTGTCGGTGTCGGGTGCGGCCAGCAGGGCCTCGACCTGCGCCTCGCTCAAGGTCTTGGGCACGCGCAGCGGCTGCTTGGCGGGCAGCAGCTTGAGCGTGGGATCGACGCGGATCAGCCCCTCGCGCAGCGCCCAGCGGAAGTAGCGCTTGAACACCGTCAGGCGCCGGTTGGCCGAGCTGGCGCGGGTGTCGGCGCGCGCGGCAAAGTAAGCCTGCAGCTGATGCTCCTGCGCGTGGACCAGTTCGACGTGGTGGCGCTCGGCCAGCCAGCGCGCGGCCAGCGCCAGGTCGCGCCGGTAGGCCGCCAGGCTGTTGGCCGCCAGGCCGTCTTCCAGCCACAGGGCGTCGATGAAGCGGTCGATCGAGGCGTCGGGGCTCGGCGCTGCCGGTTTCATGCCAAATCTGGCTGTGGCGCTCGTCCAGCAAGCGCAAGCAGCTATTGTTTTGGTAGTTTCTCGGCCTAGATGCTGAGCTTCTGGCGCGCCACCACGCGCTGGTACACGGCCAGCTCGTCCCGGATCTGCTGGGCAAAGGCCTGGGGCGAGTTGCCGATGACGATCGAGCCGGTGTCCTCGATGCGCTTCTTGACCACCGGCTCGCCCAGCACCTTGAGCATGGCGGCGTTGATCTGCTCCACGATGGCCGCGGGCGTGCCCTTGGGCGCCAGGATGCCGTAGTAGGCCATGCGGTTGACCTGCTCCAGCCCCACCTCGGCAAAGGTGGGCGTGGCGGGCAGCTCCTTCAGGCGTGCCGACGACGCCACCACGATGGGCGCCAGCTTGCCGCCCTGGATGAAGGGCAGCGCCGAGGGTACGTTGTCGAAGATGATGGGCACCTGGCCGGCCACCACGTCGTTCAGCGCCGGGCCGGCGCCGCGGTACGGAATGTGGGTGATGAACAGGCCCGCCAGGCTCTTGAACAGCTCCATCTGCAGATGGCCGATGCTGCCGGTGCCGGGCGACGCGTATGAATATTTGCCCGGCTCGCGCTTGATCAGGGCGACGAAAGCCGCGTAGTCCTTGGCCGGCACGGCAGGGTTGACGGCCAGCACGTTGGGCGTGGCGGCGATGTTGACGATGGGCGCAAAGTCGGCCACTGGGTCGTAGCCGACCTTCTTGTTGATGGCCGGGTTGGCCGCCGTGGTGGACGCGGTGCCCATGCCCAGGGTGTAGCCGTCGGGCGCGGCACGCGCCAGCTCCTGCGCGCCGATGGCGCCACCGGCGCCGCCCTTGTTGTCGACCACCACCGGGCGGCCCAGCACCCGGCCCAGCGGCTCGGCCACCACGCGGGCGATGATGTCGGTGGTGCCGCCGGGCGCGAAGGGCACGATCAACCGGATCGGCCGGCTCGGCCAGGCCTGCGCCCAGGCCGGGGCGGCGGCGGTCGCCGCGCTCGCGGCGGCCAGGGCCATCAGTTGGCGGCGTTGCATGTCTCGCATCTCCTCGCAAGGGGGTTGTGATCGGGGTGCGTCGGCATTATGCGCACGCGGGGCGCCGCGCGGCCCGCATCCGTGCATCTTGCTCGGCTATCCTCGCCCGATGCGCGACGCCCAGCTGCTGCTGCCCGACTTCTCCCTCATCCTGGTCGGCTACCTGCTGTGCCGCTTCACGGCGCTGGACCGGCCGGTGTGGCAGGCGGTCGAGCGGCTGGTGTATTTCTTCCTGTTTCCGGTGTTCCTGTTCCAGTCCATCGTGCGCACGCCGCTGGACCTGCACGCCGCCTCCGCGCTGATCGGCGCCGGCCTGGCGCTGATGGTCTGCGGCATCGCGTTGGCCTGGTCGCTGCCGTGGCTGCCGGGGCTGCGGCGCGTGATCGACGTGCGCGAGCACGCCGCCAGCGCGCAGATCGCGTTTCGCTTCAACTCCTTCATCGGCCTGGCGATGGCCGAGCGCGTGCTGGGCGCGCCCGGCCAGCAGCTGGTGGCGGTGCTGGTGGGTGTGAGCGTGCCGCTGGCCAACGTGGCGGCGGTGTGGCCGATGGCGCGCCACGGCCAGCGCTCGTTCGCCGCCGAGGTGGTGCGCAACCCGCTCATCATCGCCACCGCCGCCGGTCTGGTGGCCAACCTGGCTGGGCTGGCGCCGCCCGACTGGCTGCAGACCACGCTGGGGCGCATCGGCGGCTCGTCGATCGCGCTGGGCCTGCTGACGGCCGGCGCCGGCATGCAGCTGGCCAGCCTGGCGCGCGGCAAGGCGCTGGGCACAGGGGTGCTGGCCATCCGCCACGCGCTGCAGCCGCTGGCGGCCTGGCTGCTGGCGCGCGCCTTCGGGCTGGGCGCGGCGGAGACCACGGCGCTGCTGATCTTCTCGGCCCTGCCCACCTCGTCGAGTTGCTACGTGCTGGCCGCGCGCATGGGCTACAACGGCGCCTTCGTGGCCGGGCTGGTCACGCTGTCGACGGTGCTGGGCCTGGCCAGCCTGAGCGGCGCCCTGCAGCTGGCCGGCGCACGCTAACACGGGTTGACAAGGCGCGGCAAACGCTATAAAAACAGCAGCATGTTGCGCAATCCGGACGCCGGCCACAGCCTCGAATCGCTTGCAAACCGCGGGCCCTCAGCGTTGCAGGGCCCAGCGCACGTGCTCGCGCACCATGGCGCTGGGGTGCTCGGCACGCGCCTGCAGGGCCGCGCGCAGGGCGGCCATCTGAGGATCGTCCGCCGGCAAGGCGGCAATGGCGTTGCCCATGGCGGTGGCCACGTTGCGCAGCCAGCGCTCGTGGCCGATGCGACGAATCGGCCCGCCCTCGGTGCGGCGCAAGAACTCGTCCTCGGTCCAGGCCAGCAGCTCGATCAGCGTCGCGCCGCTCAGGCCGTCGCGCGCGTCGAAGTCGGGCAGCTCGCTGCGCTGGGCGTACTTGTTCCAGGGGCACACGGTCTGGCAGTCGTCGCAGCCGTAGACGTGGTTGCCCATCAGCGGACGCAGGGCCTCGTCGATGGCGCCGTCGTGCTCGATCGTCAGGTACGAGATGCAGCGGCGCGCGTCCACCCGGCCGGGCGCCACGATGGCGCCGGTGGGGCAGGCGTCGATGCAGGCGCTGCAGCTGCCGCAGTGGGCCTCCACCGCCGGCGTGGGCGGCAGGGCCAGGTCGACGAACAGCTCGCCCAGAAAAAACATCGAGCCCGCCTCGCGCGTCAGCACCAGCGTGTGCTTGCCGCGCCAGCCCAGGCCGCTGCGCGCGGCCAGTTCGCCCTCCAGCACCGGGGCCGAGTCGCTGAACACGCGATGGCCAAAGGGGCCGACCCGCGCGGCGATGCGGTCCTGCAGCTTTTGCAGTCGCCCGCGCACCACCTTGTGGTAGTCGCGCCCCCGGGCGTACAGCGAGACCACGCCCTCGCCGGGCCGCGCCAGGCGGGCGCGCTCGCGCTCGGGCCAGTCGGGCGCCTCGCCTCGTGGCAAATAATTCATGCGTGCCGTGATCACGCTCACGGTGCCCGGCACCAGTTCGGCCGGCCGCGCGCGCTTGAGGCCGTGCGCGGCCATGTAATCCATGCGGCCGTGGAACCCGGCGGCCAGCCAGTGCATCAGACCGGCTTCGGCGCTGGCCAGGTCCACGCCGGCCACGCCGATGTGGGCAAAGCCCAGCTCGCGCGCCCACTGGCGAATATCGGCCAGCAAGGCCTCGGAATCGATTCGAACCCCATGTCCCATCACGCTCCGATTGTAGAAAGCCGCCCCGCCCTCGCCCTCACCTGGCACACCGAGGACGACACCGCCGCCTTTGCCGCCCGCCTGGCCGCGCGGCCGCTGCTGCGCAACGCCTTCATCGCCCTGCATGGCGAGCTGGGCGCCGGCAAGACCACCTTCGTGCGCCACCTGCTGCGCGCGCTGGGCGTGACGGGCCCCATCAAGAGCCCCACCTACGCCGTGGTCGAGCCGCACCAGGCGCCGGACGGCCTGGCCATCGCGCACTTCGACTTCTACCGCTTCGCCGATCCGCGCGAGTGGGAAGACGCCGGCCTGCGCGATGCGTTTGCCGCGCCCGGCCTGAAGCTGGCCGAATGGCCCGAGCACGCCGCGCCCGTTCTGCCCGCGGCCGACCTGGACGTGCACCTGCAGGTCGACGCCGACGAGCAGCGCCTGGTGCACCTGATTGCGGGTACGCGCGTTGGAGAGCAATTGCTGCAGGATTTGCGCGCATGACCGCACCGCTGTACCCCACCCCCTCATCGCCCGGGCGCCGCCGCCTGCTCAAGACCGGCTCGCTGGTGCTGCTGATCGGCGCGCAGCAGATCGCCCACGGCGCCGGCATCGTGGCGGTGCGCATCTGGCCGGCCGAGGACTATTCACGCGTCACCATCGAGTCCGACCGCCCGCTGCAGGCCAGGCACACCCTGGTGATCTCGCCGCCGCGGCTGGCGGTCGACATCGAGGGCCTGCAGCTCGACCCCACCTTGCGCGAGCTGGTGGCCAAGGTGCGCGCCGACGACCCCAACATCGCCGGCATCCGCGTCGGCCAGTTCACGCCCAGCGTGGTGCGGCTGGTGATCGACCTCAAGCACGACATCCGGCCCGAGGTCTTCACGCTGGCGCCGGTGGCGGCCTACCGCAACCGCCTGGTGTTCGACCTGTACCCCGCCGTCCCGCCCGACCCGCTGGCGCAGCTGATTGCCCAGCGCCTGAACGGCCCCACGCCGGCCAGCGTGCCCAGCGCGGGTGACGGCGCCCCGGCAACCGAGCCCGCGCCCGACACCCTGGGCGATCTGATCGCGCGCCAGATCGAGCGCGCCAACCAGGCCGTGCGCGCCGGCCCGCGCGCGCCCGAGCGCGCCACCGCGCGCGGCCCCGAGCCGCCGGCCGAGCGCCTGATCATCGTCGCCATCGACCCCGGCCACGGCGGCGAAGACCCCGGCGCCACCGGCCCCAACGGCACGCACGAGAAGGACGTGGTGTTGCAGATCGCGCTCAAGCTGCGCGAGCGCATCAACCGCGCCAGCGTGGGCGGCAACCCCATGCGCGCCTACCTCACGCGCGACGCCGACTTCTTCGTGCCGCTGGCCACGCGCGTGAGCAAGGCGCGGCGCGTGCGCGCCGACCTGTTCGTCAGCATCCACGCCGACGCCTTCATGCGCCCCGACGCCAATGGCGCCAGCGTGTTCGCGCTGTCCGAGCGCGGGGCCTCCAGCACGGCCGCGCGCTGGCTGGCCAACAAGGAAAACGAGGCCGACCGCATCGGCGGCGTCAACGTCGACGACAAGGACGCGCACGTGCAGCGCGCCCTGCTGGACATGAGCACCACCGTGCAGATCCGCGACAGCCTGAAGCTGGCCGACGCCGTGCTGAACCGCATCGGCACCGTGGGGCGCCTGCACAAGGACAGCGTGGAGCGCGCCAACTTCGCCGTGCTGCGCAACCCCGACGTGCCCAGCGTGCTGGTCGAAACCGCCTTCATCAGCAACCCCGACGAGGAGCGCCGCCTGCGCAGCCCCGCCTATCAGGACCAGCTGGCCGACGCGCTGGCCAGCGGCATCCAGAAATACTTTGCCGCCAACCCGCCGCTGGCGCGCAACCGGGCGGTGTAGGCTTGGGGCCGCGTGCCGTCAGCGCACCACCCATTCGACAGGAGTTCGTCATGGCCCAACCCCATCTGGCCCCCGGCCAAATCGGCAGCGTGTCGCCCCTGGGCAGCAAGCTGGCCCAGACCCCGTCCTACGCCCTGCTCAAGGCGCCGCAGCTCGAAGTCATCCGCGTCGTGCTGCCAGCCGGCAAGACCATGCCCGGCCACCAGGTGGCCGGCGAAATCACCGTGCAGTGCCTGGAAGGCGTGATCGACTTCGACATCGCCGGCCAGACCCAGCGCATGCGCCAGGGCGACTTTCTGCACCTGGGCGGCGGCGTGGCGCACCAGCTGACCGGGGTGGAAGACGCCTCGGCCCTGGTGACGATCTGTCTGGTCTGAGCGTCGCTGCGATCAGATGGCGGCGCGGTCCGCGCGCCCGGCCTTCCACGCGCCGTACAGCGCAATCAACCCCGGCACCAGGATCAGGGCCCAGATGATCTTGCTCAGGTTGGCCTGCACCCAGGGCAGGTTGCCGAACAGATAGCCCGCCGTCACCAGCCCCAACACCCAGATCAGCGCGCCGACCACGTTGAACAGCGTGAAGCGCGCCCGGCTCATGGCCGCCACGCCGGCCACGAAGGGCACGAAGGTGCGAATGAAGGGCATGAAGCGCGCCAGGATCACCGTGATGCCGCCGTAGCGATCGTAAAACGCGTGCGCCTTGTCGAACGCCCGGCGGTTGAACCAGCGCGAGTCCTCCCACTGAAACACCTTGGGCCCCAGCCGATGCCCGATGCTGTAGTTGCACTGGTCACCCAGAATGGCCGCCGCCAGCAGCACCGCGCAAGCCACCGGCCAGCTCATCAGGCCCGCGCCGGCCAGCGCGCCCGCCACGAACAGCAGCGAGTCGCCCGGCAAGAAGGGCATCACCACCACGCCCGTCTCGACGAACACGATCAAGAACAGCAGCGCATAGACCCACGCGCCGTACTGCGCCACGAAGGCGCCGAGGTATTGGTCGACGTGCAGAATGAAGTCGACCAAGTGCATCACATATTCCATGGGGCGTGATTATTCAGGACTTCGACCGCCCGTCGCCCGGCTTTCTACAATTTGACCCAATGACTGCCACCGCCCCCCGCCCCATCCGCGAACTGCCCGACGAGCTGATCAGCCAGATCGCCGCCGGCGAGGTGGTGGAACGGCCGGCCTCCGTCGTGCGCGAGCTGCTGGACAACGCGCTGGACGCCGGCGCCACGCAGATCACGGTGCGCCTGTCGGCCGGCGGCGTGCGCCTGATCGCGGTGGAAGACGACGGCGCCGGCATCGCGCCGCACGAGATGCCCGTCGCGCTCAGGCGCCACGCCACCAGCAAGATCGCCAGCCTGGCCGAGCTGGAGGCCGTGGGCACCATGGGTTTTCGCGGCGAGGCGCTGGCGGCGGTCAACTCGATTGCCGAGCTGTCGCTGCTCTCGCGTCAGGCCGGCGAAGGTGGTGCCTGGCTGCTCGACGGCGGCACGGGCGAGTTGCGCGCCGCCGCGCGCAACCCCGGCACCACGGTGGAGGTGCGCGAGCTGTTTTTCAGCGTGCCGGCGCGGCGCAAGTTCTTGAAGAGCGACGCCACCGAGCTGGCGCACTGCATCGAGGCCGTGCGCCGCCACGCGCTGGCGCGCCCCGACGTGGGCTTCGCCATCTGGCACGAGGGCAAGCTGATCGAGCAGTGGCGCGCGCAGGCCGGCGCCGACGCCCTCGATCGCCGTGTGGCCGACGTGCTGGGCGATGACTTTCTGGCGCAGTCGGTGGCGCTCGAGCTGCGCGCCGGCCCCGTGCACGTCACCGGCCGCGCGGGCGTGCCCGACATCGCGCGCTCGCGCGCCGACCAGCAGTTCGCCTACGTCAACGGCCGCTTCGTGCGCGACAAAGTCATCGTCCACGCCGCCCGCGCCGCGTACGAAGACGTGCTGCACGGCCAGCGCCAGCCGGTGTACGTGCTGCACATCGCCATCGACCCGGCGCGCGTGGACGTGAACGTGCACCCGACCAAGATCGAGGTGCGCTTTCGCGACGGCCGCGAGGTGCACCAGGCCGTGCGCCACGCGATTGAAAACGCCCTGGCTGCGCCGCGCGCCGCGCTGCTGGCCGAATCGGCGCTGACCACGGCGGCGATGCCGTCCGACGTATCGAATTTCAAGCCTTTCGTGCCTCCAGCCCCCGTCCTTCAAGCGCAAGCAGCTATTCATTTCGAAGCACGCACGGGCCATGTGGTGCAAGAGCTGCAGGCCCTGTGGCAGCCTGGCGCGGCCAGCGTCTCCGCTCCAGCCGCGACCGAGGTTGAGCCCGCGCCCGACTGGCCCCTGGGCCGCGCCGTGGCGCAGCTGCACGGCATCTACATCCTGGCCGAAAACCACGCCGGCCTGATCGTGGTCGACATGCACGCCGCGCACGAGCGCATCGTCTACGAGCGGCTCAAGGGCCAACTGGATAGCAATCGCATCGCCAGCCAGCCGCTCTTGATCCCGGCCACCTTCGCCGCCACGCCGACCGAGGTGGCCACGGCCGAGGGCGCGACTGCCGCGCTGCAGCAGCTGGGGCTGGAGATCACGCCCTTCTCGCCCAAGACCCTGGCCGTGCGCGCCGTGCCCACCAGCCTGGCCGCCGGCGACCCGGTGGAGCTGGCGCGCAGCGTGCTGGCCGAACTCGCCCAGCACGAGGCCGCCACCGTGGTGCAGCGCGCCCAGCACGAGCTGCTGGCCACCATGGCCTGCCACGGCGCGGTGCGCGCCAACCGCCGCCTGACGCTGGACGAAATGAACGCACTGCTGCGCCAGATGGAGGCCACCGAGCGCAGCGACCAGTGCAACCACGGCCGCCCCACCTGGCGCCAGCTGAGCCTGCGCGAGCTGGATGGGCTGTTCCTGCGTGGCCGCTGACATCACCCCGCCTGCGATCGAGGCCCTGTGCCTGGCCGGCCCCACGGCCAGCGGCAAGAGCGCGCTGGCGCTGGCGCTGGCCGAGCGCCTGCCGGTCGAGATCATCAGCGTCGACTCGGCCCTGGTCTACCGCGGCCTGGACATCGGCACCGCCAAGCCCACGCCAGCCGAGCGCGCGGCCGTGCCGCACCACCTGATCGACATCCGCGAGCCGACCGAAAGCTACAGCGCGGCCGACTTCGCACGCGACGCGGCGCGCCTGATCCCCGAGATTCGCGCGCGCGGGCGCCTGCCGCTGCTGGTGGGCGGCACGATGCTGTACTTCAAGGCGCTGCTGGAAGGCCTGGACGAGCTGCCACCCGCCGATGCCGCCGTGCGACGGCAGTTGGACGAGCGCGCGCGCCAGCACGGCTGGCCCGCGCTGCACGCCGAGCTGGCGCGCGTCGATGCCGCCAGCGCCGCGCGCCTGCCCGCCACCGACAGCCAGCGCATCCAGCGTGCGCTGGAGGTGTGGCAGCTCACCGGGCGGCCGCTGTCCAGTTTTCATACTACAAAAAAGAGAGCTACTGGCGATGATCTTTCGCGGGCTACACCGTTTTTTTCCTTGGAACCCACCGACCGCGCCGCGCTGCAGCAGCGCATCGCCCTGCGCTTCGACGCCATGCTGGCCGCCGGCTTTCTGAGAGAGGTGGAGGCCCTGCGCGCGCGCGGCGACCTGAGGCCCGAGCTGCCCGCCCTGCGCTGCGTCGGCTACCGCCAGGCCTGGCAGGCGCTCCATGAGGGCTGGCCGCCGGCCGCGCTGCGCGAGCGCGGCATCATCGCCACGCGCCAGCTCGCCAAGCGGCAGCTGACCTGGCTGCGCAGCCTGCCCGCGCGGCGCGTGCTGCCCACCGACGACGCGCACCCGCCCCAGACCTGGGCCGCGCCGCTGGCGGCCTGGCTGCAAGGCCGCGCCGATGCGCCCGGCCACGCGCCCACCTGAGCCGCCGCCCGGTCTGGTTCGACCGCGAGCCAGGCAAGCCGACTCAGAAGTATCGGCTTGTATCTAAAATCCCAAGCCATGTCGCCCCCGCCGCCGCCCACCTGCGCCCTGGAGCACTGGGATTCGAGCGCGCTCGCCCCCGCCGAACGCCTGGCCTATTGGCACGACGTGGCGCACAACTGGGTGGACGTGCAACCCCTGTCGCCGGGCGAACAGCTGCAGGCCTCGTGGTCGCTGCTGCGCGGCGCGGATTGCTTCTTCGGCACCAAGCAGTCCAGCGCCTACGAGATGCGCACCGCCGCGCGCCATGTGCCGCCGGGCGAGGACATGGTGGTCATCTCGCTGCTGCAGTCGGGCCAGATGCGCCTGAATGCCGCGCCCGGCGAGCACCAGCACGCCAGCGCCGGCATGCTGGGCCTGTACGTGCCCTACCAGGATGCCTGCTACCGCTGGGGCGCCGGCGCGCGCCAGACCTACATCGCCCTGCCGCGCCGCGAGGTGACCGCCGCGCTGGGGCGCGAGCCGACCAACATGGCCATCGCGCTGGCGCAATGCGCGCTGGCGCCGCTGCTGGCCAGCCAGCTGAGCCACCTGTCGCTGCTGGCGCGCCAGCCCGAGCAGTTGGACGAGCACGAATACGCCGGCCTGCTGGACGCCACGCGCGCCCTCACCCTGCTGACGCTGCGCAACCTGGGGCGCCAGGGCCGCAACCTCGACCGGCCCGACGCTGCCGACCCCCAGCACCGGGGCCGCCACGCGGCCGCGCTGCGCTTCATGCAGCAGCACGCCCACCGGCACGACCTGCACGCCGACGCCATCGCCCACGGCGCCGGCTGCTCGCGCACGCGCCTGTACGAGGCCTTTGCCGCGCGCGGCGAGACGGTGATGGGCACCCTGCGCGAGCTGCGGCTGCAGCGCGCCCGCGCCCTGATCGAGCAGGGCAGCCGCCTGAACGTCGGCGCCCTGTCCTGGCGCTGCGGCTTCGCCGACCCCTCGGGTTTCAGCAAACTGTTTCGCGCGCGCTTCGGCCTGGCGCCGACCGAGTGGCACCAGCAGGCCCGGGCCACGCGCCCGATGTAGCAGCCAGATTTCAAGCCAAAACGTGCCGCAGCGCCCGTCGATCAAGCGCGGGCAGCTCATGTTTCGATAGTATTTCAACCGTTGCCTGGGGTACCCGCGGCGCACCACCCCATCGCGCAGGCCTGCGGCCACACCCGCGGGCGGCATCTTGGGTGCAGGCGTCCCGTCTTCGGTTCATGCGTCCCGCGCCCCTGTGCCGGGCGGCCATCCGGCGGCATGCTGGCAAGCCGAAGCCAGAGCGAACCCGAAACATGGCCGTGCCAGAACCGGGCCGGGTCGAACCGCCCGCCCCGCGCCTTGCATGCCCCTGCCCCCGATGAACCAGCCCCACACCTCCCTGCCCCGCCGGCGCGGCTTCATGGCCGCGGCCGCCTCCAGCCTGGCCCTGCCCGTGCTGGCCCAAAACGGCCCCGCACCCGGCGCAGAGCCGAAACCCGCCCAGGGCCTGGAGCGCAGCCGCACCCGCGTGGCCGGCTTTGCCGACGCCGAGATGGACTACCAGCTGCTGCGCCAGCTGGGCACCGCGCGGTATGGCGGCGCCTCGGTCGGCGAATGCCTGGCCCTGGCCCAGCGCATCCAGAACGGTGACCCAGCCAGCTGGATCGCCCAGTTCGCCGCCGCCGGCGCGCGCCAGCAGGCCGACGCCCAGGCCCGCGCCCAGCGCGGCCACGCGCACAGCGCGCGCGACCAGTACCTGGTGGCCTGCAACAGCTTTCGCGCCGCCGAGTACTACAGCGGCGTGCTCGACCCGCAGCACGCCCGGCTCGGCCTGCACAGCCGCGACTGCTTTGCCGCCGCCATGCGCGCGCAGGGCAGCGCGTTCGAGGCCTTCACGCTGCCCTGGGGCGACACGCCGCTGCCGGCCTACTACTTTCGCAACCCGCAGGCCGGCACACGCCCCGGCAAGACGCTGCTGATCATCAGCGGCTACGACGGCACGCTGGAGGAAACCTGGCTGGCCTACGGCCGCGCGGCGCTGGAGCGCGGCTACCACCTGATGCTGCTGACCGGCCCGGGCCAGATGGACACGCTGCGCTTTCACCCGCGCCTGGCGTTCGTGCCCGAGTACGAGCGCATCGGCAAGCTGGCGCTCGACCACGTGCTGGCGCGCCCCGGCACCGACGCGCGCCGCGTGGCGCTGATGGGCATCAGCTACGGCGGCTATTTCGCCTCGCGCATCGCCGCGCACGAGCCGCGCCTGCGCGCGCTGATCGCCAACTCGCCCATCGTCGACCTGCACGCCTACATGGTGTCCTTCGCCGGCTTCGATCCGGCCGAGATGCCCGACGCGCAGGACATCCACCTGGCCGACATCGACCACATCCCGCCCAGCGAGCTGCCGGCGCAAACGCGCGAGATGATGCGCAACCTGATGCTGCGTTTGGGCCAGGACAGCTTCAAGCAGGCCTACCAGCGCCTGCGCCAGTTCCGCGTCGACGACGCCGGCCTGGCGCGCATCCGCTGCCCCGCCCTGGCCCTGGTCGGCAGCGGCGAGGGGGCGGAGCCCTTGACCCAATACCGCCATTTCATTAAAACTGTCGGCGGCCCGGTCACGGGCCACGTGTTCAGCGCCGAGGAGGGCGCCGACGGCCATTGCCAGGTCGCCAACCTGGCCTATTCGGCGGCCGTCTCGATGGATTGGCTGGACGAGACCTTCGCCACATGACCCTGCCCCCCCGCATCGCAACGCTGCGCACCGGCCTGGGCGCCGCCTGCCTGGCCGTCGCCCTCAGCGCCTGCGGCGGCGACGGCGACATGTCCCCCGCCCCCAACGCCGACACCGTCAAGCAATCCACCGTTCTGCTGGACACCCTGGTGCCGCAGTGGCTGGCGCGCACCGGGGTGCCGGGCGCGGCGGTGTCGGTGGTGTTCGAGGGCAAGACGGTGTACGCCAAGGGCTTCGGCCTGCGGCGCGTGGACGAGGCCGCGCCGGTGGACGCCGACACGGTGTTTCAGATCGCCTCGGTGTCCAAGCCCGTGGGCGCCACGGTGATGGCGGTGCACATGCCGGGCGCGGACGGCGCCGCAGGCACGCCCGCCATCGACTGGAACACCCCCATCCAGCGCCTGCTGCCGGACTTTCGACTGGCCTATCCCGACCCGGCCGACAACGCGCGCCTGACCCTGGGCGAGCTGTACGCGCACCGCAGCGGCCTGCCCGACCATGCCGGCGACGTGCTGGAAGACATGGGTTACACGCGTGCCGACATCCTGCAGCGCCTGCGCTGGGTGGCGCTCAAGCCCTACGGCAGTTACGACTACACCAACTTCGGCCTCACCGCCGCCGCCCAGGCCATGGCCCAGGCGCAGGGCACGGACTGGGCCACGCTGTCCGAGCAAGCGCTGTACCGCCCGCTGGGCATGGCCCACACCAGTTCGCGCTTTGCCGACTTTGCGGCGCAGGCCAACCGCGCCTGGGGCCATGTGCAGGACGGCGTGAGCTACACCAGCTACGGCGCCCAGCCCGGGCACTACATCGTGCAGCAGCCGCCGCGCCAGCCCGACGCACAGTCGCCCGCTGGCGGCGTCAGCTCCAGCGTGGCCGACATGGCGCAGTGGATGAAGCTGGTGCTGGCACAGGGCCAGTGGCAAGGCCGGCAGCTGGCCAGCGGCGCGGCACTGCAGGCGGCCATGACGGCGCGCCCGGGCGGCAAATACGGCTACGGCTTCAATGTCGGTCCCGACCCCATGGGCCACACCAGCGTCTCGCATTCCGGCGCCTTCGTGATGGGCGCGGCCACCAGTTTCATCCTGTGGCCGCAGGCGCAGCTTGGCATCACGGTGCTGACCAACGCCCAGCCGCGCGGCTTGGCCGAAGCCATTGCCCTGGTCTTTGGCGAACGCGCCTGGGGCGACGTGGCGCCCGATGCCCCCGTCGGTGAGCACTGGCTGCTGGCCATGCAGGACATGATGCACAACCTGTACCAGGCCCAGGGACGCCTGGCCGGCCAGGCACCACCGGCCCAGCCCGCGCCGCCGCAGGCGCTGGCGGCCTACGCGGGCGCCTACGGCAACGCCTATTTCGGCACCGCGCAGATCGCGTTGAACGCTGCCGGCGACGGGCTCGATCTGCTCATCGGCCCGGCCGCCGTGCGCTACGCCTTGCGCCACTGGGATGGCGACACCTTCGTCTTCAAGCCGCGCGGCGAAAGCGCCGCGCCCGGCTCGGTCTCGGCCGTGGACTTCACGCCGGGCCAGATGCAGATCGAGCTGTACAGCGAGGACATCCTTCACGGGCGTTTCACGCGCCTGAACGCAGGGTCTTGAAAGCACCTGCCCTCATTCGCGGAACCACGAGAGGTATCCCATGCTCACGCAGCTGCCCCTGAAGCGGATTTCACCCATCGCGTCGGCTCTGCCCATGGCGCTGCTGCTGGCCGCCTGCGGCGGTGACGATGGGCCCATGGTGTACGGCATCGGAGGACCGGGTCTCGGCGCTGGCCCACAAGCCGTCGAGTGCAAGGACTACGACAGCAACCCGGTCATGGTCCTGCCGAAAACCATCACCGTCATCAACAATTCGGGCGGCGTCATCTACCCCGTCATCGCCACCAGCAAGAACGCCGTCAACGAGTGGCTGCAGGGCTGCCGGCGCACGACGGACGCCGTCCCAACCCAGTTCGTCTACAAGCTCTACGTCAACGAAGGCACGGGCTTGCCCGCCAATTCCTCCGTCACCCTCACCCTGCCGCTCTACAGCCAACTGGCCAGCGACCGCTACATCACCTGGTGGAACGGTGGACGGGTGTTGCTGGCCGACCGAAACGACCGCCTGAGCGATGAGTCGGCGACCAGGATCGGCACGCCGGACACCGTCACCTGCCACGCCAGCCATGCGGCTTGCAGCCTGACGACCTACGCCAGCGACGTGCAGTTTCCCGAGAACGTCTATGCCCAGCTGTCGGAGTACACCTTCGGCGACTCGATCATCCCCGCCGGCCAGAGCCTGCGCCTGCTCAAGCCCGAGAACGTGGGCTACAACATCTCCTACGTCGATCACGTCTACATGCCCGTGGCCATCGGGCTGCGGGGCAATCCGTACATCGGCTACAGCGGGTCGGTGCAGCCGCTGGCCCCGTTCAAGCAGAGCCTGAAGAATTTTCTGGCCAGCGACGCCGGCCAGGGCTGGCCGGTCTACAACCTGAACGACGTCAAGCTGCCCGGTGGCTACAACATCTTTGCGCAGCGCAGCGGCACCTTGCCGCCCAAGGACGACGTGCCGGTCAAACCCGCACAGGGCTTTCCGCCCGTGCTCACGGTGCAGGCCTGCATCGACGGGCAGTGCGACGACGAGCAAAAGGCCCATCTGCACTTCGGCCAGGCCGTGCAGCGCATGCAGAACCTGTGGGGTTCCTGCGTGGCATGGAACGAGGATCTCAGCCCCTACGTCACCGAGACCATCGCCTGCCCGCAAGACATGCGCGAGCGCATGGAGGTGGTCAAGCAGTTCTTCATCCAGAACCACAAGAACTACCTGCAGTTGTACGCCGCCGGGCAATGCAAGGGCAGCAAGCCCGAGAAGCCCGAGTTCAATTTCTGGGAAGCCATGATGCACATCTACGGCTGGGTGCCGTTCAACGAGGGCTGCGGCGCGGGTGCCAACAAGCTGGCGGACACCCAGATTCCGGGCTGGGATCACGGCAAGCTCCAGTCCATGTACATCCACGAGCTGCAGTACAACCAGCAGCAACCCGCCGTACAAGCCAACCCCAAGCTCACCTTCAACCCCTACGTCAAGCTGGTTCACGACGATCTGGGCATGAACGCCTACGCGTTCTCGGTGGACGACGCGGTGGGTTTCATGAGCGAGCTGGGCGACGGCCTGGTCTTCACCGTTGGCGGGCCGCAGGGGCTCGAAAACGAAAAGCAGTTCAGTTACGCCGATGGCTTCACCCTCAACATGGGGCCGCCCAAGGGCGGCGCGCCCAACAAGGCCGCCATCAAGTCCTATGGGGTGTGCGCCGGCACGATGGCGCAATGCGCGCAAGACATGCACCAGAACGTCTTCATGCCCGACGACAGCGAAATCCTCGGCTTTCGCGTGGGCACGGTGGCCGGCTACCCGGTGGTGGTGCGCTTTACCGACCTGGACGACAACGTCTACACCGTCCCCGTCATGGAGAAATTCGCCCCCTGCCCGAAGGAAGGCAAGTTTCCCTGCGAACGCGACCGCATCCCCAACGCGGCATCCATCATGGACCTGGCGAATTGCAGCGTGCACAAGGGCGGCATCGATGGTCCGCTGCACCCCAATTCAGGGCGATGGTGCGCCGGCGTGAGTCCCAATGAGCAGAAGGAAGGCAAGCAGGCCCAGGTCATCAAGAACTTCCTGACCTTTCCGGTTCCGGTCGATTCGCTGCCATGACTTGGTCCGCCATCCGCGTCGATGCCAGCAGCCTTCTTCGACCCCGCAAGTTTTGAGCACGCAAGAACCCTTCAACTTCATGGAGTGAGCGAGATGAAACTGTTTCACCTGTTGTTGCTCGGCATGGCCCTGTTCATCGCCGGTTGCGGCGGCGACGACAACACGGCCGACAACGGCGATCCGACCCAGCGCATCTACGTGCTGGCCGCCGCCAGCGGCAACGCCGGCGCCGCCAGCGCGGGCCTGGACGTGACGGTGACGCTGAGCGGTGTGGAGCCCGAGGTCGACTGGTACAGCGACCGGCCCGACCGGCTCACCGGCGACGCCAAGACGCAGGCCTTCATCGATGCCGACTGGCAGCAGGTGTACGGTGGCGTGGCGCCCAACGCCCTGCTGCAGTTTCACGTGGCCGGCGACGTGCACGCGCTGTTCGGCAGCGTGCGCGACGTGGCCTACGACGGCAACGCTCGCAGCCTGCGCTTCACCCTGCACGTGGCGAAGGCGTCCGATGCCTTCAGCGCCTCCGCCGGCGGCTTCACCCGCCCGGTGCTCACCCTGCTCAACAACCTCCAGCCGCCCGCCGAGGGCTCCAGCTTCGCGCTGGCGGCCGCGCGCACGGCGCTGGCCAAGGACAGCGCCGGCAACTGGCGGCTGGAATTGGAGGGCGTCGACCCGAACGTGCTGTGGATGAACAACGCGCCCGCGCGCAGTGCCGACGTCGAGAGCCTGGGCCAGTTCGTCAACCTGTGGTCCGAGCGCTTCA
This sequence comes from Ottowia pentelensis, assembly GCF_964341695.1. Classification (NCBI taxonomy): domain Bacteria; kingdom Pseudomonadati; phylum Pseudomonadota; class Betaproteobacteria; order Burkholderiales; family Comamonadaceae; genus Ottowia; species Ottowia pentelensis. Next base: position 2,371,969 of record NZ_OZ224513.1, read on the forward strand.
GCGCCGTGCTGCCCAACGCCTCGGTGGCCGGCGACCCCGGCGACGGCGACTACGACATCATGCCGCTGACCCTGTCCGACCCGCGCTACGACGTCGCCTCCGGCCGCCTGAGCTTTGCCGCCACGCTGCTCGCCGGCCCGGGCGTGCCCGACGCCGGCACCGTGCTGAGCAACGCGGTGCTGTTCGTCGACGCCGGCGCGCGCGGCATCCCGTCCGAGGTGTTTGCCCAGAACTGGCGTGGCGTGGCGTACTCGGCCATTCCGGCCAAGTTCCTCGCGCCACCGACAGGCGCCTTCTTCGACTCGGACACCACCGCCGAAGCCTTCCAGGCCTTGTGGGGCAGCAAGAACGGCTGCGGGCGCAACGACCTGGAAGCCATGGCCGCGCAAGGCATCAACCTGGTGCGCCTGTACGACTACAACTACCAGCGCGGCTCCGACAAGTGGGAAACCGGCGGCAACGGCCACATCGCCTTCCTGGACAAGGCGCAGTCGCTGGGCATCAAGGTGATCATCCCGGTGTCCAACTACAACTTCAAGAATCGGGACCGAGAAAACCGTCCGTGGGACAACATCGACAACACCGTCACGCAGATCGTCGCCAGCGTCAAGAAGAACGGCGCCATCCACCCGGCCGTGCACTCGTTCAGCATCGGCAACGAGCTGGACCTGAACCAGGACGGCGAAACCTCGGCCACCCTGATCCCCAAGGCCGTGCGCGTGGCCAAGCTGCTGCACCAGCTGGCGCCCGACCACTACATGACGGTGCCGGTCAGCAACGGCGACGAGAAGAAGTTCTACAACCTGCTGCGCGATCAGTTGCCGGCCGATCTGTACGCAAATCGCTTCTACAACGCGGTGCAGACCTTCAAGCTCAAGACCGGCGACGACCTGAAAAACAACATCCTGCAGGCCTACGACGACCTGAAGCTGGGCGTGCCGCTGGTGATCACCGAGCTGGGCACCAACAGCAAGGCCATCGGTTCGGTGGACGCCAAGGTCGACGCCGTGGTGGGCCAGGCCAGCGCTGTGCGCGAATACATGGACGCCAACCCGCAATCGCTGGTCAAGGGCTTCGCCATCTTCGAATGGCAGAACGCCAACTGGAAGCGCGACAGCAAGCCCGACAACACCGAGAGCACCTTCGGCATCCACGCCTACGACGGCACGCTGTGTCAGTCCAAGACCGGAACGTTCGGCATGTGGAACGCCGAGACACAAGTCTGGGCGGACTTTCACCAGGACGAGACCTACGACGTCGACAAGCTGGCGCCCCTGACCAGCGCGGCCCATCCCGAGGGGCTGCTGACGGCGCTGTCCAAGTACTTCAAGTAGCCCCCTGTCGAGGCTCAAAAAAACAGCCGCCCGAGGGCGGCTGTTTGCTTGACGGGGGTCGAGCGCCCGGTCAGGCGGTCTCGCCGTAGACCGAGACGGTGATCTCGGCATCCACGTCGGTGTGCAGGGACACGGCGACGGTGGTGTCGCCGATGGTCTTGATCGGGCCGTTGGGCAGGCGGATCTGCGCCTTGTGCACGTCGAAGCCCTGCTTCTTCAGCTCGTCGGCGATGTCGTGGTTGGTGACCGAGCCGAACAGGCGGCCATCGACGCCAGCCTTCTGGGTCAGCTTGATGGTCTGCTCGTGCAGCTTGGCGCCCAGCGCCTGGGCGGCGGCCAGTTTTTCGGCGGCGTGCTTTTCCAGCTCGGCGCGGCGGGCTTCGAATTCGGCCTTGGCGGCGGTGGTGGCGCGACGGGCCTGACCGGTGGGGATCAGGAAGTTGCGCGCGTAGCCGTCCTTGACCTTGACGATGTCACCGAGGGCACCCAGGTTGACGACCTTATCCAGAAGAATGACTTGCATGAGAGGCTCCTTCTTCAGACGCGGTGCTGGTCGGTGTAGGGCACCAGGGCCAGAAAGCGCGCGCGCTTGATGGCGGTGTTGAGCTGGCGCTGGTAGATGGCGCGCGTGCCGGTCAGGCGGGCAGGCACGATCTTGCCGTTCTCGCCGATGAAGTCGCGCAGGGTGTCGATGTCCTTGTAGTCGATTTCCTTGACACCGGCCACCGTGAAGCGGCAATAGCGCTTGCGCTTGAACAGCAGCGACTGGGTGTTGCGCTTGGGACGCTTGTCCTTGTTGAATTTCTTGAAAGCGGGCATTTAAGAGCCTCCGTGAATGTGATCTTGCTGAAAATCCTGGATGTGGAGCACGACGTGCTTGCCTTGACGGGGACTGGCCAGAAAGCCGCTGAAGCACCAATGCGAGCCGATGGGCTGGCGGACCAGCCGCTCGGCCACCGTGCCCAGCGCCACGGCCTTGAGGGCCGCCTTCACCTGCCGCGGTTGGCCGCCTTCCTCGATGCGCGACTCGTGTTCGAGCCGCAAATCCAGGGCGGGCAGGCCGGCCGGGGTGTGGCGCAGGGCACCGGCTTCGGCGATGGTGGCGCTCAGGCGCGTGAGGTTGATGCCCTCCGCACTTGGCGCGTCCCCGCCTGGGCTCAGTTGCCGGCCTCCGCCTGCTGGGCCTTGCGTGCTTCCTCGCGCTCGACGCTCTTCATCATCGACGAAGGCGCGGTGTCGGCCTGCTTGCGCTGCACCGTCAGGTGACGCAGCACGGCATCGTTGAAGCGGAAGGCGTGCTCGAGCTCGCCCATCACGGCCTGGTCGGCCTCGATGTTGACGCACAGGTAGTGCGCCTTGCTCAGCTTGTTGATCTGGTAGGCCAGCTGGCGGCGGCCCCAGTCTTCGACGCGGTGGATCTTGCCGCCGCCGGCCGTGACCATGCCCTTGTAGCGCTCCAGCATGGCAGGCACCTGCTCGCTCTGATCCGGATGGATCAGCAAAATGATCTCGTAGTGACGCATTCACACTCCTTGTGGATGAAGGGCCATGTGCAAACGGCCCAAAGGGAAAGCCGCCCCCGGCGTCGAGCGGGGTGCGGCAAGGAAACCGATGATTATAGCAGCGCGCTGCGGCTCGAGGACTGAACCGACGCGCCGGCCTTACTTCAGCTTGCTCAGGCGCTCGCGCCCGGCCTGGGCGGCCTCGGACTGCGGATACTGCTTGATCAGGTTGCCCAGCGTGGCGCGCGCGCCGGCCGTGTCCTTCAGCTCGATCTGGCAGTTGGCGATGGACAGCATGGCCTCGGGCGCCTTGGCGTGGTTGGGCGCGCTGGCCAGCAGCGAGCGGAAATTGCCGATCGCCTCCTTGTAGTTGCGCGTGGCGTACTGGGCGTTGCCCAGCCAGAACAGGGCCGCCGGCGTCAGGCTGCTGGCGGGGTAGCGCTTGACGAAGCCGGCAAACGCGGTCTGCGCCGCCGGCCAGTCGCCCTTGCGGAACACCGCCAGCGCGGCGTCGTAGTCCTGCTTCTCGGCGCCGCTGCTCTCGGGCGCACCCGTCGCGGCGCTGGCGCCGGGCTGCTCGGCGTTGGCCGCGTGCCCGCCCTGCTCCAGCTTGCCCAGGCGCTGATCGACGCTTTCCTGCGTACTGGCCTGGCGTTGCTGCAGCTGGGAGATGTCGCGCGTGAACTGCTCGTCCTGTCCGCGCAGGCTCGCCAGCTCGCCGCGCAACTGCTCGATTTGCTGCTGCAATTCGAGCATGCTGCGGCGCAGCTGCGTGTTCTCATCGACCAGCTTGTTTTGCGCCGTCACGGCCTGGTCGAAGCGCTGGCGCAAGTCCAGGATGGCCTGGCGCGCCTGGTCGTCACCGAACAGCTGCGCCTGCGCCGGCACGGCGGCCAGGCCGGCCCAGGCCAGCACCAGCGCCCCGAAGAGATGCCTGGAGGACGCTTTCATGGTCATTGATAGCGGAACTCGACGCGGCGGTTTTGCGCGTAGGCTTCTTCGCTGTTGCCTTCGACCGCAGGCTTTTCCTTGCCGAAGCTGACGGCCTCGATCTGGCTGTCGCTGGCGCCGACCAGGGTCAGCGCGCGGCGCACGGCCTCGGCACGCTTTTGGCCCAGGGCCAGGTTGTACTCACGGCTGCCGCGCTGGTCGGTGTTGCCCTCCAGCACCAGGCGGGCGTTGGGGTGCGACTGCAAAAAACGCGCGTGCTGGTCGACCACCGACTGGTACTCGGGCTTGACCACGTAGCTGTCGTAGTCGAACAGGATCACCTTGGCCACGCCCACCGGGCCGGCCTTGTCGGCCGCCGACGCGCCGGCCTGCACCTGGGTGACCGAGCTCTGGCCCGTGCCCTGCCCGGCCGCGCCGCCGGCGCCCGCGCCCGCCGCGGTGGACGAACCTTCGGCCGGCTGGTCCAGCTTGACGTCGGAGCCACAGCCGGCCAGCACCAGGGCCGTGGCCATGGCGATCAGCATGAACATGCGTTTGAACATCGAATTTCTCCTGCTAGGGTGTGTCAAAAAAATTGGTCGAAAATCGGTCAGCGGGTGAACGGCCCCCAGGTGGGCTCACGCAAATCGCCGCCCTGGCCCGCCAGGCGCGCCTTGATCTTGCCGTCCACCGTGGTGGTCATAAGGGCCTCGCGCCCGCCTTGGCGCGTGGCGTAAACAATCAGCTTGCTGTTGGGGGCAAAGCTGGGGCTCTCGTCGTCGCTGGTGTCGGTGATGGCGGTGCTGTTGCCGCTGGCCAGATCCATCACGTTCAGCTTGAAGGCGCCGCCGGTGCGCGCGATGTAGGCCATCCAACGACCGTCGGGGCTGATGTTGGGCGAGACGTTGTAGTTGCCGCCAAAGGTCACGCGCTGGGCCGCGCCACCACCGGCCGGCATGCGGTAGATCTGCGGCGCGCCGCCGCGGTCGCTCACGAAGTACAGGGTCTTGCCGTCGGGCGAAAAGGCCGGCTCGGTGTCGATGCTGGGCGACGAGGTCAGCCGGCGCGGCTCGCCGCCGCCGGCGCTGATCTGAAACAGCTGCGAGCCGCCGTCGCGCGACAGCGTGACCACCAGCGAGCGGCCATCGGGCGCCCAGGCCGGCGCGCTGTTGGAGCCCTTGAAGTTGGCCAGCAGGCGCCGCCGCCCGGTGGCCACGTCGTGCACGTAGATGACCGGCTTGCGCGCCTCGAAGGACACATAGGCCAGCTGGCGCCCGTCGGGCGACCAGGCGGGCGAGATGATGGACTCGGGGCTGGACAGCGCGGGCTGCGCGTTCTCGCCGTCGGCGTCGGCCACCCACAGGGTGTAGCGCTTGCCGTTTTGCGTGACGTAGGCGATGCGGGTGGAAAACACGCCCTTGTCGCCGGTCAGCTTCTCGTAGATGTAGTCGGCGCTCTTGTGCGCGGCCAGGCGCAAGTCGGCCTGCGGCACCACGTAGCCCTGCCCGCCCAGGTCGGCGTCGCGCACCACGTCCCACAGGCGAAAGCGCACGTCCCAGCGGCCGTCGGGCTGGCGTGCCACGCTGCCACCCACCAGGGCGTCGGCGCTGCGCTGGCGCCAGCCGGCCATGTCGGGGCGGGTGGTTTCGTCCATCGCCACGCCCGCCGCCTCGACGCCGCGGAACTGGCCGCTGCGCTCCAGATCGGCGCGGATGATTTCGCTGATTTTCTGCGGCGAGGCCGATTCACCGCGAAACGGCGCCACCGCGATCGGCATCTGGGTCAGGCCGACGCCCGACACCTCGACCCGGAACTGGGCCAGCGCCGGCAGCGCGGGGGTGAACAACAGGGCGCCCAACAGGCTGCGCCGGCGGCCGCTGGGCGCTCGGCGAGGGGAGATGTCAAAGTTCATGCAACGCGATCTGGAAACGGCCCGCAGCAGGCAGCGGCTGGGGCCCGATGTTACACATGTGAGGCGGCGCCACGTCACAAACTGTAGCGCGCACCCGAAAAGCGGTCAGAGACGGCGCGCGGGCGTTGGTTCCCGGCACGACGCTGGCGCACCCTAGAATGGTCCGTTTTGCGCGCCCACCGCATGCCCACCGAAACCCCGACCACGCCCGCTGTCGCCACGCTGTCGCTGTGGCAGCGCCTGCGCCGCCTGTGGCCGTATTTCGGCCAGTACCGGGCCGGGTGGTTTCTGGCCATCGGCGCCACCTTCATGAGTGCGCTGACCGAGCCGGCCATCCCGGCGCTGCTCAAGCCCCTGCTGGACGAAGGCTTCACCGAGGGTGACTTGCAACTGTGGATGGTACCGACCGCCATCATCGGCCTGTTCACGCTGCGCGGGCTGGCGCAGTTCGCCAGCAAATACGCGCTGTCGCGCATCGCCGCCGACGGCATGGTGGTGCTGCGCCAACAATTGTTCGAGCGCCTGCTGCACGCCGACCTGAGCCTGTTCACGCGCCAGTCGGCCAGCCAGTTGGCCAACACCATCGTCTACGAGGTGCAGACCGGCTCCACCCTGCTGGTGCAGGCGCTGCTGAACCTGGGGCGCGACGGCTTCACGGTGGTGGCGCTGCTGGCCTACCTGATCTACCTGAACTGGAAGCTGACGCTGATCGTGCTGGTGCTGGTGCCGGCCGTCGCCCTGATCCTGAAGGTGCTGTCGCGCCGGCTGTACCAGGTCACGCGCGAAAGCCAGGACGCCACCGACGAGCTGGCCTACGTGGTGGAGGAGAACGTGCTTTCGCACCGCATGGTGCGCCTGCACCAGGCCCAGGCGCAGCAGGGCCGGCGCTTTGCGCTGCTGAGCCGGCGCCTGCGCGACCTGGCGCTGAAGGCCACGCGCGCCTCGGCCGCCACCATGCCGCTGTCGCAGCTGGTGGCCGCCATCGCGCTGTCGACCGTCATCGCCATCGCCCTGTCGCAGGGGCGCGGTGGCGGCGGCGCCATCACGGTGGGCGGCTTCGTCGCCTTCATCGGCGCCATGCTGATGCTGGTGTCGCCCACGCGCCGGCTGGCCGACGTGGTGCACCCCGTCACGCGCGGGCTGGCGGCGCTGGAGCGCGGACTGGAACTGCTGGATGGCGTGCAGCCCGAGGCCGAGGCAGCGCCAAATGCCAGCACCGCCGTGCCCGCCCGCGCGCGCGGCGACATCGAATGGCGCGGCGTCAGCGTGCGTTACCGCGACGACGCGGCGCCCGCCCTCGACGCGGTGGACCTGCACGTGCGCGCGGGCGAGACCGTGGCCTTGGTCGGCTCCTCGGGCTCGGGCAAGACCACGCTGGCCAACCTGCTGCCGCGCTTCGTGCCGCTCAACTCGGGCCAGATCCTGCTGGACGGGCTGGACATCGCCCGTTGGCCGCTGGCGGCGCTGCGCGCGCAGTTCGCGCTGGTCAGCCAGGACGTGACCATGCTCAACGACAGCATCGCCGCCAACGTGGCGCTGGGCGCCGAGCCCTTCGACCGCGAGCGCGTGCAGCGCTGCCTGCAGCAGGCCAACCTGGCCGATTACGTGGCCGCCCTGCCCCAGGGCATCGACACCGTGGTGGGCCACAACGCCACCGAGCTGTCGGGCGGCCAGCGCCAGCGCCTGGCGATTGCCCGCGCGCTGTACAAGGACGCGCCGGTGCTGCTGCTGGACGAGGCCACGTCGGCGCTGGACACGCACAGCGAGCGCCTGGTGCAGCAGGCGCTGCACACCGCCATGGCCGGCCGCACCACCCTGGTCATCGCGCACCGGCTGTCGACCATCGAGCACGCCGACCGCATCGTGGTGATGGAGCGCGGCCACGTGATGGAGCAAGGCACGCACGCCGAGCTGATGGCGCGCGGCGGCCGCTACGCGCGCCTGCACGGCCAGTCGCTCGAGCTGCCCGCGCAAGCCCATTGAAGCGGGCGCCGGCGCCGCGGTCGGCCCGCCGCGCGGCAAACCCCTGATCGGGGTGAGTTCTTCGCAGACGTTGGAGCATAGGGCCGCGCTCGGCTACCATGGCGCCTGCGCTACCGCGCAACACCAAGGCACGGAGCGCCTCACCCGGCGTGCCGCGCGCACCTGCAACGAGGCACGCAACACGATTGCGTTCGGAGACAGAGCATGACAGAGCACCCAGCCCTTCGGCTGCACGTGCCCGAGCCCACGGGGCGGCCGGGCCACAAGACGGACTTTTCCTACCTCAGCACCTCGCCCGCGGGCTCGGTGCGCCGCCCGCCCACCGACACCCCCGCCGCCGACACGGCCGATCTGGCCACCAGCCTGGTGCGCGTGCTGGGCGAAGACGGCAAGGCCGTCGGCCCCTGGGCCCCTGCCATCCACCCCGACCGCCTGCGCCGCGGCCTGCGCGCCATGATGAAGACGCGCATCTTCGACGCCCGCATGCTGACCGCGCAGCGGCAGAAAAAGCTGTCCTTCTACATGCAGTGCCTGGGCGAGGAGGCCATTGCCGTGGCCCACGCGCAGGTGCTGCAGGACGGCGACATGTGCTTTCCCACCTATCGCCAGCAGGGCCTGCTGCTCTCGCGCGACGATATCTCGATGGTCGAGCTGATCTGCCAGCTGATGAGCAACCAGCGCGACCCGATCAAGGGGCGCCAGCTGCCGGTGATGTACTCGTACAAGCGCGCCGGCTTTTTCACCATCTCGGGCAACCTGGCCACCCAGGTGCCGCAGGCCGTGGGCTGGGCCATGGCCTCGGCCATCAAGGGCGACACCAAGATCGCCTCGGCCTGGATCGGCGATGGCGCCACCGCCGAGTCGGACTTCCACACCGCGCTGACCTTCGCCCACGTCTATCACGCGCCGGTGATCATCAACGTGGTCAACAACCAGTGGGCCATTTCCACCTTCCAGTCGATCGCCGGCGGCGAGGGCACCACCTTCGCGCAACGCGGCGTGGGCGTGGGCATCGCCTCGCTGCGCGTCGACGGCAACGACTTCCTGGCCGTGCACGCGGCCTCGCACTGGGCGGCCGAGCGCGCGCGCGGCAACCACGGCCCGACCCTGATCGAGTGGGAAACCTACCGCGCCGGCCCGCACTCCACGTCCGACGACCCGAGCAAGTACCGCCCGGCCGACGACTGGCAGCGCTTTCCGCTGGGCGATCCAATCGAGCGCCTGAAGAAGCACCTGATCGTCATCGGCGAATGGAGCGAGGAGCAGCACGCGCAGGCGCACAAGGCGCTTGAAGTTGAAGTGATCGCCGCGCAGAAGGAGGCCGAGCGCTACGGCTCGCTGCTCGACGGCCGCGTGCCCAGCGCCGCGACCATGTTCGACGACGTGTACAAGGAGCTGCCCGAGCACCTGCGCCGGCAGCGCCAGCAGTTGGGGGTGTAGGCCATGGCACAACACGACAAGGACCCGGCCCGCGTGCCCATGACCATGATCCAGGCCCTGCGCTCGGCCATGGACGTGATGATGGCGCGCGACGACAACGTCATCGTCTACGGCCAGGACGTGGGCTACTTCGGCGGCGTGTTTCGCGTCACCGAGGGCCTGCAGGCCAAGTACGGCAAGACGCGCTGCTTCGACGCGCCGATCAACGAAAGCGGCATCGTCGGCACCGCCATCGGCATGGCCGCCTACGGCCTGCGGCCGGTGGTCGAGATCCAGTTCGCCGACTACTTCTACCCCGCCACCGACCAGATCGTGTCCGAGGCGGCGCGCCTGCGCCACCGCTCGGCCAGCGACTTCAGCGCGCCCATGACCATCCGCATGCCCTGCGGCGGCGGCATCTACGGCGGGCAGACGCACAGCCAGAGCCCGGAGGCCTTCTTCACCCACGTGTGCGGCCTGCGCACGGTGATGCCCAGCAACCCGGTGGACGCCAAGGGCCTGCTGATCGCCGCCATCGAGTGCGACGACCCGGTGATCTTTCTGGAGCCCAAGCGCCTGTACAACGGCCCGTTCGACGGCCACCACGACCGCCCCGTCGTGCCCTGGTCCAGGCACGAGCTGGGCAAGGTGCCCGAGGGCTACTACAGCGTGCCGCTCACCAGCGCCGCGGTGTTTCGCCCCGGCAAGGCGGTGACGGTGCTGACCTACGGCACCATGGTGTGGGTGGCCGAGGCGGCCGCGCGCGAGGCCGGCATCGACGCCGAGATCATCGACCTGCGCAGCCTGTGGCCGCTGGATCTGGACACCATCGTCGAGTCGGTCAAGAAGACCGGCCGCTGCGTGGTGGTGCACGAGGCCACGCGCACCAGCGGCTTCGGCGCCGAGCTGGTGGCGCTGGTGCAGGAGCACTGCTTCTATCACCTGGAGGCGCCCATCGAGCGCGTCGCCGGCTGGGACACGCCCTACCCGCACGCCCAGGAATGGGCTTACTTCCCCGGGCCTTCGCGCGTTGCCGAAGCCCTCAAGCGCACTCTGGAGGCCTGACGTCATGGGTATCTACGTGATCCGCGTGCCCGACATCGGCGAGGGCATTGCCGAGGTGGAACTGGTGGCCTGGCACGTGCAGCCGGGCGACGCCGTGGTGGAAGACCAGCACCTGGCCGACGTGATGACCGACAAGGCCACCGTCGAGGTGCCTTCGCACGTGCACGGCAAGGTGCTGGCGCTGGGCGGCAGCCCGGGTCAGGTGATGGCCGTCGGCGCCGAGCTGGTGCGCCTGGAGGTGGAAGGCGCGGGCAATCTGCAAGAAAATGAACAAAAAGCGGCTCCAGCCCCCGCCCACCCTGCGGCAGCAGCTCCTGCAACAATAGCAACCACAGCTGCGCCCGCAGTCCCCACGTCCGCCCCCGCGTCGGCACCCAAGCCCGCCGCTCCCGTGCCAGCGCCCGCCCCCGCGCGCAGCCCGGCCCCGGCCCGGCACGCCAGCGTGGCGCGCAAGGAAGGCGAGCGCCCGCTGGCCGCGCCCTCGGTGCGCCGCCGCGCGCTGGACTTAGGTATAGATCTGCGCATGGTGCACGGCAGCGGCCCGGCCGGCCGCATCGAACACGCCGACCTGGACGCCTACGCGGCCGGCGGCGGCCAGCCGGCCGTGGCCGGATCGCCCTACGTCGAGCGCCATGGCGAGCAGGCGGTGCCCGTCATCGGCCTGCGCCGCAAGATCGCGCAGAAGATGCAGGAGGCCAAGCGCCGCATCCCGCACTTCAGCTACGTCGAGGAAGTGGACGTGACCGAGCTGGAAGCCCTGCGCGCGCAGCTCAACGCCCGGCACGGCGCCGCGCGCGGCAAGCTGACCCTGCTGCCGCTGCTGGTGCGCGCCATGGTGCTGGCGCTGCGCGAGTTTCCGCAGATCAACGCCCGCTACGACGACGAGGCCGGCGTGGTCACGCGCTTCGAGGCGGTGCACCTGGGCGTGGCCACGCAGACCGACGGCGGCCTGATGGTGCCGGTGCTGCGCCACGCCGAGGCACTGGATTTGTGGGCCTGCGCCGCCGGCATCGCCCGCGTGGCCGAGGGCGCGCGCACCGGCAAGGCCGCGCCGGGCGAGCTTTCGGGCTCCACCATCACCCTCACCAGCCTGGGGGCGCTGGGCGGCATCGTCAGCACGCCGGTCATCAACCACCCCGAGGTGGCCATCGTCGGCGTCAACCGCATGATCGAGCGGCCCATGCTGCGCAGTGGCCAGGTGGTGGCGCGGCAGCTGATGAACCTGTCTTCGTCCTTCGACCACCGCGTGGTGGACGGCATGGACGCCGCGCGCTTCATCCAGGCCGTGCGCGCCCTGCTGGAAACCCCGGCCCTGCTGTTCGTGGAGTGAATCGATGAGCAAGGAAATCAACACCAAGCTGCTGGTCATCGGCGGCGGCCCCGGCGGCTACGTGGCGGCCATCCGCGCCGGGCAACTGGGCATCTCCACCGTGCTGGCCGAAGGCGCGCAGCCCGGCGGCACCTGCCTCAACATCGGCTGCATCCCGTCCAAGGCGCTGATCCACGCCGCGCACGCCTTCGAGCAGGCACGCCACCAGGCCAAGGGCTCGCCACTGGGCATCCGCGTGGCCGACCCGAGCATCGACATCGCGCAGACCGTGCGCTGGAAGGACGGCATCGTGCAGCGCCTCACGGGCGGCGTGGGCGCGCTGCTGCGCAAGGCCGGCGTGCAGGTGCTCAAGGGCTGGGCGCAGATCGAGGACGGCAAGACCGTGACCGTCAAGCCGCACGAGGGCGAGCCCGTGCGCGTGCACTGCGAGCACCTGCTGCTGGCCACCGGCTCCGAGCCGGTCGAGCTGCCCAGCATGCCTTTCGGCGGCGCCATCTGGTCGTCCACCGAGGCCCTGTCGCCCGCCGCCCTGCCCAAGCGCCTGGTGGTCGTCGGCGCCGGCTACATCGGGCTGGAGCTGGGCATGGCCTATCGCAAGCTGGGCGCCGAGGTGACGGTGGTCGAGGCCATCGACCGCGTGCTGCCCACCTACGATGCCGAGCTGACCCAGCCGGTGCTGGACGCGCTCAAGAAAAGCGGCATCACCCTGCACCTGGGCTGCAAGGTGCAGGGCTGGGACGCCAAGCACGGCGTGCACGTGCGCAACGACGTCAAGGCCGAGGACTTCACCCTGCCCGCCGACCGCGTGCTGGTGGCCCTGGGCCGGCGCCCGCGCACCGGCGGCTTCGGGCTCGAATCGCTGCAGTTGGACATGGCCGGCCGCCACGTCGCCATCGACGCGCACTGCCGCACCTCGATGCGCGACGTGTGGGCCATTGGCGATGTCACGGGCGAGCCCATGCTGGCACACCGCGCCATGGCCCAGGGCGAATGCGTGGCCGAGCAAGTCGCGGGCCAGAACCGCCGCTTCGAGCCCATGGCCATCCCGGCCGTGTGCTTCACCGACCCCGAGGTCGTCGTCGCCGGCCGCACGCCCGCCGAGGCGCGCGCCGCCGGCATCGACTGCATCGAGGCGCAGTTTCCCTTTGCCGCCAACGGCCGTGCCATGACGCTGGAGGCCGGCAGCGGCTTCGTGCGCGTGGTGGCGCGCAAGGACAACCACCTCATCCTCGGCTGGCAGGCCGTCGGCCAAGGCGTGGCCGAACTGGTGGCCGCCTTCAGCCAGTCCATCGAGATGGGCGCGCGGCTGGAAGACGTGGGCCACACCATCCACGCCCACCCCACGCTGGGCGAGGCGGTGCAGGAGGCGGCGCTAAGGGCGCTGGGGCAGGCACTGCACGTGTGACTTGACGTCGCCCGCTTCGTAGAAATCAGAGCAAAAACAGCTGCTTGCGCTTGCTGGACAAGCGCGAGCAGCTATCAATCTTGCAGCTCCTGCCATCGCCCGCTGCACATGGTGCGGTGCCCCCTGATTCACGAACCCGAATCGTCCATCGCAGAGCCCGCTTCGCCAATCTGAACACCTTTCCAAGTAGACGGGCCGCTTCACTGACCTGCCGGCAAGCCGCCGCTGCCCGCCGTACACTTTCCCTGCGGTATCCGCATCGGCATCCTGCGCGCGAGGCCGCCTTTGCCCGAGGATCAGCCATGACCAACGCCGCCGACCCCACCCCCATCCTGCCTGCCGGCACGCTCGCGCCCGATTTCAGCCTGTCCGCCACGCCCGACCAGCGCCTCCGGCTGAGCGAGCTGCGCGGCCGCCCGGTGGTGCTGGTGTTCTACCCCGCCGACTGGAGCCCCGTCTGCGGCGACGAATTGGGGGTGTTCAACGCCGCCATGCCGCTGTTCAAGCCCAAGCAGGTGCAGGTGTTGGGCATCTCGGTCGACAGCGCCTGGTGCCACCAGGCTTTCATTCAGGCGCGCAAGCTGCAGTTCGACCTGCTGGCCGACTACGAGCCCAAGGGCGCCGTCTCGCGCCAGTACGGTGCCTACGACGGCAACGCCGGTTGTAGCAAGCGCGCGCTGTTCCTGGTCGACAAGAACGGGCAGATCGCCTGGAGCTACCTGTCGCCCGTCGCCATCAACCCCGGCGTCGACGGGGTGCTGGACGCGCTCGACCGCCTGTGACCGCCCCACCGACTTGAAAGACCTGCCATGTCCACCCTGCGCTACCCCATCGTCGCCGACGACCACCTGCTGGGCAATGCCCGCGCCGCCGTGCAACTGGTCGAGTACGGCGACTACCAGTGCCCCTACTGCGGCGAAGCCCACCTCGTGGTCAAGGAGTTGGCGCGCCGCTACGGCCAGCAGATCGCCGTGGTGTTTCGCAACTTCCCGCTGACCGACGCGCACCCGGAGGCCCTCAACGCTGCCCTGGTGGCGGAGTTTGCCGGCACGCAAGGCCAGTTCTGGGCCGCGCACGACGCCTTGTACGAGAACCAAGATCAGCTTGGCCCCGAGCTGTACGGCCAGATCGTGGCCTCGCTCGGCACGACGGCGGATGACTTCCAGCAGGCCATCGACAGCGGTGCGCTCGAACAACGCATCCGCCACGACATCGACACCGGCTTGCGCAGCGGCGTCAACGGCACGCCCTGCTTTTTCATCAACGGCCAGCGTGCGGACCTGAGCTCCTTCGACAGCCTGCTGGACATCGTCGGCCAACGGGTGGCGCGGACTTGAACTCCACCCGTTTTCTTGCCCCACTCGGCGACATTGCACGCGCACGCGGATCATCCAACTGGCTGCTCAAACCGACTTGATCCGCATGGGTCTAATGAAATGAAATTGGGAAAAATCAGGGGGCGGATCAAGACTTCTCCGCTCACACCGCGCTCAGCTCTCGCGACAACTCGGGGTGTTTGATGATGAGCCGCAGCAGGCAAAGCACGCCACCGGGCGGTGCAAACCGGCCCTGCTCCCAGTCGCGGAGAGTCGCCACGGGCGTTGCAATGCGCTCGGCAAACGCGGCTTGAGTCAGACCCGCCTTCTGACGCGCCTGGCGAACCAGAATTTGCTCAGGGGTGGTCACGCGGCCCAGCCCCGCCTGGGCTTCGGCGAGTGCCTGACGCAGATCGGGCAATGACTCGTCCGCATCGGCCTCGATGGCCGCTGCCACTTTGTCTAGGTTCATCTTCTTGATGTTCATGTCACACCACCTTCTTGATATCGGCCGCAAGCATGTTGGATCGGTCGGCCTTGGCATATGCCGCTACCAACAACACGACTTCCTGCTCGATCAGGTTGAAGTAGATCACCCGCGCGCCGCCTGACTTGCCCAGCCCACTTCGACTCCAGCGGACCTTGCGTGCACCGTCGGCGCCAGGGATCACATCTCCCGTCAGCGGATTCGCTGCAATCCAGTCGATGAATTCAAGCCGCTCGTCCTCCGTCCACAGCTTCGCCGCTTGCTTCTGGAAGGTAGGCGTTTCGATCACCATACGCATGCAACGATTGTACGGGATATCAGTACATTCTGGGGCTCTCACGCCATTCACTGTGGCGGAAGAATCGAGAGGACGGCCGCATGGATGCCACACCCTGCGAGCGCGTAACGACGGCGACAACGCGTGAACTGGGCGCTTCGATACACTCAAACACAAGCCCCATCCACTCCCGCAACGCACGCAACCATGAACTCAACGCAGCACGACGCGGTGATCGCCGGCGGCGGCCTGGCCGGCATCGTCACCGCGCTCGAACTGCTGCGCGCCGGCAAGACCGTGGCGCTGCTCGACCGCGACACGCCCGAGCGGCTGGGTGGCCTGGCGCTGTGGGCCTTTGGCGGCATGGCGCTGGTGGGCACGCCGCTGCAGGCCAGGAGGAAGATCCCCGACACGCCCGAAATCGCGCTGCGCGACTGGCTGCGCTTTGGCGAACTGGATGCGGGCGACGAATACCCGTTGCAATGGGCGCGCCACTACGTGCAGCATTCGCGCGCGCAGGTGCACGACTGGCTGCTGAACGAGGGCGTCACCTTCATGCCTGCGGTCAACTGGGTCGAGCGCGGCCGGCACGGCGACGGCAACAGCCTGCCGCGCTATCACATCGTGTGGGGGACGGCGCGTCACATGACGGAGCGGCTGATCGCCGCGCTGCGCCAGGCCGGCGCCGGCGGGCGCTTGAGCCTGCTGCACCGCCATCGCGTGACGGGCCTGGAGCGGCACGGCGGGCAGATCGCCGGCGTGAACGCGATCGACGAGGCGACGGGCGCCGAGCTGCGCCTGCAGGCCCCAGTGGTGGTGCTGGCCATGGGCGGCATCAACGGCAGCCACGCCGAGGCGCGCAAGAACTGGCCGGCCGACCGCCCCTGCCCCGCCGCCATGCTGAATGGCGCGCACCCCCTGGCCGACGGCGCGCTGCACCACTGGGCCGCCGATCACGTGGGCGCACAGATCACCCACGCGGGCGAGATGTGGAACTACGCCGCGGGCATTCCGCACCCCTTTCCGCACTTCGCGGGCCATGGCCTGTCGCTGATCCCGTGCAAGTCGGCGCTGTGGCTGGACCACACGGGCCGGCGCATCGGCCCCGAGCCGCTGGTGACGGGCTTCGACACCCACTGGCTGTGCCAGCGCGTGGCGGCGCAGGCCAAACCGTGGACCTGGCACCTGCTGAACTGGCGCATCGCCGCCAAGGAGTTCGCCATCTCGGGGGCCGAGCACAACGCGCGCATCCGCGACCGGCAGTTCCTGCCGTTCCTGAAGGAAACCCTGCTGGGCAACCACCGCCTGGTGCGGCAGATGCAGCAGCAAAGCCCGCACTTCATCGTGGCCGACAGCCTGCCGCAGCTGGCCGGCCAGATGAATGCGCTGACGGCCTCGCACGACATCGATGCCGCCGTGCTGCAGGCCACGGCCGATGCCTTCGACGCCAACTTCGCCCACGGCAGCAAGCTGGAGAACGACGAGCAGATCCGCCGCATCCGCCATGCGCGCCAGTGGGGCCCCGACAAGCTGCGCACCGCCAAGCCCGCGCCGCTGCAGACGAAGGGCGCGGGCCCCTACATCGCCATCCACATGCAGCTCATCACGCGCAAGAGCCTGGGCGGCCTGCGCACCGACCTGGCCAGCCGCGTGCTGGACGGTGCCGGCCAGCCGATCGACGGCCTGTACGGTGTGGGCGAGGCAGCGGGCTTTGGCGGCGGCGGCGCCAGCGGCAAGCGCTCGCTGGAAGGCACCTTCCTGCCCGGCTGCATCCTGACGGCGCGCGCGGCGGCGCGCCACATCCTCACCGGCGACACGCCTTGAAGGAACGACCATGAACGGCGCCCAAGCCCTGCTCAAGACCCTGGCCGACGCCGGGGTCGAAGTCTGCTTCACCAACCCCGGAACCAGCGAAATGCACTTCGTCGCCGCGCTGGATGATGAACCGCGCCTGCGCGCCGTGCTGACCCTGTTCGAGGGCGTGGCCACGGGCGCGGCCGACGGCTACGCGCGCATGGCGGGCAAGCCCGCCGCCACGCTGCTGCACCTGGGCTGCGGCCTGGGCAACGGCCTGGCCAACCTGCACAACGCACGCAAGGGCAAGGTGCCCATCGTCAACATCGTGGGCGACCACGCGACCTATCACGTCCAGTACGACGCACAGCTGCAGTCCGATATCGAGACCGTGGCGCGCAACGTCTCGCCCGGCTTCGTGCGCACTTCGGCCAGCACGGCGCAGTTGGGCCAGGACGCGGTCGACGCCATCGCCGCCGCGCGCGGCCGGCCCGGCCAGGTGGCCACGCTGATCCTGCCGGCCGACGTGTCGTGGAGCGAGGGCGGCGTGCCCTGTCCGCCGCCGCCACCCGTCGAGCCCAAGGCTGCCGACGAAGCCACCGTGCAGGCCATCGCCGGCATCCTGCGCTCGGGCCAGAAGACTGCGCTGCTGCTGGGTGGCCACGCGCTGCGCGAGCCGGCGCTGCTGGCCGCCGCGCGCCTGGCCGCGGCCACCGGCGTGAAGCTGCTGGCCGAGGTGTTTCCGACCCGGCTGGAGCGCGGCGCCGGTCTGCCCACGATCGAGCGCCTGGCCTACTTTGCCGAGCTGGCCGGCGTTCAGCTGGCGGGCCTGCAGCACCTGGTGCTGGTGGACGCCAAGTCGCCCGTCTCCTTCTTCGCCTACCCCGGCAAGGCGAGCGACCTGGTGCCGCCCGGCTGCACCATGCACACGCTGGCCGCGCCCGAGCACGATGCGCTGGCTTGCCTGCAACAATTGGTCGCCGCGCTGGACGCGGGCTCGGCCCAGCCCGCCCTGCAAGCCGCCACCCGGCCCGAGCGCCCCACGGGCGAACTCACCGCCGCCAAGGCCTGCCAGGCCCTGGGCCACCTGCTGCCCGAGGGCGCCATCCTGATCGACGAAGCCATCACCTCGGGCCAGAAGCTGGGCGCCATGACGGCCGGCGCGCCGCGCCACGACCTGCTCACGCTCACCGGCGGCGCCATCGGCCAGGGCCTGCCCAGCGCCGTGGGCGCGGCCGTCGCCTGCCCCACGCGGCCGGTGATCGTGCTGGTGGGCGACGGCGCGGCCATGTACACCGTGCAGGCGCTGTGGACCATGGCGCGCGAGCAACTGCACGTGATCGGCATCGTCTTCAACAACGCGTCCTACTCGGTGCTCAACATCGAGCTGGAGCGCGTCGGCGCCGGCGAGCCCGGGCCGCGCTCGCGCGCGCAGCTCGATCTGGGCGCGCCGCAACTCGACTTCGCGCGGCTGGCGCAGGGCATGGGCGTGCACGCCGTGCGCGCCGACAGCGCCGAGGCCTTTTGCGCCGCGCTGGAATACGCGCTGGCCACGCCCGGCCCGCACCTGATCGAAGCCCTGGTGCCCGAATCCATCCGCGGCGCCAAGCGCAAGGTGCTGCCCTGGGTGCTGGGCGCCGCGCCCCACCTGCCGCAGCCGGTGGCGCAGGCGCTCAAGCGCGCGATCGCGCCTTAGGAACCTCACCATGCCCGTACACATCGATCAGCAGGGGCCGGTGGCCGTGCTGACCCTGGACCGACCCGAGAAACGCAACGCCTTCGACGGCGCGCTGACGGCCGCACTCGACGCCGCGCTCAATGCCTTCGAGGACGAGCCCGCACTGCGGGTGGCGGTGCTGACCGGGGGGACGCAGTTTTTCTCCGCCGGCACCGACGTGGTGGCCTGGGCCGGCGAGCCGACGCCGCGTGGCGGCCCCTACGGCATCGCCGGCCGACGGCTGCAAAAGCCCGTCATTGCCGCCGTCGAGGGCATCGCCGCCGGCGGCGGCTTCGAGATCGCCCTGTCCACCTCGTTGATCGTGGCCTCCCGCACGGCCTCGTTCTCGTTGCCGGAAGTGGGCCTGGGCCTGATTGCCGAGTGCGGCGGGCTGTTTCGCGGCCCGCGCGCCCTGCCGCTCAACATCGCGCGCGAGCTGCTGCTGACGGGCGCGCCGCTGGGCGCCGAGCGTGCCCACGCCCTCGGCCTGGTGAACCGCCTGACCGAGCCCGGCCGGGCGCTGCCCGAAGCGCTGGCGCTGGCGCGGCAGATCGCCGAACGCGCGCCGCTGGCGGTGCGCGAGACGCTGGCGGCGCTGGAGCAGCTATACGCCGACAATGACGAACGGGGCTGGGCGCTGACCCAAGCCGCCAAAATCGTTGTGCGCGAGTCCGCCGACGCCCGGGAGGGCGTTGCCGCCTTCAAGGAACGGCGGGCGCCGCGCTGGCAGGGCCGTTAACGCCTGCCAATCCAGGCCATCAAACTGAACGCCATGGCCCGCATGGCGCACTCGTCTTGAAAGGAAACGCCCCATGTTTGCCGTCTATGCCTCCCAAGCCAAACCGGACGACCCCCTGTCCGCACTCGCCGTCGGCGAGCGCCCGGCGCCCGATGTGCCGCCCGGCCACGTCGCGGTCAACGTGCGCGCGGCCAGCCTGAACATGCACGATGTGTGGACGCTGCGCGGCGTGGGCATCCGCGCCGAGCAGTTTCCGATGATCCTGGGCATGGACGGCGCGGGCGTCACCGACGATGGCCGCGAGGTGGTAATCCACGCGGTCATCCCCTCGCCCGGCTGGCGCGGCGACGAAACCCTGGACCCCCGGCGCAGCATGTTGACCGAGAGCTACCAGGGCACCTTTGCCGACCGGGTGGTGGTGCCCGAGGCCAATGTCCTGCCCAAGCCGGCGGCCCTGTCCTTCAGCGAAGCGGCCTGCATGGGCACCGCCTGGCTCACCGCCTATCGCATGCTGTTCGTCAAGTCGGGCCTGCGGCCGGGTCAGACCATGCTGGTGCAGGGCGCCTCGGGCGGCGTGCCCACCGCCTTGGTCCAACTCGGGCGCGCAGCCGGGCTGCAGGTGTGGGTGACGGGCCGCAGCGAGGCCAAGCGCGCGCTGGCGCTCGAGCTGGGCGCGCATGCCGCGTTCGAGTCGGGCGCGCGCCTGCCCGACCGCGTGGACGGCGTGTTCGACAGCGTCGGCCGCCAGACCTGGTCGCACTCGCTGCGCGCCCTCAAGCCGGGCGGCGTGCTGGTCACCTGCGGCGCGACGACGGGCGACGCCACCGCCGGCGAGTTGCAGCGCGTGTTCTTTTTGCAGCTGCGCATCCTGGGTTCGACCATGGGCACGCGCAGCGAACTGGCCGACCTGCTGAGTTTTTGCGTGCAGGCCGGCATCCACCCGCGCATCGGCGCCGAGCTGCCGATGACCGAGGCAGCGCAGGCCTTTCAGCTCATGATGGCGGGCGAGACGGGCGGCAAGGTGGTGCTCACCCGCTGACGGATGACAAGCCCCGCGCCGCCCGCCGCTGGCCCCACCAGCCCAGCAGCTCGTTGGCCAGCAGGGCGCCGATGACCAGCGCGCCGCCCTGCAGCACCTCGGGCCGCGGCGCCTCGCCGGCAATGGCCCAAACCAGGCCGATGCCGAACACGATCTCCAGCAGTCCCAGCAGCGACACCTCGGCCGCCGGCAGCACGCGCGCGCACAGCACGGCCAGCACGCTGGGGATGGCCAGTTGCCCCACGCCCAGCGCGGCCAGCCAGCCCAAGTCGCGCGCCGACGCGGCCTGAGGCCAGGCCCAGGGCGCCACCGCCAGCGCCGACAGCACGGCGCCCAGCAGCACGGCGGGCACCAGGTCCACCGGCGTGCCATGCGACTGGCCCTGCTGCGACACCGTCCAGTTGACGGCCGAGGCCAGCGGCACGCCCAGCGCGACGATGGAGCCCAGCCAGGCCGCGGCGTCGCCGGCCTCGCCCAACTGGCCAGCAAACATCCAGGCCATGCCGATGCCCGCGACGGCGATCGCCGCCCAGGTGCGGCGCGGCAGGCGCCGGCCGGTGACCAGGCGCGACAGCAGCGCCGTCAGGAAGGGGCCGAACGCCATGGTCACCAGCACGCGCGCCACGCCGGTGAGCGAGAGCGCGACCATGAAGGCGGTGAACATGACGGCCCAGCACAGCCCCGACAGCCACAGCGTCGGCTGGCCCCAGGCGATGCGCTCCCACACGCCGCGCCCGCGCCACAGCGGCAGGATCACGAGCAGCGCCAGCGCGGTGAAGGCGCTGCGCCAGAAAGTCACTTCCAGGCCCTGGGCGTGCTCGATCTGGCGCGTGACCACGCCCGCCGTGCTCCACAGCAAGGTGGTCAGCACCATCATCCACACCGCGCGGGTGTGCGACCAGGATGGGTGGGCCGTCACGACGACCGCCGCAACTCAGACCGCCGCTTCGCGGCTGGCGCGCTTGCGATCGTGTTCGTTCAGGTGGCGCTTGCGCAGGCGGATGCTCTTGGGCGTGATCTCGACCAGCTCGTCGTCCTCGATGAACTCGACGCCGTACTCCAGCGTCAGCACGATCGGCGGCGTGATCTTGATCGCGTCTTCCTTGCCCGAGACGCGGAAGTTGGTCAGCTGCTTGGTGCGCGTGGCGTTGACCACCAGGTCGTTGTCGCGGCTGTGCACGCCCACGATCATGCCCTCGTACACCGGGTCGCCCGCCTTGACGAACATGCGGCCGCGGTCGTCCAGCTTGCCCAGGGCGTAGGTGAAGATCTCGCCCGCGTCCATGCTGATCAGCACGCCGTTCTTGCGCCCGCCGATCTCGCCCTTGTGCGGCTCGTAGCCGTCGAACAGGTTGCTGATCAGGCCGGTGCCGCGCGTGAGGTTGAGAAACTCGTTGCCAAAGCCGATCAGCCCGCGCGCCGGGATGCGGTACTCCAGCCGCACGCGCCCGCGGCCGTCGGGCTCCATGTTGACCAGCTCGCCCTTGCGCTCGCCCAGCGCCTGCATCACGCCGCCCTGGTGACCTTCCTCGATGTCGGCCGTCACCAGCTCGATCGGCTCGCAGCGCTCGCCGTCGATGTCCTTGAACACCACGCGCGGCTTGGACACCGCCAGCTCGTAGCCCTCGCGGCGCATTTCTTCAAGCAGGATGGTCAGGTGCAGCTCGCCGCGGCCCGAGACCTCGAACACGCCGTCCTCGTCGGTTTCCTTCACGCGCAGCGCCACGTTGGAGCGCAACTCGCGCTGCAGCCGGTCCCAGATCTGGCGACTGGTGACGAACTTGCCTTCGCGCCCGGCCAGCGGGCTGGTGTTGACGCATAAGTTCATGGTCAGCGTCGGCTCGTCGATCTGCAGCATGGGCAGCGGCTGCGGGTTGGCCGGGTCGGTCAGGGTCTCGCCGATGCCCACGTTCTCGATGCCGTTGACCAGCACGATGTCACCCGGGCCGGCCTGCGTGACCTTGACGCGGTTCAGGCCCTCGAAGGTCTGCACCTCGTTGACGCGCGCCTTGTAGCTGGCGCCATCGGGCCCGGCCATCACCAGCACCTCCTGCCCCGGCTTGATGGTGCCGGCGTTCACGCGGCCCACGCCGATGCGCCCGACGAAGGTGGAGAAGTCCAGCGCCAACACCTGCAGCTGCAGCGCGCCGTCGGCATCGCCCTCGTGCGGCGGCACGTGCTTGAGCACGGTCTCGAACAGCGCCGACATGTCGGGGCCCCACTGCTCGCCCGGTTCGCCCTCGGCCAGCGAGCTCCAGCCGTTGATGCCCGAGGCGTAGACCACCGGAAAGTCCAGCTGCTCGTCGGTGGCGCCCAGCTTGTCGAACAGATCGAACGCGGCGTTGATGACGTAGTCGGGCCGCGCGCCAGGCTTGTCGACCTTGTTGACCACCACGATCGGCTTCAGGCCCAGCGCCAGCGCCTTCTTGGTGACGAAGCGCGTCTGCGGCATGGGGCCTTCCTGCGCGTCGATCAAGAGCAGCACGCCGTCTACCATGGACAGCGCCCGCTCCACCTCGCCGCCGAAGTCGGCGTGGCCGGGGGTGTCGACGATGTTGATGTGGGTGCCCTGCCAGCTCACGGCGCAGTTCTTGGCCAGGATGGTGATGCCGCGCTCGCGCTCGATGGCGTTGTTGTCCATCACCGTGTCGACGACCTTCTCGTGCGCGGCGAAGGTGCCGCTCTGGCGCAGCAATTGGTCGACCATGGTGGTCTTGCCGTGGTCGACGTGGGCGATGATGGCGATGTTGCGAATGGCTTTGGTCATGATGGCTTGATTTTCAAGGGGTGGCCGCCGCAGGACTGGCCTGGGCGTGCAGGATTTGCTGAATCTCGATGGGGCTGAGCAGCCGCGTGGGGATGAGCTCGCCGGCCTCGACGTGAGCGGCGCCCAGCAGCGCGCGCGGCGCGGCGCCGAACACCGCCACGCGCTCGGCATCGTCCCAAGGCCCGCGCCGGCGCAGGCCGCTCAAGAAGCGCCCGGCATCGGCCTCGTCCAGCGTGATCGGCTGGTGGTCGGTCAGCAGCGCTTCGGGCGGCAGCAATCGGGCCAGGCGCTGCTCTTCATCCAGGGCCTCCAACTCGGGCAGCCCGATGCAGTCCATCTCTCGGAACGGCCCGGTCGCCAGGCGCCGCAGCGCGCTCAGGTGCGCGCCGCAGCCCAGGGCTTGGCCGATGTCCTCGCCCAGGGAGCGAATGTAGGTGCCCTTGCTGCACATAACTATGATATTTATAGCTGACTGCGCTTGATCGGCGGGCGCCAGCGCCATATCCAGCTTGGAAATCTGCACTGTGCGCGGCGCGCGCTCGACCTCGATGCCGGCGCGGGCATAGTCGTACAGGGGCTTGCCGTCCTTCTTGAGCGCGCTGTGCATGGGCGGCACCTGGGTGATCGAGCCCAGGAACTGCTGGCGCACGCGCTCCAGCTCGGCCGCGGTGATGGCCGGCACGGCGCGCCGCTCGACGACCTCGCCTTCGGCGTCGCCCGTGCTCGTACGCTCGCCGAGCTGCAGGGTGGCGGCGTAGGTCTTGTCGGCATCCAGGTGCAGGCCGCTGAACTTGGTGGCGGCGCCAAAGCACAGCGGCAGCACGCCGCTGGCCAGCGGGTCGAGCGTGCCGGTGTGGCCGGCCTTTTCGGCGCGCAGCAGCCACTTGGCCTTCTGCAAGGCCTGGTTGCTGGACAGGCCCAGCGGTTTGTCGAGCAGCAGCACCCCGTGCACGGGGCGCCGGACGACCCTCGTGCGCGGCGCGTGCGGCGCGCCCCCACGCTCCCCCGCTGCGCGTGGTCCGCTGCCCCCCAAGGGGGCTTTCGCACCTTGGGACGGCCCAGCGGTACTCATGGCTTACTCGTCGTCGTCCTTGGAGCGCGAGGCCACCGCCTTGGCGATCAGCGCGTTCATGTCGGCCGCGCGCTCGGTGGTGCGGTCGAACACGAAGTGCAGCGTCGGCACGGTGTGGATGTGCAGGCGCTTGAACAGGCCATTGCGCAGGTGGCCGGCGGCGTGGTTGAGCGCCTCGGCCGTGCCCTGCGGGTCGCCGGTCAGCACGCTGAAAAACACCTTGGCGTGCGCGTAGTCGGGCGTGACCTCGACCGCGTTGAGGGTGACCATGCCCACGCGCGGGTCCTTCAGCTCGCGCGCGATCAGCTCCGACAGATCGCGCTGGATCTGGTCGGCGACGCGAAAGCCGCGGTTGGGGACGGTGCTGCGCTTGGGCATAAAAATTCAGGGCGCAGAGAACGCAAAGGTTTCGCAAAAAACGCTAAAGAGACAGAACACCATTGGATGGATTCTTTTGCGTCCTCTGCGTATGTTTCGCGTCCTCTGCGTCCGGTATTGCGGCTTACAGCGTGCGCGCGATCTCCTTGATCTCGAAGAACTCCAGCTGATCGCCTTCCTTGATGTCGTTGTAGTTCTTGAGCTTGATGCCGCACTCGAAGCCTTCCTTGACCTCGCGCACGTCGTCCTTGACGCGCTTGAGCGACTCGAGCTCGCCGGTGTAGATGACCACGTTGTCGCGCAGCAGGCGGAAGTGCGCGTCGCGGCGCACCAGCCCGTGCGTGACCATGCAGCCGGCCACGGTGCCGATCTTGGAAGCCACGAACACGGTGCGGATCTCGGCCGTGCCGATGACCTCTTCCTTCTGCTCGGGCGCCAGCATGCCGGACATGGCGGCCTTCAGCTCGTCCACCGCGTCGTAGATGACGTTGTAGTAGCGAATCTCGACGTCGTTGCCCTCGGCCAGCTTGCGCGCGCCGGCGTCGGCGCGCACGTTGAAGCCGATCACGATGGCCTTGGAGGCGATCGCCAGGTTGATGTCGCTCTCGCTGATGCCGCCCACGCCGGTGTAGACCATCTGCACCTTGACCTCGTCGGTCGACAGCTTGAGCAAGGTAGCGGCCAGCGCCTCCTGCGAGCCCTGCACATCGGCCTTGACGATGATGGGCAGGTGCTTGACCTCGCCGGCCGACAGGTCGGAGAACATGTTCTCCAGCTTGGCGGCCTGCTGCCTGGCCAGCTTGGTGTTGCGGAACTTGCCGGCGCGGTAGGTGGCGATCTCGCGCGCGCGGCGCTCATCGGTCAGCACCATGAAATCGTCGCCGGCCTGCGGCACCTCGGCCAGGCCCTGGATTTCGACCGGGATCGACGGGCCGGCCGACTTGGTGGCCTTGCCGTCCTCGTCCAGCATGGCGCGCACGCGGCCGAAGGTCTGGCCGGCCAGCACCACGTCGCCCACGTTCAGCGTGCCGGACTGCACCAGCACGGTGGCCACCGGGCCGCGGCCCTTGTCCAGGCTGGCTTCGATGACGATGCCCTTGGCGGCGGCATCGACCGGCGCCTTCAGCTCCAGCACCTCGGCCTGCAGCAGCACCTGCTCCAGCAGCTCGTCGATGCCCTGGCCGGTCTTGCTGGACACGGCGATGAAGGGCGAGTCGCCGCCGAATTCCTCGGGCACCACCTCTTCGGCCACCAGCTCGGCCTTGACCTTCTCGGGGTTGGCGTCGGGCTTGTCGGACTTGGTGATGGCCACCACGATCGGCACCTGCGCCGCCTTGGCGTGCTTGATGGCCTCGCGCGTCTGCGGCATCACGCCGTCGTCGGCGGCCACCACCAGGATCACGATGTCGGTGGCCTGCGCGCCGCGCGCGCGCATCGCGGTGAAGGCCTCGTGGCCGGGCGTGTCGAGGAAGGAGATCACGCCGCGCGGCGTCTGCACATGGTAGGCGCCGATGTGCTGCGTGATGCCGCCGGCCTCGCCCGCCGCCACCTTGGCGCGGCGGATGTAGTCCAGCAGCGAGGTCTTGCCGTGGTCGACGTGGCCCATGACGGTGACCACCGGCGGGCGCGGCAGCGCCTCGGCGTCCTGCGCCTGCACTTCCTGGTCGGTGAAGGCCTCGGGGTCGTCCAGCGCCGCCACCACCGCGGTGTGGCCCATTTCCTCGACCACGATCATGGCCGTGTCCTGGTCCAGCGGCTGGTTGATGGTGACCATCTGGCCCATCTTCATCAGCGTCTTGATGACCTCGGAGGCCTTGATGGCCATCTTGTGCGCCAGCTCGGCCACGGTGATGGTCTCGGGCACGTGCACCTCGAGGACGCGATGCTCGGCCGGCGCCTCCACCACGGCCTGCTCGTCGCGTCCGCGCTCGCCGCGGCGGCCACGCGGGCCGCCACGCCAGTTGTTTCGCCCCACCCCGCCGCTGCTGTCGCCGCGCGTGGGAATGCCCTTCTTCTTGGCCGGATCGCCGGCCCAGCTGGACGACAGCTTGGCCGACTTGAGTTCCTTGTTGGCGCCCGGCGTTGCCGTCTTGGCCGCGGCACCGGCGGCGCCCGCCTTGGCCTTGGCGGCGGTCGTGCCAGCGGCGGCCTTGCCCTCGTCGGGCTTCTTGGCCACCAGCACCTTGCGCGGCGCGTTCATCATGGCGCGGATGGCCTCGGCCTCGGCCAGGGCCTTGCGGCGCTTGGCCTCGTGCTCGCGCGCCAGGGCGGCTTCGTCCTCGGCGCTGGGCGCAACGGCCGCGGCCGGCGCTGCAGCCGGCTCAGCCTGGGCGGGCTCGGCCTTGACCGGCTCGGCAGCGGGTGCCTCGGGTTCGCCGATCGAGGCCGGAGCGGCCGCGGGCGCCGGCGCAGCCTGGGCGGCGGCCTGCTCGGCGGCTTGGGCGGCCAGGCGGGCCTGCTCGGCCGCGGCCTGGCGCTCCTGCTCTTCGCGCAGGCGGCGCTTTTCGGCCTGTTCCTCGGCCTGGCGGCGCAGCAGCTCGGCGTGGCGGCGCGCTTCTTCGTCGCGCCGCGCCTGCTCGGCGGCGTCGATGATGGGCGCGGGCGCCGGTGCGGGCGCAGCGGGCGCGGCCGCTTCAGCGGCGGGTGCGGGCGCGGGCGCGGGCGGCGCCACCTCGTCCTCGCGCTTGATGAAGGTGCGCTTCTTGCGCACCTCGACCTGGATGGTGCGCGCCTTGCCCGAGGCGTCGGCCTGCTTGATCTCGCTGGTGGTCTTCTTGGTCAGCGTGATCTTCTTGCGCGCGGCGCCGGTGCCGTGGCTGGCCTCCAGGTAAGTCAGCAGCTGCTGCTTGTCGGAGTCGGTCAGGACGTCGGTGGTCGCGCGCTTGCCCACCCCGGCGGCGTGGAGCTGCTCCAGCAGCGCGTCAGCGGGGCGCTTGAGTTCGTTCGCGAAATCGGCAACGGTGGTGTTCGTCATATACGGTGCGTGTCTCCATGTCCTTACTCTTGGCCGGCGAACCAGTGCTCGCGTGCCTTCAGGATCAGGGCTCGGGCTTCGTCCTCGGACTGCCCAGTGATGGCGGTGAGTTCGTCGACGGCCAGGTCGGCCAGGTCGTCGCGCGTCTGCACGCCGGCCTCGGCCAGCTGGCCGATCAGCGCGGGGGTCAGGCCCTCCAGGTCGCGCAAATCCTGCGACACCGCGTCCATGCTTTCCTCACGCGCGATGGCCTGCGTCAGCAGGGCATCCTTGGCGCGGGCGCGCAGCTCCTCGACGGTTTCCTCGTCGAAGCCCTCGATGTCCAGCATTTCCTGGATCGGCACGTAGGCCACTTCCTCGAGGTTGGTGAAGCCTTCGGCGATCAGCATGTCGGCGATTTCCTCGTCGACGTCGAGCTTTTCCATGAACAGCTTGCGCAGCGAGGTGGTTTCCTCTTCCTGCTTCTGGGCCGATTCGGCCGCGTCCATGATGTTGATCTTCCAGCCCGTCAAGTCGGACGCCAGGCGCACGTTCTGGCCGCCGCGGCCGATGGCGATGGCCAGGTTTTCCTCGTCCACCACCACGTCCATGGCGTGCTTTTCCTCGTCGACCACGATCGACGACACATTGGCCGGCGCCAGCGCGCCGATCACGAACTGCGCCGGGTCGTCCGACCACAGCACGATGTCCACGCGCTCGCCGGCCAGCTCGTTGGTGACGGCGTTGACGCGCGTGCCGCGCACGCCGACACAGGTGCCGATCGGGTCGACCCGCTTGTCGTGCGAAAGCACGGCGATCTTGGCTCGGCTGCCCGGATCGCGCGCGCAGCTCTTGATCTCCAGCAGGCCCTGCTCGATCTCGGGCACCTCGTTGCGAAACAGCTCGATCATGAATTCGGGCGCCGAGCGCGACAGCAGGATCGGCGCGCCGCGCAGCGTCAGGTCGACCTCCATGATCATGGCGCGCACGCGGTCGCCGTTGCGCAGGTTTTCCTTCGGGATCATCTCGCTGCGGCGCAGGCGCCCTTCGACGCGACCGCTCTCGACGATGATGTCGCCCTTGTCCATGCGCTTGACGGTGCCGGTGAAGATTTTTTCGCCACGGCTCATGAAGTCGTTCAGCAGCATCTCGCGCTCGGCGTCGCGGATCTTCTGCAGGATGACCTGCTTGGCCGCCATGGCGCCGATGCGCCCGATCGGCACCGAGTCGACCGGCTCCTCGATGTATTCGTCGACCTCGATGTCGGCAATGCGGTCCTTGGCGTCCATCAGCAGTTCCTCGGCATCGGGGTTCTGCAGGCCCGCGTCGTCGGGCACCACGTGCCAGCGGCGGAAGGTCTCGTAGTCGCCGGTCTCGCGGTCGATCGCCACGCGCAGATCGACGTCGCCTTCGTACAGCTTCTTGGCAGCCTGGGCCAGCGCGGCCTCGACCGCGCCGAACACGACGTCGTGCTCGACGTTCTTCTCGCGCGAAATCGCCTCGACCAGCATCAACAGTTCGCGGTTCATGGTGTCACCTGTTTCAATACTCTCAAAGGAACGGCGCGTGGCGTCTATTCCTGCTTTGCCTCGACCGAATCGCCCCTGGGCTTCCGGCCCTTGAAATCAACCACCGACGCCAGGCGCGCCGAGGCCAGTTCATCCAGCGCGAAGTCCAGCGCCTGCTCGGGCGCCACCTCGCGCTTCTTGCTCACGCGCACGCCCGGCTTGGTCGCCGGCTCGTCGCGCCACACGATGCGCCAGCCCTCGCCTTCGCCGCGCTGCAGCGTGCCGCGAAACTTCTTGCGGTTGGCGGCCACCTGGCCGGCCGCGGCCACGCCGATGGGCGCCTTCAGCACCAAGTCGACCAGCTCGCCCGCGAAGCGCTCGAAGTCCTGCGCGTGGCGCAGCGGCCGGTCGATGCCGGGCGAGGACACCTCCAGGCGCTGGTAGTCCGCGCCCTCGACCTCCAGCACGTACTGCAACTGGCGCGTGACGCGCTCGCAATCGTCCACCGACACGCCGCGTTCGGCCTGCCCGGCGGCCCAGGGCCAGTCGATCGTCACCCGCAGCAGCCCCCCGGCCGAGCGTTCCAGCTCGACCAGCTCATAGCCCAATGAGCGCACGGTGTCGTCGATCGTCTGTTGCAGTGCCACGTGTGTCGTCGATGAAGCCTGCGGCCGCGCCGCGCCCTTTCGGCGCCCGGCGCTGGCGTTCAGGCATAAAAAATGGGCGGGTGCAAGGCCGCCCATGTGGTCGTCAATCCATCGAATTTTAGCATGAACTTGCCCGCGCGACAACGACTTGGTGGCCAGGCCGCCCTGCGCCGGGCGCGTGGCCGGTCAGGCCGCCGCCAGCAGCTTTTGCGTGTAAGGGTGCCGCGGCGCGCCCAGCACCTGGGCGGCGGCGCCGGCTTCGACCACCGCGCCGTCCTTGAGCACCATCACCTCGTGCGCCATGGCCTGCACCACGGCCACGTCATGGGTAATCAGCAGATAGGCCAGCCCACGCTCGCGCTGCAGCGTCTGCAGCAGGGCCAGCACCTGCTTCTGGATGGTGACGTCGAGCGCGCTGGTGGGCTCGTCCAGCACCAGCAACTCGGGCCCGACGATCAGCGCCCGCGCCAGGGCGATGCGCTGGCGCTGGCCGCCCGAAAACTCATGCGGATAGCGGGCCAGCAGGCCGGGAAACGCGCTTTCCGTCAGACTGACGTCCGCCAGGGCCTGGCGCACGCGCGCAAGGCGCTCGGCCTCGGGCAGCGCGGACTGATGCACGTGCAGGCCCTCGCCGACGATCTCCTGCACCGTCATGCGCGGCGACAGGGACGAAAACGGGTCCTGAAAGACCACCTGCGCGGCGCGGCGCAGCGGCCGGTCGGCGCCGGCCTTGTAGCGCCAGGGGTGGCCGGCGACCCGGATGTCGCCGCCCACCTGCCGGCGCGCCAGCAGGCCCAGCGCGGCCTGCGCCAGGGTGGACTTGCCCGAACCCGACTCACCGATCACGCCCAGCGTGCGGCCGGGCGGCAGGCTGAAGTCGGCGCCCTGCAGCGCGACGAACTCGCCCTTCTTGAACCAGCCGCGGATGCCGGGCAGCGGCGTCGGGTAGACCACGCGCAGCCCCTGCGCCGCCAGCACCGGCGTGGCGCCCGGCGGCGCGGGGCGCTCATCGACGTCGCGCTCGGGCCGGCTGGCCAGCAGCTGACGGGTGTAGGCGTGGCGCGGCGCGGCAAACAGCGCTGCCGTGGCGCCCTGCTCCACCAGGCGGCCGTGCTGCATCACCGCCACGCGGTCGGCAAAGCGGCGCACCAGATTGAGGTCGTGCGTGATGAGCAGCACCGCCATGCCGGTCTCGCGCTGCAGCTCGCCCAGCAGGGCCAGGATTTGCCCGCGCAGGCTGACGTCCAGCGCCGTGGTCGGCTCGTCGGCCAGCAGCAGCCGGGGCTGGCAGGCCAGCGCCATGGCGATCATGGCGCGCTGGCGCTGGCCGCCCGACAGTTGGTGGGGGTAGGCGCCGGCCCGTCGCGCGGGCTCGGGGATGCCGGTTTTCGCTAACAATTCGATAGCTGTCCGCGCAGACTGGGCGGGCGTCAGCGCTCGTTTCAGCCTTAAAACCTCGGCGATCTGCTCGCCCACCGTCATGAGCGGGTTGAGCGCCGTCATCGGCTCCTGAAAGATCATCGCGATGTCGTCGCCGCGCAGGCCGCGCAGCTCGCGCTCGGGCAGGGCCAGCAGGTCGCGCCGGCCCCGCGCGGTGTCGAACAGCGCCTGCCCCTGCGTGCGCGCGCCGTGCAGCAGGCCCAGCAGCGCCAGCGCCGTCACCGACTTGCCCGAGCCCGACTCGCCCACCAGCGCCAAGCGCTCGCCCGGCGCCAGCGCGAAGTCCACGCCCTCGACCACGGTCTTGGGGCCGAAGGCGACCTGCAGGCCGCGCACCTCCAGCAACGGTGCCGTCATGCGGCAGCCTCTATCGATTTGATAGCTGCTTGCGATTGTTGTGTCTTGGCTAAAGCCATATTTGTCTTGAAATTCATGCCTCTCCCTTGCGCGGGTCCAGCGCATCACGCAGCGCGTCGCCCATGAAGGTCAGCAGCAGCAGGGTGACGACCAGCACGCCGAAGGTGGAGATCGAGATCCACCAGGCGTCGATGTTGTTCTTGCCCTGGCTCAGCAGCTCGCCCAGGCTGGGCGTGCCGGGCGGCACGCCCAGGCC
Organism: Ottowia pentelensis; assembly: GCF_964341695.1. NCBI lineage: Bacteria > Pseudomonadati > Pseudomonadota > Betaproteobacteria > Burkholderiales > Comamonadaceae > Ottowia > Ottowia pentelensis. The sequence continues at coordinate 2,403,596 of NZ_OZ224513.1, forward strand.
CAGAAAGTCGAGCGAGGTCAGCGCCAGAATGGCCGCGCTCATGCGAAACGGCAGAAAGGTCACCACCGGCACCATGCTGTTGGGCAGGATGTGGCGCCAGATGATGCGGCTGTTGGGCACGCCCAGGGCGCGCGCGCTCTTGACGTAGTCGAGCTGGCGGTTGCGCAGGAATTCGGCGCGCACGTAGTCCGACAGGCCCATCCAGCCGAACAGGCTCAGCAGCACCAGCAGCAGGCCCAGGCTGGGCGCCAGCACGGCGCTGAAGATGATCAGCAGGTACAGCTCAGGCATCGAGCCCCAGACCTCGATGAAGCGCTGGAACGCCAGGTCGGTCTTGCCGCCGAAAAAGCCCTGCACGGCGCCGGCCGCGATGCCCAGTACGGTGCCCACCGCCGTCAGCGCCAGCCCGAACAGCACGCAGACGCGAAAGCCGTAGATCAGCTGCGCCAGCAGGTCGCGCCCGCGGTCGTCGGTGCCCAGCCAGTTGGCGCGCGAGGGCGGCGCCGGGTTGGGCGCCTGCGCAAAGTAGTTGATGGTGTGCGCGCCGTAGGGGTTGGGCGGGTAGACGGCCCAGTTGCCGGGCTTGGCGAACTGCGCCTTGATGAAGGGGTCGAGGTAGTCGGTCTCGGTCTCGAAGTCGCCGCCGAACACCTTCTCGGGGTAGGCCTTGACCAGCGGAAAGTAGAACTGCCCGTCGTAGCGCACCACCAGCGGCTTGTCGTTGGAGATGACCTCGGCCAGCAGGCTGAGGCCCACCAGCAGGACGAACAGCACCAGGCTGACAAAGCCCAGCCGGTTGCGCCGAAAGCGCCGCCAGGCCCAGCGAGCGGGCGAGGGGCTGGGCGCGGCCGTCTCAGCCATGCGGCGCCAGCAGGTTGACGAAGGGCTCGCGCCCCTTGAAGCGGTAGGCGCCGAAGTCGCGCTCGTCCGTGCTCAGGATGCGCCCGTGGCCCAGGTGCTGGGCCAGCAGCACCAGCGAGGCGTCGGCCAGGTCCATTGGCAACTGGGCGTAGCGCGCCATCAGGTGCGCCAGCCGCTCGGTCTGCGAGGCCTGCCATTGCCACACGGCCACGCCGCCGGCGGCCACGTCGAGCAGCAGCGCCTGGGCGGCGGCGGTGCCGATCCAGCACGTGAGCAGGTGCGTGGCCTCGGTCAGCACCGGCCAGGTGGTGATCCAGCCCTCGGTCTGGGTATCGAGAGCCTGCACCGCGCGCCCGTGCCAGGCATCGCCGGCATCGGCCAGCGCATAGAAGAACCCGGCGTCGGCAATGATCATGCACGGCCCTTGGGTGCGCGGGGCGCCGGCCACGGCGCGGCGGGTTCGTGCACCGCGGGCGCCTGCCCCTGGTGCTTGTCGGCCCAGGCTTCGGCCAGCCGATCCTTGTAGCGGCCGGCCACGTCGCTGCGGCCGCTGCGCCCCTGCCCGACAAAGGCGGCGAAATGGCTCAGGCCGCCACGCTGGGCGCGCAGCTGGTCGTAGTAGTGCTGCACGCTGGTGCGCAGCACCTCGCTCACGCCCAGACCGGTGGCCTGCGCCAGATACATCAGCTGCTGCTCGGCGTCGCCTTCGAATCGTGCATTCACGCGCATGATGAAAAGCTCCGAGGGTGTGGACGAACGGAATGAATCGATTTGTCTTGCATTGTATGACAGATGCGCCGCTGCGGTGCCGGGCCCGTCAATCGAACTTGACACGCGGGTCCACCCACACATAGGTCAGGTCGCTCACCAGCTTGGTGACCAGGCCGATCAGCGTGAACAAATACAGCGTGCCCAGCACCACCGGATAGTCGCGCCGGATCACGCTCTCGTAGCTCAGCAGGCCCAGGCCGTCGAGCGAGAACAGCGTCTCGATCAGCAGCGCGCCGGTAAAAAACGCGCCGATGAAGGCGGCCGGAAAGCCGGTGACGATGGGAATCAGCGCGTTGCGGAACACGTGCTTCCACAGCACCTGCCGCTCCGACAGGCCCTTGGCGCGCGCCGTCAGCACGTACTGCTTGCGGATTTCCTCCAGAAAACTGTTCTTGGTCAGCATGGCGGTGACGGCAAAGCTGCCCATCACCATGGCCGTCACCGGCAGCGTGATGTGCCACAGGTAGTCCATGATGCGCGCCGGCCAGCTCAACTCGTCCCAGTTGCCCGACGTGAGCCCGCGCAGCGGAAACCAGCCCAGCTGGCCGCCAAAGACCACCAGCAGCGCCACCCCCAGCACGAAGCCCGGGATGGCGTAGCCCGCCAGCACCAGCAGCGTGGTCACCAGGTCGAACCGGCTGCCCGCGCGCACCGCCTTGGCCACGCCCAGCGGCACGCTGATGCCGTAGCTGATGAAAAACGTCCACAGCCCCAGGCTGATCGACACCGGCAGCTTCTCGCGGATGAGCTGCCACACGTCCTTGTTCTGGAAGAAGCTGCGCCCCAGATCGAACCGCGCGTAGTTCTTCAGCATCAGCCAGAAGCGCTCGTGCGCCGGCTTGTCGAAGCCGTACAGCTTCTTGATCTCGGTCAGGCGCTTCTCATCCACCCCCTGCGCGCCGCGATAGGCCAGCCCGCCGCCCTCGGCCACCGCGCCACCGGCGCCCGCGCGCGCCTCGGCCAGGTACTGCTCCACCGGCCCGCCCGGCACGAACTGGATGACGACGAAGGTCAGCAGCAGCACGCCGAACAGCGTGGGCAGCATCAGCAACAGGCGCTTGAGGATGTAGGCCAGCATGGTGCGCGATAGGATAGTGCAAGCGGCCAGCGGGCCCGCGTGCGAGAACCCCCATGAAGCTTCACATCCTCTCCGACCTGCACCTGGGCGTGCAGGGCATGGCGCAGCCGGCCACCGACGCGGACGTCGTGATCCTGGCCGGCGACATCAGCCGGCCCGAGCGCGCGGCCGCATGGGCGCTGGCCTTCGGCAAGCCGGTGATCTACGTCATCGGCAACCACGAGTTCTACGGCTCCAGCCTGCCCGAGGTGAAGGCCGCCTTTCACCGCCTGCTGGATGGCACGCAGGTGCACCTGCTGGACGACAGCGCGGTCGAGCTGGGCGGCGTGCGCTTTCTGGGCGCCACCCTGTGGACCGACTTTTTGGCCCACGGCGAGGGCGCGCGGCAGGCCGAGGCGATGCGTCAGACGCGCGAGTTCATGTACGACTTCAAGCGCGTGCGCACCGGGCCGGGCGCCAACGCGCCGCTGCTGACGCCCGAGGACACGACGCGGCTGTTTGCCGCCAGCAGCCGCTGGCTGGATGCCGAACTGAACCGCCCCTTTGCCGGGCCGACGGTGGTCGTCACCCACCACGCGCCAACGCTGCACAGCATTCACCCGCGCTTTGTCGGCTCGCCGATCAACGCCGCCTTCGTGTCGGACGCCGCCTGGCTGCTGAAGGGGCGGCGCGCGCAGCTGTGGATTCACGGCCACACGCACGACAGCTTCGACTACGAGTTGGACGGCACGCGCGTGCTGTGCAACCCGCGCGGCTATGCGCGCGATGGCAAGGTCGAGAACGCCCTGTTCCAGCCCGAGTTGGTGGTCTCGGTGGGTTGAAGCTCACCAGCGCTCAGTGCGCAGATTCAGGCGGCTGGCGCGCCCACCAAGTTTCGATGGCCCAAGACTCGCCCTGAAAGTAGGCCGGCACCACGTCGGGCTTGGCCAGCCGCCAGGCGTTGTAGGCCAGCCGATGCACCGGCGAATACCACTGCGGCAGCAGGTAGTGCTCGTGGCTGACCACGCGCTCCAGCGCGCGGCACGAGGCCAAGAATTCGGGCTTGGTCGCCGCGCCCACCATGTGGGCGATCAGGCTGTCCACGGCCGGGTTCTTGACGCCGGCCAGGTTGCCCGAGTCGGGCGTGTCGGCGGCCTTGCTGCCGAACAGGTCGGCGTATTCCTGCCCCGGGTTGAGCGTGCCTTGGTAGGCGATGGTGGTGATGTCGAAGTCGAAGGTCTGCAGTCGCTGCTGGTACAGCGCGTAGTCGACCGCGCGATAGGTCAGGCGGATGCCCAGCTTTTCCAGGTTGCGCCGCCAAGGCGCCACCACGCGCGCGCCGCCCTCGTTGCTGTCCAGGTATTCCAGCACCATGGGCTCGCCCTGGGCGTTCTTGAGCACGCCGTCCTGCACGGTCCAGCCCGCCGCGGCCAGCAGCTGTTGCGCCTGGCGCAGGTTCTCGCGCAGGCCGTTGGGGCTTTGGTCGGTGCGCGGCGGCTCGAAGGCGGGGCCGAAGGCCGCTGGCGGAATGTCCTGCCGGTACGGCGCCATCAGCGCCCGCTGCGCCGCGTCGGGCGAGCCCGTGGCCGCGCACTCGGTGTTGCCGAAGATGCCGTGCACGCGCCGGTAGGCACCGTAGAACATCTGGCGGTTCATCCACTCGAAGTCGATCGCCAGGCCCAACGCCTGGCGCACGCGCACGTCCTGCAAGAACGGGCGGCGGGTGTTCAGCACGTAGCTTTGAAAGCCGGTGGGCAGATGGTGCTGAAACTCGCCCTTGACCAGCTCGCCGCTCTTGAACTTGCGGCCGTTCACGCGCCGCGCCCAGTCGCCGGCCGAGTAAAACGCCATGAGATCGAATTCGCCCGCCTTCAGCGCCTCCAGCCGGGCGGTGTTGTCGCGGTAGATCTTGACCTGCACGCGGTCGAAGTTGTCGGTGCCGCGCTTGACGTTGAGATCGCGCGCCCAATAATTGGGGTCGCGCACATAAGTGATGTCGCGCCCGAAGTTGACCGGGCCGATCTTGTAGGGCCCGCTGCCGATGGGCGGCTCCATCACCACCTGGTCGAAGGGCTTGCCCTGCCCCCAGGTGCGGCTGAACACCGGCAGGCCGCCGACGGTGAGCGGCAGCTCGCGGTTGGGCTGCTTGAAGCGAAAGCGCACGCTGCGCTCGTCCAGCACGTCGACGCCGGCGACCTCGATCAGCATCGTCTTGAAGGCCGGCGAGGTGTAGGGGCCGACCAGGGTGTCGAAGCTGTGCTTGACGTCGGCCGCCAGCACCGGCGAGCCGTCGTGAAAGCGCGCCTCAGGGCGCAGGCGGAAGGTGGCCGACAGCCGGTCGGGCGCGACGCTGACGTCCTCGGCCAGCAGGCCGTAGGCGGCGCCGGCCTCGTCCAGCGAGCCGGTCAGCAGCGTGTCGAACATCAGCAGCGTGATGTAGGTGGGCGCGCTGCCGCGGATGGTGAAGGGGTTGTACTTGTCGAAGGTGGAGGCGCGCGAATTGCCCACCAGGCGGATTTCGCCGCCCTTGGGCGCGGCGGCGTTGACGTAGTCGAAATGGCTGAAGCCGGCCGGATACTTCAGCTCGCCCCACAGCGCGTAGCCGTGCGCGGCCCAGGCCGGAAAGCTGCAGGCCAGGAGCAGGGCCGCCAGAACAAGTCGCATGCGACAATTCTGCCGCTATTTTTCGAGGAGCTAGCGCATGACCAACCCGAACGGCTTTCTGGCGGGCAAGAAGCTTTTGATCACCGGCGTGCTGTCCAACCGATCCATCGCCTACGGCATTGCCCGCGCCTGCCACGCGCAGGGGGCCGAGCTGGCCTTCAGCTACGTCGGCGAGCGCTTCAAGGGCCGCATCACCGAATTCGCCGCCGAGTTCGATTCGAGCCTGGTGTTCGACTGCGACGTCGGCAGCGACGAGCAGATCGAGCGCATGTTCGCCGAGCTGGGCCAGGTTTGGCCCAGGTTCGACGGCTTCGTGCACGCCATCGGCTTTGCGCCGCGCGAGGCGATCGCCGGCAACTTCTTCGACGGCCTGAGCCGCGAAAGCTACCGCATCGCGCACGACATCAGCGCCTACAGCTTTCCCGCCCTGGCCAAGGCCGCCCTGCCATTCTTGAGCGACAAGGCCGCGCTGCTGACGCTGAGCTACCTGGGCGCGCTGCGCAGCATCCCCAACTACAACACCATGGGCCTGGCCAAGGCCAGCCTGGAAGCCGCCGTGCGCTACATGGCCGAGGCGCTGGGCGGTCGGGGCGTGCGCGTCAACGGCATCAGTGCCGGCCCGATCAAGACGCTGGCCGCCAGCGGCATCAAGGACTTCGGCAAGCTGCTGGGCTACGTGGCCGCTGCCGCGCCGCTGCGGCGCAACGTCACCATCGAGGACGTCGGCAACGTCGCGGCCTTTTTGCTCAGCGACCTGGCCAGCGGCGTGACGGCCGAGATCACCTACGTGGACGGCGGCTTCAGCCAGACGGCGGGGCTGTCGGCTGATATGGTGGGGTGATGGGCGGAATGCGGGTCGAATCGAGCTCCAGCCGTCGCCAATCAAGCGCGAGTAGCTATTATCAATATAGCTGGCGACCGATGATCGAGCTGCCAGAACCGGCGCAGATCGCCCGGCTCGCACCCGAGTGGCCGGCGGCTCGAAGGCGCAGGAAGAAGATCGCGCCTTGAGCCAGGGTCTGGCCGCTGCCGTCCACCACGAGCTGATCGTCAAGAAAAGCCGCTTCATCGCCTGCGTGCAGCCGGTGGATGGGCGCGCGCAGGCGCTGCAGCTGGTGGCCGCCTTGCGCCAGCAGCACCCCGACGCCACGCATGTGTGCTGGGCGCTGCTGGCCGGCGGTGATTCGGCCGCCGTGGACGACGGCGAGCCCGGCGGCACGGCCGGGCGGCCCATGCTGCATGTGCTGCGCCAGCAGGACCTGGACGGCGTGCTGGCCACCGTGGTGCGCTATTTCGGCGGCGTCAAGCTGGGCGCGGGCGGACTGGTGCGAGCCTACACCGACGCCGTGGCGCAGGCGCTGCTGGCGGCCGACAAGGTGCCGCTGGTGCGCTGGCTGGCGCAGGCCTGCGCCCTGCCCTACGCCCTGGAAGGCGCGGTGCGCCACGCCCTGCAGCAGGCGCCCGTGCGGGCGGTGGATTTGCAGCACACGGACGAGGTGCTGCTGCGCTACGAGGTGGCGGCCGACGCGCGAGTGGACGTGCGCGCGCAACTGGATGAAATCGGCCAGGGCCGCCTGCGCTGGCTGGAACCCTGATCAGGCCCTACTTCGGCCGAAACAGCGCGCAGAGCTTGTTGCCGTCCGGATCGCGCACATAGGCCAGGTACAGCGCGCCCCCGGCGCCCTCGCGCAGGCCGGGCGGCTGCTCGATGGAGGTGCCGCCATGCGCCAGCGCCGTGGCGTGAAAGGCCTGCACCTGTTCGGCCGATTGGCACTTGAAGCCGACGGTGCCGCCGTTGGCGTGGCTGGCCGCCGCGCCGTCGATCGGCTCGGACACGCAGAAGGTGTTGCCTTCGTGCCGATAGAACAGCCGCGTCTGGCCGGTGGCGTTCTGGTTGCGGACGGGCTCGGGCACGCCCAGCTGGCCGAGCACGGCGTTGTAGAAGCGCTGTGAGCGCTCGATGTCGTTCGATCCGACCATCACGTGGCTGAACATGGGCTCGCTCTCCTGTCGACGGGTTCAATGAAGCAAAACAATATCGTACCGAAGCGCCCCCGCCGAGGCCGGCTCAAAACGCCGATTCGGCGTACGCCAAGGTCGCCCCCGCGCCCGCCACGACGGCATGGCGCAGACCGGCCGACCTGGGCAAAACGTGATCGGCGTAGAAGCGGCTGCCGAGGATCTTGTGCGTCAAAAACTCGGATCCAGGATCGGGCCTGAGCAGCCGGTCGGCCGCCAAGGCCGCGCGGCCCATCTGCCAGCCGCCCGCCACGATGCCCAGCAGCTCCAGGAAGGGCACCGACCCCGCCAGCGCCGGCTTGGGGCCGCTGGCCCACGACTTCACGATCGATCCGACGGCGGCCTCGAGATCGTCGATGCCCTGGTTCAGCCGCTCGCCGATGGCGCGCAGCTCGGCATCCGTATGGGCCTGCAGCTCGGCCTGCACCGCGCGCATGCGCGCGATCAGCGCGCCGATCACGCGCCCGCCGTCGCGCCCCACCTTGCGCCCGACCAGGTCCATGGCCTGGATGCCGGTCGTGCCCTCGAAGATGGTCGTGATGCGCGCATCGCGCAGATGCTGCGCCGCGCCGGTTTCCTCGATGAAGCCGACGCCGCCATGCACCTGGATGCCCATGGACGCGATGTCCAGCCCGACCTCGGTGAACCAGCCCTTGGCAATCGGCATCATCAGCTCGACGAAGGCCTGGTGCTCTTCGCGCACCTGCGCATCGGGGTTGGCCGCCGCCTGGTCCATGCTGGCCGCCATCACGCCGGCCAGCGCGCGCATGGCCTCGATGCGGCACTTCATGTTCAGCAGCATGCGGCGCACGTCGGGGTGGCGGATGATGGCCACCCGCTCGTTGCCGGCGCCGCCCTGCTCCACGCCCTGCACGCGCTCGCGCGCATAGGCGCGGGCCTTCTGGTAGGCGCGCTCGGCCAGGCCGATGGCCTCCAGGCCGACCGAAAACCGCGCCGAGTTCATCATGATGAACATGTACTCCAGCCCGCGGTTTTCCTCGCCGACCAGCTGGCCGACGGCACCCTCGCCATCGCCGAAGGCCATGACGCAGGTCGGCGTGGCGTGCAGGCCCAGCTTGCGCTCGATCGACACCGCGCGCAGGTCGTTGTGCGCGCCCAGCGAGCCGTCGTCGTTGACGAAGCGCTTGGGCACGACGAACAGCGAGATGCCCTTGGTGCCCGCCGGGGCGCCGTCGACGCGAGCCAGCACCATGTGGATCACGTTGGGCGTCAGGTCGTGGTCGCCATAGGTGATGAAGATCTTGGTGCCGTGCAGGCGGTAGCTGCCGTCGGCCGCGCGGGTGGCACGCGTGCGCACCGCCGACAGGTCGGAGCCCGCCTGCGGCTCGGTCAGCACCATGGTGCCGGTCCACTCGCCGCTGATCAGGCGCGGCAGATAGCGCCGCTGCTGCTCGGGCGTGCCGACTTCGCTCAGCACCTGCACCGCGCCGCGCGACAGCAGGCCCAGCAGGCCGAAGGCGATGCTGCCGCTGTTCATCATCTCCTCGACCGGAGCGGCCAGCACGCCGGGCAGGTTCTGCCCACCCAGCGCCTCGGGGACGGCCAGCGTGGGCCAGCCGCCTTCCACGTAGCTCGCGTAGGCGCGCACCCAGCCCGCCGGCATGCGCGGCCGCCCGCCTTCCAGGCGCACGCCTTCGACGTCGCCCGGGTGGTTGAGCGGCGCAATGACTTCGGCGGCAAAGGCGCCGGCCTGCTCCAGCACCGCGCGGGCGGTGTCGGGCGTGGCCTCGCCATGGCCGGGCAGCGCGGCGATGTCCTGCAGGCCGGCCAGTTCGTTCAGCACGAACTGCATGTCCTGCAACGGGGGGATGTAGTCACTCATGGGGTCGATTCGGCAGTCGGGTGCGATGTTTTCGCCGGCTCAGCCGTGCATGGTCAGGCCGCCCGACACCGAGAGCACCTGGCCGGTGATGAAGTTGGCGTCGTCGCTGGAGAGGAAGGCCACGGCGCCGGGAATGTCCTCGGGCTGGCCCAGGCGCTTGAGCGGAATGGCACGCTTGAGGCCGTCGTAGATTTTCTGGCCGAACTCACCGCCGCCCGTGAAGGACTGCAGCAGCGCCGTGTCGGTCGGGCCGGGGCAGACCACGTTGACGCGCACGCCGGCACGCGCGGTTTCGCGCGCCAGCGTCTTGCTGAAGGCGATGATGCCGCCCTTGCAGGCGGCATACACGGATTCGCCCGAGGAGCCGACGCGGCCCGCGTCCGAGGCGATGTTGACGATCTTGCCGCCGCCGGCGGCCACCATCAGCGGCACCACGGCGTGCTGCAGACTCAGCGGGCCCTTGAGGTTGATGGCGATCAGCTTGTCCCACAAATCGGGCGTGGTGTCGACGAACTGCTTGGCCACGTCCCAGCCGGCGTTGTTGACCAGGATGTCGATCTGCTTGAGGTCGGCGTGGACCTTCTGCACCGCCCGGGCGACCGCGTCGTGGTCGGTGATGTCGAGTTGCACCGTGCTCAGCTGGCCCGCGTACTGCGCGAACTGGGCCTTGACCTCATCCAGGCCGGCCTGGTTCAGATCGAAGGCGGCGACGCGCGCGCCCTCTTCCAGAAAACGTTGCACCAGGCTGCGGCCGATGCCGCCGGCAGCGCCCGTGATGATGGCGACTTTGTCCTTGAGTCCACGCATGGGAATGCTCCTTTGATGAGAGGGTCGGTCAGTGCTCGCGCTTGGCGATGATCTCGGCGACATGGTCGCGCAGCTTGAACTTCTGCAGCTTGCCGGTGGCCGTGCGCACGATGGGCTCGAAGATCACGTGCTTGGGCGTCTTGAAGCCCGGCAGCCGGGCGCGGCAGAACTGGATGATGTCGTCCGCGGTCAGCGTGCCGACGTATGGGGGATGCAGCTCCAGCACGGCGCAGGGCACCTCGCCCCATTTCTCGTCAGGCACGGCCACCACGGCGGCCTGGAACACCGCCGGATGCGTGAACAGCACCTCCTCGACCTCGATCGACGAGACGTTCTCGCCGCCCGAGATGATGATGTCCTTGGAGCGGTCCTTGATCTCGATGTAGCCGTCCTCGTGCATCACGGCCAGGTCGCCGCTGTGCATCCAGCCGCCGTGAAAGACCTCGCGCGTGGCCTCGGCGTTCTTCAGGTAACCCTTCATGCCCAGGTTGCCGCGAAACAGCACCTCGCCGATGGTCTTGCCGTCGCGCGCGACGGGCTGCAGGGTGCTCGGGTCGGCGACGATCATGTCGCCCGCCACCGCCGTGCGCACGCCCTGGCGGCCCATGCGGCGCAGCCGCTCGTCGTCGCCCATGGCGGCCCAGGCGTCCTGCACCACGCAGGTGGTGTTGACGCCATGCGCCTCGGTCATGCCGTACACGTGCAGCACCTCGAAGCCCAGGGCCTCGGTTTGCGCGATCACCGTCACCGGTGGCGAGGCGCCGGCGCAGGCCACCCAGATGGGGGTTTCGGGCCTGACCCAGTCCTTGGGCTTGCCCATGACCAGGGCACTGAGCACGGCCGGCGCGCCGCAGAAATGCGTGACGCCGTACTGGCGGATGGCGGCGTAAATCTCATCGGGCACCACCTTGCGCAGGCACACGCTGGTGCCGCCCACGGCAGCCAGGGCCCAGGCGTAGCACCAGCCGTTGCAGTGAAACAGCGGCAAGGTCCACAGGTAGACCGGCGTGCCGGCGTTGAGCCGTGCGTAGAGGGTGGTGCCCAGGGCATTGAGGTAGGCCCCGCGATGGTGATAGACCACGCCCTTGGGGTTGCCGGTGGTGCCCGAGGTGTAGTTGAGCGCGATGGCGTCCCACTCGTCCTCGGGGTAGCGCAGCGCGACATCGGTCGGCGCCTGGGCAAGAAAACTCTCGTATTCGATCACGCCGACCGGCTCGGCGTCGGGCACGTCGGCGGCGCGGATGTCCACCACGTCCAGCTGCAGGCCGGACAACTTGACGGCCTGGCGCGCCACGTCGGCGAACTGCTGGTCGACCAACAGCAAGCGCGTCTCGGAGTGCTGCAGGATGAAGGCGATCGCCGGCGCGTCCAGGCGGATGTTGATGCTGTTGATGACAGCGCCCGACAGGGGCACGCCGAACTGCGCCTCCAGCATCTCGGGGATGTTGGCCGCCAAGATGGCCACCGTGTCGCCGCGCCGGATGCCGGCGCCGATCAGCGCGCGCGCCAGACGGCGGCAGCGCTGGGCGTACTCGGCCCATGTATGGCGCCGCTCACCGTGGATGACGGCGATGCGGTCGGGGTAGACATCCGCCGCCCGGTCCAGCAGCCCGAGCGGGGTCAGTGGCTGGTGGTTGCCGGGGTTCTGGTCGAGGTCTTGCGAGAACTTGCTGGTCATGGTGGATGAAGGGTGGAAGATTGACGATCAAAGCGAAACCGCCAGGCGCGTGGCCTGGTCGATGGCGCGCACGGCGTCCAGCTCGGCCGCGACGTCGGCGCCGCCGATCACGTGGGTGGGGATGCCGCGCTCGGCCAGGCCGTCGGCCAGCGTGCGGTTGGACAACTGCCCCGCGCAGAGGATGACGGTGTCGGCGTCCCACACCCGGGCCTCGCCGTTGACGCTGTAGTGCAGGCCCTGGTCGTCGACCGCGTGGTAGCTGGCGCCGGCCGTCATCGCCACGTCGGCCTTGCGCAGATTGGCCTTGAGGATCCAGCCGGTGGACTTGCCCAGGTTCTTGCCCAGCGACTCGTTCTTGCGCTGGAACATGTGGACGACGCGCCCGGCCGCGTGCGGCGCGGGCGCCTTCAGGCCGCCCGCACCGTGGATGGCCGTATCGACCCCCCAGGCGTCCATGAACACCTGGGGCTGCAGCGATTCCTCGGCATGGCCGACCAGGTACTCGGCCACGTCGAAGCCGATGCCGCCGGCGCCGATGATGGCCACCCGCTGGCCCACCGGTGCGCCATGGGCCAGCACGTCGAGGTAGCTGAGCACCTTGGGGTGGTCGAGCCCGCGGATGTCGGGCTGGCGCGGCAGCACGCCGGTGGCGATCACCACCTCGTCGAACTCGCCGGCGCGCACGCGCGCGGCCAGGCCCTCGGCATCGACCGCGGTCTGCAGATGCACGGCGACCTGCAGGCGCTTGAGCGTCACCCTGAAGTAGCGCAGCATCTCGTTGAACTCGTTCTTGCCCGGCACCTGGCGCGCCAGGTTGAGCTGGCCGCCCAGCTGATCGCCCGCCTCGAACAGGGTGACGCGGTGCCCGCGCTGGGTGGCGTTGATGGCGAACGCCATGCCGGCCGGCCCGCCGCCGACCACGGCGAAGTGCTTGGGATCGGCTGTCTTGCCGTCTTCGAACTCCACCTCGCGCCCGGCGCGCGGGTTGACCAGGCAGCTCGCCACCCGGTCGGTGAAGATGCGGTCCAGGCAGGCCTGGTTGCAGGCGATGCAGGTGTTGATCTGCTCGGCAAGACCCGCGCGCGTCTTGCGGGCGAAATCGGGATCGGCCAGCAGCGGGCGCGCCATCGACACCAGGTCGGCGGCGCCGGAGGCGATGATGGCTTCGGCCACCTCAGGCGTGTTGATGCGGTTGGACGCCATGACCGGAATGCCGACTGCGCGCTTGACGTTGCGGATCGCCTCGACCCAGGCCGCGCGCGGCACCGGCGCCGCCATGGTGGGCACCGCCGCCTCGTGCCAGCCGATGCCGGTGTTGAGCATGTCGGCGCCCGCGGCCTCGACGCGGCGCGCCAGTTCGGCCACCTCCTCGCCCGTCATGCCGCCATCCATCAGGTCGATGGACGAGATGCGGTAGATGAGCATGAACCGGGGTGAGACCCGCGCCCGCACGGCCTTGACGATCTCGACGGGCAAACGGATGCGGCGCTCGAAATCGCCACCGAACTCGTCCTCGCGCTGGTTGGTCAGCGCGGCCGTGAACTCGTTGATCAGATAGCCCTCGGAGCCCATGATCTCGACGCCGGCGTAGCCCGCCTGCTCGGCCAGCGCCGAGGTGTTGGCAAAACGCTCGATGGTGGCCCAGACCTCGTCGGTCGACAGCGCACGCGGCGCATGGACGTTGATGCGCGCCTTGATGGCCGACGGCGCAACGCAGCTCGCCACCTTGGCATAGCGGCCCGCGTGCAGGATCTGCAGCACGATGCGGCCACCGGCCTGGTTCACCGCCGAGGTGATGACGCGGTGCTCGGCCAGCTGCTCGGGCCGGTCCAGCACCAGGCCGCCCTCGTCCATCACGCCTTCGGGCACGGGCGCGTAGCCGCCGGTGAGGATGAGGCCGATCTCACCGGCGGCGCGGGCGGCATAGAAGGCCGCCAGCCGCTCCAGCGGGCGATCCATGGTTTCCAGCCGGGTGTGCATGGCGCCCATCACCATGCGGTTGGGCAACTCGACCCCGGCGATGCGCAGCGGGCGCAGAAGATTCGGATAGGCAGCCATGCTTGTCTCTCGTCTGGGATGCGGGCTGCCGAATGATCTCCCATTCGATCATTTACGTCAAGTTCATGACATATTTTTCTTGATAGAACCTTTTGAACTAGAATATTGACTCGATAGCAATTCACCAAACATTGTCAACATGGCGACATAAATCGGCGCCAGCGGCCTAAGTCTCGCGTTCCGCCTTGGGCCCCAGGTCGATCTGGCTCATGCCCTCGTTGAGTCGGTTGATGTAGTGCAGCAGCGTGACCTTGTCGTCGAAGCGAAAGCGCTCCACCGCCTGACGATAAAACTCGTAGATGCGGGGCTGGAGCTCGCCCCAGAAGGCGCGCCCGGCGGGCAGCAACACCACCTTCTTGGCGCGCCGGTCGGCCGGGTCGACCACGCGCTCGACGTGGCCCTCGCGCTCCAGGCGCTTGAGCACCCCGTCCAGGCTTTGCCGGCTGACGACCAGATAGTCCGCCAGCTCGGAAAACGCCATGCCCGTCAGCGCCTGCGGACGCGACAGGGCGCCCAGCGTGGCCCACTGCACCGTGGTGATGCCCAGTTCCTTGACGGACTGGCGGTCCAGCGCATTGCCGACCTGGAACAGGCGAAAGAACAGGCGGTTGTGCACCGCCGAGACCGACTGGTCGTAGCTTTCTTGATCGGATGGAGGCATGGCGCGATTCTGACCGTTCGGCGCCGGGCGACCAACCCGCAGGCTCAAAGCAGGACGATGTCGTACTGGTCCGGCCCGACCGCGCTTTCGGCCTGCAGCGAGATCGGCTTGCCGATGAAGTCCGACAGGCCGGCCAGATGCTGGCCCTCTTCGTCGATCAGCATGTCGATCACGGCCGGCGCGGCGACGACGCGAAATTCGCGCGGATTGAACTGGCGCGCCTCGCGCAGGATTTCGCGCAGCACGTCGTAGGCCACGGTGCGCGCTGTGCGCACGCGCCCGCTGCCCTGGCACTGCTCGCAAGGCTCGCACAGCAGTTGCGCCAGCGACTCGCGCGTGCGCTTGCGCGTCATCTCGACCAAGCCCAGGTGCGAAAAACCGCCCACCTGGGTCTTGACGCGGTCGCGCGCCAGTTGCTTGCGAAACTCGGCCAGCACGGCCTGCTGGTGCTCGGGCAAGCTCATGTCGATGAAGTCCACCACGATGATGCCGCCCAGGTTGCGCAGGCGCAGCTGGCGCGCAATGGCCTGCGCCGCCTCCAGGTTGGTCTTGAACACCGTCTCGTCGAAATTGCGCGTGCCGATGAAGCCGCCGGTGTTGACGTCGACGGTGGTCAGCGCCTCCGTCTGGTCGACGACCAGGTAGCCACCCGACTTCAGGTCCACCCGCCGCCCCAGCGCCTTGGCGATCTCGTCGTCGACGTTGAACAGATCGAAGATCGGTCGCTCGCCGCGGTAGTGCGACAGGCGCGCGGCGGCGGCCGGCATGAACTCCTTGCCGAAGGCCATCAGCGTATCGAACTGCTCACGCGAATCGATGCGGATGCTCTGCGTGCCCTCGCCCACCAGGTCGCGCAGCACGCGCTGCAGCAGACGCAGGTCTTCGTGCAGCAAGGACGCCGGTGGCAGGCGCGTGGCGGCCTCTCGGATGCGCGTCCAGGTCTTGCGCAGATAGGCGATGTCCTCGGCCAGTTCGGCGTCGCTGGCGTCCTCGGCATTGGTGCGCAGGATGTAGCCACCCGTCTTGCCCTCCGGCGCGGCGGCGCGCGCCAACTGCTGCACGCGCTCGCGCAGCGCGTCGCGCAGGCCGGCGGCAATTTTTTGCGATACGCCGATGTGCTCGTCCTGCGGCAAGAACACCAGCATGCGCCCGGCCACGCTGATCTGGGTGGACAGGCGCGCGCCCTTGGTGCCGATGGGGTCCTTGATGACCTGCACCATCAGCGTCTGGCCTTCGAATACCTGTTTTTCGATCGGACGCTGGGCGCCGCCGTTGCGGTGCGCGGGCAGGCTCTCGCCCTCCAGCGGGCGCTGCCACAGGTCGGCCACGTGCAGAAAGGCCGAGCGCTCCAGCCCGATGTCGATGAAGGCCGACTGCATGCCCGGCAGCACGCGCGCCACCTTGCCGAGGTAGACGTTGCCGACCAGCCCGCGCTCCAGCGTGCGCTCCACGTGCAGTTCCTGCACCGCGCCGTTCTCCACCACCGCGACGCGCGTCTCCTGCGGAGACCAGTTGATCAATATGTCCTGTTGCATGGGCACCTTCCTGGAAGCTGCGGATGATGCCTGAACGGGCGCGGCATCGAACTTCGCCGTGCGCCGCCGAGGCTTGCCTACACGCCGTCGGGTGGCCTTTCATGTTGTGCGTCCACGCACAGAAGGTGTGCGTTGAATCGCTATGCCGTGCTAAAAAACTGGAAAAGAATTGAAAGTTCCGTCGATGCGACAGGACGCTGAAATTTCGCGGGTATCCCGCGCCCTCATTTCAGGAGACAAGCATGCCGAAACTCGAAAACAAGACCGCCCTCATCACCGGCGCCGGTGCGGGCATCGGACGCGCGACGGCCCTGCTGTTCGCCGCCGAGGGCGCGCGCATCGCCGTGGTGGAGCGCAACGCCGACGCGGGCGAAGAAACGGCCCGCCTGGTGCAGGCCCAGGGCGGCCAGGCGCTGTTCATCCCCACCGACGTCAGCGAGCCCGATCAGGTGGAGGCGGCGGTGGCGCAAACCGTCAAGACCTTCGGCGGCCTGCACGTGCTGCACAACAACGCCGGCGGCTCCACCAGCCGCGACTCGCGCGTGAGCGATGCGCCGATCGACGAGTTCTGGGCGCGCATCAAGATCGACCTGTTCGGCACCTGGCTGGGCTGCCGCTTCGGCATTCCGGCCGTCATCGCCAGCGGCGGCGGCGCGGTGATCAACATGACCTCGATCTTCGCCTTGATCGGTACGCACAACAAGGACTCGTACACCGCGGCCAAGGGCGCCATCAGCGCCCTGACGCGCTCGATGGCGGTCGAATACGCGGCCGAGCACGTGCGCGTCAACGCCATCGCGCCCGGCGCCACGTCGACCGAGCGGGTGCTCAAGATGATGGCCAACAACGACGCCACCAACCTGTCGGCCCAGAACCAGCTGTTCGGCATGGTGACGCCCGAGGACGTCGCCAAGGCGGCGCTGTTCCTGGCCTGCGACGACTCGCGCTCGACGACCGGGCACATCCTGTCGGTGGACGGCGGCCTGACCATTTCCTGAGCGGGCGGCCCATGTTCCACCACGTCGTCCTGATGGGCTTCAAGAGGGCCTTGTCCGAGAGCGATCAGGCCTTCATCGTCCGCCACTGCGAACTGCTCAAGAGCGTCGTCCCCGGCTTGATCGACATGCGCCTGGTCGCCAACGCCTCGAAGCGCTCGCCCGAGCTCACGCACGCCATCGTGGCCGCGTTCGCGGACGCGCAGGCGCACGACTTCTACCAGACCACGCCCGAGCACGAGGCGCTGAGCCGCTTCGTCGGCGACATCAAGACGCAGCTGGTGGTGCTGGACTACGTCGTCTGAGGTCGATGTACGCGCGCCCCGCGGGCCTCAATCGCGCAGCACGCCGACGGCCCGCAGCAGGCGCGCGGTCTCGAACAGCGGCAAGCCCATGATGCCGGTGTAGCTGCCGTTCAGGTTCTCCACGTACTGGGCCACCGGCCCCTGGATCGCATAGGCGCCGGCCTTGCCCATGGGCTCGCCACTGGCCACGTAGGCGGCGATCTGCGCCGCCGTCATGGCGGCAAAGCGCACCCGCGACACCGACAGCGCCGCCAGGCGCCGCTCGCCCGCCTGCAGCGCCACGGCGGTCAGCACCTGGTGTTCATGGCCCGAAAGTTCGGCCAGCATGCGTGCGGCGTCTTGCGCATCCACCGGCTTGCCGTAGATGCGATCGCCCAGCGCCACCGTGGTGTCCGAGCACAGGATGGGCGCCGGCGCCAGACCACGGCGCGCGTGGCGCGCGACGGCGGCGTCGAGCTTGAGCGCCGTCACGCGCTGCACGTAGGCGCCCGGGCTTTCGCCGCGCAATACCGCCTCCAGACCTTCGGCATCCTCGCCTTCGTCACCCGGCGCATTGGGCAGCAGCAGTTCATGGCGCACGCGCAGTTGCTCCAGCAACTGGCGCCGGCGCGGGCTTTGCGAGGCGAGGTAGATGAAGCCGGACATTTTTAATCAAATCAGCCTGTAGCGCCCGCCAATCAAGCGCGAGAAGCTATCAAAACAGGATTATTCGCGATGATAGGGATGGCCCGCGTTGACCGACCAGGCACGGTACAACTGCTCCACCAGCAGCACGCGCACCATGGCGTGCGGCAGCGTCAGGTCCGACAGGCGGATGCGCTCGTGCGCGGCCTGGCGCAGGGCCGGGTCCAGCCCGTCGGGGCCGCCGATCAGCAGCGCCACGTCCTGCCCCAGCGATTGCCAGTGCGTCAGGCGCTCGGCCAGGGCGGTGGTGGTCAAGGCCGTGCCGCGTTCGTCCAGCACCACCACGTGGGCCGACTTGGGCAGGGCCGCCTCGATGCGCTGGCGCTCGGCGGCCATGGCCTGCGCCGCCGTCTTGCCGCCGGCGCGCGGCTCGGTCTTGATGGTCTTGAGCTCGACCTTGAGCTCGGGCGGAAAGCGCTTGGCGTAGTCGTCCCAGGCGCTGGCGGCCCACGCCGGCACCCGCTGGCCGACGGCGAGCACGCACAGCTTCATCGTGCCGGGCGGGCGGCGCTCTTGCGCGCGGGCGCGGGCTTGCGCGTCGCAGCCACCTTGGCCGCGGGCTTGGCGGCCGGCTTGCCCACCACCAGCACCTTCTTGGCCACCGCCACCTTGGCGGCCGGCTTGCGCGGTGACGATGAGCCGCGCGCCGGCGCGCCCGTCGTCTTCTTGGCCACCGCCTTCTTGGCCGCGGGCTTGCGCGGTGCGGCGGTCTTGGCATCGCCCGGCTTGGCCGGAGCCTTCTTGGCGGCAGCCGGCTTCACCGGCGCGGCCTTGGCCGGAGCCTTCCTGGCCGCCGCCTTGGGCACGGCGGACGCGGCCGAGCGCAGGCGCACGGGTTTTTCGCCCCAGATTTCTTCCAGGTTGTAGTACTGGCGAATCATGGGCTGCATCACGTGCGCCACGGCGGCGCCGCAGTCGACGATGATCCATTCGCCGTTGTCTTCGCCCTCCACGCGCGGCTTGGCAAAACCGGCTTCGCGGACCTTGTCGCGCACGCTGGCGGCCAGCGCCTTGGTCTGGCGGTTGGAGGTGCCGCTGGCCACGATCACGCGCTCGAACAGCGGCGACAGATGCTCGGTGTTGAACACCCGGATGTCCTGGCCCTTGACGTCCTCCAGGCCATCGACGATGGCACGCTGCAGTTTTTGCACGTCTTTCTTGGCGGCGGTTTCGCTCATTGATGGGTTCACGTAGAGATGATGGTCGGCAATATACCGCGCCACCGCGGCGGGCACCAGACGGGCAATGCCGCGCCCGGCGGCCACGCGGGCGCGGATGTCGGTGGAGCTGTGCGGCAGCGCGGGCAGTCGCAGCTGCCGCACGCCATGCGCACCAGCGAGTTGCACGCCAGGCAGCGCATTTTTTTGATCAAACGGGGCGCTGGCTACCGTTGCGTCTGCGCGAGCAGCTATCGCAACCGTAGCAAGCCGCACGATGTCCGACGCCCGGCGCCAGCGCGCAAAGGCCTCGGCCTGGTCGCTGCCGATGACGAGAAACAGCTCGGCGCGCGGATACTGCGCGCGCAACTCGCCCAGCGTGTCGATGGTGTAGGTCGGGCCGACACGCCGCAGCTCGCGGTCGTCGACGCGCAGCTTCGGCCAGCCGGCAAAGGCCAGCCGGCACAGCACCAGGCGATCGCGCGCGGGCGACAGCGGGCGCGACTTGTGCCAGGCATCGCCGGTGGGGATCACGTGCAGCACGTCCAGCGCCAGCTGCTCGATGGCCGCGCGCGCCACCGCCAGGTGCGCCGCATGCGGCGGATCGAAGGCACCGCCGTAGACGCCGATGCGCCGCGGGGCAGTCGCTAGAGCCACGCGCGCGGTACCAGGAAGTGCTCGGTCAGTCGCGCCTCGGGCGTGCCGGGCTCGGGACGGCGTTGATAGGCCCAGCTGGCCAGCGGCGGCATGGACAGCAGGATCGATTCGGTGCGCCCGCCCGACTGCAGGCCGAAATGCGTGCCGCGGTCCCACACCAGGTTGAACTCGACGTAGCGCCCGCGCCGGATCAGCTGATGCTGGCGCTCGCGCTCACCCCAGGGCGTGGCGCGTCGCTGGTCGACGATGGGCAGGTAGGCCGGCAGGAAGGCGTCGCCCACCGCGCGCATCAGCGCAAAACCGTGCTCGGGCCCGCCCTCGGCAAAGTCGTCGTAGAAGATGCCGCCGATGCCGCGCGCCTCGCCGCGGTGCTGGTTGAAGAAGTATTCGTCGCACCAGGGCTTGAAACGGCCGTACAGATCGCCCCCCAGCGGCGCCAGCGCGCCCTGGCACGCGGCGTGAAAGTGCCGGCAGTCCTCGTCGAAGCCATAGTAGGGCGTCAAATCCATGCCGCCGCCGAACCAGCGCACCGGCTCGCGCCCCGGCTGGCCGGCCGAGATCATGCGCACGTTCATGTGCACCGTGGGCACGTAGGGGTTGAGCGGATGAAACACCAGCGACACGCCCATGGCCTCGAACGGCGCGCCCGCCAACTCGGGCCGGTGCTGCGTGGCCGAGGGCGGCAGGCGCGGCCCACGCACGTCCGAAAAGCCGCAGCCCGCGCGCTCGAACACCGCGCCGCCTTCCATGATGCGGGTGACGCCCTCGCCTTGCAGCGCCTCGCCCGGCGCCTTGCGCCACGCATCGCGCACCGCCTGGGCCTGGCCATCGACGCCTTCGATGGCGTCGATGATGCGGGCCTGCAGGTCGGTGAGGTAGTTGCGAACCTGGGTGTTGAAGTCGGTCATGTCAGCGTGTGGGGTGGTGGACTTGCCCCCTCGCCCCTCCGGGGAGAGGGCTGGGGTGAGGGGCTTTCTGGCGTTCGATGGGGCCGCTGTTGTTCAATGTTCAGCTGACTCTGCATGCGTCGGCTGGCCGGGATGTGCGCCCGGCGGCGCAGTCCCTTTCTTTGTCTCGCCAAAGAAAGGAACCAAAGAAAAGCGACCCCAAGTCTGCGACCCCTGCGCTTCGCTACGGGGCAAACCTGCGTCACGGCGCTTGCGGGGTGCGCCGCAGAACTCACTGCGCGCTGGCGCGCTCCGTTCAGACAACCGCGGCGAGTCAGAGCACGAAGCGCGTGCATCCTGCGGTGCACGCGCCACCCCGCAAGCACCGCGCCGCAGGCGCAGCCACAGGGGTTTGATACGGGTACTTGCCGAGGCCGAGCGCAGCGATGGCCCGTGTGGGGTTTCAACTCCCCTCTGGCCGTGCC
This sequence comes from Ottowia pentelensis, assembly GCF_964341695.1. NCBI lineage: Bacteria > Pseudomonadati > Pseudomonadota > Betaproteobacteria > Burkholderiales > Comamonadaceae > Ottowia > Ottowia pentelensis. The sequence goes on from NZ_OZ224513.1 coordinate 2,424,720, forward strand.
GAGAAGCGCAGCGGCTGGGGCGGGCATGGGGAGCAGAGCATGCCCATGCAACGTGTTCTGACTTGCTGCGGTTGTCTGAGCGAAGTGAACGCAGTGAACGAAGCGAGTTCCGCAGCACCGCCCCAGGCGCGAGCATCGCAGGTTGCCCGTAGCGAAGCGCAGGGACACGGCCAGTGGGGTCGCCTTTTCTTTGCCTACTTTCTTTTGGCGAAGCAAAAGAAAGCAGGTGCGCCGCCGGGCGCATATCCCGGCCAGCCGATGCATCCAACGCCACAAGCCCCTCACCCCAGCCCTCTCCCCAAAGGGGCGAGGGAGCAAGCCCACAGCCGTTCACACCACCGCCCGATGACCGATGTCGCGGCGGTATTGCGCCCCGTCGAAGTGAATCTGGCGCGCCACGTCGTAGGCGCGCACCTGCGCCTGCTTGACGGAGTCGGCCAGCACGGTGACGCACAGCACGCGCCCGCCGGCGGTCTTGAGCTGATCGCCGTCCTGCACCGTGCCGGCGTGAAACACCATGGCGTCGTCCTGCGCGGCGGGCAGGTCGGTGATCAGGTCGCCCTTGCGCGGCGCCTGCGGGTAGCCGTGCGCGGCCATCACCACGCCCAGGGCCACGCGGCGGTCCCACTGCAGTTGCACGGCGTCCAGCTTGCCGGCGGTGGCGGCCAGCAGCACCTCCAGCAGGTCGGACTTCAGGCGCATCAGGATGGGCTGGGTCTCGGGGTCGCCCATGCGGGTGTTGAACTCCAGCGTGCGGGGGTGGCCCTGCGCGTCGATCATCAGGCCGGCGTACAGAAAACCGGTGAAGGGCACGCCATCCTGCTCCATGCCGCGCACGGTGGGCCCGATGATCTCGCGCATCACGCGCGCGTGGATGTCGGGCGTGACCACCGGCGCGGGCGAGTACGCGCCCATGCCGCCGGTGTTGGGGCCGGCGTCGCCATCCAGCAGGCGCTTGTGGTCCTGGCTGGTGGCCAGCGGCAACACGTTCTTGCCGTCGCACAGCACGATGAAGCTGGCCTCTTCGCCGTGCAAAAACTCCTCGATCACGACCCGCGCGCCGCCCTCGTTGTGCGCCACGCCCAGTTGGTTGCCGCCCAGCATGTCGTCGATGGCGGCGTGCGCCTCGGCCACGGTCTGCGCCACCACCACGCCCTTGCCGGCGGCCAGGCCATCGGCCTTGACGACGATGGGCGCGCCCAGCCGGTCGACGTAGGCGCGCGCGGCCGCGGCGTCGGTGAAAGTGTCGTAGGCGGCGGTGGGAATGCCGTGGCGCTGCATGAAGGCCTTGCTGAAGGCCTTGGAGCTTTCCAGTTGCGCGGCGGCCCGGCTGGGGCCGAAGATGCGCAGGCCGTGCTTGCGAAAGTCGTCGACCACGCCCGCGGCGAGCGGCTGCTCGGGCCCGACCACCGTGAGCGCGATCTTTTCCTGCAAGGCCCAGTCGCGCAGCGCCGCCACCTCGGTGATGGGCACGTTGACCAGGCCGGCGCCGCGCTGCGTGCCGCCGTTGCCGGGCGCCACGTAAACCTGCTGCACGCGCGGGGACTGGGTCAGCTTCCAGGCCAGCGCATGTTCACGGCCGCCGCCGCCGATCACCAGGACTTTCATGGTGCCGTCACTCGCCCAAGTCGACGTTGGCGTTGTGATAGACGTTCTGCACGTCGTCCAGGTCTTCCAGCACGTCCAGCAACTTCTGCATCTTCTGGGCGTCCTCGCCCGCCAGGTCGATGCTGCTGTCGGCACGCAGGGTGACCTCGGCCACCTCGGGCGTCAGGCCGGCGGCCTGCAGCGCGTCGCGCACGGCCTCGAAGTCGCCGGGGGCAGTCAGCACCTCGATGGCGCCGGCCTCGTCGGCGATGACGTCCTCGGCGCCGGCTTCCAGCGCCACCTCCATCACCTGGTCTTCACTGACACCGGGCGCGAACACGATCTGCCCGCAATGCTTGAACTGGAACGCCACCGAGCCCTCGGTGCCCATGTTGCCGCCGTACTTGCTGAAGGCGTGGCGCACGTCGGCCACGGTGCGCACGCGGTTGTCGGTCATGGTGTCGACGATGATGGCCGCACCACCGATGCCGTAGCCCTCGTAGCGGATTTCCTCGTAGCTCACGCCCTCGAGGTTGCCGGTGGCCTTGTCGATGTTGCGCTTGATGGTGTCGGCCGGCATGTTGGCGGCCTTGGCCTTGTCGATGGCCAGGCGCAGGCGCGGGTTGGCCGTGGGGTCGCCGCCGCCGGTGCGCGCGGCCACCATGATCTCGCGCACCACGCGCGTCCAGATGCGCTGGCGTTTTTCGTCCTGGCGCCCCTTGCGGTGCTGGATGTTTGCCCATTTGCTGTGGCCGGCCATTGCGCTCTCACCTTCTTCAAAAAAGTCGCTTGATAATCGAACGATTTTACTTTTCAAAGGCAGGAGCTCATGGCCGATCCCATCCTCATGGCCCAACACGGTGACATCCAGGCCTTTTTGCTGCCCGGCCTGGCCAACCGCCACGGCCTGGTCACCGGCGCCACCGGCACCGGCAAGACCGTCACGCTGCAGAAGATGGCCGAGTCGTTTTCGCTGCTGGGCGTGCCGGTGTTCATGGCCGACGTCAAGGGCGACCTCACGGGCATCAGCCAGGCCGGCCGCATCGAGGGCAAGATCGCCCAGGTGCTGCAGGACCGCGGGCTGGAGCTGCCGGCGTCCACCCAGTGCCCGACCACGCTGTGGGACGTGTTCGGCGAGCAGGGCCACCCGGTGCGCGCCACCATCAGCGACATGGGGCCGCTGCTGCTGGCGCGCATGCTGGACCTGAACGACACGCAGGCGGGGGTGCTCAACCTGGTGTTCAAGATCGCCGACGACGAGGGCCTGCTGCTGCTCGACCTGAAGGACCTGCGTGCCATGCTGGCGCACGTGGGCGAAAACGCCAAGGACTTCACCATCAAGTACGGCAACGTCAGCAGCGCCAGCGTGGGCGCCATCCAGCGCGGCCTGCTGACGCTGGAGAGCCAGGGCGGCGACAAGTTTTTCGGCGAGCCCATGCTCAACCTCGACGACATGATGCAGACGGTGGGCGGCAAGGGCGTCGTCAACATCCTGGCCGCCGACAAGCTGATGACCGCACCGCGCCTGTACGCCAGCTTTCTGCTGTGGCTGCTGTCCGAGCTGTACGAGCGCCTGCCCGAGATCGGCGACCCCGAAAAGCCCAGGTTCGTGTTTTTCTTCGACGAGGCGCACCTGCTGTTCAACGACGCGCCCAAGGTGCTGCTCGAGCGCATCGAGCTGGTGGTACGCCTGGTGCGCAGCAAGGGCGTGGGGGTTTACTTCGTCACGCAAAACCCGATCGACGTGCCCGACACCGTGCTGGCGCAGTTGGGCAACCGCGTGCAGCATGCGCTACGCGCCTTCACCGTGCGCGACCAGAAGGCCGTCAAGGCCACGGCCGAGACCATGCGCGGCAACCCCAAGCTGGACGTCGAGGCCGCCATCACCGAGCTGGCCACCGGCGAAGCGCTCATCAGCCTGCTGGACGCCAAGGGCCGCCCCGGCGTCACCGAGCGCCTGTTCGTCATCCCGCCCGGCAGCCGCATCGGCCCCATCACCGACGAGGAGCGCAAGGCGCTGATCGCCGGCTCGCTGGTGGCCGGCACCTACGAGCAGGCGGTGGACCGCGAATCGGCCTACGAGAAACTGGCCCAGCGCGCGGGCGCGAGCGCCGCCCCCGGTGGCGCCGGCGGCGGCGGTGCGCCGGCGGCCGGTGGCGCGGCCGACGGTGGCCTGCTGGGCAGCGTTGGCACGGTGGTCAAGGAGGCCCTGTTCGGCCGCACCGGCCCGCGCGGCGGCCAGTACGACGGCATGGTGCAGACCGTGGTCAAGGGCGAGATGCGCCGCATGGGCCGCGAAATGCTGCGCGGCGCGCTGGGCAGCCTGCTGGGTGGGCGCAAGCGCTGAATCGGCTCGACGCTAGATTTTGTGCGTCGACAGCAGGATGCTGGTCTCGGTGTTGGCGATGCCCGGAATCCGGCGAATCGCGTTGAGCACGCGGTCGAATGATTCCAGCGTGTCGGCGCGCAGCTCGGCCACCAGGTCCCAGCGGCCGTTGGTGGTGTGCAGTGCCATCACGTTGGGATGGCCGCGCAACGCACGCAACACGTCCTCGGCGTGGTTGCCCTTGACCTCGATCGAGGTCAGCGCGCGAATGCGATGCCCTTCGGCCTCGGGCCGCAGGCGCACCGTGTAACCCACGATCGTCCCCTCGGCCTGCAGTCTGGCGATGCGGTTTTGCACCGTGGCGCGCGCCACGCGCAGCTTGCTGGCCAGCGTCACCACCGGCATGCGCGCATCGGCCCGCAGCAGCGCGATCAGTTCGCGGTCGGTGTCGTCCATGAATTGATCATTTTGATTGTTTGAATGAGCAAAGTGTAGAGATCAGAGAATAAATTGCCAAGTTGAGCCATTCAAATTGGCATCGTTCGAGCCAACAATCTCCTGGCGGCGACAAGCCGCCCCAACGTGCAGACGTTTCCAGGAGAGCCCATGACCCGCTTTGTCGACGTACCGACCATGTCCCGCCTGGTGCAGGACATCGGTGTGATCCCATTCATCGGCGAACTCGCCGACACCATCCGGGACGACTTCGTGCGCTGGCCCGAGTTCGACAAGAGCGCCCGCGTGGCCAACCACTCGGACATCGGCGTGATCGAGCTGATGCCGGTGTCCAACACGCGGCGCTACGCCTTCAAATACGTCAACGGCCACCCCGGCAACACCCGGCGCGGCCTGTACACGGTGATGGCCTTTGGCGTGCTGGCCGAGGTGGATACCGGCTACCCGGTGCTGCTGTCCGAGCTCACGCTGGCCACCGCCCTGCGCACCTGCGCCACCTCGCTGATGGCAGCGCGCGCGCTGGCCCGCCCCGACGCGCGCCGCATGGCGCTGATCGGCAACGGCGCGCAAAGCGAGTTCCAGGCGCTGGCCTTCCACGGCCATCTGGGCATCGAGGAGATCGCGGTCCACGACCGTGACCCGCGCGCCACCGACAAACTGGTGCGCAACCTGTCGGTCTATCCGTCGCTGAAAGTCATCCGCTGCGCATCGACCGCCGAGGCGGTGCGCGGCGCCGACATCGTGACCACGGTCACCGCCGACAAGACCTGTGCCGCCATCCTCACGCCCGACATGATCGCGCCGGGCATGCACATCAACGCGGTGGGTGGTGACTGCCCCGGCAAGACCGAGCTGCACGCCGAGGTGCTGCGTGGCGCACGCGTGTTCGTCGAGTACGAACCGCAGACGCGCGTCGAAGGCGACATCCAGCAACTGCCTGCGGACTTTCCGGTGGTGGACCTGTGGCGCGTGCTGGCCGGCACGGCCGCCGGCCGGCAAAGCGCCGAGCAGGTGACGGTGTTCGACTCGGTCGGCTTCGCGCTGGAAGACTACTCGACGCTGCGCTGCGTGCTGGCGCAGGCCGAGCGGCGCCGGCTGGGCGTGGACGTGGAGCTGGTGCCGCGCGCCGACGATCCGAAGGACCTGTTTCGCCACACCCGCCCGGGCGCCTCCCGCTGCGCGGTGCGCCGCGTTGCCTGAAGCCATGACACCCAGCGCTGCCGCCATGTCCACCTTCCGCTCGATCCAGGCCCCCGCGGCCGTCGTGATGGTGCGCCCGCACCGCTTCACGCCCAACCCCGAAACCGCCACGGACAACGCCTTCCAGAACCCGGCCGCCGTGGGCGAGGCGCGCGCCATCGCCGCGGCCGCGCACCGCGAGGTGACGCGGGCGGCAGAGCAATTGCAAGACGCCGGCGTGCGCGTGCACCTGTTCGAGGATCGCGGCGAGCAGGACACGCCCGACTCGGTGTTCCCCAACAACTGGTTCTCCACCCACCCGGGCGGGCGCGTGGCCATTTACGCGATGCACTCGCCCAGCCGTCGGCGCGAGCGGCGCCAGGACGTCATCGAGATGCTCAAGGCCGAGTACCGCGTACAGGACGTGATCGACTATTCGGGGCTGGAGCACGACCAGCTGTTCCTCGAAGGCACCGGCGCCATGGTGCTCGACCACACGGCCGGCGTGGCCTACACCGCTCGCTCCAACCGGGCCGATCCGGTGCTGCTGGAGCGCTTCAGCACCCACTTCAATTTCGAGCCCATCGTCTTCGACACCGCCGACATGGCGGGCCGGCCGATCTACCACACCAACGTGCTGATGTGCGTGGCCACCGAGTTCGCGCTGCTGGGCACGCGCTCGCTGACCGATCCGAGCCGTGCGCGGGAGGTGGTGGCGCGGCTGCAGGAGTGGGGACACGAGGTGATCGATCTGAGTCCCGAGCAGATTGGCGAATTCGCGGGCAATGCCATCGAGTTGTCCGGCCGCGCGGGTCGCGTGCTGGCGCTGTCGCAGCGTGCCTGCGACAGCCTCACGGCGCGGCAGAAGGCGCGCATCAAGCGCAGCGCGCGCCTGCTGCCATTGGCGGTGCCCACCATCGAGCTGGCGGGTGGGTCGGTGCGCTGCATGCTGGCCGGCATCCATCTGTCGCCGCGCCGTGCCGCGGCAGGCCTGGGCAAGGCCACCTGAACGCGGCCACGTCAAGGGTCGCCACAAGATCGCTGACGCAGTCACGCCGCCTGCGGCGCGCGCCCGACCTCACCAGCGCAGCACGCGCGGCCCCAGCCAGGCGCCCACCGCCACCGGCAGCGCCATGCCCAGCACGTACCACACGGCGATGAAGGGCGCGCCCAGTTCGGGGCAATGCAGCGCGTACACGGCGGCGCCGGCGCCGCCGGCCAGCGCACCGGCCGCCGCGCCCGCCAGTCGCAGGCGCGTGGGCGCCATTTCGCGCAACGCGCCCAGCGCCGCCACCAGCACCGGCAGCGAGATCAGGCCGATGCTGAAGGCGCAGCTGCGCCAGGTCTGGCCCCACAGCAGTTCGGCGCGCGCCGGCGGCGGCGCGGCCAGCCACTGGCCCGCCGCCACGCCCCACACCACCACCAGCGCCAGCGCGATGCCCCAGCCGGCGCGACCCGCCGACACGCCGGGGCGTGCCAGGCGGCTGGCGACCACGCCCGCGCACAGCGCCACCAGCACCGGCATGCCCAGCTTCATCCAGAACAGGGGCATGCCCAGCACCTGCGGGAACTGGTGGTTGAGCCCGTAGCCCGCCAGCACGATGGCCAGCGAGCCGAGCAGCCCCACGCACACGGCGCGCGCCAGGGCGGCCCCGGTGGCCGGCCGGCGTTCGGCCCCGGCGTGCGTGGCCAGCAGGCCAATCAGCTCGTCGGTCTTCATGCGTGGCCCTCCAGGCGCCGCGCGGCGCCAAAGCGCGCGGCCAGCGCCTTCAGGCCGCGGTGAATGCCGACCTTGACGGCCGATTCGGACAGGCCCGTGAGGCGTGCCGTCTCGGCCACCGACAGGCCCTCGATCTTCACGCACTCGATGGGGCGGCGTTGTTTGTCGGGCAGGCTTTGCAGCATGCCCATCAAGTCGCGCTGGGCATCGTGCGCGTCGTGCGTGCTGGCGGCGTACAGGGGCATCTCCTCATCCAGTGGGTCGTGCAGCGCCTCACGCGCGCCGCGGGCGCGCAACAGGTCGATCAGCTTGTAGCGCGCGATGGCATGCACCCAGGCAGTGAGCGGCTGGTCGGGCTGATAGGTATGGCGCTTGTTGTGCATGGCAAGCAGACATTCCTGCACCAGATCTTCCACGTCGTCCGGCCAGCCGAACAGTCGCCGCCCCAGGTAGGCGCGCAAGTGTCCCGCCAGCAACTGCAGGAAATGCCGGTAGGCCGCCTCGTCGCCGTCCAGGCCGGCCAGCAGCAGGCGATGCAGTTCGGTTTCGGCGTCGGGCGTGGACATGGGTGGACAGGTGACGCCTGTGCATTCGGATCAAGGTGCGATCCGGTTACAGCGCCACCGCGATTGATTGGAACGCTTTTTGGCCGCGATCGCCACCGCGACGAAAAGGCACGCCGTTGAGGACAGCGCACCGGCCGCGATTTTTGCGGCGCGCTGTAACCGCGCCCATGACAGGGACGAATGAGTCGACGTATCCGTCCTGGATACCTTGCATCCAACCTGAGGAACGATTCCATGTCCACCAGCACCAAGCTCACCTCCGCCATCCTGGCCAGCGCCATCGCCGGCCTGCTGGCATCGGCCGCCCATGCCGCGCCGTTGACGAAAGCCGAGACCGATGCGGCCATTGCCGCACACAAGGAGAAATGCTACGGCGTGGCCCTGAAGGGGCAGAACGACTGCGCCGCCGGCCCCGGCACGACCTGCCAGGGCACCTCCACCATGGACTTCCAGGGCAATTCGTGGAAGTTCGTCCAAGGCGGCACCTGCGCCAGCATCCAGACGCCGAACGGCGGCCATGGCTCGCTCATGCCGATGAAGTCCTGATCCTTCGGCTGACACCACGGGGGAATGGCCATGCTCGCGGCGGGCACCAGCTTCAAGCACCAACACCTGTCCGCGATCCTCGCGCGGCCGCCCGGGGACGACTTCTTCTTCGAGGTGCATGCCGAGAACTACATGGGCGCGGGCGGCCCGCCCCACCGCATGCTCACGGCCCTGCGCGAGCGCCATGCGCTGTCCTTGCACGGGGTGTGCATGTCGATCGGCGGGCCGGGCGCGCTGGACGAGTTGCACCTGGCGCGGTTCCGCGACCTGGTGTTGCGCTACCAGCCCGCCTTCGTGTCGGAACACCTGGCCTGGTCCTCGCATGGCGGCACCTTCTTCAACGACCTGCTGCCCCTGCCCTACACCCGCGCCACCCTGGATCGGGTGTGCGCGCACATCGACCAGGTGCAGGCGGCGATCCGGCGGCCCCTGCTGCTGGAGAACCCCGCCACCTACCTCGCGTTCGCGTCGTCCACGATGGGCGAGGCGGAGTTCATCCGCGCGGTGGCGCAACGCAGCGGCTGCGGCCTGCTGCTCGACGTCAACAACGCCTTCGTTTCGGCGGCCAACCACGGCTATTCGGCGGTCGACTACCTGAACGCCTTCCCGCTGGAGCGGGTCGGCGAAATCCATCTGGCCGGGCACAGCGAGCAGCGCGACGACGAGGGCGCGCCGCTGCTCATCGACAGCCACGACCGCGCCGTCGCGCCGCCGGTCTGGGATCTGTACCGTGGCGTCATCGAACGCATCGGCCCCACGCCGACGCTGATCGAATGGGACAGCGAGCTGCCCGACTGGCCCACCCTGCGCGCGCAGGCCCAGGCGGCGCGCCGCATCATGCGCGAGGAACGCCACCATGCCGTGGCCTGAATACAGCGCCGCGTTCGCGCCCGGCTTGACCGACCCACAGTGCCCAGCGCCAGCGGATGTGGTGGCCCACGGCGGCAAGGGCGTGGTCCGGCGCTACAACGTTTACCGCAACAACGTGACCGTGAGCCTGATCCAGGCGCTGGCCGACATTTACCCGGCCGTCCAGCGCATCACCGGCGCCGAGTTCTTCCGCGCCATGGCGCGCTTTCACGTGCGCGCCACGCCGCCTACGTCGCCGCTGCTGTTCGAGTACGGGCGCGATTTCCCCGCCTTCATCGCCGCCTACGAATACGCGCAAGCCCTGCCCTGGCTGGCCGACGTCGCGTGCATCGAACGCGCCTGGCTGGACGCCTACCACGCGGCCGACCGGCCCGCGCTCGACGCGGGCGCGCTGGCCGCCATCGATCCGGCCCGGCTGATGGCGCTGCGCTTCGCGCCGCATCCGGCCGCGCGCATCGTGCGCTCGCGCCATCCCGCCATCACCTTCTTCACGATGAACCAGGCCGAAGGCGTGCCGGCGCCGCTGCATGCCCACGACGCCGAGGATGCGCTCATCACGCGCCCCGGACCGGACGTCATCGTCTCGCGCCTGCCCGCGGGCGGCGCGGTCTTTCTCACCCGCCTGCTCGCGGGCGACCCGCTGGGCGCGGCAACCGCTGCCGCGTTCGACGAAGCGCCCTCCTTCGACCTCGGCGCCAACCTGGCGGGAATGATCTCGGCGGGCGTATTCACCACCCTTCAACCAGGAGAGCCGGCATGACCGCCACCTCACACCCTTCGACGCACGCTCGCGCAGCCCCGACCCGTTTGATCGGCGAGGCCCGGCGCCTGGTCCAGACCATCGCCCAGCCGTGGCTGGCGCAGTTCGTGCTGCGCATCGCGCTGGCCGTCCCGTTCTGGAAGTCCGGCATGCTGAAATGGGACGGCTTCCTGCAACTCAAGGACACGGCGGTCTACCTGTTTGCCGACGAGTTTCGACTGCATCTGCCGGGCGGCCCCTACCCCTTCCCCGCGCCGGCCGTGGTCGCGTTTCTGTCCGGCTGCGGCGAAGTGCTGCTGCCGGTGCTGCTGGTGCTGGGTGTCGGCACGCGTTTCGCCGCCCTGGGCCTGCTGGCGATGACGGGGGTGATCGAACTGACCGTGCCGGAGGGCTGGCCCATCCATCTCACCTGGGCCGCGATGGCACTGGCGATTGCCGCCTGGGGGCCGGGCCGGCTCTCGGTCGACCATTGGCTGGGAGACCGCGCTCCCCGGTCGTGAGCGCCCGGGTGCTGGCCAGCACGCGGGCGATCCCTACAATCGCCCGCATGTCCCCGATGCCGCTTTCCCAGGTCCACCACATCACCCATCCGCTGGTGCAGCACAAGCTGACCCTGATGCGCAACAAGGAGGCCAGCAGCACCAGCTTTCGCACCCTGCTGGGCGAGCTGGCGATGCTGATGGCCTACGAGGTGACGCGCGACATGCCGACGCACCTGGTGGAAATCGAAACGCCGCTGGAGAAGATGCAAAGCCCCATGATCGACGGCAAGAAGCTGGTGTTCGCCAGCATCCTGCGCGCGGGCAACGGCATGCTCGACGGCCTGCTGCGCGTGGTGCCCAACGCCCGTGTGGGCACCGTCGGCCTGTACCGCGACCCCAAGACGCTGCAGGCGGTGGAGTACTACTTCAAGATGCCGGCCGACATGGCCGAGCGCGACGTGATCGCCGTCGACCCCATGCTGGCCACGGGCCATTCGGCCGTGGCCGCCATCCAGCGCATCAAGGCCTGCGCACCGCGCTCCATCAAGTTTCTGTGCCTGCTGGCCGCGCCCGAAGGCATCGCCACCCTGCAGCAGGCCCACCCGGACGTGCCGATCTACACCGCCGCCATCGACCGCCAGCTGAACGATCACGGCTACATCCTGCCCGGCCTGGGCGATGCGGGCGACCGCATTTTCGGTACCAAGTAGGCCTACCACCCTCGCACGCACCGTCCGTCGGATGCAGCGGCCGCCGCTGCATCGATGGGCTTGGCTCAGTGCTTCTTGCCGTCCTTGAGCACGGCCAATGCAGCGAAGGGGTGCCGCTTGTCTTCCTGCGCCGCCTCGAAATCCGCGTCCTGCGCCGACAGCCTGAGCGGCTGCGGACACACCTCGTGGCGCGGCACCAGGGGCAAGGCCATCAGCAGTTCATCCTCGATCAAGGCGTGCAGGTCCAGGTCGGGCGTCAGCGCCAGCACGTCGTCCTCGGACACGTCGTCCAGCGCCGCCGCGCTGTCTTCGTCGGCCGCGAACAGCACATGGCGATCGACCTGGACGTCCACCCGCACCTCGCCCATGCAGCGCTGGCAGGTCAGCGGCAGGCGGGCGCTGGCCTGCACGTGCAGCGCCGGCCGCGCCACGCCGTCGGCGGCGCTGCGCTGCTCGCCCTGCACTTGCCATTCAAGGGTCAAATCAGGCTCTGGCGCCCGCACCTCAAGCGCGAGACGCTCATATTTTTGCAGTGAATCGCGCGCCGACAGGCGGGCCGTGGCGCGGGCGAAGGCCGCCACATCCAGGTGCCGGGGCTCAAACGAAGAACTCATGCGGGCAGTGTAAGAGAATCGCCCGCATGAGCGATGTTCCCACCCTGCCCGCCGCCGACCGCGCCCTGATCCTGGGCTCCAGCTCGCGCTACCGGCGCGAGTTGCTGGCGCGGCTGGGCCTGCCCTTCGAGGTGGCGGCGCCCGACGTGGATGAAACCCCGCGACCCGGCGAAGCCCCGCCCGCGCTGGCCCGGCGGCTGGCGCTGGCCAAGGCGCGCGATGTGGCGGCGCGCTTTCCGCAGGCCATCGTCATCGGCTCGGACCAGGTGGCCGACCTGGCCGGCCAGCCGCTGGGCAAGCCCGGCACGCACGAGCGCGCGCGGGCGCAGCTGCGTGCCATGAGCGGGCAGACCGTGATCTTTCAGACCGCGCTGTCCGTCGTGTGCCTGGCCAGCGGCTTCGAGCAGAGCGACCTGGCCGCCGTCGAGGTGCGCTTTCGGGCCTTGGACGACGGCGAGATCGAGCGCTACCTGCGCGCCGAGCAGCCCTACGACTGCGCCGGCAGCGCCAGGAGCGAAGGCCTGGGCGTGGCGCTGCTGGACGCCATCTACAGCGACGACCCGACGGCCCTGGTCGGCCTGCCGCTGATCCGCACCGCGCGCCTGCTGCGCGCCGCCGGCCGGGTGCTGCCATGACCGCCGAGGCGTCCAAGGGCCGGCTCTACCTCGTCCCCACGCCACTGGACCACGGCTGCGCCGAACAGGCCGCCATCACCGAGGTGCTGCCGCTGGGCACGCTGCAGGTGGCCGCGCGACTGACGCACTGGATCAGCGAGAACGCCAAGTCCACCCGCGCCTTCCTCAAGCGCGTCGACGCCGTCCAGCCGCTGGCGCAGCCGTTGCAGGCACAGGCCATCGCCGAGCTGCCGCGCACCGTGCACAAGAAGGGCGACCACGACCCCACTGGCGCCCGGCCCGACGCCCGGCCGCTGCTGGCCGCCGCGCTGCAAGGGCAGGACATGGGCCTGATCAGCGAGGCCGGCATGCCGGCCGTGGCCGACCCCGGCAGCTCGGTGGTGCGCGCCGCGCACGCGCTGGGCATCGAGGTCGTGCCGCTGGTGGGGCCGGTGTCGATCCTGCTGACGCTGGCCGCCAGCGGCCTGAACGGCCAGAGCTTCGCCTTTGTCGGCTACGTGCCGCAGGAAGCCGCCGCGCGCGCCCAACGCCTGCGGGAACTGGAGGCCTGGGCCCGCAAAAGCGGCCAGACCCAGTTGTTCATCGAAACCCCCTACCGCAACGCCACGCTGCTGCAAGCCCTGCTGCACGAGTTGCAAGCCACCACGCAACTGGCCGTCTGCCAGGGCCTGACGCTGCCCCAGGTGCGCTGCACCAGCCGCAGCGTGGCCGAGTGGCGGCGCGCGATGCCGGCGCCGGCGGCGCTGGCCCTGCCGGCCGTGTATGCCATCGGCCGCTGAAGCCCGAATGTCACGGCGGTGACGTCCCACGCGCCGAGGCGCGGCCGCGCACGGCCTGCCGCTCGTGGGGTTTCGATGTGCCGCCGGACTGAGCCTCAGCGCAGCGCCGGCAGCGCGCGCAGCGCCGCCACGGCGCCCTCGCCCAGGGCGGCGCCGAAGCGCTTGGCCACGCGCTCGGCCAGGTTCTCCTTGTTGGTGTAGTCCACCAGCTTGTCGGCCTTGACCACGTCGCGCGCCACCGAGTCCAGGCTGCCGTAGGCGTCGGCCAGGCCCATGCCGACGGCCTGCTCGCCCGTCCAGAACAGGCCGCTGAAGGTCTCGGGCGTGGCCTTCAGGCGATCGCCGCGGCCCAGCTTGACGGAGGCGATGAACTGCTGGTGGATTTGCTCCAGCATGGTCAGGGCAAACTGTTTTTGCGTGTCGGTCTGCGGGCTGAAGGGGTCGAGAAAGCCCTTGTTGGCGCCGGCCGTCAGCAGGCGCCGCTCCACGCCCAGCTTGTCCATGGTGCCGACAAAGCCGAAGCCGTCCATCAGCACGCCGATGCTGCCGACGATGCTGGCCTTGTCGACGTAGATGTTGTCGGCCGCCGAGGCGATGTAGTAGGCCGCCGAGGCGCAGGTCTCCTCGACCACGGCGTAGATCGGCTTGTCGTACTTCTTGCGCAGGCGGCGGATCTCGTCGCTGATCAGGCCGGCCTGCACCGGGCTGCCGCCGGGCGAGTTGATGAGCAGCACCAGCGCCTTGGTGCCCGAGTCTTCCAGCGCGCTGCGCATGGCCGGCAGCACGAATTCGGCGCTGGCCTCGCTGCGGTCGGCGATCTCGCCGCGGATCGTCACCAGCGCCGTGTGCGGCCCGCTGGGCGTCGTCGTGACCGACCACTGGTCGCGCGCCAGCAGCCAGATCAGGGCGCCGAAGATCAGCATCCACAGCAGGCTCTTGATCATGCGCCAGCGGCGCGCGGCGCGGCGTTCGCGCACGTCGGCCAGCAGCAGCTTTTCAATGGCGGCGCGTTCCCAGTGGATCGTCTTGGCGTCGAGGGTGACTTCGTTTTCCATAGCTGTTTGCGCAGATGTGGTGCGGGCCAGAGGCCGAATGACTATAAAGATGGCAAGTCGATGGCGCTCAGAACACCACCGGTTGCAGGCGCTCGGTGGGCTGCCAGCGCACCGTGCCGTCGGCTTCGATCAGCTCGATCTTGACCAGGCCGCCCTGACAAGGGCCGGCCACGCCCTCGCCGGTGTCGGGCGCGTAGACCGCGCCGTGCGAGGCGCACAGCAGCCACTGGCCGGTGTCGTCGAAAAAACGGTTGGGCTGCCAGTCCAGCTCCATCGCCACGTGGGTGCAGCGGTTCAGGTAGGCGTGCACGCGCCCCTCGAAGCGGATGGCGAAGGCGCGGCACGACTCGCCGTCGTAGACCACGTCGAAGGGCACGGCCAGGCCGCCCTCGCTCAACTCGGCCGAGGCGCACAGCTCGATCGGGGTGTCGGTGGACATGGGTGGAAGGGCGTGTTCGGTCATGCGTGTTCGGCCAGCCAGGCCTGCAGCTCGGCCACCGAATGGGCCAGAAAGCGCGGGCTCAGCGCGGCGGTCAGTTCCTCGGCCGGGTGCGCGCCATAGCTCACGCCCACGCTGGCGCAGCCGGCGTTGGCGGCCATCTGCAGATCGTGCGTGGTGTCGCCGATCATCAGCGTGCGCTCGGGCTCGGTGCCGAACTGGCGCATCAGCTCACCCAGCATGCGCGGGTCGGGCTTGCCGGCGGTTTCGTCGGCCGTGCGCGAGCCGTCGAACACGCCGCGCAGCTGGCGCGAGGCCAGTACATCGTCCAGCCCGCGCCGGCTCTTGCCGGTGGCCACGGCCAGCCAGTGGTGGCGCTCGCGCAGCGCGGCCAGCAGCGGCAGCACGCCCTCGAACAGGCTGATGTCGTTCTGGTGGCGCAGGTAGTGGTGGCGATAGCGCTCGCCCAGCGCGGGATATTTCTCGGGCGGCACGTCGGGTGCGGCCTTGGCCAGGGCGGGTATCAGCGCCATGCCGATCACGTGCGAGGCGGCCTGCGCGCTGGGGCGCTCGCCGCCCACATCCACCACCGCCTGCTGGATGCAGCGCGTGATGATGGCGGTGGAGTCGAACAGGGTGCCGTCCCAATCGAAGCAGATCAGGTCGAACTGGCGGGGGCGGGTCATGCGGGTGGGACTTCGGGCAGGGGCCAGGGCAGATCGGCGGGCAGCGGCGCCAGCAGCTCGATGCGCTCGCCGCTGGCCGGATGCTCGAACTGTAACCGCCACGCGTGCAGAAACATGCGTTTCAGGCCCCGCTTGTGCAACAGGCGGTTGTGCGCAAAGTCGCCGTACTTGTCGTCGCCGACGATCGGATGGCCCTGCGCCGCCAGGTGCACGCGGATCTGGTGCGTGCGCCCGGTCTTGATGGTGACCTCCAGCAGGCTGTAGCCGCCGACGCGTTCGCGCACCCGCACCAGCGTGACGGCGCGCATGGCGTCGGGGTGCTCGGCCGCCACCGTCTTGACGCGGCGCTCGCCGCCCTCGATCAGGTACTTGTGCAGCGGCGCGTCGATCACCTTGATGCGCTCGGGCCAGTCGCCGCGCACCACGGCCAGATAGGTCTTGCCGGTGGAGCGGGCGCGAAACTGCTCCTGCAGGGCCTTCAGCGCGCTGCGCTTCTTGGCCACCAGCAGCACGCCGCTGGTCTCGCGGTCCAGCCGGTGCACCAGCTCCAGCAAGCGCGCCTGCGGCCGCGCGCGGCGCAGCTGCTCGATGACGCCGAAGCTCACGCCCGAGCCGCCGTGCACCGCCACGCCGGCGGGCTTGTCGATGGCCAGCAGCCAGTCGTCTTCCAGCAGCAGCGGAAACTCGCGCGCCGGCGCCGCGGGGGCCGGATCGGGGCGCGCCGCCTGGCGCACCGGCGGCACGCGCACCACGTCGCCTGCCGCCACACGCGCGTCGGCCGCCGCGCGCCCCTTGTTCAGCCGCACCTCGCCCGAGCGGATGATGCGGTAGACGTGGGTCTTGGGCACGCCCTTGAGGTGGCGGATGAGGTAGTTGTCCAGCCGCTGGCCGGCGCTCTCCTCATCCACCGTGAGATGCAGCACGGCGGGCGCGGCGGCCGGGCGTGGCGGGGAGGCCTTGGCCTCTATAATGGCTTTCACTGGCACCCGGTCGTATTTATTGGCGGCTAGGATGGACATACGGCTTCCCGCAAACGGCAAGTCTAAATCCACCCGCCGCCCGCCACCGGGCCAGTAAACGTTTGACGCCACGTCCGCACCGACCAGCGCCCGGCCCTCGCAACCCGACGGCCCGACCCGAGCAGCGCAGACAAGGCCGATGCGATGAAACCCTGACGACGAAACACCCCAATACCGGCGGTGGCCCCAGCGGCCGCCGCGGGTTCAAGCCCAGCGAGACTTCGACGTGTTGATGGCCCTGATTGCGATGTGCTGGCACTGGCTGCGGCCGGTGCCGCTGCCGTCGGCATGGGCCGGTCACGACGTGCGTCCCGTGCAAGCGCCGGCCCTCGTGGCCGCGCGCGTGTGCACGGGCAAGGTCTGCGCCGGCCTGCCAGCGCCTCCCGCGGCCCCAGCCTTCCTTGGCCCGGCACCCGCCGTGGCCTGATGGCGCGCGGCGTTTTCGTTTCGTCTCTCGTTTCAGCGCATCGTCCCGGCGTCAATTGCCTCCATCGTGGGGCTGTGCATTGCATTGACGCAAAGGAATACGCATCATGAAACGGATGCTGATCAACGCCACGCAGGCCGAAGAGCGCCGCCTGGCGATCGTGGACGGCCAGAAGCTGCTGGACTACGAGATCGAGATCGAGGGGCGCGAGCAGCGCAAGGGCAACATCTACAAGGCCGTCGTCACGCGCGTCGAGCCCAGCCTGGAGGCCTGCTTCGTCGACTATGGCGAGGAGCGCCACGGCTTTCTGCCCTTCAAGGAAATTTCCCGCCAGTATTTCGCCGAAGGCGTCTCGCCCAGCCAGGCACGCATCCAGGACGCCATCAAGGAAGGCCAGGAGCTGCTGGTCCAGGTCGAGAAAGAAGAGCGCGGCAACAAGGGCGCGGCCCTGACCACCTTCATCAGCCTGGCCGGCCGCTACGTGGTGCTGATGCCCAACAACCCGCGCGGCGGTGGCGTCAGCCGCCGCATCGAGGGCGAGGACCGCGCCGAGCTGAAGGAGGCGATGGACCAGCTGGAATACCCCAAGGGCGCCAGCATCATCGCGCGCACCGCCGGCATCGGCCGCAGCGCGCCCGAACTGCAGTGGGACCTGAACTACCTGCTCAAGCTGTGGGACGCCATCGACGGCGCCGCCAAGGGCGCCAAGGGGGCCTTCCTGATCTACCAGGAAAGCAACCTGGTGATCCGCGCCATTCGCGACTACTTCAACAGCGACGTCGGCGACATCCTGATCGACACCGACGACATCTTCGACCAGGCGCACCAGTTCATGGCGCACGTGATGCCCGACCAGGCACACCGCGTCAAGCGCTACCGCGACAACGCGCCGCTGTTCTCGCGTTTCCAGATCGAGCACCAGATCGAGTCGGCCTATTCGCGCACCGTCACGCTGCCCAGTGGCGGCGCCATCGTGATCGACCACGCCGAGGCGCTGGTGGCGGTGGACGTGAACTCGGCGCGCGCCATCAAGGGCGGCGACATCGAGGAGACCGCCACCCGCACCAACCTGGAAGCCGCCGACGAGGTGGCGCGCCAGATGCGCCTGCGCGATTTGGGCGGCCTGATCGTGATCGACTTCATCGACATGGAGGAGAGCAAGAACCGGCGCGAGGTCGAAAACCGCCTGCGCGACGCGCTGCGCCAGGACCGCGCGCGCGTGCAGTTCGGCTCCATCAGCAAGTTCGGCCTGCTGGAGATGAGCCGCCAGCGCCTGAAGCCCGCCTTGAGCGAAGGCGCCTCCATCCCCTGCCCGCGCTGCGGCGGCTCGGGCCACGTGCGCGACACCGAAAGCAGCGCGCTGCAGATCCTGCGCATCATCCAGGAAGAGTCCATGAAGGACAACACCGCCGCCGTGCACGTGCAGGTGCCGGTGGAGGTGGCCAGCTTCCTGCTGAACGAAAAGCGCCCCGAGATCGCCAAGATCGAGCTCAAGCAGCGCGTCAACGTCACCCTGGTGCCCAACAAGTCACTCGAGACGCCGCACTACAAGCTGGAGCGCCTAAAGCACGACGACCCGCGCCTGGACGACATCGACAGCAGCTACAAGCTGGCCGAGGAGTTCGAGGACCCGACCCACGTCACGCGCCGCAGCCAGGAGCCCACCAACCGCCAGCAGCCCGTCATCAAGGGCGTGCTGCGCGACGTGCCCATGCCCCAGCCGCCAGCGCCGGCGCCCGTGGCTGTGCCCGTCGCGGCGCCCGCACCGGCCGCCGTGCCGCAACAAGCCACGGCAGTCGCGCCGGCCGGTGGCCTGATGGGCTGGCTCAAGGGCCTGTTCGGCACCACGCCGGCGCCGCAGCCCACGGCCAGCGCCGCGCCCGCCGTGGCCGCCGCACCGGCCGCCAACGACAAGCGCGAAGCCCGCGGCGAACGCGGCGGTGAACGCGGTGGCCGCCGCGGCGGCCGCGGCCGTGGCAGTCGCAACGGCGAAGGTCGTGGCGAGCCGCGCGAAGGCCAGGCTGCCGCCGGTGAAGCCGGCGAGCGCAGCGCCGCCAACGGCGACGCCCGCAAGCCGCGCGACGGCGGCCGCCGCGCCGGCGAGCGTGGCGAGCGCGGTGAACGCCCCGAGCGCGGTGAACGCAGCGAACGCGCGCCGCGCGAGCGCCGCGACGCCGCCCCCAACGGCAACGGCGCCGAGCACGCCCCATCCGACGAGGCCGGCCGCAGCGAGCGCCCGCCGCGTGGCCCGCGCGGCGAAGGCCGCCGGGGCCGTGGCGGCGAAGGCCGCGGCGACGAGCCGCGTGAGCGCGAGGACCTGGCGCCCGAGGGCATCGATGTCGCCGCCGACACCCGCTCCGCCAGCGCCAACGCCGAGCCGCGCGAGCGCCGCCCGCGCGAGCGCCGCGAACGCCGCGAGCGCCCCACCGAGCACGCCATCGAGCCGGCCGACACCGGCCTGAGCGACGAACGCGCCGCCACTCCCGCCGAGGCCAGCGCGGCCGCGCCGGCCGGCGAGGCCCCGCGCTCGTACTTCGCCCGCGCCGCGCAGGCCGAGGCTCCGGCCCACGAAGCCCCCGCCGCCCAGCCGCTGGCTCACGCGCCCTCGCTGGACATCGCTGCGCCGGCGCCGGCCCCAGTCGCTGAAGCGCCGGTCGCCCCGGCACCGGCGCCCGCGCCCGCTGCCGCCGCCCCGGCACCGGCTCCCGCCGGCCTGCCCAAGGTGAGCGGCTTTGCCCTGCCCGTCGACACGCTGGCCGGCCTGGCCGGCGCCGCCGGCCTGCAGTGGGTCAATTCCGACGCCGACAAGGTGGCCGCCGTGCAGGCCGCCATCGCCGCCGAGCCCGCGCCCATCCACGTGCCACGCGAGCGCCCGCCCGCGGTCGAGCTGGACGACGGCCCGCTGGTGCTGGTCGAAACGCGCAAGGACCTGGGCAAGATCACCCTGCCCTTCGAGCAGGCGCCGCACTGATGCGCTGACGCGCCGCCGTGCCCCCAAAACCGGATGCCTGGCATCCGGTTTTTTTGTCGCTGCCGCCCGCGATAGGCCGCCGCTAAATATAGTTTAGATAAAATGTATCAGCAATATTGATAGTAATACACTATAATTCACCCATCGCATTCATTTCATCAACCCAAGGAGAGAACTCATGTCCCTGATCAACACCAAGGTCCTGCCCTTCAAGACCCAGGCCTTCCACAACGGCAAGTTCGAGGAAGTCACCGAGAAGAACTTCAGCAACGGCAAGAGCTGGTCGGTCGTGATCTTCATGCCCGCCGCCTTCACCTTCAACTGCCCGACCGAGATCGAGGACGCGGCCGAGCACTACGCCGAGTTCCAGAAGCTGGGCGCCGAGGTGTTCGTCGTCACCACCGACACGCACTTCAGCCACAAGGTGTGGCATGAGACCAGCGACGCGGTCGGCAAGGCCAAGTTCTTCCTGGTGGGCGACCCCACGCACCAGCTGACCCACAACTTCGGCGTGCACATCGAGGAAGAAGGCCTGGCGCTGCGCGGCACCTTCGTGATCGACCCCAGCGGCACCATCAAGACGATGGAAGTGCACTCCAACGAGATCGCGCGCGACGTGAGCGAGACCCTGCGCAAGCTGAAGGCCGCCCGCTACACCGCCGAGCACCCCGACGAGGTGTGCCCCGCCAAGTGGAAGGAAGGCGAGAAGACGCTGAAGCCCTCGATCGACCTGGTCGGCAAGATCTAAGGCAGCGGCTACTGCGCGAGCCGATGGCGGCGTTGCGCGGTGCTCGCAATCCTCACGCACCCTCAAGTGCGTTCCGGTTGCTGCGCTCCGTGCGCCTTGCCCTCGACTCGCTCGCTACGCCGCAAAACACCGCCGAACGGCGACGGGGCACGCGTGCCTTGCCGTTCGGCTTTTTATTGACCAAATGATGCTCTAGCGCCTGTCCATCAAGCGCAAGCAGCTATCAAACAAGGAGCAACCACCATGTTGGACCAAGACATCAAGCAACAACTCGCAGCCTACCTCGAGCGCGTGCAAGAGCCGTTCGAGATGGTGGCGACCCTGGGCGAGGACGCCAAGTCCGCCGAGCTGCGCGAGCTGCTCGAAGAAATCGCGGCCATGCGCGCCGACAAGATCACGCTGCGCACCGACGGCACCGACGCCCGCGTGCCCTCCTTCACCCTGGCGCGCCCCGGCAGCGGCACCCAGCTGCGCTTTGCCGCCATCCCCATGGGGCATGAATTCACCTCGCTGATCCTGGCCCTGCTGTGGACCGGCGGGCACCCGCCCAAGGTCGAGCCCGAAGTCATCGAGCAGATCAAGGCGCTCGACACCGACATGGACGTCGAGGTCTACATGAGCCTGTCCTGCCACAACTGCCCCGATGTCGTGCAGGCCTTCTCGCTCATGTCCATCCTCAACCCGCGCATCAAGACCACCATCATCGACGGCGGCATGTTCCAAGGCGAGATCCAGGCGCGCGAAATCATGGGCGTGCCCAGCGTGTTCGCCGGCGGGCAGATGTTCCACAGCGGCCGCATCACGCTGGAAGAAATCCTGCAGAAGGTCGACACCGGCGCCGCCCGGCGCGACGCCGACAAGCTGAACGCCAAGGCCCCGTTCGAGGTGCTCATCATCGGCGGCGGCCCGGCCGGCGCGGCCGCGGCCATCTACACCGCGCGCAAGGGCGTGCGCACCGGCATCGTCACCGAGCGCTTCGGCGGCCAGGTCAACGACACGCTGGACATCGCCAACTACCCCGGCATCTCGCACACCACCGGGCCCGAATACGCTGCCGCGCTGGAGCAGCATGTGCGTGACTACGAGGTCGACCTCATCACCGCGCAAAGCGTGGCCGAGCTGGTGCCGGCCACGCAGCCGGGCGGGCTGATCACCGTCAAGCTGGGCAACGGCGGGCGCCTGCAAAGCCGCAGCGTCATCCTGGCCACCGGCGCGCGCTGGCGCAACGTCGGCGTGCCCGGCGAAGAGGAATACAAGACCAAGGGCGTGGCCTATTGCCCCAGCTGCGACGGCCCGCTCTTCAAGGGCAAGGACGTGGCCGTGATCGGCGGCGGCAACTCGGGCATCGAGGCCGCCATCGACCTGGCCGGCGTGGTCAAGCACGTCACCGTGCTCGAGTTCATGCCCGAGATGAAGGCCGACGCCGTGCTGGTCAAGAAGTTGAACAGCCTGCCCAACGTCACCGTGCACACCAACGCGCAGACCACCGAGATCACCGGCGAAGGCGGCAAGGTGAGCGGCCTGAAGTTCAGGCACCGTGGCGACGGCACGGATGCGTCGGTCGACCTGGAAGGCGTGTTCGTGCAGATCGGACTGGTGCCCAACACCGAATGGCTGGGCGACACCGTCCAGCGCAGCAAATTCGGCGAGATCGAGGTCAACGCGCGCGGCGAAACCAGCGTGCCCGGCGTGTTCGCCGCCGGCGACTGCACCACCGTGCCCTACAAGCAGATCGTGGTGGCGGCCGGTGCCGGCTCGACGGCCGCGCTCAGCGCCTTCGACTACCTGATCCGCACGCCGGCGCCGCAAGCGGCCGCCGCCGCGCCGGAGGCCGTGACGGCCTGAACGGCCAGCGGCAGTGCCGCAATCCAGCAAGGCCCGCTGTACCCGCAGCGGGCCTTCATTTTTTTGCCCCCGCTACGCGGACGGCGGCGTACCACCAGCCGTCGCACCGCGCGCCCGGCCCAGCAAGGGCTCGATCAGATCCAGCGGCAGCGGGAAGGCAATGGTGCTGCTTTTGTCGCCGGCAATCTCCACCAGCGTCTGTAGGTAGCGCAGCTGGATCGACTGCGGCTGCTGCATCATCGTCTGCGCGGCCTCCATCAGTTTTTGCGCCGCCTGCTGCTCGCCCTCGGCGTTGATGATCTTGGCGCGGCGCTGGCGCTCGGCCTCGGCCTGGCGGGCGATGGCGCGGATCATGCCTTCGTCCAGGTCGACCTGCTTGATCTCGACGTTGGACACCTTGATGCCCCAGGCGTCGGTGTGCTGGTCCAGGATCAGCTGGATGTCGCGGTTGAGCTTGTCGCGCTCGCTCAGCATCTCGTCCAGCTCGTGCTGGCCCAGCACCGAGCGCAGCGTGGTCTGCGCCAGCTGGCTGGTGGCTTCGCGCGCGTCCTCCACCTGGATCACGGCCTTCTCCGGGTCGATGATGCGAAACAGGATCACGGCGTTGACCTTCACCGGCACGTTGTCGCGTGAGATCACGTCCTGCGGCGGCACGTCCATGACGATGGTGCGCAAATCGATGCGCACCATCTGCTGCATCACCGGGATCAGCACGATGATGCCCGGCCCCTTGACGGCCTGGAAGCGCCCGAACAGGAAGATCACGCCGCGCTGGTATTCGCACAGCACCTTGAACGAGGCCAGCAGGATGGCCAGCACCACCACCACGACGATGGCGGACACGATGGGATAGGGCGAAATGATCATGGCCTCGACTCCGGTTTTGGCGCGGCGGCGCGCACGTCCAGCACCAGCCCGCGGCGGCCGGTCACCTCCACCGGCTGGCCGCGCTGCAGCGGCACGGCGGACTCGGCCTGCCAGTGCTCGCCATGCACGTGCACCAGCCCGCGCCCCTGAAAATCGGCCACGACGGCGCCCACGGCGCCCATCATCTCCTCGCTGCCGCTGACCACGCGCTGCCGGCGCGAGCGCGCCGCCAGCCACACGATGCCGGCCATCACGCCGGCGCCCGCCAGCGAGATGCCCAGCACCGCGGGCAGCGCGATGCCCGATGCCGCCGAGCCGGTGCGCATCAGCACCACCGCGCCGATCACCAGCGCGACGACGCCGCCCGTGCCCAGCACGCCATAGGCCGGCACGAAGGCCTCGGACACGATCAGCACCGCTCCCAGCACCATCAGCCCCAGGCCGACGAAGTTGACCGGCAGCAGCTGAAACGCATACAGCGCCAGCAGCAGGCTGATGGCACCCACCACGCCGGGCAGGATGACCCCGGGGTGCGTGCCTTCCATCACCAGGCCGCCAATGCCCAGCAGCAGCAGCACCAGGGCCACCGACGGATCGGCGATGACCGCCAGGAAGCGGCTGCGCGCATCCGGCACGATGGGCACCAGCGCGGCATCGCGCGTGTGCAGCACCCGCGCGCCGGCCGTCGTCTCCACCGTGCGCCCGTCCACGCTGGCCAGCAAGGCCGGCACGCTGGGCGCGAGCAGGTCGATCACGTGCTCCTTCAGGGCCTGCTGCGCCGTGATGCTGGCGGCGTCGCGCACCGCCTGCTCGGCCCAGTCGGCGTTGCGCCCGCGCCGCTCGGCCAGGGCGCGGATGGAGGCCACGGCGTCGTTGGTGAGCTTGCGCATCTCGGCGTTGCCGGCCGGCTCGGCGCCGGCCTTGCCGGCGCTGGAGGACGCCGGCGCCACGCTGCCGGCGCCGGTGATCGACACCGGCGTGGCCGCGCCGATGTTGGTGGCCGGCGCCATGGCCGCCACGTGGCAGGCATACAGGATGAAGGTGCCGGCGCTGGCCGCGCGCGCGCCCTGCGGCGCCACGTAGCCGATCACCGGCACCGGCGAATTGAGGATGGCCTTGACGATCTCGCGCATGGCGCTGGCCAGGCCGCCCGGCGTGTCCAGCTGCAGCAGCACCGCCTGCGCGCCGCGCTGCGCCGCCGCGTCGATGCCGCGCACCACATAGTCGGCACTGGCCGGGCTGATGGCGCCATCCACCGTCAGCGCCACCACCTGCGCTGGCGCGGCGGCGGCCGGCGGCTCGGCAGCAGGCGCCGCCACCGCCAGCAGTTCCAGCAGTCCGAAGAAAATCGCGCGCCACGGCATCATGAAAGAGGCTCCCACTCCGCGCGGGACGCTGCCACCGCCCCGCGCGATGAATGTGCGCTTCAATCTACCGCAGTTCGCAAGCCATCGCCGGGCACGGTGGCTATGGCCGCGCGATGCCGCCGTCCAGGCCGGTGTCCAGCGGAAACCCGCTGGTTCAAACTCGCCCGGAAACTACCGTTTTGATAGCTGTTCGCGCTTGATCCACAAGCGCCAAAGCCACTTTTCACTCAAAGACACGAGCTGGCGACCTGATACGATTTCGCATTCGAAAAGGCAAAACGCCAGCCGCGGGGCGGGATCAGGCCGTCGGGGCGCCCGGCTCCGTTCATGTCCCCCACCGGCCTGCGCCCGGCTCCGCCTTCACTTCACTGCGCCGAGCACCCCGACGGCCTGATCCGTGGCATTGCTGACCGTGCAGACCGCCTGGTGTGCGACCGCCGCCTCCCGCCAAGGGGCTTGGGTGGGCAGCGCAGCGAGGTCAAGGAGGAGATGGCCGTCGCAGACGGACAGCGGGGGACAGGAGCGGAGCTGCCCACCCATGCCCCTTGGCGCGCCACCGACCGTCGTGCGCTCTCAATGGGTTGATTGCGACCTGGTATGACAAGCGCCAAGGGCCGCGCAAGGCGGCCCCTGGTGCGTTCAAGCGCGGCTTACTGGACCAGCTTGCAGCCGCCGTCCTTCAGGCTCTGATAGGCCACGTTGGCCGGGATGGTCTTGTTGACCTTCAGCAGGTCCCATTCCGACTTGGACTCGCTCGGCTTCTTGGCCTCGACCAGGTACATGTCGTGCTGGAACAGGCCGTCGGCGCGGATGCGGCCCTTGGAGAAGCCGTCGTCGATTTCCATCTTGCCCAGCTGCGCGCGCACCGCGTCGCTGTTGTCGGTGCCCACGGCCTGCACCGCCTTCAGATACGTGCGCACGGCCGAATAGGTGCCCGCCTGGTCCATGTTGGGCATGGACTTGCGCTTTTCATAAAAGCGCTTGCCCAGGTCGCGCGAGGCGTCGGTGCGGTCCCAGTAGTACGCGGTGGTGAACTGCAGCCCCTGCGCCACCGGCAGACCCAGCGAATGCACGTCGGTGATGAACATCAGCAGGGCAGCCACCTTCTGGCCGCCCTTGACGATGCCGAACTCGTTGGCCTGCTTGAGCGAGTTGAGCGTGTCCGCGCCGGCGTTGGCCAGGCCGATCACCTGCGCCTTCGAGCCCTGCGCCTGCAGCAGGAAGGACGAATAGTCGCTGGTGCCCAGCGGCGCGCGCACGCCGCCCAGCACCTTGCCGCCCATCGACTCGATCACCTTGGTGGCCTGGTCCTGCAGCGACTTGCCGAAGGTGTAGTCGGCGGCCAGGAAGAACCAGGTCTTGCCGCCCCCTTCGACCACCGCCGACGCCGTGCCCACCGCCACCGCGTGGTTGTTCCAGCTGTAGTGGATGCCGTACTTGGTGCACTGCGAGCCCGTCAGGTCGGGCGAGCCGGCCCCCGTGTTCATGGTGATCACCTTCTTGTCGGACGCCACCGCCTGCACCGCCAGGCCCAGCGCCGACTGGCCCAGCGCGGTGATCATGTCCACGCCGTCCTTGTCGATCCACTCGCGCGCCTTGGCCGACGACACGTCGGCCTTCTGCTGGTGGTCGGCCGACACCAGCTTGATCGGCACGCCGTTGATCTTGCCGCCGAACTCGTCGATGGCCAACTGCGCGGCCGCCACGTCGCCCTCGCCCGTCAGACTGGCGTAGGGGCCCGACATGTCGGTCAGCACGCCGATCACGATTTCGTTCTTCGAGAACTTCGGGTTGTCCTGCGCGCCCGCGGCCAAGGGCAGCGCCAGCCCGGCGGTGATGACGGCGGGCACGATCGATCGAATCTTCATGGGGTCTCCTCGTTGACTGAACCAAGCTGCAGGACGCAGCCGAGGTCATTCTACGGAGCGTGCGGCCATTTTCAGTACAACGGGTGACACGTACCCGCGCTCCTTGCGAGCCTGCGGCCTGGCCGGCTCACGCAGACACCACGTTGGAGGGAGCGGCTGAAAGCCGTCAGCCGCGGCGCCGGCGCAGCCAGACCAGGCCGGCCATCACACCCGCCAACGCGGCCAGCAGTGGCCCCTCCAGCGCGGGCACCGGTTGCACCACGCTTACCGGGGGCACGGGGCCGCCGCAGCTGGCGGACCCGCGCGCAACCCAGCCCACCATGTTGTTCAGCAGCGTTTCCATGTTGCTCTGGTCGGTGCCACCCGCGCCGGCGACGTCGAAATAGTCGAACGGCGACAGCGCCACGCAGCCGCCGCCGCTGCGCACCGCCGACAGAACCGCCGGATAGGTGGTGCCACCGCCGTCGAACGTGGCCGCCACGGTCCATTCCGGCCCCAGCCCCGTCAGTTCGTAGACGAATTCACTGCCGCCGCCCATGGCAAAGGGGCTGCTCAAGCCCGTCACCAGCGGACTGGCGGGCACGGTGATCTGGATCGGCACGTTGGTGCCAAAGTCGGCGCTGCCCCCGCTGGCGGTGCCGGCAAACAAATTGCAGGGGTTGCTCATCGCGTAATACGTGCCCGGCGCAGGCTGAAACAGCAGCGTGGCGTTGTTCCATTCGCTCACCACGCCCTTGCCGGCAGTCAGAAAGGCCTGGAGCGCGGTGCACGTGGTTGCCGTGGGCTCGGCTGGGAGAACATGCCCCATCACCAGCACGTCGTAGCCCGACAACGCCCCCGCATCGATGTTGGCCGTCGTGACCTGGGTCACCGTGTGCGCCGCGTTCAGGGCGGTGAAGCCACTGCCCGGGCGGCCGTTGCTCCAAAACGCGACGTTGGCGGCCTGCGCCTGTACCACCAAGCCCATGGCCAATGCCAAGCCGGCCATACTCTTTCGAATCCAACTCCCTGCAGTCATGACAAATCTCCCTTCTCGCTCTATGAAATGGGGCAAATTGCAACACAAACCAGGGCAGAACGAAAGAGAGGCAACCCTGACAGCCTGACGGCCAGGTGATTGCTCCACTACACCGTCGCTCGCCCGGCGGCTCGACTGTGGCGCCGGGCGAGCGAAAGCTACGTGGGGTGCGACGTCTGGCGCACCCGCGCCGGCTTGGCCGCCGCCGCCGGCAGCAGGCTGGTCAGACGCTGGTAGAGGGTGAACAGGAAGGCCACGCGCTCGGCGTCGTTCTTGTACGCCTTGGGGCCTCCCGCCAGCTGGTAGGCCTTGTCGACCGCGGCGTCGAGCTTGTGGTGCGCGCGCAGCAGCGCGGGCGGCATGGTGAGCGGGTCGTACAGGTCGGCCAGGCTGCTGCCGGCGAACTGGGCGCGTGCGTCGAGCACGGCTTGCGCTGCGAATTCGATAGCTGCTCGCGATTGACTGGCGGGCGCTGGAGGCTGATTTGGCTCTGAATCCGGGGTGTTGAAGGGCCAGGGGAAGTTGTTGTAGACGATGTTGATCGAGTACTGAAAGTCGCTTTTCAATCGCCCACTCACGGCTCGCGTCCAAGCCATGTGCATCGCGGACTGAAGGACACCGAAGTCGGCAAGCGTTGCTTGTGGAAGCAAGCGCAGCTTGTTGCTCGCCAAGGTATCGGGTTCGAGGTACCCGAGTGGGATGTACTCGCGCCGTTCGGACGAAACTTCCGGAATCACCATGAATGGGGCTGCAGGCATGAATTCGACATGAAAGCGCGTCGGCGTGGCCGCCAGCTTTTGCGTCGGCGCGCTCTTGCTGGCCAAGCGAAATTCCTTGACGGCCTGCACCCGCTTCATCGCCTCGGGCATGGCGCGCAGCTCGGCCGGCGGGCAGTCGCCCAGCCACAGACACCAGCGCTCGTAGCCGTTCAGGAACTCGTCGGCGCCCAGCCAGCGCCGGAACCACTTGGCAGCGGCCGGCTCGGCGGCGATGAAGGCGTCGCGCTCGGCGGTGGTGAACAGATAGTTGCCGTCGTCGATGGGCTTGTTGCCAATGCCAATTTCGGGCACGTCGCCAATCGGCTTGCTGCGCCGGGGCAGCACCAGGTCGGGCGCGTCCACCAGGTAGGGATTGATGTTGGCCGCCGGCACGGCGTGCGGCTGGCCCTTGATGTCGGCGTATTCGTAGATGACTTTGCCCGGCCGGTCTTGCAGGCCGAAGCCGACGATGACGCAGTGCACGGCGGCCTTGCCGCGCGCCTCGTTGGTCCACGAGAAGGTGCGGTGCGCAAAATGGATGTGCACGCCCTGCCCCAGCAGCCAGCCCCACAGCACGCCGACCTGCTCGCCCTGGGTGATGCTGTTGGTGGAGACGAAGGCGGCGCGGGGTGGTTCGGCGTTTTGAATGAAATCGGGCTCTGGCGCCCGTCCAGCAAGCGCGAACAGCTCCTGATTTTGTAGTTTCGCGGTCTGCATGTAGCGCGCAGCCTTGACGTACCACGCGGCGACGAAGTCGAGCAGGCCGGCGTTGTCGATGCTGGCGAACACGGCCCGGCTGTCGGCGCGCTGCGCGTCGTTCATGAACTTGGCGCCGACGAAGGGCGGATTGCCCAGCACATAACTGCAGCGCGCCGCCGGCAGCACCTCGCCCCAGTCCAGCGTGAGCGCGTTGCCGTGCACGATGCGCGGGCTGGTGACGAGGGGGATGCGGGCGAAGTACTGGCCGAATTCCTCGCTGACGCGCAGGTTCATCTGGTGATCGACCAGCCACAGCGCGACCTGGGCGATCTGGGCCGGAAACTCCTCGATCTCGATGCCATGGAACTGATCGACGTTGATGCCGATGAGCTGGTGCACGTCGACGCTGCGCTGGCCGGCGTGGCCTTGCAGCAGCGCGGCGGCGCGCAGCACATCCAATTCGAGCGCGCGCAGTTCGCGGTAGCTGATGACGAGGAAGTTGCCGCAGCCGCAGGCGGGGTCGAAAAACGTCAGCGTGCGCAGCTTCTTGTGGAAGTCGAACAGGCGGTTGCGCTGGCCCTTGACCTTGTCGAACTCGGCGCGCAGTTCGTCGAGGAACAGCGGGCCGATGAGCTTGAGGATGTTTTCCTCGCTGGTGTAGTGCGCGCCCAGGTTGCGGCGGGCCTGCTCGTCCATGATGCTCTGGAACAGGCTGCCGAAGATGGCGGGGCTGATGGCCGACCAGTCGAGCGCGCAGGCGTCGAGCAGGGCCTCGCGCGTGGGGGCGTCGAAGTCGGCAATGGGCAGGCCTTCGTCGAACAGCTTGCCGTTGACGTAGGGGAAGGCGCGCAGCTGCTCGTCGAGGTTCTTGTTGCGCGTGTCCTCGGCCGTGTTGAGCACCTGAAAGAGCTGCGCCAGGCGCGGGCCGGTGTCGCTGCCGTCGGGCGCGGTGCGCTCTTCGATGAAGGCGCGAAAGCCCTGCGCGGGGAAGATGGCGGTGTCGTCGGCGAACAGGCAGAACAGCAGGCGCACCAGCAGCACTTCGAGCGCGTGGCCGGTGTAGCCGCTTTTCTTCAGCGCGTCGTGCAGGCGGCCCATGCGCTCGGCCGCCTTGATGTTGACCGGGTCTTGCGGCGTGATGGTCTGCGCCTGGTAGCCGGCGATGAAGCCGAACCAGCGCACGTGCTTGTGCAGGTCTTTCAGCGCGAAGGTGATTTCGCGCCGCGCATCGAGGTCGATGACGCGAAAGGTGGCGAAGTCGCACACCACCAGGGTGTGCGGCAGATCGCGCTCGGGCAGGCCGGGGAAATAGCCCATGGCCTGGTCGTAGGCCGGCTGCAAGGGCTTGCCACGCGACTTCTGCTCGACCAGCAGCTGGCCGGGCCAGAACAAGTCCACATAGCCCTGGCCGCCGCCGTGCTTCTTGACCGCGTGCTCGAAGCTGGCGACGCGCCGGTTGCCGATGCCGAAGATGTCGAAGAAGTCGATCCAGAACGGGATCGACTGCTGCTTTTCGTCGGCGGCGTCTTCCCACTGGCGGCTGAAGGCCAGGGCGCGCGACTTGATTTCGTTCCAGGACAGGGGCATGTCGAAGGGGGCGGTTGGTGGCGGGCGGCCCCGCGTTTATACCGGGGCGGCTTGCCACACAATGCCGCCATGGCCGAACCCGACGCCCCCGACGCCGCCGCGCCGCCCGCCCGGCCGGCGCATTCGCGCGCCTCGCTGGCGCGGCGGCTGCGGCTGCAGCAGCTGATGATCTTCGAGCAGGTGCGGGCCTCGGGCTCGCTGCTGGCGGCGGCGGGCGAGCTGGCGATGACGCAGCCGGCCATCAGCAAGGCGCTGCGCGAACTGGAGTCGCAAGTGGGCGGCGCGCTGTTCGTGCGCGGCAAGCGCGGCGTGACGCCGACCGAGCTGGGCCGCCGCTTCGAGCCGCACGCCGCCAGCATGCTGGCCGAGCTGCGCCTGTTGGCCGAGACGCTGAACGCCACGCAGGCCGGCACGCGCGGGCAGGTGGTGGTGGGCACCTTGATCAGCGCCTCGGCCGCGCTGCTGCCCGAGGCCATCGAGCGGCTGCGCCGCGCCGCGCCCGACGTGGTGGTGAGCGTGCGCGTGGGGCCCAACACCCTGCTGTTTCCGCTGCTGGCGCGCGGCGAGCTGGACGTGGTGGTGGGCGCCCTGCCCGGCGCGGCGGCGGTGGCCGGCGCCGAGTCCGCGCGCCTGGCCAGCCGGCCGCTGTACGACGAGGCGCTGCGCGTGGTGGTGGGCGCGCAGCACCCGCTGGCGCGGCGGCGCAAGCTGGCGCTGGCCGAGCTGATGGCGCTGGACTGGATCGTGCCCACGCCCGACTCGATGGCCTGGCCCTCGGTGCGCGCCTTCTTCGGCGCGGCGGGGCTGCCGGCGCGGCGCACCGAGTCGGTGTCGATCCTGACCAACCTGGCGCTGCTGGCCGGCAGCGCGCGGGTGGCGCTGATGCCGCAGGCGGCGGCCGAGCGCTTTGCGCAGGGCGGCCAGCTGGCGGTGCTGCCGGTGCGCGGCCTGGGCGCGTTTGGCGCCGTGGGCTACACGGTGCGCGCCGACCGCGCGCCCAGCGCCGCCACCGAGCGCTTTCTGGCGGCGCTGCGGGCGGCCGGCGAGCACCTGGGGCGCGGACGCTGAACTATTCCTGTTGGTTATATCAAAGGGCGAATTCTTCGCTTGTAAGGCAAGCGTGCGCGGCCTAGACTGGGCCTGCCATGACCGAACGCTTCGCCCTGCCCCCTTCGCTGGCCGAGACCCGCAACTACGTGGACGGCGCCTTCGTCGCCACCGGCCGGACCTTCGACAACGTCAGCCCGCTCACCGGTCGCGTGCTGGCGCGCGTGCACGAGGCCGACGCCGCGCTGGTGGACCGCGCCGTGGCCGCCGCGCGCCGGGCGCTGGATGAAGGCCCCTGGGGCCGCTCGACGGTGGCAGAGCGCGCTGCCGCGCTGCACCGCGTGGCCGACGTGATCGAGCGGCGCTTCGACGACTTCCTGGCCGCCGAGATCGCCGACACCGGCCGCCCGCTGGCGCAGGCGCGCCAGCTGGACGTGTACCGCGGCGTGGCCAACCTGCGCAGCTTTGCCGACCTGGGCAAGACGGCGCACGGCGACTTCTTCGAAACCCACCTGGCCGACGGCAGCCAGCTGATCAACTACACCACGCGCAAGCCGCTGGGCGTGGTGGCCAGCATCTCGCCCTGGAACCTGCCCATCCTGTCGCTGACCTGGAAGGCCGCGCCAGCGTTGATCTGCGGCAACGCCCTGGTGTGCAAGCCGTCGGAGGAAACGCCGTCGTCGGCCACGCTGATCGCCGAGGCCTTCGACGAGGCGGGCGTGCCGCCGGGCGTGTTCAACGTGGTGCACGGCTTTGGCCCCGGCTCGGCCGGCGAGGCGCTGACCACGCACCCCGGCATCGACGCCGTGACCTTCACCGGCGAGTCGCGCACCGGCGCCGCCATCATGCGGGCGGTGGCCGACGGGGTGAAGGAGGTGTCCTTCGAGCTGGGCGGCAAGAACGCGGCGATCGTGTTTGCCGACTGCGACTTCGACGCCGCGGTGGAGGGCGTGATCCGCTCCAGCTTCACCAACACCGGCCAGGTCTGCCTGTGCTCGGAGCGCGTGTATGTGGAGCGGCCGATCTTCGAGCGCTTCGTGGCGGCGCTGAAGGCGCGGACCGAGGCGCTCAAGATCGGCTGGCCCGACGAGCCGGACGTGGACCTGGGCTCGCTGATCTCGCGCGAGCACCGCGAGAAGGTGCTGTCGTACTACCAGCTGGCGGTCGAGGAAGGCGCCACCGTGGTCACCGGCGGCGGCGTGCCGCACTTTGGCGACGAGCGCGACGGCGGCGCCTTCGTGCAGCCCACCCTCTGGACGGGCCTGGCCGACAACGCGCGCTGCCTGAACGAGGAGGTGTTCGGCCCGGTGTGCCACCTCGCCCCCTTCGACAGCGAGGACGAAGCGATCCGGCGCGCCAACGCCAGCGACTACGGCCTGGCCGCCAGCGTGTGGACCACCAACCTGTCGCGTGCGCACCGCGTCGGTCCGCGCCTGCACGTGGGCATCGTGTGGGTCAACACCTGGTTCTCGCGCGACTTGCGCACGCCCTTTGGCGGCGTCAAGCTGTCGGGCATCGGCCGCGAAGGCGGGCGCTGGTCGCTGGACTTCTATAGTGAAACCAGCAACATCTGCATCAAAGTCTGAGGGCATCACGCATGAGCAACCCATCCAACACCGCCACGGTGGTCCAAGGCAAGGCCACGCCGCGCGGCAAGTTCCCGCACGTCAAGCGCGCGGGGGATTTCTTGTACGTCTCGGGCACCAGCTCGCGCCGGCCCGACAACAGCTTTGCCGGCGCCCAGGCCGACGCCCTGGGCGTGACCACGCTGGACATCCGCGTGCAGACGCGCGCCGTGATCGAGAACATCCGCGACATCCTGAAGAGCGCCGGGGCCGACCTGGGCGACCTGGTGGAGGCGCAGGTCTTTTTGGTCAACATGAACGACTTCGGCGGCTACAACGAGGTGTGGGGCGAGTTCTTCGACTACGACGGCCCCACCCGCACCACGGTGGCGGTGCACCAGTTGCCGCACCCACACCTGCTGATCGAGATCAAGGCCGTGGCCTACAAGCCGGTGCAGGCTTGACGCGGCCGCTTCACAACCCAGGAGACACAGCATGAACCCGAAATACGGACTGCCCAAGAACCTGATGGGCTGGGTGGACGCCAACCGCGCCAGCCTGCAGCCGCCGGTCAACAACGCGGCGCTGTTTCCGGACGGCAACTACATCATCAACATGGTGGGCGGCGGCAACACGCGCACCGACTTTCACGACAACCCGACCGAGGAGATCTTTCATCAGATCCGGGGCACGGCCTACCTCAACATCTGGGACCGCGGCAAGTTCGAGCGCATCGACCTGAAGGAAGGCGACGTGTGGCTGATGGAGCCGCACCTGCAGCATTCGCCGCAGCGCCCCGACCCCGACGGCCTGTGCTTTCTGGTCGAAATGAAGCGCCCCAAGGCCGCCATCGACTCACTCAACTGGTACTGCCCCCAGTGCGCCAGCCTGGTGTGGGGCGCCAGCATGGAGCTGACCGACCTGGTGGCCGACCTGCCGCGCACCTTCAAGACCTTTTATGCCCTGAGCGACGCCGAGCGCACCTGCAAGCACTGCGGCACCGTGCACCCGGGCAAGGACTACGCCGCCTGGCACGCGATTCGGCAGGCCCACGCATGATCGACATCCACTCGCACTTCTTTCCGCGCATCAGCCAGGCCGAGGCGCGCGCGGTCGACGCCGAGCGCGCGCCCTGGCTCGCGGTCGATGCCGACGGCAAGAGCGGCCAGATCATGCTGGGCGACAAACCGTTTCGCCCGGTGCACGACGAGCTGTGGGATTCGGACGCGCGCGTGCGCGGGCTGGACGCGGCGGGCATCGCGCTGCAGATCGTCTGCGCCACGCCGGTGATGTTCGGCTACGCCTGGGAGGCGCCGCGCGCCGCCGACTGGGCCACGCGCATGAACGAGAAGGCGGCGGCCTATTGCGCGCCCCACCCCACGCGGCTGCGCTGGCTGTCGCAGGTGGCGCTGCAGGACGTACCACTGGCCACCGCCGAGGCCGCGCGCGCCATGAAGGCCGGCGCCGTGGGCGTGCAGATCGGCAACCACATGGAAAAGAAAGACCTGGACCACCCGGACATGGTGGACTTCCTGATCTTCTGCGCCGACAAGGCCATCCCGGTCTTCGTCCACCCCTGGGACATGATGACCGACGGCCGCATGAAGCAATGGATGATGCCATGGCTGGTGGCCATGCCCGCCGAGACGCAGCTGGGCATGCTGTCGCTCATCCTGTCGGGCGCGCTGGAGCGCATTCCCAAGTCGCTGAAGATCTGCTTTGCCCACGGCGGCGGCAGCTTTGCCTACACCCTGGGCCGGGTCGACAACGCCTGGAAGCACCGCGACATCGTGCGCCAGGACTGCCCCGAGCTGCCGTCCAGCTACGCGCGGCGCCTGTACACCGACAGCGCCGTGTTCGACCCCGGCGCGCTGAAGCTGCTGACCGAGGTGATGGGCGTCGATCGCGTGATGCTGGGCACCGACGCGCCCTTTCCGCTGGGCGAGCAGCAGCCCGGCTCGCTGGTGCGCGCGTGCGATTTCTTGGGCGCCGAGGGGCAGCGGCGCATCCTGGACGGCAACGCGCGCGCGTTTTTCGGGTTGGCCGCCTGATACGGCGTCGCATTCGGAAAGGCAATACTTGCCAGCTGTGGGGTGGGATCCCGCCGTCGGGGCGCCCGGCTCCGTTCATGTCCCCCACCGGCCTGCGGCCGGCTCCGCCTTCACTTCACTGCGCCGGGCACCCCGACGACGGGATCCGAGGCATCGCGGGCCGAGCAGGCCGCCTGGTGTGTGAGCGCCGCCTCCCGCCAAGGGGCTTGGGTGGGCAGCGCAGCGAGGTCAAGGAGGAGATGGCCGTCGCAGACGGACAGCGGGGGACAGGAGCGGAGCTGCCCACCCATGCCCCTTGGCGCGCCACCGCCCGCCCCGCGGTCTCAACGCGCTGCTTGCAATTTGGTATGAACCGGCTGCTCAACGGCGGCGCATGCGCTCGCGCACGCGCCGCCACGAGGGCAGCACCACCTCCCGCCACCAGCGCAGCAGGCCGTAGGACAGCTGCACCTTCTCGTGCCCCACCGGCTGGTCGGCCGGCGCGGTGAACCATGCGGCCTTGGGGTAGGCCAGTTGCTGCGCCGGGTACACGCTGCGGTGGCCGACCATCAGATAGGCCGACACGCAGGCGCCCGCCACGTACAGCGTGGAGCCGCCGCCGAACAGCTCCACCCCCATCAGCACCGCCGCCACCGGCGTGTTGGAGGCCGAGGCGACCACCGCCACCAGCCCCACCGCCGCGCCCTGCGCCGCGTGCATGCCCAGCAGCGGCGCCAGCGCGCCGCCCAGCACCGCGCCGATGACGAACTGCGGCGTGACGATGCCGCCGTAAAAGCCCGAGCCCAGCGTCACCGCCACCAGCACGATCTTGAACGCGAAGCCCAGCCAGGGCATGGCCTCGCCCTGCAGCGCGCGTTCCATCACCGGCAGCGACAGGCCCATGTACTCGCGCGGCAGCACGGCCAGCAGCAGCGCCAGCAGCACGCCGCCCAGCAGCGGCAGCAGCGGCGGCCACAACGCCCAGCGCCGCCCCAGCCAGCCGAAGCCCTGGCGCGCCAGGTGCAGCGCCTCGACAAACCACGAGGCGGCCACGCCGCACAGCACGCCGATCAGCACGGTCTTGAGAAACAGCAGCTCGGTGAAACCGGCGTCGAAGGCGATGTGATATTGGGGATACGGCACGCCCCAGAAGCGGCTGACGACAAAGGCCGTGACGCCGGCCACGATGCCCGGAAACAGAAAGTCGTGCCGGATGCGGCCGATGGCCAGCATCTCCACGCCGTAGATCGCGCCGGCGATCGGCGTGCCGAACACGCTGGCGAAACCGGCGCTCACGCCGCAGGCCACCAGGCGCTTGCGCAGCTCGGCGTTCAGCCGCAGCGCCTGCCCCACCCCGGCGGCCACGCCGGCGCCGATGTGCGAGCACGGCCCCTCCTTGCCGGCCGAGCCGCCGCAGCCCAGGGTGATCAGCGCGGCGACGGGCTTGATCCACAGCGTGGCGAGCGGCATGCGGCCCTGCTGCTCGTTGACGGCCTCGATCGGCTCGTCCTTCAGGCCGCTGGTGTTCAGCCGATAGCCGTAGTGCAGCAGCAGGCCGTTGGCCAGCCCGGCCGCCGGCAGCAGCGCGGCCAGCAGCGCCCAGGGCGCGCCGTACAGGCGCCCCTCGCTGGCGAACAGCAGGTGCAGGAACACGCTGCACGCCGAACCCACCAGCGCGCCGGTGAGCATGGCCAGCACCAGCCACAGGGCAATGGTGGCCAGCATGACCAGGGGTTCGGCGGGGGACAGGCGGCGCATGGGCGAGGCACCGGCGGACGGTGCAGGGTGCGATCGATTCTACGGAGCGCCTCGGTGCGCCCCGGCAGTACGCCGCCGACCCGCGCGATCAGCGCAGCGGCGGCAACAGCTCGCGCTCGCCACGCTCCAGCGCCAGCAGCCAGGTCTTGCGCGGCAGGCCGCCGCCATAGCCGGTCAGGCTGCCGTCGCTGCCGATCACGCGGTGGCAGGGCACGACGATGGACACCTTGTTCTGTCCGTTGGCGGCGGCCACGGCACGCGTGGCGGTGGGCCGGCCGATGCCGCGCGCCTGCTCGCCGTAGCTGCGCGTCTGGCCGTAAGGGATCTTCAGCAGCGCCTGCCACACCTGCTGCTGAAACGGCGTGCCCACCAGGTCCAGCGGCACGTCGAAATGCGTCAGCCGGCCCTTGAAATAGGCCGCGATCTGCTCGCCCAGCGCGCGCGTGCGCTCGTCCTCGCCCGGCGTGGCCGCCGCGCCCGCGTGGCGCTCCACGTCCCGCCATTCGCGCGACAGGCCCTTGGTGTCGACGCCGAACTCGAGCAGGCACAGGCCGCGGGGCGAAAACAGCGCGACCATGTCGCCCAGCGGGGTCGGGTAGGTGTGGGAAATCAGCTCAGGCATGGACTCGTCATCCTACGCCGCTGGGTCGGCAAGACGGGCGTGGGGTCAAGCCGCCCGCTCCAGCTCACGCGGCAAGGCAATCCACTGTCCCTGGACCGGGTGCACGCCGATGCGGCCGTCGAAGGCGGCCACCAGCGCGCGGTGCGTTTCGGCGGCATCACAGGGGCCGTGGTGCAGCAGCCGGCCGGCCTGGATGATGAGCAGTTCGTCGGCGCGCAGCGCCATGTTCAGCTCGTGCAGCACGCTGACCACGGTGCCGCCGGCGGCGACCTGGGCGCGCACGGTGGCCAGCCAGTCGGCCTGGTGCGGCGGGTCGAGGTGGGCCAGCGGCTCGTCCATCAGCAGCACCGGCGCCTGGGTGGCCAGCAGGCGCGCCAGCAGCACGCGCTGGCGTTCGCCGCCCGACAGCGCGCCCAGCCGGCGCGCGCGCAGCTCCCACGCCTGGGTGGCGTGCAGGGCCTGGGTGACGGCGGCCTGGTCGCGCTCGTCGGGCGCGGCCAGCCAGGCGCGGTGCGGCAGGCGGCCCAACATGGCGACGTCCCAGGCCAGCAGGTCTTCGCCCCCCGTCTCGGCCTGGCCCAGCCAGGCCAGCTGGCGCGCCCGCTCGCGCGCCGGCCAGTCGCCCAGGGCGCGGCCCTGCAGCCGCACCTGGCCGTGGCAGGGCAGCAGGCCGGCCAGCACGCGCAGCAGGGTCGACTTGCCGGCGCCGTTGGGGCCGACGATGGCGCACCAGCGGCCGGCCGGCAACTGCAGGTCGATGCCGTGCAGGATCGGGCTTTTTCCGATGCTGGCGCTCACGCCGTGTGCGCTGACAGCTATATTTTGCATAGCGTCGGACATCTCACGCACCCCCGCCCAGGCCGGCGCGCCGGTGCATCAGCCACAGCAGGTACAGCCCGCCCAGCACGGCCGTCAGCACGCCCACCGGCAACTCCTGCGGCGCGATGACGAGCCGCGCCGCGATGTCGGCAAGCATCAGCAGCAGCCCGCCCACCAGCGCCGACAGCAGCACCAGCGGCCCGTGCGTGCTGCGCGCGCGGGCCCGCGCCAGGTGCGGCGCCACCAGGCCGACAAAGCCGATCAGCCCGGTCTGCGCCACGGCGGCGCCGGTGGCCAGCGCCAGCACCGCGATCAAGAGCGCGCGCAGCGGGCCCAGCGGCAGGCCCAGGCTTTTGGCCGTGGCCTCGCCCAAGCTCAGCGCGTCGAGCACACGCGCCAGCGCCCAGGCCAGCAGCAGCAGCGGCGCCAGCACGGCGGCCATCAGCGCGCAGGCGCCCCAGCCCACCATGCCGGTGATGCCCAGGGTAAAGCCCTGCATGGCCTGCAGCACGTCGGGCTGGGCCAGTTGCACCAGGTCGCGCAGGGCGCCCAGCACAAAGCCGACCACCACGCCGGCCAGCAGCAGGCGCAGGGTTTGCTGCACGCCGCGCGCCAGCACCAGCGCCAGCAGCACGCCGCCCAGGGCGCCGACAAAGGCCGCGCCGGTCAGGCCCAGCCGCGCCAGCCCCGGCGACGCGGCCTGCAGCAGCGCCACGCCGCCGGCACCGGCCACCAGGCTGCCGGCACCCAGCGCGGCGTAGACCAGGGCCACCGCCAGCGCCGCGCCCGAGGCGCTGCCCAGCAAGAACGGGTCGGCCAGCGGGTTGCGAAACAGGCCCTGCGCCACCGCGCCGGCCAGACCCAGCAGCGCGCCGGCCAGCCAGGCGCCCAGGGTGCGCGGCAAGCGGATGTCCCACACGATCTGCCAGGCCACCGGGTCGTGGCGCGCGCGCAGCAGGCTGTCCACCCCCGTACTGCCCACGCTGGCACCCCAGGCCAGGCCCAGCAGCGACAGCGCCAGCAGGCCTGCCGCCAGCGCCCACACGCGGGTGCCGCCGTGGACCGTGGCAGGCGTTGTGACATGGACAGCGCAAGCGGGAGGCATCAAGCTCTGAATGGGTTCAAGAAAAAACAGCCGAACGCAGAGGACGCAAAAGAGACCCAAGAACAAATCCTCGATTTCACCTTTTGCGTTCTTTGCGCTTTTTTTGCGTCCTTTGCGTCCGGCATTTTCATGGGCGCCTCATTTTTCCGCGGGCGGGCGATGCGCCGCGCAGTCGGCCATCAACTGCGCGGCCTCGGCCATGCGCGGGCCGGGGCGCACCAGGATGTCGCGCTGGGCAGCGTCGAAGGCGCACACATGGCCCTGGCGCAGCGCGCGCATCTGCGCCCAGCCGGGGCGGCGCGCCAGCTCGGCTGCGCCCTGCCGGCTGATCATGATCAGGTCGGGGTCGGCGCGCACCACCCACTCGGGGTTGATCTTGGGGTACGGCCCCATGGCCGCATCGACGACGTTGTCCAGGCCCAGCGCCGTCAGCAGCTCGTCGATGAAGGTGCCGCGGCCGGCCGCGTGCGGCGCGGCGTCGACCTCGAAGTACACGCGCTGGCCGCGCGCGGTGGCGGGCACGGACTGCGCGGCGGCCTGCACGCCGGCGTCGATGCGGCGCAGCAGCGCATCGGCCGCCTGCGGCTGGCGCAGCAGCTCGCCCAGGCGCTCGGTCACGCGGCGCAGGTCGGCCAAGGTGCGCGGCTGCAGCGCCACCACCTTCAGGCCCAGCGCGCGCAGGCGCGCGGCGGCCGCGCGCGCGGAGCTGTCCATCAACACCACGTCGGGGCGCAGCGCCACCACGGCCTCGACGCTGGGGTCCAGCCCGCCACCGACTTTGGGCAGCCGCTGCACGGGCTGCGGCCAGTTGGCGTAGCGGTCCACGCCCACCAGCCGCTCGCAGGCGCCCAGTGCGCACACCGTCTCGGTCAGCGAGGGCAGCAGGCTGACGATGCGCGCGGGCGGCGCGTCGAAGTGGGTGACTTGGCCGGCGTCGTCATGGATGGCGTAGGCCTGGGCCAGGCCGAACGTCGCCGCCAGCAACGCGCCCAGGGCGGCCCGAATCCAGGCGGCCTTGCTCCCTCTCCCGCGGGCGGGAGAGGGTTGGGATGAGGGCATGGCCCGTGGCAAGGGAGCCGCCGCCGCCCTCACCCCGACCCTCTCCCGGAGGGAGAGGGTGAAAGCGCGCACCCAGGCCCTGACGCTGCCCTCACGCATGGCCGTCCATCCAATCCATCACGATGCGATGCAGGGCCTCGGCGCCATCGGTCAGCGCGGCCGGGCCGGGCTGCAGGATTTCGGGCGACTTGATCTCGAACAGCTGGCCACCCCGCACGGCGGGCACGTCCTGCCAACCGGGGCGCGCGGCCACCTGTTCGGGCCGAAATTTCTTGCCGCACCACGAGCCGATGATGAGATCGGGCGCGCGCCGCACCACCTCCAGCGGGTCGGCAACGATGCGGCCCTTGGCCATCGGTTGGGCCGCCAGCTCGGCAAAGCAGTCCTCGCCGCCGGCGATGCCGATCAGCTCCGACACCCAGCGGATGCCGCTGATCTGCGGCTCGTCCCATTCCTCGAAGTACACGCGTGGCCGGCGCCCGCCTTGTGCCAATCGGGCCTGTACCGCTTGCTGCATCTGCGCCAGGCGCTCCCGATAGTGCAGCAGCAGAGCGCGCGCCCGATCTTGCGCACCGACCAGCGCCGCCACCTGACCCAGCACCTCGAAAATCTCGACCACGCTGCGCTGGTTGAACACCATCGTCGGCACGCCGGCGCGAATCAGCTCGGCGGCGATGTCGGCCTGGATGTCCGAAAAGCCCAGCACCAGGTCGGGCTTGAGCGCCACGATCTGCCCGATGCGCGCGCTGGTGAAGGCGCTGACCTTGGGCTTTTCCTGCCGCGCGCGGCGCGGGCGCACCGTGAAGCCGCTGATGCCGACGATGCGCCGCTCCTCGCCCAGCAGGTACAACCACTCGGTGGTTTCCTCGGTCAGGCAGACGATGCGCTCGGGGCCTTGGTATGCCGCGGGGAGCAGGGACGCTATATCGTTCATAGCTGTTCGCGCCGGCTGGGCGCGGGCTGGAGGCCAAAATCGTTTGAAAACAGCGCGGCCGTGGCCGACGGGCTGGAGGCAAACCAGGCATGAAAGTAGCTGGCGCGCACCGCACCCTTTGCGTACACCGCCTCGCCTTGCGTGCGCGCGCTGCCGGGCGCGGCCGTGGTGCAGGCCAGCGGCGCCAGCGAGGTCTGGCAGGCCGAAAAATGAAAGCTGTGGCCGCGCAGCGCCGGCGCCGCTTCGGTCGGCGCCCAGGACTGCAGGCCCAGGCCCATCAGCCGGTCCTGCATGCGCACGCGGCCGGGCAGCAGGCCCCACATCGGGTGCGCCGTGCCCTCGCGCGTGATCAGCTCGTCGAACAGGCCCATCATGCCGCCGCACTCGGCCCAGACCGGCCGCCCGGCCTGCGCGTGGGCGTGCAGCTGCGCGCGCAGCTCGGTGCGCGCGGCCAGCACCGGGGCATGCAGCTCGGGATAACCGCCGGGCAGCCATACGGCATCGCAGGCGGGCAGCGCATCGCCGGCCAGCGGCGAGAAAAACACCACGCGCGCGCCCAGCGCCCGCAGGCACTCGAGGTTGGCCGCGTAGACAAAGGCAAACGCCGCATCGCGCGCCACCGCCACCGTGCGGCCGGCCAGCAGCGGCGCCGGCGGTGCCACGGCGGGCGGTGCCTCGAAGGCAACGCTCCAGCGCGCGCGCCAATCGGCCCAAT
This sequence comes from Ottowia pentelensis, assembly GCF_964341695.1. Taxonomy (NCBI): domain Bacteria; kingdom Pseudomonadati; phylum Pseudomonadota; class Betaproteobacteria; order Burkholderiales; family Comamonadaceae; genus Ottowia; species Ottowia pentelensis. The sequence goes on from NZ_OZ224513.1 coordinate 2,466,958, forward strand.
CCATCTCGCCCAGCGGCGTGGCCGCCAGCGCATCGGCCGCGGCGTCGAGCCGCGCCAGCGCCGCGGCCTCGCCCAGCTCGTGCGCGGCGACCAGGCCCAGGTGCCGCTCGGGCAGCTGCATGGCCTCGCTGCGGGGCAAGGCGCCGAGCCAATGCGCCGGATCGTCCAGCGACGCGCGCAGCAGCGCGGCATGGCCTGCGCCGGCCACGCCGTTGGCCAGCACGCCCGCCCAGGGCAAGGCGCCGTCGCTCTCGCTTTTGTAGTATCTGAGGCCGTGGGCGATGGCGCCGAGCGTCTGCGCCATGGCGCCGGCCTGCACCACGGCCAGCACCGGCAGGCCCAGCACGCGCGCCAGGTCGGCGCTGCTGGGCGTGCCGTCGTGCAGACCCATCACGCCTTCGACCAGGATCACGTCGGCCGCGCTGGCGGCCGCGTGCAGGCGCGCGCGGGCGTCGGCCTCGCCGGTCAGCCACAGGTCGAGGTTGTGCACCGGCTGGCCGCTGGCCCGCTGGTGCCAGAAAGGGTCGAGAAAGTCCGGCCCGCACTTGAACACCTGCACCCGCGCGCCGCGCCGCGTGAGCAGGCGCGCCAGCGCTGCCACCACCGTGGTCTTGCCCTGGCCCGAGGCCGGGGCCGACACCAGCAGCGCGGGGCAGCGCGGGTTCATCAGCGCCCCGTCCAGCGCAGGCCGACGAAGAAGGTGCGCGGCGGCGTGGCGTAGCCGCGGGCCAGCTGGTAGCTCTTGTCGCCCAGGTTGTCGATGCGCGCCAGCAGGTCCCACTGGCGGGCGATGCGCGTGCTGGCGTACAGGTTGACCAGGCCGTAGCCGCCCAGGCGCTGGGTGTTGGCCGCGTCGTCCCAGCGGTGGCTGACGGCCTGCCACTCGGCGCCCAGCGTCCAGTCGAGCGACCCGGCGGCCACGCGCGTGTCGGCCGCCAGCTTGAGCAGGCGCTGCGCGCGCCGTGCCAGCAGCTGGCCCGTCTGCCGGTCCTTGGGCTGCTGCACATCCAGCGAGCCGCTCACGTTGACCGCGCCCAGGCGGTGCGCGCCGGTCAGGGTCACGCCCTGCAGCACGGCGCGGCCGGCGTTCTCGTAGCAGCCGAACATCCCGGCGCAGGGGCCGGGGGCGCCGAAGTTGATCAGGTTGGTGATGCGGTTGCGATAGGCCGTCACGCCAAACCGGCTGGCGCCCTGGGCCCAGTGCAGGCCCAGCTCGACGTTGCGGCCCTTTTCGGGCTGCAGGGCCGGCTGGCCGTATTCGGAAAAGCGCTGGTACAGCGTGGGCACGCGAAACGCGGTGCCGACCGCCCCGGTCACGCGCCAGCCGGGCGCGAAGGCGTAGCCATAGGCCACGCCGCCGGTGGTCTGGCCGCCGAACTCGCTGTCGCGGTCGTGGCGCAGGTTGAGCTGCAGCGTGTGCGGCCCGCCGGTGTAGCCGTAGCCCAGGGCGACGCCGTTCTGGTGGCGGCTGCGGTCGATCGGGTCGTTGACCAGCGCGTCGCCACGCCGCTCCAGCGCGGCGGTGAAGCGGTGGTCGCCCTGGTGCCATTCGCTGTGCAGCAGCAGGTTGCGCAGCGTGGTCTCGGTGCGGTAGGTGTCGGGGCGCATCTCGTAGCGCTGCTGCGACTGGCTGACGGACAGGCGCGTGCTCCAGGCCTTGCTCCACTGCGCCGACCAGCTGGCGCCCAGCGTGTCCAGGCGGTTCAGGCCGTGGTCGTCCTGGCCGGGCATGAAGCCGTCGTACTGCGCGTCCATGTCGGTGTGGGTGCCGGTCAGGTCGATGCGGTGCGCGGGGTTGATCTGCAGCCCCAGCCGGCCGCTGGCCGAGCTTTGGCGGTAGCCGTCGCGGTCGGGGTTGGCGCCGGGCTTGCTGTCGAAGCCGCGGCTGACTTCGCGCGCCGCGCCCAGCGAATAGTCCAGCGCGCCGCCCGCGCCCGAGAAACCCGCCTCCAGCTTGCCGGTGCGGCGGCTGCCCGCGCCGATGCCGACGTAGGGCGTGAACGGGCCCTCGCCCTTGCGGGTGAAGATCTGCACCACGCCGGCCACGGCGTCCGAGCCGTACACGGCCGCCGCCGGGCCGCGCACGATCTCGATGCGCTCGACCTGCGCCAGGCTGATGGCCTCCCAGGGCGCGCCGCCGGTGGCCTGCGAATCGACGCGCACGCCGTCGATGTAGACGGCGGTGAAGCGCGAGTCGGCGCCGCGCAAGAACAGGCTGGTGGCCGTGCCCGGCCCACCGCTGCGCGACAGCTCCAGCCCCGGCTGGCGCGCCAGCAGGTCGCTGATGGTGACGGCGCCGCTGTCCTCGATGTGCGGGCGGTCGATCAGCGTCACGTCGGCCAGCACGTCGGTCAGCGGCTGTGCCACCCGCGCGGCGGTAACCACGGTGTCGGGCAGGTTGACGGCGTTCAGTTGCGCCACGGTGGTGGCATCGGGCAGCGCTTGCGCGCCCACGGAGGATGCGCCCGCGAGCGCGCACGACAGGGCCAGCGGCAGCGCGGCCGGCCGGCAAAACGAAAACCCAGGATTCATGATGAGAAACACAAGACAAGCGTCCCGGCCGGCTTCCCCGCCAGCAATGGGACCCACATGGCCGGGCGCCGGCCATCGCTTGCGCGACGGGCAGCGCCAAGCCGCCTTGTTGGCCGGTATCCGGGCTGACGGATGAGGTGCCGGCGCCTCGCCTTCCCGGTTGCGTGTTTCAGCGCAGCCAGTGGCTTGATGAGGAACCGGTCGGCGCCCCCGGACGAACCGCGGGCGCCGCATCCGCTTACCGTTGCGGGGGCAGCGCAGGTTGGGCAACGCTCGTGGCGAGGCGCCCTCCTGCTTCCCGTTGAACTGCGGCCGTGCGAACCACGGCGCGCGAGCACCAACAGCGGTCGATTGTATCGGCGCCCATTCGCCCGATGCGGGGCAACCCCTGCCGCCGCCCGGTCTTGGCACCATGACGGGGCCGCCAAAGCCCGCTCGTACAATGCCAGCTCCGCTGCGTGGCAGACCGCACCATGACCCAAGCTCCCCTGACCGAACAAATCGCCGAGCGCGTCGAGCGGCTGCTCGTGCGGCACGCCGAACTGCATCGCACCAACGCGCTGCTGACGCAGCAGATCGAGGCGCTCACGCAGGAGCGCGACAGCCTGAAGTCGCGCCTGCAGGCGGCGCGCGCGCGGGTGGACGCGCTGATCGACAAGCTGCCGACCTCGCCCGGCGCCCTCACCGCGCTGCCCGAGCCGGAGCGCCGGCCATGAACCAGCTCGAAGTGCGCATCATGGGCCAGGGCTACGTGCTGCGCTGCCCCGACGGCGGCGAGGCGCGCCTGACCGAGGCGGCGCAGCGCGTGGACGCGGCGATGTGCAGCATCCGCGACGCCGGCAAGATTCGCGCACGCGACCGCATCGCCGTGCTGGCGGCGCTGAACCTGGCCTTCGAGCTGGGCGAGCCGGCCGCCGCCGAAGCGCCCGCTGCCGCCCCCGCGCCGGCGGCCAATGACGCCGCCGCCGCGGACGACGCCACGCTCGCGGCGCTGCTGCAACGCCTCGATCGCGCGCTGGGCGAGGACGGCCAGTTGCTTTAAAATGACCGGGTCTGCGGTGCGCGCCGGACTTTATACTTCCTTGAACCAATGCTCGTATGAGCCCGGGCTTGGAACATCGTCTGGTCGGCGTGATCGTCTCGCGTCAGATGAACCCAAGACCAGTCTGACCTCGCCCACCTGAACCCCCGCGTTCAGGATGACGGTCCGGCGGCATTCGCAGACACCTCTTGCTCAGGGCCGATCGCGCGATCGGCCTTTTGTTTTGCCCCGGCCTTCAAGGCCGCCCCGACCATGCCCATCGAGCCCCTCTTGATCCTCGAACTTGCCGCGCTCGGCCTCGCGACCGGTTTTCTGGCGGGCCTCTTGGGCATCGGCGGCGGCATGATCATGGTGCCCTTCATCTCGGCCATGCTGGGCGTGCGCGGCGTGGCGCCGGGGCTGGCGGTGAAGATGGCGATCGCCACCTCGATGGCCACCATCATCTTCACCTCGATGAGCAGCGTGCGCGCGCACCACCAGAAGGGCGCCGTGCGCTGGGACATCGTGCGCGCCCTGGCGCCCGGCATCGTGGGCGGCGCCATGGTGGCCAGCCTGGGCGTGTTCAGCCTGCTCAAGGGCGCGGCGCTGTACTTCGTGTTCGCCAGCTTCGTCGCCTTCTCGGCGGTGCAGATGTTTCGGGGCAAGAAACCCGCCGCCTCGCGCCAGTTGCCCGGCACCGCCGGCCTGCTGGGCGCTGGCGGGCTGATCGGCTTTCTGTCGGGGCTGGTGGGCGCCGGCGGCGGCTTCGTGTCGGTGCCCTTCATGACCTGGTGCAACGTGGCCATCCACAACGCGGTGGCCACCAGCGCGGCGCTGGGCTTTCCGATCGCGCTGGCCAACGTGGCAGGCTACATCGTGGCCGGCCACGGCCTGCACGACCTGCCGCCGCACTCCTTCGGCTACCTGTGGCTGCCGGCGCTGATCGTCATCGCCAGTTGCAGCGTGCTGATGGCGCCGCTGGGCGCGCGCGCCGCGCACGCGCTGCCGGTCAGCAAGCTCAAGCGCGCGTTTGCCGTGGTGCTGATCGCGCTGGCGCTGTACATGCTGGGCAAGGGCATCGCCGCGCTGGGCGGCTGATGGCCGGTTTCAAGAAAAAAATGGTTGCAACGCCCGCCAATCAAGCGCGAGCAGCTATCGTTTTCATACCATCCTACGCCGCCGGCACCACGCACCAGGGCGCCTGATCGTGCGCCAGGCCCATCCACAGGGCCCAGGCCGAGGTCAGCACCAGCGCCAACCCGGCCATGCGCATGCCCCAGGCGCCGCGCCTGCCGCGGCCCAGACGCAGCAGCAGCCAGGGGCCCAGCCACAAGGTGACGCCCGAGCCCAGCGCGAACAGCGCCATCACCGCCGCGCCGCCGGCCACGCTGCCGGCCAGCGCCGCCACCATCACCGCCGAATACAGCAGCCCGCACGGCAGCAACGCCCAGGCCACGCCCACGCCCAGCGGCGCGGCCAGGCCCCAGCGCTGCGTGGCGCCGCGCACGCGGGCCCACACGCGGCGCGCGCCCAGCTCCAGCCACGGCGGCTGGCGCGCCCAGATCAGCAGCATGGCACCCAGCAGCAGCGCCGCCACGTGCACCATGCTCCACACCGGGCGCAGCGCGGCCGACTGCACCGTCAGCCAGCCCAGGCCCTGCATGGACGCGGCCGCCAGCGTGCCCAGCAGCGCGTAGCCTGCCAGCCGGCCAAGCTGGAACAGGCCGATGCCCACCTGCGTGCGCGGCGCCGCCGCCTGTCCGATGCCGGCGCAGGCCGCGCCGCACATGGCGATGCAATGCGGGCCGCCCGCCAGCCCCATGAGGACGGCGGTGGCCGCGAGGGAAAGGGTCATCAGAGGATTCTAGAAAAGCGCGCGCGGGTCTGGGCGGCCTGCAGGTATTTGTCGAACACCATGGCCACGCCGCGCACGAAGAACCAGCCCATGGGCGTGACCTCGATGGCGCTGTCGGTGACGCGCACCAGCCCATCGTCCTGCATCGCCGCCAGGCGCTTGAGCTCGGCGGCGAAGTAGCGCTTGAAGTCGACCAGCTGCGACAGCTCGATCGACTCGAACTGCACGCGGCCCTGGCACATCAGGCCCATGATGACGGCGCGGCGCAGCAGGTCGTCGCGCGTGACGGCCAGGCCGCGCACCACGGGCAGCTGGCCGTGGTCGAGCCGGTCCTGGTACTCGATCAGGTCCTTGGCGTTCTGGCTGTAGGTGGCGCCCACCTTGCCGATGGCCGACACGCCCAGGCCGATCAGGTCGGCGTCGGGCTGGGTGCTGTAGCCCTGGAAGTTGCGGTGCAGCCGGCCCTGGCGCTTGGCCACGGCCAGCGCGTCGTCGGGCAGCGCGAAATGGTCCATGCCGATGTAGACGTAGCCCGCCTGCTCGAAGGCGGCCAGCGAGCGCGCCAGCATCGCCACCTTGGCGCTGGCCTGCGGCAGCTCGACGGTGTTGATGCGCCGCTGCGACTTGAAGCGCTCGGGCAGGTGCGCATAGCCGTACAGGGCAATGCGGTCGGGCCGCAGGTCGGCCACCTGGGCCAGGGTGCGATCGAAGGATTCGGGCGTCTGCTTGGGCAGGCCGTAGATCAGGTCGACGTTGATGGAGTCGAAGCCGACCTCGCGCGCCGCGGCCACCAGGGCGAACACCTGTTCGGCCGGCTGCACGCGGTGCACGGCCTTTTGCACCAGCGGGTCGAAGTCCTGCACGCCGAAGCTCAGGCGGTTGAAGCCCAGGGTCTTGAGCGTGGCCAGGCGCGTCGGGTCGATGGTGCGCGGATCGATCTCGATGGAGTATTCGCCGCCCTCCGCGAACGCGAAGTTGCGCCGCAGCATGTCCATCAGCTCGCCCAGCTCCTCGTCGCTGAGGAAGGTCGGCGTGCCGCCGCCCAGGTGCAGCTGGCTGACGGCCTGCTGCGCGCCCAGGCGCTGCACGTGCAGGTCGACCTCGCGGCTGAGGTAGCGCAGGTAGGGGCCGGTGCGGTCGTGGTGCTTGGTGATGATCTTGTTGCAGGCGCAGTAGTAGCACAGCGACTCGCAGAACGGCAGGTGCACGTACAGCGACAGCGGCTTGGCCGCCTGGCCCGAGCTGATGCGGCGCTGCTCGAGCGCGTTCAGGTAGTCGGCTTCGCCAAAGGCCTCGACGAAGCGGTCGGCCGTGGGATAGGAGGTGTAGCGCGGCCCGGGAACGTCGAAACGGTTCAGCAGTTCGGGGGTAATGACAGGCATGACAGGCGAAAATCAAATGGCAGGACATACTGTCGGGCCGAACCTTGCAATTGTCCTTGACGATCATCAAGAAGATGGGGGCAAATGATTCGGGCAACACCCGACAAGCCAACTAGAATCAAGGCATTACTTCGCACGCGTCAAGGCGCCGAACACTCCGATGACCCCAAAAGCCATCCAAGTCGCCTGTTCCAACTGCAACCTGCGCGAACTGTGCATGCCGGTCGACGTCACCGACCAGGACATGGACAAGCTCGATTCGCTGGTGGCCACGCGCCGCAAGATCCGACGCGGGGAATCGCTGTTTTCCAACGGCGACCGCTTCGACGCCCTCTACGCCATCCGCACGGGCTTTTTCAAGACCCGCGTGACCACCGAGGACGGGCGCGACCAGGTGACGGGCTTTCAGATGGCCGGCGAGATCATCGGGCTGGACGGCATCGTGGGCGACCGCCACAGCTGCGACGCGGTGGCGCTGGAAGACGCCGAGGTGTGCGAGATGCCCTATGGGCGCATTGAAGAGCTGTCGCGCGAGGTGCCGGCGCTGCAGACGCACGTGCACAAGATCATGAGCCGCGAGATCGTGCGCGAGCACGGCGTGATGCTGCTGCTGGGCAGCATGCGCGCCGAGGAGCGCCTGGCGGCCTTTTTGCTGAACCTGGTGCAGCGCCTGCACGCGCGCGGCTTTTCGCGCTCCGAGCTGGTGCTGCGCATGACGCGCGAGGAGATCGGCAGCTTTCTGGGCCTCAAGCTGGAGACCGTCAGCCGCACCTTCTCGAAGTTCGCCGAGGACGGCCTGATCGAGGTCAAGCACCGGCACGTGCGCATCCTGGACATCGAGGCCCTGCGCACCCTGGTCAACGCGCCCGAGGGGCGCTGACTTTCAAGCCAAATCAGCCGCTGGCCCGCGCCCGGCAAGCGCGAGGCGCTATCAACATCATTGCAAGGTGTTTTTCAGGCTGTCCGGAATCGGCAGCGGCATGACGGCGATGCCCTCCTCCAGCAGCTCCTCGGTCTGCTGGGGCGTGGCTTGGCCGCGGATGCCGCGCTCGGCCGCCTCGCCGTGGTGAATGCGGCGCGCCTCGTCGGCAAAGCGCTCACCCACGTCCTCGGTCTGCGCCAGCACGCGGCGCACCATCTGCAGCCAGGCCGCCTGCATGGCCTGCGGCGGCAGCGCCGCCACGGGGCTGGCCTGCTCGCCTGCGCCCGCGGCGGCCGGGCGCGCTGCATCACGGGCTAAAGGCGGCTCGCTGCCGCGCCCCAGGTTGAGGCGCGGCGCGCTCAGCATCTTGCTGACCGCCGTGTCGCTGCACAGCGGGCAGGCCACCAGCTGGCGCGCCTGCTGGTCCTGAAAATCGTCCTCGGAAGCGAACCAGCCTTCAAAAACGTGGCCGCCCGAGCATTGGAGGTTGAGCACTTTCATGGTCGGTCGATCAGGTGGCGGGCACGTCTTGCCACGTCAGGGGCCACGCGCCGCCCAGCACATTTTGCAGCCACAGCGCGCCGACCAGGGTCTTGGCGTCGGTCACCTCGCCGCCACGGCACCAGGCCTGCAGTTGGGCCGGGGTGGCGCTGAAGACTTCGAGGAACTCGCCGGCGTCGAGCGCGCGCTTGCCCGACACCAGGTGGCGCGCAAACCAGATCTCGATCACCTCGGTGGAATACGACACCACCGGGTGCAATACGCCCGCGCGCGCCCACTGGCGGGCGACGTAGCCGGTTTCCTCGCGCAGCTCGCGCTGCGCGCAGGCCAGCGCCGACTCGCCCGGATCGAGCTTGCCGGCGGGAAACTCGATCAGCGTGCGCTGCACCGGGTAGCGGTACTGGCGCTCGAGCACCACCTCCAGCGTGCCGCCGGCGCGCTCCAGCAGCGGGATGATCATCACCGCGCCGGGGTGCAGGATGTATTCGCGCTCGGTCAGGCTGCCGTCGGGCAGGCGCACGCGGTCGCGCCGGGCGTGCAGAAAGCCGCCCTTGAACAGCTCGCTTTCGTGTACCGGATGTTCGGTCAGGTCCATGGCGCGGCGCCCTATTTCTTGTGGCGCACCAGATAGCGGTAGACGAAGCCCGGGAACGCCAGCGTGGCGAACAGCGAGCCGGTGACGGCGTAGAACTCCCAGCCCTGCGGGTAGTTCTGGCCGGCGGATTTCTCCAGCGCCATGCCGACCGCGCCGACGACGAAATACCACACCAGCAGTTCGAGCACGCGCCAGCCCAGCGCCTTGTGGTGGCCCGGCAGCGGCACCACGGCCAGCAGGCGCTCGTTGGCGAACGGAAGATTGGCGGCCACCAGCGCCAGCGCGATGACCAGCCAGATGCTGACGTCCGGCGCCATCAGGTGGCCAGCATCTGCACGATGGCCTGGGCGCACAGGGACATCAGCGCGCCGGGCACCAGGCCCAGGATCAGCAGCAGCGCGCCGTTGACCGACAGCGTGGCGCGCATGTCCAGCGGCGCCTGGATCGGCTCGGCGCTGACGGCCGGGTCGAAGTACATGACCTTGACCACGCGGATGTAATAGAACGCGCCCACCAGCGCCATGACGACGGCGAACACCGCCAGCGCGATGAGGGCCGGCTGCTGGGTGCTGATCAGCGCCTGCAGCACCGACAGCTTGGCCTGGAAGCCCACCAGCGGCGGAATGCCGGCCAGCGAGAACAGGCAGATCGCCATCAGGCCGGCGTAGAACGGGCTGCGCTGGTTCAGGCCGGCGAAGTCGGCGATCTGCTCGCTCTCGTAGCCGTCGCGCGCCAGCAGCAGGATGATGCCGAAGCTGACCAGGTTGGTCAGCACGTAGACCACGGCGTAGAACATGGCCGAGCTGTAGGCGTTGGCCGCCAGCTGCGCGTTGCCGTTGACCACCCCGGCCAGCAGGCCCATCAGCACGAAGCCCATGTGCGAGATGGTGGAGTACGCCAGCATGCGCTTGAGGTTGGTCTGCGCGATGGCCGCCACGTTGCCGATGATGAGCGAGGCCACCGCCAGCACCGCCAGCATGGGCTGCCAGTCGATCGCCAATGGCAGCAGGCCCTCGACCAGCAGGCGGATGGCCATGGCGAAGGCCGCCAGCTTGGGCGCGCTGCCGATGATCAGCGTGACCGAGGTCGGCGCGCCCTCGTAGACGTCGGGAATCCACATGTGGAAGGGCACGGCGCCGAACTTGAAGGCCATGCCGGCGACCACGAACACCAGCCCGAACACCAGCACCTGGTGTCTCACCTGCCCCGAGGCCACGGCCTTGAACACGCCACCGATGTCCAGCGTGCCGGTGGCGCCGTACAGCATGGACAGGCCGTAGAGCAGAAAGCCCGAGGCCATGGCGCTCAGCACGAAATACTTCATCGCCGCCTCGACCGACACCACGTGGTCGCGGCGCAGCGCCACCAGGGCGTAGGCCGACAGGGCCATGCATTCGAGCCCCAGGTAGATCAGCACGAAGTTGTTGGCCGAGCACATGATGTACACGCCCAGCAGCGAGGTCAGGCTGAGCACGTACCACTCGCCGCCGCGCAGCATGCCGCGCTGGCCGACGTAGGTGCGGCTGTAGATGAAGATCACCAGCACCGCCAGCGACGAGAAGCACTTGAGCCAGTTGGCCATCACGTCGCTCACGGCCATGCCGCCAAAGCCGTACACGGTCTGGCCGCTGAGGGCGTACATCGCCGTCAGCACCACCAGCACCACCAGGGTGAGGTTGGACAGCCAGTAGGCCGCCAGGCGGCGCGGCCCGCGGTCGAGCAGGTCCACCAGCGTGACCACGCAGGTCATGGCCAGCAGCACGATCTCCGGATAGATGGCCATCCAACTGAATCGGTCAATCATGTTCGGGTTCTCAGTTCAGTTTGGAGACGGACACCTGCTGGACCAGCTTGGCCACCGAGGCCTGCATCACGTCGGTCATCGGCTTGGGATAAAGACCCATCCACAGCACCGCGATGGCCAGCACGGCCAGGGCGGTGCACTCGCGCCAGTTGATGTCGGGCATCTTCTTGCGCACGTTGTCGTTGGTGACGGCGCCGAAGTACACGCGCTTGAACATCCACAGGCTGTAGCCCGCGCCCGAGATCAGCGCCGTGGCCAGCAGCAGGCCCAGCCAGAAGTTGGCGCGCACGCTGGCCAGGATCACCATCCACTCACCGACGAAGCCGGCCGTGCCCGGCAGGCCGCAGTTGGCCATGAAGAACAGCAGCGCGAAGGCGCCGAAGCGCGGCATGACGTTGATGACACCGCCGTAGGCCGCGATCTCGCGCGTGTGCAGGCGGTCGTACAGCACGCCGATGCACAGGAACATGGCGCCCGAGACGAAGCCGTGGGCGATCATCTGGATCAGGCCGCCGGAAATGCCCAGGTCGCTGAAGATGAAGAAGCCCATGGTGACGAAGCCCATGTGCGCCACCGACGAGTAGGCGACGAGCTTCTTCATGTCCTTTTGCACCAGCGCCACCAGGCCGACATAGATCACCGCGATCAGCGACAGCGCGATCATCAGCCAGGCCCACTGGCGCGAGGCGTCGGGCAGGATGGGCATGGAAAAGCGCACGAAGCCGTAGGCACCCAGCTTGAGCATGATGGCCGCCAGCACGATCGAGCCGCCGGTGGGCGCCTCCACGTGCGCATCGGGCAGCCACGTGTGCACCGGCCACATCGGCACCTTGACGGCGAAGGCGGCGAACAGCGCGAAGAACAGCAGCGTCTGCGCCGTGCTGGACAGCGGCAACTGCTGCCACACCGCGATGTCGAAGCTGCCACCCGACTTGGCGTACAGGTAGATGAAGCCCACCAGCATCAGGAACGAGCCCAGCAGCGTGTACAGGAAGAACTTGAACGCCGCGTAGATGCGGTTGGGCCCGCCCCAGACGCCGATGATCAGGTACATCGGGATCAGCGTGGCCTCGAAGAAGAAGTAGAACAGCACGCCGTCCAGCGCGCAGAACACGCCGATCATGATGCCCGACAGGATCAGGAACGAGGCCATGTACTGGTTGACCCGGCGCTGGATCACCTCCCAGCCGGCGATCACCACGATGATGGTGATGAAGGCCGTCAGCAGCACGAACCACACCGACAGGCCGTCGATGCCCAGGTGGTAGTTGACGTTGAAGCGCTCGATCCAGGGCACGTTCTCGACGAACTGCATGTCGGCCGTGCCCAGCTTGAAGCCGGTGTACAGCGGCAGCGTGACCAGGAAACTCACGATGGAACCCAGCAGCGCGATCCAGCGCGCCAGGTTCACCTGGCTGTCCTTTCCGAACAGCAGCAGCAGGGCGCCAATCACGATCGGCGTCCAGATGGCAAGGCTCAACCATCCCATGTTCTTATCCCGTTCTTGCTTATTGGGCGAGCCAGACGAAGTACGTCATCAGCACGAAGAGGCCCAGGATCATCGCCAGGGCGTAGTGATAGAGGTAGCCGGACTGCAGCCAACGCAGGGCGCCGGCGCTCCAGCCGACCAGGCGCCAGGAGCCGTTGACCACCGCGCCGTCGATCAGGCCGGCGTCCACGCCCTTCCACAGGCCGACACCCAGCTTGCGCAGGCCGCCCGCGATGACCGTGATCCACAGCCAGTCCATGTAGTACTTGTTGTCCAGCAGCGTGTAGATGGGGCCGAACATCTTCTTGATGCGCGCCGGCAGCGCCGGGTTGACGATGTACAGGTAGTAGCTGAGCACCGCCGCGGCCAGCGCCAGCCAGGTCGGCAGCGCCAGCAGGCCGTGCACGCCCATGGCCCACCAGCCGTGAATTTCCTCGGCCAGCGCCGCCATTGCCGGGTGGCGCGTGCCGTCGACCGTGATGGCCTTGGCGAAGAAATCGCCGAACAGCATGGGCATCAGCGTCATCGCGCCGATGACGACCGAGGGGATGGCCAGCAGCACCAGCGGCACCCAGACCACCGCCGGCTGCTCCTTGGGCTTGCCGCCGTGGTCGTACCCGTGGCCGTGGTCGTCGTGGTGCGCATCGGGGTTCTGGTCGTAGCGCTCCGGGCCGTGGAACACCAGGAAGTACAGGCGGAAGGAATACAGCGAGGTCACGAACACGCCCGCCACCAGGGCGAAGTACGCGAAGCCCGTGCCCGGCAGGGTGCTGGCATGCACGGCCGCGATGATCGACTCCTTGGAATAGAAGCCCGAGAAGAACGGCGTGCCGATCAGCGCCAGCGTGCCCACCAGGAAGGTGATCCAGGTCCAGGGCATGTACTTGCGCAGGCCGCCCATCCAGCGGATGTCCTGGTTGTGGTGCATGGACAGGATGACCGAGCCGGCGCCCAGGAACAGCAGGGCCTTGAAGAAGGCGTGCGTCATCAGGTGGAAGATCGCCGCCGAATAGGCCGAAGCCCCCAGCGCCGCCGTCATGTAGCCGAGCTGCGACAGCGTGGAATAGGCGATCACGCGCTTGATGTCGTTCTGCACCACGCCGACCAGGCCCATGAACAGCGCGGTGATGGCGCCGATGACCAGCACGAAGTTCAGCGCCGTGTCAGACAGCTCGAACAGCGGCGACATGCGCGCCACCATGAAGATGCCGGCCGTCACCATGGTGGCGGCGTGGATCAGGGCGGAGATGGGCGTCGGGCCTTCCATCGAATCGGGCAGCCACACGTGCAGCGGAAACTGCGCCGACTTGCCCATGGCACCGACGAACAGGCAGATGCACATCACCGTGACCATCAGCCAGTCGGTGCCCGGAAACACGATGCTGCCCAGCGACTGCGCCTGGGCGAAGGTCTCGCTGTAGTTGAGCGTGCCGGCGTAGGCCGCCACCAGGCCGATGCCCAGGATGAAGCCGAAGTCGCCCACCCGGTTGATCATGAAGGCCTTGAGGTTGGCGAAGATGGCCGACTCGCGCTGGAACCAGAAGCCGATCAGCAGGTAGGACACCAGACCCACCGCCTCCCAGCCGAAGAACAGCTGCAGGAAGTTGTTGCTCATCACCAGCATGAGCATCGAGAAGGTGAACAGCGCGATGTAGGAGAAAAAGCGGTTGTAGCCGTCGTCCTCGGCCATGTAGCCGATGGTGTAGATGTGCACCATCAGCGACACGAAGGTCACCACGCACATCATGGTGGCCGTCAGGCTATCGACCATGAAGCCGATTTCCATCTTCAGCTTGCCGACCGTCATCCATTCGTAGATGGTGGCGTTGTACGTGGCGCCGTTGACGACGTCGCGCAGCACGAAGGCCGAGACGATGAGGGCGATCAGCACGCCACCGATGGTGACGCTGTGCGAGGCGGTGCGGCCGATGCGGTTGCCGCCGAAGGCCGTGCCCAGCAGGCCGGCGATCAGCGCGCCGGCCAGCGGTGCCAGGGGAACGGTCAGCAGCGCGGCCGTGGAAAGGGTTTGACTCATCGCTGGTCCCTCAGCCCTTCAACGCGTTGAGTTCGTCGACGTTGATGTTCGAGCGGGCGCGGAACAGCAGCATCAGGATGGCCAGGCCGATGGCCGATTCGGCGGCCGCCACGGTCAGGATGAAGAACACGAACACCTGGCCGTGCATGTCGCCCAGGTAGTGCGAGAACGCGACGAAGTTCATGTTGACGGCCAAGAGCATCAGCTCGATGGCCATCAGCAGCACGATCAGGTTCTTGCGGTTGAGAAAGATGCCGACCATGGAGAGCGCGAACAGGATTGCGCCCAGGGTCAGGTAATGAGCGAGCGACAGGGTCATTTCTTTGCCTCCTCGGCCGGGGCGGCCGGCGCCGCCTCCACGGGAACAGGCGCTTGCGTGGGCGCCAGCTTGACGAGCTGCACGCGATCACGCGAGCGCACGCGCACCGCCAGCGACGCGTCGATGGCCTTGTTGTCCTTGCGCCGCTCACGCAGCGTCAGGGCAATGGCCGCGACCATGGCGATCAGCAGGATGACGGCGGCGATTTCCACCGGGTACAGGTACTGGGTGAACATCAGCACGCCCAGCTCCTTGGTGTTGGACGCCTGCGCCACCTGCCCGGCCACTTGGGCCACGGTGTCGGGCATGGGGCGCGCCTCGTTGACGCGAAAACCGCCGAACAGCACGGCCGCCATTTCCAGCGAAATCACCGCGCCGATGACCAGCGCCAGCGGAAAGTGGCGCCAAAAGCCCTGCCGCACGCTGTCGATGTGGATGTCCAGCATCATCACCACGAACAGGAACAGCACCATCACCGCGCCCAGATACACCAGCACCAGCACGATGGCGAGAAACTCGGCCTGCAACAGCAGCCACACGCCCGAGGCCTGCGAGAAGGCGAGCATCAGGTACAGCACCGCATGCACCGGGTTGCGCGCGGTGATCACGCGGAATGCCGCGAACAGCATCACCAGCGAGAACAGATAGAAAAAGAAGGTCTTGACGTCCATGGTCGTGTGCGGGGTTGGGCGCCTTCAGCGGTAGGGAGCGTCGGCCGCGCGGGCGGCGGCGATCTCAGGCTCGTACTTGTCGCCCACGGCCAGCAGCATTTCCTTGGTGAAATACAGGTCGCCCCGCTTTTCGCCGTGGTACTCGAGGATGTCGGTCTCGACGATCGAGTCGACCGGGCAGCTCTCCTCGCAGAAGCCGCAGAAGATGCACTTGGTCAGGTCGATGTCGTAGCGCGTGGTGCGGCGCGAGCCGTCGTCGCGCTCGGCCGACTCGATGGTGATCGCCACGGCCGGGCAGATCGCCTCGCACAGCTTGCAGGCGATGCAGCGCTCCTCGCCGTTCTCGTAGCGGCGCAGCGCGTGCAGGCCGCGAAAGCGCGGCGATCGCGGCGTCTTTTCTTCCGGGTATTCGATGGTCACCTTGCGCGCCAGCGCGTAGCGGCCGGTCAGGGCCATGCCCTTGAACAGCTCCACGAGCATGAAGCTCTTGAGAAAGTCACGCAGGGAAAAGGGGGAAGCGGTAACGGAAGCCATGATTCAATCTCCCGTGGTTCAGTGCCAGATGTTCAGCGGGCTGTGCATCCACGCGCCCACCAGCAGCAGCCAGAACAGCGTCACGGGGATGAACACCTTCCAGCCCAGGCGCATGATCTGGTCGTAGCGAAAACGCGGGAAGGTCGCGCGAAACCAGATGAACATCGACACCACCACGCAGGTCTTGATGCCCAGCCAGATCCAGCCCGGGATGAAGTCCAGCCACACCACCGGCGCCATCCAGCCGCCCAGGAACATGATGACGGCCAGGATCGACACCAGCCACATGCTGGCGTATTCGCCCAGAAAGTAGATGGCGAAGCCCATGCCCGAGTACTCGACCATGTGGCCGGCTACGATTTCGGATTCGCCCTCGGCCATGTCGAAGGGGTGGCGGTTGACCTCGGCCACGCCCGAGATCATGTAGATCAGGAACACCGGCAGCAGCGGCAGCCAGTTCCAGGACAGGAAGGTCCAGCCGGCGTTGGCGGCCATGCCCTTGCCCTGCCCCGTCACGATGTCGGTCAGGTTCAGGCTGCCCGAGACCATCAGCACGATCACGAAGCAAAAGCCCATCGCGATTTCGTAGCTGACCATCTGCGCCGAGGCGCGCAGCGCGCCCAGGAAGGGGTACTTGGAGTTGGACGCCCAGCCGCCCACGATCACGCCGTAGATCTCGATCGAGGTGATGGCCATCACCAGCAGCAGGCCGGCGTTGACGTTGGCCAGCGCCAGTTCGGGACCGAAGGGCACCACCGCCCAGGCCGCCAGCGCCGGCATGATGGCCAGGCAAGGCCCCAGCAGGAACAGGCCCTTGGCCGCCGCCGTGGGCTGGATGATTTCCTTGGTCAGCAACTTGACCGCGTCGGCAATCGGCTGCAGCAGGCCCCAGGGCCCGACGCGGTTGGGACCCTTGCGCACCTGCATCCAGCCCAGCAGCTTGCGCTCCCACAGCGTGAGGTAGGCCACGGCCACCAGCAGCGGCACCAGCACCACCACGATCTTGATCAGGGCCCAGATGACGGGCCAGACGACGCCAGTCCACCAAGGGCTGGCCAGCAGCCCCAGGCCGCCGTTGTAAATCGCGTCGATCATGCGGCCGCCCCCTCACGTCCGTCGGTCGTGCCCTGCAGCGAGGGCGCCCGGCGCACCAGACCATCGAGCTGGTAGATGCCCACCGGCGCCAGCGCGGCCGGCCGCGCCGTCAGGTCGATCGCCGCCTGCGTGCGGTTGTCCAGGCGCTCGGGCGGGATGAACTCGAGCACCGTGCCGCCCAGTGCCTCGGCCAGCACCTCCTGCGTGCTCTGGTAGGCCGGTTGCACGACCTCCAGCATGTCGCCCAGCACGCGCAGCACCTTCCAGGCTGGGCGCGTGTCGCCCAGCGGCGCCACCACGGCGTGAAAGCTTTGCACCCGCCCCTCGGCGTTGACGAAGCTGCCCGAGGTCTCGGAAAACGGGGCGATCGGCAGCAGCACGTCGCTGACGTCCAGGTTCGCCTTGAAGGGGCTCAGCGTGACCACCATGTCGCAGCCGCTCAGGGCCACGCCGCGCGTGTCGGGCCCGGGCTCGCAATTCAGCAGCAGTGCCGCCTTCAGGCCGCCGCCCAGCATGTGCGCGGCGTTCAGGCCACCAGGCCCCGGCAGCGCAGCCACCACCTGCGCGCCCACGGTGTTGGCCGCCTCGGTGAGGTAGCCCACGCTGGCGCCGCTCTGCTCGCCGATCCATTGCGCCAGCGCCAGCAGGCTGCTGGCGGCCGGGTGCTGCGCCGCCGCGTTGCCCAGCAGCACGGCCTTGCGCTCGCCCGAGAGCAAGGCCTTGGCCATGGCCTGCGCGGCCTCGCTGGCGGTGCCGGGCGCGGGGGCCGCGACGCCCTTGGCCGCCGCAAGGGCCGCCGCCACGTCGGCCAGCAGCTGGGGCCACTGGGCCGGTTCGCCCAGCGATGCCGCCGCCAGCGGCATGGCCCAGGCGTCGGCCGCGCGCAGCAGCGCCGGCGAGGTGAGCGCCGCCACCTGCGCGCCATGGCGCACGGCCTGACGGATGCGCGCGGCAAACAGCGGGTGGTCCTTGCGCAGGTTGGAGCCCACGACAAGCGCCGCCTGCAGCTGCCCCAGCGAAGCAATCGAGGTGCCCAGCCAGCGCACGCCCTCGGGCGCGGCCAACTCGGTGTCGCGCAGACGGTGGTCGATGTTCTGGCTGCCCAGCCCGCGCACCAGACGGCCGGCCAGGAACAGTTCTTCCAGCGTGCTGTGCGGGCTGACCAGTGCGCCGATGGCGCCGGCGCCATGCTGGGCGCGGATATCGTGCAGGCCGTTGGCGACATATTCGAGCGCGGTCTGCCAGTCGACCTCCTGCCACTGGCCACCCTGCTTGAGCATGGGCTTGGTCAGGCGCTCGGCGCCGTTGAGCGCCTCGTACGAGAAGCGGTCGCGGTCGGCGATCCAGCACTCGTTGACGTCCTCGTTCTCGAACGGCACCACGCGCAGGACCTTGTTGTTCTTGACCTGCATGATCAGGTTGGCGCCGGTCGAATCGTGCGGGCTGACGCTGCGCCGGCGTGCCATCTCCCAGGTGCGGGCGCTGAAGCGGAACGGCTTGCTGGTGAGCGCGCCCACCGGGCAGATGTCGATCATGTTGCCCGACAGCTCGGAGTCGATCGAGCTGCCGACGAAGGTCTCGATCTCGGCATGCTCGCCCCGGTTGGACATGCCGAGTTCCATGATGCCGCCGATCTCCTGGCCGAAACGCACACAGCGCGTGCAGTGGATGCAGCGCGTCATCTCCTTCATGGAGATCAGCGGGCCCACTTCCTTGGGCTTGACCGAGCGCTTTTCCTCGTCGTAGCGCGAGGCCGACCAGCCGTAGCCCACGGCCAGGTCCTGCAGCTGGCATTCGCCGCCCTGGTCGCACACCGGGCAATCCAGCGGGTGGTTGATGAGCAGGAACTCCATCACCGCGTTCTGCGCGGCGATGGCCTTGGCGCTCTTGGTGCGCACGATCATGCCCTGCGTCACCGGGGTGGCGCAGGCCGGCACCGCCTTGGGCGCCTTTTCCACGTCCACCAGGCACATGCGGCAGTTGGCGGCGATGGACAGCTTCTTGTGATAGCAGAAGTGCGGGATGTAGATGTCGGCCTCTTGCGCAGCCTGGATCACCATGCTGCCTTCGGGCGCCTGCACCTTCTTGCCGTCGATTTCGAGTTCAACCATGAGATTCTTCCAACCGGCCCCGCATCAGACGTAGGCAGGCACCACGCAGCACTTGTGCTCGACGTGATGCTCGAATTCGTGCCGGAAATGCTTGAGCATGCCGCGCACGGGCATGGCCGCTGCATCGCCCAGCGCGCAGATGGTGCGGCCCATGATGTTGCCGGCCACCGAGTCCAGCAGGTCCATGTCCTGCTGGCGGCCGTGGCCGTTCTCGATGCGCTCGACCACGCGCCACAGCCAGCCCGTGCCCTCGCGGCAGGGCGTGCACTGGCCGCAGGACTCGTGCATGTAGAAGTAGGACAGACGCATCAGCGACTTGACCATGCAGCGCGAGTCGTCCATCACGATCACCGCACCCGAGCCCAGCATGGAGCCGGCCTTGGCGATGCTGTCGTAGTCCATGGTGCAGTCCATCATGATGGACGCGGGCAGCACCGGCGCCGACGAGCCGCCCGGAATCACGGCCTTGAGCTGGCGCCCGCCGCGCACGCCACCCGCCAGCTCCAGCAGCGTGGCAAAGGGCGTGCCCATCGGAATCTCGTAGTTGCCGGGGCGCTCGACGTCGCCGCTGATCGAGTAGATCTTGGTGCCGCCGTTGTTGGGCTTGCCGCACTCCAGATAGGCCTGCCCGCCGTTGCGCACGATCCACGGCACGGCGGCGAAGGTCTCGGTGTTGTTGATGGTGGTGGGCTTGCCATAGAGGCCGAAACTGGCCGGAAACGGCGGCTTGAAGCGCGGCTGGCCCTTCTTGCCTTCCAGCGATTCGAGCAGGCCGGTTTCCTCGCCGCAGATGTAGGCGCCGAAGCCGTGAAACGCGTGCAGCTGAAAGCTGAAGTCGCTGCCCAGGATGCGCTCGCCCAGGTAGCCTGCGGCGCGCGCTTCTTCCAGCGCCTCTTCGAAGCGCTCGTAGACCTGGAAGATCTCGCCGTGGATGTAGTTGTAACCCACGCTCGTGCCCATGGCGTAGGCGGCGATCGCCATGCCCTCGATCACGATGTGCGGGTTGAACATGAGGATGTCGCGGTCCTTGCAGGTGCCGGGCTCGCCCTCGTCGGAGTTGCACACCAGGTGCTTTTGCCCCGGAAACTGGCGCGGCATGAAGCTCCACTTCAGGCCGGTCGGAAAGCCCGCGCCGCCGCGCCCGCGCAGGCCCGATTCCTTGATCATGGCGATCAGCTGCTCGGGCGTCATGCCCGCGCCGCCATCCTTGCCCAGCAGCTTCTTGAGCGCCTGGTAGCCGCCGCGCGCCTCGTAGTCCTTCAGGCGCCAGTTGGTGCCGTCCAGGCCGGCGTAGATCTGGGGCTTGATGTGGCGGCCGTGAAAGCAGGTTTCCACGCCTTGCGCGGCAAACTGCGACAATACCTGTTCGACCTTCATGGCGCCACCTCCGCGCCCTTCAGGCCGTCGACCAACTGCTGCAGCTTGTCGTCGCTCATGAAGCTGCACATGCTGCGGTCGTTGACCAGCATCACCGGCGCATCGGCGCAGGCGCCCAGGCACTCGCAGTGCTGCAGGGTGAACAGGCCGTCGGGCGTGGTGTCGCCGTCGACGATGCCCAGCGTCTTTTCGAGATAGGCCAGCGCCTGCGCGCCGCCGCGCAGCTGACACGGCAGGTTGGTGCACACGTTCAGCTTGAAGCGGCCCACCGGCTGCTGGTTGAACATGTTGTAGAAGCTGGTGACCTCGTGCACGGCGATGGGCGGCATGCCGAGGTACTCGGCCACGGCCTTTTCCATCGCCGGGCTGACCCAGCCCTGCTCCTGCTGGGCGATGGTCAGGCAGGCGATCACGGCCGACTGCTTGCCCTCGGCCGGATACTTGGCCACTTCGCGCGCAAAGCGCTCACGCATGGACTCGGACAGCGCCGCCACGGGCGCGTCGGCAAGGGTTGCGCTCATCGATCAATTTCTCCAAACACGATGTCCAGCGTGCCAATGATGGCCACGGCGTCGGCCAGCATGTGGCCCCGGCATAGTTCGTCGAACGCGGACAGGTGGGCAAAGCCGGGCGGGCGAATCTTCAGGCGGTAGGGCTTGTTGGCGCCGTCGCTGATCAGGTAGATGCCGAACTCGCCCTTGGGGTGCTCGACCGCCGCGTAGGCCTCGCCCTCGGGCACGTGCATGCCCTCGGTGAACAGCTTGAAGTGGTGGATCAGGTCCTCCATGCCGTACTTCATGCGCTCGCGCTTGGGCGGGGCCACCTTGTGGTTGTCGATGATGACGGGGCCGGGGTTGGCGCGCAGCCAGTCGACGCACTGCTTGATGATGCGGTTGGACTGGCGCATTTCCTCGACGCGCACCAGGTAGCGGTCGTAGCTGTCGCCCGTCTTGCCCACCGGAATGTCGAAATCGAGCTGGTCGTAGACCTCGTAGGGCTGCTTCTTGCGCAGGTCCCAGGCCACGCCCGAGCCGCGCAGCATGGGGCCGGTCAGCCCCAGGTTCATGGCGCGCTCGGCCGACACCACGCCGATGCCCACCAGGCGCTGCTTCCAGATGCGGTTTTCGGTCAGCAGCACCTCGTACTCGTCGACCAGCTTGGGAAAGCGCTGCGTGAAGTCCTCGATGAAGTCCAGCAGCGAGCCCTGGCGGTTGGCGTTGATGGCCGCCAGGCTGCGCGCCGAGCGCACCTTGCTGGCCTTGTACTGCGGCATGGTGTCCGGCAGGTCGCGGTACACCCCGCCCGGACGAAAGTAGGCCGCGTGCATGCGCGCGCCGGACACCGCCTCGTACATGTCGAACAGGTCTTCGCGCTCGCGGAAGGTGTAGATCAGGACGGTCGAGCTGCCGCAGTCGTTGCCGTGCGAGCCCAGCCACATCAGGTGGTTGAGCAGGCGCGTGATCTCGGAGAACATCACGCGGATGTACTGCGCGCGCACCGGCACCTCGATGCCCAGCAGCTTCTCGATCGCCAGGCAGTACGCGTGCTCGTTGCACATCATCGACACGTAGTCCAGCCGGTCCATGTAGGGCAGCGACTGAATGAAGGTCTTGTGCTCGGCCAGCTTTTCGGTGGCGCGGTGCAGCAGGCCGATGTGCGGGTCGGCGCGCTGCACCACCTCGCCGTCGAGTTCGAGCACCAGGCGCAGCACGCCGTGCGCGGCCGGGTGCTGGGGGCCGAAGTTGAGGGTGTAGTTCTTGATCTGAGCCATGGTCTTCAGTGCAGCCCGCCGTAGTTGTCCTCGCGGATCACGCGCGGCACGACCTCGCGCGGCTCGATCGTGACGGGTTCGTAGATCACGCGCTGGCGCTCGGCGTCGTAGCGCATCTCGACGTGGCCCGACAGCGGAAAGTCCTTGCGGAACGGGTGGCCGATGAAGCCGTAGTCGGTCAGGATGCGGCGCAGGTCGGTGTGACCCTCGAACACGATGCCGTACAGATCGAAGGCCTCGCGCTCGAACCAGTTGGCCGCGGCCCACAGGCCCTCGACGGACGGGATGACCGGGAACTCGTCATCGGGGCAGAACACCCGCACGCGCACGCGCTGGTTCAGGGCGACCGACAGCAGGTGCGTGACCACGGCAAAGCGCGGGCCTTGCCAGGCGCCGTCGCCGTAGGTGGAGTAGTCCACCCCGCACAGGTCGATCAGCAACTCGAAGCGGCAGGCCGGCGCGTCGCGCAGCGTCTGCATGGCCCGCAGGTAGTCGCCGGCCGCCACGATGGCGGTGACCTCGCCGCGCGACACCGCCACGCTCTGCGCCAGCGCACCCAGGGCGGCGGCCACGTTGTCCTTCAGCGCCTCGGGCGCAATGGCATGTTCGGCCATGGGTCACACCCTCGCGATCGTGTGGGTGCGGCGCACCTTTTGCTGCAACTGGATGATGCCGTAGAGCAGCGCCTCGGCCGTGGGCGGGCAGCCCGGCACGTACACGTCCACCGGCACGATGCGGTCGCAGCCGCGCACCACCGAGTAGCTGTAGTGGTAGTAGCCGCCGCCGTTGGCGCACGAGCCCATGGAGATGACCCAGCGCGGTTCGGCCATCTGGTCGTACACGCGGCGCAGCGCCGGCGCCATCTTGTTGCACAGCGTGCCGGCGACGATCATCAGGTCGGACTGGCGCGGGCTGGCGCGAAACACCTCGGCGCCGAAGCGCGCGATGTCGTAGCGGGCGGCGGCGGCGTGCATCATCTCGACGGCGCAGCACGCCAAGCCGAAGGTGACCGGCCACAGGGAGCCGGTCTTGGCCCAGTTGACGGCGGCATCGATGCCGGTCAACACGAAGCCCTTTTGTTGAAACTGTTCATTCATGAGCGTATTTCCTGAAGCCGAGTTGGGACGAGACCCTCACTCCCAGTCCAGTGCTCCCTTCTTCCATTCGTAGACAAAGCCCACCACCAGGATCGTCAGAAAGATGACGACGGCGGCAAAGCCGGTCGCGCCGACCTCCTTGACCGTCACCGCCCACGGAAAGAGGAAGGCGATCTCGAGGTCGAACAGGATGAACAGGATGGCCACGAGGTAGTAGCGCACGTCGAACTTCATGCGTGCGTCCTCGAAGGCTTCGAATCCGCATTCGTAGGGAGCGTTCTTGGCCGGGTCGGCCTTGTGGGGTTTCAGGAAGGCCCCCATTCCGAGACAAAGGGCTCCGACGGCCAGACCCACCAATATGAACAAGAAAACGGGAAGGTAGTCGGCCAGGTTCATCGTGCGCTCTCGGTTGCGGTGCCGGGACTTCGATTATTGATCCCCCGACCCTTGCGTGTCTGGTGCCGTCGGCGAGACTCGAACTCGCACAGCTTTCGCCACTACCCCCTCAAGATAGCGTGTCTACCAATTCCACCACGACGGCATTGTCGTCCCGAGGTTTCGAGTGGTCTCAGCCACCTGCAAAACACGCTTCGGACAACTGTAAGAGTTTACCCTGAAAAATGTCCAGTTCCTGCAAACAGTCTTGTCCAACGAGGTATGAGCCTGAACGAGTTGCCGAGATTCCAACGAGATATGAGCCTGAATGGGCGATCTGGGTCGATCATTTTTCAGATGGTGATCGACATGGACGAATCCCGGCTGGGCAGCATTGCCCAATTGCAGGCGTTTCTCGAAGGCACGCTGGAGGTCAGCTTCAGCGCCTTCGCCGATGATCAAGAGCGCTATGCGCACATTGCCAGCGTGGTGCGCCGCTTGGGCTATACGCGTCTGTCCAGGCCCGACAAGGGCATCGTGCTGCGCTATCTGGCGCGCACCAGCGGCTACTCGCGCGCGCAACTGACGCGGCTGCTGGCGCGCGTGCTGGAAGGCCAGCCTCTGGCCAAGCGCTACCGCGTGCCAGCGCATGCCTTTGCCCGGCGCTACAGCCCCGCCGATGTGGCGCTGCTGGTGAGCGTTGATCGCGCCCATGGCTGCTTGTCGGGGCCGGCGACGGTGCACCTGCTGCGCCGCGCCTGGCATGTGCACGGTGATGCGCGCTTTGAACGCCTGGCGCAACTGTCGCCCTCGCACCTGTACAACCTGCGCAAGAGCGGCCCATACAAAGCCGCCCGGGTGTCCTTGACCAAAACCCGGCCCGTGCTCAATGCCATTGGCCAGCGACGCGCGCCCGACCCCGGCGGGCGAGTGGGCTTCATTCGCATCGACAGCGTCCATCAGGGCGATCTCGATCGCATCAAGGGGGTGTACTACGTCAATGCCGTCGATATCCTCACTCAGTGGGAGGTGGTGGCTTGCTGCGAGCGCATCAGCGAGGCGTTCTTGCTGCCGGTGTTGGAGCAGCTCATGGCTCAGTTTCCGTTTCCGATCCGCGGCTTTCATTCGGACAACGGCGGCGAGTTCGTCAATCGACAGGTGGCCGCCTTGCTGGGCAAGCTGCAGGCCGAGCAGACCAAGTCGCGCCCGCGCAAGAGCAATGACAACGCGTTGGCCGAGAGCAAGAACGCCGCCGTGGTGCGCAAGACGTTCGGCTACAGCCATATTCCGCAGCGCTTTGCCGGCCTGATCAACACGTTCTGCCAAGAGCATCTGAACACCTACGTCAACCTGCACCGCCCTTGCCTGTTTGCCAAGCAGGTGATGGATGCCAAGGGCAAAATTCGCAAGACCTACCCACCCGAGCTGGTGCAAACGCCGTTGGAGAAGCTCGCGAGCTTGCCGGACATTGACAAGCAGTTGCGCCGCGGCATCACTGTCCAGCTGCTGCAACAGCAGGCCGTGCAAGTGACTGACTTGCAGGCCGCTGAACAGCTCAATGCAGCGCGCATGGCGCTGTTTGCGACAATTGAAAAACGATCCAGACGCTTGGCCTGAACCCAACCTTCAATCCGGCTCGTTCAGGCTCATACCTGAATTGGAAAAGACTCAAACGACCCAGCGCGCAGGCCAGTTTTGCGATGCGTCAACGGGTCGGAATCTGCGCCGCGCCCGAGGCCGGCACGGCCGGTGCGGCCGGCACGTTCGCGCTGGCTGCGGCGGCGGCCGGCACGGCGGTCGGAATGCCGGCGGCGGGGCCGGTGGACGGGGCGGCCGGCGCCTGCGATGCCGCCGGGGCCGGTGCGGTCACGGCCGCGCGCTCGAGCACGCTGCCGCCGGTGGGCTCGCTGCTGCGAATGCTGAAGCCGAAATAAGCCAAGGCCAGCGTGCAGACAAAAAACACCGTGGCCAGCACCGCCGTGGCGCGCGACAGGAAGTTGGCGCTGCCCGAGGCGCCGAACAGGCTGCCCGAACTGCCGCTGCCGAAGGCCGCGCCCATGTCCGCGCCCTTGCCGTGCTGCATCAGGATCAGGCCCACCATGGCCAGGGCCGAGACGATCTGCAGCACCAGCACCAGGTTCAATACGAAGTTCATTCCCATTCAATCACTCCAAATTCAATAGCAAGTTGCGCGCGCCAATCAAGCGGCGGCGCCAATAATCGTCAAAAAGTCGGGCGCCTTCAGCGCCGCACCGCCGATCAGCCCGCCGTCGATGTCGGGCTGCGCCAGCAAGGCCTGGGCATTGGCCGCGTTCATGCTGCCGCCGTACAACAGGCGCACCTGGCGCGCCGCAGTGGCATCGGCGGCCGCCAGTTGCGCGCGCAACAGCGCATGCACCTGCTGCGCCTGCTCAGGCGTGGCCGTCTGGCCGGTGCCGATGGCCCACACGGGCTCGTAGGCCACCACGATCTCGGCCAGGCGCGCCGCGTTGACGGCGATCGCCGCCGACAGCTGCCGCTGCACGATGAACCCGGTCAGGCCCTGCTCGCGCTCGACCAGCGTCTCGCCCACGCACACGATGGGCGTGATGCCGGCGGCCAGCGCCTGCTGCGCCTTGCGCGCCACCAGCAGGTCGCTCTCGCCCTGGTACTGGCGCCGCTCGCTGTGGCCGACGATGGCGTAGCGCACGCCGAACTCGGCCAGCATCGCGGCCGACACGTTGCCGGTGTAGGCGCCGCCGGCCTGCTCGGACACGTCCTGCGCGCCCAGCGCGATGGCGTCGCAGCCCGCCAGCAGTTGCTGCAGCTGGGCCAGGTAGGCCGCGGGCGGGCACACCAGCACCTCGCAGGCGGGCGTGCCGACGCCGGCGCGCAGCGCCTGCACCAGCGCCTGGTTGGCGGCCAGGCTGCCGTTCATCTTCCAGTTGCCGGCAATCAGCTTGCGCATCACTCGGCCTTCCAGGTCAAGACGATCTTGCCGACGTGCTGGCCGCCCTGCATCAGCGCGTGCGCGCGCGCGGCGCCGCTGGGCAGACCGGCTGCCGGCTCGAGCGCGGCGAACTGCGCGTGCACGATGGGCTTGACGCGGCCCTGCTCCAACCAGGGCCACACGCGCTGGCGCAACGCCTGCGCGATGGCGCCCTTGAAGGCCACGGGCCGCACGCGCAGGGTCGAGCCGGTGATCGTCAGGCGCCGGCGCAGCACCAGGCCGGCGTCGAACTGCGCCTTGACACCGCCCTGCACCGCGATGACGACCAGGCGCCCCTCCTCGGCCAGGCACGCCACCTCGCGCGCCACGTAGTCGCCCGCCACCATGTCCAGGATCACGTTGGCGCCGCGCCCGCCGGTCAGGCGCAGCACCTCGGCGGCGAAGTCGGCACTCTTGTAGTTGATGGCGTGGTCGGCGCCCAGGCTCAGGCAGGCGGCGCACTTCTCGTCGCTGCCTGCCGTGGCGATCACGGTGGCGCCCGCCGCCTTGGCCAGCTGGATCGCCGTCACGCCGATGCCGCTGGTGCCGCCCTGGATCAGCAGCGTCTCGCCCGCCTGCAGGCGGCCGCGATCGAACACGTTGCTCCAGACGGTGAAGTAGGTTTCGGGCAGGCTGGCCGCCTCGACGTCGCCGAGGCCCTTGGGCACCGGCAGGCACTGCGGCACCGGGGCGACGCAGTATTCGGCATAGCCGCCGCCGGCCACCAGCGCGCACACGCGATCGCCCACCTGCAAGCCAGCGGCCTGCAGCGCGGCCGCGTCGCCGGCTTCGATGACGCCCGCCACTTCGAGGCCGGGCAGGTCCGACGCGCCAAGCGGCGGCGGATAGTGGCCCATGCGCTGCAGCACGTCGGGGCGGTTGACGCCCGACGCGTGCACGCGAATCAGCGCCTCGCCGGCGCCGGCCACGGGCCGGGGGCGCTGCGCGGGCACCAGCACCTCGGGCGCGCCCGGCGCGCTGATTTCAATGCAGTTCATCGTCATGTCGCTCGGGCGCCGCAGCGGCCCGGTGCGGGCCGCGCGGGCGCCTTGTGATCAGGCCGCGGGATGCGTGGAGTCGTCGGCCGGCATGTCGGCTGCCGGCGATTCGGCGCGGGGCGCGCGCTCCTCGCGCGGGGCACGCTCGCCCCGGTCTTCGCGCGGGCCACGGTCGCCACGGTCACCGCGGTCGCCACGCGGCGGGCGGTCGCCACGCTCGCGGTATTCGCGCGGCGGGCGGTCTTCCATGCCCTCGGGGCGATCCAGCAGCGCCTTCATCGACAGCTTGATGCGACCCTTGTCATCGGTCTCCAGCACCTTGACGCGCACCACCTGGCCTTCCTGCAGATAGTCGCTGACCTTCTCGACGCGCTCGTGCGCGATCTGGCTGATGTGCAGCAGGCCGTCCTTGCCGGGCAGGATGTTGACCAGCGCGCCGAAGTCCAGCAGCTTGGTGACCGGGCCCTCGTAGACCTTGCCCACCTCGGCCTCGGCGGTGATCTCGGTGATGCGGCGCTTGGCCTCGTCGGCCTTCGCCACGTCGTTGCTGGCGATGGTGATGGTGCCGTCTTCGGCGATGTCGATCGTGGTGCCGGTTTCTTCCGTCAGCATGCGGATGGTGGCGCCGCCCTTGCCGATCACGTCGCGGATCTTCTCGGGGTTGATCTTCATGGTGTAGAGCTTGGGCGCCCACGAGCTGATTTCGGCGCGCGCCTCGCCCATGGAGTCCTGCATCTTGCCCAGGATGTGCATGCGCGCTTCCTTGGCCTGCGCCAGCGCCACCTGCATGATCTCTTTCGTGATGCCCTGGATCTTGATGTCCATCTGCAGCGCGGTGATGCCGTTGGTGGTGCCGGCCACCTTGAAGTCCATGTCGCCCAGGTGATCTTCGTCGCCCAGAATGTCGGTCAGCACGGCGAACTTGTTGTCCTCTTTGATGAGGCCCATGGCGATGCCGGCCACGTGCGCCTTCATGGGCACGCCGGCGTCCATCAGCGACAGGCAACCGCCGCAGACCGAGGCCATCGAGCTGGAGCCGTTCGACTCGGTGATCTCGCTCACCACGCGGATGGTGTAGGGAAACTCGTCGCGCGCCGGCAGCAGC
Organism: Ottowia pentelensis; assembly: GCF_964341695.1. NCBI lineage: Bacteria > Pseudomonadati > Pseudomonadota > Betaproteobacteria > Burkholderiales > Comamonadaceae > Ottowia > Ottowia pentelensis. The sequence continues at coordinate 2,495,515 of NZ_OZ224513.1, forward strand.
GGGATCAGCGCGCGCTTGGCCAGGCGGCCGTGGCCGACTTCGCGGCGCTTGGTCGAGCCCATGCGGCCCACCTCGCCGGTGGCGAAGGGCGGCATGTTGTAGTGGAACAAGAAGTGGTCCTCGAACTCGCCGGCCAGCGCGTCGATGCGCTGCGCGTCGCGGTCGGTGCCCAGGGTGGTGACCACCAGCGCCTGCGTCTCGCCACGCGTGAACAGCGCCGAGCCGTGGGTGCGCGGCAGCACGCCGTTGCGGATTTCGATGGGGCGCACGGTGCGCGTGTCGCGGCCGTCGATGCGCGGCTCGCCGGCCAGGATCTGGCTGCGCACGATGCGCGCCTCCAGGCCGAACATCAGATCGCTCACCTTGGCGGCGTCGAAGGTCACGCCCTCGGCCTTGAGCTGCTCCAGCACGCTGCTGCTCGCCTCGCGCAGGGCCTGGGTGCGGGCCTGCTTGCTGCGGATTTGATAGGCCGCGCGCAGCTTGGCCTCGGCCAGGCCCTCCACCTTGGCGATGAAAGGCTCGTCCCGGGCCTCGGGCGCCCAGGTGCCGTTGTCGACCCACAGCGGCTTGCCGGCCTCGCGCGCCAGCTCATGGATGGCGTTGATGGCGATCTTGCCCTGCTCGTGGCCGAACACCACGGCGCCCAGCATCACGTCCTCGGACAGCTGGTAGGCCTCGGACTCGACCATCAGCACGGCCGCCTCGGTGCCCGCCACCACCAGGTCGAGCTGGCTGTTCTTGCGCGCGCTCTGGCCGGGGTTGAGCACGTATTCGCCGTTGATGTAGCCCACGCGCGCGGCGCCGATCGGGCCGTTGAACGGAATGCCCGAGATGGTGAGCGCCGCGCTCACGCCGATCATGGCGGCAATGTCGGCATCGACCTCGGGGTTGAGCGAGACGGTGTGGATGACCACGTGCACCTCGTTCAAAAAGCCCTCGGCGAACAGCGGGCGGATCGGGCGGTCGATCAGGCGACTGGTCAGCGTCTCCAGCTCGCTGGGCTTGGCCTCGCGCTTGAAGAAGCTGCCCGGGATCTTGCCCGCGGCGTAGGTCTTCTCGATGTAGTCCACCGTCAGCGGGAAGAAGTCCTGCCCCGGCTTGGCGCTCTTGCTGGCCACCACCGTGGCCAGGATGACGGTGCCGTCGATGTTGACCAGCACGGCGCCGGTGGCCTGGCGGGCGATCTCGCCCGTTTCCATGACGACCGTCTTGTCGCCCCACTGGAAGGACTTGGTGACTTTGTTGAACAAGCTCATGTTTGCTCCTTGATTGATAGCTATTGGCGCAGATTGCGTCTGCGCTGGAGCCGGATTCGGTTCAGAACACGATGCCATTCCAGAAACGCCGCGCGCGGCGGGCGCCCGGCCTTGTGGAATGACACAGCTTCAGCTTCTGAACAGCGCGATCCGGAGAAAAAAGACAAAAACGCCTGAGCCTTGGGGGCGTCAGGCGTTTGTCGTGCTCATGCGCTTACTTGCGCAGACCCAGCTTGGCGATCAGGGCCAGGTAGCGGTCGGCGTCCTTGCCCTTGAGGTAGTCCAGCAGCTTGCGGCGGCGGCTGACCATGCGCAGCAGGCCGCGGCGACCGTGGTGGTCCTTGGCGTGCTCCTTGAAGTGCGGGGTCAGCTCGTTGATGCGGGCCGTCAGGATGGCCACCTGCACCTCGGGGCTGCCGGTGTCGTTGCCCGCGCGGGCGTTGTCCTTGACCACGGCGGCCTTGTTCTCTTTGGAGATCATTTCAATGTCCTTGTTCCAAATGATTTGACTTGCGCGGCGCGCCGGAACTGCGTGCCGCGTGCGTTTGTGCGAAATGCAAAACCTGTGGATTATAGCCCGCAGGACACGGGCGACGCCCGGGAAACCCACCCGCCGCGCGCAGGCCCCTCAGCCCTGCCCCGCCAGCCAGTCGCGCAGGCGCTGCACGCCCTGCCGCAGCCGCGCCACGTCTTTGGACGCGAAGCACCAGCGCAACCAGCCGTCGGCCTCGGGGGCGAAGGCCACGCCGGGGGCCAGGCCCAGGCCGGCCTCGGCCACCAGGCGCTTGGCCAGCGCCAGCGAATCGTCGAAACCGTCGATGCGCAAGAAGGCGTACATGCCGCCGGGAGCCGCGCTGGTATGCACGCCCGGCACGGCCTGCAGCAGCGGCACCAGGGTGTCGCGGCACTGGCGCAGATGGGCGACGATGCGCGGGGTGATGGTGTCGGTCTGCGCCAGCGCGGCCAGCGCCGCGCGCTGCACGAACACCGGCGCGCAGGAGGTGTTGAACTCCAGCAGCTTGCCCATCTGCGGCGTCATGGCGGGCGGCATGGTCAGCCAGCCCAGGCGCCAGCCGGTCATCAGGAAGGCCTTGGAAAAGCTCTGCACCGCCACCAGCCGGTCGTCGGCAACGGCGATGTCCAGGAACGACGGCGCCGCGCCGCTGGGCGTGTCGCCGCGGTAGTACAGGCGTTCGTACACCTCGTCGGCCAGGATCCAGGTGCCCGTCTCGCGGCAGCGCGCCAGAATGGCCTGCTGCTCGGCGCGCGACAGCGTCCAGCCCGTGGGGTTGTTGGGCGAGTTGACGATCAGCAGCCTGGTCTGCGGCGTGATGGCGGCCAGCAGCGCGGGCAAATCCAGCGCCCAGGCGCCGTCGGGCTGCGGCTGAAGCGCCACACAACGCAGGTGCGCGCCCAAAATCAGCGGCTGCGCCGTCAGGTTGGGCCACACGGGCGTGACGGCGAGCACCTCGTCGCCGGCGTCCACCAGCATCTGCACCGCCAGCATCAGCGCGTTGACGCCGCCCGAGGTGATGGCGATGCGCTCGGCCGCGATCGGCCCGTGCAGGCGGCTGGCGTAGTCGGCCACGGCCTGGCGCAGCTCGGGCAGGCCCAGGTTGTGCGAATAAAAGGTCTCGCCCGCCTGCAGCGCGGCCACGGCGGCGGCGCGCACCGGCTCGGGCGTGATCTCGTCGCTTTCGCCAAACCAGAACGGCAACACGTCGGCGCGGCCCATGCCGGCGTTGGCCACTTCACGGATCTTGGATTCTTCGAGGTTCAGGATGGCTTGACGCATGGCAGCACGGCTTTTCTAATGCAATGAAGCGCGTGAGCATCGCACACTTGAGGGCGCCGCGCTGGCCCACAACACCCGGGAGGACTTGCCATGCAGCCCATCAACCGCCGACTCGCCGCCGGCACCCTGTTCTTGTCCCTGCTGGGCGCGCTGCCCGCCGCGCAGGCCGAGTCCACGCGCCGCAAGAAGGGCGGGACCAAGGCCGCATCGCGCAGCGGCGCCGGCTCGCGCGGCGTGCGCCTGAAGCCCTCGCCGCGCACCACCTACGCCAACGGCGACACCCCGGCCGAGCGCCAGCGCAACGAAGACGCCCGCCTGCGCCGCGAATGCCACGGCCGGCCCAACTCGGGCGCCTGCCTGGGCTATGCCCAGTAGCCGGGCGGCACGCCGAATACTCCTGAAAAAAGAGCTGCCGGCGCTTGATGCACAAGCGCCGGCAGCCGATTTGACCCAAAAATCGATCAGGCCAGAGGCACGGGCACGAACAACTGCTGCCCGTCGCGTTCGATCAGCAGCGCCACCGACTTGCCGGACTTGGCCAGCACGGCGCGCATCTGCTCGACGCTGGTGGCGGGCTGGCCGTTGATGGCCAGCACCACGTCGCCCGACTGCACGCCGGCGGCGGCGGCGGCGCCCTCGGCGTCTTCCACCAGCAGGCCGCCGGGGCCGGTCACGTGGGCTTCACGGCGCTCTTGTGGCTGCAGCGGGCGCAGCGCCAGACCCAGCTTGTTGCTGCTGTCCGAGCTGCCGGCCTGCGCCACCGCCTCGTCCGAGCCCGAAATGGCCTGCAGCGTGGCCGTGAGGTCCTCGGCCTTGCCGTTGCGCCACACCTGCATCTGCAGCTTTTCGCCCGGCTTGGCCAGCGCGATGCTGGCCGGCAGGTCGCCCGAATCGACGATGGTCTGGCCATTGGCCTTCAGGATCACGTCACCGGGTTTCAGCCCCGCCTTGGCCGCCGCGCTGCCCGGCGTCACTTGGGCCACCAGCGCGCCTTCGGGGTTGGGCAGCTTGAAGGAATCGGCCAGCGCCTGGTTGACCTGCTGGATCGTCACGCCCAGGCGGGCGTGCTCGACCTTGCCATGCGCCACGATCTGCTCTTCGATGTGCGTGGCCAGCTCGATCGGGATCGAGAACGACACGCCCATGAAGCCGCCCGAGCGGCTGTAGATCTGCGAGTTGATGCCCACCACCTGACCCTGCGCGTTGAACAGCGGGCCACCCGAGTTGCCGGGGTTCACGGCCACGTCGGTCTGGATGAAGGGCACCGAGCTGTCGTCGGGCAGCGAACGCCCCAGCGCGCTGACAATGCCGGCGGTGACGGTGTTCTCGAAGCCGAAGGGCGAGCCGATGGCCAGCACCCAGTCGCCCGGCTGCAGCGCCTTGCTGTTGCCGATGACCACCGTGGGCAGGTTGTGGGCGTCGATCTTCAGCACCGCGATGTCGGTGCGCGTGTCCATGCCCAGCACCTTGGCCTTGTACTCGCGCCGGTCGGTCAGCTTGACCGTCACCGTCTTGGCGTTCTTGACCACGTGCGCGTTGGTCATGATCAGGCCGTCCGGGCTGATGATGAAGCCCGAACCCAGGCCGCGCACCGGCACCGTCTGGCTGCCGCCGTTGGGCCCTTGCTGAAAGGCCTCGGGCGGAATGCCGAAGCGCTTGAGAAAGTCGCGCATGCCGGGGTCCATCGCCGCGCCGCCGCCGTCGCTCACCTTCTCGACGCCGCTCACGCTGATGTTGACCACCGCCGGCCCCTCGCGCGCCGCGATGGCGGCAAAGTTGGGCGCGGTCACCAGCGCATTGGCGCCGGTCGCCGCCGGGGCCGTCACCGCCGGGGCCGTCAGCGCGAACGCCGGCGTCGACAAGCCGCGCACCGCCGTCACGCCGGCGCCGCCAAGCACACCCGCGGCCAGCAAAGCCAGCGCCAGGCGAGACGTTTTGAATTTCAGGGAGCTCATGGTCAGTCCTTTCAAGCCATGTCCCGGGCTGGGACGATGAGTGGACTGTGAGCCGCGAGAGTTAGGTGAAACTTAAAACCGAATTTTCCTGCTGATGTGCCATTGAAAACTACACACCACGCAGCACACTGAACTCCCTGAACAGGTGCGCAGGCAACGGTGTTAGCAGCTTCCAAACGATGCTCATGGGTCGGTCGCCCTCGGCCGACTCCAGTGCCACGGGGCCGCAGGCGCGGTAGGCGTCACCCTTGCGCGGCCTCACAAAAAGTTGGAACTTCCACCCGTTGGCAGGGCTTTCGAGATAGCGCCGGCCAACCGGCGTATCTGGTGCGGCGCTGTTCTGGGACTGCCAGTGAAACCGCTCCGCGCTGATCGCGTAGTCGTGATACGCAATGCGATCGTGGTAACCCTCACTCTTGTCTAGCGTAACAAACAGCAGTTCGGTCTTGCGGATATGCAAGGGTAAGGTTCCCGCCTGAAAAGGTACGCGGCGCGATGCAGTCAGCCAGCCTACGGCGGTGAGGATTTCACGTGCCCCATAGGCTGCGTGAAGACACAACGGCGTGTCCTCAAGCCCTGGCACAAGGTGGGCGCCCAAGGTGCTGCGGGCCTGCAAGAGCGCAGACAACTCCACCAACTCAGCCGCAACGACAGGATGGCGCGCCACGCGCTCGACAAACGCTTCGTGCCCTGCCGCCTGGTCATGCCGCCCATCGATCTGGTAGGCCAGCATTTGCGCCGCCAGTGCATCCTCGGTGCGCAGCGCTGGTAAGCGGCCCCGCTGTTCACCCACAGCCACCATCAAATCCAATCGACGCGGATCGTTCACATGCAGCAGATCGCCGAATCGACGGCTGAAGTAGTCCTCTTCGGGACCGGGTTCCGAGACGATCAAGCCGGCGTCGCGCTTCAAAGCGGTCCAGCCGCTGCGCCCTTGACCCGTTGCGGAGCGATAAACGTCCTCCAAATCCAACGCTTGGTCGTGCAGAAAATCAGCCAGTTGCACATCCGAACGGCCGCGCAGTGCCGCATAGGACTGCAGCTCGGTCTTGAGCCGCCGCCAGTTCTGGGATGTCAGCGAGCGCAGGCCCTGCAGCACCTGCTCTCGCGTCTGGCGTTGAAGATGAATGTGGCAGCCCGGCGGCAAGCTGCCGAAACCCGCTTCGACGCCCTCCATCAATTCACGACGGGTCAAACCGGTCAGGCTCGACAACAGGCGGTCGAAGCGAAACTCGGCGCGGTGTTGACCCACAAAATCGAGCACCAGGCAGCTCTCCTTGCCGGGTGCCAAACGCAGACCCCGGCCGATCTGCTGCTGAAATAACACGGGGCTTTGGGTCGGCCGCAGCAACAACAGTGTGTCAACCATCGGCAGGTCAACCCCTTCGTTGTAGAGATCGACCGTGACCAGCGCGCACAACTCGCCACTGTGCAGGCGTTGCGGCGCGCGGCGCCGTTCTTCACCTGCGGTTGTCCCGACAACGCAGGCCGCTGGCAAGCCCGCGCGGTTGAGCCAATCAGTCATGAACTCCGCATGCGCCACCGAAACACAAAATACCAGCGCGCGCGAACGCCTTGCATCAGACGCCAGGCGACGCCATTCACTCACCACCAGCCGGGCGCGCACGTCGTTGCCGGTGACCAGGTTGTCCACCGCCTCGCGTTCTCCCGGCCGGTCCCAGGGCACGGCCGAAAAATCGGTGGCGTCGTCGCAGGCGTAATACTCGAACGGCGCCAACAGCTGCAAGTCCAGCGCATGCCACAACCGCAACTCCACCGCCGGGCTGCCGTCCGGGCGGGCATCGAAGTACGGCGCAATCGGTTGGCCGTCGCTGCGCTCCGGCGTCGCCGTCAGCCCAAGCATCACGCTCGGACGAACGGCTTTGGCAAAGGCGTCAAATCGATCGGCTGCCAAGCGGTGACACTCATCGATCACCACGGTGTGCCAATGCTCGGCGCCCACCGTGGCCACCAACTCGCGGCTGCTCACGCTGTCGATGGTGGCAAACAGGTGGTCCCAGCGCGTGGGTTGATGCGCCCCGGTGAGCAGCTCGCCAAACTCGGGATCGCGCAGTACCTCGCGATAGGTGCGAAGTGCTTGACGCAGGATTTCATCGCGATGGGCCACAAACAAAAGGCGCGGGCGTCCGCCCTCCTTGCGGCAGGTATTGCGGTAGTCAAATGCGGCCACTACCGTCTTGCCGGTGCCGGTGGCCGCAACCAACAGGTTACGAGACCGTCCGTGGGCGCGCTCGGTGTTCAGTTGCTCCAGCATCTCTTGCTGGTAGGTCTTGGGTTGGAGGTCAAAAAAACTGATCGTGGCAGCGGGCTCGCCACCAAAGTTCTCGCGCCCGAGCGCAACCGCCAAGGCTTGCCGATGCTCGGCGTTTTCAGGGTCGTAGCGTTGAAATTCGCTGTCGGCCCACAAGGTCTCGAAATGAGCCACCGCGCGAGCAAACAAGGTCTCTTGTGCGCGCTGGGTCAGCTTAACCGTCCATTCCAGACCGCCCGTCAGCGCCGCGCCCGACAGGTTGGCGCTGCCCACATAGGCCGAGCCGAAGCCTGTTTTGCGCTGAAACAGCCAGGCCTTGGCATGCAGCCGGGTACGCCGGCCATCCAGCGACACACGCACCTCACAGCCCGGCAGACGCGCAAGCTCATCCAGCGCACGCGCCTCCGTCGCGCCAGTGTAGGTGGTGGTCAGGATGCGAAGCCGCGTCGTCTGTTGATCCCGCCCTTGCTGATGTGCGCCTTTGGCCGTGATCTGCTGCAGCACATCCTGCAGCTTGCGCACGCCGGACACGGTGATAAAACTGACCAGGATGTCCACCTGATCGCTCGAAGCCAGTTCACGGCGGATTTCCTGCAGCAACGAAGGCGAGCCTTTGCCGGCTGTGAACAGCCACGGGGCAGAGAGACCCATTTCGGGCGACGGGGAAAATTGCTGATCGCGCCGAACGGCCCGCAAGACGCGCAGCGGCGATGCCACGAGATCAACGACGTCACCCGAGCCACTGGCCTGCGCTTCGCCCTGGCCCATGAGTCGCTGCCGCAACATGACCAGCAAACCATTGACGAGTTCAAGTTGTCGCCTGGCCTTGTCGGCATCGTCGCCAGACAATTCGTCAAGAATGCTTGCGAGTTGCCGCGTGACGACCTCGCTCAAGAAATCGGCGACCCCACCCTTTAATGCCGACACATCGGCGTGCGACGGATCGAGCCCCGCGAGTGATCGTGCCAGCCCCTCGGTCAGCAACAGGTCATAGAGACCATCGGGCAGTGTCATCGTTGTCTTTGCTCGCTTGGTTGATTGCTACGCTGGGGAAAACTGGGGGCAGATGAATATTTCCCCTGGCACATCGGCGTGCGACGGATCGAGTCCCTCGAGCGATCATGCCAGTCCCTCGGTCAGCGACAGGTCATAGAGCCCATTGGGCAGTGTCATCGTCGTGTTTGCTCACTTGGTTGAGTTCTACACCTTGTCCTGCACCTGCTCCCAGCAGGCGCCGCAACCCTTTCCGGTCGGCGCGATCCGACCGTCGGCCTTTATGGTACGCAAGACCACACGCACCATGTCACTGCTGATGCCCGGGCAGGCCTCTTCAATCTCGGAAGTGGAAAAAGGCAGGGTTCTCTTGAGGATCTCGGCGTGCATGAGCTTGGCGGCCACGAAAGGGCACAGCGCCGTCAACGATTGCAAATCACATGACTTGAACAAATGTAATGTGAATATTAAACTTCAAGACCATGAACCAGAGCGGCCACATCCTCGAACTGGCGCGGCGCCAAGGCGTTCTGCGGGCTGCAGATGTGCGTGCGCAGGGCTGGTCGCCACAACTTCTGATCCGGCTTCACCAGGCTGGCAGGCTGCACAGGATCGCTCGCGGCCTGTATCAACTACCCGACGCCGAGATCACCGAACACCAGACCCTGATCGAGGTGTGCCAACGCGTGCCAAAGGCCGTTGTGTGCCTGCTGACCGCACTGCAGTTCCATGAAATCGGCTCGCAATTGCCGCACGCGGTCTGGATCGCGCTGCCCGAGGCCACCCAGACTCCGGCGCTGCACCATCCGACGCTGCGAATTGCACGCCTGCGGGGCGAGGCCTATTCCGAAGGCATCCAGACCGTGACCGAACACGGTGCACCGATTCGCGTCTACAGCGCCGCCAAGACGGTGACCGACTGCTTCAAGTTCCGCAACAAAATTGGTCTGGACGTGGCGCTGGAGGCACTGAGAGATGCCTGGCGCAGCCGCAAGGTCACCATGGCCGAGCTGAGCCGCTACGCCAGGATCAACCGCGTCGAACGTGTCATGCAGCCCTACCTGGAGGCAGTGACGAAATGAGCGGCAATCTGTCGGCATCCATCCTGGCCCGACTGCTGACGCTTGCCAGGCAGCGCGGCGACGACTACAGCCTGCTGCTCAATCGCTTTGCGATGGAGCGCCTGCTGACTCGCGTGAGCATATCCCCGCATGCCGACCGCTTTCTACTCAAGGGCGCCCTGCTTTTTGCTCTGTGGTACGACACCCCGCACCGCCCAACCCGGGATGCCGACCTGTTGGGCTTCGGCCCCGACGATAAGGCAAACCTGGTCGCCACTTTTCGCGAAGTCGCCGCCATGGACTTGGGCGACGGGATCGTGTTCGACCCTGCATCCGTGAAGGCGGATGCCATTCGTGAGGACAACGACTACGGCGGCACCCGCGTCACGCTGCTGGCACGCATCGGCTCCGCACGCTGCGCGCTGCAAATCGACGTGGGCTTTGGTGATGCCGTGACGCCAGGGCCACAAACCGCGACCTTGCCCACCCTGCTGAGCGACTTCCCGGCCCCGACGTTGCGGGTATATCCGGTCTACACCGTGATCGCCGAGAAGTACCAGGCCATGGTGATGCTGGGGCAAGCGAACAGCCGCATGAAGGACTTCTTCGATCTCGCGGTGATTGCTCGGCGCACGCATTTGCAAGCCGCAACGCTGGCCACTGCCATCGCCGCCACGTTTGCCCGTCGTCAAACTTTACTGCCTGCCGAGCGCCCGCTGGGCCTGACGAAGCAGTTCAGCGAAGACGCTGCCAAGTTGCGTCAATGGCAGGCATTCCTGAACAAAAACCGCATCACCGCAGGCAGCCTGGGGGAGACCGTCGCGCTGCTGGACAAGTTGCTGTGGCCTCCCACCAAGACTGCAATCACCAACCATTCGACAACAGCAACCTGGGACCCGGATTCTGTGCAGTGGCATTCTTGAACACTCGCCGCGAAGCCGGCTTTACAAACGAAGCGCGGTACACCGACGGCTCGAGGATCAGGCGGCTCGAAAGCGGCGGCTTGACCTGCAAAGCGTTCGGATCCTTGTCCCAGTCGCAGGGGCGAACGATCCGAAAGTGATCCGTCGCTTCGTCTGCAATCGATCGGTCCACCCTGGAAAGGTATTCTTGATCCGTCGATCTTCGGCATCTTTGTGCTCCGATTTCAGGCGACGGGCCAAACCACCCCCACCCGCGCCCCACCCAGCTCCGCCGACTCGCCCACCTCCACCCGCGCCCCGTGCCGCCGCGCCACGGCCTGCACGATGGCCAGGCCCAGGCCGCTGCCGTGGCCGGCGGCGCCGGGCACGCGGTAGAAGCGGTCGAGCACGCGCTGGCGCTCGGACGGGGGGATGCCGGGGCCGCTGTCTTGCACCGCCAGCTCGGGCGCGCCGCTCGCGCACCGCGTGGCCGTGACCTGCACCACGCCGCCGGCGGGGGTGTGCCTGAGGGCGTTGTCGATCAGGTTGCGCAGCAGCACGGCCAGGGCGTCGGCCTGGCCGGTCACCGATACCTCGGCGGCGCCCTCGCCCGGTCCGCGCAGATCGATCTGGTGCGCCTGCGCCTCGGGCGCGGCGTCGTGCACGGCGCGGCGCGCCAGGGCCAGCAGGTCGACCGGGGCGCTGGCGGCGGCGGCGCCGTCGCCGTCGTGGCGCGCCAGGGCCAGCAGTTGCTCGACCAGGCGGGTGGCGCGGTCGACGCCCGCCAGCAGGCGCTCGGTGGCCAGCTGGCGCGCCTCGGGCGTGTCGGCGCGCTGCAGGCTTTGCAGTTGCAGGCGCAGCGCGGCCAGGGGCGTGCGCAGCTCGTGCGCGGCGTCGGCGGTGAAGTCGCTCAATTGCCGCCACGCGCCGTCCAGCCGCGCCAGCAGGCCGTTCATCTCGGCCACCAGCGGCGCCACCTCGGCCGGCAGGCCGGCCACGGGCAGCGGCGCCAAATCGCCCGCGGCGCGCGAGGCCAGCTGCCGGCGCAGGCGGCCGACGGGCGCCACGGCGCGGCCCACCACCCACCACACGATGAGCATCAGCACCGGCGCCAGCAGCGCCACCGGCAGCACGGCGCGCAGCGCCAGCTGGCCGGCCATGCGCCGGCGCGCCGACTGCGCCTGCGCGATCTGGATCACCTGCGTGGCGGTCTCCAGGGTGTACACGCGGTAGGGCTCGCCGGCGGCCAGCACGTCCGAAAAGCCGATCACGGCCTGCGGCGGCAGCAGGCGCGCCGAGGGCGAGCGGTACAGCATGATGCCGTCGGCGCGCCACACCTGGATGATCAGCTCCTGCGAGCCGGGCGGGCCGTCGAGCACGCTGCCCTCCAGCACGGTGGCGGCCAGCCCGCCGGTGAGCGACAGGGCGATGCGCTGCATCTGGGCGTCGAACACCGACTCGACCTCGGCGCGCGCGGCGCGCCAGGTGATGACGGCCTGCGCCAGCGCGGTCACCAGCACGGCCAGCAGCAGCAGCACGGTCAGGCGCACGCGCAGCGAAGGCGCGTGCGGGTCGATTTTCAAGCCATTTTGGCCTTCGGCCCGCTCGGGACTTGCGCGACCAGCTATCGATTCAGGAGTTTCCACCGCCTGCCTCCCCGCCGTCCGCGGGCGACGGCGGCACCAGATAGCCCAGGCCGCGCACGTTCTCGATCAGGCCGGCGCCCAGCTTGCGGCGCACGCCGTGGATGTAGACCTCGACCGCGTTGCTGCTGATCTCCTCGCCCCAGGCGTAGAGCTTGTCTTCCAGCTGCTGGCGCGACAGCACGCGGCCGGGGCGCGCCAGCAGGGGCTCCAGCACCGCCCATTCGCGCGCCAACAGCTGCACCGGCTGGCCGCCGAGCGTGACTTCGCGCGTGGCCGGCACGATGCGCACGGCGCCCCAGGCGTAGGCCGGCTCGGCGCGGCCCTGGGCGCGGCGCAGCAGGGCGCGCACGCGCGCCAGCAACTCGTCCAGGTCGTAGGGCTTGACGATGTAGTCGTCGGCGCCGGCGTCCAGCCCGGCCACGCGCTCGGCCACGGCGTCGCGCGCGGTGGCGATCAGCACCGGCAGGCGCCGGCCGTGGGCGCGCAGGGCGCGCAGCACGTCCAGCCCGCTCTTGCGCGGCATGCCCAGGTCCAGCAGCAGCAGGTCGTAGGCGGTGGTGGCCAGCGCGGTGTCGGCCTGGGCGCCGTCGCGCACCCAGTCGGCGGCATGGCCCTCGGCGCGCAGCGCGTCGTGCACCACCTCGCCGATCATGGCGTCGTCCTCGGCCAGCAGGATTCGCATGGGGGCATTGTGACCGCTGACGCGGTTGCGCCGGCAGCTCCTGTTTTAATAGCTCGCAATCCATGGCCGGTGCTGACTGCCCGCCGTCGTCGGCTGTTATATTCGAGTGCTGTCCGCCTTCCCCGCAACCACCGCCCCCATGGACCTGGTTTTTCTGCTCTTGCTGCCCTTTGCCGGCGCCCTGGTGGCGGCGCTGCTGCCCACGCACGCGCGCACGGCGGCGGCCACCTGGGCGGCGCTGGTGTCGGCGGTGGGCCTGGTCTGGGTGCTGTGGCTCACGCCCACGCTGCAGGCCGGCACGGTGTTGCGCGAGGAGTACCGCTGGATTCCCTCGGCCGGCATCAACCTGCTGATCCGCATGGACGGGCTGGCCTGGATGTTCGCGCTGCTGGTGACGGGCATCGGCCTGCTGGTGGCCGTGTACGCGCGCTACTACATGTCGCGCGAAGACCCGGTGCCACGCTTTTTCGCCTTCTTCCTGGCCTTCATGGGCGCCATGCTGGGCATCGTGCTGTCGGGCAACCTGGTGCAGCTCGTGTTTTTCTGGGAGCTGACCAGCCTGTTCAGCTTTTTGCTGATCGGCTACTGGCACCACCGCAAGGACGCCCGGCGCGGCGCGCGCATGGCGCTGACGGTGACCGGCGCCGGCGGCCTGTGCCTGCTGGCCGGGGTGCTGATGCTGGGCCACATCGCCGGCAGCTACGAGCTGGACGCGGTGCTGGCCGAGGGCGGCCGCATCCGCGCCCACCCGCTGTACCCCACCATGCTGGTGCTGGTGCTGCTGGGGGCGCTGACCAAAAGCGCGCAGTTTCCCTTCCACTTCTGGCTGCCGCGCGCCATGGCCGCGCCCACGCCGGTGTCGGCCTACCTGCACTCGGCCACCATGGTCAAGGCCGGAGTGTTTTTGCTGGCGCGGCTGTGGCCGGCGCTGGCGGGCACGTCCGAGTGGTTCTGGCTGGTCGGCGGCGCGGGGCTGATCTCGCTGGTGGTGGGCGCGGGCGCGGCGATGTTCCAGAACGACCTGAAGGGCCTGCTGGCCTACTCCACCATCAGCCACCTGGGCCTGATCACCCTGCTGCTGGGCCTGAGCGGCGAGCTGGCGGCGGTGGCGGCGGTGTTCCACATCATGAACCACGCGACCTTCAAGGCCTCGGCCTTCATGGCCGCCGGCATCATCGACCACGAGACCGGCACGCGCGACCTGCGGCGCCTGTCGGGGCTGGGCAAGGCCATGCCCTTCACGGCGCTGCTGACCTTCGTGGCCAGCGCCGCCATGGCGGGCGTGCCGCTGGTCAACGGCTTCCTGTCCAAGGAAATGTTCTTTGCCGAAACGGTGCAGCTGCGCGGCATCGCGTGGCTGGACTGGGGCCTGCCCGCGGCGGCCACGCTGGCGGGCGTGTTCGCGGTGGTGTATTCGCTGCGCTTTGCCGGCGTGTTCTGGGGCCCGCCGGCGCGCGACCTGCCGCTGACGCCGCACGAGCCCGTGCGCTGGATGCGCGTGCCGATCGAGGTGCTGGTGCTGCTGTGCCTGCTGGTGGGCATGGTGCCGCAGTGGTCGGTGAGCGGCGCGCTGGCGCTGGCGGCGCAGCCGGTGGTGGGCGGCGAGCTGCCGGAGTACAGCCTGGCGCTGTGGCACGGCTGGAACAAGCCGCTGGTCATGAGCCTGGTGGCCCTGGTGGGCGGCGTGGCGCTGTACGCGGTAATGCAGGCGCTGCGCCGGCGCGGGCACCTGCGCCAGGCGCCGCTGGGCCGCTGGCTGGACGGCGAGCGCCTGTTCATGTACACGCTGCTGGGCCTGGACCACGGCTGCCGCTGGCTGCTGGCGCGCCTGACCAGCTACCGGCTGCAGCCGCAGATGCTGCTGCTGGTGCTGGCGGCCGTGCTGGCGGCGGCCACCTCGCTGTGGGCCGGCGGCGTCAGCTGGGGCCACCGCGAGCGCGTGCCCGCCAACCTCGAATTCGCCCTGCTGTGGCTGATGGGCGGGCTGTGCGCGCTGGGCGCGGCGCAGCAGGCCAAGTTCCACCGCCTGGCGGCACTGGTGATGGCGGGCGTGGTGGGCCTGTGCGTGAGCCTGACCTTTTTGTGGTTCTCGGCGCCCGACCTGGCGCTGACCCAGCTGACGGTGGAAGTCGTCACCACCGTGCTCTTTTTGCTGGGCCTGCGCTGGCTGCCCCGGCGCCTGCCCGAGCAAAACCCGCGCGAGGGCCTGAAGGTGCGCGCGCGGCGCGGGCGCGACGGCCTGCTGGCCATCGTGGCGGGCACCGGCATGGCGGTGCTGGCCTACGCCATGATGACGCGCCCGGCGCCGCAGAGCATTTCGCCCTTCTTCATCGACCGTGCCCTGCCCGAGGGCGGTGGCAGCAACGTGGTCAACGTCATGCTGGTGGACTTTCGCGGCTTCGACACGCTGGGCGAGATCACGGTGCTGGGCATCGTGGCGCTCACGGTGTATGCGCTGCTGCGCCGCTTTCGCCCGCCGCGCGAGGTGGTGGAGCTGCCGCCGCAGCAGCGCGCCGTGCCGCCCGATCTGGTCAGCGACCTGATCAACCCGCGCACCGCGCAGGACACCGCGCTGGGCTACCTGATGGTGCCGGCGGTGCTGGTGCGGCTGCTGATGTCGGTGATGGTGCTGGTCGCCATCCACCTGTTCTTGCGCGGGCACAACGCGCCGGGCGGCGGCTTTGTCGCCGGGCTGGTGGTGTCGATCGCCTTCGTGGCGCAGTACATCGTCGCCGGCACGTACTGGGTCGAGGCGCACATGCCGCTGCGGGTCACGCGCTGGATCGCCGTCGGGCTGCTGCTGGCGCTGGCCACCGGCCTGGGCTCGCTGTGGTGGGGCTACCCCTTCCTGACCACGCACACGGCGCACCTCACGCTGCCCGTGGTGGGCGAGGTGCACCTGGCCAGCGCGCTGTTCTTCGACGCCGGGGTGTTCGCCACCGTGGTCGGCGCCACCTTGCTGATCCTCACCGCGCTGGCGCACCAGTCGGTGCGGAGCCACCGCAAGGCGCCGGTGCGCACCGTCACGGCCAGCACCGGGCCGCGGGAGGTGGACTGATGGAAGTCATCATGGCGATCGCCATCGGCGTGCTGGGCGGCTCGGGCGTGTGGCTGGTGCTGCGCCCGCGGAGCTTTCAGGTGCTGATCGGGCTGGCGCTGCTGTCGTACGCGGTCAATTTGTTCATCTTCGCCATGGGCAGCCTGGTGATCGACCGCGAGCCCATCGTGCGCGCGGGCGTGACGGCCAACCTGCAGAACTACACCGACCCGCTGCCGCAGGCGCTGGTGCTGACGGCGATCGTCATCGGCTTTGCCACCTCGGCGCTGTTCCTGGTGGTACTGCTGGCCTCGCGGGGCCTGTCGGACACCGACCACGTCGACGGCGAAGAGCCCGACGCCGACGCGCAGGAGCGGCGATGAGCACACCCTTCATCGCCCAGCTGATGCCGCACCTGATCGTGGCGCCCATCCTGCTGCCCATGGCGACGGCGGCGCTGATGCTGCTGCTGGGCGACACGCGCCGGCCGCTGAAGGCGCTGGTGGGCGTGCTGTCGTGCGCGCTGGGGCTGGCGGTGTCGATTGCGCTGCTGCTGTGGGTGCAGCACGGCGACGGCCCGCACGCCGTGGGCATCTACCTGCCCTCCAACTGGCCGGTGCCCTACGGCATCACGCTGGTGGTCGACCGCCTGTCGGCCATGATGCTGCTGCTGACCAGCGTGCTGGGCCTGGCCTCGGTGCTGTATTCGGTGGCGCGCTGGGACCGCGCGGGGGCGCACTTTCACCCGCTGTTCCAGCTGCAGCTGATGGGGCTGGCCGGGGCGTTCCTGACGGCCGACCTGTTCAACCTGTTCGTGTTCTTCGAGATCCTGCTGACCGCCTCCTACGGGCTGCTGCTGCACGGCTCGGGCTGGGCGCGCGTGCGCTCGGGGCTGCACTACATCGCGATGAACCTGATGGCGTCGACGCTGTTCCTGATCGGCGTGGCCATTTTGTACGGCGTGACGGGCACGCTCAACCTGGCCGACATGGCCATCATCGTGCCGGCCATCGCCGAGACCGACCGCGGACTGCTGCACGCCGGCGCGGCGGTGCTGGCGGTGGGCTTTCTGGTCAAGGCCGCCGCCTGGCCGCTGAACTTCTGGCTGCCCTCCACCTACGCCAGCGCGTCGACGCCGGTGGCGGCGCTGTTCGCCATCCTGACCAAGCTGGGCGCCTACGCCGTGCTGCGGGTGTGGACGGTGCTGTTCGGGCCCGAGGCCGGCGTGTCCACCCTGTTCGGCGGCCCGGCCCTGGTGGACATCGGCCTGGTCACGCTGGCGCTGGGCGCGGTCGGCATCCTGGCCACCCAGCACCTGGGGCGCATGGTGGCGTTTTGCGCCATCCTGTCCTCGGGCACGCTGCTGGCGGCGCTGGGCTTCGGGCAGCCGGCGGTGACGGGCGGCGCGCTGTACTACATCCTGGGCTCGACGCTGGCGGTGAGCGCCTTCTTCCTGCTGTCCGAGCTGATCGACCGCGCGCGCGACATGGAGGAGGAGCCCATCGTCCTGAGCGAGCTGCAGACCGACGACGCGTTTGCCTTCCCGGTCAATCTGGTGCCCACGCGCGACGTCAACCTGGACGAGGACGAGCAGGCGCTGATCGGCCTGCCGATTCCGGCGGCGATGGCCTTCATGGGCCTGGCCTTCATCGTCTGCGGGCTGACGCTGGCGGGGCTGCCGCCGATGGCCGGCTTCGTCGGCAAGGTGGTGATGCTGTCGGCGCTGCTCAACCCGGCCGGCTTCGGCCAGAACGCGCCGGTGTCGCCGGCGGCCTGGATGCTGCTGGGCCTGCTGCTGGCCAGCGGCCTGCTGTCCATCATCGCGCTGTCGCGCGCCGGCTCGCGCTATTTCTGGTCGCCCACCGGGCGGCCGGTGCCGCGCCTGCGCCTGATCGAGACGCTGCCCATCGGCGCGCTGCTGCTGCTGATCGGCGTGCTGGTGTGGCGCGCCGACGACGTGCTGCGCTACGTCAACGCCACCGCGCGCGACCTGCACGACCCGCGGCACTACATCGGCACGGTGATGGCGGCCCAGCCCGTGCCCTCGCCCGTGGCCAATGGCGAGAAGGGGCTGCGGCGATGATGAAGCGGCTGTTTCCGGCCCCGCTGATGAGCGCCGCGCTGATGGCGATGTGGCTGGTGCTGAACGCCTCGCTGGCCGTGGGCGACGTGCTGCTGGCCGTGCTGCTGGGCCTGGTCGTGCCGGCGCTGCTGGCGCCGCTGCGCCCGGCACGCCCGCGCATCCGCCACCCTTTGACGGTGCTGCGCCTGATCGGCGTGGTCGGCCTGGACGTGCTCGAATCCAACTGGCTGGTGCTGCGCACCCTGCTCACCCGGCCGGGCCAGCCCACGCACGCGCGCTTCGTGCGCATCCCGCTGGACCTGCGCGACCCCAGCGCGCTGGCGGCGCTGGCCGTCATCACCACGGTGGTGCCCGGCACCGTGTGGTGCGAGCTGGCGCGCGACAGCAGCGCCCTGCTGCTGCACGTGTGGGACGCGCCGGACGAGGCCGCCTTCATCGCGCACTACAAGCAGCGCTACGAGCAGCCGCTGCGGGAGATCTTCGAGTCATGAGCACCTTTTTGTCCGTCGCCATCGCCATCACGCTGGGCAGCTACGGCCTGGCCAGCCTGCTGCTGCTGGTGCGCGTGCTGCGCGGCCCGACGGCGCAGGACCGCGTGCTGGCGCTCGACCTGCTGTACGGCATCGGCACGCTGTCGGCGCTGGTGCTGGGCATCCGCTACGCCAGCCACGTCTATTTCGAGGCCGCCCTGGTCATCGCCCTACTCGGCTTCGTCAGTTCCAGTGCGATGGCGAAGTTTTTGCTACGGGGGGAGGTGATCGAATGAGCGTCCGGACGAGGGGCCCCGCTTGCGGGGATCGGCCAGCGAGTTCGATCGGGCGGCCGACCACCCGAGCTTTCGTGCGCGCCCACAACGATCGGAGGCCGCCAGAATGAGCGTCCGGACGAGGGGCCCCGCCTGCGGGGATCGGCCAGCGAATTCGATCGGGCGGCCGACCACCCGAGCTTTCGTGCGCGCCCACAACGATCGGAGGCCGCCAGAGTGACAACGGAAGCCGTACCCCTCTGGGCCCAAATCCTGACCGGCGGCCTGCTGCTGCTGAGCGCGGTGCTGACGCTGGCCGCCGCCTGGGGCGTGCTGAGCCTGCGCGACTTCTTCAAGCGCCTGCACCCGCCGGCGCTGGTGCTGGTGGGCGCCACGTGGTGCGTCACGCTGGCGTCGATGCTGTTTTTGTCGCTGCACGACGGCACGCTGCAGTTGCGCGCCTGGCTGATCATCATCGTGCTGTCGATGACGGTGCCGATCACCACCGTCATCCTCAGCCGCGCGGCGCTGTTTCGCGAGCGGCGCAAGCCCTCGGGCGCCAACCTGCCGCCGCCGCTGCACCCGATCAACGCGACAGAGTCGCCGCACGACACGCCCTGATCAGTGCGCCTGCTCCCAGTTGGCGCCCACGCCCACCTCGGCCAGCAGCGGCACCTTGAGCCGGGCCACGCCGGCCATCAGGCGCGGCACCTCGGCCTTGGCCCAGTCCAGCTCGGCCGTGGGCACTTCCAGCACCAGCTCGTCGTGCACCTGCAGCACCATGCGGCTGGCGCGCGGCCCGGTGTCCAGCGCCTGCTGCACCGCCACCATGGCCTTCTTGATCAGGTCGGCCGCCGTGCCCTGCATGGGCGCGTTGATGGCGGCGCGCTCGGCGCCCTGGCGGCGCGGGCCGTTGGGTGAATTGATCTCGGGCAGCATCAGGCGACGGCCGAACACCGTCTCGACGTAGCCCTGGGCCTTGGCCAGCTGGCGCGTCTCGTCCATGTAGCGCTTGACGCCGGGGTAGCGCTCGAAATAGCGCTGGATGTAGTTGCGCGCCGCGGTGTTGTCGATGCCCAGATTGCGCGCCAGGCCGAAGCTGCTCATGCCGTAGATCAGGCCGAAGTTGATGACCTTGGCGTAGCGGCGCTGCTCGGGGCTGACCTGGTCCACCGGCACGCCGAACACCTCGCTGGCGGTGGCGCGGTGCACGTCCAGCCCGTCGTGAAAGGCCTTGAGCAGGGCTTCGTCGTCCGACAGGTGGGCCATGATGCGCAATTCGATCTGGCTGTAGTCGCAGCTCAGGATGAGGTGGCCGGGCGGCGCGATGAAGGCCTCGCGGATGCGCCGGCCCTCGGCCGTGCGCACGGGAATGTTCTGCAGGTTGGGGTCGTTGCTGGCCAGGCGCCCGGTCACCGCCACGGCCTGCGCGAAGTGGGTGTGCACGCGCCCCGCGCCATCGACCAGCTGCGGCAGCTTGTCGGTGTAGGTGCCCTTGAGCTTGGACAAGCCGCGGTGCTCCAGGATGCGCGCGGGCAGCGGATAGTCCTCGGCCAGCTTTTCCAGCACCTCCTCGTCGGTGCTGGGCTTGCCGGTGGCGGTTTTCTTGATGACCGGCAGGCCCAGCTTGTCAAAGAAGATCTCGCCGATCTGCTTGGGGCTGCCCAGGTTGAAGGGCTGGCCCGCCAGCTGGTGCGCCTCGGCCTCCAGCGCCACGATGCGCTCGCCCAGCTCGTGGCTCTGCTTTTTCAGCAGGCTGGCGTCGATCAGCACGCCGTGGCGCTCGATGCGATAAAGCACCTCGCTGCACTGCACCTCCAGCTCGTAGATGGCGCGCAGGCGCGCATTCTGCTGCAGGCGCGGCCACAGCACGCGGTGCACGTCCAGCGTCTGGTCCGAGTCCTCGCACGAATACTCGGCCGCCTTGTCCACCGGCACCTGCGCGAACGGAATCTGGTGCGCGCCCTTGCCGCACAGGTCTTCGTAATTGATGCCACTGCGCCCCAGGTGGCGCTCGGCCAGGCTGGCCAGGTTGTGCGGGCGGTGCACCTCCAGCACGTAGCTTTGCAGCATGGTGTCGTGCGCGTAGCCGGCCACCTCGATGCCGTGGTTGGCCAGCACGTGGCGGTCGTACTTGATGTGCTGGCCGAGCTTTTTCTTTTCCGAGTTCTCCAGCCAGGGCTTCAGCCGCGCCAGCACCTCGGCCAGCGGCAGCTGCACCGGCGCATCCGGCCCGGTGTGCGCCAGCGGGATGTAGGCCGCTTGGCCCGGCACCACGCTGAAGGAGAGGCCGACGATGCGCGCCTGCATCTCGTCGATGGAGGTGGTCTCGGTGTCCAGCGCGGTCAGATCGGCGGCTTCGATCCTGGCCAGCCAGCGCTCGAAGGCGGGCCAGTCGAGGAGGGTTTCGTAGACCCGCTCGGCGCCGGCCTGCGAGGCGGCCGGCGCATCGGCGAACAGGTCGGCGGCGGGCCTGGCGGCCGCAGTGGCAGGCTTGGCGGCGGGCCTGGAGCCGTTGGCGGCCGTCAGCGCCTTGATCAGCGTCTTGAAGCCGAATTTTTCATAGAAAGCGGCCAAATCGCCCGTCTGTTGTGCGCGAACAGCTATTGAATCAAGAGCAGGCAGGCTTTCGACATAGCCGTCCAGGTCGCAGTCGGTGCGGATCTTCAGCAGCTCGCGCCCGGTGGGCAGCCAGGCCAGCTTGTCGCGCAGGTTCTGGCCGGCGGCGCCCTTGATGTCGCCCGCGTGCGCCACGATGCCCTCCAGCGAGCCGTATTCGGCCAGCCACTTGGCGGCGGTTTTGGGGCCCACCTTGTCGACGCCGGGCACGTTGTCGATGGCGTCGCCCACCAGCGTCTGGTAGTCCAGCATCTGCGCGGCGCTCACGCCGAACTCGGCCTGCACGCCGGCCAGGTCGCGCCGCTTGCCGCTCATGGTGTCGATGATGGCGATGCGCTCGTTGACGAGCTGGGCCAGGTCCTTGTCGCCGCTGGAGATCAGCACCTGCAGGCCCTGCCCGGCCGCCGTGTGCGCCAGCGTGCCGATGACGTCGTCGGCCTCCACCCCCGGCACCGCCAGCACCGTCCAGCCCAGCAGGGCGACCACCTCGTGGATCGGCGCGATCTGGCTGCGCAGGTCATCCGGCATGGACGCGCGGTTGGCCTTGTAGTCGGGATACAGCTCGTCGCGGAAGGTCTTGCCCGGCGCGTCGAACACGCAGGCGGCGTAGGCGGCGTCGGGATAGTCCTTGCGCAGCACGCCCAGCATGTTGATCATGCCGCGGATGGCGCCGGTGGGCGCGCTGTGCGGGTCGGCCGGATCGACCCGCAAATCGGGCATGGCGTGAAACGCCCGGTACAGGTAGCTGGAGCCATCGACCAGCAGCAACTGGGGGCGCGCGCCGGCGGGCGTGGTGGGGGTGTCGGTCATGGCCAAATTGTGCACGCGCGCCAAGGCAGGTTTGCACCATCGCAACTACAATCGATCCATGCGTTCAAACCTTGTTTTTCGGGCCGTTGTGGCGGCGCTGTGCCTAGGCATCGGCGCCGTGGCCAGCGCGCAGGCGCCCGCGCCGGCTGCCGCCCCCCAGGCGGGCGCCAATGCGCCGGTGGTGCGCGAGCAGAGCACGCGCGACGGCGCCTCGCAGCGCATCGAGCGCATCGAAGTGGAAGATGCCGGCAACCGCATCGACGAGTTGCGCGTGGGCGGCCAGACGCAGTCCATCACGGTGACCCCCAAGGCCGACGTGCCGCCCTACAACGTGCAGCCCGCCAACCCGAGCCACCCCGATGGCCGCGACGGCGCCGGCCGGCGCACCTGGAACGTGCTCAGCTTCTGACGCGCCGCATGGCTGTCTACACCGAAGTCTCCGAACGCGAGGCCGGCGCGCTGCTGCAGGCACTGGGCCTGGGTGAGCTGCAGGCCCTGCGCGGCATCGAGGGCGGCATCGAGAACACCAACTACTTCGTCACCAGCAGCGCCGGCGAGTGGGTGCTGACACTGTTCGAGCGCCTGACCCACGCGCAGCTGCCCTTTTACCTGCACCTGATGAAGCACCTGGCGCAGCACGGCGTGCCGGTGCCCGAGCCGCAGGCCAAGCCCGAGGGCGCGCGCATCCCGGCGGGCGAGGACGACATCCTGCACACGGTATGCGGCAAGCCCGCGGCGCTGGTCAACCGCCTGCGCGGCAAGAGCGAGCTGAACCCCGGCCGCGCGCACTGCGCCGCCGTGGGCGACATGCTGGCGCGCGCCCATCTGGCCTCGCGCTCCTTTGACCGGCGCCAGCCCAACCTGCGTGGCCTGGCCTGGTGGAACGAGACCGCGCCCGCCGTGCTGCCCCACCTGGATGAATCCCAGGCCGCGCTGCTGCGCGCCGAGCTGGCCTACCAGAACCACGTGGCCGCCGGCAGCGCCTATGCCGCACTGCCGCGCGGCGCCGTGCACGCCGACCTGTTTCGCGACAACGTGATGTTTGCCGGCACGCCCGAGCAACCCGAGCTGACGGGCTTTTTCGACTTCTACTTCGCCGGCGTCGACAGCTGGCTGTTCGACCTCGCCGTCACGCTGAACGACTGGGCGGTCGACCTGCCAACCGGCGCCACCGACGCGCCGCGCACCCGCGCCCTGCTGGACGCCTATCAGGCCGTGCGCCCGCTGACCGACGCCGAGCGGCGCCTGCTGCCGGCCATGCTGCGTGCCGGCGCGCTGCGCTTCTGGATCTCGCGGCTGTGGGACTTTTACCTGCCGCGCAGCGCCAGCCTGCTGACGCCGCACGACCCGCGCCACTTCGAGCGCGTGCTGCGCCAGCGCGTGGCCGCGCCGCTGGCCTTGCCATGAAGCTCAACGTCGTCCCCGCCGCCGCCGGTGCCCAGTGGGTGCGCGCGGGCATCCGCACGTTTTTCCGGCGCCCCATCGCACTCACCGGCCTGTTCTTCATGTTCATGGCCGCGCTGTCGCTGGTGGCCATCGTGCCGGTCATCGGCGGCATCGTCGCGCTGGTGCTGGTGCCGGCCTTCACGGTGGGGCTGATGGACGCCACGCGCGCGGCCGACGCCGGGCGCTTTCCGCTGCCGGGCATCCTGTTCGTGGCCTTTCACAAGGGCAAGGCGCACGCGCGCGCCATGCTGTGGGTGGGCGCCTTCTACGCGCTGGCCGTGCTGTGCGTGGTGGGCGTGTCGGCGCTGATCGACGGCGGCCAGTTCGCCCAGATGTACGTGGGCGGCGGTGGCGGCCTGTCGGCCGAGCGCATGGAAGACCCGCGCTTTCTGACCGCGCTGTGGGTCGCGACCCTGCTGTACCTGCCGGTGTCGCTGGCCTTCTGGTATGCGCCGGCGCTGGTGCACTGGTACGGCGTGACGCCGGCCAAGAGCCTGTTCTTCAGCGTGGTGGCGGTGCTGCGCAACGCGCGCGCCTTTTTGGTCTATGGCCTGCTGTGGACGGCGCTGTCGCTGGGCGTGGGCCTGCTGATGATGCTGGTGCTGCTGATGACCACCTCGAGCAGCGACATCGGCCTGGCGACCATGGCGATGTTTCCGCTCTCGGTGCTGCTGGCCGCCATGTTCTTCAGCTCGCTGTGGTTCACCTTCCTCGGCAGCTTTCAGCCCGACGACGACGCGCTGATCGACACCCCCACCACATGACGACAGCCTGGACCGTCGAAGCCGTGCGCCGCATCGAGCGCGACGTGCAGCGCTCGGCCGACACGCACCTGTTTCCGATCGAGCTGCCCGCGCTGGGCGGGGTGCAGATCTACCTGAAGGACGAATCCACGCACCCCACCGGCAGCCTCAAGCACCGGCTGGCGCGCTCGCTGTTCTTGTACGCGCTGTGCAACGGCTGGATCGACGAGGGCACGACGATCATCGAATCGTCCTCGGGCAGCACCGCCGTGTCCGAGGCCTACTTCGCGCGCCTGCTGGGCCTGCCCTTCGTGGCCGTGATGCCGCGCAGCACCTCGGCCGCCAAGGTGGCGCAGATCGCCTTCTACGGCGGGCGCAGCCACTTCGTCGAGCGCGGCGACGAGGTCTATGCCGAGGCCGAGCGCCTGGCGCGCGCGTGCAAGGGCCACTACATGGACCAGTTCACCTATGCCGAGCGCGCCACCGACTGGCGTGGCAACAACAACATCGCCGAGTCCATCTTTCACCAGATGCGCGCCGAGCCGCACCCGGTGCCGCGCTGGATCGTGGTCGGCGCCGGCACCGGCGGCACCTCGGCCACCATCGGCCGCTACCTGCGCTACCAGGGCCACGCCACGCGGCTGTGCGTGGTCGACCCCGAGCACTCGGTGTTCAAGGACTACTACGACGACCGCTCCAGCCCCGGCGTGACCAGCAACGTGCCCTCGCGGGTCGAGGGCATCGGCCGCCCGCGCGTCGAGCCCTCCTTCGTGCCCGGCGTGATCGACCGCATGCTGCGCGTGCCCGACGCCGCCAGCTACGCCGCGCTGCGCGTGCTGGAGCGCCTGGTCGGCCGGCGCTTCGGCGGCTCCACCGGCACCGATTTCTGCGGCGCGCTGCAGCTGGCCTGCGAGATGCGCCAGCGCGGCGAGGCCGGCGCCATCGTCACCTTGGCCTGCGACGGCGGCGAGCGCTACCTGGACACCTACTACAGCGACGACTGGCTGCGCGCGCAGGGGCAGGACATCGGCCCCTGGCGGGAGCGACTGCAAGCGACCTGCGCCAGCGGCGTGTGGTCGCCGGCCTGACGCGCCGCCCTACTCCACCACCGTCAGCTTGGCGATCGCCAGCGCCAGCCACTTGACGCCGTGGCGCGGAAAGTCGACCTGCGCACGTGCGTCGTCGCCGGCGCCCTCGACGGCCAGCACGCGGCCTTCGCCGAACTTGACGTGGAACACCTGCTGGCCGGCGCGGATGGCGTGGCCGGTGCTGGCGGGGCTGGGTTGGGGTGCCGAGAAATTTGAACCAAATGAGCCTCTGGCGCCCGCCCAGTCTGCGCGAGCAGCTATCGGTTGAGGAGCAATCGAGGCAAAGCCGCCGCGCTGCGGCGTGAGCCACTTGAGCACGTCCTCGGGCAACTCGTCCAGAAAGCGGCTGCGCAGGTTGTAGCGCGTCTGCCCATGCAGCAGGCGCGTCTGCGCGTGGCTGAGGTACAGGCGCTGGCGCGCGCGCGTGATGGCCACATACATCAGGCGCCGCTCTTCCTCCAGGCCGCCGGCGTCGCTGAGCGCGTTCTCGTGCGGAAACAGGCCTTCTTCCAGGCCGGTGATGAACACGGCGTCGAACTCCAGGCCCTTGCTGGCGTGCACGGTCATCAGCTGCACCGCGTCCTGCCCGGCCTGGGCCTGGTTGTCGCCCGCCTCCAGCGCCGCGTGGGTCAGAAAGGCGGCCAGCGGGCTCAGGGTTTCGCCCGTGTTGGCGTCGACCACCGCAGGCGCCGATGGCAAGGGCTCGTCCAGCATCGGCGCATCCGGATCGAGCCCCTGGCTGGCCGGGCTTTGCGAGGGCACGGCGCCCTGCTCGTCCACCGGCAGCGCCACCGCATCGCGCCCGAAGCCTTCCTGCATCACGAAGCTCTCGGCGGCGTTGACGAGTTCCTGCAGGTTCTCGATGCGATCCTGCCCTTCCTTCTCGCCGCGGTAGTGCTCGATCAGGCCGCTGGCCTCCAGCATCTGCTCGATGATCTCGCGCAGCGTGTGGCCGGCGGTCTGCTCGCGCAGCACGTCCAGCCTGGCGATGAAGGCGGCCAGATTGGCGCCCGCCTTGCCGGGCACGGTGCTCACGGCGTCGTGCAGCGAGGTGCCCAGGCCGCGCGCCGCGTCCTGCAGCGCCTCCAGCGTACGCGCGCCGATGCCGCGCGGCGGAAAGTTGACCACACGCAGAAAGCTGGTGTCGTCGCGCGGGTTCTCCAGCAGACGCAGGTAGGCCAGCGCGTGCTTGATCTCGGCGCGCTCGAAAAAGCGCAGGCCGCCATACACGCGGTAGGGCACGCCGGCGTTGAACAGCTGCGTCTCGATGACCCGGCTCTGCGCGTTGCTGCGGTAGAGCACGGCGATCTCGCGCCGCGCCATGCCCTCGCGCACCAGTTGCTTCAGCTCGTCGACCACCCACTCGGCTTCGGCGAAGTCGGTCGGCGCCTCATACACGCGCACCGGCTCGCCGGCGCCGGCATCGGTGCGCAGGTTCTTGCCCAGGCGCCCCTGGTTGTGGCTGATGAGCGCGTTGGCGGCATCCAGGATGTTGCTGTGGCTGCGGTAGTTTTGCTCCAGCTTGATCTGGTGCTGCACGTGGTACTCGCGCACGAAGTCGGCCATGTTGCCCACGCGCGCACCGCGAAAGGCGTAGATGCTCTGGTCGTCGTCGCCCACCGCCAAAATGGCGCCGCCACCGGCTTGCTCGCTCTGCTCGGCCGGCAGGCCGGCGATCAGCTTGATCCATGCGTACTGCAGGCGGTTGGTGTCCTGAAACTCGTCGATCAGGATGTGGCGAAAGCGCCGGCGATAGTGCGCGCGCACGGCGTCGTGGTCGCGCAGCAGCTCGTAGCTGCGCAGCATCAGCTCGCCGAAGTCGACCACGCCCTCGCGCTGGCACTGGTCCTCGTACAGCTGGTAGATCTCCACCTTGCGGCGCGCCTGGCTGTCGCTGGCGGGCACGTCGGCGGGGCGCAGGCCGTCCTCCTTGCAACCGGCGATGAACCACTGCAGCTGGCGCGGCGGATAGCGCTCTTCATCGACCTGATGCTGCTTGCACAGGCGCTTGATGGCCGACAGCTGGTCCTGCGTGTCCAGGATCTGGAACGCCTGCGGCAGCCCGGCCAGCTGGTGGTGCGCGCGCAAGAAGCGGTTGCACAGGCCGTGGAAGGTGCCGATCCACATGCCGCGCACGTTCAGCGGCAGCATGCTGGTCAGGCGCGTCAGCATCTCCTTGGCCGCCTTGTTGGTGAAGGTGACGGCCAGCACGCCGCCGGGCGACACCTGCCCGGTCTGCAGCAGCCAGGCGATGCGCGTGGTCAGCACGCGCGTCTTGCCCGAGCCGGCGCCCGCCAGGATCAGCGCGTGTTCGGGCGGCAGGGTGACGGCGGCGCGCTGCTCGGCGTTCAGGCCGGCCAGCAGGGGCGAGTCCGCGGCGGGCGCCGGATGCGCGCCGACGCGCGCGCGTTCAGGGTTCGACAACATGCGCCAATTGTAGAAAGCGCCTATAACGGGGGCCTCCGCGCCGCCGCCCGCAAGCCCATGCCACCCACCCTGGTTCGACGCCTCGCCGCCTGTGCGGCCCTGCTGCCCGCGCTGACGGCCTGGGCACAAGAGTCCGCGCTGTGCACCAGCGACGGCCGCCCGGCGCCGCGCGCGCTGCACGAGCGCTTCATCAACGCCGACTGCGCGCCCTGCTGGCGCGAGGCCACGCCCACGCCGCCGCCGGGCACCGGGGTGCTGGACTGGGTGATTCCGGGCCACTTGGGCGACGATGCCCCGCTGTCGGCCGTGGCCCGGCGCGAGGCCCTGCAGCGGCTGGCCGCCCTGCATCTGCCGGTGCCCGAACGGCGCGCCGAGCGATCCAGCACGGTACAGGGCGGGCCGCATCACGTGCGCGTCTCGCGCGGGCCGGTGTTCGACGGCTACGTGGGCGCTTCGCTCACCTTCGACAGTCGCGCGCCGCTCAAGCCGCCGCTCACCGGCTGGCTGGCGCTGGTCGAGCTGCTGCCCGCCGGCACCGAGGGCTCGCCCGTGCCGCGCGTGCTGATGCGCAACCTGCTGAGCGACACCATCGCGGCGCACAACACCGAGGACATGGGCCAGCTATGGCGCCCGATGAACGTGCCCGCCGGTGCGCAGGCGAGCCGGCTGCAGTTGCTGGGCTGGGTGAGCGACGCGCAAGGCCACGTGCTGGCGGCGGCCGAGTCGAGCTGCGACGACGCCGGCCAGCGTTAAGCCTTCAGTCGGCGCGAAAACCCGACACCTCGACCACCTTCTGCCAGCGCGTGTTGTCCTTGGCCAGTTCGGCCGCGAACTCGGAGGCGGGCAGGCCCGCCGACTCCATGCCGGCGGCCGCCAGCCGGGCTTTGATGTCGCCCTGATTGACGGCATCGATCAGGGCGGCGCCGATCTTTTGCACCAGCGCCTCGGGCGTCCTGGCTGGCACGAAGGCGCCGACCCAGGCCTGGCCCTCGACGTTCACGCCCTGCTCCTTGAAGGTGGGCACGTCGGGCAGCAGGGGCGAGCGCTCGGGCGACGAGGTGGCCAGCAGGCGAATCTTGCCGCTCTTGTAGAACTCCAGCGGAAACTGGTCGACGCCGGCCGGGATCTGGCCGCCGATCAGGTCGGTCACGAGCGGCGCGCCGCCCTGGTAGGCCACGTGCGTCAGCTCCATGTGGATGGCCTGGCCGTACATCAGCCCCAGAAAGTGCAGCTGGCTGCCCGCGGCCGAGGTGCCGAAGGCCGCCTGCCTGGGATGGGCCTTGTACCAAGCCGTCAGGTCGGCCAGCGTCTTGATCGGGCTGTCGCCGCCCACCGCAATGGCCAGCGGCAGGTTGACCAGCTTGGCCACCGGGGCGAAGTCGGTCTTGGGATCGTAGTTGAGCTTGCGGAAGGTGTAGGGCGCGATGACGATCGGCGCCGACGGCGCCAGCATGATGGTGCGCCCGTCGGGCGGCGCGCTCTTGAGTACCGCCGCGGCCAGCCGTCCGCCGGCGCCGGCGCGGTTCTCGACGATCACGGTGGTGCCCAGGGCGGCCGCCAGTTTTTCGGACACCAGGCGGGCCGTCAGGTCGATGCTGCCGCCCGGCGGAAAGCCCACCAGCAGCTTGACGGGGGTGTTGGACGCGCCCTGCGCGAAGACGCCGCTGGCCAGCGCGGCGGCGCCCAGGCCCAGCAGCAGGCGGCGATTGAAGGGGATGCTCATGTCTCTTCCTTGGTGGATGGCCTTGCAGGCACTTTTTGTCTATAGAACGCGCGGCGGCGCCGGGGCGCGCCGCGTGGCGCGGGTGGCGGGTCGCTCAGGTCACCGCGCCGCGCTGGTGGAACTGCGGCTGGTCCCAGCTCTTGGTGAGCAGGATGTCCTTGAGGATGGCCACGGCGTTCCACACATCCTCGAAGCGGATGTACAGCGGCGTGAAGCCGAAGCGCATGATGCGCGGCTCGCGGTAGTCGGGGATGACGCCGCGCGCGATCAGCGCCTGCACCACGGCAAAGCCCTGCGGGTGCTCGTAGCCGACCTGGCTGCCGCGATGCCGGGTGTCCACCGGCGTGTTCAGGCGCAAGGGAAAGCCGGCGCATTCCTGCGCCACCAGGTCCATGAACAGCGTGGTGAGCTGCAGCGACTTGGCGCGCACGGCCTGCATGTCGGTGACGGCAAAGGTGTCCAGCCCGCACTCGACCATGGCCAGCGAGGCGATGGGCTGCGTGCCGCACAGGTAGCGCTTGATGCCGGCATGCGGGTCGTAGCCCGGCTCCATGGCGAAGGGGCGCGCGTGGCCCCACCAGCCCGATAGCGGCTGGGTAAAGCCTTCCTGATGGCGCGCGTGCACCCACAGAAAGGCCGGCGAGCCGGGGCCGCCGTTGAGGTACTTGTAGGTGCAGCCCACGGCGTAGTCGGCGCCGGCGCCATTCAGGTCGACCGGCACCGCGCCGGCCGAGTGGCACAGGTCCCAGATCGTCACGGCGCCCTGGGCGTGCGCCTGCGCGGTGACCTCGGCCATGTCGTACATAAAGCCGGTCTGGTAGTTGACGTGCGTGAGCAGCAGCACCGCCACGTCGGGCGTCAGCGCGGCGGCCAGGTCCTGCGGGCCGTCGATCAGCTTCAGCTCGTAGCGCGCGCCGCCGAAGGACTGCAGCAGCTCGATCAGGCCCTGCGTCATGTACAGGTCGGTCGGAAAGTTGTTGCGCTCGGAGACGATCACGCGCCGCTGGGGTGCCACGCCCTGCTGCTGGCGCAGGGCGGCGGCCAGCACCTTGAACAGGTTGGTCGAGGTGGTGTCGGTGACGATGACCTCGTCCTCGCCCGCCCCGATCAGGCGCGCCAGCTGGTTGCCCAGCCGGCGCGACAGCTCGAACCAGCCGGCGGTGTTCCAGCTGCGGATCAGGCCCGTGCCCCATTCCTGCGTGATCACCTCCTGCGCGCGCGCCAGCGCCGCCTTGGGCATGGCGCCCAGCGAGTTGCCATCGAGGTAGATCACGCCCGCGGGCAGCGTGAACTGATCGCGCAGGGGGGCCAGGGGGTCGCGCGCGTCCATGGCGCGGCAGTCGGCAAGGGTCAGGTGGGTCATGGTCTGGGTCGAGAGGGTGGAAGAAGCCACTAAACTGGGCGTTGACATCACAATGTCGTTTCAATAAAATTATATATTATTCGTTTGTGTTGATATTAATCAACCATGACGATATACATATAGGTATTTACCCGAAGTCATGGACCCAGCCCTGCCCACGCCCGACGACGGCGAATCCAAGACCGACCAGGCCTATCAGCTGCTGCGCCGCGAGATCCTGGCCGCGCGCCTGCCGGCCGACATGGCGCTGCGCCCGACGGCGCTGAACAAGGCCTACGGCCTGGGCTGGACGCCGGTGCGCGAAGCGCTGGCCCGGCTGGAGGCCGAGCGCCTGGTGGTGTACCAGCGCAACCGCGGCTTCGCGGTGGCGCCGGTGTCGCGCGCCGAGCTGCAGGACTTGCGCCGCGCGCGCCAGGCCATCGAGCTGCCGCTGCTGCGCGAGGCCATGGAGCACGGCGACGACGCCTGGGAGGCCGCGCTGGTGGCCGCGCACCACCGCCTGCTGCGCTGCACGCTGCCGGTGGGCGACCCGTCGGAGGCCGTGCTGGCGCACTGGGAGCAGATGCACGAGGCCTTTCACAAGGCGCTGCTGCAGGCGGCGGTATCGACCTGGCTGCTGCGCTTTCAGGCCCAGATCGCCGAGCAGCTGCAGCGCTACCACCGCGTGCTGGCCATCGTCCCCACACTCAAGAGCGGCGGCCGGCCCGACCCGCAGGCCCGCGCCGCGCTGCGCCGCGCCATGGCGAGCGAGCCGCACACCGAGCTGATGCAGGCCGTGCTGGCGCGCGATGTCGAGCGCGCGCTGGCGCTGATGGCCGAGCACATCGGCGTGACCCAGGACGTGTTTGAAAGCTCCAGCCTGGGCCAGCCCGCGGCGCCGCTCGCCAAAACCGCGGCGCCAACGCGCGCGCCGGCCGCGCGGCGCAAGGCGCCGGCGGGCTGAGGCGGTTTGGCGTTAAAATCAATCACCGGGCCCAAGATTTTCTTGGCCCGGTTTTTTGTGCCCGCAACGCGCCGGGCCCAGCAGCCGGAGCCGGACCAAGCGCCCTTCCCCCGCAACCTCGAATGGAGCTTGGACACCATGGAAATCTTCGACTACGACCAGATCCTGCTGCTGCCGCGCAAGTGCCGCGTGCAAAGCCGCAGCGAGTGCGACGCCAGCATCGACTTCGGCGGCCGGCGCTTCAAGCTGCCGGTCGTGCCCTCCAACATGAAGACGGTGGTCGACGAGGCGCTCAGCCGCTGGCTGGCGCAAAACGGCTACTTCTACGTCATGCACCGCTTCGACCTGGACAACGTGGTGTTCGTGCGCGAGATGAAGCAGCACGGCCTGTACGCCAGCATCTCGCTGGGCGTGAAGGCGCCCGACTACGCCACGGTCGACCAGTTGGCCGCCGAAGGCCTGGCGCCCGAGTACATCACCATCGACATCGCCCACGGCCATGCCGACACCGTGCGCGACATGATCCGCCACATCAAGGCCAAGCTGCCGCAGTCCTTCGTGATTGCCGGCAACGTGGCCACGCCCGAGGCCGTGATCGACCTGGAGACTTGGGGCGCGGACGCCACCAAGGTCGGCGTGGGGCCGGGCAAGGTGTGCATCACCAAGCTCAAGACCGGCTTCGGCACCGGCGGCTGGCAGCTGTCGGCACTGAAGTGGTGCGCGCGCGTGGCGACCAAGCCCATCATTGCCGACGGTGGCATCCGCAGCCACGGCGACATCGCCAAGAGCATCCGCTTCGGCGCCTCGATGGTGATGATCGGCTCGCTGTTCGCCGGCCACGAGGAGTCGCCCGGCAACACCGTCGAGGAAGGCGGCGCGCTGTACAAGGAGTACTACGGCTCGGCCAGCGACTTCAACAAGGGCGAGTACCGCCACGTCGAGGGCAAGCGCATCCTGGAGCCCATCAAGGGCAAGCTGGCCGACACGCTGATCGAGATGGAGCAGGACGTGCAAAGCTCCATCAGCTACGCCGGCGGCACCAAGCTGATGGACGTGCGCAAGGTCAACTACGTCATCCTGGGCGGCGACAACGCGGGCGAGCACCTGTTCATGTGAGTGGCAGCGGCAAGCGCCAGAGACAGCGGATTCACAACAAAATCCGGCTCTGGCCCGCGTCAATCAAGCGCAGGCAGCTTCTATTTTCATAGTATTGTACGCATTCGCCCGATCAGTCGCGCAGCCGCTCGACCACGAAGCGGCGCAGCACCTGCATGACCGGCGCCTCGGTGCGGCCGACCAGTCGCACGTAGGCAAAGCGCGCGCCCGCCACCAGCGGCGGCGCCATGCGCACTTCGGCCAACTCACCGGCGGCGATGCCCGGCCGCGCGGCGGCCACGATGCCGAGAAACACCGCGTCGGTCTGCCGCACGGTGTCCAGCAGGCTGGTGACGTCCTCGCACACCAGCGCCGCCATGCGCGCCGGGTCGGCGCCGGGGCCGTAGTGGGCGACGAACAGGCGCGCCACCTCGTCCGACAGCGGCGTGGTGGCCACGGGGTAGCGCATCAGCGCCTCGAAGCTCACCGCGTCGAGCGCGGCCAGCGGATGGCCGGCGCGGCAGATGAAGCCGCCGCGCAGCTCGCCCAGCGGCTCGATCACCAGGTCGGGCGCCGGCGCGATGCGGCGCACGTCGATCACCAGCGCGTCCAGCTCGCGCTGGCGCAGCTGCTGCACCTGCAGCTCGGTCGAGCCGCGCGCGATGGTCACGCGCACCTCGGGGTAGCGCGCCGCCACGTGGCTGAGCAGCGGCGTCATCAGCAGCGCGCCGGGGCCCGAGCCCAGGCCGACCCGGATGGTGCCGGCCTCGCCCTGGCGCAGCAGCTCGGCGCTGCGCTCGATCTCGGCCGCCTCCAGCAAGATGCGATGCGCCCGCGTCAGCACCGCCTCGCCCAGCGGCGTGAGCGTGCTGCGCCGCCCGGCGCGGTCGACCAGGCGCGCGCCCAGCTCGTCTTCCAGGCCCTGCAGGCTGCGACTGAGCGCCGACTGCGTCAGGTGCAGGCGCTCGGCCGCGCGCGAAAACGAGGCCTCCTCGGCCAGCGCGGCCAGATGCTGCAGTTGCCTGAGGTTCATCCAATGAATTTATCTCATTCAAATATTGATTTCAATTCATTTGACACATCAAAAAACATGCAGGATATTTCAAGTCCCGTTTCGACTCACCTGGTTTCTGGAGACACCCGACATGCCTTTCACCCGCCGCCGCCTGATGCAATACGCCGCCGCCGCCGCGCTGGCACCCCGCGCCTTCGGCGCCGCCGCGCAGGGCTACCCGGCCAAGCCGGTGGTGCTGATGGTGCCCTACCCCGCCGGCGGCCTGTCGGACACCATCGCGCGGCGCGTCAGCCCGCCGCTGGCCGTCGCACTGAACCAAACCACCATCGTCGACAACCTGGGCGGCGCCAGCGGCAGCATCGCCGCGCAAAAGGTGCTGAACGCGCCCAGCGACGGCTATCTGGTCTATCAGGGCACGCCCAACGAACTGATCCTGGCACCGCTGGCCATTCCATCGATCCGCTACAAGTCCGAGGACTTCCGCCAAGTGCACCGCATCGCGCTGGCGCCGATGGCCATCTTCGCGCGGACCGGCCTGCCGGCCAGGAACGCCGACGAACTGGCCGCCCACGCCGCGCAGGTGGCCAAGGAAGGCAAGCCGCTGACCTACGCCAGCGTGGGCGTGGGCTCGTTCTATCACCTGCTGGGCGCCAAGCTGTCGAAGGACTTGGGCACGCCCATGACCCACGTGCCCTACAAGGGCGCGGTGGAGGCCTTCCGCGACTTGGTGGCCGGGCTGGTCGACATCTTCATCACGCCCTACGGGCTGGCGCAGACCGAGTTCGTCACACAGGGCAAGATGAAGGCCGTGGCCGTGCTGACGCCGCAGCGCCAGCGCCTGCTGCCCGACACGCCCAGCGTCGTCGAGAGCAAGGCCATGAAGCACTTCACCGCCGAGATCGGCACCGGCTATTTCGTCAAGCGCGACACGCCCGAAGCGGTGGTGCAGGTGCTGCATGGCGGCCTGCAGAAGGTGCTGACCGACACCCAGCTGCGCGCCGGCCTGTTCGCCATGGGGCAAGAGGTGTCGCCCGCTCAGACGCTGGCCGAAGCCGACCAGGCCTACCGGCAGGAAATCGCGCAGTACCGCGCCATCGCCAAGGCGATCGGCCTGCAGCAGGGCCAGTGACGCCGCGCAGCGGCGCCTTCATGCAGGATATTGCCGGCCGCGCCACGCCCCTCAGCGCGCCAGCAGCTCGCGCGCCATCGCGTTCAGCCGGTGCCCGCGCGTGGCCAATGCATCCAGGATGCTGAAGTGGTTGAGTCCCGGCAGCGCGGCCACCGTCGGCACGCGCACGCGGCCCCAGGCCTGCTGGATCAGGTGGCTTTGCCGCAGGTATTCGCCACTTTCCTGCGCGCCCACCACGCTCACCAGGCGCCCGTGCGCGGGTGCCGGCAGGCGTGCCGGGCTGGCGCGCTGCACCTGCTCGGGCGTCAGGCGCAGCACCTCCTGCAGGCTGGGCGTGTACATCAGCGGCTGCAGGTCGTACAGGCCCGACACCCCCATCGCGCTGCGCACCACGCGCGGCGGCAGGCCGGGGTCGAACACGTCCCAGGCACAGGCCAGCATCATGGCCGCCAGCTGGCCGCCGGCCGAGTGGCCGATCACCGTCAGGCGCCGCGCATCGGCGTTCAGCTCGTCCGCGTGGCGCCAGGCCCAGGCCACCGCGCGCGCCACCTGCAGCGTGATCGGCGGAATGCCGGCCTGCGGACACAAGGTGTAGTTGGGCAGCACGGCCGCGGCGCCCAGGTCGTGCAGCGCGCCGGCGATGAAGCCGTGCTGCGACTTGTCCATCGACATCCAGTAGCCGCCGTGCACGAACACCACCAGCGGCGCGCCCCGTCGTTGTGCCGCGAAGGCGTCCAGCCGCTCGCGCGGAGCCTCGCCGTAGGCCACGTCCAGCATGGCCGGCAGGCCGGCGCGCAGCTGCGTCGACTGCGCCGTCCAGCGCGCGAAATAGTCGCCATGGTCCGGCACGCGCCTGCGGTTGCTGTACATGCGCTCCAGCCACTGCGTGTCGGGCTGCGCGGGCGCGGGATAGTGGTGGGGCAAGTCGTCGATTCGGGGCATGGTCGGCCGCCATTCTGACGCAAAGCCCCGCGCGCCAAACCGGCCCGCGAAAGGAGCAGAATGCCAGTCTTTTGCCCTGTACACCCTCGGGCATGGGCAGCCCACCAAGCCGCCGCCGCGCGCCGCCCCGCGCGCGCCGGCTGCTCTCATTGCAGGAGTCGCGCATGAAGCTCGCCGTCCTCGGCACCGGCCACATGGGCTTTCCGATGGCGCGCCGCCTGGCCGCCGCCGGGCACCAAGTCCACGCCTGGAACCGCAGCCCCGACAAGGCCGCGCCGCTGGCCGCGCAGGGCGCCACGGTGCATGCCAGCCTGGCCGACGCGGTGCAGGCCGCCGATCTCGTCATCAGCCTGCTTGAAAACGGCCCCGTCGTCACCAGCGTGCTGTTCGAGCAGGGCGCGGCCGCGGCCATGCGCGCCGGCACGCTGTTCGTCGACATGGCCTCCATCAAACCGGCCGAGGCGCGCGAGCACGCGCGGCGCCTGGCCGAGCACGGCGTGCAGCACCTGGACGCCCCCGTGTCGGGCGGCACCGTGGGCGCCGAGGCCGGCACGCTGGCCATCATGGCCGGCGGCGATGCGGCCGACTTCGAGCGCGCCGCGCCGGTGTTCGCCGCACTGGGGCGCGCCACGCACGTGGGCCCGCACGGCGCCGGGCAACTCGCCAAGCTGGCCAACCAGATGATCGTGGGCATCACCATCGGCGCCGTGGCCGAGGCACTGCTGCTGTGCGAGAAGGGTGGCGCCGACCCGGCCAAGGTACGCCAGGCCATCGGCGGCGGCTTTGCCGAAAGCCGCATCCTGCAGTTGCACGGCGAACGCATGGTGGCGCGCGACTTCGCCCCGCGCGGGCGCATGACGGTGCAGCTGAAAGACATGCGCAACGCGCTGGACACCGCGCAAAGCATGGGCTTCGACGCCCCCATCACCGCCGCGCTGGAGCGCCTGTACGCCAACGGCGTGGCGCACGGCGACGGCGAGCTGGACCACTCGGGTCTGTTCGTCGAGCTGGCGCGCAGAAACGGAATGGCAGGCTGATTTGCGTTAGAATCGTGATCCCTTGTGGGGGGGTAGCTCAGCTGGGAGAGCGCCGCGTTCGCAATGCGGAGGTCGGGAGTTCGATCCTCCTCCTCTCCACCACATCACTCAACGACTTAGGCCACCGCAACCCGGTGGCCTTTTCGTTGGTCGCGGCAGGGTAACAGCAGATCCGGTGGCTCGCCCCGCACGCGATGGCGTTGAGGCAGCGGGAGCGCCGGACGCAGCGGGCAAGCTGCCCGCCACGCGCTCAGATCATGAGTTCGATGACGAAGGGCGCGGGCTTGCCGAAGCTGGCTTTCATCAGATCGGCGCACGCATCCAAGCTCGTGGCGCGCGCGGCCTCGACACCCATGCCGTTGGCCAGTTGGACCCAGCCGAGCGACGGGTTGCCCAGGTCCAGCATGCTCATGGCCGTAGCGCCGGGCGTGGCGCCCACGCTCTGGTATTCGCCGATGAGGATGTTGTACTTGCGGTTGCTGAGGATGACGGTGGTCACCGGCAGCTGCTCGCGTGCCTGCGTCCACAGCGACTGCAGCGAATACATGGCCGAGCCGTCGGCCTGCAGGTTGATCACCCGGCGCTGCTTGCGCGCGCCCAGCGCCGCGCCCGTGGCCACCGGCATGCCGTCGCCGATGGCGCCGCCGGCCAGGCGCAGCCAGTCGTGCGCGGGCGCCGCGTGCGTGAGCCGGTAGAAGCCGCGGCCGTAGGAAATGCTCTCGTCCGAGACGATGGCCTGCTCGGGCATCAGCGCCGCCAGCGTCTGCGCCAGGCCTTCGGGCGTGGGCGCGCCACGCGCCGGATCGGGACGCGGGCCGGGGTCGGGCATGGCCACCTGCGGCGCGCCCAGCGCCGTCGCCAGGCCTTCGAGCGCTTCGACCGGGTCCTGGTCGGGACGCGACAGCGTGTGAAACCGCGTTTGCGGGTGGTACTGGATCGAAGGCATGCCCGGGTAGCCGAAGAAGCCCACCGGCGGCACGGCATTCACCAGGATGATGTTTCGGAACGGGTCCAAGGCCTTGATGGCGGCGTCCATGCCATAGGGCACGCGCTCGAGCTGCATGTGGCCGCGGCCGCGCGCCAGGTGCGCGGTGACGTAGCTGGCCATCACCGCAGCGCCGGTGGCCTGGGCGATGCGCCAAGCCAGGGCCTGCCCTTCGGCCAGCACGGCGGGGCCGGCCAGCAGGATCAGCACGTCGCGGTGATTGCGCAGGATGCGCGCGGCACCGTCGATGGCGCCGCCATCGATGGCCGGCGGCGGCGGCGCCGAAATTGGAACGCCCACCACGCCGCCTTCTTGCCACGACACGTCGGCCGGCAGAATCAGCGTGGCGATCTGGCCCGGATGGGTGCTGGCCGCACGCACCGCCTGCACCGCATCGCGGCCCAAATCCGCCGTGCGGGTGCTGGTGTGCACCCAGGCCGATACGGTCTGCGCCATGCCGGTGGTGTCGCCCGTCAGCGGCGCATCGTGGGGACGGTGATGGGTCGCCTGATCGCCCACGATGTTGACGATGCCGCTGCGCGCACGGCGCGCGTTGTGCAGGTTGCCCATGCCGTTGGCCAGGCCCGGCGCGCAGTGCAGCAGCGTGCACGCGGGCTTGCGCGCCAGCCGGTAGTAGCCGTCGGCCATGCCGGTCACCACGTTCTCTTGCAGGCCCAGCACGCACTTCATGCCCGGCACCTGGTCGAGCGCGGCCACGAAATGCATTTCGCTGGTGCCAGGGTTGGCAAAGCAGGTGCCCACGCCCGCAGCCAGCAAGGTTTGCACCAGGCTCTTGGCACCGTTCATTTTTCTCTGCTCCTTCATGCAGGCATCGATGCCATGCGTGGGCGGAAAGAAGAAAGGACTTAGCCCCTTGCGAAGCTAAGTCCTTGTATGAATGGTCGGCGTGGCGGGATTCGAACTCGCGACCCCTTGCACCCCATGCAAGTGCGCTACCAGGCTGCGCTACACGCCGACAAGCCTTTGATTATATAGCGCGGAAAAGCCTCGAATGCGCGTCGCCACCCTGCAACCGCGACATAAAAAAAGAGCCTGAACAAGGTTCAGGCTCTTTTTTTCAATAAGTGGTGCGGCTGGCAGGATTCGAACCCACGACCCCTTGGTTCGTAGCCAAGTACTCTATCCAACTGAGCTACAGCCGCACAGGAAAGCACGCGAGTATACAACAAGATTTCGGCGCGGCGCGTGGGCGCCGGCACGCCACACGCTTGCGGCATCATGCCCATCCATGCCCGCCGATCTGCACGCCCTCGCCGCCTTTGCCCGCCGCCATCCGCGCCTGCTGGTGCTGACGGGCGCGGGCTGCAGCACCGACAGCGGCATCCCCGACTACCGCGACGCCCAGGGCCAGTGGAAGCGCGCGCCGCCGATGACCTACCAGGCCTTCACGGGTGACGCGCACGCGCGCCAGCGCTACTGGGCGCGCAGCCTGATCGGCTGGCGCGTGATGAGCGCCGCCCGGCCCGGCCCCGCGCACCGCGCGCTGGCGCGGCTCGAAGCGGCCGGCCACGTCGAGCTGCTGCTGACGCAAAACGTCGACGGCCTGCACGGCGCCGCCGGCAGCCGGCGCGTGATCGACCTGCATGGGCGCATCGACACCGTGGTGTGCCTGGCCTGCCAGGCGCGCCTGCCGCGCGCCGACTGGCAGGCGCTTCTGCACACGCGCAACCCCGGCTGGCAGCGCCACCAGGCCGCCACCGCCCCCGACGGCGACGCCGACCTGGACGGGCTGGACTTCTCCACCTTCGAGGTGCCCGACTGTCCCCGCTGCGGCACCGGCCTGCTCAAGCCCGACGTGGTCTTCTTCGGCGAAAGCGTGCCGCGCCCGCGCGTCGACGCCGCCTTTGCCGCGCTGCAGCGCGCCGACGCGCTGCTGGTGGCCGGCTCCTCGCTGATGGTGTATTCGGGCTACCGCTTTGCCCAGGCCGCCGCCACGGCCGGCAAGCCCATTGCCGCCATCAACCTGGGCCGCACGCGCGCCGACGAGTTGCTGGCGCTGAAGCTGGAGCAGCCGGTGGGCGCGGCGCTGCAGGCGCTGGCCGAGGCGCTGGAGCAGCGACCCAGCGTATCGATCGCGTAGATCGATCGGGCGACCATGGTCGTCCACGCATGCTCGTTCCAAGGTTTGGTCATGCCCTGGCTTGTCGTAGCTACAAAACGAATCTACAATTGAATCGCCATGGAACTCGAATGGGGTGCCGAGAAAGCCGCACGCAACCTGAGCAAGCACGGCGTCGCGTTCGAGGACGCCGCACTCGTCTTCTACGACCCTGGGCGCATCGAAGCGCATGACGGGCGGCACGACTATGGCGAAGATCGCTGGGCCACTATCGGGCGCGTGGACTCGGCCTTGCTGTACGTGGTCTACACCGTGCGACACGAAGACACCATCCGCCTGATTTCTGCAAGGAAAGCCAATGCCCACGAAAGAAAGCAATACCATCAAGCGAACGCTTGACCTCGACAAGCTGCCGCGCCTGAGCGCCACGCAAAAAGCCCGGCTGGCTGCCGTGGCCGCCATGCCCGATGCGCAGATCGACTACAGCGACGCGCCCAGCCTGCCCCAAGCCACCTGGATGAAGGCGGCCGACCGCCTGCCGCAGTCCAAGCAGCAAATCACGCTGCGGCTGGACGCCGAAGTGCTCGAATTCTTCAAGGGCACGGGCCAGCGCTATCAAACCCGCATCAACGCCGTGCTGCGCTCCTATGTCGAGGCGCACAAGGCGCACCCGAAATAGCCGTCGTCGCCCCAACTCAGGCCAGCGCAGCGCGGCCCCAGCCACCCCACTCACCCATGCGCGTGGCCCCACACCTTGACCGATGAAATGACGAGGATCGCCGCCAGCAGGGGCAGCAGCAGCGCGCTCGAGACGAGGCCCAGCAGGTGCCCGCCGATCCACGCGCCGATCAGCGAGCCGGCCGCCATCACCAGCACGAACGCCTTGTTGCGGCCCAGCACCGCAAAGCTGTCGTCGCGGCTGTAGCGCGTAAAGCCCACCACCATGGTCGGCAGGCTCACCGCCAGCGACAGGCTGCCGGCCAGCTTGATGTCGGCGCCAAAGAGCAGGATCAGCGTCGGGATCAGCAGCTCGCCGCCGGCCACGCCCATCAGCGACGCCACCACGCCGATGCCGAAGCCGGCCGCCACGCCGGCCACCATCTGGGCCGCGCCCGTCACCACCGCGCCGCCCGCGACCTGCCCATGCCCCGCCAGCAGCACCCCCGCGATCAGCACCAGCAGCACGACCAGCACGCGGTAGAGCGTCTGGCTTTTCATGCGCGTCGCCCAGCCCGCGCCCAGCCAGGCGCCCAGCAGGCTGCCGGCCAGCAGGTTGACGATGATGGGCCAGTGCGCCGCGATTTCCGCCAGCGGCACGGCCTTGGTGCGAAACAGCAACGCCGACGCCACCACCACCAGGCTCATCGCCTTGTTGAGGATGACCGCCGACAGCGCCGCAAACCCGAACAGGCCGATCAGCAGCGGCAGCCTGAACTCCGCCCCGCCCAGGCCGATCAGGCCGCCCAGCGCGCCGATCGCCATGCCGCCCGCCAGGGCCAGCGCAAGGCGCGTGCGGGGCGCGCTGGCGGTCCTTGAACGGCTGTTCAGGTTCATTGAATATCCCTCTGGCCTTGTTTCACTGGTGCTTGGGCCTCAACCGCCCCACTGCGCCGGATTCAGGGGCGCATCCGGTTGGTAATCGTCACCCGCCGACGACGGCCGCGCATCGGGTGCCAGCGCGAACACGCACTCGAGGTACGGCCGCGCATCGTCCCACGGCACGCCAGCACGCCACAGCGCGGCCAGCGTGCCCACCACATCGATCACATGCGGGCGCGGGCCGGCCAAGTGCGCCGCCAATGCATCCGGTTGATCGGCGCGACCATGCTTGCGCGCGTCTTGGTGCGGGTACGAGTGGAACTCAACGACAGGACCCGGCGCCGGCCAGTCGGCGCGTCCGGCACAGGTGGCGCCAGGCACGGGCGCCGCGCGATTCACATGGCCGGCGGCAAATGAATCCTCCACCACGTGCATCAGGCTACCCAGGGCGATGCGCTGCAGCCGATCGGCGCGGCGTGCGGTCGGGTCGCCCAGGGCAAACAAGTCCTGGATGCGCCAGCCCCGGTTGAACTTGAAGCGCTGTGCAAAACCTTCGATAGGCAGGCTGGCGACCACTCGCTCCAAGCCGAAGCCTGGCTCGCCCGTCGCCGTGCGCCAAGTGAACTCCGCCCACGCCAACACGTTGCGGCGGGTTTGCTCAGGTGCCTCGCCGTCGGCAATCGCCATGGCGTGCAAAAACTGCAGGTCGCCAAAGTGAGAACGCACCAGCAGGTTGCCGTTGGCCCCGGTCAGACGCACGCCGCGGGCCGCCGCGCTCTCGCCGTGGCGAAACACCCGTGCCCAGCACACCGGCTGCGTGACCATGCGCACCGTCTGGCCTGCGATGCAGCCCACATACTCGCCGCGCCCCGGCAGAAACATGAACGCCGGGTCGTCATTCCAACGCACGCCCGCCACCTGATAGCGAATGTCGTACTCACAGCCCGGCACGTCCAGTCCATCGTCCATGCATTGGAGCGCCCGTCGGGTGATGTTCTCGTGCACCGCGTGCCCCACCACCGCCACACCCTGAAACGCGCTGCTATTAATGGCCCGCTGCAAGCGGCTGGCCGAATACGCCGCCAGCCCGCGCTCGGCTGCCGTCGCCTCCGGGGTCAGTTTCCACGCCAGGGCCGGCGTTGCGCCCCCCGCCGCCAAACACGCGCCGAACACCGCAGCCCGCAATGCACGATGACCATTCACGAGACAGCCTCCTTGCCCCCTCCCGCCTGCGCCGCCCGCTCGCGGTTGAGCTGAAGCAGCCGGCGCAGGATTTCGTCGTCGGGCGTGGCGGGGGTGTAGTCGGCCCAGCCGTAGGCGGCCGCCACGGCCGCGTCCAGCGCGGCGTGGGCCTGGGCCAGCCAGGCGGGGCGCTGGTTGTACAGGTTGGTGAGGGTGCGCGCCTTCAGCGCCTTGGCGTCGGGCTCGGAGAGGCCGGGGCGCGGCTCGATGCGGTCGGGGTAGGGCGAGTGCTGCAGGCCCAGCGGCACCACCTCGGGCACGGCCTGCGTCCATTCGGGCGGGTTGAGCCAGTTGCGGCGCAGCGTGTCGAGCCGCTGCGCGGCCTGGGCGATGGCGCTGGCGGCGTCGCGGATAGCTATGTTGTTGATAGCTGCTTGCGCTTGATGGGAGCCGACTGTAGTCTGATTTGGCTTGAAATCAGCGCCGGGCAGGCCGGCCGGGATCAGCGCGCCGCCTGCGATGGCCTCGGTGCGTTGGTGGGCGGTGTCGAGGGGCGTGAGGCCGGCGGGGAAGGGAAAGGTCTCGAAGCAGGTGGTGGGGGTGTAGCGCGGGTCATTGCCGACGCCCAGCCAAGTGCACATGCGCAGCGACCAGAGTTCGTGGAAGCGGCTGTGCAGGATGCCGAAGGTGGTGTCGTCGGCGCGGGCGATCGCAACCGTTGCCGTGTCGGGAATGGACGGCATTTGCTGCCACACGAACAACCGGTGCTTCGCGACGCGCGGTGTATTGATGTACCTGGGTATCGCCTTCAGCGCCGCGCGCAATTGCTCCCCGTTGCGTCCGAAGCGCCACCAAAACGTGCGACGAATGCGATCATTGTTTTGAGCGCGAACCGGTTTCACGTGCAGCACGATGTGCTGAAACGGCGCTTCGTAGAGAGCCGCATCCTGCTCGGACATGGACTCGCCGGTGTCGATGACCCAGCCATCGCGATTTCGGCGGGTGATGTCGATGCCGTTGATGAGCGGGAACAGCACGTCTGCATTGCTTTGCCCGTGCGGATTGGGTAGCGCAAGCCAGCTTCGCGCCTGTTGTCCACTGATATCGAGCGCTCCATCCTTGCGCAAACCCTCGAATGCACTGGCTCCGCTGCCATGCTGAGGTTTCGCACTTGAAAGGTCGATCTCCGAGCCTTCATCCAGTACACCAGTCAAGTCAGACTGGATGGCATGAAGCTCGACACCATTGAGGCGAGCGCCATTGCTCGCGCCAAAGCACACCAAGGAAACGCGCACCGCCGCGCCTTCATTCACCCACGGCTCGTCACTCCAAGCATCAAAAATTCGGCTGCTTTCGACGATGGCATCAAGTACCCTTCGGTTGGCACCGCCACGAATCGAGTTGGTACTGACCAGACCCGCGCGCGACAGATTGCCCGAGACGATGTGGTCGAGTGACTTGGCAAACCAATAGCAGACCAGGTCACCGGCACCCGGGACACGCTTACCGTACACGTCGTTGAGCACATCGAAATAGGCTGCACCCAATTCCCGGCGTTTTTTGCTACCGCCCAAAAACGGCGGATTGCCCACCACCACGTCGGCGCGCGGCCAGGGGGCTTCGGTGGCGGTTTGGGCTCCCTCCCCCGCTGGGGGAGGGTTGGGGTGGGGGCTG
This sequence comes from Ottowia pentelensis, assembly GCF_964341695.1. NCBI lineage: Bacteria > Pseudomonadati > Pseudomonadota > Betaproteobacteria > Burkholderiales > Comamonadaceae > Ottowia > Ottowia pentelensis. Next base: position 2,539,782 of record NZ_OZ224513.1, read on the forward strand.
GCGGCGGTGGAATGGGGCGCTGCGGGTGTCGATGCGCCGCGGCCCCCATCCCTGCCTTCCCCCAGCGGGGGAAGGGCCAGGCCAGCAGCGCATCGCGGCACTCGATCTGCTCCAGCGGCTCGAGCACGGGGTTGGTCTTGGGCGCATAGCCGTGCGCCATGCGCCACTGGATTTCGCCGATCCACACGCTGACGCGCGCCAGCTCGGCGGCGTATTCGTTCAGCTCGATGCCCAGCAGGTTGTGCGGGCCGGTGACCAGGTCTTGCTCGCGGTCGAGCCCCAGGGCGGCGGCCTGGGTGATGCTGATGAGTTCGACGTCTTTCAGCGCCTTGAGGCCCATGAACAAAAAGTTGCCGCTGCCGCAGGCCGGATCGAGGATGCGGAAGGCGCGCAGGCGCTCCAGCCAGTCGACCAAGCGCGCGTGCGCCTTGCGGTAGGCGGCGTCGCCGTTTTTGGTGATTTTGGCCGCCAGAGCGCGCAGATCAAGCGCAATCAGCTCCCATTGTTGTAGCAACGGGCGGGTGATGACGGGGCCGGTGATGCGGGCGATGGTGGCCGGGTCGGTGTAGTGCGCGCCCAGCTGGCTGCGCTTGGCGGGGTCCAGGCCGCGCTCGAACAGGGTGCCGAAGATGCCGACGTCGATGGCCGACCAGTTGAGCGCGGCGGCGTTGCGCAGCTCGGTGATGTCGATGATCTCCAGCCGGGGCACGGCGATGTGGGCAAACAGCCCGCCGTTGAACCAGGGGATGTCGTCGGGGCCGTACAGGCCGCCGGTCTGCATGGTGGTGAACAGGCTGGCCAGGCCGGCGGTGAGCTTGTCGCTGGTGAGCTGGCGGTTGCCCACCAGGCGCTCGAACATGCGCCCGGGCAGCAGGCCGACGTCCTCGGCAAAAAAGCAGAACAGGCACTGGGTGAGAAAGTGCGCCACGGCCTCGCCGGCGTGGCCGCGCGCGCGCAGCTGGGCGGCCAGGGTGGCAAAGCTCTTGGCGGCGGCTTCGGTGATGTCGCGGCTGGTGGTGCGCGGGCGAAAGCTCTCGGGCGCCAGCCACAGGCGGCGCAGCAGGGCCTGCCGCTCGGGCTGGTCGAGCTGCTCGATGCGCACGGTGTGCGTCTCGCTGGGGTGGCCGTTGAACTGGGTGTGGATGCGGATGGTGAGGCGGTCGCACACCACCAGCAGCGGCGGGTTGCTGAGCGCCAGGCTGTACTGCTGCAGCTGGCGCAGCGCGGCGTCGAGGTTTTTGCCGGGGGCCTTGTTCTCCCACGCGAAGTGGTCGCGGTAGAACACGTCGGCGTAGCCGCGCGCCTCGCCCAGCACCAGCGAGCGGCGCTCGAACACGTATTCGTCGGCCAGGCCCGCGCTGCCGGGCTTGGGCACGCCCAGCAGCTCGCACAGGTCGAGGAAATGGCTTTGCGCGCCCTGCTCTTCATTGAGCTGCGCGGCGGAGCCGCCGGGGCCCCATTTGGCGATGAAGTCGGCGGCGGAAATCACGGGTGGGTGTAGGCGGAAGGCGTGGTCACGGTGCGCGCCATTTTGGTCGATTCGACGGCGGCACCCAGCTTATATGCCGGCGCGAAGCGGGCCGCGAACGCAAGGCGAAGTCCGACGCCGGGCCAACCCTCGTTATTTGTTGCTCGACTGAGCTACAATTGTGACTTTCAACGCAGCACAGGAAATTGTCATGGCCGCCACTGCATTCGTCCGCGCGCGCATTGACGAGGCGCTCAAAAACGAGGCCGCCGCCGTGCTGGCCGGCATGGGGCTGACGGTGTCCGACGTGGTGCGCATCGCGCTGACCAAGATCGCCCACGAAAAGACCCTGCCCTTTGACATGCGCGTGCCCAACGCGCTGACCGCCGAGACACTGGCCAAGAGCGAACGCGGCGACGACGTGCACCACGCCAAGGACGCCGAGGACTTGTACAAGCAGCTCGGCATTTGAGGCGGCGTCATGCGCCAACCCGCCTATTCCGGCCAGTTCAAGCGCGACGTGAAGCTGGCGCAAAAGCGCGGCAAGGACATGGACAAACTGAAGGCGGTGCTGGGCCTGCTGATCGCCGGCCAAGCCCTGCCAGCGGCCTGCCTGGACCATCCGTTGAAGGGCCCTTGGCACGGCTTTCGCGACGCCCACATCGAACCCGACTGGTTGCTGATCTACAAAGTCGACGACGATGTGGTTCGCTTCGAGCGCACGGGACGTCACGCCGATCTGTTTGACGAATGAGGCCGCTGGCGTGCGCGCCGCTCTCGACACGCCGGCACCCCGGCGCCTCTTCACCGCCCTCTTCCCGGATGCCGCCGCGCGCGCCGCCATCGACGCCGCGCGCCAGGCCTGGGGCGGCCTGCCGCGGCGCCTGCGCCCGGCGCCCGAGCGCATGCACGTGACGCTGCAGTTCTTCGACGCGGTGGACGCCGAGCGCGAGCGGGCCTGGCGCGCGGCGCTGGCGGGGCTGCGCTTCGACGCCTTCGACATCACGCTCGCGCGCCCCGAGCTGTGGCATGCGCCGCGCGGCACCATCGCCGTGCTGCGCGCCGCGCCCTGCCCCGCGCTGGATGCGCTGCACGCGGCCACCGACGCACTGGCCCGCGCGGCCGGCCTGGCGCCCGATGCGCGCCCCTACGAGCCGCACCTGACGGCATTGCGCCAGGCCGATCGCGTGCAGGGGGCGCGGCTGGCGGCGCCGATCACGTGGCGCGTGGGCGCGGTCAGCCTGGTCTGGTCGGAGCTGCAGGCGCAGCCGCCGCGCTATCGCGTGCTGGGCTCTTGCCCGGCGCGATGACGGCGGCCTCGGTGCCGCGAAAAAAGACCACGAACAGCAGCAGGTAGCCCGCCTGCAGCGCCGCGCCCAGGAAGAAGGGCAGCGCCAGGTGGCCGGCATGAAACAGCGCGCCGCCCAGCAGCGGGCCGATGGCGCGCGGCAGCTGCAGCGACAGGTTTTGCACGGTGCTGGCCAGGCCCCGGCGCTCGGCGCGCGTCAGGCCCGCGGCCAGCGCCTGGCGCACGCCGGCGGTGCCGCGGTTGCTGGCGCCGCGCAGCACGTACAGCGCCATCGCGCCCCAGAACCACGGCACCAGCGGCATGGCGACGAGCATCAGCAGGCCGGCGGCGCGCATCCAGACCACGGTACGCAGGATGCCGTGGCGGTCGGCCACGCGGCCGGCCAGCCAGGCGCTGGCGGCGGCCACCGCAAAGCCCAGCGCCAGGCCGAGGCCGATGTGGTCGAGCCCCGACCGAAAGCGGATGGCGAACCAGTAGGCGATCAGCGGCCCGGTCAGGCCGATGCCCAGGCCGTTGAGCGCGTTGGCCAGCATCAGGCGCGCCAGCAGGCGGTTTTCATCGCGGCGCAGGCGGTGCTCGGCGGCGGGGTGCGCGGCGGGCGGCGCGGCGGCCAGCACGGGCTCGCGCGTGCGCAGCAGCAACGCGACGCTGACCAGCGCGCCGGCCAGCGGCAGCACGAACAGCCAGCGGTAGTCGGCCGCGCGCATGTCGGTGCCCAGCCAGGCGGCGGGCAGCGCCGCCAGCAGCGCGCCCAGGCCCATGCCGGCAAAACCGATGGCGCTGTTGGCGCTGAACACGCGGGCGCGCTGCGACACCGGCAGCTCGATGGCCAGCCAGGCCTGCTCGACGGGTGCAAAAGCCCCGGCCGAGCCATTGGCGCCGCGGCCATACGCGCCCAGCACGGCAGCGGCCACCAGCAGCCAGGGCGTGGCGGTGAACAAGGCCACCAAGGCGGCCAGCGCCTGCAGCAGGTCGTAGTCGATCAGAAAGGCGCGCCGCCCGCCGCGGTCGCTCAGCGGCCCGACCAGCAGCGTCAGCGCGGCGCCCAGCAGCAGCGCGGCCGTCAGCACGGCGCCGATGTCGGTGGCGCCCCAGCCCAGCGCGTGCAGGTACAGCGCAAACGCCGCCACCATGGCGCCCTGCCCCACGCTGCGCGCCGCGCGCATGCCCATCAGCAGGCGCACGTTGCGGGGCCAGGCGGACCAGGGCATGGGCATGGTCGAGTGAATGGGGGTTGCGGCGTGCTCATCTTCACACATCGCTGCCGGCCAGGTGCGCGGCGCCGGACCTGGCCGGTGTATCGTGAAGCATCCTCATCCATCACGGAGACAGTCCATGGCATCCACGGTCTTCATCACCGGCTGCTCGTCGGGCATCGGCGCGGCGGCGGTGCGGCACTTTGCGGCGCAGGGCTGGAACGTGGCGGCCACGCTGCGCCAGCCGGGCACGGCGCGCTTCGAGCAAGGCGCGGGCTGCGTGCAGGCGTTTGCGCTGGACGTGACCGACCCCGACTCGGTCGACGCCGCGGTGCGGCAGGCGCTGGCGCGCTTCGGTGCCATCGACGTGGCGATCAACAACGCGGGCTACGGCCTGTTCGGCCCGTTCGAGACGGCCACGCCCGAGGTGGTCGACCGGCAGATGCGCACCAACGTGGGCGGGGTGTTCGCCGTCACGCGCGCGGTGCTGCCGGGCATGCGCGAGCGCGGCCGCGGCGTGATCATCAACGTGGCTTCGCTGACCGGGCTGGTGGCGATGCCGCTGTATTCGCTGTACGCGGCGTCGAAGTTCGCGGTGGTGGGCTTTTCGCAGTCGCTCAGCCACGAACTGGCGCCGCTGGGCATCCGCGTCAAGGTGTTCACGCCGGGGGCGGTGGCCACGGACTTTTCGGGCCGCTCGCTGGCGCGCACCTTCGAGGGCGACGGCGGGCCGTATGCCGACTCGATCCGCAAGGCGCAGGCCGCCTTTGCCGCCAACCGCGGCGCGGGCAACGCGATGGCGCCCGAGCAGCTGGCGCAGGCGCTGTACGGCGCCGCCACCGACGGCAGCGCGCAGGTGCTGTACGTGACGGGCGAGGACGCGCAGGCGGTGCTGAAGGCGCGCCACGATTTGGGCGAGGAGGCGTTGCTGGCGGGGATGCGGCAGCGCTTTGGGTTGGGTGGCTGAAAGGCAGGACGCCGAGGACGCGAAAAAAGCGCAAAGGACGCAAAAGAATCCCGCCATGACAGGTTCAGTTTGGTGACGTGCGCCTCGTCCTGTCCCACACAGAAACTGCTTCTTCTGCGTCCTCTGCGAATCCTTTGCGTCCTCTGCGTTCGGCTGTCCGGCTGTTTGAACCTTCATGCCGCGCGCGTGATCACCACCTCCAGATAGGCGCCCGGCACCACCAGTGAGTCGGCACCGGCGCGGTTGAAGCGCGCCAGCAGCTCCAGCATTTCGCCTTCGAGCCCCTTTTGCTCGTCGGGCGCCAGCGCGGCGAAGGCGCGGTGCACCGGGCCGTAGAAGGCGCGGAACACGTCCACCCAGTGCTGGGCCGATTCGTAGCGGAACATGAACTCGCGCGGTGTGGCCTGGATGCGCTGGCCGGGGAACAGCTCGCGCAGGCCGGCTTCGGTGCCCCAGCGCAGGGGCGAGTTCAGGCCGGCGGGCGGCGCCGGCAGGTGGCGGCCCACGGCCTTGAGCACCTGGCCGATGAAGCCATCGGGCGTCCAGCAGGCCAGGCCGATGCGCCCGCCGGGGCGCACCACGCGCAGCAGCTCGGCGGCGGCCTGCGCCTGGTTGGGGGTGAACATCACGCCGACGGTGGACAGCGCGACGTCGAAATGCGCGTCGGCAAAGGGCAGCGCCTCGGCGTCGGCGTGGCGAAAGGCGACCTGCAGGCGCTCGGCGGCGGCGCGCTCGCGCCCGCGCTCGAGCAGCGCGTCGACGTAGTCGGTGGAGGTGACGTGGGCAAAGCGGCGCGCCGCCGCCAGCGTGGCGTTGCCGTTGCCGGCGGCCACGTCCAGCACCTGGCTGCCAGCGCGCACATCGGCCGCCTCGCACAGGTTCTCGCCCATGATCTGCAAGGTGGTGCCCAGGATGGCGTAGTCGCCCGAGGACCAGACGGCGTGCTGGCGCTGCTTGAGCGCGGCGTAGTCGAGGGCGGGCGATTCGAGGGTGGCGGTGGACATGAGACTCTCCAACAAGAAGCGGCGTGAACCGGGACGCTCATGCTGCGCGGTGGACCTGGTCGCCTTCAAGTTCTGCAAGTGAACCGCGGTGGTTCAGCATCTGAACTGGCGCGCGAGGCCCAGGCGGCGTAGATTGACTGCTTGAGTGCCCGTGCCGGCACCGGAGAACGTCCATGTCCAACCTCAGCTACCGCCAGTTCTGCCCCGTGGCCATGGCCGCCGAGGTGCTGTGCAACCGCTGGACGCTGCTGCTGGTGCGCGAGCTGATGCTGGGCTCCAGCCACTTCAACGACCTGCGCCGCGGCGTGCCGCGCATGTCCTCGGCCCTGCTGGCCAAGCGGCTGAAAGAGCTGCAGGCCTGCGGCATCGTGGCGCGCACGGCGCCGGCGCGCGCCGCCGACGCGCACCAGTACCACCTGACGGCGGCCGGCCAGGAGCTGCGCCCGATCGTCGAGGCCGTGGGCGTGTGGGGCCAGCGCTGGGTGACGACCGAGGCCACGCTGCGCCACCTGGACGCCAACCTGCTGATGTGGGACATCCGCCGCAACGTGCGGCCCGAGCCGGCGCCGGCGGCGCGCACCACCATCGAATTCATCTTCGGCGACCGCGTGCCGCCCGAGCGCAACTACTGGCTGCTGGTGGAGCGCGGGCACGAGCCCGACCTGTGCACCGTGGACCCCGGCTTCGACGTCGATCTGTACGTCAGCACCGACCTGCGCACGCTGACCGAAGTGTGGCTGGGCTACAGCGACTGGCCGCGCGCCCTGCACAGCGGCGCGCTGCGCCTGACCGGCCCGCCCGAGCGCGCGGCACAACTGCGCGCCTGGCTGCCGGGCAGCCCGTTTGCGGCGGTGGCCAAGCAGGCGGCGTGAGGCCGAGGCGTCGGTGCGGGGGCCTTTGCACGTAAAATCTGGTTGATTCAACCAATTTTCAAAAGGCCCGCCATGACCGCTGCCGCCATCGGCCTGTTCGAGGCCAAGACTCACCTGAGCGAGCTGGTCGCCCGCGCCGAGCGTGGCGAGGAGGTGATCATCACGCGCCACAACAAGCCGGTGGCCAAGATCGTGCCCATCACCAGCGCGCCGGCGCACGTGGCGGAGGACATTCCGCCCTTCATCCAGCGCACCCACGACATGGGCGTGCCGAAAATGGATCTGCGCCAGGCCAACCAGCTGCTGGGCGACATGGATGCCGAGGAGTTTCTCAGGTTGCAGGCGCGCCTGGAGGTCGAGCGCCAGCAGGGCAAGTCCTGACGCCCATGAAGCTGCCTGACACCAACCTGCTGATCCACGCGGCCAATCCGCTCAGTCCCGACCATGCAATCGCCCGCGCTGCATTGGATGACGCGGTGCGAGAGCCGGCCGGTATCGGCTTGGCGTGGCTGCCGCTGGTGGGTTTCGTGCGCTTGTCCACGATGGCGCGCGTCATGCCCAAACCGCTGTCGGTGGCCGACGCGCTGGGCGATGTGCAAGGCTGGCTGGAGCACCCCAACGCCCGCCTGCTGCAGCCGGGCGCGCGCCACATGGACATCTTGGCGCGCCTGCTGCTGGAATGCGGCACGGCAGGCAACCTCACCAACGACGCCCACATCGCCGCCATCGCCATCGAACACGACGCGGAGGTGCTGACCTTCGACAAAGACTTCGCCCGATTCACCGGACTTCGCTATCAATTGCTGAGCTGACTACGCTTGCTGGACAAGCGCTGCAGGTCAAAAACGTTTATGAAAACCAGCCAACCTCCCATGTCGGTCGCCGACATCCGCCAGAGCTTTCTGGACTTCTTCGTCAGCAAGGGCCACACCGTGGTGCCCTCCAGCCCGCTGGTGCCCGCCAACGACCCGACGCTGATGTTCACCAACAGCGGCATGGTGCAGTTCAAGGACGTGTTCCTCGGCACCGACCAGCGCCCCTACAAGCGCGCGACCAGTGTGCAGGCCTGCCTGCGCGCCGGCGGCAAGCACAACGACCTGGAAAACGTGGGCTACACCGCGCGCCACCACACCTTCTTCGAGATGCTGGGCAACTGGAGCTTCGGCGACTACTTCAAGCGCGAGTCGATCGAATGGGGCTGGGAGCTTTTGACCCAGGTCTACCAGCTGCCGGCCGAGCGGCTGCTGGCCACCGTCTACCACGAGGACGACGAGGCCTACGACATCTGGACGAAGGTGATCGGCCTGCCGCCCGAGCGCGTGATCCGCATCGGCGACAACAAGGGCGGCAAGTACAAGAGCGACAACTTCTGGATGATGGCCGACACCGGGCCGTGCGGGCCGTGCAGCGAGATTTTCTACGACCACGGCCCCGAAATCCCCGGTGGCCCGCCCGGATCGCCCGACGAGGACGGCGACCGCTTCATCGAGATCTGGAACCACGTGTTCATGCAGTTCGACATGGCCGAGGACGGCAGCGTGACCCGTCTGCCCGCGCCCTGCGTGGACACCGGCATGGGCCTGGAGCGACTGGCCGCCATCCTGCAGCACGTGCACAGCAACTATGAGATCGACCTGTTCCAGGCGCTGATCGCCGCCGCCGCGCGCGAGACGCACACCAGCGACCTGGCCAACCCCTCGCTCAAGGTGATCGCCGACCACATCCGCGCCACGTCCTTTCTGGTCAGCGACGGCGTGATCCCCGGCAACGAGGGCCGCGGCTACGTGCAGCGGCGCATCATCCGCCGCGCCATCCGCCACGGCTACAAGCTGGGGCAAAAGACGCCCTTCTTCCACAAGCTGGTGGCGCCGCTGGTGGCGCAGATGGGCGCCGCCTATCCGCGCCTGAAGGAGCAGCAGGCGCACATCACCAGCGTGCTCAAGGCCGAGGAGGAGCGCTTCTTCGAGACGCTGGCGCATGGCATGGAAATCCTCGATGCCGCACTGGCCGGCGGCGCCAAGACGCTGCCGGGCGAGGTGGCCTTCAAGCTGCACGACACCTACGGCTTTCCGCTGGACCTGACCAACGACGTGTGCCGCGAGCGCGGCGTGACGGTCGATGAGGCCGGCTTCGACGCCGCCATGCAGCACCAGAAGGACACGGCGCGCGCGGCGGGCAAGTTCAAGATGGACAAGGCGCTGGCCTACGAGGGCGCGGCCAACACCTTCACCGGCTACGATCATCTGGCGGAAACTGCAAAAATCATAGCGCTCTACGCAGACGGCACGCCGGCTCAAGAGCTGAAAGTCGGACAAAACGGCGTGGTGGTGCTGAACGTGACGCCGTTCTACGCCGAGTCGGGCGGCCAGGTGGGCGACGCGGGCCTCATCAGCGCAGGCGGCGCGCGCTTTGCCGTCAACGACACGCAGAAGATCAAGGCCGAGGTGTTCGGCCACCACGGCAGGCTCGAAGCCGGCGTGCTCAAGGTCGGCGACACGGTGCAGGCGCAGGTCGACACCGCGCGCCGCGCCGCCACCATGCGCAACCACAGCGTCACGCACCTGATGCACAAGGCGCTGCGCGAGGTGCTGGGCGCGCACGTGCAGCAAAAGGGCTCGCTGGTCGATGCCGAGAAGACGCGCTTCGACTTTGCGCACAACGCGCCCGTCACCCCCGCGCAGATCCAGGAGATCGAGCAGCGCGTGAACGCCGAGGTGCTGGCCAACACCGCCACCCAGGCACGCGTGATGGACATCGAGAGCGCGCATAAGACCGGCGCCATGATGCTGTTCGGCGAGAAGTACGGCGACACCGTGCGCGTGCTCGACATCGGCTCCAGCCGCGAACTGTGCGGTGGCACGCACGTGACGCGCACCGGTGACATCGGCCTGTTCAAGATCGTCGGCGAAAGCGGCGTGGCTGCCGGCGTGCGACGCGTGGAAGGCGTGACCGGCACCAACGCCCTGGCCTATCTGCAAGGACTGGAAGCCACGGTGCACGAGGCGGCGGGCGCACTCAAGACCCCGAGCACCGAGCTGACCCAGCGCATCGCCGGCACGCTCGATCACGTGCGGGCGCTGGAAAAGGAAGTGGCCCAGCTCAAGGGCAAGCTGGCCTCGTCGCAGGGCGACGAGCTGGTCGGTCAAGCTGCGGAGGTCAAAGGCATCAAGGTGCTGGCCGCCACCCTGCCCGGCGCCGACGCCAAGACCCTGCGCGAGACCATGGACAAGCTGAAAGACAAGCTGAAGTCCGCCGCCATCGTGCTGGCCGCCGTCGATGGTGACAAGGTGCAGCTGGCCGCCGGCGTGACCAAGGCCGAGACGGGCAAGATCCAGGCCGGCGAGCTGGTCAACTTCGTCGCCCAGCAGGTGGGTGGCAAGGGCGGCGGCAAGCCCGACCTGGCGATGGCGGGTGGCAGCGATGCGGCCGGCCTGCCCCGGGCACTGGCCTCGGTGCAGGGCTGGGTGGCCGAGCGCACGTGATGCCCACCCGGCGCCAGGCCTTGGCCGGCCTGCTGCTGGCCGACGTGCTGCCCGGCGCCCGCGCGCAGAACGTCAGCAAGCCCTGGCCCGCCGGCCAGGTCGTGCCGCCGCTGGCCGCCACCGACCTGAACGGCCGGCCGTGGGACTTGACGGCCCTGCGCGGACGCGCCGTGCTGATCAACTTCTGGGCCACCTGGTGCGCGCCCTGCAAGGAGGAGATGCCCACCTTGCAGACCCTGGCCGACTTGGAGGGCGAGCGTCTGGCGGTGCTGGCCGTCAACGTGCGCGAGCCGCTGCCGCGCGTGCGCCGCTACGTGCAGTCCAGCGGCCTGACACTGACCGTGCTGCCCGACCCCAAGGGGGAGATCACCCGCGCATGGGGCACGACGGTGTTTCCGTCCACCGTGCTGGTCGACGCGCGAGGCCAGGCACGCCAGATCATCCGCGGCGCGGTGGACTGGACGGGCGAGCCGGCCCTGAGCTGGATCAAGGCCCTGGGCGGATAATCGCCCGGCCGCGCGCTGCCCGTCAGCGCCGGCCACCGGCCTTCGGGGCATTGGCGTTGGCGATTGGATCGCCCGCCTCGTGTGCGCCGACCGGTGTTTCCTGACCAACCGGAGTTCTCTGCATGAACTTGCATCGCCGTGCCCTCATCGGGCGCGCGGCAGGCCTCGGCCTTGCCGCCAGCCTGCCCCCGCCTTTGCCGCCGCCGCGCCGGCACTCTCGTCCGCCCCTCGCTTTGCCCCCCAGTCGGGCGACTGGCGCACCTTCGATCTCACCACCCGCCTCGACCTGCCCGCCACAGCCGGCGCCACGCGCGCCTGGGTGCCGCTGCCCTCGGTGCAAACCGGCTGGCAGCTGCCGCTGGGCGACCGCTTTGCCAGCAACGGCCAGGCGCGCATCGTCACCGATGGCGCGCAGGGCGTGCGCCTGGTGGCCGTGGATTTTGCCGGCGGCCTGCCCCAACCTTTTGTCGAAGTCACCAGCCGCGTGCGCACCCAAAGCCGCACGCCGGGCGCGCAGCGCGTGCCCGACGACGCCAGCACGCTGCGCGAGGCGCTTCGGCCCACGCGCCTGCTGCCCACCGACGGCATCGTGCGCGAGACCGCCCTGCAAGCCACGCGCGGCGCACGCAGCGACGAGGCCAAGGTGCGCGCCCTGTACGACTGGGTGGTGGTCAACGCCTGGCGCGAGCCCGAGGTCAAGGGCTGCGGCGAGGGCGACATCAAGACCATGCTGGAGACCGGCAACCTGGGCGGCAAGTGCGCCGACATCAACGCGCTGTTCGTCGGCCTGTGCCGCGCCGTGGGCGTGCCCGCGCGCGACGTGTACGGCATTCGCCTGGCGCCCTCGGCCTTTGGCTACAAGCAGCTGGGCAGCGGCTCGGCCAGGCTGAGCGGCGCGCAGCACTGCCGCGCCGAGGTGTACCTGCAGGCGCGCGGCTGGACGGCGATGGACCCGGCCGACGTAGCCAAGGTGATGCGCCAGGAAACGCCCGCATGGATCAAGCGCACCGACGACCCGCTGATCGCCCCGGTGTATGCCGGCCTGTTCGGCGCCTGGGAGGGCAACTGGATGGCCTACAACACGGCGCACGACGTCAAGCTGCCGGGCAGCGCCGGCGATGCGCTGGGCTTCGTGATGTACCCGATGGCCGAAGACGCCGACGGCTGGCTGGATCAATACGACCCGGCAACCTTCACCTACGTCATATCGGCGCGCGAAGTGAGCGCCTGATGCAAAACGCCCCGCCGAGTGGCGGGGCGTTGCGCTCGATTCACTCGGAGCGCGGCGGTGGCGCGGGCGCTCGCACCTCGCGCCAGCCCACGTCCTGCACGCCGGTTTCCATCGACGCGCCGGTGGCCTGCGCGGCGTCGGCGCGCGGGGTGGCGGATGCGCCCTGGCGTGCCGGGCGCTGCGGCCAGTGCTGGCGCGCCATGGCGCGGTAGCGCTGCCACAGCAGGGTGACGGTGGCCGGGCGGCCGGTGATCCAGCCGGCGACCAGGCTGTAGAGCACCATCACGGCCAGCCAGAACAGCAGGCTGACGACGAACACCAGGCCCAGCATCATCAGCACGATCCAGCCCAGCCAACCCATGACGCGGCCGAGCAAGCGCTCCAGCGGGTTGGCGCGCGATGCCGCCGAGGGCGGCAGGTATCCGTAGGGGGTGTGGGTCATGATCGTTCAGATGCGGGCCGGGGCCACAAGTTCAAGGCAGGCGCTCCAGAGCATGAATATAGGCCGGCCTGCGCATCAGCGCATCCCAGTCGGGCGCATCACCCTGCGGCAGCAGGGCCATGCGCCGCTGCGCGCTGGCGGCGCCGGGCTGCCAGCGGCCCTGCAGCTGGGCGCGCGCCAGGGCGTCGATGGTGTCGTCGATGACCGCGCCCTGCCCCAGCGACTGGTTGCACAGCAGGGTCAGATCGCAGCCCGCATCCAGCGCGGCCAGCACGGCATCAAAGGGGCTGACGGTGCGGCCCTCGATCTGGCGCGCGCCGGCCATGCTGAGGTCGTCGCTGACGATGGCGCCGTCGAAACCCAGCCGCTGGCGCAGGATGGCCTGCAGCCAGCGCCTGGAAAAGCCCGCCGGGCGGCGGTCGACCTTGCTGTAGATCACGTGCGCCGGCATGACGGCGCGCAGGCTGCTGGCCAGCCAGCCGTAGGGCGCGGCATCCTGCTGCAGGATGGCCTTGAGCGGGCGCGCGTCGCGCGGCAGCTCGGTGTGCGAGTCGGCCGCGACGAAGCCGTGGCCGGGAAAGTGCTTGCCGCAGTGCGCCATGCCGGCCAGCAGCAGGCCGTGCATCAGGCCCTTGGCCAGCAGGGTGACCACGCGTGCGTCGGCGTGCAGGGCGCGGTCGCCGATGACGCTGCTGGGCCCCCAATCGAGGTCGAGCACGGGGGCAAACGACAGATCGACGCCGCAGGCGCGCAGCTCGGCGCCCAGCACGTGGCCGCAGGCGGTGGCGGCGTCCTGCGCGCGCATGGCGTCGCGCATCCACAGCTCGCCCAGCCGGCGCATGGGCGGCAGGTGGGTGAAGCCGCCCTGGCGAAAGCGCTGCACGCGCCCGCCTTCGTGGTCGACGGCGATCAGCAGGTCGGGCCGCACGCGCTTGACGGCCGCGCACAGGGCGGTGAGTTGCGCGCGGCTGTCCCAGTTGCGCGCGAACAGGATCAGCCCGCCCACCAGCGGGTGCGCCAGGCGCTGGCGGTCCACCGCCGTCAACGCGGTGCCGGCGATGTCGACGATGAGCGGGGCGTGCTCGGGCATCGGTCAGAAGAACAGCCAGGTGACGAGCAGGAACAGCGGGATCAGGATGCCCCCGCTCCAGGCCATGTAGCCGAAGAAGCTGGGCATCTTCACGCCGCGGTCCTCGGCGATGGCCTTGACCATCAGGTTGGGCGCGTTGCCGATGTAGGTGTTGGCGCCCATGAACACGGCGCCGGCGCTGATGGCCGCCAGGGTGCTGGCCAGCGGCCCCATCAGGTGCGCCGCGTCGCCGCCCGCGGTGTTGAAGAACACGAGGTAGGTCGGCGCGTTGTCCAGGAAGGAGCTGAGCACGCCGGTGGCCCAGAAGTAGGCCGCCGGGTTGGGCGTGCCGTCGGCGTGGGTGACCGCCTTGACGATGGCGCCGAAGGGCCCGTCCTCGCCCGCCTGCAGCATGGCGATGACCGGAATGATGGTCAGGAAGATGCCGGCGAACAGCTTGCCCACCTCCTGCATCGGCCCCCAGTCGAACTGGTTGGACTCGTGCACCGCGCGCGGCGTGATGGCGATCGACACCGCCGTGACCACGATCAGGCCGACGTCGCGCACCAGTCCCGGCAGGCCGACGGCGGTGCCCATGACGTCGAACGACACCGGGCTGGCCCACATGCCGCTCAGCAGCACCAGCGCCACCACCACGCCCAGCAGCACGAAGTTGACGGCGCCGTCGAAGCCGAACGTCGGCGTGTCGGGCGTGGGGTCGGGCCGCGTCACGCCCTGCTTGCGGTACAGGTGGCGGTCGAGGACGTAGAACAGCGCCAGCAGCACCACCGTCATGAACAGGGTTTCGCGGTAGATGTTCTCGAGCGTCCAGAAGAAGCCGACGCCCTTGAGAAAGCCCAGGAACAGCGGCGGGTCGCCCAGCGGCGTGAGCGAGCCACCGATGTTGCTGACGATGAAGATGAAGAACACCACCACGTGCGCGCAGCTGGGGCGGTTGTCGTTGGCGCGGATCAGCGGGCGGATCAGCAGCATGGACGCGCCCGTGGTGCCCATGAAGCTGGCCAGCACCGCGCCGATGGCCAGGATGGCGGTGTTCAGCTGCGGCGTGCCGTGCAGGTTGCCGCGGATGTAGATGCCGCCCGAGACGGTGAACAGCGCCGTCAGCAGCAGGATGAAGGGGATGTATTCGGCCACCAGCGCATGCACCAGGCCGGCCAGTGCCGTGTGCGCGCCGAACACCGCCGCGAAGGGCAGCAGAAAGGCCAGCGACCAGGCGGCGGCGATCTTGCCGAAGTGGTGGTGCCAGAAGTGCGGGCCGACCAGCGGCCAGACGGCGATCGACAGCAGGATGCCGACAAAGGGCAGGCCCCACAGGGCCGACAGCTGGCGGCCGTCGAGCCCGGCCGCGTGGGCGGGCGCGGCCAGCGCCAGCAGCGCGGGCGCCAGCCACCACGCGGGGGCCAGTGCCTTGCGCAGGCATTTGGGTTGGGCGGCGTGGCAGGAAGTGGTCGGCACAGTCATTTTCAGGTCAAATCAGGCCATAGCGCTTATGGAGTGTGCGCTATTAGCTATATAAATAATAGTATCAGAGCATCACCGGCGCGGTGCGGATGACCGGGCCGCTGCCGGGCGCGGGCGGCGCCGGCAGGTCGAACACCTGGCGCAGGTAGTTCAGGTAGCCCTCGTCCTCCACCATGGTCTTGCCGGGCGTGTCCGAGATCTTGGCCACCGGCTGGCCGTTGCACTGCACCATCTTCAGCACCAGCTGCAGCGCGTCGGGGCCGACGTCGTTGGTCAGGTTGGTGCCGACGCCGAAGGCCACCTGCACGCGGCCGTGAAAGCGCTCGAACAACTCGATGCAGCGCGGAATGGTCAGGCCGTCGCTGAAGATCAGCGTCTTGGCGCGCGGGTCGCAGCGGTTGGCCTTGTAGTGCTCGATCATGCGCTCGCCCCACAGGAAGGGGTCGCCCGAGTCGTGGCGCGCGCCGTCGAACAGCTTGCAGAAGTACATGTCGAAGTCGCGCAGGAAGGCGTTCATGCCGTACACGTCGGACAGCGCGATGCCCAGGTCGCCCCGGTACTCCTGCGCCCACTTCTCGAAGCCGAACACCTGCGTGTCGCGCAGGCGCGGGCCCAGCGCCTGGCAGGCCTGCAGGTATTCGTGCGCCATGGTGCCCATGGGGCGCAGGCCCAGGTCGCGCGCGAACAGCACGTTGCTGGTGCCGGTGAGCTGGCCCGCGTCGCCGGTGCCCAGGCGATCCTGCAGCGTCTGCAGCACCTCGCGCTGCCAGGCACGCGAAAAGCGCCGGCGCGTGCCGTAGTCGGCGATCTTCAGCTGCTCCAGGCCCGGCGCCTTCAAGAGCTCGATCTTGGCCGCCAGGCGCCGGCGGCCCTCGGCCAGGTCCAGCCGCGGCTGCGTGTTGCGAAAGTAGACCTCGCTGATGATGGCCAGCACCGGAATCTCGAACAGGATGGTGTGCAGCCAGGGCCCGCGCACGCGGATGTCGAGCTCGCCGTTGTCCAGCGGCGTCAGCGTGATGTGCTTTTCGCTCAGGCGAAACAGGCCCAGGAAGTCGATGAAGTCGCTCTTGATGAAGCGCATGCCGCGCATGTAGGCCAGCTCGTCCTCGGCAAAGCGCAGGCTGCACAGCGAGCGCAGCTCGTCGTGGATCTCGTGGATGTAGGGCGTCAGCTGCACGCCGGGCGTGCGGCACTTGAACTTGTACTCGACCTCGGCGCCCGGAAACTGATGCAGCACCGCCTGCATCATGGTGAACTTGTACAGGTCGGTGTCGAGCAGGCTTTCAATGATCATGGCGGGCTGGTCTCATCGGTCTGGGGGGCGTGGCCCAGTGTAGCGCCCGGCCACGCGCTCAATCGAGCCAGCGCGTGAAGCGCTCGACGTCCTCGCGCGGCGTCTCGAAGCCGTTGACCGGCGCCTGCTCGTCGGGCCAGCCCAGCGCCATGGCGCACACCAGCTTCTCGTCGGCCCCCGCGCCCACGTGCGGCAGGATGATGGAGCCGTAGTGGTTCCACGCCGCCTGCGGGCAGCTGTGCAGGCCGCGGGCGCGCGCGGCCACCATGACGTTCTGCAGGAACATGCCGTAGTCCAGCAGCGAGCCTGCGCCCATCACGCGGTGGATGGTGAAGATCAGCCCCACCGGCGCGTCGAAGAACTGGTAGTTGCGCCGGTGCTGCGCGTGCATCTTGTCCTTGTCGCCCTTGGCGATGCCCAGCAGGCCGTACAGGCTCCAGCCGTTCTGGCGCCGCCGCCCCAGGTAGGGCTCGATCCACTGGCTGGGGTAGTAGTCGTATTCGGCGCGGTAGCGCGCGGCCAGTTGCGGGTCGGCCGCGCCGGCGTCGTAGGCGGCGCACACCTGCGTCACCAGCGCAGCGCGCGACGCGCCCTGCAGCACGTAGACCTGCCAGGGCTGGGCGTTGGTGCCCGAGGGCGCGCGCGCGGCCACGCGCAGGATGTCGGCGACCGTCTGGCGCGGCACCGGCGTGGGCGCGAAGGCGCGCACGCAAAAGCGGTTCTCGATGGCGGCGTCGACGCTGGCCGGATCGACGATGGGGGCGTTCAGCTGGGACATGGTGGCGAAAAAATGGACAGGCGCGCCTTGCATGCGATGGCCCGCCATTCTGCCAGCGGCCTTCCGCGGCACCCGCCGAGCACGGGGCGCCACGCCGCGCCCGGCCGGCGTTAGACCGTCGCATCTAAAAATGCTGCGGCGCAGCAAAATGCCTTGCTTTGCTACGGGAAACCCCTAAAATTCAACCCATGCTGCACTGCAACATAAAGAAGTGGTTGAAGGGCGGCATTCATACCAAGTTAAACCCTTCCACCGTGACCAGGAGATTCCCATCATGCTGACCCCCGAACAATTCGTCGCCTCGCAAAAAGCCAACCTCGAGACCCTCAACGGCCTGACCAACAAGGCTTTCGAAGGCGTCGAGAAGCTGGTCGAGCTGAACCTGCAAGCCACCAAGGCCGCGCTGGCCGAGTCGCAATCGCACGCCCAGGCCCTGCTGTCGGTCAAGGACGCGCAAGAGCTGCTGAGCATCCAGGCCAGCCTGTTCCAGCCGCTGGCCGAGAAGGCCGCCGCCTACAGCCGTCATCTGTATGACATCGCTTCGGGCACCAGCAGCGAGTTCAGCAAGGCTTTCGAAACCCGCGTGGCCGAAGGCCAGGCCCAGTTCGCCTCGCTGGTGGACAGCGCCGCCAAGAACGCCCCCGCCGGCTCCGACACCGCCGTCGCCATGATGAAGAGCGCCGTGGCTGCCGCCAACAACGCCTTCGAATCGGTGCAAAAGGCCGTCAAGCAAGCCTCCGACATGGCCGAAGCCAACTTCAACGCCGTGGCCACCAGCGCCACCAACGCCGCGAAGAACGCCACCGTCGTGTCCGCCAAGAAGCGCTGATCGACCGCCGCCGGCGCGCCCTCACCCGGCGCCCGGCTCGACGCTCGGCTGGCCCCGGCCGGCCGAGCGCCCAGAAACAAGGGCAGGCACGCCCACCGGCACGTGCCCTTGTTTCTGGGTGATGCAGGCACCCGAACGCTTGTCTCCTCGGATCCTTTCGCAGCCCTTCGCGGGCTCAGGGATCCCTTCAAGGGCTGATCGCAAGATCAGCCCTTTTTTGTCGATTGCGCCCGAAGGCTCGGCCCCATCGAAGCGACCAGAACTTGATCCAGCACAAGCCCCAATAACGAGAACAATTCTCGTTTGCGTTATCATCACCGGCAAGCCGATCCGGTTTTCCTTGTACCGAGAGACCCCTTCCCCACCATGAAAAAACTGCTTCTCCTGGCCGCTGCCACGCTCGCCCTGGCCGCCGGCGCGGCGCACGCGCAAGAGCCCGCCGTCCTCAACCTGTATTCGGCGCGCCACTACGCGTCGGACGAGCAGTTGTACGACGGCTTCACCCAGGCCACGGGCATCAAGATCAACCGCGTGGACGCCGACGACGCCGGCATCATCGCGCGGCTGAAGGCCGAGGGCAGCGCCTCGCCGGCCGACGTGATCCTGCTGGTGGACGCGGCGCGCCTGTGGCGCGGCGAGCACGACGGGCTGTTTGCACCCATCCACTCCAAGCTGCTGGACGAGGCCATCCCGGCCAGCCTGCGCGCGCAGCCGACGGCCGACGGCGGCGTGGCGTGGTTCGGCTTTTCGACCCGCGCGCGCGTGATCGTGTACGACAAGCTGCGCGTGCAGCCGGCCGACGTGGCCACTTACGCCGACCTGGGCGACCCGAAGAACAAGGGCAAGCTGTGCATCCGCAGCGGCTCGCACCCCTACAACCTGAGCCTGTTCGGCGCGCAGCTGGAGCACATGGGCGCCGAGAAGACCGAGGCCTGGCTCAAGGGCATGGTGGCCAACATGGCGCGCGCGCCCAAGGGCGGCGACACCGACCAGATCAAGGCCGTGGCGGCGGGCGAATGCCAGATCGCCGTGACCAACAGCTACTACCTGGCGCGCCTGATCCGCTCGGCCAAGCCCGAGGACCGCGCGGTGGCCGAAAAGGTGGGCGTGGTGTTTCCCAACCAGGCCAGCTGGGGCACTCATGTGAACATCGCCGGCGCGGCCGTGGCGCGCCACGCCAAGCACCCGGGCAACGCCGTCAAGTTTCTCGAATACCTGGCCAGCCCGGCGGCGCAGAACTATTTCGCCAACGGCAACAACGAGTGGCCGGTGGCCAAGGGTGTGCTGACCGACAACCCCGCGCTCAAGGCCATGACCGGCGGCAGCGGCACCTTCAAGGCCGAGACCATTCCGGTCAGCAAGGTGGGCGAGCACCAGGTGCAGGTGCAGCAGATGCTGGATCGCGTTGGCTTCAAGTAAGCCGGCCCAGAACGCACGATCTGCCACGGCGCCAACACGGCGCCGATTTTTCGATCGAATCGAGCTCGGGCGCCCGCCGATCAAGCGCAAAAAGCTATTGATTCGATAGCAAGCGCAGCAGCCGCCCGTCGCTGCTGTCGGTCAGCACGTAGAGCAGGCCGTCGGGCCCCTGGCGCACGTCGCGGATGCGCTGGCCCACGTCCTGCAGCAGTTGGTGCTCGGCCACCACCTTGCCGTCCTTCAGCTCGATGCGGTCCAGGTACTGGAACTTGAGCGAGCCGACGAACAGGTCGCCCCGCCACGCCGGGCCGTAGCGCTCGCTGGTCAAGAACGCCATGCCCGAGGGCGCGATCGAGGGCGTCCAGTGGTGCAGCGGCGGCTCCAGGCCGGGCGCGGCGCTCTGGCCCGCGCCCACCGGCGTGCCCTCGTAGTTGAGGCCGAAGCTCACCAGCGGCCAGCCGTAGTTCTTGCCGGCCTGCGGCAGGTTGATCTCGTCGCCGCCCATGGGGCCGTGCTCGTGCGTCCACAGCGTGCCGTCGGGCGCCAGCGCGGCGCCCTGCACGTTGCGATGGCCGTAGCTCCAGATCTCGGGCAAGGCGCCGGCGCGGCCGATGAAGGGGTTGTCGGCCGGCACGGCGCCGTCCTTGCCCACGCGCACGATCTTGCCCAGATGGTTGTCCAGCTTCTGCGCCGCATCGCGCTGCGAAAAGCGCTCGCCCAGGGTGAGAAACAGCGTGCCATCGGGCTTGCCGCCCACCATCCGCTCGACGATGCGGCAGCCGAAGTGCAGGCGGCTGGCCACCTTGGGCCGCTGGCTGAAAATCACGCGCACGTCCTCCAGCCGCGTCCCGTCGTCGGCCAGACGGGCGCGCGCCAGCGCCGTGCCGTTGCTGCCGCCGGCGCCGGGCTCGCTGAAGCAGAAGTAGATGCTGCGGTTGCGCGCGAAGTCCGAGTCGGTGACGACGTCCAGCAGCCCGCCCTGCCCGCCCGCAGCCACCGCGGGCACGCCGGACAGCGGCGGGCCCAGCGCGCCATCGGCCTGCACCACGCGCAGGCGGCCCGGCCGCTCGCTCACCAGAAAGCGCCCGCCGGGCAGGAAGGCAACGGCCCAGGGGTGCTCCAGCCCGCCCGCCACGGTCTGCACCCGCAGCGCGGGCGACTGCGCCGCCGCGCCCCCGCCGGCGGCCAGCAAGGCGCCCGCCACAAAGCCACGCAGCGCGGCCCGGCGCGGGTGCGAAACGATGCGGTCGATGGTTTGCCGGAACATGCGCCCATCATGCCGCGTCGGGCCCGATTTGTTAACTTTTTGGCCAAATTCGCTGGCGAAGCCTGAAACCAAGGGTAATCCCTGGGACGGAACGGATACCCCACCCCGGAATCGGCCGCTCTTTCCCCTACACTACGCCGGCCACATGGCAGGCAGTGGCACACCGTATTGCCCCGCGCCAAGGCCCTTGCAAGCCGCGGCAGACCCCAACACGAAGCGCTGGCTCACGGCGCCCGCACCGACCGGATCCATGCTCAAGTCCATCATCGTCGCGTCCGCCCTGCTTGCCGCCTGCGCCACCCCTGCTTTCGCCTCCCCCGTTGCCGACGATCCGGCTGCGCCCGCCACGCCCGCCAGCCTGAGCGCGCGGCTGGGCGACAGCATCCACCACGCGTCCGACCGCGCCAGCGGCCTGCTGGCCAACGCCCTCAGCGCCATCGGCGTGCCCTATCGCCGGGGCGGCAATTCGGCCGAGACCGGCTTCGACTGCAGCGG
This sequence comes from Ottowia pentelensis, assembly GCF_964341695.1. Taxonomy (NCBI): domain Bacteria; kingdom Pseudomonadati; phylum Pseudomonadota; class Betaproteobacteria; order Burkholderiales; family Comamonadaceae; genus Ottowia; species Ottowia pentelensis. The sequence goes on from NZ_OZ224513.1 coordinate 2,560,892, forward strand.
CTTCGTGCGCACCACGTTCGAGCAGGCGCTGGGCCTGGTGCTGCCGCGGCGCTCGCAGGAGCAGGCCGCGGCGACCGAAAAGATCGACAAGAAAGAGCTGCAGCCGGGCGACCTGGTGTTCTTCAACACCCTGCGCCGCGCCTACAGCCACGTGGGCATCTACCTGGGCGAGGGCAAGTTCATCCACGCGCCGCGCACCGGCGCGCGGGTGCGCGTGGAGAGCATGGACGTCAGCTACTGGCAAAAGCGCTTCAACGGCGCGCGCCGCGTGCTGGACGACAAGGCCACCGCCACCACCGCGGTCAGCGCCGACCCCGCCGCCGCCCCCGTGGCCCTGCGCGCATCCAGCGTGCTGACGCGCGACACCCCGGCTCCCAGCGCCGTGCGCCTGGGCGGCAGTGGCAGCCGTGCCACCAGCGAGCCCGCGCGCGAAGCAGTCTCGCCCGTCGACGACCAACGCGCTACCATGGCAAGCGTCATGACCGGCGACATCTGAAACACGGCGTGGCGCGGCGCCGCCGGCGGCGCCCACGCCAACGGTTTTACCTCCTCCAAAGGTACGGGCCCGCAAGGGCCCTCTTTTTTGGCGCCGGCGCCGGTCAATCGTCCTGCGCGTCCAGGCCCGGAAACAGCACCTCGGTAAAGCCGAAGCGCGTGAAGTCGCGCACCCGCATGGGGTAGAGCACGCCCTGCAGGTGATCGCACTCGTGCTGCACCACGCGGGCATGAAAGCCCTCGGCCTCGCGCTCGATCGCGTCGCCATAGACGTCTCTGCCGGCATAGCGGATGCGGCGCCAGCGCGGCACCACCGCGCGCAGGCCGGGCACCGACAGGCAGCCTTCCCAGCCTTCTTCTTCCTCATCCGACAGCGGCGTGACGACCGGGTTGCACAGCACCGTGCGCGGCACCACGGGCGCGTCGGGATAGCGCGGGTTGACCGCGTCGCTGCCGAAGATCACCAGCTGCAGGTCGACCCCGATCTGCGGCGCCGCCAGGCCGGCGCCGTCGGCCGCGCGCATGGTGTCCACCATGTCGAGCACCAGCGCGTGCAGCGCCGCGCTGTCGAAGGCCTCGACCGGGCGCGCCACGCGCAGCAGGCGCGCATCGCCCATCTTCAGGATGTCGCGGATCGCCACGTCCGGGGATCAACCCGCCCCTTCGATGCCCCGCAGGCGGTTCTGCGGCGCGCCGGGGTGCCAGTCGGGGTTGGAGCGCACCGGCGGGCGCACCGAGGGGGCGCTGGGCCGTGCCGGGCGATCCCACCCGCCCGGGCGCGGGCCGGGCTGGCCGCTCCAGCCGGGGCGCGGGCCGTTGTGGCCGCCGTTCCAGCCCGGGCGCGGACCGTCGCGGTCACCCCAGTTGGGACGGCGCGACCGGTCGCGCCAGCCGCGATGGTCGTTGTCGGACCAGCCGCCGTAGATGCCCAGCGACATGGACGGGCCGTAGTAGTACGGCGCCGAATAGGCCGGATAGGCCGGCGCGACGTAGGACGGGCCGTAGGGATAGGTCGTCACCGGCGTGCCGACGTCGTAGTACGGGTCCACCGGCGCCATCACGCAGCCGCCCAGCAGCAGCAGGGCCGCGGCGCCAACGCCCAGCAGCAGCCGGCCGCCACTGAAAGAAGAAGCCCGAGTTGTCATGGTGATACCTCCGCAATGAGCCCGGCGTGTCGCGGCCGGATCGTGCCAATCACTGTACGCGTGCGATGTAAACCCCGCATGAAGCGGCGCGCGCGCCGGTTTCAAGCCCAAAACGCGCCACGTCGCCGCCACGCCAACCCCACGCGGGCGGTCTTTCAAACACTTGCATCCGCCAGCCAGGCGGCACCGCGCACGCCCGACGAATCGCCATGCCGCGCCGGCCGCAGCGCGGTACGCACGACGTCGCTGAAGACATGCGGTGCCCACAGCGCGGGCACGCGCTCGAACAGCTCGGGCACCTGGCTCAGGCCACCGCCCAGCACGATCACCTGCGGGTCGAGCACATTGATGACCCCCGCCAGCGCCAGCGCCAAGCGGCGGGCATAGCGCTCGAACGTCGCCACGGCCACCGCGTCGCCGGCGCGCATGGCCGCCACGACCTGCTCGGCGCTGCACGCGCCGCCGCCCGCCTGCGCGTGATCCGCCGCCAGCGCCGGGCCCGACAGCCAGGCCTCCACGCAGTCGGGCCGACCGCACCAGCAGGTGCGAGCAACACGCTGCTCGCCCGCCAGCAGCGGCAGCCGGTTGTGCCCCCACTCGCCGGCAATGCCGTTGCAGCCCTGCAGCACGCGACCCTGCACCGCGATGCCCGCGCCCACGCCGGTGCCCAGGATGACGGCGAACACCACGTCGGCGCCCGCGCCCGCGCCGTCGGTGGCCTCGGACAGCGCCAGGCAGTTGGCGTCGTTCTCCAGCCGCACCGGACGCGCCAGCAGGCGCTGCAGGTCCTCGCGCAGCGGCTGGCCATTGAGCACCGTCGAATTGGCGTTGCGCACCCGGCCCGTCAGCGGCGACAGGCTGCCGGGAATGCCGATGCCCAGCGGCAGGCCGGTGGCGCCCAGCCGGGCTTCTGCGGCGGCGACCAGGCGGGCGATCGCGTCCAGCGTGGCCGCGTAGTCGCCCTGCGGCGTGGCCACGCGCTGGCGCAGCACGAACGCGCCCCGAGCATCCAGCGCGGCAATCTCGATCTTGGAGCCGCCCAGGTCGACACCCAGGCGCGGGCGTCGCGGCGCTATTTGGCCCACGGGCTGGTGCACCACTGTTGCTCGCACGGCACCCCGTCGCGATTGCCGTCCATCTTGGTGCCGGGGCAGTTCTGCAGAAAATACGTGGCCTCGGCGCACGAAGTCATTTGCGAGCACATCGTCCGGCCGTCGCAACGAAACGCCACTGTCGATGGCTGCGAGGGCGACACCGGGCCGTCTGTTGCGCTCAGGGGCGCGACGATCCCAGTTTGGCGGTTGCCATAAGCGGCCCACCATTGGGTACCCTTCCAGCCCAAAGCCACCATCAGAGCCAGCATGAGGGCCATGCCCACCCAGCGGCCAAAGCCGCCACCCCCGTCATCATCCCGATACTCGGTGCGGCGACGGATCACCCGGGGCACACCCGCAGGCTGTGCGCGGCCGGGCGCATCGGGCCGGCTTACACGGCGGGCCTGCTTGCGGCCCTGGGCGTCCAACGTCAGCTCGAAACTGACGCGATCGCCCTCGCGAGGGCGGTTGTCGGCACTGCGGTCGCCTGGCGCAAACGCGCTCACATGCACAAACACGCGTTCGCCACCTTGTACCGGCTCGATGAAGCCGAATCCGCGCTGATCGTCCCACTGTGCCAGGCGACCGTCGAAACGCATGACGCTTCAGCCCTCGCCTTCCAGCAAGGCCCGCAGCCCCGCCTCGTCGATCACCGGCACGCCCAGCTCGCGCGCCTTGTCGAGTTTGCTGCCGGCTTCCTCGCCCGCCACCACGCAGTGCGTTTTCTTGCTGACGCTGCCGGCGACCTTGGCGCCGGCGGCTTCGAGCATGGCCTTCGCCTCCTCGCGGCTCAGCGTGGGCAGGGTGCCGGTCAGCACGAAGGTCTTGCCGGCCAGGGGCTGGCGCGCGGCGGCGCTGGGTTCGCCCACGGGCCAGGTGATGCCGGCGGCGCGCAGTTGCTCGACCACCTCGCGGTTGTGCGGTTGGGCAAAGAAGGTGTGGATGCTCTCGGCCACCACCGGGCCGACGTCGGGCACCTGGGCCAGTTGGTCGGCATCGGCGGCCATCACGGCGTCGAGCGTGCCGAAGTGGCGCGCCAGGTCCTTGGCCGTGGCTTCGCCGACATGGCGGATGCCGAGCGCGAACAAGAAGCGCGCCAGCGTGGTGTGCTTCGATTTTTGCAGCGCATCGATCAGGTTTTGCGCCAACTTGTCGGCCATGCGGTCCAGCGCCGCCAGGCTGACGAAGCCCATGCGGTAGAGGTCGGGCAGGCTGCGCACCACCTTGCCGTCGATCAGCTGGTCGACCAGCTTCTCGCCCAGGCCCTCGATGTCCATGGCGCGACGGCTGGCAAAGTGCAGCAGGGCCTGCTTGCGCTGGGCGCTGCAAAACAGGCCGCCGGTGCAGCGGTGGTCGGCCTCGCCCTCCTCGCGCACCACGGCGCTGCCGCAGACGGGGCAGTGCGCGGGCATGCTGAACTCGGGCGCGCCGGGCTGGCGCTTGTCGGCCAGCACCGACACCACCTCGGGGATCACGTCACCGGCGCGGCGCACCACCACGGTGTCGCCCACGCGCACGTCCTTGCGGCGCGCCTCCAGCTCGTTGTGCAAGGTGGCGTTGGTCACCGTGACGCCGCCGACGAACACCGGCGCCAGCTTGGCCACCGGCGTCAGCTTGCCGGTGCGGCCGACCTGCACGTCGATGGCGAGCACCGTCGTCAGCTGCTCCTGCGCCGGGTACTTGTGCGCCACGGCCCAGCGCGGCTCGCGCGTGACGAAGCCCAGCTCGCGCTGCAGCTCCAGCCGGTCGACCTTGTAGACCACGCCGTCGATGTCGAATGGCAGGGCGTCGCGCCGAGCCGCCAGGTCGTCGTGGAATGCTATCAACTCAGAAGCGCCCCGCGCACGACGGGCCAGGGCCGAGACCGGAAAACCCCATGATGCGAGCGCCTGCAGCAGCTGCCAGTGGGTGTCGAACACCGGCCCGCCCTGCTCGGGCGGCGTGACTTCGCCCAGGCCGTAGGCGAAGAAGCTCAGCGGCCGCTCGGCGGCAATGGCCGGATCGAGCTGGCGCACGGCGCCGGCGGCGGCGTTGCGCGGGTTGACGAAGGTCTTGGCCGCCTTGTCGCCGGCCGCCATGCGCGCGCGCATGCGCTCGTTCAGCTGCTCGAAGTCGTCGCGGCGCATGTAGACCTCGCCGCGCACTTCGAGCACGGGGGGAAAACATATTGCCCCCACGCTCGGCGCTTCGCGTCCTTCGCTGCCCCCCGAGGGGGCTCGCCCGCCTTGGGGCGGCCCGGCGTCGGGCGGGCCCGCGAGGCGCAGTGGTATCTGCCCGATGGTGCGGATGTTCTGCGTCACGTCCTCGCCGGTTTCGCCGTCGCCGCGCGTGGCGGCCTGCACCAGCACGCCCTGCTCGTAGCGCAGGTTCATCGCCAGGCCGTCGAACTTGGGCTCGGCCACGTAGTCGATGGCGGGCGCGTCGTCCGTCAGCTTCAGCTCGCGGCGCACGCGCGCGTCGAAGGCCTGGGCGCCGGCGGCCGTGGTGTCGGTTTCGGTGCGGATGCTGAGCATGGGCACGGCATGGCGCACCGGCGCGAAGCCGTCGAGCACCGTGCCGCCCACGCGCCGGGTGGGCGAGTCGGGCGTGCGCAGCTGCGGGTGCGCCGCCTCCAGCGCCTGCAGCTCGCGAAACAGGCGGTCGTACTCGGCGTCGGGCAGCTCGGGCGCGTCCAGCGTGTAGTACTGGTGCGCGGCGCGGTTGAGCGCGGCGCGCAATTCGGCGGCGCGGGCTTGGGCGTTTGCTTCGCTATTCATAGCTGCTCACGCTTGTTCGACAATGGCCAGAGGCCGATTTGGCTTAAAAATCAGCTGAAGAGCCGCCGCGCCTGCGGCGAGCCGGCCGCCAGGTCGTGCTGCTCCAGCGTGTCGTACAGCTGCTCCAGGTCGGTGCCGATGGCGCTCATCATCTCGGGGTGCAGCACCTGGCCGGCGTCGTCGGTGATGACGCCGTCCATGGCCTGGGCCAGCGCGAAGGCCACCTCGCACAGGCGCGCGAAGGGCTGCTGCGCGCGCTCCACCTGCGGCACGTCCAGGTTCAGCACCAACTCGTGGATGGCGGCCTGCTCGGGCTGCTCGGCCAGTGCGGCCTGCGCATCGAAGGCCAGGCCCAGCACGGGCGGCAGGCCCATCTGCGCGGCCGGCAGCACCATGCGCCCGGGCACGGCGCCGGCGACGAAGCCCAGGCGCGCGGCCTGCTGGGCGACGTAGCCGGGGCTCCAGGCGGCGCTGCGCGCGCGCAGGCTCAGGCCCAGCTGCGCGTCGTGCTGGCTGGCGAATTGATCCAGCTCGCGCGCGCGCATCACCTCGGGCAGCATGTCGGGAAACTCGGGCGCGCCGCCCACCGTGTCGGCATAGAGCTGGGCCTTGGCGACGAACTCGGAGAACTCGATCTCGTTGAGCGCGCCGGTGCGGTTGGCCAGCTGCACGCCGGCCTGCACCGCGTGGTAGCGCCGGCCGGCGACCGGAAACTCCCACTCGCTGGCGCCCTCGGCCTGGCCTTCGACCGCAAAGGGCTTGCTGCCGACGCGGCGCGTGGCCGGCAGCGCCGCCAGCAGGGCGTCGCCCGAGACCACGCGGCCATCCAGCGCGATCGGGGCGATGACGTCGATCAGCGCGTCCAGCGCGGGACGCTTGTCGGGCGTGGGCAGCGGGCCCAGCGGCGGCAGGGCGGCGTCGCCGTCGAACGAGGGCTCGACGCGCTCGGGTTCGGCCATGGACGCGCCGGGGCCGGCCACCGGCTCGGGCCGTTCGTCGCCGGGTGGCGGCGCCTCGGGCTGGGCCTGGCGCGGCTCGTTGCGGCGCGCGTACCAAGTGTTGTAGGCGATCACGCCCATCAGGATCAGCCCGCCGGCAATGGCCAGGCCCACTTGCAAGGAATTCATGCGGCCTCCGCCATGCCCACGGCGCTTTCCATGTCCACCGCCACGATGCGCGAGACGCCCTGCTCCTGCATGGTCACGCCGATCAGCTGCTGGGCCATTTCCATCGCGATCTTGTTGTGACTGATGAACAGGAACTGCGTGCCCTGCCCGCTCATCCTGGTGACCAGCCGGGCGTAGCGCTCGGTGTTGGCGTCGTCCAGCGGCGCGTCGACCTCGTCCAGCAGGCAGAACGGCGCCGGATTGAGCTGGAAGATGGCAAACACCAGCGCGATGGCCGTCAGCGCCTTCTCGCCGCCCGACAGCAGGTGGATGGTCTGGTTCTTCTTGCCCGGCGGCTGCGCCATCACCTGCACACCCGAGTCGAGAATCTCTTCGCCCGTCATCACCAGCCTGGCCTGGCCGCCGCCGAACAGCTCGGGGAACATGCGGCCGAAGTGCTCGTTGACGGTGTTGAAGGTGCCGCCCAGCAGCTCGCGCGTCTCGCCGTCGATCTTCTTGATGGCGTCTTCCAGCGTAGTCATGGCCTCGGTCAGGTCGGCCGACTGGGCGTCGAGGAACTGCTTGCGCTCGCGCGCGCTGGCGAGTTCGTCGAGCGCCGCCAGGTTGACCGCCCCCAGCGCCTGGATTTCGCGGTGCAGGCGGTCGATCTCGCCTTGCAGGCCCTGCAGGCGCACATTGCCCTCGGCGATGGACTGCTCGACCGCCGCCAGGTCGGCCTGGGCCTCGGCCAGCTGCTGGCTGTATTGCTCGGTGCCCAGGCGCGCGGCCTGCTCCTTCAGCTGCAGCTCGGTGATGCGCTGGCGCAGCGGGTCGAGCTCGCGCTCCAGGCCCAGGCGGCGCTCGTCGCTGGCGCGCAGCTTGGCCGTCAGGTCGTCGTAGCTGCTGCGCAGCGCGCCCAGCGCCTGCTCGCGCTCCAGCTTGAGCGCCAGTGCCGACTGCAGGCCGGCCTGCGCGGCGGCGTCGGTCAGGCGCGCCAGCTCGTCCTGCGCGCGCTGCTGCTCGTCGGCCAGGCCGCCGGCCTGCTGGGCGGCGGTGTCGATGGTGCGCGCCAGTTCGGCGCGGCGTGCCTCCAGGCTGCGCTGGGCGAACTGGGCCTCCTGCGCCTGGCGCTCCAGCGCGCGCTGTTGCTCGCGCGCCTCGCCCAGCTTGCGCTCGGCGCCGATCACCTGCTCGTCCAGCTGGGCGTGGCGCTCCTGCGTGTCGGCCAGCTGCATGTCCAACTCCTCGAAGCGCGCATCAAAGGTCACGCGGCGCTCCTGCAGGGCCTCCAGCGCGGCGTCGACCTCGGCCAGGTCGCCGTCGATCTGCTGGCTGCGCGCACGGCTTTGCTCGGCCAGCTGGGCCAAGCGCAGGGTCTCGACCTGCAGGCCGTGCGCGCGCTGCTGCGCCTCGCTGGCCTCGCGCCGCGCGCCCACCAGGCGCTGGCTGGCGTCGCTGTAGGCGGCCTCGGCGCGGATCAGGGTGGCGCGCGCCTCCTCGCCGATCAGGGCCTGGGCGCGCAGCTGCTTGTCGAGGTTCTCGATCTCCTGCGCGCGCGCCAGCAGGCCGGCCTGCTCGGAGTCGGGCGCGTAGAAGGCGACGCCGTGCGCGGTGACGGCGTGGCCGCTTGGCACATAGATCGCCTCGCCGGCCTGCAGCTGGGGGCGCGCGGCCAGGGCGTCTTCCAGACTGGTCGCGGTGTAGCAGCCGGCCAGCCAGTCGGCCAGCAGCGCCTTCTGGCCGGCATCGTGCAGGCGCAGCAGATCGGCCAGGCGCGGCAGGCGGCCGGCCTGATCCGGCAGCGGCGCGCTGGGCGGGCTGTAGAAGGCCAGCTTGGCCGGCGGTGCGTCGGCGGCGAAGGCACGCACCATGTCCAGCCGGCTGACTTCGAGCGCACTCATGCGCTCGCGCAGCGCGGCTTCGAGCGCGTTTTCCCAGCCGGGCTCGACGTGGATGCGGCTCCACAGGCCCTGCAAACCATCCAGCCCGTGCTTTTGCAGCCAGGGCCTCAGCTTGCCGTCGGTCTTGACGCGCTCCTGCAGCGCCTTCAGCGCCTCCAGGCGCGCCGACAAATCGGCCTGCTTCGCCGATTCGGCGTTGACGGCCTGCTGCGCGGCGCGGCGCGCCTCGTCCAGCTGCGGCACGCTGTCCTGCAGCTCGTGCAGGCGCGCGTCGGCGACTTCGGCCGTCTCCTGCGCGCTGGCGAGTTGCGATTGCAGGTTCAGCAGGCGCTGCTCGTCGGGCGCGGCCAGCGCGTTCTTGTCGGCGCCCAGCTTGTCGCGCCGGCTGCCCAGCTGGCGCGACTGCTCCTCGATGCCGCGCTGCTCGGCCGCCAGCACCTGGATCTGCTGCTGCACCTGGGCCACGGCGCCGCGCTGCTCGCCGGCGCGCCCCTGCGCCGCGCGCAGGGCGTCTTCCAGCTCGGGCAGGGCCTGTTGCTGGTCTTCGAGCTGGGCGGCCAGGGTGACAGCTTGGTCCTCGGCCTGCACGCCCTGCTCGGCCAGCTGCTCGATCTCGGTTTCGGCATCGGCACGGCGCGTGGCCCACTGGGCGATCTGCTCGATGAGCTGCCCCAGACGTGCCTCGGCGCGCTGGCGGCCCTCGACCACGAAGCGGATCTCGGCCTCCAGCCGGCCCACCTCGGCGCTGGCCTCGTACAGCCGGCCCTGCGCCTGGTTGACGCCGTCGCCGGCGGCGTAATGCGCCTGGCGGATGGTCTCCAGGTCGGCCTCGACGTGGCGCAGGTCGGCCACGCGCGCCTCCAGCTCGTTGACGGCCTTCTCGGCTTCCTGCTTGAGGCGGCCCTGGCCTTCGTCGGCCTCGGCGCGCTTCAGGAACCAGAGCTGGTTCTGCTTGAGCTGGGCCGCGGCCTGCAGGTTTTGATACTGCTGCGCGACCTCGGCCTGCTTTTCCAGCTTGTCGAGGTTGTTGTTCAGCTCGCGCAGGATGTCCTCGACTCGCGTCAGGTTCTCGCGCGTGTCGGCCAGGCGGTTCTCGGTCTCGCGCCGGCGCTCCTTGTACTTGCTGACGCCGGCCGCTTCTTCGAGGAACAGGCGCAGCTCTTCAGGGCGGCTTTCGATGATCCGACTGATCGTGCCCTGGCCGATGATGGCGTATGCGCGCGGCCCCAGGCCCGTGCCCAGGAACACGTCCTGCACGTCGCGCCGGCGCACCGGCTGGTTGTTGATGTAGTAGCTTGAGGTGCCGTCGCGCGTCAGCACGCGCTTGACGGCGATCTCGGTGAACTGGCTCCACTGCCCGCCGGCCCGGTGGTCGCTGTTGTCGAACACCAGTTCAACCGACGAGCGCGAGGCCGGCTTGCGGCTGGTGGTGCCGTTGAAGATGACGTCCTGCATCGACTCGCCGCGCAGCTCCGACGCCTTGGACTCGCCCAGCACCCAGCGCACGGCGTCCATGATGTTGGACTTGCCGCAGCCGTTGGGCCCCACCACGCCGACCAGTTGGCCGGGCAGCATGAAGTTGGTCGGCTCGGCGAAGGACTTGAAGCCCGAGAGCTTGATGGAGTTGAGACGCACTGGCGCGCAGCCCCCGCGGGGCGCAGTATGGGACGTGGCAAACCACCGATGATACCGTGCAGCCGCCGCTGTCCCAGGCTCCGGGGAGCGCGCAACACAGCCTGTTTCCAGCTCGAAATCACTTCAAGTTTGGTAGCTGCCGGCGCATATCACACCTGGGCCAGGTGCCGATTCGACCGAAAACAGCGCGGCAAAAAAACGGGGCCGGCCGGCGGCGCACGCAGTCCGGCCCCGTGTCGGCAGCACTCGCCCGGCGATCAGCCGGCGCAGGCCTTGCCGCGCGCGGCGTGCATGCCCTTGGCCTTGGCGTCGGCCTCGCTCATGTATTCGCCCTGCTTGGTCTTGCCGTAGTAGCGGTCGCCGCTGCAGTGGTAGACCTTGGTGGCGTCGTTGACCCAGACCTTGCCGGCGCCGCCGCCGGGCGCGGCCGCCACGTTGGCGGCGGGCTTGGCCTTGGCCGCGGGGGCGACGGCCGCTGCGGCCGGAGCAGCCGCTGCCGGCGCGGTGGCCGGGGCCTTGGCGGCGGGCGCCGCGCCGGTGCCGGCCGCGGCCGCCTTGGTGGCCTTCTTGTCCACGCCACCGTGACCACGGCAGGCGCCGCGCAGGCTGGCGCCCTCGAAGGGGCTGCCGTCCTTGCAGACGGCGTGCACCGTGGCCGCGGCCGCCGGCGCCTGGGCAAAAGCCGCGGGTGCCAATACCAGGCCCAGCGCCAGCATGATCGGGGCAATCTTCATGGTCAATCTCCTTGTTTCGGTCACGCGCACGAAAGCCGTGCGTCCTGCTCCAACGCACGCGCCGCGCTGGCAGCCGACAGGGCGCCGGGCCGAAGCCGCAACAAGCCGCGCTGCAGCGCCGCAACGCGATGCACGGGCAAGCCCCAAGGGCTGGGGCGCGGTCACGGGCCCAGCAGCACGTCTTCCAGCGGCTGGATGCGTTCGTCGCCGACGGCGGCGCGCAGCCGGGGCAGCAGCTCGACCAGGCCCTCGAAGCCCTGCGCCGCCTCCACCGCCAGGTTCAGCGTGAAGCCGCGCAGGCCCAGCTGGGCGGTGAGCTCGGTGGCCAGCGGGTAGGCCACGCGGTAGCGCTGGGCGCGCTCCTGCGCGCTGGGCGGGTCGGCCGCTTGCGCGGCGCGGGGGCCGGCGGCCGCTGCGGCAGCGGGTGCGGCGGCCGCTGCGGCAGCGGGTGCGGCGGCCGACGCGGCAGCGGGTGCGGCGGCCGCCGCGGGCGCCGTCCCGGCCCCGGCCCCGGCCAGCGGCTGCAGCAGGCCCAGGGCCACCAGCTGATCGACGTCGGCCGCCGTGGCGCCCAGCGCCGCCGTGGCCTCCAGCACCGCGCGCACCGAGCGCTGGCCGTCGAACAGGATCAGCGCCGAGCGCTGCACGCGCGTGATGTCCACCGCATGGCGATCCTTCATGGCCTGCAGGCCCAAATCGGACTTGATGTACATCATCCCCGGCAAACCCCGCCGCTAGACACAAGTTCTATATTACAAAGTGAAACGACTCGCCTGGCAAGACGAACCGCCTAGGGAATTTCCATAGCGTTGTGCCCCCAAGACGCCCGGCCCGCCGCAGACGGTGGCGCGGCCCAATGGGCGCGCCGCGCTCCCTACAATGCACGGGTTGAAGGTCAAAACCGGTTGGAGGGCCGTGCGGCGCGCACCCGGCCCCTCTCGTCCGCCGCCATCGCCCACCACCAGGAGCCACGCCATGCAAGTCCCCAGCACCATGATGGAGCGCATCCTGCGCCTGATGGCCGACAAGCAGGCCTCGGACGTGTACCTGACGGCGCACGCCCCGGCCACCATCCGCATCAACGGCGAATGCGTGCCCATCAACAACCAGGCGCTGCCGCCCGAGGCGACGATGAACCTGCTGATGGACATCCTGCCGCCCAACCGCATCGAAGAGCTGCGCGAGACCGGCGAGCTGAACATGGCGCACCCGATGGCCGGCGTGGGCAACTTCCGCATCTCGGCCATGCGCCAGCGCGGCACCTACGCCGCCGTGATCCGCTTCATCAGTCCCGACATCCCGCGGCTGGACTCGCTCAACCTGCCGGGCGTGCTGGAGCGCCTGGTGATGGAAAAGCGCGGCCTGATCCTGATGGTGGGCGCCACCGGCGCCGGCAAGTCGACCACGCTGGCGGCCATGCTGGACCACCGCAACGAGCGCGTGCCGGGCCACATCCTGACGATCGAGAACCCGATCGAGTACATGTTCAGCAACAAGAAGTCGCTGGTCAACCAGCGCGAGGTCGGCACCGACACCGAGACGCTGCAAACGGCGCTGAAGAACGCCCTGCGCCAGGCGCCCGACGTCATCATGATCGGCGAGATCCGCGACCGCGAGACCATGACCGCCGCCATCGCCTACGCGCAGTCGGGCCACCTGTGCCTGGCCACGCTGCACGCCAACAACAGCTACCAGGCGCTCAACCGCATTCTCAGCTTCTACCCGGTCGAGGTGCGCCCCACCCTGCTGGGCGATTTGGCGGCGGCGCTCAAGTCGATCGTCTCGCAGCGCCTCATTCCGGCGCTGGACGGCGGGCGCGTGCCGGCGGTCGAGGTGCTGCTCAACACCAAGCTGGTGGCCGACCTGATCGAGAAGAGCGACTTCGGCGGCGTGAAGGAAGCCATGGACAACGCCATCGCCGAGGGCTCGCAGACCTACGAGGCCGACCTGGCGCGCCTGGTGCGCGAGCAGCGCATCGACCGCAAGGACGCGCTGGCCTTTGCCGACTCGCCCACCAACCTGCTGTGGCGGATGCAAAACGCGAGCACGCGCTTTTCGGCCAACCAGGCGCAAGACGACGACGCGACCAGCAACGAGCCCACCTTCACCGACATCACGCTGGACGTGCGCCCCAGCGGCTTCGGCGCCACGGGTTTCGGCAGCACCGGCTTCGAGCTGTCGGGCTACCGCGACTCGCGCCTGGGCAGCGCGGTCGATTCGCGCCTGGGCGAGGCCTGACCCCGCACGGCGGCCTGCGGGCCGCCCGCGCACCCCAAACGCACACGCCAGCGTGGCACGCCGCGCTGGCGTGACCCTTTTCAGCCACCATGATTCAACTCAACGACGTCACCTTGCGCCGCGGCGCCAAGGTCCTGCTGCAAGGCGCCAGCGCCACCATTCATCCGGGCGAAAAGCTCGGCCTGGTGGGGCGCAACGGCGCCGGCAAGTCCACCCTGTTCGCGCTGCTGAACGGCTCGCTGCACGAAGACGGCGGCGATTTCACGATGCCTGCCAGCTGGCAGATCGCGCAGGTGGCGCAGAACATGCCGGAGACCGGCGAGGCCGCCACCGATTTCGTTCTTTCAGGCGACGAGCGCTTGACCCGCCTGCGCGAGCAGCTATCACAAGCAGAGCAATCGGGCGACGGCATGGCGATTGCCCAAGCCCACGCCAACCTGCAGGACGCCGGCGCGCACGACGCCCGCGCGCGCGCCGAGGCGCTGATCCTGGGCCTGGGCTTCACGCCCGCGCAGCTGGGCCAGCCGGTCAACAGCTTCTCGGGCGGCTGGCGCATGCGCCTGCAGCTGGCGCGCGCGCTGATGGCGCCCAGCGACCTGCTGCTGCTGGACGAGCCGACCAACCACCTGGACCTGGACGCGCTGGTCTGGCTGGAAGGCTGGCTGCAGCGCTACCCCGGCACGCTGATCGTGATCAGCCACGACCGCGAGTTCCTGGACGCCGTCACGCGCGTCACCCTGCACATCGAGGGCGGGCGCCTCACGCGCTACGGCGGCAACTACAGCGCCTTCGAGGAGCTGCGCGCGCAGCAGCTGACGCTGCAGCAGGCCGCCTTCGCCAAGCAGCAGGACAAGATTGCCCACCTGCAGAAGTTCATCGACCGCTTCAAGGCCAAGGCCACCAAGGCGCGCCAGGCGCAAAGCCGCGTCAAGGCGCTGGAGCGCATGGAGCGCATCGCGCCGGTGCTGGCCGAGGCCGAGTTCCAGTTCGAGTTCCTGGAGCCGGCCAACCTGCCCAACCCCATGCTGGCGATCAGCGAGGGCGTGTTCGGCTACGCAGCCGAGGACCTGCGCAACGCTCCTGAAAACGAAGCTGCCGGCGCATATGTAACGGGCGCTGCAGCCCGATTCGACTCAGAATCGACGGCGCCGCGCGTGATCCTGCGCGGCGTCAACCGCACCGTGCTGGCCGGCCAGCGCATCGGCATCCTGGGCGCCAACGGCCAGGGCAAGTCCACCTTCGTCAAGACGGTGGCGCGCACGCTGGCGCTGCTGGGCGGGCGACTGACCGAAGGCAAGGGCCTGTCCATCGGCTACTTCGCGCAGCAGGAGCTGGACGTGCTGCGCCCGCAAGACACACCCTTGGAACACATGGTGCGGCTGGCGCGCGAAACCGGCCAGGCGGGCAGCGAGGCCGCGCGCGAGCAGCAGTTGCGCAACTTCCTGGGGCGCTTCAGCTTCCCGGGCGAGATGGTGCTGCAGCCCGTGGGCCAGTTCAGCGGCGGCGAAAAGGCGCGCCTGGTGCTGGCCATGATCGTGTGGCAGCGCCCCAACCTGCTGCTGCTGGACGAGCCCACCAACCACCTGGACCTGGCCACGCGCGAGGCGCTGGCCGTTGCCCTGAACGAGTTCGAGGGCACGGTGATGCTGGTCAGCCACGACCGCGCCCTGCTGCGCAGCGTGTGCGACGAATTCTGGCTGGTGGCGCGCGGCGGCGTGGCGCCCTTCGACGGCGACCTGGAGGACTACCAGCGCCACCTGCAGGATGAAAGCCGGCGCCGCCGCGACGAGCTGGCCGCCGCCGCCACGTCCGCGCCCACCGGCGACGCCGCACCGCCCGCCGCCGCCGAGCGGCCGGCCCCGGCGCTCAACCCGGCCGAGCAGCGCCGCCAGGACGCCCAGCGCCGCCAGCAGCAGGCCGAGCGCGCCCGCCCCCATCGGCGCGCGCTGCAGCAGGCCGAGCAGCGCATGCAGGCCATCGAGCGCGAGCGCCAGCAACTGGAGGCGCGCCTGAGCGCCGCCAACTGCGCCCCCGCCGAGCTGGCCGACGCCGGCCGCCGGCTGAAGGCCCTGCAGGACGAGCTGGCCGCGCTGGAAGAAGCCTGGCTGACCCACGCCAGCGCCATCGAGGCGCTCACGGCCGCGCCCGGCGCGGACGTCGCCCCCGCCGGCGGCTGAGGGCGGCCCTTTCCCCGCCCGGCGAGAGGGGATTAAAGTAGCGGGCCATCAACAACAACCCCCCAGGGGTGGAAAGGAAGCACCGTGAGCATCATCGTCACCATCATCGTCGGCTTCATCGTCGGCCTGATCGCCCGCGCCATCATGCCCGGCGACCAGAAAATGGGCCTCATCATGACCACCCTGCTGGGCATCGTCGGCTCGCTGGTCGCCAGCTACGGCGGCGCCGCGATCGGCCTGTACGCCCAGGGCACGCCGGCCGGCTGGATCGCCTCGGTGGTGGGCGCCATCATCGTGCTGTTCATTTATGGGCTGGTGACCAAGAAAAGTTAAGACTGCCGGGGGGCCGCGGCCCAGGCGCGGGCCAAACTCGTCCGCCGGGCGGCGGTGGCCCCGCAACAGCACGGGCAGCCAGCCTGCGGCATGGCGATGAATCTCGACTCGGTTTGATGTTTACTCAAAATAAACTCATAATTCGAGCATTCACCAAGAAGGATGCCAGCCCATGTCCGCCATCGCCACCAAACGCGCCAACTTCGACCTGACGCCCGAGCAGGACGAAATCCTGGCCAACCTGCGTGCCGCGCTGTCCGCCTCCAGCGTCAAGGACACCGTGCTGCGCGCCGCCCAAGTCACGACGCTGCTCGTCAATGAGGCGCGCCGGGGCAACCATCTTTTTGTCGGGCGCAGCGCCGAGCAGGCCACCCGCCTGGCCATTCCCGAACTGGAAGCCGCCCTGCCGCCCACCTGGCAATGGCTGGTGCAACGCCCGCACCCCTGGCGCCGCCAGCTCTGGATCAAGGGGCGCAAGCTGCAGGCCAGCGCGGTCTGGCTCGACGCCCAGGCCAACGGCCTGAGCGCCGCCGAGGCGGCCGAGAACTGGAACCTGCCCCTGCCCGCCGTGGAAGAAGCCTTGGCCTACAGCGAGGCGCACCGCGCGCTGATCGAGGCCGAGGCCGACGAGGAACGCCAGCGCCTGCTGGCCGAAGGCATCGCCGTGGGCAACGCGCCCGCATGAAGCTGCTGGTCGACGAGGACAGCCAGGCGCGCCGACTGCTCGACGCCCTGCGTCAGGCTGGCCACGACGTGCTCAGTGTGGCCGAGTTGGGCTGCAACGGCCTGCCCGACGCCCAGGTCTTCGCCCAGGCGCAAAGCCAGGGGCGCACGCTGCTGACCCACAACGTGGCCGACTTCCTGGCGCTGGCGCGGCAGGCCGACGGGCACACGGGCGTGCTCGCCATCTTCCGCGACGGCAACCCGCGCCACACCATGGACTACGGGCACATCGTGCGGGCGATCGACGCACTGCAAGCCGCCGGCCTGCCGGTGCAAGGCCAGTTCCACATCCTCAACCACTGGCGCTGACCGATGGGGCGCGGCAGCAAGCCTATTTCGCCCCACCCTCGAACCAGCGCTTGACCATGCCGCGCTCGGCCTCGGTCATCTGCGTGGCGTTGCCCAGCGGCATCAGCTTTTGCACCACCACCTGCTGGTAGATCAGCTGGGCGTGGGTCTTGGCCTGCTCCTCCGAGTCGAAGCGCAGGCCCTTTTGTTGCACCGCCTCGCCGTGGCACAGGTAACAGCGCTGCTCCAGGATCGGCCTGATCTGCGCGTAGTCCACGGTGGCGGGCGCGGCGGCGGCGGGGGCCTCGGGCGCGGGCTTCATCCAGGCCATCAGGCCGATCAGCAGCAGCACGCCGACGGCGGCGTAGGGCCACGGATGGCGGGCCTTGCCCAGGTGCCAGGCGTGGCGGGCGACGAAGAACTGGCGGATCAGCGCGCCCGCCAGCATCAGCACGAACAGCACCACCCAGCGGTGGGCGTCGCTGTACAGAAAGCTGTAGTGGTTGCTGAGCATGGCCACGATCACCGGCAGCGTGAAGTAGGTGTTGTGCACGCTGCGCTGCTTGCCGCGCTTGCCGTAAATGGCGAACTCGGCCGGGTCGTAGGGCTGGCCGCTGGTCATGGCGGCCACCACCTTGCGCTGGCCCGGGATGATCCAGAAGAACACGTTGGCGCTCATGCTGGTGGCGATCATGGCGCCCACGATCAGGAAGGCGGCGCGGCCGGCGAACAGGTGGCAGGCCAGCCAGGCCGCGATGGCCACCACCACCAGGATCAGCGCGCCGACGATGCGGTCGCCGTTCTGGCGAAAGCCGAACACGCGGCAGATGGTGTCGTAGATCAGCCAGAAGCCGACCAGAAAGCCCACGGCGGTGAAGCCCGCCGCCACCGGCGACCAGTCGAACACGTTCTTGTCGACCAAGAAGATGCTGGCGTTCCAGAGGTAGAGCACCACGAACAGCGCAAAACCCGACATCCAGGTCCAGTAGCTTTCCCAGTAGAACCAGTGCAGCTTGCTGTCGATGGCGCCGCCCTGGGGCGCCACCATGTACTTGTGGGCGTTGTAGAAGCCCCCGCCGTGCACCGACCAGATGGCGCCGTCCACGCCTTTTTTCTTCAGGTCGTCGGCCTTGGGTGGCTCGAGGTTGCTGTCCAGAAAGACGAAGTAGAACGACGAGCCGATCCAGGCGATGGCCACGATCACGTGCAGCCAGCGCAGCAGCAGGTTGGCCCAGTCGAGCAGATAGGTTTCCAAGGCGCGAGTCTCCTCTCGATGCGGCTCGCCACCGCGGGCGCTGCGAGCCGTCTACAGGTGATCGCGCTTGGAGACTTGGCGGGGCCCATGGCCCGCCCTTCCTTGCACCGCTGCGACCAGGGCAAATTGTATACAGTTCAGTGTGCAGAAACCACTGGGATTTGGTTCAGGGTTTTCCCGGAGTTCAGCGTCGATGCAACGCCCAGCCCATCCAGCGGTCGGGCGCGCCCGGAAATCGGTGAAAATAGAGGGTTTTCAGCCAACACGCCAAAAAGGATCACATCATGGGCAAGCAAATCGTCACCGAAGCCATGCGCAAGGCCACCCCGCCGCTGCCCGGCGCCCCCACGCGCAAGCTGGCCGTGGGCCAAAAGCGCAGCCTGGAGCGCGGCTCGCACACCCGCAGCAAGAAGAACCCCGGCAAGCGCCCGCACCAGGGCTGAGCGCCCGCCGGGCACCCGACAAAAAGCCACGCCGCGGCGTGGCTTTTTGCTGCCCGATCAACGCGGCGGCTCAGCGGCGCCCGCCCAGCAGGCTGCCGCCCACCTTCAGCAAGTCGCTCAGGTCGACCTGGCCGTCGCCGTTCTGATCGAGCACGGCGCCGAGCAGGCCGCCGCCCAGGCCGCCCTGCTGCTGCACGCGCGCCTGCTCCTGGCCCAGCATCTGGCCCAGGCCGCCGGCGTCCAGGTTGTTGCTGCTGGTGTGCTTGGCCAGCGCCGACATCACCAGCGGCGCCAGCATCATCAGGAGCTGGCCTGCCTGGCCGCCGTTCAGGCCCGTGGCCTGGCTCAGCCCCGATTGGGCGCGGCCCTGCGCATCACCGAAGATGTGGCCCAGGATGCCGCCAGCATCCAGCTGTGCGCTGGGCGGGCTGGCCGGCGCGCCGCCGCCACCGCCCATTACCCCGCCCAGCAGGCCCCCCAGCAGCCCACCCAGGCCGCCGCCACCGCCGCCCGCGCCGCCCTGCGTGAGCGAACCCAGCAGGCCGCCGAGGTCCATCGCGCCCTGGCCCGAATGGTCGCGCTGCAGCGCGTTGAACAGCGCGTCGGCGCCGCCCGGCTGCTGCGCGTTGTGCCCCAGCGCGCCCACCAGCGTGGGCAGCGCGGCGGCAATGGCGTTGCTGGCCGTGCCCGGGTCGGTGCCCAGCTGCTGCGCGATCTGCCCCAGCGGAGCGCCTTGCATTTGACCCATCAGGTCGTCGATGAGAGAGCCGTTCATGGTCGCCATCCTTTGCCGGTTGCCAGTGGAAAAGGGACATCGTAGCCGCATCGGCCCCGGCGCGCCTTACCATGCCGGCTGACTCGACCCCCTCATCACACAAGGAAACACCCATGCGCGTGCAGAACAAGTCCATCATCGTCACCGGCGCCGGCGGCGGCATCGGCGAGGGCATCGCCCGCCGCCTGGCCGAAGAAGGCGCGGCCGTCGTGGTCAACGACATCAACCCCGCGCTGGGCGAGAAGGTGACGGCCAGCATCAACGCCGCCGGCGGCAAGGCGCGCTTCGTCGCCGCCGACGTGACGAAAGGCGACGACTGGGCGCGCCTGGTGCAGGCCGCTCGGGACTTCGGCGGCCGGCTGGACGTGGTGGTCAACAACGCCGGCTGGACGCACCGCAACCGCCCCATGCTGGAGGTGGGCGAGGCCGAGTTCGACAAGGTCTACGCCGTCAACATGAAGAGCATCTACTGGAGCGCCATGCACGCCGTGCCGGCCCTGCGCGCGGGTGGTGGCGGCAGCTTGATCAACATCGCCAGCACGGCCGGCATCCGCCCGCGCCCGGGCCTGACCTGGTACAACGGCAGCAAGGGCGCGGTCATCATCACCAGCAAGTCGATGGCCGCCGAGCTGGGGCCGGACAACATCCGCGTCAACTGCATCAACCCGGTGTTCAACCCCGACACCGGCCTGTCGGCCGAGTTCGCCGGCGGCCCGGTGGACGAGGCGCGCCGGGCCAAGTTCTTGGCCACCATCCCGCTGGGACGCTTTTCCACCGCGCTCGACGTCGCCAACGCCGCGCTCTACCTGGCCAGCGACGAGGCCGCCTTCATCAGCGGGGTGTGCATCGAGGTGGACGGGGCGCGCTGCGCGTGAGGCCGCACCGATTTGTGAATCAAAAAGGGCTCTGGCGCTTGTCCACCAAGCGCCGACAGCTATTGTTTTTATAGAAACGGAGCCAGCCGCTACAGCCAGCGCGCCAGCTGCGCCACGTCTTCGGGAAACAGCTGGCCCTTCTCGGCCTGCGCCACGCGCCCGTCCTTGCCGCGCACCACGGTGACGGGCAGGCCCTCGGGCTTGTGGTAGTGGCGCAGCAGCTCGGGGCTGAGCCACGCGGCCGGAAAGTTGTAGTTCTTCTTGCGCAGATAGGCCACGGCCAGCTCGGGCTTCTTGTCGATCGACAGGGTCAGCATCTGCAGGCCGCGGCCGCGCTGGGCGTCCCACAGCTTTTGCATCTCGGGGCTTTGCTCGGCGCAAAACGGGCACCAGCTGGCCCACCAGTACAGCACCAGCACGCGGCCGTCGGCCTGCGCCGGGTCGAACTGCCCGCCGCCCAGCAGCGGCGCGGGGGTCAGGGGCAGCGCGCTGCCGACGGCGGGCAGCGGCGGCTCTTTCTCGGGCTTGGCCTGGACGATGGCCGACGCCGGCAACGCAAGGCCGGCCGCAGTGGCTTGCAGCCAGCGGCGGCGCGTGGTGTTGGAAGGCGTGTGCATGCGGTTCATTCGGTGCCGCCAAACTTAAGCGGTCACTGATCTTAGCGTGCCGGCCCGTGGCGCGCTGGGCGCACGGCCAGCGCGGGCAAGTCACCACGGGCCACGCGCCTACGGCGCTTGCGCATAATGGACCGCATGGGGACCGCCACCGTTTCGTATTCCGCCCGTCGCAGCGAGCGCGCGCCCGCGCCTGGCGCCGCGACCTTGGCGCCGCTGCCCGTGCCGGCCGACGGCCTGCTGCGCGACACCCGCGGGCGGGCGCTGCACGATTTGCGCATCAGCGTGACCGACCGCTGCAACTTCCGCTGCACCTATTGCATGCCCAAGGAGGTGTTCGGCGCCAGCCACCAGTTCTTGCCACACGCCGAGGTGCTCAGCTTCGAGGAGATCACCCGGCTGGCGCGCCTGTTCGTGGACGTGGGCGTGCGCAAGCTGCGCCTGACCGGTGGCGAGCCGCTGGTGCGCAAGAACGTGGAGGGCCTGATCGAGCAGTTGGCCGCGCTGCGCGCGCCCGACGGCGAGCCGCTGGACATCACGCTGACCACCAACGGCTCGCTGCTGGAGCGCAAGGCCCGCGCGCTGGCGCAGGCGGGCCTCAAGCGCGTGACGGTCAGCCTGGACAGCCTGGATGACACGGTGTTCCAGGCCATGAACGACGTCGGCTTTCCGGTGCGCAAGGTGCTGGCCGGCATCGACGCCGCGCAGGCCGCGGGCCTGGGGCCGATCAAGGTCAACATGGTGGTCAAGCGCGGCACCAACGAGCACGAGATTTTGCCGATGGCGCGCCACTTTCGCGGCCGCGGCATCACGCTGCGCTTCATCGAGTTCATGGACGTGGGCGCCACCAATGGCTGGCGCATGAACGAGGTGCTGCCCGGCGCCGACATCATCCGCCTCTTGCAGGCCGAGTTTCCGCTGGTGCCGCTGCAGGCCAGCGCGCCGGGCGAGACCGCCGAGCGCTGGGGCTACGCCGATGCCGACGGTCGCCACGACCCGGCCCTGGGCGAAGTCGGCGTGATCTGCAGCGTGACGCACCCGTTTTGCGGCGCCTGCAACCGCGCGCGCCTGTCGACCGACGGGCGCCTCTTCTTGTGCCTGTTCGCCACCCAGGGGCACGACTTGCGCACCCTGCTGCGCGGCGGCGCCGACGATGCGCAGATCGGCGAGGCGGTCAAAGGCATCTGGCAAGGCCGAACCGACCGCTACAGCGAGCTGCGCGCCAGCCTGCCGCCCGACACCGAAAAAGCCGCGCCGCGCGTGGAGATGAGCTACATCGGCGGCTGAGAAACTGATCCGCGCGCCCCCCGTGGCCTCCCCGCCGACCGCCCCGCTGCCCATCACCGCCCTCATCCTGGCCGGCGGCCGCGGCGCGCGCATGGGCGGGGCGGACAAGGGCCTGCAAATGCTGCAGGGCCGGCCGCTGGTGCAGCACGCGCTGCAGCGCCTGCGCCAGCAAAGCCTGCCGCCGGCGCACGTGCTCATCAGCGCCAACCGCCACCGCGCCGACTACGAGGCCCTGGGCGTGCCGGTGCTGGCCGACGACTGGCCCGACTTTCCCGGCCCGCTGGCCGGCTTTCTGGCCGGCTCGACCCACGCCGGCACGCCGCTGCTGTTGACCGTGCCCTGCGACACGCCGCGCTTTCCGCTATCGCTTTGCGAGCGGTTCGCGCACGCCCTGCAAGCGCAAGAGGCCGATTTGGCCATGGTCGCCACGCCCGAGCGCGATGCCCGGGGCGCGCTGCGCCTGCAGGCCCAGCCGGTGTTTTGCCTGCTGCGCACCACGCTGGCGGGCAGCCTGCAGGCTTATCTGCAGGCGGGCGGGCGCGGCATTCTGGACTGGAGTGCCCGGCACCGCACGGTGCTGGTGGCCTTCGACCGCGCCGACGACGACCCGCAGGCCTTTGCCAACCTCAACACGCCGGACGAGTTGCGCGCGGCCGAGGCCGGCCCGCGCGCCGATCAGGCGGCGTCCAGGGCCAGCTCGTCCAGCAGCTGATCGCGCGAAGGCAGGCGCCCGAACCAGCCCAAAAACATCACGCGGGCGATGCCCACGGCCACGTCCTGCAGGCGGGCGGCGGCGGCCGGCTGCAGCTCCAGTGCCGTGTCGCGCTGCCACAGGCGCAGCCAGCGCTGCAGGTGCGCGGGCCGGATGCCGGCCAGCGCCATGTGCTTGTGGTGCACGTCGCCGCGAAAGCTGCGCTCCAGCTTGAGCGTGGTGCACCAGAAGTCCGTCATGCGCACCAAATGCGCCGGCCAGCGGCCGTGCAGCCGCGGCTCGAACACGGGGGCCAGCACATCATCCGCGCGCACGTCGGCGTAAAAGCGCTCGACCAGCCGCGCGATGGCGGCGCGGTCGGGCAGTTGCGACAGGTCTTCCATGGCTCGCATGGACTCACGATAGCGCGCCGACGCCCGCCGGCCCGGGCCGCGCCGGCTTGCCCGCGCACCGGGTGGGGCCAAGCAGGGCACGGCCGATATGATCGGCCGGCAACGACTTGCTTTTTCGCCATGCCCTACACCGCCACCTTCGTCCCCGAAACCCAGACCCGCGCCGACGTCGACGCCACACGCGGCCCGCTGGTGCTGGAGTTCGGCGCCAACTGGTGCGGCTGGTGCCAGGGCGCGCAGCCGCACATCGCCACGGCCTTCGCGCAGGCGGGCGCGGCGGTGCCGCACGTCAAGGTCGAGGACGGCCCCGGGCGGCCGCTGGGGCGCAGCTTTCGCGTCAAGCTGTGGCCGACCCTGGTGTTTCTGCGCGACGGGCAGGAGGTCGCCCGCGTGGTGCGGCCGCAGGCCAGCGCCGAGGTCGAGCAGGCGCTGCGGCAGATCGCGGGCGGCTGAACGAACACCAAACAGCCGAACGCAGAGGGCGCAAAGAGAGCGCAAAGGACGCAGAAAAGTCCGAAATAGGCACAGCATCGACTGAAGCCCCCGCGAAACGGGCGCGAGGCGCTATCTTTTTAAAAGCATTTGGGTGGATGTCTTCTGTGTCCTCTGCGAATCCTTTGCGCCCTCTGCGTTCGGCTGTTTGGAGCTTTCAACCTAGAAACGGCAGTTGGATGCGCTTGCCGGTGCCGCTATCGGCGTGCCAGGCAAGGCGCGACAACGCAGCGGGCTGTTGCCCGCAAGGCGAAGCAACGCCGCATGGCGCGTCGAGAGCGGTGCCGGCAAGTGCATAGCGCGGTCACCCAACAGGTGAACGTGATCGGAGACAGTGAAGCCAAGCATGGCGCGGCTTTCAAGAAGATGGCAAGCGGTCAACTGCCGTTTCTAGGTTCACCGCCCCGCTCCCACGGCGGCACCGGCTCGAAGCGCGCGCGCAGCGCGTCCAGCAGCACGCGCACCTTGGGGCTGCGCACGCGGCTGGGGGTGTAGCAGGCATAGATGGCGTTGCCGTGCGGGGTGACGGGCTGCGCCTGCGGCAGCACCGCCTGCAGCCGACCGGCCGCCACGTGCGGCGCCGCAAGATAAATCGGCAGGATGGCCAGGCCCAGGCCGGCCAGCGCCGCGTCCAGCAGGGCGTCGGTGCTGTTCAGGCGTAGGCGGCTGCTGGCGGGCAGGCGGTGTTCGGCGCCGTCGGCGTCCTGCAGGCGCCAGTGGTCGTCGTCGGTCAGCAGGTAGCTCAGGGTCTGGTGGCGCGCCAGCTCGGCCACGCTGGCGGGCGCGCCGTGCGCGGCCAGGTAGGCCGGCGCGGCGAAGACGGCGCGCCCGATGGCGGCGATGCGCCGCGCCACCGCGTCCTGCGGCGGGCTGCGCGTCATGCGCAGGGCCAGGTCGATCTGGTCTTGCACCAGGTCCACCAACTGGTCGGTCAGGATCAGCTCGCACACCAGCTGCGGGTGCGCGGCCAGCAGCGGCGGCAGCAGCGGCGCGACGTAGATGCGCCCGAAGGTGATGGTGGCGCTGACGCGCAGCACGCCCTGCGGCCGGCCGGCCTGCTGGCCCAGCGCGATGTGCGTGGCGGCCACGCTGTCCAGCGCCTGGCGCGCGTGCTGCAAAAACACCTCGCCGTCCGGCGTGGGCCGCAGGCGGCGGGTCGAGCGTTCGAGCAGGCGCGCGCCCAGGTGCGCCTCCAGCTCGGCCATCTGGCGGCTGACCTGCGCGCGCGTGCAGTCCAGCGCCCGCGCGCAAGCGGCCATGCTGCCCAGCTCGACCGTCTTGACGAAGGCGTGCCAGGACGGCAGCCAGAAGGCCTCGGGCGGTGCGGCGCCGGCGGCGCGAAGCGATGAGGAGGCGGTGCTGCGCTCGGTCATTGTCAAGCGTTCATTGACGTTGTCGGCCGGATTATGGGCTCAATGGATCGGCGGAACGGACCTATCATCACCCAGGCCCTCACCTTGCCCCTGGTTTCGGCCCACCCTCCCGGATCACGCCCCATGCTCTCCAAGCTCAAAGAACCCGGCGCCCTGGCCATCACGCTGGCCGCGGCCGGCATCCTGATGATCACCATGGGCGCGCGCCAGTCGCTGGGCCTGTTTTTGGGGCCGATCAACACCTCCACCGGCCTGGGCATCGCCACCATCAGCTTCGCCTTCGCCATCGCGCAGTTCAGCTGGGGCGCCATCCAGCCGCTGGCCGGCGCCGCCGCCGACCGCTGGGGCGCGCGCCCGGTGCTGCTGGGCGGCATCGTGGTGATGGCGCTGGGCATGGCGCTGACGCCGCTGTGGGGCTCCAGCTGGGGCCTGATCTTCACGCAGGGCCTGCTGGTGGCCGTGGGCGCGGGCGCGGGCAGCTTCTCGGTGCTGATCGGCGCGGCGGCGCAGCGCATGTCGGACGAGGCGCGCGGCACCGCCGCGGGCGTGATCAACGCCGGCAGCTCGATGGGGCAGTTCGTGTTCGCGCCGCTGACGCAAAAGCTGATCCAGCTGCTGGGCTGGATGGGCGCGCTGTACAGCCTGGCGGTGCTGGTGCTGGCGGCGCTGCCGCTGGTCGGCAAGCTGACGCGCGGCAGCCACGGCCACGCCCACCCGGCGCACGCGGCGGCGCCCGCCGGCGGCCTGCGCCAGGCGCTGCGCCAGGCGCTGGGCGACCGCAGCTACTGGCTGCTGCACGCGGGCTTTTTCACCTGCGGCTTTCACATCGCCTTCCTGGTCACGCACCTGCCGACCGAGGTCGACCTGTGCGGCCTGCCGCCCACGGTGGCCAGCACCTCGCTGGCGCTGATCGGGCTGGCCAACATCGTCGGCAGCCTGTGGGTGGGGCACCTGGTGGGCATCTACCGCAGCAAGATGATCCTGGCGCTGATGTACGCCAGCCGCGCGGTGCTGATCGGCTGGTATTTGCTGATGCCCAGCGAGCCCTGGGTGTTCTACGTGTTCGCCATCGGCCTGGGCCTGACCTGGCTGGCCACGGTGCCGCCCACCGCCGGCATCGTGGGCAAGCTGTTCGGCGTGCGCTACCTGGGCACGCTGTTCGGCCTGACGCTGCTGTCGCACCAGATCGGCGGCTTTCTGGGCGCCTGGCTGGGCGGGCTGGCCATCACCGAGTTCGGCAACTACGGCTGGATGTGGGGGGCGGACATCGTGCTGGCGCTGCTGGCGGCCGTCATCAACCTGCCGATCCGCGAGGCCCGCATGCCGGCGCGCATGGCGGCGGCCTGAGGGCGGTCGACGGGCGGTTTTTGAGCCAAATCGACCTGTGGCGCCTGCGGATCAAGCGCGAGCAGCTATCAAACAAGTAGTATCGCTGGTCCGTGAACTGCCGGCGGGTGCCCGGCGCGCCGGCGGGCTGGCACACTCGCCGCATCGCCCCCAAGCTGCCCGCCGTGCCCAACTCCACCGCTCCCCCTCCTCCGCTGCCGCCGCGCCCGCCGCGCGGCACCTTGCAACTGCCGGCCGTGCGGCCCGTCGCGCTGACGGCGCCGCTGCACTGGCTGGCGCTGGGCGGGCGCGACCTGTGGCGCTGCGGCGCACCGAGCCTGCTGCACGGGCTGCTGCTGGCGCTGTTCGGCGCGCTGCTGCTGCTCGTCGCGCGCGAGCGCTTCTGGCTGCTGGCCGGCGCCTTCTCGGGTTTTCTGGTGGTCGCGCCGGTGCTGGCCACCAGCCTGTACGCGCTGTCGCGCGCGCTGGAGCGCGGCGAGCCGGCCGACTGGCGCACCATCGCCAAGACCTGGACGCGCTGGCAGTATTCGCGCTTTGCCGTGCACGGCGGCTACTGGAGCCTGGTGCGCTTTGGCGTGCTGCTGTCGCTGGCCGGCACCGGCTGGGTGCTGACCTCGGCCGCCCTCATCACGTTGCTGGCGCCGCAGCCGGTGCACACGCCACTGGACTTCGTGCACCACGTGGTGCTGGCGCCCGGCGGCCACCTGTTCGAGCTGTGGCTGACCTTGGGCGCGCTGATGGCGGCGCCGCTGTTCGCCTCCAGCGTGATCGCCATGCCCCTGCTGCTGGACCGCCGCGTCGACGTGCTGCAGGCGGTGCTGACCAGCTGGCAGACGGTGCTGAGCAACCCCGGCGCCATGGCGCTGTGGGCCGCCCTCATCATGGGCCTGACCCTGCTGGGCATGGCCACCGCGCTGCTGGGCCTGATCGTGGTGCTGCCCTGGCTGGGCCACGCCAGCTGGCACGCCTACCGCGCGCTGGTGGACGCCAGCACGCTGCCGGAACGCCAGCCACCGGAGGGGGTGCGCTGACATGTTCGGCTTCAGCGAGGAGCAGATTGCCTGGTTCGGCCTCACCTTCGGCGTCGGCGCGTTCATGGCCTACATGCTGTTCATCATCGGTCACCTGGCCTGGGAGTCGAAGGCCGGCAAGTTCGGCACCTTCGTGCTGTTCCTGGCGCTGGCCTTCGGCATGGTGGGCTTCGTCGCCAAGCTCATCATCGAGTGGGTGCTGGAGCACTGAGGTGCGGCCGACCCCCTCACCTCGCGTTATCCCCTATGGCTGCGCGGCGCGTGCCTTTGCACGATGCGTGGCTTGAGCGCTTTGCTTCAACCACGAGAGGGACGCCATGAAACTGCTTCAACTGTCTGCCATCGCCGCGGCCGCGGCCCTGCTGGTCGCCTGCGGCGGCTCGGACGAGCCGGCCGGCCCCAGGCGCGGCGAGCTGCTGGACCCGGCGCGCGTGGTGGCCGATTTGACGCCCGATCAGATCGACGCCGCCACGGCGGCCAGCGGCCTGCAGGCGCTGACCGGCAAGGCCACCTGCGGCGTGAAGATCCTGGCACTCAACTACGCCACCATCGGCGCCAAGGGCGAGCCGGGCGCCAATTCGTCGGGCGCGCTGATGGTGCCCACCGGCCCGCTGGGCTCGACCTGCGCCACCGCCGCCACGCCGCTGCTGGCCTACGCCCACGGCACCGTGGTGTCCAAGCCGATCACCATGGCCGACCCGAACAACGCCGAGACCCTGCTGCTGGCCGCCTTCTACGCGGCGCAGGGCTATTCGGTGGTGGCCAGCGACTACCTGGGCTACGCGCAGTCCACCTACGCCTACCACCCCTACCTGCACGCCGACTCCGAGGCCAGCGCCGTCATCGACTCGATCCGCGCGGCGCGCAACGCGGCGGGTGCCGTCGGCGTCGCCTTCTCGGGCAAGGTGATGGTCAGCGGCTACTCGCAGGGCGGGCATTCGTCGATGGCCACGCAGCGCACCGCCGAGGCCGCCAACGCCGGCGAGATCAACCTGGTGGCCGGCGCCCACCTGGCCGGCCCCTACAACCTGGCCGGCGCCATGAAGGTGCCCGACGCCATCGCCGGCTACCAGTTCTTCGTGCCCTTCATCATCACCTCGTGGCAAAAGGTGTACGGCAACGTCTACGACAAGCCCGAGGACGCGTTCAAGGCGCCCTACGTCACCGGCATCGAGAACCTGCTGCCCAGCCCCACCTACACCTACACCACCCTGGTCACCTCGGGCAAGCTGCCCGGCGGCACGCCCAACCAGGCGCGCGACGCGCTGATGCAGCCGGCCTTCCTGCAGATGATGCAGACCAACGACAAGGCCGGCATCAGCGTGGACGCGCAAAAGAACACCCTGTTCAACTGGAAGCCCAAGGCCCCGACGCTGCTGTGCGGCGGCGCCGGCGACCCCACGGTGCCGCCGGCGGTGCACCAGCTGCCGATGTTCGCCAACTTCCAGGCCAACGGGGTCAAGAACGTCGGTTCGGTCGACGTCGACGCTCAAATCCAGGCCGTGTTCGGCCCCGGCGGCAAGGCGCCCACCGACCCCGCCTCGCCCGAGTTCGCCGCCTACTACGGCGCCTACCACGGCACCTACGAGCCGCCGTTCTGCATGGCGGCGGCGCGGCAGTTCTTCAATCAGGTGCGCTGACGCAAACAATGCGTTGACAACGCCGGGCGGTGGTGCGCCAAGGCGGAGCCGGCCGCAGGCCGGTGGGGGACATGAACGGAGCCGGGTGCCCCGACGGCCTGATCCCGCTCCGCCGCCAGCTCAGCGATTCACATCGACCACCACGCGCCCGCGCACGCGGCCGGCCAGCAGCTCGGCGGCCGTGCCGGCGGCGTGCGCCAGGCCGATGGTTTGCGTGTTGCTGGCCAGCACCTCAGCCGGCAGCTCTTGCGCCAGGCGGCGCCAGGCTTCCACGCGGCGCGCGTGGGGCGCCATCACGCTGTCCACCCCCGCCAGCGTGACGCCGCGCAGGATGAAGGGCGCCACGCTGGCCGGCAAGTCCATGCCTTGGGCCAGGCCGCAGGCGGCCACCACGCCGCCGTAGCGGAGGCTGGCGCAGACGTTGGCCAGGGTGTGGCTGCCCACGGCGTCCACCGCCGCGGCCCAGCGCTCCTTCTGCAGCGGCTTGCCGGGCCCGCTGAGCGTGGCGCGGTCGATGAGCTCGCTGGCGCCCAGCGCCTTCAGGTGCTCGGATTCATGAAGGCGGCCGGTGCTGGCATGCACCGTGAAGCCCTGCCGCGCCAGCAGGGCAATGGCGATCGAGCCCACGCCGCCGTTGGCGCCGGTCACCAGCACCGGGCCCTGCTGCGGCGTCACGCCGTGCCGCTGCAGGGCCATCACGCACAGCATGGCGGTGTAGCCGGCGGTGCCGATGGCCATGGCCTGCGCCGCCGTCAGGCCGGCCGGCAGCGGCACCAGCCAGTCGGCCTTGACACGCGCCTGCTGCGCCAGGCCGCCCCAGTGCGACTCGCCCACGCCCCAGCCGTTGAGCAGCACGGCGTCGCCCTGGCGGTAGCGCAGGTCGCTGGACTCCAGCACCGTGCCGGCGAAGTCGATGCCCGGCACCATGGGGTAGCTGCGCACCACCGGCGCCTTGCCGGTGATGGCCAGCGCGTCCTTGTAGTTGAGGGTGGATGCCGCCACCTGCACCCGCACCTCGCCGGCCGGCAGCGCGGCTTCCTCGAGATCGGTGATGGCGCAGTGCAGCGCGCCGCCGTCGGGCTTGGTCAGCAACAGGGCTTTGAACACGTGGGGACTCCTCATGAAACGGGTTGACCGACAATCCAAGGGCAACGCGGCGCGCGCCGGCGTCGCCCCTGCCAGCCCCGATCATCCCATGCCCCGCACCCTCAAGAGCAAGGACTTCGCCGGCGACGCCCCCGAGGTGGCGCGCCGTCTGATCGGTGCCACCCTGCTGGTCGACGGCGTGGGCGGCGTGATCGTCGAGACCGAGGCCTACGACATGAGCGATGCCGCCGCGCACACGCACCGCGGCCCCACCGAGCGCAACCGTGCCATGTTCGGCCCGCCGGGCCACGCCTACGTGTACTTCAACTACGGCCTGCACTGGTGCCTGAACTTCGTCTGCCGCGAGGAAGGCCATGGCGCCGGCGTGCTGATCCGCGCGCTGCAGCCCACGCAGGGGCTGGCGCAGATGCGCGCGCGCCGCGGCCTGGAGGACGAACGCCTGCTGTGCGCCGGCCCCGGCCGCGTGGGCCAGGCGCTGGGCATCGACAAGGCCTTCTACGGCCTGCCGCTGGACCGCCCGCCCTTCGTGGTGCATGCGCCCGATCCGGCGCAGCCCGTCGCGGTGGTGGCCGGTCCGCGCATCGGCATCAGCAAGGCGCAGGCCCTGCCCTGGCGCTTCGGCCTGGCCGGCTCACGCTACGTCAGCCGGAAGTTTTAAGGGCAACGCTGAACAAGCCCCTCGCGCGTCGCGCATCCCTGCTTTGGGCGGTCTGCGGCGTTGCAAATCCTCGCCATAGCCCCGCTATGGCTGCGGTTTGCGTCTTGCAGCCCATCCCAAATCAGGGCGCGCGCCATCGCGGGTACTTATTCAGCGTTGCCCGAGGGCAACGCCACGACGCGGCGCTCCAGCAGCGAGCCCAGCCCGATCACCGCGAAGCCCAGGGGCACGCCGAACACGCCGGCCGAAATGGGGTGGATGCCCCACCACAGCCCACCGGGCGGCAGGCCCCACCAGGCGCGCAGGCCCGGGTGGGTCCACAGCATGTAGCCCGTGGTGACGCCGGCGCCCGCCAGCATGCCCCAGGTGGCGGCGCGCGTGCCGGCGCGGCGCCAGAACAGGCCCGTCACCAGACCCGGGAAAAAGGTGGCGGCGGCCAGCGAGAACGACACCGTCACCAGCGACAGGATTTCGGCCGGCTTGAGCACCGCCACGAAGGTGGCCACCATGGCGGCGGCCAGCAGCGCGAACTTGGACAGGATGACGCGGTTTTCGGACACCACCACCACCTTGTCGCGGATCGGCGAGGTGTCGTGCACCAGCGCGTTGCTGATGGTCAGCAGCAGCCCGTCGGCGGTGGACAGCGCGGCCGCCAGCCCGCCCGCGGCCACCAGGCCCGACACCACGTACGGCAGGCCGCCCAGCTCGGGCGTGGCCAGCATGATCATGTTGGCGCCCAGGCGGATTTCGCCGAACTGCAGCACGCCGTCGCCGTTGACGTCCTGCACCGAGATCAGCCCCGGATCGACGCGCGCCCACTGGGCGATCCAGGCCGGCAGCTCGCCGAACTGGCTGCCCACCAGGTGCTCCATCACCTCGTACTTGACCAGCACCGCCAGCGCCGGCGTGCCCAGGTACAGCAGCGCGATGAACAGCAGCGACCAGGCCACCGAGCGGCGCGTGTCGGCCACGCTGCGCGTGGTGTAGAAGCGCGTCAGCAGATGCGGCAGGCTGGCCGTGCCCACCATCAGGCAGAACATCAGCGCCAGGAAGTTCAGGCGCGAGACGTCGAAGGCGGCGCGCTGCGCCGGCGTGCCCTCGGGGTCGCCGGCGAAGGCCTGGCCCTGGCGCGGCAGGCCGCCCAGCGGCTGGGCGCGCTCCTGCGCCTCCTGCATGGCGCGCGTCCAGGCCTCGCGCGCGGCCTCGGCGTCGTGCGGCAGCGCCGTCAGTTCGCGCCGCACCTGCATCAGCTGCGACAGCTCGGCGCCCTGCTCCTTGAGCGCGCGCAGCCGCGCGTCCAGCCGGGTGCGCTCGCGCGCCAGCGCGGCGGCCGGGTCCTGCAGGCGCTGGGCCAGCTCCTGCGCACGCGCGGCGAACACCGCGCGCACCTGCTGCTCGGCCGGCGACGCGATCAGCGCGTCCTCCAGCTCGGCGATCTTGGGCAGCTGCGCGCCGTAGGCCAGCGGCGCCACGGGCGTGCCCAGCTGCTTGTAGGCCAGCCAGGACACCGGAATCAAGAACGCCAGCAGCAGCACCACGTACTGCACCGTCTGCGTCCAGGTGATGGCGCGCATGCCGCCCAGAAACGAGCACAGCAGCACGCCGCCCAGGCCGAGCAGGATGCCGATCTCGAACTGCACGCCCGTCAGGCGCGAGGCGATCAGGCCGATGCCGTAGATCTGCGCCACCACGTACATGAACGAGCAGGCCACCGCGCCCAGCACCGCCACCCGGCGCGGCCCGGCGCCGAAGCGCGCGGCGAAGAAATCGGGCACGGTGTACAGCTCCATCGCCCGCAGGCGCGGCGCGATCAGCAGGCCCACCAGGCAAAAGCCGCCCGTCCAGCCCAGCACGTAGGCCAGGCCGCCCGGCTGCGCGGCGGTGCCCGACACGCCCTGCAGATACAGCGCGCCCGACAGGCTGATGAAGGAGGCCGCGCTCATCCAGTCGGCCGCCGTCGCCATGCCGTTGTACATGGCGGGGATGCGCCGGCCGGCGACGTAGAACTCCTGCGGGTCGGTGGTGCGCGCGTAGATGCCGATGCCGGCGTAGGCCATCACCGACAAGAACAGGAAGATCGGCCCGATCCAGTCGCGCGACAGGCCCGCGCGCTCGGCCCAGGCCATCAGCGCCAGAAAGGCCAGGAAACCCACGATGAAGACCGCCATCAGGCGGTGGTGGCGCGCATCGCCCGCCGCGGCCGGATCAGGGCTGCGGCGGCTCATGCGTCTCCTCGTCGTCGGCCTCGGGGTGGCGGTTCATCCAGAAGGCGTAACTGGCCACCACGGCGATGAACAGCAGCACGCTGCCCTGCGCCATCCACCAGTAGTTGAGCGGCCAGCCGGCCACCACCTGCGTCAGATCGCGCGCGAAAAAGGCCACGCCGAAGGACGCCACCGCCCACAGCGCCAGCAGCAGGGCGCGCCAGCGCGCCGCCCGCGCGGGCTTGGACGGCGGGGCGGGCAGCGGGGCCATGGCGCGGGTGACGGCGGGGCGGCTACTGCGCCAGCAAGGTCCAGGTGTCGATCACGCTGTCGGGGTTGAGCGAGATCGAGGCGATGCCCTCGTCCGCCAGCCAGCGCGCGAAGTCCGGGTGGTCGCTGGGGCCCTGGCCGCAGATGCCGACATACTTTCCCTCGGCCTTGCAGGCGGCGATGGCGCGCGCCAGCATGGCCTTGACGGCCGGGTCGCGCTCGTCGAAGTCGTGCGCCAGCAGCTCCATGCCGCTGTCGCGGTCCAGCCCGAGCGTGAGCTGGGTCAGGTCGTTGGAGCCGATCGAGAAGCCGTCGAAGAACTGCAGGAACTGCTCGGCCAGGATGGCGTTGCTGGGCAGCTCGCACATCATCACCACCTTCAGGTCGTTGTCGCCGCGCTGGAGGCCCTGCTCGGCCAGCAGCTTGACCACGCGCTCGGCCTGGCCCAGCGTGCGCACGAAGGGCACCATCACCTGCACGTTGGTCAGGCCCATCTCGTCGCGCACGCGCTTGAGGGCCTCGCACTCCATCGCGAAGGCTTCGCGGAAGTCGTCGCTGATGTAGCGCGCCGCGCCGCGGAAGCCCAGCATGGGGTTTTCTTCCTCGGGCTCGTAGCGGCTGCCGCCGATCAGCTTGCGGTATTCGTTGCTCTTGAAGTCCGACAGGCGCACGATCACCGGCTTGGGCCAGAAGGCCGCGGCGATGGTGGCCACGCCCTCGGCCACCTTGTCGACGTAGAAGGCGCGCGGGCTGGCATGGCCGCGCGCCACGCTCTCGACCGCCTTCTTCAGGTCGGCGTCGACCTGCGGGTAGTCGAGGATGGCCTTGGGGTGCACGCCGATGTTGTTGTTGATGATGAACTCCAGCCGCGCCAGCCCCACGCCTTCGTTGGGCAGCTGCGCGAAGTCGAAGGCCAGCTGCGGGTTGCCGACGTTCATCATGATCTTGGTGGCGATCGGCGGCATGGCGCCGCGCTGCACCTCGGTCACCTCGGTTTCCAGCAGGCCGTCGTAGATGTGACCGGTGTCGCCCTCGGCGCAGCTCACCGTCACCAGGGTGCCGTCGGCCAGGGTCTCGGTGGCGTTGCCGCAGCCCACCACGGCCGGGATGCCCAGCTCGCGCGCGATGATGGCCGCGTGGCAGGTACGCCCGCCACGGTTGGTGACGATGGCGCTGGCGCGCTTCATCACCGGCTCCCAGTTGGGGTCGGTCATGTCGGTGACCAGCACGTCGCCGGGCTGCACCTGGTCCATCTCGGCCGTGCTGTGCACGATGCGCACCGGGCCGGTGCCGATCTTCTGGCCGATGGCGCGGCCCTCGGCGAGCACCGTCCCATGCCCCTTGAGCTTGTAGCGGTGCTCGGTCTTGCCCTGCGCCTGGCTCTTCACTGTCTCGGGGCGCGCCTGCAGGATGTAGAGCTGGCCGTCCGTGCCGTCCTTGCCCCATTCGATGTCCATCGGGCGGCCGTAGTGCTGCTCGATCACCAGCGCGTAGCGCGCCAGCTGCTGCACCTCGGCATCGCTCAGGCTGAAGCGGTTGCGCTGCTCGGTGGGCACGTCCACGGTCTTGACCAGCTTGCCGCTGGCCGCCTTTTCTTCGGCGCTGGTAAACACCATCTGGATCAGCTTGCTGCCCAGGTTGCGGCGGATCAGCGCCTGCTTGCCGGCGCGCAGCATGGGCTTGTGCACGTAGAACTCGTCGGGGTTGACAGCGCCCTGCACCACCGTCTCGCCCAGGCCGTAGCTGGCGGTGATGAACACCACGTCCTGGAAGCCGCTTTCGGTGTCGATGGTGAACATCACGCCGGCCGCGCCCAGGTCGCTGCGCACCATGCGCTGCACGCCGGCCGACAGCGCCACCACGTCGTGCGCGAAGCCCTTGTGCACGCGGTAGCTGATGGCGCGGTCGTTGTAGAGGCTGGCGAACACCTCCTTCATCTTGTGCAGCACATCCTCGATGCCGACCACGTTGAGGAAGGTCTCCTGCTGGCCGGCGAACGAGGCGTCGGGCAGATCCTCGGCCGTGGCCGAGCTGCGCACGGCAAAACTGGCCTGCGCATTGCCCGCCAACAGCGCGGCAAAGGCGGCGCGCACGGCCTGGTCCAGCTCGGCCGGGAAGGGTTGGCTCTCGACCCAGCCGCGGATTTCGGCACCCGCCTCGGCCAGCGCGCGCACGTCGTCCACGTCCAGCGCGGCCAGGCGCGCGCTGATGCGCTCGTGCAGGCCCCGATGCTTGAGAAACTCGCGAAACGCGTGCGCTGTGGTGGCAAAGCCCGTGGGCACGCGCACCCCCTGGGGCAGCTGCGAGATCATCTCGCCGAGGCTGGCGTTCTTGCCGCCGACCGCCTCGACATCGGTCATCCTCAGGTTTTCAAACGGTACGACCAGGGCGGTCGCCTCGAAAAGTGCAGACATGGGAAAGCTCCGGAGTTTGAAAATCGGCGTGCGCAGCAAGGGGCGCGCAGCGAAGCACCGCCGGCCGGCCGCGCGCGCGGCCCGGCGGCGGGGCGCGGGCCAAGGGGGCGCGAGGGGCGGGTTCGCATAATGGGCGCCATTCTAGAGAAAAGGGCGCCGGCCGACCCGGCCGCCCGCAGCCCCAGGCACGCCATGACCCATCGCACCGTTTTCTTTGTCTCCGACGGCACCGGCATCACGGCCGAAACCTTCGGCAACGCCATCCTGGCGCAGTTCGAGATCACGCCGCGCCACGTGCGCCTGCCCTTCACCGACACGCCCGACAAGGCGCACCAGGTGGTGCGCCAGATCAACCACGTGCACGACGTGGAAGGCCGCCGCCCGATCGTCTTCACCACCCTGGTCGACCCGCAGATGCTGGCCATCCTGCGCGAGGGCTGCAAGGGCATGCTGCTGGACATGTTCGGCACCTTCGTGCAGCCGATCGAGGCCGAGCTGGGCCTGAAAAGCCTGCACCGGGTGGGGCGCTTTTCGGACATCAGCCGCAACCAGGCCTATCACGACCGCATCGAGGCCATCAACTTCAGCCTGCAGCACGACGACGGCCAGAGCCACCGCGACCTGGCCGGCGCCGACGTGATCCTGGTGGGCGTCAGCCGCAGCGGCAAGACGCCGACCAGCCTGTACCTGGCCATGCAGTTCGGCCTGAAGGCGGCCAACTACCCGCTGATCCCGGAGGACTTCGAGCGCCAGCAACTGCCCTCGGCGCTGGCGCCCTGGCGCAAGAAGATCTTCGGCCTGACCATCGCCCCCGAGCGCCTGGCCGAAATCCGCGCCGAGCGGCGCCCCAACTCGCGCTACGCCGCGCTGGACAACTGCCGCATGGAGGTGGCCGAGGCCGAGGCCATGATGCGCCGCGCCGGCATCCGCTGGCTGTCGACCACCACCAAGTCGATCGAGGAGATCGCCACCACCATCCTGCAGGACGTGCGGCCCGAGCGACTCAACTACTGACCATCCGCGGTTGTCGTAACAACTATCAATTTAGTAGCTGTCCGCGCT
This sequence comes from Ottowia pentelensis, assembly GCF_964341695.1. Classification (NCBI taxonomy): domain Bacteria; kingdom Pseudomonadati; phylum Pseudomonadota; class Betaproteobacteria; order Burkholderiales; family Comamonadaceae; genus Ottowia; species Ottowia pentelensis. Next base: position 2,597,468 of record NZ_OZ224513.1, read on the forward strand.
TTTCAGACGCGGGTTACAGCCACATTTTATTCACAATCATGACAAGCCCAGCGCCGCCACGCCAGCGCGCGCCACCTGGGCGTCCTCGGGCGACTTGACACCGCTCACGCCCACCGCGCCCACGCACTGGCCGTCCACCAGGATGGGCACGCCGCCTTCCATCAGGCCGTCCATGCCGGGCACCGACAGGAAGGCCGTGCGCCCGCCGTTGATCATGTCCTCGTAGCCCTTGCTCTCCCGCCGTCCCAGCGCCGCGCTGCGCGCCTTGGCGGGCGCCACCAGCGCGCTCATGGGCGCGGCGCCGTCCAGGCGGCTCAGGTGCAGCAGATGGCCGCCGTCGTCGACGATGGCGATCGTCACCCGCCAGTGGTTCTTCAGCGCCTCGGCCTCGGCGGCTTGGGCGATGGCCTTGATCTCGGCCGATTCCAGGACTGCTTTCGATTTCATGGTCGTTTCACGGTGTCGTGCCCCGCGCTGCCGCACCCACCGCGGGACGACGGTATGCAAGGCGGGGCATGTGAAGCATAACCCCAGCCATCGTTCGGGGCGCCAAACGGGCAAAAATGGCAAGCCACGCCCTTGAAAAGGGAATTTTTGCGATCATCTACAGTCTACGTACAATGTCCCCGACAGGCCGCCACGGTGGCTGCCGCCCGACGACAGCAAGGAGATGGACACCATGACCGACCGCTTTTCCCCCTCCCCCCATGTGCTCGGCGCCCCCGGCGCCGGCTCCCTGCAGACGCAGCGCAACAAGGTGCTGCGCAATACCTACTGGCTGCTGGCGCTCAGCCTGATCCCCACCGTGCTGGGCGCCTGGCTGGGCGTGGCCACCGGCATCACCGCCGGCCTGGGCGGCGGCATGGGCCTGGTGGTGTTCCTGGGCGGCGCCTTCGGCTTCATGTACGCGATCGAGAAGACCAAGAACTCGGCTGCCGGCGTGCCCGTGCTGCTGGCTTTCACCTTCTTCATGGGCCTGATGCTCTCGCGCATGATCGCCATGGTGCTGGGCTTCAAGAACGGCCACGAACTGGTGATGACCGCGATGGCCGGCACGGCCGGCGTGTTCTTCGTCATGGCCAGCCTGTCCACCTTCATCAAGCGCGACCTGTCGGGCATGGGCAAGTGGCTGTTCGTCGGCGCCCTGATCATCATCGTCGGCGCCATCATCAACGTGTTCGTCGGCTCCACCGCCGGCATGCTGGTCATCAGCACTCTGTGCGTGGGCGTGTTCAGCCTGTACATGCTGTATGACCTCAAGCGCATCATCGACGGCGGCGAGACCAACTACATCAGCGCCACCCTGGCCCTGTACCTGGACCTGTTCAACGTCTTCCAGGGCCTGCTGGCCCTGCTGGGACTGGGCGGCAGCAGCGACTGAAGCGCGCTCTTCCTCTCACCCGCAAGCCCCGCCCGCGCGGGGCTTTTTCATGGCCGCCGCCGCTCGGGCCGAAGGCAAACGCAAGCTATAATCAACGGCTTGACGCGGTGGCTGTAGCTCAGTTGGTAGAGTCCCAGATTGTGATTCTGGTCGTCGTGGGTTCGAGTCCCATCAGCCACCCCAGACATTGATGCAAAGCCCGCTATCTTCGCGATAGCGGGCTTTTTCTTTGGCCGCGGTGCACATGCAGCACGACGAGCCGCTGGTCCGACCGTAGCCAATTCGAGACATCGTCTCCGCTGGCCCCAATCGTTGCCTTTTGGTGTGAATCTGGCGGGCCGTTTGGGCGCATGTTCTTGCACAAAAGACCCTTAAGTTCTAACTACAAATTCGATAGCGAGCGGTCTGTCGACAAAACCGTGAAATCTTGCACAGTTTACAAATTGACGGGTATGGCCCAGCCCTGATACCTTCTCACCACAACAAGTTTGGCCCTGCAAAGGGGAGGTGATCAAGATGAATCGATCCAAGCGGCGCGGCGCCTTGCCGCGCTGGCCCATTGCAGGGGCATGCCTGCTGTTCGCCACCGCCGTGGCACATGCGGATTATGTGGTGCCGGCGGGCGCCAGTTCCGGGCTCGCCGGCGGCTCGATGGACCTCGCGTGCACCGACGTCATCGTCGACGGCGCGTTCGACCTGCAGGGCGGCACGCTCACCAACGTGCGACACGTGCAGATCGGTGCCGCCGGCAGCCTGACACTGAGCAGCGGCTCGATCAGCCTGGCCGGCAACTGGAGCAACGGCGGCACGCTGAATGCAGGTACCGGCACCGTCAGCATCGTCGACAACGCGGCCTGCGCCGCCAGTTCGGTCGTCAGCGGCAACAACAGCTTCTATGCGCTCGGCATCACCAGCACCACCGGCAAGCTGGTGCAGTTCGCCGCCGGCAGCGTGCAGACCGTGCAGTCGACCCTGACGCTGACCGGTGCTGCCGGCACCCCGCTGCGCGTTGAATCCACCACGCCGGGCAGCGTGAGCGCCGACATCAACCTGCCGACCGGCGGCACGCAGAACCTGGCCAACCTGGCGGTGCGCGGCATGAGCGCCAGCGGCCAGTGGTTGGCGGCCGGCCAGACCAATCAGGGCGCAGGCCCGGTCAGCCGCTGGTTCGGCTCGCCCACCCCACCAGGGCCGGGCGGTGTCGCTCCCATTCCCACCACCTCGCAATGGACGCTGCTGCTGATGAGCCTGGCCCTGGCCGGTCTGGCTGCAGCCACGCGCCGCAACAAGTCTTGAATCAGAACATACAGGAAGGCCCTTCATCATGACGCACCGTTACCCTCTCCACGCGCTGGCAACCGCCGCCGGCGTCGCCCTGGCCACCATCGCCATGCCCGCCCTGGCGGCGGACGTGACCATCACCCCGCCCGCCGGTGGCGGCGTGGTGGTGAATGGTCCGGTCACCATGCCCGGCGTGCCAGGCAGCGCCCAACAGACCGCCAACGTGGTCTGCATGGCCGCCGGTGGCGCGCTGGGGCCGTGCCCGTCGACGTACGGGGCGACCGGGCCGACCGGAGCCATCGGCGCGACGGGGGCCACTGGCCCAACCGGAGCCACGGGCGCAACGGGAGTGACTGGACCGACCGGGGCCACCGGTGCAACGGGCGTAACCGGGCCAACCGGCGCCGGCGCAACGGGAGCGACCGGACCAACCGGGGCCACCGGCGCAATGGGGGCGACCGGGCCGACTGGAACTGCCGGGGCAACGGGAGCAACCGGCTTCATCGGTGCAACAGGCAGTCAAGGACTGACTGGTCCTCAAGGGATTCCTGGCCCCCAAGGGGTTCAGGGCCCAACCGGAGCTCAAGGTATTCCGGGTCTTGCCGGCGCGACAGGCACCACAGGCGCAACCGGTGCCACAGGCGCAACCGGTGCCACTGGCTCGGCCGGGTTCTCGGTCGCTATTGCCGGCGGAGGGACGGGCAGTCAATCGCGAGACGCCACGACGCGGTATTACAAGTTGCAGGGCACTTCAGCTTCAACTACGACGTCCACCAACAACCAGAACACAATCGGCGTCGCTGGCGTTCTGAGCAATTTCACGGCAACGACATCGAGCAATCTCCCCGGCGGCACGTCCTCTGCGACCGTGACCGTGCGCAACAACAATACAGACACGTCGATCACCTGCACGATTGGTGCTGGTGCGGACTCTTGCACCGCCGCAGGATCGGTCAGTTTTGTGGCCGGCGACAAAATCAACGTGTCGGTGTCATACGGCGGTAGTGGTGGTGGTGGCGGTACAAGCCGCACTTTCAGTTGGACTGGCTACTATGGCAACGTCCCCGCGTTGCCGACGATCATCAACTGATTCAAGGCAAGACATTCACCAGGGCGCTGCGGCGCCCTTTTTTGTGCGCGCACAGTGGCCAGTGGCTGGCTCACGGGTCATAAAACCCCGCATTGGCCCGCACCCTTGCCCGCACCTCGTCCGGCAGGGCGTCGATCCGCTCCATCAGGCGCCGCATGGCGGCGTGGCCAGCGGTCTTCAACTCGGGCGAGCGGGCGTAGAAGCCACTGACCGCCAGTTCATCGAGCGCGCGCCAGTCGTACACCGCGGGCTCGACAAACAGGCGATCGGCCGGGCGCGGCATGGCGGCGGCCCACTGGGCGACAAAGGCGGCCTGGGCATGCTGCTGGCGCTCGCGGTGCCAGCGGGCCAGTTCAACCAGCGGCTCGGCGCGCGTGGGGCGCGCCTCGAACGCCGCCAGGTAGGCGGCCTGCACCTCGGCGGGCGGGCCTTGCAGGCGATCGAGCAGCACGGCCGCCTGATACAGCGCGTGCCAGGCCTCCTCGTCCCAACCGCCCATGCCGGCGCGGCGCAAATAAACTTGGCGCGCCTCGTCCAAACGGCCCGCATCGCGCAGGCTCTGCGCCAGGTAATAGACGTTGCGCGCGTTGTCCGGCTGCTCGGCCAGCGCGGCCTGCAGCAGGGCGATGTCTTTCAGGTAAGTGTCGGGGTCGCGCGCACGGGCGCCATCGTGGTGCACGACGATATGCGGCTGATTCAGCGCGGCCAGCTGGTGTGCCGGCTCGCTGGCCAGGTATTCGTGCAGCACGCCTTCCCAGCGCCAAGCCAGGCGCGTGGCCACCAGCGCGCAGCGGGCGTAGACGATGCCGGCGTAGTGGCAGGGCAACTCGTACGCATCGGCATCCAGCGGCGACCAGGCAAAACCGGCAGGGGCGTCGAACCACTCGTCGGCATCGATGAACAGCAGGTAGTCGCTGCCCTCGGCACGGGCCAATTGCAGCGCCTCGCTGCGGTTGTGGCCAAAATTCTTCCACGGCCGCTCATGCAGCGTGCCGGGGGTGCCGGCCATCAGCGCGCGAATCTTGTCCTGCGTGCCGTCGGTGGAGCCGGTATCGACGATGCACCAGGCGTCGATCAGCGGGCGCGCCGAGGCCAGGCAGCGCTCGATGACGTGGGCCTCGTTCTTGACAATCATGTTCAGGCAGATGCGGGGGCGGTTCATGCCCCCGATTCTTGCAAAATCCGGGGCATGAACACCCAACAGATCGAGCGCTTTTTCGCCACCCTGCAGGCCGCCAACCGGCTGCCCGCCAGCGAGCTGGAATACACCAGCGTGTTCGAGCTGCTGGTGGCCGTGCTGCTGTCGGCGCAGGCTACGGACGTGGGGGTGAACAAGGCCACGCGGCGGCTGTTTCCGGTGGCCAACACGCCGCGGCAGATCCTCGACCTGGGACTGGAGGGGCTGGAAGGCCACATCAAGACCATCGGCCTGTACCGCAGCAAGGCGCGGCACCTGATGCAGACCTGCGCCATCCTGCTGCGCGATCACGGCGGCGAGGTGCCGCGCACGCGCGAGGCGTTGGAGCAGTTGCCCGGTGTGGGCCGCAAGACGGCCAACGTGGTGCTGAACGTGGCCTTCGGCGAGCCCACCATGGCGGTGGACACGCACATCTTTCGCGTCGCCAACCGCACCGGCCTGGCGCCGGGCAAGACGCCGCTGGCGGTGGAGCACCAGCTGCTGCAGCGCGTGCCGCCCCAGTACCTGGCGCACGCGCACCACTGGCTGATCCTGCACGGGCGCTACGTGTGCGTGGCGCGCACGCCGCGCTGCTGGCAGTGCGCGGTGGCCGATTGCTGCGACTTCGAGCCCAAGACGCCGGCGCCTTGAAGATGGATGATAAATCGGGCTCCAGCGCCCGCTGAATCTGCGCCAGCAGCTATATTTATCGAAGCATGCGGCGTGCCCCGACCCACGCGGGCTCCAGGGCGCCGCCCACTCAGCTCGAGGCCGCGGCCTCGCCCCACGGCGCCTGCCAGCCGCCGCCCAGGGCCTGGATCAAGCCCACCGCCGCCTGCTGGCGCTGCAGCTGCAGCTGCAGCTCGCTGCGGCGCGCGCCCAGGGCGTTGGCCTGCGCGGTGACCACGTCGGTGTAGGCCGACAGCCCCGCCTGGTAGCTGTTCAGGATGCGCTGCTCGGCGCCGTGCGCGGCCAGCGCGGCAGCGTGGGCATGTTCGATCTGCGTCGCCAGCGCGGCCATCGCGGTCAGCTGGCTCTCGACCTGGCCCAGGGCCGTCAGCACGCTTTGCCGGTAGCTGGCCGTGGCCGCCTGGTGCGCGGCGCGGGCCTGCTCGACCGCGGCGTCGCGCGCTCCGTTGTCGAGCAGGGTCTGCGCCAGCGCCGCGCCCAGCGACCAGGCCAGCGTGGGCGCCGAGGCCAGCGTGGCCAGGCTGCCGGCCTTGCCGCCCAGGCCGGCCGTGAGGTTGAGGCTGGGAAAGTAGGCCGCGCGCGCGGCGCCGATGTTGGCGTTGGCGGCCACCACCGCGCGCTCGCTGGACGCCACGTCGGGGCGGCGCAGCAACAGCTCGGAGGGCATGTCCAGCGGCAGCGCCGGCACCGTGGCCTGCCAGGGCGCGCGCGCCAGCGTGAACTGCGCCGGCGGCTCGCCGATCAGCAGGGCGATGGCCTGCTCGCTGGTGTCGCGGCTGGCCTGCAGCGCGGCGCGGCTGCCCAGCGCGTTCTCCAGCGTGCTTCGCGCCTGCAGCAGGTCGGTGTGCGCCGCCACGCCCGCGTCATAGCGGTTTTGCGTGATGCCGACGGCGCGCCGGTAGCCGGTGATGATCTCGTCCAGCAGCTGCAGCTCGACGTCGGCCTCGCGCACGCGAAAGTAGGCGCTGGCCAGGCTGCCCTGCGCGGCCAGGCGCGCGGCCGCCAGGTCGGCCTGGCTGGCCTGCACGCGCGCGCCCTGCGCCTGCACGCCGGCGGCCAGGCGGCCCCACAGGTCGGGCGCCCAGCTGGCCGTCAGGCCCAGGTTGGCCGCGCCGCCCGCCGGATCGCCGCTGCGCTGCGCGCCCAGCTGCGCGCCCAGTGTGGGCCCCAATTGCGACTCGGCCTGGCGCAGCAGCGCCTGCGCCTGCGCCACGTTGGCCACGGCCTGTGCCAGGTTCTGGTTGCCCACGTCGACGCGCGGCATCAGCGCATCGAGCGGCGCGTCGGCAAACAGCGCCCACCAGCGGCCCTCCTGCCAGGCCGCGGGCGCATCGGCGGTGCTGATCCAGCCGGGCGGCGGCGCGCTCTTCCAGCCGGTGGACAGCGGCGCGCTGGGCGCGTGCTCGGGCGCCGGCGCGGCGCAGGCCGCCAGCAGCAGGCCCGCGGCAAGCGCCAGGGCGAGCGGGGCAAGCGGGGCGCGAGGCGGCGGGTTGCGGGCAGCGGGCATGGTGGCGGTGAGCGAATCGACAGTGGTCATTATGGTGGCGGCGAATCGGACGGCTTGCGCGCTCGCGCGCGCCGCCCGCCCTGCGCCAAGTGCAGGCCGATCAGCCGCGCCACCAGGGTGGCGGGAAACAGCTGACCGATGACGGCCTCGAAATTGGCCAGCCCGCGCGCCAGCGGGTGCAGCGGCGTCAGGTCGCCCCAGCCGGTGGAGGTGATGGTGCTGAGGCTGAAGTAGGCCAGCTCGGCCGCGCGCTTGTCGGGCATGTCCACCGCCGACAGCGCCGACAACCCGCTGATCGCGCCGGGCTGCAGCAGCACCATCAGGTCGTAGGCGTTGGCGAACAGCGCCGCCAGATTCAGGTAGATCAGGATGGCGCCCAGCACGCGGTCGGCGCCCACCCGGCCGGGCCCGAAGACGTAGCGCGCCACCAGCACCGTCACCGTGGCGTTGAACAGCGCCACCGTCCAGGTCAGCCATTCGTGCTGGTGCACCAGCGCGTGATAGCCGTCGGCGTGACGCGCCAGTGCCGGAATGCCGACGATGCCGATCAGGCCCGCCACCAGCAGCGCGCGCACCCAGCGGTTGCGCGTGAACACCCGGATGCAGACGCCGGCAAAGGCCAGGCGGCACACGTCGGCCAGCACCAGGCCCGAGACCCGAAACGAGGACAGCGGCAGGGCGACGAACAGCGTGAGGGTCTGGGCCAGCAAGAGCAGCAGCAGGCTGCGCCAGGTAACGGCGCGCCAGGGCCGCGGCAAACGCGCCGTCGGCGCCGGGCCGACGGGCCCCGAGGGAGTGCGAAACAACATGACGAAAAGGCGGTCGGGCCCAGAGCGGTGCGGCGCACCGGCAAGGCAGAGCCGAGCATGAACACACGGATTCAACGATCCCCGTCGGGCGCGCAAAGTTTCGTAAAGCGCGTCGACGCTGGGCGCAAACGCCCCGTTGGGTCAGCGTGGGTCTGCCCTCGCAAACCCGTTTTCGACCGGAGCGCCTCATGTCCGCATTGCATCCACCCCTGGCCCGCCCCACCCTGCGCTGGGGCGCCGCCGCCCTGCTGGCCGCCAGCGCCCTGCTCGGCGGCTGCGCCGTGGTGCCGGCGCCGGTGGCAGTGGCCGACGGCGACGTCTACACCACGGTCGAGCCGCCCACGCCGCAGTACGAGGTGGTGCCGGCCGCCCCGTACGTCGGCGCGGTGTGGATCGGCGGCTACTGGAACTGGTACGGCGGGCGCCACGTGTGGGTGCCGGGCCGCTACGTGCGCCCGCGCCCCGGCTATCACTGGCAGGCGCGCTACTGGGAGCGCGGCCCGCGCGGCGGCTGGGCCTTGCACGGCGGCCACTGGGTGAGATGACAACCACCCCCAGGCTGCGCGAACTGCGTTCCGCTTCGCCTCCCCCCTGCGAGGGGGCATCGCCCGTGGTCGGGCAAAGCCCTTCCACGGCGATCGCTGGCATGGCCTGCTCCGCGGCCTTCGGACCCGTGTCGATGGCACAGCATCCGGCGCCGAATCCATCGCGGTGACGTTACCCGGGCACCACCGCCTGCGCCAATTGCGCTTCATCGGCGCGGCGGCGGCGCAGCTTGTCCAGCAGCACATAGACCACCGGTGTGGTCAGCAGGGTCAGGAGCTGGCTGGCGATCAGGCCGCCGATGATGGTCACGCCCAGCGGCTGGCGCAGCTCGTAGCCCTGGCCGAAGCCGATGGCCAGCGGCAGCGCGCCCAGGCCGGCGGCCAGGGTGGTCATCAGGATCGGGCGAAAGCGCAGCAGGCAGGCCTCGCGCACCGCCTGCGTGGCCGTGAGGCCGCGCCCGCGCTCGGCGGCCAGGGCGAAGTCGATGATGAGGATGGCGTTTTTCTTGACGATGCCGATCAGCAGAAAGACGCCGATCAGCGCCATGATGGAGAACTCCATGCGCAGCGCCAGCAGCGCCAGCACGGCGCCGAAGCCCGCGCTGGGCAGCGTGGTGAGCACCGTGATGGGGTGGATCAGGCTTTCGTACAGCATGCCCAGCACGATGTAGATCACCACGATGGCGGCCACGATCAGCAGCAGCTGCTGCGACTGCGTCTGCTGCGCCGCCGCGGCCGCGCCGCTGAAGGCGCCGCGCACGTTGTTGGGCATGCCGATGGCGTCCACCGCCTCCAGCACCGCTTGGCGGCCCTGCTCGATCGAGACGCCGTCGGCCACATCGAACGACAGCGTGGACGACAGCTCGCCGCCGTCATGAAACACGCTGGTGGGCACGGCGCGCTCCGAGAACTGCGCGAACGCCGACAGCGGCACCATCGAAGCGGCCGCCGTCGAAATGGGCTGCCCCACCGAGGCATTGCGCAGGCCCGGATTGGCCGAGGTGCCGGCTGCGGCCGTGCCGTTTGACGTCGTGCTGCTGCTATCGCGGGCCGCGGGCGCCGGCGCCGCCCTGGCCGGCACCTGCACGTCGTTCAGCACCACGGGTGCCTGGGCGTAGCGCGGCGCCCACTCCATCACCACCGAATACTGGTTCAGGTCGCTGTACATGGTGGCCACCTGGCGCTGGCCGAAGGCGTCGTACAGCGCGGCGTCGATGCTGCCCAGCGGCACGCCCAGGCTGGTGGCCTTGCCGCGGTCCACCTGGACGAAGGTTTCGACCCCGTTGTCGCTCTGGTCGTCGTCGACGTCGGTCAGGCGCGGATCGAGCTTCATCTGCGCCGCCAGCTTCAGCACCCAGGTCTTCAGGTCGGCCTGGTTGTCGGCCTTGAGCGTGAACTGGTAGGTGCTGTTGCTGCTGCGCCCGCCCATGCGCAGTTCCTGCACCGGCCCCAGGAACACGCGCAGCCCGGTGATGCGCCCCAGCTGCGGGCGCAGCCGGTTGATGACGGCGCGCGTGCTGTCGCCCTGGGCGCGCTGCGCGGGCGGTTTGAGCGCCGCGGACAGAAAGCCGCCACCCGCGCGCGAGCCGCCCGAGAACGCCACCACCGTACCGATGGCCGGATCGGCGCGGATGATGTCCACCGCCTGCTGCAGCTTGTCGGCCATGGCGGCCGATGAAATGCTCTGGTCGGCGCGCAGCCCGGCAATCAGCTGGCCGTTGTCCTGCTCGGGGAAAAAGCCCTTGGTGATGCGCGTGAACAGATAGCCGTTCAGGCCCACCACCACCGCCAGCACCAGCACCACCAGCCAGGGCGAGGCCAGCGACCAGTCGAGCGAGCGCGCATAGGTGCGCATCAGCCAGCGCTCGCCGCCCTGCAGCCAGGCGCCCAGGCGCGCGCGCAGGCGGCCGGCCGCCGATCGGCGCTGCGGCGCCGGCGCGTCGCCCGCCGGCAGCAGCATGGCGCACAGCATGGGCGTGGTGGTGAGCGAGATCACCAGCGAGATGCCCACCGCGCTCGACAGCGTGACCGCGAACTCGCGGAACATCCGCCCCACCTGCCCGCCCATGAACAGCAGCGGAATGAACACCGCCACCAGCGACACGCTGATCGTCAGCACCGTGAAACCCACCTCGCGCGCGCCCTCCAGCGCGGCGCGCACGCGCGTCTGTCCGCGCTCGAGGTGGCGCGAGATGTTCTCCAGCACCACGATGGCGTCGTCCACCACGAAGCCGGTGGCCACGGTCAGCGCCATCAGGCTGAGGTTGTTGAGCGAATAGCCCAGCGCGTACATCACGCCGAAGGTGCCCAGCAGCGACACCCCGGTGGCCACCGCCGGAATCACCGCCGCGCGCAGGTTGCGCAAGAACAGCCCCACCACGGCCACCACCAGCAGCACCGCGATGACGAGGGTGATCTCGACCTCGGACACCGAGGCGCGGATCGAGCCCGTGCGGTCGATCGCCACCGCCAGCTCGATGTCGGGCGGCAGTTGCGCGCGCAGCTGCGGCAGCAGCTCGTCGATGGCGTCGGCGGTGGCGATCAGGTTGGCGCCCGGCTGCTGCGTCACGCTGACCACGATGGCCGGTTCGCCGTTGAACATGCCGCGCGTGCGCGTGTCCTGCACGCTGTCGATCACGCGCGCCACCTGATTCAGGCGCACCTCCTGCCCGTCGCGCAGGCCCACGATCAGGCCGCTGTAGTCGGCCGCGCGCAGGCCGGGCGGCGGGGTCAGCACCTGCAGCGCGCGGCCGTCGTCGGCATCGCCCACCTCGACCACGCCCTTGGGCCGGTTGGCGTTGTTGGCCTGGATGGCGGCACGCACGTCCTCGGCGCTGATGCCCAGGCTGGCCAGCGCGAACGGGTTCAGTTCGACCCGCACCGCCGGCAGCGAGCCGCCGCCCAGTTCCACGTCGCCCACGCCTTCGACCTGCAGCAGGCGCTGGCTGACGATGTTGCTCACCGCGTCGTAGATCTGGCCCGGCGTGCGCGACTTGGAGGTCAGCGCCAGGATCAGAAAGGGCTGCGCCGCCGGGTTGGCCTTGCGGTAGGTCGGGTTGGTGCGCAGGTTGGCCGGCAGGTCGATGCGCGCGGCGTTGATGGCCGCCTGCACGTCGCGTGCGGCGCTGTCGATGTTGCGGTTCAGGTCGAACTGCAGCACCACGCGCGACGAGCCGGTGCTGGAGCTGCTGGTCATCTCGTTGACGCCGGCGATGGTGCCCAGCGTGCGCTCCAGCGGCGTGGCGACGGTGCGCGCCATGTCGGCCGGCGAGGCCCCGGCCATGCGCGCGCTGACGAAGATGACCGGAAAGTCCACCGCCGGCAGCCGCGCCACCGGCAGCGCAAAAAACGCCGCGATGCCCGCCAGCGCCAGGCCGAGCGTGAGCAGCACGGTGGCGATGGGGCGCTGGATGAAGGGGCGCGAGAGGTTCATGCGCCCTCCCCGACTTCACTCCCTCGCCCCTTTGGGGAGAGGGTGGGGGTGAGGGGCCAGCGGCGCTGGATGCGCTGTCGGCCGGGATATGCGCCCGGCGGCGCAGTCCCTTTCTTTGTCTCGCCAAAGAAAGGAACCAAAGAAAAGCGACCCCAAGTCTGCGACCCCTGCGCTTCGCTTCGGGGCAAACCTGCGTCACGGCGCTTGCGGGGTGCGCCGCAGAACTCACTGCGCGCTGGCGCGCTCCGTTCAGACAACCGCGGCGAGTCAGTCCACGAAGCGCGTGCATCCTGCGGTGCACGCGCCACCCCGCAAACACCGCGCCGCAGGCGCAGCCACAGGGGTTTTGATGCGGGCCATCGCTGCGCTCGGCCCCGGCTTTGAACTCCCCTCTGGCCGTGCCGAGAAGCGCAGCGGCTGGGGCGGGCATGGGCAGCGCAGCATGCCCATGCTTCGTGCTCTGACTTGCTGCGGTTGTCTGAGCGAAGTGAACGCAGTGAACGAAGCGAGTTCCGCAGCACCGCCCCAGGCGCGAGCATCGCAGGTTGCCCGCAGCGAAGCGAAGGGACGCGGCCAGTGGGGTCGCCTTTCTTTTGCCTTCTTTTCTTTGGCGACGCAAAGAAAAGAAGGTGCGCCGCCGGGCGCACATCCCGGCCAGCGGAAGACAGCAGAGTCAAACGAACTTCAAACGACAGCGAACGATCCAACGCCAGCTGCCCCTCACCCCCACCCTCTCCCCAAAGGGGCGAGGGAGTAGGCCCCCCGCGCATCACGGCTCCGCCCCCTGCGCACCATCCAGCTCGACATCGCCCAGCCGCTTGACCCCACCGCCCAACCGATCAAACCAAAGATAGATCACCGGCGTGGTGAACAGCGTCAGCAACTGCGACAGCACCAGCCCGCCGAAGATGGCGATGCCCAGCGGGCGGCGCAGCTCGGCGCCGTCGCCCCAGCTCAGCATCAGGGGCACGGCGGCGGCCAGCGCCGCCAGCGTCGTCATCAGGATGGGGCGAAAGCGCAGCAGCGCGGCCTGGTGGATGGCCTCCAGCGCCGGCTTGCCCTCCACGCGCTCGGCCTCGATGGCGAAGTCGATCATCATGATCGCGTTCTTCTTGACGATGCCGATCAAGAGCACGAGGCCGATGATGCCGACCACGTCCAGCGGGTGGCCGGTGACCCACAGCGCCAGCAGCGCGCCCACGCCCGCCGACGGCAGCGTGGACAGGATGGTGAGCGGGTGCACGTAGCTCTCGTACAGCACGCCCAGCACGATGTACACGCACACCACCGCCGCCAGGATCAGCCACAGCTGGTTGGCCAGCGACTTCTGGTAGGCCCCCGAAGCGCCGGTGAAGCGCAGCGTGATGCTGGCCGGCAGGCCCTCGGCCGTGGCCGCCGCGCGGATGGCCTGCACCGCCGCGCCCAGGCTGACGCCGGGCGCGGTGTCGAAGCCGACGGTGGCGGCCGGGTACTGGCCCACGCGCGTGATGCGCAGCGGCGCCGGCTCCTCCACCACCTGCGCGAACGAGGCCAGCGGCGTGGTGCCGCCGCCGCTGGTCTTGACCGGCAGCTCGCGCAGCGTGCGCAGGCCGGCGGCGTCGGCCTGGGCGGCCTGCAGGATCACGCGGTACTGGTTGGTCTCGGTGAAGATGGTGGAGACGATGCGCTGGCCGAAGGCGTTGTACAGCGTGTTGTCCAGCGCGCTGGCGGTCACGCCCAGGCGCGCGGCGGTGTCGCGGTCCACCCGCACCATGGCGGCCAGGCCGGTGGCGCCGGCGTCGGTGGTGGCCTGGCGCACTTCGGGCAGCTGGCCCAGGCGCCGCGCCAGGCGCTGCGCCCACTGGTTGACCAGCGGCGTGTCCACGCCCTCCAGGTCGAAGCGGAACTCGGTCGGGCCACTGTCCGAATCGATGGTCAGGTCTTGCGTGGGCTGCAAGAACAGCGCGACGCCCGCCACCTGCTGCGCCACCTGCTGGCGCAGGCGCTGCATGATGGCGGCCTGCGAATCGCCGAACAGCGTGCGCGCGCGCAGGTTGACCACCAGTCGCCCCGACGACAGCGCGGTGTTGTTGGCCGCGTCCACCCCCACCACCGAGCTGACCGACTGCACGGCGGCATCCTGCAACACCACGCGGGCCACGGCCGCCTGCAGCGCCAACATGCGCTCGAAGGACACGTCGGGCGCGGCCTGCACCTGGCCCTGCAGCTGGCCCGTGCTCTGCGTCGGAAACAGCCCCTTGGGCATGCCCCAGTACATGAGGCCCGTGACCACCAGCGTGGCCAGCGCCACCGCCAGCGTCAGCGGCTGGTGCGCCAGCACCCAGCGCAGGCCGCGGTCGTAGCGGGCGATGGTCCAGTCCATGCGCGCCTGCACCCAGGCGCCCAGGCGGCCGTGCACGGCATCCAGCGGCTCCAGCATGCGCGCCGACATCATGGGCACCAGCGTGAGCGAGACCAGGGCCGAGAACAGGATGGTGATGGCCAGCGTGACGGCGAACTCGCGAAACAGCCGCCCGATCACCTCCTGCATGAACAGCAGCGGAATCAGCACCGCGATCAGCGAAACTGTGAGCGAGATGATGGTGAAGCCGATCTCGCCCGCCCCGTCCAGCGCCGCTCGCAATGGCGTCTTGCCCATTTCCCGATGCCGGGAGACGTTCTCGATCATCACGATGGCGTCGTCCACCACGAAGCCGGTGGCGATGGTCAGCGCCATCAGGCTCAGGTTGTTGAGCGAATAACCCAGGCCGTACATGGCGGCCATCGTGCCCAGCAGCGAGATCGGCACGGCAATCGACGCGATCAGCGTAGCGCGCGCGCTGTGCAAAAAGGCAAAGATCACCAGCACCACCATCACCACCGCCAGCAGCAGCTCGATCTGCACGTGCTCGACCGAGGCGCGGATGCCCAGCGTGCGGTCGGTCAGCACCGTCAGGTGCACGCTTTGCGGCAGGCCCTGCTCCAGCCGCGGCAGCTGCTGCTTGATGGCGTCGACGGTGGCGATGACGTTGGCGCCGGGCTGGCGCTGCACGTTGACGATGATCGCCGGTGTGAGCCCTGCCGCCGCCGCGCTGCCCTTGATGGCGGTCCACGCGCCCAGCCGGTCGTTCTCCGAGCCGTCGACCACCTGCGCCACGTCCTTCAACCGCACCGGCGCGCCGGCCACGTAGGCGATGATCAGCTCGCGGTACTCGGCCGCGCTCAGCAGCTGGTCGTTGGCGTTGATGGTGTACTGGCGCTTGGGCCCGTCGAAGCTGCCCTTGGCGCTGCTCGAATTGCCCGCGCTGATGGCGCTGCTGACGCTGTCCAGCCCCAGGCCCATGGCGGCCAGCGCGTCCAGGTTGGCCTGCACCCGCACGGCCGGCCGCTGGCCGCCCGCCAGCGTCACCAGGCCCACGCCGCTGATCTGGCTGATCTTCAGCGCCAGCCGCGTGTTGACCATGTTCTGCACCTCGGTCAGCGGCAGGCTGTCGGACGTCACGGCCAGCTGCAGGATGGGCGCGTCGGCCGGGTTGACCTTGGCGTACACCGGCGGCGCCGGCAGGTCGGCCGGCAGCAGCGAGCCGGCGGCGTTCATCGCCGCCTGCACCTGCTGCTCGGCGGCGTCCATGCCCAGGTTGAGCGCGAACTGCAGCGTGATCAGCGACACCCCGGCGCTGCTGACGCTGTTCATGCGGTCCAGCCCCGGCATCTGGCCGAACTGCTGCTCCAGCGGCGCGGTCACGGTGCGGCTCATCACGTCGGGGCTGGCGCCGGGGTACAGCGTGCGCACCTGGATGGTCGGGTAGTCCACCTGCGGCAACGCCGCCACCGGCAAAAAGCGCAGCGCCACCAGCCCGGCCAGCACGATGGCCAGCATGAACAGCCCCGTGGCCACCGGGCGCTGGATGAACAGGCGCGAGACGTTCATCGCCAGTCAGCGTGGTGTGGTCTCAGCGCGTGGCCGACGGGGCCGTGGATGCTCCCGATACAGGAGCTGACGCCGCAGAGCCGGCGGGGGCCGAAGCCCGATTTCGCTTGAAATCGCGCGGCGCGGACGCCCCCGCCGCGGGCGCCGAGGCGCCGGCGCGTCGCCCGCCCGCCGGCGCGTCGCCGGCCAGTTGCACGCGGCCGCCGTCCTTCACGCGGTCGCCGCCCTCGGTGACGACCTGCTCGCCCGCCGCCAGGCCCTGGGCGATCAGGATCTGGTCGACCGTGGCCAGCCCGCGCGTCACGGGCCGCATGTGCGCCGTGTGCTGCTCGTCCACCACGTACACGTAGTCGCCCTGCGGGCCGGTGCGCACGGCGGTGACGGGCACCAGCACGCCGGACTCGGTGCCCAGCTGCAGGCGCGCGTTGACGAACTGGTTGGGAAACAGCTGGCCGTCGGCGTTGGCGAAGCGCGCCTTGGCGCGCACCGTGCCGGTGGCGGTGTTGATCTGGTTGTCCAGCGTCAGGAACACGCCCTCGGCCAGGGTGTGGCTGCGTGCGCGGTCCAGCGCCTGCACCGGCAGCTGGCCGGCGCGCTGCGCCGCGCGCACGGCCGGCACGCGGTCTTGCGGCACCGAGAACAGCACGTCGATCGGCGCCATCTGCGTGATGGTGGCGATGGCCGTGCCGCTGGGGTTGACCAGGTTGCCCGGGTCGACCGCGCGCAGGCCGATCACGCCGTCGATGGGCGCGCGCAAGGTGGTGAAGCCGACGTTCAGCTCGGCCGCGCGCTCGCTGGCGCGGTCGGACTCGACCACGCCCTCCAGCTGCTTGACCAGCGCCGCCTGCGTGTCCACGTCCTGCCGGGCGATGGAGTCCTGCTCCCACAGCCGCTGGTAGCGCCCCAGCGTCAGGCGCGCGGCGGCCAGCTGGGCCTCGTCCTTGGCGCGCTGCCCGCGCGCCTGCGCCAGCGTCTGCTCGTAGGGCCGCGCGTCGATGCGCGCCAGCACCTGGCCCTTGGCAACCTTCTGCCCCTCGGTAAACAGCACCTGCGTCAGCACGCCCGACACCTGCGGCACCAGCGCGGCGGCCATCGGCGGCGTGACGGTGCCCAGCGCGTCGATCAGCACCGGCAGCGTGCCCTGCACGGCGCGCGTGGCGCCCACCGTCACCCCGCCGCCGCCGCCGCCACCGCCGAATCCGCCACCCGGGCCGCGCGGCGCCCCGGCCGACGGGCCAGCGGCCGCCGGCGTCTTCGCGCGCTGCACGAGGTACACCGCGCCGGCCACCATGGCCGCGATCAGCAGCAGCGTCAGCGCCGCGCCCAGCCAGCGGCGGCGTGCGGGAGGCGGCGGGGCGGGGCTCGGGTCAGCGGTCATGCAGGGGCATCCATGGATGGAAAGCACGCGCAGCCGGGGCCCGCGCAGCGCTCATCGTAGCCGCCCGGCTTGCACGCCCGGTCGGCGGGCGATGAAGAAATGTAAAGCGCGGAGCCGCCGCTGCGGGCCTTCAGTCGGCCCACGCCACCCAGCCCATGGACCAGGTCAGCAGCACGATCAGCCCGAACACGATGCGGTACCAGGCGAAGGGCACGAAGCTGTGGTTGGCGATGTAGCGCAGCAGCCAGCGCACGCAGATCCAGGCGCTGACGAAGGACAGCAGCAGGCCGACGCCGAACAGCGGCGCGTCGGCCCAGGACAGCAGCGCGCGCTCCTTGTAGAGCGAATACACGCCGGCGCCGATCAGCGTGGGAATGGCCAGGAAGAAGGAAAAATCGGTCGCCGTCTGGCGCGACAGCCCCAGCAGCATGCCGCCGATGATGGTGGCGCCCGAACGGCTGGTGCCCGGGATCATGGCCGCGCACTGCGCCAGGCCGACCTTCAGCGCGTCCAGCGGCGTCATGTCGTCCACGCTCTGCACCCGCGCCGCGCTGGGCGGCCGGCGCTCGGCCCACAGGATGACGAAGGCGCCCAGGATGAAGGTGGCGGCCACCACCGGCGCGGTGAACAGGTGCGCCTTGATGGCCTCGCCGAACAGCAGGCCCAGCACCACGGCGGGCAAAAAGGCGATCAGCACGTTCAGCGCAAAGCGCTGCGCCGACCGGCTGCTGGGCAGCGCGACCAGCGTGCCCCAGATCTTGTGCCAGTAGACGATCACCACCGCCCCGATGGCGCCGGTCTGGATGGCGATGTCGAACACCTTGGCCTTGGCGTCGGCAAAGCCCAGCAGGCTGCCCGCCAGGATCAGGTGGCCGGTGCTGGAGATGGGCAGAAACTCGGTCAGGCCTTCCACCACGCCCATCACGGCGGCCTTCAGCAACAACAGCGTGTCCACGCGCAATCCCTTCAAGCTGCTACAGCATCTGTAGCTTCGGGCGGCGATTTTAGGGTGACCGGTGGCCCGGCGCCGACAGATTCGCGCCAGCCTGGCGCATTTCGTCGGCCGCCGGGGCGCTTGGCGCCGCCGCCGCGCATTCCATCGCATGGCGCTGGCGCGCCCGGTCGGCGGCCGGCAGCATCGGGCCATTCCTTCCACCCACCACCGGAGATCGACCATGCTGCTCACCACCCTGCTCAGCCAACACCCCGAAGCCGCGCTCGACATCGTGCGCGGCACCCCCGCCTGGGTCGGCGCCCTGCTGGCCGCGCTGATCGTGCTGGGCCTCTCGGCCACGCGCGCGCGCAGCGCCAGCCCGGCGCGCCTGGCGCTGCTGCCGATGGCCATGCTGGGCCTGGCGCTGTGGGGCGTGCAGTCGGCCTTTGCCACCAGCGGCCGCCTGGCCGAGTTGCTGGCGCTGTGGGCCGTCTGCTTTGCCGCCATGCTGGCGCTGGGCCTGCGCGGCGCGGCACCGGCCGGCACCCGCTGGAACGCCGCCGCGCACCGCTTTCACTTGCCCGGCTCCTGGGCGCCGATGGCGCTGATCGGGGGCGTGTTTCTCATCAAGTACACCGTCGGCGTGCAGCTCGCGCTGGAGCCCGCGCTGGCGCGCGATGCCGGCTTTGCCCTGGCCGTCACCGGCGTGTACGGCCTGCTGTCGGGCTGGATCGCCGCACGCACGCTGCGCGTGCTGCGCCTGCAGAAGTCCGCCGCCCCCCTCGTTGCCGCCTGAACGGAGTCCATCATGTCCCGCCACGACCGCGATTTCGATGCACTGCCCGCCGGCCCGGCCGGCGACGAAGCCGCCCGCGAGCGCCTGGCGCGCAAACGTGCCGGCGCCAAGATGGGCTGGACCGTGCACGCCCTGGTCTACGTCGGCGTCAACGCCGGGCTGGCGCTGATCTCCTGGCACAGCGGCCAAGACTGGTTCGTGTTTCCGCTGGCCGGCTGGGGCCTGGGCCTGGCCATCCACGGCGCGGTGGTGTGGCTGAGTGCCGGCGGCGCGGGTTTGCACGAGCGCCTGCTGCAGGCCGAACGTGCCAAGCTTCGGCGCCATACTGAATGACAACGCCATGAAACCCTCCGCCAACCGACGCACCGTGGACCTGAGCGCCTGGCCCGACCTGGTCGTGGTCTACCTGGGCATGCGCGTCAACGCCCTCGCTGGCCTGAAGACGCTGCTGGGCTTCGGCCCCAAGATCGCCGGCTCGGTGCAGGCCCGGCCCGACGGGCTGCTGCAGCACGAGAACTTCCTGTTCTCGCTATGGCCGCCCCACGCCGGCATGCGCCAGTACTGGCGCGACTTCGAGTCGCTGGAAGCCTGGACGCGCTCCGACCCGCACCGCATCTGGTGGCAGCAGTTTCTGCACGACTCGGGCGGCACCGGCTTCTGGCATGAGAGCTACCTGAGGCGCGGCGGCATGGAGGCGGTGTACATCGACATGCCGCAGGACGTGGGTTTTGCGCGCTTCGCGCCGCAGCGCGCCGCGCGCGGCGCCATGTTCTCGGCGCGCACGCGCTCGGGACAGGCCGGCCAGGCCGCCACGGCGGCGCCGGTGCGCGAGCAGGAGCTGAATGGATGAGCACCGCCGGGCCGCCCCAAGGTGCTCGCAGCGCAGGCCGTCAGGCCGAAGGTCCTCCCATGCGCCGAACCTTCTGGCTCGATGTGCTGCGCCACGGCCTGCAGGTGCTGGTGTTCTGCTGCCTGATCGCGGTGTTCACCAGCCTGATCTGGCCGCAGGCGGGCTACGGCGTGCAGCTGGTGCACTCGATGTCGATCGGCATGCTGATCTGGGCGGTGATCGAGTTCGGCCGCCTGCTGGTGCCGGCCGAGCACTGCCACCGCGACCCCAGCCGCCCCGGCCACGGCTGGCCCAAGGGCTGGCGCGGCGTGCTGCTGACCCTGGTGGGCATCGCCGTGGGCTACGTCGGCGGCAACCGGCTGGCCGCGGCGCTGCTGGGCGAAACCGTGACCTACGCGCCGCGCGACCAGGTGATCGGGCTGGCGATCGCCATCGTGGCCGGCCTCGTCGCCAGCTTTTACTTCTTCACGCGCGGGCGCCAGGCCGCCCTGCAGGCCAGCATCGCCGCCGCCGAGCGCGACGCGGCCGAGGCCCGGCTGATGCTGCTGCAAAGCCAGCTGGAGCCGCACATGCTGTTCAACACCCTAGCCAACCTGCGCGCACTGATCGGCGTCGACCCCGCGCGCGCCCAGCACATGCTCGACCGGCTGGACGGCTACCTGCGCGCCACGCTGGGTGCCTCGCGCGCGCCCCAGCACCCGTTGGCCGACGAGTTCGATCGCCTGCGCGACTACCTGGAGCTGATGGCCGTGCGCATGGGCCCGCGGCTGGCCTACACGCTCGAGCTGCCCGCCGCGCTGCGCGATCGGCCCGTGCCCACCCTGCTGCTGCAGCCGGTGGTCGAAAACGCCATCCGCCACGGACTGGAGCCCTGCGTGGCGGGCGGGCGCATCGAGGTGGCGGCGCGGCGCGAGGCGGATGCGCTGATCCTGACGGTGCACGACACGGGCGCCGGCTTCGATCCCGACGCGCCGCCGCGCGCCGGCCACTTCGGCCTGGCGCAGGTGGACGAGCGCGTGGCCTCGGCCACCGGCGGCCAGGGCCGCGTCGACATCCAGTCGCAGCCCGGCGCCGGCGCCACCGTGCGCATCACCTTGCCCATCACCTGAGCCCCATGCCCACCGCCCTGATCGCCGAAGACGAACCCCTGCTGGCCGCCGCACTGCAGACCGAACTGGCGCGCGCCTGGCCCGAGCTGCAGGTCGTCGCCACCGTGGGCGACGGCGCCAGCGCCGTGCGCGAGGCGCTGCGCCTGCAACCCGACGTGCTGCTGCTGGACATCCGCATGCCGGCCCTGAGCGGGCTGGACGCCGCCGCCGAGCTGGCCGACGCCTGGGACACCGCCGCCCACCCCTTCCCCGCACTGGCCTTCGTCACCGCCTACGACCAGTACGCGCTGCAGGCCTTCGAGACGCAGGCGCTGGACTACGTGCTCAAGCCCGTGCAGCCCGCGCGGCTGCAAAAATCGGTGCAAAAACTGCGTGCAGCGCTTGACCAGCGGGCGCAAACTGCTATTCAATCGGGAGCAAACGACGACAGCCCGCTGCAGGCCACGGCCGAGCAGCTGCAGCGCCTGCTGGCCACGCTGCAGCCCGCGCCGCCGGCGGCGCCCCTGCTGCGCCAGTTGCCGGTCAGTCCGGCCGGCGCGGGCGGCAACACCATCCGCATGGTGCCGGTGGCCGAGGTGCTGCTGCTGCAGGCGGCCGACAAGTACGTGCGCGTGGTCACCGCCAGCGGCGAACACCTGCTGCGCACGCCGCTGAAAGAGCTGCTGCCGCAGCTCGACCCCGAGCAGTTCTGGCAAATCCACCGCGGCACCGTGGTGCGCGCCGACGCCATCGACACCGTGCAGCGCGACGAGGCCGGGCGCCTGCACCTCACCCTGCGCGGCCACGCCGAAGCGCTGGTGGTCAGCCGCCTGTTCGCGCCGCGCTTCAAGGCGCTGTAGGCCCGCGCGGGCAACCCTGTGTCCATCATGGGGAAATGCGGGAAAACCCCGTAAAACTTTTGGCGCTTGCGCCACCATAATGGCCCTCGCACCCGGCGCGCACGCAGCGCGCCTTTTGTTGCCCCCTTCGACCCCTTGCAGGAGCCTGTCCCCATGAAATTTCGTTCCCTCGCCCTGGGCCTCGGCCTCGCCTTCGGCCTGATGGCCACCGCCGGCGCGCAAACCGTCATGCGCATCAACATCTCCACCGCGCAGAACTCGCACCAGGGCGTGGCCATCGACGTCTTCGCCAAGGAGGTCGAGCAGCGCACGGGCGGCCGCTACAAGATCCAGACCTTCTACAACGGCTCGCTGGGCGGCGAGCGCGAGTCGATCGAGGCGGTGCAGCTGGGCACGCACGAGCTGACCTTCACCTCCAGCGGCCCGATCCCCAACTTCGTGCCCGAGACGCAGATCCTGGACGTGCCTTTCCTGTTCCGCGACAAGGCGCACGCGCGCGCCGTGCTCGACGGCCCGATCGGCCAGGAGCTGCTGACCAAGTTCGACGCCAAGGGCATGAAGGGCCTGGCCTGGGCCGAGAACGGCTTTCGCAACATGACCAACAGCAAGCGCGACATCAAGGAGCCGGCCGACGTCAAGGGCCTGAAGATGCGCACGATGGAAAACCCGGTGCACATCACCGCCTACAAGGCGCTGGGCATCATCACCACGCCCATGGCCTTCCCCGAGGTGTTCACCGCGCTGCAGCAGGGCACGGTGGATGGGCAGGAGAACCCGCTGTCGGTCATCATCTCGGCCAAGTTCGACCAGGTGCAGAAGTACCTGTCGCTCACCGGCCACGTGTACTCGCCCTGCATCTTCCTGATGAACAAGGGCGCGTTCGACAAGCTGAGCGCGGCCGACAAGCAGGCCTTCCTCGACGCCGCCAAGGAAGGCACCAAGGCCAACCGCGCCCGCGTGGACGAGGACGATGCCAAGGGCGTCGAGCTGCTGCGCAGCAAGGGCATGCAGGTCGACACCGAGGTCGACAAGCCGGCCTTCGTCAAGGCCCTGGCGCCGGTCGAGGCCGACTTCGAGAAGAAGTTCGGCAAGGCCAACATGGAACGCATCCGCAACTACAAGTAAGCGGCGCGCGGCACTCGCGACGCCCCATCGAATGCTACGTTTAAGATAGCTTCCAGCGCCCGTCCGCCCTGCGCGACGGGCTTTTTTTATTTGAAAGCACAAGAATCATGAAAGCGCTTGTCTTGACGCTGGAGGGCTGGACCACGCGCATCGCCATGGCGCTGGCCTGCGTGATGCTGGTCATCGCCTCGGCCCTGGGCGTGTTCCAGATCTTCACCCGCTTCGTGCTGGAGCAGCCCGCCGAATGGAGCGAGGTGCTGATCCGCTTCTCGCTCATCTGGATGGTGTTTCTGGGCATTCCCATGGCCTTTCGCCAGGGCGCGATGGTGAGCGTGGACGCGCTGTACCGCGCCGCGCCCGATCGGCTCAAGCGCGTGCTCGATCTGATCGTCGCGCTGGCCGCGCTGGTGTTGATGCTGATCATCCTGTGGTGGGGTGCCGACTACGCCATCCGCGGCGGCGTGCAGACCGTGGCCGGGCTCGAATCGGTCACCATGTTCTGGGCCTACGTGGCGATGCCGGTGGGCGCCGTGTTCTCGCTGCTGGGCATCGTGGCCAACTACCTCGATCCGCGCCGGATGGAGCTGGAGACGGCGCAATGAAGGCCTGCACCGCACACACCGGGGAGCGCGCATGACCAGCGCCATGCTCATCACCATGATCCTGGGCTTTGCGCTCAGCGTCTCGGTCGCGGTCTCGATCGGCCTGGCCGCCATCGTCGGCATGCAGGTGGTGCACGCGCCGATGCTGATCTCGGTCAAGGAGATGTTCAACGCGCTGAACAAGTTTCCGCTGGCCGCCATTCCCTTCTTCATCCTGGCCGGCAACCTGATGGAAACCGGCGGCATCTCGCGCCGCCTGGTCGACTTTGCCAAGAGCATCGTCGGCGGCGTGCAGGGCGGCCTGCCGATGACCTGCGTGCTCACCTGCATGATCTTTGCCGCCGTCTCGGGCTCGTCGGTGGCGACCACCTTTGCCATTGGCGCCATCCTGATTCCGGCGCTGCTCAAGCACGGCTACCCCATCACCTGGGCCGCCGCGCTGCAGGCCACCAGCGCCGAGCTGGGCGTGATCGTTCCGCCCTCGATCCCGCTGATCCTCTACGGCGTCGCCGCCGAGGTGTCGATCGGCGAGCTGTTCATTGCCGGCTTTGGCCCGGGCGTGCTGATCAGCGGCGCGCTGATGCTGTTCGTGTGGCTGTACTGCAAGTGGAAGGGCTGGGGCCAGCAGGACGGCGACGGCCGCCTGGGCCTGTGGAGCGCCACGCGCAAGGCCGCCTGGGCGCTGCTGATGCCGGTGGTCGTGCTGGGCGGAATCTACGGCGGCGTGTTCACCCCCACCGAGGCCTCGGCCGTGGCCGTGGCCTACGCGCTGGTGGTGGGCGTGGCGATCTACCGCGAAATCGGCGTGCGCGACCTGTACGCCGTGCTGCGCAAGTCGGTCATCTCGTCGGCGGTGATCATGTTCATCATTGCCAACGCCGGGCTGTTTGCCTTCCTGATCACGCGCGCCGGCGTGCCCGAGGCCATCGGCCACTGGCTCGAGGCCAACCTGCGCTCGCCGCACTGGTTCTTGCTCGGCGTCAACGCCGCGCTGTTCCTGATTGGCATGTTCATCGAGACCAGCGCCGCCATCATCGTGCTGGGCCCCATCCTGGCGCCGGTGGCCGCGCACTTCGGCGTCGACCCGGTGCACTTCGGCCTGATCATGGTGGTCAACCTGGCGCTGGGCATGATCACGCCGCCCTTCGGCGTCAACCTGTTCGCCGTCTGCACCGTGGCGCGCGTGTCGCTGGACAAGATCATCCGCGACCTGATCCCCTTCGTGCTGGTCATCCTGGCCTGCCTGATGGTCATCACCTACGTGCCCTGGATCTCGCTGGCGCTGCGCGATCTGGTCTACGCCAAATAGCCCGTAAAATCGCGCCCTGTCAGGAGAGCGCGCCCCCGGCCTCGACCCGAGGTCGGTGCGGCGCCGCCGAAGGCGCGCGGCAACAGGCCCAAACGCTCAGGCAAAAGGACTGGCAAACGCCCGGGCGACCGGGCGCCACCGGGCTGGAGAGAGAAGGCGGCGCCGCATTCGGGCCTTGCCTTCCACCGAAGGAGCAAGTGCGGCATCGCCCGCATGAATCTCTCAGGTAAAGCGGACAGCCGGGCATGCTCGCAAGCCACAATGCTTGCGCGACTTCCCTTTCATGGAGACAGCGCATGTCCGACACCGCCGATCTGCTCAAGACCCCGCTGCACGAGCTGCACCTCGAGCTGGGCGCCCGCATGGTGCCCTTTGCCGGCTATTCGATGCCGGTGCAATACCCGAGCGGCCTGATCGCCGAGCACAAGCAGACGCGCGAGAGCGCCGGCCTGTTCGACGTCTCGCACATGGGCCAGCTGCAGCTCGTCGGCCCCGACGCCGCCGCCGCGCTCGAGTCGCTGATGCCGGTCGACGTGATCGGCCTGGCCCCGGGCAAGCAGCGCTATGGCCTGCTGCTGACCGACGATGGCACCATCATCGACGACCTGATGTTCGTCAACCGGGGCGAGCCGAGCACCGCCGGGCCGCCCCAAGGTGCGAGCGCCCCCTCGGGGGGCCGCTACCCAAGCGCAGCGGGGGAGCGTGGGGACGGTCATTTGTTCCTCATCGTCAACGGCGCCTGCAAGGCGGGCGACATCGCCCACATCCAGGCGCGCATCGGCACGCGCTGCCAGGTCCGGCCGCTGCCCGAGCAGGCCCTGCTGGCCCTGCAGGGCCCGCAGGCCGTCACCGCGCTGCAGCACCTGGTGCCCGGCGTGCAGGCCCTCGTCTTCATGACCGGCGGCGACTTCGACTGGCAGGGCGCGCCGCTGTTCATCACCCGCAGCGGCTACACCGGCGAGGACGGCTTCGAGATCTCGGTGCCGGCCGCGCGGGCCGAGGCGCTGGCGCGCGCCCTGCTGGCGCAGCCCGAGGTCAAGCCCATCGGCCTGGGCGCGCGCAACTCGCTGCGGCTGGAAGCCGGCCTGTGCCTGTACGGCAACGACATCGACACCAGCACCACCCCGATCGAGGCCGGCCTGAACTGGGCCATCCAGAAGGTGCGCCGCACCGGCGGCGCGCGCGCCGGCGGCTTTCCCGGCGCCGACCTGGTGCTGGGCCAGCTCGACGGCAGCCGCAAGCTCGAACGCCAGCGCATCGTCCTGGCCGCCAAGGAGCGCGTGCCGGTGCGCGAACCCGCCCCGCTGGAGAACCTGGACGGCCAGACCATCGGCCAGGTCACGAGCGGCCTGCTCAGCCCCACGCTGGACCGCCCCATCGCCATGGCCTACGTCAAGCCCGGCTACGCCACCCTCGGCACCGAGCTGTTCGCCATGGTGCGCGGCAAGCCCGTGCCCATGGAGGTGGTGGCCCCGCCCTTCGTGCCCACGCGCTACCACCGCGTCTGATGTCGAGGCAAAAGCCCGACGCAGTGACCGTCTCATTTTTCCGGACCACCGATTTTTCAGGAGCAAACATGAGCCTCAAATACACCGAAGACCACGAATGGATCCAAGTCGAGGGCGACATCGCCACCGTCGGCATCACGGCGCACGCGCAGGACGCGCTGGGCGACGTGGTGTTCGTCGACCTGCCCACCGTGGGCCAGGGCTACGCGCAGAAGGAGACGGCCGGCGTGGTCGAGAGCGTGAAGGCCGCGGCCGACGTGTACATGCCGATCAGCGGCGAAGTCACCGAGGTCAACGAGGCCCTGCGCGCCGAGCCCAGCCTGGCCAACAGCGACCCGCTGGGCGCGGGCTGGTTCTTCAAGGTCAAGCTGTCCGACCCCGGCCAGCTCGACGCGCTGATGGACGAGGCGGCCTACGCCGAGTTCAGCAAGGACTGAGCGCCTGCCCAATGTCACGCACGCGGTTTGATCTGCGTGCGATTTTTATGCCGAATCGGCCGCTAGCGCCCATCCCATAGGCGTCAAAAGCTCCTGAATTTGAAGCAATCTCGTCGTTTGCCCCGCCATGAGCCACCCTGCCCTGCACGATCTTGAAAACCCCGGCGAGTTCATCGCCCGCCACATCGGCCTCACGCCCGAGGACGAGCGCCAGATGCTGGCCGTCATCGGCGAGCCCTCGGTCGACCGGCTGATCGACTCCATCGTGCCGCGCTCCATCGCGCGCGCCGGGCCGATGAACCTGCCCGCGCCGGTGACCGAGGCCGGCGCGCTGGCCGAGCTGAAGGCCATCGCGGCGCAAAACCGGCACCAGATGAAGAGCTTCATCGGCCAGGGCTATTACGGCACGCACACACCGGGCGTCATCTTGCGCAACGTGCTGGAGAACCCCGCCTGGTACACCGCCTACACGCCGTATCAGGCCGAGATCTCGCAAGGCCGCATGGAGGCGCTGGTCAACTTCCAGACCATGGTGACCGACCTGACGGGCATGGACATCGCCAATGCCTCCATGCTGGACGAAACCACCGCCGCCGCCGAGGCCATGACGCTGGCGCGGCGCTCGGTCAAGGCCAAGGGCAACGCCATCGTGGTGTTCGGCGATGCGCACCCGCAGACCATCGAGGTGATGCGCACGCGCGCCGCGCCGCTGGGCCTCGTGCTCAAGCTGGCCAACAGCGCCGCCGAATGGGACGCCGCCCTGGCGCAAGACGACTACTTCGCCGCCCTCATCCAGTACCCCGCCAGCAGCGGCTGGCTGATGGACTGGACGGACGAGGTCAAGAAGATTCAGGCCAAGGGCGCGGCCGCCATCTTCGCCGCCGACCTGCTGGCCCTGGCCCTGCTCAAGTCACCCGGCGAGATGGGCGCCGACATCGTGGTCGGCAGCACGCAGCGCTTGGGCATGCCCATGGGCGCGGGCGGCCCGCACGCCGCCTACATGGCCTGCAAGGACGCCTTCAAGCGCTCGCTGCCCGGGCGGCTGGTGGGCGTCAGCGTGGACGCGCACGGCCACACCGCCTACCGCCTGGCGCTGCAAACGCGCGAGCAGCACATCCGCCGCGAAAAGGCCACGTCCAACATCTGCACCGCGCAGGTGCTGCCCGCGGTGATTGCCAGCATGTACGCGGTCTACCACGGCCCGGCCGGCATCCGGCGCATCGCCGAGCGCACGGCGCGCCTGGCCGCCATCCTGAAGGCCGGCCTGGCGCAGCTGGGCTACACCCACGGCCACCACGACAGCGCCTTCGACACGATCAGCCTGAAGACCGACGACGCTACGGATACGATAGCTGCCCGCGCCGTGCAGATGGGCGCCAACCTGCGAAAAGCCTGGGACGTCTTCCTGTGCATCGCGCTGGACGAAACCCACACCCGCGCCGATGTCGAGCTTTTGTGGCGCATCTTCGCCGGCGATGGCAAAAAGCTGCCCGACTTCGCCGCGCTCGAACGCAGCGCGCCCGACCTGATCCCTGCCGCGTTGCGCCGCACCAGCGCCTACCTCACGCACCCGGTGTTCAACACGCACCACAGCGAGACGGCCATGCTGCGCTACATCCGCCAGCTGTCCGACAAGGACCTGGCGCTGGACCGCAGCATGATCCCGCTGGGCAGCTGCACCATGAAGCTGAACGCCACCAGCGAGATGATGCCCATCACCTGGCCCGAGTTCGCCCACGTGCACCCCTTCGCGCCGCCCGACCAGCGCCGCGGCTACCAGCGGCTCAACGACCAGCTGTGCCAGTGGCTGGCCGCCATCACCGGCTACGCGGGCGTCAGCCTGCAGCCCAACGCGGGCTCGCAAGGCGAATACGCGGGCCTGCTGGCCATCAAGGCCTGGCACGCCGCGCAGGGCCAGGCGCAGCGCGACGTGTGCCTGATCCCGGCCAGCGCGCACGGCACCAACCCGGCCAGTGCGCAGATGGCGGGGCTGAAGGTGGTGGTCACCCAATGCGACGACAACGGCAACGTCGACATGCAGGATTTGCAGGCGCAGTGCGAAAAGCACAGTGCGAATCTCGCCTGCGTGATGATCACCTACCCCAGCACGCACGGCGTGTTCGAAACCCAGGTGAAGGAGCTGTGCCAGATCGTGCACCGCCACGGCGGCCGCGTGTACGTGGACGGCGCCAACCTCAACGCCCTGGTCGGCCTGGCCGCGCCGGGCGAATTCGGCGGCGACGTCAGCCACCTCAACCTGCACAAGACCTTCTGCATCCCGCACGGCGGCGGCGGCCCCGGCGTGGGCCCGGTGTGCGTGGTGCAGGACCTGGTGCCCTACCTGCCCGGCCACCACGAAGGCGGCGTGGCCGGCGGCGTGGGCGCGATCAGCGCGGCGCCTTATGGCAATGCCTCCGTTCTTCCAATCTCCTGGATGTACATCCGCATGATGGGCGCCGAAGGTTTGAAGCACGCCACCGAGGCCGCCATCCTCAGCGCCAACTACATCAGCAAGCGCCTGAAGGACCATTACCCCACGCTGTACGCCAGCGCCAACGGCCACGTGGCGCACGAGTGCATCCTGGATTTGCGCCAACTGAAAGACAGCAGCGGCGTGATGGCCGAGGACGTGGCCAAGCGCCTGGCCGACTATGGCTTTCACGCGCCCACGCTGAGCTTTCCCGTCGCCAACACGCTGATGGTCGAGCCCACCGAGAGCGAGCACCTGGCCGAGCTGGACCGCTTCATCGACGCCATGATCGCCATCCGCGCCGAGATCCGGCAGGTCGAAAGCGGCGCCTGGCCGCCAGACGACAACCCGCTCAAGAACGCCCCGCACACCGCCGCCAGCCTGCTGACGGCCGGCTGGTCCCACCCCTACCCGCGCGACGTGGGCGGCGCGCTGGCGCAGCAGCATCCGGGCAGCGTCAAGTACTGGCCGCCCGTGGGCCGGGTCGACAACGTCTATGGCGACCGCAACCTGTTTTGCAGCTGCGTGCCGCTGGACGAACTGGCGTGAGTGCGGCTACCGTGCAGGTGCGCCGCGTCGACTACCGCGACGCGGCCGATGGCGCGGCCCTGGTCGAGCTGCTCGACGCCTACGCCATCGACCCCATGGGCGGCGGCCAGCCGCTCCCGCCCGAGGTGCGCGCCACGCTGTGCCAGCGCCTGGCGCAGGTGCCGCTGGCCGCCAGCTTCATCGCCTGGCTGGGCGATGAGGCGGTGGGCCTTGTCAACTGCTTCGAGGGCTTTTCCACCTTCAAGGCGCGGCCGCTGCTGAACGTGCACGACATCGTGGTGCGCCCCGCCCACCGCGCGCGCGGCGTCGGCCAGGCCCTGCTGGCCGCGGCCGAGCGGCATGCGCAAGAGCGCGGCTGCTGCAAGCTGACCTTGGAGGTGCTGTCGGGCAACGCCCGCGCGCTGCGCAGCTACCAGCGCTTCGGCTTCGCGCCCTACGTGCTGGACCCGCGCGAGGGGCAGGCGCTGTTGATGCAGAAGTGGTTGTGAGTGGCCCGTGTCCGACGCGCCCTCATCGTTTCAGCGGCTGGCGCGCGGACTATATTCAGGGCCTTGCCAGGAGCGCCCTATATGCCTGAATTCATCGACACCTCGCCCGCCGGCGAATGCATTTTCTGCAAGCTCGTGCAGGGACAGATTCCCGCGGCCAAGGTCTTCGAGGACGAACTGACCCTGGCCTTCATGGACCTGGGCCAGGTCAACCCCGGCCACGTGCTGGTGGCCAGCAAGCGCCACGCGGCCACGCTGTTCGACCTCACGCCGGCCGAGGCCGGCGCCGTGATGCAGACCGCCCGGCGCGTGGCGCTGGCCGCGCGCGCCGCCTTCGCACCCGAGGGGCTCAACCTGTTCCAGGCCAACGGTGCCGTGGCGGGGCAAACCGTGGCGCACTTCCACATCCACGTGCTGCCGCGCCACGCGGGCGACGGGGTCGACCTGGCCTGGCCGCGCAAGGACCCGGGGCCGGCCGCCTTGAACGAATACGCCGCGCAGCTGCGGGCTGTCCTGAAGTGAGCACGCCCGACGCCGCCATGCCCGCGCGCGCCGACGCCATCACCGACGTGCGCGGCATCCAGGTCGGCCAGCACAGCGATGCGCGCCGCCCCACCGGCTGCAGCGTGGTGCTGGCGCAGGGCCCGGATGACGGCGGCGCGGTGGCCGGAGCGGACGTGCGCGGCGCCGCGCCCGGCACGCGCGAAACCGACCTGCTCGACCCCGCCAACCTGGTGCAGCAGGTGCACGCCGTGCTGCTGTCGGGCGGCAGCGCCTGGGGGCTGGACGCCGCCGCCGGCGTGATGCGCTGGCTGGAAGAGCACGGCCGCGGCCTGCCCGTGGGCAGCGCGCCCGGGCAGCGAGTGCCCATCGTGCCGGCGGCCGTGCTGTTCGACCTGCACGTGGGCGACGCGCGCATCCGCCCGGGGGCCGAGGCCGGCTACGCGGCCTGCCAGGCCGCCAGCGGCGCGCCGCCCGCGCAGGGCAACGTGGGCGCGGGCGCCGGCGCGGTGGTGGGCAAGCTGTTCGGCATGGCCTGCGCCATGAAGGGCGGCATCGGCACGGCCAGCGTGCGCGTGGGCGAGGTCACCGTGGGCGCGCTGATCGCCGTCAACGCGCTGGGCGACGTGGTGGACCCGGACACGGGCGCGCCGATTGCCGGCGCACGCACACCCGACGGCCGCGCGCTGCGCCACAGCGTGCGCGCCCTGCTGGCGGGCGAGGCGCCGCAGGCCATCCTGGCCGGCAGCAACACCACCATCGGCGTCATCGCCACCGACGCGCCGCTGTCGAAGGCGCGCGCCCAGCGCCTGGCCGGCGCCGGCCACGACGGGCTGGCGCGCGCCATCCGCCCGGTGCATACGATGAGTGACGGCGACACGCTGTTCGCCTTGTCCACCGGCCATGCGCCGGCGATCGACTTCAACGTGCTGTGCGCCATGGCCGGCGAGGCGGTGGCGCGCGCCTGCGTCCACGCGGTGCGCGCGGCGCGTGGGCTGCGGGTGGATGATGTGTGGCTGCCGTCCGCTTCGGATTTGCAAGCGCCGTAGGCTGGGTTAGCGCAGCGTAACCCAGCTTGGGCCCACGCACAGCCGCTGGGTTTCGTGCCTCAACCCAGCCTACCAACACCCACTGCACCCCCCCATGCGCCGCCTCACCCTCGTCCTGCTGTCCATCCGCGACCTGCTGGTCAGCGCCGGGCCGGTGCTGCTGCTGGCCGTGGGCCTGCTGGTGGCCGCCTACTGGTGGCTGCAGCCGCAGCCGCCCAAGACCGTGCGCCTGGCCACCGGGCCCGAGGGCAGCGCCTATGCCGCCTTTGGCCGGCGCTACGTGCAGGCGCTGGCGCGCGAGGGCATCACGGTGCAGCTGATCGCCACCGAGGGCTCGGTGGCCAACCTCAGGCTGCTGCAGGACGGCGGCGCCGACGTGGCCTTCGTGCGCGGCGGCAGCGGGGCGGCGCCGCTCACCGCCGGCGCCTCGGCCGCCGCCAGCGAACCCGCCGCGGCGGCCGACCCCAGCGAGTCGCTGCAATCGCTGGGCGCGCTGTTCTACGAGCCGCTGTGGATCTTCATGCGCCAGGACGGCCAGGCCGCGCCCGGCATGCTGGCGCAGCTCAAGGGCCTGCGCGTCAGCGTCGACCAGGCCGGCAGCGGCGTGCCGGCGCTGATGCAGCGCCTGCTGACGGCCAGCGGCCTGGCGGCCGACGCGGTGCAACTGCGCGAGCAGGACGCGCGCAGCGCCGCCCAGGCGCTGCTGGCCGGCCAGCTCGACGCCGTGGTGCTGACCAGCGCGCCGCAGTCGCCGGTGGTGCGCGAGCTGCTGCGCACGCCCGGCATCGCCCCGCTGGAGCTGGCGCAGGCCGATGCCTACACGCGGCGCTTTCCGTTTCTGCGCACCGTCACCCTGCCGCGCGGCGTGGCCGACCTGGCGGCCGACGTGCCGCCGCACGACATCACGCTGTTGGCGGCCACCACCTCGCTGCTGACGCGCGAGCAGACCCACCCCGCGCTGCGCCAGCTGTTCGCGCAGGCGGCGCAGGGCATTCACGGCCGCGCGGGCTGGCTCAACGGCGCGCGCGAATTTCCCAACACCCGCACCAGCGAGCTGCCCGTCAGCCCCGAGGGCGACCGCGCCATCAACGGCACGCCGCCGTTCTGGCAGCGCTGGCTGCCGTTCTGGGCCAGCAACCTGGTGCAGCGCATGTGGCTGGTCATCGGCGGCCTGATCGTGCTGCTGCTGCCGCTGTCGCGCGTGGTGCCGCCGCTGTACACCTACCGCGTGCGCCAGCGCGTGTTCCGCTGGTACGCGCGGCTGCGCCAGATCGAGACGCGCGCGCAGGACCCGCGCGTGCCCGCCGCCGAACTGCTGGACGAGCTGGACGAGCTGGACCGCGTGGCGCACCACATCGCCGTGCCGCTGGCGCACGCCGACGAGCTGTATGCCCTGCGCGACCACATCGCCACGGTGCGCCAGCACATCCGGGTGCTGCGCAAGGATTCGACATGAAAAGTGGCTGTGGCGCCCGTCCATAAAGCGCAGGCAGCTATATTTTCGATAGTTTCAAGGAGGATGCATGAGCACCGCTCTCGCCCCCGACGGCCGCCTGCGCTGCAGCTGGTGTCTGGCCACACCGCAGTACCTGGCCTATCACGACGACGAGTGGGGCTTTCCCGTCATCGAGGACCGGCGGCTGTTCGAGAAGCTGTGCCTGGAGGGTTTTCAGGCCGGCCTGAGCTGGCGCACCATCCTCGAAAAGCGCGAGAACTTTCGCCACGCCTTCGCCGGCTTCGACATCGAGGTGCTGGCCGCTTGGGGCGCGCCCGAAGTCGAGCGCCTGCTGCAGGACGCCGGC
Organism: Ottowia pentelensis; assembly: GCF_964341695.1. Lineage (NCBI taxonomy): Bacteria > Pseudomonadati > Pseudomonadota > Betaproteobacteria > Burkholderiales > Comamonadaceae > Ottowia > Ottowia pentelensis. Next base: position 2,631,037 of record NZ_OZ224513.1, read on the forward strand.
ATCGTGCGCCACCGCGGCAAGATCGAGAGCGTGCTGAACAACGCGCGCCGCGCGCAAGAACTGGTGCGCGACGAAGGCTCGCTGGCCGCCTGGATCTGGCGCCACGAACCCGCGGCCGCCGAGCAGGCCGCGCACCAGGGCGTCACCACCTCGCCCACCTCGATCCAGTTGTCGAAAGCGCTGAAGAAGCGCGGCTTCAGCTTTGTCGGCCCCACCACGGTGCATGCCTTCCTGCAGTCCATGGGCCTGATCAACGACCACGCCGAGAACTGCGTGGTGCGCGGCCAGGTCGATGCGGCGCGGGCCGCGCTGCGGCGACCCGGCTGAGACCGCCCGCAGGCCGCCGTCGCGGACTTGCCATGACAGTGTCACCGGCCTGTCATGGCGCGGCGGCACCATGGACGCCGTGCCGGAAGGAGCCGCCCGCCGGCCACCACTGCCGGGAGCGCCCCATGATCTCCGTCGACCAGATCGTCGATCGGCACCTGCCGCGACTGCAGCACCACCCCTGGCTGAGCATGGGCGTGCGCGGCCTGTTGCGCCGCCTGCTGCACGAGTCGAGTTTCCACCGCTTTGCCCAGACCTATCCGCACCTGGCGGGCTTTCCGTTTGTCGAGCAGGTGCTGGAGCATTTCGACTTCAGCTGCGCGGTGCGCGACAACGAGCGCGAGCGCATTCCGGCGCGCGGGCGCGTCGTCATCATCGCCAACCATCCCATCGGATCACTGGACGGGCTGGCGCTGCTGAACCTGGTGGGCGGCATCCGCGGCGACGTGAAGATCGTCGCCAACGGCCTGCTGGCGGCACTGGCGCCGCTGCAGCGCCTGCTGTTGCCGGTCACGATGCTGGGCGGGCGCAGCGCGGCCGGACAGCTCAAGGCCATCCTGGAGCACCTGCGCGGCGAGGGAGCGGTCATCATCTTTCCGGCGGGCGAGGTGTCGCGCCTACGGCCCAACGGGGTGCGCGACCGGCGCTGGAACAGTGGCTTCCTGCGACTGGCAGCGCAAACGCAGTCGCCCATCGTGCCGGTGCACATCGACGGGCGCAATTCGGCGCTGTTCTATGGCGCGTCGATGTGCTGCAAGCCGCTGGCCTCACTGCTGCTGGTGCAGGAAATGTTCGGCCAGCACCGCAAGAGCATCGCGCTGCGCATCGGCCATCCGATTCCCCACGGCAGCCACGCCGCCATGCCCCTGCCGGATGCCGCCAAGGCCAAGCTGTTCTGCAAGCATCTGTACCGCATGGCGCAGGACCGGCCGGGCCTGCTGCGCACCGAGACCGCCGTGGCGCACCCGGTCGATCGCAGCGCGCTGGCCTTGGCCGTGGCCGCGTGCGAGCCGTTGGGAGAAACGCCGGACGGCAAGCGCATCCACCTGTTTCGCGGTGGGCTGGACTCGCCCATTCTGCGCGAGGTGGGGCGCCTGCGCGAACTGGCCTTTCGCGCCGTGGGCGAAGGCAGCGGCCAGCGCCGCGATCTGGACCGCTACGACCTGCACTACGACCACCTGATCCTGTGGGAGCCGCGCGAGCTGGAAATCGTCGGCGCCTACCGCATGGTGCGCACGGCGCCGGTGCTGCGCGAGATGGGTGCCGAGGGCCTGTACACGCACAGCCTGTTTCGCTTCGGCGAGGGCATGGGCACCTGCCTGGAGCACGGCTTGGAGCTGGGTCGCTCCTTCGTGCAGCCGCGCTACTGGGGACGCCGCTCGCTGGACTACCTGTGGTTCGGCATCGGCGCCTACGTGCGCCGCTACCCCGAATGCCGCTACCTGTTCGGCCCGGTCTCGCTGTCGCGCGACATGCCCCAGGCCGCGCGCGACCTGCTGGTGCACCACTACCGCAGCCACTACGGCGCGCCGGGCGTGGCCGAGGCCCGCCGCCCCTTCGTGCCCGGCACCGACCTGGACGCGACGGCGCCCGCCAGCGGCGACAGCGCGGCCGACTTCGTGCGGCTGAAGCTGCTGCTGGCCCACATGGGTTGCAGCGTGCCCACGCTGTACAAGCAGTACGCCGAGGTGGCCGAGCCCGGCGGCGTGCGCTTTCTGGACTTCGGCGTGGACCCGGACTTCGGCCACTGCGTGGACGGCCTGGTGCTGGTCGACGTGCAGCGCATCAAGACCCACAAGCGCGAGCGCTACATCGAGGCGGCCAGCGCGCCGCCGGCCGATCAGTAACGCAGGAACACCCGCTGCACCGCCGTCGGATCGCCGCCGCGCGTGAGCGCCAGCGCGGCCAGCAGGCGCGCGCGCGGCGGGTTCTGGTCGTCGCTCACCACCCAGCCCAGCGCGTCGTCGTCGATGCTGGCGCCGCGCACCACCGGCCCCGCGCCGGTGCGCGAGCAGCGCACCAGCAGCACGCCGCGCGCGCGCAGCTCGGCCAGCGGCGCCTTCAGGTACTCGGGCACGGTGCCGCCGCCAAAGCCCGCGTGCACGATGGCGCGTGCGCCCAAGGCCGCCCAGCTGTCGTAGATCTCGGCGCGCATGTTGCCGTGGCTGGTCACCACGCCGACCAGCGGCAGCGCGTCGATGCGGTCGATGTCGAACTCGCTGGCCGCGCCGTGCGGGCGCTCCACGCGCCGGTACCAGCGCGGCGCGCCCTCCACCACCAGGCCCAGCGCGCCGTGCTGCGAGGCAAAGGCGTCCAGCCGCAGGCTGTGCACCTTGGCCACATCGCGCCCGCTGTGGATCTCTTCGTTCATCACCATCAGCACGCCGCGCCCGGCGCTGCTGGCGTGCGCCGCCACGGCCACCGCCTGGCGCAGGTTGGCCGGGCCGTCGGCCGCCAGCGCGGTGCCGGGGCGCATGGCGCCGGTCAGCACGATGGGCTTGTCGGTGGGCACCGTCAGGTGCAGGAAGTAGGCCGTCTCCTCCATGGTGTCGGTGCCGTGGGTGACGACCACCGCGTCCACGTCGTCCTGCCGGCACAGCGCCGCCACGCGCCGCGCCAGCTGCAGCAGGTGCTGGTCGGTGAAGTCGGCCGAGTCGATCTGGAACAGTTGCTCGGCCTGCAACTGCGCAAGTGCGCCCAGGCCCGGCACGCCGGCCATCAAGTCCTGCGCCGTCACCACGGCGGACTGGTAGGCGGCCGAGCCGGCGCCGACGCCCGCATGGGCGGCGCCTGAGCCGGCGATGGTGCCGCCGGTCGCCAGCAGCACGACACGAGGCAAGGATGGGTGGCGGTTTGGCATGGGCCGCATTGTCCCTCACGCCCGGCGCAGACAGGCCGCCGAAGCGTCAAAATCCGCCTCGGGCAACTCTCGATGCACGGCAAGCCCGTGACCTGGACGATGAGTGGAAAACCGCGTGGCTGTCTGACCCGGCTCGTTCTGGGCCTGCTGGTGCTCGCGCTGGTCGCCGGCGCGGGCCTGATCGGCCTGGTGTGGATCACCGACCCCTGGATCTACCGGGTGGGCGGCAAGCAGCGGCTGCTGCCCATCTGGTCGGGCACCGGCGTGGCGGACGGGCCTGCGGGCCGCTATCAAGTCTATGTCTCGTTCTACCCGGCGCACTACGGGCATGCCAGTCTTCCGGGTGTCAGCGTCAAGGGCACCGGCGTGATCTGCGCGCCCGACGGCACGCGCTACCCGGCGCAGGTGCGCGGCGGCGCGCGCGGGCGCATCTGGAGCCAGATGGACGGCCACGCGTTCTGGCTGGAGGTGTATGACCGCCCGGTCCTGTGGCAAACCAGCAGCCGCCACGACTGGCGGCCGAGCCTGCGCTTCGACGGCACGTGGTCGGGGCCCGAGCTGCGCATGAGCGATGACGGCAGCCTGCGCAATGCCTTTCGGGCCGACGGCTCGCTCAACCCGCGGCCGGCCGGCACACCCGACAAAAAATCGGCCGTGCCCATCACCTTCGTGGAAACCGGCCGGTGGCTGGCGCCCGACTGCCCGCCGCCGCAGCGTTGAAGCGGGCGCCCATCGTCAGCGGCGCAAGAAGCGTCAAATCTGCGCCGAGTCGACGCGCCGCACGCCCGCTGCCGCCATGTCGGCCCAGGCCTGCGCCAGCGAGCCGTTCAGGTCGATGGCGCGGCAGGCGTCCTCGATCACCGTGACCTCGAATCCGGCCGCGCGCGCGTCCAGTGCGCTCCAGGCCACGCAGTAGTCGGTGGCCAGGCCGCACAGCCACAGCCGCGTGATGCCGCGTGCCTGCAGCCAGGCCGCCAGCCCCGTGGTGGTGCGGCGGTCGGCCTCGACGAAGGCCGAGTAGCTGTCGATGTCCCTTTGGTACCCCTTGCGCACGATGAGCTGTGCGTGGTCCACACGCAAGCCCTCGTGCAGCGCCGCGTCGCGCGTGCCCTGCACGCAGTGCACCGGCCACAGCACCTGCTCGCCATAGGGCAAGCTGATGGTCTCGAACGGCTGGCGCCCCGGGTGGTTGGCGGCAAAGGACACGTGATCGCGCGGGTGCCAGTCCTGCGTCAGCACCACGTTGGCAAAGCGGGGGGCTACGCGGTTGACGACGGGCACGATGGCGTGGCCGCCCGCCACCGGCAGGCCGCCGCCGGGCATGAAGCCGTATTGCGCGTCGACGATGAGCAGGGCGGTGGAGTTGTTCATGCCGCTATTGTCCCGCGCGCGGCAGGCGTCGCACGGCGGGCACGATGTCGCGGCGGATCAGCGTGCGACCCTGGCCGCGCGCGGCGCTCTCGGGCGTGCGGCGCGAGGTGACGGCCACCACCAGTTGCAGCGCGGGCTCGACGTGAATCCACTGCCCGCCGTAACCGCTGGCCATCAGGCTGCCGGCGCCCAGCCACCACAGGTAGCCATAGGCCGCGCCCAAGGGCGGGCCGCCGGCGTTGTGCCGCTGCCCCAGCGCCCGCATGTAGGCGCGCGGCACCAGCGCGCGGCCCTGCCACTGGCCCTCGGCCAGCACCAGCTCGCCCAGCCGCGCCATGGCCGGCGTGGCGAGCGACAGGCCGATGGCTCCCAGCGCATGGCCTTGCGCGCCGCGACGCCAGTCGAAGCGCTCGATGCCCAGCGGCTGAAACAGGCGCCGGCGCGCGTAGTCCGCCAGCGGCTCGCCCACCGCCTGGGCCAGGGCCAGCGCCAGCAGGTTGGCGGCGCCGTTGTCGTAGGCAAAGCGCGCGCCGGGCTCGGCCACGAAGGGGCGGCGCGCCAGCCAGCGCAGGTCGTCGTCGCGGTCGCGCCGCGCCGTCTCGTCGGGCGGCCAGCCGGCGGTCATCGTCAGCAGGTGCGCAAAGCGCAGGCGCTGCACGCGTGCATCCAGGCCCAGGCGCAGCAGGGCGGGCAGGCGCAGCGCCACCAGCTCGTCCGGCCCGCGCACGTGGCCGTCGGCCATGGCCTGGCCGAACAGCAGGGCCAGCACGCTCTTGGTGACGGACTGCACGTCCTGCAGCGTGTCGACGCCGATGCCGCTGCGGTAGTAATCGAAGGCCAGCCGGCCCCGGTGCCGCACGATCAGGCTTTGCACGTCGCTCAGCTGGGCGTCGATGCGCGCCGCCAGGCCGGCAAAGGCGCGCCGGTGGCGCGCGGCGAGCGCCGGGTCGGCGGCGGGTGGCGTGACAACCGCGCCGGCGCGCTGGGCCCAGCTTGGCGCTGCGCCCAAGCCGCCGAGTGCGAGGGCGGCGGTGCCCAGATGGCGGCGGCGCAGGCTTGGCGCGGTCCGGTGATGCAGGCTTGCCGATTCGGTGTCATTTGGGCCATCAGTCCAGATGGAATCAGCGCAAGCAGATTCGATTTTCATAGCATCGACCGCTGTCTGCCGACATCCATGCCGGGGGCGCATGGCCAAGCCCGCCACGCGGCGCGCTATTCAAACTCGACGATCGCCTGATCCACCGCCAGGCTGTCGCCCTGCCGGGCCTTGACCTCCTTGACCACGCCGTCGGCACTGGCGAACAGCACGTTCTCCATCTTCATGGCCTCGATCACGGCCACGCGCTCGCCGGCCTTGACCTCCTGCCCCGGCTGCACGGCCACCTGCACCAGCAGGCCGGGCATGGGCGAGAGCACGAACTTGCTCATGTCGGGCGGCGCCTTGTAGGGCATCAGCCGGTGCAGCTCGGCCGTGCGCGGCTGCATCACCAGGGCGTCGAGCTGGGTGCCGTTGTGGATCACGCGGATGACCAGCGGGTTGCGCGCGCGGCCGCGCTCCAGCTGCGCGGTGAAAGCGTGTCCGTTGCACAGGCCCTCGACGCGCGCGTCGCCCAGGTGGTGCTTGATCTGCAGGTCGTAGGCGCGGTCGCCGCCCGGCGCATGCACGGTGACGCGCGCGCCGGGGCCGACGGCGCCCTCCTCCAGCGTGACGTTGGCGTAGTGGTTGTCGCCCGCGTGGCCCAGCGTGCAGACCACGAAGTCGCGCCGCGGCGGGCGCTGCTTGCCTTCCCAGAACTGGCCCTGCAGGCTGCGCGCGCGGTTGCGATAGAACTTGTGCAGACAGGCCGCCAGGGCCACCAGAAAGCTCGGGTCGGCATGCGGCACGTCGGCGGCCGAAAAGCCGTGCGCGTACTGCTCGGCAATGAAGCCGGTGTTGAAGTCGCCGGCCTGGAACTTGGGATGCGCCAGCAGCGCGGCCTGGAACGGGATGTTGCTTTGCACGCCGCGAATGACGAAGCCGTTGAGCGCCTCGCGCATGCGCGCGATGGCGTCCGCGCGGTCGCGCCCGTGCACGATCAGCTTGGCGATCATCGAGTCGTAGTACATCGGGATTTCGCCGCCGTCGACCACGCCGGTGTCCACGCGCACGCCCAGCGCCGTGGTGGCCTGCCCCTGCTGCAAGTCCTGCGCCGGCGGCACGAAGCGCACCAGGCGGCCGGTGGACGGCAGAAAGTTGCGAAACGGGTCCTCGGCGTTGATGCGGCACTCGATGGCCCAGCCCTCGCGCTTGACGTCCGCCTGCGTGAAGGCCAGCTTCTCACCCGCCGCCACGCGGATCATCTGTTCGACCAGATCAAGACCCGTGATCAACTCCGTCACCGGGTGCTCCACCTGCAAGCGGGTGTTCATTTCCAAAAAGTAGAAATCCTGGTCCTTGCCGACCACGAACTCCACCGTGCCCGCGCTCTGGTAGCCCACCGCCTTGGCCAGTTGCACCGCCTGCTCGCCCATGGCCTGGCGCGTGGCGTCGCTGATGAAGGGGGAAGGCGCCTCCTCGATCACCTTCTGGTGGCGCCGCTGGATGGAGCATTCGCGCTCGTTCAGGTACACCACGTTGCCAAAAGCGTCGCCCAGCACCTGGATCTCGATGTGGCGCGGCTGCTCGACGAACTTCTCGATGAACACGCGGTCGTCGCCGAAGGCGCTCAGTGCCTCGTGCTTGCACGAGGCAAAGCCCTCGAACGCCTCCTGGTCGTTGAAGGCCACGCGCAGGCCCTTGCCGCCGCCGCCCGCGCTGGCCTTGATCATCACCGGGTAGCCGATGCCCTTGGCGATTTCCACCGCGTGTTCGGGGCTGTCGATGGCCGCGTTGTGGCCCGGGATGGTGCTGACCCTGGCCTCGCCCGCCAGCTTCTTGGAGGCGATCTTGTCGCCCATGGCCGCGATGGCGCCGTGCTTGGGGCCGATGAAGACGATGCCCTGCTCTTCGACCTTTTTGGCGAAGCCGGCGTTCTCGGACAGGAAGCCGTAGCCCGGGTGCACGGCTTCGGCGCCCGTGGCCTTGCAGATCTCGATGATCTTGTCGGCCAGCAGGTACGACTCGCGCGAAGGCGGCGGGCCCAGGCGCACGGCCTCGTCGGCCAGCTGGACGAAGCGCGCGTTCTTGTCGGCGTCGGAATACACCGCGACGGTGGCGATGCCCATGCGCTTGGCGGTGGTGATGACCCTACACGCAATCTCGCCCCGGTTCGCAATCAGGATTTTGGTGAACATGATGCTGTCGTTTTGAATGTTTTAGGGCTCCGGCGCTTATCCATCAAGCGCCGGCAGCTATGAAAATCAGAGTGGGATGTTGCCGTGCTTGCGCCACGGGTTGTCCAGCTTCTTGTCTTTCAGCATGGCCAGGCTGCGGCAGATGCGCTTGCGCGTTTCGTGCGGTTGAATCACGTCGTCGATGTAGCCGCGGCTGCCGGCGACGAAGGGGTTGGCGAAGCGCGCCTTGTACTCGGCCTCGCGCGCGGCCAGCTTTTCAGGGTCTTTCTTCTCTTCGCGGAAGATGATTTCGACCGCGCCCTTGGCGCCCATCACGGCGATTTCGGCATTGGGCCAGGCCAGGTTGACGTCGCCGCGCAGGTGCTTGGAGCTCATCACGTCGTAGGCGCCGCCGTAGGCCTTGCGCGTGATGACGGTGATCTTGGGCACCGTGCATTCGGCGTAGGCGTAGAGCAGCTTGGCGCCGTGCTTGATGATGCCGCCGTATTCCTGGCTGGTGCCGGGCATGAAGCCGGGCACGTCGACAAAGGTCAGGATGGGGATGTTGAAGGCGTCGCAAAAGCGCACGAAGCGCGCCGCCTTGATGCTGCTCTTGATGTCCAGGCAGCCGGCCAGCACCAGCGGCTGGTTGGCGACGATGCCGACCACGTGGCCGTCCATGCGCGCAAAGCCGATGACGATGTTGGCCGCGTAGTCGGGCTGCAGCTCGAAGAACTCGGCGTCGTCCACCGTCTTGACGATGGCTTCCTTGATGTCGTAGGGCAGGTTGGGGTTCTCGGGCACCAGGCTGTCCAGGCTCAGGTCGGCGCGGTCGACCGCGTCGTGCGTGGGGCGGTGCGGCGCCTTCTCGCGGTTGCTGGCGGGGATGTAGTTGAACAGGCGCCGCAGCATCAGGAGTGCCTCGACGTCGTTCTCGAACGCCAGGTCGGCCACGCCGCTCCTGGTGGTGTGGGTGAGCGCACCGCCCAGCTCCTCGGCCGTCACGCTTTCGTGCGTCACGGTCTTGACCACCTCGGGGCCGGTGACGAACATGTAGCTGCTGCCCTTGACCATGAAGATGAAGTCGGTCATGGCGGGCGAATACACCGCGCCGCCCGCGCAGGGGCCCATGATCATGCTGATCTGCGGCACCACGCCCGATGCCATCACGTTGCGCTGGAACACCTCGGCGTAGCCGCCCAGGCTGGCCACGCCCTCCTGGATGCGCGCGCCGCCCGAGTCGTTCAGGCCGATCACCGGCGCACCGACCTTCATGGCCTGGTCCATCACCTTGCAGATCTTCTCGGCATGCGCCTCGCTCAAGGCGCCGCCGAACACCGTGAAGTCCTGGCTGAACACGAACACCAGGCGGCCGTTGATGGTGCCGTAGCCGGTGACGACGCCGTCGCCCGGGATGTGCGTCTGGTCCATGCCGAAGTCCGCGCAGCGGTGCTCCACGAACATGTCCCACTCCTCGAACGAGCCGACATCCAGCAGCACCTCGATGCGCTCGCGCGCGCTGAGCTTGCCCTTGGCGTGCTGCGCATCGATGCGCTTTTGTCCACCGCCCAGACGGGCCGCGGCGCGTTTGCTTTCCAGTTGTTCAAGGATGGTGTTCATCTTGGCTCTTTACAAAAAAAAGTCATTCACATGGCGGTGGCGGCAAAGCCGGCCGCGGCCAGCAACTGGCGCGCGGCGGTGGATGGCGGCAGCAGCCCCCGCGTCACCTGCTCAGTCACGGCGGCCAGGCTGGCGCGCACGGCGGGGTGCTGGTGAAACGCGGCCTTCAGGCCCGAGTCGATCAGCGCGCCCATCCAGGCGCGCGCCTGCTGCTGGCGGCGTGCGGCCAGCTTGCCGTTGGCGGTCTGCAGGTCGCGAAAACGCGTGACGCAGCTCCAGAATTCGTCCAGCCCTTCGCCCTTCAGCCCGCTGATGCGAATGACGTCGGGATGCCACTGCTGCGCATCGTGGCGCATGTGCTCGGGGTTGCCCTGCTGGCCCAGCAGGCGCAGGGCCGACTTGATCTGCGCCTGCGCGCGGATGGCGGCGGCGGGCTCGATGTCGGCCTTGTTGATGACCACCAGGTCGGCCAGTTCCATCACGCCCTTCTTGATGGCCTGCAGGTCGTCGCCCGCGTTGGGCAGCTGCAGCAGCACGAACATGTCGGTCATGCCGCTCACGGCCGTCTCGCTCTGGCCCACGCCCACGGTCTCGACCAGCACCACGTCGTAGCCGGCGGCCTCGCACACCAGCATGGCCTCGCGCGTCTTCTCGGCCACGCCGCCCAGCGTGCCGCTGCTGGGGCTGGGGCGGATGTAGGCCTGCTCCAACGACGACAGGCGTTCCATGCGCGTCTTGTCGCCCAGAATCGACCCGCCCGAGACGGTCGATGAAGGGTCGATGGCCAGCACCGCCACGCGGTGGCCGCGCTCGATCAGGTACACGCCCAGCGTCTCGATGAAGGTGCTCTTGCCCACGCCCGGCACGCCGCTGATGCCCAAGCGCAGCGAGCGGCCGGTGTGCGGCAGCAGGGCCGTCAGCAGCTCGTCGGCCTGCGCGCGGTGGTCGGCGCGGGTCGATTCGAGCAGGGTGATGGCCTTGGCGATGGCGCGGCGCTGGGCGGATCCGGTCGTCGCGGTGATGGCCTGCACAGTAGGGTTCATCGGTGGCCGCTCACAAAATGTCGAACGCCCGTCCATCGGGCAGACGGTAGCGAGAAAAATCGCGGTGATCCACCGTCATCACGGCGGTCACACCAGTCTCGTTCGCCAGCCAGACCAGGGACGCATCGGCCAGATCCATCTCGGTGCGCGGGGGTTCGGTGTAGCGCTCCATCAAATCGGCAAAGTCGGTCAGATTTTCCTGCGCAAAAGGGAACACACTCACGGCCCCCAGGGCGATCCAGCGCAACAGCTGCAACCGATGATCGGGGCGCAGCAAATGGCTGGCCTCCACCACGCAAGGCCATGTGGTGCTCACATGCCAATGCTCGTCGGCAGCCTGGCGCAGCAGGGCTTGGTAGCGTCCGGAATGTGGCTCGTGCGCACCAAAAAGCGCCACCATGGCGCCGGAATCAAGCAGGGCCGAGGCCATGTTTGCGGCGCAGCTTGCTGGTGATGAAGGCCCTCGTGGCGTCTGGGTCTGACAAATCCCCCTGGAATCCGGACTCAGCAGCAAACGGCGGCTGGGCTTCCTGTGCAGCCGCTTCGGCCTTGACTTGAAGCAGCAGGTCATAGGGGTTCTTGCGCCCCAGTGCGCGCTCGACGGCATCGGTGATGAACTGCGACTTGGTCACGCCCTTGCGTTGCGCGGCCAGCTCCAGCTCCTTCTCAAGCAAGGGATCCATGCGGACGGAAACAGCCATAACGCCTCCTGAATGAATACTGTATTACTGTATCACAAATCAGCACTTGGCTTTCTTGATCTGCTCCAGCACATCCTTGGCGCTGGCCGGAATCGGCGTGCCGGGCCCGTAGATGCCTTTCACGCCCGCCTCGTACAGAAACCCGTAGTCCTGCCGCGGCACCACGCCGCCGACGAAGACCACGATGTCGTCGGCGCCCTGCTTCTTCAATTCGGCCAGGATGGCCGGCACCAGGGTCTTGTGGCCAGCGGCCAAGGTGCTGACGCCGACCGCGTGCACGTCGTTTTCGATCGCCTGGCGCGCGCATTCCTCGGGGGTCTGAAACAGGCTGCCGATGTCCACGTCGAAGCCCAGGTCGGCAAAGGCGGTGGCCACCACCTTGGCACCGCGGTCGTGGCCGTCCTGGCCCAGTTTGGCGATCATCACGCGCGGACGGCGGCCCTCGGCCTCGGCAAAGGCGTCGATCTCGTGCTTGAGCTTGTCCCAGCCTTCGGCCCCCTGGTAGGCGGCGGCATACACGCCGCTGACCTTTTGCGTGTCGGCGCGGTGGCGCCCGAAGACCTTTTCCATGGCGTCGCTCACTTCGCCCACGGTGGCGCGGGCACGGATGGCATCGATGGCGGCGGCCAGCAGGTTGCCCTGGCCGCTGTTCGCTACGTTTGTGATAGCTTCCAGCGCTTGCTGCACCTGGGCTGCATCGCGTTTTTTCTTGATATTCTTCAGGCGCGCGATCTGCGACTCGCGCACCTTCACGTTGTCGACTTCCAGGATGTCGATGGCGTCCTCGTGCGCCAGCTTGTATTTGTTGACGCCCACGATCACGTCCTGGCCCGAGTCGATGCGTGCCTGCTTCTCGGCGGCGGCGGCTTCGATCTTGAGCTTGGCCCAGCCGCTGTCCACCGCCTTGGTCATGCCGCCCATGGCGTCCACCTCCTCGATGATGGCCCAGGCCGCGTCCGCCATCTCCTGCGTCAGCTTTTCCATCAGGTAGCTGCCGGCCCAGGGGTCGACCACGCTGGTGATGTGCGTCTCCTCCTGGATGATGAGCTGCGTGTTGCGCGCGATGCGGGCGCTGAATTCGGTCGGCAGCGCGATCGCTTCGTCGAAGCTGTTGGTGTGCAGACTTTGCGTGCCGCCGAACACCGCCGCCATGGCCTCGATGGTGGTGCGCACGATGTTGTTGTAGGGGTCCTGCTCGGTCAGGCTCCAGCCGCTGGTCTGGCTGTGCGTGCGCAGCATCAGGCTCTTGGGGTTCTTGGCACCGAAGCCCTTCATGATGCGGCACCACAGCAGGCGCGCCGCGCGCATCTTGGCCACTTCCAGGTAGAAGTTCATGCCCACCGCCCAGAAGAAGGACAGGCGCCCGGCGAAGGCATCGACATCCATGCCCTTGGCCAGCGCGGTCTTGACGTACTCCTTGCCGTCGGCCAGCGTGAAGGCCAGTTCGAGCGCCTGCGTCGCGCCCGCCTCCTGCATGTGGTAGCCGCTGATGCTGATCGAGTTGAACTTGGGCATGTGCGCCGCCGTGTACTCGATGATGTCGCCGATGATCTTCATCGACGGTTCGGGCGGGTAGATGTAGGTGTTGCGGACCATGAACTCCTTGAGGATGTCGTTCTGGATCGTGCCCGCCAGTTTGTCTTGCGACACGCCCTGCTCCTCGGCCGCGACGATGTAGCCGGCCAGCACCGGCAGCACGGCGCCGTTCATGGTCATGCTGACGCTCACCTTGTCGAGCGGAATGCCGTCGAACAGGATTTTCATGTCCTCCACGCTGTCGATGGCCACGCCCGCCTTGCCCACGTCGCCCGTCACGCGCGGGTGGTCGCTGTCGTAGCCGCGGTGCGTGGCCAGGTCGAACGCCACGCTGACGCCCTGCCCGCCGGCGGCCAGCGCCTTGCGGTAGAAGGCGTTGCTCTCCTCGGCGGTCGAGAAGCCCGCGTACTGGCGGATCGTCCACGGCCGCACCGCGTACATGGTGGCCTGCGGGCCGCGCACGAAGGGCTCGAAGCCGGGCAGCGTGTTCGCATACGGCAGGCCCTGCACGTCGGCGGCGGTGTACAGCGGCTTGACCGTGATGCCGTCGGGGGTGTGCCAGTTCAGGGCCTGCACATCGCCGCCGGGGGCGGACTTTTGCGCCGCCTGCTGCCAGTCGGCCAGGGTGGAGGGTTTGAAGGCGGGGGCGTCGTGGCTCATGGTGGTCTCGGCAAGCGTCAGGCGACGTGCGCGGCCCGCGACGGGCTGCCTCACGGTCGCACTCGAAGTTTTCATAATTATTAATTCAAAATGCAGTTTTGCGCCTAGAATCGAAAAATATTTTTGACACCCTTGTCCGCCGTGACCGCCACCCTCGCCCCCCGCGCCCTCTACGAAGAGGTGGCCGAGCGCCTGCGCCAGCGCATCTACGCGCGCCAGCTGGCGCCGGGTGAATGGATCGACGAGCTGAAGATCGCGGACGAGTTGGGCATCAGCCGCACGCCGCTGCGCGAGGCGCTGAAGGTGCTGGCCAGCGAAGGCCTGATCACCATGAAGCTGCGGCGCGGCGCCTACGTGACCGAGGCCTCGCCCAAGGACCTGGCCGACGTCTATCACCTGCTGTCGCTGCTGGAGGCCGACGCCGCCCGCGCCGTGGCGCGGCACGCCAGCGACGCCGCGCTGGCCGAGCTGGGCGCCCTGCACCAGGAGCTGGAAGCCGCCATCGACGACACGGCGCGCTTTTTCGCCCTCAACGAGGCCTTTCACCTGCGCCTGCTGGAGCTGGCCGACAACCGTTGGCGCCTGCAGGTGGTGCAGGATTTGCGCAAGGTGATGAAGCTGCACCGCCAGCACTCGCTGCAAAAATCGGGGCGCCCCAGGCAGGCGCTGCTGGAGCACCGCACCCTGATGGCCGCGCTGGCCGCACGCGACGGCGAGCGCGCCGCACGCTGCATGCGCCAGCACTTCGAGGGCGGCCTGGAAGCGGCCAGCTGATGGACACACCCCGTCTGCGACGAACTATATTATTGATAGCTGCCCGCGCTTGACCATAGGGCGATAGCAGTCAATTCGACCATGAATCACGACGACCCGAAGCCGACCGCCCCCACGCGCCGCAGCCTGCTTGCCGCCGCCGGCCTGGCCTGCGTCGGCCCCGTCTGGGCGCAGTCGGCCGACCGCGGGCCCTGGCCCCAGGACGAACGCGTGCCTGGCGGCGTGGCGCGCATCGCCCTGGGCCCGGCGCCCGAGCGGCCGCAGGCCTTCGCGGACGACATGCCGCTGCTGGTGGTGGGCGACATGATCGCGTGGACGGCGCTGGTCGGCATCGCGCTGGCCGCCAAACCCGGCCCAGAGGCCATCCGCGTGCGCCAGGGCGACGCCGTGCACGAGTTGGCCTACACCATCGCCCCCAAGCGCTACGCCGAGCAGCACCTGAAGGTGGCGCCGCGCACGGTCGACCTGTCGCCCGAAGACCTGGCGCGCTACGAGCGCGAGCGCAAGCACCAGGACGGTGTGATCGCCACCCGCAGCGCGCCGCCCGCCGGTCGCCTGGCGATGCGCCCGCCGGTGCCGGGCAAGCGATCGGACTCGTTCGGCAAGCGGCGCTTTTTCAACGGCCAGCCACGCAACCCGCACAGCGGCATGGACATCGCCGCCGCCAGCGGCACGCCCGTGGTCGCGCCGCTGGCCGGCACGGTGATCGACACCGGCGACTACTTCTTCAACGGCAACACGGTGTGGCTGGACCACGGCGGCGGCCTGCTGTCGATGATGTGCCACCTGAGCCGCATCGACGCCACGGTGGGCACGCCGCTGGCGGCGGGCGAGCGCCTGGGCCGCGTGGGCGCCACCGGCCGCGTGACCGGGCCGCACCTGCACTGGGGCGTGGTGCTCAATCGGGCGTCGGTCGACCCGGCGCTGTTTCTGGACGTGTGAGCCGGCACGCGCCCACGACGATGGGCTTCAGTCGGCGAACGGGGCCGACACGGACGGCTCGTCGGCGTCGCCGGCCTGCGCTTCGCCCGCCTCCTCGGCCAGCCGGCGCAGCGCGCGCTCGACCACCGGGTCGATGTCGACCGGATGCAGGTGGCGCCGGCGCATCAGCTTCTCGCAGGTGCGGCGCGTCATGCTGTGCGCGCGCCCGCCGTGGCTGACGAACATGAACAGCGAGCCGTTGTCGCTCATCCAGCTCATCTGGGCGCGGCGCCAGGCGCCGTGCACGTACAGGTCGGCCCAGTCGCCGGTGCGCAGGCGGGCCACCTCGGCCTGAATGCGCGCCATCAGCTCGCCCTCGGACAAGTCCGCCGGCGCCGGGCCGGCCGGCGCGTCGGCCGCGGGCCGGGGCGTGTCGGCGCGCTCGGTCAGCAGGGGCAGGTCGGCGCGCTGCGAGGCGCTTTGCACGTCGGTCGGCACGGCCGGCTGGGTGGGTGCATCGGGTGGCTGGGTGGCGGGCCAGTCGTCCAGGCCCTGCGTGTCCTCGAAGCCGGCCGCCTCGCGCTCGTGGCGGCCCAGCCAGGGTTCGTCGGCCTTGCGCGGCGTGGGGCGCTCGGCGCCCTCGGGCTCGGGCGGCGGCAGCTCGGCCCATTCCTGGCCCGTGCGGGCAAAGCCCGTGGCCTCCACGTCCTGCGCGCTGCGCAGGCGGCGCAGGCGCAGCACCGGGTCGTGATAGCGCAGCAGCGCGTCGAAGAAGGCCTGCGTCTCGGCCGGCTCCTTGCCCAGCATGTCCAGGCCGCGGCGCAGGGTCTTGATGACGCCGGGCACCACCTCGAACAGCCTCGCCGGCCGCTTCATCACCTGCTCGCGGTTGACCGACCACAGCAGGTCGCTGACCACGGCCAGGTAGCCGCCCGGGTCGAGCTTCGCGCCCTTGTGGGTCAGCTGCGCATGCGCGATCACCAGCGACCAGTCGCGATACAGGAAGTCGGCCACCACGGCGGGCACGCCCACCAGATCGGAGCGCAGGCTGAACTCCCAGGCAATGCGGTCGGCCAGCGCCTGACGCTCCTGGGCGAACTGCATGGAGTGCTGCAGCTGGTCGCGCGCGCTTTGCTCGCCCTCGTCCTGCGCCTGCCAGTCGGCCTGCAGCGACAGGCGGCGCGCCTCGAAGTCGCTGGGCGTGGCGGCCGGCAGCGCGACCAGCTCGCGCACGGCGGTGCGCACCGGCGTCATGAAACGTTCGAACTCGGGCGCGAACTCGTCGTTGTATTTGAAGCTGCGCTGGGCAATGGCCTCGACCAGCAGGCGCGCCGGGTGCGCCTCGTCGCCGAAGAAGCGCGGATCGTCTAGCGCCATGCGCAGCAGCGCCGGCTCCAGCGCGACGAAGGCCTCGCGCACCGGCGCCAGCATGCGCTCGTCGCCGGCCACCTGGTTGATCAGCGCGCGCACCGCGTCCAGCCCCAGCACCTGGCTGATGCGGGCGGCCTTGGCCTTGAGCCGCATCAAGGTGTCGGTGCGGGCCCGCGCCGAAGCCCACTCGCCCCATTCGTCGGGCGGCAGCGGGCGATCGACGCCGACGCGCGGCGCCGCGCGCGCCATCAGGTCCTGGCCGCGGCGGCGCTCCTGCTCCTGCACGTGCGCCAGCGCATCGAACCCGGCCTCGGGCCGGCTCGCCAAGGCCTCCATCTCGGCCTCGACCGCGTTGTAGTAGCCCTGCGGCAAGGGCTCGTCGTGGGCCTCGATCCATTGCGGCTGGTACAGGAAGTCGCGGATCACGCCGGCATCCACGGCGGGCTTGGCCTGCGACAGCTGCTCCATCCGGGGCACGAAACCGCGTCGGCGCGCGCCGCGGCCCGAACCGCGGGCGCCGCCTGCCAGGCCCGGGCCACCCGCACCGTCGCCGGCAAATCCCGAGCTGGCCGCCCCGTAACCGCCGCCACCGCTGCCGCCACCGCCACCGCCACCGCCACCGCCACCGCCACTGCCACCGCTGCCGCCACCGCCACCGCCACCGCTGCCGCCACCGCCACCGCCACCAGCATCCGTCGCCGCACCGGTGCCCGGCGTGCCGCCGGAGCCCGAACCGCCGGAGCCACCACCTCCCACCAGCCGCAGGCGGTAGCGCGCCTCCTCGACCCCCTGGGCCGTCAGCATCGCGTTCAGGGTCTCGTACAGCACATGCATCTCGGCCGCGAAGGGACGGCCCATGTGGCGAAGCCAGTGGCTGCGCAACTCCGGTGCCTCGGGCTGGGCCTCCAGCACCTGCAGCAGCGCCGTGCAGAACACGTCGGGGCGAAACGGGTTCAGGTCGGCGCGCACCACGGGCAGGCCCAGCACCGAACTCATCAGCGAATCGAGCACGCCCAGCGAGCGCTCGACCACCGGCATCGCGTTTTGCTGCAGGCGCGAGGTCTCGACAAAGCGCGCCACCTCGGCGTCGTCCAGCAGCGCCAGCAGCGTCTCCTCGCGCTCCGGCGCGCGCCGGGGTTCAGGCTCGGCCTCCTGCCGCAGCGCGCGCTCGACGCCCTGCATCAACACCTCGGGAAACTCGGCCCGCAGGCGCGGCGCATGGCGCAGCAGCGCCGCGTGCGCATCGCCCAGTTGCAGCCGGCGCGCCACCGAGCGCGCACCGCGCCCGGTCTCCTCGATCGCGCCACACGCCGCCTGCACCGTGCGCTCCAGCATGGGTGCGGCCCGCAGCAGCACCTCGCGCTTGCTGCGCTCGAGCAGTGGGCTGGTGCCGCGGGCCGTGCGCATGGCCGGTCAGCGCGCCTGCGCGTCGAACGCGGCGTCCACGGGCACCTGCAGCGCCGTGGCCAGGTGGTTGGTCTTGGCCGCCAGGCCGACGATGGCCAGCAGTTCGGCGTACTGCGCCTCGCTCATGCCGCGCGCGCGCGCGGCTGCCGTGTGCGAGTGCACGCAATAGCTGCACCCGTTGGCCACCGAAACGGCGACGTAGATCAGCTCGCGCACCAGGGGATCGAGCGCGCCGGGCTCGCCCATCACCTGCTTGACTTCGGTCCAGGTGGACTGCAGCAACTGTGCATCGGCGGCGGCCAACGCGCGCCAGAAGTTGTTGATCCGGTCGGTGCGGCGCGTGGCGCGAATGTCGTCGAACACCGCCTTCACCTGCGGCTGCAGCGCGTCATCGGACAGAACGGGAACAGTCGACATGGTGCAATCGGCGCCGGCGCGGCGCGTGGGTCGGTGGTCGTGCCGCGGTCGAGGGCGCGGCCCGTTCAGGCCGCCAGCGGCTGCGTCAAATATACCGCCTCGCGCCCGACGATTGGTTTGCGCGTGGGCATGAAAACGGTGCATTCGTCGCACGGAGCGCGGATTTCGCCCGCCTCGCCGTCGGTGGCGATCAGCTCACCCTGCGCGAAGGTCTCGAAGCCCTGCAGCGGTCGCACGAAGCGGAAGGCCTCGGTCTGCACCATGCAGGTGCGCAGCAGCTCGAAGCGCCGCTGGGTCGCCGGCTGGCTCGCCGGCGCGGGTGCGTCGATCAAGCCGAAGTGCGCCAGAAAGTCCAGCGCGGTGCGCGTGGCCACCTCGGCGCTGGCACGCAAAAAATGCTGGCCGCATTCGACCACCAGGGCCACGCCGGCGCCACCGCCCGCCAGTCCGTGGCGCCCATGCTGGATCAGCGGCGTGCCGCTGCCCAGCCCGCTGGGCATCACCAGGTGCGTGACGACCGCGCCGCGCGCGCCGATGGCCAGTGCCGCCCGTGCATTGCGCTCGAAGCCGGGATAGACCCAGAACGGCCCGCCGTCGTGGCTGGTCGAGTGGATGTCCAAGATGTGATCGGCCGCGGCCACCACCGGGCGCAGCGCGCGCGCCCGGCGCAGCTCGGGGCTGTCCTCGGCGCCGTCGAGCCAGTCGGCCGACCAAACGCGGTTGAGGTTGTGCACCAGTTGCCGGTTGGCGAACGGGTCCTCGGCCTGGAAGGCCTCGTAGGCCTGCACGTGGGCGAAGCTCACCGTCAGCGTGCCGATCAGCGGGCGCACGCCGGTGTCCAGCAGATGCGTGGCGGCCACCATGCCGCAGATCTCGTTGCCGTGCGTCAGCGCGTTGATCAGCACGTGCGGGCCCGGCCGGCCGGAGTCGAAGCGGTGCACGTAGTCGATGCCGGTGTTGCCGGCCCGGTAGGCCGACAGATCGCGCGGCAGCACTTCCAGGCGCGTGTCCTTGAGTTTCATGATGGATCGAGGGGTTGCCAAAGATGCCGAACGCCGCGTCAAACGCTTCGCGCACAATCGGCGCATGACCAAAGCTTTGCAGGATATCGCCTTTTCCATGCTCGATCTGGTGGCCGTGCGCGAGGGCCGCTCGGTGGCCGACGCGCTGTCGGTGGCGCTGGCCACGGCGCGGCACGTCGAGCGCCTGGGCTTCGTGCGCTACTGGATGGCCGAGCACCACAACATGATCGGCATCGCCTCCTCGGCCACGGCCGTGCTGGTGGGCCACGTCGCCGGCGGCACCGAGCGCATTCGCGTCGGCTCCGGCGGCGTGATGCTGCCCAACCACGCCCCGCTGGTGGTGGCCGAGGCCTTCGGCACCCTGGCCGAACTGTATCCCGGCCGCATCGATCTGGGCCTGGGCCGCGCGCCGGGCACCGACCCCATGACCATGCGCGCGCTGCGCCGCGACCGCGTGGAGACGGTGGACGACTTTCCGCGCGACGTCGCTGAGCTGCAGCACCTGCTGGACACGCCCCAGCCCGGCCAGAAGCTGGTGGCCACGCCCGGCGCCGGCACGCGCGTGCCGATCTGGCTGCTGGGCTCCAGCCTGTTCTCGGCCCAGCTGGCGGCCGAGCGCGGCCTGCCCTATGCCTTCGCCTCGCATTTCGCGCCCGCGCTGCTGCTGCAGGCCATCGACCTGTACCGCCGCCTGTTCAAGCCCTCGGCCCAGTGCCCGCGGCCCTATGTGACCATCGGCGTGCCGGTGGTGGCCGCGCCCACCGACGCCGAGGCCATGCACCTGGCCGGCAGCGTGTTCCAGCGCGTGCTGAGCATCCTGCGCGGGGAGCGCGGCCTGCTGCAGCCGCCGCAAGAGGGTTTTTTCGCGCGGCTGACCGAGGCCGAGCGCGCCGGCATCGCCGACTTCCTGGCCTGCGCCGTGATCGGCGGCCCGCAGACCGTGCGCGCCGGCCTGCAGACGCTGGCCGAGCAGACCGACTGCGACGAGATGATGCTGGTGTGCGACGTGTACGACCCCGCGCTGCGCCTGCGCGCGCTCGACATCGCTGCGGCCGCCCGCGTGGCCGCGCCGAAATAAAATCGGGCCGCAAACACCCTCGGTTTGCACCCTTCATGGACACTCTCGGCAATCTGTTCGTCGTCGCCGCGCCCAGCGGTTCGGGCAAGTCAAGCCTGGTCAAGGCGCTGATGGAGGTGGATGTGGGCGTGGCCCCATCGGTCTCGCACACCACGCGCGCGCCGCGCGGCCAGGAAAAGGACGGGCGGGAGTATTTCTTCGTCGACCGCGCCACCTTCGACCGCATGATCGAAGCGGGCGACTTCTTCGAGTGGGCCCAGGTGCACGGCAACCGCTACGGCACCTCGCGCCAGGCCATTGCCGCCCGCATGCAGGCCGGGGGCGACGTGGTGCTCGAGATCGACTGGCAGGGCGCGCTGCAGATCCGGCGGCTGTTCGCCAATGCCATCCTGATCTTCGTGCTGCCGCCCAGCTGGGACGAGCTGCGCGCGCGCCTGCAGCGGCGCGGCGAGGATTCGGACGAGGTGATCGAGCTGCGCCTGGCCAATGCGCGCGAGGAGCTGGCCCAGGTCAATCAGTTCGACTACGTTATAATCAACGAGGTATTCGAGCGCGCGCTGTTTGACCTCAAGGCCATCGTTCACGCGCAACGCCTGAGATTCAGCGCCCAAAAGCGTGTCCACGCCGATACGTTCAAGGCCCTCGACATCGACTGATCCACCCCTTACACGCAGCACCCGCCATGGCCCGCATCACCGTCGAAGACTGTCTCGAGAAAATCCCCAACCGCTTTCAACTGGTGCTGGCAGCCACCTACCGCGCGCGCATGCTGAGCCAGGGCCACGCCCCCAAGGTCGAGACCACCAACAAGCCCGGCGTGACCGCGCTGCGCGAGATCGCCGCCGGCCAGATCGGCCTGGAAATGCTCAAGAAGGTGCCCTGAACGCACCCGCGCCCCCAAACCCCCTGAAAAATGCGCCCCTTGCGGCGCATTTTTCATGTCGACGGACAATCCGCGCCCCGAATGGTTAAATTCGGGGGATGAGCACCGCGGCGCCTCCCCTGGATCCCCCGCTGGCTGCCGCCAACGCTGCGGCCGCCAGCTTTGCCGCGCTGGAGTCCAAACTGGGCTACCTTGACGCGGCCGACGTCGAGCGCGTGCGCCAGGCCTATCGTTTTGCCGACACCGCCCACCTGGGCCAGTTGCGCCACAGCGGCGAGCCCTACATCACCCATCCCATCGCGGTGGCCGCGCAGGCGGCCGAGTGGAAGCTGGACGCTCCGGCCATCATGGCCGCGCTGCTGCACGACACCATGGAGGACTGCGGCGTCACCAAGGCCGACCTGGTCGAGCGCTTGGGCGCGCCGGTGGCCGAATTGGTGGACGGACTGACCAAGCTGGACAAGCTGCGCTTCAACACGCGCGAGGAGGGCCAGGCCGAGTCCTTTCGCAAGATGCTGCTGGCGATGGCGCGCGACGTGCGCGTCATCCTGGTCAAGCTGGCCGACCGCCTGCACAACATGCGCACCATGGGCGACATGCCGCGCAACAAGTGGGGCCGCATCAGCAGCGAGACGCTCGACGTCTACGCCCCCATCGCGCATCGGCTGGGGCTCAACCAGACCTATCGCGAGCTGCAGGACCTGGCCTTCCGCTACCTCAAGCCCTGGCGCTACAACGTGCTGTCCAAGGCCGTCACGCGCGCGCGCCAGCGCCGGCGCGACCTGATCCAGAAGGTGCAGCAGGACGTCGAGCGGGCGCTGGGCGAGGCCGGCCTGGCGGCGCGCATCATCGGGCGCGAAAAGCCCCTGTACTCCATCTACCGCAAGATGGACGACAAGCGCCTGTCCTTCGCCCAGGTGAGCGACCTGTACGGCGTGCGCCTGATCCTGCCCGACATCATCAGCTGCTACACCGCGCTGGGCCTGCTGCACCAGCTCTACAAGCCGGTGCCGGGGCGCTTCAAGGACTACATCGCCATCCCCAAGGTCAATGGCTACCAGTCGCTGCACACCACGCTGGTGGGGCCGGCCAGCATCAACGTCGAGTTCCAGATCCGCACCGAGGCGATGGACCTGGTGGCCGAGGCCGGCGTGGCCGCGCACTGGCTGTACAAGAGCGGCGAGCACGGCCAGCTGCACGACGCCCAACTGGGCAACCAGTGGCTGCAGTCGCTGCTGGACATCCAGAACGAAACGCGCGACGCCGCCGAGTTCTGGGACAACGTCAAGGTCGACCTGTTTCCCGACGCGGTCTACGTCTTCACGCCCAAGGGGCAGATCATGGCGCTGCCGCGCGGCGCCACCGTGGTCGACTTCGCCTACGCCATCCACAGCAACGTGGGCGACCACACGGTGGCCGCCAAGGTCAACGGCGAGCAGGTACCGCTGCGCACCGAGGTCAACAACGGCGACGTGATCGAGGTCGTCACCGCCCCCGTGTCCAGCCCCAACCCGGCCTGGCTGGGCTTCGTGCGCACCGGCCGCGCGCGCTCCAAGATCCGCAGCCATCTCAAGTCGCTGGCGCAGGACCAGTCGCGCACCCTGGGCGACAAGCTGCTGGCCCAGGCGCTGCGCGCCGAAGGCCTGGGCAAGCCGCCGGGCGACGGCCCCGAGGACAAGGCGATCTGGGACAAGCTGCTGCGCTTTACCGGCAACCGCGCGCGCGACGAACTGCTGCTGGACATCGGCCTGGGCAAGCGCAGCGCCAGCATGGTGGCCAAGCGTCTGGTCACGCTGCTGGGCGAGCAGGGCGTCAAGCCCGACGCGCTGCTGCTCACCCGCGCGCGCTACACCGCGCACGAAAACCTGTCGCAAGGCGCCGTCACGGTCGACGGCAGCGCCGACGTCTCCATCAAGTACGCCACCTGCTGCCGCCCGATTCCGGGCGACGGCCTGCTGGGCTACCTGGGCCGGGGCGAAGGCCTGGTGGTGCACACCGACGACTGCGCCGTGGCGCGCC
The DNA here is from genome assembly GCF_964341695.1 of Ottowia pentelensis. Taxonomy (NCBI): domain Bacteria; kingdom Pseudomonadati; phylum Pseudomonadota; class Betaproteobacteria; order Burkholderiales; family Comamonadaceae; genus Ottowia; species Ottowia pentelensis. Next base: position 2,654,299 of record NZ_OZ224513.1, read on the forward strand.
GCCTGCAGCACAAGGACCCCGAGCGCTTCATCACCGTCGCCTGGGCCGACGAGCCGGTGCGCGCCTTCGAGGTCGGCATCGTCGTCACCGTGGTCAACGGCAAGGGCGTGCTGGCGCGCGTGGCCGCCGCCATCGCCTCGGCCGAATCCGACATCGTGCACCTGGGCATGCCCGACGAGGTGGCGCAGGACGCGCTGGACCTGCGCTTCGTCATCACCGTGCGCGATCGCACCCACCTGGACCACGTGCTGCGCACCCTGCGCTGGACCCACTCGGTGCTGCGCGCCACGCGCACCGTGCCCACTGCCGCCTGACGCCTAGGCCGCGGGCGCCGGATAGTCCACCGCCAGCACCTCGATCTCCTGCACCCCGGCCGGCGTGGCCAGTTGCAGCACGTCGCCGATCCGCGCGCGCAGCAGGGTGCGGGCGATGGGGCTGATCCAGCTCACCTCGCCCTGGCTGCTCTCGGCCTCGTCGATGCCCTTGATGGTCACCGTGCGGCGGGTGCCCTGCTCGTCCTCGTAGGTCACCGTGGCGCCGAAGAACACCTGGTCGCCGCCATGGTGCACGCTGGGGTCAGTCACCTCGGCGATCTCCAGGCGCTTGGTCAGAAAGCGCACGCGCCGGTCGATCTCGCGCAACCGCTTCTTGCCATAAAGGTAGTCGCCGTTCTCACTGCGGTCGCCGTTCTTGGCCGCCCAGTGCACCGCCTCGACCACCTTGGGGCGCTCCTCGTCGATCAGGTTCAGCAGTTCGCCACGCAGGCGCGCGTAGCCCTGCGGCGTGAGGTAGTTCCTGCCCCCCGCGGGCAGGGGCGGCAGCGCGACGTCGTCCTCGTCGTCCTCGCCATCGCTTTCGCGCGTGAAAGCCTTGTTCATCGCTCGATGATAGCCATGCAACAATCGCGCGATGGCCCTGCTTCAAGGCACGTCGTTGAACCAACGTTTGGTGCAGGCACGCCGCACGCTGCTCAGCGCGGCCATCCTCAACGGCGCCTCGGTGGCCGTCGGCATGGCGCTGGTGGTCGCCGTCATGTACGCCGCGCTCGGCATGGCGGCCGCATCCAACGCCAGCGTGGGCACCATCATCGCCCTCATTTCCGACACGCCGCGCGCGCGCCGCGGCAAGTTCTCGCATCTGCTGGCCGCCCCGCTGCTGGGCCTGCCGCTGTTCCTGGCGGTGCAGTTGCTGCGTGGACACCCGGTCGAGCTGGGCCTGCTGCTGGTGCCCGCCACCTTCCTGGCCTTTCTGTCGACCGCCTGGGGCCGCGCCGGCATGCCGGTGGCGGCGGCGGTGATGTTCGCCATGCTGCTGGCCATGGCGCCGCAGCCGGCCAGCAGCCTGCAGGAGGCCCTGCTGCGCACCGCCTGGTGCGCTTGCGGCGCCTTCCTGTACGTGCTGTACGCCACGGCCAGCAACGCCCTGCTGAATGGGCGCTATAGAACCCAGACCATGGCCAGCGTGCTGCTGAGCGTGGCGGCGCTGATGCGCACCCATGCCGGCCGCTTCACGCGCGTGCCGGCCGACTCGGCGCAGGCCGACGATCCGCGCGCCGTCGGCGACGTGCTGCAGCGCCAGGCCGCGTTGGCCGAGCAGCTGCAGGCCGCGCGCGACCTGATTCTCGAATCGCCCAGCACGCCGCGGCGCCAGCGCCTGGCCGGCATGCTGATCGTGGTGCTGGAGCTGCGCGACCGCCTGATTGCCGGCGAGCTGGACATCGAACGCCTGCAGGCCATCCAGCCCGCCGCCCTGGCGCCGCTGGCCGCCACGCTGGACACCATGGCCGACGAGGTGGCGGCGCTGGCCGACGCCATGCTGCTGGGCCGAACGCCCGAGCCGGCCAGCGACCACCGCGCTGCGCTGCAAGCCCTGCGCGACCGGGCCGAAGCCCTGGCCGCCGCCAACCCGCACGACGACGAGATCCTGGAGCGCGCCGCGTTGGTGCGCAGCGTCTGCGTGCGCGTGGGCGACGAAGACGCCGCCGTGCGCCAGCTGACCGCCCGGCCCGGGGCGAGCAGGCGCCCCAGCTGTCGGCTGTTCGGCGCGGCTGGCAGCTGTTCGTCAGTCCGGCCTACTGGTCCATCCAGCCGCTGCTGGGCGTGTGGCACTGGCGCCAGCCGGCGCTGCGCCATGCGCTGCGCGCGGCGCTGGCCATCGGCGCCGGCTACACGCTGGCACGCCTGCTGCCCTGGGGTTCGCGCGACTACTGGGTGTTGCTGACCATCGTCGTCGTGCTGCGCGGCAGCCTGGCGCAAACGCTGGAGCGGCGCAACGCACGCGTGGCGGGCACGCTGGTCGGCAGCGGGCTGGCCGTGGGCCTGCTGGCGCTGCACCCGCCGGCCGCCGTGCTGCTGCTGGTGGTGGTGGTCGCCCAGGGCGTGGCCCACGCCTTCGTGGTGCGCCACTACGCCACCACCGCGCTGGCCGGCTCGGTGATGGGCCTGCTGCTGGCCCACCTGCTGTACAGCGGCGACAAACCCGCCCTCGACTTCATCGAGCGCGTGGGCGACACCCTGCTGGGCACCGGCATCGCCTGGGCCTTTTCGTACGTGCTGCCCTCGTGGGAGCGCCACCAGATCGCCGACACCGTGCGCCGCGTGGCCCGCGCCATGGGGCGCCACGCCCGGTTCTCGCTGGCACTGGCCACGCTGGCCGAGGTCACGGGCCAGCCCGAGCTGGCTTGGCGCCTGGCCCGGCGCGAAGCCTACGACGCGCTGTCGGCCCTGGTGCTGGCCAGCAACCGCGCGCTGGTCGAGCCGCGCGCCGTGCGCCCGCCCATCGCTGCGCTGGAGCAGCTGCAGGGCCACGGCTACCAGCTGCTCGGCCAGCTCAGCGCCATCCAGTCGATCCTGCTGCTGCGGCGCCAGCGCCTGCAGCTGGATGCCGTGCAACCCGCGCTCGACGCGGCGGCGCGCGTCATCGAGGAGGCGCTGGACATGACGCGCCCCTGGCAGCCGTCCGAACCCCATGTCCACGACGCGGACGACGCGCCGCTGCTGGGCTCGGCCGTGCCAGAGGTCCTGCCCGACCCGTTCGAGTCCGACTCCAGCGCCTGGCTGCTGCGCCGCCTGGCCCTGGCCTGCCGCCTGGCCGGCGCGGTGCGCGCCGATGCCGACCGCGTGCTGGCCGAGCTGGCGCCCGGTTCGCCAGAGCCCGTGCCCGCCCGCGCCTGAACGCCCGCGTCTCAGGCCCGGGCCGCCGCCGGCGCCGCCATGAAGCGCCAGGCCACCCACCAGCCCAGCGCCTGCGTGGCCACCAGCAGCGCCACCGTGCCCGCCCAACCGCCGTGGGCGTAGGCCACGCCGCCCACCCAGGCACCGCAAAAGCCGCCGGCGTAGTAGGCGGTGTAATACAGGCCGCTGGCCAGCGAGCGGCCGTGGTCGATGCGGTAGGCGATGTAGCTGAGCGTGGCCGACTGCGTGATGAAGGTGCCGCAGGACGCCAGCGCCAAGCCGGTCACGATGCCCGCCACCGAGGGCAGCAGCGTCACCAACACGCCCAGGCCCGCTAGGCCGACCGACAGCAGGATGGTGCGCCGCGCGCCCAGGCGCGGAATCCAGCGCCCCGCCAGCGGCGTGACCACCACCCCGATCAGGTAGACCCCGAACACGTTGGCCAGGGCAGCCGGGCTGAAGTGGTAGGGCGCCGCCGCCAGGTGAAAGTTGACGAAGGTAAACATGCCCACCTGCGCAAACAGCGCCGTAAAGCCCAGCGCGCCCGCCGCCTGCAGCGCCGGATGGCGCAGCAGCGCCATCAGCGTGGCCAGGGTGCTGGCCACGCGCCGGTCGGCCACGAAGTGGCGCGAGGGCGGCAGCACGCGCCACACCAGCACGCCGCCGGCCACGTTGAGCAGGGCCATCACGCCGAAGGCCGCGCGCCAGGACATGTAGTCGGTCAGGTGCCCCAGCAGAAAGCGCCCCAGAAAGCCGCCCAGCACGCTGCCGGTGATGTACAGCGTCATCACCCGCACCATCGCCGCGGCGCGAAACTCCTCGCCGATGTAGGCGATGGCCACCACCGTCACGCCCGGCACCGCCAGGCCCTGCACGAAGCGCCACACCGTCAGGCCGTGCACCGTCTGCACGCCCACCATGGCCGCCGTGGGCAGCGCCAGCGCGAACACCGAAGCCACCACCAGCGCCTTGCGCCCCAGCGCGTCCGACACCATGCCCATCAGCGGCGACAGCAGCGCCACCCCCAGCACCGTGGCCCCCACCGCACGGCCGATCTCGACCACGGTGGCGTTCAGATCGCGCTGCAGCTCGGGCAGGATGGACTGCACCGAATACACCTGCAAGAAGGCAAACACCCCGACCAGCGCAATCGTCACCAGCAGCAGCGGACCGGGACGGTCGTTGAAGTCGGCGGACGAGGTAGGCGCAGGGGGAGCGGACATGGGCACGATGCCAGACGAAGGACGCACCCGTGACGCCGGCGAAAAAGCAAGGGGCCCGAGTCTACGCCCGCGCCCGGCGCGGCGGGGTGCGCACATTGCGCACAATCGGGGGGCGCCCGCGAGCGCGCCCTGCCCCGCCATGAACGCCACCGACCTGACCGCCCACACCCCCATGATGGCGCAATACCTGCGCCTGAAAGCCGACTTTCCCGACACCCTGCTGTTCTACCGCATGGGTGACTTCTACGAGATGTTCTACGGCGACGCCGAGCGCGCCGCGGCGCTGCTGGACATCACGCTCACCGCGCGCGGACAGTCGGCCGGGCAACCGATCCCGATGGCGGGCGTGCCCTTTCACTCGGTGGACGGCTACCTGGCGCGCCTGATCAAGCTGGGCGAGTCGGTGGCGATCTGCGAGCAGGTGGGCGACGTGGCCACCGCCAAGGGGCCGGTGGAGCGCAAGGTGGTGCGCGTGGTCACTCCCGGCACGCTGACCGACAGCGAGCTGATGAGCGACAAGAGCGAGTCGCTGCTGCTGGCCGTGCACGCCGGCGCGCGCGGGCGCGTGGGCCTGGCCTGGCTGGCCGTCACGCAGGGCCGCGTGCAGCTGGCCGAATGCGCCTTGGATGAATTGCCGGCCTGGCTGGAGCGCATCGCCCCCAGCGAGCTGCTGCTGGCGCAAGACGCTGCGCCCGCCTTCGAGCAGCGCCTGGCCGGCACGCGCGCCGCGCTCACACACCGCCCGGCCTTCCAGTTCGACGCCGCGCTGGGCCGCCGCAAGCTGCTGGAACAGTTGCAGGCCGCCAGCCTGGCCGCCTGGGGCGCCGACGACCTGCCGCAGGCACACGCCGCCGCCGCCGCCCTGCTGGCCTACGCCGAGCACACGCAAGGCCGCGCGCTGACCCACGTGCGGGCGCTGGCGGTGGAGCGCGCCGGCGAGCTGATCGAGCTGCCCGCCAGCACGCGCCGCAACCTGGAGCTGGTGCAGACCCTGCGCGGCGAGGACGCGCCCACGCTGCTGTCGCTGCTCGACACCTGCCTGACCGGCATGGGCAGCCGCTGCCTCAGGCGCTGGCTGCTGTCGCCCGCGCGCGAGCGCGCCGCCGCCCAGGCCCGCCACCAGGCCATCGCCGCGCTGCGCGAAGGTGGCTTGGCCGAGCGGCTGCGCAGTCAACTCAAGGGCACCAGCGACGTGGAGCGCATCACCGCGCGCCTGGCGCTGGGCCAAGTGCGCCCGCGCGAGCTGGTGGCCTTGCGCCAGACACTACAAAAACAAGAGCTGTTCACGCTTGTCGGACGGGCGCCAGAGGCACTTTTGGCCTTGATTTCGGGCGATTTGGCACCGCCCGCGGCCGCCACCCAGCTGCTGCAGACCGCCCTGCTGGACGAACCCGCCACGCTGCTGCGCGAAGGCGGCGTGATCGCCCCCGGCCTGGACGCCGAACTGGACGAGCTGCGCGCCATCGCCGGCAACTGCGACGCCTTTTTGCTGGAGCTGGAAGCGCGCGAGCGCACGCGCACCGGCATCGCCAACCTGCGCGTGCAGTTCAACAAGGTGCACGGCTTCTACATCGAGGTCAGCGCCGGCCAGGCCGCCAAGGTGCCCGACGACTACCGCCGCCGCCAGACGCTGAAGAATGCCGAGCGCTTCATCACGCCCGAGCTCAAGACCTTCGAGGACAAGGCGCTGAGCGCGCAGGAGCGCGCGCTGGCGCGCGAGAAGTGGCTGTACGAGCAGCTGCTGGCCCAGTTGCAACCGCACGTGCCCCAGCTCACGCGCTTTGCCGGCGCCCTGGCCGCGCTCGACGCCCTGTGCGCGCTGGCCGAGCGCTCGCTCACGCTGGGCTGGTGCGCGCCGGTCTTCGTGCGCGAGCCCTGCATCGAAATCCGCGGCGGGCGCCACCCGGTCGTCGAAGCGCGCCTGCAAGAGACCAGCGGCACGCCCTTCATCGCCAACGACACGCTGCTCGGCCCCAAGGCGCGCATGCAGGTCATCACCGGCCCCAACATGGGCGGCAAAAGCACCTACATGCGCCAGGTGGCGCTGATCGCGCTGCTGGCCAGCATGGGTTCGTACGTGCCCGCGCAAAGCTGCCGCCTGGGCCCGCTGGATGCCATCCACACCCGCATCGGCGCCGCCGACGACCTCGCCAACGCGCAGTCCACCTTCATGCTGGAGATGACCGAGGCGGCGCAGATCCTGCACACCGCCACGGCCCAGTCGCTGGTGCTGATGGACGAGATCGGCCGCGGCACCAGCACCTTCGATGGCCTGGCGCTGGCCTCGGGCATCGCCGCGCACCTGCACGACAAGGTGCAGGCCTTCACCCTGTTCGCCACGCACTACTTCGAGCTGACCGAGTTTCCGGCCACGCACCATGCGGCCTTCAACGTGCACGTGACCGCCGCCGAAACCACGGGGTCGGGCGGCCACGACATCGTCTTTTTGCACGAGCTGCAACCCGGCCCGGCCAGCCGCAGCTACGGCATCCAGGTGGCGCGCCTGGCCGGCGTGCCCGCCGCCGTCGTCAACCACGCGCGCCACGCGCTGGCCCAGCTGGAGCAAGGCGCCGCCGCGCATCAGGCGCAGGTCGATCTGTTTGCGCCGCCGCCGGCCGCCGCCGCTTCACCCGAACCCAGCGCCGTGGAAGCGGCGCTCGCCGCCATCGACCCCGACGCGCTCAGCCCGCGCGAGGCGCTGGAGGCGCTGTATGAGCTGAAGCGGCGACTCGATCCCGACAAACTCCGTGCTTGACCGCGTGGATTGGACTGCCGGAAAATGTAGTTTTTAACACTACATGAAGGCCAAGGCATGAAAAGCATCTCCGCCGCCGAAGCCAACCGCCACTTCTCCGCCCTGCTGCGCGATGTGGCGGCCGGCCAGACCATCACCGTGCTCTCGCGCGGCAAACCCGTGGCGACGATCGCGCAGCCGCGGGCGCAGGCGGCCGGGCGCGGCGCCGCCAAGCGGCGGCTGCTGGCGCGTCTTCAACAACAGGCGTCGACGGGTACTCGCCATTGGGCGCGGGACGAGCTGTACGAAAGCTGACCCGTGCGCGTCGCGCTCGACACCAACATCCTCGCCTACGCCGAAGGCCTGGGCGATGCCGCGCGCTGCACGGCGGCGCGGCGTTTGATCGAGCACCTGCCCAGCGACCAAACCTTGCTGCCGGCGCAAACCCTCGGCGAGCTGTTCCGCGTGCTCACGGCCAAAGCCCGGCGCACGCCCGCTGAAGCCCGCGACGCCGTGTTGAGCTGGGCCGACACGTTCGAGGTGGCCGACTCCACCTGGCCGGCCTTTCAGTCCGCCTTCGACCTGACGGTGGACCACCAGTTGCCCCTGTGGGACGCCCTGATCCTCGCCGTGTCCGCCGAGCAGCGCTGCCGCGTGCTGCTGTCGGAGGATTTTCAGGACGGCTTTACCTGGAGCGGTGTCACCGTGGTCAACCCGTTTGCAGATCCACCTTCCCCCTTGCTTGCGGGATTGGAAAGTGACCGGTGACTGACAGCGGGTACGCCGCTGGCGCCGCGGAGGTCGATAGCCTCGCGGCTACGCCTTCCCCACCCGCCGCACCGTCACCTTCTTGCCCTTGATGCGCCCCGCGTTCAGCCGCGCCAGCGCCGCCTCGCCGATGTCGCGCGCCACGGCCACGTAGGTGGCGTATTCCATCACCTGGATCTTGCCGACCTGCTCGCGCGTGAAGCCGGCCTCGCCGGTCAGCGCGCCCAGCACGTCGCCGGCGCGGATTTTTTCCTTGCGACCGCCCACGATCTGCAGCGTGCTCATGGGCGCGCGCAGGGGCGCCCCGGCGGCCGGCGTGAGCGTGTCCACGGCCCGCCATTGCGAGGTCTGCCCGGTGAACTGCTCGATGCGGCCGACGCGGCCCATGTCATCCATGGTCGCCAGGCTGAGCGCCAGGCCGGTCTCGCCCGCGCGCCCGGTGCGGCCGATGCGGTGCACGTGCACCTCGGGGTCGGGCGTGATGTCCACGTTGATCACCGCCGCCAGCTGCGTGATGTCCAGCCCGCGCGCCGCCAGGTCGGTGGCCACCAGCACCGAGCAGCTGCGGTTGGCAAACTGCACCAGCACCTGGTCGCGATCGCGCTGCTCCAGCTCGCCGTGCAGCGCCAGCGCATCGAAACCCTGCGCCTGCAGCAGCTCCACCAGCGCCCTGCACTGCTGGCGCGTGTTGCAAAAGGCCAGCGTGCTCTCGGGCCGAAAGTGCGCCAGCAGCTTGGCCACGGTGGGCAGGCGCTGGGCGGGCGCCACCTCGAAAAACAGCTCGCGGATGTGCGCGCTGGCGTGCCGCACATCGACCTTGACGGTTTGCGGATCACGCATGAACTGCTTGGCCAGCCGCGCGATGTCATCCGGGTAGGTGGCCGAGAACAGCAGCGTCTGCCGCTCTTTCGGGCACTGGCGCATGACCTTGACCATGTCGTCGTGAAAGCCCATGTCCAGCATGCGGTCGGCCTCGTCCAGCACCAGGGTGTTCAGCGCGTCCAGCCGCAGGGTCTCGCGAAACAGGTGATCGAGCACGCGCCCCGGCGTGCCGATGGCGATGTGTGCGCCATGTTCCAGGTTGGCCGCCTGCCCGCGCAGCGGCACGCCCCCACACAGCGTGACGACCTTGATGTTGTCCTCGGCCCGCGCCAGGCGCCGCACCTCGGCCGCCACCTGGTCGGCCAGTTCGCGCGTGGGGCACAGCACCAGCGCCTGCACGGCAAAGCGGCGCGCATTCAGGCGCGCCAGCAGCGTCAGCGCAAAGGCGGCGGTCTTGCCGCTGCCGGTCTTGGCCTGGGCGATCAGGTCCCGGCCCTGCAGGGCCAGCGGCAGGCTGGCCGCCTGGATGGGGGTCATCTCCAGATAGCCCAGCTGCTGCAAATTGGCCTGCATGGCCGGCGTGAGCGGCAAGCGGGCAAACGATGTGGCGCCGGGGCCGGGCGATGCGGAAGATTCGTGGGTCATGGGTGATTATCGGAAAGGCTGGCCCTACACTTCGCCCCGGTGATCCCGACGCACAGCATGAGCTCCATCGTCTTCTCCCACGGCAACAGCTTTCCGGCCAGCACCTACGGCGTGATGCTGGGCAGCCTGCGCCGGCGCGGCTACGCCGTGGCCGCCATCGAAAAGTTCGGCCACGACCCGCAGTATCCCGTCACCGACAACTGGCCGCGGCTGGTGCAGCAGCTGGCCGACTTCGCCGCGCAGCAGAAGGCGGCCGACCAGGGGCAGGCGCCGGTGCTGGTCGGCCATTCGCTGGGCGGCATCCTGAGCCTGATGTGCGCCGCGCGCCACCCCGAACTGGCGCGCGCGGTGGTGATGCTCGACTCGCCCGTGCTGGGCGGCTGGCGCGCCGGCGCGGTGCGCGTGGTCAAGCGCACGGCACTGATGCAGCGCTTTTCACCCGCACAAACCAGCCGCAGGCGGCGCGATCAGTGGGACGACCGCGAGGCCGTCTATCAGCACTTTGCCGGCAAGAAGCTGTTTGCCCGCTGGGACCCGCAGGTGCTGCGCGACTACGTCGACCACGGCACGGTGGACGCCGACGGCACCTGGCGCCTGGCCTTTGACCGCGAGATCGAGTCGCGCATCTACGAGACCCTGCCGCACAACCTGGACCGCCTGCTGCGCCGCCACCCGCTCAAATGCCCGCTGGCCTTTGTCGGCGGCCTGCAGTCGGCCGAGATGAAGCAGGTGGGCGGCATCGATTCCACCGCGCGCCTGGCCCGCGGGCGCGTGACGATGCTGGAAGGCACGCACCTGTTCCCGATGGAAAAGCCCCTGGCCACGGCCGCCGCCATCGAGGCCAGCCTGCGCGGCATGGGCATCTGAGCTTCAGCGCCCGGCTGCTTCGTCGTCCACCGCCTTCTGCACCGCCTGGTACATGGCCTCGCGCTCGGCGTACTGCGGGTTGCCCGCCGAGCCGGCCTTGCTCCAGTCCGAGTTGGTCACGATGACCAACTGGCGCTTGGGGTCGATGAAGATGCCCTGGCCGAAGATGCCGCGCGCCGCCACGCTGCCGTCGTCGTAGGTCCACCATTGATAGCCGTAACCGCGCCCGGGCTGGCCGATGTCGGCCTGTTTGTGCGTGGCCTCGTGCAGCCAGCCCTCGGGCACCAGCGGCTCGCCGCCCACCTTGGCGCCTTCCAGGACGAACTGGCCGAAGCGCGCGAAGTCGCGCGGCGTGGCCTGCAGGCAGCAGCCGCTGATTTCCTTGCCGGTCTTGGACAGCAGCCAGGTTGCCTCCTGTTCCATGCCCACCGGCTGCCAGATCTTCTCCTGCAGGTACTGCGCCAGCGGCTTCTGGATGGCCGCCATCAGCATCACGCCCACCAGGTTGGTCTCGCCCGTGCTGTAGTTCCAGCGCTCACCCGGCGGGGCCGCGCGCGGCAGCTTGCGCATGTAGCTGACCAGCGCGTCCACGCCCGGCTCGGGCACGTGGTTGTTGAAGCGCGCGACGTCCGAGTTGGGGTTGCCGTAGTCCTCGTTCCAGGCCACGCCCGAGGTCATGGTCAGCAGCTGGCGCACGCTCACCTCGTCGTAGGCCGAGCCCTTCATGTCCGGCAGGTAGTCGCTCACCTTGTCGTCCATGCTCTTGATCAGGCCGTCCTTCAGCGCCGCGCCGACCAGCGTCGAGGTGAAGGACTTGGCGACCGAGAAGCTGGTCCAGCGTCCGCTGCCGTCGAAGCCCAGGCCGTAGCGCTCCAGCCGCAGCTTGCCCCCTTGCACGATCAGCAGCGCCGCACCGTGCTGGCTGGCCAGGTAGGCATCCACGTCCAGCGGCAGCTGGATGGCTTCGCCCGGCGGCAGCGGGCGCGGCACGGGGCCCGGCAAGGCGGTGTGCCACTTGGCCAGCAGCGGGATGCGGTCCATGGCGCGAAACGCCGCGTCGCGCTGCGACTGGCTCCAGAACAGCAGGTTGCGGTTGGTGGGCACGGTGGCCAGCAGGCCGCGCGTTTCCTTGTCCAGGCTGAACCAGCCGGCGGTGCCCGCCAGCACCAGCACCACCAGGGCGCCCCAGCCTGCTTTTTTCCATGTGCTCATGGCCTCATTCTTTCATGCCCCGCGCCGCGGGCCGCCAAGCGGGCATCATGCAGGTCGTCCATGCATCAAACGGGAGGTCGCTGATGAGTGATTCGGTGCACGCCGCCGCGCGACACGGCTTCGAGCGGCAGGCCGGCGCCTATGCGCGCGGCCGGCCCGACTACCCGCCCGCCCTGCAGGGCTGGCTGCGGGGCGCGCTGGCCCTGGGTCCCGGCCGCGCGGTGGCCGACGTGGGCGCGGGCACGGGCAAGTTCACGCCGCTGCTCACGGCAACGGGAGCCGAGGTGGTGGCCATCGAGCCTGTAGATGCCATGCGCGCGCAGTTGGCGACCGCGCAGCCCACGGTGCGCGCCCAGCCCGGCACGGCCGACGCGCTGCCGCTGCCGGACGCCTCGCTGGACGCCATCGTCTGCGCCCAGGCCTTCCACTGGTTCGCCACGCGCGCCGCGCTGGATGAATTCGCGCGGGTGCTGAAGCCGGGCGGGCACCTGGGCCTGGTATGGAACGTGCGCGACGAGTCGGTGGACTGGGTGGCCGAGTTGACGCGCATCGTCACCCCGCACGAAGGCGACGCGCCGCGTTTCTACAAGGGCAGCTGGCGCCAGGCCTTTCCGCACCCGGCCTTCGGGCCGCTGCACGAAAGCGTGTTCGACTACGTGCACGAGGGCCCGCCGCAGCAGGTCATCGTCGACCGCTTTCTGTCGGTCAGCTTCATCGCCGCGCTGCCGGCCGCCGAGCAGGCGCGGGTGCGCGCGCAGATCGAGGCGCTGATCGAGCACCACCCGGCGCTGCGCGGGCAGGCCGTAGTGCGCTTTCCCTATCGCACGCGGGCGTTCGCGGGCGTGCGGCGCTGAACCAAAGCGTCCAGCACGCCGGGCGCGAAGGCCTGCTCGATGGCATCGGCCAGGCCGTCGAACACCGCATCCAGCGCGGGCGCATCGGCGCCGAACAGCGCGCGCAGCACGGCCGCGTCCTCGAACAGCCCGTGCAGATAAACCCCCAGTACGTTGCCGGCGCCGTTTTGCCAGGCCAGGCCCGCCATCACTTCGCGTGCGACGTCGCCCCGGGCCGCCATGGCCGGGTGCTGGACGGTGCGGCCGCTGTGGATTTCATAGCCCGTCACCGGCACCCTGGACAGCGCCGCCCACGCGCCGGTGAGCGCGCCGAAGCGCTGTGTGGCGTGGCGCACGGTCTTGGCGCGCTCGAAGCACGTCACCAGCGGCAGCAGGCCCAGGCCCGGTGCGTTGTCCGTGCTTTCCACGCCGTGTTCGTCGATCAGGGCCTCGCCCAGCATCTGCAGGCCGCCGCAGATGCCCAGCACGCGAGCGCCGCGCGCCGCGTGCGCCGCAATGGCCGCGTCCAGCCCCTGCGCGCGCAGCCAGGCCAGGTCGGCGGCGGTGGCCTTGCTGCCGGGCAGGACGATGGTGTCGGCGCCCGCCAGCGCCGCCGGCGTGCGCGCCCAGGCGAGCGTCAGGCCGGGCACGTTCTTCAGTGGCTGAAACTCGTCCAGGTTGCTGATGCGCGGGTAGGCGACGATGGCGATGCGGCGCGGCGCATCAATATCATTTTGATAGCTGCTCGCGCTTGATCCATCGGCGCCAGAGCCCGTTTTGTCATCAAACCCGACGGGCCGGTCGTCGAACACGCCATCCTCTTCCGGCAGGCCGTGACCGAAGCGCATCGGCACCACGGCCACGGTGGGTACGCCGGTCAAGGCCTGCAGCTGTTCGGGCGCGGGCGCCAGCAGGCCGGCATCGCCGCGAAACTTGTTGAGCACGAAGCCGCGGATGCGCGCCCGGTCGGCCGCGGGCAGCAGCGCCCAGGTGCCGTACAGGTGGGCGAAGGCGCCGCCGCGGTCGATGTCGGTCACCAGCAGGCAGGCGGCGTCGGCATGGCGCGCCACGCGCAGGTTGACCACGTCGCTGGCCATCAGGTTGATCTCGGCCGGCGAGCCCGCGCCCTCGATCACCACCACGTCGTTCTCGGCGCGCAGCGCGTCCAGCGCGGCGGCAATGGGCGGCCACACGCGCTCGCTGCGCCCGCGCCAGGGCAGCGCCGACAGCTCGCGGCTGACCTGCCCCAGCAGCAGCACCTGGCTGCGCGTGTCGGCCTCGGGCTTGAGCAGCAGCGGGTTCATGCGCACGTCGGGCACGGCGCGCGCGGCCAGGGCCTGGAAGTACTGGGCCGAGCCAATCTCGCCGAGGGGCGCCTGCGGGTTTGCCCCCTCGCCCCCTTGGGGAGAGGGCTGGGGTGAAGGGCCGGCAGCGGTCGACGGCGGCGCGGCTGGCCCCCACCCCAACCCTCCCCCAGCGGGGGAGGGAGAAAGGCCCGAGACGACTCTTGCGTTGTTGCTCATGTTCTGCGCCTTGAACGGCGCCACGCGCAAGCCCTGCCGGGCGTAGTGGCGGCACAGCGCGGTGGCGATCCAGCTCTTGCCGGCGCCGCTGCTGGTGCCCAGCACCATCACGCAGCGCGCCGTCATGCAGCGGCCTCTCGCGTCTGACGTGCATGCGGAGAAATCAACAACCAAAAACTCCTGAAATCGTAGCTGCCGGCGCTTGTTCCATCAGCGCCATCGGCTCATTTTGCATCAAACCCTCAAGCCGACAGCGTCAGCAGCAGCACCGCGCAGGCCAGCAGCGTGGCGACCAGGGCGCAGCGCGAGCCGATGGCGCAGGCGCGCAGGGTGTCGGCCGGCTCGGGCGTGCGGGCGCCGGCGTTGAGCGCGTGCACGCCGGGCCGCCCCAACTGCACGCCCAGCGCCAAGGCCATGGCGGCCACGGGCCAACCGGCGTGGGTCGACGGCAGGCGCGCCGCCTCGGCCGGCAGGCGCGGCAGGCCTCGCAGCGCAGCCGGCCCGCCCAGCCCCACGATCAACGCCGCCGTCAGGCGCGCGGGCAGCCAGGCCAGCGCGTCGGCGGCGCGCACGGCCCACAGGCCGGCGGCTGTGCCCCCACGCACCACGCCGTCCGGCGAGCGCGCGCCGCGGCGGCCCCACGTGGCGGCGGCCGTGTGGGCAAAGCGAAACAGGGCCGCGCCGGGCAAGCCCAGCAGCGCAAACCAGAACAGCGGCGCCACCAGCGAATCGCTCAGGTTGGTGGCCAGGCGCTGGATGGCGCCTTCGCGCAGTCCGTGCGCCGACCCAGGGGCCGCGTCGTGGCCGACCGGCGGGGCCTCTTGCGCCTGCGCCGCGCCGGGCGCTTCGGCCAGGCCACGCTCGACCGCCAGCGTGTCGTCGTGCACGCGGGCCCAGGCCAGCAGCGGCTTGAGAAACAGCCCCAGCGCCAAGGTCGCCAGCCACACCGGCTGCGCCAGCACCCAGGTTTGCAGCAGCCAGGCCAGCGCCAGCACCACCGCGGCCGCGGCGCTCCAAGTCACAGCGCCGCGCGCCAGCACCTGCGCCCCGGTGGCCACGTACGCCCGTTCCCTGCGTGGCGCCAGGCGGGCGTCGGCCCAGTCCAGATAGCGCCGCATCCAGGTCACCGGGTGCCAGCGCGCGGCGGGCTCGCCCAGCACGCGGTCGATGGCCAGCGCCAGCGCCGGCGCGCAGGCCAGCAGGGCCAAGTAGGCTTCGGGTTCGTCGCCGCTCCAGTTCAGCATGACAGCAACTGGTCGGCGCGGCGGCGCGGCGGCGAAATCAGGAGGGCGCCGCCAGCAGTTCGCTCAGCGCCGCCGGCTCCTGCACCAGGTCGGCCAGGGTGTGCTTGTCCAGCTCGGCATAGAACACCTTGAAGGCGCCGCTCAGGATGCTCGACAGCTTGCACGCCGGCGCGATGCGGCAGTGGTGGCTGAGGTCGGCCACCATGCATTCGACGTAGGCGGCGTTGCCCTCGCACAGGCGCACGACCTCGCCCAGGCGGATCGACTCGGCCGGCTGGCCCAGGCGCAGGCCGCCGCCCTTGCCGCGCACCGTCTGCACCCAACCGGCGCGCCCCAGCAGATGCACCACCTTGGTCAGGTGGTTGGACGAAATGCCGTAGGCGGCCGCGATTTCGTCCACCGTGGCACGGCGATCGGCCTGCACCGCCAGGTACATCAGCACGCGCAGGGCGAAGTCGGAAAACGTGGTCACGCGCATGGCGGAAAATACGGGTCCGGCCGCCATGACGGCAACGCGGCTTTGCATTGCACCGCGCAACCCCATGGCGTACATTAAAAGATGTATTCATTATGCATTTTTAAGATCAACCCGCAAGGCCCCTTCCCATCATGACCTTTGTCGTCACCGAAGCCTGCATCCGCTGCAAGTACACCGATTGTGTGGACGTCTGCCCCACCGACGCCTTTCGTGAAGGCCCCAACTTCCTGGTCATCGAGCCGGACGACTGCATCGACTGCGCCGTCTGCGTGCCCGAGTGCCCCGTCAACGCCATCTACGCCGACGAGGACGTACCCAAGGACCAGCTCGACTTCATCCCGCTGAACGAAGAGCTGGCCAAGGACTGGAAGACCATCTCGCGCAAGATCGCCGCCCTGCCCGACGCCGACGAATGGGCCAAGGTCGAGCAAAAGCGCGAGCAGCTGCAGCGCTGAGCGCGGCCCCTTCTTTTTGCAACCACCGCGCCTGCCCGCAGGCGCACCCCCAAGCCATGTCAAACCCACCCGGACACGACCACACCACCCCCGAGGCCATCTACGGCTTCGACGCCCGCGGCATCGCGCGGCGCTTTCGCCACTCGGCCATCTTCGGCGCGCTCGACGCGCTGAACCCGGGCGAGACCATGCGCTTCGTCAACGACCACGACCCGATCCCGCTGCTGGGCCAACTGCAGGCACGCTACGGCGAGGCCGTGCACATCGAATACCGCCAGCGCTCGCACGAGGGCGTGGTGATCGACTTCATGCGCCAATGAGGGCTCGGCGGACGCGGCCCACGCCGCACGCCAACTGCCGAGGCCAAGAAAAAACCGCGCTACGTTTTGCGTAGCGCGGTTTTCTTTGTTTTGGCGGAGAGGGAGGGATTCGAACCCTCGGTACGGAAACCGTACGCCTGATTTCGAGTCAGGTACATTCGACCACTCTGCCACCTCTCCGCAGCGTCGAACAGGGGATTCTAGCAGGTTACCGGGCGCCTCCATCCGCGGCGTCATCGGGCAAGAAGCCACTGCCCTCGCTCAAGGGCGCGTGGCGATAGGTGGCGGGCGTGCGGCTGAGCTTGACCGGCGCGCCCAGGCCGGTGTAGGCGCCCATCTTGACCACCATCTGGCGATGCAGGGTGTGCGGGTGCGTCAGCGCCTGCTCGACGTTGAGCACGGCGGCGGCGGGCACGCCGATGGCCATCAGCTCGTCGGCCAGGCGGGTGCCGTCGGCCTGGGACAGTGCGGCTTCGAGCAGCGCCTTCAGCTCGACGCGGTTGACCGAGCGCTGGCCGGCGCTGGCAAAGCGCGCGTCCTGCGCCAGCTCGGGCCGGCCGATGTGGCGGCACAGCAGGGCGAACTGGCGGTCGTTGCCCACCGCCAGGAACACCGGCGTGCCGCCCGTGCGGACGACGTCGTAGGGGTAGATGTTGGGATGCGCGTTGCCGGTGCGCTGCGGCAGCTGGCCGCTCATGAACCAGTTGGCCGCGTGCGGGTGCAGCAGCGACAGGCCCGAGTCGTACAGGGCCGCGTCGACCAGCTGGCCCTGGCCGCTGGCGGCGCGCTCGTGCAGCGCCAGCAGCACGCCGATGACCGCGTTCAGCCCCGTCACCATGTCGACCACCGGCAGGCCCACGCGCAGCGGGTCGCCGCCGGCCTCGCCGTTGATGCTCATCAGGCCGGCCGTGGCCTGGATGGCGGCGTCGTAGCCGGGCAAGGCGCCCAGCGGGCCGTCGGCGCCAAAGCCCGTCACGCGGCACCAGATGAGCCGCGGCAAGTCGCCGCGCATCTGCTCGTAGCCGATGCCCCACTTCTCCATGGTGCAGACCTTGAAGTTCTCCAGCACCACATCGGCCTCGGCCATCAGCTCACGCACGCGCTGCTGGCCTTCGGGGGCCGACAGGTCGAGAAACTGGATGCGCTTGTTGCGGTTCAGGCCGAAGTAGTAGGACGCCACGCCGTCCCTGAACGGCGGCCCCCAGGCGCGCGTGTCGTCGCCCTGCGGCGGCTCGACCTTGAGCACGTCGGCGCCGTGGTCGCCCAGGATCTGGCCGCACAGCGGCCCGCCGAGGATGCGCGAGAGGTCGAGCACCTTGATGCCCGCCAGCGCGCCCGTCTTGTTTTGCATGATGTTCAGTCCAGCCGCACGCCCGAGGACTGGACCACCTTGGCCCAGGCGTCGGTTTCCTTGTTGATCAGCTGGCCGAGGTAGGCGGGCGAATGGTCGGGCGCCGACTCCAGCCCCTGCGCGGCAAAGGTGTCCTTGACCTTGGGCGCGGCCAGCGCGCGCACGAAGGCTTCGTTCAGCACCTTGATGCGATCGGGCGGCGTGCCCTTGGGGGCCACCACGCCGAAGAACACGCTGACGTCGAAGCCCTTGAGGCCCTGCTCGGCCACGGTGGGAATGTCGGGCATGGCCTTGGAGCGCTGCGTGGTGGTCATGCCCAGGGCCTTGAACTTGCCCGACTTGATGTAGGGCATGGCCGTGAGGATGTCGGTGAAGGTCATGTCCACCTGGCCGGCCAGCAGCGCGTTCAGCGCCGGCCCCGTGCCCTTGAAGGGCACGTGGACCAGCTTGGTGCCCGCCATGTCGTTGAACAGCACGCCGGCCAGGTGCGACGAGGCGCCGTTGCCCGAGGACGCATAGTTGAGCTTGCCCGGCGCCGCCTTTTCCTTGGCGATCAGCTGCTGCACCGTGCTGACGCCCAGGTCGGGGCGCACCACCAGCACGTTGGGCAGATAGCCGACGTAGATGATCGGATCGAAGCTGGTGCGCGGGTCGTAGCGGATTTCCTTGTACAGGCTGTGGTTGATGGCCAGCGGCCCCGAGGTGCCGAACAGGATGTTGTAGCCGTCGGGCTTGGCGCGCGCCACCGCCTCGGCGCCGATGTTGCCGCCGGCGCCGGCGCGGTTGTCGACCACCACGCTCTGGCCCAGCTCCCTGGTGAGCTCGGCGGCCAGCAGGCGCGCCATGGCGTCGGTCGGCCCGCCGGGCGAGAACGGCACCACGAAGTTGATGATGCGCTCGGGAAATTTTTCCTGCGCGGCGGCCGGCAGCACCGGCAGCGCGGTCGCGGCGGCGGCAGCGGCGGCCAGGGTGAGCAGTTGGCGCTTGTTGATGGGCATGTCTTGTCTCCTATGAAGTTGATAGCTGCTTGCGCTTGCTGGACAAGCGCTGCGGGTGTTTTTGAACAGTAAACTCAAGACCAGTCGGCAGGCAGCTCCACCGCCTGCAGCGGATCGCGCGGCAGCACGCGGTGGGCAATCACCAGCTGCGACAGGCGAAGGCGTTCGGCGGAACCGGTCTTGCGCGCCTCCCAGGCCATGGCAATCGCCGTGGTGCAGTTGTAGAGCGCGGTGGCGGCCTGGCGCACCGCCTTTTCGCCGTCATCCTGCACGGCGCGCTCGGCCAGCTTCGCGGCGCGCGCCAGCGCGTCGGTGAGCGCCTGGCGATAGGCCGGGGTGATGCCCTGGGTGTCGGCCAGCAGGCCCAGCAGATGGCTTTGCAGCACCGGCAGCGAGCCCTCGCGCTTGATGGCGCGCTTGACGTCCAGCGCCACGATGTTGCTGGTGCCTTCCCAGATCGAGCCCAGGTGCGCATCGCGCACCAGGCGCGGGTCGGCCCATTCCTCGATGTAGCCGCAGCCGCCGCGCACCTCCATGGCGTCGCCCGTCACCTTGCGGGCGTCGCGGCAGGCGCGGAACTTGATCAGCGGCGTGAGGATGCGCAGCAGCGCATAAGCCGTCGCGTCGCCGGCGTCAGAGCGCGTCAGCGTGGCCGCGGTCTGGAACACCATGGTGCGCGCCTGCTCGGCCGGCACGCGCAGCTTGTCCAGCTGCACCTGCATCAGCGGCAGGTCCTGCAGACGGTGCTTGAAGGCCCAGCGCTCGCGGGCGATGAACTCGGCCTCGGCCACGGCGCGGCGCATCATGCCGGCGGCGCGCATGCCGTTGGACAGGCGCGAGTTGTTCACCATGTCGGCGATCTGCACGAAGCCCCGGCCCTGCTCGCCCACCAGATACGCCACGGCGCCCTCCATGCGGATCTCGCCGCTGGCCATGGAGCGCGTGCCCATCTTGTCCTTCAGGCGCACGATGTGGTAGTGGTTGGTGCTGCCGTCGTCCAGCTGGCGCGGCAGCAGAAACAGCGAGATGCCTTTCATGCCGGGCGGCCCGCCGTCGACGCGCGCCAGCACCATGCCGAAGCCCGCGTCGGGGTTGGAGCAAAACCACTTCTCGCCCACCAGGCGCCAGCTGCCGTCCTCCTGCGGGTAGGCCATGGTCAGGGTGCCCGCGATGTCCGAGCCCGCCGCCTGCTCGGTCATGAACATGGAGCCCTGGACGGAGGAATCGAAGTCCATGGACAGCAGCGTGGGCAGGTACTTGGCGACCAGCTTTTCGTCGCCGTATTTCTTCAGCGTGCGCGTGAGCGAATCGGACATCGACAGCGGGCAGCACAGGCCGAACTCGGACTGCACGAACAGATAGGTCAGCGCGTACTTGACGATGGCCGGCAGCTTGCCCTTCCAGCCCAGCATGTCCTCGCGGTGCGAGATCGCCGCCAGGCCGAACTGCTGGAAGGCGATTTTTTCCATCTCGACATAGGCCGGGTGCTTGAGGATGCGCTGTTCCTCCTTGCCACTGCGGCTGCGCATCTGCAGGGTGGGCGGGTTGTGGTCGGCCTCCAGCGCCCAGTCGTCCACCACGCCGCCGGCCAGCTCGCCCATGCGCTCGAAGTGCGGCTGCAGGTGGGCGTACAGGTCGGTCGGCAGGTACAAGGCCAGCAGCTGCTGCAGCTCTTTGTCTTCCAGATAGTTGTTGACGTGGCCGCGGTCGGGCACCGGGTGGGCGGCGGCGCTGGCCTGGGCCAGGGCGGACATCTGGGAGGGGTCGTTGGCGGACATGCGGGTCTCCTGATCTGGGGGGGTTGGCTCGATTGGATTCCGCTCGATCATTCGTGTCCAATATCAATAAAATCTTTCTCCATAGGATTTGCGAATAGCCGCCATGGAACTGCGCCTGCTGCACTACTTCGTGACCCTGGCCGAGGAGCTGCACTTCGGCCGCGCGGCGCAGCGCCTGTTCATCTCGCAGCCGCCGCTGTCGGTGGCCATCCGGCAGCTGGAGGACGAGTTGCAGGCGCAGCTGTTCGAGCGCAGCAGCAAGGGCGTGCGCCTGACGGCCGCCGGCGAGCACCTGCTGGAGCGCGCGCGCCAGCTGCTGGCGCTCAGCCGCCAGGCGGCGCAGGAGACGCAGGACGTGGCCCAGGGCACGCGCGGCCACCTGCGGCTGGGCTTTGTCGGCTCCAGCCTGTACCGCGGCCTGCCGCAGGCGCTGGCGCTGCTGCAGCAAAGCCACCCCCAGGTGCGCGTGGACCTGCTGGAGGCCAACAGCGCCGAGCAGGTGCTGGGCCTGCAGCAGCTGCGGCTGGACGTGGCGCTGGTGCATTCCACCCTGCCGCCCGAGGGCATCGCCAGCCAGCTGATCGTGGACGAGCCCTTCGTCGCCTGCCTGCCGCAGGGCCACCGCCTGCGGCGTGCCGCCGACGTGGACCTGGCCGACCTGAAGCGCGACCGCCTGATCCTGTTTTCCAGCCTGGTGTCACCCACCTACCACCAGCGCATCTACGAGATGTGCCTGGCGCACGGCTTCGCGCCCGAGGTGCGGCACGAGGTGCGCCACTGGCTGTCGGTGCTGTCGATGGTGTCGCTGGGCCTGGGCGTGGCGCTGGTGCCGGCGGCGCTGCAGCGCGTGGGCCTGCCGCACCTGGCCTTCAAGCCGCTGCGCGGCGCGCACCCGGCGTCCGAGATGCTGGCCATGTGGCGCCGCGAACCCGACAACCCCCTGGTGCGCGCGCTGCTGCACTATCTGCAGCAGGAGGCGCTGAAACTGGATCAGGCCGTCAAGACTTCGAGGCCGTCCAGATAGGGCCGCAGCGCCTTTGGCACGCGGATCGAGCCGTCGGCTTGCTGGTGGTTCTCCAGCACCGCGACCAGCGCACGGCCCACGGCCACGCCCGAGCCGTTCAGCGTGTGCACCAGCTCGTTCTTGCCCTGCGCGTTCTTGAAGCGCGCCTGCAGCCGCCGCGCCTGAAAGGCCTCGCAGTTGCTGACCGACGAGATCTCGCGGTAGGTGCCCTGCGCCGGCACCCACACCTCCAGATCGAAGGTCTTGGCGGCGCCAAAGCCCATGTCGCCGGTGCACAGCAGCAGCACGCGATAGGGCAGCTCCAGCCGCTGCAGGATGGCCTCGGCGTGGCCCACCATCTGCTCCAGCGCCACGTAGCTTTGCTCGGGGTGCGTGATCTGCACCATCTCGACCTTGTCGAACTGGTGCTGGCGGATCAGCCCGCGCGTGTCGCGCCCGGCGCTGCCGGCCTCGGAGCGAAAGCAGGGCGTGTGCGCGGTCAGCCGGATGGGCAGCTCGGACTCGGCCAGGATTTCGCCGCGCACGCTGTTGGTGAGCGAGACCTCCGAAGTCGGGATCAGGTACAGCGCCTCGCCCTCGCCTTCTTGCCCGCCCTTCTTGGCGGCAAACAGGTCGGCCTCGAACTTGGGCAGCTGGCCGGTGCCGCGCAGCGTTTCGGCGTTGACGATGTAGGGCGTGTAGCACTCGGTGTAGCCGTGCTGGCGCGTGTGCACGTCCAGCATGAACTGGGCCAGCGCCCGGTGCAGCCGCGCCACCGGCCCGCGCATGAAGGCAAAGCGCGCGCCCGACAGCTTGGCCGCGGTCTCGAAGTCCAGGCCCAGGGCCTCGCCCAGCTCGACGTGGTCGCGCACGGCGAAGTCGAAGGCGCGCGGCCCTTCGCCATCGGGACTCCAGCGGCGCACCTCGACGTTGGCCGTCTCGTCGGCGCCCACCGGCACGCTGGCGTGCGGCAGGTTGGGCACCGCCAGCAGCAGCGCGTTCAGCTCGGCCTGGATGGCGTCCAGGCGCGTGGCCGAGGCGTCCAGCTCGTCCTTGATGCCGGCCACGCGGGCCATCACATCGTCGGCCGACTCGCCCTTGGCCTTGCGCTGGCCGATCTGCTTGCTGGCGGCATTGCGCTCGGCCTGCAAGGCTTCGGTGCGGGTCTGGATGGTCTTGCGCTCGGCCTCCAGCGCGGTAAAGGCCGCTTCGTCCAGAAACGGCTGCGGATTCTTGCGGGTGTCGAGAAGCGCCAGCACGGCGCCCAGGTCCTTGCGGAGCAAAACGGGATCGAGCATGGGGCGATTGTAGGGGCGGGCGGTTTGCGTAACCCGTCACCGGATTTCAAGAGAAAAGTGGCTACAGCGCCCATACAACAAGCGCGAGCAGCTATACAAATGATAGTTTTTGACCGACTTGAGTGCCGACTCAGCGCAGGTGCTCCAGCTTGCGCTCGGCGTCGCCGATCAGCTTGAGCCCCTTGGGCAGCGGAAACTTCATCGTCTCCTGGATGCCGCCCAGCTTGCGCACCGAGCCGATGCCCATCTGGTCCAGCCGCTCCAGCACCTGGCGCACCAGGATTTCGGGCGCCGAGGCGCCGGCCGTGACGCCGATGCGCGGCTGGCCGGCAAACCACTCGGGGCGCAGCTCGGCGGCCGAGTCGATCATGTAGGTGGTGGTGCCCAGCTTTTGCGCCACCTCGCGCAGGCGGTTGGTGTTGCTGCTGGTGGGGCTGCCGACCACGATCACCACGTCCACCTGGCGCGTCAGCAGCTTGACGGCGTCCTGGCGGTTCTGCGTGGCATAGCAGATGTCCTGCTGCTTGGGCTCGCGGATTTTTGGAAAGCGCGCCTTGATGGCCGCCATGATGTCGGCGGTGTCGTCCACGCTGAGCGTGGTCTGCGTGACGACGGCCAGCTTGTCGTGCTGCGCCGGCTCGATGCGCGCCACATCCTGCACGTCCTGCACCAGGTGGATGCCGGCGTCGAGCTGGCCCATGGTGCCCTCGACCTCGGGGTGGCCGGCGTGGCCGATCATGATGAACTCGTAGCCCTCGCGGTGCAGCTTGGCCACCTCCACGTGCACCTTGGTCACCAGCGGGCAGGTGGCGTTGAACACCGTGAAGCCGCGCCGCTGGGCCTCCTGCTCGACCGACTTGGGCACGCCGTGCGCGCTGAACACCAGCGTGGCGCCGGCGGGCACCTCGGCCAGGTCCTCGATGAAGATCGCGCCCTTGGCCTTCAGGTCGTTCACCACGTAGGTGTTGTGCACGATCTCGTGGCGCACATAGATCGGCGCACCGAACTTGGCCAGCGCCCGCTCGACGATCTCGATGGCGCGGTCGACGCCGGCGCAGAAGCCGCGCGGTTCGGCAAGGAGAACATGGGCCCCCACGCTCCGCACTGACGTGTCTGCGCTGCCCCCCGAGGGGGCCTCCTCCGCCTTGGGGCGGCCCAGCGGCGGAGGAACATGCGCCCCCACGCTCCGCACTGAAGTGTCTACGCTGCCCCCCGAGGGGGCCTCCTCCGCCTTGGGGCGGCCCGGCGGCGGAGGAATGGGGTTGGACGTGTCGTGCCGGTTCATAGAACGCCGATCAAGTGCACCTCAAAGGTCACCGGCTGCCCCGCCAGCGGGTGGTTGAAGTCCAGCCGCAGCGCGCCGTCCTCGCGCACCGCGCGCACCACGGCGCCGATCTGGCCTTCGCCGCCCGGCGTGGGCAGCTGGATGATGTCGCCCACGGCGTAGTGCTCGTCCGGGTCGCCCAGCTCGTTCAGGTCCTGGCGCGCCAGCCACTGCAAAAAGTCGGGGTTGCGCTCGCCATAGGCCTCGCCGGCCGGAATCTCGAACACCGTGCGCGTGCCCTCCTCCAGCCCCAGCAGGCGCTGCTCGACCGCCGGCGCCAGCTCGCCCGTGCCCAGCGACAGCGTGGCCGGCCGGCCGGTGAAGGTGTTGATGACATCGCCCTGTGGGCCCGCCAGGCGGTAGTGCAGGGTCAAGAAGGAGGCAGGTTCGACGCAGGGCATGGCAATGGACTTGGAAAACCCATGATTCTAGGAAATGGCCGCTGGCTGGGGGCGTTTGCGGGTACTGGGCTGCAGAACAGCCGGACGCAGAGGACGCAAAGGTTTCGCAAAAGACGCAAAAGAACTTCTTTGCTTTGTCTGTTTTGCGTCCTCTGCGCATTTTTTGCGTCCTCTGCGTCCGGCTGCTTTCGGCTGTTCGGTTGCCCCACCCCGCCCTTGCTATGCTGCCCCCATGCCCCTGAAAGACCTGCCCCCCGACGCCCGCCCGCGCGAAAAGCTGCTGGCGCGCGGCCCTGGCGCCCTCGGCGACGCGGAGTTGCTGGCCTTGCTGCTGCGCACCGGCCTGGCGGGCAAGAGCGTGCTGCAGCTGGCGCAGGAGCTGCTCGATGAGTTCAAGGGCATCGCCGGCCTGCTGCACGCCAGCGCCGATGACCTGAAACGCATCAAGGGCCTGGGCGGCAGCGCCAAGCGCGCCGAGCTGGTGGCGGTGCTGGAGCTGGCGCGCCGCGCGCTGGCCGAGCAGCTGCGCGAGCGCGCGGCGCTGGACACGCCCCAGGCCGTCCAGCACTACCTGCAGCTGCAGCTGGCGGCACGCGCGCACGAGGTCTTTGCCGCGCTGTTTCTGGACAGCCAGCACCGGCTGATCGCGCTGGAGGAGCTGTTTCGCGGCACGCTGACGCAAACCAGCGTCTACCCGCGCGAGGTGGTGCTGCGCGCGCTGCATCACCAGGCCAGCGCGGTGGTGCTGGCGCACAACCACCCCAGCGGCAGCACCACGCCCAGCCGCGCCAACGAGGCGCTGACGCAGACGCTGAAAGCCGCGCTGGCGCTGGTCGACGTGCGCGTGCTCGACCACATCATCGTCGCGCCGGGGCAGGCGCTGTCGATGGCCGAGAAAGGTTTGCTGTGAAAGCCAAGTCCTTTCAAGACTTGAAGGCGATGCGCGCACAACTGGCCGAGGCCGAGCAGCGTGCCGCGCAAGCCGCCGCCGAGCGCGAGCGGGCCGCGCGGCAGACGCGCGCCGATCAGGACCTGTTCGCCCGCGCCATCGGCCCCACCCAGCCGCTGCGCGCGCACGGCCGTGTGGTGCACGCACCGGCGCCCACGCCGCCCGAGCCGCGCCAGCGCACGCTGGACGAGCAGGCCGTGCTGCGCGAGTCGCTGTCCGACGAGTTCGACAGCAGCACCCTGCTGCACGTGGACGAGCACCTGAGCTTTCGCCGCCCCGGCATCGGCGCCGACGTGACGGCCAAGCTGCGCCGCGGCCACTGGGCCGTGCAGGGCCAGATTGACCTGCACGGCCTGCGTGTTCATGAGGCGCGCGACGCCCTGAGCGCCTTCGTGCGCGACGCCATGCGCACCGGCCTGCGCTGCGTGCGCGTGGTGCACGGCAAGGGCCTGGGCTCGCCGGGCCGCGCGCCGGTGCTCAAGGCCAAGGTGCACGGCTGGCTGATCCAGAAAAAGGAGGTGCTGGCCTTCGTGCAGGCCAAGCCGCTGGAAGGCGGCGCGGGGGCCTTGCTGGTGCTGCTGGCGCAGCCGGGGCGTTGATCTGCGCCTGGATGATGACGGTCACATCGACCGAAACGGGTTTTGCACCAAGAGGCTTGCAGTCAAACGACGCCCGTGGCTGAAATCCTCACTGAACAGAACACTGCACTGGCTGCGCAGCGCTGCCTCGGCGATGAGGGCATCAAACCAGGACAACTGCTCTTGTGCCGCCAGCTCATGCGCGTCAAGCACCAGCGCCGCATGGGTGGCGACGACTTCAAACGCGTCCAACGCGTCCAGCGCATCTCGCGTGTCGTCCTCTGAAAACGCTGGCTTGAGCTTGCCCATCAACACCGCCCGCAATTCGATCAACACCTGTGTGCTGATCACGATCTCGTGCTCGCGCGCCAATGCACGCAGCCACTGCGCGATGAAACGTGATTTTTCGGGCTCTCGCTGATCCAGCCGATACACCCACAGGTTGGTATCCACGAAAACGCGCATGAACCCTTGCGACGTCAGCGTTGATGCAGGGACGCGCGCGACCACGCTCTGTCGCTTTTGGCCGGATGGCGCGCAGCCAGTGCATCCAGCGTATCGAGCGCCTGAAGCCGTCGCGCGCGGTTGTCGGCATAGCGCGTCAGGAATTCGCGCACCACCGCGTTGACCGAGGTGCGCTCGCGCAAAGCCACTTCACGCGCCGCTTGCAAAAGATCGTCGTCCAAACTCAAAGTCAAGTTCGCCATCTCGATTCCTTTGGGCCAACACGGGATCAGTGTAGCACGTATTCCTGCGCCAATGCGAATCGGCGCCTCAGCGCCCCATCGGCTCCATCACCCGCAACAGCCGATCGGGCTCACCCGGGCGCGGCACGGCGATCAGGCGCGCCGCCACATAGCTGCTTTGCGAGTCGGGCTCCAGCGCGGCGGTGACCAGGCCGGCCAGGGGTTGCGCCAGGCTGACGTACCAGCCACCCGCCGGCAGGTGCCGGCGCAGCGGCTGCACGTCGACCTGCGTCTTGACAATGCCACCCTGGTCCTGGATGGCGCCGCGGCCGTCTTGCCGCTGGCCCGCCTCGATACTCTTGAAATCGTAGCGTTCCACGCGGATGGACCGGGCGCTGGCAAGCGGTTTGACTTGCACGCCCAGCAGGCGCAGCGTGCGCACGGCGGCGCCTTCGCTGGCGGCCAGCCAGTAGCCGCAGGGCCGTGGGCGCTGCCGGGTCACCTGCAGCTTCAGCGCCGAGCGCCAGTCCACCGGCACGGCGCGGTCTTCTCCCGTCTGGGCGTCGATCAGGGTCAGTTCGCGCTTTTCGGGCGTTTGCTGCGCGGCCACCACCACCTGGCCTTTGCAGGCCTGCCCGGCCACGGCACGGTCGGCACGCCGGGCCTGTTCGAGCAGCGCCGGGCCCTCCTGGGCGACCTGCTCCAGCAGGGCCTGCGCGGCCACCACGTGCGACTGCACGCGTCGCGCCAGATTCTGCTTGCCGATGCCATAGCCGCGCGTCTCGTGCAGGATGCTGACGGCGTTGCGCAGCCCGCCGATGTTGCGCCAGGTGTCGGGCTGCACGCCGCCCATGGCCACCGGCGCGTCGGGCCTGGCGGTGGTGGTGTGGTACCAGAAGTCGCTCAGGCCCTCGGCCTGCACGGCGCGGCGAATGGCGGGCAAGAAATCATCCATGCCGGCCTGGTAAACGCCCGCATCGAGGTTGCCCGTGGTGGCCGCCTGCAGCAGCACGTCGTACTTGGTCCAGGCGCCAAAGCGCGTCACCCAGCGCTCGCCGGCGGTGAATTCGTGCATGTCCAGCACCACCTGCGGGCGATAGCGCGCCGCCACCCGCGCCACGGCGCGCGCCTCGGGCGTGCGCAGCAGCAGGTGGTCGCGGTTCATGTCGATGTCGCCGACGGCGGTGGCGCGCTTGAACAGCGCCGCGCCGTCGGGGTTGGCACGCGGCAGCACCACCACGTTGACGCGCCGCAGCAGGTTGGCGTAGGCGGGCGCGCTCCAGCGCTCGAGCAGCACCAGGATGGCCTCGCCCGGCGCCGGCTCGTTGCCGTGCTGGTGCGCCACCAGCATCAGCGTGGGCTTGTCCGCCTGCCAGCGCCCGCCACGCGCCAGCAGCACCAGCGGCAGCGCCCGGCTCTGGCCGCTTTCACCCACGATCTCCAGGTGCACCGACGGGCGCCCCACCAGTGCCTGCAGCCGCGCCATCATCTGCGCGTGGCTGGTGAAATCGATCTGCCAGGGGTCGAAGGCGGGGGTATGAAACGGCATCGCCGGCGCCGCGAAGCGCGCGTGCACGGGCGGCGGCTCGGGGTGCACCCGGGCGGGATCGAACTGGGCCCAGGCGCCGCTGGCCGCCAGCAGCAAGGCGACGGCAGCGAACCGGGCACATCGGACAGCGCGCATGAAGGGCTCCTGAATTCGTGAGGGCGGCGCGGATTGTGCGCGTGGGCCCGTCAGCGCGGGCCAGCCCGCACCCACGCAAGGCGCGCGCTCAGGCGCCGGCTTGCTCGCCCGCCCCCTCCTCGGGCCAATCGCGGATGTAGGCCTTGAGCATCTGGTTCTCGAAGTTCTGGCTGTCCACCACGGTCTTGGCGACGTCGTAGAAGCTGATGACGCCCATCAGCTGCTGCTTGTCGATGACAGGCAGGTAGCGCGCGTGGCGGTCCAGCATCATGCGGCGCACCTCGTCCAGCTCGGTCTCCAGCGTGCAGATCAGCGGGCCCGGGTCCATGTTGCGGTACACCGACAGGCCCTCGAACGAGCCGCCGTTTTTCACCGTCGCGCGGATCACCTCGCGAAAGGTCAGGATGCCCACCACGCGCCCGTGCGCCATCACCACCAGCGAGCCGATGTCGTTGTCCGCCATCACGCGCGCCGCATGAGACAGGCTGTGCTCGGGCGTGATGGTGTACAGGGCCTGGCCCTTCAGGCGCAAGATGTCGCGGACTTTCATGATCG
The DNA here is from genome assembly GCF_964341695.1 of Ottowia pentelensis. Lineage (NCBI taxonomy): Bacteria > Pseudomonadati > Pseudomonadota > Betaproteobacteria > Burkholderiales > Comamonadaceae > Ottowia > Ottowia pentelensis. The sequence goes on from NZ_OZ224513.1 coordinate 2,683,201, forward strand.
AAAGAATATAGCCCACAATCGGCGGCTGCCTTCCCCCACCTGGAGACCCCATGCCCGGCTATTCCGACCCCGGCTTCGACACCCTGGCCCTGCATGCCGGCGCCCAGCCCGACCCGGCCACCGGCGCGCGCGCGGTGCCGATCCACCTGTCCACCTCCTTCGTGTTCGAGTCCAGCGACCAGGCGGCGCAGCTGTTCAACATGGAGCGCGCCGGCCACGTCTACAGCCGCATCAGCAACCCCACCACCGCGGTGCTGGAGCAGCGCGTGGCGGCGCTGGAAGGCGGCATCGGCGCCGTCGCCACCGCCAGCGGCGAAGCGGCGCTGCACCTGATGATCGCCACGCTGATGGGCGCGGGCGGTCACATCGTCGCCAGCAGCGCCATTTACGGCGGCAGCCAGAACCTGCTGAACTACACGCTGCCGCGCTTCGGCATCACCACCAGCTTCGTGCAGCCGGGCGACCTGGACGCCTGGCGCGCCGCCATCCGCCCCAACACGCGACTGCTGTTCGGCGAAAGCGTGGGCAACCCCGGCCTGGACGTGCTGGACATCGCCGCCGTGGCTGACATCGCGCACGCCGCCGGCCTGCCGCTGGGGGTGGACAACACCTTCACCACGCCCTATCTGCTCAAGCCCTTCGAGCACGGCGCCGACATCGTCTACCACGCCGCCACCAAGTTTCTGGGCGGTCACGGCACGGTGATCGCCGGCGCGCTGGTCGATGGCGGCAGCTTCGACTGGGCGGCCTCGGGCAACTTCCCCGAGCTGACCGAACCCTACGCCGGCTTTCACGACATGGTGTTCAGCGACGAGAGCACCGTGGGCGCGTTTTTGCTGCGCGCGCGGCGCGAAGGCCTGCGCGACTTCGGCGCCTGCATGAGCCCGCACACCGCCTGGCTGGTGCTGCAGGGCATCGAGACCCTGCCGCTGCGCATGGAGCGGCACCTGGCCAACACCGAAAAGCTCGTGCACTTCCTGGCCGGGCACCCCTTCGTGGCGCGCGTGGGCCATCCGCTGCTCGACTCGCACCCCAGCCACGCGCTGGCCGGCCGCCTGCTCAAGCACGGCGCCAAGGGCGCGGGCAGCGTGTTCAGCTTCGACATGAAGGGCACGCGCGCGCAGGGCAAGGTGTTCATCGACAGCCTGAAGATCTTCAGCCACCTGGCCAACGTGGGCGACAGCCGCAGCCTGGTGATCCACCCGGCCAGCACCACGCATTTCCGCATGACCGACCAGGCGCTGGCCGCCGCCGGCATCGGGCCCGGCACCATTCGCCTGTCGATCGGGCTGGAAGACCCCGACGACTTGATCGACGACCTCAAGCGCGCGCTGAAAGCGGCCGAGAAAGCAGGAGCCTGAGCATGGACATCCCCGTCAACGGCCACCCGCTGTACGCCTACACCGGCGGCAAGCCCTTCGATGCGGCGCAGCCCACCGTGGTGTTTATCCCCGGCGTGCTGAACGACCACAGCGTGTGGATTTTGCAAAGCCGCCACTTCGCCTACCACGGCTGGAACGTGCTGGCCATCGACCTGCCCGGCCAGGGCCGCAGCCAGGGCACGCCGCCCGCCAGCGTCGAAGAGGCGGCGCAAACCGTGCTCGCCCTGCTGGATGCCGTGGGCGCGCCCCGCGCCGCGCTGGTGGGCCACAGCTTCGGCTCGCTGATTGCGCTGGAGGCGGCCGCGCGCGCACCCGAGCGCGTGAGCCAGCTGGTGCTGTGCGGCACCGCCTTTCCCATGAAGGTGTCGCCCGCGTTGCTGGACGCCTCGGTCAACGCGCCCGAAAAGGCCATCCACATGGTCAACGTGTTCTCGCACAGCACGCTCAGCCCGCCCCCCTCGGCGCTGGGCCCCGGCACCTGGCTGTACGGCGCCAGCCGCGCGCTGATGCGCCGCATGCTGGCCAGCAACCGCGCCGTCAACGTGTTTCACACCGGCTTCAAGGCCTGCGACGACTATGCGGGCGGCGAGAAAGCCATGGCAGCCGTGCAATGCCCCACCCTGTTCGTCATCGGCGCGCACGACCAGATGACGCCGCCCAAGTCGGCGCGTGCGCTGGCCAAACTGGCCCGGCAGCCCAGCGTGGTCGAGGTCAACGCCGGCCACGCCCTGATGACCGAGGCGCCGGGGGCGGTGCTGGATGCGCTGCGCAAGTTCCTGTCGGCGCTGCGGTGACGACCTGCGCCGGCCGAAGGTTCATTCCCCCACCACGTCGGCCAGCGTCAGCGCGCGCCACGGCTTGTCGCCCTGGCGCCAGCCGGCCCGCGCATCGGGCGCCAGCAGCAGCCGGTCCATCAGCGGCGCCAGCGGCGTGCTGGCCGCATCGGCCAGCAGCACGTGGCGCGGCGGCGTGCCGTCGTCGGCGGAGGCCAGCACGCCGGTCCAGCCCAGTGCCCGCAGCGTGTCGAGCACCGGGCGCAGAGCCAGCGGGTCGACGCGCAGGCGGCGCGCCAGTTCGGGCAGGGCCAGGCCGTGCGGGGCCGCGTCGCGCGCCTGCGCCAGCGCCCGCAGCGCCTCGCAGGCCAGCTGAAACTCCCAGCCCGGCCCGCTGGCGCGCCGCACCGGGCCGCCCAGCAGGCTGGGCAGGTAGGCGGCGATGACAGCGCCCCACAGCACGATCAGCCAGCCCAGGTAGATCCACAGCAGCAGGATGGGCACGGTGGCGAAGGTGCCGTAGATCACCGAGTAGGTGGGCACGCGCGTCAAATACCAGCCCAGCGCCTGCCGCGCCAGGCCCAGGCACACGGTGACGAACAGCGCGCCCACGGCCGCGTGCCGCCAGCGCACCGGCGTGTTGGGCACGTAGCGGTACAGCGCCATCAGCGCGCCGGTGGACAGCAGAAACTGCAGCAGCGCCAGCGCCGTGTTCACCCCGCCGGACCCGTGCGGCAGCCAGCCGCGCGAGGCGGTGGCCAGGTAGGACGTGATGGCCAGGCTGGCGGCCAGCACCAGCGGCCCCAGCGTGAGCGCGGCCCAGTACACCAGCACGCGCTGGCCCAGCGGGCGCCGGCTGCTGGCGCGCCAGATCTGGTTGAAGGTCTTGTCGATGGTCAGCAGCAGCGACACGGCGGTGACCACCAGGCCGGCAAAGCCCGCCGCCCCCAGCTGGCTGGCCTTGCCGGCAAACTGCACCAGATAGTCCGTGACATTGGCGGCGATGCCGGGCGGGATCAGGTTGCCCGCCAGCCACTGCTGCAGCGCGCCCTGCAGATGGGCAAAGGCCGGAAAGGCGGTGAACACCGACAGCACCACGGCAAACAGCGGCACCAGCGCCAGCACGGTGGTGAAGGTGAGCGAGCTGGCCGTCAGCCCCAGGCGGTCTTGCAGCAGGCGCTGCCACAGCGTGAGCAGCGTGGGGTAGAGCGGAAAATCCGCCACCTGCGCCGCCACGCGCTGCAGTCGCGCGCCCAGCCCCAATCCCTGTCTCGATCCCGGCATGCTGGGTATGATGCCATTGCCGATGTCCGCTTCCGCCACCGCCTCGCTCGCGGCCCCCGCCGCTCCCCCTTCGCCCGCCGCCCGCCGCACCCGCGCCTTGGCCCTGTGCGCCACCGTGGCGCTGATCGCCCTGGGCCTGGCCTGGGAGCTGTGGCTGGCCCCGCTGCGCCCGGGCGGCTCGTGGTGGGCGCTGAAGGTGCTGCCGCTGGCCGCCGCCCTGCCCGGCCTGGCGCGCTATCGCATGCACACCTACCGCTGGCTATCGCTGCTGGTGTGGCTGTACTTCATCGAAGGCGTGGTGCGCGCCTTTGGCGACCGCCCGCCGTCATCGTGGCTGGCCGGACTGCAGCTGGTGCTGGTGCTGCTGCTGTTTGCCGCCTGCGCCGCGCACGTGCGGCTGCGCCAAAGGCAGGCCCGGCGGCAGGCCGACGCCGCCAGCCGTTCGAAATGATTTTTGTCTCTGGCGCTTGATGGACAAGCGCGAGCAGCTATTTTTTTAATAGTAATCGTCATGACTTCCTCCCCTTCTCTTCTCGACACCCTGCGCCAGGTCGTGGGCGCCGCCCACGTGCTGACCGAGGGCGACCTGGCCGCCTACGAGCAGGACTGGCGCCGGCGCGAGCGCGGCCGGGCGCTGGCCGTGGTGCGCCCCGGCAGCACGGCCGAGGTAGCGGCCGTGGTGCGCGCCTGCGCGGCGCAGGGTGTGGCCATCGTGCCGCAGGGCGGCAACACCGGCCTGTCGGTGGGCTCGGTGCCCGACGCCAGCGGCCGCCAGGTGGTGCTGAGCCTGCGCCGCATGGACGCGGTGCGCGCCATCGACGGCGCCAACCTGACGATGACGGTGGAAGCCGGCTGCATCCTGCAGAACCTGCAGGCCGCCGCCGAGGGCGCGGGCCATTTGTTTCCGCTCAGCCTGGCGGCCGAGGGCAGCTGCACCATCGGCGGCAACCTGGGCACCAACGCCGGCGGCACGGCCGTGGTGCGCTACGGCAACACGCGCGAGCTGTGCCTGGGCCTCGAAGTGGTCACGCCGCAGGGCGAGGTGTGGGATGGCTTGAGCGGCCTGCGCAAGGACAACACGGGCTACGACCTGCGCGACCTGTTCATCGGCAGCGAGGGCACGCTGGGCGTGATCACCGCCGCCACGATGAAGCTGTATCCGCGCCCCGCCGCGCGCCTGACGGCCTGGGCCGCCGTGCCCTCGATGCAGGCCGCGGTCGACCTGCTGGGCCTGGCGCACCAGCACCTGGGCGCGGGGCTGACGGGCTTCGAGGTGATGGGGCAGTTTGCCCTCGGCCTGGTGGACAAGCACTACCCGCAGCTGCGCGTGCCGCTGTGGCGCGAGGCGCCGTATTGCGTGTTGCTGGAAAACTCCGACCACGAAAGCGAGGCCCACGCCCGCGCGCTGTTCGAGCGCCTGCTGGAGGCCGCGCTGGAGGCCGGCTGCGTGAGCGACGCCGTGGTGGCCGAGAGCCTGGCGCAGGCCAAGGCACTGTGGCACATCCGCGAGAGCATTCCGCTGGCGCAGGCCGAAGAGGGCCTGAACATCAAGCACGACATCAGCATCCCGATCGCGCGCATCCCGGCCTTTGTCGAAGAAACGGATGCCCTGCTGGCGCGCGAGATCGCCGGCGTGCGCCTGGTCAACTTCGGCCACCTGGGCGACGGCAACCTGCACTACAACGTGCAGGCGCCCGAGGGCGGCGACGCCAAGGCCTTCCTGCGCGATGAAGAGGAGCGCATCAACACCCTGGTGTTCGACAGCGTGGCGCGCCACCATGGTTCGATCAGCGCCGAGCACGGCGTGGGCAGCCTGAAGGCCGCCAAGCTGCCGCGCTACAAGTCGAAGGTGGCGCTGGAGCTGATGCGCGCCATCAAGGGCGCGCTCGACCCACAGGGCATCATGAACCCGGGGCGCGTGCTGGTCTGAAAAACAAGAACAGCCGAACGCAGAGGACGCAAAGGATTCGCAGAGGACGCAAAAGAAAACCAGGAAGTCTTCTGCGCCCTTTGCGAGCTCTTCGCGCCCTTTGCGTTCGGCTGTTTTGGCTGCCTGGGCTCAGCGCGCCGGGCTGTAGGCCTTGGCGCGCGGCGCGGCCGGGCGGCCGGCGTGCGAGCGCGGGGCCGGGTTGCTTCTGTTTTTATAGCTTTCTGCGCTTGCGTGGCGGGCGCCAAAGCCCTGTTTGGCCTTGAAACCCGGTTTGCCGCCGCTGCTGCGGCGCGGCGCGCCGCCCTTGCGCGGGGGCGCGGCCTGGGTGATGGGCGGGAAGAAGCGCGTGGGCTCCAGGCCGTCGATCGTCAGCGCGTTGAAGGGCTGGCGCGTATGCGCCTCGATGTCGGCCAGGCGGCGGCGGTCGCGGAACTCGGCCAGCGTCACCGCCAGGCCGTCGCGCCCGGCGCGGCCGGTGCGGCCGATGCGGTGCGTGTAGTCCTCGGCCTTCATCGGCAGGCCGTGGTTGATGACGTGGGTGATGCTGGGCACGTCGATGCCGCGCGCGGCCACGTCGGTGGCCACCAGGATTTGCACCTTGCCCTCGCGCAGCGCGCGCAGGCGGCGGTTGCGCAGGCCCTGGCTGAGCGCGCCATGCAGCGCCACGGCGGCAAAGCCGGTCTGCTGCAGCTCGGCCGCCAGCTCGTCGCACTCGATCTGCGTGCAGGCAAACACGATGGCCTGATCGATGCTGGGGTCGCGCAGCCAGTAGTCCAGCAGGCGCCGCTTGTGCTCGGGGCTGTCGGCCCAGTACAGCTCCTGGCGGATGTTGGCGTGGCTTTGCTGCGGCGTGTCGATCTGCAGCCGCTGCACGCGCGCGCCGCCCTCGTGCATCACGCGCAGGGCCAGTTGCTGGATGGGCGCGGCAAAGGTGGCGCTGAACATCATGGTCTGCTGGCGCTGCGCGGTCAGCTGGTGGATTTCGGCCAGCGCGTCGGCAAAGCCCAGGTCCAGCATGCGGTCGGCCTCGTCGACCACCAGAAAGCGCACCTGGTCCAGCACGATCTGGCCGCTGCCGGCCAAGTCGAGCAGGCGGCCGGGCGTGGCCACCACCAGCGAGGCGTTTTGCAGCTGGGCGATCTGCTCGCGGTAGGGCATGCCGCCCACCACGGTGGCGATGCGCAGGTTGCGGCAGTGGCGCACCAGGTCGATGGCGTCGCGCGCCACCTGCTGGGCCAGCTCGCGCGTGGGCGCCAGCACCAGCGCGCCGGGCACGGCGGGCTTGAAGCGGCGCGGGTCGGTCGGGTTGTGGCGGCGCGGCTTCTTGGGCGCGGCCTCGCCCTTGGCCAGGGCCTCGGCCACTTTGGCGTCCCAGGCGGCCTTGTCGCGCGCGGCGGCCTCGTGCTGCATGCCCAGCAAGGTGTGCAGCACCGGCAGCAGAAAGGCCGCGGTCTTGCCGCTGCCGGTCTGGCTGCTGACCATCAGGTCGTTGATGTTGCCGGCGCCTTGCGTCAGCGCCAGCGGAATGGCGCGCTGCTGCACGGCCGTGGGTTCGCTGTAGCCCAGGTCGCCGATGGCGGCCAGCAGCTCGGGCGCCAGACCCAGCTCGGCAAAGGGGTTGGGAGCAGCCTCGGCCTGGACGGCTTCGGGCGTGACGATGTCCAGCGCCATGGCGCTGCTATCCTCGAATGAGGTCATGATGATGACTTTCTCGCAGGCACGGCGCAGCCCGTGCTTGTCGGTGGATGGCGCACGCATCAAAAGATGCGTTGACGCGCCGGGTTTCATGAATCGACACCCACCATCCGACAGCGAGGACCTCGACCACCCGCGGGGTGATCGGTGCCCTGAAGGAACCACCCGATGCACAAGGCATGGGGCTGGGTTCGTGCAGGCCGCGCAACGAAGCAAAAAGCGGCCAGGGGCGAGAAGGAAGATGCGGTCTCTACAAACTTGCGCAAAAAGCATGCGTTTTCGAGCAAGCCTTTGATTATCGCAGCTTCGAGCCGTTTTGTCACGGGTTAACCCGCAGGCTGGCCGGGCGCCCGCTGCGTTCGGGCCCGCACGCGCACAATGCGGCCGCGGCGCACGGACAATCCTCCCCGCGGCGCGGGAAAGCCGCTTGCCGCTATGCTCGCCCCAGTTTTCCGAACCCCACGACCCACGAGGCCCGCCATGTCCCCCCTCAACGCCACGCACGACCCGCAGCGCACCAGCTGGGTGCCATCGGCCAACGACGGCAACACCGACTTTCCGATCCAGAACCTGCCGCACGGCATCTTCCGCCGCCGGGGCACGGGCGAAAACTGGCGCGGCGGCGTGGCCATCGGCGACAGCATCGTCGACCTGGCGGCCGCCGTGGCCGCCGGCATCTTCCAGGGTGAGGTGCTGGCCGTGGCGCAGGCCGCCGCCGAGCCGACGCTCAACCGTCTGATGGCCATGGGCCCCAAGCCCTTGTCCGTGCTGCGCGCCGCGCTATCGCAAGCATTGCAAACCGGATCGCCGCAGGAGGCCGCGCTCAAGCCCTGCCTGGTGGCGCAGGACGCGGCCGAATACAGTGTGCCGGCACGCATCGGCGACTACACCGACTTCTACACCTCGGTCTATCACGCCACCAACATCGGACGGCAGTTTCGCCCCGACAACCCCCTGATGCCCAACTTCAAGTGGATTCCGATCGGCTACCACGGGCGCGCCTCGTCGGTCATCGTCTCGGGCCAGGACTTTCATCGCCCGCACGGGCAGGTCAAGGCGCCGGACGCGCCGGCGCCGCAGCTCAAGGCCAGCGCGCGGCTGGACATCGAGCTGGAGTTGGCGGTGTTCGTCGGCCAGGGCAACGATCTGGGCGACGCGGTGACCATCGACGCCGCCGAGGAGCACATCTTCGGCCTGGCCCTCTTCAACGACTGGTCGGCACGCGACATCCAGCCCTGGGAATACCAGCCGCTGGGGCCCTTCCTGGCCAAGAACTTCGCCTCCACCGTCTCGCCCTGGGTGGTGACCATGGAGGCGCTGGCGCCCTACCGCGTGCCCTTCACCCGGCCGGCCGCCGACCCGCAGCCCCTGCCCTACCTGGCCAGCCCCGAACACAGCGCGGCGGGCGGCTTCGACATCCAGCTGGAGGCGCTGATCGAGACGCGCCAGATGCGCCAGGGCCAGAACGCCCCGGTGCGGCTGGCGCTGACCAATTACCGCCACGCCTACTGGAGCGCGGCGCAGATGCTGACGCACCACACGGTGAACGGCTGCAACCTGCAGCCGGGCGACCTGCTGGGCACCGGCACGCTGTCGGGCCCCACGCTGGACGCCGCCTGCGCGCTGATCGAGCTGACCACCGGCGGCAAGAACCCGGTGCACCTGCCCAACGGCGAAGTGCGCAGCTGGGTGGAAGACGGCGACGCCATCATCCTGCGCGGCTGGTGCGAAAAGCCGGGCGCGGCGCGCATCGGCTTTGGCGAATGCGTGGGGACGGTGCTCCCCGCCAAGGCCGGCTGAAACGGTTTCGCATTCGAAAAGATAAAACTACCGACCGCGGGGCGGGATCAGGCCGTCGGGGCGCCCGGCTCCGTTCATGTCCCCCGCCGGCCTGCGGCCGGCTCCGCCTTGACTTCACTGCGCCGGACGCCCCGACGGCCTGATCCGTGGCGTTGCTGGCCGTGCAGACCGCCTGGTGTGCGACCGCCGCCTCCCGCCAAGGGGCTTGGGTGGGCAGCGCAGCAAGGTCAAGGAGGAGATGGCCGTCGCAGACGGACAGCGGGGGACAGGAGCGGAGCTGCCCACCCATGCCCCTTGGCGCGCCACCGCCCAACACCCCCTCTGCGGGGCATTTTCGCGTCCGTCGCCCTACACTTGCCGCGTGCCTTCCGCCGCCCTCCGCCGCATCGCCCACCTCGACATGGACGCGTTCTACGCGTCGGTCGAGTGGCTGCGCTACCCGCAGCTCAAGGGCCTGCCGGTGGTGATCGGCGGCGCACGACGGCGCGAGGACGAGCTGATCGAGCGCCTGAACGCCGAGCGCCCCGAGCGCACGTGGACGCCGGCCGACCTGGCCGACATTCCGGTCGACTTTTTTCCGCGGCTGCAGGACTACGTGGGCCGCGGCGTCATCACCACCGCCAGCTACGCGGCGCGTGCCTTCGGCATCGGCTCGGCCATGGGCCTGATGAAGGCCGCGCGCCTGTGCCCGCAGGCCATTTTGCTGCCGGTGGACTTTGCCGAGTACCGCAAATACTCGCGCGCCTTCAAGCAGGTCATTTTGGAGATCGCGCCGGTGATGGAAGACCGCGGCATCGACGAGGTCTACATCGACTTCAGCCACGTGCCGGGCGGCCAGCGCGAGGGCGGGCGCGTGCTGGCGCGGCTGCTGCAAAAAAGCATTCTGGATGCCACGGGCCTGACCTGCTCGGTGGGCGTGGCGCCCAACAAGCTGCTGGCCAAGATGGCCAGCGAGTTCAACAAGCCGAACGGCATCAGCATCGTGCACGAGGGCGACGTACAGACGCTGATCTGGCCCCTGCCCTGCCGCAAGATCAACGGCATCGGCCCCAAGACCGACGCGCGCCTGCAAGAGCACGGCATCCACTCCATCGGCGAGCTGGCGGCGCGCGAGGCGCCGTGGCTGATCGAGCACTTCGGCCCCAGCCACGGCGCCTGGTTGCACCAGGCTGCCTGGGGCCGCGACGAGCGCCCCGTGGTGACCGAGAGCGAACCCGTCAGCATGAGCCGCGAAACCACCTTCGAGCGCGACCTGCACGCCGTGCGCGACCGCGCCGAGCTGGGCGCCATCTTCACCGAGCTGGCCGAGCAGGTGGCGGCCGATTTGCAGCGCAAGGGCTATGTGGGCAAGACCATCGGCATCAAGCTGCGCTTCGACGATTTCAAGATCGCCACGCGCGACCAGACCGTTCCTGAATACACCAGCGACGCGCGCCGCATCCGCCAGGTGGCGGGCCAGTGCCTCAAACGCGTGGACCTGTCACGCCGCCTGCGCCTGCTGGGCGTGCGCGTGGGCTCGCTGCGGCAGGCCGGCGAGCCACTGCACGAGCAGCCCGAGGCGCCGGATGGCGAAAGTCTGTCGCTGTTTGAAGCTCAGTCGACCAGCGCCGAATAAACCATTTGCCGCAGCTGCGTGCGCAACGGCCAGGTGCTCGACGGCAGCAGCTGGGTCATGAAGATGGTGGTGATCTGCTCGGCCGGGTCGACCCAGAAGGCGGTGCTGGCCGCGCCGCCCCAAGTGTATTCACCCACGCTGCCGAGCGTGCCGGCGGCCACCGGGTCTTGCACCACCGAAAAGCCCAGGCCGAAGCCCTGGCCGTCGTACTTGACCTCGGCAAACAGCGGAATGCCGAACTGCACCAGATCCTGCCCGCCGGGCAGCGTGTTGCGGGTCATGGCGCGCAGGGTGCGGCTGCCCAGCAGGCGCGCGCCGTCCAGCTCGCCGCCGCGCAGCAGCATCTGCGTGAAGCGGTGGTAGTCGGCGGTGGTGGACAGCAGGCCGCCACCACCCGACAGAAACGTGATCTCGCCGCGCGCGGCGTTGCTGAAGTCGTCGTTGCGCGTGGCCTTGCCGTCCTTGTCGGGCAGGTACAGCGCGCCCAGGCGCTGGCCGAGGTCGCCGCGCACGGTGAACGAGGTGTCCTTCATGCCCAGCGGATCGAAGATGCGCTGCTGAAAGAACCGGTCCAGGCTCTGGCCCGACACCACCTCGACCAGGCGCCCCAGCACGTCGGTGGCCACCGAGTAGTTCCAGCGCGTGCCGGGGTCGAAGCGCAGCGGCAGCCGCGCCCAGTCGTCCACCGCCTGCGCCAGCGTCTTGCCCTTGGGCACGCCCCATTCGTAGCCGGCGTTGCGGTACATCTCGTCCTGCACGTGGATGTGATGAAAGCCGTAGGTCAGGCCCGAGGTGTGGTTCAGCAGGTGCTGCACGCGGATCGGCCCCGCGGCCGGCCGCGTGGCGGGCTTGAGGGCGGTGCCGCCCTCCAGCACCTGCATGTCGGCAAAGGCGGGAATGAACCTGGCGATGGGGTCGGTCAGTTCGAAGTGCCCCTCCTCGTACAGCATCATGGCCGCCACCGAGGTGATGGGCTTGGTCATGGAGTAGATGCGAAACACCGTGTCGTCCTCGACCGGCTGCCGGGCCTCGATGTCGCGCCAGCCGTGCTGGGCGCGGTACACCACCTCGCCGCAGCGGCTGACCTGCACCTGCCAGCCGGGCAGGCGCCCGTCGTCGACGTAGGCGGCAAAGTGCGCCCCGATGCGGGCCAGGCGGGCGGGATCGAAACCCTGAACGGTCATGTTGTCTCCTTGGTGAAAGCCGGTTCAGGCGGGCATGGTAGAACATCGCCCCGCCCCGACCTTGTCGCCCATGCGCGGCGCCAGGCCGCGGCCAGCGCGGACAATGTCCATTCACACACTCGCCCCAGACCCCGCCATGACACCACCCGCCCTGCACTGCTTCACGCTCGACATCCAGGACCACATCGCCCACCTGGTGCTGAGCCGCCCGCAAGAGCTGAACACCATGGGCCCGGTGTTCTGGCGCGAGCTGGACGGCGTGCTCGACGCGCTGCAGCGCGGCAACGAGGCGCGCGCGCTGGTCGTCTCCAGCACCGGCAAGCATTTTTCGGCCGGCATGGCGCTGGACGTATTCGGCAGCAGCATCCAGGTGGACGACCAGAGCGCCGAGGGGCGCGCGGCCTTCGGCGACTGGCTGACGGCGCTGCAGGCCACCTTCACGCGGCTGGAGACGCTGCGCATTCCGGTCATCGTCGCCATCCAGGGCGGCTGCATCGGCGGCGCGGTGGACCTGGTGACGGCCGCCTGCATCCGCTACGCCAGCGCCGACGCCTTCTTCTGCATCCAGGAGATCAACATCGGCCTGGTGGCCGATGTGGGCACGATGCAGCGCCTGCCCAAGCTGGTGCCGCTGGGCGTGGTGAAAGAGCTGGCCTACACCGGCCGGCGCATGCCGGCGGCGCGCGCGCGCGAGGTCGGCCTGGTCAACGAAGTGTTCGACACGCCCGCCGCCTGCCTGGCGGGCGCGATGCAGTGCGCGCGCGAGATCGCGGCCAAGCCGCCGGTGGTCGTCTGGGGCAGCAAGCAGGTGCTGAACTACGCGCGCGACCACAGCGTGGACGACGGCCTGCGCCAAGTCGGCCTGCTGCAGGGCGCGATCTGGAGCAACGCGCGCGTGCAGGAGGCCGTGAATGCCGTCAAGGACAAGCGCCCGGCGGTGTTCGAGCCGCTGGCGCCGCTGCGCGACTTCGGCGCGTAGGCGCCCGCCTACGGCGCGGGCGATGCGGCCCGCACCCGGCGCCACACGGCCAGCGCCTGCGCCGTCTCGCGCACGTCGTGCACGCGCACGATGCGCGCGCCGCGCTCGACCGCCAGCAGGGCGGCGGCCACGCTGGCGGCCACGCGCTCGGCCGGCGGCGGGGGCGTGTCCGCATCGCCCTGCAGCGCGGCGCCCAGGGCCGACTTGCGCGACCAGCCGGCCAGCAGCGGATAACCCAGGGCCAACAGCTCGCCCTGGCGCGCCAGCAGCGCGAAATTTTGCGCCACGGTCTTGCCGAAGCCGATGCCGGGGTCGAGCACGATGCGAGCCATTTCGACCCCCAGCCCTCGCAGGTCATGCGCGGCATGCTGCAAAAATTGCAGCACCCCGGGCACGGCGTCGCCCGCCATGGGCGCGGCCTGCATGGTCTGCGGGTCGCGGTACATGTGCATTAGGCACACACCGCAGCGGCCGTGGCGCGCCACCACCTGGGCCGCGCCCGGCTGGCGCAGCGCCCACACGTCGTTGACGATGTTGGCGCCCGCATCCAGCGCGGCCTGCATCACTTCGGCCTTGTAGGTGTCGACCGAAACCGGCACGCCCAGCGTGACGGCGCCGGCCAGCACCGGCAGCACGCGCGCCAACTCGTCGGCCAACGGCAGCGGCGGGCTGCCGGGCCGCGTCGATTCACCGCCGATGTCCAGGATGTCGGCGCCGTCCTTCAGCAGCTGCTCGCAGTGGCGCAGCGCGGCGGCCGGCGTGGCGTGCGCGCCGCCGTCCGAAAACGAGTCGGGCGTGACGTTGACGATGCCCATGACCCGAGGCTCGGCCAGGTCGATGTCGAAACGCGTGGTCTGCCAGCAATTCATGTCCCTTGGCCCGCCAGGCACAAAACCGGACGCAGAAGACGCAAAAACGGCGCAGAGGACGCAAAAGAAACCACTCTCGGAATCTTCTGCGCCCTCTGCGAGACCTTGGCGTCCTCTGCGTTCGGCTGTTTGGGGATTTCGCTCAGGCCGCCGTGGGCGCCGGCTCGGTGGGCTTGGCCTCGGCCGGGCTGCCGCCGCTGGGGCCGCCGGTGGGCGGGGTGCGCGGCGTGAAGTCCTTGGGCGGACGCGGGTCGCGGCCGGCCATGATGTCGTCGATCTGCTCGCCGTCGATGGTTTCCCAGTCCAGCAGGGCCTTGGCCATGGCGTGCATCTTGTCCTGGTTGTCCTCGATCAGGCGGCGCGCCAGGGCGTACTGCTCGTCGATGATGCGGCGCACCTCCTTGTCGACCTTCTGCATGGTCTCTTCGGAGATGTTGGTGGTCTTGGTGACGCTGCGGCCCAGGAACACCTCGCCCTCGTTCTCGGCGTAGACCATGGGGCCCAAGGCCTCGCTCATGCCGTACTTCATGACCATGTCGCGCGCCAGGTTGGTGGCGCGCTCGAAGTCGTTGGAGGCGCCGGTGGTCATGTGACCCATGAACACCTCCTCGGCGATGCGGCCACCAAACAGCATGCTGATCTGGTTGAGCATGTACTCCTTGTCGTAGCCGTAGCGGTCGGTCTCGGGCAGGCTCATGGTCACGCCCAGCGCGCGCCCGCGCGGGATGATGGTGACCTTGTAGACCGGGTCGCACTTGGGCAGCAGCTTGCCGATCAGCGCGTGACCGCTCTCGTGATAGGCGGTGTTGCGGCGCTCTTCCTCGGGCATGACCATGCTCTTGCGCTCGGGGCCCATGAAGATCTTGTCCTTGGCCTTCTCGAAGTCCTGCATCTCGACCACGCGCGCGTTGCGGCGCGCGGCCATCAGCGCGGCCTCGTTGCACAGGTTGGCCAGGTCGGCCCCGCTCATGCCGGGCGTGCCGCGGGCGATGATGCTGGGGTTGACGTCCTGCCCGATCGGGATCTTGCGCATGTGCACGTTCAGGATCTGCTCGCGCCCGCGAATGTCGGGCAGCGTGACGTAGACCTGGCGGTCGAAGCGGCCCGGGCGCAGCAGAGCCGAGTCCAGGATGTCGGGGCGGTTGGTAGCGGCCACCACGATCACGCCCAGGTTGGTCTCGAAGCCGTCCATCTCGACCAGCATCTGGTTCAGGGTCTGCTCGCGCTCGTCGTTGCCGCCGCCCAGGCCGGCGCCACGCTGGCGGCCCACGGCGTCGATCTCGTCGACGAAGATGATGCAGGGCGCATTTTTCTTGGCGTTCTCGAACATGTCGCGCACGCGCGCCGCGCCCACGCCGACGAACATCTCGACGAAGTCGGAGCCGCTGATGCTGAAGAACGGCACCTTGGCCTCGCCCGCGATGGACTTGGCCAGCAGCGTCTTGCCGGTGCCGGGCGGCCCCACCAGCAGCAGGCCGCGCGGAATGCGCCCGCCCAGCTTCTGGAATTTCTGCGGGTCCTTCAAGAAGTCGACGACTTCCTTCACTTCTTCCTTGGCCTCGTCGCAGCCGGCCACGTCGGCAAAGGTGACGGTGTTGTTGTTTTCGTCCAGCATGCGCGCCTTGGACTTGCCGAAGCTGAAGGCGCCGCCCTTGCCGCCGCCCTGCATCTGGCGCATGAAGTACACCCACACGCCGATCAAGAGCAGCATGGGGCCCCAGCTGACCAGCAGGGTCATGAGCAGCGAGCCTTCCTCGCGCGGCTTGACGTCGAACTTGACGTTGTGGTTGATCAGGTCGCCCACCAGCCCGCGGTCCAGGTAGGTGGCCTGGGTGCGCACGCGACGGTCGTCGTTGAGGATGGCGACGATGTCGGCGCCGTTGGGGCCTTCCTGGATGGTGGCGCTCTTGACGCGGTCACCCCGCACGTCGGCCAGAAAGTCCGAATAGGCCACGTGATTGGCCGTGGCCATGCGGCCGCCATCGAACTGCTTGAACACCGTGAACAGCACCATGGCGATCACCATCCACACGGCGATCTTGGAAAACCATTGATTATTCAAAGCCTTGTGCTCCAGTGTGAAATAGCCCCGTGAAGGGTGCAGATAGGGGTGATTTTAGGCGTTTCAAGCCAAAACCCCCAGCGCCCAGGCCCCCGACCCTGTAACGAAAGCGGCCGTTGCGGCCCGCCTTCGGCCCGGCGCGCCAGGCGGCGGACTACTTCAGACCGATGCCCACCAGGAAGGTTTCCGCCGAGCGCGCGCGCGAGGCCTTGGGCTTGATCGGCTTGGCGACGCGAAAACGCTGCTTGAACAGCTTGACGAGCTGGCTGTAGCCGCTGCCGTGAAACAGTTTGACCACCAGCGCGCCCTCCGGCCGCAGGTGCTGCGCCGCAAAGTCCACCGCCAGTTCCACCAGGTGGCTGATGCGCGCCGCGTCGACCGATTCGACGCCCGACAGGTTGGGCGCCATGTCCGACACCACCACGTCCACCGGCCGCCCGCCCAGCGCGGCGTGCAGGCGCGCCAGCACCTCGTCCTCGCGAAAGTCGCCCTGCACGAACTGCACGCCCTCGATCGGCTCCATGGGCAGGATGTCGAGTGCCACGATGGTGCCGTCCAGCTCGCCCACCGCCGCGCCCTGCGGCGACAGGCGCCGGCGCAGGTACTGGCTCCAGGCGCCGGGCGTGCTGCCGAGGTCCACCACGCACTGGCCGGGGCGGATCAGGCCCAGGGTCTCGTCGATCTCCTGCAGCTTGTAGGCCGCGCGCGCCCGGTAGCCGTCCTTTTGCGCCAGCTTGACGTAGGGGTCGTTGATGTGGTCGACCAGCCAGGCCTTGTTGACCTTCTTGCTTTTGGTTCGCAGCTTCATGCGGCCGGATAATACGGGCATGCCCCACATCCAACTCACGCCCGCCGAGCGCAAGGCGCACCGCGCCGAGGCGCACCACCTCGACCCCGTCGTGATGATCGGCGAGGGCGGCCTGACGCCCGCCGTGCGCAAGGAGGCCGATTTGGCGCTCAAAGCGCACGGCCTGATCAAGATTCGCGTGCACGGCGACGACCGCGCCGCGCGCGAGGCGATGTTCCAGCAACTGGCCGACGAGCTGGACGCCGCGCCCGTGCAGCACATCGGCAAGCTGCTGGTGCTGTGGCGGCCCAAGCCCGTCAAGGAGCACGCCGCCGACGAAGAACGGCGCGCCGGCCCCAAGGACGTGAAGGTGCTCAAGTACAGCAAGCGCGGCGGCCAGCGGCCCGAGGTGCGGGTGGTGCGCGTGCTCGGCAACCAGCGCCTGACGCCGGGCGGCAAGCTGAAGAAGGCGCCAGTCAAGCAGAAGTCGATCAAGAAGGCGCGGCACGATTGACGCCCCGAAAACTACAATTTTTATAGCTTCTCGCGCATGACCGACAAGGGCCAAAGGCATATTTTGTGCATGAAATGGGGTACCAAGTACGGCCCCGAGTACGTCAACCGCCTGTACGGCATGGTGCGCAGTCACCTGCAGGGCGACTTCCGCTTCGTCTGCCTGACCGACGATGGCACCGGCGTGCGACCCGAGGTGCAGTGCCTGCCGATTCCGCCGCTCAAGCTGCAGCTCAAGCCCGGCCAGCGCGACGGCGCCTGGAAGAAGCTGACCACCTTCGAGGCCGACCTGCACGGCCTGAAAGGCACGGCGCTGTTCGTTGACCTGGACGTGGTCATCGTCGGCCCGCTGGACGATTTCTTCACCCAGCCGGGCGAGTTCCTCATCATCCACGAGTACCCGCGCTTCTGGCGCTTCGGCAAGCGCATCGTCGGCAACTCGTCGGTGTACCGCTTCGAGCTGGGCGCCCACGCCGACGTGCTGGCGCATTTTCGCGGCCACATGGACGAGGTGCAGAAGCAATACCGCAACGAGCAGGAATTCCTCTCGCACTTCCTGCACCGCCAGGGCAGGCTGGGCTACTGGCCCGCCGGCTGGTGCCCCAGCTTCAAGTACCACTGCATCCCGCCCTGGCCCAGCAACTACTGGCGCGAGCCGCTGCCGCCCGCCGATGCGCGCATCGTCATCTTTCACGGCGAGGTCAACCCGCACGACGCGCTGGCCGGCCGGCGCAACCGGCGCTGGCGCCACATTCAGCCGGCACTGTGGGTGGCCCAGGCCTGGAACGAATGACCCCCCGTTGCTTCACTCGCTGCGCGATGTTGCGCCTCCCCCCGAGGGGCATCGCCAGTGACCGGGGAAACCCCGGTCACGGCGATCGCTGACCTGGCCTGCTCCGCGGCCATTCGGCTCTTTCGGTTTCACGGGGTCTGGGCGCCACTTGGCGCAGCGGGGCACGGGAAGCCCGTCAGCGCGCCACGCCGGCGCCCACGCCCACCAGCGGGCGCCCGACCAGTCGGGTCAGGATGGCCAGCGGGCTGGCCTGCGGGTCGGCCTCGTGCCCGGGCGGCAGATACAGCGTCTGCTCCATCATGAACTGGCCGCTCATCACCGCGTGCGTGGCCTGGTCCGAATAGCACACCCACACGCTGCCGGCGGCAAAGGGCACGGTGACTTGGGCGCCGCTCTTCTGGTACTGCTCGTCGAACTTCATGCCGTCGTGCAGTTGCAGCATCAGGTGGTCGTACTCGCTGCGCAGCGACTTGGTGACGTGCAGGGCGTTCAGCGCCCGGGCCTGCCAGCGTCGATAGGGCTTGGCGCGCGGCAGAAACTGGCGCGCCACCGCCTCGAAGGAATCGCCCACGCGCCACACGCGCGGCACGCCGTCGGGGTTGACGTTGGCGAACACGCGCAGGATGCGCTCGCCGTAGTTGGGCCGGGTGGGGAAGGCGTCCACGTGCAGGCGCTGGTCGTCGGCGCGCACCGACTGCTTGCGCGTCTCGACCTGGCGCGGGCGAAAGCTGGTGGGCGCGGCGCGCAGCAGGCCCCGGTATTCGGGCAGCAGGCCGTCGATGAGCTGCAGCGCCTGCTGGCGAAAGCGCCCGACCATGGCCGCCAGCTGGGCCTGCTCGGCGGCGCTGCCGCCGGCGCCCTTGAGCACGCCGTCGGCCCCCAGGCTGACGTTGCGCGCCTTGGGCGAGAGCATGCCTTCGCGCAGCAGCGCGCGCTCGGCCGGCAGCACTTCGAAGGCCAGGCGCGGAAAGTACAGCACCCGGCCGTCCTCGACGGCGGCCGTCCATTCGGGGCGGCCGGCCAGCTGCCAGTCGGCGGTGTCGATCTCGACGATGGGCGTATTCATGCGGGTGCACCTCCTCGGCGGCCGGCCAGCGGCCACAGCACCAGGGCGGCGCTGAGCCACTGCACGACATACAGCGCCGCACCCAGGCTGTGCCACAGCCGCAGGTTCTGCCGCGCCACGATGCGCGGCGCCACGGCGTACTCCAGCAGCAACGCCAGCAACATGCCGAATACTAGAAATGTAATAGCTATTCGCGCTTGATTGGCGGGCGCCAGAGCCCTGTTTTGCTTGTAAACCAGCAACAGCACCACGCCGCAGGCCAGCGACACCCAGGTCTGCGCGGCAAACAAATGCGCCGCCGCGTGGCCGGCCAGCGCCTTGCTGGGCAGGTTGGCAAACAGCAGCGGCACCGCCATGAAGCCGATCACCGACAGGCTGCCCCACCACAGGGCGGCGGCGTAGACGGGCAGGCGTTCGCTCATGGCAGGCGCGCTCAAACGTATTTGACGGCGATGATCTCGTAATGCCGCGCGCCGCCGGGCGCCTGCACCTCGGCGGTGTCGCCCTCTTCCTTGCCGATCAGCGCGCGGCCGATCGGGCTGCCGACGTTGATCAGGCCCTGCTTCAGGTCGGCCTCGTCCTCGCCCACGATCTGGTAGGTGACCTGCTCGCCGCTGCTCTCCTCTTCCAGCTCGACGGTGGCGCCGAACACCACGCGCCCGCCGGCCTTGAGCGTCGCCGGATCGATGATCTGCGCCGCCGCCAGCTTGCCCTCGACCTCCTTGATGCGGCCTTCGATGAAGCCCTGGCGGTCCTTGGCGGCGTCGTACTCGGCGTTCTCGCTCAAATCGCCGTGCGAGCGCGCCTCGGCGATCGCGGCAATCACGGCCGGGCGGTCTTGCGTCTTCAGGCGCTGCAGCTCAGCCTTGAGCAATTCAGCGCCGCGCTTGGTGATGGGAAGGGTAGCCATGACATGCACACTCATGCAACAATTTGAAAAATAAGAAGCCATCCGGGCAGAACCCGATGGCTTCATGTGTTTCGTTGCATTTTAGCGGGTGGCGCGCGCCAGGCCATCCTTTCTCGGCCCGTTGAACCCCTGCAGGAGCCCGCCCATGCCGCCCCTCGACCGCCGCTTCGCCCTCAAGGCCGCCGCCGCCCTGGCCGCGACCGCCTCCACCGCCGGCGTGGCCGCCGCCACCTGCGCGGTGCAAACCGCCGCAAGCCAGGCCGCCATGACGCCCGCGGCGGCGCTGCAGCGCCTGCAGGACGGCAACGCCCGCTTCGTGGCTGGCCAGCCCGAGCACTGCGACCTGCTCGAACAGGTCCGGCAGACCGCCGGCGGACAGGCGCCGTTCGCGGCCGTGCTGGGCTGCATCGACAGCCGGGTGCCGCCCGAGCTGCTGTTCGACCAGCGCATCGGCGACATCTTTGCCGCCCGCATCGCGGGCAACTTCGTCGACGACGACATGCTGGGCAGCCTGGAGTTCGCCACCCACGTGGCCGGAGCCAAGCTGATCGTGGTGCTGGGCCACTCCGAGTGCGGGGCCATCAAGGGCGCCATCGACGGCGTCAAGCTGGGGCACCTGACCGGGCTGCTGGCCAAGATTCGCCCCGCGCTGGGCGCGCTCAAGTACCAGGGCGTCGCCAGCTCCAAGAACGCCGAGCTGGTGCAGCGCGTGGCCGAGCGCAACGTGCAGGACGGCGTGGCCCGCCTGGCGCGCGCCCCGGTGCTGGCCAAGCTGGTGCAGGCCGAGCGCCTGAAGATCGTCGGCGCCATGCACGACCTGGGCACCGGGCGGCTCACTTGGACGACCTGAACCAACAAAAAAAACCGCCCGCAGGCGGCTTTCTGTTGCACCCGATCCTCAGGCCAGTTGCGCGTGCATCTCCTGCACCGAGATCACGCCCAGCTGGTCCATGCTCTTCATGCCCACCACCGCAGCCTCGGCGCCGAAGATGGTGGTGATGGTGGGCACGCGCGCCTGCAGCGCGCTGGTGCGGATGGCGCGGCTGTCGGCAATGGCGTTGCGCCGCTCCTCGACGGTGTTGATGACCAGCGAGATGCCGCCGTTCTTGATCAGGTCGACCACGTGCGGGCGCCCTTCGGTGACCTTGTTGACGGTCTCGCAGGCGATGCCGGCGGCCTGGATGGCGGCGGCCGTGCCGCGCGTGGCCACCAGTGCGAAGCCCATGGCCACCAGCTCGCGCGCGATCTGCACCGCCTGCGGCTTGTCGTGGTTCTTGACCGTCAGAAACACCTTGCCGGCCGGCGTGCCGTCGGCCTTGAGCGGGCGCGGCAGGCGCTCGCCGGCGCCGATTTCGGCCTTGATGTAGGCCTCGCCGAAGCTCTGGCCCACGCCCATCACCTCGCCGGTGGACTTCATCTCGGGGCCCAGGATGGTGTCCACGCCGGGGAACTTGACGAAGGGGAACACCGCTTCTTTCACGCTGAAGTACGGCGGCGTCACTTCGGCGCCGATGCCCTGCGCGTCCAGCGTCTGGCCCACCATGCAGCGCGCGGCCACCTTGGCCAGCTGCACGCCGGTGGCCTTGCTGACGAAAGGCACGGTGCGGCTGGCGCGCGGGTTCACCTCCAGCACGAAGATCACGTCCTCGGTGCCACCGCCGTCCAGCGGCTTCTCCTGAATGGCGAACTGCACGTTCATCAGGCCGACCACGTTCAGGCCCTGGGCCATGGCCGCCGTCTGGCGCTTGAGCTCGGCCACCGTCGCGGCCTTGAGGTAGTACGGCGGCAGCGAGCAGCCCGAGTCGCCCGAGTGCACGCCGGCCTGCTCGATGTGCTCCATCACGCCGCCGATGAACACGCGCCCGGCGCTGTCGCGCACGGCGTCGACGTCGCACTCGATGGCGTCGGACAAAAAGCGGTCCAGCAGCACGGGCGAGTCGTTGCTGACCTTGACCGCCTCGCGCATGTAGCGCTCCAGGCCCTGCTGCTCGTGCACGATCTCCATCGCGCGCCCGCCCAGCACGTACGATGGCCGTACCACCAGCGGATAGCCCAGCGTGGCGGCCTTGTCGATCGCCTCGCCCTCGGTGCGCGCGGTGGCGTTGGGCGGCTGGCGCAGGCCCAGCTGCTGCAGCAGGTGCTGAAAGCGCTCGCGGTCTTCGGCGGCATCGATCATGTCGGGGCTGGTGCCGATGATGGGCACGCCCGCGGCCTCCAGGTCGAGCGCCAGCTTGAGCGGCGTCTGGCCGCCGTACTGCACGATCACGCCCGCGGGCTTTTCGGTGTCGACGATCTCCAGCACGTCTTCCAGCGTCAGCGGCTCGAAGTACAGGCGGTCGCTGGTGTCGTAGTCGGTCGAGACGGTCTCGGGGTTGCAGTTGACCATGATGGTCTCGTAGCCGTCCTCGCGCATCGCCAGCGCCGCGTGCACGCAGCAGTAGTCGAACTCGATGCCCTGGCCGATGCGGTTGGGGCCACCGCCCAGCACCATGATCTTCTTCTTGCCGCTGGGCGCGGCCTCGCACTCGCTCTCGTAGGTCGAGTACATGTAGGCGGTGTTGGTCGGAAACTCGGCCGCGCAGGTGTCCACCCGCTTGTAGACCGGGCGCACGCCCTGGGCGCGGCGCGCCTCGCGCACCGCCTGATCCGTCGTCTTCAGCAGCTTGGCCAGCCGGCGGTCGGAAAAGCCCTTGCGCTTGAGCGTCAGCAGCTCTTCTTTCGATAGCGTCGCCAAGGCCTTGTCGCCGTGCCGCGCGGTGTGCGCGTCCAGCTCCAGCTCGATCTTGACGATCTCCTCGATCTGCACCAGGAACCAGGGGTCGATCTTGGTCAGCTGATGCACCTCATCGAGCGACCAGCCGGCGGCAAAGGCGTCGCCCACGTACCAGATGCGCTCGGGGCCGGGCTCGCCCAGCTCCTTTTCAAGCAGTTCGCGGTCCTGGGTCTTCTCGTTCATGCCGTCGACGCCGACCTCCAGGCCGCGCAGCGCCTTCTGGAACGATTCCTGAAAAGTGCGCCCAATGGCCATCACCTCGCCCACGCTCTTCATCTGCGTGGTCAGGCGGTTGTCTGCGGCGGGAAACTTCTCGAACGCGAAGCGCGGGATCTTGGTGACCACATAGTCGATGGTCGGCTCGAAGCTGGCCGGCGTGGCGCCGCCCGTGACCTCGTTCTTCAGCTCGTCCAGCGTGTAGCCGACGGCCAGCTTGGCGGCCACCTTGGCGATCGGGAAACCCGTGGCCTTGGAGGCCAGCGCCGACGAGCGGCTGACGCGCGGGTTCATCTCGATCACGATCATGCGGCCGTTGGACGGGTTGACCGAGAACTGCACGTTGGAGCCGCCGGTGTCGACGCCGATCTCGCGCAGGATGGCGATGCTGGCGTTGCGCATCAGCTGGTATTCCTTGTCGGTCAGCGTCTGCGCCGGCGCCACGGTGATCGAGTCGCCGGTGTGCACGCCCATGGGGTCGAGGTTCTCGATCGAGCAGACGATGATGCAGTTGTCCGCCGGGTCGCGTACCACCTCCATCTCGTACTCCTTCCAGCCCAGCAGCGACTCCTCGATCAGCAGCTCCTTGGTCGGCGAGGCCTCCAGGCCGCGCTTGCAGATGGTCTCGAATTCCTCGGGGTTGTAGGCAATGCCGCCGCCCGTGCCGCCCAGGGTGAAGCTGGGGCGGATCACGGTGGGAAAGCCCACGTGCCGCTGCACCGCCCAGGCCTCGTCCATGCTGTGCGCGATGCCCGAGCGCGCCGATTCGAGGCCGATGCGCGTCATCGCCTCCTTGAACTTCAGGCGGTCCTCGGCCTTGTCGATGGCCTCGGGCTTGGCGCCGATCAGCTCGACGTTGTACTTGGCCAGCACGCCGTTGCGCCACAGGTCGAGCGCGCAGTTCAGCGCCGTCTGCCCGCCCATGGTGGGCAGGATGGCGAAGCCCTCGCTGCTGTGCTGGCGCTCCTTGGCGATGATTTTTTCGACCGTCTGCCAGGTGATGGGCTCGATGTAAGTGACGTCGGCCGTGGCCGGGTCGGTCATGATGGTGGCGGGGTTGCTGTTGATCAGCACCACGCGGTAGCCCTCCTCGCGCAGCGCCTTGCAGGCCTGCACGCCGGAGTAGTCGAATTCGCAGGCCTGGCCGATGACGATGGGGCCGGCGCCGATGATGAGGATGGTTTTCAGGTCGTTGCGTTTAGGCATGGCGGTCGTTGTCCAGCTTGTCGAGCAGCGCCTGGGCGCGCTCGGCAGGCATGTTTTTTTGCATCAGTTGAATCAGGCCGTCGCCCTCGATCAGCGGGCGCAGCACGGCGGCCTCGGCGGCGTAGAACTTCACGTCCCAGCCGGCCAGCTCGGCGGCGAACTCCTCGTCGCTCCAGCTCTTGCCCTTGGCCAGGAAAGTCACCAGCGGCATGGCCTTCAGCTCGATGAAGGACTTCTTGTAGGGCTTCTGGCTCCAGCGCTCGGCAAACCACGCGCGCTCGGGCGCCGCCAGGCCCAGCATGCGCTTGGCGATGGCCTTTTCGAGGCTGGCCTGGGGAAAGGAATAGAGCTTCATGGCGCGGCGATCAGGCGGGTTGGCGGGCCTGCTCCATCAGGGTGATGAAGCGGTCGAACAGGTAGGCGATGTCCTGCGGGCCGCCCGAGGCCTCGGGGTGGCCCTGGAAGCAGAACGCCGGCTGGTCCTTGAACTCGAAGCCCTGCAGCGTGCCGTCGAACAGGCTGATGTGCGTGGTGCGCACGTTGCCCGGCAAGGTCTTGGGATCGACCGCGAAGCCGTGGTTCTGGCTGGTGATGCTGACGCGGCCGCTGGCCAGCTCGCGCACCGGGTGGTTGGCGCCGTGGTGGCTGTTGGCCATCTTGAAGGTCTTGGCGCCCACCGCCAGCGCCATGATCTGGTGGCCCAGGCAGATGCCGAAGGTGGGCATGCCGCTGGCCACGATGGTGCGCGTGGCGGCGATGGCGTAGTCGCAGGGCTCGGGGTCGCCCGGGCCGTTGGACAGGAACACGCCGTCGGGGCGCAGCGCCAGCACCTCGGCGGCCGGCGTTTGCGCCGGCACCACCGTGATCTGGCAGCCGCGCGCGGCCAGCATGCGCAGGATGTTGAACTTGACGCCGTAGTCGTAGGCCACGACCTTGAAGCGCGGCGCGGCCTGCGTGCCATAGCCGCTGCCCAGGCTCCAGACCGTCTCGTTCCACTCGTAGGGCGCGGCGGTGCTCACCACCTTGGCCAGGTCCAGCCCGTTCATGGGCGGCACGGAGCGCGCGGCGGCCAAGGCCTGCCGGGTGCGCGCGGGCGTGGCCGTCTCGCCGGCGGCCAGCGCCAGGATGCAGCCGTTTTGCGCCCCCTTGTCGCGCAGCAGGCGCGTGAGCTGGCGCGTGTCGATGCCGGCAATGGCCACCGCGCCCTCGGCGCGCAGGTAGACGGACAGGCTTTGCGTGGCGCGAAAGTTGCTGTGCAGCAGCGGCAGGTCGCGCACGATCAGACCGGCGGCCTGCACCTTGGCCGACTCGACGTCCTCGGGGTTGGCGCCGGTGTTGCCGATGTGGGGATAGGTCAGCGTGACGAGCTGCTGGCAGTAGCTGGGGTCGGTCAGGATTTCCTGATAGCCCGTCATCGAGGTGTTGAACACCACCTCGCCCACCGTGCTGCCGGTGGCGCCGATGGCCTCGCCGATGAAGATGCTGCCGTCGGCGAGGGCCAGGATGGCGGGTGGGAATTTCCCCTGCAGGGAAGAAAGCACTGGGGTTCTCCGTATGGTGACGGTCGCCCGTGCCGGTGCGGGGCGCGTCGCGCGGGCGACGGCTGAAGGCACTGCTGGAGGTGCTTTTGACGCGGTCGGGCGACGCTGTTGCGAAAAGCTCTTGATTGTAGCCGACGCCCGACGGCCCGCCCGCTCAGGCCTGCGCCGGCGCCGCCGCGGCGAGCGCGCTGGCGTGCAGGCAGATGGCCGCGGCCGCCGCCACGTTGAGCGACTCCTCGCCGCCCGGCTGGGCGATGCGCAGCGCCAGCGCGGCGCGCGCGGCCAGCGCCGCATCCACGCCCTGCCCCTCGTGCCCCAGCACCCAGGCGCAGGGCCAGGGCAGGCTCGCCTGGTGCAGCCACTGGCCCTGGTGCGAACTGGTGACCAGCAGCGGCACCCGCAGCGCGGCCAGCTCATCGGCCGCCAGCCCCTCGACCAGGCGCAGGCCGAAGTGCGCGCCCATGCCGGCACGCAGCACCTTGGGCGAACCCAGCAGCGCCGTGCCGGCAATGGCCGCGATCTGCGTGAAGCCGAAGGCCGCCGCGCTGCGCAGGATGGAGCCCACGTTGCCGGCGTCCTGCACGCGGTCGAGCACGACCGTGGGCGCATCGGCCACCAGCGCGGGCGCGGCCGGCCAGTCGAGCACGAAGGCCAGCGGTGCGGGCGACGGCAGGCCGCCGATGTGGTGCATCAACGCATCGCCAACCACTATTATTTTGCTAGCTGCCTGCGCATATTCGACGGGCGCCACAGGCCAGAATGACTCCGAAAACACCGCCAGCGCCGGCTTCAGGCCGCGCGCCAGCGCGGCGCGGCACAGGTGGTCGCCCTCGACCCAGATGCGGCCCTGCTTGCGGTAGGCGCCGCTGTCCTGCGCCAGCCGCCGCAAGTCCTTGACCTGGGCGTTGTCGCGCGAGTGGATGAACTGCGGCGCGCTCATTGAATCACCCTCCGCGCCATGCGCTGCGGGATTCGCGCTTGGGGCGGCCCGGCGCGCTCATTGGACCACCCTCCGCGCCATGCGCTGCGGGATTCGCGCTTGGGGCGGCCCGGCGCGCTCATGCCGGGATCGTGTGGCGTGCCGCGGCCCGCGCCACCGGCGCGAAGCTGCGGCGATGCAGCGCGCAGGGGCCCAGCGCCTGCAGCGCCGCCAGGTGCGCGGCCGTGCCATAGCCCTTGTGGGCGGCAAAGCCGTATTGCGGCCACTCGACATCGACCTCGGCGCACCAGCGGTCGCGATGCACCTTGGCCAGGATCGAGGCCGCCGAGATGGCCGGCACCCGCGCGTCGCCGCCCACCACCGCCTCGGCGCGCATGGTCAGCCTGGGCAGGCGGTTGCCGTCGACCAGCACCTTGGACGGCGGCAGGCGCAGGCCGGCGACGGCGCGCTGCATGGCCAGCAGCGTGGCCTGCAGGATGTTCAGGCGGTCGATCTCCTCGACGCTGGCCTCGGCCACGGCGCAGCACAGGGCCTTGGCGCGGATTTCGTCGTACAGCCGCGCGCGCCGCAGCGCGGTGAGCTTCTTGGAATCGGCCAGGCCGGCAATCGGCTGGCGCGGATCGAGGATCACGGCCGCCGCCACCACCGGCCCGGCCAGCGGCCCGCGCCCGGCCTCGTCCACGCCGGCCACCAGGCCCGGCGCGTCCCAGTCCAGGGGCGATTGTTCAGCGTGCAAGAAGCGTTTGGATCGCATCGGTGGCCAGGCGCGCGGTGTCGCGCCGCAACTCGTCGTGGAGCCGGGCAAAGCGCGCCTGCAGGGCCGCCATTTTCTCAGGCGCGGCCAGCCAGTCCAGCACGGCGCGCGCCAGCGCATCGGGCGTGGCGGCGTCCTGCAGCAGCTCGGGCACCACGAAGGGCGCATCGGGCCGGTCGGCGGCCTGCCGCGCCGTCAGGCCCGCCGGCCGCTGCAGCCAGGCCGGCGGCGCGCACAGCACATTGGGCAGGCCCACCCAGGGCAGCTGGCGCCGACGGCGCATCAGCGCATGACTCAGGCGCGGCATGGCGTAGGCGATGACCATGGGGCGCTTGAACAGCGCCGCCTCCAGCGTGGCGGTGCCGCTGGCGATCAGTGTCACGTCGCAGGCCGCCAGCGCCGCATGCGACTGGCCGGGCAGCACCTGCAGCACCGCGCCCAGGCCGCTGGCGCGCGCCAGCGCCTGCACGCGGGCCAGCAGGTGCGGCACCGCCGGAACTATGAATTTTGTAGCTGGTCGCGCTTTCTGGATCAGCGCTGCAGCCCGAAAAAATCTTGAGGCCAGATGCTCGATCTCGGCCGCGCGGCTGCCCGGCAACAGCGCCACCACGGGGGCGTTGGCGGGCAGGCCCAGCGCCTGGCGCGCGGCCGCGCGGTCGGGCTGCATGGGGATCACGCTGGCCAGCGGGTGGCCGACGTAGGTGGCCGCAATGCCGTGCGCGGCCAGCAGGGCGGGCTCGAACGGAAACAGGCACAGCACCTGGTCGGCGGCGGCCTTCAGCTTGATGAGCTTCTCGGGTCGCCAGGCCCAGAACGAGGGGCTGACGAAGTGCAGGGTCTTGATGCCGCCGGCCTTCAGGCGCGCCTCCAGGTCGAAGTTGAAGTCGGGCGCGTCGATGCCGATGAAGGCATCCGGCCGCTCGGCCAGCAGGCGGTCGCCCAGCTGGCGGCGCATGCGCAGCAGCTCGGGCAGGCGCGGCAGCACCTCCAGGTAGCCGCGCACGGCCAGCTTCTCCATCGGCCACCAGGCCGCAAAGCCCTGCGCCGCCATCTGGGCGCCACCGATGCCGGCGGCCTGCAGGCCGGGCCAGCGCGCGCGCAGCGCGGCCAGCAGGTGGCCGCCCAGCAGGTCGCCCGAGCTCTCGCCCGCCACCAGCGCCAGGCGCGGCTCGCCGCTCATGGCTTCAGCGCACGATGCCGCGCGACGCCGCGCTCAAGAAGGCTTGCATCGACGCAATGTCGGCATCGGCCTCCGCCACCTCGCCGCGCAGCGCCTCGATCTGCTGGCGCGCGGCCTCCAGCGTCAGGCCGCGCCGGTACAGCAGGCGGTGCATCTGCTTGACGATGGCGATGCGCTCGGGGGTGTAGCCGCGCCGGCGCAGGCCCTCGGCGTTGATGCCCTGCGCCTCGGCCGGGTTGCCGCCAGCGGTGACGAAGGGCGGCAGGTCTTGCGCCAGCCGGGTGTGAAAGCCGGTCATCGCGTGCGCGCCGACGCGCACGAACTGGTGCACGCCCGTGAGGCCGCCCAGAAACACCCAGTCGCCCAGGTGCACGTGGCCGGCCAGCTGCACCGAGTTGGCCAGGATGGTGTGGTCGCCCACCTGGCAGTCGTGCGCGATGTGCACGTAGGCCATGACCCAGTTGTCGTCGCCCACGCGCGTGACGCCGGCATCCTGCACGGTACCGGTGTTGATGGTGACGAACTCGCGGATGGTGTTGCCGGCGCCGATGGTGAGCCGCGTGGGCTCGCCGGCGTACTTCTTGTCCTGCGGCGGCGCGCCGATGCTGGTGAACTGGAAGATGCGGTTGTCGGCGCCGATGGTGGTGTGGCCCTCGATCACGCTGTGCGCGCCGATGGTGGTGCCGGCGCCGATGCGCACGTGCGGGCCGATGAGGGCGTAGGGCCCGACCTGCACCGAGGCATGAAGCTCGGCCTGGGGGTCGACCAGGGCGGTCGGGTGGATCGCCGGGCCGGGGGGCGCCATCAGCCCACGTCGCGCATGGTGCACATGATGGCGGCCTCGCAGGCCACCTCCTCGCCCACCATGGCCTTGCAGTTGAAGCGGTAGATGCCGGCGCGCGCGCGGTCGAGCGCCGCATGCAGCACCAACTGGTCGCCGGGCTCGACCGGGCGCTTGAAGCGCGCGCCGTCGATGCCGACGAAATAAAACACCTGGTTGTCGCCCAGCGACACGCCCTCGGTCTCGAACGAGAGCAGCGCGCAGGACTGGGCCATGGCTTCGAGCATCAGCACCCCGGGCATCACCGGGCGGCCGGGAAAGTGGCCGGTGAAGCAGGGCTCGTTGACGGTGACGTTCTTGATGGCGCGGATCGTCTTGGCCTGCAGGTCGATGTCGAGCACCCGATCGACCAGCAGAAACGGGTAGCGATGGGGCAGTTTCTCGAGGATGCGGTGGATGTCCATCATGGCGAATGCTGCAATTTTAATAGCTATTGGCGCAGAAGCTGCCCGCGCGACAGCCCATTCTACGCAAGAGACGGGCCGCCCAGCCGCTTTTCGAGCGCGCGCACGCGATCGCGCAGCGCGTGGATGTGCTTGAGCGCAGCGGCGTTCTTCTCCCAGCTGCCGTTGTCGTCGATGGGGAAAAAGCCCGTGTAGTGGCCCGGCTTGAGGATGGAGCGCGTGACGATGGAGGCCGAGGAGATGTGCACGTGGTCGACGATCGTCAGATGCCCCAGG
The DNA here is from genome assembly GCF_964341695.1 of Ottowia pentelensis. Classification (NCBI taxonomy): domain Bacteria; kingdom Pseudomonadati; phylum Pseudomonadota; class Betaproteobacteria; order Burkholderiales; family Comamonadaceae; genus Ottowia; species Ottowia pentelensis. Next base: position 2,712,974 of record NZ_OZ224513.1, read on the forward strand.
ATCATGCCCGCGCCGCCCACCGTGCAATGGGCGCCGATGCGCGCGCTGCCGGCCACGCCCACGCAGCCGGCCATGGCCGTGTGCTTGCCGATGTGGCAGTTGTGGCCGATCTGGATCAGGTTGTCGAGCTTGACGCCGTCCTCGATCACCGTGTCCTGCAGCGCGCCGCGGTCGATGCAGGTGTTGGCGCCGACCTCCACGTCGTCGCCCAGGCGCACCGCGCCCAGCTGCTCGATGCGCTCCCAGCGTCCTTCGTCGGGCGCAAAGCCGAAGCCGTCGCCGCCGATCACGGCGCCGCTCTGGATCAGGCCGCGCGCGCCGATGACGCAGTCCTCGCCCACGGTGACGCGCGGTTTGAGCACGGTGCCGGCGCCGATGCGCGCACCGCGGCCGATGAAGCACTGCGCGCCGATGCTGGCGCTGGGGTCGATGCGGGCGCCCTCCTCCACCACTGCGGTCGGGTGCACGCCGGCGCGCGGCGTGCCGCCGTGCGCGCGCCGCCACAACTGCGTGACGCGGGCGAAGTACAGGTGCGGGTTGTCGGCCACGATGCAGTCGCCGCGCCGGCTGGCCGCTGCCGCGCCCGCGGGGCCGACGATGATGCAGCCGGCATGCGTGTCGGCCAGCCGATGGGCCAACCGCGGATCGACCAGAAAGCTCAGCTCGTCGGGCTGGGCGCTTTCGAGCGGCGCCAGCCGCGTGACCACGCGATCGGCATCGCCCCGCAGCTCGCCGCCCAGGGCTTCGACGATGGCTCCGATGCGCAGCGACATGGGAGCGCGGGGGTGGGGGTGATCAGCGGGGCCGGCCGGGGCAGCGCGCGCCGCCCTCACTTGCCGCCGTTGCCGCCGTTGAGCGCCTTGATCACCTTGTCGGTGATGTCCAGGCGCGGGTTGATGTAGACCGCTTCCTGGAAGATGGCGTCGTACTTCTCGGCCTCGGCCAGCTGGCGCACGATGCGGTTGGCGCGGTCGAGTATCTGCTGCAGCTCTTCCTGCTTGCGCGCGTTCAGGTCTTCCTGGAACTCGCGGCGCTTGCGCTGCAGCTCGCGGTCCTGGTCGACCAGTTGGCGCTGGCGCGCCTGGCGCTGGCCGTCGCTCAGCGTGAGCGACTCACGCTCGAAGCGGTCGGACGCGTTCTTGAGCGCCTGGCTGGCGTCGTCGATTTCCTTCTCGCGCTTGGAGAACTCCTGCTCCAGCTTGGCCTGCGCGGCCTTGGCGGGCGCGGCCTCGCGCAGCAGGCGGTCGGTGTTGACAAAGGCGATGCGGGCCACATCCTGCGCCCAGGCGACCGGGGCGCACAAGGCGGCACCCGCGAGCAGGGCCACCGACAAACGACGAACAAGGGGGGACATCAAAACGAGGTTCCGATCTGAAACTGCAGGCGCTGGATTCTATCGCCGGGGCGCTTGCGCAAGGGCACGGCCCAGGCAAAGCGCAGCGGCCCCAGCGGCGAGATCCAGGACAGGCCGATGCCGGTGGAGTAGCGCAGCGCGCTGCCGCTGATCTTCTCGCCGTCGCCGTACAGCGCGCCGGCGTCGACGAAGGCGAACAGGCGCAGCGTGCGGTCGTTGCCGGCGCCGGGGAAGGGGGTCAGCAGCTCGGTGTTGAGCGTGAACTTGCGCGTGCCGCCGATGAAGGCGCCGGTGACGTCGCGCGGGCCCAGGGTGCCCTGGTCGTAGCCGCGCACCGAACCCAAGCCGCCGGAGTAGAAGTTCTTGAACACCGGGAACGGCCGTCCGCCCAGGCCCTTGCCCCAGCCGGCCTCGCCGTTGAAGGCCAGGGTATAGGCCTTGGACAGCGGCACGTACTGCTGGTACTGGTAGTTGGCCTTGGCGTAGCGCGCATCGCCGAACAGGCCCAGCTCGCCCATCAGGCGCTGGTAGCGGCCCGAGTTGGGCGCCAGCGCGCTGTCGCGCGAGTCGCGCGACCAGCCCAGGGTGAAGGGAAAGGCCGAGCTGCTGTAGCCGAAGCGGTTGGCGTAGTCCAGGTAGGAGGCCGGGATGTTGGTGCCGGGCTTGATGCGCGTGCGCTCGATGTTCATGCCCAGGTAGACCGTGTCGAGCTCGGTCACCGGCACGCCGAACTTCAGGCCCGCGCCCATGGTGACCAGGGTGTAGTTGCCGCCCTGGTCCTGGTAGGGCTTCTGCGTCTTGTAGTAGACCTCGACCGTGCGCGAGACGCCGTTGTTGGTGAAGTACGGGTCGGTGGCGCTGACCACCACGGTGCGGTTGAACTTGCCGGTGTTGAGCTGCAGGTCGAGCCGGTTGCCCGAGCCGAACACGTTGTCCTGCGACAGGCCGAAGGTGAACGAGAGCTTTTCGGCCGACGAGTAGCCGGCGCCCAGCGAGATGTTGCCGGTGGGCTTTTCCTTGACCTCGACGTTCAGGTCGACCTCGTCGGGCGCGCCGGGCACCTCGGCGGTGGTGATGGACAGCTCGGTGAAGTAGCCCAGGCGGTCGACGCGGTCGCGCGAGAGCTTGATCTTGTCGGCGTCGTACCAGCTCGACTCGTACTGGCGAAACTCGCGCCGGATGACTTCGTCGCGCGTGCGGTTGTTGCCCGCGATGTTGATGCGGCGCACGTAGGCGCGGCGCTCGGGGTCGACCCGCAGCTCGATCGCCACGCGGTTGTTGGCGCGGTCGACGTCGGGTACGGCCTCGACCTTGGCGAAGGCGTAGCCGTAGTTGCCCAGCTGGTCGGTGATGGCCTTGGTGGTGTTGGCCACCTGCTCGGCGTTGTAGGCCTCGCCCGGCTTGATGGTGATGAGCGACTTGAACTCGTCATCGCGCCCCAGCAGATTGCCGTCGATGGACACGCCCGAGACCACGAAACGCTGGCCCTCGGTGACGTTGACGGTGATCGAGATCGACTGCTTGTCGGGCGAGATGGCGACCTGGGTGGAGTCGATCTTGAAATCGAGGTAGCCGCGGTTGAGGTAGTACGAGCGCAGCGCCTCCAGGTCGGCGTTGAGCTTGCTGCGCGAATACTGGTCGCTCTTGGTGTACCAGGCCAGCCAGCCGCCGGTGTCCAGGTTGAACAGGTCCTTGAGCGTGCCCTCGTCGAAGGCGTGGTTGCCGACAATGCTGATGTCCTTGATGCGCGCCGGCCGCCCCTCGATGATGTTGAAGGTCAGGCGCACCTGGTTGCGCTCGGTCGGCGTGACGGTGGTCTGCACCTCGGCGCCGTACAGGCTGCGGTTGATGTACTGGCGCTTGATCTCCTGCTCGGCGCGGTCGGCCAGCGCGCGGTCGTAGGCGCGGCCCGAGGTCACGCCGGCATCGCGCAGCACGCCCTGCAGAATCTCGTTGCTGAACTCCTTGTTGCCGGCGAAGTCGACCGCGGCAATGGTCGGGCGCTCCTGCACCACCACCACCAGCACGTCGCCGCTGGTCTCCAGGCGCACGTCCGAGAACAGGCCCAGCGCGAACAGCGCGCGGATGGCCGCCGCGCCCTTGTCGTCGTTGTAGGTGTCGCCGATGTGCACCGGCAGCGAGGCGAACACCGTGCCCGGCTCGACGCGCTGCAGGCCCTCGATGCGAATGTCGCGCACGGTGAAGGGCGTCACGGCCCAAGCCAGCTGCGCGGCGAAGGCCAGGGAAACCAGGACGGCCGTGGCACGCAGGTGCAGGCGATGAGCTGAACGTTTCATGAATGCAGCAAAACAAGCGGCCTGCTGAAGGCCGCGACGTGGAGAAAAATCAATCAGCCCAACCGGTTGGCGATGTCGTTGAACATCGCGATCGCCATCATGCTCAGCAGCAAAGCCATGCCGACGTATTGCAGGCGTTCCAGCCAGACGCCGGTGACTGCCTTGCCCGTCACCGCCTCCCAAAGATAATACATCAGGTGCCCCCCGTCCAAGACGGGAATCGGCAGCAGATTGAGCACCCCCAGGCTGACGCTGATGAAGGCCAGAAAGGCCAGGTAATACGTCAAACCCAGGCTGGCCGACTTGCCCGCGTAATCGGCGATGGCGATCGGGCCGCTGAGGTTGCGCAGCGACACCTCGCCCACCGCCATGCGCCCCAGCAGGCGCAGCGACAGCGCCGACACCTCCCACACGCGCGAGACGCCCGACCACAGCCCGTCGAGGGGCCCCAGGCGCACCAGCACCATCTCGGGCGCCCCGCCCACCATGGCGCCGATGCGGCCGATGCGCTGGCCCTGCTCCTGCACCACGTCGGGCCGCACGGTGAGGTCCATCACCTGGTCGCCGCGCACGATCTGCCACTGACTCGCGCGCGGCTCGCCATCCTGGGCCGAGGCGCGGATGCGCTCGCGCAGCTGCTGGCCGTCGTCGATCACGACGTCGCCCATGCGCCGCACCAGGTCGCCCGGCTGCAGGCCCGCGCGCTCGGCCGCGCCGCCGGGCACCACCTCGCCGATCAAGGGGCGGCTCAGCGGCGCGGTGATGCCGATGGCGCGAAACAGGCTGGCGTCGGGGTCGTGCCCCGCCAGCGCGGACAGCGGCAGCCGCAGCTCGTGGTGGCGGCCGGTGCCGGCGGCGGCGGCCACCTCGAGCACCACGTCCTGGCCGTCCAGGGCGCCGCGCGTCAGCAGCCAGCGCAGGCTCTCGAACGAGGCCAGCGGCTCCAGCTCGTCGCCGGCCAGCGCGCCCTGCTCCACCAGGTCGCCGCCCTGCATGCCGGCCTTGGCGGCCAGCGATCCGGCCACCGGCGGCGCCAGCACGGCGCGCGGCTCGTCCACCCCCACCCAGTTGACCAGCGCGTACAGCAGCGCGGCCAGCACCAAGTTGGCCACCGGGCCGGCGGCCACCACCAGCGCGCGCGACTTGAGCGGCTGGGTGTTGAAGGCCTGGTGGCGCTCCTCGGGCGCCACGGCGGCCTCGCGCTCGTCCAGCATCTTGACGTAGCCGCCCAACGGAAAGGCGGCGATGACGAATTCGGTGTCCTGGCCGGGGTGCTGCTTGCGCGGCTTCCAGCGCGCCAGCGTGGGCCCGAAGCCGATCGAAAAGCGCAGCACCTTGACGCCGCAGGCCACGGCCACGCGGTAGTGGCCCCATTCGTGCACGGCGATCAGGATCGCCAAGGCGGCCAGAAAGGCGATCAAGGTGGTCAGCATGGCTGGCATTGTCCTCCTGCCGGCGCCCGCGCGGCGCGGCGTCGATGCGTCATGGACTGCAGGCGCGCACCGCAAGTTCCGCCCGCCCGCGGGCACGCTGGTCCAGCGCCAGCAGCGCCGCCAGCGTGTCGGGGCGCTCGGGCTGCACGGCGTCCAGCGTGGCGCGGTTGACCTGGTGAATCTGGTCGAAGCGGATGCGCCGATCCAGAAAGGCGGCAACGGCCACCTCGTTGGCGGCGTTCAGCACCGCGCAGGTGCCGGGCGCTGCGCGCAGGGCCTCCCAGGCCAGCGCCAGGCCGGGGTAGCGCGCGCGGTGCCCGTCGCCGTCGATGGCCTCGAAGCTGAGGCCCTGCAGGGCGTGAAAGTCCAGCGCCTGCGCGCCCGAGGCGATGCGCTCGGGCCAGGCCAGGCCGTAGGCAATGGGCACGCGCATGTCGGGCGTGCCCAGCTGCGCCACCACCGAGGTGTCCCGGTACTGCACCATCGAATGAATCACGCTTTGCGGGTGGATCACCACCTCGATCTGCTCGGGCGCCACGCCGAACAGGTAGCGCGCCTCGATCACTTCCAGCGCCTTGTTCATCATGGTGGCAGAGTCGACCGAGATCTTGCGGCCCATCACCCAGTTCGGGTGGGCGCAGGCCTGTTCGGGCGTCACATCGCGCAGGGTGGCGGGCTCGCGCGTGCGAAACGGCCCGCCCGAGGCGGTCAGGATGATCTTGTCGACGCGCGCGGCCCAGGTGGCCGGGTCCTCGGGCAGCGACTGGAACACCGCCGAGTGCTCGCTGTCGATCGGCAGCAGGGTGGCACCCCCTTCGCGCACGGCACGCAAAAAGACCTCGCCGCCCACCACCAGCGCCTCCTTGTTGGCCAGCAGCAGGCGCTTGCCGGCGCGCGCCGCCGCCAAGCAGGGCGCCAGGCCGGCGGCGCCGACGATGGCGGCCATGACGGTATCGACATCGGGTGACGACGCTATTGATTCAAGAGCGTCTGGCGCTTGCTCCACCTGCGTCGGAAGGCCATTTTCCTTCAATTTGCGCGCCAGTTCGGCGGCATGAGCGGCGCTGGCCATCACGGCCCGGCGCGGGCGAAAGCGCGCGCACTGCGCCAGCATCGCGTCCACCCGCGTGGCGGCCGTCAGTGCGACCACCTCGAAGCGCTCGGGGTGGCGCGCCACCACGTCCAGCGTGTTCACGCCGATCGAGCCGGTGCTGCCCAGCACGGCGATGCGCTGGCGCGCCGTCATGCGAACCTCGACACCAGCGTCGCCGCCAGCATGGCCAGCGGCAGCGTGGGCAGCAGCGCGTCGATGCGGTCCAGCACGCCGCCGTGGCCGGGCAGCAGTTGGCTCGAATCCTTCATGCCGGCGCTGCGCTTGACCAGCGACTCGATCAGGTCGCCCACCACGCTCATGGCGGCCAGAAACACGATGCCCAGCACCAGGCCCGCCAAGCCGAATTCATGGAGCCGGCTGTACAGGCTGGGCGCCGCCTCAGGGTGCGCGCGGTCGTAGGCGATCCAGCACGCGCCGACCAGCAGCACGCCCAGCATGCCGCCCCACACGCCTTCCCAGCTCTTGCCCGGGCTGATGCTGGGCGCCAGCTTGCGCCCCCGCGTGAAGCGCCCGCCCAGCGCGCGGCCGGCAAAGTAGGCAAAGATGTCGGCGGCCCACACCAGCACCAGCACCGACAGCAAGAAATTGACGCCCACGCGCCGCGCCTGCGCCAGCGCCAGCCAGGCGGTGCACAGCATGGCCAGGCCCAGCGCCCAGCGCAGCGCGCGCGGCAGCCGCGGCCAGCCCGCCACGCCACGCCCCAGCAGCCAGATGCCGCCCAGCACCCAGGCCGCGCCGGCAACCATCCACACCCCAGGCAGCGGCCGCTGCACCAGCCCCATGCCCCACAGGCCGGCGCACAGCGCGGCGCACAGCACGCCGGTGGCCAGCGCCCGCGCGCCGGTCACGCCGTTCAGGCGCGCCCACTCCCAGGCGGCGGCGGCGATGAACAGCAGGGTCAGGCCGATGAAGGGCTCGGGCGCGGCGGCAAACAGCGCCGGCAACAGGATCGCCAGCAGCACCAGCGCGGTCAGGATGCGGGGCAGCAGCATGTCGAGACGCCCTCAGCCCGCCGCGGCCTGCGGCGGGGCGGCGACCTGCTCGGAGGTCTGGCCGAAACGGCGCTCGCGCGCGGCGTAGGCCGCCAGCGCCTCGTCCAGCGCGGCCTCGTCGAAGTCGGGCCACAGCGTGTCGCTGAAGTACAGCTCGCTGTAGGCGCACTGCCACAGCAGGAAGTTGCTGATGCGCTGCTCGCCGCCGGTGCGGATCAGCAGATCCGGGTCGGGCACGTGCGCCAGCGCCATGGCGCCGGCCAGCGCGGCTTCGGTGATCGGCTCGCCGCGGGCGGCCAGGCCGGCGGCGGCCTGCGCGATGTCCCAGCGCCCGCCGTAGTTGAAGCACACGTTCAGGCCCATGCCGGTACCGGCGGCGGTGGCGGCCTCGGCCTCGGCCAGGCCCGCCTTCATGCGCTCGGACAGGCTGGCGCGCTCGCCCACGAAGCGCAGGCGGATGCCGTTTTGCCGCAGCTCGGGCACCTCGCGCGCCAGCGCCTTGGCCATCAGCTCCATCAGGCCACTGACCTCCTCGGGCGGGCGATTCCAGTTCTCGGACGAGAACGCGAACACCGTCAGCGCCTGCACGCCGCGCTCGGCGCAGGCGCGAATGCAGCGGCGCAGCGACTCCACGCCCTGGCGATGGCCGGCAATGCGCGGCAGCAGGCGCCGCTTGGCCCAGCGGCCGTTGCCATCCATCACGATGGCGATGTGACGGGGAACGGCCGCCGGGCGGCTGGCGGCAGTGCGTGCGAGCATGGGACGAATCGAGACAGGAACCCGCGCCGAAGTCACACTTCGAGGATGTCCTTTTCCTTGGCCGCAACCAGCGCGTCGATGTCGCCCACGTGCTTGTCGGTGACCTTCTGGATCTCGGCCTCCGAGCGCTTTTGCTCGTCCTCGGTGGCTTCCTTGTCCTTGACCAGCTTCTTGATGGCGTCGTTGGCGTCGCGGCGCAGGTTGCGGATGGCGATCTTGGACTGCTCGCCCTCGGCGCGCACGACCTTGGTCATCTCCTTGCGGCGCTCCTCGCTCATGGGCGGCATGGGCACGCGGATCAAATCGCCCATGTTGGATGGGTTGAGGCCCAGCTCGCTTTCGCGGATTGCCTTCTCGATCTTGGCGCCCATGCCCTTTTCCCACGGCTGCACGCTGATGGTGCGCGCGTCCAGCAGCGACACGTTGGCCACCTGCGACAGCGGCACGTGGTTGCCGTAGTACTCGACGTGGATGGTGTCCAGCAGCGCCGGGTTGGCACGGCCGGTGCGGATCTTGGTCAGGTTCTGCTTGAAGGCGGCGATGGACTGGTCCATCTTGCCCTGCGCGTTTTTCTTGATGTCGGCGATCGTCATGTCAAAAACTCCTCGAATCAGGCGTGCACCAGTGTGCCTTCGTCGCTGCCCAGCACGATGGCCTTGAGCGCACCGGGCTTGAAGATGGAAAACACCTTGACCGGCAGCTTCTGGTCGCGGCACAGCGCGAAGGCGGTGGCGTCCATGATGCCCAGGTTGCGGCTCATGGCCTCGTCGAACGTGAGCTTGGCGTAGCGCGTGGCCGTCTTGTCCTTGTGCGGGTCGGCGGTGTACACGCCGTCGACCTTGGTGGCCTTGAGCACCAGCTCGGCGCCGATCTCGGCGCCGCGCAGCGCGGCCGCCGTGTCGGTGGTGAAAAAGGGGTTGCCGGTGCCGGCCGCGAACACCACCACCTTGCCTTCTTCCAGGTACTGCAGGGCCTTGGGCCGCACGTAGGGCTCGACCACCTGCTCGATGGCGATGGCGGACATCACGCGCGCCACCAGGCCCTGGTGGTTCATGGCGTCGGCCAGCGCCAGCGCGTTCATCACCGTGGCCAGCATGCCCATGTAGTCGGCCGTGGCGCGGTCCATGCCGGCCGAGCCGCCGGCCACGCCGCGAAAGATGTTGCCGCCGCCGATCACCACCGCCACCTGCACGCCCATGCCCGTGACCTCGGCGATCTCGCCCACGATGCGCTCGATCGTCGCCCGGTTGATGCCGAAGGCATCGTCGCCCATCAGGGCCTCGCCGGACAGTTTGAGCAAAATGCGTTGATGGGCGGGTTTGGCTTTGGTCATGGGCAGGCTGGCGGGCGTTAAACCCGTCAAGTTTAGCGTCTGACAGGCCGGCAGACGTGACAAAGGCGCGCCGCCTGCGCGACGCGCCCTCGGCTGGGACAGGCCAATCAGGCCTTGCCTTGCGCGGCGGCGACCTGGGCGGCCACCTCGGCGGCAAAGTCGTCGGCTTTCTTCTCGATGCCCTCGCCCACCACGTACAGCGTGAAGCCGCGCACCTGGGTGGCCTTTTCCTTCAGCATCTGCTCCACACTCTGCTTGTCGTTCTTCACGAAGGGCTGGTTGAACAGCGACACTTCCTTCAAGAACTTCTGCACCGAGCCTTCGACCATCTTGGCGGCGATGTCGGCCGGCTTGCCGGACTCGGCGGCCTTGGCCTGCGCCACGCTGCGCTCGGTCTCGACCAGTTCGGCCGGCACGTCGGCGGCGGTCAGCGCCTTGGGCTTCATGGCGGCCACGTGCATGGCGACGTCGCGCGCGGCGGCCTCGTCGCCCGAGTATTCGACCAGCACGCCGATGCGCGTGCCGTGCAGGTAGCTGGTCAGCTGGCCGCCGCCGGCCTTGCGCACGAAGCGGCGAAAGCTCATGTTCTCGCCGATCTTGCCGATCAGGCCCTTGCGCACGTCTTCCAGCGTGGGGCCGTAGCCGTCCTGCTCGTACGCCAGCGCGCCCAGCGCGGCAACGTCGGCGGGGTTTTTCTCGGCCACCAGGCGGGCGGCGGCGTTGGCCATGGCGATGAACATGTCGTTCTTGGTGACGAAGTCGGTCTCGCAGTTGACCTCGAGCATCGCGCCGGTGCTGCCTTCGATGTGCGCGGCGATCACGCCTTCGGCGGTGACGCGGCTGGCGGCCTTGCCGGCCTTGGTGCCCAGCTTGACGCGCAGCAGCTCCTCGGCCTTGGCCATGTCGCCGTCGGCCTCGGTCAGGGCCTTCTTGCATTCCATCATGGGGGCGTCGGTCTTGGCGCGCAGTTCGGCGACCATGCTTGCGGTGATTGCTGCCATGTGTGCTTCTCCAGTGTGTTCGGGGCCGCGCTCGCAGGCGGCCGAAAGAATTGAAAAAAGGGGCTGCGGGGCCCCTTTGCCGTCAGCCGCGGGGCGCGCGGCCGGAGGGAACGCTCAGGCGGCGCCGTCCTGCACTTCGACGAATTCGTCGCTGCCTTCGGCGGCCACGGCCTTGACCACGTCATTGACGGCGTTGGCCTTGCCTTCGAGCACGGCGTCGGCCATGCCGCGGGCGTACAGCGTCACGGCCTTGGCCGAGTCGTCGTTGCCAGGGATGACGTAGTCGATGCCCACCGGGTTGTGGTTGGAGTCCACCACGCCGATCAGCGGAATGCCCAGCTTTTGCGCCTCGGAGACGGCGATCTTGTGGTAGCCCACGTCGATCACGAAGATGGCGTCGGGCAGCGCGGCCATGTCCTGGATGCCGCCGATGTCGCGCTCGAGCTTGGCGATCTCGCGCGTGAACATGAGCTGCTCCTTCTTGCTCATCGCGTCCAGGCCGCCTTCCTGCTGTGCCTTCATGTCCTTCAGGCGCTTGATGGAGGTCTTGACGGTCTTGAAGTTGGTCAGCATGCCGCCCAGCCAGCGCTGGTCGACGTAGGGCATGCCGGCGCGGCGGGCCTCCTCGGCCACGATCTCGCGCGCCTGGCGCTTGGTGCCCACGAACAGCACGGTGCCGCGGTTGGCCGCCAGCTGGCGCGCGAACTTTTGCGCCTCCTGGAACATCGGCAGCGATTTTTCCAGGTTGATGATGTGGATCTTGTTGCGATGGCCGAAGATATACGGGGCCATCTTGGGGTTCCAGAAGCGCGTCTGGTGCCCGAAGTGGACACCGGCTTCCAGCATTTCACGCATGGTGACGGACATGATTTGCCTTTGCAAGGTTGGGTCTAAAATCCGGCCCGCTCATCGCCCCTGGCGCCGTGTTTCAGGCCGGGGCGACACCTCGTGAGGGCCGGTTTGCGATTTGCTTTGCCGGGCCGGGCGACATGCCCAGCGAACTGCAAAACCTAAAGATTTTAGCACGCGCCCACCCGCGTTCGGCCGCCCCATGAACATTGCCATCATCGGCGCCGGCATCATCGGCGTCGCCACCGCGTACGAACTGGCCTTTGATGGCCACCAAGTCACCGTCTTCGAGCGCCACGCCAGCGTGGCCGAGGGCGCCAGCTTCGCCAACGCCGGCGTGCTGGCGCCGGGCTATGTCACGCCCTGGGCCGCGCCGGGCATGCCGGCCAAGGTCATCGGCCACCTGCTGGCGCGCCACGCCCCGGTGCGCGTGGCACGGCCGCTGGCCATGGCCGACCTGGCCTGGATGCGCCGCTGGCTGCGCGCCTGCGAGGCCGGCCACTACGCCGCCCACCGCGCGCAACTGCAGCGCCTGGCCTTCTACAGCCGCCAGCGCCTGCACGAGGTGGCCGCGCGCATGCAGTACGAGTTCGACCGCAGCCAGGGCTACCTGGTGCTGCTGCGCGGCGAGCCCGAGCAGCGCATCGTGCAGCCCGGCCTGGCGCTGCTGCGCGAGGCCGGCGTGGTGTTTCACGAAATCGACGGCGAGCAGGCGCGCCGCATCGAGCCCGCGCTCAAGCCCGACACGCCGCTGGCGGGCGCCATCCACCTGCCGCAGGACGAGGTGGGCAACTGCCGCCAGTTCGCCGTCATCCTGCGCGACGCGGCGCAGACGCTGGGCGCGCAGTTCTGCTTCGACACCGCCGTGCCGGCGCCCAGCGCCGCCGCGCCGACCACGCTGCGGTGGGACGGCGGCAGCGCGCGCTTCGACGCCGTGGTGCTGTGCGCGGGCGTGCGCTCGGCCGCCTGGCTGGCGCCGCTGGGCCTGCGCGTGCCGCTGCGGCCGGTGTACGGCTACTCGGTCAGCGCGCACATGCCCGACCCTGACCTGGGCCCGCGCAGCGGCGTGATGGACGAGCGCTACAAGGTCGCCATCTCGCGCCTGGGCCAGCGCGTGCGCGTGGCCGGCTCGGCCGAGATCGGCGGCCGGCCCGACGCCGTCAACGGGCGCGCCGTGCAGACGCTGTACAAGGTGCTGGACGACTGGTTTCCCGGCGCCGCGCGCCGCACCGGCGCCGTGCAGGTGTGGAAGGGTGCGCGCCCCATGCTGCCCGACGGCCCGCCGCTGATCGGCGCCAGCGGCGTGCCGGGCCTGTGGCTCAACGTGGGGCACGGCTCCAGCGGCTGGGCGTTGTCCTGCGGCTCGGCCCGCGTGCTGGCCGACCAGATCGCCGGCCGCCAGCCCGCCATCGACGCCCGCGGCTTCGACGTGGCGCGCTACCACTGACGGCGTGCCCGCCGTGGCTGACGGCGCGCCCGCCGCGCGGGCACAATGGCTGCGCCATGCCCACCCTGGTTCGCAGCACGCACCCGCTGGCGCTGCACGACAGCGCCGCCACCCGCCGCATCGAGCACGCCGCGGCCAGCGCCCTGCCCCCGCACACCCTGATGCAGCGCGCCGGCCTGGCCACCGCGCGCCTGGCGCTGGCGCTGGCGCCGCACGCGCGCCGCGTCTGGATCGCCGCCGGCCCCGGCAACAACGGCGGCGACGGGCTGGAGGCCGCCCTGCACCTGCACGCCTGGGGCCTGAACCCCGTCGTCACTTGGCTGGGCAGGCCCGACACGGCGCCGCCCGATGCGCGCGCCTCGTGGCAGCGCGCCGTGCAGGCCGGCGTGATGTTTGCCGAGCAGCCACCGGCCGACCTGGGTCCGCAGGACCTGGCCATCGACGCGCTGCTGGGCATCGGCGCCACGCGCGCGCCCGGCGGCCGCATGGCCGACTGGCTGCAACAACTGCATGCCAGCCCCGCGCCGGTGCTGGCGGTCGATGTGCCCACCGGGCTGAATGCCGACACGGGCTGGATGCGGACGCCGGTAACTACTGAAATAATAGCTGCTCGCGCTGATCCAGCAAGCGCTGCAGGCCAATTTGGCTTGAAACCGTTGCCACCGCCGCACCACACCTTGAGCCTGCTCACCCTCAAGCCCGGCCTGTTCACCGCCCACGGCCGCGACGCGAGCGGCGCGATCTGGTTCGACGACCTGGGCCTGCCCGCCAACCTGCGCGACGCCGAGCCGCCCAGCGCCTGGCTGAACGCCGCACCCACCGCCGCGCCGCGCCCGCACGCCAGCCACAAGGGCAGCTTCGGCGACGTCGCCATCGTCGGCGGCGAGGGCCTGGCCGCGCGCGGCCTGGGCATGACCGGCGCCGCCCTGCTGGCCGCCAGCGCCGCGCTGCACGGGGGCGCCGGCCGCGTGCTGCTCAGCCTGCTGGACGATGGCCAAATGACCCACATCGCCAGCCAGCCCGAGCTGATGCTGCGCCGCTTCGAGCGGTTGGAACTGCCAGCGCTCACGGTGGTGTGCGGCTGCGGCGGCGGCGACGCGGTCTCCGCCGTGCTGCCCGCCGTGCTGCACGCCGCGCCGCGTGCGGTGCTGGACGCCGACGCGCTCAACGTCATCGCCGCCGACGCCGCGCTGCAAGCCGCCCTGCGCCAACGCGCCCCCGCCGGCCAGGCCACCGTGCTGACGCCCCACCCGCTCGAAGCCGCGCGCCTGCTGGGCAGCACCTCTGCCCAGGTGCAACAAGGCCGCCTGCAGGCCGCCACGCAACTGGCCGAGCGCTTTGCCTGCACCGTGGTGCTCAAGGGCTCGGGCAGCGTCATCGCCACGCCCGGGCAGCCGCCGGTCATCAACCCCACCGGCAACGCCCGCCTGGCCACCGCCGGCACCGGCGACGTGCTGGCCGGGCTGATCGGCGCGCACCTGGCCGCCGGGCAAAGCGCGCCCCAGGCGGCGGCCGATGCGGTCTATCGGCATGGCTGGGTCGCCGATCATTGGGCGGCCGAGCAGCCCTTCACGGCGGGGGCGCTGGCGCGGCATGTGGGTGCATTCGACACATCGCCGCGCGCCGACATACGCCTGCGCGATCAATCCCTCCTGGCACCCGGCGGATAGACCCCAGCCAGCCGCGCACGGCCGCATCAGATGCGCCGGAGCCTTGGCGTGCGGGCCTCAGCGCCCGCCTGTCGCCAGCGCTCGCCCACGTCGAGGCCGACGCAGGCTCGGCCCATCCTGCTGCTGCGCGAACTCGTGGACCACGTCCAGAAACGCGGCCAGCACCGGCGACGCATCGCCCCGGCGATACAGGCAGGCCAGTTCGAGGTCGCGCAGCGCATCGCTGTCGAGCGGGCGATAGACCACGCCGGGCAGGCGCAGGCTGGTGCTCGCCGCGGCGGCCAGGCACAGGCCGAAACCACCGGCCACCAGCGCCATGGCCGTCAGCACGCCCTCGACCTCCTGCTCGACGTGCAGGGGCACGCCCTCGTGCGCAAAGGCGGCCGCCACGCGCTGCGCCATGCCGGGCAGCGGCTGGCTGAGGTAGAGGATGATCGGCTCCCCGGCCAGGTCGGCCAGGGTCAGGCGCTTGCGCTTGGCCAAGTTGTGGCGCCTGGGCAACGCGACGACCACGCTCTCGCGCAGCACGGTTTCAATCACCAGGTCGCTGGCCGGCGGCACCAGGCGGTTGAAGCCGACGGCGATGCGCCGCTCGCGCAGCGCGTCGATCTGCTCGTCCTTGGTCTGGCTGTGCAGCACGATGCGCACGCCGGGCCGCAGCGCGTGAAAGCGCGCCAGCAGGCGCGGGATCACCTCGAGCACGCCCGAGCCGAACACGCCGACGTCGAGCCGCCCGCTGCGCCCCTGGCCGGCCAGTTGCGTGCGTTCGCGCGCGCGTTGCGCCAGCGCCAGCAGGTTGGGCGCCTCCTCCAGCAGCGCTGCGCCGGCCTCGGTCAGCTCCGCGCCCCGGGGCATGCGCAGGAACAGCGCGGTGCCCAACTCGTCCTCCAGCGCGCGGATCTGCCGCGTCAGCGGCGGCTGGGCCATGTGCAGCCGCTCGGCGGCGCGCGTGAAGTTGCGCTCCTCGGCCACCGCCAGAAACTGGCGCATCTGCTTGAGCTCCATCGGCCGGCTCTCCTGGTTGGCTTCTTGCTCGCCATACTCATTCGGTATCGAGCACGCATCGATCGGTATTAGACAGTATCCGGGCGCCCCGCCTATCGTTGCGGCTGCCTGCACCGCTCGCCCTCCTCCCGCCCCTTTCCCCGGAGTTCTCCATGTCATCCATCGCGGCCACCTCGGCCACCACCGCCCGACCCACGCGCGCCCGCGTGGGGCTGGCCGTCATCCTTTTCGTCACCCTGTTGATCTCGTACTTCGATCGCGTCAACGTCTCGGTGCTGGTGGCCGATCCAACCTTCCTGGACAGCATGGGCATTGCCGGCCAGCCGGTGAAGATGGGCATGTTGATGTCGCTTTTCCTGTTTGCCTACGGCATCGGCAACATCGTGCTCACGCCCATCGGCAACTGGCTGGGGCCGCGCAAGGCCATGGCCCTGTCCATCCTGCTGTGGGCCGTGTCGGTGGCGCTGGGCGGCCTGGCCGGCAGTTTCGGCATGCTGCTGGCCACCCGCGTGCTGCTGGGCCTGGGCGAGGGCCTGCACTGGCCGATGCAAAGCACCTTCGTGAAAAACTGGTTTCCGCCCAGCGAGCGCGCGCGCGCCAACTCGGCCTGGCTGCTGGGCATCACGGTCGGGCCGATGATCGCCATCCCCCTGATCACCGCCGTGGTGGCGGGCGCGGGCTGGCGCGCCAGCTTTTTCGTGCTGGTGCTGCTGAGCCTGATTCCGCTGACCCTGGTGTGGTTCTTCACCAGCGACGAGCCGCGCGGCAGCCGCTTCGCCAACGCCGCCGAGGTCGAATACATCGAGGCCGGCCTGCGCGCCGAGCAGCAGGCCAGCACGCCGGGCCAGTCCTCGTTCGCCTTCCTGCGCGACATGCGCTACTGGCTGATCGTGGTGGCCTTCCTGTGCTCGGCGGGCATGTTCTGGGGCGTGCTGGCCTGGCTGCCGGCCTACCTGAAGACCGCGCGCGGCTTCTCGTGGGCGCAGATGGGTTCGCTCGCCACGCTGCCCTACGTGGCGGGCGTGGTCACCATCATCATCGCCGGCATCGTGGCCGACCGCATGCAGCGCAACAAGGCCATCCTGCCGGTGATTGCGCTGTTCGGCGCCGCGGCTGGCATCTGGGCCAGCGTGCACGCCGCCGACAACACCACCAGCGCGTTGGCCATGACGGCCGCCATCGCTTCGCTGGGCATCGGCCTGGCAACCTACTGGACCATGATGCAGGCCATCGTCGCCAAGGCCTCCGTCGGCGTGGCCGCCGGCGTGATGAACGGCGTGGCCAGCCTGGGTTCGGCCGGCATCCCGGCCCTGGTGGGTTACCTGATCGCCAGCAACGGCGGCAGCTTCACGGCGGGCCTCAGCTTCCTGGTCGCCCTGGGCGTCGTCGGGGGCCTGTGCATGCTGGTGCTGTTCGTCACCCGGCGCTGAGAACTTTCGCGCCTGGAGACGGCGCGCTGGCACCGTCAGCGCCGTGCGGTTATCGTGCGAGGTTTGAACACGTCCGGATAGCCCGGCGTGCATAACACCCCTTCGCCCGAATCACCCATGACGGAAGACCCCAACACCATCCGCATCGACCGCAGCAACCACCCCGCCGGCGGCTGGGGCGCGGTCAAGAGCACCTTCAAGGTGTTTCGCCTGCAGGAGATCGCCGGCAAGGTCGGCACCGGCCTGCTGCGCACCAACCAGCCCGGCGCCTTCGACTGCCCGGGCTGCGCCTTTCCGGACAAGCCGGGCAAGGCCGTGGTCGACACCTGCGAGCAGGGCCAGAAGGCCGTGGCCTGGGAGATGACGCGCAAGGCACCGGGGCCGGATTTTTTTGCCGGCCATTCGCTGGAACAGCTGCGCGCGCTCAGCGACTACGAGCTGGAATCGCAGGGGCGGCTGACGGTGCCCCTGCTGTACACGACCGAGAGCGGGCACTACACGCCCATCGGCTGGGACCAGGTGTTCGAGATCACGGGCCGCGAGCTGGGCGCGCTGGGACCCGATCAGGCCGCCTTCTACGCCTCAGGACGCAGCAGCAACGAGGCGGCGTTCTTGTGGCAGCTGGTGGCGCGCGCCTGGGGCTGCTCCAACCTGCCGGACTCGTCCAACTTCTGCCACGAGCCCTCGGGCTACGCGCTCAAGGCCGCCATCGGCGTGGGCAAGGGCACCTGCCAGCTGGATGACTTCGAGCGCGCCAACCTGATCCTGGTGATCGGCCAGAACCCGGCCACCAACCACCCGCGCATGATGGCGGCGCTGCACGACGCGGCGCGGCGCGGCGCCAAGGTGGTGGCCATCAACCCGCTGCGCGAGCGCGGCTTCACCAATTTTTCCGACCCCAAGGCGGTGGGCGAGATGCTGACGGGCCGCGGCATGGCGGTGGCGCACCGCATCATCCAGGTGCGCATCGGCGGCGACTTGGCGCTGTTCAAGGGCGTGATGAAGCGCCTGCTGGAGCTGGACGAGCAGGCCCGCGCCAGCGGCGCGCCGCGCCCGATCGACGAGGCCTTCATCGCCCAGCACACCACCGGCTTCGAGGCCGTGGCGGCCGACCTGGCGGCCGAGTCGTGGGACCTGCTGGTGGCCGAGTCGGGCGTGCGGCGCGAGCAGATCGACGAGCTGGCGCAGCTGTACGCCGAGGCGCCGGCCACCATGGCCACCTGGTGCATGGGCCTGACGCACCACGAGCACAGCGTGGCCACCATCCAGACCCTGGCCAACCTGCTGCTGCTGCGCGGCAACATCGGCCGCCCCGGTGCCGGCGCCATGCCGGTGCGCGGCCACAGCAACGTGCAGGGCGACCGCACCATGGGCGCCACCTCGACCATGCCGGCGCGCTGGCTCGACAACCTGACGGGCGAGTTTCCGCAGGCCGCCATCACCCGCCAGGCGGGCCTGGACGCCGCCGGCGTGACCGAGCGCCTGCTGCGCGGCGACCTGGGCGCGCTGCTGAGCCTGGGCGGCAACTTCGCCGTCGCCGGGCCCGACTCCACTCGCGTGCTGGCGGCGCTGTCGGGCTGCCGCTTCACGCTGCACATCGCCACCAAGCTCAACCGCACGCACTGCCATCCGGGGCAGGTCGGCCTGCTGCTGCCCACGCTGGGGCGCACCGACCTGGACCTGCAGCAGGGCCGCCCGCAGGTGGTGAGCGTGGAAGACTCGACCAGCACGGTGCGCAGCTCGCGCGGCATCCAGGCCCCGCTGGCCGCCACCATGATGAGCGAGCCGGCCATCGTCTGCGGCCTGGGTCAGGCGCTGGTGCCGGCCGGCGGCATCGACTGGGCCGCCATGGCCGCCGACTACGGCCAGATCCGCGAGCACATCGAGCGCGTGCAGCGTGGCATCAACGACGACTTCGCCGACTTCAACCGCAAGCTGGCCGAGCGCGGCCGCCTGACGCTGACCAACAGCGCGCGCGAGCGCCAGTGGAAGACCGCCAGCGGCAAGGCCGAGTTCAACGTGCACCCGGTGCCGACGGCGGGCGCGGTGGCACGCGCGCGCCAGCGCCACGGCGAGGCCGTGCTGGCACTGATGACGGTGCGCTCGCACGATCAGTTCAACACCACCGTCTACGGCCCCGACGACCGCTACCGCGGCGTGTTCGGCGGCCGGCGCGTGGTGTTCCTGAGCGCGGCCGACCTGCAGGCGCGTGGCCTGCGCGACGGCCAGCTGGTGGACTTGCACGGCTGCGGCGACGAGGACGAGCACGAGCGCGTGGTGCGCGGCTTCAAGGCCGTGCGCTACGACATCCCCGCCGGCTGCGCGGCGGCGTACTTTCCCGAGGCCACGCCGCTGCTGGCGGCCAGCAACCTGTCGCTGCACACGCGCACGCCGGCGTACAAGGACATTCCGGTGCTGGTGCGCGCGGCGCGACAAGAGCAAGACACCGCCGGGGCCTCGTGATCAACCCCTGCCCCGGCCCTCGGATCCCGTACATTTTTCAAGCCATGACCCCGTCCCGCTCCAGCCCCTTTCAACTCGCCCAGACCCTCAGCAGCCTGGCCTGGCACTCGCCCCTGGTCATCGCCAGCCGCACGCTGCAGCTCACCCAACCGGGCGCCCTGCTGTCGGCCAACGGCCAGGTCGAGTTTTTTCGCATGTTTGCCGAAAAGCAGGCGGCGGCAACCGAGTCGTACTTCGCCATGCTGGCGAGCGCGGTCACGTTGTCGCAGCAACTGTTCTTCGGCGCCTGGTCATCCTGGGCCCGCGGCCAGGCGCCGCAGTGGTCCACCCATGCCATGGCGAGCACGGCCAACAACGCCCTGAGGCCCTTTCAGCGGCGCGCCCGCGCCAATGCGCGCCGGCTGAGCCGATCGCGCAAGCCGGGTTGACGGCGCACCGACCCGCACATCGGCCGCTACGGCAGACCATTGATTAAAATCACCTGTAGCGCCCGTCCATCAAGCGCGGGCAGCTATGTTTTATATAGTTAACGGTTAGCGCGGGAGCATGAGATTCGGATGACGTTTTGCGCATTCTGAAGCGCTGCCCGACTCGGTCAAACGGCGTACCATGGCCTTCGCCCGGCCATTGCCTGCGAGGTGCACCATGACCACCGCCCTTGCCACCGCAGCCCCCCCCGTCTCGCTGATCCGCCTGCACTACCTGTGGTATGTGGCCGCGGCGCTGGCCGTCATGGTGGCGGCCATCGTCATCGGCAACCTGTGGTTCCTCAACTGGGTGCACGTGATGAGCGGCGTGCTGTGGACCGGCATCGACCTGTTCATGGGCTTCGTCATCGGGCCGATCCTGCGGCGCGTGGACGTGCCGGTGCGCAAGGCCATCCTGACGCGGCTGACGCCGGTGACGCTGTTTCTGCTGCCCACGCTGTCCATCATCACCGGCACCGCCGGCTGGTTCCTGGCCGTGCAGATGGGCCTGACACAACTGCCCTGGCCGCAGTTCGGCTGGATCGCGGCGGCGCTGGTGCTGGTGACGCTGATGACCCTCCAGGGCATCGGCTACCTGCTGCCCACCAGCCTGCGCATCTGCCTGGAGCTGCAAAAGGAGCGTCCCGACGGCGCCTGGATCGGCCGCACCATGAGCCGCTTCTACTACGTGGTGGCCAGCCAGGGCGCGATGCAGGTGGCCATCATCGTGGTGATGGCGCGGCTCGTCACAGGCGTATGAGCGCGCCTCGGCGCCCGCGGGCCGACTGCTAAGCTGCCGGCTGCGCAGCCGGCACAGGGCCGGACCAGCGCCCCGACTTTCAGGATCTCGCTCATGATCGACGTTCATTCCTGGCCCACGCCCAACGGCCACAAGGTGCACATCATGCTGGAGGAATGCGGCCTGCCTTACCGCGTGCACCCGGTAGACATCGGCGCGGGCGACCAGTTCAAGCCGGCGTTCTTGGCCATCAGCCCCAACAACAAGATTCCGGCCATCGTCGACTCCGACGGCCCCGATGGACAGCCCATTTCGGTATTCGAGTCGGGCGCCATCCTGCTGTACCTGGCCGGCAAGACGGGCCAATTCTTGCCGCCCGACACGCGCGGCAAATTCGAGGTGCTGCAGTGGCTGATGTTCCAGATGGGCGGCGTCGGCCCCATGCTGGGCCAGGCGCATCACTTTCGCATCTACGCGCCCGAGCCCATCGAGTACGCCGTCCACCGCTACACCAACGAGGCGCGGCGCCTGTACGGCGTGATGGACCGGCAGATCGAGCGCACCGGCGCCTACATCGCCGGCGCCGACTACAGCATCGCCGACATCGCCATCTTTCCGTGGCTGCGCTCGTGGCAAAACCAGGGCATTGCCTGGGCCGACTACCCGGCGCTCAAGGCCTGGTTCGACCGCATCGCGGCACGCCCCGCCGTGCAGCGCGGCGTGCAGGTGCTGGCCGATCGCCGCAAGGCGACCCGCAGCGCCGCCGAAATGGAAGTGCTGTTCGGCGCCACCCAATACCAGCGGCACTGAGCCGCCGCACGGTAGAATGCGCCCCTTGTCGGAGCGTAGCGCAGCCTGGTAGCGCATCTGGTTTGGGACCAGAGGGTCGCGAGTTCGAATCCCGCCGCTCCGACCATCGAACACACAGGCCCGCATCCGTCGGGCCTGTTTTCGTTGAACCTGGAAACCGCAGTTGGATGCGCTTGCCAGTGCCGCTATCGGCGGGCCAGGCAAGACGCGAGGACGCGGCAGGCTCAGGCCTGCAAGGACGAGCAACGCCGCATGGCACACCGAGAGTGGTGCTGGCGAGTGCATAGCGCGGCCCCGCAACCGATGCGTGCGATCGAAGCAGCCAAGTTCGCTGTCCGTTCCGGTTTATCGGAGAATGAAAGCGATCAACTGCGGTTTCCAGGTTTTTCTGCCCGTAGCTCAACTGGATAGAGCAGCTGCCTTCTAAGCAGCAGGTCGGGGGTTCGAGTCCCTCCGGGCAGGCCATGCCAACACCTTGCCACGCCGGACGCGCAGACCCTTCGTCCTCAGCTTTCGGCGTATTGCACACCCGAATGGGCCGCCAGGTCGAAGGTGCTCTCCACCGGCACGCGGCCCGAGAACAGGTCGAGCGGGGCCGATCGGCCCGTCATGCCGTCCTGCGCGCTGCTGGGGTAGCCTTGGTCGCCATGGGCTTTTTGCCACAGCGACCACAGCCGATCGACGTTGGCGTGGTGCAGAAAAAACACCGGATCGTTGGGCGAGGTGGCGGTGCCCATTTGCCCACCGATCATGGCGTGCACCGGGTTGTGCAGCACGCGCTCGACGTATTTGCGCATGCTTTGCGCGTTCCAGGCGTCAAAGTTCTCGACGCGCTCCTGGGCTGAACTCATGCTTTCCATGTACGGCGCAGCGTCATAGTCCGGGTGGGCCAACAGGCGGCTGAGGGGTTGCTCGGCCATGAACGGGTCGACGATGGCCAGGCTGTCCGCATCCTGGCCGGCAAACGAAAAGCGCCGGGTCAGGCCGCGGCGGCTCAGCGGCGTCGTGTCGATGTCGGGGAAGCCATCGCCATCGGTGTCGGAAAACTCGTCCGGGGTCTCGTCAAACTTGGCGCCCATGGCCCACAGTCCCTCGCGGAACATGCCGCTCTTGACGATGAACTTGTCGTTGGGATCACCGTTGCCGCCCAGGAAATCGTCGGTGAAGATGGTTTGCCACGCGCCGGCCTGCTGCCAGTTCCAGTACGGCAGCGTCATCTCGGCATCGCCCGACACGCGCTGCAGTTCGCGCTCGAAGCGCCGCAACATTTCGCGGTGCCAGGGCAAGAAAGCAGCGCCCATGTGGGCGTTGTAATGGCTTGAGAACGCCTCGCCATGCAGTTCGACAAAGTAGTCGTAGGCATTCGTTTCGGGCTCGTAGGCCGAGGCCTGCCGCTTCATGGCGTGCAGCGTGTCGACAAAGTCCTGGCGCTCGGTGGCGGACAGTTGCAGCACGTTTCGGCGCGCCAGCAGGTCGTCGTCACCGCCACCACAGGCGGCCAGCGTGCTTGCCAACAGGCCAACGCCCGCATACAGAAATTGTCGTCTTTGCATGAAATTTTTTGGATGTTGAATCGATCGGCGACGCCGTGGCCGCGTTGGCCTGCTGCAAGGTTCCCGCGGGCCCCAACGACAAGCGTCAAGCACTCGGCCTGTTGTAGCTTAACGTAACAATTGCGCCGCCCGAAAGCGGGGCTGGCGCGCGCTGGAAGTCGGTCCTCCTCGCCTCACCCCAAGCGTCATGCCAGTGCGGGTCGGCTAAAATGCGCGGTTCTCCCAACCCATCCCTTCGGAGAATTCGCGCGCCCAAGATCTGCGGATGCCAAGCGCTTTTTCCTGCCCCTTCATAGGGGGAGTCTCTAGGTCGGAACTCGATGTCTGATTTAAGTCTTCAACACCAGCAGGCGGCAACTCAACTTCCCGTCCATTCCTATTTCGATCCGGCGCTGTTCGCGCGTGAAAAGAAGCTGCTCTTCGATGGCGGCCCCCGCTACGTCGGGCATGCGCTGGCGGTGCCCCACCCGGGCGACTACAGCACCCTCAGGCAAGAGCAGGACGGCCGCGCGCTGGTTCGCAACGCGCAGGGCCAGGTCGAGCTGATCTCCAACTGCTGCCGCCACCGACAGGCCATCATGCTGGGTGGGCGCGGCAACCTGCAGGGCCAGGGCAAGGGCCACGCGGGTGGCAACATCGTGTGCCCCATCCACCGCTGGACGTATGCGCCCGGCGGCGAGCTGCTGGGCGCGCCGCACTTCGCGCACGATCCGGGCCTCGACCTGAACAACTACGCGCTGCGCGAGTGGAACGGCCTCTTGTTCGAGGACAACGGCCGCGACATCGGCGCCGACCTGGCCGGCATGAAGGTGGCCGCCGAGCTCTCGTTCGACGGCTACGCGCTGGACCACGTCGAACTGCACGAGTGCAACTACAACTGGAAGACCTTCATCGAGGTCTATCTGGAGGACTACCACGTCGGGCCGTTTCACCCCGGCCTGGGCAACTTCGTGTCCTGCGAAGACCTGAGCTGGCAGTTCGGCCGCGACTACTCGGTGCAGACCGTGGGCGTGGCACCCAGCTTCGGCCGGCCGGGCAGCGACGCCTACAAGCTGTGGCACGAGGTGCTGCTGCGCTACCAGGGCGGCGCGCTGCCCACGCGCGGCGCCATCTGGCTGACGTATTACCCGCACATCATGGTCGAGTGGTATCCGCACGTGCTGACGGTGTCGACGCTGCACCCGATCGGCCCCGAGAAGACGCTCAACATGGTCGAGTTCTTCTACCCCGAGGAGATCGCCTGCTTCGAGCGCGAGTTCGTCGAGGCGCAGCGCGCCGCCTACATGGAAACCGCGGTCGAGGACGACGAGATCGGCGAGCGCATGGATGCCGGCCGCAAGGCCCTGATGCGGCGCGGCGACAACGAGGTGGGCCCCTACCAAAGCCCGATGGAAGACGGCATGCAGCACTTTCATGAGTGGTACCGGCGTGCCATGGGCCTGGTCACCACCACCTGACGAATTCAGAAACAACATCAAACCGCGCCTGCCCCGCATTGCATGAGCGCCCAAGAGCCCCGCGGCCGCAGAGCAGGCCATGCCAGCAATCGCCGTGGCCGGGGTCTCCCCGGCCACGGGCGTTGCCCCCTTGAGGGGGGATGCCGAAACATCGCGCAGCGAGTGGAGCAACGGGGGTAGTCCGTCTCATCATGCAAGCCGCCTGGATGGTCGCCGCCTCGCTGTTCTTCGCCGGCATGGGCGCGTGCATCAAGTTCGCCTCCGACACCTACACGCCGCTGGAGGTGGTGTTCTATCGCGGCCTCATCAGCGTGCTTGTCGTCGGCGTGCTGGCGCGCTCGCGCGGCGTCAGCCTGCGCACCCACGTGCCCATGATGCACGTGTGGCGCAACGTGGTGGGCGTGGCCTCGCTGCTGGCCTGGTTCTACGCCATCGCGCACCTGCCGCTGTCCACCGCCATCACGCTCAACTATATGAGCGGCATCTGGATCGCCGCCTTCGTCATCGGTGGCACCCTGGCGCTGGGCAAGCTGGCCGACGTGCGCCGCCAGGGCCCGCTGATCCTGACGGTGATGCTGGGCTTTGGCGGCGTGGTGCTGCTGCTGCGCCCCACGCTGGACCAGAACCAGCTGTTCGCCGGCCTGGTCGGCCTGCTGGGCAGCCTGATGGCGGCGCTGGCCTACATGCAGGTGGCCGCGCTGGGCCGCGTGGGCGAACCCGAGACGCGCACGGTGTTTTATTTCTCGCTGGCCGCGCTGGTGGCCGGCGCCGGCGGCATGCTGGTCTTCGGCGCGCACAGCCTGGCCACGCCGCAGGCGCTGTGGCTGCTGCCCATGGGCCTGCTGGGCGCCCTGGGCCAGTTGTGCATGACGCGCGCCTACACCCACGGCTCGACCATCGTGGTGGCCAACCTGCAATACTCGGGCATCGTGTTCGGCGCGCTGCTGGGCATGACGCTGTTCGGCGACCACATCCCGCCGCTGGGCTGGCTGGGCATGGCGCTGATCATCGCCTGCGGCATGGCCGCCACCGTGCTGCGCGCCCGCGCCCTGCCC
Source organism: Ottowia pentelensis (assembly GCF_964341695.1). Lineage (NCBI taxonomy): Bacteria > Pseudomonadati > Pseudomonadota > Betaproteobacteria > Burkholderiales > Comamonadaceae > Ottowia > Ottowia pentelensis. The sequence goes on from NZ_OZ224513.1 coordinate 2,738,202, forward strand.
CAACTGCCCGCCGAGGAGTTCTGATGTTCACCCACCTGATTTCGGTCGATCAACTCCAGGCCTTGCAGGCCAGCGGCGCGCCGCTGATGGTGTTCGACTGCAGCTTCGACCTGGCCGACCCGGCCAAGGCCGACGCGATGTTTGCCCAGCAGCGCATCGCCGGCAGCGTGCAGGCCCATCTGGACCGCGACCTGAGCGCGCACGCGCCGCAAGACGCCGTCAACGGCGGCCGCCATCCGCTACCCAAACGAGAGCTGTTCGCGCAGACCCTGCGCCGACTGGGCTTTGAAAACACCATGCAAGCCGTGGTGGTCGACCGCAACGGCGCCAACTACTGCGGGCGCCTGTGGTGGATGCTGAAATGGGCCGGCCACGAGGCCGTGGCCGTGCTCGACGGCGGCCTGCCGGCCTGGCTGGCGGCCGGCGGCGCCACCGCCAGCGGGCCGGCGCCGGCGCGCGCGCCCAGCCACTTCGAGCTCAAGCCCGAGCTGCGCCACTGGGTCGGCACGCAAGAGGTCGCCAAGCACCTGGGCCAGCCCACGCAAACCCTGATCGACGCGCGCGGCGCGCCACGCTACCGCGGTGAGGTCGAACCGCTGGACCCGATTGCCGGCCACATCCCCGGCGCGCTCAACCGCCCCTTCGGCGACAACCTGGGGCCCGACGGGCGCTTCAAGTCGCCCGCGCAGCTCAAGACCGAGTTCGCCGCCCTGCTGGCCGGGCGCGACGCCGCCGGCGTGGTGCACCACTGCGGCAGCGGCGTCAGCACCGTGCCCAACATCATCGCCATGGAACTGGCCGGCTACCCGCCGGTGGCGCTGTACGCCGGCAGCTGGAGCGAGTGGAGCCGCACGCCAGGCCTGCCGGTGGCCAAGGGGTAAGGGTCAGCCGGCCAGCTCGGCCAGCTCAATGCGCGTGCTCCGGCCCCGCCAGGCCGACGGCGATCACCAGCCCCATGCCGACCAGCAGCCACAGAATCTGCGCCGCCGTCTGGCGCGCGTTCAGGCGCTTTTGCAGCTGCGGAATCAAGTCGGCCAGCGCCACATAGATAAAGCTGCTGGCCGCCAGCATCAGCAGATAGGGCAGCAGCCCGTTCAGGCTTTCGACCAGCGCCCAGCCGGCCAGCCCACCCAGCGCGGTCACCGCGCCGGCCAGCGACACCTTGACCAGCGCCGTGCGCCACCGGCGGCGGCTGCCCTGGTGCAGCACCGCCAAATCGCCCATGTGGTGCGGCACCTCGTGCACCAGCACCGCCAGCGTGGCGGCCCAGCCCAGCGCGGGGCTGGACAGGAAGGCCGAGGCGATCAGCACGCCGTCGCCAAAGCAGTGCACGGCGTCGCCCGTCAGCACGGCCCAGCCGCCACCGCCTTGCGGCGCGGCATGGGCGTGCCCGGCGTGGTCGTGGTGATGGGCGTCGGCCTGCGCATGGGCGTGGGCGTGCTCGTGCATCACGTCGGCGTCGACCATGGCCTCGTCCAGCGTCGGCAGGCTGGGATGGTGCTCATGGCCGTGGTGCCACAGCTCGGCCTTGTCGAGCAAGAAGAAAAACAGCAGGCCGGCCAGCAGCGTGGCCGACAGCACGTGCACCTCCACCCCGCTCTCGAAGCCCTCGGGCAACAGGCGGATGAAGGCCGTGGCCAGCAGCGCGCCGGCCGCCAGGCTGAGCATGTGCTGGGTGTAGCGCGCCAGCACGCCGAAGGACAGGGTGGCGGCGATCCACACGCTGCCCACGCCGGCAATCAGGGTACCGGTCAGGATTGCAATCAAATTCATAGCTGCTCGCGCCTGCCTGGCAAAGGCCAGAGCCAAAAAACATCAAAAAAGCCGCCTCGCGGGCGGCTTGCGTCCAACCAGCGTACCCGACTTGTCAAGCCACCCCGTGCGCCTTGAACCAGGCCAGCGCGCGCTTGTAGCCATCCTCGGCCGCTTCCTTGCGGTAGCTGGGACGATAGTCGGCATGAAAAGCGTGCGGCGCATCGGGGTAGACCACGAACTCGCAGGCCTTGGCGGCGGCGTTGCCCTTGGCGCCGGCCTCGGCCAAGGCTTTTTTCATCGTATCAATCGTGTCGAGCGGAATGCCGGTGTCGGCGCCGCCGTACAGGCCCAGCACCGGCGCCTTCAGCTGCGCCGCGCCGTCCAGCGGGTTGGTGGGCGCCAGCGGCGTGGGCTGGCCCACCAGCCGCCCGTACCAGGCCACGGCGGCCTTCAGTTTCGGGTTGTGCTCGGCATACAGCCACACCTGGCGCCCGCCCCAGCAAAAGCCGGTCACGCCCAGCTTGTCGGTGTTGCCGCCGTTGGCCGCCGCCCAGGCCACGGTGGCGTCCAGATCGCCCATCACCTGCGCGTCGGGCACCTTGGCGATCACCTCGCTCATCAGCTTGGACAGCTCGCCATAGCTTTGCGCGTCGCCCTGGCGCACGAACAGTTCGGGCGCGATGGCCAGATAGCCCGCGTGCGCGAAGCGGCGCGCAACGTCGGCGATGTACTCGTGCACGCCGAAGATCTCCGACAGCACCAGCACCACCGGCAGGCCGGTCTTGCCCGCCGGCTGGGCCCGAAACGCCGGCATCTTGAAGCCGGCGACGTCGATCGTCACCTCGCCCGTGGTCAGGCCGTCCGACGAGGTCTTGATGGCCGACTGCGCCAGCGCCGGCAAGGTGGCCGCCGCATAGCCCACGCCCAGCGCCAGCCCCAGCGCCTGGCGGCGCGAGGGCGCGCCGCGCTCGGGCGCCACATCCAGCAGCGCACGGGTATCGGTCAGGTGATCGGTCTTCAGCATGTTCAAGAGCCTCCTGGGCGGTTGGTTGAGGGGGTCGATGACGGGCCAATAACGGGCAAGCCGCCAGCTATAATCGCAGACTTTACGAGAAAAGCCGGCTTAGCTCAGTTGGTAGAGCAACGCACTCGTAACGCGTAGGTCGCCAGTTCGATTCCGGCAGCCGGCACCACATCAAAACCCGCACCGTTGCTGCAACGTGCGGGTTTTTTCTTGCCCGCCCCGAACTGCGGCACATCATCGCCCCAAAATCCGCTCCGCCAGCGGCAGCGCCATCGGTCCGTTGGCGCTTTGCGCGCTGATGTAGTCGGCCAGCGCGTCCACGTCCAGCCCGCCGCCGACGTTGTCGCGCCCCTGGGTGAAGACGCTGAAGTTGTCGCCGCCCGCGCCCAGGTAGCTTTGCACGCCGACGCGGTAGGCGCGCTGCGGCTCGATGGGCTGGCCGTGTAGGCGCATCGCGCGGATGCGCTGTCCGGCGGGGGCCGTGCGGTCGACGGCGTAGTCGAAGCCTTGCGACACCTGCAGGATGCGCGGGCTGGCGACGGTGTTGGTGCCGCTGTCGAACTGCTGCTCCAGCAGCTGGCGGATCTGCGCGCCGCTCAGCGTGAGCGTCATCAGCGTGTTGCCGAAGGGCTGCACCGCGTACAGCTGCCCATACGTGACGCGGCCGTCGGCGGCCGGCACCAGGTCGGCGCGCACGCCGCCCGGGTTCATGAAGGCCAGCTGCGCGCCGCCGGCCGCCGGGCCTTGGGTGGCGGCCAGGATGGCGTCGGCGACGATGCGGCCCAGCACGGATTCGCCGTGGGCGCCCGGCTGCCGCGTGGCGGGCGCGGCCAGGCGGCCGACCGGGGCGGCCGCCAGTGGCGCGGCGGCGGCCTCGTAGCGCGCCACCAGCGCGGCCACCGCCGGGTCGGGCGCAAGCACGGGCCAGGCCGGCTGCAGCGGCACCGCGCCCCGCGGCCCGGTGAAGGCCTGGCCTTGCGCGATGTGCTGGCGCGCCGCGCGCCGCACCACGCGGCGCGTGCGCACGTCCACCGTCAGCTGCACCTCGGTCAGCAGGGTGCCGTACAGGCCGGCGCTGGTCAGCCAGAACGGCTTGGCCGGGTTGACGCGCGCGTAGTCGCACACATAGGCGCGATGCGTGTGGCCGGAGACGACCAGGTCGACCTGGTCCGACAGGCGGTCGAGGATGGGCACGATGTCGCCCGACAGGCCGCTGCAGCTGGCGTCCTGCAAGCCGCTGCGGGCGCGGCCGCCTTCGTGGATCAGCACCACGATGACATCGGCGCCCTGCGCGCGCAGCGGCGCGATTTGCGCGTTGACGGTGGCGGCCTCGTCGGCAAAGCTGAGGCCCGCCACGCCGCTGGGGCGCACCATGTGCGGCGTGTTTTTCAGCGTCAGGCCGATGAAGCCGACGCCGATGCGCACGCCGTCCTGCTCGAAGAACCGGATGCCGGTGGCGGGCAGCAGCGGCTGGCCGTCGGCGCGCACGGTGTTGGCCGCCAGGTACTGAAAGCGCGCGCCGGCAAACGGCTGGCTGAGCTGGCACGGCACCCTGGTCGTGAAGCGCTCGCAGCCGCCGTGCTGCAGGCGCAGCAGCTCGTGCCAGCCCTGGTCGTATTCGTGGTTTCCGGTGGCGGCAAAGTCCAGCCGCATCAGGTTCAGCGCCTCGATGGTGGGCTCGTCCAGGAACAGCGAGGACACCATGGGCGAGGCGCCGATCAAGTCGCCCGCCGCCACCAGCACGCTGTGCGGATGCGCCGCGCGCTGCTGGGCGACGAGCGTGGCCAGGTAGGCCGCGCCGCCAGCGGGCACCGGCACCGGCGCTTCGTCGGGCGCGGCGGCGTTGACCGCCAGGCCCGGCGGCGCCAGGTTGCCGTGCAGGTCGTTGAAGCCCAGCACGGTGATGTCCATCGTGCGCGGGCGCGCCAGCTCGCCCGTGCCGCCGCACGCGGCCAGTACGGCGCTCAGGGCCAGGGCCAGGGCGGCGCGCGCCCAGCGATGCCATGGCGTCCTGGCGGCTTGCAGGGGCATGGCGCGCGCGCTCGTTTGCGTCAACTCAGAACTCCTTGGCGAGGGCGGCGCGCGCCCTCGACAACTTTCGCGTGGTTGATGTGCATCAATGCCCCGGCCGTGGGCCAAAGGCACAGTGCGCCCATGCTCACCGTTCCCCTGCCCGACCCGACCCACCAGGCCGTCCTGTTGCCGGCCGGCGCGGTGCTGCTGCGCCGAGCCCGCCCCCACGACGCCATCTACCACATCGCCCGTGGCCGCCTGGCCATGGGCCTGCTGGGCCCCGACGGCCTGGCGCATCAGCTGGGCTGGATCGAAGGCCCATGCTGGCTCGACCCCGGCAGCGCCGTGCTGGGGCAAGCCCCTTTGATGGACGTGGTGGCCGACACCCCGGTCGAGGCGCGCGCCGTGCCGCTGGCCGAATTCTCGGCCGACCTGGGCACCCTGCCCGCGCCCACGCTGGCGCTGGTGCGCGACCTGGCGCAGGCGCATCGCCAGCAGGCCGAGCTGGCCGTCAGCCGGCTGGGCAAGGACGCCGAGGCGCGCTGCGCCGAATGGCTGCTGCGCCACGTCGAGCCCGCGCCCGACGCATCCCCGCAGCCGGCCGTCACGCTGCGCCAGCGCAAGCGCTCCATTGCCGCGCAACTGGGCATCGCGCCCGAGACCTTCTCGCGCGTGCTGCGCCAGCTGCGCGAGCGCGGGCTGATCGCCGGCCGCGGGCGCCAGCTGCGTCTGCTGAACGTGAACGGCCTGCGTTCGCTGGCCGGCGCGTAAGCCCAGGGCACGCACGCCCATCGTCAGCGCAGGCGCCGCGGCGCCACGACCTGCGGGTCGACTCCGTGACGGATCAACTCGTCCGTCAGCGGCGCGCCGGTGACCAGGCAGGCCGCCAGCGCACTGGCCCCGGCCGCGCTTTGAATGCCGTAGCCGCCCTGTCCGGCCAGCCAGAAAAAGCCCGCGCACGCATCGTCGAAGCCGATCACGATCTCGCCGTCGTCGACGAAGCTGCGCAGCCCGGCCCAGGTGGCGGTGGGCCGCTCGATGCGCAGCGTGGTGGCTTCTTCGATGCGGTGGATGCCCAGCGCGATGTCCAGCTCCTCGGGCTGCACGTCGTGCGGCGCCACCGCGTCGGCGTTGGCCGGCGAGCCCAGCAACTGGCCGGCGTCGGGCTTGAAGTACCAGGCTTCGTCGACGTCGGCCACCATCGGCCAGTCCGACACGTCCACGCCCGCCGGCGGCCGAAAGGTGAAGGCGCTGCGCCGGCGCGGCGTGAGGCCGATCGGCGCGGCGCCGAACAGCGGCGCCAGCTCGTCGGCCCAGGCGCCCGCCGCATTGACCACCACGCGCGCCTGCACGCTTTGCCCGTCGGACAGCCGCACCCGCCAGCCGCCGCCGGCGCGCTCGGCCGCCTGCGGCTGCGTGCCGGTCGACAGCTGCGCGCCGGCCTGGCGCGCGCCGCGCAAGAAGCCCTGCAGCAGCGCATTGACGTCGATGTCGAAGCCGTTCTCGTCCAGCAGCGCGCTTTGAAACAAATCAGCCCGCAGCGCAGGCGCCGCCTGCGCGAGCGGCTCCGAATTCAATAGCGTCAAGACGGTGCCGCCGGCCGCCAGCTCGGCCTGCATGCGCTCCAGTGCGGTGTGCTGCTCGGCCGTCGCCACGAACAGCGCGCGGCGCGGCGTGAGCAGGGGCACGTCGGCAAAACCGGCGGGCGGCTGCAGGTAGAAATCACGGCTGGCGCGCGTCAGCGCCCGTACGCCAGGCGGCCCGTAGCTTTCCATGAACATGGCGGCCGAGCGGCCGGTGCTGTGCATGCCGGGCTGCGCCTCGCGCTCCAGCAGCCGCACGCGCTGGCCGCCGCGCGCCAGGCGCCAGGCCAGTGAGGCGCCGGCCATGCCGGCGCCGATGATGAGCACGTCTGCGTCTTGCATGGCGGCATTCTTTCATACGGCAGGCAGGCCGAGCGCTTCCCTGCAAAGTCAGTCGATGCGATGTAAAGTGTTCTTCGCCCGGCGACCGGATCGTCAACACCAGATGACTCTCCCCGCTGTTTTTCGGATTGCCATCCGATGCTGGGCAGATGCCTCGATGCCTTCATTCCTTCGGGACAGGTCCGTTGCCGCCGTTTGTGGCGTGTTGACCTTGTGGAGGTTTTCGACATGAAACACCCGTCCCTGAAACTGGCCGCCATCGGCCTTGCGCTGGCAACCCTGGGCATGACGCCCGCCGAAGCCGCCTGCAGCACCACGGTGGGCGCCGTGATGTCGCTCACCGGCTCGCTGGGCGTGCTGGGCCAGCAGATCGCCAAGGGCAGCGAGCTGGCCATCAGCGACCTGAACGCCGCGCGCAGCGGCAACACCTGCGAGCTGAAGCTGTCGCTGCTGGACGACCAGACCAGCCCCTCGGTGGGCGTGGACGCGGCCAAGAAGCTGGTGGACGTGCAGCAGGTGCCGGCCATCATCGGCGCGCTGTCCAGCGGCGTCAGTGCCGCCATCCTGACCTCGGTGACCGCGCCCAGCCAGGTGGTGCAGATTTCGCCGGCATCGACCTCGCCGACCTTCAGCGACCTGGCCAAGCAGGGCAAGACCGGCGGCTTCTGGTTCCGCACCTGCCCGTCGGACGCGCTGCAGGGCCTGGCCATGGCCAAGGTGGCGCACGACGCGGGCCTGAAGAAGGTCGCGGTGATGTACCTGAACAACCCGTACGGCCAGGGCCTGAGCCAGGAGTTCACGGCCGGCTTCAAGCAGCTGGGCGGCACGGTGACCGAGAACGTGGTCTACAACCCCAGCCAGCCTTCGTACCGCGCCGAGGTCGGCAAGGCCCTCGGCCCCACGCCCGACGCGCTGTTCCTGATCGGCTATCCGGGCGACGGCACCACCATCACGCGCGAATGGATCGCCGCCGGCGGGCCGCAGAAGTTCCTGTTTCCCGACGGGCTGGAGTCGCAAGATTTTGTCAACGACGTCGGCGCGCAGTACATGAAGGACGTGCACGGCACCGCGCCGGGCACCGACACCACGCCTTCGCTGGCCACCTTCCAGGGCGAGTTCAAGACCAAGTTCGGCACCCTGCCGACGCAGGCCTACATCCCCAACGCCTACGACGCCACGGTGCTGATCGGGCTGGCGATGGAGCAGGCCAAGAGCAGCAAGGGCCCGGCCATTCGCGACGCGATCCGCAAGGTGACCGACCCGAAGGGCGAGAAGGTCTACGCCGGCGTGGCCGAGCTGAAGAAGGCCGCGCAGCTGCTGGCCGAAGGCAAGAGCATCCAGTACGTTGGCGCCACCGGGCCGCTGCAGTTCGACGCCAACGGCGACATCGCCGCGCCCATGCAGGTGTGGAACGTTTCGGCCCAGGGCAAGGTCGAAGGAACGGGCATGGTGACCGTGGCCCAGATCGACGCGATGCGCACGGCCAAGAAGTAGCCGCTTGAAAGCCCCGCGTGGGCGGCGCTGGATCGGCCGCCCGCGTGACAACAACAAAGGGGACAGCGATGCTCGAGGTCCGTGATCTGGTCAAGGAGTTCGGCGGTCTGCGCGCGGTGGACGGCGTGTCTTTCACGCTCGCCGCGCACACCATCACCGGGCTGATCGGCCCCAACGGCGCCGGCAAGACCACGCTGTTCAACACCATCGCGGGCGCGCACCGGCCCACGTCCGGCTCGATCTCGTTTCTGGGCCAGGCCATCGGCGGCCAGCCGCCGCACCGCATCTTTCACGCAGGGCTGGTGCGCACCTTCCAGATCCCGCGGCCCTTCGCCAGCATGACGGTGCTGGAAAACGCCATGCTGGCGCCCGCCGGTCAGGCCGGCGAGCGCCTGTGGAACAACTGGTTCGCGCGCCCCGCCGTGCGCGCCCAGGAGCGGCGCGTGCGCGAGCAGGCGCGCCAGGTGCTGGACTTCGTCGGGCTGGAGCGGTTGTCGGGCGAGTTTGCCAAGAACCTGTCGGGCGGCCAGCAAAAGCTGCTGGAGCTGGCCCGCGTGCTGATGGCCGAGCCCAGGCTGATCCTGCTGGACGAGCCCGGCGCGGGCGTCAACCCCACGCTGCTGGCCACCATCATGGACAAGCTGCAGGAGCTGCACGCGCGCGGCATCACCTTTCTCATCATCGAGCACAACATGGACCTGATCGCCCAGCTGTGCGACCCGGTGCTGGTGCTGGCCCAGGGGCGGCTGCTGATGCAGGGCACGCCGCAGGCCGTGCGCAGCGACCCGCGCGTGCTCGAGGCCTATCTCGGCGGGGAGGCAGCATGAGCCAGCAGTCCGAACTCGCGCTGTCGATCCGCGACCTGGTGGCCGGCTACACGCCCGAGGTCGACATCCTGCGCGGCGCCAACCTGCAGGTGGCGCGCGGCGAGATCGTCACCGTGCTGGGGCCCAACGGCGCCGGCAAGTCCACGCTGATCAAGACCATCGCCGGCCTGGTGCCGGTGCGCAGCGGCGAGGTGCAGCTGTTCGGCCACAGCCTGGTGGGCGAGGCCGCGCACCGCATGGTCGGGCGCGGCCTGGCCTACGTGCCGCAGACCGCCAACGTGTTCGCGCGCCTGACGATCCAGGACAACCTGGAGCTGGGTGCCTGCGCGCGCCACGACCGCGCCGGCATCGCCGAGGACCTGGCGCGCATGTACCAGCTGTTTCCGCGCCTGGCCGAGCGGCGCCGGCAGGCCGCTGGCACCCTGTCGGGCGGCGAGCGGCAGATGGTGGCGGTGGCGCGCGCGCTGATGGCGCGCCCGACGATGCTGATGCTGGACGAGCCCTCGGCCGGCCTGTCGCCCAAGCTGGTGGGCGTGGTGTTCGCCAAGGTGCGCGAGGTGCGCGACTTGGGCGTGACGCTGCTGATCGTGGAGCAGAACGCGCGCGCCGCGCTGGCCATCTCCGACCGCGGCTACGTGCTGGCGCAAGGGCGCGAGCAGGTCAGCGGCGCGGCGGCCGAGCTGCTGGCCAACCCCGAGGTCGGCGCGCTGTACCTGGGTGCCAGAAGGGGGCTCACATGATTGCCCAATACCTGGCCGACGGCATCGTGCTGGGCGCCACCCTGGCGCTGGGCGCGATCGGCCTGACGCTGACCTACAACATCCTGCGCTTCGCCAACTTCGCGCACGGGGAGTTTTTGACTTTTGGCGCCTACTTCGCGCTGCTGTTCGTCGGCGCCTTCAGCGGCGGCGCCACGCTGGGCCCGTTCACCTTCGGCTGGAGCTTTCTGGGCGGGCTGCTGCTGGCGCTGGTGCTGACGGCCGTGCTGGCGCTGGTGCTGGACTGGGCGCTGTACCGCCCGCTGCGCAAGAGCGACGTGGCGGTGGCGCTGGTGATCGCGTCCTTTGGCGCCTCGCTGATGCTGCGCAACGTGGTCGTGTTCGTGTGGGGCTCGCAGCCCGAGTACTACACGCGCAGCATCGCCATCGCGCAGGAGGTGCTGCCGGGCGTGCGGCTGTCGGCCAACGAAATCTTCGTGGTGGTGCTGACCGCCGTGCTGATGGTGGCGCTGCACCTGTTTCTGACGCGCACGCGCCTGGGCCAGCAGATGCGCGCGGTGTCGGACAACCCGGCGCTGGCGCAGGTGACCGGCATCGACGTGCGGCGCATCATCCGCTGGGTGTGGATCATTGGCGGCGGGCTGGCGGCGGTGGGCGGCGCGATGTTCGGCCTGACGGTGCAGATCTCGCCCGAGATGGGCTTCACCCTGATCCTGCCGATGTTCGCCGCCGCCATCCTGGGCGGCATCGGCAGCATCTACGGCGCGGTGCTGGGCGGCCTCGTCATCGGCGTCGCGCAGTCGCTGTCGGTGGCCTTCATCGACCCGGGCTACAAGCCGGCGGTGGCGTTCGCGCTGATGTTCCTGATCCTGCTGATCCACCCGACGGGGATCCTGGGAGAGAAGACATGAGCGGCTTGATCTCCTACCTCGTGTTTTTCCTGATCCAGGCGCTGGTGTTCGCCGTGGTGTGCCTGGGTCTTAATTTGCAATGGGGCTACACCGGCCTGTTCAACATCGGCGTGTCGGGCTTCTACCTGGTGGGGGCGTATGCCTTCGCCCTGCTGTGCGGTCCGGCGCATGCGGGCATCGTGGCAGGCTGGGGCCTGCCCTTCGTCGTCGGACTGCTCGGCGCCATGCTGGCGGCGGGCGTGGTGGCCTTCATCGTCGGCATTCCCACGCTGCGGCTGCGCGAGGACTACCTGGCCATCGTCACCATCGGCATCGGCATCACCCTGCAGCTGATCGCGCTGAACACCGCGTGGCTGACGGGCGGCAGCCGCGGCATCACCGACATTCCGCGCCCGCTGCCGGGGCTGATCGCCAGCGTATCGGGGCGCAACGGGCTGCTGCTGGGGCTGCTGGTCGTCATCGTCGTCGTGCTGTACGCCGCCCTGGAGGCCATGGTGCGCTCGCCCTGGGGCCGCGTGCTGAAGGCCATCCGCGAGGACGAGGCGGCGGCCGAGTCGCTGGGCAAGAACGCCTTCAGCTACCGCCTGCAGTCCTTCGTCATCGGCTCGGCGGTGATGGGCCTGGGCGGCGCGCTCAACGCCAGCTTCATCGGCTACATCAGCCCGGAAGACTTCATGCCGATCCTGACCTTCCAGATCTGGAGCATGCTGATCGTCGGCGGCAGCGGCAACAACAAGGGTGCGGTGCTGGGCGCCGTGCTGATGTGGGCGGTGTGGACGCTCAGCGGCAGCGCGGCGCAGGTCTTGCTGCCCGCCACCATGCAGGTCAAGGGCGGCGCGGCGCAGATCATCCTGATCGGCCTGGTGCTGATGGCGGTGCTGGTGCTGCGCCCGCGCGGGCTGATCGGCGAGGAGGCCACCGTGTCGAAGGCGGCGCGGGTCGAGGCCGGCAAGGCGGCACCGTAGTGGGGCTTGCGCGTGTGCCGGCTGCGGCAGCGTTCAGCCCTGGCTCAGGTGGTCGACCAGCAGCCGCGCCGCCGGTGACAGGCGCTCGTAGTCGCGAAAGCAGATCGCAAAGCGCCGCCTGGCCCAGGCGTCCTTGAGCGGCACGATCTTCATGCGCGATGCATCGCCCGCGCGGCGCACGATCTCGCGCGGCACCACGGCCACGCCGAGGCCGGCCTGCACGCAGCGCAGGGCGGCGTCGAAGGTCGAGACCACGGCGCGGTAGGCGATCGGCTGGCCGATGATGGCGGCGGCCCGGCCCAGCATGGTGTGCACCGCCGTGTGCGTGGGCAGGCCCACATGGTCGTGCGCCAGCGTTTGCGCGAAGTGGCAGGCACGCAGCCGGGCCAGCGCATGGCCCGGGTGCACCACCAGCACCAGCTCGTCGCTGCGGTAGGGCCGCGTCTGCAGGCCTTCGAGATCGGCCGCATCCCAGCACACCCCCACCGGCGCCAGCCCCTCGCGCAGCGCCTGCACGATGGCCGAGCTGGTGCGCTCCTCGATGTCGACCCGGATCTGCGCGTGCTCCGGCTTGGCCAGGAACGCGGCGATGTCGTCGGGCAGCGATTCGGTGATCGAGGACATCGAGGCCAGCACCCGCACCTGCCCCTTCACGCCATGGCGATACGCCGTCATGTCGCGCGCCACGCGGTCGGACGTGGCCAGCAGCGCGCGCGCGTGCTCCAGCAGGATTTCGCCCGCCGCCGTCGGCACCACGCCGCGCCGATGGCGCTCCAGCAGCGGCGCGCCGACCTGCTCCTCCAGCAATGCCAGGCGCTTGCTGATGGCCGAGGCGCCGATGTGCTCCTGCTCGCCCGCGCGCGCCATGTTGCGCAGCTCGCAGGCGGCGACGAACAGGCGCAGCGTGGTCAGGTCGAGGTCGCGGATAGCCATGCCGAAATGGAAACTTCAGGCGGAAAAATCATCGCTTTACCCGTTGATTAGGAAATTCTACATTCCGTTCGCCATCGCTCCGACTGCGCCACACCCCCATGACCGCTGCCACTTCGTCCCTGCCCCGTCACGCCATCGTCCGCGAGGTCGGCCTGCGCGACGGCCTGCAAAGCATCGCCACCGTGGTGCCCACGGCGCACAAGCTCGAATGGCTGCGCGCGGCGGTGGCGGCCGGCCAGACCGAGATCGAGGTCGGCTCCTTCGTGCCGGCGCGGCTGCTGCCGCAAATGGCCGACACAGCGCAGGTGCTGGCCTTTGCCAAGACGCTGCCGGGCCTGTTCGCCTCGGTGCTGGTGCCCAACCTGCGCGGCGCCGAGCAGGCGCTGGCGGGCGACGCGGACTTGATGATCCTGCCGCTGTCGGCCAGCCACGCGCACAGCCTGGCCAACCTGCGCAAGACGCCGGACGAGGTGGTGGCCGAACTGGGCCGCATCCGCGCGGCGCGCGACGCCTCGGGCCGCAAGACCCTGATCGAGGGCGGCGTCGGCACCGCCTTCGGCTGCACCCTCCAGGGCCGTGTCGAGCCGGCCGAGGTGCTGCGCCTGATGCAGGCGCTGCTGGACGCCGGCGCCGACCGCGTGAGCCTGGCCGACACCGTGGGCTACGCCAACCCGGCCTCGGTCAGCCGACTGTTCGAGCAGGCGCTGAAAATCGCCGGCGAGCGCCTGTCCTGCGGCCACTTTCACGACACGCGCGGCCTGGCGCTGGCCAATGTCCACGCCGCCCTGCTGCTGGGCATCGCCCGCTTCGACGCCTCGCTGGCCGGCATCGGCGGTTGCCCCTACGCGCCCGGCGCCAGCGGCAACGCGGCGACCGAGGACCTGGCCTTCATGCTGGAAGCCATGGGCATCCACACGGGCCTGGACATCCCTGCGCTGCTGGCGCTGCGCGCTCGGGTGGCCGGCTGGATCGCCGGCGAACCCACGCACGGCACGCTGTGGCGCGCCGGCCTGCCCAAGACCTTTGCCGCGACCGCCGCCTGACGCATCACGGTGCCGCCAAAGACCCAACCGACTTCATCGCATTCATCCGTCATGAGCACCGAAAACACTCTGCCGCTGGCCGGCATCCGTGTCCTTGAATTCACCCACATGGTGATGGGCCCGACCTGCGGCATGATCCTGGCCGACCTGGGCGCCGAGGTCATCAAGGTCGAGCCGCCCGGCGGCGACAAGACGCGCAAGCTGCCGGGCCTGGGCATCGGCTTTTTCCGCAGCTTCAACCGCAACAAGAAAAGCGTGGTGCTGGACATCACCAGCGCGGCCGGACGCGAGACGGCGGTCGAGCTGATCGGCACCTGCGACGTGGTGCTGGAGAACTTTCGCCCCGGCCTGATGCAGGAGCTGGGGCTGGACTACGACGCGTTGTCCGCGCGCCATCCGCGCCTGATCTACGTCAGCCACAAGGGCTTTCTGCCCGGCCCCTACGAAAAGCGCCTGGCGCTGGACGAGGTGGTGCAAATGATGGGCGGGCTGTCGTACATGACCGGGCCGGTGGGCCGCCCGCTGCGCGCCGGCACCAGCGTCAACGACATCATGGGCGGCATGTTCGGCGCCATCGGCGTGCTGGCCGCGCTGCGCGAACGCGATCGCACCGGCCACGGCCAGGAGGTGCAGAGCGCGCTGTTCGAGAACTGCGTGTTCCTGTCGTCGCAGCACATGCAGCAGTACCTGATGACCGGCGAGGCGCCGCCGCCCATGCCGGCACGCGTGTCGGCCTGGAGCGTGTACGACATCTTCACGCTGGCCGAGGGCGAGCAACTGTTCATCGGCGCCGTCAGCGACAAGCAGTTCAACGCGCTGTGCCGCGTGCTGGGGAGGCCCGAGCTGATGGAGCGCCGGGAATACGCCGACAACGCCGCGCGCGTGGCGGTGCGCCCGCAGCTGCTGGCCGAGCTGGGCGGCATCCTGGCTTCGCACCGCGTCGCGGATCTGACGCCGCGGCTGGAGGCGGCGGGCATTCCCTACGCCCCGGTGTCGCGCCCCGAGCAGCTGGTCGACGACCCGCATCTGCGGCAAAGCGGCGGCCTGGTGCCCATGCAGACCGACGACGGCGACAGCACCGACGTGGTGCTGCTGCCCCTGACCATGGGTGGGCGCCGCCCCGGCGTGCGCATGCCCCTGCCCAAGGTGGGCGAGCACACCGACGAAATCCTCTCGTCCCTCAAGACCACCGCCTAAGAAGGTGTGAACGAAGCCTTCATGCCCGCCTTGACCGCCAAAAGACGCCCGCTCGGCGTTGCAAATGCTCGCCGTAGCTCGGGCTACGGCTGCGCTTTGCGCCTTGATCGGCCGGCTTTTGACGATCCTTTCGGGCACTCTGGATTCATTCACACCTTCTGAACCGTCTGGCACCTTTCTTTCTCAACCCCCATCAGGAGACACACATGACCCCTTCCACCCTGGCACGCCGCGGCCTGCTGAGCCTGGCCGTCGCCGCGCTGGCGACCGCGCTGGCCCCCAGCGCCGCCACCGCCGCGCCGCCGCTGCGCGTCATCCTGCCGGTCAGCGCCGGCTCGGGCGTGGACGTGATCGTGCGCTCGGCGCAGGTGGCGCTGACCAAGGCGCTGGACGGCCAGGCGGTGGTGATCGAGAACATGCCCGGCGCGGGCGGCATCACCGGCACGCAGGCGCTGGTCAAGGCCGCGCCCGACGGCAACACCATCGCCATCGTTTCCAACAACCACTCGGTCAACCCCAGCGTGTTCAAGAAGCTGCCCTACGACAGCCTGGGCGACATCACGCCCATCACCGTCATCGGCGGCTCGCCCTTCGTGTTCGTGGTCAACCCCAAGCTGCCGGCCACCAACGCGAAAGAGCTGCAGGCGCTGCTCAAGTCCAAGCCCGGCGAACTCAACTTCGCCTCGTCCGGCAACGGCACCATCATTCACCTGGCCGGCGAAATGATGATCGAGGCCGTCGGCGGCAACGCGCGCCACATTCCGTACAAGGGCATGGGCCCGATGATCACCGACCTGATGGGCGGCCAGGTGGAGATGGGCGCCTCGGCCGTGGCCGCCGTGCAGGGCCAGATCAAGCAGGGCAGCCTGCGTCCCATCGGCGTGATGGGCAAGCAGCGCGTGAAATCGCTGCCCGACGTGCCGACCATCGCCGAGCAGGGCTTTCCGGACGTGGACGTCGCCGGCTGGTTCGCCGCCGTCGGCCCCAAGGGTCTGCCGCCGGCCCAGGTCAAGCGCCTGCACGACGCGCTGGTCGCCGCCTTCAACGACCCCGAGGTCAAGGCCGGCTTTGCCCAGCGCGACGACTTCTTGATCCTGGACACGCCCGAGCACAGCGCGCAGTTTCTGAAGTCCGAGCAGGAGCGGTACGCGCGCCTGGTCGAGAAGGCCAAGGTGGCCATCAACTGAAACCAAAGCGCCGGACCGGCGCGGTGGCGTAGGTGGGACGCACGGACGGCCCAGGCTCCGTGTCAACCGCCGAGATAGGCCTGCCGCACCCGCGGGTTGTCCAACAGCTCGCGTCCGCTGCCTTGCAGCACGATGCGCCCGGTCTCGATGACGTAGGCGCGCTGCGCGATCTTCAAGGCCTGGCGCACGTTCTGCTCGACCAGGAAGATCGTCAGGCCCGCGCGGTTGATCTCGCGCAGCGTGCGGAAAATGCCTTGCACGATGATGGGCGCCAGGCCCATCGAGGGCTCGTCCAGCAGCAGCAGGCGCGGCCTGGCCATCAGCGCCCGGCCGATCGCCAGCATCTGTTGCTCGCCGCCCGACAGGTTGCCCGCCAGACCGTCGGCGCGCTCGGCAAGCACGGGGAACAGTTCATGCACCCGCGCCATGTCGGCCGCGCGCTCGCCGCGATCGCGCCGCGTGTAGGCGCCCAGCTCCAGGTTCTCGCGCACCGTCAGCGTGCTCAAGATGGCGCGTCCCTCGGCCACCTGCACCACGCCGCTGGCGACGATGCGGTGCGGCGCCAGGTGCGTCAAATCCTGCCCGTCGAACAGCACGCGCCCGCCGGCCTTCCTGACCAGCCCCGACAGCGCCAGCAGGGTGCTCGACTTGCCGGCGCCATTGGCGCCCACCAGCGTGGTGATCTCGCCCGCGCGCAGCTCCAGGTCGATGCCGCGCACGGCCTCGACCTTGCCGTACGACACCGTCAGGCCCTGCACCTGAAGCACTGGCCGTGGATCGCTCATGGACGAGCCTCCGGCAACGACGCATGGTCTTCTTCGTCCTCACGCCCCAGGTAGGCCTCGATCACCTCGGGGTTGTTGCGAATGGCCTCGGGCGTGCCGCGCGCGATGATGCGGCCGAAGTTGAGCACCGCGATGTCCTGGCACAGGTTCATGACGAAGTGCATGTCGTGCTCGATCATGAAGATGGTGTAGCCGCGTGCGCTGATGCGCCGCACCTCGTCCATCAACTCGTCCTTCTCGCCGCCGTTCATGCCGGCGACCGGCTCGTCGAGCAGCAGCAGCTTGGGCTCGCTCGCCAGCGCGCGCGCCAGTTCCAACTTGCGCTGATCGCCGTACGACAGGTTGTCCGCGCGATCGTCCAGCCGCGCGTCCAGCCCTACCCAGGACAGCAGCTCGCGCGCGCGCTCGCGGGCCTGGCGCTCCTGGCCGCGAAAGCGCGGCGTGCCAAAGACCAGGTCATGCATGCGGTAGTGCAGCCGCGCGTGCAGCCCCGCCATCACGTTGTCCAGCAGCGTCATCTCCTTGAACAGGCGGATGTTCTGGAAGGTGCGCGCCAAGCCCAGGCGCGTAATCTGGTGCGGCGCCAGGCCGGCCAATGGCCGGCCCTCGAACTCGATGCGCCCGCCGGTGGGCTCCAGCAGGCCGGTGATCAGGTTGAACACCGTGGTCTTGCCCGCGCCATTGGGGCCGATCAGGCCGAAGATGCCGCCGCGCGGAATGTCCAGGTTGACCTCCTGCAGCACCTTCAGGCCGCCGAAGGCGCGCGACAGCCCGGCCAGGCGCAGCAGCGGCGTCGGCTGCGACGCGCGGACCGCCTCGCTCATGGCCGCCTCCGCGCCGCGGCATCGCGCCACTGCCGAAAGCGCGCCACATCCCAGATGCCGCGCGGCAGAAACAGCACGATCAGCACCAGGATGAGGCCATTGATCACCAGCCGGAACTGCTGCAGCACGCGCAGCAGCTCGGGCAGCACGGTCAGGATCACGGCGCCCAGCACCGGCCCGGTGAGGCTGCCGATGCCGCCCAGAATGGCCATGGTCAGGATCTCGACCGCGCGGTCGAAGCCGTATTCGTCCGGGCCGATGAAGAACGTCAGGTGTGCATTGAGCGCACCGGCCAGGCCGGCGATGGCCGCGCCCAGCACGAAGGCCAGCATCTTGCAGCCGTCCACGTCCATGCCCATCAGGCCGGCGGCGACCTCGTCTTCGCGGATGGCCTCGAACGCGCGGCCGATGCGCGACACGCGCAGGCGCCACAGCAGCAGCAGCACCGCCACCAGGGCCAGCGCCACATGCCACCACTGGGTCAGCTGCGGAATGCCGTTGAGGCCCAGGGCGCCGCCGGTGATCGCGTTGGCGTTGAGCAGCACGATGCGCACCACCTCGCCAAAGGCCAGCGTGGCCATGGCCAGATAGACGCCCGACAGGCGCAGCGTCGGCTTGCCGATCAGGAACGCCATCAGCGCCGGCGCGGCCATGCCGGCGGCCAGCACCACCGGAAACGGCCAGCCCAGATCGACGGTCAGCAGGGCCGAGGCGTAGGCACCCAGGGCCATGAAGCCGGCGTTGGCGATCGACAGCATGCCGCAGGCCAGCGTGAGCCAGATCGACAGCGCCAGCAGCGCGTTGGTGCCCACCGACAGCACCAGGTTGCTGTAGACGTCCCAGAAGGTGCCGAGCCAGGCCGCCATGTCTATACCTTGCGCTCCATCACACGGCCGAACAGGCCCTTGGGCCGCACCAGCAGGATCAGGAACAGCAGGCCGAACGCCACCGCGTCGCGCATGCTCGAGCCCACGTAGGCCACCGACAACACCTCGGCCAGGCCGAGGAACAGGCCGCCGATCAGCGCGCCTCGCATGTCACCCATGCCGCCCAGGATGATGACCGCGATGCCCTTTTCAAGCATGGATTTGCCCATCAGCGGATACAGCGCGTTGGAGTACAGCCCGATCAGCACCCCAGCCACCCCGCCCAGCCCGGCAGCGACGAACGAGGTCAGCATGAACAGGCCCTCGACGTTGATGCCCAGCAGCCAGGCGGCGCGCGGCGATTCGGCAATGGCCCGCAGCGCGCGGCCGAGCTGCGTTTTTTGCAGCGCCAGCAGCAGCACCGCCATCAGCGCGAAGGACAGGAAGATGATGCCGAGCTCGAGCGCGGTGATGTCCACCCCACCCAGCGACAGGCTGCGCTGCGACACCAGTCCCGCCGGAAAGCGGATGTTCTGCGCGCCAAAAACGCCCTGCACCACGTTGGTCAGGATCATGCCGACGCCGATGGTCGCGATCATCGGGATCAGGTGCGGCGCGCCGCGCGCGCGCAAGGGGCGCAGCACCAGCCCGTCGATCAGCAGGCCCACGGCGCCGGCAAAGCCGAAGGCCACCAACAAGGCCGCCCACAGCGGCAAGGCCCAGTGCGCCACGGCCTGCTCGGCGGCGTAGGCGCCCACCATGAACACCGCGCCGTGCGACAGGTTGATGACGCCCAGCACGCCGAAGATCAGCGTGAAGCCCAGCGCGAACAGCGCGTACACGCAGCCGAGCGACAGGGCATTGACGAGCTGCTGGGCCAGCACGGCCAGGGTCCTCCCCGTTCGTCAGGCGCGCGGCGGCGGCACCCGGCCACCGGCGCGCGCCGGGCTCATTTCTCGATGACGAACTGTTCGCCCTTGGTCACGCTGACGATGGCGGTCTGCTGGGCGTCGTAGCCGGCGGGTTTGCCGGCCTTGTTCATGGCGCGGTGGAACTGGAAGGCGCCGGTCGCGCCGGTCCATTTGACCTTGGGCAGGGCATCGCGCAGCGCCGTGCGCTCGGTGGCCAGGTCACCGTTCAGCTTGATGGTCTTGAGCGCCTGCACCATGATGTGCATGGCGTCGTAGGACTGGGCCGCGAACTGGTCGGGCGGGGTGTTGAACTTGGCCTCGAAGGCCTTGATGAAGGCGACATTCTCCGCGCTGTCGTTGCTGGCCGACCAGGGGCTGCCCACGTACAGGTCATCCGAGGCGCCCTTGGCCAGGGTGAAGACCTTGACCGAGTTCATGCCGTTGCCGCCGATGAAGGGCACGTTGATGCCCAGCTGGCGCGCCTGCACCATGATGGGCGCGCCCTCGGCCAGCAGGGCCGACAGCACGATCGCGTCCGGATGCGTGGCCTTGATCTTGGTGAGCTGGGCCTTGAAGTCCACGTCGCCCTTGGCGAAGGTCTCGGTGGTGGTCACCGGGATGTGCGCGGCCTCCAGCGCCTTCTTGAAGTTGTCATAGCCGCTCTTGGTGAACACGTCGTCGTTGCCGTACATCACGGCAACCTTCTTGATGTGGGCGTGCTTGACGGCCACGCGCAGGGTCTCGGGCAGCACATCGGCCTCGGTGACCGAATTGCGAAACACGTAGTCGCCGATGGAGGTGATGCCGTCGGCGGTGTTGGACGTGCCAAAAGCCACCGTCTTGGCGCCCTGCGCGATCGGGTCGGCGGCCTGCGCCGAGTTGGACAGCGTGGGGCCGAACACCATCAGCACCTTGTCCTGGAAGATCAGTTTCTTGAAGACGTTGATCGCCTCTTCCTTCTTGCCCTGGTCGTCGTCGACGATCAGCTTGAGCTGGTTGCCGTCGACGCCGCCCGCGGCGTTGATCTCGCCGGCGGCCAGCTCGAAGCCGTGGCGGATCGAAATGCCGTACTGCGCGGCGCCGCCGGTCAGCGCCTCGGCCATGCCGATCTTGATGTCGGCCGCCTGGGCACTGGCGCCCAAGGTCATCAACAGGGTTAGCGCACCCAATGAATGCGCAAGAGTACTTCGTCTCATGGCACACCTCATGTCGAAACAACAGGTGCCAAAATTTTAGGACTCGATTCAATTGCTTGCAGACGGACGCCAGCGCCGCAGACTGGGCCGCCGCGCTTCAAGCCTTGCGCTGCCACACCGCGGCAAAAAAGCCATCGGTGCCATGCCGGTGCGGCCACAGGCGCAGAAAGCGCCCGTCACCCGCGCACAGGCTGGCGGCCTGCGGCACCTTCAGTCCGCTCAGCAGCTCGGCCACGGTGCACGGCTCGAAGTCGGCGTGCGCGGCGCCGAAGGCCTCGGCCACCTGCTCGTTCTCGTCGGGCAGCACGCTGCAGGTGGCATACACCAGCCGCCCGCCGGGCTTGAGCAGGCGCGCCGCGCTTTGCAAAATGGCCTGCTGCTTGACCACCAGCTCGGCCACGTCCTTGGGCGACTGGCGCCACTTCAGGTCCGGGTTGCGCCGCAACGTGCCCAGGCCCGAGCAGGGCGCGTCGACCAGCACGCGGTCCAGCTTGCCGGCCAGGCGCTTGATGCGCTCGTCGCGCTCGTGCGCAATGGCCACCGGGTGCACGTTGGACAGGCCGCTGCGCGCCAGCCTCGGCTTGAGCGCGTCCAGCCGGTGCGCCGACACGTCGAAAGCGTACAGCCGCCCGGTGCTGCGCATCGTGGCGCCAATGGCCAGGGTCTTGCCGCCGGCACCGGCACAAAAGTCGGCCACCATCTCGCCGCGCCGCGCATCCAGCAGCAGCGCCAGCAGCTGCGAGCCCTCGTCCTGCACCTCGACCGCGCCGCGCGTGAACAGCTCCAGCTTTTGCAGTGCCGGCTTGCCGTCGATGCGCAGGCCCCAGGGCGAGTACGGCGTTTCTACTGATTTGATAGCTGCCTGCGCAAGCTCCGCCTGCGCTGCAGGCCTTTTTTCCTTCAAGGTGTTGACGCGCAGATCGAGCGGCGCCGGCGCCAGCAGCGCGGCGGCCAGGGCGTCGAACTCGTCGCCGACCTGAGCGCGCAGCGGCGCCACCAGCCAGGCCGGCAGGTTGTGGCGGTATTCGGGTGCCAGTTCGGCCGGCGGCACGGCGTCGCAGGCGTCGAGCCAGGCCTTCTCGGGCTCGGTCAGCGCCTGCTTCAGAAAGTCGCGCGGGGCGTGAAAGCCCAGGATGGCCAGCCGCCGCTCGCGCGAACCGGTGCCCGCGCGCGCCAAGTGCTCGAACAGCGGCTTGCGGCGCAGCACGGCGTAGGCGGTTTCGGCCAGCGTGGCGCGCTCGCGCGGCCCCAGCGCGCGCTGCTCGCGGAAAAAGCGCGACACCACGGCGTCGGCCGGGTGCTCGAGTTGCAGAACGCGCCGCACCAGTTCGGTGGCGGCGTCGAGCAGGGCTTTGGGGTGCATGGCGGGGATTGTCGCACCGCGGCGGTGCCTTATGAATCGAATCGGGCTCCAGCGCTTGCACAACAAGCGCGAGCAGCTATATTTTTTGTAGTAATTCGGCCACCGCACGCGGGTAGATCAAGTGCTCCTGCGTTAGCACGCGCGCCGCCAGCGCGTCGGCCGTGTCGCCCGGCAGCACCGGCACCACGGCCTGCGCCAGGATGTGGCCGTGGTCCAGTTCGGCCGTCACCTGGTGCACGGTGGCGCCCGCCACGCGGCAACCTTCGTCAATGGCGCGCTGATGGGTGTGCAGGCCCGGAAAGGCCGGCAGCAGGCTGGGGTGAATGTTGATCAGGCGCCCGGCGTAGTGCGCCACGAAGCCGGGCGTGAGGATGCGCATGAAGCCGGCCAGCACCACCAGCGCGGGGCGACCGTCGGGATCGTGGCGGTCGATCTCGGCCTGCAGCGCGGCATCGAAGGCTTCGCGGTCGGCATAACCCTTGTGGTCCACCACGGCGGTGGCGATGCCCGCCTCGCGCGCCGTCTGCAGGCCCTTGGCGTCCGGCCGGTTGGCGATGACCGCCGCCACCCTCGCGTCCAGCCGCCGCGCCCAGTCCTGCCGCTGCGCCGCGCGCACGATGGCGGCCATGTTGCTGCCGGTGCCGGAAATCAGGATGACGATGTTTTTCATCTTGGCGAGGATTATCCTTGCCGCCATGACCGACCTGCGCCCCCTCACCCCGATCGAAGCGCGCGTGCTGGGCACGCTGATGGAAAAGGCCCGCACGGTGCCCGACACCTATCCGCTGTCGCTGAACCTGGTCGTCACCGGCTGCAACCAGAAGACCAGCCGCGACCCGGTGATGAACGTCAGCGACGCGCAGGCGCAGGAGGCGCTGGATGAGCTCCGGCGCCTGTCGCTGGTCATCGAGTCGCAGGGCGGGCGGGTGACCAAGTACGAGCACAACCTGCAGCGCCGCCTGGGCGTGCCCGAGCAGTTGGCGGTGCTGCTGGGCCTGCTGATGCTGCGCGGGCCGCAGACCGCCGCCGAACTGCGCCTGAACGCCGAGCGCTGGTACCGCTTTGCCGACATCTCCTCGGTCGAGGGCTTTCTGAACGAGCTGGCCGAACGCACCGAGGACAAGGGCGGGCCGCTGGCGCGGCTGCTGCCGCGCGCGCCGGGCGAGCGCGAGGCGCGCTGGGTGCAGCTGCTGTGCGGGCCGGTAACTATTGAATCGATAGCTGCCGGCGCACATCCAACAAGCGCTGGAGGCACATTCGACTCACAATCCGAGCGCATCGCCCGGCTCGAGGCGGAGTTGGCGGCCCTGAGCGCGACGGTGGCCCGCCTGTGCGCCGAGCTGGGCGTGTCGCCTGACGGACCGACGGGCGCGCCGGCGCATGCTACAACCGCGCGCTGACAAGGAGATCTCCCCCATGGATTTGGCATTCACCCCCGACGAATTGAAGTTTCGCGACGAGATCCGCGCCTGGGTCAAGGCAAACCTGCCACCCGCGATTGCCGCCAAGGTGCACAAGGCGCAAAACCTGACGCGCGATGACATGCAAACCTGGGCCAAGATTCTGGGCAAGAAGGGCTGGCTGGGCTACGGCTGGCCCAAGCCATTCGGCGGCCCGGGCTGGAGCGCCGTGCAAAAGCACCTGTTCGAAGAGGAATGCGCCATGGCCGGCGCGCCGCGCATCGTGCCCTTCGGCCCGGTGATGGTGGCGCCGGTCATCATGGCCTATGGCACGCCCGAGCAGCAAAAGCGCTTTCTGCCCGGCATCGCCAGCGGCGAGGTGTGGTGGAGCCAGGGCTACAGCGAGCCGGGCTCGGGGTCTGATTTGGCGTCGCTGCGCACCAAGGCCGAGCGCAAGGGCGACAAGTACATCGTCAACGGCCAGAAGACCTGGACCACACTGGGCCAGTACGGCGAGTGGATGTTCAACCTGGTGCGCACCAGCAGCGAGGGCAAGCCGCAGACCGGCATTTCATTCCTCTTGATCGACATGAAGTCGCCCGGCGTAAGCGTGCGCCCGATCAAGCTGCTGGAGGGCGGGCACGAGGTCAACGACGTGTTCTTCGACAACGTCGAGGTGCCGGCCGACCAGCTGATCGGCGAGGAGAACAAGGGCTGGACCTACGCCAAGCTGCTGCTGTCGCACGAGCGCACCAACATCGCCGACGTCAACCGCGCCAAGCGCGAACTGGAGCGGCTCAAGCGCATCGCCAAGGCCGAGGGCGTGTACGACGACCTGCGCTTTCGCGACCAGATCGCCCTGCTGGAGGTCGACATCGTGGCGCTGGAGATGCTGGTGCTGCGCGTGCTGTCGGCCGAAAAATCGGGCCGCAACGCGCTGGACATCGCCGGCCTGCTGAAGATCAAGGGCAGCGAGATCCAGCAGCGCTACAGCGAGCTGATGATGCTGGCCGCCGGGCCGTATGCCCTGCCCTACATCTTCGAGGCCATGGAAGCCGGCTGGCAGGGTGACCAGGCCGCCGCCGCCGGCCTGCAGGGCTTTCCGGGCGGCAACGTCGACAACGCGCCGCTGGCGCCCACCTACTTCAACATGCGCAAGACCACCATCTACGGCGGCAGCAACGAGGTGCAGCGCAACATCGTCGCTCAAACGGTGTTGGGCTGAGCAAACGCCCGAAATACCGGACGCAGAGGACGCCAAAAATGACGCAAAGGACGCAAAAGAAAAAGCCAAAAAATGGTTTTGAATTTTTTGCGTCCTTTGCGAATCCTTTGCGTCCTCTGCGTCCGGCTGTTCTGCATTGACAGATTCCAAGGACCACCATCATGGATTTCGATTTTTCCGACGATCAACTGGCCTTGCGCGACGCCGTCGCCAAGTGGGTTGAAAAAAGCTACGACGTCGAGCGCCGCAAGGCCATCGTGGCGGCCGGCGGCTTCGACCGCGGCGCCTACGGCGCGCTGGCCGAGCTGGGCCTGACCGGCATCTGCATCGACGAGGACCACGGCGGCCTGGGCATGGGCCCGGTGGAGGCCATGGTGGTGCTGGAGGAGTTGGGCCGCGGCATCGTGTGCGAGCCGCTGGCGCAGGCTTTCGTCACCAGCACCGTCATCCAGGCCCATGGCAGCAACGAGGTCAAGAACAGCTGGCTGCCCAAAATTGCCAGCGGGCAGGCCCTCGTGGTGCTGGCGCAGCAGGAGCGCCCCGCGCGCTACCGGCTCGACGTTTGCGAGGCAAAAGCGGTGAAAGCCGGCGCCGGATATGCGCTGATAGCTCTCAAAAACATAGTACCCGCCGGCGATCAGGCCGACGCCTTCGTGGTGCCCGCCATGCTGGACGGCCAGCTGGCGCTGTTTCTGGTCGAGCGCTCGGCCCAGGGCGTCGCCACCCGCGGCTACCCGACGCAGGACGAGGCGCGCGCGGCCGACCTCAAGC
Organism: Ottowia pentelensis; assembly: GCF_964341695.1. NCBI lineage: Bacteria > Pseudomonadati > Pseudomonadota > Betaproteobacteria > Burkholderiales > Comamonadaceae > Ottowia > Ottowia pentelensis. Next base: position 2,763,536 of record NZ_OZ224513.1, read on the forward strand.
TGGACAATGCCCCCGCGCAGCTCATCACCACCGACGGCCTGGCGGCGCTGCAGCTCGCGTCGGATGTCGGCATCGCCTGCACCTGCGCCCTGGGCGTGGGCGCGATGGACCAGACGCTGAAGCTGACGGTCGAGTACATGAACCAGCGCAAGCAGTTCGGCGTGCTCATCGCCAGCTTCCAGGCGCTGCGCCACCGCGTGGCCGACATGAAGATGCAGCTGGAGCTGGCTCGCTCGATGAGCTACTACGCCACGCTCAAGCTGGGCGCGCCCGCGGCCGAGCGCGGCCAGGCGCTGTCGCGCGCCAAGGTGCAGCTGGGGCAGTCGATGCGCTTTGTCGGCCAGCAGTCGGTGCAACTGCACGGCGGCATCGGCGTGACCGACGAATACATCGGCAGCCACTACTTCAAGTACCTGACGCAGCTGGAGCTGAGCTGGGGCGACACCCTGCACCACCTGGGCCAGGTGAGCGAGCACATGACCGAGACCGCCGGCGTGTTTGTCTGACCCCAATGCCCGCACGCCCCGCGGGGCGCGGGCTTATCATGCCGAACGGCGCTGCGCACGTGCAGCGCCGTTTTTGTTTTTGCCCATGCCGACGCCCGCCGACGCCCCCCGAGGCCCCGCCAATCCGCGCCTGGTGCTGTGGATCATCGCCATCGGCATGTTCATGCAGCTGCTGGACTCGACCATCGTCAACACCGCGCTGCCGGCCATGGCGCGCAGCCTGGGCGAGCAGCCGCTGCGCATGCAGGCGGTGGTGGTGTCCTACGCGCTCACCATGGCGGTGGTCATCCCGGCCACCGGCTGGCTGGCCGACCGCTTCGGCACGCAGCGCATCTTCTCGCTGGCGATCGCGCTGTTCACCGCCGGTTCGATCGCCTGCGCCGCCTCGGCCACGCTCAACCAGCTGATCGCCGCGCGCGTGCTGCAGGGCGTGGGCGGCGCCATGCTGATGCCCGTGGGGCGCCTGGTGGTGCTGCGCGCCTTTCCCAAGGAGCAGTTCCTGGAGGCCATCAGCTTCGTCGCCATCCCGGCGCTGGTCGGCCCGCTGATCGGCCCCACGCTGGGCGGCTGGCTGGTCGAGGTGGCCAGCTGGCACTGGATTTTTCTCATCAACGTGCCGGTCGGTCTGATCGGCATCATGGCCTCGCAGCGCTACATCCCCAACTTTCTGGCGGCCAAGCCCGGCCGCTTCGATCTGGCCGGCTACCTGCTGCTGGCGGTGGCCATGGTGGCGACCTCGCTGGCGCTGGACGGCCTGTCGGGCCTGGGCTGGGCACACACGCTGCTGGTGCTGCTGATGGTGCTGGGCCTGGCCGCGCTGGCCGCCTACTGGCTGCACGCGCTGCGCAGCCCGGCGCCGATCTTCTCGCCTGCGCTGTTCACCATGCAGAGCTACCGCGTGGGCCTGCTGGGCAACCTGTTCGCGCGCATCGGCTCGGGCGCCATGCCCTACCTGCTGCCGCTGCTGCTGCAGCTGGCGCTGGGTTATTCGCCCGCGCAGGCCGGCATGCTGATGCTGCCGGTGGCCATTGCCGGCATGCTCAGCAAGCGCGCGGCCACGGGCATCATCACCCAGTGGGGCTACCAGCCGGTGCTGGTCAGCAACACGCTGCTGCTGGGCGCGATGATCGCCTCCTTCGCCCTGATGGGCCCCGATCAGCCGCTGTGGGCGCGCATCGTGCAGCTTGCGCTGTTCGGCGCCATCAACTCGTTTCAGTTCACCGCCATGAACGCCGTGACGCTGAAAGACCTGGCGCCGCAGCAGGCGGCCAGCGGCAACAGCCTGTTTTCCATGGTGCAGATGCTGGGCATGAGCCTGGGCGTGACCTGCGCGGCGGCCCTGCTGGTGGCCTTCAGCAATTGGTTTTCGGACGGCGGCGGCCACGGGCTGCCGGTGTTTCGCGCCGCCTTCGTCGCCATCGGCGTGATGACCATGGGCTCGGCCGCCATCTTCTGGCAGCTGGAGCAGGGCCGCCACGCGGTGCCGACGCGCAGCCACGCGGTGGACGACGTGTGATCAGGGCGCGGCCTGCGCCCGCGCCCGTGCCACCGCCTCGGGCAGGTCGCGCCAGGCCGGGCGCTGCGGTGCAAAGCGCGCGCGCATATAGCCGGCCAGCTCGGCCAGCTGCGCATCGTCGAACGCCTGGCTGAACGCCGGCATGAAGCCGATGTCGCGCGTGGCCGGCTCCTGCACGCCTTCCAGGATGGTGCGCAGCAGGTTGTCGGGGCGGTCGCTGTGCAGGTTGCCGTTGAGCGCCAGCGGCACGTTCAGGCCCAGCACGCGCGGGCCGTTGCCGTCGTGGTGGCAGGCGCCGCAGGCCTGCTCGAACAGGCGCTGCACCGGCCCCAGCAGCGCGGGCGCGGCCTGCGCGCCCCGGGCAATGGCGGCAGCCGCCGCCTGCTCGGCCTGCTGCGGCGTGGCCCCGGTGCCGAACGAAGCCAGGTAGTGCGCCATGGCGCGCACGTCGGCCTCGGGCACGTCCTGCAGGTTGCGCACCACCTCGGCCATGGGGCCGCCCACCGCGCCGTGCTGCGGGCTGTGGCCCTGGCGCAGGTAGTCGTAAAGGGCCTGCTCGGTCCAGGGCACCGGGCCGGGCTGGCGTGCCGTCAGCGACGGCGCCTCCCAGCCCTTGACCATGGCGCCACTCAGAAAGGCCGTGCCGCCCTGCTCCGCGCCCAGCGCGTTGCGCGGCGTGTGGCAGGCGCCGCAGTGGCCCACGCCATTGACCAGGTATTCGCCACGCTGCCACTGCGCCGAGCGCGTGGTCTCGCCGCTTGGGCGCGGGCCGGCGTCCAGGTACAGCGCGTTCCAGCCGACCAGCAGCGGGCGCAGGCTGAAGGGAAACTTCAGCTGCGTGGACGAGGCCTCGGCGCGCACCGGCGGCTGGCTCATCAGCCAAGCGTAAAGCGCCGTCAAGTCCTCGTCCGTCATCCGCGTGTACGCCGTGTAGGGGAAGGCCGGGTACAGGCGATGGCCGTCTCGCGCCACGCCCTCGCGCATGGCGCGTTGAAAGGCGCTGAAGGACCAGGCGCCGATGCCCGTGGCCACATCGGGCGTGATATTGGTGCTGTAGACGGTGCCGAAAGGCGTGTCCATGGCCAGCCCACCGGCCAGCGCGGGGCCATCGGGCGCGCTGTGGCACTGCGCGCAATTGCCCAGCGCGGCGAGCTGGCGGCCTTTCTCGATGGTCTGCACCGTATAGACCGTGGCCGACGCCGGCGCCACCGGTGCGATGGCAGAGCGCCAGCCCAGCAGGCCCAGCACCACGCCGAGCGCGCCCGCAAGCAACGCACCCACTTTGAGCTTGCGCCGGCGCGGCCAGGGTGCATCGGCCGGCGGCTGCGGCAGGGCCGGCGTCGCGCCTGAAGGCGTGGCGGGAGCGGCGGGCAAGGGCGTGGGGTTCAGCGCCGCGCGCACCACCTCGGGCGTGAAGGGTGGCTGGCGCAGGCGCACGCCGGTGGCGTCGAAGATGGCGTTGGCGATGGCCGCCGTGCCCGGCACCGAGGACGACTCGCCCACGCCCAGCGGGGGTTCGCCCGGCCGTGGCATCTGCATCACCTCGATGACCGGCACCTCACGAAAGCTCAGGATGGGGTAGCTGCCCCATTCGCGGCTGGCGGGCAGCTGGGTGGCGCTGTCGATGCGCAGCTGCTCCTTGAGCGCGCGGCTGGTGGTCTGCAGCACGTTGCCGTGCACCTGGTGCTCCACCCCCGCCGGGTTGACGACCAGGCCCGCATCGTGCCCCACCACCACGCGCCTGACGTGCACCTCGCCGGTGGAGCGGTTGACATCCACGTCGGCCACCCAGGCCGACCAGGCCGCGCCGAAGCCCGGCCACTTGCTGTGCACATAGCGCGCATAGGCCACGCCCTGGCCTTGCAGCCAGTCGCCGCGGGCGCCCTGCTGCTGCGGCGTGGTGTGGGGCTGCCAGCCGGCGCGCGTGGCGGTGGCCTGCAGCAGCTCGTGGGCACGTGGGTCTTTCAGGTATTGCAGGCGAAAGGCCACCGGGTCGGCGCCCGCGGCGTGGGCCAATTCGTCGATGTAGCTCTCGTGCGCGAAGCTGTTGGGCAGGGCCGACACGCCGCGCAGCCAGGCCGCGCGCAGGATGGGCGCCATGTCGTTGATGGTGACGCGCAGATCGGCGATGTCATACGGCGGGCGCGCGGTGCGATCGCCCATGGCGAAGGCGTGCGCACCGGGTTCCACCGCGCGCGTCAGCAGCAGCGCCAGCGTGGGCGCGGCATTGGACGGGTAGCTGCTGCGAAAGTCGTAGCCGGCGATGCCGCCCTCGGCCGTCACGCCGCCGCGCACTTCCATCAGCTGCGCGGCGCCCTTGGGCTCCCACAGGTTTTCCTGTTCGCGCGTGAGCTGCACGCGCACCGGCGCGCCCACGGCGCGGGCGAGCAACGCCGCATCGGCCGCCACGTCGTCGGCGCCGTTGCGGCCGTAGCAGCCCGAGGCCTCCAGCCGCACCACGTCGATGGCCACGTCGGGCAGGCCCAGCAGGCGCGACAAATCGGCGCGCAGCGCATGCGGGTGCTGGCTGCCGGCGTACACGCGCAGCGTGGGCGCCTCGCCTTCACCACGCCAGTCGGCCACCGCACACGAGGGGCCGATGGACGCGTGCAGCTGGTACGGCCACACATAGGTGCGCTCCAGCACCTGGCTGGCACCGGCCAGCGCCGCGTCGACGTCGCCCTCGTCGACCACCTGGCGCGCGGTGGCGGGGTTGTCGCGCAGGGCCTGGGCCACGTCGCCCAGCGGTGGCATGCCGGGCCAGGGCTTCCAGCGCACGACGAGCTGGGCGGCGGCCTGCTCGGCCTGCTCCTCGCGCTCGGCCACCACGCCGACGAAGTCGCGGATCACCACCACGGCGCGAAGACCCGGGATGTGCGCGATCGAGCGTTCGTCCACCGATTCGAGCGTGTTGCCGATGAACTCGCCGTGGTCGGCCCCGGCATACGGCGGGCGCAACACGCGGCCATGCAGCATGCCGGGCAGGCGCACGTCGTGCACGAACACCGCCTCGCCGAAGGCCTTGGCGGCGATGTCCACGCGCGGCGCACTCTGGCCGACCACCCGGTGCTCGGCCACGGGCTTGACGGGAACGTCGGCATCCAGCGTCAGCACCACGCGCCGGCCTTGCAGCAGCTCGCCATAGCCCACGCCGCGCGCGGCATCGCCGCTGACACTGACGTGGCCCGCATCGGCGCGCAGTTGATCGGGCGCCACCTGCAGCCGCTCGGCCGCCTGCGCCAGCAGCCAGGCACGCGCCTGCGCCGCCGCCTGGCGCAGCGGCACGGCGCTGATCTGGATGGAAGCGCTGGCAATGGTGGGGCCCTGGTTGGGCGCGCGGCCGGTGTCGCCCAACACCATGTCCACCTGGTCCATCCGCAGGTCCAGCTCCTCGGCCACGATCTGCCCCAGCGCGGTGCGGATGCCGGTGCCCAGATCGACGTGACCGTTCAGCCCCAACGCGGTGCCATCGTCCCACACCGCCAGCAGGATCTCGACCCCCTCGGCGGGGTTGCTGGCGATGAACGGGGGTTGCCCTGGCGTGGGTGGCGGGGGCGGCGGCGGCTCGCGTGTGACCAGCAGCACGCCCTGGGCGCGCAGGAAGTCGCCGCGCGTGCGCAGGCGGCTCAGGCGCTCGTGGCCTTGCATGGCATGGCTGCGACGGCGCGCTCGACCGCCGCGAGGATTTCCACGTGCGTGCCGCAGCGGCACAGGTTGCCGGCCAGCGCATCGCGCACCGCCTGCGCGCTGGGCCGGGGCTCGTGCGCCAGCAGCGCCGCGGTGGTCATGATCATGCCGTTCAGGCAGTAGCCGCACTGCGCTGCCTGCGCCTGGATGAAGGCGCTTTGCACCGGGTGCGGCCGCGCGCGATCGCCCAAGCCCTCCAGCGTGGTGACGCGCCGCCCTTGCACCTGCGCCGCCGGAATCACGCAGGCGCGCGCCGCCATGCCGTCCACATGCACCGTGCAGGCGCCGCACTGGCCCAGGCCGCAGCCGTACTTGGGGCCGTTGAGGTGCAGGTCGTGCCGCAGCACCTGCAGCAGCGTGGCCGAGCGGTCGACGGTGAGCGCGTGCCGCGCTCCGTTGACCTCCAGGACGATGTCCCGCATCGGGCCGCGGCCGCTCGCCATGGCAGGCGCCCGCCCCTCAGGCCGCGGCGGCGCCGCTGATGCGCCGCAGCAGGCGGATGAGCTGCTGGCGCTCCTCGGCGCTCAGGTCGCCGAAGGTCAGCTCGGTGATCTGCTGCGCGTGCGGCAAGGTTTCGCCCAGCGTGCGCTTGCCCTGCTCGGTCAGCGTCACGGTGGCGTGGCGCTTGTCGCCCGGCTCGTGCGCCACGCTCACCCAGTCGGTCCACTTGAGCCGCTCGACCAGGCCGCGCACCGAGGGCTCGTCCATGGCGCTCGCCTGCGCGATCTCGGCGATGGTGGCGCCGGGCCTCTCGCGCACCACGCACAGCACGACGAACTGCGCCGCGCTGAGCTGGCTGGCCGGCACCACCGACTGGAAAATGGCGGTGTGACGCTGATAGGCGCGCCGCAGCAGGTGGCCGACCTGGTCGGTCACGTGGTAGTCGGCGGATGCGTTGACGGGGCTCGCAGGGTTCATGGTCGGCTCCAGTCGGCGGGTTCAGACACTCAGGTAGGTTCGACGCACGAGTTCGGCCTGGGCCAGTTCGTCCATCGTTCCCTCGAAACGGATCTGGCCCTTTTCGAGCACGTAGGCGCGATCCGACAACAGTTCGGCGAAATGCAGGTTCTGCTCCGACAGCAGGATGCTCACGCCCTTGGCCTTGAGCTCCGAGATCATGTTCGCCATCTGCTCGACGATGACCGGCGCCACGCCCTCCGACGGTTCGTCGAGCAGCACCAGGAAGGGGTTGCCCATCAGCGTGCGGCCGACGGTCAGCATCTGCTGCTCGCCGCCGCTCATGCGCCCGCCGGGACGGTCGGGCATTTCGCCCAGATTGGGAAAGAGCTGATAGAGCTCCTGCGGCGTCCACCGGGGCGCGGCCGAGCCGTCGGGCCAGCGGCGCGGCGGCTGGCGGCCGACCTCGAGGTTCTCGGTCACCGTCAGGTCGACGAAGATGCGCCGGTCCTCGGGCACGAAGCCCATGCCCAGCGCGGCGATCTGGTAAGGCTGGCGCGCGGAGATGTCGCGCTGCATGAACTGCACCGTGCCCTTGCGCTTATCCATCAGGCCCATCAGGGTCTTGAGCGTGGTGGACTTGCCGGCGCCGTTGCGCCCCATCAGGGCCACCACCTCGCCACGGCGCACCTGCAGGTTCAGGTCGAACAGGATTTGCGCCGCGCCATACCAGGCGCACAGGCCGTGCGCGTCCAGCAGCACGTCGGCGGGATCGGGGTGCGCCGCCGTCATGCCGCCTGCTCCTGCGCGGCCCGCGCGCCGCGCCGCTCGAAGGTCTTGCCACTGCCGAAGTACACCTCCTGTACCTTGGGGTCGTTGCGGATGGCCTCGGCCCGACCTTCGGCGATCAGGCGCCCGCGCGCCAGCACGACCATGCGGTCGGCGTAGGCGAACACCACGTCCATGCTGTGCTCGGTGAACAGCACGGCGATGCCGCGCTCCACCACCAGCTTCTTGGTCAGCGCCATCAGTTCGTTGCGCTCCTTGGGCGCCATGCCGGCGGTGGGCTCGTCCATCAGCAACAGCTTGGGATTGTTGGCCATGGCCACGGCCAGCTCCACGCGCTTGACGTCGCCATAGGCCAGCACGCTGCACGGCCGATCGGCCTGCGCGGCCATGCCCACCCGGTCCAGCAGGTCCAGCGCGTCGCTGCGCCGATGCCGCGCGGCCGGCGCCCACAGCGAAAACAGCTTGCGGTCTTGCGACAGCAGCGCCATCTGAACGTTCTCGACCACGGTGAGCGAGGAGAACGTGGCGGCGATCTGGAAGGTGCGCCCCACCCCCAGGCGCCAGATCTGGCGCGGCTGCAGGCCCACCAGCTCGGTGCCGTCCAGCCGGATCGAGCCGCGGTCGGCGCGCAACTGGCCGTTGACCATGTTGAAGGTGGTGGACTTGCCCGCGCCGTTGGGCCCGATCAGCGCCAACAGTTCGCCGGCCTGCAGCTGGAAGTTGATGCCGTCCACGGCCTTGACGCCGCCGAAGGACTTGCCCAGGTTCTCGACTTGCAGCAGGCTCATCGCGCACCCCCCGCCGGCAGCCGCCGCGCCTGCCACAGCTGGCCGAAAAAGCCCGCGATGCCCTGCGGAAACAGCAACACCAGGATCAGGATCACCGCGCCCAGCAGCGCATGCCAGTAGTCGGTGCTGCGCGCCATCACGTCCTGCAGCCAGGTGTAGCTGACGGCGCCCACCACCGGGCCGACGAGGGTCTGGATGCCGCCCAGCAGCACCATCACCAGGCCGTCGACCGACTTGCCCACGCCCAGCGTCTCGGGCGAGATGCTGCCCTTGGAAAACGCGAACAGTGCCCCCGCCACGCCGGCAAAGCCGCCGGCGATGGCAAAGGCCGCCCATTGCTGGCGCTTGACGTCGATGCCGATGGCGTCGGCGCGCAGCGGCGAGTCGCGCCCGGCCCGCATGGCGTAGCCGAAAGGCGAAAACAGGAAGCGGCGCAGCAGCCACAGTGCCAGCAGCACCACCGCCAGGGTGAGGTAGTAGTAGGCCTGCTTGCCCGCCAGCCAGGGCGCGGGCCACACGCCCGTCAGGCCGTTGCTGCCGCCGGTGACGGCGTCCCACTGATAGACGCCCGCCCACACGATCTGCGCGAACGCCAGCGTCAGCATCGCCAGATAGACACCGGTCAGGCGCACGCAGAACCAGCCCACGACCAGCGCGCCCACGGCACCCACCAAAGGGCCCACCACCAGCGCCGCCTCCATAGGCAGGCCCAGCCTGCGCACCGCCAGCGCCGCGCCGTAGGCCCCCAGGCCGAAATAGGCCGCGTGGCCGAAGGAATGCATGCCGGCCGGCCCCATGATGAAGTGCAGGCTGGCGGCAAACAGCGCGGCCACCAGCAGGTCGATGGCGAGCACCACGGCATAGGCGTCGCTGCTGGACACGGCCGGCAGGCTGATCAGCGCCAGCACCACGAAGGCGGCCACGCCCAGCGCCGTCCGGTCGGCCGGGCGAATCGGCAACTCGGCCTCGCCCATCACGCGCGGCGCGGCCTGCGGCTTGCCCATCAGGCCCCAGGGGCGCACCACCAGCACCACGGCCATGACCGCGAACTCGGCCACCAGCGTGAGTTTGGAAAACGAAACCTCGAATCCGAAGACATCGACCAGCCCCAGCCAGATGCACACGGCCTTGATCTCCGACACCAGCAGCGCCGCCACGAAGGCGCCGGGGATGGAGCCCATGCCGCCCACCACCACCACCACGAAGGCCGAGCCGATGATGTTCAGGTCCATCTCCAGGTTGGCCGGCTCGCGCGGCAGCTGCAGCGCGCCGCCCAGGCCGGCCAGCGCCGCGCCCAGCGCGAACACCGCCGTGAACAGCCACACCTGGTTGACGCCCAGCGCGCCCACCATCTCGCGGTCTTGCGTGGCCGCGCGCACCAGCGTGCCCCAGCGCGTGCGCGTGAACAGCAGCCACAGCGCGCCCAGCACGATGGGGCCGACCACGATCAGGAACAGGTCGTAGGTGGGAAAGTTGCGCCCCAGGATGGCCACCGCGCCCTTCATGCCGGGCGCGCGCGGGCCCAGCAGCTCCTCGGGGCCGAACAGCCACAGCATGGCGTCCTTGATCACCAGCACCAGGGCGAAGGTGGCCAGCAACTGGAACAGCTCGGGCGCGCGGTAGATGCGGCGCAGCACCGTCATCTCCACCACCACGCCCAGCAGCCCCACCACCAGCGCGGCGACCGGCACCGCGACCCAGAAGCCCAGCCAGTCCAGCCGCTCGACCAGCGCGTAGGCCACGTAGATGCCCACCATGTAGAACGAGCCATGGGCGAAGTTGACGATGCGGGTGACGCCGAAGATCAGCGACAGCCCCGCCGACACCAGAAACAGCGACGAAGCTCCGGCCAGGCCGTTGAGCAACTGGACCGCCAGGCCGGACAGGTTCATGTGTCGGGCTCCATGCCAAGGCAGCGCCCAGCCGGGTGCTTCATCGCCGTCGTCATCAGCTCAATCCGCCGGACGCAGCTTCTTGACTTCGGCGGCCGAGGGCAAGAACTTGGCGCCGTCCATGTAGCGGAAGTCCACCATCACGCCCTTGCCATCCACGTTCTTGGTGCGGCCCACGTAGGCGCCCATGGTCGATTGGTGGTCTTCGGGGCGGTACACGATGGGGCCGAAGGGCGTCACCACGTTCAGCCCGCTGAAGGCGGCGACCAATTTCTCGGAGTCGGTGGAGCCGGCCTTTTTCACGCCCGCCTCGATCGACTTGACGGCCGAATAGCCCACCACCGAGCCCAGGCGCGGGTAGTCCTTGAACTTGGCCTGGTAGGCCTTCAGGAAGGCCTCGTGCTCGGGCGTCTTGATGCCGTACCACGGGTAGCCCGTCACCAGCCAGCCATTGGGCGCATCGTCCTTCAGCGGGTCGAGGTAATCGGGCTCGCCGGTCAGCAGGCTGGCCACCTCGATGCCCTTGAACAGGCCGCGGGTGTTGCCCTCACGCACGAACTTGGTCAGGTCGGCGCCGAACAGTACGTTGAAGATGGCGTCGGGCTTGGCGTCGGCCAGCGCCTGCACCACGCTGCCGGCGTCCACCTTGCCCAGCGGCGGGGCCTGCTCGGCCACGAACTCGACATCGGGCTGCGCCGCCTTCAGCAAGGTCTTGAAGCTGGCCGCGGCCGACTGGCCGTATTCGTAGTTGGGGTAGACCAGCGCCCAGCGCTTTTTCTTCATCGCCACCACGTCGGGGATCAGCATGGCCACCTGCATGTAAGTGGAGGCGCGCAGGCGGTAGGTGTAGCGGTTGCCGTCGGCCCAGACGATCTTGTCCGTCAGCGGCTCGCCGGCCAGAAAAAAGGTCTTCTTCTGCTTGGCGAAGTCGGTCAGCGCCAGGCCGATGTTGGACAGGAAGCCGCCCATCAGCACGTCCACCTTCTCGCGCGAGAGCAGCTCCTCGGCGGCGCGCACGGCCTCGCCGGGGTTGGCGTTGTCGTCACGGATCACCAGCTCGACCTTGCGCCCCAGCAGGCCACCGGAGGCGTTGATCTCGTCCACCGCCAGTTCCATGCCCTTCTTGTAAGGCTCCAGGAAAGCGGGTTGCGCCTTGTAGCTGTTGATCTCGCCGATCTTGAGCGTGCCCTGCGCCTGGGCGCCCGCCGCCAGCACCAGGCCCGCAGCGGCCGCCAGCAGGGCGCGGCGCGGGGTGTTCATCTTGAATTTGGACATGGTCGTTCCTTCCTTGTTTGAATCAGTCGTCGAATACACGTACTCAGGGACCGCTTACCGCAAACCGTCTACACCCTTGATCTCGCCGACCTGCAGGCCGCCGATGCGCGGCAGCGGGCGCCCGCTGTCGGTGACGGCCACGGCCACCACGATTTCATTGGCGCGCGGCGCATCGGACACGCGCGCCTCGATGGCGTCGAAGTGGCTGCGCACGAAGGCCGCGTCCTTGTGGCCCAGGGGCACGTCCACGGCCGTGCCCAAGCCACCGCGCTTCTTGGCCGAGGGCACCAGCGCGGCGCCCTTCTCGACCGCCTGGCGCAGCGGCGCGCCCAGCTTGGGATGCAGCACGGCGGCGGCGTGCTCCAGCTCGCCGGCCTCGCCGACGATGGCGGCCTTGCCGTAGCTCTGCGCCTGGCCCGGCGCGATGCCCAGCGCGGCCACGCACTTTTGCCCCAGCAGCGCACCCAGTTCCTCGCCGATGTCGATCAGGGCGTCCAGCTTTGGTTCGTAGCGGCCGGCGTAGGGGTTCTCGATCACGGCCATCGCCAGCGCGCGGCGCGTGGGCGGGTCGACGGCCTGGCCCATTTCGATGCGAGTTTCATCGACCTGCACCAGCAATTTGCGAATCTTTGCAGCCATGGTGTTCCTCTTTCTATCAGACGGGTCAGCGCAGGCCGTCCCACTTGGCGATGTCGGCCGCCTTCAGGCCGCCCACCCGCGCATGCACGCGGGCGCCCGTGGACATGGCCAGGATGTAGATCACCTCGTCGGCACACGGGCTGCCGGGCACGCGCGCCTCGATGGCATCGAAGTGGCTGCGCACGTAGCTGGCGTTGATGTGGGTGAGCGGCACGTCCAGCGCGCAGCCGGGCGGGCCGACCTTCTTGGTCGAGGGCACGATCGACAGGGCGTTGCCCGGCTGGCCCGTCTTGGCCTCGCCCTGGCCCTGGGTATAGGCCGCGCGATCGCCGCTCCAGCCCAGCAGCTCGCGCATCGCGTAACCACCCGGCACGTGCCACAGTGCACCGTGCTCCAGCTCGCCGGCGGCGCCCACGATGGCGCCCTTGCCGTAGCTCTCGATGCGCTCGGCGGGCACGGCCATGGCACGCAGCAACTGGTGGGCCATCTGCGTGCCGACGGCGTTGAGCGCCTCCATCATGGGCAGGAGATCGGGTTCGTAGCGGCCGGCAAACGGGTTGGTCAGCACGGCGGCGATGAAACCGCGCTGGAGCGGCTCGGCCGCCGGCGGGCCGAACTCGTGGAAGATGTCTTCCACGTGGGTCAAGGTGCGTCGAATCTCGATCATGCGGTCTCCTGCAGCAGGTGCTGCGCACGCCCCGGCACGGCGGCGTCAAGAGGCAAAAAACGCGCCGGGCCGCCATCGGTTGACGCGGCCCAGCCCTGGCAGGTGATTACACACGAAACGATGTGGCCCGCAGCGCGCAGCTGCAGCGCCCTCGTGCAGCCGGCCGCCAGCGCCGCCTGGGCCTGCGCGGGCGTCAGTGGCGGCACCTGCACGGTCACCCAGATCGTGCCCAGGTCGCTGTCGTCGCGGATGGTGTTGGCGGGTCGGCGCACGATGCCCGCGTGCGGCAGGTCGACGGCGTTGCCAACGATGGTGGCCGCGGCGTCGGCCTGCGCCGCGGTGGCGGCCAGCACGGTCACGCTGTCGGCAATGCCCAGCGAAAAGCTGCGGCCCTTCCAGCCGCTGGTGGCGACGCCGCGCACGGGGCTGTCGTGGCCGACGTCGAACACGCCGTCCACCGCCAGCCCGCGCGCGGCCAGGGCGCGCGGCCACTGGTCCAGGTCGGCAAACAGGCCGACGCGAAAGCGCTCGCCGGCCGTCAGGTGCAGGGCGATGTCGCCACCGTCGTTGACCCAGGCCCGGCGCACGCCCGGCCGTTGATAGGCCGCCGCCAGCTCCTGCGCCACCGCGCCGGCCACGGCGGCCATCGGGGTGATGTAGGCCGCACGATAGGGGTACACCGCCTGCCACATGCGCTGCGCAACCACGCCGTACACCGGACACGCGCCGCGCACCGGTGCGCGCAAGGCGGGCAGCTCGTCCACCAGCTCCTGCAGCAGGCCACGAAAACGCAGCAAAGCAGCCTCGTGCGCCTGCTGCACGGCGGCCGGCTCGCCATCGGCGCCGATGAGGATGTCGATCGGCCCGTGCTGCAGGTGCAAGCGGCCATCGTCCAGCAGCATGCCTTGCGCGCCCATGGTTCAGCCCAGTTGCGGCGGATGGCCCAGCGGCCAGGGATTGGCGGGATGGACGGGCGCCCATGCGCGGCGCGTGGGCGCACCGTCGTTGTGCCAGGCACCGGTGCGCAGCACGTCTTCCAGCGCGCGCACATGCCTGACATGCCCGCCCAGCGCCGCGTAGTCGTCGCGGCGCATGCTGAACTCGATGGGCGCGACGATGGCGGGCGTCGGCACGGTGCCGAAGCTGTGCTCGGGCATGCGCATCACGTCGACCATCACCGTGATGCCGCCGCCCGGCCACACATAGGCCGGCGCACCACCGCAGGTGACGTTGACCAGCGCATTCTTGATGGCGCGCGTGAGCAGCACCGGGTTTTCGGTGGCGCCGGCGCGCAGGCTGCCGCCCGCGCCGCCCAGAAACAGCACCGTGGTGAGCGAGGGCTCGCAGTTTTCGCCGATGCGCTCGACCACCGCGCGCACCGCATCGGGCATGGGCTGCTCGCGCGGCACCAGCTGCTCGTCCAGCACGTACCAGGCGGCGTGCTCGCCGGTGGTGGAGGTCATGAGCAGGCGCAGGCCGGGCCAGCCCTGCCTGGCGTCCCAGGCGTCGAGCACCGTCAACGGATCGTCGATGGACGTGCCGCCCCAGCCGGTGCCCGGGTTGGCAACCTGGAAATAGCGCCCCGGTGTGGACTTGCGTCCGCGCATGGCGATGCCCGAAGGCCGCATGTCCAGGCAGCGGCCGGCCTGGTGCTCGGTCAGGACGCCGGTGATGTGGTCGTCGACCACCACCACCTCGTCGGCATGGCCGTACAGCTGCTTGGCGAAGATGCCCACGGTGGCCGAGCCGCAGCCCACGCGCATGCGCTGCTCTTCCACGCCGTTGACGATGGGCGGACGGCCAGCCTGGATGACGAGCTGCGCCCCGCCGTCGATGGACAGCTCCATCGGCTGCCGGTTGCCCAGCTGCTCCATCACCTCCAGCGTGACGCGCCCCTCCTTCTTGCTGCCGCCGGTGAGGTGATGCACCCCGCCCAGCGACAGCATCTGCGAGCCGTATTCGGCCGTGGTGACGTGGCCCACCACCTCGCCCTTGCAGCGCACGTTGGCCTGCTCGGGGCCCAGGTAGCGGTCGGTGTCGATCTTCACCTTGAGGCTGCAGTAGCTGAAGATGCCCTCGGTCACCACCGTCACCATGTCGACGCCCTGCACCTGCGAGCCGACGATGAAAGGCGCCGGCTTGTAGTCGGGGTAGGTGGTGGACGAGCCCACGCCGGTGACGAACACCTCGTCGGCGCGCAGCAGGTCGCCGTCCCAGTCGGGCGCCTGCGCCACGTCTTGCGCGGGCTGGCCCGTGTTCTGCACCACCCGGCCGCTGAATTGCACCAGCGGCGCGCGCTGCTCGTCCACCGTCCGGCGCAGCAGCAGCACCGGGTCAACCCGGATCAGCACGCCGCCCTGATTGGCATAGCGGTCGCACGCGCCGGTGCGACCTTCGGCGATCTGGCACAGGATGGGGCAGGCATTGCACTCGACCTTGGTGGCCGCCATGCGCTCGTTGCGTGGGCGCGCGCGCTCCAGCACCTGCGGCTCGGCCAGCTCGGGCAAACCATCGGTTCGGGTGTGTTCGGTCATGTCGCGAATGGCCCTTGCGGCCCGACGCGGCCGCGAACGAACCCGAAATTTAATGTAGTAACCACTGAATCGACATGGAGTAAACCCTGAATGAGTTGACAAAATTTTCATGTAGTCTTCTCCGAATTCCGATGCAGTCCGCGCTGCATCAACGCGTCGGACGCGAACCGTCGCCCTGGGCGCCGGCACCGCCCGATTTCCAGTCGAGGAAGCTTGATGACCCATGTCGTGACCGCTGCTCGTGCCGGCTGCCAGTGCGCCAGCCTGCCAGCCTGAACCCGCCGCCGACTCGCATCATGAGTGCCTTCATCGAAGAGCGTGTGCTGACGGTCCGCCACTGGACCGATCGCCTGTTCAGCTTCACCACCACGCGCGACGCGGCGCTGCGCTTTTCCAACGGCCACTTCACCATGATCGGCCTGCGCATCGACGCCAAGCCGCTGCTGCGCGCCTACAGCATCGCATCGCCCAACTACGAGGACCACCTGGAGTTCCTCAGCATCAAGGTGGACGACGGCCCGCTCACCTCGCGCCTGCAGCACATCCAGCCGGGCGACACCATCGTCGTCGGGCGCAAGCCCACCGGCACCCTGGTGGTGGACTACCTGCTGCCGGGCAAGCGCCTGTACCTGTTTTCCACCGGCACCGGCCTGGCGCCCTTCATGAGCATCATCCGCGACCCCGAGAGCTACGAAAAATTCGAGCAGATCATCCTGGTGCACGGCGTGCGCACGGCGGGCGAGCTGGCCTATCACGACGTGATCCTCGACCACCTGCCGCGGCACGAATTTCTGGGCGACATGATCGCCAGCCAACTGCGCTACTACCCCACCGTCACGCGCGAGGACTTTCGCAACGTCGGGCGCATCCCCGACCTGATCGAGTCCGGAAAGCTGTTTTCCGACCTCGATCTGCCGCCGCTGGACGCCGCGCACGACCGCGCCATGATCTGCGGCAGTCCGGCCATGCTCAAGGACCTGCGGCAGCTGCTCGAGTCGCGCGGCTTCAGGGAAGGCAACACCACACGTCCCGGCGACTTCGTGATCGAACGGGCGTTTGCCGAATCATGAAGACCTACCTGGCCCTCGCCCCCGTGCAACCACCCTTCCGCGGCCGCGCCAAGCCCGGACGCAAGCCGGGCGTGCGCGAGCAGGCGGCGCAGGAAACGCAGGACGCCATCCTGCGGGCCGCCACGCGCATCTTTGCCAAGCACGGCTATTCGGGCGGACGCATCGAGCAAATCTCCAGGGCGGCGCACTCGCACGACCGCATGATCTACTACTATTTCGGCAGCAAGGAAGGGCTGTACATCGCGGTACTCGAAAACCTGTACCGGCGCTTCAACGAAGCCGAGGCGGCGCTGGAGCTGGACGTCGGCGAGCCCGAGCAGGCGCTGGTGGCCGTCATCCGCTTCATCTGGACCTACTACCAGCGCAACCCCGAGTTCATCACCCTGCTCAACGACGAGAACCTGCACCGCGGCAAGCACATCGCCAAGTCGCTGCGCGCGCACGACTATTCTTCGCCCGCCACGCAGATCATCGATGCGGTGCTGGCCAGCGGCGTGGCCCAGGGCGTGTTCCGCGGCGGCTTGTCGGCGCGCGACATCTACCTGACGATCGCCAGCCTGAACTACTTCTATCTGTCCAACCGCCACACCCTGTCGGCCTTCCTCGGCGCCCGGCTGGAAAGCCCCGAGGCGCTGGAACACTGGCACCGGCAGGTCATCGACACCGTCCTGCGCGCCGTGCGCGCCTGATGTTTTCATCCACCTCGAGGAGCACCCCATGGCAGAAGCCGCAAGCACCGAAAAGTCCGGCAAGGTCGTCATCACCCACATCGGCCTGCTGCTGTCGGGCGACATCGACCGCCCCATTCTCGACGCCGACACCCTCGTGGTCGACGACGGGCTGATCACCGCCGTAGGCAAGGCCGCCGACTGCGACACCGCCGGCGCCAGGCACACCATCGACGCGCGCCGCACCTGCGTGGCGCCCGGCCTGATCGACAGCCACGTGCACCCGGTGTTCGGCGACTGGACGCCGCGCCAGGGACAGCTGGGCTGGATCGAGTCGACCATGAACGGGGGGGTGACCACCATGATCTCGGCCGGCGAGGTGCACCTGCCCGGCCGGCCCAAGGACATCGTCGGCCTGAAGGCGCTGGCCATCACGGCGCAGCGCGCGTTCGACAACTTCCGCCCCGGCGGCGTGAAGGTGCTGGCCGGCGCGCCGGTGATCGAAAAGGGCATGGTCGAGCAGGACTTCAAGGACCTGGCCGACGCGGGTGTCAAGCTGCTGGGCGAAGTCGGCCTGGGCTCGGTCAAGGCCGGCGAAGAGGCGGGCCGGATGGTGGCCTGGGCGCGCAAGTACGGCATCCAGAGCACCATTCACACGGGCGGCCCGTCCATTCCCGGCTCGGGCCTGATCGACAAGGACGTGGTGCTGGCGGCCGACGCCGACATCATCGGCCACATCAACGGCGGCCACACCGCCCTGCCCTGGAAGCACGTGTGCGAGCTGTGCGAGAAGTCCAGCCGCGCCATCGAGCTGGTGCACAACGGCAACGAGAAGATCGCCATCGAGGCGGCGCGCGCCGCCATCGAGCTGAAATGCCCGCACCGCGTCATCCTGGGCACCGACGGCCCCGCCGGCTCGGGCGTGCAACCGCTGGGCATCTTGCGCATGATCGCGCTGATCTCCAGCTTTGCCGGCATCCCGGCCGAGGTGGTGTTCGGCTTTGCCACCGGCAACACCGCGCGCATGCGTCAGCTCAACTGCGGCCTGATCGAGGTGGGCCGCGCGGCCGACTTCGTCTTCATGGACAAGGCGCAGCACAGCGCCGGGCGCGACCTGCTGGACAGCGTGCAACTGGGCGACATCCCCGGCATCGGCATGGTGATGATCGACGGCCTGGTGCGCTGCGGGCGCAGCCGCAACACGCCGCCGGCAACGGAGGTGCCGGTGGTGCTGTGATGCCTCAGCCCTGCTCCAGCTGCTCCAGCAAGGCCTCGAAAGCGGCATCGGGCGCCTGCGTGTTGTCGTAGAGAAGCAGTTCCGGATACTGCGCCGCCTCGGGCATGAACAGGCGCGTGCGGTAGTCGTCCCAGTGCGCCAGCTTCCAGGCGTCGTTGGGGTTGCCGCGCGCCTGGATGCGCCGGCGCGCCTCGGCTTCCTGCAGGTGTACCCAGACGATGCGCACGCTCACGTCGTCGCCCACGCGCAGCCAGGCGCGATCGGCGAGTTGATGCGCGCGCACCTCGCGCGAGAGCGGGCCGACCACGATGCAGTTGACGCCCAGCGCCAGGTTCTCGCGCGCCGTGCCCAAAAGGCCCGCGTACTCGGGCGCGCGCAGGTGCTGCAGATACAGCGGGCTGTCGCGGTCATTCGGGTCGCCCGTCAGCACGCCCATCACGGCGCTGCTGTAGCCGCCGTACAGCGTGTCCTTGTCCAGCAGGCAGAACGATTCGCCGCTGCGCTGGTGCAGCAGCGGCAGGGCGCGCTTGGCCAGCGTGGTCTTGCCGGTGCCGGCGTGGCCGCAGAAGAAGATGAGGCGGGGCATGCGGCAAGCATAGCTGCAGGCCAACCCCTGCCGGCGACCGGCTAAGCGTGCAGGCGCGAATTGCGCGGCAGGTGCGCCATCAGAAACTCCATCTGGTCGGCCAGGATGCGGCGGTTGCGCAGGATGAAGTCTTCCCACAGGCTGGGCACGTAGGGCGCATACAGCAGCGGCATGCGTGCCTGCTCGGGCGTGCGGTCGCTCTTGCGGTGGTTGCAGGCGCGGCAGGCGGTGACCACGTTCATCCAGTGGTCGCGCCCGCGTTGGGCCAGCGGGGTGATGTGCTCGCGCGTGAGTTCGGTTTCGTGAAAGTGTCCGCCGCAATAGGCGCAGACATTGCGGTCGCGCGCGAACAGCTTGGCATTGGTCAGGCCCGGGCGCAGGTCGAACGGGTTGATGCCCGGCACACCGCGCGTGCCGATGATGCTGTTGACCTCGATGATCGACTGCTGGCCGGTGATGGCGTTGTGCCCGCCGTGAAACACCGCGATCGGGCCGCCGGCCTCCCAGCGCACCTCTTCGGCGGCGTAATGAATCACCGCCTGTTCGAGCGAAATCCACGATTGCGGCAGCCCCTGGGCCGACAGCTTGAGCACCTTCACAAAACGACTCCTGACACGGAAGCCCTGTGTGTGGCCGGCGTTGCCAGCGCCAGCCGCCCTGCGCCCGCGGAAATCCGACAGGCGCACAGGCAATATACTCTTTTTTTTGCGGGGATTTGACCGTCTGGCGCGGGTGCAGCTTGCGCGGGGCGCTATCAATTCAATAATCGATGAAGATCTTTCGCGGCCTGCATCACCCCGGCATCGCGCCGGGCTGCGCGCTCACCATCGGCAACTTCGACGGCGTGCACCGCGGCCACCAGGCGATGCTGGCGCTGCTGCGCGGCGAGGCGGCGCAGCGCGGCGTGCCCAGTTGCGTGATGACCTTCGAGCCGCACCCGCGCGACCACTTTGCCGCGCTGCTGAACAAGCCCGAGCTGGCGCCCGCCCGCATCGTCACCTTTCGCGACAAGCTGGCCGAGCTGGCGCGCTGCGGCATCGACCAGACCATCGTGCTGCCCTTCAACGCGCGCCTGGCCGCGCAGCCGCCCCAGGCCTTCATCGACGACATGCTGGTACGCGGCCTGGGCGTGCGCTACGTGCTGGTGGGCGACGACTTTCGCTTCGGCGCCAAGCGCGCGGGCGACTACGCCATGCTGGACGCGGCCGGCCCGCAGCGCGGCTTCGACGTGGCGCGCATGCAAAGCTACGAGGTGCACGGCGTGCGCGTGTCCAGCACCGCCGTGCGCGCGGCGCTGGCCGAGGGCCGCATGCGCGACGCCGCCGCGCTGCTGGGCCGCCCCTACGCCATCAGCGGCCACGTCGTGCATGGGCGCCACCTGGGCCGCAAGCTGGGCGAAAGCGCGGCCGGCCGTGCCGACGGCTTTCGCACGCTGAACCTGCGCTTTTCGCGCCGCTCGCATGCCTGGAAACCCGCGGCCAGCGGCATCTTCGTGGTCCGTGTGCACGGGCTGGACGCCGCCCCGCTGCCCGGCGTGGCCAACCTGGGGGTGCGCCCGTCGCTCGACCCCAATGACGTGAACGGCGGGCGCGTGCTGCTGGAGACGCACTGCCTGCGGTGGCCCGCCCGGCTGGGCGCCGAGGGGGCCTACGGTAAAATCATCCGCGTGGAACTGCTGCACAAACTGCACGACGAGTTGCGCTATCACAGCCTGGCGGCGCTCACCGACGGCATTGCGCGCGACCTGGCTGATGCGCGCGCTTGGCTGGCCGCCCACCCGGCGCGAATTTGAAGGGGCCGCGGGCCCCGCTTTTCGCCTGCCGCCACGGCCAGCGCCCGCACCCTGCCCCACTCCTGACTCGATAGCTGCTCGCGCTGGCTGGGTGCGGGCCAAAGCCCTGTTTGATTCAAAATTTTGCACGCCATGAGCTCCGACAACAAGACCGACTACCGCGCCGCGCTGAACCTGCCGGACACGCCCTTCCCCATGCGCGGCGACCTGCCCAAGCGCGAGCCCGGCTGGGTGCAGCAGTGGGAAGATGAGGGCCTGTACAAGCGCCTGCGCATGGCCCGCGCCGGGCGCGAGAAGTTCATCCTGCACGACGGCCCGCCGTACGCCAACGGCACGCTGCACGCCGGCCACGCGGTCAACAAGATCCTGAAGGACATGATCGTCAAGGCGCGGCAGCTAAAGGGCATGGACGCGCACTACGTGCCGGGCTGGGACTGCCACGGCCTGCCGATCGAGAACCAGATCGAGAAGCTGTACGGCCGCAACCTCGGCCGCGACGAGATGCAGGCCAAGGGCCGTGCCTACGCCACCGAGCAGATCGCCCTGCAAATGAAGGACTTCAAGCGCCTGGGCGTGCTGGGCGAATGGGACAACCCCTACAAGACGATGAACTTCGCCAACGAGGCGCGCGAGTTGCGCGTCTTCAAGCGCCTGATCGAGCGCGGCTTCGTCTACCGGGGCCTCAAGCCCGTGTACTGGTGCTTCGACTGCGGCTCGGCGCTGGCCGAGGCCGAGATCGAATACCAGGACCGCAAGAGCACCACGGTGGACGTGGCCTTCGAGGCGGCCGAGCCCGCCAAGCTCGCCGCCGCCTTCGGCTTGCCCCAGCTGGACAAGCCCGCCTTCGTCGTCATCTGGACCACCACCGCCTGGACCCTCCCGGCCAACCAGGCGCTCAACCTGGGCCCGCAGATCGAATACGCGCTGGTCGACACGCCCAAGGGCCTGCTGGTGCTGGCCACGGCGCGCGTCGACGACTGTCTCAAGCGCTATGGCATCGATGGCAAGATCATCGCCACCACCCAGGGCGCAAAGCTGGCCGGGCTGAACTTCAAGCATCCGCTGTACGACGTCGATGCCGGCTACCGGCGCCTGTCGCCCGTGTACCTGGCCGACTACGCCACCGACACCGACGGCACCGGCATCGTGCACTCGGCGCCGGCCTACGGCGTGGAGGACTTCAACTCCTGCGTCTCGCACGGCCTGGCGCATGCCGACATCCTGAACCCGGTGCAAGGCGGCGGCAGCTACGCGGCCGACTTTCCGCTGTTCGGCGGCCTGGATATCTGGAAGGCCGTGCCCGTCATCATCCAGACCCTGCAGGACGCCGGTCGCCTGCTGGCCACCAGCAGCCTGCAGCACAGCTATCCGCACTGCTGGCGCCACAAGTCGCCCGTGATCTACCGCGCCGCCTCGCAGTGGTTCGTGCGCATGGACGAAGGCGTTGGCGTGTTCACCAAGGACAAGGCTGCCGAGACCCTGCGCACCACCGCCCTGCGCGCCATCGAGCAGACCAGGTTCTACCCACCCTCGGGCCAGGCCCGCCTGCGCGACATGATTGCCGGCCGCCCCGACTGGGTCATCAGCCGCCAGCGCGCCTGGGGCGTGCCGATCGCCTTCTTCCTGCACAAGGAAACCGACGAGTTGCATCCGCGCACGCTGGAAATCCTGGACCAAGCGTCCGACATCATCGCCCAGGGCGGCATCGAGGCCTGGAGCCGCGTGACGGCCGAGGAAATCCTGGGTGCCGAAGAGGCGCAGCACTACCGCAAGTTCAACGACATCCTGGAGGTGTGGTTCGACTCGGGCTCCACCTTCGACCATGTGCTGTGCGGCACCCACCCCGACGAGCACCACGAGAGCGGCCCCGAGGCCGACATGTACCTGGAAGGTCACGACCAGCACCGCGGCTGGTTCCATTCCTCGCTGCTCTTGGCCAGCGCCATCCGCGGCCGCGCGCCCTACCGCAGCCTGCTGACGCACGGCTTCACCGTCGACTCGCAGGGCCGCAAAATGAGCAAGAGCCTGGGCAACGGCATCGACCTGCAGCAGGCCAACAAGAAGTGGGGTGCCGAGCTGCTGCGCCTGTGGACGGCGTCGAGCGACTACTCGGGCGACATCGCCGGCGACGACAAGATCATGGCGCGCGTGATCGACAGCTACCGCCGCATCCGCAACACGCTGCGCTTTCTGCTGGCCAACACCAGCGACTTCGATCCGGCCAAGGACGCCGTGCCGCCGGCCGACATGCTGGAGATCGACCGCTGGCTGCTGGCGCGCGCCGCCGCCTTCCAGGCCGAGGTGCTGGCGCACTACGAGGTGTACGAGTTCCACCCCGTGGTGGCCAAGCTGCAGCTCTTTTGCTCCGAAGACCTGGGCGGCTTTTACCTCGACGTGCTCAAGGATCGCCTGTACACCACCCAGCCCAAGAGCCTGGCGCGGCGCAGCGCGCAGACCGCGCTGTGGCAGCTGACGCAGGCCCTCCTGCGCTGGATGGCGCCCTTCCTCAGCTTCACGGCCGAAGAGGCCTGGAAGCTGGTGGGCCAAAGCGACTCGATCTTTCTGGAAGAGTTTTGGCGCTTCGACGCGCCCGACGCCGCGCTGTTGGCCAAATGGGCGCGCATCCGCGAAATCCGCGAGGCCGTCAACAAGCAGATCGAAACCCTGCGCGAGCAAGGCCAGGTCGGTTCTTCGCTGCAGGCTACGGCGGTGCTGAGCGCGCCGCCCGAAGACCACGCCCTGCTGGCCAGCCTGGGGGCCGACCTGCGCTTCGTGTTCATCGTGTCTGCTATCGAATTGAAAGCTGGTGACGCACTGTCCATCAGCGTCAGCGGCTCGAATGACCAAAAATGCGAGCGTTGCTGGCACTACCTGCCCGACGTCGGCCAGCATGCCGAGCACCCCACCCTGTGCGGGCGCTGCGTGAGCAACCTGTACGGCGCGGGCGAGACGCGCAGCATCGCCTGACATGGCGCGCGGCAAATCCGGCGGCGCCGGCCTGGCCCTGTGGCTGGCGCTGGCCGCCCTCGTGGTGGTGCTCGACCAGTTCAGCAAGTGGCTCATCCTGGGCCACTACCGGCTGGGCGACGCCACCCCCATCACGGGCTTCTTCAACATCGTGCGCGCCCACAACACCGGCGCGGCGTTCTCGTTTTTGGCCGGCGGCAGCGGCTGGCAGCGCTGGTTTTTCGTCGCCCTGGCGCTGGCCGCGTCCAGCTTCATCGTCTGGCTGCTGCGCCAGCATGCGGGGCAGCGGCTGTTTGCCTTCTCGCTGTCGATGATCCTGGGCGGCGCCGTCGGCAACGTCGTCGATCGCCTGCAACACGGCTACGTGGTCGACTTCCTGGACTTTCACTGGCCCTTCCTGAGCGGCCTGTTCTACCGCGGCCACTTTCCGGCCTTCAACCTGGCCGACGCGGCCATCACCGCCGGAGCGGTCGGCCTGATCCTGGACGAGTTGCTGCGGGTGCGGCGCGCCAGATAAACGGTCGCAACGGCGCCCGGCCGGCCGCGCCCGGATTCAAACCACGCGCGACATCGACCCCGGCTTGTCGGCCAGCGCGCGGGCCTTCATCACCGCCTCGGTGCGGTTGCGCGCATTCAGGGCGCGAAAAATCGCCGCCAGGTGAATCTTCACCGTGCCCTCGCTGATGCCCAGGCTGCGGCCAATCACCTTGTTGGGCTGGCCTTGCGAGAGCAGGCGCAGCACGTCGACCTGGCGCTCGGTCAGCAGGTCGCCCAGCGCCCCCCCCTGGCCGCTTCGGCGGGCTGACCGGCGGCGTCCGCACCCGGGCCGGCATCGCGGCCCGACATCGACAGCAGCATCGGCGGCACGTAGACGCCGCCCGCCATCACCAGGCGCACGGCCGACACCATGACGGCCGGCGAATAGGCCTTGGGGATGTAGCCCTGCGCGCCGCAGTCCAGCACGTCGCGCATCACGGCCGGGTCTTCCTGGCCCGACAGCACGATGATCGGCAAGTCGGGGCAACGCTGGCGCACCTGCTGGATGTGCGACAGACCGTCGGCGCCGGGCATGCTGAGATCAACCAGCGCCAAGTCCAGCGGCTCGCCCACCCGCTCCAGCAACTCGCGCGCATCGACCGCGGCCACGAACTCGATGCCCGGCTCCAGCTCCGACAGCTTGTCCGCCACCGCATCGATGATGAGCCGATGATCGTCTGCAATCAGGATTTTCATGGTGCGTACGGGCGAGGCAAGGGCTGATGGCGATGCATTCGGCCACCATAAACCGGAACGTGGGCGCAAACAATCTGCTGCTGCCCGGCCAAACGGACTAGGCCTTGGGTGCTTCCGGCGCACGCCGAGCCGAAAATTTTCAGCGCGGCGCCAACGCGATCCCCTGCGCGCCAAAAGTCACCGTCAAATTCAGGGGCTGGCCCGGCGTCAGGGCGATGCTCTGGCGCCAACGTGAGCGGTTCAGGTCGCGGTATGCGCCCGTGAAACCCAGTGTCTTCACGTCGGCCGCCAGGGTCAGGCGGACGCTGCGCTGCTCCCCCGGACGCAGGATCACCTCCTCGCGCTGCACCAGGTCCGCGCCCAGCGTGGCGGTGTCCTTGTCCTGCAGGGAAAAGAAGTCGGCCGATTCGAAGGCGCCCGGTGCCTTCAGCACGTAGTAACGCGTGACCAGGGGCGAGGCGCGGCCCTGGGCATCCGGGTTGGTGTCGGGGGCGGCGACCAGGGTCAGCGTGACGGGGGTGGTCACCGGCTTTTCCGGCGTCGCGCAGGCGGCCAGCAGCACCCCGGCTGCAGCGGCCAGCAACCAGCCCCGGCGCCCGGGCAGGCGCAGGGTTCTTGCAGACGCATAGGACGAATGGACGGTATCGGCATGGGACACGCTATCTCCTTTGTTGCATTGACCCTGAGGGTGTCGTCTTTGATTATCCGATTGCTCCAAGCGAACTGGCAACATGCTGACTGCGGACCTCGTCAACGACCTGCTCGCGCCCATCGCGGCCGACGATCCCTGTGGGCCGGATCTCGAATACGACCCGGCCTTCATGGCGCTGGCCGCCGATTCGCTGGGCAAGCCCGAGCAGCAGTTCGGCGACACCATCATCGCTGCGGTCGAGCCCGATTGGGCCCAGATCGGGGCGCAGGCCGTCGCCCTGCTGAAGCGCTCCAAGGACCTGCGCGGCGCTGTGCTGCTGCTGCGCGCCGCCACGCGCACCCAGGGGCTGGAGGGTACGCGCCTGGGTCTCGGGTTGCTGGCGGGCCTGCTCGACCGCTTTTGGGACGGCGTGCACCCCCAGCTCGACGCCGACGACGACAACGACCCCACGATGCGCCTGAACGCCTTGGCGGCGCTCAACGACGAGAGCGCGGTGGTGCGCGATCTGTACGACGTCACCCTGGGCATTGCCGCCGGCATCGGTCCCATCCGCGTGCGCGACCTGGCGACCGCTCGCGGCCTGCTGGCGGCCGGTGGCGACGGCTCGGCACTGTCGCCCGCCGTGGTACAGGGCGGCCTCGACGACATCCTGGCTGCCGCACCGGAGCGCGCGGAAACCATGCGCGCCCTGAGCCCGCTGTTGCAAGGCATGGCCGATCGGGTGGCCGAGCGCAGCGGTCGCAGCAACGCGATCGACCTGACGCGCCTGGCCGGTGTGGCCAAGGTGCTGAATCAAGGCGCACCCACGGCGGGGGGAAGTACCGAAGGCGCGTCTGAGACATCCGAAGCTTCGGTCGCTGCCGCAGGCGATCCATCGGGCACGTCCACGAGTGCCGTGCGAGGGGAAATTCGCACCCGGCAGGACGCCCTGCAGACGCTCGATCGGGTCATCCACTTTCTGGAGCAGGCCGAACCCGGCAACCCGGCGCCGCTGCTGATTGCCCGCGCCAAGCAACTCATCGGCGTCAGCTTTCTGGACATCATGGCCAACCTGGCGCCCAACGCGCTGGACACCATTCAAGTCATCACCGGGCCCCGCCCTGAATCCTGAGAAGGAGCTACCCCATGGCACAAAGCAGCCAGAAATTCATCGCCCGCAACCGCGCCCCGCGCGTGCAGATCGAATACGACGTCGAGCTTTACGGCGCCGAAAAGAAGATCCAGCTGCCCTTCGTGATGGGTGTGATGGCCGACCTGTCGGGCAAGCCGGCCGATCCGCTGGCGCCCGTGGGTGAGCGCAAGTTCCTCGAATTCGACATCGACAACTTCGATGCCCGCATGAAGGCCATGAAGCCGCGCACCACCTTCTCAGTCGAGAACTCCCTCACCGGCGAGGGTGACTTGAAGGTGGAACTCACCTTCGAGAGCATGGAAGATTTCTCCCCCGCGGCCGTGGCGCGCAAAGTCGACGCCCTGAACAAGCTGCTGGAAGCGCGCAACCAGTTGTCCAACCTGGTCACCTACATGGATGGCAAGACCGGCGCCGAGGAATTGCTGGCCAAGGTGCTGGACAACCCGGCCTTGCTGCAGTCGCTGGCGGCATCCGCCAAGCAGGCTGAAGACGGCGGCGCTGCCTGACCCCGAATCGACGAGAGAGGAGAACCTCATGGCCGAAGCAACCCAGCAAAGCGCCCTCAAGGACGTCGAATACGCCGGCGGCGACTTCGCATCGCTGCTGCAGAAAGAATTCAAACCGCGCAGCGACGAAGCCAAGAGCGCCGTCGAGCAGGCCGTCCAGACCCTGGCCCAGCAGGCCTTGAGCCAGACCCAGCTGATCGGCAAGGATGTCACGCGCTCGATCCAGGCCATGATCTCCGCGATCGATGCCAAGCTGACCGAGCAGGTCAACAAGATCATTCACCACCCCGACTACCAGCAGCTCGAAAGCGCTTGGCGCGGCCTGGCCTACATGGTCAACAACACCGAGACCGACGAGAACCTGAAGATCCGGGTGATGGACATCTCCAAGAAGGAATTGGCCAAGAACCTCAAGAAATTCAAGGGCACGGCCTGGGACCAGAGCCCGGTGTTCAAGAAAATTTATGAGCAAGAGTATGGCCAGTTCGGTGGTGAGCCCTTCGGCGCCATCGTCTGCGACTACTACTTTGACCAGACCCCGCCCGACGTCGAGCTGCTGGGCGAGATGGCCAAGATCGGTGCCTCGGCGCATGCGCCCTTCATCACGGGCACCAGCCCCAGCCTGATGCAGATGCAGAGCTGGCAGGAGTTGGCCAATCCGCGCGATCTGACCAAGATCTTTCTGACGCCCGAATACGCCGCCTGGCGCAGCCTGCGCGAGTCGGACGACTCCAAGTATCTGGGCCTGTGCATGCCGCGTTTTCTGGCGCGTGCACCCTACGGCGCCCACACCAACCCGGTGGAGGAATTCGATTTCGAGGAGGACACGGCGGGAGCCGATCACTCCAAATACGCCTGGGCCAACGCGGCCTACGCCATGGCCACCAACATCAACCGCTCGTACAAGCTGTATGGCTGGGGCTCGCGCATTCGTGGCATCGAATCGGGCGGCGCAGTGGAGAACCTGCCGCTGCACACCTTCCCCAGCGACGACGGCGGCGTGGACCAAAAGTGCCCCACCGAGATCGCCATCAGCGACCGGCGCGAGGCCGAGCTGTCCAAGGCTGGTCTGCTGTCGCTCATCCACCGCAAGAACAGCGACTTTGCCGCCTTCATCGGCGCGCAGTCGCTCAACAAGCCCTTCGAATATGACGATCCCGACGCCACCTCCAACGCCAACCTGGCGGCGCGCCTGCCTTATCTGTTTGCCTGCAACCGATTCGCGCACTACCTGAAGTGCATCGTGCGCGACAAGATCGGCAGCTTCAAGGAACGCGAGGACATGGAGCGCTGGCTGAACAAGTGGATCATGAACTACGTCGATGGCGATCCGGCCAATTCGTCGGAAGAAACGAAGGCACGCAAGCCGCTGGCCGCCGCCGAGGTGGTGGTGGAGGAAGTCGAGGGCAACCCCGGCTACTACACGTCCAAGTTCTTCCTGCGCCCGCACTACCAACTGGAGGGCCTGACGGTGTCGCTGCGGCTGGTATCGAAGCTGCCCTCTGCCAAAACGGCCAAGTAATCGAACCCGGCTTTTCAATAACGCAGCGTTGAATTCGTTTTCCATGCAGCCTTCATCGCCTGTGCCATGAGCCAGCGAAGGGCCGAGCGAGCAACCAAATCCCACTCCTGAAAGGTGACCATCATGGCTGTCGACATGTTCTTGAAGATCAGTGGCGTCGAAGGCGAGTCTGCCGACGACAAGCACAAGAAGGAAATCGATGTCCTTGCCTGGGATTGGGGGGCAACGCAAAGCGGCACCACCCACATCGGCACTGGCGGCGGTTCCGGCAAGGTGAGTGCCGGGGATCTGTCAGTCACCAAATATGTGGACTCGGCATCGCACGCTCTGCTGCTGGCCTGTTGCAACGGCGAGCACTACAACGAAGCCGTCCTGGTGGTCCGCAAGGCCGGCAAGGAAGCCGTTGAATACGTGAAGATCACCATGAGCACCGTGCTCGTCTCAAGTGTTCATACCGGCGGCGCCAAGGATGAGGAACGCCTGACCGAACGCGTCAGTCTCAACTTCGCGAAGATCAAGTTCGAGTACACGCCGCAAAACGCCGACGGTTCGGCTGGCGCGACCAAGACTGCGGGTTGGGACATCGCTGCCAACAAGAAGCTCTGAGCCCCAGGTCTGCCGCACCCTCGTCGCGGCCGACTCGGCAGATAGCGCCAACAAAAGGAGCGCGTGATGGCTTACTTGGGCCCCACGGTGCTGAACTGGGCCAACGGCCAGATCGGCAAGCAGGTCGGCGCCGGCGAGTGTTGGGACTTGGCGGACCGCGCCCTCAAGAATGCGGGCGCCAAGAGTTCAGCCGACTACGGACCCACGGGGCCTGACGATGACTACATATGGGGAACCGAGGTCCAACTCAAGGATTCTCAGCCCGGCGACATCCTGCAATTTCGTGACTACGTGATGAAAACCAAAACCGTCATCGATGTCACTTTTGCAGATGACTCGGGATGGGACAACGAGTCCGAAACCGAAATCGGTCACCCCCACCACACCGCCATTCTGTCGCGCAACCAAGCCGGGGGCGTCCTCGCGGTGCTGGAACAAAACCACGGCGGGCACCATGAAAAGGTTCGTTCCACCTCCATACGGTGGACCGACTCGAACCCTCCTCCCACCACGGTCCACAAGTCCATGAAAAGACAGGACAACGGCAAGATGGAAATGGCCACGGTCAAGACCACTGTGGAGATTTCCATTACGGGCACCATCACGGCCTATCGCCCACAGGCCAGATAGCCTCCAACTGCTTCCGCCCCACCACCGGGGCCTTCACTCATTGCCCAAAATGCGCGTGCGCTCCGGGTCCTCTTCAAGGACCCAAAGCATCAGCGCCGTGTAATTGTCATGTCCGGGCTTGGCCTGGGCACGCACCTTCGCATCAAGTGCATCCGACCAATGTGCAGCAGTGGGTGATGTCTGCAGCGCCTCCACGATCTGCCCATCACCCAGCGGCTCCCAAAGGCCGTCGGTGCACAAAAGCAAGACGTCACCGGGCTGTAGCCGCATGCGCTCGGACACATCGATGTCGGGCGGCTCGGTCACCGATCCCAGGGCCGAGAGCAGCATGTTGCGCTGCGGGTGCAGGCGCGCTGCCTCCTCGTCCAGCATGCCGCCGGCCACCATCTGTTGCACCAGGCTGTGATCGGTTGTCCGGGCCACGATCGCACCACCACGAAACAGGTAGGCACGGCTATCGCCCGAGTGCACCCAGACCAGCGCCCGCAGGCTCAAGTCGATCGCCGCCATGACCGCGGTGGTTCGCATCGCCGCCAACTTTCCGCCCAAGGCTTGCCTGGTGACCACATCTCGGTTGGCCTGCTCGAACAAGTGCCGCAGGAAATTCCGGTCCAGCGACGGTGCAGCGACAAAGCCGTCCAGGATGCTGTCGCGCGCGATCGCCGACGCCACATCGCCTCCTCCATGGCCACCCGCTCCGTCGGCCACCAGGCAGGCGGTGAAGCGGCCATCGCTCCAGTGGCCACACACATCTTCGTTGTAGTCGCGTCCGCCCTGCTCGGAAAGGGTGGCAATCTGGATGTCCACGCGTACTCTCGCTTTCGATGTATGCCGGCAGGCCGGGCGTTCAGCCCCGGCGGTCATCCTTCATGCGCGTCATCTGTTCTTCATACGCCTTCAAGAACGCCTTGCCGAACAGCGCATGAAAATCGTCCTCGGCTTCGCGCGCGATGTCGGCGTAGAGCTTGACGAACTGGTCCCACAGCTTGGCCTTGCGGTTGGCCGAGAAGATGGCGTCGAGCCGCGACTTGGCGGCGATGTTCTGCTCCAGCACGTCGGGGGCAAACTGGCGGATGACGTGCTCCAGCGCCGCGTGCATGCCGACCATGACGCCGAACTCGTGCGCACGCAGATCCTGATAGGCGTCTCGCATGGCAGCTTCTGCGGGCATGAAGCCACGCATGCCGGGACCCAACAGGTGCGCCAGCGCCACCTCGACGGTGGGCGAGAACTTGAGCGGGTTGTTGGCCTGCGCGGCAATCATGGTCACCTCGGCGCGCACTTCGCGCTTGATCTCCTGTCGCGCAATCAACAGTTGCAGCGTGCCCTCGGTTGAAGCACGCAGCAGCTCACCGATGCGCTCCATCAAGCCCGGCGTCAGCACCTCGACGGGCTGCTGCAGCGGCCCCAGGCCGCGTAGAAAGGCAGTCAGCAATTCATCATCTTCGGCGGACCCTGCTGGCGCCGCTCCCGCCTGCGGCACAGTGGCATGCCGTTGCTCGCGCACGAGCGCCGACGGATGTGCTGCGGCAACCGGCGCCTGCGCGGCCGGTGACGGGTGCGCCGGCTGCTGCGTGTGTGGCTCGGGAACGGGCATGGTCGGGACCGCCGCGGCTGGGCTAGCCGCCTTTGCATCCGCGGGCGGCACCACCAAGTCGTCCAAGCCGGCAAAGGGGTCGATCGCCGGCGCGCCGGGCACGCCACCCGGCGAAGGCGGCAGCACCACGGGTGAGCGTGGCTCGGGCGGCGTGGGCGCTGGCCCCGGAGATGACACCGAAGTCGCCGGGGGAACGAACCCGAAGGCATCGATGGGCAAATGGTCGCTACGCGCGTCGGGCCGCAGCGGCGCCTGCCGAGACAACGCGGCCAACGGGTCCTGTGCGGCCGCCATGTTGGGCTGCACCAGCGGGCCATCCAACGGCGACGTTGCCAGCGGGTCGTTGGCCAGCGGGACGCCCAGACCGAACAGGGCGTCGATGGACTCGGCGCCGGCGCCCTGGGCGGGCGCGACCAGGTCCGAGAAGTCGTCCGCGCGCGACGCGGCCGGGACCGCCGGCGCCGCGGAAGACCCCAGCAATCCGGCGAACGGGTCGTCGCCTGTCGCGGAGGGCGTCGGGCCCGCCAGCGGATCGGAGAACAGGCCCGCGGTGGGATCGACTGGAGACGGTGCAGGCACCGCTGCGGGCGCGGCAGCTGGCGGCGACACCAGCCCGTCCAGCAGGCCCGCGAAAGGATCGTCGTCCGCCGCTGACGCCGTGCCGGGCGGCAGCGCCGCCGTCTCGAGACCCGACGACCCGCCACCGGCCCCGACGGGCTGCGAGACCACCAGCTCGAAACTGCCGATCAGCAGGCGATCGCCCGGCTTCAGCGGCGCCTCGTTACCGCTCCCGACCGGCCTGCCGTTCAACTGCAAGGGATTGCTGCCACGATCGACCACCACGTAGCCGCCGTCGCGGAAGGCAACCTGCGCATGCACCCGCGAAACAGTTCGATCCGGATCGCTGAGCATCAGAGTGTTGGTGTCAGCGCGGCCGATGGTGCCCCCATCCTCACCAAAGCGCGCGGATACGCCGACGCAAGGTGAACCCTGCCGTGATACCACTGTGATGTCGATCACCCCCGCGCTCCTATGGATCCGACGCCTTTCATCATGCCGCCAGCAGCAAAATCTTGGGCTGACTCGGCACCAGGCGGCAGCCCGGCGCGTTGGTACTGTTTTGCAACGAGACGCTGGTCATGCGCGTGGCCGGTAAGCCCTTGAGCAACACCGTGAAAGCTCCTGTCAAATGGCGGCTTGGCCCCATGACGGTCCCCGATGCCACTCCAGTAGCCAGGCCGACGTTGTCGCCGTTGGTCATGGGAATCGTCGTGCCCATGTTGTGCGCAGGCGCTCCGCAGAACAGAATCGTTGGCACGTTTGGCACGGCCATGGGCCCTACCGCGAAGTCCGGGTAAGGCACGGGCACCGGAACACCGGGTGGCGAAGGCGTCAGGCAGACATCCGGAAAGGCCATGTCCATGCCCATGAGCTGGCAATTCGCGAACATACTCGTCTCCTTCATCCGATATGAATTTGCTGGCCGTCGGCCTTGAACAGCGTGTCGGCGTTGGCGATCAACGTCTGTGCCTGCAGCTGCATGATTTGGTCAGCACGGTAATCCATCTGCCGGGCACGCACCTGATCCGGGCCATCGACCACGCGCTGACTCCATCGCGAGAACTGGAGCAGACGCTCGGCGAACGACTCCACCAGTTCCGCGGTCAACTTGAGGACGCCGAAAGACCATGAAGCTCGCTGGCCGACACCTACCACCTGCTCCACGCTCAAGTGCGCCTGGTCTCCTTGCACGCTGAGCGCTCGAGCATGCAGTGCGAGCGTGTCGGCGCGCAATTCGAGCGCACCTGCTTCGCACTGGATCACCGTTCCCGGCGGCAATTGCAGCGTCAGTGGCTCGCCACCGGGGCGATCGAGCACGGCGGTAATGTAGAACCCGCCTTCATCCATCTCCATGCAGCCCACGACATCGCCCACCCGGGGTTGCACGAGGCAACTGCGAGCACGTGCGGCCAGGCGAAGGTGGTTGCCTGCCCTCAGCATATAGCGGTCGTTCGTGATGTCGGTTTGCACCACGAGCGCCGTACCCGGTATGGCATCCGATCTCGGTTGTTCAAGTGCGACTTCGTCCTTGGATTCCATTCGGGAAGCCTCCTTTCATGCGGGTGGCCGCCAGCGCTCAGCCGCCAGCAGATCGGGATCGAATTCGAGCGCGCGGGCCCGGTCGGAAAAGCGTGTGCCGCGATCGGATACCTGGTGGAGCTTGGCGCGGTACAGCGTGCAGCCCTGCAGATCGGCTTCGTCGAGCACGGCATGCGAAAAATCGGCGTAGGTCAGGTCGCAGTCGCGCAAACTCGATCGCGGCAGTTTCGCACCGGTCCAGTTGGTCTGATATAGATTGGCCCCGTCGAAACGGCAGTCATTGGCCTGCGCGCCGTTGAACAGGGCTTGCCTGAGCACGGCTCCCTCGAAGCGGGCACCCTCCATCTGCGCATCGACGAAGAGCGCACCAGCCGCTTGCGCATCCTTGAACGTTGCTCCAAGCATCTTCGATTGCTGGAAGTTCGCCTGCTTTAGATGGGCGCCCGAGAAATCGCAACCCGTCAGATCGGCACCAATCAATTGCACGTTGACCATCGATTGCCCAGCGAAGGATTGCGAGGCCAGCATGCTCTTGACCATCACGACGGTATTGAAGGACGAGCCTCGAAAGTCAGCCTTCCTCAGATCGCATTCAAGCAGCGTGCAACGCTCGAGCGCGCAGCGGGCGAAGCTGAGAGAGGCAGTACGGCAATTGGCCACCGTGACCTTTTCAAGGCGGCTGTCGTCGAACAGCAGGCGATCGAGCTCGCATTCGGCGAAGTTGACGAGATCCAGCGTGCAGCGCACCAGCGCCAAGCCCTTGATATCGCACTTCAGCCAGCTGACGTTGTCCAACGCTGTGTCGGTCATGGTCACTCGCTCGAGATGCGTTTCGACGAAAACCACATTCCTGGCGTGGCAGCGGTTCAGGGTCGAGCGCGCGAAGGTGCAGCCAAGGAACTGCGCGTCGGTCAAATCCGCAGCCTCCAAGTTGGCGCCTGTGAAGTCGCAGCGCTCAAACAGCGTAGCCGACAGGTCACGACCGGAGAAATCGAAGCCTGTGAAATTTTCTTCACGCACGGACTCTGATTCCTGTACCGCTTGCAGGACTTCATCGCGTGTCATCACGCCCCCTCTCCTGGCGCGTGGCCCAGGCGGCGCGGCAGTGTACGCATGCGCGTGCAGAGCGCGCCGTCGAAACGAGCACCAGGGGCGACCCGGACTCGTGCGAAATCGCTCTGAAACAGGTTGGCGTGGCGAAAGTCGGTGTCTTCCAGCCAAGCGTGCTGGAATACTGCATTCATCAGGTTCGCGCCATCGAAGCACGTGCCCGCCAGACGGGCGCGCACGAAACGCGCCTCGCGTGCATCGGCTCGCGCCAGGCTGGCCCGGCCAAGCTCGCATTCGCTGAAATCCGACCCGTGCAGGACGGCCCCTTCCAGCATCGCCTCCGCCAGTAGGGCACCGCGAAAATTCAGGTTTGGCAGAACAGCGCCGCTGAAGTCCGCCCCGCGCAGATCGCATTGCTGCGCGAAACAGCCAGAGTCGATGCGCAAGCCGCCGAATCGCGCGCCAGGAGCTTTCAGCGTAACGAACGCACATTTCTCGAACACGGAGCCGCTGAAGTCGACACCGCTGGCGTCGCATGCGACGAAAACCGCCAAGCGTAGCCGCGCTTGGGAGAAATTGAAGCTGCGCAGATCGAATTGGTGAAACGTGATCATCGTGTCGGATCGCGCGCCGCCACAGTCGAGCACGTTGATCTTGGCCTCTTCGAGCTGCACGTCGTCGATGATCGCGTTGCGCCAACTGACCTCGATCAGGTCAGCCTTCGCAAAAATGGCGCCCCTCAGGTCAGCGCCCTCAAAACTTGCCTTCTCAATGCGCGCGGCACCCAGGTTCGCGTTGGCAAATACCGCCTGCCGGCATTGCGTCGACTGCAGGTCTGCGTGCGCGAGCACCGCATTGCGCAGATTGGCGGCGCTCAAGATCGTGCCCGTCAAGTTGACACGTTCCATCAGCGCGTTTTCCAAGTCGGCCCCCGAAAGATCGAGACCGGAAAGGTCGGCGCCGGTCAGATCCCATCCACGAAAGTCGCCGCCCGCAGCTTGTCGGTCCAGCACCCGGCGGCGCGTGGCCTGCGCAGCTGTACCGTGCACGCGGTCAACGGGGCTCTGGTAGTGAGCCGTCCTCCGGTAAGCAGCGAGCTGCCCGGCTTCGCCGGAGCGCCATTGCGCATGCAACTTGCCGTCCACTGCCATCTGCTCCAATTCCGCGATGCCTGCCTTGTTGTTCTGGCCGGCAGCGATGTGCCCGTGAAAGCCATGCAGCAATTCATCGACAAACGGCTTGGGCGGCCCTCGGGTTTCCAGGCCTGCCATTTCTCGCTCGATCAGGCTGAAATCCCTGCCTTCGCGCTCGAACACGGCCTTGGCTTCGCTCACGCTCTTGATCGTCTCGGCCTCGGCGCGTGCTTTGGCATGCACCATGAGTTGGTCGGCCTCGCGGCGAACACGCAGGAGATCGTCCAACGTACGAATCTCGGGGGGAGGCCTGCCTTGGAGCGGCGGAGCATGTTCATCCGGATCCAAGCCGTGTCTGGCCACCTCGGCCCGCCCTTTGGCGCGCTCGGCCTCTGCGCGTTTCAGGCTGCGCTCCAGAGCACGATTTTCCTTGGGCGTGAAATTGACCAGTGGTACCACCAGATCCGCAGGCATCAAATCCTCCTCGCGCAATGCTTCGATGGCACCGCTTTCCTTGTCGAGACGCTTGTCTCGCACGTTCAGGTAGTGCTGGGCTGAGCGTGGTTGGTCGGCGTATTCGAGTGCTGCCAGCAGATGTACAACATCGGAGGCATCGTCTTCAGCGATTTCGTGCATGCCCTGAAAGACCAAAACCGCTCGTTTGACATCGGGAAAGAACCAC
This sequence comes from Ottowia pentelensis, assembly GCF_964341695.1. NCBI lineage: Bacteria > Pseudomonadati > Pseudomonadota > Betaproteobacteria > Burkholderiales > Comamonadaceae > Ottowia > Ottowia pentelensis. The sequence goes on from NZ_OZ224513.1 coordinate 2,799,889, forward strand.
AGCGTGTTCAATCGGGTCTTGATTTCCTTGAACTTTTCCGCACGGTCCGCGCTCTGTGTGACGAAGGCGCGCACTCGCAACCCGGGAAGCCGCCCCGACAGATGGGCATCGATCGGATGCATGTTGTGAAAGGTGTACTCCTCCACACCGGTGAATGGCTGTTCTTGCTGCTGGTCCTCGGGCGCCATGTTGAAATAGCGCCAATCGGTATCCGCAGCAATGGCGGGAAACTGCGTCTTCAGCCAAGCATCGTCATAGGTGCCGTGGTAACGCGTGCGCTGCGGCCAAGTGGGATCGATCGGCCCGAATCCGACGGGTTGGGCCACGGCTCGGGGATCGGTCAAAGGTCGGCTCGGATCCTCAATGTTTGGCAGCCAGCGGATGGCCGTGCTACCTCGATCATCGCCGGCCCAGCCTTTTCCCACAGGATTGTCGGCCAAACCGGTTCCGCCAAAGGCGCGGTTCCAGGTCAGCGGCATGGATTCGAAAGGGGCTGCCTCGGAAGGCACGGAGCCATCCCAATATCGGTCCCCCCGCACGATGAGTTGCTTGCGAAGCCGGCCAACCGACGCTTCGACAGCGCATCCGCGCCGGTCAACGCCGTGGGGATAAGCGACGCCCGAGATCAGGTACTCGGCTCGGGTACGGGCAATGCACTCGTCCAGCGGGAGCGATGACTCGGGACGTGTTGCCCAGAATGGCCAAAGTTGCGTTTCGGAAAATACGGTAGGTGCCTCCTCCAGCCCGATGAATACGATGCCTGAAAACCCCAGCATGGTCCGCCGCCGGAACTCAAAGGGGCGGGTCAACACGGAGACGGCCAGTGGCTTGGATATTCTCAAGACTTGTCCCTCACAGCAACAGCTTGAGCGTGTCCATCTCGATACTCGTTGCATTGCTCAGGGCTTCCAGCGCCGCCAATTGCTGGACCTTCAAGGTTCCGTTGCACACCTCCGCCACCACAGCCTCCTTCTTGAAGCCAACGGCGCAGGAGCCGAATCCCGTGGTTTCAACCTTGACCGCGTTGGCCTCGGTATTGACGGCGGTTCCGTTGAATTGGAACCCGTACAGGATCGTGTTTTGCCCCCCGATCTGACCGAGAGAAAAATCAATGATCTTGACTCCGCCCGGCGCGATGACGGTGAACCCCCCCGCTGCGGTAAAAGTGGTCGGGCCGCCCGACGTGACCGAAATCGCCCCCCCCACTGATTGAGTGAAGGCTGCCCCCACGGTCTGGGTCGCTGTACCGCCCACGGACTGGGTAAACGCGGCACCGATGGTTTCCGTGCGTGCAGCGCCCACGCTCAAGGTGTCGGTCGCGCCGATCGAATGCGTGCGGGCCACGCCGATGGTGACAGATTCTGTTGCGCCGACAGACTCGGTGCGCGAGAGGGCAATGGTGATGTCCTCATTCGCGCCAACCATTTCGGTGCGGTTCGCACCGATCGTGATGCTCTCGTTGTTGCCAACGGTCTCGGTGCGATCAACCCCAATCTTCGTGGTCTCGTTGTTGTCCACTCTTTTGCTGCGATCATGAGTCACGTGATGTGTTTCATCAAGTTCAACCTCGATGTCGTAGTTTTTCTCGGCGTGCAAATAGACCTGTTCGCTGCCCTTCTTGTCTTCAAAGCGAAATTCGTTGAAATTGCTGGTGCCACCCTTGGGTGTGGAGCGCGTCTTGAAGCCGCTTTGCGTGGGCGACTCGTAGGGGATGGGCTGATCGTCGTTGTAAACGCGGCCCATGATGATGGGCCGATCCGGATCGCCATTGAGGAAGTCGACGATCACTTCGTGGCCAATGCGGGGCGCGAAGTAGCCGCCCCAGCCCTGGCCCGCCCATGGCTGCGACACGCGCACCCAACAGGTGGATTTCTGGTCACTTTCGTCATACCGATCCCAGTGAAAGTGCACCTTCACGCGGCCGAACTGGTCGACGTGCAGTTCCTCCCCCTTGGGCCCGACCACGATGGCCGACTGGGGGCCCGGCATCCGCTTCGACGGTGTCAGGCGCGGCGGTTTGTAGGGCACCGACTTGGGCTGCACGCCCAGCACGAACAGGCGCACGCCGCGCTCCCCCGCCGCCGGCAGCAGGGTGCCGTCGACAATGTCGCGCAGGGCATCCAGACTGCCGTGGCCAAAGGCGTCACCGGCCAGCATCTCATCGAACACGGCCCGCGGCGGCGCAGCGGACCCGTCACCCGCGCCTTCATAACCTGGATGACTGATGACGAAGGTACAGGAGCCGATCAGGTATTCGTCATTGCGACTGTCGTCCGGATCACCCTTGTACTTGAAGGTCGATCCCGCGGCCACGTCGGGCCAGCGCGTGATGGCCCAATGGCGCTCACGCCGAGCCTGCACCTCATCGCCCCGGCGGCGCGCGATGGTGTCGCCGTCACCGGTGTTGAAGTAGTCGCCCGGAAATTCGAACTCCTCGAAATCCGCCAGTTCATGCTGGTCGGCAACATCGATCTTGGCCGTCAAGTCATCCCGGATGTGCTTGAAGTTGCTGTCGGTGGCGGCCCACTTGCCCGTCTCGAAGCGCTTGCCGGCGATCCAGGCGCTGATCTGGTTGAAGCGCACCTCGCCGCGGTCGGTTGATTGGTATTCCAGCACGGCCTCGACCGGCAGCGGCTGGTGCGCCACGCTGCTGGTGTCGGCCAAATGCATGGTGCCTGGCGAATCGTGGGCGTCGAACCAGTAATAGATGCCCTCCTCCTCCATGAGCCGCGAAATGAAATCGTGGTCACTCTCCTCGAACTGCACGCAATACCGATGCTCCTTGTGGGTATCGGTGAACGACTCGGGGTTCGTTTTCTTGAAGCGCTTGATGGGGCTGTCCTCGAATACCGCGTCGAACACCTGGAGTGCCGCCATGTCCTGCAGGATGCGCGAATTGCGCCGCTTGGTCAGCAACCAGAACCACGAGCGCAGGCTGATGCGGTACTCGTAATAGCGTCCCACCTGGCGCAAGCGCTGAAAGCGCACGGCATGGCCTTGGCAATGGCGTTCGTGCCAGCCCTGGCCAGCGTCTTGGAACTTGACGACGACGTCAAAGGCATAGCCCAACACGTCCTTTGGCACGATGGTCTTCTTCTCGGACAGCACCGTCAGCTCATAGCATGAGGCGCGCGACAGGCTCTCGTGGCCGAGCAGGCTCCAGAACTTGAAGTCCGGCGCGGCGGGCGCGTCGCCCTTGATCTTGAACAGTTCGTCAGCCATGGTGCGCTTCCAGAATCAGTCGAAGGCGTAGCTGAAGTCGCCGCCCTGGACGTCGAGCGCGACGCGGGCAATCGCGCCGCCCGCGGCCAGGCGCTGGAGGTATTCGACCGAGATGGTCGGCAAGACGGTGTTGGTGAGGATGGCATCGATCACGCGGCCACCCGACTCGGCGTCATTGCAGCGCGCCAAAACCTGCTCGACCACCGCATCGGTATACGTGAACGGAACGCCATGGTTGGCCTGCACGCGCTTGGCGATGCGCCCCAGTTGCAACCGCACGATCTGCTTCATCACCTCGGGCGACAACGGGTAGTAGGGAATGGTGACCATGCGCCCCAGCAGCGCGGGCGGAAACACCTTCATCAGCGGCCCCTTCAGCGCCTCGGCCAGTGCCTCGGGCGCGGGCGTCAACTCCGGGTCCTTGCACATGCCCATCACCAGTTCGCTGCCGACGTTGGTGGTCAGCAGGATGATGGTGTTGCGAAAGTCGATCATCCGGCCTTCGCCGTCTTCCATGCGGCCCTTGTCGAACACCTGGAAGAAGATCTCGTGCACGTCGGGGTGGGCTTTTTCAACCTCGTCGAGCAGCACCACGCTGTAGGGTCGGCGGCGCACGGCCTCGGTCAGGATGCCACCCTCGCCGTAACCGACGTAGCCTGGTGGCGCGCCCTTGAGCGTGGAGACGGTGTGCGCCTCCTGAAACTCGCTCATGTTGATCGTGATGACGTTCTGCTCGCCACCGTACAAGGCTTCGGCCAGGGCCAGCGCGGTCTCGGTCTTGCCCACACCCGAGGTGCCGCAGAGCATGAACACGCCGATCGGCTTGCCCGGGTTGTCCAGCCGCGCGCGGCTGGTCTGGATGCGCCGCGCAATCATCTCCAGTCCATGCTGCTGGCCGATGACGCGCTGGCCGAGCGCGCCCGCCAGTTGCAAAATGGTCTCGACCTCGTTCTTGACCATGCGTCCGACGGGGATGCCCGTCCAGTCCGACACCACCGAGGCCACCGCTTGCGCATCGACGCTGGGCAAAATCAGCGGTGACTCGCCCTGCAACGCGTGGATGCGCTCCTGCAGATCGCGCAACTCGGCCAGCATCGCGGTGCGATCGGATGCTGGATTTTTCGAGTCATTTTGGCCTTTAGCCCTTTGTACATCAGCGCCGGCAGCTTCTGAATTTATAGTGCCCGATGAATCGACCGGCTGCGCCCCGGCGCGCAACTCGGCGCGCAACTCGAGCAGGCGGTCGACCAGCGTCTTCTCTTCCTGCCAGCGCGCCTGCAGGGCCGACAACTCGGTCTCGGCTGCAGCGCGTAGCGTGCCCACCTGGCCGGCGCGCTGGGTCACGTCGATGCCGATGGCCGCCTCCCGGTCGATGATCTCCTGCTCCACGGTGAGCGCCTCGATGCGGCGTTGGCAGTCCTCCACTGCGGCGGGCGTCGCATGCTGCGACACGGCCACGCGTGCACAAGCCGTGTCCAGCAGGCTGACGGCCTTGTCGGGCAGCTGGCGCGCCGGAATGTAACGGTGGCTGAGCTTGACGGCCGCTTCGATCGCCTCGTCGAGCAGCTGCACGCGGTGATGCTTCTCCAGCACGCTGGCGACACCGCGCAGCATGCCGATGGCCCGCGCCTCGTCGGGTTCCAGGATTTGCACCACCTGGAAGCGCCGCGTCAACGCCGGGTCTTTTTCGATGTACTTCTTGTACTCGGCCCAGGTGGTGGCACCCACGGTGCGCAGGTTGCCGCGCGCCAATGCGGGCTTGAGCAGATTGGCCGCATCCCCCGTGCCGGCCGCACCGCCGGCACCGATCAGGGTGTGGATTTCGTCGATGAACAGGATGACGGGCGTGGGCGAGGCCTGCACCTCGTCGATCACGCCGCGCAGGCGCTGCTCGAACTCGCCCTTCATGCTGGCGCCGGCCTGCAGCAGGCCGATGTCCAGCGACAGCAGCTTCACGTCCTTGAGCTGCGGTGGCACGTCGCCGCGCGCCAGGCGCAGGGCAAAGCCTTCAACCACCGCCGTCTTGCCCACGCCGGCCTCGCCGGTCAGCAGCGGGTTGTTCTGGCGCCGGCGCATCAGGATGTCGACGATCTGGCGGATTTCGTCGTCGCGGCCGGTGACCGGGTCGATCTCTCCCTTTCTGGCCTTCTCGGTCAGGTCGACGGCGAACTTCTTCAGTGCCTCGCCCTTGCCCATCGCGGCCGGGGCCATGGCGCCGGTCTCGTCACCGACATCGCCGCTGCCCATGCCCGTGCCGTCCTGCGCACGCATCCTTGATTCGGCCGAGGCATCGCAGATCTGGGCGAAATGGTCGGCCAGATCCTCGACCTTGACCTTCTCGAACTGCTTGCTGATCGAGAGCAGCGGGTTGCGCAGGCTGGGGGTCTTGAGCATGCCGACCACGACGTAGCCGGTGCGCACCTGCGCCTCGCCGAACTGCAAGGTGGCGTAGGTCCAGGCCCGCTCGATGGCATTCTCGATGTGCGGCGAAAAGTCGCTGATGGCGGTGGCGCCACGCGGCAGACGATCCAGCGCCGCCGTCACGTCCTTGGCCAAGACGGAAATGTCCAGCCCGTAGTGCTGCACGATGCGCTGCAGGTCGCTCTCGGGGTTCTGCAGCAGTTGGGCCATCCAGTGCTCCAGCTCCACGTAGGGGTTGCCGCGCATCTTGCAGAACACGGTGGCGCCCTCGATGGCCTTGTAGGCCAGTGGGTTCAGCTTGCCAAACAGCGCGGTGCGACTGATTTCACTCATGGGGCAAATTCCTCTGCAAGAGATGACGAATCAGCGGGGGCCGAGTCCAAGGCTGCCGGCACACCGGCCGCAAAGGTCCGCACGATGGCTGACACGCGCACGTCCGCCGCGTCGCGCGTGCGCGCACGCTCACCCAACCAGCACACCCAGCCCAGGCGCGGCGCGTTGCCTGCCGTCTGCCCCAGGCGGCTCGGGGGTACCTCCTGCTTCTTCAGCACCAGCTCCGAGTCCCACTGCAACTCGTCGCCGAGCAACTGCCGCATCCAGTCGCCCAAGGCCGGCAAAGCCGAGCCGGTGGGCAAAAACTGTCGGTAGCGGGCCAGGCTGAGCGGCCCGAGGCGCAGACGCACGCGGTGCTGCCGGTCCCAGACCTGCCGACCCAGCACAGCGCCACCGCCCAGGCGCTGCGCCGCATCGGCGCCCGGCCGCCCCTGGCCCATGCGATTGCCACCCAGGTAGGTGCGCTCGTCCCGAGCGATCGGCAGCCAGTGCCCCACCCACGACTCAAGTCGCGCGGGCGCGTCGAAGTAGCGCCCGATCACCGCCTCGATGCCCTCGTTGCAGTGCACCCGGCGCGCCAGCCAACCCGAAAAATGCAGGCGCGCATCGTCGAAGACTGCATTGCGTTGCCGCCGCGCCGGCGTGCCGATGCCGACGAAGGCGCCGATCCAGCGACGCCAGGCTTCGTCACCCGGCCGGTCGAGCGCCACCGCCGGGCGCGGCTGCGTCCAGGCCCGGTAGAAATGCAAGGCAAAGCGGTGACCAAAGCTGTCGAGGAAGGCCAGCCAGGTGCCATCACCCTGGTTGCGCACGCGGTCGCGGATCAGGTCGCTCAGATGGATCGGCAGCGGCCCGTTGGGCCCCAGGTAACCAAAAAAGTACTGGCGCAGCCGAGGCACCGGCACGCCGCGCGCCGACGACTCGAACGCTGCCACGCTGGCCGGCGCGAACGCAAGCGATGGCGCCTCCCCCACGCGCAGGGCCTCAGCGCTGGGCAAGGCCGCCTCGCCCCAGCGCGGTGCGGGCGCGGCCAGCGCCTCCAGCCGGCGCATGGCGGCAAAAAAGTCGATCGTCCACGGCTCGACCGACCAGTCCTGCACCTGCCGCGTCACCCGAGCGAGCGCCTGCTGCGGCAGTTCGGGAAGGCCCGCTACAAGATCGGCCGGGTCCCGCATCGCGGCCTCCATCGCATGATTTCGCTGCCGCCGCTGGCTTGCAGCACGGTCTCGACAAAATGGTTGACTTCCACATGGCGCGCCAGATACTCAGCCAGCACTGCGCCAAACAGGAACGCGCTGTGGCCGTGAAAGGCGCCGGGATCGATGGTCAAGGTGACTTCCAGTCCGCGCCCGAAGGCGATCGGCCCCGCCAGCGGCAGACGGCGCGTCACTGGCCGCGCAGCCACCGACAGCAGGCCCTGGATTTGCCCGGCGCGCGCGTCATCCACCTGGCCGGCATAGAGCAGCAGCATCTCGCGCAGGGCGGCTGCGCCCTCGCGCGGGCTGCTGTCGGCCAGGGACAAATCGTTGAGCGCCAGGTGATCGACCACGCGCCAGCCCAAGCCATCGGAGACGACGGGCGAGAACGGGCGCGAAGGACCGCGCAGGATGCGCACTTGGCGCACGCCAACGGCGTCCGCGCAGTCCAGCGTGTCGTTGCCGGCCGCCAGCATCAGCGGCAGGTCCCGGTTGGTGCACAGTGCCGCCACGGCAAGCTGACGCAGCGCGCCTGCGTACGGCGCCTGCTGCGCATCGACGATCTGCATGTACACCTCGGAGCCGATGTGGCTGCTGCGGTGACCGTCGCTGCGCTGGCGTGCCGACAGCTGACGTGGCTCGCGCGTGGTGGTGTAGTAGGCCGGATGAGCTTCGCGGCTGCCGTGGAACGCGGCATAGAACGGCAGGAAAGTCTGCACGCGCTCCGCCGAACTGCCTGGCTCGCCGCGATCGTCGGTGGTGCGCGCTGCGGCGAGGTGGCCGACCACCTCGGTGACGCTGTGCACCTCGAAATCCTGCGGCCGCGTGCGGTCGGCCAACAGGTGGTATTGGCTTACGCCCTCGGTCACCAACACGCGGTCGAGACGCTTGGGAAACAGGTTGATGGCCGGCACGCAGTGCAGGCGCACGTGCTCGGCGGTCACCAGTTTCTCCAGCTCCGGCCGAGCGCGCGAGAACAGCAGTACCAGCTCGAACGCTTGCCCCGCAGCCTGCTTCAGGGCCGCCTGCAGGCCACGCACCCGAACGAACTGGAAGCGTGGCGCAAAGGCAAAGTACTCTTGCACCAGACGGTAACCCGAGAAGCTGGTCGATGCCGGCGGCAGCAGGGCTTCGTCGGTCTCGAAGCCGACCGCGGTGATGGCCTCGGCGTCCAGCACGCCGATCGCGCGTGCGGGCGGACTGTCGGCTTGGCAGAGCAAGGCTCCGAGCGGATCGGCCAGCGCGCATTCGAGCAGGGGCCAAGCTACGTCGTCGCCGCCGCCGCCGAGATACAGCACCAACTCGTCGAGCGCCAGGCGGTCGAGCGGCAACTCCCCGCCCGTGCGCAGGCTCAGGCGCAGGCCGCCGCGCACGGCGCGCGCGCGCGGGTGACTGGCCAGGGGCAGGTCGGGCGCATAGCTGAAATAGCGGGCTTCGGTCAGCTCCAAGGGCCACAGACGCAAATCCTGTGCGGTGCGGAACTCGCAGTGCGTGTTCTGTCCCAGGACGCGGCGCGCGCGCAGGGCGCTGCCGCGTGGCAGAACAGGGCCCGCGGCCAAGGCGCCGTCGCCGAGTTCGGACTGGCACTCGGCCACCAGCATCGACGGCGTTGGCGCCATGAAGTGCGGGTAAACGACGTCGAGCAGTTGGGCCGAAAAGCGCGGATATTCGGCGTCGAGCTTGAGCAGCACGCGCGCCGACAGGAAAGCGCTGGCCTCGATCAGGCGCTCGACATACGGGTCGGCCACCTCGGGGCCGTCCAGACCGAGGCGGCGCGCGATCTTCGGGTAGGCCCGCGCGAACTCGCCGCTGCTCTCGCGAAAGTAGCGCAGCTCCTGCTCATAGAAGCCCAGAAGGCGTGGGTCCATGTCGACGTCCTTGCGCGGATGCTCCGGTCAACTCGTGCCGCGCGAGTTGCCCTGGATCTCGAAGCGTCCTTCCTCCAAATCGATGCGGCTGCGCATCAGGAATTCCAGCGGCACCGGCTGCGCCCACAGCATGCCGCGGATCTGCAAGCCGATGCAGTTGTGGGATTCGATGGCCGGGCCGTCCATGATGAGTTCCACCTCCAGTGTGTGCGCCAAGATTCGCGGCTCGAACTGCACGATCGCCTGCTTGAGCGCCTGCTCCATGCTGACACGCCGGATGGAGGACGTGAACTGGCCAGACAGCATAGGCAGTCCGTAGTTGATGACCGAGCGTGCGACGTTGGGATAGCGCGGATCGTCGTGCGCGATGCCGTGGTTGCTGGTGTTGAACAGCCAGCCCAGATCGCGCAACACCGCCTGGCGCAACGCAGCGCGCGTGAGCGTGCGCTTGTCGTCGCCCTCCTTGAGCTTGTCCGGTTCGTCATCGATCAGTCGATCCAGCAAGGATGGCTGCAGGTGGTCCTGCGCCACGACTTCGTTCACGTTCATGATCGACACCTCATGCTTCAGCGTCCGGCGCGGCCGCAGGCGACTCGTCCAGCACGATTTCGCGCAAATCCATCAAGGCGTGTTCGCCGCCATCGGTGGCCAGCACCCGCTGCCCCAGACCGTGCCAGACACCCGGCACCCACTCGACCCATTCGGTACGCCGCGCCAGCGCCAGGGCGCCGGTCGCGCACGCTTCGCTGCCGGGATAACGGGTTGGAATCAGTGCCAGCGTCTCGCCGCCGGGGCGCAGGTCCAGATGCGCCGGCATCCACACGGCATCGCGCAGGTCTTCGGGCGCCTCCAGGCGCACCCGCGCCAGCCGCTCGAAGGGAACCCAGTAGTAGCGCCCGTGGATGAAGGCCTCCAGCACCGGCCCCAGCCGCATGTCGGCATCGGCGATCCACTGAAAGGACTCGGCACCACCCGTGCCCTCCAGCCGCCCGGGCAAGGCCGGCGCCGCATCGAACGCCCGCTGGCGCAGCGCCTCAGCCTGAACACGTTCGCCGGCGGCCGCCAAACGCAGCGACTCGGCCAGCGAAGCCAGCCAGGCCGGCGGCTCACCGAGAATAAGCGGCGTGCGGCAACCGGCGAACACGTCGGCGCGCAGGGCCTCGCAGCGCACGGCATCGCCATACACCTGCTTCATCGGCACCGCCAGCGCGTCCAGTTCGGCCGCCACGTCGAGTTGGGTGAGCGCGCGCTCCCAGTGACCCAGCACGCACAGCAACTGGGCCATGAAGACGCGCAGCCGGCTGTCACCGGGGCGCGCCCGCACCTCCTCGGTCAGCGCGGCCAACGCTTGCTGGGGCTGCGCCTCGTGCAGCCATTCGGCGGCGGTCAGGGATGACGCGTTCATGTCGCTGCTCCTGCATCGAGCTGGCAGCTGACTTGCGGCCCCTCCAGGCCGCTGCTCAACTGCGCAAAAGTCTTGATTTCGAATTTTTTGCCGGCAAAGCCCAGCATCTCGCACGGACCGAGGGTTTGATCCGTGAACAGACAGTGCTTCGCAACGCGCGCCTCGTCGACAATGATCTCAATCACCCGCACGTCGCCACCACCGCCCGCCCGATAGGCATCGAGAGTGACCTTTACCTTCGAATTACTTACAAGTGCGCTCAATATCGATGCGGTCGCAGAGTTACACCGTCGAATCAAATACAAAATCCCCGCTTGCCGATGCCCAACTACCTGCATACTGACGTCTATGGGCTGCGCAACACCCCACAGGTAAGCTTCGACATCCAGCCGCGGCTTGCCATCACTGAATTGACGCTGTGAGTCACCCTTGAGCGGGCTGCCGCCAATTTCGATCACGGCCATCACGTCGTACTTGCTCTTGTCGACGGACAGTTTCACCAGATCGATCAACTCTTGCGGACTCGGTACGGTGGTGAAGTAAGACATGAATCAATCTCCTCGGGTCGTTGCAGGGGTACGAGAGTCAGCGGTTGGCCATCACCAACGTGCCAGGACGGCAAAGACCGCGTCCGACCCGTCCGGCTCGATACCGCCGCGGCGCACGACGCCCGGCAGTTCGTCAATGGACGGTGGTGACAGGCCGTACAGCCGGGGCGGGCTGCGCGGCCGCGCCGGCGTGGCCAGCACCAGCAGCGCGCCGCCGCCGACGGTCAATGCGCTCGGCAAGGCGAAGCGCTTGCGCGCGGGGACAGTCGCATCACCGCGCTCGAAACGGTTGGTTTCGCCAGATGAGACAGGGAACACGGGCGCGAGGCCACCGTCCGCGGTCAAGCCGACCATCAGCAGATCGACCGAGCCGCCGCTGCGGTTTTCGACCTCGATCGCAGCACCCTCCGACGGACGCGTCATGCGCTCGGCCAGCGGTTCGCCCTGTCCGTCGCGTGCGGTGCCAGCGAGATCCCGCAAACGCACCTCGAAACCCTTCAGCGGCGCGGGGCGTTCCGCCTTCACCACCTGGATCAGGTGCATCAGCCAGCGCCGTGTCGCCAAGTCGGCCACGTGGCGACGCAGGGCGGCGGCATCGGGCAGGCGACGTGCAGGACCACCCTGCACGGGTGCGGCGATGAATTCCGCGCCGTGCGCCTCGACGCTCAAGTCGGCCTGCTGCTGCGCATCGACCAGAAGCACCGAAGCCGGGTAGCTCAGGCTCATGCCGCTCAGGGCCCGGCGGGCAAGGTCGGCGCCAGCGTGAATGCGCAAGGCGACCGCGTCGGGCAACCCGAGCGGGGTAGCCTGCCAGAACGTACCGCCCGGCAGCGCCAGCAACGCCGGCGGCAGGCGCACGCGCGCGCTGCTCACGCGCGCGGCGTCCACCGTCGCGATCCCATCTTGCGCTCGTCCGCCGGGCAGGATGGCTGATACGCGCACGGCCTGATCGGGCTGCACACCATCGAGCAGGCCCGCAGATACAACCAGGCCGGCGCCTTGCCGGCGCGCAGGCCAGGCGGGCTGGGTCGACGCCGCGGGACCGACGCTCTCGAACAAGGGGACGTCCAGGGAACCCTCGGCCACCGGGGAAGGCAGTTCACGCGTCGGAAAGCGCTGCTCCAACTCGTCGATGACGGGCGCATAGCGCATCAACACGTCGTTGAACAACGCCCGCCAGGTGCTAGGCCTTTGGTGCAATGCTTCGGCGATCGACCACGTCAGCAGACCATGCGTCTCGGCACCAAACTGCCCCCGCGGCAGCCGCAGTTCGGGCGTCGTCTGATGGCTCTCGGCGGCAAAAAAGGCCACATAGCGCGCCGGTGGCACAAAGAGGGTGTCGTCGCTCGCCCCGACGCCAACGTCGATGGGCGCAAGGGCCCTCTTGCGAGCAACAGCAGAGAGTTGGCCCAGTTCCAGGCCGCGAAAGCGAACGGGATCGTCTGCTGCGTCCTCGGGCATCGGTGGCCGGTTGGTGTCCGCGCCGCCGCGCGTCATGGAAGCAGCCGAACAGGTGTCGAATACCGCCCACACGAAGGCCCCACGCGCCAGAAAGGCCTGCACCCAACGACCGATTTCGACGTCGCGCAAAGCACCATCCCGCGCAAGAAACATCTCGGCCAGACCGTCAGGCTCCCGATACTGCTTGTGAAAATCAAGGACGCGGGCGCCGTGACCGGAGAAGTACAGCAAAACGAAGTCACCCGGCACCGATTGCGCCAGCAAGTGTCCGAGCGCCGCATGAATGGCGCTCATGTCGGGCGAGCCGGCGCCGGGCACGCCGTCGGCCAAGGTCTGGATGGTGCTCGGCTGCCAGCCCTGCGCGAGCAAGGCGCGCTGCATCAGCCGCACGTCGTTGCGCGGAGCCTGCAGCCAGTTCGCCGCCGGCTGGCCCGGCAATTCGGACACGCCGATCAGCAGCGCCCGCCGCGCCGCTGCCACGTTGGCGCCACCAAGCAGCAGCGGCAACAGCAACAGAAAGTGCAGCAGCCAGCGCAGGCATCGGCGCATGCCCGGCTCATGCCCCGCTGAGCACATCATGGCCCCCCCACTTCGGCCACCAGGGGCGAAGCCAGCATGGCACGCTGGGCAGCGGCCACATCTGGCACGCGCACACGCCAGCGGCCAGCGGCATTGGGGCCACCGACGACCTCGCCACCAAAACTGCGCAGCAACACTTCGATGTCGTGCGCGTCGGCGGCATCACGCCAGCGCACACTCAACTCGGCGCGCAGCTCGGGTGTCGGTAGAGAGCGAAAGCGCACGTCATCGTCCACCGTGGTTCGCGGAACCGGCGCCTCGTACAGGCCCCGCACCGTCACGCCCAAGATCACTGCGCAGGCACCGGCCACCGCAATGCGGATCGGCGTGCCCCTCGTCAGGCCGCTCTTCAGCCAGTGCCAGATTCGATGCTTGCGTGACTCTGCAACCGCGTCGGCCGCCAGCCTCGTGGCAGGTCTACCCACGCTCAAACGCTCGCCGACCGCTCGATAGGCGGCGCGAAACTCGGCGCGCGGATCGTCCTGGCCCAAGGGCGTTCCGGTCAGGACCGTGAAGCCCCCCACGGTGCGCAGGCCAATCCAGCCGGGTTGCGCATCCGCAGCCGTGTCGAAACCCGAGACTCTCTTGGTGAATTCATCCTGCACTGCGCGGATGGCTGCCACTCGTGCTGCCGCCAGGTGCGCCAGCCGAGACGCTGGCGCCTCCCGGATCCAGACCGAATTCCAGGTCTGCACAACGCCGACGGCGGGATCGAAGGGTTCGTCCTGCGGCTCCAGAACCACGTCATAGGCACTCGCCCAGTCCGTTTCGGCGCACGTGAGCCATCCGCGCCAGAGCCGGCCTTGTCCGGTTTCGACACTGTCGGCGGGCTCATCGAGCAACACCCCCATCAGCACGCCCTTTCCTGCCGCCACCGTCACGATGTCGCCCGAATTCCAGCGCTTGGCCGTCGGCAACGCGGCCACGACGACACGGCGTTCGACCAGCATGCGCAGCGTGTCGGGCAGATCGTCGCTCCCGGGCGCGCCCACCGATCCACGGTCGAGCACGGCACCGATGGGGCACGCTTGTGCGGCAGTTTCTTCGGGGCGATCGCGCGCAAACCCCAATGCCCGGCGAACTTCGTCGAGGGGAGGCCAAAGAGTCACATCGGTCATGGACACCTCGCTAGACCCAGGACGCTTCTGCAGCAAGGATTTGAAACACATGGCCAATCACAGGGCGGTTCTCCGCCGCGATCGGAATGCCCAGAGTCTGCTCGATCCAGGCTCCCAGCCACGTTCGACGGTAGTCCGCCGGCAAGGCCGCGCGGCGATGCACCAGGCCGAGCCGTCCGGCACGGTAGTGATACGAGGCGATCGCATGGCGCGTGGCCACACCGGCCAAGCCGCCAGGCCGCTCCTGACCGAAGCCTTCGCTCAGCAGCAAGCGCTCGGCTGCAGGCAGATCGCGGATAAAGCGACGCGCCGCCAAGGCCACCGCGGCTTCGGTCAAGCCGTGCTCCGCCAGGGCTGCCCGCCCATCGTCGGTGTGCGGTGCAGCCGACTGGGAAGCCAACAGCGCGTCGTTCAACTCGTCGCTGTCACCCAAGGGCACCCTGCGCCGATACGCAACCGCTCGCGTGCAGTCGATGACGTAGCGCCGAAAATAGGCGCACAAGGCAAAAGAACTGGATGGCGCGCTGTGCCCGCTGCGAACCGCCCGGACCTCGTCTTGTCCCTCATCGCCTGCGTTGCCCGAGGGCGCCAGACGCAGCACCTTGAGGTAGATGAACTGGGCCACCAACTCCTGCCGGGACTCGCCAAGCACGCTCAACTCCGGCGGCACGCAGTCGGTCAGGGCACGTTGCACCAGGTGATAGCCGAGCGCCATGTCGTCAGGCGTCATCCGCTGGCGCCGGCACCACAGGCGCGCCAGTACGGCGCTGTCGTCGGCAGACAAGGCGTCCCGCATGGCTGGAGGACCGTCAAGGCGGATGGCGACTTGCTGGCACCCCGTCACGGGGCCGAGTCGTTGCCGCCTTCGGCACAGCTGTCGTCATCGGCAACCAGGCAGTTGGCCAGCCCGCCGCTGGCACCGCGCGTGCGCGGACCGCTGCCGGGCGCGACGGCAGCGACGGTCATGCCCCGCGGCAGCAGCACCCACATCTGCCCGCGTTGCTTCATGCGGCGGGCCGCATCGGCCGCATCGGCGCCGAAGCCGAAGAAATAATCCGCCCGAACCGCGCCGCGAATGGCGCCTCCGGTGTCTTGCGCCAGGGTCAGGCGCTGAATGGGCGCGCCGCTGGCCGGATCGCGCGTGGACACGAAGACCGGATACCCCAAGGGCGTGCTGCGTGGATCGACCGCGATGGAACGGCCGGCGGTCAGCGGTACGCCCAAGGCTCCTACAACCCCGGTCACGCTCGCCGGTTCTTCCTTGAAGAAAACATAGCTTGGATCGGTATTGCCGGTCCCCGCAACCACGCCGGCCGGCAGCTTGCGCCCCGGTACGGCCATCGGGCCACTGCGTGCCGGATGCACCAGCGCAAAGCCACGCGTCAACACGCCTTCGGTGACGTCCTGCGGATCGTCGTCTTCGTCCAATTGCAGTTCGACGAAGGCGCCCCTGACACGCACACCTTTCGATTTGCCGTTGGACGCATGCGCCAGCATCGGGCGAAATGGATGACCGTTCTGCTCGGCATAGGCAATGCGGATCAGCTCGCCATCCGGCAGGCGGATGCGGCCTGAGCCCTGAATCTGCAACTCGTACAGCGCATTGGCGTCGCGCACGAAGGCAAGCACCGCCGCATTGGGCACGCCGCGCGACTCGATCTCCTGGCGCGTGTAATAAGGCACCAGCCGACGCCCGTCGATGCGCAGACGCGCACGTCGGTCGATCGTGCTGCCCTCGACGTCGGACAGATCCAAAGCATAGAGGTTGCGCGCGTTCATGTCACGCGTGGACAGGCCCTTCTGAATTTCGACGTCCCGGCCCTCCACACGCACCGCCACCGTTCCCTTGCTGCCCCTGGGAATGGTTCGCGTATCCAGCATCACCATGTCAGTGGGAGTGGCATAGACCGGATAGACGAACGGTGGCGCGTAGCGCCGGCTGCCCGGCACCTCTGGCTCGAAGTAGCCCGTCACCACGCCCTCGGTGCGGCGGTCGTCGTCCCGGATCTGGTAGACGCTGAATTCATGCTCGTAGAAGCCGCGGATGGCGGCTTCGCTCTTGCCGTCGACTTGGCGGGCGCGCGCGCACAGTTCCTTCCACTCGGCCTTGCGGCGCGCCAGCGACTGGCAACTGCCCAGAAA
This sequence comes from Ottowia pentelensis, assembly GCF_964341695.1. Classification (NCBI taxonomy): domain Bacteria; kingdom Pseudomonadati; phylum Pseudomonadota; class Betaproteobacteria; order Burkholderiales; family Comamonadaceae; genus Ottowia; species Ottowia pentelensis. Next base: position 2,816,182 of record NZ_OZ224513.1, read on the forward strand.
CGCCGGCCAGCCGGCAATGAAGTCATCACGCCCCCAACCGGGCAAGGTGTCGAAGCTGGCCGCCGTGTAGGTGGCCAGACGGGTAGAAAAGCTGCGCGCCCGACCTGCCACGCTGCCGCCTTCGAGCGCCGGAGGCGGCGCGGCAGCAGTGGCCGGCGCTGGCGCCGGTGCCGGTGTCACGGCCGGTGGCACCGGTGCCGGCGCCGGTGTCGCAGCCACCTCCGGCTGCGGCGACATCCATTGCGACAAGGGTGCACACGCCGTTCCGGCCAGCAACACGGCCAACACCGACAAGGACTGCGCCAGGGGCCGGGAGAGATTCGCTCGGGATTCATGGGTCAAGGTCATGATCAACTCCTTGCAACGTCGATAAACGATGAGGCGCGCGCTCCGTTCGGCGACGGGTTCGATGGCATGCAACGCAGGCAGCCCGAACCATGGGGCCCGCACCTTCAAGACGCACGTGATCCGACAGGTTCAAACTGCCTGCCGTGGCCCACGTCGACATCGGCTGCGAGTTCATGGGTGTCATTTCTCCGTGATCTCGAAGTGCGCGACGCCGTAGACGTCATCGCAGCGAGAGGCCCCACCGGGGCAAATCGGTTGACCCAGCAAGGGCGTCGGACCGCTGCCGCGGGTGCGCTCCAGCGAAGCCAGCACCGGGGCCGGAAACTGCGCAAACACCCCGCGCGCCAACACGCCCGATTGCGTGAAGTCGCGCTCCAGGGCGCTGACCAGCACGGCAAATCGATCCACGCCTGCCGGCCCCCCGGCTTCCATCGGCCACGAGGCGCGCGGCAACTCGATCGTCTGGTTGGGTGTGAGCTGATTGCGCTTGTCGAGTGCGTTGGGAAACAGCATGTAGAGCTCGCCCTGGCTGTCCAGCAGGAAGACGTAGACATAGCCCGCCCGGTTGCTGGTGACCGAAAAGGCCAGTCGATCCTTTCCGACCACCACCTCCGCCTTGGTGGGGCGCGCTGTAACGTGCACGTCAGCGGCGGCGCCGAGAGCAAGGGCCTGCAGCGACTCCGCCGGCGTGCGCGCGGCGGGCAGTGGCGCGGGTGCGGGGGGCGTGGGAGCAGGGGCCGTGGACTGAACCGGCGTGGACGCGCTCGCTGGCTCTGCCGCAGGCGGGGCAGGAACCGCTGCGACCGCTGGGGAACCTTGGGCAACATCCGGGGCACTGGCTGCAGGCGCCGAACTCGACTGCGCCCACCACCAGGCGCCCCCGGCCACGACAAGCACCAGCACGAGACCGGCGGCCATCCATGGCACGCCAGCGCGACGCGCCGGCGCCCGCGCCACTGGGTCGGCCGGCGCCACCCGCGATGCCGCGGGAGCAGTTGCGGCCAGCACCGTGGCCGCGGCGTCAGCCGTCGTCCCGCCCAGCCCGAGCAAGGCCCGCAGTTCGGTCATGGACTGCGGCCGCGCCTCGGGCCGCACGGCCAGACCGGCATCGATCGCCGACAGCAGCGCCGGGCTATAGCGTTGCGACAGGGCCGCATCGCCAGCCAGCGGAACGTAGCCGTCGGTCATCACGCGCCCGACCGAGGGTGGCGGAACCCGTCCCGTGACCGCCAGGTGCATCACCGCAGCCAGGGCATAGACGTCGGTCCAGGCGCCCTGCTTCATGTCGGGCATTTCGGCGTACTGCTCGATCGGCGCATAGCCCGGCTTCAGAATCACGGTGATGGCCTGAGTCTTGTCGCTGATGACGCGGCGCGCGGCACCGAAATCCAGCACCACGGGGCGTTCGCTGCCGTCCAGCAGCATGATGTTGTCGGGCGCGATGTCACGGTGAAAGCAGTGGGCGGCGTGCATGACACCCAGGGCCTGGCTGACACCATCGACCACGGCCAGCAGCCAGGCTTCGTCGACGCCGCCCGGTCCCTTGGCTGCCAGCGCCTGCCGCAAGGTGCGCCCCTGGTAGCAGGGCATCACCATGTAGGTCGTGCCGCGCTCCTCCCAAAAGCGGTAGACCTTGACCAACGAAGGATGATCGAACTGTGCCAGCAAACGCGCCTCGTTGATGAACGAGCGCATGCCCAACTCGAAGGTCTCGCGCTGCCGCTCCGACAGCGGGTGAATGGTGCCGTCCGCGGATCGCGTGGCGAGCGTGGTGGGCAAGTATTCCTTCAGGGCCACCACGCGCTCCAGGGTGTGATCCCAAGCCTCGTACACCACGCCGAAGCCGCCCTGCCCCATCACTCGAGCGATCTCGAACTCGGCCACGCGGGTGCCCGGCGCCAGCGCGCCGGCGCCGACGTCGGTCGCATCGCTCATCGGTACCGGACGCAAGTCGACTGCGGCACCGGCCGACAGCACGCGCGTGGCATCGTCTGCTCCTGACGCCTCGCTGCGGGCGCCACCTCCCACCGGATCGGCCGTGATGCGGGTGAGATCGTCGGGTGGACTCATGTCACAGGCCCCACCGTGGCGGGCAGGCCCGCCAGATCGAACAGCAGATCGAAGTGCGCATCCCGCGGCCAGCCGGCGCAGGTCAGCGGCGCCGCCGTGCCGGCCGAGCTGCGCCACAGGCTGCTGCCGGGCTCGACGGCCCGGATGCCGTCGCTCGCCGGCACGCGCGGGCTCACTGCCCCGAACCGCGCCATCAACGCGTCGTCCAGGCCCTGCGGGCCGCAATCGTCCTTCAAGGCCTGAAGGGCGGCGTCGGTCGCCTCAGCCCACCAAGTCTGTGACCCGATGCCTGCCGCCATGAGTTCTGACACAGGCTGCACGATCAACAAGGGAAAATAGCGCCCCACTCGGTCGACCGACGGCATCAGCACGCCGAGCCAGGCTTCTTGCGTCAGCAGCCCGACGCCGGCTGCAAACTGCCACAACGGCGCGCCCAGATACGCCGTCTGCCACACCGCATGGCGCCGACGCAGCGCGCCCAGTTCCGTCTGCAACCACTCATCCAGGCGGGCTCTCACGGCTTCCGGGAGCCGTCGATGAGAAAAGTCCCCCGTCCCGGGCAACTTGCCCCACCACCCGGGCAGCGCGGTCAAAGGCCCTGCGGACATCTGAACTCCCTCAACTCGCGCAAGCGCACGGGGTGCTGCACGCTGTTGGCCGTGACCTCGAAGCGCGCTCTGCGACCGTCGATGGCAAAGTTGACGAAAAAGCGCTCGGGCGCGCCGCCCGGTTCGAGCTGGGACTTGTCGAACGCTCTGAACAGCGCCCACGGACCATCGAAGGTCATGCCCGAAGCGCCACCTGTTGCCGAGGGCGGACTGAGCTGAATCCGCACCTGATTGCTGCCACGTGGACCCGGCCATTGCACCGCCATGGGCACCGCGGGGCCGTGGGCATAGCGCACCAGTTGTCCGTCGACGTCCAGAATGAACTGCGTGATGCTGGCATCCATCTCGACCGGGCGAAAGTCGAGCCGAATCGAAGGGGCACGCCCACCGGCGCGAAAAAAAATGTCCCGAATGCGCGCAGCACGCTCGAACTGGATCAGCGCCGCCGGCGTGACAGCACCCCGATCGGCCACCGGCTTGTAGCGCCAAGGCCGTGTGCTGGTATCGACCAAGGGCGCCAAGCGTTTCTGGAAAAAGTCGTCCATCAGGCCGCCAGGCCCGAACATTTGCCCGAAGTCTTCGGGCAACACATCGCGCGGGCTGTTCGGATCGAACGGATAGCGCCCGGAAATGGCCCGCTCGCAAAACTCGGTCACCGGCCGCAAGTCCTGGCTCAGGTTGCCACGCTCGGCCACCCTGGCTTGGGCGGCGCCGGTCTGACTGAGGTTTTCCACCATCGAGCGTACAGGCTCGGGCAGGCGCGCAGCATCGGCGCGCAGCTTGCCGGCCACGTCGCCCGGCGGCGGCGAGTTGCGGCTCTTGAGGGCCGTGTCCACCGCATTGAGGTACACATACACCTCGTTGAAGAGCTTGAGCACGTCGTCCATCGGCGCCGGCTGGCCCGGCGCCGGCGCCGTGGCCAACTGCCGCAGCGCCGCGAAGCGGTCGTCGACGATGCTCTCGATGGGCTTGCCCGGTGCCGCCTTGGCGGTGGCCGACGAACCGCCGATCAGTTCCTCCAGGTTGCGTCGTGTGCCCCGCACGGCCTCGGCGGCACGATCCAGCGCGCCAGCCGTGGCGCCGTCCTTTTTGGGCGGGATCAGGGTCGTTTCCTTGACCACGGCGCGCAGCAGGCGATTGAGCGGCGAGTCGGCGCTGGACAGGATGCGGGCGATCTCGATGTTCTTCTCCAGTCCGCTGGCGCGCACCAAGTGCAGATCGGACAGCAAGGCCTCCCAGTGCTTGACGTATTCCTGCAGATACAAGCCCCGCACCCGGTCCGTCAGCTCGCCCAGCGCCGCAGCGCCTTGTAGTCGCGATGCGGCGCTGCCGGACTGGCCCAGCACCCAGGGCTCCTCGGCCGCCAGTTGGGGAGTGATCTGCGCGACCGCTTGCTGAAAGCGCTGGTGGTAGCCGTCGTAGGTAAACAGGCCAGGCACGCCTTCCGTCAGAGGCTTGCCGCTGGCACGTTCGAACACCAGCGGCGCCGAGGGGCCGGCCGCGTTGGCCACGCTGAAGGCCGGCACGTCGCTGCCCAGACGCAAGCGCTTGAGCCGGCTGAAGACACGCAGTTCCAGCGGATAGCTGGCCAGCAGTGCGCGCACGTCGCGCACCAGCGCCTCGTCCATCTGCAGCGGCATGCGCGGCGGGCCGTTGGCTACCAACGCGTCGAGCTGCTGCTCGAGCTGGCGCATGCGCTCTTCGGTGACCCCTTGATCGAGCAGGCGCGACCAGTCCAGCGTGACCCAGGCCTTGAGCGCCTGCGCATCGAAGTGCTGCGGCTGAAACAGCATCAGATAGGCTTTGAGCGCTTCGTAGGTGAACTCGAGGTTGTCCTTGCCGGCGCTGCGCAACTGCGCCTCGACCCGACGCGTCACCAGTGGCAACAGCACCTCGTCCAGGGCGTGGCGATGCGCGATCTCGGCCGCGGTGTCGATCTTGTCGCCCTGGTAGAGCCCCAAAGTCATCGTCACCGGGGGCTGCCCCATGCCGTTCTCGGGGGCGCGCCACACATCGCGCAACGCCTGCAGGGTGGGGCCCAGCGCAGCCATCCCCTGCCGCGGGTCCTGCACCTGCTCGGGCAAGGCCGCCAGGCGCTCGCGCATTGAAGGCACCTGGGCGTCGACCGCCGCCAGGTAGCGCGTGTTGCGCCAGGCGCTGAAGCCACCCAATCCCAGCAGCCCCAACGTGATCAACAGGGCGCCGGCCAGGGCGGCGTTGCGCCCGATGTTGCGACGGCGCTCGGCTCGCAGGTCGGTGCCGGCCAGGCGCTGCTCGGGAAACACCACCTCCTTGAGCAGGGTGGTCAGGAAGTAGCTGCGTCCACCCGAGGTCTGAGCCGGCAGGGCGGCCCGCGGCAAGGCAAAGCTGCGAGCCAGGCTGCCCATGACCCGGTCGATGGGGCTGCCCTCTTGCGTACCGCTGGTGACGTACACCCCGCGCACCCAGGGCGACTGGGCGTAACGCGAGCCGACGAAAACCTGATTGAGCACGTCTTCCAGCGCAGGGCCCAATGCCGCCAACTGCGCCGGAAAGGCAAAAATTTCCGCCCGACGAGCGGGATCGGTCTCATGCTGCAGGCGGTCGATCAGGCCGTCCGCCAGACGCTGGCCGAGCAGGCCGAACTCACGACCGAAGAAGCTGGACACCCCCTTTTCCGTCAGCTCGCCCCCTTCCTGCGGAGGCAGGGTGAAGCCCAGCACCTGCGCACGCTGGGCCTTGCCCAGGTCGTCGAAGTAGGCCATGAAGCCATGCAACAGATCGGCCTTGGTGACCAGAACGTAGACGGGCAGGCGCTCCTTCAGGCGCTCATCCAGCTCCAGCAGGCGCGCCCGCAAGGCGGCGGCGTGGGCGCTGCGCTCGGCCGCACCGTGCTGCAACAGGTCGGCCGCGCTGAGGGTCAGCACCACGCCATTGAGCGGGCGGCGCGGGCGTGTCCTCTTGAGTAGATCGAGAAACGCCTCCCAGGCCCGTTTGTCACCGCTTTGATCGCTGTCCTGCGTGGTGTAGCGCCCAGCGGTGTCGATCAGCACCGCTTCGTCGGTGAACCACCAGTCGCAGTTGCGGGTGCCACCCACGCCGGCAATCGCACCGGGCCCGTATTTTTCGGCCAACGGAAAGCTCAGACCCGAGTTGACCAGCGCCGTGGTCTTGCCCGATCCGGGCGCACCGACAAATACATACCACGGCAACTCATACAGATAGCTGCCGCCCGAAACCGACAGCCAGTCACGCCAGCCAGGTTTGCCGCCGGCGCGATGCAGGCGCATCTCGCGCAAGGTCCGCATGGCCTCGCCAAAGCGCTCACCCAGCACTTGCGATTCACCCGGCGCGGCGGGTTGCGCCGGCTTGCCAGGCGCCTCACGCGTCAACTGCTCCGTCAAGATGCGGCTGGCGCGGCGGGCGCGCACCCGGCGCCACACGTAAGGGCCGAGCACCAGCAGGGCCAGCACGCCGATCAATGCCACCCGCACCGCCACGCCGGCCAGCGGCGCGGCATCGCCGACGCGCACCACCGGCCCGATCCACCAGATCAGCAGGGCCAACGTCAGCAGGGCCAGCACCATGAGCACGGCGGGCGTCAGCAACGCGCGCAGCACCGTCGTGATGGGAGACAGCAGGGTTCGCAGCAGGGAGCCCATCACCGCGCTCCCGAGCCCGCGGCAGGAGCACCGGCGGGGTTGGTGAACAAAACGATGTCGACCCGTCGGTTCTGGGCTCGACCGTCGGCCGTGTCGTTGGATGCGACCGGCTCCGCATCGGCCCGCCCCTCGGCACGCATGCGCTGCGGCGCCACGGTCGCGGCCAGGGCCGCTTTCACGGCCTCGGCGCGGGCTGTCGACAGCTGCCAGTTCGACGGGAAGCGCAAGGAGCGGATCGGAACGTTGTCGGAGTGCCCGGTGATCAGCACCGCACCCTGCACCTCGGACAGGGCGTGGGCAATGCGCTCCAGCACCGGACGCGTGCGCGGCATGGGATCGGCGCTGCCCGAAGCGAAAAAGCTGTCACCGCGCAGGCGCACGGTGCTGCGGTCGGCTTCGTCGGTGACCGTGACCAGGCCTTCGCGGATCTCGGGTTCGAGAAAACGCGCCAGGCGCGGCGCCGCCGGCATGGCGGCCGGTGGCGGCGTGGGCACCCCGGGCGCACGCAGCGCGGCCACCGCGGCATAGGTCGAATCGGAGCGCTGGCCCAGCATCACCCGTGCACCGAACCAGGCCACGGCCAGCACCAGCAGCAGCGCCGCCGACGTCACCCACAGCGGGATGGCGTGCCGCATCGCCTGGCCAACCAAGCCTTGCCCACGCCAGTGCGGCGAGAGATCGGCCTCCAGTGGCGGGCGGTCCTTGCGGATCAACTCGGCCAGGCGCTGGCGCACGCTCTCGAGCTGGCTGCGGCCGTTGTCCAGCACCCGGTAGCGCCCCTCGAAGCCCAGCGCCAGCACGCAATAGATGAGCTCCAGCAGGGGCCGGTGCGCCGACACGTCCTGGGCAAGGCGTGCCAGCAGTTGGAAGACCTTTTCGCCACCCCAGGTTTCGTTGTGAAACTGCACCAGCAGGCTTTGCTTGTTCCAGCCCGCCTGCACGCCCCAGGGGGTGTTGGCCACGGCCTCGTCCACGGCGGTGCACAGGACGTAGCGCGCCCCCAGCACCGCCTCGGGCGCTGAACCTGCGGCCCTTGCATCGGCATCGAAGCGGCGCACGGCCTCGCCGGCGGCGATGCGCAAGGCTCTCGCGTCGGCGGGCTGGACCATGCCGCGCAGGCGCGCCGCCAGCAGGAGCAGCGGTGTCGCCGCAGCCACCAGCGGGTTGAGCGCCGCCAGATGTCCCAGGTCGGCCGGCGGGGCATCGGACGCTGCCCCATCGGCGTTGAACGGCGGCGGCGAGGCAGCATGACGCGGCTGAGGCTTGACGATGGTCCGTTCGGTCTCAAAGGCCGCGAAGGGGTCAGGTGCGTTGCTCATGACCACTCCTCATGCCGTCAGCCGCGGATGGCCCAGAACGCCAAGTCCAGACCGGGAAAATCACCCGCGATGTGCATGGCCATGCCGCCCGACTGCTCGAGCTGGCGCCACAGGTCGCTGTGGCGCGTCTCCAGCTCGAAATAGCTGGCACCGCTGTGAAACGGAATCTGCCGCGGCGCCACCGGCAGAGGCGTCAGGGTCACGCCCGGCAAATGCAGGTTGACCAGATCGCGTATGCGCTCCACTGGACCGATCTTGACCTGGGTTGGAAAGCGCGCCCGCAGTGCCTCACCGGGCATTTGCGACTGCACGGCCAGCACGAAGGTGGCGTTGCGCTGCAGCTCGACGTCGGAGATCAGGGCCACGCGCACACCGTGCTTGCGGTCGTGCAATTCGATGCGGATGGCCGACTGTTCGAGCACCATCGACAGACTGCGCCGCAAATCCTCCATCAAGGGCCGAAAGCAGGCTTGCAGGTCATCGTGCACGTAGGGCGGGAAGGACGCGGCGCGCCGGCCCTCGCGAAACGTTGCCAGATCGCCGGCCAGCGCCAGGGCGCATTCGAAAAAGTGGCTGGGATGCAGGCTGGCGCTGTTCATCAGGTGCTCGAACACGGGCTCATGCCGGTTCACCGTTTGCAGCAGCATGAAGTCCGCCACCTCTGCCACGCCGCCGGTACCGCCTTGCGTCAAGCGCCCGGCCAGCGCCTCGCCGCGCTGATGAATCAATCCCCGCAGCTCGCCCAGCCAGCCGTGCACCATGGCGTGCGCGGCGACGTCCAGCAGCGGGGGAACCTGATCGCGCGCCAGCACCAGCAGGTTGTCGGCGCGGCGCTCCTGCACCCGGGCCACGCCGAGGGTGGTCCAGGCATCGCCCGCATCCGGTGCCAGCAGCAGTCGCGCGTGCAAACGTCCGAGCTGCAGCAGGGCCGTGCGCTCGCCAGCGGTGTTGGAATCGGGAACGTCCTCTTCGAACACGCGATGGCGCACCAAAGGCTCGAAGGTCTCCACGTCGGCCTCGCGCGCACCGGGGCGGCGCAGCGGCAGCGCCAGGACGACCGCCGCATCGCGCGCCGTGGGGGGCAGCTCCAGCGGCTCGGGCAAGGGGTCGACCGCCGGCATGTCGAACACCGTGCCGTCGCCGAACACGCCCACGGCCCGCACCAGCGCCAGCTTGCCCAGCTCCAGCGCGGCGGTGTCGATCTCGAGTTCGCTGAAACCCCAGGCCCACGCCACCGTGGCGCGCATGGCCAGATGGCGAACATGATCGGCGTTGCGTTCGCTTTGCTGCAGGTGCTGGGGTTGCAGCAGCATCCCCTCGCTCCAGACCACCTTGGATCGCCAGCTCAACTCATGCTCCAGAAAGCGGCCAACCGCCAGCGGGCAGCCGTCGACAAATGCGGCACGGCGCGCCATGCGCCCTAAAAGCCAGAGCTGTCAGTTTCCCGGTGACGAGGCCCCCAGCCAATCCCCCGAATGGCCTAGCCGGTCGGGTGGAGCCAGGGAATCACAGCAAAATCCGGATCCAGCGGGCATGGATCAAGCGCGGGCAGCTATATATTTGATAGTCATTCGCCATGTCGTGGCGAGCCGCCAAGTCAATCGGCGGTCAATATCCGGACCTGGGACGCGTACTCGGCATCAATGCGCTTCAAGCGCGCCTGGCGAGCCTCTTCGTTGATCCACTGCGCTTCCAGCGCCTGTTGCCTGGCGTACTTGTGGCTGATGCTTGCGGCTGGCAGCAACGACCGGTTGTCGGCAGTGATGAAGCCCGCCAAGTCGTGCAAGGCCTTCAGCACGGCACGTTGGCCATCACCCTGGAGGCCGGGTGCACGCCCGTAGCCGGTCAGAAAATTCTGCACCGCATGCCGCAGCGCCGGGTTGAAGGTGCGCCGCATCACGATCTGGCCATGAGGAATCAGGTCCGACGACCAGATGATGCGCAGGCGAGCAGCCTCCTGAGGAAACTGAAGCGTGAAGCGCTCGAAATCGGCCGTGTTGCTGGTGGCGACGTCGGCCTCGCCGTTGGCCACCGCCAGCGCAATGCGCTGATGCGTGCCGACGATCTCGCTGGCAAAGCGCGTTTCCATCTGGATGTGGTGCGGCAGAAAAAACTCGAGCTGCGGCACGATGAAGCCCGACAGGGAGCGCTTCTCCCCTCGCGCCAGCCGCCACGAATCGGGGTCGGCCAACAAGGCCTGCAGCGTGCTGCGCGGCCCTTCGGTGCGCACCAGCAAGATGGCACGGTAACCCGGCAAACCGTCGTGACGCGTCACCTGGGCCACCACGCGCATGCCGCGCTGCGTCACCGCCTCCAGTGCCATCTCGCCCGACAAAAAGGCGATGTCCACCTCATCGCGCTCGATGGCACGAGCCAGCGCGCCATAGCTGTTGGCCGAGAACATGGTCACCGGGCGCCCCAGCGCGCGCTCCAGGTCGGCCAGCAAGGGGGCCCAGTCGTTGCGCGAATCCAGCGTGCCGCCGATGGGCAAAACGCCAAAGCGCAGTGCCGAGCGCGGCGCGTGATCGGGATCTTCCGGGACCTGCGCAGATATCGGGTCAAGCGCCAGCCAGAACGCCGACCCCGTCAGCGCCATGGCCCGCAGCCACTGCCGACGCGCGTGGAGCAGGGGCAACATTCCCTTGTCTCGAATCGCTGGTTCGGTCGACTTGCACGCAGCCATGGTTATGATTCTGCCGCAGACTGGTTCATTGCGATGCGTTTTCGGGGCGGGCGCTGTGCGCGTCGAGCGTACGCGGGCCACAGCCGATGCCGTGCAACCACGTAGGGGAGTTTCGTCGTCACGATGTGGTTGGCCATCGACCAGGTGTCGATCAGGAGACTCGGACATGACCCTTTCGGCCACTGTTCGGCGGTGGTTTTCGCACCTGTCGCTGGCGACGCAGCTGGTGCTGCTGGCGGTGCTGCCCGCGGTGCTGGCCACCATGGCGGTTTCGCTGGTGGCCACGCGGCAGTCTCTGGACAGCGTGGAGGCCATGATCCGGGCCAATGCCCAGACGACGGCCTACCAGATCGCCACAGCGGCTGAAGAGCCCGTGCGTGCGGAGGATCGGCGCGCGCTGCTCAACATCGCGCGCACAGGCATTGCCCAGTCTCAGGTGCAACAGGTACGGGTGTGGTCGGTCGACGGCGAATTGTTGGCCGAAGCCCATGAACTTGGCACGGAAGACGTACCGGGATTTCTGGTCACGGCTCCCATCCCGGGCGCGCAGGGACATCCCGGTGGGCGGGTCAGCCTGAAGGCCAGCATGAAGGAGTTGGTGGTCGCGCGCCAAAAGCGCTGGCGCGACGTGCTGGTGTCTCTGGTCGTGGCACTGCTGGCCGTACTGGCGGCGGGCGCGTGGGCGGCACGGCGCATCACCGCCCCGGTTACACGATTGGGCGAGGCCCTGGAGAAGCTGGGGACTGGCGAGTCGACCCAGGTCGATGTTACCGGTACGCCAGAAATCCAGCGCCTGCTGAAGGGCTTCAATCGGTCCGCCCGGGCGTTGGCGGGCAGTCACCTGGAGATGCAGACGCGCATCCGCGAGGCGACGGCCGAGTTGGCGCGCAAGAACCAGCAGATCGAGCGCGCCAGCCAAGCCCGCATGCGGCTGCTGGCCGCCGCCAGCCACGACCTGCGCCAGCCGCTGCACGCGCTCACGCTGCTGTCCGAGGGCTTGGTCAGTGGTGAAACCGATCCCGTGCGGCTGCAGCGCATCGGCCACGTGCGCGAATGCGTGACCTCGCTCGATCAGTTGTTCTCGGAGCTGCTGAACCTGTCACAACTGGACGCTGGCGTGCTGCGACCCAACTGGAAGCGCTTTGCGCTGGACCAGGTCTTTACGAACGTCAGCCGCGACTTTCGCCCTGTGGCCGAGGAACGTGGGCTGCGCCTGGTGGTGCGTCCGACCGGGTTGTGGGTGCACTCGGACTTCACCATGCTCTCGCGCATCCTGGGCAACCTGGTCTCCAATGCCCTGCGCCATACGGTGACCGGCGGCATCCTGGTGGCCGCCCGCACGCGCGGCAGCGCGGTGCAGATCGACGTCATCGACACCGGAGTCGGCATACCGGCCGAACTCCGGGAGCGGGTCTTCGAAGAGTTCTACCAGGCCGACAACCTGCCCCAAGCCGCGCATCGGGGTGAATCGCGCGGCTTGGGGCTGGGCCTGGCGACCGTTCGGCGCCTGGCCCACCTGCTGCGCACGCGCATCGAATTGAAGTCGGTGGTCGGCCGTGGAACCTGCATGCGCCTGCGCCTGAAAACCTGCCCTCCCGAGTCGCCGGCCCAGGCGGCCGTGGTGGTGAACTCGGAGCCCCGTGGGGCGGGACTCGCCGGACTGACCATCCTGGTCATCGACGACGAGCCCGCTATCCTGGAGGGACTTCATCTGGGCCTGAGCGGCTGGGGTTGCCACGTGCTGATGGCACGGTCACGCGCTGAAGCACTGGCGCACATGGACGCGTTGCCGGGCCCGCCCGAGGTGATCATCTGCGACCTGCTGTTGGCGGACGGCGACAACGGCCTGCTGGTACTGGCAGCATTGGCTGCTCACCCAAGCAGCAGGGGCGTTCAGCCCGCTCGTGTGCTCGTCACCGGAGAAACGCAACCGCGGCGCCTGCTCGACGTTGCAGCCAGCGGGGTGCCCGTTCTTTACAAGCCGGTCGCGCTGGCCACCCTGCACCACTCCATCGTGGAGCAGTTGCAGAACCGCGCCACCGTGGCCGGCAAGGCCAGCGACCACCCCGTCTGACGCAGCGATGGCAGGCGAACGACTGACGGCGGCGTTCGGTTGCCGCGATCAGAAGTCGCCGCAATCGTTGCGCCGATCCGTTGTCACGCAACTGTTCAGGCGAGGGCGAATCCGCACGCGGGCCCATTCGCGCTCCAGCACCTCGTTGCTCGCCTCCTCGTGCAGGCCATCCAGCGGTTCACTCGCCAGACAGATGGGCGCGCCAGCCAGGTTCTGGTCGAACGTGGCGCTGTCGCGCGGCAGGCTGAGGGAGGGGAGCGACGGCACGACATTGCCGCCAGGCCCGGGGCCTGGACTCGGGCCAGGGCCAGGCCCCGGCCCCGGGTTTGGACTTGGCCCCGGTCCCGGCCCAGGCCCTGGTCCCGGTCCCGGCCCTGGTCCCGGAGGCGGTGGCGCGCTGCCTACACTGAGCGTCCCCGGCACGACCGTTACGACGTAGCCGATGTCTGAGCTGTACGTGCCCGATATCGGATAGGAGCCCGCCGGACTCGCCTCGGTCGCCGATGTGCTGACGCTGCCGTGAATCGTTTCCGGACTGTCGCCCGGACGCAGGCCGGTGACCGAAACCATGAACGGCGGGTTGGGCTGGCCGACGGGGCGGCTGGCGTCGCCAATGTGGACGGTGGCGGTCGGGCGCTGGACGTAGATGAAATGGTTCTCGTCCGGCGAAATCGTGACGCCACAGCTGCCGCCATACGTGCAACCGTACAGGTTGGGCCGCAAGCCCGACCCGGCGACGCCCCCACGCGACTCACCCACCCAGGTATTGGCCCACACGCGCCAAGGCGCCCCGTCGATACGGCCGGCGCCCGGGTTCTGGAAGCGGCTGGCCGCCACCAGGTCGGCACCGCTGTTGCTGCTCAACGGCAGGGCCACGGTCAAGTCTTGGTCGAGGGTCTGCACCAGCACACGATCGGCTCCGAGCGTGTTGGCGCTGAGCGCTTGCGGAACGTTGACGCTGCCGAGCGCACCGGTCACCGCCACGGGCGCCAGCATCAAGGCATCGCGATCGACCCAGGCAAAGCGGGCGCCAGCCGACCCGCTCAATGCCATGGCATTGTTGTCGGCATGGGTCAAGTCGACGTCGCCGCCGGTGGACCGGGCCAGGACACTGCCTGCGGTGATGCCCCCGGCCGCGCTCTGCGCAACGGTGCCCGTACTGACCAGTCCGAGTTGCGGGGCCTGCAGGGGTGCGTTGATCTGGATGCCGGCACTGCCTGCGCCGCCGTTCTGCAGTGTCAACGCATCGTAGGAGGTCAGGGCACCATTGACAGCAATGGCACCGCTGTGTTCGTTGCTGCCGACGACGATGGTCCCGCCAGACAAACGCGAAAATTCATCGGCCGACAGAGCGAAGCCCTGCCCGCTCGGGCTGCCCAAATCAACGGGGTCGGCGGTGCGGTCCACGGCGGCGCCGCTGGCCTGGACTTCGCCCGGGCGAAGATTGAGCATCTGCCCCGCTTGGATCGTCACGTCGGGGCCGATCACCACGGCATCGGTGGTCCCGTTGTTGCCCGCCCGCACCGTGGCATGGCGGCCGGCCGACAACGGGGCTTTTTCGGTCAGCAACAGGCCTGGCGCGCCCTGCGTGGCCGAACCGACCAGGTCGAGATCGCGCCCTGCCGCAATGATGTTTGGCGCGCCGTCCCCATCGCCCAGAAAAACCCCTGCCCCCTGAACGTTGGGAATGCTGTCATTCAATCGCCCGTGGATGGCAATGTCACCACCCGTACTGCGAACACTGGAGGCCGCCATGTAGACGCCGCTCCCCGTCGGGACGGGACGACGTTGGGGAAGCACCGTGCCACCGATGCCTTGCACCAGAATCGGCCCGGTGGTGCTGTCGACCGTGGTGCCGCTGCGCAAGGCCACGCCGTCGTTGTTGGTGCTGCTGCCGATCAACGCAATCGATCCTCGCCCGCTCGACAGGTTCGAGTAGTCGAGTTGCAAGCCGGCGTAATCCGACAATCCGTTCGCCACCGGCGTCGTGGTGCGGCCTTCCAAATCGATGTTGCCATCGCCTCGGCCCGGGGTCGCGCGCGCTTGGCTGTCCAGCGTGGCACCCGCCAGGTGCACACCCGCATCACCCGGGCCCGTGGCCGACCAGTTGCCGTGCATGCGGATGTTGCCGCCGTTGCTCAGAATCGAGCCGTCGAAACTGACTTGCCCCCCGCCGACCGCAGGGCCGTTGTTGTCGGCATCGGCGTTGAGAAACACGTTCAGCGCGCCGGCGCCGGGGCTGGACTCGATCGTGACGTTGCTTGTCTCCGTACGAATGCTCCGGTATGCATCGACTTGAAAGTTGACGGGCGCGCCGGTAGCACCGCGTGCGATGGCCACCCCATCATGAAACATTACATCGCCGGTGGTTGGCGATCCACCGGCGGGCGTGGCGACGGTGACGCTGGTGCCGGTATCCAGGGCGGTGTTCACCGTGCTGTCGTAAAGCGTATTCGCAGACGGTGACGGAGGCGGGCTGCCATGCACGATGTCCACATCCTGCGGATCGAGGACCCAGGTACCAGCCGTGCCGCTGGTCGTCGAGGCATCGACGGCAAAGCGGTCGGTGATGTAGAACGAGCTGCCTGAAGTTTCGATCTGCCCGCCGCCCGAATGGCCGCGCGCACTGAGCGGGCCGTCGAGCGTCAGGTCATTGCCGGCCTGCACCTGGATCTGGCCACCGCGCCCGCCACCCGGGCCGGAATCGGCGGCGATCTGGCCCGTCAGCGCCACATCGGTGCCTCGAACGGCCACCTTGCCACCGTTGGCCGACCCCGCGCCACCGACGTCCAGCGCGCCGCTGCGCACCTGCACGCCACCGGTGCCGGCGTCCAGAACGATCTCGCCACCTCGGGCCTGAATGTGCCCTGCGGCTGGGACATCGGATCCGTCGCTGTAGATGCCGTTGACGATGAGTCCCCAGGTCTCCTGCGTCAGCAACAGAACGCGCCCGCCGTCGGCCTGAATGTCGCCGACGTTTGTAACCCTGCCGGCCAGTCTTCCTTCCAGCGCTCCAGCATCCACGCGCAAGGTGGTCAAACCGTCGCCAACGGGATCGAGCGTGACCTGCGAACCGGCGGCCAAGGCCACGCTCCCACCCGGAGCTCGAATTTCGCCTTCGTTGGACACCGAATTGCCAATCAGGACGACGATACCGCCCCTGCCGCCGTTGCCATTGGCCGTGATGGACGCCCCGGGATCAACCGTGACCGTGCCTGAGTTTGGCCCCGGATTGGCGAATTTCATGGCGCCGCCAGCGAGGAAAGCGTTGTTTCGCTCCGCTTCGGTCGCCCCGGCCAAATCGAGCGTGGAGGCGACGATGCCGCCCACGTTGACCCGCGCGCCCTGGCCGAACAGGATGCCATTCGGATTGATGAGATAGACGCGGCCATTGGCGTTGAGCGTGCCGTTGATGCTTGAACTGGATTCACCCGTGACCCGATTGAGCAGCACGGCACTCGCATTGGGCTGCTGCACGTTGACCGTGGCGTCCGAACCGATCGAGAAGCTGTTCCAGTTGGCGATGCCCCGTTGCACCGTCTGGTTGACGGTCATGACATTGCCGGCGACGCTGCTCGTAACGCCCCCTGTCGGCGTCGACAGGCCGCTCGGCAGCACCTGCGCCAGGCCGGGAAGCGCATAGCCGCAAGCCAGCATGGCCAAGGCCAGCGGATGAAGACGCAAGGCGCGTTGTGGTCGGGCCGAGGACGGGGACGTCATCATGGGACTCCGTAGGGCGCCTGCTTCAAAAAGCCTTCTGCGCTTGAATGAAAAAGCGCGGGTTGCGGCCACCGCCATCGGCCAGTCCGCGTCGGGTGCCGGTGCGCCAGGCCAGCGTGGCGTTGACGCTGAAGTCGCCGGGCTTGCCCCAGGACAGACCCAAGCCCGCTCCGCGCAGGCTGATGGCGTTGTCGGCAATCACCAAGGGATGCTTGGCCTGTCGGCCATGGGCGGCGTCGAAGAACAGGTAGGGCGTGAATTCGTCCGTGGCCGACCAGCGCCATTCGATGGTCTGGATCCAGCCCTGGTCGACCAACGCCTCGCTGGCCGCATAGGCGCGCACGGCACGCGCACCACCCAGGGCGAGTTTTTCGGAGGCGTCCAGGTTCTTGCTGGCCCACTGCCCACCGATCGAGTAGTACAGCGTGTGGCGCGGCGCGATGGACTGCAGGCGCGAGAACTGGAACACAAGCCGCGAAAAACCACCGGCAGTGTGCAGCCCGCCCGCGCCTTGATCGACCGCCTCGGCGCCCGCGTCCTGAATGCTCAAATGGCCGCTGTAGAGCGTGCCGCTGCTCGCGAAGTAGCCGCCGCCCCACCAGTTGTCGCGCCGGTCCCAGGCCCAACCCAATCCCACGTCGTTGACCCGCTTGCCCAGGCTGACGCCGACGGCACGGTAGTCGTCCTTCAGGTGCTTGGACTCGAGCACCAGGCGTGCCATCAAATTCTGGTTGCGCTGGCGGATGACGGGGTAGTTGAGCGAGGCATCCACGATGTCGGCCTGACCGTGGGCGTCCAGCGGCCCGAAGGCGCCGCCGATTTCGTACTGCACCCGCGCCACGCCCAGGCCCAGGCGCAGGCCACTGCCGCCCAGCGGCAACTCATAGCCCAGCCGGCCGAAGGTCAAGCCGCGGTCGGACACCATCAGCCGCGCATCCAGGTTGTCGCCCACGCCGGCTGGGCTGTTCCAGCGTGCCGTGCCGCCCAGGCGCCAGCGCCCGGTCTCGAGCGTGCCGTGGTTGTCGGCCTCGGCCACGAAGCTCCAGCGGCGTGCCGCCACCACCTCGACCGCCAGATCCACCGTGCCGGTCGTCACGCCCTGCTGCAGGCCCGAGGTGACCTTGATGCCAGGCTGGTCGGACAACAGCAGCATGGCGCGTTCGTAGGCAGCCGCATTGACGGCCTCCCCCACCGGAACGGCGGCCAGAAAGGCACGGACGCGCTCGGCCGTGATGGGTGCGTCGGGCGCCACGGTAACGTTCACCTGACCCAGCCGGCCCTCGATGACGCTGATCTCGACCACGCCATCCTTGACCTGCTGCACCGGAATGATGGCCTGCGCCAGAAAGTAGCCGTGTTCGCGGTACTGCGTGGTGATGGCCTGAGCCAGCGCCTGCAGTTCGGCCAAGTTCACCTCGCGTCCCAGATAGGGCGCGGCCAACTGGTGCAGTTCCTGCTCGTCCATCGCCGTGACGCCCTTGAGACGAACGTCGTTCAGACGAAACGTCGTCTCGGCCGGCGCCGCCGTGCTCGGCAGGCTCTGGCTGGCTGGCGCCTGAGCCAGCGCCGGCTGCGCAAGGCCAAACGCGGTGACCAGCGCGGCCACCAGACGAGCGGACACCACCGCGCTTGCGGACAACGGCGCAGGACGAATGCTCATGACTCATCCCTCACAGTGAGGCGCCAGTCGCCAATCAGGTTGAACGGTGCCCAGAAGAACGGATGGGCCAACTTGGGTTGCCGCAGCACGGCGATCTGCGCGGCCTGCATGGCGCGCTGCACGTCCTGCCCCTTGGCCAGGGCGCCGTACAGGGTGCTCATCAACAGCTCCGTGGCATCGTCCGACACCGGCCAGAGCGAGGCGATCAGCGAGCCGCTGCCGGCCGACAGGAAGGCGCGCGGAAAGCCCAGCACCTCGTCCCCGCTGGCCACGCGCCCCAGGCCGGATTCGCAGGCCGACAGCGTCACGAGCGCGGTGTCGGGCAACTTCATGTCAAGCACTTCCCGTGCTTCGAGAAAACTGTGCTGTCCGCCCTCGTTGGCCAGCAGGATGCGCGAGTACAACGGATCGACCTCATCGGCCTCGGCGTGCGCCGCCACATGCACCAGCGGCGCGCGACGAACGGCCTCACGAAACTGCGTCTTGGTGGCTTGAACTCCCGTGTAGACGCGGCTGTCCGGGAACAGGCGTGCCAGCCGGTCGACCTCGGCATCGGCACCTGGCAGGTCGTACTTGTCGGCAATGCGCGGGTTGCCAAACGCCGTCAAGGCCTTGGGAATCACGGCCGGGCGCCGTGCCAGTCGCACCGCCACGCTGGCCGACGGCTCGACGGCGATCGGGTGACGCTCGATCAGATAGGCGCCGTCGACGCGCAGCGCCTGGAACGGCAGGTAGTGCAGCGGCCCATGCGGCACGATGATGAGCCGCTGACCATTGGCCAGGCCCAGCGGAGCGATCAGGGCCTGACCCAGCTTGTCGGCATCGACGATGGCGTTGCGCCGCCCGCGCACCACGGCATTTCGAAACACCTCGACCAGCTCGGTCAGTTCGTCGCGCGACACCGGATAGCTGCGGCTTTCGAGTGAATCGGGCCCGATCACCCACACCTGCAGCGCGTCCTTCAGTGCGTGAAATTCGACCACCCGCTCGTCCGCGCGCAAGGCCGCCTGCAGCTGATCCAGGCGCACGGTGCTGCCGGCGTCCGACCCCAGCGGCGCCCGCCCACGCACGGCGTCCAGCAGGGCGCGCGCACGGCTGCGCTCGCTGACGTCGAAAGCCCCGCGCGCATCGCCCGCCGCCAAGTGCAGCGCGATGGCGCGGTCGAACACGGACTGCAAGTCGGAGAACAGGCCGATCTTGAACTCCTCGCTGCGAAATCGGCTGCGCGCCTGGTCGACGCCGTCGAGCGCGTGCTGGATCGCCACCAGCGCCCCGGCCTGATCTCCTTCGGCCTGCGCGCTTTGCGCCACGCCGTCCCAGGCCCAGAGTTGAAAGTAGTTGCTGTCGACGCCGTAGGACTTGCCGGTCAGCGCCTGAAAGCTGGCCCGCGCAAGGGCGGGCTTGTGCTCGGCCAGCAGCAGGCGCGCCTGCGAGCGGTCGATCTGCGCGCGCAAGGCGCCGTCCTTGGGCGGCGCGATCTCGGCCAGCAGCTGGCGGGCGCGCTCGGTCTGTCCGTCGTCGATCAGGGCGTTGGCCAGCGAGGCGCGCACCAAGGGTGCATAGCGCTCCGAACTGTTGCTGAGCGCATCTTGATAGCTGAGGATGGCGCCCGTGACGTCGCCGCGCCGCAGACGCACGTCACCAATGATCTTGTTGGCCGGGCCAGCCACCGCCTGAGGGTTCTTGGCCGTGAAGCTGAGCGCCTGGCGCGCAAAGTCAATGGCCTTGTCGTACTGGCCAGAGTAGCTGTAGACGATGGCCAGGTCACGCCGCGCCAGCGCCTGCAGGTTGTCGTCGTGCTGAACGTCCGCCAGGTGCAGCGCCTTGCTGGCGGCTCGAATGCTCAGGCGAAACTCGCCGGCCTCGGCCAAGGCCACGGCCTGACTGCAGTATTGCAGGGCGTCCAACTTGACGTCGTCCTGCGCGTACAGGGCCGCGCCATCGGCCGTCAGCGCCAGCAAGGTGTCGGTGTCGGCCAAGCGAGCCTCGGATTGGCGCGTGGCCGCCGCTTCCGCGTCGGGCGCCTGCGCATCGGCTTGTGCCCAAGCCGCACCCGCCGACAGCATGACGGCCAGCGCCATCGCGGCAAGATCGGCCCAAAGGCGTCGGTTCGGCCGGCTGATGATGTTCATGCGCCCTGCCTCGCTTCCTTCAACGTGAAACTTCCAGCCTTGCAGTCTAGGAGCCGACCTCGCACTCACCAATGCACAAAACGGCCTAACCCGAATGGACGGGTGGCAGGGTCATCATCTCGCCCGAATCACCCCACCCCGGAAGTCATGACACTCTTTGCCGCCCTGCCGCTGACCACGCGCCCACGGTCATCGCGCCGGACGGATATCCCAAGGTGCGCGTTTTGCTCGGGTTGCAAGGCGCAAGCATTGCCCACTTCGCGCTGCCGGCGGGGCCGGCGGGGCCGGCGGACATCATTTGGCGCGATGCGGGTTGCGACTGGAGGCATGCCAGAGATAGATCGTGACCGGCAGTGACGTGGCGATCACCTCCCCGTCGGCCGCCAGCAATTCGGCCTTGAGCACGTGCGTGCCGCGATCCAGCCCACGCAGCGCGATCATGCTGCCACCGCCTGACGGCTGCGCGTGACCATCGACGCTCAGGCGCACGCGGCTGTCCGGCGTGGCATCGCTCACCTGCACGCTCACCATCACCTCGCCGAGGTTGCTGTGAATGGTCTGCTCGTTCGTCGGCTGCGTGATGGCAATCTCGGCTGCCTGCGCCCACGCCCCGGCACCCAGGGCCAGCGCGGTGGCCAACGCAAGCGCGCACACCCGAGCCGATCGACCGACGTTCCAGCAACGGTGACTTCGAATGGACATGGTTCATCTCCTTCACCCGGGTTGGATCGCCACGCGGTGTTGAAATTTCAAGTGCCCCCGGCTATTCCAAGCCCGCGCAGGACGACGCCAACTGCCGGCGAATCACCCCTCGTACGGCCGATTGCCCGGGCTTGCGCCTTCATCGATACTCTTCGCTCAGGCCGCCAAGCATCCATTCTGTCCTCATGCCCACACCCGCGCTCACCCGCCAAGCCCGTCAGGACCGACCCCCCGTGCTGCGACGCGCCGGCTCGATGGTGATGGGTTTGGTGCTGGCCACGCTGGGCGGCTGCGCCGCCATGTCGGCCGATGAATGCCGCACGGCCGACTGGCGCGAGCAGGGCATACGCGATGCGCTGGCCGGTTATGAGCGCACGCGCCTGCAGGATGTACGCAAGGCTTGCGCCGAGGCGGGGGTGATGCCGGACGAGACCCAGTACTGGCAGGGCTGGCAACGCGGCATCGCCCAGTTCTGCACGCCGGCCAACGGCCTGAGCTGGGGCCGCCAGGGCGGCCGCTACGCCAACTCGTGCCCGCCCGAGCTGGAGCAAGGCTTCTTGCCGCGCTACCAATTGGGCTACCGCGCTTGGCAGGCCGAGCAGGACGTGAACCGCCTGCGCAACGAGCAGACCAGCAAGGAGCGCGATCTGAGCAAGGCTAAGGATGACGGCGAGCGCCGGCGGCTGCGCCGTGACCTGAGCGACCTGGACTGGCGCCTGCGCAGCGCGCGCGACACCCTGGATCGGGCCGAATGGGCGGTACGCCAGTCGATGTGAATGACCCCGATCACAAGGTCAGGATGCTGCAGCCCGTGGTCTGGCGCGCTTCCAGCGCCCGGTGCGCGGCCTGCACGTCGGTCAGTGCAAAGCGCTGGTCGATGTGAATCTTGACCTGGCCGCCCCCGACCGCCTGGAACAAATCGTCGGCCATGGCCTGGCAGCGCTCGCGCGTGGCGATGTGGGCAAACAGCGTGGCGCGCGTGACGTACAGGCACTTGGGCGCCAGGATGGCTGGGGCGAACGGCGGCACCGGGCCGCTGGCGTTGCCGAAGGTCACCATCAGGCCGAAGGGGCGCAGGCACTGCAGCGAGCCCTCCCAGGTGTCCTTGCCCACCGAGTCGTAAACCACCTTGACGCCCGCGCCGCCGGTGATGTCGCGCACCCGCTCGGCAAAATTTTCAGCTCTGTAATTGATAGCGTGTTGCGCACCATTGGCAAGGGCCAGAGCGCATTTTTGCTCTGAACCGGCGGTGGCGATCAGGCGATAACCCAGCGCCTTGGCCCATTGACAGGCGATCAGGCCCACGCCGCCGGCCGCGGCGTGCCACAGCACGAAGTCGCCCGGCTGCAGGCCCTCGGCCGGCAGCGTGCGGCGCAGCAGGTACTGCACGGTCAGGCCCTTGAGCATCATGGCGGCGCCGGTGTCGAAGTCGATCGCATCGGGCAGCCTGCACACGGCCAAGGCGGGCAGCACCCGCACCTCGCTGTAGCTGCCGGGCGGGTTGCTGGCGTAGGCGGCGCGGTCGCCGGCTTTCAGGTGCGTGACGCCCGCGCCCACGGCCTCGATCACGCCGGCGCCCTCCATGCCCAGCGTGAGGGGCGTGGGCAGGGTGTACACGCCGCTGCGCTGATAGACGTCGATGTAGTTCAGGCCGATGGCCCGGTGCCGGATGCGCACCTCGCCCGGGCCGGGTTCGCCCACGGCGACGTCGACCAGCTTCATTTCTTCGATGCCGCCCTGGCGGGCGATCTGGACTGCAAGGGACATGGGGACTTTCTCCTGAGGTTAAGCTCGCGATTCCCGCCGATGGTGCCACGGCGCGCGCCATCGGTGTTCGGCCGGGGGCATGGCTTGGCCAAATCTTGCACCACCGCCTTTCGCTGCCCCATGCGCCTGACCGCCTCCACCGTCGCCCTGCTGACCACCTCGACCCTGCTGTGGGCCGGCAATGCCGTGGTGGGGCGCGCGGTGGTCGGCCTGGTGCCGCCGATCACGCTCAACTTCATCCGCTGGCTGCTGGCCTTCGTCATCCTGCTGCCGTTGGCGCCCTGGGTGCTGGGCCGCGGCAGCGGGCTGTGGCCGCTGTGGCGGCGCTACGCCCTGCTGGGCCTGCTGGGCGTGGGCAGCTACAACGCGCTGCAATACCTGGCCCTGCGCACTTCCACGCCGCTGAACGTCACCCTGGTGGCGTCGAGCATGCCGCTGTGGATGCTGGCGCTGGGGCGGCTGTTCTTCGGCATGCGGGTCAGCCTGGCCCAGGTCGCCGGCGTGCTGCTGTCGATCACCGGCGTGGGGGTGGTGCTGGCGCGCGGGCGCTGGCAGCAGCTGGCCGCGCTGCAGCTGGTGCCCGGCGATCTGTACATGGTGCTGGCCACCATCGCCTGGGCCTGGTACTCGTGGCTGCTGCCGGCGCGCCCGGGCGAGCCGGCGCGGCTGCGCGGCGACTGGGCCGCGCTGCTGCTGGCGCAGGTGGTGTTCGGCCTGGGCTGGTCGGGCCTGTTCGCTGCCGGCGAATGGGCCATCCACCCCGACGCCCGCATCGTGTGGGGCTGGCCGCTGGCCGCCGCGCTGGCCTTCGTCGCCATCGGTCCCGCCGTGCTGGCCTACCGCTGCTGGGGCCTGGGGGTGGAGCGCGCGGGGCCGGCGCTGGCGGGCTTTTTCTCCAACCTCACGCCGGTGTTCGCGGCCATCCTGTCGGCGCTGTTTCTGGGCGAAGCGCCGCAGCCCTTTCATGCCTTGGCCTTCGTTCTGATCGTCGCCGGCATCTGGGTGGCGGCGCGGCGCTGATGCAATAGGACCCCCACGCTCCCCCGCTGCGCGAGGTGCGCTGCCCCCCAAGGGGGCGTTTTTGCCTTGGGACGGCCCGGCGGCAAAAAAGACCCCCACGCTTCCCCGCTGCGCGAGGTGCGCTGCCCCCAAGGGGGCGTTTTGCCTTGGGGCGGCCCGGCGGCAAAAAAACCCGCTGCGCATCGGGGCGCAGCGGGTGGTGGTCAGTGTCTGGCTGCGACGGATCAGTCGGCCGCCAGCTCTTCTTCGGGCTCGGCCGGCTCGGACTTGGCGCGGTCTTTCTTGGGCGTCGGGACGATGTCCAGCAGCACCTCGTCCTTGTCGTCCAGGTCGACCGTCAGGCGCCCGCCTTCGGTCAGGCGGCCGAACAGCAATTCGTCGGCCAGCGCCTTGCGGATGGTGTCCTGGATCAGGCGCTGCATCGGCCGTGCGCCCATCAGCGGATCGAAGCCCTTCTTGGCCAGGAACTTGCGCAGCTTGTCGGTGAAGGTGACCTCGACCTTCTTCTCGGCCAATTGCTGCTCCAGCTGCAGCAGGAACTTGTCGACCACGCGCAGGATGATCTGCTCGTCCAGCGCCTTGAAGCTGACGATGGCGTCCAGCCGGTTGCGGAACTCGGGCGTGAACAGGCGCTTGATGTCGGCCATCTCGTCGCCCTGCTGGCGTGCGTTGGTGAAGCCGATCGTCGCCTTGTTCATGGTCTCGGCGCCGGCGTTGGTCGTCATGATGATGATGACGTTGCGGAAGTCGGCCTTGCGCCCGTTGTTGTCGGTCAGCGTGCCGTGGTCCATCACCTGCAGCAGCACGTTGAAGATGTCCGGGTGCGCCTTCTCGATTTCGTCCAGCAGCAGCACCGCGTGCGGCTTCTTGGCGATGGCCTCGGTCAGCAGGCCGCCCTGGTCGAAGCCGACGTAGCCCGGAGGCGCGCCGATCAGGCGGCTGACCGCATGGCGCTCCATGTACTCCGACATGTCGAAGCGGATCAGCTCCACGCCCATGATGTAGGCCAATTGCTTGGCGGCCTCGGTCTTGCCGACGCCGGTGGGGCCGCTGAACAGGAACGAGCCGATCGGCTTGTCGCCCTTGCCCAGGCCCGAGCGCGCCATCTTGACGGCGGCGGCCAGCACCTCCAGCGCCTTGTCCTGCCCGAACACCACACTCTTGAGGTCACGCTCCAGCGTCTGCAGCTTGCCACGGTCGTCGTTGCTGACGCTGGCCGGCGGAATGCGCGCAATCTTGGCCACGATCTCTTCGATCTCGTGCTTGCCGATGGTCTTCTTGCGCTTGCTGGCCACGGCGATGCGCTGCGCCGCGCCGGCCTCGTCGATGACGTCGATGGCCTTGTCGGGCAGGTGGCGGTCGGTGATGTACTTGGCCGACAGCTCGGCCGCGGCCTGCAGCGCCGCCGTGGCGTACTTGACGGCGTGGTGTTCCTCGAAGCGGGTCTTGAGGCCCTTGAGGATCTCGATGGTCTCGGGCACCGTGGGCTCCACCACGTCGACCTTCTGGAAGCGCCGCGACAGTGCCGCGTCCTTCTCGAAGATGCCGCGGTACTCGGTGTAGGTCGTCGCCCCGATGCACTTGAGCTGGCCGCTGGACAGCGCCGGTTTCAGCAGATTGGACGCGTCCAGGGTGCCGCCCGACGCGGCGCCCGCGCCGATCAGGGTGTGGATTTCGTCGATGAACAGGATGGCGTGCGGCTTGTCCTTGAGGTTCTTGAGCACGCCTTTCAGCCGCTGCTCGAAGTCACCGCGGTACTTGGTGCCGGCCAGCAGCGCGCCCATGTCCAGCGCGTAGACCGTGGCCTCAGTCAGGATTTCGGGCACCGCGCCCTCGGTGATGCGCCAGGCCAGGCCCTCGGCGATGGCCGTCTTGCCCACGCCGGCCTCGCCCACCAGCAGCGGGTTGTTCTTGCGCCGGCGGCACAGGATCTGGATGGTGCGCTCGACCTCGTAGTCGCGCCCGATCAGCGGGTCGATCTTGCCGTCCTTGGCCAGCTGGTTGAGGTTTTGCGTGAACTGCTCCAGCGGCGAGGCCTTCTCGCTCTTTTCGCTGGCCGCTTCTTCCGCCTCGCTGGCGCCGGGCTGGCCCTCGGCCGGCTTGCCGGCCTCGGGCGGGTCGCTCTTGCGGATGCCGTGGGCAATGAAGTTGACCACGTCCAGGCGCGTCACGCCCTGCTGGTGCAGGTAGTAAACGGCGTGCGAGTCCTTCTCGCCGAAGATGGCCACCAGCACGTTGGCGCCGGTCACCTCTTTCTTGCCGTTGCCGGTGGACTGCACGTGCATGATGGCGCGCTGGATGACGCGCTGGAAACCCAGCGTGGGCTGGGTGTCGACGTCGTCGGTGCCCGCCACCTGGGGCGTGTTGTCCTTGATGAAGCCGGCCAGCGACTTGCGCAGGTCGTCGATGTTGGCCGAGCAGGCGCGCAGCACCTCGGCGGCGCTCGGGTTGTCCAGCAGCGCGAGCAGCAGATGCTCGACGGTGATGAATTCGTGGCGCTGCTGGCGCGCCTCGACAAAGGCCATGTGGAGGCTGACTTCCAGTTCCTGGGCAATCATGGTGTGTTTCCTTTAGCGCCTCAAGCTTACGACGTTCTCAAGGCTTTGACAGGCAAAGGTGGGGGAGGTTTTCCCATATTTCAACGCCAAGGCAACGCCGACCGGCATCAGTCCACCGGTTCGCTCACGCATTGCAGCGGGTGGCCGGCCTGGCGCGCGGCGTCCAGCACCTGGTCGACCTTGGTTGCGGCCACGTCGTGGGTGTACACGCCGCACACGCCTTTGCCCTCCAGGTGAATCTTGAGCATGATCTGCGTGGCCGTCTCCCGGTCCTTGCTGAAGAACTCCTGGATCACCACCACGACAAATTCCATCGGCGTGTAGTCGTCGTTGAGCAGCACCACCTGGTGCATCTGCGGCGGCTTGACCTTCTGCGGCACGCGCTCGAGCACGACCGACGCGCCGTCGTCCTCGGGCACGCCGGCCGGCTTGATCGGTTGCGTGATTGCCATGAAATCCATTTTATCGGCGCGCCCCACGCCCGGCAGGAGCCGGCGCTTGCGCGTCACCGCTGAAAGATGGGGGTGCCCGCCACGCTTGCAAGGCCGGGAGCCGGTTCACTGGGAATGACCATGATTGACAAGCGCGCTGGGCGTGTTCCAAACTCGTTCGTTACAGGAAATAAGCGACTGACGAGGAGAATGTGATGCCAAACGGACGCGTGAAATGGTTCAATGACCTGAAGGGTTTCGGCTTCATCGAGCCCGACGGCGGCGGGCCCGACATCTTTGCCCACTTTTCGGCCATCGCCATGGAAGGTTTCAAGACCTTGAAGGAAGGCGCTCGCGTGAGCTATGAGGTCAACGAGGGCCCCAAGGGGCTGCTGGCCACCAACATCCGCGCCGCAGAAGGTGACGTCGCGGTAAGCCCCGCCGCGAGCAGCGAGCCGCCACTGGCGACCTGAGCGCGGCCGTCACCCAAAAACAAAAACGGGCCCTTGGGCCCGTTTTGCATTCTTGGCTTTTGAACTGGCGGAGACGGAGGGATTCGAACCCTCGATGAGGCTCTACACCCCATACTCCCTTAGCAGGGGAGCACCTTCGGCCACTCGGTCACGTCTCCTTGGGCCGGCTCGAAAGCAGACTCGCATTATGCCATTGGTTCAGACGGCCTTTGGCGTTTCAGGGCTGAAGACTTGGCCTGGACGTCCGCGCAATGCGCAGACCGGCAACCGCTTGCGAAGCAGGTGGCGTATACTGAACCCATCGACCGCGGCATGCTCGTTGCCTCAGTCCTTGCTTGACACCTTGCGGCGTGCATTGCCCGCAACGGCTTTGGTCAATCAGGCGCGTTGAATTCTCATTGCGCGTTGATCGTTCGTCATTCTCCTCTCGACGAGCTCCACATCGGTCCGCTGCGCTTGTCTGCCGGGCCATTTCCGGGCACCTGATTCGATTTGCTGCGCCGACGAGTCTTTTTGGCTCTCGGCTGGCACATGCGTATCACGCCACGGACACACCCTGCCAACACATGACCTTCTCCATCCCGCATCACGTGGGCCCGTACACCGTCACCCCCCTCACAAGCCAGACCGATGGCGGCGACTACGCCGCCGCCGTGTCGGTGCGGCGCGGCAAACATGACCGTGTTTTCCGCCTCGTTCCGGTGTTTCGCAGTGCCGCCGAAGCCACTGGCTACGCCCTGGTTCAGGGCAGGCGCCTCATTTTGCAAAACCAATTGGGGTAACGCAAAGAGCCCGCCAAGCCATTCAAAGGAGCCGCATGGCCAAGGAAGAACTGATTGAAATGCAGGGTCGCGTCGAGGAAGTGCTGCCCGATTCGCGCTTTCGCGTCACGCTGGACAACGGTCACACGTTGATCTGCTACACCGGGGGCAAGATGCGCAAGCATCGAATCCGCGTGCTTGCCGGCGACAAGGTGTCGCTGGAGATGTCGCCCTATGATCTCAACAAGGGCCGCATCACCTTTCGGCACCTGGAGACCCGCCACTCCGGTGGCGCCTCCACCCTAAGGAGACAGCGACGCTGACGGCCGCGGCCGCACCTCACACCGACCCCCATCCGTTCACTGAAATCCGGTCCCACGTCGGGCCCGGCACCCACCCCCACCAAGGAAATCACCATGGAAAACAGACTTTACGTTGGCAATCTTTCTTACTCGATGCGCGATGAGAACCTGCAGGAGCGGTTCTCCGCCTTTGGCCAGGTTTCGTCGGCCAAGGTCATGATGGATCGCGACTCCGGCCGCTCGAAGGGCTTCGGCTTTGTCGAGATGAGCACGCCCGCTGAAGCCCAGGCCGCCATTCAAGGCCTCAACGGCAAGGAGGTCGACGGCCGCGCCCTGACCGTGAACCTGGCCCGCCCGATGGAGCCGCGCAGCGGTGGCGGCCGCCGGTACTGAAGCTGGCCGCGATCCGTTGAATCCACCGATTCGCGCGCGACACGCGCCACCATGAAAAACGGGCCTTTCGAGGCCCGCTTTTCATGCGCTTGCGAGTGGAGTCAGGCCGTCACTCCCGGCATGTCCAGCTCGAACGCGCGGTGCAGCGCGCGCACGGCCAGCTCCATGTATTTCTCGTCGATGACCACCGAGGTCTTGATCTCGCTGGTGGAAATCATCTGGATGTTGATGCCCTCCTCGCTCAGCGTGCGGAACATCTTGGCCGCCACGCCGGCGTGGCTGCGCATGCCGATGCCGACGATGCTGACCTTGCAGATGCGCGGGTCGCCCACCACATCGGCGGCGCCCAGCTCGGGCACGACCTTGTCCTTGAGCAGCTCCATGGTGCGCGCCAGGTCGGGGTGCGGCACGGTGAAGCTGAAGTCGGTCTTGCCGTCCTTGCTGACGTTCTGGATGATGACGTCGACCTCGACGTTGGCGTCGGCCACGGCGCCCAGGATCTGGTAGGCGATGCCCGGGCGGTCGGGCACGCCAAAGACGGAAATCTTGGCCTCGTCCCGATTGAAGGCGATGCCCGATACGACGGCGTGTTCCATTTGTTCGTGTTCCTCGAAAGTGATGAGCGTTCCGGACTTGGCCTCCACGGCCACGTCGATGTCCCAGGGCGTGAAGCTGGAGAGCACGCGCACCGGCACGCGGTACTTGCCGGCGAATTCGACCGAGCGGATCTGCAGCACCTTGCTGCCCAGGCTGGCCATCTCCAGCATCTCCTCGAAGCTGATGGAGGCCATGCGCCGCGCCTCGGGCACCACGCGCGGGTCGGTGGTGTAGATGCCGTCGACGTCGGTGAAGATCAGGCATTCGTCGGCCTTGAGCGCCGCCGCCACCGCCACCGCCGAGGTGTCGGAGCCGCCGCGCCCCAGCGTGGTGATGTTGCCGGCCTCGTCGATGCCCTGAAAGCCGGTGATGATGACCACCTTGCCGGCGTTCAGGTCAGCACGCACCTTCTGGTCGTCGATGCTCTCGATGCGCGCCTTGGTGTAGGCGCTGGTGGTGCGGATCGGCACCTGCCAGCCGGTGTAGCTGACGGCGGGCTGGCCCTGGGCCTGCAGCGCGATCGACAGCAGGCCGACCGACACCTGCTCGCCGGTGGAGGCCAGCATGTCCAGCTCGCGAAAGTAGTCGCGCGTGACGTGGCTGGGCGCCAGCTCCTTGGCCAGGCCGAGCAGGCGGTTGGTCTCGCCGCTCATCGCGCTGGGCACCACCACCACCTGGTGGCCGGCGCGCGCCCACTTGGCCACGCGCTTGGCGACCTGCGCGATGCGCTCGGTCGAGCCCATCGAGGTGCCGCCGTATTTCTGGACAATCAAAGCCATGATTTGAAGGGTTGAAAAAAGCCGCGCCGCGCACCCAGGCGCGGCAAACCCTCGATTTTAGCGGCGCGCCGATGTCCCGGCGGCGCCGGCCGGTTCGGCCTGCCACTGCAGCACCTCGCCTACGCGCCGCACCCGGCCCTGGCCCAGCTTCAGGTCGATGCGGTGGCCGCGCGTGGTGCAGGCCTCGATCTGCACCTGCAGCGCCGCCAGTTGCGCCTGGGTCGGCGTCTGGCCATGCGCCGCCATCAGCCAGTGGCGCAGCACGTTGGCGCGCCGCGCCGGGCCCAGCTGGCGCAGCGCCGCCAGGCGCGGCGGCTGGCCGCAGGCCGCCAGATCTTGCGCGGCCACCTCGGCCAGGATGTCCTGCGCCTGCGCGGCGTGCGCGGCGCTGCGGGCGAAGGTGGCGCGAAAGGCCGGAAACAGCTCCTGCAGCACCGGCAGCAGGCGGGCGCGAATGCGGTTGCGCGTGTAGCGCTCGTCGGCGTTGCTGGGGTCTTCGACCCAGTCGTCGCCGCGCGCGCGCAGCCAGGCGCGAATGGCCGGCGCGGGCACGTCCAGCAGGGGCCGGGCATAGACCAGGCCGCCACGGCGCCAGCGCGCCGGCATGGCGGCCAGCCCGGGCAGGCCGGCGCCGCGCGAGAGGGCCAGCAGCACGGTCTCGGCCTGGTCGTCGGCGTGTTGCGCGATAACTACTGTTTTTATAGCTGCTCGCGCTTGATCCGTGCTGGCCAGAACCTCAAAAGCCTCATAACGCCGGGCGCGGGCCACGGCCTCGGGACTTTGGCCCGGCGCGGCGCGCGCGTCCACGCGCTGCACGCGCAGCGGCACCTGCAGGCGCGCGCACACCGCCGCGCAATGCCGCTCGAAATCATCGGCTGCCGCCTGCAGCCCATGGTGCACGTGCCAGGCCTGCACCTGGCCCGGCCAGCGCGCGGCGCAGGCCAGCAGCAGCGCGCTGGAGTTGGCGCCGCCGCTGAAGGCCACGGCCAGCGGCAGCGCCGGGGCGAGGGCGGCAAAGGCGTCCATGGCGCGATCCAGCGCCGCGGGATCGGCAAGAGGCGGTGCGTCGGGCATGGTTCGGGCCGATGGTAGGCCATCGCCCGCTTCATCCGCGCCACGGCCCGCCCTTGTCATCGCCGCCGGCGGCCCCACGTTAAGGCAAGGTCGCGCCCACCCGGGTTGCGACCGTCGCCGAAGGAGGCCCGCGTCCGATGTGGAAACTGACCCGACTGCTGACCGTGCTGCGCAAGGAGTTGCTGCTGGCCTGGGGCCTGCTGCGCGATCCACGCACGCCCAAGTCCGCCAAGCTGGCAACCGTGCTGGCCATCGTGTATGTGCTCAGCCCCATCGACCTGATCCCCGACACCATCCCGCTGCTGGGCTGGCTGGACGACGGGCTGCTGGCCTATGTGCTGCTGCAGCTGGCCTTCAAGCTGCTGCCGGCCGAGCTGCACGCGGCGCTGCGCGCCAAGGTGGATGCCCGCGTCAAGCCTGCGGCGCGTTGAAACCCCGTTTCATCGCCGGGCCGCCCCAAGATGAAACAGCCCCCTTGGGGGGCAGCGCACCTCGCGCAGCGGGGGAGCGTGGGGGCCGTTACCTCTCCGCCTTGGTGTCGGTAAAACGCCCGTAGCCCTGCAGGCGCTCATAGCGCCGATCCAGCAGGTCCTTCAGCTTCAGGTCGCCGATCTGGCGCCAGGCGTCGGCCAGCGCGCGCTTCAAAAAACCGCCCATCTGGCGCGGGTCGCGGTGCGCGCCGCCCACGGGCTCGCT
The DNA here is from genome assembly GCF_964341695.1 of Ottowia pentelensis. NCBI lineage: Bacteria > Pseudomonadati > Pseudomonadota > Betaproteobacteria > Burkholderiales > Comamonadaceae > Ottowia > Ottowia pentelensis. The sequence continues at coordinate 2,847,990 of NZ_OZ224513.1, forward strand.
CACGATCTTGTCGATCAGGCCCAGCGCCTTCAGGCGGTGCGCGGTGATGCCCAAAGCGGCGGCGGCCTCCTCGGCCTTGTCGCTGGTCTTCCAGAGGATGGAGGCGCAGCCCTCGGGGCTGATCACCGAGTAGATCGAGTACTGCAGCATCAGCACCTGGTCGGCCACCGCAATGGCCAGCGCGCCGCCCGAGCCGCCCTCGCCGATGATGGTGGTGATGATCGGCACCTCGAGTTGCGCCATCTCGTAGATGTTGCGGCCGATGGCCTCGGACTGGCCGCGCTCTTCGGCATCGATGCCCGGAAACGCGCCCGGCGTGTCGACGAAGGTGAACACCGGCAGCTTGAACTTCTCGGCCGTCTTCATCAGGCGCAGCGCCTTGCGGTAGCCCTCGGGGCGCGTCATGCCGAAGTTGCGCGCGGCGCGCTCCTTGGTGTCGCGCCCCTTCTGGTGGCCCAGCACCATGCAGGCGTTGCCGTTGAAGCGCGCCAGGCCGCCGACGATGCTCTGGTCGTCGGCAAAGTGGCGGTCGCCGTGCAGCTCGACAAAGTCGGTGAAGCACTCGCGCACGTAGTCCAGCGTGTAGGGCCGGTCGGCGTGGCGCGCGATCTTGGTGATCTGCCAGGGCGTCAGGTCGCTGTAGATGTCCTTGGTGAGCTTCAGGCTCTTCTTGCCCAGCTGGTCGATCTCCTCGGAGATGTCGACCGCGCTTTCGGACTGCACGTAGCGCAGTTCCTCGATCTTGTTTTCCAGCTCCGCGATGGGTTGCTCGAAGTCCAGAAAGGTTTTTTTGGCCAAAAGCGGCTCCTCGGTGACGAGAGGGAAGGAATGTTAGCGGATGTGCCCAGGCGTGCCGGACATCGCGTCAATAAGCGACGGGCAGCGGCTCCAGCGAGCGCCACATGTACCAGGTGGCCACGCTGCGCCAGGGCGCCCAGCCGGCGGCCACTTCGCGCGCCTCGCTGCGGCTGACCGGCTCGCCGGAGAAGTAGTTGGTGCTGATGCCCTTGATCAGGCCCACGTCGTCCAGCGGCAGCACGTCGGGGCGCAGCAGGTGGAACATCAGGAACATCTCGGCCGTCCAGCGGCCGATGCCGCGAATGGCCACCAGCTCGGCGATGATCGATTCATCATCCATCGCCACCCAGTCGTCGACGTGGATCTTGCCGGCGTCGAAGTGCAGCGCCAGGTCCACCAGGTATTCGACCTTGCGCGCCGACAGGCCGGCGCCGCGCATGTCGTCCACCTTGAGCTTGAGCACCGCCGCGGGCGTCATGCGCCGCGGCAGCGCCTCGAAGCGCTCCCACACCGACTGCGCGGCCTTGACCGAAATCTGCTGGCCGACGATGGAGCGCGCCAGCGTGACGAAGGCGTCGCCGCGCGACTGCAGGCAGGCGTCGCCAAAGCGCGGGATCAGGCGGCGCAGCACGCGGTCCTTGCGCGTGAGGTGCTCGCAGGCGGCGTCCCAGTAGGCTGGGGTCATCACCCCGTTGACTTTGTTTTTTGTAGCTGCCATCGCCCGCTCCGTCAGCGCCAGCGGCCTGTTTGGCTTGCAAAACCGGTCATTGAACGGCCTCCCAGGTGGTGCCCGCGGGCGAGTCTTTCAGCACCACGCCGGCGGCCAGCAGCTCGGCGCGGATGGCGTCGGCGGCGGCAAAGTCCCGGGCCTTCTTGGCCGCCGCGCGCGCTTCGATGCGGACCTGGATGGCGGCCTCGTCCAGCGTGCTACCGGCCTGCAGGAACGTCCGCGGGTCGGCCTGCAGCAAGCCCAGGCAGCCGGCCAGGGCCTTGAGCAGGCCGGCGTCCTCGGGCCGGCGCGCGCGGTTGACCTCGCTGGCCAGTTCGAACAGCACGGCCACCGCCTCGGGCGTGCCGAAGTCCTCGTCCATCGCGGCCTTGAAACGCGCGGCGTACGCGTTCGACCAATCGATCGTCACGTCGCTCGCGGGCACGGCGTCCAGCGCGGTGTACAGGCGCCGCAGCGCCGCGCGCGCGTCCTGCAGGTGCACGTCGCTGTAGTTCAGCGGGCTGCGGTAGTGCGCGCGCACGATGAAGAAGCGAATGGTCTCGGCATCGAACTGCTGCAGCACCTCGCGGATGGTGAAGAAGTTGCCCAACGACTTGGACATCTTCTCGTTGTCGATGTTGACGAAACCGTTGTGCATCCACAGGCGGGCCAGCGGCTGGCCGTTGGCGCCCTCGCTCTGGGCGATCTCGTTTTCGTGGTGCGGGAACGTGAGATCGGCGCCGCCGCCGTGGATGTCGAAGGTGTCGCCCAGCAGCGCGCAGCTCATGGCCGAGCACTCGATGTGCCAACCCGGCCGGCCCAGGCCGAAGGGGCTGTCCCACTTGGCGCCCTCGGGCTCGCTGGGCTTGGCCGACTTCCACAGCACGAAGTCCAGCGGGTCGTGCTTGCCCGCGTCCACCGCCACGCGCTCGCCGGCCTGCAGCTCGTCCAGCGACTTGCCCGACAGCTTGCCGTAGCCGGCGAACTTGCGCACGGCGTAATTCACGTCGCCGTTGTCGGCCTGGTAGGCCAGGCCCTTGCCCTGCAGCCGGCCGACGATGTCCAGCATCTGCGGCACGTAGTCGGTGGCGCGCGGGTCGTGCGTGGGGCGCTCCACGCCCAGGGCGTCGAAGTCGCGGTACATCTCGGCGATCATGCGGTCGGTCAGCTGGCGGATGGTTTCGCCGTTCTCGATCGCGCGGCGGATGATCTTGTCCTCGATGTCGGTGATGTTGCGCACGAAGGTGACGGCCAGGCCCGAGGCCTTCAGCCAGCGCTGCACCACGTCGAAGGCCACGGCCGAGCGCGCGTGGCCGATGTGGCACAGGTCGTAGACGGTGATGCCGCACACGTACATGCGCACGTGGCCCGGCTCGATGGGCGCAAAAGTTTCCAACCCACGCGTGAGCGTGTTGTAAATCCGAAGGGTCATGGGAAAACCGAATACCGCAGGTGCGGGCCAGCCGTTTGGGCTCATCGTCAGACGCCGCGGGCCGCCCGTCAAGAGGGAAAGCGCGGCTCGCGGTGGCGCGGGCGGCGCAATCATCCTGCTTGGCTACAATGCCCCGCAGTATAAAACCTGCCCCGGCGCCCCGGCCCTCCGCCCGGCCTCTTGCGCGCCCCGCGCCCGTTGATGCTTCTGCGCCTGTCATCCCTATCCACCCATCGGCCCGCCGTGCTGGCGCTGCTGCTGGCCTGCCTGCTGCTGGCCGGCTCGGCCCGCGCTGCCGACGATTACACGCAGGTACAGCAGTTGCAATCCGCAGGCCAGACGGCGCAGGCCCTGGCCGCCGCCGACGCCTACATCAAGGAGCACCCGCGCGATCCGCAGATGCGCTTCATCAAGGCCAATGTGCTGAGCGCCAGCGGCCAGGCCGCCGAGGCGCAGGCCCTGCTGCTGCAGCTGACGCGCGACTACCCCGAGCTGGCCGAGCCCTGGAACAACCTGGCCGTGCTGTACGCCGCCGGCGGCCACCTGGCGCAGGCGCGCGAGGCGCTGCAAAACGCCCTGCGCGTGCAGCCCGACTACGCCACCGCGCTGGCCAACCTGGGCGACGTGCAGGCGCGCGAGGCGCTGCAGTCCTTCGAGCGCGCGCGCCAGGCCAAGGCCGACGACCCGCAGCTGCCCGCCAAGATCGAGGCGCTGCACGGCCTGTGGGGTGCAGCGCCCAAACCCGCCGCCGCACCCAAGCCCTGACCCGGGAACTTGCGCGCTCAGCCGGCGCACCAATCACGATCCCCATTGCCGAAAGCCCCACCCATGTTCCTGTCCCGTCGCACGCTCGCCCGCCTGGGCACCACCCTCGTGGCCGCGGCCGCCCTGGGCACCGCCCTGCCCGCGCTGGCGGCCGATCCGCGCGTCAAGTTCGTCACCACCGATGGCGACTTCGTGGTCGAGCTCTACCCCGACGCCGCGCCCAAGACCGTGGCCAACTTCCTGCAGTACGTGAAGGACGGGCACTACAACGGCACCATCTTTCACCGCGTGATCAAGAACTTCATGATCCAGGGCGGCGGCTACGACACCGACTACAAGGAAAAGCCGACCCGCGCCTCCATCAACCACGAAGGCCGCCAGGCGCTGGCCAAGGGCCTGAAGAACGTGCGCGGCGCCATCGCCATGGCGCGCACCAACGACCCGTATTCGGCCAAGGCGCAGTTCTTCATCGACGTGGTGGACAACCCGCGCCTGGACCCGGTGATCCTGCCGGCGGGCGACCCCGTCACCTTCGAATACCAGGGCCAGCTGCAAAAGGATATCCCGCGCGCCCAGGTCGAAAACCACCCCGCGCTGTTCGGCTACACCGTGTTCGGCAAGGTGGTGAGCGGCATGGACACGGTCGACAAGATTCGCGACGAGCCCACCGGCGCCGGCGGCCCCTTCCCCACCGACGTGCCGCAAAAGCCGGTCGTCATCCAATCCGCCACCCTCATCCACTGAAAGACTTCTGTCATGAGCAACCCCCAAGTCGAACTGCACATCAAGGACCACGGCGTCATCACGCTCGAACTCGACCAGGACAAGGCGCCCCAGTCGGTGACCAACTTCCTGTCCTACGTGCAAAACGGCCACTACGACAACACGGTGTTCCACCGCGTCATCAAGAACTTCATGATCCAGGGCGGTGGCTTCGAGCCCGGCATGAAGCAAAAGGGCACCCAGGCGCCCATCACCAACGAGGCCGACAACGGCCTGAAGAACGCCCGCTACACCGTGGCCATGGCCCGCACCAGCGACCCGCACTCGGCCACCGCGCAGTTCTTCATCAACACCGTGGACAACGACTTCCTGGACTTCAAGGCCCCCACCGCGCAAGGCTGGGGCTATGCCGTGTTCGGCAAGGTCGTCAAGGGCCAGGAGGTGGTGGACGCCATCAAGGCCCTGCCCACCACGCGCAAGGGCTTTCACGACGACGTGCCGCGCGAGGACGTCATCATCGAAAAAGCCGTCAAGCTCTGACGCCTGCGCCATGGCGGCCGTGCCCCCTTTCGGCGTGCTGCACGCACCCGAACATTGGCGCACGGTCGATCTCATCTCCGACCTGCACCTCAAGCCCGAGGAGCCGGCCACCTTCGAGGCCTGGGCGCAGCACATGCGCCGCACGCCGGCCGACGCGGTCATCATCCTGGGCGATTTGTTCGAAGTGTGGGTGGGCGACGACGGCGCCACGCCCGGCAGCTTCGAGGCGCGCTGCGGCCAGGTGCTTCAGGACTGCCGCGCCGACCTCGCCTTCATGCGCGGCAACCGCGACTTCCTGGTCGGCGGCGACTTTCTCGCGCGCCACCGCGTGCGCGACCTGGCCGACGACCCCACCGTGCTCGAATGGGGCGCGCAGCGCATCGTGCTCAGCCACGGCGACCTGCTGTGCACCGCCGACACCGCCTACCAGCAGTTTCGCCAGCAGGTGCGCGGCGCCGACTGGCAGCGGGCCTTTCTGGCCCGGCCGCTGGCCGAGCGCCAGGCCATCGCGCGCCAGATGCGAGAGCACAGCGAGGCGCGCCACGCCGCCACCGCGCCCGCCGACTACGCCCAGACCGACGCCGCGCTGGCGCGCCAGTGGCTGCTGCAGGCCCACGCCAGCACGCTGATCCACGGCCACACGCATCAGCCGGCCGACCACGCGCTGGGCCAGGATGCCGAAGGCCGCGCGCTGACGTGTGTGGTGCTGAGCGACTGGCACATCGACGCCGGCACGCGGCGCGCCCAGGTGCTGCGCCTGCGCGCCGACGGCGCGCGCGCGCGCCAGCCGCCCGACGGCCCACAATAGGCGCGTGCCCCCCCTGCCCGCCCTTGCCCGCTGGCTGCGCCGCACCGTGCGCGGCGTGCCCACGCCCATCCCGGATGCGCTGTGGCAGGCCACGCTGGCGCACTACCCCTTCCTCGCCCGGCTGCCGGTGCCCGAGCAGGCGCGCCTGCGGCGCCTGGCCACGCACTTTCTGGCGCACAAGGAGTTCAGCGGCGCGCACGGCCTGCAGGTGAGCGACGCCATGGCCGTGGCCGTGGCCGCGCAGGCCTGCCTGCCGCTGCTGCACCTGGGCCCGGTGGCGACACCGGAGGACGCCCTGTCCTGGTACGACGACTTCGTCGGCATCGTCATGCACCCGGCCGACGCGGTGGCGGCCCGGCAGGTGATGGACCACGCCGGCGTGGTGCACCACTACGCCGAGGTGCTGGCCGGCGAGGCCATGCAGGACGGCCCCGTCATGCTGAGCTGGCCGGCCGTGCAGGGCGACGGCACGGGCACGGCCAGCAGCGTGGTGATCCACGAGTTCGTGCACAAGATGGACATGCAGGCCGGCGGCGCCCACGGCGCGCCGCCGCTGCCGCGCGGCTTCATGGGCGCCCGCAGCGCGCGCGAGGCCGCAGCCATCTGGGCGCGCACCTGGGCGCCGGCCTACCAGCACTTTCGCGAGCAGCTGATTCGCGCCGAGCGCTTTGGCGAGCCCCGGCCCTGGCTGGACGCCTACGCCGCCAGCGCGCCGGCGGAGTTCTTCGCCGTGGCCTGCGAGGCGCACTTCGTCGAACCCGAGCGCTTTGCCGAGGAGTTTCCGGCCCTCAGCCTGAGCCTGCGCGAATTCTTCAAGCAAAAATAGCCCGCAGCGCCCGTCAATCAATCGCAGGCAGCTATCGAATCAAGAGCTACTGCCCCGCCGCGATCTGCCGCAGCGCCTGCTCGAACACCTCGGGCGGCTGCCCGCCCGAAATCAGGTGGCGCTGGTTGATGACCACCGCCGGCACCGACTGGATGCCCGCCATCTGCCAGCGCCGCTCGGCCGCGCGCACATCGTCGGCAAACTCGTCGCCGGCCAAAATCTGCCGCGCCCGCGCCTCGTCCAGCCCCGCCGCACGCACCGCGGCCAGCAGCACCTCGTCGTGGTCGACGCGCTCGGCGCGGCCGTGGTAAGCCTCCATCAGCGCGCGCTTGAGCGCCAGTTGCCGCTCGGCGCCCTCCAGCCCGGCCCAGTGCAGCAGCCGGTGCGCGTTGAAGGTGTTGACGATGCGCCCGCGCCCGTCGGGCTTGAAGGCAAAACCCACCGCCGCGCCGCGCTCGGCGATGGTGGCGCGGATCTGCGCCTGCTGCGCCGGCGTGGAGCCGTACTTGCGCCCCAGGTGCTCGCCGGGGTCCTCGCCCTCGGGCGCCATGTCGGGGTTGAGCTCGAAGGGCTGAAAGTGCAGCTCGGCCTGCACCGCATCGGCGCTGCGCGCCAGCGCCTGCTGCAGCGAGGCCAGACCCACCGCGCACCAGGGGCAGGCCACGTCGGAGACGAAATCGATGCGCATCGGGGTCGGCATGAAACAAATCCTTTGCAATGAAAATGAGAGCTGCTTGCGCTTGATGGACGCCGGCTGCAGCCCGATCTGGCTTGAAAATCAGCGCGCCAGCGCACGCGCGAGCGCGGCGTTGAAGGCCTCCGGCGCCTCGAACTGAACCCAATGACCTGCGCCCTCGATCAGCTGCAGGCCGCGAAAGTCGGGCGCGGCGGCGGCAAAGGCCGCGGCCAATTGCCGCACGTGAGGCACGTACAGCGCGTCCTGCGCGCCGTAGATGGCGTGCACCGGGCACCTCAGGCCCGCCAGCGTGCGCGCCAGCCAGTCGGCAAACGTGCGGCGCCGGCGCGGCAGGCGGTCGCGCACCACGTTGGCGGCGTGCAGCTCCAGCGCCAGCGCGTCGATGGCGCGCGCGTCGTGCAGCATCAGCACCGCCAGGTTGTGGCGGTGGTGCTCCAGCTGCTGCGCGCGCGTGGGCAGGTGGCGCCAGGCCTTGAGCTGCACCGGCCGCCCGCCCGCCACGCCCATGGCCGGCGCGCCCACCAGCACCAGGCGCCGCGCCAGTTCGGGCTGGGCCGCCAGCAGCCGCGCCGACACCAGCCCGCCGAGCGAAAAGCCGACCAGGTCGACCGCCACACCCGGCACCAGCGCGCGCAGCCCCGCGGCCAGCGGAGCGGCCATGGCGTCGGCGTCGTTGCCGGTGGCCGGCGGATCGGAGTCGCCGAACCCCGGCATGTCCGCCGCCAGCACCCAGCGGCCGGCGTCCAGCAGCGGCACGATGTTCTTCACCCAGTGCGTCCACGAGCCGCTGCCGCCGTGCAGCAGCACCACCGGCGGCGCACCATCGGGCGTGCCCCAGGCGTGCCACACCACGCGTTCGTTGCCGGCGCCCGTCACCTGCCGCTGGCCGGCCAGCAGGCGCGCGCGCACGGCGGGTGGCAGGGCTTGCGGCACGTCGGGAGGGTTGTGCGTGCTCATGTCCATCGGGTGCTCATTCATCCAATGCCGCCGACCAGCGCTGATCCCAATCGGCGCGGCGCTGGCCGTCCAGCGCGCGGCGTTCGCGCTTGGTGGGGCGGCCCTGGGTGATGCTGTGCGCCGGCTCGGGCGCCAGGCGGCGCTGGGCGGCGGCCTGTTCGCGCGCGGCCACGCTGGGCGCGGTTTCGGCGTACAACTGCTGCGCCACCGGCGCCGGCCCGCGCTGGGCGCTGAGAGCCAGCACCCGAACCTCGCGCTCCAATTCACCCTGGCGCACGTGCACCAGGTCGCCCACCTTCAGCTCGCGCGCCGGCTTGACGGCGCTGCCGCCGACCTGCACGCGCGCACGCTCGATGGCCTGCACGGCCAAGGCGCGGGTCTTGAAAAAGCGCGCGGCCCACAGCCACTTGTCGATGCGTTGGCGCTCCAGCGGTTCGGTCATGGTCAGGCCTCATTGTGCCGCCGGCACGGCTGCGGCGCCGGGTCGCACGGCCGCGATCCCCGCCATATCGACCGCATCGATATCTGATCGGCCTGAACGGGCCTATTCCGGGGCGCGGGCCTTGCCTAAGCTGGGGGCCAGCCTTGACCACGGACAACAGGAGACACCCATGCAGACTCGGCGAACACTCGTCACCCTGGCGCTCGGCGCCCTCATCGGCGGCGCGGCCTGGGGGCAGGAGCCGATCGAGATCATCGTGCCGGCCGGCGCCGGCAGCGCGCCGGACATCATCGCGCGCATCGTCGGCGACGAGTTGAGCACCCGGCTCAAGCGCCCGGTGGTCGTCAACAACCGGCCGGGTGCCGGCGGCATCATCGCCGTGATGGCGGCCAAGTCGGCCAGCAACCCCGACACCCTGCTGCTGGCGCAGGCGGCGGTGGTCACCGTCACCCCGCTCACCTACCGTGCGGCCAGGTACGACCTCGAAACCGACATGGAGCCGGTGGTCTCGGTGGCCGACACGCCCATGATGTTCGTCGCCAACGCCGAGCACGGGCCCAAGACGCTGGCCGACGCGCTGGCCGCGGCGCGCAAGGATCCGGGCGCGGTGGCGCTGACCACCACCAGCCGCGGCTCGATTCCGCACCTGACGGCCGAACTGCTGGTGCAAACCACCGGGGCGCCCTTCAACATCGTGCCCACCGCCACCACCGGGCAGGGCATCCAGACGGTGGTCGGCGGCGAGGCGGCCATGACCGTCAACGGCGTGGCGCCCCTGCTGCCCCTGGTCAAGTCGGGGCGCCTGAAGGGACTGGCGGTGACCTCGGCCAAGGTGCTGCCGGGCCTGGAGGGCTACCCGCTGGCCAAGGACATCGTGCCCGGCCTGCAGGCCACCGGCTGGTTCATGCTGTTCGCCAAGAAGGGCACGCCCAGCGCGCGCGTGCAGCAGATCAACCAGATCGTCAACACCGCGCTGCAGTCGCCCGCCGTGGTGGAGAAGCTGGCCAAGACGGCCAACTACCCGCTGGGCGGCTCGCCGGCCGATGCGCGCGCCTTTCTGAAGCAGGAAAAGGCGCTGTGGTCGGGCATCGTGAAGAACACCGACATCCACCCCGAATGACTTTCTTGCCGAGACGCCGCCCATGAGCCCGACCCGCATCGACACCCACCACCACATCGTCCCGCCCAGCTACAAGGCCTGGCTGGCCAGCCAGGGCATCGCCGCCGGCGGCCGCGCCATTCCCGACTGGTCGGCCGATGCCGCGCTCGAGCTGATGGCCAGCATCGGCGTGGCGCGCAGCATCCTGTCGGTGTCCACCCCCGGCGTGCATCTGGGCGACGACGCGCTGGCGCGGCGCTGGGCGCGCGAGGTGAACGAGTTCGCCGCCCGCGTGCGCGCCGATCGGCCAGCGCAGTTCGGCTTTTTCGCCACCCTGACGCTGCCCGACGTCGACGGCGCCATCGCCGAGGCCGCGCACGCTTTCGACGTGCTGGGCGCCGACGGCGTGGTGCTGCTGGCCAGCGTGCGCGGCGCCTACCTGGGCGACGCCACCTTCGAGCCGCTGATGGCCGAGCTGGACCGGCGCGCGGCGGTGGTCTTCGTGCACCCGTCGGAGCTGAACGCGCCGCCGGTGCCGGGCATCCCGCCCTTCGCGGCCGACTTCCTGCTGGACACCACGCGCGCGGCCATCCACATGGCGCGCGCCGGCTGGCTGGAGCGCTACCCGCGCGTGCGCATCATCCTGTCGCACGCCGGCGGCTTCGTGCCCTACGCGGCCGAGCGCATCGCGCGCAGCTGCTCCGAGCGCGGCGACACCGCCCACGGCATCGAGCGCCTGCGCCGCTACTGGTTCGACACCGCGCTCAGCAGCAGCGCCTACGCCCTGCCCTCGCTGCTGGCCTTTGCCGACCCGACGCACATCACTTTCGGCAGCGACTGGCCCTACGCGCCGGCCGAGCGCTCACGGCACTTCGCGCAGCTGCTGGACGCCTACCCGCTGACGCCCGAGCAGCGCCGCGCCATCGACCACGACAACGCGCAGGCGCTGTTCGGCCCCGGGCGCGCCGCGGCATAAGGCAATGCTGAACAAGTCCCACGCGCGCCGCGCATCCCCGCTTTGGGCGGTCTGCGGCGTTGCAAATCCTCGCGATAGCTGCGGCTATCGCTGCGGTTTGCGCCTTGCAGCCCATCCCAAACCAGGGCGCGCGCCATCGCAGTGACTTATTCAGCATCGCCCTAAGGCCGTCAGGCGCGCACGCTGCCCGGCGACAAATCGCCCACCAGCAGCTCGCGCAGCCAGCGCAGGCCGGCGTCGTCGTTGAAGCGGCGGTGCCAGTACAGGCGCACGGTGCTGGGCGGCAGCTTGAAGGGCAGCGGCAGCAGCGCCAGCGCGCCATGCGCGTTGAACACCTCGGCCAGCTGCGTGGGCACCACCGCCAAAAACTCGCCCTGCGCCAGCAGCGGCGGCACCATCAGGTACGAGGGCAGTTCCAGCAGTTCGCGGCGCTGCAGCTGCTGCGCGGCCAGCAGCTCGGTGATCGTGTCCTGCACGCCCGAGTGGCCGTGTACCACCAGCTGCGGCGTGTCGGCAAAGCGGCGCAGGCTCAGGCGCCGGCCCGCCAGCGCATGCGTGCGACTGACCACCGCGACGAAGTGCCGGTCGTACAGGCGCCGCTGAATCAGGGTGGGCGGCAGGCGCGGAAAACTGCCCACGGCCAAGTCGACCGCGCCGTCGGCCAGCGCCTGGCCCAGGCTGGCCGGCTCCATCACCCGCAGCGCCAGGCGCACGTGCGGCGCCCGCGCGCGCACCGCGTGCACGATGCGCGGCCACAGCACGTAGGCGCCGACGTCGGTGTGCGCGATGCGGAACTCGCGCTGCGCCGTGGCGGCGTCGAAGCGGGGCGTGGCCAGCACCTGGTCGCGCACCCGCTCCAGGATGTCGGCCAGCGGCGCGGCCAGCGCGGCGGCGCGCGCCGTCGGGCGCAGCCCGCGCCCGGTGCGCACGAACAGCTCGTCGCCCAGCTGCTGGCGCAGGCGCGTCAGCGCCGAGCTGAGGGTGGACTGGCTGACGTCGAGTTCGCACGCCGCGCGCGTGGCGCTGCGCTGGCGCAGCAGCGCGTCCAGCACCGGCAGCAGGTTGAGATCGACGCCCTTGAGGTCCACGTCAATGCTTCCGCTGCGGCGCGCCAGCGGTCAACAAATTCAAGCCGAATCGTGCTCTGACGCCCATGGATCAAGCGCGGACAGCTATTTAAACGATAGCGATCGGCACGAGCCCCTGGACGTCACCGCCGGGCGCCTGCGGGCCGCGCGCTCACGGCGCCCGCATCAGCACCGGCACCCCGGCCGCGCGCAGGCAGCCGGCGGTGACGCTGCCCAGCAGCGCGGTCTTCAGCGCGGTGCGGCCGTGCGTGGCCATGGCCAGGATGACGTCGCGCCGGCCGCTGATGTAGCCGGTGATGGCCTCGGCCGGCTCGCCGTGCAGCACCTCCCAGTCGGCGGGCACCTGGTAGCGCTCGGACAAGGTGCGCGCCTGGTTGCGCACATAGCCCGACTCCAGTCCTTTCATGTCGTCGCTGTGCGGCATGTCGCTGCCCGAGAACTGGCGCGGGTCGACCACGCCGACGATCTCCAGCTCGGCGCCGATGCGCTTGGCCAGCTCGCCGGCCTGCGGGATCATGGCCTCGGACAGCTCGGTGCCGTCCAGCGGCAGCACCACGCTGCGCACCTTCAGCGCCGCCGCGCCGACCTGGGCCTGCCCCGTTGGGCGGTACACCAGCACCGGCTCGCCGCCACTGGCGCGCACCACGTTCAAGGCCACGCTGCCCAGCATGGGCAGCAGCAGGCCCGAGCGCCCGTGCGAGGTGATGGCCACCAGCGTGCCGGGCACCTGGCGCGCGTGCGCCAGGATGGCCGTGGCCACGTCGCCGGGCGCCACCACGCATTCGCCCTGGGCGCCGTGCGCCGCCGCCAGCCGCTGCAGATAGGCCTCGGCCTCGGGCGCGTCGGCCGCCTTGTCGACCACGCGCAGCAGCGTCAGCGCGCTGCCGGCTGCCGCCGCCAGGCCGGCCGCGTAGGCCATGATTTCTTCCGAATAGGACGAGCCATCCAGGGTCACCAAAATGCGTTCGTACACAGCAAGCACCTCCAGGTCGTGGGTTGTTGTCGGGCCGATTCAGTGTAGGGCAATCGCGCCGGCCGCGGCCATGCGCGGGCCGCCGGCGGCCCGCGCCGCATGATTCAGATCAAGCGCTCGATCCGGCGCGCGCGCCACACCAGCCGGTAGAAGGCGCTCTGCAACGCCAGCATGACGCAAAACACCACCGGGTAGGACATCCACACGCCGGGCAGCCCGAAGTGTGCCGACAGCAAGTGCGCCGCCGGCAGCTGCACCAGCGCGATCGAGGCCACGCTGATGCCGGTGGGCACCCACACCGTGCCGCTGGCGCGCATCACGCCCGCCACCACGGCCTGCATGCCGAACACCACGCTGCCCCACAGCATCACCTGCAGCAGGCCCTGCGCCATCACCAGCACGGACGGCGTGGTGATGAAAAAGCCCAGCAGCCAGCGCGACAGCGCATAGCCCAGCAGCACCAGCGCGCCGGTCAGCACGGCGTTCAGCAGCAGCCCGGTGCGCACGATGGCCGACAGGCGCTCGGTGCGGCCGGCGCCGATGGCCTGCGCGCCCAAAATCGAGGCCGTGATGGCGATCGACAGCGCCGGAAACTGCACGTAGTTGACGATCTGGTTGACCGCGCCGTAGGCCGCCGTGGCGTCGGCCCCGTAGCCGTTGACCAGGCCCAGGATGGCCAGCTCGGCCATGGCGATGGTCACCATCTGCACGCCGGTGGGCACGCCGATGCGCAGCACCGCGCGCAGCAGCCGCCCATCGATGCGCAGCGCGCGCAGCAGCTCGGCGTCGGGCGCCAGCGGGTGATTCTTGCGGCGCAGATACACCCACAAGAAGGCCAGCGCCAGCGCGAACGACACCCAGCCGGCCACCGCGGCGCTGACCACGCCCAGGCGCGGCAGGCCCAGCCAGCCGCGGATCAGCGCCGGCGTGACCAGCAGGCCCACCGTGGTCGACAGGCACAGCGCCAGCAGCGGCGTCACCGTGTCGCCCACGCCGCGCAAGAGCTGCGTGTACAGGATGAACACCAGCAGCAGCGGCATGGCGAGCATCATCACCCGCGCGTAGGCTACGGCGTCGGGCAGCAGTTCGGGCGCCGTGCCCAGCGCCACCAGCGCCGGGCGCGCAAACGACTCGCCCAGCACGGCCGCGCCCAGGCCGATCAGGCCGCCCAGCGCCAGCGCGGTGCCGGCGATCGCCTTGACCTTGTGCGGCTCGCGCGCGCCCCACGCCTGGCCGATCAGCACCGAGGCGCCAGCCCCCACGCCGATGATCAGCGCGATGAAGAAGAACACCACCGGGAACATGCCGGCCACGGCGGCCAGCGCATCGGTGCCCAGCATCTGCCCGATGTAGACCCCGTTCACGCTGCCCGACAGCGACTGCAGGATGTTGGCCAGCACCATGGGCCCCAGAAAGGCCAGGTAGGTGCGCCACAGCGGGCGCTCGGGCCGGACGGGCGCCGGCCTGGCCTGCGCCGCGTGGGCGGGCGGGTCGGCCGCCTGGGCGTCGTCGATGCGGTTCATGCCCACCCTCAACGCGTGGCGGGCAACTCGCGCCAGGCCACCGCAGCCAGACGCGAGGCATGCGCCGCCACGTCGGCCGGCCAAGCGGCCACGAGGCTTTCGAAGCGCGCGCGTTCACCGGCGAACAGGGCGCGTGCCGCTTCCTCGAAGCCCGGGCGGTGGCCGGCGATGGCGCTGATGAACTTGTAGGCGCGCTCCTGCGCCCGGCGGCGCTCGTCGGCGGCGTCGCCCGTCTTGCGCGCCTGGTCGACCAGTCGGCGCAAGGCGGCCGAGGCGCCGCCCGGCTGCGCCGCCAGCCAGTCCCAGTGGCGCGGCAGCAGGGTCACCTCGCGCGCCACCACGCCCAGGCGCGGACGGCCGGGTGCCGGGCGCGGCGCCTCGGGCCCGGCCACAGACGCCCCATCCGGCGCAATGCCGATGCGCGCCAGCCGCGCCGCGTGCTCGGGGCGCGGCGGCGCATCCACCGGCGCGCCGGTGGCATCGTCGAAGACCAGCACGGGCTGCGGCGCTTCGTCCAGCGACGCCAGCGCCCGCGCGATGTTGGCGTAGGCGCCCTGCGCCAGCCGGCGGTCGCCGACAAAGGCCGTGTAGCGGGATGAGTACGGTGCGTTCATCGCTTAATTTTACCCGGGTTAAATAATTTTGCCCGGGTATTTTTTGAAATGTGGCTTGCCCGCTACCATTGCCCCGATGTCCGCCGTCCAGACACCCCCCTCGCCCGCCCTGCCGCTCGACGGCGAGCGCATCCTGGCGCTGGCCGCGCGCTCGATGTTCGAGCTGTTCGAGAACGCCAGCGAGGGCATGCTGCTGATCGACCGCGATGCGCGCGTGGTGTGGATCAACGAGCCCTACCGGCGCTTCCTGCCGGCGATGGGCTTCGCGCGCGAGGAGGACTTCGTCGGCCAGCCCGTGACCCAGGTGATCGACAACACGCAGATGCACGAGGTGCTGAGCACCGGCAAGCCGATCCTGATCGACCTGCTGGGCAACAAGGCGGGCACCTTCGTGGTCAGCCGCATCCCGCTGCGCGACGAGGCGGGCGCGGTGATCGGGGTGCTGGGCATCGTGCTGTTCGACCAGAGCTCGGCGCAGATGCGGGCGCTGACCACGCAGTTCGCGCGCCTGCAGCAACAGTTGCAGGACGCCCAGCGCGAGCTGGACGCGCAGCGCAGCAGCGCCGGCGGCCTGGCGCGCCGCACCAAGTACACGCTGGCCAGCTTCGTCGGCGTCAGCCCGGCGGCGGTCGAGGTCAAGCGCCAGGCGCGGCGCGCGGCGCAGTCGGGCAGCCCGGTGCTGCTGCTGGGCGAGACCGGCACCGGCAAGGAGCTGCTGGCGCACGGCATCCACGCCGCGTCGGCGCGCGCGCTGGGGCCCTTCGTCGGCATCAACATCGCCGCCGTGCCCGAGACGCTGCTGGAGGCCGAGTTCTTCGGCGTCGCGCCCGGCGCCTACACCGGCGCCGAGCGCAAGGGGCGCCAGGGCAAGTTCAAGCTGGCCGACGGCGGCACGCTGTTTCTGGACGAGATCGGCGACATGCCGCTGGCGCTGCAGGCCAAGCTGCTGCGCGCGCTGCAGGACGGCGAGATCGAGCCGCTGGGCAGCAACCGGCTGGTGCCCTTCGACGCGCGCATCATCGCCGCCACCAGCCGCGACCTGGCGGCGCTGGTGCAGGCCGGGCTGTTTCGCGAGGACCTGTACTACCGCCTGAGCGTGCTGCCGCTGCGCGTGCCGCCGCTGCGCGAGCGCGGCGGCGACATCCCGGCGCTGGTCGAGCTGCTGGGCGACGACATGGCCCAGCGCGGCACCGCGCCGCCCGAGCTGACGCCCGACGCGCTGGCGCTGCTGGCCGCCCAGCACTGGCGCGGCAACATCCGCGAGCTGCGCAACGTGCTGGAGCAGGCCGCCCTGCACGCCGAATCCGACCGCCTGGACGCGGCGCACATGGAGGCCGTGCTGCGCCTGTCCGGCCTGGCGCCGATCCAGCCCGCGCTGCCGCCGGCCGCGCCACCGCCGGCCGACGACGAAGCGGCCCTGCTGCAACCGCTGGCCGAGCAGGTGCGCGCGCTGGAGCAGCGCGCCATTGCCGCCGCCCTGCGCGCCACCGGTGGCAACAAGCTGGCGGCGGCGCGCCGGCTGGGCATTTCGCGCGCGACGCTGTACGAGCGCCTGGGCGCGGGTTGATATTGATCGCAAGTCATACAAATGTATGAAATAAAGACAATTATTTGTCTGTATTTCAATCAATTGCCCGTTTTCTAAAGGAGACACCGCCCAGCCGCCCATCATTTGCACTTTGGCATGCGTTTTGCATCGATACTTGACTGGTACGCCTTGCCTTCAACGTTTCAACCGGAGACTCTTACATGCAACGTCGCTCTCTCATGGCCCTGGCCGCCGCGGCCGCCCTCGTCAGCACCTCGGCCCTGGCCGCCGGCGAGATCAAGATCGCCCACATCTACAGCAAGACCGGCCCGCTGGAGGCCTATGGCAAGCAGACCCAGACCGGCCTGGTGATGGGCCTGAACTACGCCACCGGCGGCACCATGGAAGTGGCGGGCAAGAAGATCGTGCTGATCGAGAAGGACGACCAGGGCAAGCCCGACCTGGGCAAGAGCCTGCTGGCCACCGCCTACGCCGACGACAAGGTCGACCTGGCCGTCGGCCCCACCAGCTCGGGCGTGGCGCTGGCCATGCTGCCGGTGGCCGAGGAGTACAAGAAGATCCTGCTGGTCGAGCCCGCCGTGGCCGACTCGATCACCGGCGACAAGTGGAACAAGTACATCTTCCGCACCGGCCGCAACTCCAGCCAGGACGCCATCAGCAACGCCACGGCCATGGACAAGGACGGCGTGTCCATCGTCACGCTGGCGCAGGACTATGCCTTCGGCCGCGACGGCGTGAAGGCGTTCAAGGACGCGCTCAAGCACGCCAAGATCGTGCACGAGGAATACCTGCCGCAAAACACCACCGACTTCACCGCCGGCATCCAGCGCGCGGTCGACGCGCTGAAGGACAAGCCCGGCCGCAAGGCGATCGAGGTGATCTGGGCCGGCGGCACGCCGCCCTTCGCCGCCCTGGCCGCGCAGGACCTGAAGAAGCGCTACGGCATCGAGGTCTTCACCGGCGGCAACATCCTGCCGGCCATGGCCAGCTACAAGGCCTTCCCCGGCATGGAAGGCGCCACCTACTACTACTACGGCATTCCCAAGAACCCGTCCAACGACGCGCTGGTGGCCATGCACTACAAGGAGTTCAAGGCGCCGCCCGACTTCTTCACCGCCGGCGGTTTTGCCGCCGCCGAGGCCATCGTCACCGCGCTGAAGAAGACCGGCGGCGACACCAACACCAACAAGCTCATCAAGACCATGGAGGGCATGAGCTTCGACACCCCCAAGGGCAAGATGACCTTCCGCAAGGAAGACCACCAGGCCATGCAGAGCATGTACCACTTCAAGATCAAGGTGGATCCGGCCTTCGCCTGGGGCGTGCCCGAGCTGGTGCACGAGATCAAGCCCGAGGAAATGCAGATCCCGATCCGCAACAAGCGCTGATCAGGGCCTTTTCTCCCTCCCCCGCTGGGGGAGGGCTGGGGTGGGGGCCAGCAGCCACGGCAGCACCCCGGCCCGATCCACTACTGCCCCCGCCCCTCACCCCCACCCTCTCCCCAGCCGGGAGAGGGAGTCCAGGACTTCATGCTCGAAACCGAGAACCTCACCATCCGCTTTGGCGGCCACGTGGCCGTCAACGCGGTGAGCTGCGCCTTCGCGCCCGGCACGCTCACGGCCATCGTCGGGCCCAACGGCGCGGGCAAGACCACCTATTTCAACCTGATCTCGGGCCAGCTCAAGGCCAGCGCGGGCCGCGTGCGCCTGAACGGGCGCGACCTGTCGGCGCTGCCGCCGTCGGCGCGCACCAAGGCCGGGCTGGGGCGCGCGTTCCAGCTCACCAACCTGTTTCCCAACCTGAGCGTGCTGGAAAACGTGCGCCTGGCGGTACAGGCCACGCAGGGCGGCGCGCAGGCGCTCAACCCGTGGCGCATCTGGAGCGACCACCGCGACTGGACGGCGCGCGCCCACGCCATCCTCGAATCGGTGGCCATGCAGGGCCAGCAGGGCATGCCGGTGGCCAGCCTGCCGCACGGCGACCAGCGCAAGCTGGAGGTGGCCCTCTTGATGGCGCTCGACCCGCAGGTCTACATGTTCGACGAGCCCACCGCCGGCATGAGCCACGACGAGGCGCCCGTCATCCTCGATCTGATCCGCGCGCTGAAGCAGGACAAGAGCAAGACCATCCTGCTGGTGGAGCACAAGATGGACGTGGTGCGCGAGCTGGCCGACCGCATCATCGTGCTGACCAACGGCACCCTGGTGGCCGACGGCGAGCCGGCCGAGGTGATCGCCTCGCCGGTGGTGCAGCAAGCCTATCTGGGCGTGAGCAAGGAAGACGAGGTGGCGGCATGAAACGCGCTGCACGAGCATTCCAAACAGCCGAACGCAGAGGGCGCGAAGGGTTTGCAGAGGACGCAGAAAAAAACCATTTTTCATTCTGTATCTTTTGCGCCCTTCGCGACTCCTTTGCGTCCTCTGCGTTCGGTATTCAGGGGGCCGCTGAATGAGCGCCAATCTGCTTGAGCTGCAGGGCGTGCACACCCACATCGGCGCCTACCACATCCTGCACGGCGTGGACCTGCAGGTGCCGCGCGGGCAGCTGACCTTGCTGCTGGGTCGCAACGGCGCCGGCAAGACCACCACGTTGCGCACCATCATGGGCCTGTGGCAGGCCTCGCAGGGCCGGGTCGCCTTCAACGGCCAGGACATCACGCGCCAGCACACGCCGCAGATCGCCCAGCAAGGCATCGCCTACGTGCCCGAGAACATGGGCATCTTCGCCGACCTGACGGTGAAGGAAAACATGGTGCTGGCCGCGCGCGGCGCGCGCACCGCGGCGCAGATCGACAACCAGCGCCTGCAGTGGATCTTCCAGCTCTTTCCGGCGGTCGAAAAGTTCTGGAACCACCCGGCGGGCAAGCTTTCGGGCGGGCAAAAGCAGATGCTGGCGGTGGCGCGCGCCATCGTCGAGCCGCGCGAGCTGCTGATCGTCGACGAGCCCAGCAAGGGCCTGGCGCCCAGCATCATCAACAACATGATCGACGCCTTTGCGCAGCTCAAGAAGAGCGGCGTGACCATCCTGCTGGTGGAGCAGAACATCGGCTTTGCCAAGCGCCTGGGCGACACGGTGGCGGTGATGGACAACGGCCGCATCGTGCATGCCGGCACCATGGCGCAGCTGGCGCAGGACGAGGCCCTGCAGCAGCGCCTGCTGGGCCTGTCGCTGGCATGAGTTTCAAGACAAATCGACTTGCAGCGCGTTCCCATCAAGCGCGGGCAGCTACTTTATTCATAGTATTTTCCGCCGCATGAAAGCGCTCGACTTCGACTACAAGCCCCTGCTGCTGGTGCCCGTGCTGGCGCTGCTGGCCCTGCCGCTGATCGGCTCGGGCTCGACCTGGGTCACGCTCACCGTGGCGGGCCTGGCCATGGGCATGATCATCTTCATCATCGCCTCGGGCCTGACCCTGGTGTTCGGCCTGATGGACGTACTGAACTTCGGCCACGGCGTGTTCATCGCGCTGGGCGCCTTCGTCGCCACCAGCGTGCTGGGCAGCATGAGCGGCTGGACCGGCTCGACCGAGCTGTGGCGCAACCTGGTGGCGGTGCTGCCGGCCATGCTGGCGGCCATGCTGGTGGCGGGCGCCGTGGGCGTGGCCTTCGAGCGCTTCATCGTGCGCCCGGTCTACGGCCAGCACCTCAAGCAGATCCTGATCACCATGGGCGGCATGATCATCGGCGAGGAGATGATCAAGGTGATCTGGGGGCCGGCGCAGATTCCGCTGCCGCTGCCGGCGGCCATGCAGGGCTCGTGGCTGCTGGGCGAGGCGGTGATCGAAAAATACCGCGTGCTGGCCGTGATCGTCGGCGTGGCGGTATTCGCCGCGCTGATCTGGACGCTGGCGCGCACCAAGGTGGGCCTGCTCATCCGCGCCGGCGTGCAGGACCGCGAGATGGTCGAAAGCCTGGGCTACCGCATCCGGCGCCTGTTCGTCGGCGTGTTCGTGGCCGGCAGCGCGCTGGCCGGCCTGGGCGGCGTGATGTGGGGGCTGTACCAGCAAAGCGTGGTGCCGCAGATGGGCGCGCAGGTCAACATCCTGATCTTCATCGTCATCATCATCGGCGGCCTGGGCAGCACCACCGGCGCGCTGATCGGCGCCCTGCTGGTGGGCCTGATGGCCAACTACACCGGCTTTCTGGTGCCCAAGGTGGCGCTGTTTTCCAACATCGCGCTGATGGTGGCGGTGCTGCTGTGGCGGCCGCAGGGCATCTACGCGGCGTCGAAATGAAATTCAAACAGCCGAACGCAGAGGACGCAAGGGATTCGCAAAGGGCGCAAAAAATGCAGAACCCAAAGTGGTTTTCTTCTGCGTCCTTTGCGTATTTTTTGCGCCCTCTGCGTCCGGCATTTTGGACGGTTACTACGATAAGCATAGCTGCCCGCGCTTGTTTCAAAAGGGCCAAGACCGCTTTTAATTCATAAACCATGCTCAGCCGCCTTCTCTCCCATGACCTGCCGCGCAGCAAGCTGCTGGCGGCGATCCTGATCGTCATCGTGCTGGGCCTGGCCTTTGCGCCCTTTCTGTTTCCGGGCGTCAAGGCGCTCAACGTGGCGGCCAAGGTGCTGATCTTCATCGTGCTGGTGGCAGCGTTCGACCTGCTGCTGGGCTACACCGGCATCGTCAGCTTCGCGCACACCATGTTCTTCGGCATCGGCGCCTACGGCATCGCCGTGGCCTGCACGCACCTGGGTCCGACCTGGACGGCGCTGGTGGTAGGGGTGGTCGTCGCCCTGCTTTTGTCGCTGGTGCTGGCGCTGGTGATCGGCCTGTTCTCGCTGCGCGTGCGCGCCATCTTTTTCGCCATGATCACGCTGGCCGTGGCCGCCGCCTTCCAGACCCTGGCCTCGCAGCTGTCGGTCATCACCGGCGGCGAGGATGGCCTGAGCTTCAAGCTGCCCGAGTGGCTGTCGCCCAGCTTCGAGCCGTTCGAAAGCGAGTTTCTGGGCGTGCTGATCGACGGCAAGATCATCAGCTACTACCTGCTGTTCGTCGTCTGCGCGCTGCTGGTGCTGGCGCTGCTGCGCATCGTCAACTCGCCCTTCGGGCGCGTGCTGCAGGCCATCCGCGAAAACGAGTTCCGCGCCGAGGCCATCGGCTATCGGGTGGTGGTGTACCGCACGCTGTCGTCCGTGCTGTCGGCGCTGTTCGCCACCCTGGCGGGCTGCATGCTGGCGATCTGGCTGCGCTACAACGGGCCGGACACCTCGCTCAGCTTCGAGATCATGATCGACGTGCTGCTGATCGTCGTCATCGGCGGCATGGGCACCATCTACGGCGCGCTGATCGGCTCGGTGCTGTTCATGATCGCGCAAAGCTATCTGCAGGACCTGCTGCGCCTGGCGGGCGAGGCCACGTCCGCCGTGCCGCTGCTGCCCGCCCTGTTCTCGCCCGACCGCTGGCTGCTGTGGCTGGGCCTGCTGTTCGTGCTCTCGGTGTACTACTTTCCGACCGGCGTGGTGGGCAAGCTGCGGGCGCGCATCACCCACGGCGCCCAGCCCCGATCCTGATTTCGTCACCCATCGACAACAACCCATGAGGAGACAGACATGATGAAGTCGCTGAAGCCATGGAGCCTGGCCGCCCTGGCGGCCGGCGCGCTCACGGCCTGGGGCCCGTCGGCCGGGGCCGCCGAGGTGGTGATCGGCCAGGTCGCGCCGCTGACGGGCGTGCTGGGCACCACCGGCCAGCAGATGGTGCTGGGCGGCAAGATCTACTTCGACTGGGTCAATTCCCAGGGCGGCGTGAACGGCGCCACCATCCGCCAGGAGGTGGTGGACGACGGCTACAAGGTGCCCGACACCGTGCGCCTGACGCGCGCGCTGCTGGCCAAGCCCGAGGTGGTGGCACTGTTCGGCTTCGCGGGCACGGCCAACATCACGCAGCTGCTGGCCGACGGCGTGCTGGAACAGGGCGGCGCCGCGCTGGTGGCGCCCTACACCGGCGGCGAGCCGCTGCGCAGCCCGTTCAACCCCTGGATCTTCCACCTGCGCGCCAGCTACGGCGACGAGGCCGAGCACATGGTGCAGCAGCTGACCACGCTGAACATGAGCCGCATCGCCGTGGTGTACCAGGACGACGGCTTCGGCAAGGCCGGCCTGGCGGGCGTCGAGGCCGCGCTGGCCAAGCGCAATCTCAAGCTGGTGACCTCGGCCGGCTACGAACGCAACACCGACAAGGTCGAGGACGCCGCCAAGGCCATCCGGGCCGCCGACGCGCAGGCCGTCATCATGATCGCCATCAACAAGGCGGCGGGGGCCTTCGTCAAGCGCTACCGCGAGCTGGGCGGCGGCGCGCAGCTGATGAGCATCTCGGTGGTCGACCCGGCGGAGATCGTCAAGATCGCCGGCCTCAAGAACGCGCACGGCGTGGGCATCAGCCAGGTGGTGCCCTACCCCTACCAGCCACGGCTGCCGGTGGTGCGCGAGTTCCAGCAGCTGCTCGAAAAATACGCGCCCGAGGCCGAGGTCAACTACACCAACTTCGAGGAATTCCTGGGTGCCAAGGTGCTGGTCGAGGGCCTGCGCCGCGCCGGCCCCGAGCCCACGCGCGCCAAGCTCATCAAGGCGCTCGAGTCGCTGCGCAACTTCGACCTGGGCGGCATCACCGTCAGCTACTCGCCCACCAACCGCGTTGGTTCGCGCTACGTCGAGGTCACCGTGATCGACGGCGAAGGCCGGCTGCGGAAATAGCCCGCCGTCCGCGCCCCACTCCAAGCCCCGCACCCACCATGTCACCCGCATCGCGCTACGCCAGCTGCGCCGGCCATGAAATCCATTACCTGGACTGGGGCGCGCCCGACGCCCCGGTGGTGATCGCCTGGCACGGCCTGGCGCGCACCGGCCGCGACATGGACGAGCTGGCGGCCCACCTGGCCGCCCGCGGCTGGCGCGTGATCTGCCCCGACACCCTGGGCCGCGGCCTGAGCCAGTGGGCACGCCAGCCCGAGTACGAATACTGCCTGGCCTTCTACGCCCGGCTGGCGCGCGAGCTGCTGGTGCAGCTGTGCATCGAGCGCTGCCACTGGGTCGGCACCTCGATGGGCGGCGCCATCGGCACCGTGGCGGCCTCGGGCTTTTTCGAGCCCGAGCTGAAGGCACGCATCCAGAGCCTGGTGCTCAACGACAACGCGCCGCAGCTGGCGGCCGCCGCCATCGAGCGCATCAAGCAATACGCCGGCAGCCCGCCCGCCTTCGCCCGCGTCACCGAGCTGGAGGCGTTTTTTCGCGCCGCCTACCAGCCCTTCGGCCTGCTCACCGACGCACAGTGGCGACGCCTGACCGAAAGCAGCACGCGCCGCCTGCCCGACGGGCGCGTGACGCCGCACTACGACCCGGCCATCGTCGGCCAGTTCACGCACCACCCCGACGACTACCTGATCTGGCACCACTACGACGCGCTGCAGATTCCGGTGCTGCTGCTGCGCGGCGCGCAGTCCGACCTGGTGCTGCGCGAGACGGCCGAGCGGATGCGCACCCGCGGCCCCGGCGCGCGCGGCGCCCTGCAGTGCATCGAGGTGCCCGACTGCGGCCACGCGCCGGCGCTCAACGTGGCGTCGCAGCTGGACGCGGTCACGGCCTTCATCGAGGCCGCCGCGGCCGTCACGGCACCCTGACTACGGCCCCTGCCAGCCCAGCGCCGCCGAAATGCGCTGGCAGGCCGCGCGCAGCGCCTGCGCGGCTTCGCCGTCGGCATCGGCCGGCAGCGAGGCGGCCGGGCCCACCAGGGTCAGGGCCAGCAGCAGCTGGCCCTGGGCGTCGAACACCGGCACGCCCAGCGCGTTGATGCCGGCGGCGTATTCGCCCTCGACCACCGCCACGCCGCGCCAGCGGATCTGCTCGCGCTGCAGCGCCGGCAGCGCACCGGCGTGCGCGTCGGACCAGGCGGCAAAGACGCGCCCGGTGGCCGAGGTCTGAAGGTCGAACAGAGCGCCCTCGACCACGCCCACCGACACCCCCTGCCCCGGCTGGCACACGCGCACCGCCGTCACGCCGGCCTCGCCCTGCACCGCCACCAGGCAGGTGGCGCCCAGCGCCTGCGCCAGGCTGCGCGCCTCGGCTGTGGCCAGCGCGATCCAGTCCTGGCGCGCCAGCCAGGCCAGGGCCAGGTTGCGCACCGCCGGGCCGATCTCGTAGGCGCCGCTGCCCGCGTCCTGCTGCACCCAGCCCGCGCGCCCCAGGCTGACCAGGTAGCGGTAGGCCTTGGCCCGGTGCATGCCGGCCAGCCGCGCCAGCTCGGACAGCCCGCAAGCCTTGGGCTGGCGCGCCAGCACGTCGAACAGGGCCAGGCCCAGCTCGAGCGACTGGATGCCCACCGGCGCGGCGGCGCCCGGCTCGATGGGGGTGCTGGTTGGCGGCTCTGCGGGCTGGTTCATGGCTTTTTGGCGGCCGGGCGCCCGCATACACCTGCTGCCAGGCGGGCGACCGGTTGACGTGCGAACGAGTATGCCTTAAATTCCGTCTGTTTCTTATTTAATAACGTTGTTATTTCTATCGTAACCAAATCGGAGACCCAGCGTGAAGAACTTCATCAGCTTTCCCCTCGCCGAAGGCGTGCACAGCCGCCAGGCCCACTGCGACATTCCCGCCGGCCTGTACGAGCGCGAGCACGGGCGCAACGGCTTTTTCGGCCCGGCCAGCCACATCCTGCACACGCACAAGCCGACCGGCTGGACGAAGTGGGAAGGCCCGCTGGAGCTGACCCTGCTGGACCTGAACAAGCTGGAGGACAGCGCCCCCTGCCCCTGGAAGGCGCGCCGCTTCATGCACAACGCGCAGACGCAGGTGCATTTCTGGAAGTTCGGCGTCTCCATGCCCGAGCTGGCGCGCAACGGCGACGGCGACATGATCCTGTTCTTCCACAAGGGCGAGGGCGACTTCTATTGCGACTACGGCCACATGAGCTACCGCGAGGGCGACTACATCAACATTCCGCGCGGCACCAGCTGGCGGCTGGAAACCCAGGTGCGTAACGAGGTGCTCACCATCGAGGCGACCGAAGACCTGTTCGTGCTGCCCGAGCGCGGCATCCTGGGCCATCACGCGCAGTTCGACCTGGCGGTGCTGGACACGCCCAAGATCGACGAGGCCTTCAAGGCCCAGTACAGCGAGCAGGAAAGCCGCGTGCGCGCCAAGCGCCGCGGCCAGGTGACCACCGTCACCTTCCCCTACAACTTTCTCGACGCCGCCGGCTGGCACGGCACCTGCGTGCCGGTCAAGCTGAACTGGCGCGACATCCGCGAGCTGCTGTCCGACCGCTACCACCTGCCGCCCACGGTGCACGCCACCTTCCTGTCCAACACCATCATCGTCTGCACCTTCGCGCCGCGTCCGATCGAAAGCGACCCCGGCGCGCTGAAGGTGCCGTTCTTTCACAACAACGACGAGTTCGACGAGTCGATCTTCTACCACCAGGGCAACTTCTTCTCGCGCGACAACATCAAGCCCGGCATGTTCACCCTGCACCCCTCGGGCTTTCACCACGGCCCGCACCCCAAGGCTTTCGCGGCGGCGGCGGCCAACAACCAGGGCGAGCGCAAGTACACCGACGAGGTGGCGGTGATGATCGACTCGCGCTACCCGCTGGAGCTGGACGACGTGGGCGCCGTCAAGGTGCCGGGCTACCTGGATTCCTGGAAGGAGTGAGCCGGTTTCACGTTCGACAAGATGAAACATGCCGGCCGCGGGGCGGGATCCCGCCGTCGGGGCGCCCGGCTCCGTTCATGTCCCCCACCGGCCTGCGGCCGGCTCCGCCTTGACTTCACTGCGCCGGGCACCCCGACGACCTGATCCGAGGCGTCGCTGACTGAACGTGCCACCGGGTGTGTGACCGCCGCTTCCCGCCAAGGGGCTTGGGTGGGCAGCGCAGCGAGGTCAAGGAGGAGATGGCCGTCGCAGACGGACAGCGGGGGACAGGAGCGGAGCTGCCCACCCATGGCCCTTGGCGCGCGTCACCACTCGCCCGGCGTTCTCAACGCATGGATGGCCGCTCGGCACGAGTCGGCGCGCGGTCGCTCAGCGCCCCACCGGCCAGCCCTGCAAGTGCGTCTGCACCAGGCTGGCCAGCGCCGCCAGCCAGGCCGGGTGATTGTTCAGGCAGGGCAGGTAGCGCAGCTCGCCGCCGCCCGCAGCCTGGAAGGCGGCGCGCCCCTCGATGGCGATCTCCTCCAGCGTCTCCAGGCAGTCGGCGACAAAGCCGGGGCAGACCACGTCCACGCGTTTCAGGCCCGCGCGGCCCCAGCCCTCCAGCGTGGCCTGCGTAGCCGGCCCCACCCACTTCGCGCGGCCAAAGCGCGACTGAAACGCGATGGCCCAGTCGCCTTCGCGCAGCGCCAGCCGCTGGGCCAGGCGGCGCGCCGTTTCCAGGCATTCGCCGTGATACGGGTCGCCCGCATCCACCACGCGCTGCGGCACGCCGTGAAAGCTCATCAGCAGCCGATCGGGCCGGCCATCGGCCATCCAGTGCTCGTGCACGCGCCTGGCCAGGGCGTCGATGTAGCCCGCGTCGTCGTGAAAGCGGTTGACGAAGCGCAGCTCGGGCACGTGGCGCACCGAGCGTGACCAGGCCGCCACGGCGTCGATCACGCTGGCCGTGGTGGTGCCCGAATACTGCGGGTACAGCGGCAGCACCAGCACGCGCGTGCAGCCCTCGGCCTTCAGCGCGTCCAGCTCGGCGGCCACCGAGGGCTGGCCATAGCGCATCGCCAGCCGCACGCTCACATCCACCCCGCGCTCGCCCAGCCAGCCGCGCAGCAGCACGGCCTGCTTGCGGCTGTACACCAGCAGCGGCGAGCCCTCGGGCAGCCAGATGCTCTGGTACTTCTTGGCCGACGCCGCCGGGCGCCGGCGCAGGATCAGGCCGTGCAGCAGCGGCTGCCACAGCGCGGGCGGAATCTCCACCACGCGCGGATCGCTCAAGAACTCCGCCAGATAGCGGCGCACGGCCGGCGGCGTGGCCGCGTCGGGCGTGCCCAGGTTGCACAGCAGCACGCCCGTGCGGCCGCTCGCTTGGCGCGCCGCCTCGGGCTCGGGTCGGAAAAAAGGCATGCGCTATTCTCGCCGCATGATCGACGCCCGCCGCATCCGCGCCATCACGCTGGACCTGGACGACACGCTGTGGCCGGTGTGGCCCACCATCCAGCGCGCCGACCAGGCCCTGCGCGACTGGCTGGCCGCGCGCGCGCCGCGCACCGCCGCGCTGGCGGCCGATGGGATCAGTGCCCCGCAGGCGCGCCGCGCGGTGCTGCAGGCGCGGCCCGAGCTGACGCACGACCTGGGCGCCATCCGCCTGGAGGTCATCCGCCAGCTGCTGCGCGCCGCCGGCGACGACCCGGCGCTGGCCGAGCCCGCCTTCGACGTCTTCTACCGCGAGCGCCAGCGCGTCACCCTGTTCGACGACGCGCTGCCGGCGCTGGATTTTCTGGCCGCGCGCTACCCGCTCATCGCCCTGTCCAACGGCAATGCCGACGTCGGCCAGGTGGGGCTGGCGCGCTACTTTCGCGCCGCCGTGTCGGCCGCCAGCGCCGGCGTGGCCAAGCCCGACGCGCGCATCTTCCACACCGCCGCGCAGGCCGCCGGCGTCGCGACAGGGGCCGTGCTGCACATCGGCGACGACGCCGAGCTGGACGCCGCGGGCGCGCTGGGCGCCGGCATGCAAACGGCCTGGGTCAACCGCGCCGACGCCGCCTGGCCGCCCGGGCACGCCGAAGCGCCGCAGGCCGTGGTGCGCGACCTGGCGGCCTTGTGCCGCCTGCTGTCCAGCACCTGACGCGGGTTCACGGCATCCTCCGATCGAACGATCCGCCTGGATGCCGATCCTCGGATGCTATCGTCATGATAGCTACCAGCGCTTGCCGCACAAGCGCTGCAGCCCCATTTTACTTGAAACGGCGCTAAAAGGTGCCCGGATAGGCCCCGCCGTCGAGCAGGATGTTCTGCCCCGTCAGGTAGCCGGCCTGCTGGCTGCACAGGAAGGCGCACACGGCGCCGAACTCGGCCGGCTGGCCGAAGCGCCGCGCCGGAATGGGCGCGGCCTGGGCGGCGCGCACCTCGTCCGCCGTCTTGCCGCCCTGCTTGACCATGCCCTGCACCAGGCCGGCCAGGCGGTCGGTGTCGAACTTGCCGGGCAGCAGGTTGTTGATGGTGACGCCCTTGGCCGCCACCTGCGGGTTGCGCGCCAGCCCGGCGATGAAGCCCGTCAGGCCCGAGCGCGCGCCGTTGGACAGGCCCAGCACGTCGATCGGCGCCTTCACCGCACTCGACGTGATGTTGACCACGCGCCCGAAGCCGCGCGCCAGCATGCCGTCGATCGTCGCCTTGATCAGCTCGATCGGCGTCAGCATGTTGGCGTCCACCGCCTTGATCCAGGCCGCGCGGTCCCAGTCGCGAAAGTTCCCCATGGGCGGGCCGCCCGCGTTGGTCACCACGATGTCGAAGTCGGCGCGCTGCGCGAACACCGCCGCGCGCCCCTCGGGCGTGGTGATGTCGGCCGCCACCGGCAGCACCTGCACGCCGGCCTCGGCGCGCAGCGCGCTTGCCGCTGCCTGCAGCACGTCGGCGCCGCGCGCCACCATCACCACGTTGACGCCTTCGCGCGCCAGCGCCTCGGCGCAACCGCGCCCCAAGCCCTTGCTGGCGCCGCACACCAGCGCCCACTTGCCGGCAATTCCCAAGTCCATGATTTCCAAGCTCCTTGCGGTTTCAAATTCATCCGGCCGCCGGTCGCGCCTGGCCCGCGCGGCTGAACAGCGCAATCCCGGCCACCACCAGCACCGTGCCCGCCGCCAGCCCCGGCGTGAAGGGTTCGCCCAGCAGCGCCACGCTCATGGCGATGGTCGACAACGGCCCGATCATGCCCACCTGCGCCGCCAGGCTGGCGCCGATGCGCTCCACCCCCAGCATCACCAGCAGCACCGGCGCGGCGGTGCACAGGGTGGCGTTGAGCAGCGACAGCCACAGCACCGGCTCGGCCACGCGCGCCGCACTCAGCGGGTTGACCAGCGCGAAGTGCCCGATGCAGCACAGGCTGGCCACGGTGGAGGCCAGGCCCACCAGCCGCAGCGCGCCGATGCGCCGCACGACCTCGCCGCTGAAAAACAGGTACAGCGCATACGCCGCCGCCGAGCCCAGCACCCACAGCGCGCCCCGGGCCGTGGCGCCGCCGGGCGCCGCGTGCGCCTCGAAGCCGAACACCAGCAGCGCGCCGCCGTAGCTCACCACCGTGGCCAGCACGTGGCCGGGCGTGATGGCGCGCCCGCGCCAGGCCCAGTCGTAGAGCAGCACCAGGGTGGGCGTGAGATACAGGATCAGCCGCTCCAGCCCGGCCGTGATGTAGCGCAGGCCGACAAAGTCCAGCATGCTGGCCAGGTAGTAGCCGCAAAAGCCCAGGCCCAGCACCGCCCAACGCTCGTCGCGGCGCAAGGCCGGGCGCCCGCGCCCGCCCCACCAGGCCATCAGCAAAAAGAAGGGCAGCGCCATCAGCATGCGATACATCAGCAGGGTGATGGCGTCCACCCCGTAGCGATAGGCCAGCTTGACGATGATGGCCTTGCCGCTGAAGCCGATGGCGCCCACGGCCGCGAACGCGATGCCGACTGCTCTGCTGTTGATAGCTGCCGGCGCTGGATGGGCGGGCGCTGCAGGCATTTTTTGCTTGAAACTCTGGCGCGACGCCCGGTGCCTCAGGCGCGCAGGGGGCGCAGCGCCTCGGCCCAGCGCTTGAGCTCGTCGAGCAGGCCGCGCGCCGACGCGTCGATCAACTCGTTGGAGCCGAACTTGCCGGTGTCGTCCAGCAGGCTGGCCACCATGGGCACGGCCACGCCCTCGACGATGGGCATCATCTTGAGCGTGGTGGCGTGCAGGCGCGCCATCTGCACCGCGCGCAGCCCGCCCGAGACGCCGCCGTAGCCGACGAAGCCGCAGGGCTTGTAGTTCCACTCGCGGTACACGTAGTCCAGCGCGTTGGTCAGCACCGGCGTGGGCATGTAGTTGTACTCGGGCATCACGAACACGTAGGCGTCGGCCGCCGCCACGCTGGCGCTCCAGCGCTTGGTGTGCTCGTGCTCGTACTGCTGCATGCGCGGGTGCACCGGCTCGTCGTACAGCGGCAGCTTGAAGTCGGCCAAGTCGACCAGTTCGGCATCGAAGCCGCCGTGCTGGCGCGCGAACTCGTGGAACCAGCGCGCGACGGCGGGCCCGACCCGGCCCGGGCGGGTACTGCAGATGATGACGTGAAGCTTGAGCGACATGAGGGTGAAATCCTGGATGCGAAAAACCGTCGAGGATAGCGGAGCAGCCGCTTTTTTGCCGGCGCCGGGGTGATCGGGCGCGCCGGGTGCCGCCACGTTTTGCTGCGAGAAACTATCGATCCGATAGCTACTCGCGCTTGATGCAAGCCGGCTGCAGCCCTATTTTTCTTGCAAGTTCGGCGGCGGCGGCGCATCGGTGTCGACGATGCGGTGGTGCAGGCGCTGCAGCCCGGCCCACACGATCAGCGCCACCACCGGCACGGCGATGGCCATGCTCGCTTCCACGCCCAGCGGCCAGCCCAGGCCGTGCGCGCCCTTCACCACGTAGCCCACCAGCCCGACCACGTAATAGGTGATGGCCGCCACCGACAGGCCCTCCACCGTGGACTGCAGCTTCAGCTGCAGGCCCTGGCGGCGGTTCATGGCCGCCAGCAGCTCGCGGCTGCTGTGCTGCTGCTCGACCTCCACGCGCGTGCGCAGCAGCTCGGCCACGCGCGCGATGCGCGCCGACAGCGCGGCCTGGCGCCGGTCGGCCGAGCGGCAGGTGGCCATGGCCGGCGCATAGCGCCGATCCATGAAGTCGCGCAGCGACTGCATGCCCTCGATGCGCACCTCGGCCATGTCGGCCAGGCGCTGGCGCACCAGCTCGTCGTAGGCGGCGCTGGCCGAAAAGCGCGTGTGCGTGCCGGCGTACAGGCCCTCCAGCTCGGCGGCCAGGCGGGTCAGGCGGTCCAGCAGCGCCGGCTCGTCGGCGCGCGCGGCGCTGCCGATGGCCTGCGCCAGCGCGGCCAGCTCGGCCTCGCCGCGGTCCAGCCAGCGTGCCACCTGGCGCGCCGCCGGCAGGCCCAGCAGCGCGGCCATGCGGTAGGTCTCGACCTCCAGCACGCGCTGCACCAGGCGGCCCAGGCGCCGTGGCGTGGCGGCGCCGGGGCCCTCCTCGCCGGTCAGCACCAGCACGCGCAGGCAGCCGTCGGCGCGCAGGCGCAGGTCGGTGTGCAGGTCGCTGCCATGGCTGATGACGCGCGAGCCGGTCACGCCCGCCGACTCGCCGAACAGCGCCCGCAGCAGGCCCGTGCCGCCGCCGGCCGGCCGCGGCACGGCCCACAGGTGCACGCCGGTCAGCGCCTGGCCCGGCAAGGCCGCGCGCCAGGCGGCGGGCAGGCACTCGGCCGCCGTCGGCGGCGCGTCCGTGGCCAGCGCCGCCAGCTCCGCCGCCGGCAGCGGGCGCAGGAAGGACCAGGTGACGAACTCGGTGTGCAGTTCCCAGCGCAGGCTGAGCGCGCCGCACTCGGCCTGCACGAAGGCCGCGTCCTCGGCCGGCGCCGCCAGGCCGTGGTCGGCCAGCAGGGCGGCCAGATGGGCGCGGCTGGCGCGGCGGCCCTCGGCATCCACCCACTGCACCCAGTGCGTGACCGCCAGCGGCGCCTGCACGGCCTGCGGCGGGCGCGCGTGCACCTCCTGGTGCAGGGCCAGGCGCAGGGCGGGATTCAGTTCGTCGAAGGGCATGGGAGCGAGCCGAGAAAAAACCGGCATTGTGCGTTGCGCCAAAGAAAACAAAAACGGCGCCCGGATGGGCGCCGTTTTCTGCCTGGAGCGGGACGTCAGTCCTCGACGAAGGCCTCCTCGCGGCCCTTCTTGACCGAGGGCAGCACCATGATGATCAGCAGCAGCACCGCCAGGGCCAGCATGGTGGCCGAGATGGGCCGAGTCACCAGCACGCTCCACTCGCCGCGCGACAGCAGCAGGGCGCGGCGCAGGTTTTCTTCCATCATCGGCCCCAGGATCAGGCCCAGCAGCAAGGGTGCCGGCTCCATCGCCAGCTTGTGGAAGACGTAGCCGAGGATGCCGAACCAGCCCATGATCCAGATGTCCCAGGTGTTGTTGTTGGTGGTGTACACGCCGATGGCGCAAAACAGCACGATGGCCGGGAACAGCCAGCGGTAGGGCACCGTCAGCAGCTTGATCCACAGGCCGATCAGCGGCAGGTTCAGGATCACCAGCATGGCGTTGCCGATCCACATCGAGGCGATCAGGCCCCAGAACAGGTCCGGGTTGCTGGTCATCACCTGCGGGCCGGGCTGGATGTTGTGGATGGTCATGGCGCCCACCATCAGCGCCATCACGGCGTTGGGCGGAATGCCCAGCGTCAGCAGCGGGATGAAGGCGGTCTGCGAGCCGGCGTTGTTGGCCGCCTCGGGCGACGCCACGCCGCGGATGTTGCCCTGGCCGAAGGGCACCTCGCCCGGCTTGAGCTTGGTCTTCTTCTCGATGGTGTAGGCCGCGAAGGCCGACAGCACGGCGCCGCCGCCCGGCAGGATGCCCAGCATGGAGCCCAGCAGCGTGCCGCGCAGGATGGCGGGGGTGATCAGCTTCCAGTCTTCCTTGGTCGGGTACAGGTGCTGCACCTTGACGTCGAACACCTCGCGCTTTTCATCCGCCCGGCCCAGGTTGGCGATGATTTCGCCGTAGCCGAACACGCCCATGGCGATGGCGATGAAGCCGATGCCGTCGGTCAGCTCCGGAATGTCGAAGCTGTAGCGCGCCACGCCCGAGTTGACGTCGGTGCCCACCAGGCCCAGCAGCAGGCCCAGCACGATCATGCCGACGGCCTTGATGATGGAGCCCGAAGCCAGCACCACCGCGGCCAGCAGGCCCAGCACCATCAGCGAGAAGTATTCGGCCGGGCCGAACTTGAAGGCCACCTCGGTCAAGGGCACGGCAAACGCCGCCAGCACCAGCGTGCCGACGCAGCCCGCGAAGAACGAGCCGAGCGCCGCCGAGGCCAGCGCCGGGCCGGCGCGGCCCTTGCGTGCCATCTGGTAGCCGTCGATCACCGTCACCACCGACGAAGTCTCGCCCGGCAGGTTGACCAGGATGGCGGTGGTGGAGCCGCCGTAGGCCGCGCCGTAGTAGATGCCCGCCAGCATGATCAGCGCAGCCACCGGCGGCAGCGCGTAGGTGGTGGGCAGCAGCATGGCGATGGTGGCCACGGGGCCCACGCCCGGCAGCACGCCGATCAACGTGCCGAGGAAACAGCCGATGAAGGCATACAGGAGGTTCTGCATCGTGAAGGCGACGCTGAACCCCAGGGAGAGATGTTCGAAAACTTCCATGATGTCGGGCTCCTGCCGCTCAATCCGAAATGAAGCTCGGCCAGACCTGCATCTGCAGATTCAGACCCCAGATGAAGACCACGTAGCTGCCGGCCGCCAGGATGATGGCCAGGACGATCACCTCCTTCAGCTTGAACTCGGGGCCCGCATAGGCGGCCACCAGGGTCAGCACGATGATGCCGACCATCACGCCCAGTGCCGGGATGCCCAGCGAGGGCACGCCGCCCAGCAGGATGCCGAACAGGAAGTTGGCCAGGATGATGAAGATCAGCGGCTTCCAGGCCCACTTGCCGATCGGGTCACCGTCGATGGTTTCGACCACCAGGGCGCGGAACATGATGATGGCGCCCAGGATGGCCAGCAGGCCGCCCACCAGCAGCGGAAAGTAGCCCGGCCCCATGCGGGCCGAGTCGCCGATGGTGTAGTTGAAGGCCCCGATGGCGAAACCGCCGCCGACGAGCAGGTACAACAGCCCGGCGAAGAAGTCCTTTTGACTCTTGATGCGCACGAGACATCTCCTCAATGAAACAAGACAGGAACTAGACAGCTCGCATTGTCCCCAGCGGATGGGGCGCCGATCATGTGGATACCACCTACCCCGCCTAGGGATTCCCCCAGTGACGGCGTGGCCGCTGCCGGGGTATTGGCGGCCGTGCCGCTTACTGCAGCGGCGGCGTGGCGGCAATGACCTCGGCCAGCGTGGTCAGCCCGTCGGCCGCGCGCAGCGCGCCGGCCAGGCGCAGCGGGCGCATGCCGTCGGCCATGGCCTGCTTGCGCAGCTCCGCCAGGGTGACGCCGCCCTGCACCTGGGCACGAAAGGCGTCGCTCACCGCCAGCAGCTCGTAGATGCCCATGCGGCCGCGATAGCCGGTCATGCGGCATTCGACGCAGCCCACCGCCTGGTAGGGGCGGTAGTTGCCCTTGTTGATCTTCCAGGGCCGCACGGCCTCGGCCAGCAGCGCGGTGCTGGCCTCTTCGTCCACCCGCTTGCACAGCGGGCACAGCGTGCGCACCAGGCGTTGCGCCAGCACGCCCAGCAGCGTGGCGCCCAGCAGGTAAGGCGGCACGCCCAGCTCCATCAGCCGCGTGAAGGCCGAGGGCGCGTCGTTGGTGTGCAGGGTGCTGAACACCAGGTGGCCCGTGAGGGCGGCCTGCACCGCCATCTCGGCGGTCTCCAGGTCGCGGATCTCGCCGATCATGATGATGTCCGGGTCCTGGCGCATCAGCGCGCGCACGCCCTCGGCAAAGCCGAAGTCCAGCTGCGGCTGCACCTGGGTCTGGTTCAGCCGCGAGTCGATGTTCTCGATCGGGTCCTCGATGGTGCTGACGTTGACCTCCTCGGTGGCCACGCGCCGCAAGGTGGAGTACAGCGTGGTGGTCTTGCCCGAGCCGGTCGGTCCGGTCACCAGGATGATGCCGTTGGGCCGCGCCACCAGCTGCTCCCAGCGCTCGGCGTCGTGCGCGGTGAAGCCCAGCGCCGCCAGGTCCTTGACGGCGGTCTCGGGGTCGAAGATGCGCATCACCAGCTTTTCGCCGAAGGCGGTGGGCAGGGTGGACAGGCGCATCTCGATCTCGTCGCCGGCCGGGTTGCGCGTCTTGATGCGCCCGTCCTGCGGGCGGCGGCGCTCGACAACGTCCATGCGCCCCAGCAGCTTGACGCGCGCGGTGATGGCATTCATCACCCCGGGCGGCACCTGGTAGACCGGGTGCAGCACGCCGTCGATGCGAAAGCGGATCACGCCCTGCTCGCGCCGCGGCTCCAGGTGGATGTCGCTGGCGCGCTGGTTGAAGGCGTACTGCCACAGCCAGTCCACCACCTGGATCACGCCCTGGTCGTTGGCGTCCAGCGTGCGGCCGGTCTTGCCCAGCTCGACCAGCTGCTCGAAGCTGGCGCCGCCGGCCGCGCCGCCGCTCTTCTGCGCCGCGCGCACCGACTTGGCCAGCGCGAAAAACTCGGCCGTGTAGCGGCGGATGTCGGCCGGGCTGGCCACCACGCAGCGCACCGGCCGGCGCGCCTGGCGCTCGACCTCGCTCACCCAGTCGGTGATGAAGGGCTCGCTGGTGGCCACCACCACCTCGGCGGCGCTGGCCTGCACCGGCAGCACCTTGTGGCGCTCGGCGTAGCTGGCGCTCATGGTCTCGGCCACCTTGCCGGCGTCCACCTTCAGCGGGTCGATGCGCAGGTAGTGCAGCCCGGCGCGCCCGGCCAGAAAGCGCGTCAGCTCCTCGATGCCCAGCGCCGCACCGTCGCTGGCGCGCGCCACGCCCACGCCGGCCAGGCGCTCCAGCGCCGGCTGCGCGCTTTCGGCCTGCGAGCAGCGCCGCGCCGTGCGCTCAGCCTCCTCGGGCGTGACGACGCCGTCCTCGCGCAGCCACTGCAGCAGCAGGTGCCAGGGCACCGGCCCGTGGTGGCGCGGGGCCAGGGCTTCGAGCGGTGCGGAGCGGGAGTGCTTTTTCATCGCCGGGCCGTCCCAAGATGAAAGGGCCCCCTCTGGGGGCAGCGCACTGCGCGCAGCGAGGGAGCGTGGGGGTCGTTTTTCATTTTTCGATGGGCTTGAAGACTCGCAGCCATTTGCTGGCGGGCAAGCCCCAGCGCGCCTGCACCGCCTCGGCCTGCGCCTGCAGTGCCGCGCGCTTGGGTCGCGTGGGCGTGCGCTGCGCCAGCACCACGGCATTGCCCTCGCGCGTGGGCTTGAAGGCCCACACCGCGCGCTCGCCAAAGGCCTCGGCAATGCGCGCCAGGCTGCGCTCGAAGCTGGCCGAGCGGCCGAACAGGTTCACCGTCATGGAGCCGTCCTCGGTCAGCAGGCGCCGGCAGTCGGCGTAGAAGGCGGCGCTGTCGAGCACCGGCGCGGCGGCCTCGTCGTCGTACAGATCCACCGCCAGCGCGTCGACCGTGCCCAACCACTCGTCACGCCGGATTTCCGCGGCCGCGTCGGCAATCACCACGCGCAGGCGCTCATCCTCGGCCGGCAGCTTGAACCAGGCGCGGCACACGTCGGCCACGCGCGGGTTCAGCTCGATGGCGGTGCAGGTCATGCGCAGCCGCTTGTGGCAAAACTTGGTGATCGCCCCGGCCCCCAGGCCCAGCTGCATGGCGTGGCGCCCGGCCACCGAGGCGGGCGGCACGAACAGCAGCCAGGCCATCATGCGCTGCACGTACTCCAGCTCGATGTCGAACGGCGCGTCGATGCGCATCGAGCCCTGCACCCATTCGGTGCCCAGATGCAGATGGCGCACGCCGTCGTGCTCCGACAGGTTGACTTCGCTGGGCTGGGACGCGCTGGATTTCACGCGCCAAGCGTATCACCGCGAGCGCCCCTGTCCCGCCGCTGTTGCGCCCGACGGGCGGCAGGCCTACCATGGCACCCCGCCGAGGCGCTGCCCGGCGGCCCTTGCCGGCGGCAAGGCCAGGGGCGGCGCGGGAGCGGATCGCTCGAAGCCTCAGGAGGCACCCCATGATGCTCAGCCCGAAACACGGGTTCGCCGTTGCGCTGGCCGCGGCCGCGTTGGCCGCGCAGGCTCAGGACGCCGCGCCCCCGCAGGAGGTGTTCGCGCCCGCGTCCGGACCGGGACACGTGGTCATCGTGATTTCGGGCCAGACCGGCATGCCCAACTACACCGCCACGGCGCAGCAATTGGCCGACGCGGGCTTTTTCACCGTGCTGGTCGATGGCAACGATTTCTGGATCAAGGACACCCACCGCGCGTGGAACATGCTCAAGGACGTGATCGCGCGCGCCCAGGCCAGCCCGCAGGCGCTGCCGGGCAAGGTGGGTGTGGTCGGCTACTCGCTGGGCGGCGGGGTCGCCATGAGCTACGCCGCCAAGATGCCCCAGGCCGTGGCCATCGTCGTCGCCGGGTATCCGCTGACGTCCTACATCAAGGATCCGGTCGAGTACGTCGGCCGCATCAAGGTCCCGATCCAGATGTTCGCCGGCACCGCCAACACCTACAAGAACTGCTGCCTGATCGAGACCGCGCGCAAGCTGGCCGAGGCCGCCAAGGCCGCCCCCCCTCCCATGCTCACGCTCAAGGAATACGAGGGCGTGGGCCACGGCTTCAACCTGGCCAGCGCACCGCGCAAGGACGTTCCGGCCGCCCAGGACGCGATGAAGCAGACCATCGCGCTGTTCAAGCAGACGCTGACGGCGGACCCGGCGAAATAGCGTCTCGGCGCGCGTGGATGCGGCCCTGCTGCGCCCAGCCGCCGCCGGCAGGGGTACAGTGCCTCGGCATGGACAAGCGCGACGAACCGACGCTGGATGGTTCCGCCCCCCGCGGCGCGGAGCCGGCGGCGACGCTGCGGCTGCCCGGCCGCAGCCTCCTGCCGCCCGCGCTGCGCCGCCAGCTGCGCCGGCAGGTGCTGTCGGTGCTCAGCCGCAGCGCGCCGGCGCCCGACTACGACGCGCCGCTCGGCGACGCGGGCCTGTTCGGCCCCGCCAGCGTGACCTGGAAGGTGCATGCCGACTTCCCCAGCATGATGGTCGGCGGCCTGGCCGCGCTGATGCTGCAGTCGCTGCACCCGCTGGCGCTGGCCGGGGTGTGGGACCACTCCAACTTTCGCGACGACACCCTGGGGCGGCTGCGCAACACCACCGCCTTCGTCGGCCGCACCACCTATGCGCCGCGCGCCGCCGCCCTGGCCGCCATCGAGCGCGTGCGCGACATCCACCAGCACGTGCGCGGCACCGCCGCCGACGGGCGCGCCTACAGCGCCAACGACCCCCACCTGCTGGCCTGGGTGCATGCCGCCGAGTGCTGGGGCTTTCTGCAGGCCTACCAGGCGCATTGCCGCGTGCGCATCGCGCGTGCCGAGCAGGACCGCTACATCGGCGAGATGGCGCGCATCGCGCAGGCGCTGGGTGCGCCCGAGGCGCCGCGTTCGCTGGCCGAGCTGGAGGCCTTCTTCAGCGCCGCGCGGCCCGAGCTGGTGTTCGACGCGCGCACGCGCGAGGTGCTGCACGTCCTGGGCGCGATGCGCCTGCCGGTGCCGCTGCCGGGCGTCAGCCGCACGCTGTTCTTGGGCGCCGCCGCCGCGCTGCTGCCGCCCTGGGCGCTGGCGCTGATGGAGCGCACCCCCGCGCAGCGCCGGCGCGACCGCATGGCCGCCCGCGCCCTGCGGTGGATCGCCCCCAGCATCCGCGACGCCATGGCCGAAGGCGGCCTGGCTTGGCGTGCCTGCCGCCGCACCGGCACCGATTACGCCAGCCTGTGGCGCTGGGACGAGCCGCCAACGGCTTGAACGCGCCCCGTGACAGCGGCGATGGGTTCAGCTGGACCTTCAAGCCAAATTGGCCGCTGGCGCGCACCAATCAAGCGCGAGCAGCTATCGATTGATGAGCGTCGGCGTCATGCCGCGGCGGCCGCCAGGCGCTCGGCACTGCGGCGCGCCAGCGCGCCATCCTGCGCCTCGACCATCACGCGCAGCAGCGGCTCGGTGCCGCTGGCGCGGATCAGCACGCGGCCGCCCTCGCCCAGCTCGGCCTGCACGGCGGCGGTCTCGGACTTCAGGCGCGCGTTGGCCCGCCAGTCGGCGCCCGGCTGCAGGCGCACGTTGATCAGCTCCTGCGGAAACAGCGGCACGCCGGCCAGCAGCTCGGCCAGGCCGCGGCCCTGCTGCACGCAGGCCTGCAGCACCTGCAGCGCCGAGATCAGGCCGTCGCCCGTGCTGTGCTGGTCCAGCACCAGCAGGTGGCCCGAGCCCTCGCCGCCCAGCAGCCAGCCGCGCCGGTTCAGCTCTTCCAGCACGTAGCGGTCGCCCACCTGGGCGCGCACGAAGTCGAAGCCCTGCCGGCGCAGCGCCTGCTCGACCGCCAGGTTGGTCATCAGCGTGCCGACCACGCCGGCCAGCGGGCCTGCCGGCGCGCCCCCGGCGCGCGCCAGGCGATCGGTGGCCAGCACGTACAGCAGCTCGTCGCCGTTGAACAGGCGACCGCCGGCGTCGACCATCTGCAGCCGGTCGGCGTCGCCGTCCAGCGCGATGCCGTAGTCCGCCCGGTGCTCGGCGACGGCGCGCACCAGCGCCTCGGGGTGGGTGGCGCCCACGCCGTCGTTGATGTTCAGGCCGTCGGGCGCGCAGCCGATGGCGACCACGTCGGCGCCCAGCTCATGAAACACCATCGGCGCGATCTGGTAGGCCGCGCCGTGCGCCGCGTCGACCACGATCTTCAGGCCGTGCAGGCTGAGCGCGTGGCTGAATGTGCTCTTGCAGAACTCGATGTAGCGGCCGGCCACGTCGTCCAGCCGGCGCGCGCGCCCCAGGCCGGCCGAATCGGCCCACTGCGGCGGCTCGGCCAGGGCGGCCTCGACGGCCTGCTCCCAAGCGTCGGGCAGCTTGGCGCCCTGGGCGTCGAAGAACTTGATGCCGTTGTCCGGGTAGGGGTTGTGGCTGGCGCTGATGACCACGCCCAGGCTGGCGCGCTGCGCGCGCGTGAGGTAGGCCACCGCCGGCGTGGGCACCGGGCCCAGCAGCATCACGTCGGCGCCGGCCGAGATCAGGCCGGACTCGAGCGCGCTCTCCAGCATGTAGCCCGAGATGCGCGTGTCCTTGCCGATCAGCACCAGTGGGTTGGCTTGCGCCGCCCGCAGCACACGCCCCACGGCGTGGCCCAGGCGCATGGCGAAGTCGGGGGTGATGGGCTCCTGCCCCACGGTGCCGCGGATGCCGTCGGTGCCGAAGTAGTGGCGTGCCATGGTGTTCTCCCTGCGGGTTCGATGATTTGAAATTCTATTGAAACGATAGCATCCGACGCTTGCCGGTCGCCGGCCAGCGCCTCATTGTCTTGCGGTGCGTATGTTGGGCGGCAGGGCGCCGGGGTGGCTGGTGCGCCAGGGGTTGATGTCCAGGCCGCCGCGACGCGTGTAGCGGGCGTACACCGTCAGCTGCGTCGGCTGGCAGCGTTGCCAGATGTCCATGAACATGCGCTCGACGCAGTGCTCGTGAAAGTCGTTGTGGCGCCGGAAGCTGACGATGTAGCGCAGCAGGCCCGCCTGGTCGATCTGCGGGCCGGCGTAGCGAATCTGCACGCTGCCCCAGTCGGGCTGGCCGGTGACGGGGCAGTTGCTCTTGAGCAGGCGGCTGGTGAGCGTCTCTTCCACCGGCTGTTCATGGAGCGCCGCACTCAGCAGCTCGGGCGCCGGCTCGCTGTGCGTGCACTCCAGGTCCAGCCGGTCCAGGCTGAGGCCGTCCATCTCGTGGATCGGCTCGCGGTCGAAGTCTTCGGGCGCGATCAGGCGCACCGCCACGCGCGCGCGCACCGCCTCGCCCGTCCACACGGCGGCGCTGACGTCGGCCTCGATGCGCGCGCGCACCGCGGCAGCGTCGGCGAACACCGTGCCGCTGAAGCTGTTCAGGTACAGCTTGAAGGATTTGCTCTCGACGATGTGCGTGCTCTCGCAGGGCACCAGGATGTGGGCGATGGCCAGCTGCGGCTTGCCGCGCGCGTTCAGCCAGGACAGCTCGTAGGCGGTCCACCAGTTGGCGCCGAAAAAGCGCGGCTGGCCGACTATGCCGAGGCGCTCGCGCTGCGGCGCGCGGGCGATGGGGTACAGCAGGCCGGCGTCGTACTGGTCGACATAGGCCGCGGCCTTGCCCAGGGCACTGCCCTCGGGGCTTGCGGGTGCGGGGGTGTTCATGCGGCGGGCGAGGAACGGGAATGGCCCTCGAAGTGTGCCAGCAGCAGCGGCAGCAGCCGCGGCACCAGCGCGGCCGGCAGGTCGTGGCCCATGCCGTCGATGACCTGCAGGCGCGCGCCGGCAATGCGCCGCGCCGTGTCCTCGCCGCCGGCCAGCGGCACCAGCGGGTCCTCGCGCCCATGGATGACCAGGGTGGGTGTGGCGATGCGCGCCAGCAGCGCGGCGCGGGTGTCGTCGGCCATGATGGCCAGCAGCTGGCGCAGCACGCCGCGCGGGTGGTAGGCGCGGCCGAGGGCCGCCGCCACGCGCGCGCGCAGCTCGTCCTCGGGCACCACGAAGCCGGGGCCGCCGATGAGCTGGAAGAACTTGACGGAATGCGCCAGCACGGCCTGCCGGTCATCGACATCGGGGCGCCGGAGCATGGCGCGCGCCACCGCGCGCGTGGGGCCGGGCAGGCCGCGCGCGCCGCTGGTGCTCATCACGCTGGTGAGCGACAGCAGGCGCTGGGGCGCGGCAAGGGCCATGCGCTGCGCGATCATGCCGCCCATGCTGACGCCGACCACGTGCGCCTGCGGCACGCCCAGCGCGTCGAGCACGCCCAGCGCATCCTGCGCCATGTCGTCCAGCAGATAGGGCGCGCGCACGCGCAGACCCAAGCGCTGGCACAGCATGGCCCAGACCAGGTTGGGCATGCGCGCATCGCTGAAGATGCGCGACAGGCCGACGTCGCGGTTGTCGTGGCGAATCACGCGGTAGCCGGCCTGCGCCAGCTCGCGCACCAGGGTGTCGGGCCAGGCGATGAGCTGCATGCCCAGGCCCATCACCAGCAGCACGGCCGGGCCGGGGCCGCCGCTGTCCTCGACCTCGATGGGAATGCCGTTGGCCTGCACCTGCATTACTCGAACACCCCTTCGCGCAGCCACTTGGTGGCGATCCATTTCTCGCCCGCCAGCACCGGCGCGCCGCCGTGCAGGGTGCGCGTGCCGGGGTGCGCCCGCGCGTAGCTGAAGAACACCGCGTTGCCGCGCTTGGGCGCCACCTGCAGGCCGACGTCCGGAAAGCTGGTGGCGCCACCGCGCTCGGGCTCGTTCAGGTAGATCACCACCGTGCCCACGCGCTGGCCGCCGCGCTGAAGCAGGGTGGCGGTGCCGGGCTGCTCGGGATCGAAGTAGTCGTAGTGCGGCTTGTATTCGGTGCCGGGCACATAGCGCAGCACCTGCAGGCCTTCGCCGTGCGTCACCGGCCAGCGCACCAGGCGCGCGATGCGCTCTTCGATGCGCGCCACCAGCTCGCCCTCGCCGCGCGTGAAGAACATGCCCTGGCTGGTGCGGTCGGCATTGACCTCCTGGCCGCCGGTCTGCGTGGCCACAGTGAGCGAGCGGCTCATGCGCGGGCGCGCGGCGGCCATCAGGGCCTCGCACTCGTCGTCGGACAGCAGGCCGCCCAGCACCACCACGCGCGGCGCCGCCATCACGCCCAGCACGGCCACCGGGCGGTCGCCGCCGTCCAGGTACAGGGGCGCGCCGCTCAGGTCGGGCTCGGGCACCGGCACGGCGGGCGGCAGCTCGCGCGTCGTGGCCTGCGCGTCGAGCTGCGCGCGCAGCGTGCTTTCCATCGCCTGCAGAGCCACCGCCTCGTCCCAGCCCGAGCTCTTCATCGACTGCAGCACGGACTCGGCGTCGTGGCCGGCCTGCACCTGGGCCAGGATCCACTGGCGCAATTCGGCGGTGATGGCCTGAGTCATGGCTGTTCGGCGTGGCGGCGAAACACCAGCCGGTCGGGCTCGGAGGCGGCGGGCGCGAAGGCGTAGCCCTCGGCATCGAAGGCCTCCAGCCGCCGGGGCGTGGCCGCCCGGTGCTGCGCCGCCCAGCGCGCCATCAGCCCGCGCGCGCGCTTGGCAAAGAAGCTGATCACCTTGTACTGCGCGCCCTTGCGCTCCTCGAACACGCACTCCACCACGCGCGCCCGCAGCACCTTGCGGTCGACGGACTTGAAGTACTCCTGCGAAGCCAGGTTGACGACGATGGGCGAGGGCTTGTCGGCCAGCCGCCGGTTCAGGTATTCGGCAATGCGCGGGCCCCAGAACTGGTAGAGGTTGCCGCCGCGCCCGGTCACCAGGCGCGTGCCCATCTCCAGCCGGTAGGGCTGGATGCGGTCCAGCGGGCGCAGCACACCGTACAGGCCACTCAGGATGCACACGTGCTCCTGCAGCCAGCCCAGCTCGGCCGGCTTGAGGCTGCGCGCCTGCAGGCCCCCGTACACGTCGCCATTGAAGGCCAGCGCCGCGGGGCGCGAGTTGGTCGCCGTGAAGCGCGGACCGAAGGCCGCGTAGCGCGCCACGTTCAGCCCGGCCAGCGCGTCGCTGAGATGCATCAGCTCGGCCACCTGCTGGGGCGACTTCTGGCGCAGCACGGCGATCAGCTCGGCCGCCGGCTGCTTGAACTGCGCCTCGGTGTGCGGCAGCCCGGCGGGCAAGGGGGTTTCATAGTCCAGCGCCTTGGCCGGGGACAAAAGAAAAAGCATGTCGCCGATTTTGTACCAGACGAATGGCCGCGGAGCTGGCCAAGCCAGTGCACCCGTGGCCGGGGTCTCCCCGGTCACTGGGTGCGCCCCCGGAGAGGGGGGAGGCGTAGCGGAACGAAGTCCGCGCAAGCCTGGGGGTGAGCCCGTTACTGCGCCGTCCAGCCGCCGTCGCTGGCCCAGGCCTGGCCGCGCACGTTGTCGGCCGCCGCCGAGCAGAAGAACACCGCCATGCCGCCCAACTGCTCGGTGGTGGTGAACTGCAGCGACGGCTCCTTCTCGCTCAGCAGTTCCTTGGTGGCCTGCTCGACGCTGATCTTCTCGGCCGCGGCGCGGGCGTCGATCTGCTTTTGCACCAGGGGCGTGAGCACCCAGCCGGGGCAGATGGCGTTGGCCGTGACACCCGTGGTCGCCAGCTCCAGCGCCGTGACCTTGGTCAGGCCCACGATGCCGTGCTTGGCCGCCACGTAGGCCGACTTCTGCACCGAGGCGACCAGGCC
Organism: Ottowia pentelensis; assembly: GCF_964341695.1. Taxonomy (NCBI): domain Bacteria; kingdom Pseudomonadati; phylum Pseudomonadota; class Betaproteobacteria; order Burkholderiales; family Comamonadaceae; genus Ottowia; species Ottowia pentelensis. Next base: position 2,892,529 of record NZ_OZ224513.1, read on the forward strand.
GTGCGCCGAGGCGATGTTGATGATGCGCCCCCAGTTTTTCTGGCGCATGTAGGGGATGGCCAGGCGCGTGGTGTGGAAGGCGGACGTCAGGTTGATGGCGATGATGGCGTCCCAGCGCTCGGGCGGAAAGCTCTCGATCGGCGACACGTGCTGGATGCCGGCGTTGTTGACCAGGATGTCGACGCCGCCGAATTTCTCGGCCGCGAACTTCATCATGGCCTCGATCTCGGCCGGCTTGCTCATGTCGGCGCCGTGGTATTCGGCGCGCACGCCCAGGGCGGTGATCTGCGCGCGCGGGCCCTCGTGGTCGCCAAAGCCGTTCATCACGATGTTGGCACCCTGCTTGGCCAGCTCGATCGCGATGCCCAGGCCGATGCCGCTGGTGGAGCCGGTGACCAGGGCGGTCTTGCCTTTGAGTTGCATGACGTGATTCTCCTCGGGTTCAAAAAAATGAAAACGCAAGCCAAACGGGGCTGCAGCGCCCGTCCAACCTGCGCAAACAGCTATTGTTATTGAAGCAGGGTGACGCCGGTCTTGCCCTGCACCTCGTCGAAGCTGACGCCGTCGGCCAGCTCGACCACCTTCAGGCCCTTGGGCGTGACGGCGAACACGCCCAGGTCGGTGATGATCTCGTGCACCACGCCCACGCCGGTCAGCGGCAGGGTGCACTTGGGCAGGATCTTGAGGTCGGTGGTGCCGTCCTTCTTGCGCGCCACGTGCTCCATCAGCACGATGACCTTGGGCACGCCGCCCACCAGGTCCATCGCGCCGCCCATGCCCTTGACCATCTTGCCGGGGATCATCCAGTTGGCCAGGTCGCCCTTTTCGCTCACCTGCATGGCGCCCAGGATGGCCAGGTTGATCTTGCCGCCGCGGATCATGGCAAAGCTGTCGTGGCTGCCGAAGATCGACGAGCCAGGGATGGTGGTCACGGTTTGCTTGCCGGCGTTGATCAGGTCGGCATCGATGGTCTTTTCGGTCGGGAAGGGGCCGATGCCCAGCAGGCCGTTTTCGGACTGCAGCCACACTTCCTTGTTGCCCGTGTGGTTGGCCACCAGCGTGGGGATGCCGATGCCGAGGTTGACGTAGAAGCCGTCTTGCAATTCTTGCGCCGCGCGCGCAGCCATTTGATCTTGGGTCCAGGCCATGTCAGGCTCTCCTTCGTTCGATTGGGGGCAAAAGCTTCAGCTCTGTCCCACAAGTCATTTGGTTTCGGTCAAGGTGCGCTTTTCGATGCGCTTCTCGGGATTGGCGTTCAGCACGATGCGGTGCACGTAGATGCCGGGCAGGTGGATGTCGTCGGGCGCCAGCTCGCCCAGCTCGACGATCTTCTCGACCTCGACGATGCAGACCTTGCCGGCCATGGCCACGGCCGGGTTGAAGTTGCGCGCCGTCAGGTTGAAGCGCAGGTTGCCGCTGGTGTCGGCCACGGCCGCATGGACGAGCGACACGTCGGGCACCAGCGAATGCTCCATCAGGTAGGTGTGGCCGCCGAATTCGCGCGTTTCCTTGCCTTCGGCGACGATGGTGCCCACGCCGGTGCGCGTGAAGAAGGCGGGGATGCCGGCGCCGCCGGCGCGCAGCTTCTCGGCCAGCGTGCCCTGGGGGGTGAACTCCAGCTCCAGCTCGCCCGCCAGGTATTGGCGCTCGAACTCCTTGTTCTCGCCCACATAGCTGGCGATCATCTTCTTGATCTGGCGCGTCTGCAGCAGCTTGCCCAGGCCGAAGCCGTCGATGCCGGCGTTGTTGGAGATGCAGGTCAGGTTGTGCACCTTGCTGTCGTGCAGCGCCTGGATCAGGGCCTCGGGAATGCCGCACAGGCCGAAGCCGCCGACGGCGATCAGCTGGCCGTCCTCGACGACGCCGGCCAGCGCCGCATCGGCCGATGGATGAATCTTGTTCACGGGATGTGTTCTCCTAAGCGTTGGGGCCACCCGGCGGCGGCCCCGGGGTCGAAACCGATTGCAACGATACACCGATGGCCCCGGCCCTTGCGCCGGCGCCGGTTCACGCGGGCCTCACTGGCCCTTGATGGCCAGCAGCTCCACCTCGAACACCAGCGTGGCGTTGGGCGGAATCACCCCGCCCGCGCCCTGGCTGCCGTAGGCGATGGCCGGCGGACAGGTCAGGCGCGCCTTGCCGCCCACCTTCATTTTCTGCACGCCCTCGGTCCAGCACTTGATCACGCGATTGAGCGGAAACTCGATCGGCTGGCCGTGCTTGTAGGAGCTGTCGAACTCCTTGCCGCTGTCGGGGAAGGTGCCGCGGTAGTTGACCTTGACCACGTCGGTCGCCTTGGGGCTGGGGCCGGTGCCGTCCTGGATCGATTCATAGATCAGGCCACTGGCGCTGGTCTCGGGGCCGGCCGCGCAGGCGCCGGTGGACAGCAGCAGGCCGGCCGTCAGGCCCAGCCACAGGGTTTGAAATGCTTTCACGCGATCATCCTTGCAAAGACGTTGAACGAAAGCCGTGATTATGGTGGCGCCGCGCGCGCCTCTCGCCCCACGTGATACAAACCCATCATCCATCGCCCGCCACTTATGAAAGGACCAGGCCCATGACCGCCCGCTACCCGCTGCCCGACCTGAACAGCCTGCCCGAGGACCTGAAAACCAAGATCCTGGGGGTGCAGGAAAAGGCCGGCTTCATCCCCAACGTGTTCCTGGCGCTGGCGCGCCGCCCGGCCGAATGGCGCGCCTTCTTCGCCTACCACGACGCGCTGATGGAGCCCGAGAGCGTGGGCCGCAGCAGCCACCTGAGCAAGGGCGACCGCGAAATGATCGTGGTGGCCACCAGCAGCGCCAACGGCTGCCTGTACTGCGTGGTGGCGCACGGCGCGCTGCTGCGCATCTACGAGAAAAAGCCCCTGGTGACCGACCAGGTGGCCACCAACTGGCGCAAGGCCGACATCACGCCGCGCCAAAAGGCCATGCTGGAGTTTGCGATGAAGGTGTGCCTGCGCTCCAGCGAACTGGGCGAGGAGGACTTCGCCCCGCTGCACGCGCACGGCTTCGACGACGAGGACATCTGGGACATCGCCGCCATCACCGCCTTCTTCGGCCTGTCCAACCGCATCGCCTCGTTCAGCAACATGGCGCCCAACCCCGAGTTCTACCTGATGGGACGCGTGCCGCGCGAGAAGAAGGCCGGCTGAGACCGGCCGATGACCGCGCGCCGCTCAGCGCCGCCGGCGCGCGTCGTCCAGCGCCAATGCGCCGCCACCGGCCGCGGCCAGATACAGGAAGATGAAGCAGAACAGCGCCGCCGACTCGCCGTGGTTCTGCAGCGGCAGCCACCAGTTGGCGGCCTTGGCGTGCGCCATCCAGTAGGCGAAGGCCATCTCGCCCGACAGGATGAAGGCCACCGGCCGCACGAACAGGCCCAGCACCAGCAGCGCGCCGCCCACCAGCTCCAGCACCATGGCCGCGCCGAACAGCGAGGCCAGGGGCGTGCCGCCCGAGAATTTCATCCAGCCGTGCAGCAGCAACATGTAGGCCGTCGTCACGCGCAGCAGGGCCAGCGCGTAGGGGCGCAGTCCGGACGTCGCCGAATCGCTGAAAGCCATGAGCAATCTCCTTTGGGGTTGATGACCGAGCGGCCAGTGTAGGGACGCGGGCCGCGTGTGATTCCATTTCCATATCAATAGATCAATAATATCCATGTCACCGATCCCGCAAGGAGAACGACATGGCAAGAACAGCCCGAGGTGCCGACAGTCTGGAGTCGGCCCGTCAAATGCTGGCCGGCGCACAGACCGCTGAGCAGCTTCGCCAAGCACAGGCGGTGGTGTTGCCGCTGGACTATGGCTTGAGCCTGGAGCAAACCGCGCAGGTCATCGGCCGCTCCCCGGCGTGGACCTGCCGCTTGCGCAATCGCTTCCTGGCCGGCGAGGTTGCAGGTGACGGCCAGCGCCCCGCGCGCGGCGGCAGGCGCCACCAGAACATGACGACTGAGCAGGAGCGCCAGGTGCTGGCGCCCTTTCTTGATCGCGCTCGCACGGGCGGCATCCTGGTGGTCGGTCAAGTCAAGTGTGAAATCGAAGCTGCCCTGGGCCGTCCCATGGCGCTGTCCTCGGTCTACAACCTGCTGCACCGCCACGGCTGGCGCAAGCTGGCCCCCGACAAACGCCATCCGCAAAGCGATCCTTTGGCTCAAGAGGAGTGGAAAAAAAACTCCCCGAGCGCCTTGCCGAAATCTGCTCGCACTGGCCGCAGCAAGGCCCCATCAAGCTGATGTTCCAGGACGAGGCGCGCTTTGGACGCATCAACGACGTGCGCCGCTGCTGGGCGCCCAAGCCGGTGCGGCCGCTGTGCCAAGCCATGTTGACCCACGAGTACACCTACGCGTACGCCGCCGTCGATGTGGCAAGCGGCCAGTTGGACTCGCTCATCTTGCCTCACGTCAACACCGAGTGCATGCAGTTGTTTCTCGACGAGGTGAGCGAGCGTCACCCGCACGAGCGCATCGTCATGGTGCTTGACGGTGCCGGCTGGCATGCCAGTGGTGAGCTGCACCCGCCCGCCAACATGCGCCTACTGAGCCTGCCCCCCTATGCGCCGGAGCTCAACCCGGTGGAGCACGTGTGGGACGAGCTGCGCGAGAAGCGATTCCACAACCGCGTCTTCGACAGCCTGGAGGCGCTCGAAGATCACCTTGAGCTCGCCCTGCGAGACTTCGAGAGCAACTGCGAACGGATCCGATCCATCGTCGCCTGGCCGTGGATTATTGATGCGCTATTGAATTAGAAATGGAATGACAACCCAGGCCGGCCGCGACCGGCCGCGCATCTTCCTCGGCCATGAAAAAAGCACCTGCGGTTTCCCGCAAGTGCTTGATATTCTTGGTAGGCGCGATTGGATTCGAACCAACGACCCCCACCATGTCAAGGTGATGCTCTAACCAACTGAGCTACGCGCCTGCACATCGATTCGAAGCCGGCAAGTATAGCAAATCGGCTGCCCTCTTCCGGCCCCTCTCCCGCCCCTCATTTGCGGCGCGCGCGCCGCACCCCCGCCACGTCGCGCACCCCGTGCAGCACCTGGGCCAGGCGGCCGGTGTCGGCCACCTCGACGGTGAAGGTCATCTGGGCCCAGCCCTTGACGGATTGGGTCTGCACGCCGATGACGTTCATCTTCTCGCGCGCGAAGACGTCGGAGATGTCGCGCAGCAGGCCCTGGCGGTCCACCGCCTCGACCGAGACGTCGACCGGATAGGCCGGCGCGCGGCCGGTGGCCGGCGTGCTCCAAGCCACCTCGATCACGCGCTCGGGGTCGCGCGCCTGCAGGTCGCGAAAGCTGGGGCAGTCGCGCCGGTGAATGCTGACGCCACGCCCGCGCGTGACGTAGCCGGCGATGGGGTCGGGCGGTGCCGGCTTGCAGCAGCGCGCCGGCTGGGTGAGCAGCGAGTCCAGCCCCACCACCAGCACGCCGCCGCGCCCGCCGGCCTCGGCCGGGGCCTTGCGCTGCAGCAGCTGGGCGTCGGCGTCGGGCGCGGGTTCGGGCGGATGCAGGGCGGTGGCGATGCTGCGCAGCGACAGCTCGTCCTTGCCCACGGTCTCGAACAGCGCATCGGGCGTCTTGAAGCCCAGGCTGGCGGCCAGCTGGTCCAGCGCCAGCGCGGTGCGGCCTTCGCGCTGCAGCAGCTTTTCGACCATCTCGCGGCCGCGGGCGGTGGTCTCGCGCGCGTGCTGGGCATTGAACCAGGCGCGCACCTTGGCCTTGGCGCGGCTGGACGCCAGGTAGCCCAGCTCGGCGTTGAGCCAGTCGCGCGAGGGCCCGCCCTCCTTGGCGGCGCTGATCTCCACCGTCTGGCCGTTCTTGAGCGCGGTGTTCAGCGGCACCATGGCGCCGTCGACGCGCGCGCCGCGGCAGCGGTGGCCCAGGTCGGTGTGCACGGTGTAGGCAAAGTCCACCGGCGTGGCGCCCGCCGGCAGCTCGACCACCGCGGCCTCGGGCGTCAGCACGTAGATGCGGTCGTCCAGCAGGCCGTGCTGGGCGGCGCCAGAGAGGTCGCGCTCCCAGGCCAGCAGCTGGCGCAGCACGGCGATCTTGGCGTCGTACTGGCTGGCGGCGCTGACGCCGACGTAGCCCTTGGCGCCGGCCTCCTTGTAGGCCCAGTGCGCGGCCACACCGTGCTCGGCGTGCTGGTGCATGGCGCGGGTGCGGATCTGGATTTCCCAGGCGCGGCCGTCGGCATCGCGCACCACCGTGTGCAGCGACTGATAGCCGTTGACCTTAGGCTTGGCGATGTAGTCGTCGAACTCGCCCGGCACCGGGGCGAAGTGCTGGTGCACCCAGTCCAGCGCGGCGTAGCAGTCGGCCACGCTGGACACGATGATGCGCAGCGCGCGCACGTCGAACACGTGCTCGAAATCCAGACCCTTGCCGCGCATCTTGCGCACGATCGAGCTGATGTGCTTGGGCCGCCCGCTCACCGCGGCGTCGATGCCCTGGGCGCGCAACGCGGTCTCGATCTGGGCGCGGCGCTGCTCCAGCGCGGCCTCGCGCTCGCTGCGTTTTTCGTCCAGCAGGCCGGCGATCTGGCGGTAGGTGTCGGGCTCCTGGGCGCGGAAGATCAGGTCTTCCATCTCCCACTTGATCTGCCAGATGCCCAGGCGGTTGGCCAGCGGCGCGAACACCTCGTGCGCCTCGCGCAGCACGCTGGGCGCCAGCGGCAGGCGCTGCGCCGTGCACCAGCGCAGGGTTTGCAGGCGCGAGGCCAGGCGCAGCAGCACCACGCGCAGGTCGCGCGAGAAGGCCAGCAGCATCTTGCGCACCGCCTCGGTCTGCTGACCGGCCAGCTCGGAGTCCGAGGGCAGCTCGGCGCGCCCGGCGCGCGAGCGCTGCTGCACCTGCTCCAGCTTGGCGGTTTCGACCGCCAGGCGGGCGAAGTTGTCGCCGAAGACCTTGCCGATCACCTCGTCGGGGCGGTTCAGCTGCGCGCAGGCATAGCTCAGGTAGGCCGCGGCCTGGATGGTCTCGGCGCCGCCGATGCCGGCCAGGATGTCGGCCACCGCGTCGGCGTGGGCCAGCAGGTTCTCGCCCGAGGGCGTGGTTTCGCCCGCCAGCAGGGGCTCGGCAAAGCTGCGCGCACGCCCGCGCACGCCGGCCTGCGGATCGGGCTCGTTGACGGCCGCGACCACGCCGGCCAGCGGCGCGCCGGAGGCAGCAGTGAGGGGGGCGGCGAGCTTCATGGGCGCGCTCCCGCCGTGGGCAGCAGAAAGTCCGTCACCGCCCGCACCTGGTCGTCGGCGATCAGCATGGGCGCGTGGCCCACGCCGGCGAATTCGATCAGGCGCGCGCGCGGCCCGCTCTCGCCCATGCGGCGCGCGGTGTCCGGCGACAGCAGGTCCGAGTCGGCGCCGCGCAGCAGCAGCACCTGCGCCGCGATCTGTTCGTAGGCCCGCCACAGGATGGCGTCGCCCTGCGCCAGCGCGTCGCGCGTGAGGCTGGCCATGGGCACGGCAATGGCGGGGTCGCTGCACAGGCGCCAGCCGCCGCCGGGCAAGGCTTGCAGCATGGGCCGCGTCAGGTTCAGCCAGTCGGCATCCGGGATCGGCCCGAAGCCCAGCGACAGCGCCCGCAGGTAGCGCGCCGCCGCCTCCACCGAGTCAAAGCGCTCGGGCGCCTTGCCCGCGTACTCCTGAATGCGCTGGATGGCCAGCCATTCGATGCTGGGGCCGACGTCGTTGAGCACCATCCGCCCAGGCGCCACCGGCAGCGGCAGGCCGGGCGTGCCCGCCACCAGCATGCCGATGATGCCGCCCATGCTGGTGCCCACCCAGTCCAGCGCGGCGACCGGCGCCTGCGCGTGCAGTCGGGCCAGCAGGCTCAGCGTGTCGGCCACGTAGGTGGGGTACTGGTAGCCCATGGGGTCTGGCAGCCAGGCGCTTTGCCCGCGCCCGACGACGTCGGGGCAGGCCACGCGCACGCTACCGCCCTGCGCGGCGGCGCGTGCCACCAGCGCGCGCGCCAGCACGTCGAAGTCGCGCCCCTGGCGCGTCAGCCCGTGCACGCAGACGATCAGGTGCGGCGCCTGCGCCGCGCCCCACTGCCACCATGCCAGGCGGTGCTGGCCGGTCGAACCGGGACAGTCGAGATGGTGCAGCGTGGGCTCGGACATGATGGATGCGCGACGACAAGGCGCCCGTGACACGGCGGGGTTTTCGCCTGCATCCTAAATCAAAGCCCGCGGCCCTTGCAGCCGCGTCACTGCGCGCGCGGTGCAGGGGTTGCCGATTGAAATACTATCAATATAATAGCTTCTCGCGCTTGTCCATCAAGCGCCAGCGGCCTTTTTGACACCCAATCAGCGCGCCTGGACGGAGCCCGACACCGTGACGTGCACGATGCCGCGGCCCGGCTCCACCGGCGGCGCCACGGGGGCGGCCGAGGCCATGGCCACGCGGTTCAGGCCGTAGGGGCGCGGCGCATCGCCCTGCTCGTCGCTGCTGATGGCGACCTCGCGCAGCGTGTAGTCGGCAAAGCCGAAGGCGCGCGCGATCTCGCCCGCCTTGGCGCGAAAGCGCGCGATGGCCTGCGCCTGCGCCTGGCCTTCCAGCCGCTCGCGCTGCTCGCGGCTCAGGCCGAAGCCCATGCCGGCCACGCTCATGGCGCTGGCACGCGCCGCCGCCTGGGTGATGCGGGTGAAGTCGCGCCCCTGCAGCACCACGCTGGCGCGGCCCTGCCAGCCGTTGATGCGGCCTTCGCGGTCGTAGCGCGGCAGCACGCTGAACTCGCCCGTGTGCACCTCCATCTGGCCGGCCTGGGAATCCTTGCGCAGGGCGGCCAGCGCCTGGTCGACGGTCTGGCTCAGCTCATTCTGGACGGCCGCGGCATCGGTGCCTTCGCGCGTGGTGGCGAGGGTGAGCGTCAGCAGGTCCTGCGGCGCCTCGGCTTGGCCGCTGGCCGACAGCTGCAGCACGTTGGCCGGGCCTGCGGAGGCGGCTGCGGCCGCGCCGGCCACGGCCAGGTTCTGGATGCCGGCCGCCTGGGCCGTGACCCAGCCGAGGCCCAGGGCCAAGGCCATCGAGGTGTTCAAGATCATGCGCATGGCGCGGGTATCCCGGTGAATTGAGGTGCCGGTGCCAAGGCGGCGCGGGCTGCGGACGATGATAGCCGCCACCCGCGCGCAGTCGCGTTCAGGTGCCGCGGCTCAGCGGGCCGAGCGCGCGTCGGTGACCGGGCTGACGACCGCGCTGGGCGCCGCGCCGCTGCCGCGCCGGATCTGCTCGCGCAGCTCCTGGCGCTGGGCCGCCGTCAGCCGCCGGTCGTCCACCGAGCGCTCGGCGCCGCGCTGGCGGTACTCGGCCTCGACGGCCATCCACAAGGGGCTGCGCTGCGGCAGGCGCTGGACGGCCTTGTCCTCGCTGGCGGCGCGCGCGCCAGCCTCGTCGGTGGGGACGGGCGCCATCTGCGCCGCCGCCGGCACCGACCCCATCATGGCGCCCAGCAGCGCCGCACCGACAAACATCACGAACTTCATGTATTTCACCTGCCACCTGCGACGATCGCACGGGCCGGCCGTGAGCGTCCTGTCGATCGCGCCTGCCTGGGGCAACAGATGTAACATGCTGAAAATCCAGCGCCGCCACGCGTCGAACCCTGTGGCATCGAGGTCACAATGGGCCTGTTACAAATCGGACCGACCCGTCCATTCAAAAGATGAACCAGGCAGTCAATCGAACCGACAAGATCGTGGTCGTCGACGACGACGCGCGCATTCGCGACCTGCTGCGCCGCTATCTGGCGCAGGAAGGCTTCGAGGTCATCGTGGCCGAGGACGCCAAGGCGCTGGCGCGCATCATGCTGCGCGAGGCGATCGACCTGATCGTGCTCGACCTGATGATGCCGGGCGAGGACGGCCTGTCGGTGTGCCGGCGCCTGCGCGCGGCCGGCGACAAGACCCCGGTCATCATGCTGACGGCCAAGGGCGAGGACGTGGAGCGCATCGTCGGCCTCGAAGTGGGTGCCGACGACTACCTGGGCAAGCCCTTCAACCCGCGCGAGCTGCTGGCGCGCATCCACGCCGTGCTGCGCCGCCGCCCGCCGCAGGAAGCACCGGGCGCGCCCTCGGCCGAGGACGAATCGGTCGCCTTCGGCCCCTTCCAGTTCGACCTGGGTGTGCGGGCGCTGCACAAGAACGGCGAGGAAATCTCGCTCACCACCGGCGAGTTCGCCATGCTCAAGGCGCTGGTGCGCCACCCGCGCCAGCCGCTGTCGCGCGAAAAGCTGGCCCAGCTGGCGCGCGGACGCGAGTTCGAGCCCTTCGACCGCAGCCTGGACGTGCAGGTCTCGCGCCTGCGCAAGCTGATCGAGCAGGACCCGGCCAGCCCGCGCTACATCCAGACGGTGTGGGGCGTGGGCTACGTGTTCGTGCCCGACGGCAACGCCTGACCGGCCTCGCCGCCTTGGCCCTGCGATGACGACGGCCGCGCCGACCCAGATCGACCTTCCCACCGAACCCGGCGCCAGCCACCCCGCGCCGCTCGATCCGGCCGACTCGATGAACGTGCCGCTCGAGGCCGAGCGGACGCCGGCGCCGCGCTGGCGCCTCAGCCTGTTCTGGCGCACCTTCTTTTTGTTGAGCGTGCTGCTGCTGGCCAGCGCCTGGGGCTGGTACCAGCTGTTTCGCACCCAGGAGTACGAGCCGCGCGTGCTGGCCAACGCGCAGCAGATCGCCTCGCTGGTCAACCTCTCGCGCGCGGCGCTGATCCACTCCGACGCCATCGCGCGCGTGTCGCTCATCAAGACCCTGGCCGACCAGGAAAAGGTGCGCATCCTGCCGCGCGAGCCGGGCGACAAGTACACGCCCTTCGCGCAAAACCGGCTGGAGCAGCGCATCAGCCACGAACTGGTGACGCGCCTGGGCGCGGGCACCGTGGTGGCTGGCAACGTCAACGGCGAAACCGGGCTGTGGGTGGGCTTTTCGATCGAGGGCGACTCGTACTGGCTGCTGATGGACCGCTCGCGCGTGGGCGCCCTGCTGGGCGGGCCCACCTGGCTGCTGTGGCTGGCCACCCTGGGGGCGGTGTCGGTGATCGGCGCGGCGGTGCTGGCGCGCTTCATCAACCGGCCGCTCAAGCAGCTGTCGATTGCCGCCGCGCGCGTGCGTGAGGGCAACTACATGCACTCGCGCCTGGACGAAAGCACGCGCGCCAGCGAGATCCGCGAGGTCAACATCAGCTTCAACCGCATGGCCGAGCAGCTGTCGCTGATCGAGCAGGACCGCGCCGAGATGCTGGCCGGCGTCTCACACGACCTGCGCACGCCGCTGGCGCGCCTGCGCCTGGAAACCGAAATGAGCGTGCCCGACGCCGAGGCGCGCGAGCACATGGCGGCCGACATCACGCAGGTGGACACCATCATCGGCAAGTTCCTGGACTACGCGCGGCCCGACCACATCGCGCTGGCGCCGATGCCGCTGGCCGTGCTGGTGCAAGCCGCCGTGCAGCCCTTTGCCGTGCACGAGGACATGCAGGTGCAGGTGACGGTGTCGCCGCAGCTGCGCGTGGTCGCCGACGAGATCGAGCTGACGCGCGTGCTGTCCAACCTGCTGGAGAACGCGCGCCGCTACGGCCAGTCGCCCGACGACGGCATCACCCGCGTGCGCATCGCCGCCCTCGCGCAGGACCCCTGGGTGGTGCTGCGCGTGCGCGACCTGGGCCCGGGCGTGCCGCCCGACCAGCTGCCCATGCTGACGCGCCCCTTCTTTCGCGGCGACAGCGCGCGCACCTCGGCCACGGGCTCGGGCCTGGGCCTGTCCATCGTCGTCAAGATGATCGAGAACATGGGCGGCACGCTGCAGCTGGCCAACCACCCCAGCGGCGGCCTGATGGCCACCATCCGCCTGCGCCGCGCCGACGGCGACGGGCCCGACTCGGCGCCCGGCTCGGCGTAGGGCCGTTACCGCACCAGCAGCAGCACCGCGCGCGCCTCGATGGCCGCGCCCTGCCCCACCGACCCCAGGCGCTCGGCCGTCTTGGCCTTGACGTTGACTCGATCCGGCTCGACGCCCAGCAGCGCCGCGATGCGCGCCACCATGGCCGCGCGGTGCGGCGCCAGGCGCGGCGCCTGCGCCACCACCGTGGCGTCGACATTGCCCACGCGCCAGCCGGCGGCCTGCACGCGGGCCAGGGCCTCGGCCAGCAGCGCGGCCGAATCGGCGCCCTTGAAACGCGCGTCGCTGTCCGGAAAATGCGTGCCGATGTCGCCCAGCCCGGCGGCGCCCAGCAGCGCGTCGGTGATGGCGTGCAGCAGCACGTCGGCGTCCGAGTGGCCCAGCAGGCCGTGCGTGTGCGCCAGGGTGAGGCCGCCGATCACCAGCGGGCGGCCGGGCACCAGGGCGTGCACGTCCCAGCCTTCGCCGATGCGAAACGCGGGCGGCGTCCAGTCGGCGCTCATGCCGCGCGGCTCCGCAAGATGGCCTCGGCCAGGGCGAAGTCCTCCGGATACGTGACCTTGAGGTTGTGCGCGCTGCCGCGCACCAGCAGCGGTCGCTGGCCGGCGGCCTCGATGGCGCTGGCCTCATCGGTGATGCCGGCAAAGCCGCTGCCGGCATGCGCCGCCAGCGCCGCATGCAGCGCGCCCAGGCGAAACATCTGCGGCGTTTGCGCCAGCCAGCTGCCCTCGCGCTCCAGCGTGGCCGCCACGCGCCCGCCCTCGGCGCGCTTGAGCGTGTCGGCCAGCGGCAGCGCCAGCAGGCCGCCCACCGGGTCGCTCCAGCAGGCGTCGATCAGCGTCTCGATCTGCGCCGGGGTGACCAGGCAGCGCGCGGCGTCGTGCACCAGCACCCAGTCGGCGGGCGCGGCCCCGGCAGCCAGCAGCCAGCCCAGGCCGTTGAACACGCTCTCGGCCCGCGTGGCGCCGCCGCAGGCGCGCACCTCGACCGGCGCGCCCAAATTGCTCAGGCGCGCATCGCCCGGCGCCACCACCACCAGCACGCGCGCGATGCGCGGCACCGCCGTCAGCGCCGCCAGCGTGTGCCGCACCAGCGGCCGGCCGGCCAGCGGCTGGTACTGCTTGGGCAGCCCGGTGCCGGCGCGCGATCCGCTGCCGGCGCAAGGCAGCAGGGCAAGGCAGCGGGGGGCATCGAGCGGCATGGGTAACTATTATATTGATAGCTGGTCGCGCTGGTTCAGCGGGCGCCAACGGCCTGTTTGGCTTGAAAACCGGGTTCAAGCCCCACGCATCAAATCCCACAGCCGCGCCGGGCTCAAGGGCATTTGCAGGCGCGGCGCCAGCTCGGGCCGGCCGGCACGCGCCAGCGCGTCGGCCACGGCGTTGACCACGCAGGGCGTGGCGCCGATGGTGCCCAGCTCGCCCACGCCCTTCACGCCCATGGGGTTGTTGGTGCAGGGGGTGGACTGGTCCATCTCGGTCCTGAAGCGGGCGGCGATGTCGTCGGCGTGCGGTGCGCCGTAGTCCATCAGGCTGCCGGTCAGCAGCTGGCCGGACGACGCGTCGTACACCACGCGCTCCAGCAGCGCCTGGCCGATGCCCTGCACCGCCCCGCCGTCGAGCTGGCCGCGCACGATCAGCGGGTTGACCACGCGCCCCACGTCGTTGACGCTGGCGTAGGCCAGCAGCTGCACAACGCCGGTCTGCGGGTCCAGCTCGACCTCGCAGACGTGCGCGCCGTTGGGCCAGGTGGGGCCGGCCACGGTGTGCGTGTGCTCGACCCAGATGTGGCCGCCCGGCTGGCGCCCGGCCAGCTCGAACAGGTCGATCGCGTGGTCGGTGCCCGCCACGGCAAAGCGCCCGGCGGCGTAGCGGATGTCCTCGGGCGCGGCCTCCAGCTCGCGCGCGGCGAGCTGCCGGGCCTCCTGCACCGTGCGCTCGGCCCCGGTGTGCATGGCCGAGCCGCCGGTGAACAGCGAGCGCGAGCCCGCGCTGCCGAAGCCGTTGCCGCGGTCGGTGTCGCCCAGCACCACGCGCACGCGCTCGATCGGCACGTCGAAGGCGTCGACCACCAGCTGCGCCAGCGAGGTGGCGATGCCCTGGCCCATCTGGTTGACGGCCGAATAGACCTCGATGAAGCCGTCGCCCTTGACGTCCACCGTCACGCGCTCCTCGAAGGCATTGCCGCCCGTCCATTCGAGGAAGGTCGCGATGCCCAGTCCGCGCCACCGCCCGCGCGCCTTCGATGCGGCGGCGCGCGCGGCAAAGCCGTCCCAGTCGGCCAGCGGCAGGGCCTGGTCCAGCACATGCTCGAAGCGCCCCACGTCGTAGGTCTGGCCCATGGGGTTGGTGTAGGGCATCTGCTCGGGGCGGATGAAGTTGCGCCGGCGCAGCTGCACGCGGTCGATGCCGGTCTGGCGCGCCGCCTCGTCCATCAGGCGCTCGATGTTGAAGATGGCCTCGGGCCGGCCGGCGCCGCGATACGCACCGGTGGGCGCCTGGTGCGTCAGCACGGCGCGGAAGTGAAAGTCGATCACCGGCACGTGGTAGACGCTGGTCTGCACCCAGGGGCCGATCAAGAGTTGGATGGCGACGCCCGTGCCCAGCGCATAGGCGCCCACGTTGGCGTGCGAGTGCACGCGCAGCGCGAGGATGCGGCCGTCGGCGGCCAGCGCCAATTCAAGATGCGCCTGCAGGTCGCGCCCATGGGTGGTGGCAAGGAATTCCTCGCTGCGCTCGGCCGCCCAGCGCACCGGTCGACCGGTGGCGCGCGCGGCCCAGGCCACCACCACGTCCTCGGGGTAGGCGCCGGTCTTCATGCCGAAGCCGCCGCCCACGTCGCCCACGCGCACGCGCACCGCCTCGGGCGCCAGGCCCAGCGCGGCCGCCACGGCGGCACGCACGCCGGTGGGCATCTGCGAGGACAGGTGCATGTCCAGCCGGCCTTCGCCTGAGTCCCAGGCGGCGCGCACGCTGCGCGGCTCCAGCGTCAGCGCCGCCACGCGCTGGTGCGTCAAATCCAGCTTGACCACGTGAGCAGCTTGCGCGAAGGCCAGCTGCGCCGCCTCGGCGTCGCCATGGCGCGCCTCGCAGGCGATGTTGTCGGGCGCCGCGGGCGTGACCACGGCCTCGGCACGCAGGGCCGCCGCCAGGCTGGGCACGGCCGGCGCCTCGGCGTAGTCCACCCACACCGCCTCGGCGGCGTCGCGCGCCTGCTGCAAGCTGTCGGCCACCACCAGCGCCACCGCCTCGCCGACGAAGCGCGCGGCGCCCACCGCCAGCGGGTGGCGCGCGGGGCTGGCGCAGTCGCTGCCGTCGGCGCGCTTGAAGGGCGCGCCCGTGGCCATGGCCGGCACGCCGGCGGCCTGCAGGTCGGCGCCGCTGAACACGCCGCGCACGCCGGGCATGGCGCGCGCCGCGTCGGCGTCGACCTTGGTGATGAGCGCATGCGCGTGCGGCGAGCGCACGAACACGGCCCAGCCGTCGCCGGGCTGCCCCAGGTCATCGGTGTAGCGCCCGCGCCCCTGCAGCAGCGCATCGTCCTCCAGGCGGCGCACGGCCTGGCCGCTGCCGAAGCGCGCGGCAAGAGAGGGGGATGCATCGGTCATGGTCGGCCTTCGGGTTCTGCGGTGGAAGGGGGACTATAGGGCGGCGCGTCGGCGGGCGCAGCGCGGGTGCTCGGGCTGGCCGGAATTACTATCAACCTGATAGCTGCTCGCGCTTGCTCGATGGGCGCCAGAGCCCCGTTTGGCTTGAAAAATGGCGAAAAAGCCCCAAATCACTAAAATCACCCTGACCACCCCCGTCCCAGCCGGCCGGGGGTTTTTGTCGTTTTTGCTGTTTCACCCGCGATGCAACTGCCCAAGCTCATTCCCGGCAAACGCCATGCCCTGCCGCGCCCGCCCGGCTCCAGCGACGCGCTGGCGCTGGCGCGCCTGGCCGAGCGCGAGCGCGCCGCCGGGCGGCTCACCGCCATCGTCACGGCCGACGCCTCGGACGCGCGCCGCCTGCAAGACGAACTGGCCTTCTTTGCGCCCGCGCTGCGCGTGACGCTGTTTCCGGACTGGGAGACCCTGCCCTACGACAGCTTTTCGCCGCACCAGGACCTGATCAGCGAGCGCCTGGCCACGCTGTGGGCCATCCGCCAGCGCCAGACCGACGTGGTGCTGGTGCCGGCCACCACGGCGCTGTACCGCCTGGCGCCGCCCAGCTTCCTGGCGGCCTACACCTTCGACTTCAAGCAGGGGCAAAAGCTGGACGAGGCGGCGCTGAAAAGCCAGCTCACGCTGGCCGGCTACCAGCACGTCACGCAGGTGGTCAGCCCCGGCGAATACGCGGTGCGCGGCGGGCTGATCGACTTGTTTCCGATGGGTTCGCCGCAGCCGTTTCGGGTCGACCTGTTCGACGACGAGATCGACTCGATCCGCGCCTTCGACCCCGACACGCAGCGTAGCCTGTACCCGGTGCCGGCGGTGCGCCTGCTGCCGGGGCGCGAGTTTCCGCTGGACGAGGCGGCGCAGGCGCGCTTTCGGCACCGCTGGCGCGAGCTGCTGGAGGGCGACCCGACCAAGAGCCGCCTCTACAAGGACATGGGCCACGGCGTGGCCTCGGCCGGCATCGAGTACTACCTGCCCCTCTTTTTCGAGCAGACGGCCAGCGTGTTCGATTACCTGGGTGACCAAGCGACACTGGTGCTGCACGGCGACCTGGAGCCGGCCTTCCAGCAGTTCACGCAGGACACGCGCGAGCGCCACCGCCTGGCGCAGGGCGACCCCGAGCGGCCGGTGCTGCCGCCCGAGGCGCTGTTCCTGTCGGCGGAGGACTTCTACCTCGCCGCCAAGCCCCTGCCCCAGCTGGCCTTGCGTCCCGGCGTGGGCGACGTGAATGAAAGCGCCTTTGCGCAAACCCTGCCCGAGCTGACCGCCCAGCGCGGCGCCGACGATCCGCTGCAGCGCCTGCAGGCGCACATCCGCGCCGGCGCCCGGCGCGTGCTGGTGCTGGCCGAAAGCGCGGGCCGGCGCGAGAGCCTGCTGGACTTTCTGCGCGCCAGCGGCCTGAATCCGCCGGCCTTCGATTCGCTGGCCGAGTTCGAGGCCAGCAGCGAGCCAAGCGGCATCGCCACCGCCGCGCTGGCCCAGGGCTTCGCCTGGGTCGAAGGCGGCATCGACTTCGTCACCGAGACCGAGCTGTTCGCCGCCGGCCCCACCATGCGCCGGCACAAAAGGCAGGAGCAGGTCAGCGACGTCGAGGCGCTGATCAAGGACCTGTCGGAGCTGAAGGTGGGCGACCCGGTGGTGCACGCGCAGCACGGCATCGGGCGCTACCGCGGCCTGGTCAACCTGGACGTGGGCGCCACCAACCCCGATGGCAGCGCCGCGCCGCAAGAATTCCTGCACCTCGAATACGCGGGTGAGGCGGTGCTGTACGTGCCGGTGTCGCAGTTGCACCTGATCGGCCGCTACACCGGCGTGTCGGCCGACGAGGCGCCGCTGCACAAGCTGGGCAGCGGCCAGTGGGAAAAGGCCAAGCGCAAGGCGGCCGAGCAGGTGCGCGACGCCGCCGCCGAGCTGCTCAACATCCACGCCCGGCGCGCCGCGCGCGAGGGCCACGCGTTTCGCTATTCGCCGCACGACTACGAGCAGTTCGCGGCCGACTTCGGCTTCGAGGAAACGGCCGACCAGAGCGCGGCCATCCACGCCGTCATCCAGGACATGATCAGCCCGCAGCCGATGGACCGCCTGGTGTGCGGCGACGTCGGCTTCGGCAAGACCGAGGTGGCCCTGCGCGCGGCCTTCGTCGCCGTCACCGGCGGCAAGCAGGTGGCCCTGCTGGCGCCCACCACCCTGCTGGCCGAGCAGCACTACCAGACGCTGCAAGACCGCTTTGCCAAGTGGCCGGTGAAGGTGGCGCAGATGAGCCGCTTCGCCTCGGGCAAGGAAACCACCGCCGCGCTCAAGGGCCTGGCCGACGGCAGCGTCGACATCGTGGTCGGCACGCACAAGCTGCTGTCCGAGAAAACGCGCTTCAAGAACCTGGGCCTGCTGATCATCGACGAGGAGCATCGCTTCGGCGTGCGCCACAAGGAGCAGATCAAGGCGCTGCGCGCCGAGGTCGACGTGCTCACGCTCACGGCCACGCCGATCCCGCGCACCATGGGCATGGCGCTGGAGGGGCTGCGTGACCTCAGCGTGATCGCCACCGCGCCACAGCGGCGTCTGGCCATCAAGACCTTCGTGCGCAGCGAAAGCCACGGCACCATCCGCGAGGCGGTGCTGCGCGAGCTGAAACGCGGCGGGCAGGTCTACTTCCTGCACAACGAGGTCGAGACCATCGAGAACCGCCGCCAGGCACTGGAAAAGATCCTGCCCGAGGCGCGCATCGCCATCGCCCACGGCCAGATGCCCGAGCGTCAGCTGGAGCACGTGATGCGCGATTTCGTGGCCCAGCGCTTCAACCTGCTGCTGTGCTCGACCATCATCGAGACCGGCATCGACGTGCCCACGGCCAACACCATCGTCATCGCGCGCGCCGACAAGTTCGGCCTGGCGCAGCTGCACCAGCTGCGCGGGCGCGTGGGCCGCAGCCACCACCAAGCCTACGCCTACCTGATGGTGCCCGACGTGCAGAGCCTGACCAAGCAGGCCGAGCAAAGGCTGGAGGCGATCCAGCAGATGGAGGAGCTGGGCAGCGGCTTTTACCTGGCCATGCACGACCTGGAGATCCGCGGCGCCGGCGAGGTGCTGGGCGAAAACCAGAGCGGCAACATGATGGAGATCGGCTTTCAGCTCTACAACGAAATGCTGGCCGAGGCCGTGCGCAGTCTGAAGGCTGGCAAGGAGCCCGACCTGCTGGCGCCCATGCAGGCGGCCACCGACATCAACCTGCACGCGCCCGCCCTGCTGCCCAGCGACTACTGCGGCGACGTGCACCTGCGCCTGTCCTTCTACAAGAAGCTGGCCACCGCCAGGAGCAACGAGCAGATCGACACCCTGGTCGAGGAGATCGTCGACCGCTTCGGCAAGCTGCCGCCGCAGGCGCAAACCCTGATCGACGTGCACCGCCTGCGCGTGGCCAGCCAGCCCTACGGCGTGACCAAGGTGGACGCGGCGCCGGGCGCCATCGCCATCCACTTCAAGCCCAACCCGCCGATCGACCCGATGGCCATCATCCATCTGATCCAGAAAAACCGCGCCATCAAGCTGGCGGGCAACGACAAGCTGCGCATCGAGCGCGCGCTGCCCGAGCCGCGCGAGCGCGCCCAACTGGTGCGCGACGTGCTGCGCAGCCTGGGGCAGCCGGTGCGCGCGGCCGAACCGGCGCCGGCCTGAATAACCCTTGAATTTGTCGGACTTTGGGAACACACTGGCGCGCTTGACGTTGGCCAACGTCAAGAAACCGTGTTCAACCCCCATCAGGAGACTTCGCATGTCCTCGCCTGTCCGACCCCGCCACACACCCCCGCTTGGCATCGCGCTGGCGCTCGGCCTTGGCTTCGGCCTCGCCGCCACGGCGTCAGCGCAAACCAACGGCAACGCCGACACCACCACCCCGGTGGCACGCGGCGCCTACCTGGTGCACGGCATGGGCTGCGCCGACTGCCACACGCCGCTCAAGATGGGCGCCAAGGGGCCCGAGCCCGACCTGTCGCGCGGCCTCTCGGGCCATCCGCAGGGCCTGCTGCTGCAGCCGCCCGCCCTCCCCGCCGGCAGCCCCTGGGCCTGGGGCGGCGCGGGCACCAACACCGCCTTCTTTGGCCCTTGGGGCGTCAGCTACGCCGCCAACCTGACGCCCGACGCCACCGGCCTCGCCGGCTGGACGGCCGAGCAGTTCACGCAGGCCATGCGCACCGGCAAGCACGCCGGCAGCGGCCGCCCTCTGATGCCGCCCATGCCCTGGCCGGCCTTCGGCCAGCTGAACGATGCCGACCTGCACGCCATGTTCGCCTACCTGATGGCGCAGCCGGCGGTGCCAAACCGCGTTCCGGACTATCAGCCGCCGACGCCCGCCGCCCAGCACTGAGGGCGCCGCCCCCCGGCTCACGGCCAGCCCCGATCCGGTGCGGGGCGATGCTGGCCTGCCGCCCGAGTCACGCGGCCCCGCGCCATCCACACACATCCCCCGGGTGAACCATGAACCCCATCCGTCCCCACAAGTTCGCACACGTGGTCTATCGCACGCGCCGCTTCGACCAGATGATCGACTGGTACCAGACCGTTTTTGGCGCCCATGTCCAGCATCAGGATCCGGCCCTGGCCTTCCTGACGTATGACGACGAGCACCATCGCTTCGCCTTCCTGAACCTGGGCGTGCTGGACCCGGCTCATTCGGACACGGAAAA
Organism: Ottowia pentelensis; assembly: GCF_964341695.1. NCBI lineage: Bacteria > Pseudomonadati > Pseudomonadota > Betaproteobacteria > Burkholderiales > Comamonadaceae > Ottowia > Ottowia pentelensis. Next base: position 2,912,764 of record NZ_OZ224513.1, read on the forward strand.
GCAGGGACTCGTCGGCGTCGATCACGTGGCCTACACCTTTGCCTCGCTCGATCAGTTGCTGGACAACTACGAGCAACTGAAGGTCGAACACATCCGCCCCTACTGGTGCGTGCACCACGGCATCTCCGTCTCGATGTACTACGCCGACCCCGATGGCAACCAGATGGAATTTCAGGTCGAATGCTTCGAATCCGGCGACAAGGCCAACGCCTTCATGACCGGGCCCGGGTTCGACGAGAACCCGATCGGAGTCGAGTTCGACCCCGAGGTCCTTCTTGCGCGGCGCAAGCAAGGCCAGCTCGGCGACTTCCTGCCGCGCACAACGCATCAGCCGGTCTCCCCGATCCGCGGCGCCCTCGGCAGCGCGGCGTAGCACAATACGGGGCGCCCCGTCGCGCTTGGCTGCATCCGGCCCGAGCGGGGGTGCTTTCCCCGGCCGTTCAGCCTGCAACCATGTTCGAAGCCCGCCCCCTCACCGCCACCGACAAGCCCGCGCAATACGGCGAACTCGCCCGCCAGGTGCAGGGCCTGCTGCACGGCGAGCGCAACCTGGTCGCCAACGTCGCCAACTTCGCGGCGCTGGTGTTTCATGCCCTGCCCGACATCAGCTGGTGCGGTTTTTACCTGGCCGAGGGCGATGGCCTGGTGGTCGGCCCCTTCCAGGGCCCGCCGGCCTGCGTGCGCATCGCGCGCGGGCGCGGCGTGTGCGGCGCGGCGGCGCTGTCGCGCCAGACCCAGCTGGTGCCCGACGTGGCGGCCTTTCCCGATCACATCTACTGCGACGGCGCCGCCCAGTCCGAAGTCGTCGTGCCGCTGCTGCGCGCCGACGGCTCGCTGCTGGGCGTGTGGGACGTGGACAGCCACCGCCTGGCACGCTTCGACACCGACGACGCGGTGGGCATGGAGGCCCTGTGCGCCGAGTTCATGCGCGCGCTGGCCTGATCGCCCTCGCGCTGGCGCTGCCGGCCTTCGCCGCCTGGGCGCTGGACGACGCCGGCGCGCAGCGCTTTGCCGAGGACGTGGTGCGCAGCCACGACGCGCGCGGGCGCGCCTTTGCCGTGGTCGACAAGCCGGCCGCCACCGTGTGGGTGTTCGACGCGCGCGGGCGGCTGCTGGGGCAAAGTCCGGTGCTGGTGGGCCAGGCCCCGGGCGACGTGGCGCCGCCCGACATCGGCAGCCGGCCGCTGTCGCGCGTCAAGCCGTCCGAGAAGATCACCGCCGCCGGCCGCTATGTGACCGAGCCGGGGCGCAACACGCACGGCGAGGACATCGTGTGGCTGGACTACGAGGCCGCGCTGTCCATGCACCGCGTGCGCGACGTGCCGGGCGAGCACCGCCCCGCGCGCCTGCGCACGCCGGGCACGGCCGACAAGCGCATCTCGTTCGGCTGCATCAACGTGCCCGAGCGCTTTTACGACCGCCGCATCGACCCGCTGTTCAGCCGCCAGGCCGGCGTGGTCTACGTGCTGCCCGAGACGCGTCCGCTGCACCAGCTGTTCGGCTTCGCGCGCGGCGCCGATCGGTAGAATCCAAGCTAAATCGGCCTCTCGCGCCCATGGATGGTGCGCCAGCAGCTATCACATTCATAGTCCATGACCGCCCCCTCCCTGCCCTCGCCCGCCCGCGAATTCAGCCCCGGCCTGGTGCTGCGCGGCGTACGCCCGCCCCTGCGCCTGGCCGACTACAAGCTGATCGCCTTCGACATGGACTCGACGCTGATCAACATCGAGTGCATCGACGAGATCGCCGATGCCGCCGGCCGCAAGGCCGAGGTGGCCGCCATCACCGAGGCGGCCATGCGCGGCGAGATCAGCGACTTCAAGGACAGCCTGCGCCGGCGCCTGGCGCTGCTGGCGGGCGTGGAGGAGGCACAGCTGGCCCACGTCTACCGCGCCCGCCTGCGCCTGAACCCCGGCGCGGCCGAGCTGGTGCTGGCCTGCAAGGCGGCGGGGCTGAAGGTGCTGCTGGTGAGCGGCGGCTTCAGCTATTTCGCCGACCGCCTGCGCGAGCGCCTGGCGCTGGACTTCGCGCGCAGCAACCGGCTGGAGATCGTCGATGGCCGCCTTACCGGCCGCGTGCTGCTGCAGGACTGGGGCGACATCGTTGATGGCGCCATGAAGCGCCAGACCGTGCTGGACACCTGCAGCCTGATCGGCTGCTCGCCGGCGCAGGCCATCGTCATGGGCGATGGCGCCAACGACCTGGAGATGATGCAGGCCGCGGGCCTGTCGGTGGCCTACCGCGCCAAGCCGCGCGTGCGCGAGCAGGCGCACGTGGCGATCGACCTGGGCGGGCTGGACCGGCTGCTCGAAATCTTCGACGCCGGGCACGGCTGAAGGCAACGCTGACGCGGCGCGCCCGCGCCGACGCGCCTCAGGCGGGCACCGACGGCAGCCCCGACAGTGCCTGCGCCAGTTCGTTCTCGTCGTAGTGCTCGTCCTTCAGGCCGCCCGCGAAGTAGGCCTGGTACGCGCTCATGTCGAAGTGGCCGTGGCCGCTGAGGTTGAACAGGATGGTCTCGGCCTTGCCCTCGCGCTTGCAGCGCAGCGCCTCCTCGATGGCGCCGCGCACCGCGTGGTTGGCCTCGGGCGCCGGCACGATGCCTTCGGCGCGCGCAAACTGCACGCCGGCCTCGAAGCACTGGTTCTGCGTGTAGGCCACGGCGTCCAGCAGGCCCAGCTGCTTGCAGTGGCTGATCAGCGGCGCCATGCCGTGGTAGCGCAGGCCGCCGGCGTGAAAACCCGGCGGCGTGAAGGTGCTGCCCAGGGTGTGCATCTTGGTCAGCGGCGTGAGGTGCGCGGTGTCGCCGAAGTCGTATGCATATTTGCCGCGCGTGAGGCTGGGGCAGGCGGCGGGCTCCACCGCCACGATGCGTGGCTTGGCGCCGCCGCGCAGGCCGTGGCCGATGAACGGAAAGGCCAGGCCGGCGAAGTTGCTGCCGCCGCCGGTGCAGCCGACGATGACGTCGGGCCAGGCGTCGGCCATGTGCATCTGCTCCATCGCCTCCAGGCCGATGATGGTCTGGTGCAGCAGCACGTGGTTGAGCACCGAGCCCAGCGCGTACTTGGTGTCCTCGTTCTTGGCCGCCACCTCCACCGCCTCGCTGATGGCGATGCCCAGGCTGCCCGGGTGGTCGGGGCGCTGGGCCAGCACCGCGCGGCCGTACTCGGTCTCGTTGCTGGGCGAGGGGATGCAGCGCGCGCCATAGGTCTCCATCAGCGCGCGGCGATAGGGCTTCTGGTCGTAGCTCACACGCACCTGGTAGACCGTCACGTCCAGGCCGAACATCTGCCCGGCCATGGCCAGCGAGCTGCCCCACTGCCCCGCCCCGGTCTCGGTGGACAGGCGCTTGACGCCGGCCTGCGCGTTGAAGAAGGCCTGCGGAATGGCCGAGTTGGGCTTGTGGCTGCCGGCGGGGCTGACGCCCTCGTACTTGTAGAAGATCTTGGCCGGCGTGCCCAGCACCTGCTCCAGCCGGTGGGCGCGAAACAGCGGCGCCGGCCGCCACAGGCGAAACACCTCGCGCACCGGCTCGGGAATCTCGATCTCGCGCTCGGTGCTCACCTCCTGCAGGATGAGCGACATCGGAAACAGCGGCGCCAGATCGTCCGGCCCGATGGGCTGCAGGGTGCCCGGGTGCAGCACCGGCGGCATGGGCTTGGGCAGATCGGCCTGGATGTTGTACCAAAACTTGGGCAGCTGGCTTTCCTGCAGCAGGTACTTGGTCTGGGTGCTCATGCGTCGGTCTCCTGGGTGTTTTGAAGTTGAAATGGGGCGATGCAGAACCGGTCCGCGCGCTGCGACGCGCGCGAGGTCGGGCCCGGCAGGGCCCTTGCGAGTATGCCAACACGCGACCGGGCCCTTGCGGCCGTGGGCGCTGCATCGGCCGGTCGAGGGCCAGCCCAGCATCACAAGCGACGCGAACGCGCGGCCGATTCAAAAGAAATCAGGCCATGGCGCGCGTCCATCAAGCGCGGACAGCTTCGCTTTTGATAGCTATTCAACTCTCGGGCGCCAACTGCTCGCCCCACTCGTACAGGGCCTGCAGCACGCCCTGCCCGCGCTCGTCGTCCACCTGCTCGGCCAGCGCGTCGATGCGGTCGAACAGCGCCGCGATGGTCAGCGCCCCGCCTTCGCCTTCCATCAGACGCGCGCTGCGGTGGGCCTGCCACTGCGCCTGCTCGGCCGCGCTCAGGGTGTCGGGGAAATTGCGCGCCCGGTAGCGCAGCAGCAGCTCGGCCAGGCGCTCATCGTCGAAGCCGGTGCGCGCGACGGCCAGCTCGCGCGCATCGAGCGCGCGCAACTGGCTCAAACGCCGCCGGTCGGCATCGCCCAGAAAGCCGCCGTACAGGTCCTCGTCCACGTCCACCGCGGCCCTATCGCCGGGGCGCGCATAGACCTCGGCCCACAGCGCGCTCAGGTCGGGCAAGGCGCGCAGCCGATCCAGGTGCGTCTGCGCGAGGCCGAAGTCGATGCCCCAGCGCTCGGCCTGCTGGGGCCGCAAGGTCTTCACGTTGCCGATGACGATGGGCGACTTGTTCAGGTGCACGCCCTTGAGCGCCAGGCGCGTCACGCCCTCGGGCAAGTCGGCCGTGGCGGTGAACAGGCGCGCGCGCACCTCGTCGGGTTTCAGCTCGGCCAGCTCGCTCGGGTCGAAGGCCAGGTCCCAGGCCAGCAGCTCGTTCTTGTTGGTGGGGTGCATCGCCAGCGGCGCCATCAGCGCAATGCAGCCGCGCGCGGCGCCGAAGCGGCCGCTGACGTGCAGAAAGGGCCGCGCCTCGCGCAGCGTGGTGGGCAGGCCCAGCTCCTGCGCCACGCGGTCCTTCTTGCGCAGCGCCAGGCAAAAGTCGAACAGCCGCGGGTTGGTGCCGCGGACGAGGCGCGCCAGCGCGATGGTGGCGCGCACGTCCGACAGCGCGTCGTGCGCGCTCTCGTGCGCCAGGCCGTTGGCGGCCGACAGGCGCTCCAGCTTGAAGGAGGTGGTGCCGTCGTCGGCCTGGGGCCACTCGATGCCTTCGGGCCGCAGCGCGTGGGCACAGCGCACCACATCGAGCAGGTCCCAGCGCCCGCAGCCGTCACGCCACTCGCGCGCGTAGGGATCGATCAGGTTGCGCCACAGCAGAAAGCGCGTCACCTCGTCGTCGAAGCGAATCGAGTTGTAGCCCACGCCGACGGTGCCCGGCTGCCCCAGCGCGGCGTTGACCTGCTCGGCAAAGCGATGCTCGGGCAGGCCCTTGGCGGCGCACTCCTGCGGCGTGATGCCGGTGATCAGGCAAGCCTCGGGCTCGGGCAGGCGATCCTGCGGTGGCTGGCAGTACAGCATCAGGGGCGCGCCGATCTCGTTCAGCTCGGCATCGGTGCGAATGGCCGCGAACTGCGCCGGCCAGTCGCGCCGCGGCCGCGTGCCAAAGGTTTCATAGTCGTGCCAGAGAAAGGTGGGCGAAGGCATGGCGGGCACCAAACAAAAGCCCCAACCGTTGCCGGTTGGGGCTTGACATATGGTGGAGCTGGGGGGACTTGAACCCCCGTCCGCAAATCTTCCACGCCCAGTTCTACATGCTTAGCGGTCTGATTTGAGTCTCGCCACCCGCATCGCGCAGTCGCACGCTATGCGGGCAGCCAGTGCCCTTGAATCTCGCCTGCGCCCAAGGCACCCGGATGCAGGCCAGCCGATGTGGATTCCCTCGCAGCCGGGACGGCTTGCGCCGCCCTTGCCCAGCCCATCGGCCTGCTGTTGCGAGGCTCACCGGTGTTTAGGCGGCGAGTGCGAAACGTTCGTCGTTTGCAGTTAGTTTGTTTCAGCGGTTTTACGAGGTGACTGAACCTCGGCATGCCCTGAGGCGATTCCAACCCACGTCGAAACCAATGCAGCCCCTGGAACCTGACATTTTAGGCCGAATCGAGCCAGTTCAAGAGCTCGATCGGCTGGTCGATCACCGCATCGGCCGGCCAGGCGTCGACCCGGGCCTGCGCGCCCAGGTAACCATAGCGGGCCGCGACGGTGCGCAGGCCGGCCGCCTTGCCGGCCTGCATGTCGCGCTCGTCGTCGCCCACGTAGATGCAGTGCGCCGGCGCCGCACTGGCCTGGCGCATGGCCTCGATCAGGGAGGCGGGGTGCGGCTTGAGGTGAGGCGTGGTGTCGCCGCACACCATGACGCGGGCGCTGGCGAAAAGCGGCAGGCTGGCCGTCAGCGGCAGGGTGAAGCGCGCCGCCTTGTTGGTCACCACGCCCCAGTCGAGACCGCGTTCGCGCAGCGCCTGGACCAGCCGCTCGACCCCGTCGAAGGGTCGGGTGGTCTGCGTCATGACCTGTTCGTAGCGCAGCAAAAATTCGTCGCGCAGATCACCATAGCCGGGGTCGGCCGGCGCCAGCCCGAAGGCCACCTTGAGCATGCCGCGCGCGCCCGAGCCGGCGCTGCTGCGATATTGCTCCGGGGCCAATGACGGCAGGCCGCGCGCACGCCGCATGTCGTCGGCGGCGTGGCCCAGGTCGGTGGCGCTGTCCAGCAGGGTGCCGTCGAGGTCGAACAGCACGCAGCGCACGCCGCGCGAGGGCATCACGGCGTGGCGCGCACCGGCTTGCGGGCGGCGACCATGTAGTTGACCGCGCAGTCATCCGTCAGCCGGTAGCGGCGCGACACGGGGTTGTAGGCGAGGCCGCTGCTGCGCTGCAAATCCAGGCCCGCCTCGCGGCAAAAGCGCGCCAGTTCGCTCGGTCGGATGAAGCGCGTGTATTCGTGCGTGCCGCGGGGCACCAAGCTCAGCACGTATTCGGCACCCACGATGGCCAGCGCAAACGAGCGCGGGTTGCGGTTGATGGTGGAGAAAAACACCGTTCCGCCCGGCTTGACCAGCGCCGCGCAGGCGCGAACCACCGAGGCGGGGTCGGGCACGTGCTCCAGCATTTCCATGCAGGTGACGGCGTCGAACGTGCCCGGCGCCTGGGCGGCCAAGTCCTCGGCCGCAACGGCGCGGTAAGCCACGCGCGGCGTTTGCGCCTCCAGCGCATGCAGCTGGGCGACCTTGAGGGACTTTTCCGCCAGGTCGATGCCCAGCACGTCGGCGCCACGGCGGGCCATGGCATCGGCCAGGATGCCGCCGCCGCAACCCACGTCCACGACGCGGGTGCCGTTCAGGGAGTGGATGCGGTCGATCCAGTCCAGGCGCAGGGGGTTGATCTGGTGCAGGGGGGCGAATTCGCCGTCCAGGTCCCACCAGCGGTGGGCCAGGGCAGAAAACTTGGCCAGTTCGGCCTGATCGACATTGCTTGCGGACATGGCGCGATTGTCCCACGCCACCCGATCCGCCTCGTGACGCCGGGTGCAAAGACACCGCTCGATACCCGCTCAAGCGAAGCAAACAAAAAGCCTTGGAGGCTTGTGCCTCCAAGGCTTTTGCGGGTGATTCCGGATAACCGGAATCAGCGACCGATGGATCGACGAAACGATCAGTTGGCGCGCGTACCGACCACTTCGATCTCGACGCGACGGTTCTTGGCGCGGCCGGCGGCGGTCTTGTTGCTGGCGATGGGCTGCGACTTGCCCTTGCCTTCGGTGTAGACGCGGTTGCGCTCGATGCCCTTGGACACCAGGTAAGCCTTGACGGCCTCGGCGCGACGCACCGACAGCTTCTGGTTGTAGGCCACCGAACCGATGGAGTCGGTGTGACCGACGGCGATGATCACTTCCAGGTTGATGCCCTTGATCTTGCTGACCAGGTCATCCAGCTTGGCGCGGCCTTCGGGCTTGAGCACGGCCTTGTCGAAATCGAAGAACGCGTCGGCGGCGAAGGTGACCTTCTGGGCGGCGACCGGAGCCGGGGCAGGAGCCGGGGCGGGCGCAGCAGCCGGGGCGGGCGCAGCAGCCGGGGCCGGAGCCGCCTTGGGCGCTTCCTGGGCGCCGTCGCAGCCGACGGCCGCGGTGGCGGGCGTCCAGCTGGCATCACGCCAGCACAGTTCGTTGGTGCCGTTCTTCCAGACCAGCTCGCCGGTGCCGTTTTGCCAGTTGTCGATGACGTTGCCGCCATTGGCAGCCTTCACTTGCGCGACAGCAGCCGTAGCGATGGCAGCAGAGGCAAACAAGACCGCGATTTTGTTCAGTTTGTTCATGATTCTCCTCATGGGAAAAAGCCGCAGCCGGGCTGCGAAAAACGGACGCTTCAAGTGACCACCACCGAAAACGCTGAAATTGATTGTGCCACACGTCCCCGCGCAAACCGAAGCAAACGGGGCCCGCAAGCCCGCAGCCGGGCCCGAAATTCGCTGTTCCGTTGCCTTCAAGCAACAACCCAAAGCCCCTAAAATCATCGGTTTTCGCCCGCACGGCACGCCTGCATATATATGACTTCATTCGCCAAGGAAACCCTCCCGGTCACGCTCGAAGAGGAGATGCGGCGAAGCTATCTGGATTACGCCATGAGCGTGATCGTGGGCCGGGCGCTGCCCGATGCGCGCGATGGCCTCAAGCCCGTGCACCGGCGCGTGCTGTACGCCATGCACGAGCTGAACAACGACTGGAACCGGCCCTACAAGAAGTCGGCGCGCATCGTCGGCGACGTGATCGGCAAGTACCACCCGCACGGCGACAGCGCGGTCTACGACACCATCGTGCGCATGGCGCAGGACTTTTCTTTGCGCCACATGCTGGTGGACGGCCAGGGCAACTTCGGCAGCGTGGACGGCGACAACGCCGCCGCCATGCGCTACACCGAAATCCGCCTGGCCAAGATCGCGCACGAGATGCTGGCCGACATCGACAAGGAAACCGTCGACTTCGGCCCCAACTACGACGGCAGCGAGACCGAGCCGCTGGTGCTGCCCACGCGCCTGCCCAACCTGCTGGTCAACGGCTCGGGTGGCATTGCGGTGGGCATGGCCACCAACATTCCGCCGCACAACCTGAACGAGGCGGTGGACGCCTGCCTGCACCTGCTGCGCCAGCCCGAGGCCAGCCTGGACGAGCTGATGGAGATCATCCCGGCGCCGGACTTTCCCACCGGCGGCGTCATCCACGGCATCCAGGGCGTGCGCGAGGGCTACCGCACCGGGCGCGGCCGCGTGGTGATGCGCGCCAAGTGCCATTTCGAGGACATCGACCGCGGCCAGCGCCAGGCGATCGTCGTCGACGAGCTGCCCTACCAGGTCAACAAGAAGACGCTGCAAGAGCGCATGGCCGAACTGGTGCACGAGAAAAAGCTCGAAGGCATCAGCCACATCCAGGACGAGTCGGACAAGTCGGGCATGCGCCTGGTGATCGAGCTCAAGCGTGGCGAAGTGCCCGAGGTGGTGCTGAACAACCTGTACAAGCAGACCCAGCTGCAGGACACCTTCGGCATCAACATGGTGGCGCTGATCGACGGTCAGCCCCGGCTGTGCAACCTCAAGGACCTGCTCGACGTCTTCCTGCAGCACCGGCGCGAGGTGGTGACGCGGCGCACCGTGTTCGACCTGCGCAAGGCGCGCGAGCGCGGCCACGTGCTCGAAGGCCTGGCCGTCGCCCTGGCCAACATCGACGAGTTCATCCGCATCATCCGCGAGTCGCCCACGCCGCCGGTGGCCAAGGCCGAGCTGATGGCGCGCAGCTGGGACAGCCAGATCGTGCGCGAGATGCTCACGCGCACGCGCGCCGATGGCGTGCTCATCAGCGCCGACGACTACCGGCCCGACGACCTGGACCGCCAGTGCGGCCTGCAGGCCGACGGCCTGTACCGCCTGTCGGACACGCAGGCGCAGGAGATCCTGCAAATGCGCCTGCAGCGCCTGACGGGGCTGGAGCAGGACAAGATCATCGCCGAGTACAAGGACGTGATGGCGCAGATCGACGACCTGCTGGACATCCTGGCGCGGCCCGAGCGCGTCTCGGCCATCATCGGCGAGGAGCTCACCGCGCTGCGCACCGAGTTCGGCCAGACCAAGGCCGGCGCGCGCCGCTCCACCATCGAGCCCAACGCGCAGGACCTGGCCACCGAGGACCTGATCGCACCCACCGACATGGTGGTCACGCTCAGCCACACCGGCTACATCAAGGCCCAGCCGCTGTCCGAATACCGCGCACAAAAGCGCGGCGGGCGCGGCAAGCAGGCCACGGCGACCAAGGAAGACGACTGGATCGACCAGCTCTTCATCGCCAACACGCACGACTACATCCTGTGCTTTTCCAACCGCGGCCGGGTGTACTGGCTCAAGGTGTGGGAGGTGCCCTCGGGCTCGCGCGGCTCGCGCGGGCGGCCCATCGTCAACATGTTCCCGCTGGCCGAGGGCGAGAAGGTCAACGTGGTGCTGCCGCTGACGGGCGAGATGCACACCTTCCCCGAGGACCGCTACGTCTTCATGGCCACGTCCATGGGCACGGTCAAGAAGACCATGCTGTCCGAGTTCAGCAATCCGCGCAAGGCCGGCATCATCGCCGTCGACCTGGACGAGGGCGACTACCTGATCGGCGCCGCGCTGACCGATGGCGCGCACGACGTGATGCTGTTCAGTGACGGCGGCAAGGCCGTGCGCTTCGACGAGAACGACGTGCGCCCGATGGGCCGCGGCGCGCGCGGCGTGCGCGGCATGTCGCTGGAAGAAGGCCAGAGCGTGATCGCCATGCTGGTGGCCGACGGCGAGGCCGGCACCGCGCAGGCCGACGCCGAAACCCGCACCAGCGTGCTCACCGCCACCGAAAACGGTTACGGAAAACGCACCAACATTACCGAGTACACGCGTCACGGCCGCGGCACCAAGGGCATGATCGCGATCCAGCAAAGCGAGCGCAACGGCCGCGTCGTGGCCGCCACGCTGGTCGGCGCCGACGATGAGATCATGCTCATCACCGACAAGGGCGTGCTGGTGCGCACCCGCGTCAGCGAGATCCGCGAGATGGGGCGCGCCACGCAAGGCGTCACGCTCATTGCGCTGGACGATGGCACGCAGCTCAGCGGCTTGCAGCGCATCGTGGAAAATGACGCCCAGGAGGCGGGCGACGACCCCCAAACCACTGAACCCACGGAGTAATCCATCTTGAAGACTTCCTTTCCCAAACTGTCGGCAACGGTCCTGTTCGTGGCCCTCTGCGCCGTATCCACCGGCGCCAGCGCCCAAGACGCCAAGAAGGCCATGGCCACCAAGCTGGCCCAGATGCAGGCCAAGTCCGACGGCGCCGCCCTGGCCAACCAGCTGACCGCCGATGCGGTGCAACTGCCCCTGTCGGCCTGGTCGCAGCGCCTGGACGAGTCCGTGCCGCCGGCGCGCCAGAAGGACGTGCGCGACAAGCTGGACGTCGAGCTGAAGAAGTTCGCCGACAACACGCACAAGGCCATCGAGGCGCAGGTGAGCAAGGCCGCCGAAACGGCGCTGGTGCCGCTGTTCATGGACAAGCTGAGCGAAGACGAGATGAAGACCGTCATCGCCTACATGGAATCGCCCGCCGCGGTCAAATTCCAGTCGCTCAGCGGCGACGCGGGCAATGCCTGGGCGCAAAAGGTGATCGACGCCACGCGCTCCACGGTCGAGGCCAACGTCAAGTCCTTCGACGCCGCCGCGACCAAGATCGTGGGCGTGCCCGCCACGCCGCCGGCTGGTGCCCCCGCAAACGGCGCCGCCTCGGGCAGCAAGAAGTAAGCCCATCGTCCCTCCGACGCCGGCCTCCATGATGGCCGGCGCTTTTTTGACAGTATGAGCAACGCCCCCATCCAAACCGAAGCCCTGGCGCGGCTGCGCACGCGCATCGACGCCTTGGACAGCCAGCTGCTGGCCCTGCTCAACGAGCGCGCCCGCGTGGCCGAGGAAGTGGGCGCGCTCAAGCGCCAGGAAGGCACGCCTTTTTTCCGCCCCGACCGGGTGGCCCAGGTGATCGCCAAGGTGCAGCAGGCCAACCCCGGCCCCCTGCTCAACCAGCACGTGGCCGCCATCTGGCGCGAGGTCATGTCGGCCTGCCTGGCGCTGGAGGTGCCGCAGCGCGTGGCCGTGCTGGGCCCCGAGGGCACGTTCACCGAGCAGGCCGCGGTCGAGTTTTTCGGCAGCGCCGCCAACCTGATCTATTGCCAGAGCTTCGACGAGGTGTTTCACGCCACGGCCGCCGGCACCGCGCAGTTCGGCGTGGTGGCGGTCGAAAATTCCACCGAAGGCGTGGTGGCGCGCTCGTTCGACCTGTTCTTGCATTCGCCGGTGCACATCGTCGGCGAGGTGAGCCTGCTGGTGCGCCACAACCTGCTGCGGCGCAGCGCGGAGCTGGACGGCATCGAGGTCGTCATGGCCCATCCCCAGGCGCTGATGCAATGCCACCGCTGGCTGTCGCAGCACCTGCCGCACGCCGAGCGCCGCGCGGTGTCCAGCAACGCCGAGGGCGCGCGCCTGGCGGCCGAGCACCCCGCCTGGGCCAGCCTGGCCAGCGAACGCGCGGCCGCGCAGTTCGGCCTGCACATCGTGGCCCACGCGGTGCAGGACGAGGCCTACAACCGCACGCGCTTCGCCGTCATCTGCCTGCCGCAGACGCTGACCATGCCGGTGCCCACGGGGCGCGACTGCACCAGCATCGTGGTGTCGGTGCCCAACAAGCCCGGCTCGGTGCACGACATGCTGACGCCGCTGAAAAAGCACGGCGTGAGCATGACGCGCTTCGAGTCGCGCCCCGCCAAGTCGGGGCAGTGGGAGTACTACTTCTACATCGACATCGCCGGCCACCCGAGCGAGCCATCCATCGCCGCCGCGCTGGACGAGTTGCGCGCGCTGTGCGCGTTCTACAAGGTGCTGGGCGCCTATCCCCTGGGAAACGATGTTTGAACAACTCGGACTGATCGGCTGCGGCCTGATGGGCGGCTCGTTCGCGCTGGCGCTCAAGCGCGCCGGCCTGGTGCGCCGCGTGGTGGGCTACAGCAAGTCGCCCTCCACCACCGAGCGCGCGCGCCAGCTGGGCGTGATCGACATCGAGGCACCGTCGGCACTGCAGGCGGTGTCGGGCTCCGACCTGGTGCTGCTGGCGGTGCCGGTGGCCGCCACCGAAACCACCTTCAAGTCGATCCGCCACCTGCTGACGCCCGAGATGCTGGTGATCGACGTCGGCTCGACCAAGCGCGACGTGGTGGATGCCGCGCGACGCACGCTCAAGACCAGCGTGGGCGCCTTCGTGCCCTGCCACCCGATCACCGGGCGCGAGGTGGCCGGGGTCGAGAACGCCGACGCCGACCTGTACAAGGGCAAGCAGGTGATCCTGACGCCGATCGAGCGCACGCTGACGCGCAAGATCGAGCAGGCCACCGCGCTGTGGAAGGCGCTGGGCTGCCGCGTGTTCAGCATGTCGCCCGAATCGCACGACGCCGCGTTTGCCGCCGTCAGCCACCTGCCGCACCTGATCGCCTTCGCGCTGATGAACAGCCTCACCGGCCAGCCGCACGGCAAGGACTACCTGTCCATGGCCGGTCCCGGGTTTCGCGACTTCAGCCGCATCGCCGCCAGCGACCCGCAGATGTGGCGCGACGTGCTGATCGCCAACCGCGAGGAGCTGGCGGCGCAGACGCGCCACTTCCAGCAGGCGCTGGCCCAGCTCGAGCAGCTGATCGCCACCGGCCAGGCCGACGCGCTGGAGCAGCTCATCACCCAGGCCAGCCACGCCCGCGCCACGTGGCGCGTGTCCCCTGGCGCGCAATAGCGTGGACCACCGCCGTTGCTTCACTCGCTGCGCGATGTTGCGCCTCCCCCCTCCAGGGGGCATCGCCGGTGACCGGGGAAACCCCGGCCACGGCGATTGCTGGCATGGCCTGCTCCGCGGCCATCGGATTCCCGCCTCCTCCGTCGCCACCGAGCACACTCCCGCCAACCGCCACCGACCCGCGCAGCGCCTTGTACGACCTTCCTAGTCTCGACGTCCCGGCGCTGTCCGCCGTCAATGGCCGCGTGCGCCTGCCCGGCTCCAAGAGCATCTCCAACCGCGTGCTGCTGCTGGCCGCGCTGTGCAGCGGCCGCACGGTGCTGCACGAGCTACTCGATTCGGACGACACCCGGGTCATGCTGCAGGCGCTGCGCCTGCTGGGTTGCGGCGTGGCGCTGGAGGGCACGCGCGCCACCATCGACGGGCTGGGCGACCGGCCGCGGCAGGCGCAGGCCGACCTGTTCCTGGGCAACGCCGGCACCGCCATGCGACCGCTCACCGCCGCGCTGGCCGTGCTGGGCGGCGCCTACACCCTGCACGGCGTGCCGCGCATGCACGAGCGCCCCATCGGCGACCTGGTCGACGCCCTGCGCGCGCTGGGCTGCCGCATCGACTACACGGGGCAGGCGGGCTATCCGCCGCTGACCATCGGCACGCCGGCGCTGCGGCTCGACCAGCCCATCCCGGTGCGCGGCGATGTCTCCAGCCAGTTTCTCACCGCGCTGCTGATGGCGCTGCCGCTGGCGGCCGACCAGGCGCCGGCCGGCGGCATCGTGATCGAGGTGCAGGGCGAGCTGATCTCCAAGCCCTACATCGACATCACGCTGAAGCTGATGGCGCGCTTCGGCGTGGCGGTGCAGCGCGAGGGCTGGCAGCGCTTCACCATCGCGCGCGACAGCCGCTACCGCTCGCCGGGCGAGATCCAGGTCGAGGCGGACGCCTCGTCTGCTAGTTATTTCATAGCTGCCGGCGCTTTGTCGACGGGCGCCAGTGGCCAAAATGGCTTGAAAATCGAAGGCGTGGGCCTGGATTCGATCCAGGGCGACATCCGCTTCGTCGACGCCGCGCGGCAGATGGGCGCCGACATCACGGGCGAGCCGGGTGCGCTGCGCGTGCGCCCCGGCCGCCAGCCGCTAGCCGCGATCGACCTCGACTGCAACCCCATCCCCGACGCCGCCATGACGCTGGCGGTGATGGCCCTGTATGCGGACGGCCCCAGCACCCTGCGCAACATCGCCAGCTGGCGCGTGAAAGAAACCGACCGCCTGGCCGCCATGGCCTGCGAGCTGCGCAAGCTGGGCGCCACGGTCGACGAAGGGCCCGACTTCCTGCGCATCGTGCCGATCGCGCCGGGGCACTGGCGCGCCGCGTCCATCGCCACCTACGACGACCACCGCATGGCCATGTGCGCCTCGCTGGCCGCCTTCAACCCCGACGGCGTGCCGGTGCGCATCGAAGACCCGCGCTGCGTGGCCAAGACCTTCCCCGACTACTTCGAGACCCTGTTCGGCATCGCCCAGCCGCGCGCCGACGTGCCCGTCATCTGCATCGACGGCCCCACCGCCTCGGGCAAGGGCACCCTGGCCGCCGCGCTGGCCGCGCGCCTGGGCTGGCACTACCTCGACTCGGGCGCGCTGTACCGCCTGACCGGCCTGGCGGCGCGCCGCCACGGCGTGGCGCTGGACGCCGCGCACGAGCCGCGCCTGGCCGAGCTGGCGCGCGCCCTGCCCCTGCGCTTTGCCGACGGCCGCGTGTGGCTGGGCGACGAGGACGTGAGCGAGGCCATCCGCGCCGAGCAGGCCGGCATGGACGCCTCGCGCGTATCCGCCCTGCCCGCGGTGCGCGCGGCCTTGTTCGAGCTGCAGCGCGGCGCGGCCCGCCTGCCGGGCCTGGTGGCCGACGGGCGCGACATGGGCACCGTGATCTTTCCGGCCGCGCCGCTCAAGGTCTTTCTCACCGCCGGCGTGCAAGAGCGCGCCGAGCGCCGGCACCGCCAGTTGCAGGCTCGGGGCGTTTCTGTTACACTTGAGAGTCTTCGCGCAGACTTGCAGGAGCGCGACGCGCGCGATCAGGCGCGTGCCACGGCCCCGCTCAAGCCTGCCCCAGATGCGCTGCTACTCGACAACTCCGCTTTGTCGATCGAGCAATCGGTCGAGCAGGTGTTGGCCTGGTGGCAGGCAAGGCAGCCTTTCTGACCCACGGGCCAGGCTGGCGCCGCAAAGCGAACGGCGACTTGCGCACTTGCAGGACGCCGTTCAACCGGTCCCACCGGCTCGCGACTGGCACCTTCCGTGTGCACCGAGCCTGAGTGGTTGTTCAACCTTTAACCGCGGCCTTCGCGCCGTCAACACCTTCCGCCACACAGTCTTTGAAGCGATTGCAATCGTGCCGTCGCAAACCTGCGTGCGTGGACAAGGAAACCCACATGTCCGAATCTTTTGCCCAGTTGTTCGAAGAGTCCCTGCAGCGCACCGTGATGCGCCCGGGAGAAGTCATCCCCGCCGAGGTGGTGCGCGTCGAACACAACTTCGTCGTCGTCAACGCCGGCCTCAAGTCCGAGGCCTACATCCCGATCGAGGAATTCAAGAACGATCAGGGCGAGCTCGACGTCGAGCCCGGCGCCTTCGTGCCGGTGGCCATCGGCTCGATCGAAAACGGCTACGGCGACACCATCCTGAGCCGTGACACCGCCAAGCGCCTGGCCTCGTGGCTGGCGCTCGAAAAGGCGCTGGACTCCGGCGAATTCGTCACCGGCACCACCAGCGGCAAGGTCAAGGGCGGCCTGACGGTGCTGGTCAACGGCATCCGCGCCTTCCTGCCCGGCTCGCTGGTCGACACCCGTCCCACCAAGGATCTGACTCCGTACGAAAACAAGACGATGGAGTTCAAGGTCATCAAGCTCGACCGCAAGCGCAACAACGTGGTGCTGAGCCGCCGCGCCGTGGTCGAGGCCAGCATGGGCGAAGAGCGCGCCAAGCTGATGGAGACCCTGAAGGAAGGCGCCGTGGTGCACGGCGTGGTCAAGAACATCACCGAGTACGGCGCGTTCGTCGACCTGGGCGGCATCGACGGCCTGCTGCACATCACCGACATGGCCTGGCGTCGCGTGCGCCACCCCAGCGAGGTGGTGCAGACCGGCCAGGAGATCACGGCCAAGATCCTCAAGTTCGACACCGAGAAGCAGCGCGTCAGCCTGGGCCTCAAGCAGATGGGCGACGACCCGTGGATGGGCGTCAGCCGCCGCTACCCGCAGGGCACGCGCATGTTCGGCAAGGTCACCAACATCGCCGATTACGGCGCCTTTGTCGAGCTCGAGCCCGGCATCGAGGGCCTGGTGCACGTGTCCGAGATGGACTGGACCAACAAGAACGTCGCCCCGAGCAAGATCGTCTCCATGGGCGACGAGGTCGAGGTCATGATCCTGGAGATCGACGAGGACAAGCGCCGCATCTCCCTGGGCATGAAGCAGTGCCGCGCCAACCCGTGGCAGGAGTTCGCGCAGAACACCAAGCGCGGCGACCGCGTGCACGGTCCGATCAAGTCGATCACCGACTTCGGCGTGTTCGTCGGTCTGGCCGCCGGCATCGACGGCCTGGTGCACCTGTCCGACCTGTCCTGGAACGAGCCCGGCGAAGCCGCCGTGCGCAACTACAAGAAGGGCCAGGACGTGGAAGCCATCGTGCTGGCCGTGGACGTGGAGCGCGAGCGCATCAGCCTGGGCATCAAGCAGCTCGACCAGGACCCGTTCACCACCTTCGTCACCGTCAACGACAAGGGCCAGACCGTCACCGGCACCGTCAAGACGGTGGACGCGCGGGGCGCCGAGATCGACCTGGGCAACGACGTGGTGGGCTACCTGCGCGCCTCGGAGATCAGCCGCGACCGCGTGGAAGATGCCAGCCAGGTGCTGAAGGTGGGCGACGAGGTGACCGCCGTGGTGGTCAACGTCGACCGCAAGACGCGCAACATCCAGCTGTCGGTGCGCGCCAAGGACGCCGCCGACCAGCAGGAAGCCATGGCCAGCCTGAGCCAGAACAGCGGCAACGCCGGCACCACCAGCCTGGGCGCCCTGCTGCGTGCCAAGCTGGACAACAACGAGTCCAAGTGATGTTGCGGGACGGCTCACGGCGCGCGCAGCGCGGCGTGGGCTGTCTCCAAGCGACTGGATCATGACCCGTTCCGACCTCGTCGAGCAACTGGCCGAGCGCTTCGGCCAGCTGACCCAGCGCGACGCCGACAGCGCCGTCAAGGCCATCCTGGAGGCCATGGGCGACTCGCTGGTGCGCGGCCATCGCATCGAAATCCGCGGCTTCGGCAGCTTCTCGGTCACGCACCGTCCGCCGCGCATGGGGCGCAACCCGCGCACCGGCCAGAGCGTGCCGATCCCCGAGCGCCGCGTGCCGCACTTCAAGCCGGGCAAGGCCCTGCGCCAGGCCATCGAGACGCCGCCCAGCCGCTAAAATTCGCGGATTCCGCAAGGGGAATCCATGACCGGACTCATCCGGCTGCTGAAGTGGATACTGAAGGCAGCCGTTTTTTTTGCCCTGTTCGCGTTCGCCCTCAACAACCAGCAGGACGCCACGGTGCACTTGGCCTTCGGCCGTCAGTGGCGCGCC
Source organism: Ottowia pentelensis (assembly GCF_964341695.1). NCBI lineage: Bacteria > Pseudomonadati > Pseudomonadota > Betaproteobacteria > Burkholderiales > Comamonadaceae > Ottowia > Ottowia pentelensis. The sequence continues at coordinate 2,931,008 of NZ_OZ224513.1, forward strand.
CCCATGACCCTGATCGTGCTGGCCGCCTTTGCCCTGGGCATGGTGGTGGGCGTGCTGGGCATGCTGCCCAGCTGGTGGGCGCGGCGCGGCCAAATGACGCCCACGCCGCCCGCCGCCCCGGCGCCCCCGGCGCCCCCGGCCCTGGCCGGCCAAGCCCCCGTGACGCCACCCGATGGAATTTGACTTCACCTGGATCCTGCTGGGCCTGCCGATCGTCTTCGCGCTGGGCTGGCTGGCCTCGCGGCTGGACCTGCGCCAGCTGCGTATCGAGGACCGCCAGGCGCCCAAGGCCTATTTCCGCGGCCTGAACTATCTGCTCAACGAGCAGCAGGACCAGGCCATCGACGCCTTCATCGAGGCGGTGCAGAAAGACCCCGACACCTCCGAGCTGCACTTTGCCCTGGGCAACCTGTTTCGCCGCCGCGGCGAGACCGAGCGCGCGGTGCGCGTGCACGAGCACCTGCTGGCGCGCGCCGACCTCAGCCGCGACGACCACGAGCGCGCACAGCACGCGCTGGCGCAGGACTTTCTCAAGGCCGGCCTGCTCGACCGCGCCGAGGACGCGCTGCACAAGCTCGACGGCACGCGCTACCAGGAGCAGGCATGGCTGACGCTGCTGTCGCTGCACGAGCGTTCACGCAGCTGGCCGCAGGCGGCCGAGGTCGCGCGGCGCCTGCAGCAGGCCGGGCACGGCGACTTCAGCGCCCGGCTGGCGCACTACCAGTGCGAGCAGGCCGCGCAACTGCTGCACAAGAAGGGCGATGCCGCCGCCGCGCGCCAGCTGCTGGCCCAGGCCATCGCCGGTGCGCCGCAGGCGGCGCGCCCGCGCATCCAGCTGGCCGGCATGCTGGCCGAGGCCGGCGATGCCGCCGGCGCCTACGAGCAGTTGGTGCAGGTGGCCGAGCACGCACCGCAGGCGGTGCCGCTGATCGCCAGCGAATGGGTGCGCCTGGCGCGCCGGGCCGGGCGCCTGCCCGAGCTCGTCGAGCAGCTCGGCCACAGCTACGCCCTGACCCCCTCGGTGGACGTGGCCGACGCGCTGGTGCAGGCCGACGTGGCGCGCGGCGCGCCGATCCAGCGGGCGCGCGAGGGCTATGTGCGGCACATGGCGCAAGAGCCCTCGCTGATCGCCGCCTCGCGCTGGCTGGCGCACGAGCCCTTTGCGCACGAGGGCGCGCACGCCACGGTGCAGCGCTCGGTCGAGCACGCCGCCCGCCCGCTGGCGCGCTACCGCTGCGCGGCCTGCGGCTTCGAGACCCAGGGCTACTTCTGGCAGTGCCCGGGCTGCCTGGCCTGGGAGAGCTTTCCGCCGCGGCGCATCGAAGAACTGTGAGCGGGCGGCCTGCGCCAAGATACTACGATAACGATAGCTGCTCGCGCTTGATTCATGAGCGCTGGAGCCCGATTTCGTTTAAATCCCGGCACGCCGTGACGCACACCGTCAAATCGCCGCTTCGCTGTCCATGTTGGCCTGCGCGCCCGGTGCCAGGCGCTCGGGCGAGACGTAGGCCTGGCGAAAGGTCTCGAAGTCCACGCGGTCGCTCGCCTCGATGCGTTTTTGCTCGGCCCAGGACTCGGCCGCCAGCGCGTCGAAGCGCTGCTTGAGCGCGGCCGGATAGGGCCGCGCCAGCAGCTCGGCGCGCGAGCGCTGCGCGCAGGCGCGCACGAAGTCGATGTAGCTGCCCTGGTGCTGCTCGCGCACGCGGCGCAGCACACGCGCCGAGGGCAAGTCGTCGAAAGCCTTGAAAGCGTCCTGCGCCCGCGCCAGCGCGGCGGCGTAGCGCGTGGCGCCGTCCACCCGGTCCATGGTCTGCGCGATCGGCGCCAGCTGCGCCAGCAGCTCCTCGGCCCAGTCGGTCAGCCGCACCGCCTGGCCCGCGCGCTCCAGCTGCAGGCCCGGCTCGCGCCCGCGCGCGGCCGTCAGGTGCTGGTTGCGCTTGAGCGCGGCGATCTCCTGCGGCGTGTCGGGCGGGCTGTCGGTCAGCAGGCAGTGCAGCAAGAAGAGGTCGAGAAAGCGCGCGGTGTCGGGGTGGATGCCCACGGTCTCGAACGGGTCCAGGTCCATCAGCCGCACCTCGACGTATTCGACGCCGCGCTCGCGCAGCGCGTGCAGCGGGCGCTCGCCCGAGCGGATCACGCGCTTGGGCCGAATGGTGCCGTAGAACTCGTTTTCGATCTGCAGCAGCGTGGTGGCCAGCTGGTTGTATTCGCCGCCCAGGTTGCGGATGCCGATGGCCTCGTAGGCCGGATAGGGCCGGGTCAGCGCCTCTTCCAGCGAATCGGCATAGCTGTCCAGGCAGTTGTAGCTGACGGCGATCGAGGCCTGAGCGTCGCTCTGGTAGCCCAGGCGCCCCATGCGCAGCGAGGTGGCGTGCGGCAGATGCATGCTGGCCTCGCCCAGCGGCTGCAGGCCGTGGTCGCGCCCGGCGACGAAGGGCGCGTCCAGCACCGGCGAGGCGCCGAACAGCACCAGCAGCAGGAAGGCGTTGCGGCGAAAGTTGCGGATCAGGCCGAAGTAGTCGTCGTTGCCCAGGCCCGGCAGCGACCAGTTGTAGTGGATGCCGGCAATGGTCTGCATGCGCCGCCCGTAGCGGTGCCCCAGCCCCATGCGGTACACGCTCTTGGCGCGCCCGACGTTGGAGGTGCCGTACACCCCCAGCGGAATGTTCTCGTCGGTCGGCAGGCGGCAGGGCATGCTGGCCACCCACAGGCTTTCCTCGCCGAGGGCCGCCATCTCGTGGGCGACCACCTGGTGGATCTCGGTCAGCTCGTTCAGGCAGGCCGCCGCATCGCGGTGCACGCCGGTGACCAGCTCGATCAGCGACTCGCTGTAATCGGTGGTGATGTGCGGATGCGTGAGCGGCGCGCCCAGCGCGGCCGGGTGCGGCGTCAGGGCCAGCGTGCCATCGGGCTGCGCGCGCAGGCTTTCCTTCTCGATGCCTCGACCGATGCCCTGCAGCCGCTCGGCCGACAGCGCTGCCAGCCGGTCCCTCAGCTTGTTCATCGTCTTGTCCTTGGTGAATCCGAAAGGGGGAATGGGCTCGGGCGCCCGCCCGGCACAGCCGCCACGTGGGGGGCGCGCGGCGAAATTGCAAGGCCCGAACACACCTGCTTTCAGGCGCCCGGGCCGGCAAGCTCATTCACGCTTTCGCCGGGCGAGCACGGTAACACAGGGTGCCAATCCCGCGCTGGCCGGGGTGCTTGCCCGGCCAGCGCCACCCAGCCGCGACTTCAACGCCGCGCCGCCTTGGCCAGGCGCATCTCGTTTTCGCCCTGCCCGGCGCCGCTGCCGGGCACGCTCATGCCGGCCAGGTCGCCCACCTGCGGCAGCGCCGCCAGCAGGCGCTCGGGCGTGTCGGGCGTCAGGCCCAGGTGCAGGCCGTGCGACAGCGTGAGGTTGGCCATCTCGTAGCTGCCCGCGCCGGCGCAGAAGATGGCGCGCGTGGGGGCGGACTCGCTCACCGCCACCAGCATGGCGGGCACCACCGCATCGGGCTTGAAGGCGTCCAGCATGTCGGGCGGAAACAAGTTTTCGGTCATGCGCGTGGCGGCCGTCGGCGCCAGGCAGTTGACGCGGATGCCGTGCTTTTCGCCTTCCAGGCTCAGCGTCTGCATCAGGCCCACCAGCGCCAGCTTGGCCGCGCCGTAGTTGCTTTGGCCGAAGTTGCCGTACAGCCCGGTGGACGAGGTGGTCATCAGGATGCGGCCGTACTTTTGCGCCTGCATGATGGGCCACACGGCCTTGCTGGTGTGCACCGCGCCCATCAGGTGCACGTCCAGCACCAGGCGAAAGTCGGCCAGCTCCATCTTGGCGAAGGTCTTGTCGCGCAGGATGCCGGCGTTGTTGACCAGCACGTCGACGCGCCCCCAGGCGTCCATGGCCTGCTGCACCATGGCCTGCACGGCGGCGAAGTCGGTGACGGAGGCGCCGTTGGCGATCGCCTCGCCGCCCAGCGCCTTGATCTCGTCGACCACCTTTTGCGCCGCCGTGGCCGAGCCGCCGGTGCCGTCGACCGCGCCGCCCAGGTCGTTGACCAGCACCTTGGCGCCGCGCCGCGCCAGCCCCAGCGCGTGCAGGCGCCCCAGGCCGCCGCCGGCGCCCGTCACGATGGCGACACGGCCCTTGAAATCGATCTTTTCCATGCTTTCACTCGCTCCTGCTGATTGCAACGTCATTGACTGCATGCACTGTAATGGACGCGCGCCGCGCGCCCTGTCACGCGGCTGACCGTACGTGGGGGCCGCGCGGTATCACAATGGCTCGCCATGCAAGCCAAGGACATCACTCTCGACACCCCGCCGCGCGACGCCGCCAGCGTGCTCCTGCTGCGTGACGGCGCGGCGGGCCTGGAGGTGCTGCTGATGCGCCGCCACGCCAACTCCAGCGTGCTGGGCGGTGCCTACGTCTTTCCCGGCGGCAAGCTGGAACGCAGCGACTCGGACCACGCCATGCAAGCGCGGCTGGACGTCCCCGCGGCGGCACTGCACGCGACACTGGGCGAAGCAAGCCTGAGCGTCGACTTTGCCGCCGGCCTGTTTGTCGCGGCGCTGCGCGAGGCGTTCGAGGAGTCGGGCGTGCTGCTGGCCACGCAGGCCGGCCAACCCCTGAGCGCCGACGCGCAGCACCGCGCGACCGCCGCCGTGCGCTCGGGCACGCCCTTGGCCACGCTGCTGGCCCGGCACGACTGGCGCCTGGACACCCACGCGCTGGCGCCCTGGTCGCGCTGGATCACGCCGCGCCGCCCGACCATGATGAACCGGCGTTTCGACACGCGCTTTTTTCTGGCCGCCGCGCCCGCCGCACAGGACGTCCGGCACGACGACCACGAGGTCACCGAAGCACGCTGGCTGACGCCGCGCGCGGCGCTCGGCCAGTACCGCGATCAGAAAATCGACATGGCCGCCCCGCAAATCGTCAGCCTGATGCAGCTGCTGCGCTTTGCCGACGTGGCCTCGGCGCTGGCCGACGCCCGCACGCGAGCGCCGCCGCTGGTGGAACCGCACACGCTGGAGCAGGGATCGGATCGCATCCTGTGCTATCCGGGCGACCCCGACTACCCGCTGGCCGCGCCCGCCCTGCCGACCATCACGCGCCTGATCTGGCGCAACCAGCGCTTTGTGCCGCCCGATGGGTTTGACGCTTACCTGAATGAAAGCGCGCGGGAGTGATGCGCCGCCAAGCCGCGAAACTGCAAAAAGCATCTGAACGCAGAGGGCGCAGAGGACTCGCAAAAGGGCGCAAAAAATACCAGGCATTGACTATTGAAACAGTAGCTGTTCACGCCTTCTGTATAAGCGCTAGGCGCATATTTGATCAAATTTTTGTCTTCTTCTGCGTCCTCTGCGAATCCTCTGCGCCCTCTGCGTTCGGCTGTTTTGAAACCCTCACCACCCGGAGACTCCACCATGCACCCCATCACCCGCCGCCAGACCCTGGGCGACCTGTTGCGCCGCACCGCGCAGCGCCTGCCCCACAAGCTGGCCGTGCGCTGCGGCGACACGCGCTGGACCTATGCCGAGTTCGACACCCTGGTCACCCGCCTGGCCGCCGGGCTGACGCAGCGCGGCATCGCGTACGGCGACCGCGTGGCCGTGCTGGCGCGCAACTCGCACGGCTTTGCCGCGCTGCGCTTTGCGCTGGCGCGCTTGGGCGCCGTGCTGGTGCCGATCAACTTCATGCTCAAGGCCGACGAGGTGGCCTACATCCTGCGCCACGCCGGCGCCAAAACGCTGGCCACCGACAGCGGCCTGGCCGAGCTGGCGCGCGCCGCCGCGGCACTCGACACGCAGGTCGAGGACTTCATCTGGCTGCCGTCCGAAGCCCCCAGCACCGCCGTGCCCGGCATGGCCGGCTTTGACGAGCTGGCGGCCTGCACAGCGCCCCTGCCCGACACCCCCCTGCAAAGCACCGACCTGCTGCAGATCGTCTACACCAGCGGCACCGAAAGCTCGCCCAAGGGCGCCATGCTGACCCACGACGCCGTGTTGTGGCAATACGTCAGCTGCTGCATCAACGCCGAGGTGGCCGAGCACGACGTGGCCCTGCACGCGCTGCCGCTGTACCACTGCGCGCAGCTGGACGTGTTTTTCGGCCCCGCCATCTACATCGGCAGCGAGAACCACATCACCGCCACGCCCACGCCCGACAAGCTGCTGCCCCTGATGCAAGAGCGCGGCATCACCAGCTTCTTCGCGCCGCCCACGGTGTGGATCGCCCTGCTGCGCTCGCCGCTGTTCGACCAGACCGACCTGTCGAAACTGGCCAAGGGCTACTACGGTGCCTCGATCATGCCGGTGGAGGTGATGAAGGAAATCGCCCGCCGCCTGCCCCACCTGCGCCTGTGGAACCTGTACGGCCAGACCGAGATCGCGCCGCTGGCGACGATGCTGGGCCCCGACGACCAGTTGCGCAAGCCCGGCTCGGCCGGCCGCGCGGTCATCAACGTCGAGACCCGCGTGGTCGACGACGCCATGCGCGACGTCGCCGTCGGCGAAGTCGGCGAGATCGTGCACCGCTCGCCGCACCTGATGCTGGGCTACTTCCACGACGACGAGCGCACCGCCGCGGCCTTCTCGGGCGACTGGTTCCACTCGGGCGACCTGGGCACCATCGACGATGAGGGCTACATCACGGTCGTCGACCGCAAGAAGGACATGATCAAGTCCGGCGGCGAAAACGTCGCCAGCCGCGAGGTGGAGGAAATGATCTACCGCCTGCCCCAGGTCAGCGAAGTCGCCGTCATCGGCCTGCCCGATGCGAAGTGGGTGGAGGCCGTGACGGCGGTGGTGGTGCTCAAGGCTGGCCAGGAGCTGACCGAAGCGGCATTGATCGCCCATTGCACCCAGCAAATGGCCGCCTTCAAGGCGCCCAAGCGCGTGATCTTTACCGACGCCCTGCCCAAGAACCCCAGCGGCAAGCTGCTCAAGCGGCAGTTGCGCGAGGCGTATCGGTGAATCGGACGACGGTTCGCAATAGCGCCGCCTTCTAGTTAAATCGACCTCTGGCGCCCATCGATCAAGCGCGACAAGCTATTCTTAAAATAGCAATCGCCAGCATGTGAGGGCGATGTCTGCGACCGTCACGTGTTCACGCATCAGGGCAGCCCGCGCAACTCGATTCGGGCTGCGCACATCATGTGGGCTCGGATCTGCTGTCCTCATCACCGCCGCCCCGGTCGGTCAGCACCGCCAGCATGCGCATGAACGGCGCACGCTCGGCCTCGGGCAATGGGGCCAACATGCGCTCCTGCGCGCGCCGAACCGCCGGTTGTACATCGGCCAGCAATGCGTGGCCATCATCCGTCAGGCGCAACAGGCGCACCCGCCGGTCCGTCGCGCTGCTGCCGCGTGCCAGCAGGCCGCGCTTTTCCAGGCGATCGAGAACGCTGCCAATGGTCGACGTGTCAAAGCGGATCATCCCGGCAAGGGTGCGCTGGTCGATGTCGGGATGGGCGGCGACGGCCGACAAGGCTCCGAACTGCACCGGCGTGATACCCCACGCCTGCGTTTCGGACATGAACGCGGCCACCGCGATCTGCTGCAGTCGGCGTATGAAATAGCCGGGGTACTCTTCGAGTTCATCGGGGCTGGGGCGCATCGATCGGGTTCTCCAGTGGCGGCGCGTCGTGCTGCGGAAGCGCCTGCACAAGTCATCGGCATCTTGACACAGGACAAATAATAAGCATACTGATCATCAGTTTGCGTTTTGACTTCAGCCCCGCTGAAGGAGTCTCTCTCATGACCAACGGCGCCACCCTGCCCGCCCAGCCCCACGACCCTGCGCCCCCCCGACAGCCCGAACCGAGCCCGGCGCTGGGCGCGCTGTACCGCGATTTCGAGCGGGAAAACCTGAACCCGCTGTGGACGCAGATCGGTGACCTGATGCCGATGCACCCGCAAAGCAAGGCCAGTGCCCATATCTGGCGCTGGAACAAGCTGCTGCCGCTGGCGCGCGAGGCCGGCCGCCTGGTGCCGGTGGGCCGTGGCGGCGAGCGCCGCGCGATCGCGCTGGCCAACCCATCGCTCGGCGGACGGCCCTACGCTACACCGACGTTGTGGGCTGCGATCCAGTACCTGATGCCGGGTGAGAACGCACCCGAGCATCGCCACACCCAGCATGCGTTTCGCTTCGTGCTCGAAGGCGAAGGCGTCTGGACGGTGGTCAACGGCGACGCAGTGCGCATGTCGCGCGGCGACTTCCTGCCCCAGGGCGGCTGGAACTGGCACTCGCACCACAACGCCGCCACCGAGCCAATGTCCTGGATTGACGGACTGGACATCCCGTTCGCCTACTACAGCGAGTTGGCGTTCTTCGAGTTCGGCCGCGATGCACTCTCGAAAGAAGAGTGCTCCACGCCTGCCCTGTCTCGCTCGGAGCGGCTTTGGGCCCATCCCGGTCTGCGCCCGGTGGCGCAGTTGCAGGACTTGCCGACCTCGCCGTTGCTGGCCTACCGCTGGGTCGATACCGACCGCGCGCTGAACGAGCAACTGGCGCTGGAGGCCGAAGGCTACGCCGCCACGCTCAGCCCTGGCCACGCGGCAGTGCGCTACACCAACCCGACCAACAGCCGCGACGTGCTGCCCTCGATCCGCTGCGAGATGCACCGCCTGCGCCCCGGCACCAGCAGCACGCCGCGGCGCGAGGTCGGCTCTTCGGTTTACCAGGTTTTCAACGGCAGCGGCAGCGTAATCGTCGGCGAGCAGCACTGGAAGGTCGAGCATGGCGACCTGTTCGTCGTGCCCTCCTGGCAAACCTTCAGCGCGACCAGCGGTGCCGGCACGACCGCGATGGACCTGTTCCGCTTCAGCGACACGCCGATCTTCGAAGCCCTGCACGCCTGGCGCGGCCAGGACGTCAGCGCCTGACAGCTCCTTCCCCCCGTTTCGATCACCCTCCCCAAGGACGACCCCATCCATGAATGCCGCTTCCTACCTATGGGCTCCACCCGCCGTCGCCAGCGCCGCCGTGCAGGGCAGCGCCCAGCGCCTGCCCGTCAACCGCCTGTTCTTCGTCGGCCGCAACTACCACGCGCACGCCGCCGAAATGGGCAAGCCGGTGGACAAGAGCGTCGAGCGGCCGTTTTACTTCACCAAGTCTCCCACCACGCTCACGCCCTCGGGCAGCACCACGCCCTATCCGAGCGAGACGAACAACTACCACTACGAAATGGAACTGGTACTGGCCATTGGCAAGGCCGGTTTTCGCATTCCGGCCAAACAGGCGCACGAACACGTTTACGGCTACGCCTGCGGCCTGGACATGACGCGGCGCGACCTGCAACTGGTGGCGCGCGACAAAGGCCGTCCCTGGGATCTGGGCAAGGACGTCGAGCATTCCTCGGTAATTTCCGAGATCGTCCCGATGCCCGGCCGGGTCATAGCCTGCGGCGCGATCACGCTCTCGGTCGATGGCCAGGTCAGGCAGCAGTCGAGCATCGACAAGCTGATCTGGAACATCCGCGAAATCGTCGCCGACCTCTCGCTGTTTTATCACCTGCAGCCCGGCGACCTGATCTACACCGGCACGCCTGAGGGCGTGGGCCCGGTGGTTACGGGCAACCACCTCGCCGGCCATATCGAAGGCGTGGGCGAAATCACGCTCACCATCGGCCCGGCCGCCTGAACTACCGGAAACGCAAGGAGACACACATGCAGCAAGGATGCGTTTTCTGGCCCAAAGAGGCCGCCAGGCACTACCGCGAATCGGGCCTCTGGAGCGGTCAGACCCTGTGGGACATGATGGCCCAAAGCATCGCGCGCACGCCGGACAAAACCGCCCTCGTCTCGGGCGAGTTGCGCCTGAACTACCGCGCGCTGGACGAGCAGTCGGCCAGCCTCGCCGCCGCCCTGCTGGCACGCGGCCTGCAGCCGCTCGACCGGGTGGTCCTGCACCTGCCCAACGGCGTGGAATTCATCCTCTACTACCTGGCGCTGGTGCGCATCGGCGCGATTCCGGTCATGGCGCTGCGCGCGCACCGCGACACAGAAATCCGCCACTTCACGCGTGCCTCGCAGGCTGTGGCCTACATCGCGCCGGACGCGATCCGGGGCTTTGACTACCGCGCGCTGGGCCAGGCGCTGCGGCAGGAGTTTGCCCACTTGAAGCACGTCGTCATCGTCGGCCAGGCCGGCGCCGGACAGATCAGCCACGAGGAGCTGGTGCGCGAAGGCCAGGCCATGACGGATCGGCAGCTGCGCCTGGCCGCCGTGCGCGTCGATGCCGAGGCCGTCGGCACCATCCTGCTGAGCGGCGGCACCACGTCGCTACCCAAGCTGATTCCACGCACGCACCAGGACTACGTTCTCAATGCACGCTTGTGCGGCGCCGCCACGGGCTTCAATGCCGACACGGTGTTCATGCCCATCCTGCCGCTGGCGCACAACTACAACCTGTGCTCGCCCGGCATCCTGGCCACCTTCTGCTACGGCGGCACCGTGGCGCTGTGCCCGTCGACCGAAACCGCCGATATCTTCCAGACGGTGCAGCAGCATGGCGTCACCGTCATCGCCGCGGCGCGGCCGCTGGTGGCGCGCTGGCTGGACGACGCCAGCATCGGCCAGTACGACCTGTCCTCGCTCAAGGTGGTGCAAAACGGCGGCACGCGCATGCCGCCCGAGTTTCGCCGTCGCATGATGCAGGAGCTGCACGTCACGCCGCAGGAGGTCTACGGCACCGCCGAGGGCCTGATCAACATGACGCCGCTGAACGCCAGCGAGGACATCCTGCTCAACAGCTCGGGCGAGCCGGTGAGTGAATTCGACGAAATCAAGATCATCGACGAAGAGGGCAACGAACTGCCCGATGGCGTCGCCGGCGAGCTGGTCACGCGCGGGCCTTACACCATTTGCGGCTACTACGATGCCCCCGAGGTCAACGCCAGCGCCTTCACACCCGACGGTTTCTACAAGATGGGCGATGTGGTGCGCAAGCACGGGCGCACGCTCTACGTCGAAGGACGCAAGAAGGACGTGATCAACCGCGGCGGCGAAAAAATCGACTGCGAAGACGTCGAGAACATCCTGCTGCTGCACCCGGCGGTGCAAACCGCCAGCTTGGTGGCCATGCCGGACAAGGAATTCGGTGAAAAAGCCTGCGCCTTCGTCGTGCTCAAGGCTGGCCAGCCGTTCAGCTTCGCCGACATGGTGGCACACATGAAGCGCATCAAGGTGGCCGCGTTCAACATCCCCGAGCGCCTGGAAGTCGTCGACGCCTTGCCCACCAGCCCGGTGGGCAAGGTGCTCAAGCGCGAGCTGCGCCAGATCATCACCGACCACCTGGCGCGCGAAGCCACCGGCCAATAGCAGGAGCATTTCCCATGAAAATCGACATCATCGGCGCCGGCCCCGCCGGCCTGCATTTCGCCTCGCTCATGAAGCGCCTGAACCCGCGCCACGAGATCACCATCCACGAGCGCGGACCGCGCAGCGCCACCTGGGGCTTCGGCGTGGTGTTTTCCGACCAGGCGCTGGACTTTCTGCGCACCGACGACAACGAGCTGTTCGAGTACCTGCGCCCGCACATGGAGAGCTGGAGCGACCTCACGATCAACCACAACGGCACCAGCGTGCCGATCGCCGGCAACGGCTACGCCGCGATCGGACGGCTGCAAATGCTCTCGCTGCTGTACCAGCACGTCGAGCGCCTGGGCGTCACGATCCGCTTCGACACCGAGATCACGTCGCTCGCGCAGCTCAAGGGCGCCGACCTGATCCTCGCGGCCAACGGCGCGTCGTCCTGGGTGCGCGAGGAAAACCGCGACAAGTTCGCCACCACCACCGACATCCGGCCCAACAAGTTCATGTGGTGCGGCTCCACCATGCCGTTCGACACCCTGAGCCTGAGCTTCCACGAAACCGGCACTGGCGTTTTTTGCGCGCACCACTATCGCTACACGCCGGCGATGAGCACCTTCCTGATCGAGGTGACCGACGAGACCTGGAAGCGCACCGGATTCGATCGCATGAGCAACGACGAGGCCATGCGCCATTGCGAAAAAGTCTTCGCGCGCGAGCTGGGCGGCCACCCCATCCTGTCAAACAACTCGTACTGGCGCAATTTCCCGGTGATCTGGAACGGGCGCTGGCACTTCGACAACGTGGTGCTGATGGGTGACGCGCTGCGGCCGGCGCACTTTTCCATCGGCTCGGGTACGCGCATGGCGATGCTCGACGCCGTGGCGCTGTGCAACGCGTTCAGGGAAACCGACGACGACGTGCCTGCCGCGCTCGCGCGCTTTCGCGAGCTGCGCATGCCCGTAATGAAGAAAATCTGGGACGCCGCCAATCGCAGCATGCGCTGGTACGAGGAGATGGACAAACTCGTGCCAACCCAGAACGCGATCGAATTCGCCTACGACTACATGACCCGCACCGGCCGGATCAGTCACGCCAAGGTGCGCGAGATCGATCCGCGCCTTGCCGCCGCCTACGAAAGTCAGCACCCGGAAGTCCTCGACGCTCCCGGGGCTTGATGCCCCGGCCGCTTCCACGGCCAGGCCGCGCTCCCTCAGGATTTCCGTGGTGGCGCCTTGTGGCCACCGGCCGACCCAAAAAAGTACATCGCACTTGAGCACACGTCACAGGGCGGTATGCCGCGTGGGCTTGCCGCGCATCACTCATCACTCGCATCACTCGGGCGCGTGACGCGCCAGAGCCGCGTGCGCCGCCAGCGTCTGCGCGCAGGCGCGCGCGGCTTCGGCGCCCTTGGCCACGAAGTGCTGGCTGAAGAAGGCGCGGTGCGTCTCGTGCTCGTGAAAGTCCTTGGGCGTGAGCACGGCCGAGAACACCGGCACGCCCTCGTCCAGCTGCACGCGCATCAGGGCGTCGATCACGGCGCTGGCGACGAATTCGTGCCGGTAGATGCCGCCATCGACCACCAGCGCGCAGGCGACGATGGCGTCCACCGTGCCGCTGCGCGCCAGGCGCTGGGCCAGCAGCGGGATCTCGAACGCGCCGGGCAGCTGGTGCACCGCCACTTGAGGCGGCGCGCCCGGCCACAGGCGCGCGCATTCGGCCACGAAGCCGGCGTGGCCCTGGCGCACGATGTCGGCGTGCCAGCCGGCCTGCACGAAGGCGATGCGCGGCGGCGCGGAGGTTTGGGAGACAGTGGGCTGATTCATGGTGAGCTCCAGTCGAGTGGGTGGCCAGAATCAGGGCGCACGGCGCACGCACGGCCGCGCGCAGGTCGCCCCCGCGCCGGCCGCACGCCGTCGCGCTCTCTTTCATCCGGACTGTGACCGTCGGCCCCGGCATCGCACCGGGTCTGCTGACCCTGCGCCTTCGGTGTGAAGGCACAGGCGCTCGCGGGCTCCGGGCCAAGGCCCGATACCGCCGGTGGGGACTTTCACCCCGCCCTGAGAACGCTGCGCGGCACGGTGCAAAGCCCGAGGCTTCATCGCGTGTCGCGCGCCGCGATCTTATTCCATTTCCATATCAATAGATCAATAATATCCATGTCACCGATCCCGCAAGGAGAACGACATGGCAAGAACAGCCCGAGGTGCCGACAGTCTGGAGTCGGCCCGTCAAATGCTGGCCGGCGCACAGACCGCTGAGCAGCTTCGCCAAGCACAGGCGGTGGTGTTGCCGCTGGACTATGGCTTGAGCCTGGAGCAAACCGCGCAGGTCATCGGCCGCTCCCCGGCGTGGACCTGCCGCTTGCGCAATCGCTTCCTGGCCGGCGAGGTTGCAGGTGACGGCCAGCGCCCCGCGCGCGGCGGCAGGCGCCACCAGAACATGACGACTGAGCAGGAGCGCCAGGTGCTGGCGCCCTTTCTTGATCGCGCTCGCACGGGCGGCATCCTGGTGGTCGGTCAAGTCAAGTGTGAAATCGAAGCTGCCCTGGGCCGTCCCATGGCGCTGTCCTCGGTCTACAACCTGCTGCACCGCCACGGCTGGCGCAAGCTGGCCCCCGACAAACGCCATCCGCAAAGCGATCCTTTGGCTCAAGAGGAGTGGAAAAAAAACTCCCCGAGCGCCTTGCCGAAATCTGCTCGCACTGGCCGCAGCAAGGCCCCATCAAGCTGATGTTCCAGGACGAGGCGCGCTTTGGACGCATCAACGACGTGCGCCGCTGCTGGGCGCCCAAGCCGGTGCGGCCGCTGTGCCAAGCCATGTTGACCCACGAGTACACCTACGCGTACGCCGCCGTCGATGTGGCAAGCGGCCAGTTGGACTCGCTCATCTTGCCTCACGTCAACACCGAGTGCATGCAGTTGTTTCTCGACGAGGTGAGCGAGCGTCACCCGCACGAGCGCATCGTCATGGTGCTTGACGGTGCCGGCTGGCATGCCAGTGGTGAGCTGCACCCGCCCGCCAACATGCGCCTACTGAGCCTGCCCCCCTATGCGCCGGAGCTCAACCCGGTGGAGCACGTGTGGGACGAGCTGCGCGAGAAGCGATTCCACAACCGCGTCTTCGACAGCCTGGAGGCGCTCGAAGATCACCTTGAGCTCGCCCTGCGAGACTTCGAGAGCAACTGCGAACGGATCCGATCCATCGTCGCCTGGCCGTGGATTATTGATGCGCTATTGAATTAGAAATGGAATTAGGCGCGCCCGTCGCCCGGCCATGCCGCGCAGGCGACAGGCATGCCCTCTCGGAAACTATGTTATTGATAGCTGCTTGCGCTTGCCACATGCCGGCTGCAGGCCGAAAACATTCAAAATCATGACGCTGCGGCCGCCTTGGGCCGCAGCTTGCCCAGCAGGCTCACCAGCCCGACCGCGAGCGCGCCCACGACGACGCCCGTCACGGCATTGACGCCCAGGCTGACCAGCGAGCCGGCCACCCCTGCCAGGCCGGCGGTCCAGTCGTCCAGCAGGTGATGCAGCGCCGGCACGCCGTGCACGATGATGCCGCCGCCGACCAGGAACATCGCCGCCGTGCCGGCGACGGACAAAAACTTCATCAGCCACGGCGCCAGCGCCAGGATGGCGCGACCCAGGCCCTGCGCGGCGGCGCTGGCGCGCCGGCTCAGCCACAGGCCCGCATCGTCCAGCTTGACGATGCCGCCCACCAGGCCGTAGACGCCCGCCGTCATGACGATGGCGATGCCCACCAGCACCGCCACCTGCGTCCAGAAGCCGGCCTGCGCGACGGTGCCCAGGGTGATGGCGATGATCTCGGCAGAGAGGATGAAGTCGGTGCGCACGGCGCCCGCGATCTTGGCCTTTTCCAGCGCGGCCAAGTCGACGGCGGGGTCGGCCAGCGCGGCCTCCAGCTCGGCCGCGTGCGCCTCGTCCTCGGCCTTGGGGTGCAGCAGCTTGTGCGCCACTTTCTCGAAGCCCTCGAAGCACAGATAGGCGCCGCCCAGCATCAGCAGCGGCGTCACCGCCCAAGGGGCGAAGGCGCTGATCAGCAGCGCGGCCGGCACCAGGATGGCCTTGTTGCGCAGCGAGCCCTTGGCCACCGCCCACACCACCGGGATCTCGCGGTTGGCCGTCACGCCGGTGACCTGCTGGGCGTTCAGCGCCAGGTCGTCGCCCAGCACGCCGGCGGTCTTGTTGGCCGACAGCTTGGTCAGGGCCGCCACGTCGTCGGTCATGGCGGCGGCTTTCTTGGCCGAGATCTTGGCCATGACGGCGACGTCGTCCAGCACGGTGGCGATGTCGTCGAGCAGGGCCAGCAGGCTGCTTGCCATGGAGAGGTCCTTTTTCGCGAATGAGCGGCGGGTTGGCGGTTTATGCGGTCATTTCGACCTCTGGCGCCCGTGCAGCAAGCGCGGCCAGCTCTTGATGTTGTAGCAACCAGGCCGCGATGGCCTCGGGCTCGTTGCTGGCGCGCAGCGCGTCGAAGGCCTGCTGGGCCTCGGGATAGGCGTGGCGCAAATGGTTCAGCCACTGCTTCAGGCGCCCGGCGCGGTGGCGGCGCTCGACGCGGCCGCACACGTCCTGCCAGAACTCGGCCAGCAGCGGCAGCACCTGCGGCCAGGGCAGCGCGGCGACGCACGGGTCCACATCCGCGTCGGCCATCGGCCGGCCGGCGTCGTGCCAGCGAATGGCGCGCGCCAGCGCCGGCCGGCGCACCAGGCCGCGGCCCAGCATCAGCGCGCTGCAGCCCGTGACGGCGCGGCAGCGCAGCGCATCCTCCACCGTCCAGATGTCGCCGTTGGCGATCACCGGCAGGCGCACGCCTTGGCGCACGGTGGCAATCGACTCCCAGTACGCCGGCGGCCGATAACCCTGCGCCTTGGTGCGCGCGTGCACGGCCAGCTCGCTGGCGCCGCCGGCCTCCAGCGCTTGGGCACATTCCAGCGCGCGGCGCTCGTCGTCGATGCCCAGGCGCATCTTGGCCGACACCGCGATGTGCGCCGGCACCGCGCGGCGCACGGCGGCGACGATGGCCTGCATCAGCTCGGGCTCGTCCATCAGCACCACGCCGCCGCGGTGGCGGTTCACCGTCTTGGCCGGGCAGCCGAAGTTGAGGTCGATGCCGGCCGGCTGCAGCTCGGCCAGGCGCGCGGCGTTGTCGGCCAGGCAGGCCGGGTCGCTGCCTAGCAGCTGCGGGCGCACCGGCACCCCCGAGGGCGTGCGGCTGCCGCGCAGCAGCTCGGGCACGATGCGCGTGAAGCTGCGCAGCGGCAGCAACTGGTCGGTGATGCGGATGAACTCCGACACGCAGCGGTCCACCCCGTCCACCCGGGTGAGCGCGGTGCGCAGGCCGTGGTCGAGCAGGCCTTCCATGGGGGCAAGAATCAGCATCGGGCGTGGGGCGGCAAGGGGCGGGCGTGGGCGGGCAAGACCGGGATTGTCGCGCGCCCTCCGCAGCGCGCCGCTTTGCACGCGTCGTGTGATACAAATGGCCGCCCCGCGCGCCCCACCCGGTGCGCCGTTTCTGCCGTGCTTCACGGCGTGCCGACCTGTAGCCTGTTCGTCCCGATGCGCTGTTTCATCCAAGGCCTGTGCGCCATCGTCTGCCTTTTGAGCGGGGGCCTGTTGGCCAGCGCCAGCGCGCAGACCGCGCCCCCCTTCCACGACGACATGGCGCAGCGCACCCTGGCCTGCACCGCCTGCCACGGCGACCAGGGCCGCGCCGGCCCCGACGGCTATTACCCGCGCCTGGCCGGCAAGCCCGCCGGCTACCTGTACAACCAGCTGCTCAACTTTCGCGACGGCCGGCGCCCCTACGGGCTGATGATCGACATGGTGGATGTGCTGAGCGATGCCTACCTGATGGAGATCGCCCAGCACTTCGCCGCGCTGGACGTGCCCTACCCGCCCCCCGCCGCGCCGGCCCAGGCGCCCGCGCCCGCCCTGCTGCAGCGCGGGCGCACGCTGGCCCTGCAGGGCGACGCCGCGCAGCGCCTGCCGGCCTGCGCCGCCTGCCATGGCGAGGCGCTGATGGGCGTGCAGCCGCGCTTTCCGGCCCTGCTGGGCCTGCCGGCCGACTACCTGACGGCGCAGCTGGGCGGCTGGAAGACCGGCCAGCGCCGCGCCCACGCACCCGACTGCATGGCCGAGGTGGTGCGCCGCCTGAGCGACGTCGACGCCCACGCCGTCGTCAGCTGGCTGGCCAGCCAGCCGGTGCCGGCGCAGACCCACCCGGCGCCCGCGCCCGCGCAAGAGCGCCCACCCGCGTCCGACCTGCGCTGCGGCAGCGCGCCCCTCGCCGCCGAGGCCGCGCGATGAGGCGCCTGACCCGCATCCTGGCGGCCCTCGTGGCCCTGGCGCTGCTGGCGCTGGCGGCGCTGTGGCAGATCAACTTCAACGACGGCGTGGACCTGAACCAGCCGCCCGTCCCGGTGGCCGACGCGCCAGCCCAGCTGCAGCGCGGCGCCTACCTGGCGCGCATCGGCAATTGCCTGGCCTGCCACACCGCGCGCGGCGGCGCGCCCGGCGCCGGCGGGCTGGCGATCGCCACCGACTTCGGCACCGCCTACACCAGCAACCTCACGCCCGACCCCGAGCACGGCATCGGCCGCTGGTCGGCGGCCGCCTTCTGGCGCGCCCTGCACCACGGCCGCGCGGCCGACGGCCGGCTGCTGGTGCCGGTGTTTCCGTACACCCACACCACGCTGCTGACGCGCGCCGACTCCGACGCGCTGTTCGCCTGGTTTCGCCAGCTGCCCGCCAGCCCCACGCCGGTGCCGGCCAACGCGCTGCGCTGGCCCTATGGCACGCAGGCCGCGCTGGCGGTGTGGCGCGCGCTGTACTTCCGGCCCGGCAGCCTGGCGCCCGAGCCGGCGCAGGACGCGCGCTGGAACCAGGGCGCCTACCTGGTGCGCGGCGTGGCGCACTGCTCGGTCTGCCACGCCACGCGCGACGCGCTGGGCGGCGCCGACTGGCGCCAGCTGGGCGGCAACCGGCTGGGCGGACAGGGCTGGTACGCGCCGTCATTGCACGACGCGCGCCAAGCCAGCCTGGCCGACTGGACGACCGCCGACATCGCCCGCCTGCTGCAAACCGGCGTGACCGGGCACGGCCGTGCCAGCGGCCCCATGGCCGAGGTGGTGCTGCACGGCACCCAGTACCTGAGCGATGCCGACGCCGCCGCCATGGCGACCTATCTGAAAGCGCTGCCGCAGACCGCCGCGCCGGCGCCGGCCGCCCCATCCCAGCCGCGCGCGCCCAGCCCGGTGGCGCTGGCCGGCGCCAAGGTGTATGACAAGCAGTGCGCCCAGTGCCACGGCGCGCAGGGCCAGGGCGTGGGCGGCCTGGCCTATCCGCCGCTGGCCGGCAACCGGGCCGTCACCATGGCGCCCGCCGACAACCTGCTGCAGCACGTGCTGTACGGCGGCTTCAACGCCGCCACCGCGGGCTACCCGCGGCCCTTCGGCATGCCGCCCTTCGTGCTCACGCTCAGCAACGCCGAGATCGCCGCCGTGCTGAGCTACGTGCGCACGGCCTGGGGCAACTCGGCCAGCGAGCTCAGCGCGCTCGAGGTGCACAGCCTGCGCCAGCGCAACGCGCCCGTCGCCAAGCGCTAGCCTTCCGTCGGCCGGCCGGATGGCGGTCTGCGCGGGCCACCTATACTTCCCGTTCATACAAGGCACGCTCGCCGCGACAACCCCGGCGAACCGACAAGGCCACACGAGGGAGTCTCCGATGGGTTTGAGCTGGTTTTCCGACGCGCAGAACCGCGCCGCCGCCCCGCCGGCGGCGGGCCGGCTCACGCCGGAAGCGCCAGCCGCCGCCCACGCGTCCGACGCCGACGCCCAGGGGCCGTCCTGGCAGGACATGGTGCGCCAGCTGGGCGAGGAAGTCGCCACCTCGCTGAACACCGCCACCGAGCAGCTCACGCGCCTGAACCGCCTGGAGCCCGGCCTGGTGCGCAGCCTGATGCCGATCCAGGACGCGGTGGAGCGCGCGCGCCAGGCCGGCATGGCCGCGCAGCACGTGCTGCGCCTGTGCGAAGACCCGCCGCCGCAGCGGCGCGAGGTGCTGAACCTGGCCGACGTCGCGCACGCCGCGCTCACCGCCCGCAGCGACTGGCTGCGCCGCCGGCGCATCACCGTGCGCAAGGGCTTTTCGGCGGCGCTGGTGTATGCCGACTCCAGCCTGCTGTACCAGCTGATCGACGAGTTGCTGCTGTGGGTGGGCCAGCTGGGCGCCGACATCGCCGTCAGCGTCGAATCCTCGCAAAGCACCGGGCGCCCGCGCCTGCAGGTGGTGTCGCACCGTGCGCCCGCCACCGCGCCGCCGAACGTCTGGCGTGGCGTGCGCTGGGTGCTGTGGCACCAGCTGGCGCGCATGCTGGACGCGCAGACCGAGCTGGACCTGAAGGAGCAGCACGTGCGCATCAGCGTCAGCCTGCGCGCGGCCACGCCCGAGCAGATCGGCCGCGCGGCCGAGGAGCAGGTCGAGCCCTCCAGCGTGTCGGCCGGCATCGCGGGCTGCCGCGTGCTGATCGTGTCCGACAACGCGCAGCGCCGCGCCC
Source organism: Ottowia pentelensis (assembly GCF_964341695.1). Classification (NCBI taxonomy): domain Bacteria; kingdom Pseudomonadati; phylum Pseudomonadota; class Betaproteobacteria; order Burkholderiales; family Comamonadaceae; genus Ottowia; species Ottowia pentelensis. Next base: position 2,950,883 of record NZ_OZ224513.1, read on the forward strand.
AGTGCCTGCAGGCACTGGCCGGCTACGGCCTGATCATGGACAGCGCCGAGGACACCCACCACGCCCGCCAGCAGGCCCTGCAGCGCCTGCCCGACGCCGTGGTGTACGACGCCAGCGTGGCGCCGCGCGACGTCGCCGTGCTGCGCGCGCAGCTGCTGGAAAACTCCGGCACCCCCGCCGCCTTCATCGAGATTCAGGACCAGGCCGGCATCGCCGACTTCCAGGCCTCCACCGTCGGCGCCGAATTCACCGGTCACGTCTCGGCCGCCGCGCTCAACCAGGCCCTGGGGCCGGCGCTGGTGTTCGAGCTCTGCCGCGTCTTGTGACCACCCCCAGGCTCCACACGCTACGCGTTGTTGCGCCTCTCCCCTCGAAGGGGGCGTCGCCAGTGACCGGGGAGACCCCGGCCACGGCGATCGCGGGCACGGCCTGCTCCGCGGCCATTCGACTCTTGGGGTTTCCGGCAGCACCTCCGACGCGAGACACCGAACGGGTGCCCGCTCGACTCGCCTCGGGATCGATTCATTAATGATAGCTGCCGGCGCTTACCCAGCAAGCGCCATCGGCCTATTCGACGATGAATGGCTGGTGCACGAAGACGCCGCCCTGCTGGTGCTGGACAAGCCCGCCGGCCTGCTGGCGGTGCCCGGCCGCGGCGCCGACAAGGCCGACTGCCTGAGCGCCCGCGCGCAGCGGCGCTGGCCCGATGCGCTCGTCGTGCACCGGCTCGACCAGGCCACCAGCGGGCTGATGCTGCTGGCGCGCGGCGCGGCCATGCAGCGCGCCCTGAGCCAGGCCTTTGCCGAACGGCGCGTGCACAAGCGCTACGAAGCCATCGTGCACGGCCAAGTGCCCGACGCCGAGGCCGCCAACGGCTGGGGCCTGATCGAGCTGCCGCTGCGGCTGGACTGGCCGCGGCGTCCGCTCAGCATCGTCGATGCCGAGCACGGCAAGCCCAGTTGCACGCGCTGGCGGGTGCTGCGCCGCGACGCCGCCGGCGACACCACGCGGCTGGCGCTGGAGCCCATTACCGGCCGCTCGCACCAGCTGCGCGTGCACCTGCAGGCCATCGGCCACCCCATCGTCGGCGACACGCTGTACGGCCCGCCCGACGGCGCCGCGCGACTGATGCTGCACGCCGGCGCGCTGCAATTCGCCCACCCGCTGGACGGCCACGCACTGGCGCTGCAGCGGTCGGCGCCGTTCTGACGCGCGGCCAAACATGGCCAGCATGCGCCGGCCGAATCGCATAAAGTGGCGGTGTCGTGTTCAACAACGAGGAGTGTTTATGAGAACCAGCCTTTCCGCCCCCGCTTTCCCGCGTTCGACCGGCCTTGTGCTGGCGCTGGCCTTGGGCGCCGCCGGCCTGGCCGGCTGCACCACCACGCTCGACAACGCGCCGCCGCCGTCGTCCAACAGCAGTTTCAGCACGGCCGCCAAGCTCGACGCGGCGGTCAACACCACGCTGCAGCGCCTGTACACGGTGGCGCCGGGCTCGCGCGAGATGGTGCAGAAGGCGGCCGGTGTGCTGGTGTTCCCGGAAGTCATCGGCGGCGCCCTGATCATCGGCGCCGAGCACGGTCGCGGCGCGCTGCGCGTGGGCGGCCGTACCGCCGGCTACTACAGCACCACCGGCGCCTCGGTCGGCTGGCAGGTGGGCGGGCAGTCCAAGTCGGTGGTCTACATCTTCAGCACGCGCGATGCGCTGCACAAGTTCCAGGCCAGCAAGGGCTGGACCGCCGGCGCCGACGCCACGGTGGCCATCGGCAAGGTCGGCGCCAACGGCTCGGTCGACTCCGAAACCGCGCAGCAGCCGGTGGTCAGCTTCGTGATGAACAACGTCGGCATCGAGGTCGGCGTGTCGCTCACGGGCGCCAAGATCAGCCCGATCACGCTCTGAGCGCAGCGCCCATGCGCTAGATTGGCGGGATGAACACCACCCCCTCCCGCCTCAGCATCCTCACCGGCGCCTCGCGCGGCATGGGCTTGGCCATGGCGCAGCAACTGCTGGCCAGCGGCCACGCCCTGCTCACCTTGGCGCGCCACCCCAGCGCCGCACTGGCGACGCAGGCGCAGGCGGCGGGCGCCACCCTCACGCAATGGCCGGTCGATTTGGCCGACGCCGCCGCCACCAGCACGCGCCTGCGCGCCTGGCTGGCCGGGCAGGACGGCAACGCCATCGAGCAGGTCACGCTGATCAACAACGCCGGCGTCATCCCGGCCATCGTGCCGCTGCGCGACGCGCCCGACGACGGCACCGTCAGCGCCCTGCGCGTGGGGCTGGAAGCGCCCATGCTGCTCACCGCCGCCTTTTTGGACGCCACGCGCGCCTGGCGCGGCCAGCGCCGCGTACTCAACATCTCCTCGGGCCTGGGGCGGCGCCCCATGGCCTCGCAAGCCGCCTACTGCGCCGCCAAGGCCGGCCTGGACCGGTTCACCCAGTGCGTCGCACTGGACGAGGCCGACCAGCCCAACGGCGCCCGCGTGTGCGCGCTGGCGCCGGGCGTGATCGACACCGACATGCAGGTGCAGCTGCGCGGCGCCGACGCCCAGGCCTTTCCCGACCGCACCCGTTTCGAGCAACTCAAGACCGGTGGCCAGCTGGCCACCCCCGAAGCCGCCGCCCGGCGCGTGCTGGCCTATCTGCAGCGACCGGACTTCGGCCACAACCCGGTGGCCGACGTGCGCGATCCAGGCTGAACGAGATATGCCTGCTTGCCCCCTTGGGGCCGAGGCGGAGGCCCCTCGACGTTTCCGTCATGGGAAACTCTTCGCTGTCATTGCGAGCGAAGCGAAGCAATCCAGCCCCGCGCTCCCAATAGGCGTCGCTGCTGGATCGCCGCGTCGCTTCGCTCCTCGCGATGACGCGGGGCATCGAGTTGCGCGGGCAAGATTTCGGAGCGCAGCAATCCAACCACAAAATGCTGCAGCGCAACATGGTGCCCGGTTCACGGCATACTGCAAGCCTTGCAACCCGGCAGTTTTCCATCACCCAACCCAGGAGCCTTGCATCATGAGTCGTGAAGTCGTCGTCACCAGCGGAGTGCGCACCGCCGTCGGAACCTTTGGCGGCAGCCTGAAGGACATCGCCACCGTCGACCTGGGCGCGGCCGTGGTCAAGGAGGTCATCGCGCGCTCGGGCATCGAGGGCAAGGACGTGGGGCACGTGGTGTTCGGCCACGTGGTCAACACCGAGCCGCGCGACATGTACCTGAGCCGCGTGGCCGCCATCAACGGCGGCTGCCCCAAGGAGACCCCGGCCATGAACGTCAACCGGCTGTGCGGCTCGGGGCTGCAGGCCATCGTCAGCGCCAGCCAGGCCATCCTGCTGGGCGACTGCGACGTGGCCATCGGCGGCGGCGCCGAGAACATGAGCCGCGCGCCCTACGCCAGCCTGGCCACGCGCTTTGGCGCGCGCATGGGCGACACCAAGATGATCGACATGATGGTCGGCGCCCTGCACGACCCGTTCCAGACCATCCACATGGGCGTGACGGCCGAAAACGTGGCCAAGGAATTCGGCATCACGCGCGAGCAGCAGGACGCGCTGGCGCTGGAAAGCCACCACCGCGCCGAGCGTGCCTGGGCCGAGGGCCGCTTTGCCGGCCAGATCCTGCCCATCATGCTCAAGAGCCGCAAGGGCGAGGTGGCCTTCGACAAGGACGAGCACTTCCGCACCGGCGCCAAGCTGGAGGACTTCCAGAAGATGAAGCCGGTGTTCCTGAAGGAAAACGGCACCGTCACCGCCGCCAACGCCAGCGGCATCAACGACGCCGCCGCCGCCGTGGTGCTGATGGAAGCGGGCGCCGCCAAGGCGCGCGGGGCCAAGCCGCTGGCGCGCCTGGTGGGCTACGCGCACGCGGGCGTGGACCCCAGGATCATGGGCATCGGCCCGATACCGGCCACCAAGGCGGTGCTGGCGCGCACCGGGCTCAAGCTGGACCAGATGGACGTGATCGAGGCCAACGAGGCCTTTGCCGCCCAGGCCTGCGCCGTCACCCAGGGGCTGGGGGCCGACCCGGCCAAGGTCAACCCCAACGGCTCGGGCATCTCGCTGGGCCACCCCATCGGCGCCACCGGCGCGCTGATCACGGTCAAGGCGCTCTACGAGCTGCAACGCATCCAGGGCAAGTACGCGCTGGTGACCATGTGCATCGGCGGCGGCCAGGGCATCGCGGCGGTGTTCGAGCGCATGTAAGAACACCCGCGCAGCGGGGGAGCGTGGGGGACTTTTTGCGCCCGCGCGCTCACTCGCCCAGGTAGGCGGCGCGCACCTTCGGGTCGGCCAGCAGGTTCTTGCCACTGCCCTGCATCGAGATCAGGCCCGACTCCATCACGTAGCCGCGGTCGGCCAGCGCCAGCGCGCGGCTGGCGTTCTGCTCCACCAGCAGGATGGTCACGCCCTGCGCATACACGTCGCGCACCACCTCGAACACCTTGTCGACCATGATGGGCGACAGGCCCATCGAGGGCTCGTCCAGCAGCAGCAGCTTGGGTCGGCTCATCAGCGCGCGGCCCATGGCCAGCATCTGCTGCTCGGCGCCCGACATGGTGCCGGCCAGCTGGTCCTTGCGCTCGCGCAGGCGCGGGAAGATGGTGAACACGCGCTCGACGTCCGAGGTCACGCCGGCCTTGTCGCGCCGGATGTAGGCGCCCATCAGCAGGTTCTCGGTGATGCTCATGCGGGTGAACACGCCGCGCCCCTCGGGCACCATCACCAGGCCCTGGCGCACCAGGTCCCACGGGCCCTGGCCCTTGATCGACTTGCCCAGAAACTCGATGTCGCCGCCGGCCAGCGGCAGCGATCCGGTGATGGCCTTCATGGTCGTCGTCTTGCCGGCGCCGTTGGAGCCGATCAGCGACACCAGCTCGCCCTCGCGCACCTCGAAGTCGGTGCCCTTGACGGCCTGGATGCCGCCGTAGGCCACCTTCAGGCCCGCAACCTTCAAAAGCGTCTGTGCCATCTCAGTGTCCTCCGGTACCGAGATAAGCCTCGATCACTTTTTCGTTCTTCTGCACCTCGGCGGGCGTGCCCTCGGCGATCGGGCTGCCGTAGTCCAGCACCGTGACGCGGTCGCACAGGCCCATCACCAGCTTCACGTCGTGCTCGATCAGCAGGATGGTGCGGTTGTCCTTGCGGATGCGGTCGATCAGCTCGCGCAGGTTCACTTTCTCGGTGGCGTTCATGCCGGCCGCGGGCTCGTCCAGCGCGATCAGCTGCGGGTCGGTGGCCAGCGCGCGGGCGATCTCCAGCCGGCGCTGGTCGCCATACGACAGCGTGCGCGAGCGAAAGTGCGCGTACTTGCCGATGCCGACGTAGTCCAGCAGCTCGTGCGCGCGCTTGCGGATGGCGGCCTCCTCGGCCTTGAAGCCGGCGGTGCGAAACACCGCGCCCACCAGGCCCGAGTGCGTGCGCACGTGGCGCCCGACCATCACGTTTTCCAGCGCGGTCATCTCGGCGAACAGCCGGATGTTCTGGAAGGTGCGCGCGATGCCGGCCTTGGCCACCAGGTGCACCGCGGTCGGCTTGTAGGGCTGGCCGGCCAGCTCGAAGCTGCCGGTGTCGGGCGTGTACAGGCCGGTCAGCACGTTGAAGAAGGTGGTCTTGCCGGCGCCGTTGGGGCCGATCAGGCCATACACCTGGCCGCGGCGGATGGTGATGCCCACGTCCGACAGGGCCTTCAGGCCGCCGAAGCGCTTGGACACGCCCTGCACGTTCAAAACGATGTCGCTGTTGCTCATGGCTGCGTCTTTCGTTCAGGGGTTGACCGCGTCCTGGCGCAGCTTGGTGTTGCCGGGCACGGCGTCGGCCGGAAAGTCGATGCCGGGCGGGTTCTCCTGCGCGCTCAGGGGCGTGATCTTGTCGGCCGGCTCCGGGTCGGCCTTGCCGTGCTCGGGCGAGGGCCACAGGCCGCGCGGGCGCAGCAGCATGATGATGATCATGGCCAGCGCGATGAACAGCTGGCGCAGGATGGCCGCGTCCAGCCGGCCGTCGGTCATCTGCTGCAGCGGCCCCGCCACGTAGCGCAGCACCTCGGGCAGCGATGCCAGCAGCATGGCGCCCAGCACCACGCCCGGCAGGTGGCCCAGGCCGCCCAGCACCACCATGGCGACGATCATCACCGACTCCATCAGGCTGTAGGACTCGGGCGACACGAAACCCTGGAAGGCGGCGAACAGCGAGCCCGACACGCCGCCGAACGAGGCCCCCATGCCGAAGGCCAGCAGCTTGAGGTTGCGCACGTTCAGGCCCATCGCCTTGGCGGCGGTCTCGTCCTCGCGGATGGCCATCCAGGCGCGGCCGATGCGCGAGTCTTCCAGCCGCTGGCAGATGATGACGGTGACGATGACCGCGGCCAGGAACACGTAGTAGTACAGCGAGACCGAGGCCACCTCGAAGCCGAACCAGTGCACCGGCTCGCTCAGGTCGACCCCGAAGAAGTGGATCGGGTCGATCTGGTTGACACCCTTGGGCCCGTTGGTGATGTTGTAGGGGTAGTCCAGGTTGTTCAGGAAGATGCGGATGATCTCGCCGAAGCCCAGCGTGACGATGGCCAGGTAGTCGCCGCGCAGCTTGAGCACCGGAATCCCCAGCAGCACCCCGAAGCCGGCCGCCACCACCAGGGCCAGCGGCAGCACCAGCCAGATCGAGGTGTGCATGCCGTGCGGCAGCATGGCGGCGATGGCCGGAAACTCCTCCACCAGGTGCGGCGAGGCCAGCAGCGCGTACAGGTACGAGCCGACGGCAAAGAAGGCCACGTAGCCCAGATCGAGCAGGCCGGCGTAGCCCACCACGATGTTCAGCCCCAGCGACAGCATGGTGTAGAGCAGCGCGATGTTGACGATGCGCACCCACGCGTTGCCCAGCCCCTGCAGCAGCAGCGGCACCAGCAGCAGCGCGATGCCGCACAGCAGAAAGACGATGAACTTGTTTTGTTTCGTCATGTCGTCTCTCCCCGTCCTCAGGCGCGATCGGCCACGCGCTCGCCCAGCAGGCCGGAGGGCCGCAGCGTCAGCACGATGATCAGCACGATGAAGGCAAAGATGTCGGCGTAGTTGCTGCCCAGCAGCCCGCCGGTGAGCGTGCCCAGGTAGCCCGAGCCGATGGACTCGATCAGGCCCAGCAGCACGCCGCCCACCACCGCGCCGGCCAGGTTGCCGATGCCGCCGAACACGGCGGCGGTGAAGGCCTTGAGGCCGGGCAGAAAGCCCATGTAGTGCTGCGCCGTGCCGTAGTTGGAGGCGTACATCACGCCGGCGATGGCGGCCAGGATGGCGCCGATGGCGAAGGTGGCCGAGATGATGAAGTCGGGCTTGACGCCCATCAGCGCCGCCACGCGCGGGTTCTCGGCCGTGGCGCGCATCGCCCGGCCGAGGCTGGTGTAGTTGACGACCCAGGTCAGCACCGCCAGCGACAGCACGGTGACCACCAAAATCATGATCTGCGTGGGCGTGATGACCGCGTCGCCGATGAGGTAGGGGTCGGTCGGCAGCATGGAGGGGAAGGACTTGACGTTGGGCTTCCAGATCATCATGGCCAGCGCCTGCAGCAGGATGGACATGCCCAGCGCGGTGATCAGCGGCGCCAGGCGCGGCGCGTTGCGCAGCGGCCGGTAGGCCAGCTTCTCGACCAGCACGTTGACGACGGTGGAAGCCAGGCAGCCGGCCAGCGTGGCCAGCAGCAGCATGACCCAGGTGGGCATGCCGGGCACCACGGCCTGCAGGCCACCGATGGAGCTCCAGGCCGTGAGCGCCCCCACCATCAGGATTTCGCCGTGGGCGAAGTTGATGAGCTGGATGATGCCGTACACCATCGTGTAGCCCAGCGCGATCAGGGCGTACATGCTTCCCAGCACGAGGCCGTTGATGATCTGCTGAAACAGAATGTCCATAACGCTTGTCTCCTGTCGAACAGCCCGTTGTCGCCAGGCCGCCGTGGTTCATTCAATGGCCCTCGGCTGCCTTGTGGGCGCCTCGGGCAATCGGACATGAATCCCGTTCAAACCGCTGCACGGGTCAAAAAAAGTGGCGCGATTTTATCGGCGCCATGCCGCCCGTCCGGCCAATTCAGGGCGGGGTTTTCCCTCTACTAAAACAAGTTTTTTGCGCGGCGTGCGGCGCCTCAGGCCTTGCCAGCATCGCGGTTGCGGCGGCGCAGCTCGGCCAATTTTTCGCCGATCTTGATCTCCAGCCCGCGCGGCACGGGCTGATAAAAACCCGGCTCGGCCATGCCCTCGGGCAGGTAGCGCTCGCCGGCCGCAAAGCCGCCCTCCTCGTCGTGCGCGTAGCGGTAGCCCTTGCCGTAGTCCAGCTCTTTCATCAGCCGCGTCGGCGCGTTGCGCAGGTGCAGCGGCACGGGGCGCGTCACGTCCTGCCTGACGAAGGCGCGCGCCGCGTTGAAGGCCTTGTAGACCGCGTTGCTCTTGGGCGCCACGGCCAAATACACCACGCATTCGGCCAGCGCCAGCTCGCCCTCGGGGCTGCCCAGGCGCTCGTACACCTCGGCCGCGTCCAGCGCCAGGCGCAGCGCGCGCGGGTCGGCCAGGCCGATGTCCTCGCTGGCCATGCGCACCAGGCGCCGCGCCAGGTAGCGCGGCTCGGCCCCGCCGTCGAGCATGCGCACCAGCCAGTACAGCGCGGCGTCGGGGTCGCTGCCGCGCACCGACTTGTGCAGCGCGCTGATGGTGTCGTAGAACTGCTCGCCGCCCTTGTCGTAGCGGCGCAGCTGCTGGCCCAGCACCTTCAGCAGCCAGGCCTCGTCCACCGTGTCGCGCTGCTCGGCCGCGGCGGTGACGGCCACCGTCTCCAGCGTGTTCAGCAGGCGCCGGGCGTCGCCGTCGGCGTAGGCGATCAGGCGCTCCAGCGCTTCTGATTCGATAGCTGGCAGCGCTTGGCTATCCTGCGCCTTGGCCACGATTTGCTTCAAATCGCCTTCGGTGAGCGACTGCAGCACGTACACCGTGGCGCGCGACAGCAGGGCCGAGTTGACCTCGAACGAGGGGTTCTCGGTGGTCGCGCCGATGAAGGTGAACAGGCCCGATTCGACGTGCGGCAAGAAGGCGTCCTGCTGCGCCTTGTTGAAGCGGTGCACCTCGTCGACGAACACGATGGTGGCCTGGCGCTGCAGGCCACCCTGCGCGCTTTCGGCCAGCGCCACCGCGTCGCGGATGTCCTTGACCCCGCCCAACACCGCGCTGATGGCGATGAACTGCGCGTCGAAGGCATCGGCCATCAGCCGTGCGATGGTCGTCTTGCCCGTGCCCGGCGGCCCCCACAGGATGCAGCTGTGCGGCCGCCCCGACTCGAACGCGATGCGCAGCGGCATGCCCGGCCCCAGCAGGTGCTGCTGGCCCACCACCTCGGCCAGCGTGCGCGGGCGCAGGCGCTCGGCCAGGGGGGTGTGGGTGGCTCGACGATCAACACCGTTCACGACGGCCTCCGTCCTGTCTCGCCTGGATCGCGTTGAGCATCGTCGTTGCGCGGGAGCGGCTGGGTTTGATGGCGGCTACTCGTAGTGCGTCCACATCCGAAGCACCTTGACGGTGCGCTCCGCCTCCAGTACCTGGTACACCAGCCGATGCTGGATGTTGATGCGTCGAGAGTAGGCGCCGGCAAGGTCGCCGACCAGCTTTTCAAACGGTGGGGGGGTTTGAAACGGGTTCTCGGCGAGCAGGTTGAGCAATTCTTGCGCCTTGGTCTTCAACCCGGCCGAGCTCAGATGCCGCGCATCCTTTTGAGCCTGTTTGGCGAACACCACTTGCCATGTCACCAGTCAAGCTCCGTCTTGCAGGAATCGACCGGCTCGGCCATGCCCGCCTTGATCGATTCGCGCATGCCCGGAACCACCAGCAGGTACAAGGTCTCCTGAATCGCGGCCCAGTCTTCTTGCGCCACCAGCACCGAGTTGCTGCGCTTGCCCGAGATGAAGATGGGCTCGTGCGACTGCGCCGCCTGGTCCATCAGGCGATAGAAGTTGGCACGCGCTTCGCTGGCAGTCAAAGTCGACATGATGATCTCCAAAAACCTCAGTATCGTACGATATTTCGTACGGAAAATCAAGGAGCCAGCCCCGGCTCACAACGCATCCAGCGGGCTCAAGATGCCGCGCCCGCCCTTGTTCAGCACGTGCGTGTAGATCATCGTCGTGCTCACGTCCGCGTGGCCCAGCAGCTCTTGCACCGTGCGGATGTCGTAGCCGGCCTGCAGCAGATGGGTGGCGAACGAATGGCGCAGCACGTGCGGCGTGACCGGCTTGTCGATGCCGGCCACCCGCGCCGCCTCGCGCACCGCGCGCTGCACCGATTAGGGAAACACGTGGTGGCGCCGCTCCAGCGCCTGGCCCGTACGCGCGTCCGGGCGCGGGTCGACCGAGCGCACGGGTGACGGAAACACCCATTGCCACGCCCAGCTCCTGTCCGCGTCGGGGTACTTCACGGCCAGCGCGTGCGGCAGGTGCACGCGCCCCAGGCCAGCCGCCAGGTCCTTCTCGTGCAGCGCCCGCGCCCGGTGCAGCTGCGCCTGCAGCGGCGCGATCAGGTTCTCGGGCAGCACCGTCACGCGGTCTTTGTTGCCCTTGCCCTCGCGCACCACGATTTCGCGCCGGCTGAATTCCACGTCCTTCACCCGCAGCCGCACGCCCTCCATCAGCCGCATGCCCGTGCCATACAGCAGCTGCGCGATCAGCCCCGCCACGCCCTCCACATGCAGCATCAACTCGCGCACCTCGCCCGGCGTCAGCACCACCGGCAGGCGGCGCGGGCGTTTGGCCTGCACCACCTCGTCCAGCCAGGGCAGGTCGACCCCCAGCACCTGCTTGTACAAATACAGCAACGCCGCCTTGGCCTGGTTCTGCGTCGACGCCAACACCTGCCGGTCGACCGCCAGATGGCTCAGGAAAGCCCCCACTTCGTCGGCCCCCATCTCCCTCGGGTGCCGCTTGTTGTGATACAAAATGAAACGTCGCGCCCAGTCGATGTAGGCCTGCTCGGTGCGGATGCTGTAGTGGCGCGTGCGCAGGTGCGTGCGCAACTGCTCCAGCAGCTTGGGCGGGCGCGGCGCCGCGGCCGGGTCGAGCGGGTCGGTGTCGACGGAATCCATCCGCCGGATTTTAGGTTTGGCTAAATGGAACGAATGAACGAGATCAGAGGGAATGTGACAAATTTCACGACATTGGTTGATCAATCCCCCATATCATCCAAGTCGTCTAATCTTAGTTAGAAGAAAATATGGAAACATTTTATCGATCTCTTAGCCGTCTAGTTTTTATTGCCGGGTAACCATTTATTGAACAATCGCAATTATCAATAAATAAACCTGAAAATTACCTTGCCGACATATTGTTTCTGGAGGAAAAATGAACTCTGTTATCTCTAAATTATTTTTTGTTTTTTCTGCTATTATTTTAACGGCGTGCGCAGCAACAAGTAGCGTAGACTCTTACGTAAATCCTGTGTTGAATAAATCCAGCGTGAAGAGTATCGCAGTGATGCCACTGACCAATCAGAGAGTTAATGTCGGGCAAGCGCTCACATCAAATCAGCGTTTTGTCACCGGTTTGCGTAATAAAATGTCGGGTATCGCAATTTCTTCAGGCCCTGATGCAATTCAAAGAATAAATGATGCAAATCTCGCTGATGCCTGGAACAATTTCATTGTTGGTTATACTCAGAGTGGAGTGCCGAACTCTTCTACGCTACGTTCCGTTGCTGGCGTGCTTGGCGTGGACTCCATTGCAGTAGGCTCAATCAGTAGAATTAGAGAGCAAGATGCGGGATGGTATCAGTATCCTTATATTGAGATATCTCTGAAATATACTATCTTTGATAAAAACGGGACAATTCTTTGGGAGGCGTCTTCGGATACCAAGAAAGAGGGGTACGCGAGCAAACCCCCAATGGGCGAAGTTTTGAACGAGGCGGTGAGCCAGATTGTTGAGAAACTACCTTAATTTTTAGTTGCTGCCATGGAAAAGCCATACCATCATGATTGAACAAATCAGGGCAAGAGGGGTCAATTCTTGCAATCCCTTATTTGTCTAACTATACGTCGCAGCCGACCGCCTACGGCGGCGGCTGAACTTATTCGTTAGCCCTCTCATATTCCCGCTTTATGCCGGCCAGCATTTATTCCAGCGTTTCGCCTTTCTCCAAGGTTTCTCCTTGGAGGTTTTGGCGTTGCGCCGGGCTTCGCATGCATACACCGCGCCAGTTTCAAGCCATTTTGGCCACCAGCCCTTGCACAGCAAGCGCCGCCAGCTATCACTCTTGCAGCGCTGCGCCGCTTCCGTGGCGCAGCGCTTTTTCGTGGGCCGCGCCCGTCTTCAAGTAAGGGCGCTCCCTTTTGGCCTTCGGATTTGGCTGTTTTTCGCCTCCAGCCCTTTCCCAACAAGCGCGAACAGCTATTGAATTGGAAGCATCGGGCCGCCGCGTATCGCCGGGACCGACTCCGCGCTCGGGTCGGTCGCGGGCCGTGGTGGCCCGCCTTGGCCCTTGGATGCTTGAGCGCACGAAAAGGCGCTCGGGCCAGCCTGGGGCGACGCTGCTGCATCGGCTATGCTCGACACCACCCAGCCCGAAAGGAATCGCCCCCGTGCCAAAGCCCAACTACCAGTTTGAAAAGCGCCAGCGCGAGCAAGAGAAGAAGAAAAAGAAGGCCGAGAAGGCCGAGCGCAAGGCGGCGGGGCGTCAGGAACCTGTGGCGGAGGAGCCCGCGCCTCAGGCGGTGCCGGACAGCAAGAGCGAAGCCTGAGCTAGAGACAAGTGGGATCGGATGGGGGCGCCGCGCGGCCGAGTGCAAGGCGCCGGGCGCCGGGCGCCGACAACCAGGGGGACCGATGGCGAAGCACCACCTGCATACCGAAATCGAAATTGACGCATCGGCGCAGCGGGTATGGGCCGTTCTGCTGGATTTCGCCTCTTATCCGCACTGGAATCCCTTCATCAAGTCGATTGCCGGTGTGCCCCGGCAAGGGGCTCGGCTCGAAGTCACCGTCCAGCCCAGCGGTGGGAAGGCCATGCGCTTCTCGCCGGTCGTCCTCACGGCCGATGCGGGGCGCGAGCTTCGGTGGCTGGGTCGCTTTCTCCTTCCTGGCGTGTTCGATGGCGAGCATCGCCTTCTCATCGAGCCGCTGGGTGAGGGCAAGGTGCGCTTTCAGCAAAGCGAGCGGTTCAGCGGGCTGTTGGTCGGGCCATCGCGCGGCAGCCTGGATCGCGACACCCGGCGTGGCTTTGACGACATGAACCGGGCGCTGAAAGCGCGGGTCGAAGAAGGCGCGCCCGAGCGCGCGTGATGCGCGCGGCGCTCAATCGCCCTTGGCCTTGGCCACGGCGCCGGTGGCCACGCGGCGGCGCAGCTCGGTCATCACGGCCTTCAGGCGGCGGGCGTTGTCGGGGCCCATGCGCAGCAGCATCTTCTGGCCGCTGGACAGCGACTCCAGCTGCGGGTTGGCGTATTCGTAGCGCACCCAGGGCCGGGTGGAGGGCACCTCGCCCTTGACCTGGGTGAGTTGCACGGCCACGGGGCCGGCGGGCTCGGGGGTGGCCAGCAGCACGTCCAGCACGGCCACCAGGCGGTCGTTGAAGTAGCGGCCGGGGTAGCCCAGCTCTTCGTACGCAGACTGGAACAGCGGGTACAGCCGGGCATAGAGCTGGACGGCGGCGCCCAGCGGCACGCCCTCGGCAAAGGCGACGAAGGCGTGGTAGCGCGCGGCGTTGGCGGGGGCGATGGTGGCGGCGGGCGCGTCGGCCGGGCCGGTGACCAGAAAGCGCTCGGGCGCCGGCTGCACCGGCCACAGGCGGGCGGGTGCGCTGGAGCGCGCCAGGTTGTCGACGGTGGCGACGGCGCGGCGCACAAAGCCGTCGGGCAGCAAGAACTGCGCCACGCGCTGGGCGCCCAGCAGCTCGCGCAACGCCTGGGCGACGGCGGCGTCGGAGTCGGCCAGCGCGGGCAAGGTGGCGCCGGCGGGCGCCAGCGCGTCGACCGGGTTGGCGGGCGCGGAGGCCTCGGCCAGCGGCGCGGATGCGGGGGCCTCGGCGGCCGGCGCGGGGGCGGTGGCGGGCGCGGCGGCATCGGCGGCCGGGGGCGACGCCTCGGGCGCGTGCGCGGGCCGCCAGCCGAACCACCAGGCCGCGCCCGCGACCAGCGCCGCCATCACCACCCAGCCCACCCAGGCCCTGGACGAAGGCTGCGGGGGACGAAAATCGACGGGGTCTTTCTCGGGCATCACACTCCTTTCCACACGGGGTCGCCGCGCCAGCTTTCAAACTGATAGCGCATGGCGCCGATGTTAGTTCGGCCCCGACATCCCCGCAGCCTGGACTACAGCAGCTTACGCGGTTTACATGCCGGGGCAATAATTGGGGTCGGATCATTTTTTTGCCATGACCTACACCCTGCATCCCCATGAAGTGGAGTTCAGCGACGTGCGCGCGCAGGGCCCGGGCGGGCAGAACGTCAACAAGGTGTCCAGCGCGGTTCATCTGCGCTTCGACATTGCCCGCTCGTCGCTGCCGCAAACGGCCAAGAACCAGCTGCTGGGCCTGCAGGATCAGCGGGTGACCAAGGAAGGCATCATCGTCATCAAGGCGCAGACCTCGCGCAGCCGCACGCAGAACCGCGCCGAGGCGCTGGCGCGGCTGCAGGCACTGATCGACGAGGCCACGCGCGTGCGGCCCACGCGACGCGCCACCCGGCCGACGCGGGCATCGCAGTTGCGGCGGCTGGACAGCAAGGCACGGCGGTCCGACACCAAGGCGGCCCGCGGCAAGCCGGCGTTCTAGGCTTTGCCCTATTGAGCTCAGTTCATCCCTTCCACCGCATGACCGCCCAGCGCCCACCGTCCCCCTGGCGCCTGCCCGTCACGCTGGTGCTGGCGCTCACGCTCTCGCCATTGGCGATCGTGGCCTGGGTGTGCTTGAGCGGCGATCAGCGGGCGGTGTACTGGCGGTCCCGGGGCGTGCGGGGCGGCCTGTGGGTGGCCGTGGGGGCGGCGCTGCCGCTGCTGTTCGTCAGCGCGGCGGCGGCACTGGGCCTGTGGCCCGACCCCAACCCCAATCCGGTCGGCCTGGGCCTGCTGTTCGCGGCCGGGCTGGCGCTGGGCTCGGTGCTGGCCGTGCTGGGCATGGTGTGGACGCATGTGCGACGATGAGCCATCCAAGGCGATGGAGTGAACCGACATGCCTGAACCCGCTGACGGGGGCACCCCCCCCACGACCGCAAACCCCCTGCAAGCCCCGACAGCCCTGCCCTTCGCGGTGCAGCGCATCGACCACCTGGTGCTGCGCGTGCGCGATTTGGCCCGCAGCATCGACTTTTACGGCGCCGTGCTGGGCTGCGCCGTGGTCCGACGGCGCGACGAGCTGGGGCTGGCGCACCTGCGCGCCGGCGCATCGATGATCGACCTGGTGAGCGTGGACGGCCCGCTGGGGCGCAAGGGCGGCGGCGCGCCGGCTGGCGACCGGCGCAACCTCGACCACTTCTGCCTGCGCATCGACCCCTTCGACGAGGCGGCGCTGCGCGCGCACCTGGGCCGGCATGGCGTGCCGGTGCAAGGCGCGGTGGTCAGCAACTTCGGTGCCGAGGGCCAGGGCCCGTCGCTCTACATCGAAGACCCGGACGGCAACCAGATCGAGCTGAAGGGGCCGTCCGCGCCCCCATGAATCAACCTAAATGGGGTCAGATCATGATTTTTAATTGTGATCTGACCCCATTAAAGAGTGCCCAGCAGCCCCATCACCACCGAGATGCTGCCCATGGCCATGACGGTGGAGACGGCCACGGCGGCGGTGACGAGGTCTTCCTCCTTGTGGTAGCGCTGCGAGAACAGGAACACGTTGGCGCCGATGGGCAGGGCGGCGGCCACCACCATCACCTTCAACGGCAGGCCGGACAGGCCCAGCGCCCAGCCGGCGGCGGCCATCAGCAGCGGGTGCAGCACGGTCTTGAGCGCGGCGATCTGCAGCGCGCCCTTCAGCTGCGTGCCGATGGCCGTCTGCGCCAGCGTCACGCCCACCAGCACCAGCGCCACCGGGCCGAAGGCGTTGCCCAGCAGGCGCAGCGGCTGCTCGACCACCGGGTGCAGCCCCCAGCCGGTCAGCGAATACAGAAAGCCGACGATGATGGGCAGCGGCACCGGGTGCAGCACGGCGTTTTTCATCGCCCGCGCCACGGTGGCGGCGATGTGGCGGCGCGGCCCGGCGCCGGCGGCGGCCTGCTCGCGCGCCACCAGCAGCTCCAGCACCACGGTGGCCAGGGTCAGCAGGATCAGCGCGTGCATCGAGATCAGGGTGAACAGCGACACCAGCGCCGCGTCGCCATAGGCCAGCTGCACCAGCGGCACGCCGATCATCAGCGTGTTGCTGAAGATGGCCGCCAGCGCCAGCACGGCCGAGCGGCTGCTCAGGCCGCGCGCCAGCAGCAGGGCAAAGAAGAGCAGCCCCGACACCACGTAGTACAGCGCCACCGAATGCAGGTCCAGCCGGTCGAGCCGCGCCGTCGCCATGGTGCGAAACAGCAGCGCCTGCACCAGCACCAGAAACACCAGGTTGGACAGATCGCGCACCGCCGCGCCGCGAATCAGCTGCAGGCGCCCGGCCGCGAAGCCGATGCCGATCAGCACCACCACGGGCAGCAGGGCCGAGAAGACGGGTTGGTCGAGGGACATGGGTGTGTGCAGACCGGCCGATCGGACGGGTTCAAGCCTCAAATCGGCCTGCAGCCCGCCATGATAAAGCGCAAACAGCTACGATATTGATAGTTTTCCAGCCCAATCCCCGGCCGCTACAGGGTGCCCGGCCCGCCAGTGGCCCGCGCCAATGGGCGGATAATGTGCCTATTGTCCATCGGCGCCCTGGCGCGCCCTGCCACACCGCCGGGCGCGCCGGCTGCCTGACCTGAACATGACCGTTTCCACACCTCCTTCCGCCGCCCCAGCGGGCGTCGCCAGCATCTCGCCCGTGCAGGACATCGTGGCCGAGCTGGCCGCCGGCCGCATGGTCATCCTGATCGACGAGGAAGACCGCGAAAACGAGGGCGACCTGATCCTGGCGGCCGACCACGTCACGCCCGAGGCAGTCAACTTCATGGCGCGCTTCGGCCGCGGCCTGATCTGCCTGACGCTCACGCGCGAGCGCTGCGAGCGCCTGCACCTGCCGCCCATGGTGGCGCACAACGGCACGCGCATGGGCACCGCCTTCACGGTGTCGATCGAGGCCGCCGAAGGCGTGACCACCGGCATCTCCGCCGCCGACCGCGCGCGCACCGTGCAGACGGCGGTGGCGGCCAACGCGCAAGCCGCCGACCTGGTGCAGCCCGGCCACGTGTTTCCGCTGCAGGCGGTCGAGGGCGGCGTGCTGATGCGCGCCGGCCACACCGAGGCCGGCTGCGACCTGGCCGCCATGGCCGGCTGCACGCCCGCCGCCGTGATCTGCGAGATCATGAAGGACGACGGCACCATGGCGCGCCTGCCCGACCTGCAGCTGTTCGCCGCGCAGCACGGCCTGAAGATCGGCACCATCGCCGACCTGATCGAATACCGCAGCCGCACCGAGACGCTGGTCGAGCCGGTGGGCACGCGCGAGCTGGCCACGGCCGAGGGCCGCTTCACCGCCCATGCCTTTCGCGACCAGCCCAGCGGCGCGCTGCACCTGGCGCTGGTGCTGGGCCAGTGGGCGCCCGAGGACGCGGTGGCCGTGCGCGTGCACGAGCCGCTGTCGGTGCTGGACGCGCTCGACGTGCAGCCCGGCATGCACAGCTGGGGCCTGCACGAGGCGCTGGCGCGCATCCGCCAGGAAGGCAGCGGCGTGGCCGTGCTGCTGAACTGCGGCGAAAGCGCCGACCAGCTGCTGGCGCAGTTCCAGGGCACGGCGCGCGCCACCCACGCGCCCTCGCGCGGGCGCATGGACCTGCGCAGCTACGGCATCGGCGCGCAAATCCTGCGCGCGCTGGGCGTGCAGCGCATGCGCCTGCTGGGCACGCCGCGGCGCCTGCCCAGCCTGGCGGGCGGCTTCGGCCTCGAAGTGGCCGGCTACATCACCAAGGACTGAACATGCTGGAAGCCGACAAGGGCCCGGGCGCCACGCTGGACGGCAGCGGCCTGCGCGTCGCCATCGTGCAGGCGCGCTTCAACGCGGGCGTCACCAACGGCCTGCGCGACGCCTGCCTGGGCGAGCTGGCCGCGCTGGGCGTGCAGAGCGAGAACATCGCCCACCACACCGTGCCCGGCGCGCTGGAGGTGCCGCTGGCGCTGCGCTGGCTGGCGCACCGCGGCGAGTACGACGCGCTGATCGCGCTGGGCTGCGTCATCCGCGGCGAGACCTATCACTTCGAGCTGGTCGCCAACGAGTCCAGCGCCGGCATCACCCGCGTGGGGCTGGACCTGGACATCCCGATCGCCAACGCCATCCTGACCACCGAGAACCTGCCCCAGGCCACCGTGCGCCAGATCGAGAAGGGGCGCGACGCGGCCCGTGTGGCGGTCGAGATGGCCCTGCTCAAGCACCGCCTGAAATGAGCGCCGAGCCGTCCAAACGCCCGCCCGCGGCCAAGACCGGCACGCGCAAGTCCTCGGCCAAGTCGCCGCGCTCGCGCGCGCGCGAATTCGCGCTGCAGGGGCTGTACCAGTACCTGCTGGGCGGAGGCGACGCCGCCGCCATCGACGTCTTCACGCGCGAGCTGCAGGGCTTTGCCAAGGCCGATGCGGCGCACTTCGACGCCCTCTTGCACGGCTGCATCGAGCTGTCGGCCGACCTGGATGCGCTGATCGTGCCGCTGCTCGACCGCGAGCTGGGGCAGATCTCGCCCGTCGAGCGCGCCTGCATGTGGATCGGCGCCTACGAACTGCTGAAGTGCCCCGACGTACCCTGGCGCGTGGTGCTGAACGAATGCATCGAGCTGGCCAAGGACTTCGGCGGCACCGACGGCCACAAGTACGTCAACGGCGTGCTCAACGGCCTGGCGCCCACGCTGCGCCCGGCCGAGGTGGGCGCCGACCGCGCCCGGCCACGCGCCGCCCGGCCACCCAGCGATCCCATCGACGACAACGCAGCATGAGAGTTTCCGCCCGCGCCCAGCGCATCCAGCCCTTCTACGTGATGGAGATGGCCAAGACGGCCGGCGCCATCGCGCGCGAAGCCGCCGGCAGCGAGCACCCCATGGTCTACATGAACGTGGGCGAGCCCGACTTCACCGCGCCGCCCCTCGTGCAAGAGGCGGCCGAGCGCGCCATCCGCGAAGGCCGCACCCAATACACCCAATCGATGGGCCTGCCCGAGCTGCGCGAGCGCATCAGCGCCTGGTACGCGCAGCGCTTCGGCGTGCAGGTGCCGGCGCGCCGCATCATCGTCACCGCCGGCGCCTCGGCCGCGCTGCACCTGGCCTGCCTGGCGCTGATCGACGCCGGCGACGAAATCCTGATGCCCGACCCCAGCTACCCGTGCAACCGGCAGTTCGTCAGCATGGCCGAAGGCAGGGCGGTGATGATCCCGTCCACCGCCGCCGAGCGCTTTCAGCTGAGTGCAGCCAAGGTGCAGGAGGCCTGGGGCGCGCACACGCGCGGCGTGATGCTGGCCTCGCCCTCCAACCCCACGGGCACCTCGATCCACCCCGACGAGCTGGCGCGCATCCAGGCCGTGGTGACCGAGCGCGGCGGCATCACCCTGATCGACGAAATCTACCTGGGCCTGTCCTTCGACGGCGCCTACAGTCACAGCGCGCTGGCGCTCGATGACGACATCATCAGCATCAACAGCTTCAGCAAGTACTTCAACATGACCGGCTGGCGCCTGGGCTGGCTGGTGGTGCCCGATGCCCTGGTCCCGGTGATCGAGCAGATCGCCCAGCACCTGTTCATCTGCGCCAGCAGCGTGTCGCAGCACGCGGCGCTGGCCTGCTTCGAGCCCGCCAGCCTGGCCGAGTACGAGCGCCGCCGCGCCGAGTTCAAGGCCCGGCGCGACTGGTTCGTGCCGCAGCTGAACGCCCTGGGCCTGACGGTGCCGGTGACGCCCGACGGCGCCTTCTATGCCTGGGCCGACTGCAGCGCCGCCTGTGACAAGCTGTTTGCCGGCCGCTCCGAATACAATAGCGAGATGCAAACACCGGGCAGCTGGGAATTCGCCTTCGAGCTGATGAAGCGCGCGCACCTGGCCGTCACGCCGGGGCGCGACTTCGGCCATGCCGACACGGCGCGCTACATCCGCTTTTCCACCGCCAACTCGATGGCCCAGCTGCACACCGCCATCGAGCGGCTCCGGGCGGTCCTGGCCTGAGGCGGCGCCGATGGCGGAGTTCGAGTTCCCGATCCGCATCTACTGGGAGGACACCGATGCCGGCGGCATCGTGTTCTACGCCAACTACCTCAAGTTCTTCGAGCGCGCCCGCACCGAATGGCTGCGCGCGCGCGGCGTGCAGCAGCAGCAGTTGCGCGAGCAGACCGGCGGCATGTTCGTGGTCAGCGAGTGCGACGTCAAATACCTGCGCGCGGCGCGGCTGGACGATGAACTTGTCATCACCGCCCGGCTCGAAGAAGCGGGCCGCGCCAGCCTGGTGCTGACGCAGCAGGCGTATCTGCAGACCGGACCGGGCCAGCGCGGCGCGCTGCTCAGCCAGGCGCGCATCCGCATCGGCTGGGTCGATGCCACCCGCCTGGCGCCCGCCCGCATTCCTTCATCGCTGATCGAACGATTGACTTCATGAACCAGGATCTTTCCATCGTCCAGCTGGTCATCAACGCCAGCTTCGTCGTGCAGCTGGTGATGCTGCTGCTGCTGGCCGTTTCGGTCACCAGCTGGGCGGCGATCTTTCGCAAGCTGCGCGCGCTCAAGGACATCCGCGTGCTCAACGACGGCTTCGAGCGCAGCTTCTGGTCGGGCACCAGCCTGAACGAGCTGTTTGCCGCCGCCGCGCAAAACGCCAAGAGCGCCGGCCCGATGGAGCGCATCTTCGCCAGCGGCATGCGCGAATATCAAAAGCTGCGCGAGCGCCGCATCCACGACCCCGGCACCCTGCTGGACGGCGCGCGCCGCGCCATGCGCGCCAGCTTTCAGCGCGAGATGGACGCCGCCGAGGTCCACCTGTCCTTCCTCGCCTCGGTCGGCTCGGTCAGCCCCTACGTGGGCCTGTTCGGCACCATCTGGGGCATCATGCACGCCTTCACCGGCCTGGCCGGGCTGCAGCAGGTGACGCTGGCCACCGTGGCGCCCGGCATCGCCGAGGCGCTGGTGGCCACCGCCCTGGGCCTGTTCGCCGCCATCCCGGCCGTCATCGCCTACAACCGCTTCGCGCGCGAGATCGACCGCCTGGCCATCAAGATGGAGACCTTCATCGAGGAGTTCTCCAACATCCTGCAGCGCAACCTGGGCGTGCATCCGGCGCCTGCGGCTGGCTCTGGCGAATCGGCCACCGGTTACTGACATGCCCGCCACCGCCTCCCGCGGCCGCGGCCGCCGCACCATCAACGAGATCAACATGGTGCCCTTCATCGACGTGATGCTGGTGCTGCTGATCATCTTCATGGTCACCGCCACCGTCATCACGCCGGGGGCCATCAACGTGCCCAGCGCCGGCAAGTCGCAAAAGGCGCCCGACAAGCGCATCGACCTGATGATGAACGAAGACGGCCAGCTGTCGCTGGGCGGCGAGGTGAGCGCGCGCGACCTGACCGAGACCGAGGCCATCGTCCGCATCAAGGAAGCCCTGGCCAGCAACCCCGAGCTGCCCGTGATGCTGGCCGCCGACCGCGACCTGCGCTACCAGCAGGTCGTCACCATGATGCGCAAGCTGCGCGAAGCCGGCGTGCAGCGCGTGGGCCTGTCCGTGAAATGACCGAAACCCTGGCCCAGCGCTCCGAGTTCGACCCGCCGCCGCCGCGCGGGCTGGGGCGCGCGCTGGGGCTGGCCATCCTGGCGCACATACTGCTGATCCTGGCGCTGACCTGGGGCCTGCGCTGGAAGACCACCAACGACGAGGCGGTCGACGCCGAGCTGTGGGCCGCCGCCGTGCAGCAGGCCGCGCCCGCGCCGCGCCCGGCCGTCACGCCGCCGCCCCGGCCCGAGCCGGTGCCCACCCCGGTGCCGCCGCCACCGCCTCCCCCGCCGCCCGAGCCCGTGGCCGCGCCCAAGCCGCCCCCGCCGCCGGTCGTCGACCAGGCCGCGCGCGACGCCGAGATCGCGCTGGAGCAAAAGAAGAAAGACGAAGAAGCGCGGCGCGCGCAGGCGCGGGCCGAGCAGCAGCGCCAGGCCGCCGAGAAAGAGCGCCTGGCCAAGCTGGAGCAGGAGCGCAAGGAAGCGGCGCAGAAAAAGGCCGAGCAGGAGAAAAAGGCGGCCGAGGCCCAGAAGCTCGCCGAGCAAAAGCGCCACGAAGCCGAGCAGCAGGCCGCGGCCAAGGCCGCCCAGCAGGCGGCCGAGAAAAAGGCCGCCGAGGACGCGCAGCGCAAACAGGCCGCCGCCCAAGCCGCCGCCGAGAAAAAGGCGCAGGAAAAGGCTCAGGCCGCGCGCGATGCCGCCGAGAAAAAAGCCGAGGCCGCGCGCGACGCCAAGGCCGCCGACGCGCGCCGCAAGGCCGAGCTGGACCGCCTGGCCCGCCTGGCCGGCGCGGGCGACAGCGCCAGCACCGGCGCCGGCCGCACGCCCGGCGGCACCGCGGCGCAGGACGCCGGCCCCTCGGCCGGCTACGCTGCCAAGGTGCGCGCCGCCGTGCGCCCCAACATCGTGTTCTCGGACGACGTGCCCGGCAACCCCGTGGCCATCGTCGAGGTGCAGACCGGCCCCACCGGCCTGATCATCAACCGCCGCATCAAGAAGTCCAGCGGCGTCAAGTCCTGGGACGACGCCGTGCTGCGCGCACTGGACCGCACCGAGAAACTGCCCTCGGACAACGGCCGCTACTGGAACCCGATGGAAATCGTGTTCAAGCTGCACGGCTGATTGCTTCGTTTCTGATAGCTTCCAGCGCTTGCTGCATGCGTGCTGCAGGTCGATTCGATCCTTGAAACAAGGGTGACACCCCCGCCGTCATCGCGAGGAGCGCAGCGACGTGGCGATCCAGCGGCGGCGTGTCGTGGTGGCGTCCAACTGGATTGCTTCGCGTTCGCTCGCAATGACGAGAGGCGCCGAAGCGACCCTCACTCGTACACCACCTGCGCCCGCCCTTCGTCGGCCTGCGCCATCCAGCCGGCCAGGGCGGCGTCGCTGGGGTAGAACCGGGCCTGCTCGCCCAGTTGCAGCTGGGCCATCACGCCCACGCCTTCGCGGCGGCGCTCCAGCAGCAGGCGCACGGGCAGGCCCTGCCACACGTCGCCGGCCTCGGTGCTTTCGCGCCGGGGCGGAAAGTCGGCCAGCAGGCGCGCCACGTCGGGCGGCTGGCCATTGACGGCCACGCGCAGGAACTTGCCGAAGCGGCAGCGCGCGGCGGGCAGGTCCCAGATCTGCGTGATGTTCAGCTGCAGGCCGCCCGAGAAGCGGTCGGGCATGACCTTGGCCTGCACGATGATCAGCTCGTCGTCCTTCAGCAGGTGGCGGTGGGCGTTGATCAGCGCCTCGTCGGCGCGCGCGTCCAGCGCGCCGCTCTTGTCGTCCAGCTTGAACAGGGCCAGGCGCCCGCGCTGGCCGTTGATGATGCGCAAATCGCCGACGATGCCGGCCAGCAGCTGCGGCTCGCGGCTGTCGACCAGCTCGGCCAGCGGCCGACGCGCGAACTGGCGCACCTCGCGCTCGCACTCGTCGAACAAATGGCCCGACAGGTAGAAGCCGATGGCGGTCTTCTCGAACGACAGGCGCTCCTTCACGCCCCAGGGCGTGACGGGGGCAGCTCGGGCTCCTGCGTGCTGGAGCCCTGGCTGTCGTCCAGCATGTCAAAGAGCCCGCCCTGGTTCTGGTTGGCCTCGCAGCTGGCGCCGAACTCGAAGGCCAGGTCGATGGCGGCGGCCAGCTGCGCGCGGTTCAGCTGCAGGCCGTCGAAGGCGCCGGCGCGCACCAGCGCCTCCACCGTGCGCTTGTTGACGCGCGTGCGGTCGACGCGGCGGCAAAAATCGAACAGGCTGGCGAAGGGCCCGCTCTCGCCGCCCGCGCTGCCTTCGCCGCGGCCTTCGCGCGCGGCCACGATGGCCTCGATCGCCTGCTGGCCGGTGCCCTTGATGGCGCCCAGGCCGTAGCGGATCAGCTTGTCGCCCACGGGCTCGAAGCGGTAGCCGCCGCGGTTGACGTCGGGCGGCTCAAACTGCATGCCCTCGCGCAGCGCGTCCTCGTGCAACACCTTCAGCTTGTCGGTGTTGTCCATTTCCACCGTCATGTTGGCGCAGTAGAACTCGGCGGTGTAGTGCACCTTGAGCCAGCCGGTGTGATAGGCCAGCAGCGAATAGGCGGCGGCGTGCGACTTGTTGAAACCGTAGCCGGCGAACTTCTCCATCAAGTCGAAGATCTCGTCGGCCTTGGCCTCGCCGATGCCGTTCTTGGCCGCGCCGGCGCGGAAGATGGCGCGGTGCTTGGCCATCTCCTCGGCCTTTTTCTTGCCCATGGCGCGGCGCAGCAGGTCGGCGCCGCCCAGGCTGTAGCCGCCCAGGATCTGCGCGGTCTGCATCACCTGCTCCTGGTAGACCATGATGCCGTAGGTCTCGGAGAGCATGTCGGCCACCAGCGGGTGCGGATATTCGACCGGCTCGCGCCCGTGCTTGCGCGCGACAAAGCTGGGGATCAGGTCCATCGGGCCGGGGCGGTACAGCGCGTTGAGGGCGATCAGGTCTTCCAGTCGCGTCGGCTTGGCGTCGCGCAGCATGCCCTGCATGCCGCGGCTTTCAAACTGGAACACGGCTTCGGTGCGGCCCTGCTGAAACAGCTCGTAGGTCGCCCGGTCATCCAGCGCGATGGCCTCGTAGGCAAAGTCCTGCTGGCCGGGGTGGCGCTGGGCGATGAAGCTGCGCGCCAGCTCCAGAATGGTGAGCGTGGCCAGGCCCAGAAAGTCGAACTTGACCAGGCCCACGGCCTCGACGTCGTCCTTGTCGTACTGGCTGACGGCCGACTCGCTGCCGGGCTGCTGGTACAGCGGGCCGAAGTCGGTCAGCTTGCCCGGAGCGATCAGCACGCCGCCGGCGTGCATGCCGATGTTGCGCGTCACGCCCTCCAGCTTTTGCGCCAGCTCGACCAGGGTGCGCACCTCTTCCTCGCCCTTGATGCGCGCGGCCAGCATGGGCTCGGCGGCGATGGCGTACTTTTCCTTCTCGTCGCCGGCGATGCCCGGCGGCGGGTACTGCAGCGTGACGGGCTTGCCCGGCTTGTTGGGGATGAGTTTGCTGATGCCGTCGCAAAAGGTGTAGCTCATGTCCAGCACGCGGCCGACGTCGCGGATGGCGGCGCGCGCGGCCATGGTGCCGAAGGTGGCGATCTGGCTCACCGCGTCGCGGCCGTACTTGTCCTTGACGTAGTCGATCACGCGGTCGCGGTTGGCCTGGCAGAAGTCGATGTCGAAGTCGGGCATCGACACGCGCTCGGGGTTCAGGAAGCGCTCGAACAGCAGCTTGTACTGCAGCGGGTCGAGGTCGGTGATCTTCAGCGCATAGGCCACCAGCGAGCCCGCGCCCGAGCCGCGCCCCGGCCCCACCGGGCAGCCGTTTTGCTTGGCCCAGTTGATGAAGTCGCCGACGATCAGGAAGTAGCCCGGAAAACCCATCTTGAGGATGGTTTCCAGCTCGAAGTCCAGCCGCTCCTGGTAGCGCGGGTGCTCGGCCGCGCGCCGGGCGGCGTCGGGGTAGAGCTGGCGCAGGCGCTCTTCCAGCCCCTCCTGCGAGGCGTGGCGAAAGTAGGTTTCGATGGTGTGCCCCGCGGGCACCGGAAAGTTGGGCAGCTGCGGCTTGCCCAGCACCAGCGTCAGGCTGCAGCGCTGCGCGATGGCCAGCGTGTTGGCCAGCGCCGAGGGCACGTCGGCAAACAGCTCGGCCATCTGCGCACTGCTCTTGAAATACTGCTCGGGCGTGAAGCGCCGCACGCGCCGCGGGTTGCCCAAAATTTCACCTTCGGCGATGCACACGCGCGCCTCGTGCGCCTCGTAGTCGTCGGCGGCCGGAAACTGCACCGGGTGCGTGGCCACCACCGGCAGCTTCAGGCGCGCGGCCAGTTGCACGGCCGCTGCCACCTGCGCCTCGTCGTCGGCGCGGCCGGCGCGCTGCAGCTCGATGTAGAAGCGGTGCGGAAAGGCCTCGGCCAACTGCAGCGCGACGGCGCCGGCAGCGGCCGCGTCGCCCTGCGCCAGGCTGGGGCCCAGCGGCCCGGCCTGCGCGCCCGACAGCAGCAGCAGACCCTCGGCGTGCGCGCGCAGCCAGTCCCACTGCACGCTGGCCACGCCCTTGCTGACGCCTTCGGTCCAGGCCTGGGTCAGCAGCTGCGACAGGTTCAGGTAGCCGGCGTGGTTTTGCACCAGCAGCAGCACGCGCGCCGGCGCGTCGGCGGCCAGGCCGTCCAGCAGCACTTCGGCACCCAGGATGGGCTTGACGCCCGCGCCGCGCGCGGCCTTGTAGAACTTGACCGCGCCGAACAGGTTGTTCAGGTCGGTGATGGCCAGCGCCGGCTGGCCGTCGGCCGCGGCGGCCTGGACGATGTCGTCGATGCGGGTGGTGCCGTCGACGACGGAAAACTCGGTGTGCAGGCGAAGGTGAACGAACATCAGCCGATTGTCGGGCAAGTCGCCCCCGGCACCGGCGATCGGCATGCGGGTTGCACGGCGCGGGCGGCGCCGGCAACCCCAGGCGCCGGGCCTTACGCGGCCGTCGCCGCGCGCGCCGGCACCGCGCCGCGCCGCGCGTCCAGGCCGATCGCCCCGGCGCCGAAGGCCGCGAAGGCCAGCAGGCCGCCGACGATGCCCAGGTTCTTGGTGAACATCAGCTGCTGCACCATCTGCTGGGCCTCGGGCAGCGCCCAGTAGTTGTGGAAGATCACGGCGGCGGCGAGCGTGAACAGCGCCAGCGCCAGCGCCGCCCAGCGCGCCTTGAAGCCGATCAGCAGGGCCGCCGCCGCGCCGACCTCGACCCCGATGGCGATCACCGCCGCCACCTCGGGCAGCGGCACGCCCTTGGACGCGATGTAGCCCACGGTGCCGGCAAAGCCGGTGATCTTGCCGATGCCGGCGGGGATGAACAGGACGGCGATCAGCAGGGCGAGGGGGTTTTGCAGAGCGTTCATGGGGTGCTTTCCTTGGGTTGGGGTGAAGGGGAGTCAAGTATCAATTCGATAGCTGCTTGCGCTTGATTGGCGCCGGCTTCAGCCTTGTTTTCTATAAATTCAGGCCGCCAGGTCGAACACCAGCACCTCGGCATCCCGGCCGTGGTCGAGCGCGATGAAGGGCTCGTCGGCCAGCAGCGCCGCGTCACCGGCGGACAGCGGTCGGCCGTTGACGTGCACGGCGCCGCGCACCACGTGCACGTAGGCCTTGCGCGCTGGGTCGATGGCCAGCTGCGCCGATTCAGCGCCGTCGATGAGGCCGGCGTACACGCGGGCGTCGGCGTGGATCGTCACGGCGCCGGCGTCGGGCTGGTCGGCCGCGATCAGACGCAGGCGCCCGCGCTTGTCCGCCGCCGGCACGCTTTTTTGCTCGTAGCTGGGCGCGATGCCGCGCACCTTGGGCTCGATCCAGATCTGCAGGAAGTGCGTGGTCTGGCCCTCCGCATGATTGAACTCGCTGTGCATCACGCCGCGGCCGGCGCTCATGCGCTGCACGTCGCCGGGCGGAATGCCGACCACGTTGCCCATGCTGTCCTGGTGCGCCAGCTCGCCTTCCAGCACGTAGCTGATGATTTCCATGTCGCGGTGGCCGTGCGTGCCAAAGCCGGTGCCGGGCGCGATGCGGTCTTCGTTGATGACGCGCAGATTGCCCCAGCCCATGTGGGCGGGGTCGTGATAGTCGGCAAACGAAAAGCTGTGGCGCGACTTCAGCCAGCCGTGGTCGGCCAGGCCGCGTTCGTTGGAGGTGCGAATGTTGATCATGGTCAACTCCTTTCAATGACTCGAATTTAAGGGCGGACAAGACCCTTTCGAGCGTGGGCGTTTGATGGCATCATTCAAAAATATTGAATGAACGGAGCGCGATTGCCCGACCCCGCCGACCTGCTCACGCCCGAGGCCTTTCGCCTGCTGGACGCCATCGGCCGCGCCGGCAGCTTTGCCGGCGCCGCGCGCGAGCTGGGCCTGGTGCCCAGCGCGCTGACCTACCGCGTGCGCCAGATCGAGGACGCGCTGGACGTGCTGCTGTTCGACCGCAGCAGCCGCCAGGCGCGCGCCACGCCCGCTGGCGTCGAGTTGCTGGCCCAGGGCGCGCGCCTGAAGCAGGACGTGGACGCCGTGGTGCGGCGCGTCCAGCGCGTGGCCACCGGCTGGGAGCCTTCGCTCACCATCGCCGTCGACGGCGTGATCGCGCCCGCCGCGCTGATGGAGTTGTGCCAGGACTTCTTCGCGCTCGACCCGCCCACCCGCCTGCGCCTGCGCGACGAGGTCCTGAGCGGCACGCTGGCGGCGCTGACATCCGGCCAGGCCGACCTGGCGCTGGGCGTGATGCTGGAGCCCGCCAACGCCGCCAACCTGCGCGCCCGGCCGCTGGGCCACGTGCGCTTCGTCTACGCCATCGCGCCCACGCATCCGCTGGCAAGCGTGCCCGAGCCGCTGTCGGACAGCGTGCTGCTGCAGCACCGGGCCGTGGTGGTGGCCGACTCGGCGCCGGGCAGCGCCACGCTGTCCTTCGGCCTGCTGGCGGGGCAGGCGACGCTCACCGTCGCCAGCCTGCAGGCCAAGCTGGCGGCGCACCTGCGCGGGCTGGGCGTGGGCTTTTTGCCCGAGCCGCTGGCGCGCCCCTGGCTGGCCGGCGGCCAGCTGGTCGAGCGGCGGCTGGAGCGCAGCACGCGCACGGCCACGCTGCACTACGCCTGGCCGGCGCGCACGCAGCCGGGCCAGGCGCTGTCGTGGTGGCTGGAGCGGCTGGAGCGCCCCATCACCCGACGCGCGCTGCTGCAGGCGCCGGCGAACGTGTAGAGTGAGCGCATGAGCCGCCACCGCCCCCCGCCCGCCCACCCCCAACGCATCGCCGTCATCGGCGCCGGCATCGCCGGCCTGGCCTGCGCCCGCACGCTGGCGCAGGCGGGGCACGACGTGACGCTGCTGGAAGGATCGGGCACGCCGGGCGGGCGCATGGCCACCTGCGATTCGCCCTTTGGCGGCTTCGACTGCGGCGCGCAGTACTTCACCGTGCGCGACGCGCGGCTGGCGCAGGCGCTGGAGACCACCGCCCCGCAACTGGCGCGCCGCTGGAGCGCCAGCGCCGTGCGCGTGCTGGACGAGCACGGCCGCCAGATCGAGGCCGCGCCGGCGCCCACCGAGGCGCACTGGGTGGCCGCCCCCGCCATGGCTGCCCTGCCCCGGCACTGGGCCGAGCCGCTGGCGCAGGCCGGCCGCCTGCGCCTGAACACCCGCGTGCAGCGCCTGCAGCGCGCGGGCGCGGGCTGGCACCTGCACGTCGACGAGGGCGCGGCGCCGCTGCCGGCCGACGTGGTGATCAGCGCCCTGCCCGCGCCGCGGGCGCGCAACCTGCTCTTTCAATCGGAGCAGGCGGGCGCGCTGGCGACCCTGCTGGCGCGCGTCGAGATGGCGCCGTGCTGGACGCTGATGCTGGCCTTTCCGCAAGCGGCGCAGCCCGGCCTGTACACCCTGGGCCCGCAGTGGAACGCCGCACGCAGCACGCACCATCGCATCGCCTGGCTGGCGCGCGAAAGCTCCAAGCCGCAGCGCGGCGGCATCGAGCGCTGGACGGTGCAGGCCAGCAGCGACTGGTCGCGCGAGCACGTGCAGGACGACGCCGAGCGCGCCGGCGCCAAGCTGCTCAAGGCCTTTGCCGAAATCACCGGCATTCGCGCCACCCCCGGCCACGCCCAGGCGCGCCTGTGGCCGCACGCGCGCACGCTGGCGCCGCTGGGCCAGCCCTTCGTGTGGGACGCGGCGCTGGGCCTGGGCCTGTGCGGCGACTGGTGCCTGGGCCAGCGCGTCGAAGACGCCTTTGTCTCGGGGCTGGAGTTGGCGCTGGCCGTGATCACCGGTGGTCCATACGCCGGATCCGTCAAGAGACGTCCGTTGAACTCTTGACACTTCGGCACCAGCTCCCCGCCCCCGCGTAGCTGCTGCAGGAGCGGATATAACTTCACCCGGCTCGCACGCTTGGGGGGCAAAATACGTGAGGCACGCGTGCCCGCCTTTAATTCCTACGCCATGTCTCCATCACCACCCACTGCTACGGCACCGGCTGCTCCATCATGCATACTCTGCACCGACAATTCAGACACGCTCGCCGAGGAATGCGGGCCTCCAGCCTCACCTAGCCGTCATGCGGAGCCCACGGGACGGAAAAACACCTGATCAGGCCGCATCGTCAGATGGCTACATTCTCGAGAAAAACTCCCGGCAGTCGAACTCTCAACCGTGGACTCTCCATCCTGCGGGCCTTTCGGCAAGGCGGCTCGACACTGAGCAACACCGATCTTGCTGAACGCTCCGGGCTCCCCAAACCAACGATCAGCCGCCTGACCCACTCTCTCGTCGAGGCCGGATTTCTCCTGTTCGACTTTAAGCGCAAGGCCTATCGCCTCTCGCCCATATATCTTAACCTCGCACTGATCTACAACGAAAGTTCTGAGATTGTCAAGATCGCGACTCCTATCATGGAGTCTTTGGCGGAAACTGCCAATGTGAACGTCGGGTTGGCGTCGGCAGATCTGAGCGACATCGTCTATCTTGCCTCCATCCGGGGAGAAAAAGGAGGGTTTTTCCGACAAGTCACGCCGGGCTCGCGCCGACCCGTCGAGACACTCTCCCTGGGGCTCAGCTACCTTAACGCCGTCGACGAAGCCACGAGGACCGATCTCATTAAAACGATCGCAGCACGACAGGCTGGCCATGTCGAATTCATATTGGACCGAATTGCCAAATCCAGGGCGCAACTTCGTACCCATGGCTATTGTGTGGCGAACTGGCACTCTGGCCTCATCGCCATTTCAAGGGCAGTTTCGGGCTTGGATGATTCTATCTACAGCATCAACATCAGCTTCAGTCCCCAGGCGGAACGCGACGCAGACCACCAGACGCGCGAGTACGGCCAGCTACTGACCCGGCTGGCAGACGACATCGCCCGCTCTTGGCAGGAAACTCTGTTGGACCATGAGTCCGGACTCAACGATCCGACGTAAAGGACCGGAAGCCCCGCCGCACGCAGCAACACTTGGGCGTCAATTGGCCATCAAGACTGCGCCGCAGGTCACCTGCCGACGAACTGCGGCAGCCTGCGCTCTGCCATTGCCTTGACGCCTTCCTTGAAGTCTTCGGTATTGAAATGCCGATTCTGTTCCAGGCTCTCTCGGGCCACGGCAAGACGCACCTGGTCCACCAATCCCATCCGCAGCGTTGTGCGGGTAGATTGAACCGCGAGCGGCGAGGAAATAGCAATCCCTCGCGCCAGCGCAACAGCTTCGGCACGCACATCGGCTTGCGGCACGAGCATGTCTGCCAATCCGATCCTGACGGCCTCCTGACCATCAATGCGACGCCCTGTATAGAACATCATGGCGGCCTGCTGAGTACCAATCAAGTTGGGCAATGTGGCGGACAGGCCAAAACCGGGATGAAATCCAAGCCGGTTGAAATTGGCTGAAAAGCGCGCCTCGGTGCACGTGACACGAAAATCCGTTGCCAGTGCAAGCCCCAACCCCCCCCCGATCGCCGGGCCATGAATGGCACCGATGCTTGGTTTGGTACAGGAAAACAACCGGAGCGCTTCGTCGTAGATTGGATTCACTGCACGCGGCCCACTCTGGCCGGTGCGACGGTCGCGATTGGACAGATCAGCACCAGCGCAAAAAGCTTTGCCCCGCGCGCACAGCACAATCGCACGACAATCGGGATCAGCCTCCAAAGTCTCGAACGCATCGGCAATCCCAGCGACCATCGGCACGCTGAAGAAATTGTAAGGTGGACGCTGAATCTCAACGATCGCGACGTGTTCGTCCCTGCTCACGTTGACATAAGGTTCCTCAGATAAATCAGTCACACCGACCTCCGGTACATGTCGCATCCCGGACGATCATAAGGTCGCTTGTGAAACAGATGCGGGCTCTCCTGATACCACTGCTTCATGGTCTGCATAGGCGTCTTGCTGCCCAGCGCTGACTGCGGCAGTTGGTGGTTGTACAGGGCCACATAACGCAGCAAGGTCTGCTCCATGTCCTCGCGGCTGTTGAACCTGTGCGTCTTGAGCACGTCGGCAATGCGACCGTTGAACCTCTCCACCATGCCATTGGTCCTGGGCGTTCTGGGCTTGGTCAGGCGGTGTTCGATCCCCAACTCGTCGCACAACTGATCGAACTCGTGGTTGCCGCTGGGCTGGCGCTCGCGGCTGGCAAACAGGCGATCGGTGAACTCCTTGCCGTTGTCGGTCAGCAGCTTGTGGATCTTGATCGGGCAGGCCTTGTGCAGTGCCTTCAGGAAGGACTGTGCACTGGCGGCGGTCTTGTTGGCCTTGAGGGCCACGTACACCCAGCGCGTGGCCCGGTCGATGGCCACGAACAGGTAGCGCCGACTGCTCTCATCCTGCATCTGGGGCAGGTACTTCACATCCATGTGCACATAGCCCGGCTCGTAGCTCTTGAAGGCCTTGTGGGCCACGGTAGGCTCCTGGGGCTTGAGGGCATTGAGGTTGCCCGCGCCATGGCGGCGCAGGCACCGATCCAGGCCTGAGCGCGAGACATGGGGGCAAATGAACTCCCGCGTGACAGCCAGCAGGTCATCCAGGGGCAGCAGCAAGGTGCGCCGCAGGTGCACCACCACGCTCTCTTGCGCCGGCGTGAGCACCGTCTGCAGGCGATGGGCCGTGTGCGAGCGATCCCCAAAGACCTGGCGCTTCTTCCACTTGTAGACCGTTTGCTCGGTGATGCCAAAGCGCTGGGCCAGGACAGCGGCGGTCTCGTGGCTGGCCGCGATCTCGGCGCGCACGGCCGGTGTCGTGCGGGCGTTCTTGTGCAGGGCTATCAGCATGGCGTGGCACTCCCGGTGGCTTGCAAGGACTCTATCAACTCCCGCAATACGGCTCGGGCCATGAACAGCGGGTAGCGGTTTTCATCTATGCAATCGTCCGGGATGCAACAGGTACAGACGCAATCGGCGGATATCCAAAGCCACATCGAATCCGGCAATCGCGTCATCGGTCAGAGGCTTGAGCATCGCCGAAGGGGAATTATTGACCAGTCACCTCGGCTGCCTTCTTCTTGTAGGCATCGACGACACCCCGGATTTTTCCAAAGCCCCGAGACTCGATCTCCTTGATGTACTGCTCAGGCAAGCCGCTCAGCTCTTTCACCCAAGTGACTTTCTGCTCGGGCGTCAGTTCATAGATCTCGATCCCTTGCTTTCGAAACTCTTCGCGCACCACATCCTGCTGGCTGTCCCAGCTCTGGCCAACCACTGCCGACATCTTCCTCGCTGCCTCGGCGATCACCTGCTGCGATTCCTTCGGTAATTTCTGCCATGCCCTCTTGTTCATAATGACGGCTCCTGGATAGCCGCCAGCACGCATGCCATCAGTTATGTATTTGACGATGTCATTGAGGCGATATGACCGGATGCTCGGGTAATTGAATATGACACCCGACACCAGACCGCGCTGCAGTGCTTCATAAGTTTCCGCAGCCGGAATTGACACTGGCGTGATGCCATAATGCTTGGCGATGGTGTCATACAGTCCACCGGCGGTCTTCAATTTCAGACCCTTGAGATCCTCAAGACTACGCACCGGCTTTTCTACGGTAGCGACGTTGTAGCTCGGCGTCGTACTGCCGTAAAGCGGAATGACGTTGAACTTGTCGAATTCCCCACGAACATCGGGAACGGACTCCAGCATCCACTGATAGATTGCCGAACCCTCCACTGCAGTGGTCCACAACGGGAGAACGATGGTATTGTTGTAAGGCAATTGGCCGGCAAAATATGTGACATGAATGTCACAAATATCGGCGATTCCCTTGCCACACACAGAAAGCATATCCTTTGCCTTTCCGAGTTGCTCCGCTGGAAAATAGGAAATCTCGATCTTGTGGCCCGATAATTTCTCCACTTCCGCGATGAACTCCTTGGCTCTCAGATCTGAGGGGTGGCCGGTGGGGTAGGAGTTTGCGTACTTCAGCTTGATTGTATCCGCCGCTTGCACGCTCACACCGGTCATTAACGCTGATGTCACAATCACTGTGGAAGCAAGCATCCTAGTTGTTGTCAATGATCTGCTCATGATGTCTCCTGTCAGAAATCGGATGAAAATAAAATATACCGGGTTCTCTTTCGATTCATCGACCCAGCCCAGACGAAAATTGGCAATAATCTCTTCTTCTCGACTGCAGTGATCGATTGATTATTGATCAGCGTCAGCACCATCACCAGCATCAAATTTCGATTATTGAAACTCGAATCAAGACCTGTCAGTCATTGATGCGCGGGCCGACTCGTCTCCCGCGCATCAGCGACCCACGAACTCCGCATCGCGCTTCTCCACGAAAGCACAGACCGCTTCTTTGTGATCCTCGGTCCCACGGCAGACATGTTGCGCGTACGTCTCCAGCAGCAGACTTTCACGAAAATCCCGCCGCAGCCGCTCCAGCATGATGCGCTTCACCAAGGCGACCGCAATCGGTGGCTGCGTCGCGATCTCGCGGCACAAATCCATCGCCGCCGGAACCAGTTCTTCCGGTTCGACCACGCGCGACACCAAACCATACTCTTTCGCGTCTGCTGCCGAGATCATCTTGCCCGTGAGTGTCAGTTCCAACGCGCGCTCCATTCCGATCACCGTCGGCAGCAGCAGACTGGCCCCGCCGTCGGCGACCAGTCCGCGACGCACCCAGATCGCACTGTATTTTGATGCTGTGGAGGCTACTCGGATGTCACACGCTAGGGCGATCGACAGACCGACGCCGGCAGCCGCACCGTTTACCGCCGCCACCATCGGCTTGTCGATCGCACTGAAAACTTCAATGAACCCGCCCACGAGCTGCAGCGCGTCTCCCGCGGACGCATTCTCCGGAGGCTTTCCACCCAGATCGGCCCCCGCGCAGAAACCCTTACCCGCCCCGGTGATCATGATCGCGCGAACTTCGGCAGCCTCGTTGGCCTGTCGAAGTGCGTCCGGCAGTTCGCGGCGCATGTCCGGGTCAATCGCATTGAGCCGGTGTGGGCGGTTCAACTCGACGACAGCGATCGAATCCTCGATCGTGTAGTTCAGGGTCACATACATGGCTTCATCCTCGACATCAATCCTTCACGGTCGTTGCACTCACGACTGAGCGACGACCTGGGTCGCCAGCAACCGGTCGATCTGGGAAGCCGAGTACCCCAACTCCCGCAGGACCTCAACCGAATGTTCCCCCAGTGCGGGCGCCGGCCGGCGCAGCGGTGACGACATCCCCGACAGTCGGATTGGAGTCTTCATGGACTGCACGTCCTCGCCAATCCAGCCGCGTGTCGGCTCCAGCATCCCCCGCGATACGACGTAAGGATCGTCAAATACCTCCGCCACGGTCCGCACTTTGCCGCACGGAATCCCGACCGCCAGCAATTGGGCCTCGAGCTCCGATCCATCGCGCTTTTCTATGACCGGACTCACGGCATCAATGAGAGTACGGGCGTTCTTCATCCGGCCACTGCGCGTGGCAAACCGCGGATCCTGTGCAAGCTCCGGAACCCCCAGAACCTTGCACAGATCACGCCACATGCGGTCACTCGTGGCAGCGATGTAGAGATAGCCATCTCGCACCCGAAACCCCTGGTTCGGAGCCGTTGCCGGGTGCGCTGAACCCGTGCGGGGCAAAGTCACGCCCCTCAGCTTGTAGAACGTCATGTAGGGACTCATGGCATACATGCCGACGTCCATCAATGCCACGTCGAGGTAGTCTCCGACGCCAGTGCGCGCGCGCCGGAACAGTGCAGCAACAATGGCAAATGCCATGGTGGTACCGGCGCAGTAGTCAATCATTGCCGCGCGCGTGCGCACCGGCGGTCGCCCAGGTTCGCCCGTGGCATCCATGAGGCCGGACAGAGCCTGAATGGCCGGATCAAACGCAGCTCGGTTGACCCATGGCCCGTCCTGGCCGAAACCCGAAATCGACCCATAAACGAGTGCAGGATTGAGCGCACGGAGGACTTCGTAGCCCAGGCCAAGACGCTCAACCGCGCCGGGAATGAAGTTCTCTATGAATACGTCGGCACCCTTGACCAAGCCCAGAGCGACGTCCTTTCCTTCTTCCGTCTTCAGGTCCAGCACGATCGACCTCTTGTTCCGATTGAAGTTCTGGTAGAACGAGCCCGCGATCGGTTCACGATACATATCCCCTTCCAAGGATTCGATCTTGACGACCTCGGCGCCCATATCGGCCAACATCATGGCGCAGATCGGGCCCGCCTGTACATGGCTGAGATCGACCACCCTCAGTCCTTGCAGTGGTGCGTTGAACGTCGCGCTTTCATCGGGAGCTGACTGCGGACTCTTAGAATTTGACATGGAACGCGTCCTTCATGCGATCATGGTGGATGGAAGCCAAGTGGACAGGGCGGGAAAGGCCAGCAGGATCGCCAGGGATATCAGATCTACGACGATGAGCGGCCCAGCCCCGCGGAACACCTGATCGAGCGGAACCTTTGATGTCGCGCTCACGACATAGGCATTGATCCCCACCGGCGGTGTGGCCATGCCGATTTCTGCGGTCTTGGTGCAGATCACACCAAACCAGATCGGATCAAAACCAAGACTCGTCACCAGTGGAAAGGTCAAGGGCAGGGTCACCAGAATGATGGCCACCTGATCCATAATGCACCCCAGCACCAAATAAAGCAGAATGATGAGCATCATGATGACCCATCGGTTGTATGAAAGATCCCCGATATACTGGATTAGACTCTGCGTGGATTGAGTCACTGTCAGGAAATAGCCAAAAATCATTGCACCGATGATGATTGCGAAGATCATCGCGGTTGACTCGATCGTCTTGAGAGCGGCACTCTTGAATGTTCGGAGTGTCAGTCGCCGCATGACGAGTGGAATGACGAACGCACCAAACGCGCCGACCGCCGCTGCCTCCGTTGGGGTCGCGAATCCCGCATACATTGAACCCACGACCAGCGTCGCCAAGATCATGAACGGCCAAAGTCGATTTAGGGAGCTGAATCGTTCCTTCCAACTGTAAACGCTGCTTGAGCGGGGCATACTGTGCGGTCGCACCTTGCTCCAGACGATCACGGCAGCGGTATACATTGTCGCCGTCAATATTCCCGGGATGATGCCAGCAATCAGCAGCTTGCCGATTGAAGTCTCCGTGATGATCCCATACAATACGAATGCGATACTCGGAGGAATCATGATGGCAAGCGTACCGGCAACAGTCACGACACCGGTCGCTAAGCTTTCCGAATATCCTCGCTTGACCATCTGAGGAACTGCCATCGTCGATAGAGTCGCAGCGGAAGCCGTGCTCGAGCCCGACATAGCGGCCATCCCGGCCGATGCAAAAATCGTCGTCACCGCAAGCCCGCCTGGCAATCGCTCCAGCCACCGTTGCGCTGCAGTGAAGACATCATCAACAGTGCCTGATACCGATATGAATTGCGCCATCAATATGAACATCGGCACCGTGGACAGCGTATAGCTGGCGGCCGAGCGAAATGGTACCGTGCCGAGGACACCGAGAACGGCATCCATCCCATCATAGACATAAATTCCGATCGCGCCGGCGACCCCCAATGCAAAAGCGACAGGCATTCCCGAAAACAGGAACACAATCATGAGTACCAGCACCAATACACCAATCATGGTTATTTGTCTCCTGCCAATTTCATATGGTCATTACTAACGATCATTCGAAGAATAGATCGGCAGCATCCGGCTGCTCCGGTTGGGCGACAAACAGAGACAAGGCAATGCGCAATGCAAGCATGCCACTCCCAATCGGAACCATCATCAGCGCGGGGGCCATCGGATAGGCCAGCAAGCTGCTGGACAATGTATTGAATTCATGTGCCTCGACAGCGGCATCCCAGCCCTCGACCGCAATCAACAAGAACAACACGATCGCCATGATCTTATGAATGATCGTCCACACCCTGAGTCCAAGCTCCGGGATATATTTTTCAAGCAAATCGATTCTGATATGTCCGCCGATCTTGTATACATAACTCAACGACAGGAAGACCAGTCCGACCATCAGATAATCTTCGGTGAATTCGAACAGGCTGGGAATCGATACGTGAAAAAATTTCCTGGACAGCATGTCAAAGGTGGTCAGAACCATCATCACAAACATGCAGGCAGCGGCAAGGAACATCAATACCTGCTCAACCCTTCCGATCCATCTGTCCAAGCGATTCAACATGACGTGTCTCACAAGCAGCTGCCTCATTCCAGTTGGCAATAGTTTCACGATCCGCGACCGATGGGCGGCTCGCGATTCATTATTTGACCAAAGGCTCGCACGAGCCACCGGTCTGTTTCATTAATTGAAATTTCCTTGTCCTGTCCGTCGACGCCACCAATCGGGCGGGGCCACTACATCGGCCGCTTCGCCCCCTCGCCCACCGGCCCGCTGCACGCCGGTTCGCTGGTGGCCGCGTTGGCCAGCTGGCTAGATGCGCGCGCCCACGGCGGGCGCTGGCTGCTGCGCATCGAGGACGTGGACACACCGCGTTGCGTGCCCGGCGCCGACCGCCTGATCGTGCAGCAACTGGCGCGCTGCGGCCTCATGCCCGACGCGCCGCCGCTGTGGCAGTCCAGCCGCGCGGCGGCGTACCAAACGGCGCTGGAGCAACTGATCGACAGCGGCCTGGCCTACCCCTGCGCCTGCTCGCGCCAGGACATCGCGCAAGCGCAGGCCGCCGCCGGCATCACGCGCCAGCGCGGGCGCGAGCTGCCCTACCCCGGCACCTGCCGCCCCGAGCGCGGCGGCCTGCACGGGCGCGCCGCGCGCGCGTGGCGACTGCACACCGAGCGTTTTGAAAAAAAATGGCTTGTAGCGCCCGCCCATCAAGCGCGAGCAGCTATCAATGATGAAGCAAGCGGCGCCATCCACTGGCACGACCGCCGCCTGGGCGCGCAGCGGCAACAGTTGTCGCGCGAGGTGGGCGACTTCGTCCTGAAGCGCGCCGACGGCCTGTGGGCCTACCAACTGGCGGTGGTGGTGGACGACGCCGCGCAAGGCATCACCGACGTGGTGCGAGGCGAAGACCTGGCAGACAACACGCCGCGCCAGATCGCCCTGCAAGCCGCGCTGGGCCTGCCCACGCCGCGCTATCTGCACACGCCGCTGGTGCTGGGGGCCGACGGCGAAAAGCTCAGCAAGCAAAACGGCGCGCGGGCGCTGGACTTGAGCGAGCCGGCACGCGCCCTGCGCGCGGCGGCGCGGCATCTGGAGCTGGATTCAAACCCCGACGAAAGCAGCGTGGAGGCCCTGCTGGCGCACTGGGTCGTGGCCTGGCAGGCGCGCCTTACTGCCTGAGCACGTCGGCGCCGGCCGGCGGCTTGAACTGGAAGGTGCTGGCCGGCAGCGGCGGGTTGAGCTGCATGGGGCCGAACTTGAGCACCGAGCGCTGGCCGAAGCTGTCCAGGATTTCCAGCGCCGCCAGTTGCGCGCCGTCGAAGCCGACCTGCACCTGCTGCAGTTGCCCGTCCCTGGCCTTGGGCACGGCCTTGACCCACTGCAGGCCATCGCGCGCGGGCTCGGCACTGAGCGTGAAGTCGGCCTGCAGCGCATTCAGGTCGGTCGCCTCGGCGATCAGCGCGGCCGGCGTCTGGCCCAGCACCTGGGCCTGCGCGCGCTCGGTCACCTGGTTCAGGTCGGCGTCGTACAGCCACAGCGTCTGGCCGTCGGCGACGATGGTCTGCACGAAGGGCTTTTGATAATCGAAGCGGAATTTGCCCGGGCGCTGAAACTCGAACGTGCCGCTGGACGTCTTGACGCGCCCCGGCTTGCCGCCCTGCGTGGGCGCGGTCACCGTCTGCGTGAAGTCGGCGCGGCCGCTGCGCGTGTGCTGAATGAAGTTTTGCAGGCTGTCCAGGCCATCGGCCCAGGCGACGGATGCCGTCAGCGCCAGCATGGCCAGCACGGCGGCGGGGCGCCGCACCCGTTGGGGAATGTTCATTGGCATGGCCGCTGGGATCGTTCAAACCGCAGGAAGGTTCAGCCCGGCAACCGGTGGAAACATCGGCTTGCCGGACGGAAACGGAGCCATCACTCGGCGCGCGCCGGCACCAGGATGTCGCGCTTGCCGTCGGCCGTCATGGGGCTGACGAGGCCGGCCTTTTCCATGTCCTCGACCAGGCGCGCGGCGCGGTTGTAGCCGATCTTCAGGTGGCGCTGCACCAGCGAGATGCTGGCCTTGCGGTTTTTCAGCACCACCTCGACGGCCTGGTCGTACATCGGGTCCTTCTCGCCGCCGCTGTCCTCGCCGCCGCCCAGGCCGCCCTCGTCGCCGTCGACGGTGCCGCCCTCCAGCACGCCCTCGATGTAGTTGGGCTCGCCCTGGCTCTTGAGGTAGTCGACCACGCGGTGCACCTCGTCGTCGCTGACGAAGGCGCCGTGCACGCGAATGGGCAGGCCGGTGCCGCTGGGCAGGTACAGCATGTCGCCCATGCCCAGCAGGGCCTCGGCGCCCATCTGGTCGAGGATGGTGCGGCTGTCGATCTTGCTGCTGACCTGAAACGAGATGCGCGTGGGAATGTTGGCCTTGATCAGGCCGGTGATCACGTCCACGCTGGGGCGCTGGGTGGCCAGGATCAGGTGGATGCCGGCGGCGCGCGCCTTTTGCGCCAGGCGGGCGATGAGCTCCTCGATCTTCTTGCCCACCACCATCATCAGGTCGGCCAGCTCGTCGATGACGACGACGATGTGCGGCAGGCGCTCCAGCGGTTCGGGGTCTTCGGGCGTCAGGCTGAAGGGGTTGTAGATGAATTCGCCGCGTGCCTTGGCCTCGTCGATCTTCTGGTTGAAGCCGGCCACGTTGCGCACGCCGGTC
Organism: Ottowia pentelensis; assembly: GCF_964341695.1. Taxonomy (NCBI): domain Bacteria; kingdom Pseudomonadati; phylum Pseudomonadota; class Betaproteobacteria; order Burkholderiales; family Comamonadaceae; genus Ottowia; species Ottowia pentelensis. Next base: position 2,991,928 of record NZ_OZ224513.1, read on the forward strand.
TTGCTCATGATCTTGTAGCGGCGCTCCATCTCGGCGACGCACCAGTTCAGGCCGTTGGCGGCCTGCTTCATGTCGGTGACCACCGGCGCCAGCAGATGCGGAATGCCTTCGTAGACCGACATCTCCAGCATCTTGGGGTCGATCATCAGCAGGCGCACGTCCTTGGGCTCGGCCTTGTACAGCAGGCTCAGGATCATGGCGTTGATGCCCACCGACTTGCCCGAGCCGGTGGTGCCGGCCACCAGCACGTGCGGCATCTTGGCCAGGTCAGCCACCACCGGCTTGCCGATGATGTCCTTGCCCAAGCCCACCGTCAGCAGGCTCTTGGCGTCGTTGTAGACCTGCGAGCCCAGGATCTCGGACAGGCGGATCGACTGGCGCCGCGCGTTGGGCAATTCGAGCGCCATGTAGTTCTTGCCGGGGATGGTCTCGATCACGCGGATCGACACCAGGCTCAGGCTGCGCGCCAGATCCTTGGCCAGGTTGACCACCTGCGAGCCCTTGACGCCCGTGGCCGGCTCGATCTCGTAGCGCGTGATGACCGGGCCGGGCGCGGCCGCCACCACGCGCACCTCGACGCCGAAGTCCTTGAGCTTTTTCTCGATCAGGCGGCTGGTCATCTCCAGCGTCTCGGGCGCCACCGTTTCCTGGCGCGCGGCGGCGCCGTCCAGCAGATCGACCTGCGGCAGCTTGCTGTCGGGCAGCTCGGTGAACAGGGGCTTTTGCCGCTCCTTGACCACGCGCTCGCTCTTGGGCACATCCACCACCGTGGGCTCGATCAGCACCGGCGCGGGCGGCTGCTCGTGCGCGACCTCGCGCTCCTGCGTCAGCACCTCGTCGCGCTCGCGCGTGGCCTGGCGGCCCAGGGCCACATCCTCGGCCATGGCCTTGCGCGAGCGGCGGCGCTCGATCAGCGCGTACAGCGCCGCGCCGATGTGCTCGGCCACGCGCCCCCACGAGAAGCGAAACAGCAGCGCCACACCCACCATCAGCGCCGCGATGCCCAGCAGGGTGGAGCCGGTAAAGCCCAGCCACTTGAGCGCCAGCGGCCCGCCCAGGTAACCCAGCACGCCGCCGGCGGCGCCGGGCAGCACGTCGTCGTAGCGGTACAGGCGGCTCCACTCCAGCCCCGAGCTGGCCGCCAGCACCAGCGCCAGCCCCAGCCAGGACGTCCAGCGCACCGAAGCCAGCAGGCCCCAGGGCGACAGCGGCTTGCCGGCGCCTTCGCCGGCCTGCCCCTGCGTCCAGCGCAGCAGCACGGCGGCCCAGGCGCGCACCGCGGCGGCCACGCACCACCAGGCCGAAAAGCCCAGCAGCACGTACAGCAGATCGGCCAGCCAGGCGCCCAGCATGCCGGCCCAGTTGTGCACCGGGCCGCCCGCGCCCGAGGTGGACCAGGCGGCGTCCAGGGGCGAATAGCTGGCCAGCGCCAGCGTCAGGAACAGGATCAGCGCCAGGCCGACCACCAGCGCGATTTCTTGTGCAAAGCGCTGCACCGAGGTGCGCCGCGGCGGGGCGCGGTCGTCGGCGTTGAAGGTATTGAGGGGATAGGCCATGAGATGGATAAGGGCTGCCGCAAGCTTAACGCGAATGCCGCCGCGCCCGGCCTGCAAGCCCCGTCACGCGCGCCTCAGCCGATGGTGTGCAGGTGCTCCAGGATGCGGGTCGAGCCGTCGTCCCGGGCCTGGATGAAGCCGCGCTCTTCCAGGTCCTTCATCACCCGGCTGACCATCTCGCGCGAGGCGCCCACCATCTTGGCCAGGTCCTGGCGCGAGACCTTTTCGCGGATCACGCGCTCGCCCTGCCCGTCTTCGACCGAAAACTCCAGCAGCGCGCGCGCCACGCGGCCGTACACGTCCAGCAGCGCCAGCGACTCGATCTTGCGGTCGGCGTGGCGCAGGCGCTGCACCAGGGCGCGCATGATGGCGTAGGCCATGGACGAGTTCTCGGGCAGGCAGCGCGCGAACTCGGTGCGGCCCAGCACCAGCACGTCGGTCTGCACTTCGGCACGCACCGTGGCCGAATGCGGCTGGTCGTCGATCAGGCTCATCTCGCCGATGTGGTCGCCCGGGCGCAGCGTGGCCAGGATGACCTCGCGCCCGCGCCCGTCGGCCGTCATCACGCGGGCGCGGCCGTTCAGCAGGATGAACAGGGCGTCGCACTTGCGGCCCTGCTCGACAATCGCCTCCCCGCGCTTGAAGCGCCGCTTGACCACCGCATCGGCCACCGAGACGGCCTGCGCCTCGGTCAGCATCGAAAACAGGGGCACGCGGCGGATCAGATCCAGGCTGGACAGCATGGTCATTCAGACTTCTCCGGCAGACGAATACTTCGTTCGTTGGTTATTCTTAAAATGGGAGCATTATCCCCGGGCTTCGCAGGCGCTCCAAGCATTTGCGGGCCCTGCCGGCCGGGCGAGCCCGAGCGCCATGGCCGGTCGCAGCCCGGTTTTCACCCCCTTCCAGCGCCCTTCACGCACCCACTGCAGCCTTCATCCATGACCACCCGCCACGCCAAAGTCCTGATCCTCGGCTCCGGCCCCGCCGGCTATTCGGCCGCCGTCTATGCCGCGCGCGCCAACCTGCAGCCCCTGCTGATCTCGGGCATCGCCCCGGGCGGCCAGCTGATGACCACCACCGACGTCGACAACTGGCCGGCCGACGTCGAGGGCGTGCAGGGGCCCGAGCTGATGCAGCGCTTTCAGGCGCACGCCGAGCGCTTTGCCACCGAAATCGTGTTCGACCACATCCACACGGCCGACCTGTCCAAACGCCCCTTCACCCTCACGGGCGACAGCGGCAGCTACACCTGCGACAGCCTGATCATCGCCACCGGCGCCTCGGCCAAATACCTGGGCCTGGACTCGGAAGAATCCTTCAAGGGCCGCGGCGTGTCGGCCTGCGCCACCTGCGACGGCTTTTTCTATCGCCAGCAGGACGTGTGCGTCATCGGCGGCGGCAACACGGCGGTCGAAGAGGCGTTGTATTTGTCCAACATCGCGCGCCAGGTGACCCTGGTGCACCGGCGCGACAAGTTCCGCGCCGAGCCCATCTTGGTCGACAAGCTGATGGAAAAGGTGGCCGCCGGCAAGATCGTGCTCAAGACCTTCTACGTGCTGGACGAGGTGCTGGGCGACGACAGCGGCGTCACCGGCATCCGCATCCGCCATGTGGACAGCGGCGCCACCGAGGACATCGCGCTCAAGGGCTGCTTCATCGCCATCGGCCACGCGCCCAACTCCGAGATCTTCAGCGGCCAGCTGGCCATGGAGCACGGCTACATCCGCACCCAGGGCGGCCTGCAGGGCATGGCCACGCAAACCAGCGTGCCGGGCGTGTTTGCCGCCGGCGACGTGCAGGACCACGTCTACCGCCAGGCCATCACCAGCGCCGGCACCGGCTGCATGGCCGCGCTCGACGCCCAGCGCTTTCTGGAGCAAAACGCCTCTTGAGCGCCGCCGGCACACGGCCCGTCGACCACTACGAGAACTTCCCGGTCGCCTCGTGGCTGTGCCCGCCGCGTCTGCGCGCGCCGATCGCGGCCATCTACCACTTCGCCCGCACGGCCGACGACCTGGCCGACGAGGGCGACGCCCCCGCGGCCCGGCGCTTGGCCGACCTGACCGCGTACCGCGAGGACCTGCACGCCATCGCCCGCGGCGCGCAGCCCTCGCCGCGCTGGGCAGCAGCGGTGTTCCAGCCGCTGGCGGCGCAAATCCGCGCCTTCGCCCTGCCGGTGCAGCCGCTGCACGATCTGCTCTCGGCCTTCGAGCAGGACGTGGCCAAGACCGAGCGCGGCGCCGCCTACGCCGACTGGCCCGAGCTGCTGGACTACTGCCGCCGCTCGGCCAACCCGGTGGGCCGGCTGCTGCTGCACCTGTACGGTGTGAGCGATGCGCAGGCGCTGGCCGAAAGCGACGCCATCTGCACCGCGCTGCAACTCATCAATTTCTGGCAGGACCTGTCCGTGGACATTCCGCGCGGGCGCTACTACCTGCCGCTGGCCGAATGCGCCGCGCAGGGCCTCTTCATCAGCGATCCGGCGACCCAGTTCGCGGCGCTGCAACCCGACCAGAAAACCACTGAATTGATAGCTGCCTGCGCTCGCCAGGCGGGCGCCAGCATGCAAAAAGGCTTGCAACTGGTGCATCGCGTGCCCGGCCGCGCCGGCTGGGAGCTGCGCGCCGTGGCGCAGGGCGGCCTGCGCGTGCTGGAGCGGGTCGAGGCGCTGGGCGCGCAGGTGCTGCGCCAGCGCCCGCGCCTGCGCGCGGGGGACGCACCCGCCATCGCCTGGCGCATGCTGCGAATGTGACAATCGCCCCCCGTGAGCACGCCGCAAGACTACGTCCAGCAAAAGGCCGCCGCCTCGGGCAGCAGCTTTTACTACGCCTTTCTGTTTTTGCCGCCGGCGCGGCGCGCGGCCATCACCGCCTTCTATGCCTTTTGCCGCGAGGTCGACGACGTGGCCGACAGCGTGAGCGACCCCGGCGTGGCCGCCGCCAAGCTGGCCTGGTGGCAGGGCGAGGTGCGCAGCGCCTTCGAGGGCCGGCCCACGCACCCGGTGATGCAGGCGCTGATGCCGCACGCCGCCGCGTTCGGCATCGAGCCGCGCCCGCTGCTGGACGTCATCGAGGGCTGCCAGATGGACCTGCAGCCCACGCGCTACTTCGACTTCGACGAGCTGCAGCGCTACTGCCACCGGGTGGCCGGCGTGGTGGGCGAGGTGTCGGCGCGCATCTTCGGCCAGACCGACCCGGCCACCACCGCCTACGCGCACCGGCTGGGCCTGGCGTTTCAGCTCACCAACATCATCCGCGACGTGGGCGAGGACGCGCGGCGCGAGCGCCTGTACCTGCCCACCAGCGAGCTGCAGCGCTTCGAGGTGCGCGCCGACGAAATCCTGCAGGGCGAATATTCCGGGCGCTTCGCGGCGCTGATGCGCTTTCAGGCCCAGCGCGCCCACGGCCTGTACGACGAGGCGCTGGCCCTGCTGCCCGCCGCCGACCGCCGCAGCCAGAAGCCCGGCCTGATGATGGCCAGCATCTACCGCACCCTGCTGCGCGAGATCGAGGCCAGCGACTTTCGGGTGCTGCACCAGCGCATCCAGCTCACGCCGCTGCGCAAGTTCTGGCTGGCCTGGAAGATGCAGGCACTCGGGCGCTTCTGATTTCGCTTCGACCGCGATGATTCCTGATTCGATAGCTGCTCGCGCTTTCTGCATGCGGGCTGCAACCCTTTTCGACTCATGAACGCCCAAGCCGCCGCGCCGTTGCGCATCGCCGTCGTTGGCGCGGGCTGGGCGGGCCTGGCGGCCGCCGTGCAGGCCGTGCAGGCCGGCCACGCGGTCACCGTGTTCGAGGCCGCGCGCCAGCCGGGCGGGCGCGCGCGCGGCGTGCCGCTGCGCCTGCCCGACGGGCGCGAGGTGATGGTCGACAACGGCCAGCACATCCTGATCGGCGCCTACACCGAAAGCCTGCGCCTGATGCGCACGGTCGGCGTCGACCCCGCAAGCGCCCTGCTGCGCCTGCCGCTGGCCCTGCGCTTTGCCGACGGCAGCGGCCTGCAGCTGCCCGACGGGCCGCCACCATGGGACGCGCTGGCCGGCATCCTGCGCGCCCGCGGCTGGCGGTGGAGCGAGCGTTTGGCCCTGCTGCGTGCATCCCTCGGCTGGCGCCGGGCCGGTTTTGCTTGCCCGCCGGACATGACCGTGGCGGCGCTGTGCCGCACCCTGCCCCCACGCCTGATGACCGAGTTCATCGAGCCGCTGTGCGTGGCCGCGCTCAACACCCCCGTCCAGCAGGCCAGCGGCCGGGTCTTTCTGCGCGTGCTGCACGACGCGCTGCTGGGCGGGCGCGGCCATTCCAACCTGCTGCTGGCGCGCGTCGATTTGGGCGCGCTGCTGCCGCATGCCGCCTTGCATTGGCTGCAGCAGCGCGGCGCCGTGCTGCGCTGCGGCGAGCGCGTCGACGCGCTGCATGCGCAAGGGCCGCACTGGAGCGTGGGCGGACAGGCCTTCGAGCGCGTGATCTGGGCCACTTCAGCATCGAATGCGGCTCAAGCCCTTGCCCAATCAGCACCGGCAGCTTTCAATAGCATAGCACCTGCGATGCAGGACTGGTGCGCCAGCACAGCCCGACTGAAGCATCGCGCCATCACCACGGTCTATGCCCAGGCGCTCACAGCCACCACCGCCAGCCTGCTGCCGCGGCCCATGCTGGCCCTGCGCAGCGGCACCGATGCACCGGCCCAGTTCGTGTTCGACCGCGACGCCATCACCGGCACGCGCGAGCCGACCGGGCTGCTGGCCTTCGTCGTCAGCGACAGCGCCGGCGAGCGCGCGGCGCTGCAGGCCGCCGTCGTCGCCCAGGCGCAGCGCGAACTGGGCCTGGCCGTGCAGCCCCTGCTGACCGTGACCGAAAAGCGCGCCACCTTCGCCTGCAGCGCCGCGCTGCAGCGCCCGCCGGCCCGCATCGCGCCGGGCCTGCTCGCCTGCGGTGATTACGTCGACGGCCCCTACCCCGCTACGCTGGAGGGCGCCGTGCGCAGCGGACGCCAGGCGGCCGAAGCGCTCCGCTAGAATCGGCGCTTGCCTGAGCGGGTGTAGTTCAATGGCAGAACGGCAGCTTCCCAAGCTTCATACGAGGGTTCGATTCCCTTCACCCGCTCCACTTCGACTTTCCACGGACTTCCAGAAAAGACCATGGAGTGTCGCAAGTGATTGTCACGGTTCAGCTTTTTCGCCATCGTTGAATCCAGTGACTGCCAGCGAAAACCACTGACTGCCGGTACAAAGCGGTACATCAAGTGGTACATCGGAACGCGGAGCTTCCCACTTTCGCATTCTTGCTGGAGGAGCGCGGGGACGAACAGGACCATGCAGCCAACTCGATTCTCAGGAGTTGGGCTCATGCTCTCAGACCTCATGGTTCGTCAGGCCAAGACGACCGGCAAACCGTACACGCTGGCCGATGCCGACGGCCTCTCCCTCTTCGTTTCCGCCAACGGCGCCAAGGCTTGGCACTTCCGCTTCACGTGGGGCGGCAAGCGCGATCGCATGTCCTTCGGCAGCTACCCGGCCCTCTCCCTGAAGGAGGCGCGCGAGCTTCGTGATGGAGCCCGCACGCTGCTCGCCAAGGGCGTCAACCCGCACACCGAACGCAAGCGCAAGCGCCACGCCATCGTGTTGGCGGGCGAACACACGTTCAAAGCGGTCTATGACCAGTGGCTGGCACATCGCAAGCTGTCGTTGGAGGAAGGACGGCAGACCAGCCTGGAGCAGATCGCCCGCGTCTTCAAGAAAGACGTGTTCCCGGTGCTGCACCACCTGACGATCTACGACATCACGCGCGCGCACCTGCTGGACATCATCGGCAAGGTGGAAAAGCGCGGCTCGCTGTCGGTGGCCGAGAAGCTCAGGACGTGGTTCACCCAACTGTTCACCTATGCCACGGTGGCGATCCCGAACATGCACGACAACCCCTCCAAGGACTTGGAGGTCGTCGCGCTGCCGCTGCCGCCGGTCGAACACAACCCGTTCCTACGCATGCCAGAGCTGCCGATCATGTTGCAGACGCTGCGCAAGTACCGCGGGCGCCTGAACACGCAGTTGGGCATTCGGCTGCTGATGCTCACCGGCGTGCGCACCGGCGAGCTGCGTTTCGCCACGCCCGACCAGTTCGACCTTGAGCAAGGCCTGTGGATCATCCCGGTGGCCAGGCTCAAGCAGCGCGCGCTACTCACGAAGAAGAAGCGCAAGCGCCTGGTGGACATCCCGCCCTACATCGTGCCACTGTCGGTGCAGGCCCAGGAAATCGTTCGCCACCTGCTGGACCAGTGCAAGCCGGCCCAGGCCTACCTCATCCCGGGCGACTGGTGCTTGAAGCACACCGTCAGCGAGAACACGTTCAACGGCGCGCTCAAGCGCATGGGCTACGAGGACCAGCTCACGGGGCACGGCATCCGCGCGACGATTTCGACCGCGCTCAACGAACTCGGCTACCCGAAGAAGTGGGTGGATGCCCAGCTCTCGCACGCCGACCCGGACAAGATCAGCGCGACCTACAACCACGCCGAGTACGTCGAGCAGCGCCGCGTGATGATGCAGGATTGGGCGGATCGCCTGGACCTGTTCGAGCAGAACCAGGTCGAGATCGCCAGCCGCCACCTGACCATCACGCTGCAAGGTCTGCCGACCATCGCCGGCCAGGCGGCCGTGCAGCCGCCGGTTGTCGACCTCACCGCGCCGCAGTTGATCGTGACCGCGCCGACGCCCAATATGCCCACAGCGCCGGCATCGGTGCAGCGGTTGTCGGCCGTGCGCATGCCCGAATACGCCCGGCCGCGGCTGTCGGACGCGCAGCGCGAACGCCTGCAGGTGCTGGAGACCTTCGAGGCGCCGCACAACCTTTCGGTGGCGAACTACGCCAAGCTCGCGGGCAAGTCGCGCCGCTGGATCACCTATGAGATCCAGGCCGGCAACCTGCTGTCCATCCACATGGGCCATCGGGGGCAGCGGGTGCCGGACTGGCAGCTCGATCCGCTCAAGCGCAGGCTCGTGCAGTCCGTGCTCAAGCAGGTGCCGCGGGGTCTCGACACTTGGTCCATCTACCACTCGCTCCTGCAGTCCTATGACGCGCTGGGCGGACGCTCAGCCATCGAGGCCGTCAGCCCGAAGAACCTGCATCTGGCCGCGCGGCTGGTCGCGGCGCGGAGCGTCGCGGTGGACGACCCCGCAGAGGCTTCCAACATCCCGGTGGAAGTGCGGCAGCGCGTGCAGCGGCTGGTGCGTGACGCCATTACGGCAGATGTGTCGGATGACCTGGTAGCGCCATGAGGCACAAGACTGGGCCGTACCTCGATACGGTGCGGCGCTTCATAGGAGACATAGCGAGTGATCCAGCCCAGCGTCAACCTGCTTCAGGGTCTTTGGGCTTTTCGCCCGTGGTCGCTCCTTCGCCGTAGAACTGCACGCCGAGTTCGATGCGTGGTCGGCCCGAGGCGATGCGATGACGGTTGGTGTCCCGCAGCGAGTAAACACAGCCGCAGTATTCCTGCTGGTAGAAGTTCTCGCGCTTGCTGATCTCGATCATGCGCGCCGAGCCGCCACCCTTGCGCCAGTTGTATTCCCAGTACATCACACCTGGGTACTTGGCCGCCGCACGCACGCCGCAGTCGTTGATCTGCTGCATGTTCTTCCAACGCGATATACTCAGAGAACTGGTGATCACCGGAAAGCCATGCTCATGCGCATACAGCGCCGTGCGCTCGAAGCGCATGTCGAAGCACATGGTGCAGCGCACGCCGCGCTCGGGCTCGTGCTCCATCCCCCGGGCCCGCTCGAACCAGTTGTCCCGATCGTAGTCGGCATCGATGAAGGGCACGCCGAACTGCTCGGCGAAGCGGATGTTCTCGTTCTTGCGCAGCTCGTATTCCTTGAGCGGATGGATGTTGGGGTTGTAGAAGAAGATGGTGTAGTCGATGCCAGAGGCCAGCATGGCCTCCATGACCTCGCCCGAGCACGGCGCGCAGCAGGAATGCAGCAGCACCTTGTCATGGCCGCCGGGCAGCGCAAGCGGTTTGCGTTCGATGGTGGTGTTCATCTTTTGGCTCCTCGCGCGGTGGCGGTGGCTGGCTGGCGGGCCAGTTCGATGAAGGCCCGCACGTAGTCGATGGCCGTGTCCGCCTCGCGCGCGCCCAGGAAGATCTGCTTGGCAATGCCGCGCGCACCCAGCCGCACGGGCACCACGTCCATCTTGGCCGCGTACTCCTCGACCAGCCAGCGCGGCAGGGCGGCCACCCCGCGGCCGCTGGCCACCATCTGCAGCATGATGTCGGTGGTTTCGATGGCCTTGTGGCGCTTGGGCGTGACACCGGCCGGCAGCAGGAACTGGTTGTAGATGTCCAGGCGCTCGATGTCCACGGGATAGCTGATGAGCACCTCTTGGGTCAGCTGCTGGGGCTTCACGTAAGCCGCCGAAGCCAGGGCATGGCCCTTGGCCACGACCAATACCTGTTCGTAGTCGAACACCGGCTCGAACTTCAGGCCCGGCTTGTAGAGCGGATCAGGCGTGACCAGCAGGTCGATCTCGTAGCCGAACAGCGCGCCGATCCCGCCGAACTGGAACTTCTGCTTGACGTCCACATCCACGTCGGGCCATGCGGCCAAGTAGGGCGACACCACCTTGAGCAACCACTGGTAGCAAGGGTGGCATTCCATGCCGATGCGCAGCGCACCGCGCTCGCCCTGCGCGAACTGGCCTAGGCGCTCTTCGGCCAGGTCCAGTTGCGGCAGCACACGGTTCGCCACCGCCAGCAGGTACTGCCCGGCTTGTGTCAGGCGCAGGCTTCGGCCTTCGCGCAGCCAGATGTCGGTGCCCAATTGTTGCTCCAGCTTCTTCATGCTGTGACTCAGGGCCGACTGGGTGAGGTTCAACACGCCCGCGGCAGCCGTCAACGACCCTTGCTTTTCGACCTGCTGGACGATGCTGAGGTGGATGCGCTCAAGCATTCAAATGACTCGTGCTCATGGATTGTTGAAATAAGACCATTTTACTTCATTGACTCACATCAATACCATCCGTTCCCATTGTTCGTTTGCACTCTGGGAGCGGCCATGGCAAGGCCGGGCGAATTTCCCGGCGCGGCGCGAACCCATCCTCATGAAAGCAAAGATGACACGTCCACTCCGCTTGGTCGCGGTGTCCGGCGGGCTGCAACGCCCCTCCAGGTCGGCAGCCTTGGCAGAGCACCTGCTGGACCTGATCGCCGAAGAAGTCCCGTGCGAACAGCGCCTGGTCGAACTGGGTCAGCTCGCACCGCAGCTCGCCGGTGCCGTCTGGCGCTCCCAACTGCCCGATACAGTGGAGCGGGAACTGGCGGCGGTCGAGCGCGCCGATGTTCTGGTGGTGGCGACACCGGTCTTCCGCGGCTCCTACACGGGCTTGTTCAAGCACTTCTTCGACTTCATCGACCAGGACGCCTTGGTGGACAAGCCCGTCCTGTTGGCGGCCACAGGCGGCAGCGAGCGTCATGCCCTGGTGATCGACCACCAGCTGCGGCCGCTGTTCAGCTTTTTCCAAGCACGCACATTGCCGCTGGGCGTCTACGCGACCGACAAGGATTTCTTCGACTACCGCCTGCGGGACGAGGCCTTGATCGCCCGGGCCGGACTGGCGGTCCAACGGGCATTGCCGCTGGTCGAACTGGCGCGCCATGCCAAGCCATCTCCGATCGAGGAAGTGCTTGCGGCCTGAGGCACGCATCGACCTTCATCTCCACCATCCGCGCAGCAGATCGTCATGAACGAAGAATTTACTTTCAGCCTCAAAAGCATTTGTTTCGATGAGAACTACCACCCTTCGGACAGCACACGCATCACCACCAACTTTGCCAACCTGGCCCGGGGGACGAGTCGGCAACAGAACCTGCGCAACACGCTGAGGATGATCGACCATCGCTTTAACGACCTGGCGCATTGGGACAATCCGACGGGAGACCGCTACTCGGTCGAGCTTGAGATCGTGTCCGTCGAGATGAACATGGACGCCGAGAGCAGCCATGGTGCATTTCCATTGATCGAGATCCTGAAGACCTACATCATCGACAAGAAGACGAACCGACGCATCGACGGCATCGTGGGAAACAATTTCTCCTCCTACGTGCGCGACTACGACTTCAGCGTCCTGCTTCCGGGGTACAACGCCGATCGCGCGGAATTCAGTACCCCGGACGATTTTGGCGACCTGCATGGCAAGCTGTTCAAGCAATTCGCCAACTCGCGCACCTACAAGGAGCGCTTCCACAAGCCGCCCGTCATCTGCATCAGTGCCTCGACCAGCAAGACCTACCGACGGACCGGCAACCAGCACCCCATCCTGGGCGCCGAGTACCAGCAGAACGAACTGTCCTCCACCGACCAGTACTTCGCGAAGATGGGGATGCAGGTCCGCTTCTTCATGCCGCCCAATGGCGTCGCGCCGTTGGCGTTCTACTTCCACGGCGACCTGCTGAACGACTACACGAATCTGGAGCTGATCGGCACCATCAGCACGATGGAGACCTTTCAGAAGATCTACCGCCCCGAGATCTACAACGCCAACTCCGCGGCGGGCATCTTCTACCAGCCGAGCCTGAAGAACCAGGACTACTCGCTGACGCAGATCGTCTACGACCGGGAAGAACGCAGCCAGCTGGCAGTCAAGCAGGGGAAGTTCGCGGAAGAGCACTTCATCAAGCCGTACAAGAACGTTCTTGAACAATGGGCTGCCAGTTGCGCGCTCTGACACCACCGCATTGCTTCGCAAATCGGGCAAAACGGTCCCCAAAGTACGCCCGCCACCCTCATCCTTGTTAGAAAGAAATCCTCAGATGTTTGAAACCTCCATCGTCGGCAGCCTGCCAAAACCCGCCTGGCTGGCCGAAACCAACAAGCTCTGGCCCCAGTGGCGGGCCGAAGGCGATGCGCTTGTGCAAGCCAAGGCCGATGCGACCCTGCTGTGGATCAAGGCCCAGGAAGACGCAGGCCTGGACATCGTGTGCGACGGCGAGCAGTCGCGACAGCACTTCGTGCACGGCTTCCTGGAGCAGATCGAGGGCATCGACTTCGAGCACAAGGTGAAGATGGGCATCCGCGACAACCGCTACGACGCGATGGTCCCGCAGGTGGTGTCGGCCCTGCGCCTGAAGGGTCGCGTGCATGCCTTCGAAGCGCAACTGGCGCGCGCGCACACGAAGAAGAAGCTGAAGTTCACCTTGCCCGGCCCGATGACCATCGTCGACACCGTGGCGGACCGCTTCTACGGCGACAAGGTCAAGATGGCCTTCGCGTTTGCAGAACTGCTCAACCAGGAGGCGCTCGCGCTGCAGGCCGACGGAGTGGACATCATCCAGTTCGACGAGCCCGCCTTCAATGTCTACATGCAAGATGCCGCCGACTGGGGCGTGCAGGCGGTCGAGCGCGCGGCGGAGGGCTTGACCTGTACGACGGCGGTGCACATCTGCTATGGCTACGGCATCAAGGCCAATACCGACTGGAAGAGCACCCTGGGCGACGAATGGCGCCAATATGAGGCGGTGTTCCCCGCGCTTGCCCGCAGCCGCATCGACCAGGTGAGCCTGGAATGCATCCACTCCCATGTGCCGCCCGACCTGATGAAGCTGCTGGCAGGCAAGGACGTGCTGGTAGGCGTGATCGATGTGGCCAGCGACGTGGTCGAGACACCCGAGGAAGTTGCTGACACCATCGGCCGGGCGCTGGAGTTCGTGCCGAAGGAGCGGCTGTTCCCATGCACGAATTGCGGCCTGGCGCCTATGGGGCGGGACGTGGCGTGGCGCAAGCTGAAAGCGCTGGCAGAAGGCACGAGGCTGGCAAAGGAGCGGTTCACTGGGATGTGACGCAGGCCCGGTCTCGTCACGCCCAAACTTTTGATTCCATCCGGAGTGACCGGGCAAGGCCCCTGGCTCAGGATTGCCTGGAACTCAACACCTTGTTTCTCGACCTCGTGCCCGATGGCCCGATGGCCCGATGGCCCGATGGCCCGATGGATGTGCTCCAGAACAATTGAGCAGAATTCATGGATATGTGAGATAAGACCATTTTACTTCATTGTCTGGCTTCCCTAGGATTTGCGTCATTCCACGTTTCCTGTTTTGAGAGCAGACCATGACGACGATCCATAACCTCGGTTTCCCCCGCATCGGCGCCAAGCGCGAACTGAAGTTCGCGCTGGAGTCTTACTGGAATGGCGAGTCCTCGCTCGACGAACTCAAGGCCCTGGGTGCGCAGCTACGCCAGCGCAACTGGGAGAACCAGACCGGCCTGGACCTGGTGCCTGTGGGCGATTTCGCCTTTTACGACCAGGTGCTGGATATGAGCTTCACACTGGGCAACCTGCCCGAGCGGGTGCAGGGCTTCCACGGCGATCCGCTGGACAACTACTTCCGCGTGGCGCGCGGCCGCTCGGCTAAGGGTATCGACGACCATGCGGCATGCTGCGGCAGCGTGGCCGCTGGCGAGATGACCAAGTGGTTTGACACCAACTACCACTACATCGTCCCCGAGTTCACCGCCGCCACAGCGTTCATGCTCGACGCTTCGCGCCTGCTGGAGCAGTTAGCCGAAACCAGGGCGCAGGGGTTGAAGGCAAAGCCGGTGATCATTGGACCAGTGACCTATCTGGCGATCGGCAAGGCTAAGGACGACTCGAACAAGCTGGCCCTGCTGGAGCGCCTGCTCCCCGTGTACGCCGAGCTGCTGGACACGCTGGCGGCGCAGGGCGTCGAATGGGTGCAGGTCGACGAACCCATCCTTGTGACGGAACTCGATGCCGACTGGCAGCACGCCCTCAACACGGCTTACCACCAGCTCAAGGACGCCAAGGTCAAGCTGCTCCTGGCGACCTATTTCGGTCAGCTACAGGAAAACGCCTACCTCGCGGCCGGCCTGCCGGTAGCTGGACTGCACATTGATGCCATCAACGACCGTGAGGGCGTGCAGACCCTGATCAACCTTCTGCCGGCTCACAAGGTGCTGTCGCTGGGCGTCATCAATGGTCGCAATATCTGGAAGACCGACTTGGCGGCCGTGCTCGACTGGATCGAGCCGCTGGTCGAGCGGCTGGGTGAGCGCTTGTGGATCGCGCCGTCGTGCTCGCTGCTGCATGTGCCAGTGGACCTCGCGAGCGAGCAGAAGCTGGACGCCGAGGTCAAGTCCTGGCTGGCCTTCGCGCTGCAGAAGCTCGAAGAACTGCGCGTGCTCGGCAAGGCCCTGCGCGAAGGCCGAGCTGCGGTCCAGGACGCGCTGGCAGCCAACCAGGCTGCGCTGGCTGCCCGCCGCGCCTCGCCGCGCGTGAACAACCCGGCGGTGGAGGCCGCGGTAGCCCGCGTCAACGTCGACATGGGCCAGCGCAAAAGCGCCTACGCCAATCGTGCGGCCAAGCAGGCGGGATTCCTCAAGCTGCCGGCGTACCCGACAACCACTATCGGCTCCTTCCCGCAGACCGCCGAAATCCGCCACGCGCGCAGCGAATTTAAGGCCGGCTGCCTGGACTACCTGGGCTACCAGGCCGCGATGCGGGCCGAGATCGAGCGCAGCGTGCGCGAGCAGGAAAAGCTGGAACTGGACGTGCTGGTGCACGGCGAGGCCGAGCGTAACGACATGGTCGAATACTTCGGGGAGCAACTCGACGGCTACGCCTTCAGCCAGTTCGGTTGGGTGCAGTCCTACGGCTCGCGCTGCGTCAAGCCGCCGATCCTGTTCGGCGACATCAGCCGCCCGAAGGCGATGACGGTGGAGTGGATCACCTATGCCCAGTCGCTCACCAAGAAGCCCATGAAGGGCATGCTGACCGGCCCGGTGACGATACTGAACTGGTCCTTCGTGCGCGACGACCAGCCTCGCTCGGCGTCGTGCAAGCAACTCGCGCTGGCCATCCGCCAGGAGGTACTGGACCTTGAGCAGGCCGGTGTTCGCGTGATCCAGATCGACGAGGCCGCGCTGCGCGAGGGCCTGCCGCTGCGCAAGTCGCAATGGCAGGAGTACCTGGACTGGGCCGTCGAATCCTTCCGCATCACTGCCAACGGCGTGGGTGACGAGACCCAGATCCACACCCACATGTGCTACTCGGAGTTCAACGACATCATCGCGTCCATCGCCGACATGGACGCCGACGTCATCACGATTGAGACCTCGCGCTCGGACATGGAGTTGCTGGATGCTTTCGACAGCTTCAAGTACCCCAACGAGATCGGTCCAGGCGTCTATGACATCCACTCGCCCAATATTCCAACGCAGGAGCATATCGTCCAGCTCATGAAGAAAGCTGCGGAGCGCATTCCCGCTGAGCGGCTGTGGGTCAACCCGGACTGCGGCCTGAAGACTCGCCAGTGGGCCGAGGTGATTCCGGCGTTGACCAACATGGTCGCGGCTGCGAAGACGCTGCGTCAGTCCGTCTAAACCTCACGCGGAGCCCATCTTCCCCGGTATCCAGGGCGGACCGCCGATGCACGTCATCGCTGGCAAGGCCGTAGCCTTCAAGGAGGCATTAGCGCCCGAGTTCAATATCTACCAGGAACAGGTTATCAAGAACGCCAAGGTACTGATATGGTCGCTTTCGTCAATGCTGGCTGTTTGATCCTTTGGACAAGCGGCTTGGGGTGATGCGGCACGAGTCGGTTGCAGCGACGATGGATCAGTCTGATATCCGCGGGTTGGTTACCGCCCAGCATCGATCCGTCATGGAAGCTACCTCCGTCTAGCAGCGCAGGTTGCCCGAAGGCCTTTCTGTGGATAGTGCCGGCGAGGGTTCTTCCCGTCGTGATGCGTGCCGCATCACCGCAGGCCGCTTGCTACAGGGACGCCGCTCAATGCGGCGGGGTTGTGGGCAACGATGCCTGTTGGGCGATGGCCCAAACGAAGCCGGCCAGCTCGCGTGCCACCGCGACACAGACCTTGTTGGTCTGCACGCCCCGCGAAGACAGACGTGCGAACCGTCCGCATAGACGCAGTTGAGCCTTCCAGGCGTGTCGACACACCGCCTCGGGCAGGGCATTGCTGCGTTCGCGCAGCGCTTGGCTCAGGCGCGCTGGGAACCGGTAGTTCCAAGCCGCCTCGGTCAGCAGCCGCCTGGCGTGAGCGTTGCCGGTCTTGGTGATCGAGCCGCGACGAATGCTGTTGCCGCTGGAGTGCTCTGATGGCACGAGCCCGAGGTATCCCATGAACTGGCGTGCCGTGCCGAAGCGGCGGAAATCCCCGATCTCGGCCACCAGGCCGATGGCGCTGACCGTGTCGATGCCACGCAGGGCACGCAGCGCCGCCACGACCGGCTCCAGCCGCCAGCCTGCAGCCGCCTCGGTCAGCGCAGTGGTCAACCGCTGCACGCGTTGTTCAGCCGACTGCTGCGCCAACTGATACTCCCCCAGGGCAATGCGGTCACCTTGGTGGTCGAAGCGTTGATCGCTGATCCAGCGCTCGTGGCTCTTGGTCCACGAGGTCTTGCCCGGATAGCGCCGGCCATGACGTAGCAAGAAGGCCTTGAGCTGCTGACGCGCCTTCAGCCGCATGCCCACTGCATCCTCGCGGGCACGCCACAGGTTGCGCATGGCCTCATGCGCTTCGTCGGGCACCCAGATCGGCTTGAGTTCGCCTGAGCGCGACAACTCCGCCAGCCGCAGGCAGTCGCGCCGGTCGGTCTTGATGCGCTCGCCGGCTCGCCGTGGGATCAGGGTGGGCGCGATGATCTCGCAGTGGTAGCCGCGCCGGCTCAGCTCGCGGTACAGCCCGTAGCCCGTCGGGCCGGCTTCGTACACCACACTCACCGCAGCAGGATCTCCTGCCTTGCCCAGTACCTTCAGCAGTGCCCGCACATCCGGCCCCAGCGTGCCGGCAAAGCGAGCCGGTTCACGTCCGGCTTCGCAAGCCGCCACCGCAATCGTGTCCTTGTGGGCGTCCAGACCGACGAAGAACTTGATACGCTCGTCCATGGCTCGTCTCCTTAACGCTGCGGCTGGCCCGCCCTGCCGCATGTGGCTCGGCACACCTCGGTGCGCAACCCACGATACTGGAGACGAGCCTTCGCCGCAGCCGGCGAGCGACCATGATGTCTAGCCAAGACGCTGATCGCGCGCGGTTTGCGCATCATCTCCGGCCGCACGGAAAGCCACGTCATGCTGGACTTGCGTGCCAAGAAGATTGCCGGCATGGAGGCAGAGAAGGCATTCGGCGAGGCGCGCATCACGGGCAACAAGAATGCGATCCCGAGCGACCCAGAGAAGCCGTTCGTGACCTCGGGCATCCGCTTGGGCACGCCCGCCATGACGACACGCGGTTTCTGCGAGGATGAGGCACGCTTGGTAGGCAACCTCGTGGCCGACGTACTGGATGCACCGCATAATGCTGACAGAATCCAGCGCGTGCGGGAACAAGTTGCTGCGCTGACGAGGCGCTTCCCTGTCTATAAATGAGTCGATGCTTGCCGGTCGCGCCAGCCAACATGATGCAGCCAAGTATGCGGGGCGCGTAGCCGCGGTGGACTGGAGCGCGGCCTTTCGCGCCGAGGTGGCACATGCGCTCGGATCAGGCCAGCCGAACCAGATCGAGCGGATCTACCGGGATGCTCTGCGCAAGAGGTATGCGAACGCAGCCCAGTTGCAACTAGGTATCCTGATCGTCTGCGCGCAACTGGGCAGCAAGCGGGCAGCGCGTCCGTGGATGGAGCGGCTCGCGCAGCGGCCAGAAGCGCTTCGGCCGGATGAGTTGGCGCACGCGATCACGATGGCAGTGGAGATGCGGCAAGCAGAATCCACTCTCCTGCTGTGCAGGTGGCTCGCAGCCACCGACCCCGGCGCCAGCGCCCTACACCGCCTCGACGCATCGCACCGGGTCATGGCGCTTGCCAAGCGCATGCGCCTGCCCCATGGGCGCAACGGTGCGTGGACTATGCACCTCCGATTGCTGGCGGTGGTGTGCGAGATGCTGGAGCCCGCGCTGCCGCGCCTGCCTGACGCTTGTCGATGCCAAGCCTGCCGGCTGCTTGATGGTGTGCGGCTGTTGCAGCCAGCATCGTCGCGTCACTGAGGATCGGAGGCTTGCGGGGTGCTGCGACGGGCACACGCGTCTTGCAGCACATCATGGAACCGTTGCGCCGCCACGTCGAGACGCCACGGCGCCCATGGCACACCGCCATACCGGGCGGCCAGCGGATCAGCGTCGATGATGGGCGCTTCGATTCGCAGGATGTCGCGAACCTCCCCGTGAGTCCAGCCCACGCAATGCACCGCTTCGCTGGCCGCCGCCGCCAGATCGGCCTGCTTGTGCAGCCGGTAGCGTTCGGGTGTCCAGGGCGGCAGTTCGTAGCGCTGTGCAACGACCTGCATAAGGCGGTTGGCAACCGCGCGGAAGGGCTCACCCAGAACTGCCTTGAGCGGCGATATGCAGTCGAACCCCAGAAACCCCTCTTCCGCGTCGTGCAGCACTTCCAACAGTTCTTCCTCGGGGCTCAGCGGGCCTGATGCGGCCATGCGCCGCAGTTCCAACACCAGCAGCGAATGCTGCGCGACTGACAGGGGCAGCGGCCAGGCGGATTCGCCGCCCCAGCGCGCCGTGCGCGACAGGCGCACCGCCAAGTCCATGTCGGTCCATGTGTCAGGACTCGGATTGATCAGATCGAGGTGTGCACCGGAGGGCAGACGCATCCAGGCGCGTGAAAGCGAGGTGCTGGAAGTCATCTATTCATTGTGACGGCCCCTGCCGTGGCGAAGCAGATTAGACCTTCTCGCTGACAAGTTTGACCACGCTGGAGAAGTCCAGGCTGCCGCGGCCAGCCTGTTTGTTCAGTGCGTAGAGGTTGCGTGCCAGCTCGCCCAGCGGGATCGTCGCACCGACGCCCATCGCCGCCTCGACCGCCAAGCCCAGGTCTTTCAGCATCAGGTCGTTGCCGAAGCCGCCCGTGTAGCCGCGCGACGCTGGCGCGTTCTCCAGCACGCCGGGCCAGGGGTTGCAGACCTCGGTGGCCCAACTGCGGCCGGTGCTGACGGCCATCATCTGCGACAGCACTTTGGCGTCCAGTCCATGCGCGACACCCAGCGCGAGCGCCTCGCCAGTGACGGCCATGATGACGCCCAGCGCCATGTTGTTGCACAGCTTGGCGACTTGGCCGGCGCTGTTGCTGCCCATATGGAAGATGTTCTTGCCCATGGCCAGGAGAACTGGCCGCGCGCGCTCCAGAACCTGGGCTTCTCCGCCGACGATGAAGGTCAGCGTGCCAGCGGCGGCTCCGGCCGTACCACCGGAGACTGGGGCGTCCAGCATCGCCACGCCGCGCGCGGCAGCGGCCTGCGACACCTTGAACGCCGACGCTGGTGCAATGGTGCTGCAGTCAATAACCAGCGTGCCGTGGGACAGTATGGTGAGCAGGCCATCGTCGCCCAAGTACAGCGACTCCACATGTCTGCTGGCCGGCAGCATAGAGATGACGATCTCGGCTGCGTCCACGGCCGCGGCGGCCGATGCGGCGATGGTGACGCCCGGCTGCCCTGCGGCCTTCGCGCAGGCCTCAGAGCTGAGGTCGAAGGCATGGATCGCGTAGCCGGCCTTGGCGAGGTTCACGGCCATCGGGCCGCCCATGTTGCCCAGGCCCAAAAAGGCGATGTGAGGTGTCGTCATGGTCTTGTCTCCGTATGTGGTGTCGTTCAGAACAAGTCCGCGAGCGGGTTAGTGCCGCGCGGCTGCAGATGGGCAGCGACGTGTGCACGCCAGCCCACTTCATCCAATGCGTCAAGGGTGGCTGGCTGCCAGCGTGGCTGCTTGTCCTTGTCGACCAGCAATGCGCGCACGCCCTCGGCGAAGTCCGCGTGCATGCAGCAACCCACCGAGGCTTGCCATTCGAGACGAAAAACCTCGGCCAGGGAGCCGTGGCGCAGCCGTCGCTGCAACGCCAGCGCCAGCTCGGCCGAGCTTGGGGAGCCTTTGGTGAAGGCGGTGCCGGCCTGGGCCAACCAAGGATCGGCATCCGCCGTCAAGGCGGTAAGGCGTGGCGCCAGATCCTGCAAGCGCTGGTGCTGACCAACCAGCTCGCGAATACGATCACGGTGCTCGCGGACCGGCGACGCCGGAAGTTCGGTCGGCCGAAGCGCTTTGGCCTGCAAGAGCCGGCTCAGCGCGGCACGATCGGTTTCGGCATCGCCTTGCCAAAGGGCGGCTGCGATGGCTTTCAGCACGGCACCCTGGTCTTCGTGCCGCAGCACGAAGTCGGCCAATTGGACCTCCAGCGCGTCGGCGGCGTTCAGCGAAACACCGGTCAGCGCCAAGAACTCGCCCAGGCCACCGGGCAGGCGCGCGAGGAACCAACTGCCGCCCACATCCGGGTAGAGGCCGATGGTGATCTCAGGCATCGCCAGCCGCGTCTTCAACGTCGCAACTCGGTGAGAGGCGCCAGCCATCAGCCCAATACCACCGCCCATCACGATGCCGTGGCCCCAGCACACAATGGGCTTGGGATAGGTGTGGATGAGATAGTCCAGCCGGTACTCGCGCTCGAAGAAGGCCGCGGGCTCGGCCGGCACCTCGCCTCGCGGCGTGGCCTTGATGGCGCCATAGAGGCCCACCACGTCGCCACCGGCGCAGAAGGCCTTGTCACCCGCCGCGTCGAGCCAGACGCCGGCAATTTGAGGGTCGACCGCCCAGGCGCGCAACTGTGCATCCAGGAGATCCACCATCGGCAGCGACAGTGCATTGAGGCTAGCCGGCGCATTCAGTGTCGCGCGACCGAAGCAGTGGCTGCCAGCGGTCGCGATCTCGGAAAACAAGACAGGCGCGTCGCTCATTAGCCGTTCTTCCACTGTGGTGCGCGCTTGGAGAGGAAGGCGCCCACGCCTTCACGCTGATCCTCGGTATCGAAGAGAGCGACGAACGCCTCACGCTCAGATGGCAACTGGCCATGCGGGCCAGCGTAGCGTGCTCCCTGGATTAGGCGCTTGCAGGCGCGCACGGCGCTGGGGCTCTGCTTGGCAACCTTGTCGGCCAGCGCGAGTGCGGTAGCCAGGCCCTGACCCTTCTCGGCCAGTTCATCGGCCAGGCCAATTCGCAGCGCCGTGGCGGCGTCTACGCGTTCACCGAGCAGCACCATGCGCTTGGCCCAGCTCTCGCCGATGGTCCAGGACAACCACTGCGTGCCGCCCGCGCAAGGCAGTAGACCCACGCTGGCTTCGGGCAGCGCGAGCTGCGCATGCGATTCGACGACGCGCAAGTCGCAGGCCAACGCGCATTCCAGCCCACCACCCATCGCATAGCCGTTGATGGCGGCGATGCTGACGCCCCGGAAGGCGGCCAGCGTCTCGAAGGCTTCTCCGAAGCGCTGGGCCATCGTCGCGGCGCGTCCCTTGTCGCCATCGGCGAAGAGCTTCAGGTCAGCACCGGCGCTGAAGAACTTTTCGCCGTCGCCAGTGACAACCAACGCATAGATGTCGCGGTCGGCGTCGAGGTCGCGCACGAGACGCGCGAGCCCGGTCAGGCTCTCGGCCGTCCAGGTATGGGCAGGCGGGTTGTGCAGCGTGATGAGAGCCGTATGGCCGCGCTTTTCGAGCAGCAGGCCGGGGTAGTCTTGGGTGGTCATGGTTGGTGGGAGTGGGTTAGCGGATCGCGTCGCCCGCGTCTTCCTGCAGCACACGGCGGGAGACGATGACGCGCATGATTTCGTTGGTGCCTTCGAGAATCTGGTGCACGCGGGTGTCGCGTGCCAGCCGTTCCAGCGGAAACTCATTCAGGTAGCCATAGCCACCGTGCAGTTGCAGGGCTTCGTTGCAGACGGCGAAACCAATGTCGGTGGCGAAGCGCTTGGCCATCGCGCAGTAGGTGCAGGCCTCAACGTGGCACGCATCCAACTTGAATGCCGCCAGGCGCACCATCTGGCGCGCGGCAACCAGCTCGGTAGCCATGTCCGCCAAGCGGAACTGCAACGCCTGCAGACTGGCCAGCGGCTGGCCGAACTGCTGGCGCTCGTGCAGGTAACGCCGCGCGGCGTCAAGCGCGCCCTGCGCGCCGCCAACGGAGCAGGTCGCAATGTTGATGCGTCCGCCGTCCAGCCCCTTCATCGCAATGCGGAAGCCCTGGCCTTCCTCGCCCAGCAGGCATTCGGGGCCGACGCGAACGTTGTCGAACGCGATGGCGCGTGTGGGCTGGCTGTTCCAACCCATCTTGTGCTCCTTCTTGCCGTAGCTGACGCCTAGCGCATCGGCTGGCACTGCGAAGGCCGAGATGCCGGCCGGTCCGGCGCCGCCGGTGCGCGCCATCAGCACCAGCACGTCGGTGACACCGGCGCCAGAGATGAAGGCCTTGCCCCCGTTGATGACCCAGTGCTCGCCGTCCCATTCCGCCTTCGTCTTCAGCGCGCCAGCATCGGAGCCGGCACCGGGTTCGGTCAGGCAGTAGGAGGCGAGTTTGCGGCCGCTGGCCAGATCGTGTCCCCAGCGCTCGCAAACGGCATCGCTGCCCCAGCTACCCAGCATCCACGTGGCCATGTTGTGGATGGTGATGAAGGCTGTCGTCGATGGATCGACCGCGGCCAGTTCCTCGAAGACGACGGTGGCATCCAGCCGCGGCAGCGCGAGGCCACCGATGCGCTCGGGCGCGTACAGCCCGCAGAAGCCCAGCTCGCCCGCTGCCGCGATGGCCTGACGCGGGAATGCCTGCTCGCGGTCCCACTGGGCCGCGAACGGCGCCAGCTCGCTGCGGGCAAACGTGCGCGCAGCCTCCCCAAAGGCGCGTTGTTCTTCGTTCAGCTCGAATTCCATCGCGGTGCCGGCTCGGGCTTACTTCAACGCAATGGTCGTGTTGACGCCCGTGCTGACGTCGTCCTCGAACCAGCGCGCGGTGACCGTCTTGGTCTGCGTGTAGAAAAGGACCACTTGTTTGCCGTAGGGGCCCAGGTCGCCCAGCTTGGAGCCGCGTGAGCCGGTAAACGAGAAGAGCGGCACAGGCACTGGGATAGGCACGTTGATGCCCACCTGGCCCACCTCGATCTCCTCCTCGAACTTGCGAGCCGCCGCGCCCGACTGCGTGAAGATGGCCGTGCCGTTGCCGTTCGGGTTGGCGTTGGTGATCGCGATGGCCTCATCCATCGTCTCGGCCTCTACGATGCACAGCACCGGGCCGAAGATTTCCTGCTCGTAGACCGACATGCCCGGCCTCACGCCGCTGAAGATGGTCGGGCCGACGAAGTTGCCTTCCTTCAGTGCGCCGGGCAGCGACGGTATGCGGCCGTCTAACTCCAGCTGGGCGCCGTCCTCGACACCTCGGGCGATCAACGCCTCGACGCGCTCGCGCGCTGCACAGGAGATCAGCGGGCCGACGTCCGTTGATGCCGAGTCGCCGGCACCCACGCTGAGCTTCTTGGCGCGCGCCACCAGGTCAGGCACCCACTTGCGGGCTTCGCCCACCAGCACGGCCACCGAAACCGCCATGCAGCGCTGGCCGGCAGCGCCGAAAGCAGCACCGGCAAGCGCGTTGAGCGTCTGCTCCTTGTGTGCGTCCGGCAGCACGATGGCGTGGTTTTTCGCGCCCATCATGCACTGCACACGCTTGCCGGCCAGGCTGGCGCGCTCGTAGACGTGCGTGCCCACACGGGTGGAGCCGACGAAGGAGATCGCTTTCACGTCCGGGTGGTCGCACAGCGCGTTGACGACGTGCTCGCCACCGTGCACCACGTTCAGTACGCCGGGCGGGACGCCGGCTTCCAGCGCCAGTTCCACAAGGCGCATCGTCACCAGCGGGTCCTGCTCCGAGGGCTTGAGCACGAAGGTGTTGCCGGTGGCGATGGCCATCGGAAACATCCACAGCGGGATCATGGCTGGAAAGTTGAATGGTGTGATGCCGGCGCACACACCCAGGGGCTGCAGCAGCGTGTAGGTGTCTACCCCGCCGGCCACGTTGTGGGCGCGCTCGCCCATCTGCAAGCTGCCGATGTTGGCGGCGTGCTCCACCACTTCGAGGCCGCGGAACACGTCGCCCTCGGCATCAGCCAGCGTCTTGCCCTGCTCGGCGGTCAGCGTTGCGGCGAGGGATTTGATGTTGTCGCGGATGAGTTGCTGCAGCTTCAGGAAGATGCGCGCGCGCTGGCCGATGGGCGTCTTACGCCAGGTCTTGAAAGCGGCCTGGGCCGACGCGATGGCCGCTGCGACCTCATCGGCCGTGGCCATGGGCACGCGCGCCAGGCGTTCCTGGGTGGCCGGGTTGACCACCTCGCGCCATTCGGTGCTCTTGGATTGCACGAATTCGCCGTTGATTAGCAACGGAACATGGGGCAGGTTATCGCGGCTCATGAAGTCTCCTAGACAGGTCAATTGATTTCACACAGAATCTATCCACACGCTTCACATCGATCAACAAGTGGTTGATGTGAAAAGGAAAAACTGCAAATCACTTCGCAATCAATCCGTGAAAGCTGCGAACTTTGCAAAGTCGGATGCACCCGGCCGAAAGCTCTTCGTCGGCCCGCGCCTGCGCCGGCTGCGCGAACAACTGGGCTGGAACCAGAGCCAACTCGCGGCCCGGCTGGAGCTGTCGCTGAGCTACATCTCCCAGATCGAGACCAACCAACGACCCGTCACGGCCGGCGTGCTGCTCAAGCTGGCCGAGGTCTTCGGCGGCGACGTCGCGCAGTTCTCTGAGGAGCAGGACAAGCGGCTGCTCACCGAGCTGGATGCCGCGCTGAACGACCGCACGCTCGGCCACGACCCTCCTCATGCCGCTCAGCTTGCCCGCCTCGTTGAGCAGGCGCCCGAACTGGCCGAGGCTTATGTGGCGCTGTACCAGCGCCATCAGCGCCTGCAGGATGAGCACGCCCAACTCATCGACCGCTTCTACGGCGAGCAGGGACAGGATCTCGGTACCGGCCAGCCTCCCGCGTGGACGGCGCCGCTGCCGCACGAAGAAGTGCGCGACTTCTTCAACCGGCGCAACAACTACATTGACGGGTTGGATCGCTTGGCCGAAGCGCTCGCGCAGGATCTGGTGCTACAGCCAGCCGAGCGTGCCGCGTCGCTACGCGAGGCCCTGCTGCAACGCTGCGGCGTGACCGTCGAGCCGCTAACTGACCCAGGCGACGCTGGCCTGCTGCGTCACTACGATGCCCGCCGCCGACGCCTAAGCCTGCCGTCGCATCTGACTGATGCACAACAAGCCTTCCAGATGGCCACGCAGTACGCGCTGCTGGCTGCGGCCGACGCCTTCGCCGCCGAAGTTCGCGAAGCTGGCTTCTCCGATGATGCAACGCGCGCGCTGGCCCGCCAGGGCCTGGCCCACTACTTCGCTGGTGCGGTGCTGCTGCCCTACGGGGCCTTCCTCGACGCCGCGCGCGGCTGCCGCTATGACGTGGAGTTGCTGCAGCAGCGCTTCCACGTCAGCTTCGAGACCATCTGCCACCGACTGTCCACGCTGCAGCGCAATGGGGCTCGCGGCGTACCGTTCTACTTCGTGCGAGTCGACCAGGCGGGCAATATCTCCAAGCGCCAGAGTGCCACGAGCTTCCATTTCGCCCGCCACGGTGGCGCCTGCCCGCTGTGGAACGTACATGAGGCCTTCGCCCAGCCCGGCCGCATCCTGACCCAGATCGCCGAGATGCCCGATGGCAGCCGCTTCTTCGGCATCGCCCGCACCATCGAGCGGCACGGCAGCGGTGGCTTTCGGGCTCAGCGCAAGCTCTTTGCCATTGGCCTGGGCTGCGATCTCGCGCATGCGCGTGAGCTTGTCTATGCGGACGGACTGGACTTCGGCCGCTCAGCACAGGCTGTACTCATTGGGCCCGGTTGTCGCGTGTGTCCGCGGGAGCACTGCGTACAGCGAGCGTTCCCTCCGGCGGGCAAGCTGCTGGTAGCAGACAGCGACAGGGAGTCGCTGGTGTCGTACAGGTTCAGTCCTGGCTAACGACATGACAGAGCATTTGGCCGAAGCAGCATGGCGTGCGACTGTCAGAAATCGTATGCGGCCTGTCGGGATTGGTGTGGTGTAGCACTAGCCTCTTGTCTCCTCAGTGCCCGCAGGTTGATTCGGCCGCCAGCATTCGGGTTCAGTGCTGCTGGCCAGCGCGCGCGTCCGTCGCACTGGCACTGGGGCGCACGCCTGGCAACCGGCGCCACCCTCCCAGCGCGCTGCGCGTGTTGGACGTGTATGGCCTGATAGATGGGAGAAAACAAATATGAACATGCGTCATATCGAGGCGTTCATCGCGGTGGCCGGTGAACTGCACTTCGGCCGGGCCGCGAAGCGCCTGCACATCGAGCAGTCGCCACTATCGCGCCGGATCGGTCGCCTGGAAGCCGACCTTGGCGTGACCTTGCTCCACCGCAACGGACGCGGCGTGCGTCTGACCACAGCCGGGCAGGTATTCCTGGAAGATGCCCGGCGTGTGATGCTGGCCTGCGAGCAGGCGCAGGCCCGCGCGCGGGCCGTCGCGGCGGGCTATCACGGCACGCTGCGCATCGGGCTGGCGGGCGACATCGGGCGCACGCGTCTGGCGGCGCTGCTTGCGCTGTGCCGCCAGGAGGCGCCGGAGGTCTGCATCCGGCTGTCCGAAGTGCCGTTGGCGCAACTCCTGGACGGGCTCGCTGCGAGCTTCTTCGACGCCGGCCTTGCGTCGGTCGGACACGTGGAAGGCGAGATCGTGGCGGTGCCGCTGTGGCGCGACCCGTTCCTGGTGGCCTTGCCGGCGCGGCACCCACTGCTGGCATACAAGGAAGTTCCGCTGCAGGAAGTGGTGAAGTATTCGCTGGTGCTGTGCGACCCGCAGGTGTGCGACGGTTGCCACGAGCAGCGGGAACATCTGTTCCGCTCCGCAGGCGTGCGGCCGACGATCACCGAGTGCGTCAGCACCCATTCGCTGATGCTGGCCCTGGTGGCCGCGGGCTATGGCGTGGGCTTTTCCAGCGCGGCGCATCTCGAAGGCTGCACGCAAGCCGATGTGGTGGCACGACCGCTTGCAGAACGGGACGCCTCGTTGACGACGCATCTGCTGCGGCCGCATGGCGTCATACCGGAACCCTTGCGTCAATTCATCGACCGCGCGGAACGGGTTGCTGGCACACAAGATGCTGGCGATCAACGTCCGGTATGACATAGGGGCTTTAGATCGGATGATGCAATTTCGGTCTGACGCGAGACCCGACCTGCATCGTTATCCGACACTCATGCGTCACTGCGGTAGACGGCTAAGGACTAGGGCGATCCGCATGGCACCAGAGGCTGATGCCTGTGAACTGGCGAGGTCAGCGCGCTGACGCAGAACGCATGAGCTTTGCATGGATGCAAACCAGCTCATCCGGCAGACGCATTGACGCTTTACCTTCCCCCATTTCCTACGAAAGATTTGCCCTGGTTTTCCGGTTGAGCGCGGCACCGTCGATGGACGCGCGACATTTCAAATCGTTGCGCCGGTAACAAGATTTTTCGCAGGCGCATTATGGTGGGGCGTATCGGGCATCGCAAGAAGTGTTTGCCCCTTGTGCGACGCTCGGCTTCAGCGCCGAACCCAACGCTCACCATGTGCCGGCCGGCCCGCGCTCGATCGGGTTCAGGGCAATCGCCGCGCCCACGTGGGCCGTGCGCGCTTGCCAGTTGTCGATCCGACGATGGGAAGAGCGCGATGACGAAATCGAGTAGCCTTGCCTTTGGTGCTAAGACCTACTACCGCCCGATGGAAGCGGCGATCCGCTGGTGCGGGCTGCTGCGATTCGAGCAACGCATTCTGCAAACGCTGAGGCAGCGCGCGATGCCGGAGCCCGGCGAGTTTCCGCGCTGGCCACTGCTGCGCCTATATGCCGACCGCATCTTCGACGCGCTGACGCATGGCGAGCTGGCCGGCGGCAGGGACGGTATCGTAATGGACGGTCAACGGCCGGCGCTGGATGATCCGCAACTGACCGTGCGCCATGTGGACCTCAAAGCGTGGATGACCCACTACTACCCCGGCGAGCGGCCGGGGTTTTTGTTTGACGAGATTGAACGCGCGGTGCATCCGTTGGTGAGCGTGGACACGCTCAACATCCTGCTGGCCGACCGCGAAGCGGCGAAGGTGCAACTCGCCGAACTCTTGCAGGTGCACGAGGCGCTGCGCGCCGCGCATGAAGCCCTGGCGAAGGAGCAGGCGGCGCGCGGCGATGCCAACGGCACCTCGCGCGGGCCGGGACTGCGCAGCGAAACGACCTATCTCAACATCATCGGCGGGCTGCTGACGCTGCTGCTGGGCAAGTCGCCCTCGGGCGCGGCCTATTCGTCGTTCCACAGCCTGGATGCCGTGGTGAGCGCACTGCTTGCACACCACGAGGGCCGGCCGGGCCTGAGCGAACGCACCTTGTGGAGCAAGCTCGCGCAGGCGCGCCGCCACCTCGAAGCGTCGCGCTGACCTGCGTCCTCGGGCCCGCTCTGCAATTGCAGTCGCGCCTTCTGCAATTGCAGTGATTCCGACGGCGGCCGTCTATTCAATGCGAGGCACTTTCCGAACAGCGCCAGTGAGCGTCAAGGAGTGTCTCTCATGTCTTCGCAGACCACAGCAACGGCGGCGCCGGCCGAGCACCGCATCCTGCGCCGCGCCGAAGTCGAGGCCAAGACCGGCTTCAAGCGCGCCCACATCTACAGCCTCATGAAGGAAGGCAAGTTCCCCAAGGCGCTGCGCCTGGGCGTGCGCGCCGTGGGCTGGGACTCGGTGGAGATCGAGCAGTGGATCGCCGAACGCCTCAACGAGCGCGCCTGACGCTTCTTCCGGCACATGCCAATCAACCGGGAGAAGCCCATGCAGGTGGTTTCGATCATTTCGACCAAGGGCGGCGTGGGCAAGACCACGACGGCGGCCAACCTGGGCGGCTTCGCGGCCGACTCCGGGCTGCGCGTGCTGCTGCTGGACCTGGACGTGCAGCCCACGCTGTCGAGCTACTTCACGCTGACCGAACGTGCGCCGGCCGGCATCTACGAGATGCTGGCCTACAACGAGCAGCGCGCCGAGCAACTGGTGTCGCACACCGCCATCGCCGGGCTGGACCTGGTGCTGTCGAACGACGACCGCGGCGAATTGAACACGCTGCTGCTGCATGCGCCGGACGGCAGACTGCGACTGCGTCACCTGGTGCCCACGCTCGCGCCGCGCTACGACCTGCTGCTGATCGACACCCAGGGCGCGCGCAGCGTGTTGCTCGAAATGGCGGTACTGGCCTCGGATCTGGCACTGTCGCCGGTGACGCCGGAAATCCTCGCGGCACGCGAGCTGCGCCGCGGCACCTTGCAGCTCATCGAGGACATCGCGCCGTACCGGCACCTCGGCATTGAGCCACCGCCGCTGCATCTGCTCATCAACCGCGTGCATTCGGTGTCATCCAACGCGCGGCTGATCCAGCAGGCGCTGCGGCAGGTGTTCCAGGGACAGTCCGGCGTGCGTGTGCTCGACACCGACGTGCCGGCTATCGAGGCCTATCCGCGCGCTGCCACGCAGGGCCTGCCGGTGCATCGGGTGGAGTACCGCCAGCCGGCGGGCCGCTCCGCCCCCGCGGCGCTGGACACCATGCGCGCGCTGGCCGGCGAGCTGTTTCCGGCGTGGCATGAGCGCTTCGCGCTCGTCACCGGCCGAGGCAGCACAGGAGGCGTCGGCCGTGGCCAGCGAGCATGAACTGGCCCGCGGCCACAAGCGGCTGCGAGTGCTGATCGAGTTTGCCCTGAGCGAAGGATGGAAGGTGGTGCGCACCCGTGGCGGGCACCTGTTGTTCACGAAGCCGGGCTGCGCGCCGATCTACACCAGCTCGATGGCGAGCGACCACCGCGCCGAGCGCAATGCCCGTGCGCAGCTTCGCCGCGCCGACCGCCAGGCGCAGGCTGCCGAGGCATCGCCGCAGGAGAACGGCCATGGCTGACATGACGCCGGACGACATGGCCGCCAAGCTGCTGGCCTCGGGCTTCGAGCGCAGCGGCCCTTCTGCCGCGGCCCTGACCGACCCCATCGCCAACACGCCGATGGTCGTAACGCTGGACCAGTTACGCTCCTATGACCATGACCCGCGCGTGACGCGCAACCCAGCCTACGAGGACATCAAGGCGTCGATCCGCGAGCGCGGGCTGGACGCGCCGCCTGCCATCACGCGCCGGCCCGGCGAGCCGCACTACATCATCCGCAACGGCGGCAACACGCGCCTGGCTATCCTGCGCGAGCTGTGGAGCGAGACGAAGGACGAACGCTTCTTCCGCATCTCCTGCCTGTTCCGCCCTTGGCCGCAGCGCGGCGAGGTGGTGATGCTCACCGGCCACCTGGCCGAGAACGAGCTGCGCGGGGGCTTGAGTTTCATCGAGCGGGCCTTGGGCGTGGAGAAGGCACGCGAGTTCTACGAGCAGGAGATGGGGCGGGACAGCGGCCAGCCACTGTCGCAGAGCGAGCTGGCGCGGCGGCTCACGGCCGATGGCTTCCCGCTGCCGCAGTCGCACATCAGCCGCATGCAGGACGCGGTGCACTACCTGCTGCCGGCGATCCCGAACCTGTTGTACGGCGGGCTGGGGCGGCACCAGGTCGAGCGGCTCGCGGTGCTGCGCAAGGCCTGCGAGCGCACCTGGGAGCGGCGTGCGCTGGGCCGCAGCCTGTCGATGGACTTCGCCGCGCTGTTCCAGGACGTGCTCGCGCAGTTCGACACGCAGCCGGACGACTTCTCACCCCAGCGCGTGCAGGACGAGCTGGTAGGCCAGATGGCCGAGCTGCTGGAAGCGGACTACGACACGCTGGCCCTGGAGATCGACGACACGGAGAGCCGGCAACGTGCGCTGACCAGCGATCCGGCGCCGCCAGCGGCAGCACGACCTGCGGCGCCAACCGCACCTGCCCCCGAGCTGCGGCAACCTTCATCGGCTTCGTCGCCGGCTGGTCCTTCAGTGCAGTCGTCGGAGCCTCGTGCGTCCGTGCCGGCAGGTACTGGCAAGGCAGCACTGGCCGTTGGCGCCGAAGGCACGCAGCAGAACGAGCAGCACGACGAGCGCCTGCAGGGCCACATCGTGTCGCCGGCGCCGACCACCGAACGCCTGCAATCCATCCAGCGCATGGTCGCCGACCAGATGGGCGACAAGCTGCCCGACTTCGAGGCTGACGCGTTGCGCGCGATTCCCGTCCAGGCGGGCGGGCTCTACCCCATCTCGGACGTCTGGTACATCGAGCCGGGCCTGGACGTACCGGATCGGCTGCGCGTGCACATCGCGCAGTTCGCGCGCGAGATCGCCGAGGAAGCCAGCGTGGCCGAACAGGTCGAGCCTAGCGACGCCGGCATCGGCTTCGCCTGCGTGACGCCGCCAGCTGCGCGCGCGATGCCGCCGTTTGCGCGGGCGGTGCTGACGCTGCTGCAGGCGCTGTGCGCCGCACGTGCCGCAGCCGGACTCGATCGCGCCCGGCTCGCCGATGATCTGGCGCCCTTGCTGTATGGCGGCGGCGCCTACCCTCGCCTGAGCGATGCCGGGCTGGTCAAACTGTTCCGGCTGCTGCGCCTGGCGCGTCGGCTTCTGGATCTGGAAGCCGGCGCGGGCGCCAGCGCTTCCGGCCACGGCGCCTGAGCGGAGATCGGCCATGTCGGCACCGCACCCGCTCAACCAGGCCGTAATCGCGCAGGCGCTGCACGACCTGCGCAACGGGCAACTACGACGCTGCAAAGCGATGGGCTTCGGCGAGGAAGAACTCGATGCGCTGAAGCATCCCGAACTCGTGAGCATGCTGGTCAACGCCACTGTCTCGTGGTGCTCGGTGTCGGTCAATCGCGAAGTGCTCAAGCGATTGCTGAGCCAGGTGCATGATGTGGAGCGCGAGATCGCGACGGTCGACCGCATGCTGCGCCTGGGAGCCAGCACGGAGATGGTCAGCCGCTTCTACGGCCTGACGCATCAGGAGGTGGCCCTGCGCCGCGACATCCTCGGCCTGCCCAAGCGCAAGGGGCGCCATCCGGTGCTGGACGAGGCGCAGGACACGGCGCTATGGAAGCAGTGGAAGGCTGGCGTCACGGAGCGCGGCATCGCGCTGGACGACGAGATGGCGATGCTGGCGCTGACCATGGACCTGGCCGAGACCCTGAGCCTGCCGATGTCGGTGATCTGGTCGGCGATACGCAACTGGATCGACCAGGGGCTGGTATAGGCCATGGCGACCGGCGGCGCACCCCGGCGCGATGGCCCTGTGGCGCTGTCGGCGCTGTTCGACGATGCGCTGCGGGAACTGGTGCCACCCGCACCGCCGGCTGCACGCGGCAACGCCCCTACGTCGCCGGCCGCGCCGGTCAGCGACGGCTTTCTCTACAGCGGCAACCGGCATGAGAGCGTGCCGCGCGCGCTGTTCCTCGACCGGCGCCTGACGCCACTGGAGCGCAATGCCTGGCAGGTGTTCCGCCTGCAGCTCCAGAGCGACGGTGTGACGGCGTTCCCGACCTACGACCAGCTCCGGCCCTATCTCGCGTCGATGCCTTGTGCGGCGCAGGCCTCGCACGAGACCGTGGCTCGCGCCCTGACGCTGCTGCGGCTGACGCGCTGGCTGAGCCTGGTGCGACGACGCCGCGACCCGAAGACCGGGCGCATCCTGGGAAATCTCTACGTGCTGCACGACGAACCGCTGACGCCCTTCGAGGCGATGCAGCTCGACCCCGACTACCTCGGCCTGGTCAGCCAAGCGCTGACCCATGCCGCGAAGGCGGTGCAGATCGTCGGCGCGAACACCCTGCGCGAGATCGCCGAAGACCCGATGCTCAATGGCCGCACGCTGCCCACGCGCTTGCAGGTGCTGGCACAGCGCATGGCACGCAACGAATGGGCCGATGCGAGTTGTCCACAAGAGCCTGTGGATCACGATTCCGAAGAAGGCCAGGGCGGCCTACTTCGGAATCTCGATGGCCCGTCTTCGGATTCCGAAGCAGGGCCGAAGCCCGCGCCAGACGGCTCACTTCGGAATCCGAAGGAGGACCGTACTGTACGTATGGATCGTATAAATCAAGTACGTACAGTACCGCGCGCGAAAGCGCTGCAGCACTTGCGCCTGCCCGAGCGTCTGCTGCGATTGAAGGACGAGCAGCAGAGCGGCGCGCTCGTGGCTTTGCAGCAGGTGGACGAGCCCCTTCGGCAGGCGGTGCTGGACGAATGGGATGCGCGTTGCCGCAACAGCGCGGTGCGCAACCCGGCCGGCTATCTGTTCGGCATCATCCAGAAGGCGATCCGCGGGGAGTTCAAGGCCTGGGCAGGTGACAACGGCGCAGCGCCACAAGTCGCTCGAACACCTGCGCCGGCACACGCCACACCTGCTGCCGAGTCCCGTCCCGCCGATCCCGAGGTGGCGCGCGCCTACCTGGCACAGATTCGATCCAACCTCCGCCGCCCTTGACCGTCTGGGCTATCCCCAGGGGATAGTTGGGACAGCCCCTCTTCCGCAAGTCCGTCCCGTCAATCTGCTTCCACCTCTCCCGAGGATTCACCCCAATAGGCGTAGTTGAACAGTGCATCCAATTCCGTGAAGTCGGCCAGGCCCAGCGCCTGTCGCACCTCCTCGGCATGCTGGCAATACCTTGCGTAGTCGTCGGGACCGACGTTTTGCTTGTTTGGATGTAGGGGATATGCCCTGATCCCGGCCAATGCCAGCCCCGACACCGCGTTTTGGTTCATCACCGCGAACCGCTTGTTGTCAAGTGCGTGCAGCACCTCGGTCAGTAGGTTGATGCCTGCTCGCGGGATGTGCTCGAAGTGCGCATGAAGAACTGCGAAGGCGTCTCCAGGTGGGAGAGTGCCTTGGCCCACGATGTCTCTTACCGCTGCGACGAACTGACCTGGATGCTCCGCGATTCGGTTCTTGCCGCGATGCAAGCCACCCGAATGCAGCAGGCCGATCAACGTTTCAAATCGGGCCAGGAACCCTTGACTCGTATTCCCACGCGCGACGGCCCATTCCTCCAACATCCGCCTTGCCTGGCGAAGGTTGCCCTTTCGTAGGGCTTTCTGTTCCGTGAAGCCATGTTCTGAATCGTCGCTTTTCATCAACTCCAGAATGCCGGCCAACGTCGTGAAGTTCGGGCCAATCGCGCTGCTTGCCTTCTGCGCACGCTTCTTGGCCACCTTTCGGAAGATGTCGTGGATGACGTACTCCCGTTCATAGGCGTCAATGCGGTCCCTGGTCGCCGGGACGATGATTTCGTCATCGATCAGAGCGTCGAAATGCTGAGTGACCGAGGCCATCAGCGTGTCGCTCGTGCCCTCGACCAAGGCTGATGCCTCATAGTTGGCGTAGAGGCCTCCTTGTGTGAAATTGGCCGATCCGACGATCACCGAGCATCCCTTGCTGTGCTGAAAGGCGTAGATCTTCGGATGGAATGTCTCGCTGGAATCACTGAGGTACAGCTTGAGCGCGTGTTCTTTGGTCAGCTCCAGCAGCTTTCGGAGCACGACGGGCTCGGTCAGATAGAAGTCGAGGCCGATTGCAAATCGGGCTTCCAGTCCGCGCTCAAGCGCCTTGCGCAGTGACTTCAGCAGCCCGTTCAGGGCCGATGCCTTCGCAAAGGCCACCAAGCATTCCAGGCGCTCCGCCTGCTTCAGCAGTTTCACGAGCTTGTCGCCGTGCCCGCGTTCCTCGTTCACCAGCAGTTGAACGGCGGTCTCATCCTTCATCGTTTGACCCCCTTCTTGCGTGCGGCAGCCCCAAACCAGGGGCAACCAATGGCCATTGTCCAGGTCTGCCTGCAGGCTCGGTCCTCTCCTGCCAGGCATCTATCCCCAGGGGATAGCAGACACAGATCACCTTCCAGCGACTGGAAAACCAGGAGCGGCGCGGTTGCGGTTTGTTGACTGACGCCCTTCCGGGCGATGCCGATGCTGGCGACTCGTTCCCTTACCGCGAGTCGTCACCATGTCCAACGAATCCCAGCAGCCCCTGCAATTGAATCTCGGATCGCTGCGCAGCGCGATGTCACTGACGCTGCACACCCACCACGCTTCACGCATCTGGCATGGCCGAGCGCCCGCTGAGGGCCGGCCCGGGATCATCGGCCTCAACGGCTACATCAGCGTGATGAACAAGATGAAGCGCGGGGCCGAACAGGACGATCCTTACTCGGACTGGTGGATGCTGCGCATCGAGGACAAGCTGACGCAGACCAAGGCGAGCTTGCAGGCGCTGCGCGAGCAGGTGGACCAGGCGCTGGCCGACGTGCCACCCGCACTGTCGCTGGGCGAAAACATGAACGTGCAGCCCGTGAAGCTGCCGCTGTTCGTCAATGCGCAGCTCGGCTTCATGGCGGTGTACCTGCTGGCCGACTACGACGACCTGGCACGCAAGCTGATCCTCGCCCACCACACTGCGCTAATCGACCGCGGCACGTTGGAACGCTGGCTCAACGACGGCGCGCACGCGCTGCGCAGCCTGTTCTCCCTGGCACAGCAGTACCGCTACGCCGGCGCGACTCGCGACGACTTCGCCTCGAAGAACGCGGTGGCGCGGGCAGCGCTGGAGAAGTTCGGCGAGCTGCCGCAGGACGTGCTCGAAGGCACGCGCCGCTCGCGCTTTGCGCCACCGATCGCGCGGCGGGCGGGCAAGCCTGGTGCAACCGCTGAGGCCGCGCCCGTCGCTGGCGCAGCCGACGTGGCGGACGACGATCTGGACGGCGAAGGCGCCAAGGCATGACGGCATCGCCTTCGACCGGCCAACCGGCGCGCTTCCTGCCGCTGGAACAGGCGGACTTCCAGCGCCTGGAACACGCGGGCTACCTAAAAGGCCTTTTACAGCCTTTTAAGGGTAAGGGGAGTCTGGAGGCCTGGGCCAGCCAGTGCACGGCGCTGCGCGATGACGTGATCGGCTTGGCGCAGCGGCGTGTGCTGCAACAGGCGCGGGCCTATCCCTTCTCGCTGCTCGATGTGCAACTGGCCCAGCAGACCACTGGCGCAGGCACGACCTTCCTGCGCTGGCGCAACCACGATCGTTCCTCGATGGGCGTGGCGCTGTGGGAGTCGCTGCTCGACCGCCCGGCAACGCCGGCCTCGCTGATCGATGACCTGTACGCGATGGAGTTGCAGCGCATCGCGCTGAACATGCAGATCAGCCTCCTTCACACGCTGGGCCGCCAGGCCCAGGAGTGCGCCAGCAAGGCCGCGCAGGCCGAAGCGGCTTACCTGCGGCGTGTCCACGGGCATGCCGCGTCCGTTCCATCCACCACCCCCAAGGAGTCACCATGAGCACGCACTTCGTCGGCGAGGGCAACATCGGTTCCGCGCCGGACTATCGCGAATTCCCCAACGGCAACGACGAGCCGCGCCGGCTACTGCGCCTGAACGTCTACTTCGACAACCCGATCCCGAAGAAGGACGGCGAGTACGAGGACCGCGGCGGGTTCTGGGCACCCGTGGAGCTGTGGCACCGCGACGCCGACCACTGGCAGACGCTGTACCAGAAGGGCATGCGGGTGCTGGTGGAAGGCCGCACCGTGAAGGACGAGTGGGAAGACGCCGACGACAACGAGCGCACCACCTTCAAGATCGAGGCCCGGCGCATTGGCATTCTGCCGTACCGCCTCCAGGCTGTGACCCTCAGCGCCAGGACGCTGGAACCCGAGGCGGCAGTACCGCCGCCGAAGGAAACCAAGGGGACGAAGGCGCCGAAGGAAACCAAGGCCAAGGGCTGATTCCCCCGCAGGGGGCGGCTGTAGCAACCGTCAGACGCCCGCCATGCACCAGCTATCCCCAGGGGATAGCGCCAGGGTGTTCCACCGAGTTCCAGCCGCCCTCCCGAAACGACGCTCCCGCTGCGCCAGCCTTTGCGGTCAGGTCGTACCTGCTGCGGCAACGCATCGCCCGCCGTTCACAAAGCGGTGTCTATGCCGATCGGCTTCCTTGCTGCCGTCATCCGCTGGCCCGGCCAAGCTGGGGGCCATCCGATGAACCGCACACTTCCAAGGAGGCTTCATGCGCGTGTTCCTGTGCGAGAAGCCGTCCCAGGGCAAGGACATCGCCCGTGTACTGGGCGCGGGCCAACGCGGCAACGGCTGCTACAGCGGTGCGGGTGTCGTCGTGACCTGGTGCATCGGTCATCTGGTCGAAGCGGTTGCGCCCGAAGGCTATGGCGAGCAGTACAAGCGCTGGGCCATCGAGCAACTGCCCATTCTTCCCGAGCGCTGGCGTGTCGAACCCAAGGCGGCGACCGCGGCGCAGTTCAAGGTCGTGCAGCAGCTCGTCGCCAAGGCGGGCGAGCTGGTGATCGCGACTGACGCCGACCGCGAAGGCGAGATGATCGCCCGCGAAATCATCGAGCTGTGCGGCTACCGCGGCCCAATCCAGCGGTTGTGGCTGTCCGCGCTCAACGATGCGTCGATCCGCAAGGCCCTGGCGGCGCTCAAGCCGTCCGTCGAGACGCTGCCGCTGTACTTCTCCGCGCTCGCCCGATCGCGTGCCGACTGGCTGATCGGGATGAACCTAAGCCGCCTGTTCACGTTGCTCGGGCGCCAGGCCGGCTACAACGGCGTGCTGTCGGTCGGGCGTGTGCAGACGCCCACGCTCAAGCTGGTCGTGGACCGTGATCGCGAGATCGCACGCTTCGTCTCGGTGCCGTTCTGGGCCATCGAGGTCGCGCTTTCGCATGCGGGCCAGTCCTTCGTCGCAAGCTGGATGCCGCCGCAGGGCAGCGCCGACGACGCCGGCCGCTGCCTGCAGCAGCCGGTGGCGCAGCAGGCAACCGCACAACTGCGCGCGGCCGGCGCCGCCCAGGTGCTGTCGGTGGAGACCGAGCGCGTGCGCGAAGGCCCGCCGCTGCCGTTCGACCTCGGCACCTTGCAGGAGGTGTGCTCCAAGCAGTTGGGCCTCGACGTGCAGGAAACGCTGGACATTGCCCAGGCGCTGTACGAGACGCACAAGGCGACCACGTATCCGCGCTCGGATTCAGGCTACCTGCCCGAGAGCATGCTGGCAGATGTGCCGGCCGTCCTCGACAGCCTGGTCAAGACCGATCCCAGCCTGCGACCGCTGATCGACCGCCTGGATCGCCAACAGCGTTCGCGGGCCTGGAACGACGGCAAGATCACGGCGCACCACGGCATCATTCCGACGCTGGAACCGGCCAACCTCTCGGCGATGAGCGACAAGGAGCTGGCCGTCTACCGATTGGTCCGCGCGCACTACCTCGCGCAGTTCCTGCCGCATCACGAGTTCGACCGGACGGTGGCGCAGCTTACGTGCGGCGGGCAGTCGCTGGTCGCGGTCGGCAAGCAGATCGCGGTGGCCGGATGGCGCCAGGTGCTGGCGGCGCCGGAGCCCGACGACACGGACGGCGAGGACGCGCAGCGCGGCCAGGTGCTGCCGGCGTTGCGCGCCGGGGCCTCCTGCCAGGTCGGCCAGGTCGAACTGAAGGCGTTGAAGACGCTGCCGCCCAAGCCCTACACGCAAGGCGAACTGGTCAAAGCCATGAAAGGCGTCGCCAAGCTAGTGACCGACCCGCGCCTGAAGCAGAAGCTCAAGGACACCACGGGCATCGGCACCGAGGCCACACGTGCCAACATCATCAGCGGGTTGCTGGCCCGCGGTTATCTCTTGAAGAAGGGCCGTGCCATCCGCGCGTCGGATGCGGCATTCACGCTGATCGACGCGGTGCCGGCGGCCATCGCCGATCCGGGCACGACGGCGGTGTGGGAGCAGGCGCTGGACATGATCGAGGCCGGTCAGATGACGCTGGACACCTTCATCGCCAAGCAATCGAGCTGGGTCGCCCAGCTCGTGCAGCAGTACCGCAGCGCCACACTCGATCTCAAGCTGCCGCCTGCACCGAGCTGCCCGCAATGCGGCGCCCCGATGCGCCAGCGCAGCGGCAAGAGCGGCGCGTTTTGGTCTTGCAGCCGCTATCCGGACTGCAAGGGCACGCAGCCGATCGAAGACGCCGCGGCAGGCAAGCGCGGCGCGTCCAGCCCGCGGCATCGGCGTCCCAAGGCGAGCTGACGCCCACGTCTCCCTCTGCCACGCCGGCTGCTGCCGACGGCGGGGCAAACCTCCCGCGCCCCGCGGGACTCCCCAGCGCGCGTTCCCTTCTGCAACGGTGTGCGCGTCCTGCACGGACCGATCACGGCTTGCAGGGCGAGAAGGTCATTGCTCCATCGAATCGCGCTCGTCGCGGTTCCGTTGATCGAGGTGCTTCCGCCATCCGTGAGCGGTCTCCTGACGCCTTGGCTTGCAATGCTGCGAGGTGTCAGGAGACCGCTCGCGGTCGACGGTATTCGGTGCCGGTGCCCGCCGGCGGAACAACGGGTTCCCTTTGTGTGTGGATACACGCCAGAGGATGCCGGCCCCAGCCACGAAACGGGCCGGGTGAGATTGCTGACGCAGCGAATGGCTTTGACGACGGCCTGGCCTGCTTGCAGCCCACAGGTGGATTGATTCCTCTCCAGCCGAAGTCCCTCGGGGCTTCGGCGCCTTTGTCGTGGGCGGACGGATCGTGCACCGCTCCTGCCGGCAGTGCTCGGGCCAAATCGGACGACGCGCAGTTCCGTTTGATCGGCGACGGTGCGCTTCGGGGCTTCCATCCTTCCTGCATGTGTCGCTGACGGTCGTCAGCAGCATGCCCTGGCAGCCCAGGTCTTCAAGGCTGCAACGCGGTTCGCCACGTTGACCGATCCAGTCCGCTTCGCACCGACCACCGCGGACGCGTGTCATCACGACGCGGGTGCTTTTCATGTTCAACCCTTCGGGAAGTGTCCCGCTCCCGAAAGGGCGTGGTGCTCCCGGTCTTCAACTACCAGGAGAAACCCATGTCCCTTGCGTTCGCATCGGCACCTTTGAGTGCTGAACAGGCCCGCGCCGAATCCATCGGCTACCAGGCTCTGGCCTACGTCGGCAAGCGCCTGCCCCTGCAGGTGCTGTGCAGCGCGGCCGGCCACTACATCGGCACCGCCGATGTGGACGGCCCGGTCTCGCGCGAGTCGGTCAGCTACTTCCGCTCGCACCACGCCGCCGAGCACGCCCTGCAAACGGGCCGCTGGCAGCAGCGACTCAACCCGTGATGTCCAACCACCAGGAGCCAAGTCATGAACCGTGCCCTGCCTCAAGAGGTACTTGATCAGATTGAGCTGGAACACCAGCACTTCGCTGCCGCACCCCAAGCCTTCTTCGAGGCATGGAAGCGCGGCGTCCACATCGCCGGAGCCGAATGGTTCGGCGACGGAACCCGCGAAGGCCTGCGGCGTGCCACCACCAAGTGGGATCTGCGGCCAAAGCTGATGATGCTCAACGACGCCCTCGGCGTCCTGAGCAGCGGCCAGCGGATGTTCCTGTCCGCGATGGTGAGCTTCTACAACGCCCGTGAGGGCGGTGCGATGCTCAAGCGTTGCGGCTTCGAGGGTCTGTCCGACCTGGGCGGCCTCGACCTGGAACGGCGCAAGGTCATCGCCGACCTGACGCTGAACTACAACGGCTGGTGAGCTGCTTCGGCCCGCCAACGTTCTTCCTTTTCTCCCACCCCACGAGGGACATGCGTCCCTATGCGGGGCCATGTCCCTCCTTTCTTCATAGGAGTGAATCATGTCCCCTGACTTTTCCATCGGTCTGCTCGTGACCGACGACGACATCGATGCGGTCATCCTGGAAGGTTGGCCGGCCGACGTGCGCAAGCCGCGCATGGTGGTATTCGACTACGCCGGCAACGATGTGCAAGACGAGTATGTGCTGCATGTCAGCAGCGGAACTCCGAACACCGGATTGACCGGGCGCGAGGTTTTTCCGGTCGAGTACGGCCCTAACTGCCGTTACCCATCGCCCGCTGAAGTCCTTTCGGTGCTCGATGCACGCAAGCCGGCCGAAAAACCTTCCGCGCTGAGCATCGCCCGCAACGTACACCAAAGCATCCTTGACTTGGATGCGCGGCTTGATCGCCTGGAGCAGGCGACGACTACAACAGCCTGTACCAGCTTGCGAATGGCGGCCTGATCGACCTGTTGAAGGTGCTGGGCGACCCGTCCTCTACCGCTGCCGGCTGACCGGCTGCCACTTCATCCACCCGCTGGGGTTCAATCCCCAGCAGGGGATTGCCTCGGCCATCCTCTGCTGGAGAAATCCCATGTCCTACTCGAACAACAATCCCTTTGTCCGCGGCTACGACGGCCTGTCCGTCCAGCGGCTGCTTGCCATCTCCTACGACGACGACTGCCCGCTGACCTACCTGCCCCTGCATCCCTCGCAGTCGAATCTGCCGGACAGCCAGGTCGAACGGCGGGCCTGCATCTTCTCGGACGACTTCGTGCTGATCACCGAGGACCAAGCGGTCCCCGATGAACTGCAAGCGCAATGCCGCAGCCACGGGCTCGCCCGCAACGTTGTCTATGCCGTGATGGCCGAGGAAGACGGCAAGCCGCTGCACGTGGGCGACACCTACTCCGAAGAAGCGGCGCGGGAAGTCGTGCGGCGCCTGCGCTATGAAACGGGCTACTACAGCCGGTGCTGGGAGATCAGCAGCGCGCACCTCGACGCCGACGCGCATCGCTTCCTCTCCGAGCTGGCGGACATCGCCACGCCGACGCTGTTCCTGTTCGTCGCCTTCCGCATCCCGTACAGCCCGGCCATCGGGTTGAAGCTGATCGCCACGCCCTGGACCGACGAGAACCTGCGCGCGGTCGAAGGCACCACGGCCAAGCGGCTGATGCAGGAGCACCGCAAGAAGGGCATGCCGGAATCCCTGGTGCAGGTGCTGCACCTGGCCGCGCTCGCCGACGTGCGCATGCTGGTCTTCGATGCCGATGCGCAGGTGCTGGACGGCCTGCCGATCTACGACGACTGACACCACCTTCCGAGCCCCCACGCGGGGCTCGTTTCATTTCTGGACGAAGCCGGTGGCGGCGCAGTGCCGATTCCCCCACGACGCTGGCCCACACCCGACGCACGCTGCTCGCATGTTCGCTGGCGTTGCCGGCAAGCATGCCCAGGCAGTCGAGACCTTCGAGGCTGCGGCACGGTTCGCCGCGCTGGTTGCTTTTCCTTCCACGGGCGCATGCGCGTCCATCCACCTCACCCCCAAGGGACATGCCTCCCTTGCGGGCGGAAGTTCCTTGGATTGCCACAAGGAGCCTCCTAATGGATACCCAAGCCATCCGCGCACAGATGCCGACGCTGGTTCGCGGCCACGTGCCTTCCAACGTCCGCAGCTTCAAGTTCAACATCTTCGACGGCCAGCCCAAGGTTTCGACGCTGGGCTTCCACGTTGATCCCAAGCCTTTCGAGGGCAAGGTTATCGCCACCACCGACGAGGCCATCGTCGTCAAGACGGGCCGGGCCGAGTTCGCGGTGCTCGACAAGGCGCTCGTCACCGATGTGCCCGACGAAGGCGCCAAGGTGCAGGTCGAACCGTATGCGCGGCGCCGCTTCGACGGCATGCGCGCGGACACGCCCGAGGAGAGCACCGAGTTCACCGCCGACGGCCAGCCGTACACGGTGAAGCGGCTCATCCTGGGTTCCGCGCCGGCCAAGTTGCCGATCCCCGAGCCGCAGTGCCCCGAGCTGCAGGAGCTGATCCACCAACTGGAGCAGTTGCCCGCGCCCGATGGCTTTCGCCGCATCACGCACCTGCTGGTGGATGCCGGCGCGCGGGACTTCACGGTGGTCGATCCGAGCCCCCGCAACATCATCGCCACGCCGCCGGCCATCGGCTTCACCGTCGCCTCAGCGAAGTTCCAGGGGCGCGTCACCGTGCTCTACGAGCGCGGCCTCGACCTCTACGCGGTGGAGCTGCACCGCAACAGCAATCTGGTCGAGCGGGTCGATGAAGTGTCGTTCGACGAGCTGGGCCAGGCCCTGGAGCGGCTGATCGACGACGGGAGCTGGCGCCTCATCCGCGTGCAGCGCCTGTCCGGCCGCAAGCTGGTCCAGCACTGAGCCCCTGCGTTCCTAAGCGGCTTCCCGTCCCCGCGGCGGGAAGCCTTTCCTCCCATACCTCGATTGGAGACCACTTCCATGACTGTTCGATTCAAAGGCACCGAGCTTCGGCCCGTGCTTGCC
The DNA here is from genome assembly GCF_964341695.1 of Ottowia pentelensis. Taxonomy (NCBI): domain Bacteria; kingdom Pseudomonadati; phylum Pseudomonadota; class Betaproteobacteria; order Burkholderiales; family Comamonadaceae; genus Ottowia; species Ottowia pentelensis. Next base: position 3,035,404 of record NZ_OZ224513.1, read on the forward strand.
GAGGCGGCGGCCAACCAGTGCCGCGTCGTCCTGGTCAAGGACCAGGGCGTGTATTTCATGGCCGAGCGCGGCGAGAGCCGGCCCGATGGGCGGCGCAAGACCATCGCCTATGCCGTGGGCTGCAACCCTGATGTCGATGTGTTCGACGACTGGTGGGAACTGGCGCGCGCCGAATTCGGCGGCGACGACTTCGGCGAGTTCTTCGACCTGCGGGAACGGGTGTTCAGCCGCATCCTGCACAGCGAGGACGACCTCGAAGTGTCGGCCACGGCCACGCACCTGTCGATGCAGCCCATGCCCGCTGCGCCGGCCGGCCACTGACCGTCCTGCTTCCCAGCCCCTCATGAAGGGGCTTCACTTTTTCCCGAGGACGCCGTCAATGCGGGGCGTCTCGGATACCGATTGCCGCTCGCGCGGGCGCGTGCCAGGCGCCACGCTTATCACCATGTTCCGCTGACACCCGTCAGCAGCATGCCCAGGCAGTCTCGATCTTCAAGACTGCGATGCGGTTCCGACCGCGTTGATCACCCAGTTCGCTCCGGCATCCCAGCGCGAACGGCCATCGGTTCTCCCGATGGTGATGCCACCCAAGCTGTTCCTTCAACCCACGCGGGGGTTCCACACCTTCCCCGCCTTGGGTCGGGTGTGTCTCCGCCTCTTTGTTCTCAGGAGATTCACCATGACCACTTCCACCGAAAGGTCCTTCTTCGACCTGCACATCACCGGACTCGGGTATCTCAATCGCATCCGCGAAGTGAAGCCCAAGAAAGGCGATGCGTTCCTGGCCTGCGACATCGCGGCGCTCAACGGCCCCAGCGATGATGTGGCCTACGTGCGTTTCGACACGCGCGTCTCGGGCTCCGAAGCGCAGCACCTGGTGCGCCGCTGCATCCAAGCGGTTGATGCCGAGAAGAAGGTGATGATCGGCTTCCGCCTGGGCGACCTGTGGACCGACACCTTTACCTACTCCAAGGGCAAGCGTGCCGGCGAGCAGGGGGTGAGCCTCAAGGCCCGCCTGCTGTTCGTCAGTTGGATCAAGGTCGACGGCAAGCTCGTCTACAAGGCCGAGCCCAAGCCGACCGACGCCGACGACCGCGACGAACGCGACGTGCGCGCCACGGATGTCCCCGCGACGTCCGCCGAGCCGCAAGCCGCTGCGTCCGAGCCCGCCAGGCCCGCCGCTGAAGCTGCCGATGAAGCCACTGCCGATGCGCCCGCATTGGAAGTTGCCGAGTCGTTCTGATCCGCAAGGCCCTGACTCTGAATTGAGCCCAGGGCCTTGTCTTCTCCCACTCGCGTGCGCATGCGACCGTCACCATGACAGCCGTGTGCGTGATCGCAGCTTCGTCCGCAGGAGTTCTTCATGATCACCATTCCCGGCCAATTGGCCATCAAGACCATCCACGGCCGCAACGGCGACTTCAACGTCGGGCGCCTTGCGACCTCCATCGGCGAGTTCGTCGTGAAGAACGCCGAACTCGACCAGTACGCCGAAGGCAAGTACGAGGGCGATTTCGCCATCGCGGAGATTCGCCCGTCCACGTACACCGCCAACGGTCGCATGGTCATCGAGATCCGCGCCCTCCTGGGCGGGATGACCTTGTCCAACATCGACGCCCTGAGCCGTGACGACGCCCGCCGGCTGAGTCCGCAGGAAGTCGATCCGATCGACGAGGAAGCGCAGACCGCCACGCCGACGCCGACGACCGCCCCCAAGGCGGCCGGCCGGAAGAAGGCGCGCAGCTCGCGCGACCCGCTGGTCGATACCACGCCGTTCGGCAGCGAACCGGCTGCTGCGTCTGCCGAGGCTCCGGTCCAGGCGGACGAAGACGGCGACGCGGCACTGTTCGGTGTGCTCTGGCCGCTGGGCGATGTCGTCAAGCTCGATGCCACCGTGGATCGGCGCGTGCTGCGTCAACAGCGCGACCGTCTCGGCGACCTGGGCTACGAGTTCGCTCCGCTGTCCCAGGACTGGCACCTCGCCAGGGTCTGATCCCATCGCCACTTCACGCCGCGTGCCTGCGGCTTTCCACCAACCCGCCGGGGTTCCTTCCCCGGCGGGAGGACTCCGGCCCTTTCTCACAGGAGTCATTCCATGGGCTGGACATTCGTTCGATTGACGCGCGATCAATTGATCCGCGAGCTGACCGCAACTGAGGAAACCGAGCGGTCGCGCAATGAGGTCATCGATCACACGCTGGTCGGCAACGTGCTGTGGACGGTGGTGCGCGTCACCGCCAAGCAGGCCGGTGTCCTGGGTCTCGCACCCGGAGAGTCGGCCACCTTGATTGGCTGCCATCTGCTGGAAAGCGAGGGCCGCGAATGGGGCTACAAGTCCCTGGTCGAGGCCGAGCACCCGTACTACTACTCGTGCCCGCTGCGCTATCTCGACATGGCGCCGCAGCGCTGCGCCACTTGGCGCGCAAGGGTGCATGCCTTCCATCAGCAGCATCCGGCGAGCAGTGTGGCCGGCGATGCAGCCACTGAGTGAGGCGCACATGGACACCATCCTGTCGTCCATGCGGCCCGAGCTGCTTCGCTTCGTCGAAGAACAGTTGGCCAACAACGAGGTTTCCGACGACGACGAGCTGCGCGAGCACTTCATCGCCAACGGCCTGAGCGAAGAACAGGCGTGGCAGGCACTGACCTACCGCGCCCTGTACTTGCGCTACATCTTCCTCGAAGGCTTCACGCCGATCCTTAAAGGCCAGGAAGCGCTTTGCTTCAACCCGCATAGCCGAGGCTGGGAGCCGGTTCAGAACCCATAGGCCGCTTCCCAGCGACGCGCTTCTTCATCCCTTCCATCAGGCCCTGTTCAGCAGGGCTTTTCTTCGTCCCACGCAATCCGCGCATCCGGCCTCGGCCGCTGGATGCCGATTGCTTCATTCCGCAAGGAGATCATCATGCAACTCGCTTCCCGCTTCGCTTCTCGCTCCCCGGTGCTGCGCGCCGACTATCCGCTGTCGGATGATCAGATTCGCACCGTGGCCCCGTCCATCTTCGCGGACACCCCGCACGAAAGCCGCTCCGAACGGTACAGCTACATCCCCACGGCGGCTGTGCTGACTGAACTGCGCAAGGAAGGCTTCCAGCCGTTCATGGTGTGCCAGACCCGCGTGCGGCACGAGGACCGCCGCGACTACACCAAGCACATGCTGCGCCTTCGCCACGCCAGCCAGATCAACGGCGCCGAGGCGAACGAGATCATCCTGCTCAACTCGCACGACGGCAGCAGCAGCTACCAGATGCTCGCGGGCCTGTTCAGATTCGTCTGCCACAACGGCCTGGTGTGCGGCGACACCTTCGCCGACGTGCGGGTGCCCCACAAGGGCAACGTCACCGATCACGTGATCGAAGGCGCCTACGAGGTGCTGCACGGCTTCGAGCGCGTGCAGGACTCGCGCGACGCCATGCAGGGCATCACGCTGGACAACGGCGAGGCCGAGGTCTTCGCCAAGTCGGCGCTGACCTTGAAGTACGACGATTCGGGCAAGGCCTTGCCCATCACGGAGACCCAGATCCTGCGGCCCCGTCGTTACGACGACAACCGCGCCGACCTGTGGACTGTCTTCAACAGAGTCCAGGAGAACCTGGTCAAGGGCGGCCTGAGCGGCCGTGCTGCCAACGGGCGCCGGCAGCGCACGCGAGCCGTCCAGGGCATCGACCAGAACGTCCGGCTCAACCGGGCGCTGTGGCTGCTGGCGGACGGCCTACGCCAGCTCAAAGCCTGACCCACAAGCGGATCGTGCCTCACGGCATGGTCCGCTTTTTTTTGGCTGGTGCTGTGCTGCCAGCGCACCGCGTTCCATTTGGTTCGGTGTAACCCTAATGCGCCAATTCGCCGCTGCCTCGAAAATCGAGATTCGACTGCATACCTCCTTGGCTTTTCCTCCCTGAGCCAAGCAGTCATCTTTGCCGCCTCGGTGTCCCCGGGGCGGTTTTCTTTGGCTCAGTTCGCGTTGAGTGCGGATGGCCCGGGGCCGATGGCCAGTGCGAGCAGGGAAACCGCATCGACCCTGAGTCGCGCGTTGCGGTCGAGCGCCCGGAACCAGCCGAGGTAGTTCGGCAGGTAGTGCGTGGAAATGCCGTTGAAGCGCCGCAGCCAGGTCTTCAGGCGACTGTGATACGCGTTGACGTTCTGGACATGCCACGGCCCGCGGATGCGCTCGCCGGCAGACATGTTGATGGCTTGGTGCTCAATCGCCAGTTCCACGGCGGCCTGGTGAAGGTGATTGCTGCCGTCCGAGCACAGCACAGAGTCGTCGGCCAGTGCCTGTGGCAGCACCGCCTTGAGCGCAGCCTTGCCGGTGTTGGGCAGCACGAAGTCGCTGGTTTCGCCGGAGCGGTTGCGCATCACCAGTATGGGCACTTGTTCGGACGACACCCCGCGCTTGGCAGCTTTGCCGCCGCGCCGGCGAGGTGCCCGTTGCGTTTGTCGGGCCAGCCGTGCTGGCTGGCCCTTGTACGAGAGCAGTTGGTACGTCTCGTCAGCCTCGACAACACCGGCCATGTGCACTGCCTTGGCCTCGCGAGGGCAGGCCAGCCAGCGATGGCGCCAACGAAAGGCGGTCGTGCTGTGCACGCCGAGTCGGGTGGCCGCTTTGCGAACGCTCAGTCCTTCGTCGAGCACCTTGGCTTGGTCGAGCCACTTGTCGCGGTAGCGCAACCGCGCCAGCGGTGTGCCGGTCAGCGCATTGAAGGTGATACGGCAGTCGCGGCACTTGTATCGCTGCAACCCATTGGCAAAGCCATTGCGCACCACGTGCTCGCCGTTGCAAGCCGGGCACATCGGTCGCGCGGCCAACCGCTTCTCGATGCAGTCGGCAACTTCGTCGATGGCCTGGGCGTGTGCAAGCTCATGGAGCACCAGCTTGCGCTGGTTGGCTGTCAGCCGCCCCAGCGCATCGCGCAGCCGCTTCAATTCGTCCGCCTTCATTTGCGTCTCCCGGTGACTCTTCTGTCACCACCGACGCAGTCTCGAACTCAACAGGCTCACTGGGCGAGCCTGTCACCATTCAACGCGAACTGAGCCTTTTCTTTTGCGGCCGTCCTTCCGGCGCCGCGGGCGATGCGCCAGCGCAAACAGGGTTGGGCGCCGGGTCGGTTTTTCGCTCACGCGGTGTACGCAGCTTGGCGCAGGCTATGACTCGTGTCCGTCGGCGTAGCCGACAACATGCCCAGGTAGCCCAGACCTTCAAGGCTACGGTGCGTTGCGACGCACGGTCTGATTCTTCACAACGACGTTCACCGCGTCTTCTTCCATCCCCCTGGGGCAGTGACTGCCCTCGCGGGTGGTGCTGTCTCCGCTCACTTCGAGGACATCACCATGCCTGCACATTCTTCCCCAAGACGCTCTATCGCATCGACGAATGCCCCGACCTGATGGCCGATGGCGTCGTCGGTGACGAGAACGGCAACCTGGTCTTCATCTCCCTCTGGGCGCGCGACACCGCCGTCCAGGAATTCCTGGCCCGTCTCACCCTGGGCCGGGACGAGCAGGGACTGGATCAGTTCCACATCATCACCGAGCAAGGCGCGAGCATCCCGGTCTTCGTCGGCAACGTCGAGAACCTGGAGAAGCGCAGCGCACGCGCCTACCGGCGCACGCTGTTCGGCTCGCTGACCAACATCTGGCTGTTCGATCGGCGCTGCGTCAAACCCGACAAGGCCAACGCCAGCGCACTGGCGCTCTTGCCTCGCGATTCCAAGTACCGGCTCGACCGGCTGTGGACGCTGGTGCGGGACACCTGCCCGCTGCCGCTTCTCGATCCCTGGCGCGACAGCGTGCTGGAACTGCTGCAGGCGAAGTCGATGCTGACGCGCCTGCCGTTCGCCCTCGGGCCTCTGGAAGGCCATCGGCTCGCCATCGACGTGCCGGCGCTGACCCAGGTGCTGGGCGGCCTGATCCGCAGCGGCGCGCTCGTCGCCGGCACGCCGGCCAGCCGCATCCCCTCGGCACGACCGCTCGAAGCGGTGGCTTGAGGTTCCTTCACCGGACATGCACGCGCGCATGTCCGCATCCTTTCATCTTCAATGCCAGGAGATTCCCATGGCCCTCATGTTCCCGCGGCTCGCCCGCAACTTCGTCAAGAACGGGTACTTCCCCACGGATGAACCCACGCTCGAAAGAGCACTCGCCGCGCTGGCGCCCGCTGCTCCCTCGGCCGGTCCGCTGTGCATCCTCGATCCCTGCGCCGGCGAAGGCGTGGCGATCGCCGAAGCCGCGCACGCCCTCGGGCGCGAACGGGTCCAGGCCTTCGCCGTCGAGTACGAGGCGGAGCGCGCACGCCACGCCCGGCAACTGGTCGATCGCTGCATCCACGGCGACCTGATGGACACGCTGATCAGCCGGCAGAGCTTTGGCCTGCTGTGGCTCAACCCGCCGTATGGCGACCTGTCCAAGGACACCAACGGCAACGTCGGCTACCAGGGCCAGGGCCGCGCGCGGCTGGAAAAGCTGTTCTACCAGAAGGCGCTGCCGCTGCTGCAGTACGGCGGCGTGCTGATCTACATCGTGCCGCACTACGTGCTCGACGCCGAACTGGTCGGATGGCTGACCCGGCACTTCGCCGAGCTGCGCATCTACCGCGCGGTGGACACGCAGTTCAGGCAGGTCGTGATCTTCGGTCGCAAGGTTCGCCAGCGCGACCAGGTGTCGGATTCGGTCAAGGCCACGCGCGCACTGCTGCTGCAGATAGGTCTCGGCGACGCCGAAGCGGAAGAGCTGCCGGTCGAATGGCCGTTCCTGCCGTACACGGTGCCTGCCACGGCCGAGCCGGAGCACTTCTACCGCGTGACGATGGAGCCCGAGCAGTTCGCCGATGAAGTCGGCCGGCTGCAAGGACTCTGGCCGACGCTCGACACGCACCTTGGCGCCGCGCAGCAGTCGCTGCGGCCCCCGGCGCGAGGGTTATCGCATTGGCATCTCGCCTTAGCGCTCGCCGCGGGTGCGATTTCCGGCGTGGTGAAGTCCAAGACGGGCCGCGTGCTCGTCGTCAAGGGCGACACCCACAAGGAGAAGACCTTGCAGACGGAGTACACCGAGCGCGACGACGGCACCGTGGCCGAGACGCGCATCCTGACCGACAAGTTCGTGCCGGTCATCCGCGCCTGGGACATGACGCCGGGCTCGTCGACGTGTGGCGAGGTGCTGACCATCCGCTGATCGCTGTTCCCTGACGATTCGCCGTCGCTTCATCCACCAACTCATCCACCCAACGGGGCCATGTCACCCCGCCGGGTGCCGTGGCCCCTCTTTCATCCGAAGGAGAAACACCATGGCACTCGCAGTTCTCAACCTGGCGTCGCAAGCACGCTTTGCCCCCGGACACCTGGTCATGACCCGCGGCATCGATGCGCTGGTCCAGCAAGGCCGGCTCAACCCGGCACCGTATCTGTCCCGCCATCTCAGCGGCGATTGGGGCGACCTCGACGACAGCGACCGGCGTCAGAACGACGCCGCGTTGCGCTCCGGCGAGGATCGGCTTTTCTCGTCCTACCAGGTCGCGCCTGACCTGAAGCTCTGGATCATCACCGAGTGGGATCGCAGCGTGACCACGCTGCTGTTGCCCAGCGAATACTGATCTTCATCCACCGCGGCCGCGCGCCGCTCTTCTCTTCCCAACCCGGGGCATGCCATCGCCCCGCAGGGGAGGTGCATGCCTCATTCCTATGGAGCATCACCATGTCCCTCGATACCAACATTGTTCCCGCCGCCGATGGCACTCCCGTCCAGGGCGACCTGCTCGAAGCGACTGCTTCTCCCCTGGCGATGAGCCTTCAGGATTTCGTTGCCGAATTCGGCGACGAGCTGCTGGACTCGCTCAACCGCGCCAACCCTCCCGTCTACACCGGCCAGGCCCGGCCGCATCGCCAGCTCGTGCTGGCCAGTCTCAAGCGCAAGCTGTTCGGCGCGCAGGCCGAGGTGGTGCATGCCGTTACCGAGCTGCTGGCCGACCGCGGCGAACGCGCCGCGATCGTCAATGGCGAGATGGGCTGCGGCAAGACCACGGTCGGCATCGCCACGGCGGCCGTGCTGCACGCCGAAGGCTATCGCCGCACGCTGATCCTCTCGCCGCCTCACCTGGTCTACAAATGGCGCCGGGAAATCCAGGAGACGGTGGCCGGCGCCAAGGTCTGGGTGCTCAATGGCCCGGACACGCTGGTCAAGCTCATCAAACTGCGCGAGCAATTGGGCGTGCCGGTACGCGGCCAGGAGTTCTACGTTCTCGGTCGCGTGCGGATGCGCATGGGTTTCCACTGGAAGCCCGTCTTCAACGTGCGGCGCACGCGGCACGGCGAAGTGGGCGCATGCCCGGACTGCGGCCAGGTCATCACCAATCTCGACGGCGAGCCGATCAACCCGGTCGAACTCGAAGCCGAGGACTACCGCCGCCGGTGCAGCCATTGCGCCGCACCGCTGTGGACGCTGATGCGACCGCGGAGCCTGTCCGCCAGCGACCAGTCCACGGCCGTCTTCAAAGCCTTGCAGCGCATCCCGACCATCGGAGAGGTCACGGCGCATAAGCTGATGAAGAAGTTCGGCGACGGCTTCCTGGCCTCAATGCTGGGCGACAACATCCACGAGTTCATCAACCTCATGGATGCCAACGGTGAGCTGGTGTTCTCGGATCGTCAGGCGCACCGCATGGAGCGGGCGATGGCGAACATGGAGTTCGGCTTCGGCGAGGGCGGGTATCAGCCCAGCGAATTCATCAAAAGGTACTTGCCGCAAGGCACGTTCGACCTGCTCATCGCCGACGAGGCGCATGAGTACAAGAACGGCGGTAGCGCCCAAGGCCAGGCCATGGGCGTGCTCGCAGCGAAGGCGCGCAAGGCCTTGCTGCTCACTGGCACGCTGATGGGCGGCTACGGCGACGACCTGTTCCACCTGCTGTTCCGAGCCCTGCCTGGGCGAATGATCGAAGACGGCTACCGCCCGACCAAGAGCGGCAGCATGACCTCGGCCGCGATGGCGTTCATGAGGGATCACGGCATCCTCAAGGACATCTATTCCGAGAGCACGGGCACGGCGCACAAGACGGCCAAGGGCAGCAAGGTCTCGGTGCGCACGGTCAAGGCGCCGGGCTTCGGCCCGAAGGGCGTGCTGCGTTGCGTCCTGCCGTTCACGGTATTCCTCAAGTTGAAGGACATCGGCGGCAACGTGCTGCCGTCCTACGACGAGGAGTTCCGCGAGGTGGCGATGGACACGGCGCAAGCCGCGGCTTATCGCGATCTGTCGTTTCGTCTGACCTCGGCGCTGAAACAGGCGCTGGCCAAGCGCGACACGACGCTGCTCGGTGTGGTCCTCAACGTGCTGCTGGCCTGGCCGGATTGCTGCTTCCGGTCGGAGACGGTGGTGCACCCGCGCACACGCCAGACCTTGGCCTTCGTTCCGGCTCAGTTCAACGAGCTGGAGGTGATGCCCAAGGAGCGCGAGCTGATCGAGATCTGCAAGCAGGAGAAGGCTGCGGGTCGCAAGACGCTGGTCTATTCGGTCTACACCGGCACGCGCGACACCACGTCGCGCTTGAAGGTGCTGCTGGAGCAGGAAGGCTTCAAGGTGGCGGTGCTGCGCGCAAGCGTGGATGCCTCCCGCCGCGAGGACTGGATCGCCGAGCAGTTGGACCGCGGCATCGACGTGCTGATCACGAACCCCGAGCTGGTGAAAACCGGCCTGGACCTGTTGGAGTTTCCGACGATCGTGTTCATGCAGTCGGGCTACAACGTCTACAGCCTGCAGCAGGCGGCCCGGCGCTCATGGCGCATCGGCCAGAAGCTGCCGGTTCGCGTGATCTACCTCGGCTACGCGGCTTCCTCGCAGATGACCTGCCTGGGGCTGATGGCGCGAAAGATCATGGTCTCGCAGAGCACGTCGGGAGACGTGCCCGAGTCGGGATTGGACGTGCTGAACCAGGACGGTGATTCCGTCGAGGTGGCACTGGCCCGGCAACTCGTCGCGGCCTGATCCACCCACCCACGCCGGCTGCCCTTCGGGGCGCCGGCTTCTTTTTTCCGTGCATCGATGGCGCGCGATGAAGTCGGGCGCCTGCCAGTTCCCTTTGTTTGCTGCCCGAACGCTTCGCGGCGGCGATGGTGAGGGCTCCGTGTTCCAGGGAATTGCCCCATGCAACCACTCACCTGCGTCGCTCACCGCTTGGCTGTGCCTGCCTTGCTGGCCGGCTGCGTGCTCATCACCGGCTGCGCCGCCACGGGCACGACGAGCCCTCCCACTGTCCATGACTCGCTCCCCGAGCCTGCGGTGTTGGTCAGAACCATCGCCCCGGAGCCCGAGCCGGGCCTGATCCCGGTGGCCCGCTACGGGCGCTACACGCTGGTCGAGATGGTGCCGGAACCGGCACAGCGCGACCTGCTGCGACAGGTGATCGAGATTTCGATTCCGCCGATCTTGGACGCGAGCGTCGGCGATGCCCTTCGGCACGTGCTGCTGCGCACCGGCTACCGGCTCTGCGACGCGACGGAGGCGACCGCGCTGTACGCGTTGCCGCTGCCGGCGGCGCACCTGCGGCTCGGGCCGCTGCCGCTGCGCGATGCCTTGCTGGCACTCGCCGGCCCGGCCTGGGAGTTGTCCGTCGATGACGCTTCGCGCGCGGTGTGCTTCACGCGCGTGACGACTGCGCGTGCGCCGAGCGCAAGCCCGATTCCCGCGGCTCCGGCACCGAGCGCGCCGGCCGCCGAACCCGCCGATTCCCACGTGCCCCAGGAGGCCCAGCCATGACCATCCCGCAGCTTCCCGACGAGAACGCCGGCCGCGCGCGCTGGTTGAAGATCACAGCGGCCGCATGGCTGCTGCTCGTGAGCATCCTGGCCGTGGTCAACAGCGTGGGCCTGTCGCGCCTGAGCGAGCAAAGCCAGGCCAGCGCCCAGGATGCCCACGTGCAGGCGCTCAACACGCGCGTCGCCGAACTCGAACAGCAGGCGGCGGCCTCGAAGAACCAGCCCAAGCCCGTCACCCAACCCGACTTCGAGGCCGCCCGCAAGTTGCTGGACGAACGCCTGGCACAGGTGGAGCACACCCAGGGCGCAGACGCCCATGCCGGCGACTTGCAGGCGCTGCAGGCGCGCATGGGCGACCTCGAAGCTCGCATGAAGCGAACCGCCGCGCCTGCCGCGGCACCCCGGCGCACCGCCGAGCCGGCCAAGCCCAAGGTGCCCGAACCGCCGTTCAACGTCGTGGGCGTGGAGCTGCGCGGCGGCGAGCGCTTCCTGTCGGTGGCGGCACCCAAGGCGTCGTCGGTGCTGGACGTGTGGCTGCTGCGCGAAGGCGATGCCGTGGGCGCGTGGCATCTGCTGGCGATCGAGGCGCGCGCCGCCGTGTTCCGCGTGGATGGACAGACCCAGCGCCTCGCGCTGCCGTAGGAGCCGGCCATGAAGCACGCCGCGATCTGCTTCGCCGCCATCCTCGCCGCTGTCGCAGGAACGGCAGGCACGGCCTCGGCACAGTCGGCGCCGGTCGCGTCCTCGCGCACGGTGCCCGCCCAGATTCAGAACAGCAGCGACGCCGCGCTGGACGAACGGCTGGCGCGCGATTGGGGCCTGCGCTCCGATGAGTGGGCGCGCTACCGCCAACTGATGCAGGGGCCGCTGGGCATCTATTCCCCGAACCTCGATCCGCTCACGGCGCTGGGCATCGAGGCGCGCAGCGACGAGGAACGCAACCGCTATGCGGAGCTGCAGGTGCAGGCGGAATCGAAGCGCGTGGGCAAGACGCTGGCCTACCAGCGGGCCTACGACGCGGCGTGGAAGCGGCTCTATCCGGGACAGCAGCGCGTGAACATGCCGGGTGCGAAGGCGCCGGGCGCCGGCAACCGGGGCTCGGGCCGGCTGGCGGTTTTCGTGAAGGCCGAGTGCCCGTCGTGCGAGCAGCGCGTGCGCCAGCTGCAGGTGGCCGGCACCGCCTTCGACCTCTACATGGTCGGCAGCCGCCAGGAGGACGCCCGCATCCGCCAGTGGGCGACGCAGGCCGGCATCGACGCCGGCCGCGTGCGCTCCCGCACCATCACGCTCAACCATGACGCCGGGCGCTGGCTGTCGCTCGGCCTGCCCGGCGATCTGCCCGCCGTGGTGCGCGAGGTCAACGGCCAATGGCAGCGGCAGTAACCCGCCGTGCAGGCTGCGCGGCCTTGGTCCTCGGCCTCAGCGCCCATGCCGCCATCGTCTTCGGCCAGGAGGTGCCACCACCCGCCTACCAGCTCGCCGCCCAGCAGGCGGGCGTGCCGTCGCCGGTGCTGTATGCGGTGGCGCTGCAGGAGAGCGGCGCCCGGCTGCGCGGCCGGCTGATCCCGTGGCCGTGGACGCTCAACGTCGCCGGCCGCGCCGAACGCTATGCCACGCGGGCCGAGGCCTGCGCCGGCATCCGCCGGGCGCTCGCCCGCACGCCGGTCAACCGCATCGACGCCGGCCTCGGCCAGGTCAACCTCGGCTACCACGCGCACCGCTACGCGCATCCCTGCGAGCTGCTCGACCCATACCGCAACCTCGCCATCGCCGCGGAAATCCTGCAGGAGCAGCACACGCCGGGCGAGGACTGGCTGGTCGCCATCGGCCGCTACCACCGCCCCGCGGGCGGGGCGCCCGCCGCCCGTTACCGCCGCAGCGTCCACCAGCACCTGACCCGCGTGCTCGGGCCGGGAGCCTCACTTCCCTCTGCCCGGAGTCCCATGCCATGAACCGCATCCTCGTCGCCGCGACTGCGGCGCTGCTGGCCACCACCGCAGACGCGCAGGACCGCGGCCCCGTTACCAAGAACAGTTCCCCGCCGCTGATCGTGGTCGAGGACAAAGGCGGCACCTCGGCGCTGCCGTACTACCGGGCCTTGAATCCGCAGGATGCGCAGCCCGGTCAGCCAGCCACGCCGCAAACCAAGCCGCGCATTGGCGGCCCGGCCGAAGCCGAGGCGGCCATGCTGCCGGTGCGCTCGATGCGGCTGACACCCGGCGACGAGCCGCGCCGCGTGATCCGCGCGCCGGGCCTGACGCCGCTGTTCCTGATCGGCGACGACGACCGCTCACGAGCCTGGCTCCAACGACGGGGCAAGGACTTGCAGGCGCTACGCGCCGTGGGCTTGGTGGTCAACGTGGCGACGCCCGAAGCCCTGGCCGCGCTGCGTCGCCTCGCACCGGGCTTGATGCTGTCGCCGGCCTCGGGCGACGAGCTGGCGCAGCGCTTGGGGCTCAAGCACTACCCGGTGCTGATCACCGCCACCGGCATCGAGCCCTGACGTGACGTGAAGCACCCGCCATGCCCCAGTCCCAAGCCGTCGAAGTCTTGCTGCGGCCAGCGGTGGAGCTATACACCGTCGCGGTCTGTGCGGGCGCCGCGTTTCTGTGCCTGGTGGCCCCGTGGTCGCTCGCGCTGAGTCCCTTGCTGGGCCTGGGCAGCGCGCTCGCTTTCCTCACCTTCGGCGCGCTGCGCTTTCGCGACGCCTGGGCCATCCTGCGCTACCGGCGCAACATCCGGCGCCTGCCGCGCTACGTGATGACCAGCCGCGACGTGCCGGTCAGCCAGCAGCGGCTGTTCGTCGGCCGGGGCTTCCACTGGGACCAGCGTCACACGCACCGACTGATGCAGACGTATCGGTCGGAGTTCCGTCGCTACGTGGAGCCGACGGCAATCTATCGGATGGCACGGCGCATGGAAGAGCGCCTGGAGTTCGCGCCGTACCCGTTGTCCAAGATGGCGAAGGCCCTGGCCTGGGACAGCCCGCTGAACCCGGCGCGGCCGCTGCCGCCGGTGGGCGGCCTGCCGCGGCTGCACGGCATCGAGCCGCACGAGGTCGACGTCACCCTGCCGTTGGCCGAGCGCGTCGGCCACAGCTTGGTGTCAGGCACCACGCGCGTCGGCAAGACCCGCCTGGCCGAGCTGTTCATCACGCAGGACATCCGGCGCAAGGTCAATGGACAGCACGAGGTCGTGATCGTCTTCGATCCCAAGGGCGATGCGGATCTGTTGAAGCGCATGTACGTGGAGGCCAAGCGCGCCGGACGCGAAGGCGAGTTCTACGTTTTCCACCTGGGCTGGCCGGACATCAGCGCCCGCTACAACGCGGTGGGCCGCTTCGGACGCATCTCGGAAGTTGCCACGCGCATCGCCGGCCAGCTTTCCGGTGAAGGCAACAGCGCGGCGTTCCGCGAGTTCGCCTGGCGCTTCGTCAACATCATCGCGCGGGCGTTGGTCGAGCTGGGGCAGCGGCCCGACTACCTGCTGATCCAGCGCCATGTCATCAACATCGATGCGCTGTTCATCGAGTACGCCCAGCACTACTTCGCCCGGAACGAGCCCAAGGCCTGGGAGGTCATCGTCCAGCTCGAAGCCAAGCTGAACGACAAGAACATCCCGCGCAACATGATCGGCCGCGAGAAGCGCGTCGTCGCGCTGGAGCAGTACCTGTCGCAGGTGCGCATCTACGACCCTGTGCTCGACGGCCTGCGCAGCGCGGTGCGCTACGACAGGACGTACTTCGACAAGATCGTCGCATCGCTCCTACCGCTGCTGGAGAAGCTGACCACCGGCAAGATCGCGCAGTTGCTGGCGCCGAACTATTCGGACCTCGCCGACCCACGCCCGATCTTCGACTGGATGCAGATCATCAGGAAGCGGGCCGTGGTCTATGTCGGCCTCGATGCACTGTCGGACGCGGAAGTCGCGGCGGCGGTCGGCAATTCGATGTTCTCCGACCTCGTATCCGTCGCGGGTCACATCTACAAGTTCGGCATCGACGACGGCCTGCCGGGTGCCGCGACGGGCATCAAGGTGCCCATCAACGTCCATGCCGACGAGTTCAACGAACTCATGGGCGACGAGTTCATACCCATGGTCAACAAGGGCGGCGGCGCGGGCGTCCAGGTCACGGCCTACACGCAGACCCTCTCGGACATCGAGGCACGCATCGGCAACCGCGCGAAGGCGGGCCAGGTGGTGGGCAACTTCAACAACCTGTTCATGCTGCGCGTGCGCGAGACCGCCACGGCCGAACTGCTGACGCGGCAACTGCCCAAGGTCGAGGTCTACACGACGACGGTGATGAGCGGCGCCACCGACAGCTCGGACCCGACCGGCAACACCGCCTTCACCTCCAACACGCAGGACCGCATCAGCAGCAACAGCGTGCCGCTGATTGAACCGGCGCACGTGGTCGGGCTGCCCAAGGGCCAGTGCTTTGCACTGATCGAGGGCGGGCACCTCTGGAAGGTGCGCATGCCCTTGCCGGCGCCCGACCCCGACGAGGCCATGCCCAAGGATTTGCAGGAGCTGGCCGGCTACATGCGCCAGCACTACGTCGAGGCCGGCGATTGGTGGGACAACAATGGGCTTCCCGGACTGCAGGACCAAGCACTGCCCGACGACTTGCTCGCCGACTTCAAGCAGATGGCCAGCGCGGATGAAGGGGCCACGGGATGAGCGACCCCGCCGTCGCCGTCCAGCGCCAGCAGGTTCGCCAGCAGGGCCTGATCGCAGGCCTCATCACGCTGCCGTTCCGGCTGTTCGGGGTGTTGGCCGGTTCGCTGGTGCTGTGCATCGCGATCGAGTGCATCGGCATGCACTTCTTCTGGCCCGAGCAGGGCTGGCGCCATGCGCAGGGCATGCTGAACTACGAGCTGTCGCAGGTCTCGGAGCATTTCACGCAAAGCGTGCTGGTGCAGGAACCGGGGCGCAGTGCACGCCAGCTCGTCGAGTGGGCCTACCAAGGGCTGTTCGTGAAGACGGGCCTGCTGGACTGGATACGCGACGCGGCGGCGCAATCACGCGCCGGTGCGCACAGCCAGGTACAGGACTTCCGCCACTACATCAGTCAGCTCTACGTGCACGTGGAGAGCTACCTGATCGCCTCGGCCTACACGGTGCTGGTGTTCCTCGTGCGGCTGCTGGTGCTGGTCCTGACCCTGCCGCTGTTCCTGATGGCGGCCTTCACCGGCCTGGTGGATGGCCTTGTGCGCCGCGACGTGCGCGGCTTCGGCGCCGGGCGCGAATCGGGCTTCGTCTACCACCGGGCGAGAGCCAGCCTGATGCCGCTGGCGGTGCTGCCCTGGGTCACTTACCTGGCGTTGCCGGTCAGCGTGCATCCGCTGCTGATTCTGCTGCCCAGCGCGGCGCTGCTGGGCGTAGCGGTGTGCATCGCGTCGGCGACGTTCAAGAAGTACCTGTAGCCGCATCGGCCGCCGCCGCGGAAAGCGGTGGCGGGCCGGTTCCGATTGATTGCGGCGCTGGAAGACCGGCCGTTTGAGCATCGAGCCATCCGCATCCCTCGGAGAACGGCTCGATGGAAACCACTCGCAATCCCGCGCAGGTTCGGCGTTTCGCCGTCGCGGCACCCTGGGCCGTGCGTCTTGCCGCGCTGCTGCTTGCCGCTGCCGGATTGCAGCCCGCCATCGCGGCCGATGCCTCCGACAACGCCGCGGAGCGCGAGATGCTCGCCGCGGTGACGCACCAGCTCGACCTGCTGGACCGTCTCGCCGAGCGTGCCGCAGCCACCGCGCCGCAGGAGCGCGCCCGCTACCACTTCGACTACGTGCGGCTGCGCGCCGACCTGGAGCGTGTGCGCACCGGCGTGCGCGACTACCTCGTTCCGCAACGCGCCCAGCCGCGTGATCCCGTGCCGCTGGCCGGCGGCTACACGCGCAGCAACGCGGCGCCTGCGACGCCGGCCAAGGAGGCGCCGTCGCCATGACGCCTTCCGCCGATCAGGTCGCCGCCTTCACGGCCAACAGCGGCTTCGCGCCCGGGGCCGTCTCCACCGTCGTGCTCGGTTTCGTCTTCGCCGTCCTGCTGCTGTGGGGCGTGTGGGCGATGCGCACCGCCTATGTCGGCTGGGCCGAGCACCACCTGACCCAACGCCAGTTCCTCGGCGTCATCGTGCGCTTCATCGCGATGTACCTGGTGCTGGGCTTTTTCCTCCTGTCCTGACCCCATGAAAGGTACTTCGCCATGAACGCTCCCGCTACTTCTCCCCGTCTCACTTCGCTGCCTTTGCGGCCTTCGCGCATCGCCGCGCTGCTGATTCCGCTGGGCATCGCCGCCACGCCGCTGCCGTCGTTCGCCGACCTTCCCACGCTGGAAGACCCGTCGCGCGGCACCGGCAGCGGCATCATGCAGACGCTGCAAAACTACGGCTACGACATCGTGCTGCTGATCGCGCTGCTCGTCGTCGCCTCGATGTTCGTCGGTGTCTGCTACCACGCCTACACCCGCTACGCCGAGATCCACACCGGCCGCGCGACCTGGGGCCAGTTCGGCCTGACGGTGGCGGTGGGCGCGATCCTGCTGGTCGTCGGCATCTGGCTGCTGACCAAGGCCACCGGCGTCCTGTAAGGCCCGGCAACGATGGCCGGCGCCCTGGAGAGTCCGTCACGCGACGGGCTCGTGACCTTCCTGCCGCACCGCCTCAACCGCCACCCGGTGGTCGTGCGCGGGCTCACGGCCGACGAGCTGTGGGTCTGCGCCGGCCTGTCCGGCGCGGCCGGTCTCGTGGCCGGCGTGCCGCTGGCCTGGCTGACGCGCAGCATCGCGATGGTGCCCACGCTGATCGTCGCCGGCATCGGCATCGGTGTCTTCGTGGGCGGCGGCCTGCTGCGGCGGTGGAAGCGTGGCCGGCCCGACACCTGGCTGTACCGCCAGCTCCAGTGGCGCCTCGCGCTGCGCTACCCCGCGCTGGCTGCGCATGCGGGTGGGGGCCAGCTCATCACCCGGTCGGGCTGGTGGTCCACGCGGCGCCTGCGGCCCGATCCGTCCCTGCGTCGAGGTAGACCATGAGCCGATTCAAGAACGAGGTCGCGCACCTGCAGGCGCACGTGAAGACCTTGCGCCTGGCCGGCGCCGCGCTGTTCATCGTGGCGCTGCTGCTTGGCTTCGGCTGGTGGAGCGCGCCCAAGAGCCTGACCATCCACGTGCCGCCCGACCTGCGCTCGGGCAGCACGCGCAAGTGGTGGGACGTTCCGCCCGAGAGCGTCTACGCCTTCACCTTCTACATTTGGCAGCAAGCCCAGCGCTGGCCGACCAACGGCGAGCAGGACTATCCGCGCAACCTGCATGCGCTGTCTGCGTACTTCACGCCGAGCTGCCGCGCCTTTCTGCAACAGGACTTCGAGTTTCGGCGCAGCAACGGCGAGCTGCGGCAGCGCGTGCGCGGCATCTACGAGATTCCCGGCCGCGGCTACGGCGACGACCCGGCCGCGCGCGTGCGCACCGTGTCGGCCAACAACTGGATCGTCACGCTGGACGTGAGCGCCGACGAGTACCTGGGCGCCGAGCAGGTCAAGCGCGCGCTCGTGCGCTACGCGCTCAAGGTCGTGCGTATGGACGTGGACCCCGAGCGCAACCCCTTCGGCCTGGCGCTGGACTGCCATGCACGCGCGCCGGAGCGCATCGAAACCCCTCCGCCTGCGGCGCCACCCGGCCGGGCCACGAGCGCCGGCTCCAACCTGCAGGGAGACACCCCATGAAGTCCCTCGTGAAGCGTTCATCTGCGGCGGCCCTGGCCGGCCTGCTGCTGTGCCTGGCTTTCGTGCCTGCGGTCCATGCCGTCGAAATCCTACGCTGGGAGCGCCTGCCGCTGGCGGTGCCGCTGGTGGTCGGCCAGGAGCGCGTGGTGTTCATCGAGCGCAACGTGCGCATCGGTGTGCCGCCCACGGTTGGCGAGCAGTTGCGCGTGCAGAGCGCTGGTGGCGCGATCTACCTGCGCGCGAGCGCGCCGATCCCGCCCACACGGCTGCAACTGCAGGACGTGGAGTCGGGCGCGCTGATCCTGCTCGACATTGCGGCCGAGCCGGCGAAGGCGGGCCAGCCTGCACTCGAACCCGTGCGCATCGTCGAAGGCGACGTGCCGGCGACGCGCTACGGCGAGCCGGCCAAGCCGGCGGACGACGATGCGGAGCGCACCGTACCCGCAGCGAAGCGCGCCACGCCGGTGGCGGTTGTGCTCACGCGCTATGCGGCGCAGAACCTCTACGCGCCGCTGCGCACCGTGGAGCCCGTTCCCGGCCTCGGCCGCGTCAATCTGCGCCGTGGGCTGGAGCTTTCCACCTTGCTGCCCACACTGCCGGTGCGTGCGCAGGCGCTGGCCGCTTGGCGGCTCGAAGACCAGTGGGTGACGGCGGTGAAGCTCACCAACGCCTCCGGGCGCTGGCTCGACCTCGATCCCCGCGCGCTGCAGGGCGACTTTCTCGCCGCGACCTTCCAGCACCCGAATCTGGCGCCGGCCGGCCGCGCCGCCGACACCACGGTGGTCTACCTCGTGACCCGTGGCCACGGCCTGGCCGAGTCGCTGCTGCCCAAGCTCTCACCGATCGACGCGAC
The DNA here is from genome assembly GCF_964341695.1 of Ottowia pentelensis. Taxonomy (NCBI): domain Bacteria; kingdom Pseudomonadati; phylum Pseudomonadota; class Betaproteobacteria; order Burkholderiales; family Comamonadaceae; genus Ottowia; species Ottowia pentelensis. Next base: position 3,054,715 of record NZ_OZ224513.1, read on the forward strand.
GGTGAACCTGCCGCCGGCCGCGGCGGCCGGCCAGGCCGAAGGAGGTGCCCGCCATGAAAAGTAACCCCCTCCTGAAGTGGCTGCTGATCCCGATGGCGCTGGTGCTGCTGTTCGTCGGCATCAAGATGCTCTCCGGGGATCGCGGCGCCAGGCCGGCGCCGGCCGGCAGCGCCAACCCGCTCACGCCCGAGGAGATGAAGGCGTTAGGCATCGAGGGCGACACGCCGCGCGATACCGTCGCGACGCTGGTGGCCCAGGTCAAGCAGTTGCGCAACGAGCTGCAGACGGCGCTCAACGACAACAAGAACCAGAAGAGCGAGAACGAACGCATGCGCGCGCGGGAAAGCGCGATCGACCAACGCATCCAGTCTGCGCTCGACGGCGAGCGCGGCCGCCTGCAGCAGGACCGCGAGCAACTCTCCAGCGACCGCCAGCAGACCCAGGGCCTGCTGCAAGACCTGCAGCGGCGCCTGGACGGTCTCTCCGGCAAGGGCGGCCAGGCCGACCTGCCGGTGGGCCTCGGCCTGGAGGAAGGCGATGGCAAGGGTTTCGGCGGCACCCAGGGCGGCGCCGCGCGCAGCACCAGCGGCACGCGCTGGGTTGAGCCTGACGATGCGAAGCCTTCGGCGAAGAGCGGCAGCGGCGGCGGGCTGAACTTCCCGACCAGCTTCGGGCCGGCGCAGAAGACGCTTTCCGACACGGCCGACAACGTGGCCAGCACGGTGGCGGATGCGGGCAGCCGCGCGGTGGGCGCGTCGGCCAAGCCGGTCTACACGGTGCCGTCGAACTCGACGCTGATGGGCTCCATCGCGATGACCGCGTTGATCGGGCGCGTGCCCATCGACGGCACGGTCAACGACCCGTACCCCTTCAAGGTGCTGATCGGCCCGGACAACCTGACCGCCAACGGCATCGACATTCCCGACGTGGCCGGCGCGGTGGTCAGCGGCACGGCCTCGGGCGACTGGACGCTCTCCTGCGTGCGCGGCCAGATTCGCTCGGTGACGTTCGTTTTTAACGACGGCACGGTGCGCACGATGCCGGAGGACGGCAACCGCAACCAGAACGGCGGCGGGGGCTCGGGCGGCAACGCAAACAGCACCACGCACGGCGGCCTGGGCTGGATCAGCGATCCCTATGGCATCCCCTGCGTCAGCGGCGAGCGGCGCAGCAACGCGCAGCAGTACCTGGGCTCGCAGGCCCTCATCACCGCGGCGGGCGCCGGCGCGGCGTCCCTGATCAAGTCGGACAACGGCAGCGTGGCCGTCGTCGCCAACAGCAACGGCTCGCTCGGCACGGTGGGCATCAGCGGCAACGAGGCCATGGGCCGCATCCTCGCCGGCGGCGTGCGCGACATGGCCGATTGGGTCAACAAGCTCTACGGGCAGGCCTTCGCCGCGGTGTACGTGCGCCCCGGCGCCAAAGTCGCCGTGCACCTGGAGCAGCCGCTCAACATCGACTACGACGCCAAGGGGCGCCGGGTCAATCACCGCATCGGAGGCAAGCATGCGTCGGATTTGGATTGAATCGGCCGCGATCCTGTGCGCGGTCGTGTTGCTGGGCGGCTGCGCCACCAGCAAAGACAAGCTGCTGCCGCACGGCGATCACACCATGCTCGATGTGTGGAACCAGGAGACGGGCGGCAGCGCCGGTGGCGGGCAAGCGGCGCGGCAACTGCTCGATGCGCGTCAGGGCCTGCGCCGGCCGCTGACCGAGGCCGACGTGCAGGCGGCGCCTGCCACCGCTGCTGCCTACACGCGCACCGCGGCCAACGAGATCTACCGCCAGTTCCACCGGCTCCCCAACCCCGATCTGGTCATGTACGTGTTCCCACACCTGGCCGGCACCGATCCGGTGCCGGTGCCCGGCTACACCACCGTCTTTCCCCTGTATCAGAGGGTGCAGTACGCCATGCCCGGCGAACGCCTGGAGGACTACTGATGGCCTGGACCTTGCCTTGGCCGCGCGAGGGCCTCGCATCGGTTGGCCCTGAGCCGCATGGCGAGGACGCCTGGTCGCAGCATCTGACGTCGCTGGCGACGCACGGCATTCCCGAGCCGGGAACCGCAACCGATGACCGGCCGCGCCGTCCGGCCGCCGAGGCGGACCTGCAGGCCCTCTACGGCGTGTCGCCGTCCTTCGCCGATCTGCTCCCCTGGGTGGAGTACCTGCCCGGCTCCAAGAGCATGCTTCTGGAAGACAGTCAGTCGGTCGCGGGCTTCTTCGAGCTGGCGCCGGTGGGCACCGAAGGCCGCGAGATGGCCTGGCTGTGGCAGGCGCGCGATGCATTGGAAAACGCGCTGCAGGACTCCTTCGATGAACTCGACGAGAACCCCTGGGTCGTGCAGCTCTACGCCCAGGATGAATCGACCTGGGACAACTACCTGCGCGGCCTGTCCGACTACGTGCGGCCGCGAGCGCAGGGCAGCACCTTCACAGAGTTTTACGTGAGGTTCTTCGCGCACCACCTTCGCGCCATCGCCAAGCCCGGGGGCCTGTTCGAGGACACGACCGTGACGCGCCTGCCGTGGCGCGGCCAGGTCCGGCGCGTGCGCATGGTGGTCTACCGGCGCGCGAATGCGGTGACAGCATCGCGGCGCGGCCAGTCCCCCGAGCAGGCGTTGACGACGATCTGCGATCGGCTCGTGGGCGGCCTCGCCAACGCTGGCGTGAAATCCCGCCGCATGGAGGCGGCCGACATCCACGACTGGCTGCTGCGCTGGTTCAACCCACACCCGACGCTGCTCGGCCCCAGCGCCGACGACCGCGAGCGCTTCTATGCGCTCACGCGCTACCCCGAGGCAGCCGAAGACGGCGAGATCGAGCTGGCCAGCGGAGACTTCGCTCAACGCCTGTTCTTCGGCCAGCCCCGCTCGGATGTGGCGAACGGCACCTGGGTGTTCGACGGCATGCCGCACCGGGTCATCGTGATGGATCGCCTGCGCATGCCACCCGCCACAGGCCACGTCACTGGCGAGACGCGCAAGGGCGGCGATGCGGTCAATGCGCTGTTCGACCAGATGCCCGAGGACACGGTGATGTGCCTGACGATCGTGGCAACGCCGCAGGACGTGCTCGAAGCGCACCTGAACCACCTGAGCAAGAAGTCGGTCGGCGAGACATTGGCCTCGGAGCAGACTCGCCGCGACGTGCAGGAAGCGCGTGGGCTGATCGGCAGTGCGCACAAGCTCTACCGCGGTGCGCTGGCCTTCTACCTGCGCGGGCACGACCTGGCGCAGCTCGACAGCCGCGGCCTGCAACTGGTGAACGTCATGCTCAACGCCGGCCTACAGCCGGTGCGCGAGGAAGACGAAGTGGCGCCGCTGAACAGCTACCTGCGCTGGCTCCCGTGCGTGTTCGATCCGGCGCTGGACAAGCGCCAGTGGTATACGCAACTGATGTTCGCGCAGCATGCCGCAAACCTCGCGCCGGTATGGGGCCGCAGTCAGGGCACGGGACATCCGGGCATTACGTTCTTCAACCGCGGCGGCGGGCCGATCACCTTCGACCCGCTGAACCGGCTCGACCGGCAGATGAACGCCCACCTGTTTCTGTTCGGCCCCACTGGCTCGGGCAAGAGCGCCACGCTCAACAACATCCTGAACCAGGTGACTGCCATCTACCGGCCGCGCCTGTTCATCGTGGAGGCCGGCAACAGCTTCGGCCTGTTCGGCGACTTCGCCATGCGGTTGGGCCTCAAGGTGCATCGCGTGAAGCTCGCGCCCGGCGCCGGGGTCAGCCTCGCGCCGTTCGCGGATGCGCACCGGCTGGTCGATACGCCCAGCCAGGTGCAGACGCTGGACGCCGATGCGCTGGACGAGGACGAGGAGCCCGCGGCGCAGGCAGCGAATCGCAGCGAGGAAGCGGAAGAGCAGCGCGACGTGCTCGGCGAGCTGGAGATCACCGCGCGGTTGATGATCACCGGCGGCGAAGACAAGGAAGAAGCGCGCATGACGCGCGCCGATCGCAGCCTGATCCGGCAGTGCATCCTCGATGCGGCCCAGCGCTGCGTGACCGAGCTGCGCACCGTACTCACGCGCGACGTGCGCGACGCGCTGCGCGAGCGCGCCCGGGACTCATCGCTGCCCGAGATGCGCCGCGCGCGCCTGCTGGAGATGGCGGACGCGATGGATATGTTTTGCCAGGGCGTCGACGGCGAGATGTTCGATCGGCCCGGCACGCCCTGGCCCGAGGCCGACATCACCATCGTGGACCTCGCCACGTTCGCGCGCGAGGGCTACAACGCGCAGCTCTCGATCGCGTACATCAGTCTCATCAACACGGTGAACAACATCGCCGAGCGCGACCAGTTCCTGGGTCGGCCGATCATCAACGTGACGGACGAAGGCCACATCATCACCAAGAACCCGCTGCTCGCGCCCTACGTCGTGAAGATCACGAAGATGTGGCGCAAGCTCGGCGCTTGGTACTGGCTGGCAACGCAGAACATCGACGACCTGCCCAAAGCGGCCGAGCCCATGCTCAACATGATCGAGTGGTGGATCTGCCTCTCGATGCCACCGGACGAGGTGGAGAAGATCGCGCGCTTCCGCGAGCTGAACCCGGCGCAGAAGGCCCTGATGCTGTCGGCCCGCAAGGAGGCGGGCAAGTTCACCGAGGGCGTCATCCTCTCCAAGAGCATGGAAGTGCTGTTCCGTGCGGTTCCGCCCAGCCTGTACCTGGCGCTGGCTCAGACCGAGCCGGAAGAGAAGGCGGAACGCTTTCAGTTGATGCAGCAGTACGGCATCGGCGAGCTGGATGCGGCCTTCAAGATCGCCGAGAAGATCGACCGCGCTCGCGGCATCGAATCGCTGGCGCTTGATGCGCTGGCGTAAGGAAAACACCATGCAGGTCGCTCGCTTCATTCCATCCCGCTCAGTCGCATTGGTCTCTGTGCTGCTCATCGTTGCGCTGATCGCGGCGGCCTGGCTGGGCTTACAGCCACAAACGCCGATCGCCGAAGACGCTTCAGCGTCGGCCGAGTTCAGCCAGGCGCCCAAGCTGGCACTCGCCGCCGCGAGCGGCCCGCCTTGGCGCTATGGTCGCGACGATGCGCGCTTCACGGTAGTGGAGTACGCCGACCTCGAATGTCCGTTCTGCCGCGCGTACTTCCCGGCGCTGAAGCAGTGGATCGACGCGCACCCCGAGGTGAACTGGCAGTGGCACCACCTGCCGCTGGCGCCGCACGAGCCTGCGGCGACTGCCAATGCGCGCCTGGTCGAGTGCGTTGGTGAGGCCGGCGGCTCGGCCGCGTTCTGGCGGGCGGTCGAATGGGTCTATGCGCACACCCGCGGCGACGGCCAGGGCCTGCCCGAGGGCCTGGGCTATCCAGGCATCACGCCGGCCGCCCAGCAGTGCCTCGACAGTGATCGCCCTGACACGCTGATCCGCGCGCAGTCGGCGAGCGCCGCGCAGGAGGGCGTCAAGGTCACGCCCACGCTGCGGTTGCAGGATCGCCAGTCCGGCAAGACGCTGCTGCTGCATGGCCCGGTGGAAGGCGATGCGCTGCTGTCGGCCATCGACCTGCTGGCGGCCGGCGGCACCACCGACACTGCATCGAAGGAAATGCCTGCCGAGTCCCTCGGCGACATGCCCAGGTAGCCCCCGATCTTCAAGGCTACGCCGCGGCCTTGGCCGCGCTGATCGACCCCGTTCGCCTCGCATCCTTCGACGCGAACAGCCGCCGCGCTGCGGTGGCGGATGCCCGCTCTTCCATCGCTTGTTGTTCATCCCACGCGGGTCGCCCACGCCCGCAGGGGCGGCATGGCGTTCCGCACCTTCTATGGAGACTGCCATGCAACCCAAGACTCATGTTGTTGATGGTGTGACCTTCGTGGCCACGCCTTACCGCGCCGGAACCTTCGTCCGCGAGGATGTGTTCTGGCGCCAGTTCACGATCACCTGCCAAGGCTATATCGAGTACCCCGAGGACGATCGCGTTTTCGGGACCTGGTGGACACCTCACATCCTTGAGCTGGGCCAACACGGCCTGATCGAGGATGCCCTGGCCCTCGCAGCGGACGAGCTGTCAAAAGACGAGTTCGATCTGAGGTCGGAGATCGAGGCGCTGGACTTTCGGCCGGAACTGGTCCTGATCCGCGATTCGCTCGATCGGCTGGTTGTCACTGGCGAGGTGCAGTGCGGCGGCCGCATCCGCTGGTGCGAACCCACCGCCTCAGATGCGGAAGCCGCCGACGTCGCGAAGCAGGTCGATGACCTGCGCGGCGAGGCGTCCTACGAAGCTGGCTGGGACAACCACAGCACGGCCGAGCGCCTGCGCCTGCGCGCCCGCGTACTGGCCGGCCGGTTGGTCGATCCGTTCTGGCAAGTCCATGCCCGCCGCGCCATTCAGGCCTCGGCTGCGGGCGCCTGATTCCCACGGGAGCTTCGGCTCCCGTTTTTCCTCCTTGTGCCGCTTGCGAAAGCGGGGTGTGCGCGGTGCGCATTCCTTGTCGCAGCAGACATGCCTTCGGCGTTCGACTAGGGGCCTTGCTCTCATTTCCAGGACACCCGCCATGACGGCTCCCTTGTTCTATTCCATTCCGCGGCTGGGGGTCACGCGCATCGCGTGCGCGGGAGGACTTCTGCTGTGCCTGCTCTGCCAGACCGCATCGGCCGCCAACGTGCTCGTCGTGACCGACAGCCACCATCCCGTGCAGCCCGCTGCCGGCGCCCGCGTGGTCGAGCTGGACCTGCCCGAGCGCATCGAGGCCGAGCTGGCGGCCAGTCTGCCCAACGACCCCAACCGCGCAACCGCAATCGTGCAGCAGCGACTGCGTGATGGCGGCCAGGCTTTGCAACGACGCATCGGCAGCGCCTACCAGGGTGTGGCCGATGCCTGGGGGCTGGGCATCGCCAAGGTGCCCGCCGTAGTGGTCGATCGCCGCTACGTGGTCTACGGCGAGCCCGACGTGGCGCGTGCCGTGGCCCGCGTCGAAGCCCATCGGAGGACACAGCCATGAAGCGCCTGCTGTCGGCATCGTCGCGCCGCGCTCGCCTCGCCATCGCCTCGGTGCTGCTGGGCGGTGCGGCATCGAGCTTCGCGCTGAACACGGCCACCATCGTGTCGTCGGCCCTGTCGCCGGACTGCATCGAGTACCGCGTCGTCGGCATCTGCTACTGGCTGTTCTGCACCTGGACGGGCTGCACCGTGCGCACGTCGGTGAAGGTGCGGCACTACGTGCCGGACGCGGTGGTATCGAGCTACAGCAACACCGGCGAGAACCCCTGGGTCGAGGTGCGCGCGATGAGCACGCCGAACCCGACTGCGCAGGCTGGCGACGACGGCACGACGAACCACGACAACGAGAACAACCTCGCCAAGTTCAAGAACGCCGACGTCATCGGCCACCCCGGCGGCTACGTGTTCAGCCAATTCGCGAGTTCGTTCGGCTACTCGTGCGAGGGCGCAGGCACGGCCTTCATGCCGTACCTACTCAGCACGCTGGACACCATCGCCTGGCGCTACAACATCCCCGAAGCCTTCTACCCTGAAGCGCTCATTCCCGGCCGGCGCGAGATCGGCACGCGCACCGGCCTGAATCTGTGGGGCAATGTGTATGCGCGCGGGGGTTTCCTGCACCAGACCGATGACCACAAGAGCGGAGCCGTCGTCGCGCAACGCGCCGGCGACGTCGTAACGCGCCGCAACCAGATCCACGTGTATCAGCCGCTGCTCGCCAGCGCCCGCGACGGCTACTGGCCGGCCGGCGCGCTGATGGAGACCGATGCCTCGACGGGCAAGTGGCAACCGCTGACGCCCACGCTCTCGAACAGTTGCGTCGTCTTCCCGCACAGCGGAAGCCTCACGCAGGCGCAACAGGGCGATTACGCCTGGGCGCTGTGGCGGCCCTATGCCTGCTGCCAGCGCCGCGGCCAGGTCTTCCTCGGCAGCGTCGATTTCAACTGAGGTGTGCCCATGAAAACGTCTCTCTCCCGTCTCGTACAACGTGCCAAGCCCTACACGCTCAGCATCGCGCTCGCCTGCGCCGTCACCGCCGCGGCCGGCGTCGCGTGGGCGCAGACCCGCATCAACCCCACCGGCGTCGGCGTGAGCGGCAGCGTGATCGGCGACGACGTGCTCTACAGCATCGGCGGCGGCCGCGCCGTGTCCATGGGCGGCGCTGGGAACATGCAGAGCATCGGTGTGGGCATCGGCTGGAACAGCAACCTCATCTGCGGCGACATGAGCATCACGACGACGCTGCAGAACCAGTTGAACGGCATCACCAACGGCTTCCAGCAGATCATGAGCAACGTGATCCAGAGCGCGACCAGCGCCGTCGCCTCGTTGCCGGCGCTGATCATCCAGCGTGCCGATCCGGGCCTCTACAACCTGCTGACCAACGGCGTGCTGCAGGCCCGGCTCGACTTCGACCGCAGCAAGCTGACGTGCAAGGCGATGGCCAACCGGATGGCGGACATGGCGGGCGGCCAGGCGGGCTGGGACCAGCTCGCCGAAGGTTTCGCGCTGCGCGATGCGGTGAGCAGCACCGATGCGGTCTCCGCCGTGGAGCAAGCCGAATCCAACAAGGGCAACAACGGCGTGCCCTGGGTCGGCGGCAGCAACGCGGGCGGTTCGGGACAGGGCTCGATCAAGGTGGTTGGCGACGTGACCCGCGCGGGCTACAACCTGCTGAACAGCCGCGGCGTCACGGACACCTCGTCCATCCCGCGCGCATCCTGCGGCAACCGGCTGACGTGCCAAACCTGGTCCTCGCCGCAGGCCGCCGCGGACTTCGCAACCCGTGTGCTCGGCGAGCGCGAGCAACGCACTTGCGAGACCTGCACCAAGACGCAGACCACACCCGGCGTCGGCCTGACGCCGGTGATCCAGGAAGAGTACGAGACCAAGCTGCAGGCCCTGCAGGGCCTCGTGACGGGCTCGACGCCGATGACGGTGGCGAACCTCGAAGCCGCCGGCAGCAACTCGCTGCCGATCACCCGCGGCGTGATCGAGGCGCTGCGCGACGAGCCCGATCAAGACCTGCTCGGCAAGCGCCTGGCGTCCGAGGCCGCGCTGTCGAGCGTGCTGGAGAAGGCCTTGCTGTTGCAGCGCACGCTGCTGACCGGCAAGAAGGAGCCGAACGTCGCCGCCAACGAGCTGGCAGTGAAGGCGGTCGATCAGGAGAACAACGCGCTGGACCAGGAGATCAACAACCTCAAGACCGAGCTGGAGCTGCGGCGCACGCTGGCCGGCAATTCGGCGATGGCGATCGTGCAGCGGCACGGAACGCGCGCCGCCGGTTCACGCGGGATCTTCGAGGGCGATACCACGCGCGACCGGCTCAAGGAAGTGCAGAAGCCGAGGAACAACTGATGGTCACGCGCGCATGGACCTGGCTGCGGCCCGCCTGGTTGTTCAACCGGCGCGTGGCCGTCGCGCTGCTGTGGGTGCTGGCGGTTGCCGGCATTGCCGCGGGCGTGAACGTCGTCGGCCTGCGCGTCGTCGGCAGCATCGATGGCTGGGAGCGGTGGCTGCGCGAGCACTCGGCCCACTTCCTGATGTGGCGGCTGCTGGTCTACGCGGCCACGGCCTACGGCTGGTGGTGGATGCGTCGGCGCCTGCGCGAGCGCGAGCCTTCGCCCGAGGTGCACCAGCGCCTGCTGCGCGTCGAGATCGCGGCCGTCGTCACCCTCGTGCTGCTCGAAGGCAGCCAACTGCTGCGCAGCGGCTGAACCGCCGAAGGCGAGGAGCACGCCATGACCCTCTACACGACCGACTACCTGGAGTATTACCTGACGCTCGTCGGGTGGATCGTCAACAACGGCATCTGGAACATTCTCGTGGCCAGCGGCGTGTTTGCGCTGCCCTTCGTAGTGATCGTCGTGCAGGAGTGGCTGCGCGCACGCGCCGAAGGCGCCGACGAGGGCAACAAGGGCGTGCTGTCCTCGATGCGCATTGAGAACCGCGTGTGGGTGGCGATCGTCGTCATCCTGTTCGCCGGCATCCCCTTCATCCCGGTCGATCTCAGCACGATCAAGTTCGACACAACGCGCTCGGCGCAGTGCCAGGTCAGCGTCCCGCAGCCCAACGACACGGGCTGGTCGAACGCTTACACCACGCTGAACAACCAGAGCGCATTGGTGCCGGTGTGGTGGTTCTTTATGCACTCGATCTCGAAGGCGGTGACGGGCGGCGCGGTAGCGGCGATCCCCTGCGGCACGGACCTGCGGCAGATGCGCATGGACGTGGACGCCACGCGCATCGATGACCCGGTGCTGGCCCAGGAGGTCGGCGACTTCGTGCACGACTGCTACGGGCCGTCGCGGGCCAAGCTGTTCATGAGCCGGCCCACGCTTTCCGACGAGCAGATGAACGACGTCACCTGGATCGGGTCGAGCTACTTCTTGGGCAACACGGGCTTCTACGACACGTACCACTCCAACACGCCCCGCACGGCCTGGCCCTACGACGCGACACGCGATGCGGGGCTGGCCCAGGTGGACAGCGGCGGGGGCTACCCCACATGCCGGCAGTGGTGGTCAGACGGCAACAGCGGCCTGCGCGCGCGCCTGCTGGCCCAGGTCGATCCGGACCTGTTGACGCGCATCGGCCGCTGGGCGGGCTTCCTGTCACAGGCGGAGATGAACGACTCGGTGATCCGGGCCGTGGTGTCGCCGCGGCAGCAGAAGATGAACCAGGGTTCGGTCTACACCGACTACGGCGGGCAGATCGAGAAGACGCTGCCCAACATCGTGACGCGCGGCGCCGGCGACCTCGGGATGACGATGGGCTCGCTCGGCTTCTTCCCGGCGATGGACGTAGTGCGCCAGGCGCTGCCGATGGTGCTGTCACTGCTCAAGATGGCGCTGGTCGTCTGCATCCCGCTGGTGCTGGTCTTCGGCACCTACGAGCTGAAGGCGCTGGTCGCGGTGAGCTGTGTGCAATTCGCGCTGTTCTTCGTGGACTTCTGGTTCCAGCTCGCGCGCTGGCTCGACTCCACCATCCTCGATGCGCTCTACGGCTGGGGGTTCGGCGCAAACCGGCCACACAGCAACTTCGATCCGCTGATCGGGCTGAACAACGCCTTCGGAGACATGCTGCTGAACTTCGTGATGGCGACGATGTTTCTTGTGCTTCCCAGCTTGTGGGTCACTGCACTCGGTTGGGTGGGCGTTCGCGTGGGCGGCGCGCTTCAGGGCTTGGCCAACGGGACCAGGGAAGCCGGTCAAGCAGGCAGCAGGGGTTCAAACATGCTGATCAGCGCCGCCAAGAAGTAGCTCGGGCCACGGATCTGCATCAGTCGTCTTTGAATCGAGGGTCTGGATCATCGTCGTAAGACGCCGGGTGATAGAACAGGCCCTGACGGTGATCGACTTCCTCCGCTTTACGACCGAGAAAGTCAGAATCATCTTCGTCGTGGTCTGGTCGCGCCATCCACGCTACGGCCGCCAGACCAAGGATTAGCAGGGCCAGCCAGAACGCGCTGTAGAGCAACACAGCAAGGACAGCGAGCTTGACGACCAGCAACACGGTCTTGGCAGCGCCAGGCGCCCATCCGCGAGAGAGCAGCCAACCATTGGCCCGCCGATCTAGACGCGCACAGCCTCGCCAGGCCCGACCCAGCGTGTGGCCGAGGCGTTCTGCGAAGGTGGTCTGTGCGGCGGTCTTCACGGTGGCTACCTCATGGTCGTCCTGTGCGCTGCTCGTTTGATTGAATCCTGCATGGGTTTTCAAATCATGGTGGAAATTATGTGCAATATCTAATCATGCCAAACGCCAACCTGAATCCGTGGCCCCACCTCGTAGAACAGCACACCCTGCGGGTGAGCTGCGCAGGAGTTGAGTCCGGGATTGAGGTTGGGATTGCCGGGGTCGCCCGACAATTGGGCGATGCGCCGAATCGAAGTCAAGCAACTGGATTACGACCTGACGCCCGTTGGCGGGCTGGCCTTGGTGGGCCACTACCTGAAGGCGCTGGGGCCGCAGTGGACGGCGCTGGAGCGGGCGCTGCCGGTGCGCGCCGGCGTGAGCAACAGCGACGTGTTGCGCAGCTACCTGGGGCTGCTGGCGCAGGGCAAGAGCGACTTCGACGCGGTGGAGAACTACCGGGGTGACAAGTTTTTCAAGGAATCGCTGGGCATAGGGCTGCTGCCGTCGAGCCCAACGCTGCGCCAGCGCCTGGACGGGCAAGCCCAGGCCTTGTTCGAGCATGTGCCCGGGATGATTGAGCGGCTGCTGGGCAGCCAGCGGCCCGACTACGGCGTGCTGCCCTGCGGCTGGTTGCCGCTGGACGTGGACACCTTCGCGATGGACAACGGCGGCACGCGCAAGGAAGGCGTGGGGCGCACCTACGCCGGGGTGGACGGCTACTGCCCGCTGGCGGCCTATCTGGGCGCACACGGCTTCTGCCTGGAATTGGCGCTGCGCCCTGGCGTGCAGCACTCGGCGCGTGAGACCGACTTCAACCTCGAACGAGTGATCCCGATGGCCCAGCGCCTGAGCGCGGGCGGACCGAAGGCGCCGATCCTGGCGCGGCTGGACGCCGGCTTCGACTCGGTCGCGCTGATGCGCAGCATCGAGGCCTGCAACCAGGCCGGGCAGCCGCAGGTGGACTGGCTGATCAAGTGGAACCCACGCAGCGTGGACCGCGCCGCGCTGCTGGCGCGGCTGGACGTCGACGCCAACACCCAGTGGCACCAGCCGCGCGAAGGCAAGCGCGTGACGGTGTGGGAAGAGGCCCTGCAGATCGAAGACATCAGCCGACCACTGCGTCGCGTGCTCAGGCTGGTCGAGCGCACCATTGACCGACACGGCCAACAGTTGATCGTTCCCGAGATCGACCTCGAAGGCTGGAGCACCAGCCTGAGTGCAGAGCCGTTCAACGCCGAGAAGATCATCGCGCTGTACGCCGACCACGGCACACACGAGCAGTTCCACGCCGAGTTCAAGACCGACCTGGACCTGGAGCGGCTGCCTTCGGGCAAGTTCGACACCAACTACCTTGTGTGCCAGCTCGCGGCGCTGGCGATGGACATCCTGCGCCTGATGGGCCAGCGCGGCCTGCTGGGGCCGGATGCACCGGTGCGCCACGCGGCCAAACGCAGGCGCATCAAGACGGTGATACAGGAGTTGATCTACCGCGCAGGCCGGATCATCGAGAGCGGGCGCAGACTGATCCTGGGACTGGGCGCCAACGACCGGGCGGCCCAGGCATTCGAGCGGCTCAACGGCGAGCTGTTTGCTGCAGCCTGCGGCTGAAGCGAAGAGGCCTGGTGCCAGGCGAGCCCACTCACGGATCCCGAAATACGCGCACCGCGCACGTTGCGGCGTGGTCGATGCAGCGGGAACAGCGGCCAGACCCGCATCCGACGCGCCGCGCACGCAACTAAACGCCACGAGGCGACCGAATTGAGCACCGTCGGCGTGGAAAACAACGCTGTTCATGGCCGGCGTACGACGAACTCGCTCAGGCGGGTATCGGGGTCACGGATTCAGGGCCAAGGCAAGCGGCGTGTCAGCCTTTGTGCTGGCCCAGCCAATCGGCTTTGCTCGCTGCCACCAGCGCCGCCCAATCGTCCGGCGGGTTGCCGCGTCCCAGCATCTTCTCGAACACGGCGTAGGGGTCGGACTTGCTGCCCGCCGACCGCAAGGTCTGCTCGTCGTTGACCCAGGCGTACACGATGACCTTCGCCTTCGAGTCGTAGCGGAAGAACAGCCGATACCGTCGTCCGAGCTTGGCTCGCCGCCAGTGGCGATAGTCCGGTCCCATGGTGTTGCCCTGACGATACTCGTCGCGTGCCGGATCGCTCGGCACCACGTCTTGCATCAATTGCACCAAGGCCCGGAAGAACTTGACGTTGGCGTTGGACGCAAAGCCTTCCGAGTCGTTCTCTTGCGCACGCAGCACGGCTGCGCGCAGCTTCATCAACTGCTCGATCAGGTTATCGTGAAACAGCAGCGTCCAGCCATGCTGCTGCATCAGATTTCCACGTCCTCATCGAAGTCATCGCCCAAGACAACCTTGTGGCCTGCATGCTCCAGCATCGTGCGAGCCAAATCCTCGGGCAGGCCGCGGATGTTCCGGCCAGCCTCGATGTCGTGAGCCAGCAGGGTCAGGAACGCGGCGATGGCAGGGTCTTCATGCTCGGCATCGGCACGGGTCACGACCACTTCGCCGCCGCGAAGGTCGAACGCCACCTTGCCGCCGGTGTCCACGCCCAGCACCTGCCGGATGGACTTGGGCAGCGTGATCTGACCCTTGGAGGTCAGCGTCGCGACTTCGTGGATTTCGGGCATGGCGGCACTCCTGATGGCAATGCCTGGATGGTAAGGAAGTTTCCTTACGCTGTCAATGTGAGGGCGCATAGTGCTGTTTCCGGGTGTATGAATCCAGCTCCATCGTAGGGACGGCACAGCCAGCCTTCCCGCATCAATCCGCCTTGGGCCAGGCCCGCATTGGTTGTGGCTGGCTCGCCTCGGTTGCCCTATATCCAAAGGCTTCCAAAAGGCCAAAGGGCTGGGGAAGGGGCAAGGGAATGGGGCCAAGGGGAATGGCCCTACCCGAAAAGGCCAAAAGGCTCTCCCGACCCGCCCGCCGTCCGGGGTTCGCCATGCTCTCGCTGTTCCAACGCAAACGGCCGCCGTCTACCTCTGGCGCCGCGCCGACACCCACACCTCCCGCCAATCCCGGCAAAGGGCTGATGCGGCCGGAGCCGGCCGCATCGCTGCTGGCGACACCACGCCGGCAGCGGCTGCTGGAACACATCTGGCAGCGCACCTCGCTATCGCGCCGCCAGTTCGCCACGCTGTATCTCGGCCCGCTGGAGCGCTACGCCGAACTGGTCCAGCAGTTCCCGGCGTCCGAATCGCATCACCATGCCTATCCGGGTGGCATGCTGGACCATGGCCTAGAGATCGTCGCCTACGCCCTGAAGCTGCGGCAGTCGCACCTGCTGCCCGCCGGCACCACGCCGGAGGCACAAGCGGCCCAGGCCGAAGCCTGGACGGCCGGCACCGCCTATGCGGCGCTGTTGCACGACGTTGGCAAGGTCGCCGTCGATCTGCACGTGGAGTATGCGGACGGCACGGTCTGGCATCCCTGGCACGGCCCGCTGCGGCGGCCGTACCGCTTCCGCTATCGCAAGGAGCGCGAGTACCGGCTGCACAGCGCCGCCACCGGACTGCTCTACGCCCGGCTGCTCGATCCAGGCATCTTCGACTGGCTCGCCGACTACCCCGACCTGTGGGCCGCGCTCCTGTACGTGCTGGCCGGCCAGTACGAGCACGCTGGCACGCTCGGCGAGTTGGTCGTGCAGGCCGACCAGGCCTCGGTAGCCCAGGAACTCGGCGGCGATCCCAGCAAGGCACTGGCGGCACCCAAGCACGCCCTGCAGCGCAAGCTGCTCGATGGCCTGCGCTTCCTGCTGCGCGAGGAATTCAAGCTGAACCAGCCCCAGGCTTCGGACGGCTGGCTGACCCAGGATGCATTGTGGCTGGTGAGCAAGACCGTCTCGGACAAGCTGCGCGCTCATCTGCTGCAGCAAGGCATCGACGGCATCCCGGTCAGCAACACGGCGGTGTTCAACGTGTTGCAGGACCACGGCATCGCTTTGCCCACGCCGGACGGCAAGGCGATCTGGAAGGCCACGGTCGCGAGTGATGCCGGTGGTCGCACAGCTTCACGTTCCTGAAGCTCTCGCCCGCGCTGATTTGGGAGGCGACCGAGCGTCCCGAGCCCTTCGCAGGACAGGTGCGGGTCGAACAAGAACAGGGCGAACCGGCGCAGCAGAGTCCCGCGCCCGGTACGCCCTACGTTGCGCAAGGACCGGCGCTGGCAAGCACGGCGCCGCTTGCGCCCGCGGACAACGGCGTCGGTGCGCTGCTCGATCTGCTGGACGCGATACCCGCCGCCTCGGTGCTACCGAGCGTGCCCGAGTTGGCGGCCGACACCGAGGACGAAGCTGTCGTTGCTGCGGTAGCCCCCACAGCTTCGGTCGCGCCCGTCGCGCAGCCCCAGCGCCGGGCCGAGCCTCCCAGCGAGGACTTCATGGCCTGGCTGACTCAGGGCGTGCAGACCCACAAGCTCATCATCAACGATGCCAAGGCCCTGGTGCATACCGTCGTCGGCACGGCCTACTTGGTCAGCCCCGGCGTCTTCCAGCGCTACGCGCAGGAACATCCGCACGTTGCGACCGTCGCCCGGCAGGAGAAGCTGGAGGCATGGCAGTGGGTGCAGAAGCGCTTCGAGAAGCTGGGGCAGCACCGCAAGCAGGCTAGCGGACTCAACATCTGGGCTTGCGAGGTCACGGGGCCGCGCAAGACTCGGCGGCTACACGGCTACCTGCTGGCCAACCCCGGCGCACTGTTCGGGGAAATACCGCCTGACAACCCATATCTAAGCCTCGCCAGCGAAGCCCCGAAGCGCAAAAATTCCCCAGGTAAGCGCGATACCGATAGCGAGCAGTAGGGATAGGGCACGGCCGCGCGTCGGGCCGACTTCAATCCTCGGACTTGGAAGCCGGTTCGGCCAGCTTGGCCTCGGTCAAGGCCATCAAGTGGGCAGAACTGCACTTCAGCGCGCGGGCGATCTTGAGGATCAGGGGGAGTGTGGGGACATGCTCGCCGCGCTCGATCTTTCCCATGTGCGAGCGTTCGATGCCGGCCATGTGAGCCAGCGTTTCCTGGGCGATGCCCTGGCTGGTTCTCTCATGGCGAACGGCGGCCCCAAACGCGATGGCAGGTTCTGCTTCGTAGGTGGTCGTGCCGCTCGGTCGGCCTCTCTGAATCGGACGCTTCTGCATTAGCAAAAGCGTCGGGCATGGCTCCGATATAAACCACGTTAAACTTAACTCAGATGGACGGCTGCACGGTTCATGCTTTCGTCGCCACCAGCTTTCTACCCTGGGAGGATGCAGCTCCGTGACATCAAGCGACGCCGCCACCATCCGGGTGGCCGTAGTGGGCGACTGGGTGCCCTCACAACTCGCCGACGTGCTGGCGCTTCAGCGCTCCCAGGAGCCCGAAACAACCGCCGCTCTGGTTGCATGTTCCGCTGCGGAGCCGGCCCGAGCGCCGTCACCAGGCAGTCGCATCGACTTCGCAGTGTCCATGATTGAGTTGGACTGGCCAGGCTGGGTGTGCGAGCCGCTGTGGACCGACAGGCTCGCGGTCGCCGTTGCCAAACGCTCCCACCTCTTGGCCTACCGCGAAGTGCCTCGCAATGAGTTGCCGAAGCAGCCAGTGATCTGCGCCCAGTCAACTGCCCGTGAACCCTGGGATGCCGTGGTGCACTGCATGCTCGTCGACACGCCACAGGACCAGGGATCGCGAGTCAGCACCTTCGACATGGCGATGACACTCGTCGCCGCTGGATACGGCATCGCCATCGCGCCCGTTGCTCGGCTGGCGGGCTACCAGTGCAGAGGCATTGCAATGCGGCCGCTTGCGAACGCACCAACGATCGTGATGGCTTACCTGCTTCACCCCTGTGCGTCATTGGCGGGCCACCAGCAGAGATTCGCACGTCGCGCCCGCTTGATGTCAGGCGCAAAGAACCAAAGCGCAGAGCAACCAAGGATGAACAAGGCCGGCAGGTCGGAATGAGCACTACCGAGCAGCATACGGCTCAGCTACCCGCTCGTTCTCGTCGATGCGCAACTGCTTGCCCAAGGCGGGAAATGCGCGTTGAGCACAGCCTTCACGATCACAGAGCTTGCAGCCGGGGCCAATGGGTGTTGCGCTGCCAGGTTCGCCCAAATCCAGTCCCTTGGCATAGACGAGTTGGCTGGCATGCCGAAGGTCGCAACCCAGGCCAATCGCAAACTCTCTACTCGGTGAGCCATAGCCGCCCGTGGGTCGAGATTCGCAATGGGCAATCCATAAGTAGCTTCGCCCATCCGGCATGCCAGCGATCTGCGTGAGTACGCGGCCTGGTCGGGCGAAGGCCTCATAGACGTTCCACAGCGGGCAGGTGCCGCCGCTGCGAGAGAAGTGAAAGTCCGTGGCCGACTGGCGCTTGGAGATGTTGCCGGCGCGGTCCACGCGAACGAAGAAGAACGGCACGCCACGGGCCTCGCGGCGCTGCAGCGTGGACAGGCGGTGGCACACCGTCTCGAAGCTCACGCCGAAGCGGCGGGCCAGCAGCGCGATGTCGTACCGCAATTCCTGGGTGGCGGCGAGGAACCGGCCGTAGGGCAGCACTAGCGCCCCAGCGAAGTAGCTGGCTAAGCCAATGCGGGCCAATGCCACCGCCTCGGTGCTAAAGGCGTTGGAGGCAACAAGCCGGTCAATCTCCGCGCCGGCCTCCAGGTAAGCGAGTTGGGTCGCGAGTTGGAACGCGCGCTGACCGGCGGAAAGCGTGTCGGACAGCAGTAGCAGGCGCTGGGCGGGCTCGAAGCGTCGCAGTCGCTCCTCCGGCAGGCTTTGCACCTGGATGCGGTGTGCGGCGAGCAAGTGGGCTTCCAACTTGGGTGCCAGGTCCTGCGTGCTGTCGGCAACGCCGAGTTGGGAGGACAGCGCCTCGGCAGCGCGATCCAATTCGTCCATGTGGTTGTGGTGGGCGTAGAAGAAGTCGCGCACCTCCTCGTGCGGCCCTTGGCTGGCCGCCAAGCCGCTGTCGCGGTCGCCTAGCCCCAAGCTCGCAAGACGTTGCTCGGCCCCACGGGCGCGACTTTGAAGACGCAGCAGCAACTGGGCCATTGCTGGCATCTGCTGCGCGAGCGTGCGCAGTTCGGCATCCGGCACGCCGCCCGGCACGGCGACCTCGGTCACGATCTCATGAAGTTGTGCGAACAGCCGGGCCTCATCGTCCTCGGAGAAGAACTGTAGGTCGATGCCCAGCGACGACTGCAGGCGCAGCAGCACGGCAACGCTCAGGGGGCGCTCGTTGTTTTCAAGCTGATTCACGTAGCTCGGCGAGAGCTTGAGCACTTGTGCCAGGGCTACCTGGGTCAGGCCACGCTGCTCTCGCAGCGTCTTGAGCTTCACGCCCAGAAAGGTCTTGCGCATAAGAATGGGGCTCTGAATATTCGCAAATATCGCAAACTGCATCAAAAACCTTCGCATTCATTGGCAATTTTAGTCATTGAGTACCAAAGAAGTGGATGCGAAGATTGCGAATAATACGACTTTCCCTCCCCACCATGGACTGGATCAAGACTTTGGCTTCCACACCGCTGAACGAGTTGAACCGCACTGAGCTGGTGCTGCCTCAGCAATCCAACCACTACGGCACGCTCTTCGGTCCTGAGGCCTTGTCGATGCTCGGCAAGACCGCGTATCTAGCCGCTGCACGCTTCAGTCGTCAGTCAGTCGTGATGGCCGCATCGCGTGGCATCGAGTTCCTGGCCCCGATCGCCATCGGCTCGCTGTTGCACCTGCATGCGCGCGTCACGCGGCTGGGCCGCAGCTCAATGACGGTGGACGTGCGCGCCGCGCTGGATGCGGCGCCCGGCACCAAGCCGCAAGAAGTGCTGCGCGCCAGCTTCGAGATGGTGTCTGTCAACGCCAATGGCCGTCCGGTGCCGCTGGAGCCCCGCGATGACGGCCTGATGCCCGCAGCTCTGAACGATCAAGCCCACTGAATTTCCTGGAGAACATGCCCATGAGCGAAACCCCGACCACCGGCTTCAAGCCGAAGAAATCTGTGGCGCTGTCCGGCGTGACGGCCGGCAATACCGCGCTGTGCACCGTCGGCCGCAGCGGCAACGACCTGCATTACCGCGGCTACGACATCCTGGACATCGCCGAGGTCTGCGAGTTCGAGGAGATCGCCCACCTGCTGGTGCACGGCAAGCTGCCCACGCGCGCCGAGTTGCGCGCCTACAAGGCCAAGCTCAGGGCCATGCGCGGCTTGCCTGCCAGTGTGAAAGAGTCGCTGGAACGCTTGCCCGCTGGCGCCCACCCGATGGACGTGATGCGCACCGGCGTGTCGGCGCTGGGCTGCATCCTGCCCGAGAAGGACGACCACAGCCTGCCCGGCGCCCGCGACATCGCCGACCGGCTCATGGCCAGCCTGGGCTCCATGCTGCTGTACTGGTATCACTGGAGCACGCAGGGCCGCCGCATCGAGGTGGAGACGGACGACGACTCCATCGGCGGCCACTTCCTGCGTCTGCTGCACGGCACGACGCCGCCTGAGAGCTGGGTGCGCGCCATGCACACGTCGCTCAACCTCTATGCCGAGCATGAGTTCAACGCTAGCACCTTCACCGCGCGCGTCATCGCCGGCACGGGCAGCGACATGTACTCGTCCATTGCCGGCGCCATCGGCGCGCTGCGCGGCCCCAAGCATGGTGGCGCCAACGAGGTGGCCTTCGAGATTCAGAAGCGCTATGACAACCCGAACGAGGCTGAGGCGGACATCCGCCGCCGCGTGGAGGCCAAGGAGGTGGTCATCGGCTTCGGCCACCCGGTCTACACCGTCAGCGACCCGCGCAACGTCGTCATCAAGGGCGTGGCCAGGAGCCTATCGGACGAGGCGGGCTCCACCAAGATGTTTGACATCGCAGAACGGCTGGAGTCAGTCATGTGGGACGTCAAGAAAATGTTCCCCAACCTCGACTGGTTCAGCGCCGTCAGCTATCACATGATGGGCGTGCCCACGGCGATGTTCACGCCTCTGTTCGTCATCTCCCGCACCAGCGGTTGGGCCGCGCACGTCATCGAGCAGCGCGTGGACAACAAGATCATTCGCCCCAGCGCGAATTACACCGGCCCTGAAGACCAGCGCTTCGTGCCCATTGACGAACGCGCATGAGTTCCCAGTTCCGCAAGCCCCTGCCCGGCACGGCGCTGGACTGGTTCGACGCCCGCGAAGCTGTTGACGCGATCCGCCCGGGCGCGTGGGCGATGCTGCCCTACACAGCGCGTGTCCATGCCGAGAACCTGGTCCGATGCGCGGACCCCGAACATCTGAACAGCTACCTGCTGCAACTCATAGAGCGCCGACGTGACCTGGACTTCCCATGGTTCCCGGTTCGCGTGGTCTGTCACGACATCCTAGGTCAGACTGCGTTAGTGGACCTGGCCGGTTTGCGTGACGCGATCGCGGCCCAAGGCGGCGACCCGGCCGCGGTGAACCCCGTCGTGCCTGTGCAGCTCATTGTGGACCATTCGCTGGCCGTGGAGTGCGGCGGCTTCGACCCCGATGCCTTCCGCAAGAACCGTGAAATCGAGGACCGCCGCAATGAGGACCGTTTCCACTTCATCGAGTGGACCAAGTCGGCCTTCGACAACGTGGACGTCATCCCGGCGGGCAACGGCATCATGCACCAGATCAACCTGGAGAAGATGTCGCCGGTGGTTTATGTCCGCGAGGGCGTGGCCTTCCCGGATACCTGCGTTGGTACCGACAGCCACACACCGCACGTCGACGCCTTGGGCGTCATCGCCGTGGGCGTGGGCGGGCTGGAGGCGGAGAACGTCATGCTGGGCCGCGCATCGTGGATGCGGTTGCCGGACATCGCTGGCGTCGAGCTGACCGGCTGCCGCCAACCAGGCATCACGGCGACCGACATCGTGCTGGCGCTGACTGAGTTCCTGCGCCAGCAGAAGGTCGTGGGTGCCTACCTGGAGTTCTTCGGTGAAGGCGCCGAGAGCCTGTCCATCGGAGACCGCGCGACCATCGCCAACATGTGCCCTGAGTACGGCGCGACCGCCGCTCTGTTCTATATCGACTCGCAGACCATCGACTACCTGAAGCTCACCGGCCGAGACGACGCGCAGGTGCGCCTCGTAGAGCACTACGCTCGCACGGCAGGTTTCTGGGCCAGCGAACTGAAAGCGGCCCAGTATGAGCGCACGTTGCGCTTTGACCTCGGCAGTGTGGTACGCAACATGGCCGGTCCGTCCAATCCACACCGCCGGCTGCCGACCTCGGCGCTCCGCGAGCGAGGCATCGCGGTGGATTTGGACAAGGCTCACGCCCAGGAGGCGCGGGGCCAGATGCCCGATGGCGCTGTCATCATCGCGGCGATCACGAGCTGCACGAACACCAGCAACCCGCGCAACGTCATCGCCGCCGGCTTGCTGGCGATGAAAGCCAACCGCCTGGGCCTCGTGCGTAAGCCATGGGTCAAGACCTCGCTGGCGCCGGGCTCAAAGGCCGTGGAGCTGTACCTGAAGGAGGCCGGGCTGCTGCACGAACTGGAAAAGCTCGGCTTCGGCATCGTCGCCTTCGCCTGCACAACCTGCAATGGCATGAGCGGCGCGCTGGACCCGAAGATCCAGCAGGAGATCATCGACCGCGATCTGTACGCCACTGCCGTGCTGTCCGGCAACCGCAACTTCGACGGCCGCATCCATCCCTACGCGAAGCAGGCTTTCCTCGCGTCTCCGCCGTTGGTCGTCGCATACGCGTTGGCTGGCACGGTGCGTTTCGACATCGAAAACGATGTACTGGGCACCGTGGACGGACGAGAAGTACGCCTGAAGGATCTCTGGCCCGCTGACGAGGAGATCGACGCAGTGGTGCGTACCGCCGTGAAGCCGGAGCAATACCGCGCGGTCTACGACCCAATGTTTGCCATCCGCCCCGTGGAGGCCGAGCGCGCCGCGCCGCAATACAACTGGCGCCCGCAGTCCACCTACATCCGCCGCCCCCCGTACTGGGACACTGAAGGCGTCGGCGCGCTGGCCGCCAACCCGCGCACGCTCACCGGCATGCGGCCACTAGCCATCCTGCCCGACAACATCACGACCGACCATTTGTCACCGTCCAACGCCATCCTGCTCGACTCGGCGGCCGGCGAATACTTGGCAAAGATGGGTCTGCCCGAGAAGGACTTCAACTCTTACGCTACCCACCGCGGCGACCACCTCACCGCGATGCGCGCCACTTTCGCCAACCCGACGCTGAAGAACGAGATGGTACGCAACGACGATGGCAGCGTGCGCGCGGGCTCGCTGGCGCGCGTGGAACCCGAAGGTCGCGTCATGCGCATGTGGGAGGCTATCGAGAGCTACCTGACCCGCCGCCAGCCGCTCATCGTCATCGCCGGCGCCGACTATGGCCAGGGTTCGTCGCGCGACTGGGCGGCCAAAGGAGTGCGCCTGGCCGGCGTCGAGGTCGTGGTGGCCGAGGGCTTCGAGCGCATCCACCGCACCAACCTGATCGGCATGGGCGTGCTGCCGCTGGAGTTCCAGTCCGGTACCAATCGGCTGACGCTGGGTCTCGACGGCAGCGAGACCTTCGACGTCATCGGCGAGCGCACGCCGCGGGCCGTCCTGACGCTGCGCATTCGCCACAAGAACGGCGAGACCGCCTCCGTGCCGGTGAAGTGCCGGCTGGACACCGCCGAGGAAGTCTCGGTCTACGAAGCCGGCGGCGTGCTGCAGCGCTTCGCGCAAGACTTCCTGGCCGCACGGAAGACCCCCTGAGGACGACATGACGCATCCCGCACAGATTCGCATTCCCGCCACCTATATGCGCGGCGGCACCAGCAAGGGTGTGTTCTTCCGCCTGCAGGACTTGCCCGAGCCCTGCCAGCAGCCAGGTCCTGCGCGAGACCAACTGCTGCTGCGCGTGATCGGCAGCCCGGACCCCTACGGCAAGCAGATCGACGGCATGGGCGGCGCCACGTCGTCCACGTCCAAGACCGTCATCGTGGCGCCGCCGACAAAACCCGGCCATGACGTGGACTACCTGTTCGGCCAGGTTTCCATCGACGGCGCCTTCGTGGACTGGTCTGGCAACTGCGGCAACCTGTCCGCCGCGGTCGGTCCGTTCACCATCGCGAGCGGCCTGATGCCGGCCGACCGCGTGCCCGAAAACGGCATCTGCACGGTGCGCATCTGGCAGGCCAACATCGGCAAGACCATAGTGGCCCATGTGCCCATCACAAACGGCCAAGTGCAGGAGACTGGCGACTTCGAGTTAGACGGCGTCACCTTCCCGGCCGCCGAGGTGCAACTCGAATTTCTCGACCCCGCTGACGAAGGCGATGACGACAGTGGCGGTGCGATGTTCCCCACGGGCCGACTTGTCGATGACCTGGAAGTGCCGGGCATCGGTACGTTCAAGGCCACGCTCATCAATGCCGGCATTCCCACCATCTTCCTGAACGCGCAGGACATCGGCTACACCGGCACCGAGTCGCAGGATGCGATCAACGGCGACGCCCTGGCGTTGTCCCGTTTCGAGACCATCCGGGCCCGGGGCGCTGTGAAGATGGGCCTCATCCGCGATGTGGCCGAGGCAGCCCAGCGCCAGCACACACCCAAGGTCGCTTTCGTGGCACCGCCGGCCAGCTACACGGCCTCCAGTGGCAAAGCCATTGAGGCCGGTGATGTGGACTTGCTCGTGCGCGCGATGTCCATGGGCAAACTGCACCACGCCATGATGGGCACGGCAGCCGTGGCCATCGGCACGGCGGCCGCCATCCCCGGCACACTGGTCAATCTCGCAGCCGGCGGCGGCGAGCGTCATGCCGTGCGCTTCGGCCATCCATCCGGCACGCTGCGGGTTGGTGCCGAGGCCCGGCAGGTCGATGGCCAGTGGACCGTCACCAAGGCCGTTATGAGCCGCAGCGCTCGCATCCTGATGGAAGGCTGGGTGCGTGTACCCAGCGACAGTTTCTAAACACGGAATTCCAGATGTCTACCCGCAAGCAACTCAAGTCCCTCGTCGGCGCGCGCCGTGGCGTGCTCGTGCCGGGCGCTTTCAACGCCTTGTCCGCTAAGGTCATAGAAGACCTCGGTTTCGAGGCTCTGTATGTCACCGGCGCCGGCGTCACCAACATGTGGTTTGGCATGCCTGACCAGGGCTTCATGGGCTTAGCCGAGATCGCCAACCACACGGCTCGCATCCGCGATGCCGTGAGCCTGCCGCTCATCGTTGATGCCGATACCGGCTTCGGCAATGCGCTGAACGTGTATCACTCCGTGCGCACGCTAGAGCGTGCCGGTGCCGACTGCATCCAACTCGAAGACCAGGTTGCCCCTAAGCGCTGCGGCCATTTCTCGGGTAAGGAGGTTATCTCCACCGAGGAGGCCGTCAGCAAGATCCAAGCTGCCGTAGATGCGCGTCGTGATGCCGACTTCATGGTCATGGCCCGCACCGATGCTGCCGCCACGCTGGGCTTCGAGGCTGCCATCGAGCGCGCACAGAAGTTCGCCGAGGCGGGTGCGGACATTCTGTTCGTCGAAGCCGTCACGAAGGAGGACGAAGTGCGAGCGTTGCCCCAGCGGCTGTCCACGCCTCAGCTCATGAACATGGTCATCGGCGGCAAGACGCCCATCTTCAGGGCCGAGGAACTAGGACGTTTGGGCTACGGCATCGTGCTGTACGCCAACGCGGCTCTCCAGGGTGCCGTGATGGGCATGCAAAAGGCGCTGACTGCGCTGCGTGACGACAAGCAGGTTCTTGAGTCGAGCGGCTTGGTTGCATCCTTCGCCGAGCGTCAGCGCCTGGTTGGCAAACCGCAATGGGACGAGCTTGAACGTCGCTACACCTGAGAGAGCCATCAAGGTGGACAACTCGTTGCCTCGCGGCGTCGCTGGCCGCGCGGCAAACAACACGATCTAAGCAGGAGGTGATCGCAACACCAGCCGCTCGCATGGGTTTGAAATCAAATGGGTTGGAACGGCGGAGCCAGAACAACGAACAAGGAGGCCGCCATGGAACTGAGACTACTGCGCTACTTCGCGGCGGTGGCCGAGGAGTTGCACCTGGCGCGCGCTGCCGAGCGGCTGGGCATCGACCAGTCGCCTCTGTCGCGTGCGATGCGTGACCTCGAAAAGCTGCTGGGCGTAGCGCTGTTCGACCGTAGCAGCCGCCAGACGCGTCTGACCTGGGCCGGCCAGGTGCTGCTCGTGGAGTGCCGCCGCGTTCTGGCGACCGTCGATCAGGCGATCAAGGCCACCAAGGGCGCCGCGCAGGGCTACCAGAACTACGTGCGCATCGCCATCTGCGACAGCTTGGCCCAGCCGCGCATCGCCACCTTGCTCGCGCGCAGCCGCGAGGAAGAACCGGAACTGGAGATTCGCGTCTTCGAGCTGCCATTCTCACAGCAGCTCAAAGGGTTACACACCGACCTGCTGGACGTGGGCTTTGCGCTGTCGGCGGCGGTCAACCATGGCTTGGTGGCCGAGCTGGTGTGGACCGATCCGCTATCGGTGATCGTGCCGGCGCGGCACCCGCTGTTGGCACACACGCAGGTCAAGCTCGCCGACGCGCTGAAATTCCCGCTGGTGCTGTGCCACCCGGACGCGGCCTCGGGATGCCACGACCAGATCAAGGCGGTGCTCGATGATGCCGGGCTGCCGCTGAAAGTTGTGGACCACGTGACCAGCCTGGGGGTGATGCTGACCCTCGTGGGCGCCGGCTACGGCATCGGTTTCGCTATCGCTTCGCAGGTGCAGGCGCTGAATCGGCCGGACATTGCGACACGGCCGCTGGCGGGCACGCCACCGATCCTCTCGACTTACCTGGTGCGTCGCGGTGGCGAGCCCTCCGAGCCGCTGGCGCGGTTCATCAAGCGAGTGAAGAGCATGAGCAAGGCACCGAATGGTGAGCCCAGCACGTACTTGAGCGAACCTTGATGGCTGCCGCTGGCCGTCACCGGACGGCAGCGAAAGTACCTCGCGTTCGAGCGAGCGGCTGCGGTACACTAAGCGGCCATATCCCGAGGAGCGAACGGGATAAATCCGTTATCAATCAACGGGTTGGATGATTGGAACTGTTCCCTTCACCCGCTCCAGACGTGCACTCCCAGGATTCCGGGCCGGCAAGCCCGACATCGCACCACGCGGCGGACGCATCGCGGAGAACGCCATGACACCTCACCACTTCGTTGCCTGCTCACTGGAGCGGCATGCACCGGCCATCCTGGACATCTTCAACGAGGCGATCCTGAATTCGACTGCGCTGTACGACTACCGGCCGCGCGCCCCCGAGAGCATGGGCCCGTGGTTCGCGGCCAAGGACAAGGGCGACTTTCCGGTCATCGGGCTCGAGGACGAAGGCGGCGCGCTGCTGGCCTTCGGCAGCTACGGGACGTTTCGCGCCTGGCCGGCGTACAAGTACACGGTCGAGCATTCGGTGTACGTGCACAAGGATCATCGCGGCCGCGGGCTGGGCCGCGAGATCATGCAGGCCCTGATCGCGGCGGCGCGCCAGCGCGAGGTGCACGCCATGATCGGCGGCATCGACGCCTCCAACGCCGGCAGCATCGCGCTGCACGAGCGCCTGGGCTTTCGGCACGTGGGCACCCTGCCGCAGGTGGGCTTCAAGTTCGGGCGCTGGCTGGACTTGTCGTTCTACCAACTGCTGCTGGATGGGCCGCCGCAGCCCGTGGACGGCTGATCGCCCGCGCGTCTTGCTGCGCGATCGGAGCCGCGCGAAATCGACCCCCGATCAGCCCCGCGCTTCCTGCATCAGCCAGTCTCTAAAGGCCGCCAGCCGCGGCAGGCCGGCGCATTCGGGCCGATAGACGGCGTAATAGGCCAGCGCCGACGCCACGGCGATGTGGGGAAACAAGCGCACCAGGCGCCCCGCCGCCAGGTCGTCGCGCGCCATCACGCTGCGCGCCAGGGCGATGCCGTGCCCTTCGGCCGCCGCCTGCAGCACCGCGGCGGAGTTGTTGATGCGCAGGCCGCGCGCGGTCGCCGTGCCGGTGACGCCCGCCTTGTCCAACCACACGTCCCAGGTCGGAAAGCCCGCATGGCCGTCCATCGACAGATCGTGGATCAGGGTTTCGCGCACCAGGTCCGTCGGCTGGCGCAGGCGCCCGCGTTGGCCCGCCAGTGCGGGCGCGCACACGGGATAGATTTCCTCGTCCATCAGCTTGTCGGCCGTCAGGCCCGGCCAATGCCCGGCGCCGTAGCGCACGCCGATGTCGACGTGCTGCGCGACGAAGTCCACCGGCTTGTGGTTGGTGTCCAGCAGCACGTCGGTGTCGGGCCAGGCGGACTGGAAGCGGTCGATGCGCGGCAGCAGCCATTTGGCGGCAAAGGCGGGGCTCACGGTCACCGTCAGCACGCCGTTGGCCGAACCCTCCTGCAGGCGCTGCCAGCCCAGCGCCAGGCGATCGAGCCCGGCGCGGATGTCCGGCAACGCCCGTTCGGCGGTCGGCGTCGCCACCAGCCGGGCGCGCCCGCTGCTGGCGCGATGAAACAGCGGCGTGCCCAACCAGTCCTCCAGCGAGCGCACCAGCTGGCCGACCGCCGCCGGGGTCACGTGCAGCTCTGCCGCTGCCGCAGAAAAGCTTTGATGCCGGGCGCTGGCCTCGAAGGCGCGCAAGGCGTTGAGTTGCACGGGCGCATTCATAGTGAAATAGTTTTTCTTTCAGTCATGGACACTTTAAATGATTTGTCTGCCACCGGCATTGCGAGAAGAATCCAGCGATAGACAGGCCTGCGCTGCAGGTGCGACGAACGGATCGATGATTCTTTCTGAATGGATGGCAGACAAGTTTTTCTCGCCCCCATCGACCACCGTCGGGTTTGCTCCGACGGCCTGCCCACTCCCCACCCTCTCACCGGAGCATCGACATGGTCTATCTGCAAATCACCCTCCAAGTCGCCGAAGCCAAGCGCGCGGCCGCTGCTGGCGTCTATCAAAAGTACAAGGGGCCGTTCCTGGACAGCATCGCGGGCGCCCAGTCGAAAGAGCTGCTGGTGCGCGCCGAGGACGTGCAGGTGATGCACGGCTTCGACACCCAGGCGCATGCCGAGGCCTATCTGCAAAGCAAGCTGTTCACCGCCGACGTGGTGGGCGGCCTCTCGCCGCTGCTGGACGCCGCGCCCGAGGTGCGCATCTACCAGGTCGCCTGAGCAGAACACCTCTGAACGCCCTTACGCGCAGAATCCGTCCTGCCCCTGGCGGCAGGACGAACCCCTCATGCTGATCAACGCCGATTTCTCGCTGCGCGCCGAAGTGCCCGCCGAGCAGCGCGATTGGGTGGCCTCGCCCCAGGCGGGGGTCGAGCGGGTGATGCTCGATCGCGTGGGCGGCGAGATCGCGCGGGCCACCAGCATCGTGCGCTATGCGCCCGACTCCCGCTTTCCGCGTCATCCGCATCCGGGCGGCGAGGAAATCCTGGTGCTGTCCGGCACGTTTTCGGAGGGCGATCGGCACTACCCGACGGGCTGGTACATGCGCAACCCGCCCGGCACCAGCCACGCGCCCTTCAGCCGCGAGGGCACGATCATCTTCGTCAAGCTGGGGCAAATGCCACCGAGCGAGCGCCGCACCGTGCGCATCGACACCCAGGACCCAACCTGCTGGCAGCGGCAGGGCGAGCGCGAGGTCTGCCCGCTGTTCGCGGCCGATGCCGAGCAGGTAAGCCTGCAGCGCCTGCCAGCGGGCAGCGCGCTGCTGTCCGGCCCCGTGGGCGGCGCCGAGGTGCTGGTGCTGGCGGGCAGCCTGATCGAGGACGATGGCTGCCATGAAAGCGGGAGCTGGCTGCGCCTGCCCGTCGGCGACGCGCCGCGATTGATGGCCGGCCCACAGGGCGTCACGCTCTACCTGAAGACCCGTCATCTGCGCCACGTGGTGGGCGCTTGAGCATGCCGAGCGCACGCATCGCCATCGTCGGCGCCGGACTGAGCGGCCTGGTCGCCGCCTGGCTGTTGCAGCGGCGCGGTGTGCACGACTGGCTGGTGCTGGAGGCACGCGACGTGCCTGGCGGGCGCATCGCCTCTTTCGACGCCCCCGACGCCGTGGGTTCGCCGACCTCGCACCTGAATCGCTTCGACCTGGGGCCCACCTGGTTCTGGCCGGACTACCAGCCGGAGCTGGGTCAGCTGATCGAGCAGTTGGGCCTGCTGCGTTTTGCGCAGCACGAGGCCGGGGACATGGTGATCGAACGCAGCGCGGGGCAAGCGCCAACGCGCATGCAGGGTTACGCCAACGTGCCGCCATCCATGCGCCTGCTGGGCGGCATGGGAGCGCTGATCGACGCCTTGCGCCGCGAATTGCCCACCGAGCGCATCCTCACCGGCCAGGCCGTGCGCCGCCTGCGTCGGCTGAATTCGGGCATCGAGTTGGACAGCGAGGGCGCCACCGACCAGGCCACGACCTGGCAGGCCGAGCAGGTGTTGCTGGCGCTTCCGCCGCGCCTGGTCACCAGCAGCCTGAGCTTCTCGCCGCCCCTGCCGCAGGCGCTGGCGGCCGAGTGGCACGCCACCGCCACCTGGATGGCGCCGCACGCCAAGTACGTCGCCGTTTATGAGCGGCCGTTCTGGCGCGAGCAGGGCCTGTCGGGCGAGGCGCGCAGCCTGCTCGGCCCGCTGGGCGAGATCCACGATGCCTCCATGCCCGGCGGCCGTGCGGCGCTGTTCGGCTTTTTCGGCGTGCCGGCGCAAACGCGCCAGCGCGCATCCGATGCCGCGTTGCGCCAGCAGTGCCGCGCCCAGTTCGCGCGCCTGTTCGGGCCCCGGGCCGCCACGCCGCTGGCGGACACCTTCAAGGATTGGGCGCAAGACCCCTGCACCGCCACGACGGACGACTGGTACGACGGCGGCCAGCATGGCCATGCACCGGCTGGCTCCCCCTCGTCCGGGCCGTGGCAGGGCTGTCTGACCGGCATCGCCAGCGAATGGTCGCCCCAGTTTCCGGGCTACCTCGCCGGTGCCGTCGAGGCGGCGCAACGGGGCCTGCAAGACGTGCTCAGGCGCGCGCCACCCTTGCCTTTGGAGTCCCGCTCATGAAACCCACCTACCGCGCCATGCAGGTCGGTACGCCCGGCACCCTGGAGCTGGTGCAGCGCCCCACGCCCGAGCCCGGCGCGGGCGAAGTGCTGATCGCGGTCGAGGCCTGCGGCATGTGCGGAGCGGACGCCGCCGACATCGAAGGGGCCGACCCAGCGCTGCAGCCGCCGCGCGTGCCCGGCCACGAGGTGGTCGGCCGCATCGCCGCGCTGGGTGCGGGCGTGCCGGCGCGCTGGCGTGTCGGCCAGCGGGTCGGCGTGGGCCGCCTGGGCGGGCACTGCAACGAGTGCGACGCGTGCCGCCAGGGCCAATTCCAGCTCTGCCGCAACCAGCCTTTCGTGGGCGCCAGCTGCGACGGCGGCTATGCCGAAGCCATGATCGCGCGCCACACCGGCCTGGTCTCGATCCCCGACGAACTGCAGGCCGAAGAAGCCGCACCGATCCTGTGCGCCGGCCTGGCGACCTTCAACGCGCTGAAAAAGTGCGGCGCCGAAGCAGGCGATCTGGTGGCCATCCTGGGCATCGGCGGGCTGGGTCACATGGCGCTGCAGTACGCGCGCCGCATGGGCTTTCGGGTGGCCGCCATCGGACGCGGGCCGGACATTGCCGGCGACGCCCTGGCGCTCGGCGCCCACGTCTACATCGACACGCGCCAGGAGGATGCGGCCGAGGCGCTGAAGCGCCTGGGCGGCGCCATGGCCATCGTCACCATGCTCGGCGATGCCACGGCGATCGCAGCGGCCCTGCCCGGCCTGGCGCCGCAAGGGCGGCTGGTGCTGCTGGGCGGCGGCAAGGAGCCGCTGCCGTTACCCATGGGCTTGCTGGTCAGCGGCGAGCGCAGCGTGCTCGGTTCGATCACCGGATCGCCCTATGAAAACGAGAAGACGCTGAACTTCAGCGTGCTCAGCGGCGCGCGGCCCTGGATCGAAACCCTGCCGCTCGCGCGCGCCAACGAGGCCTATCGGCGCATGCGCTCGGGCGAGGTGAAGTTCCGCATGGTGCTGACGATGGGATCGCCGGATTGAGGCGTTCCGACTCATGGCCTCAGCTTGGCCAGCGACACCACGCCGATGAAGCGCTGCAGCACGGATGAACACCGGTCGCGGCACCACACCAGTTCCCAGTCCTGACGCAGGCTCAGATCGGACAGGGTCATGAAGGCCACCGTGTCCGGAGCGCTGCGGCGCGCCCCTTCCGGCACCACGGTGCAGCCCATGCCGGCGGCCACCAGCGTCAGCATCGAGGTCGCGTCGACGCCCTGCACGGTGGTACGCGGAACGAAGCCGGCGTCGAAGAAACAATGAATCAGGCGGTCGTGCCACTCGGGGGCCGCCGTGCGTGGCAGCCAGACGAAGTCCAGCTCCTGCAGGTCCTTCAAGACCTTGGGCCGCCTGCCCCGCGGCCATTTCCATTCCGCCGGGTAGGCCAGCAGCATCCGCTCCGAGAAGACCGGGACGCCGTCGAACGAAGGGTCGCCCTGCGGCCTGAACAGCGTGAAGCCGGCGTCCAGCCGCCCATCGGCAATCTCGCGGAGCTGAACCTCGGACAGCAGATGGTGCAGCGTGATGCCGACACCCGGCACCTCCTGGCGGTAGCGCTTGAGCACCTGCGCGATCGCCGGCGCCAGGCTCTGCATCACCGGCAGCGCGATCGACAGGTGACCGATGTCGCCGCGGCCGGCCCGCTGTGCCCGCAGCGCCGCAGCGGCCGCGTCCTCCAGCAGCCTGTCGGCGTCCGCCAGCAACTGGCGACCGGCATCGGTCAGCGTCACGCCGCGCGTGCTGCGCTCGAACAGCAGCGTGCCCAGCTCGTCTTCCAGCGCCTGCATCTGCCGCGTCAGCGCAGGCTGCGCGATGTGCACCGCCTGCGCCGCGACGCTGATGCTGCCATGCCTGGCCACGGCGGCGAAATAGCGCAACTGGCGCAGATCCATGAATATACCTTTATGGCATGACGAAGATGTTGAAATAGTATTTTACGGCATGCCTTTCGATTCCTACCATTCGATGTCATGGCTCGGCATCGATCACCGGGCCACTCGAGAAGCCACCGGAGACAAAACCATGAACCTCGCTGAAGGCGCCGCACTGCGCATCAACCAGCTCACCGCGTTCCGCCGCGACCTGCACATGCACCCCGAGCTGAAGTACGAGGAAAGCCGCACGGCCGACAAGGTGGCCGCCTATCTCGCGGCGCTGGGCATTCCGATGGTGCGCGGCCTGGGCGCCACGGGCATCGTGGCCAGCATTCACGGCAAGGATCGCAGTGCGGGCAACCCCGGCCCGGCCGTCGGCATCCGCGCCGACATGGATGCGCTGCCGCTGCAGGAAATCAACCCGTTCGCGCATGCCAGCCGCAACGAGGGCCGCATGCACGCCTGCGGGCATGACGGACACACCACCATGGTGCTGGGCGCGGCCGAACTGCTCGCGGCCAACCGCGACTTCGACGGCACCGTCCACCTGATCTTCCAGCCGGCCGAGGAAGGCGGCGCCGGCGCCCGCGCCATGATGGACGAGGGCCTGTTCGAAAAATTCCCTTGCCAGGCCGTCTTTGCGCTGCACAACTGGCCCGCGCTGCCCCAGGGGCAGATGGGCGTGCGCGTGGGTCCGATCATGGCCGCGGCGCGCATGTTCGAGATCGTCGTGCGCGGCCGCGGCGGCCACGCCGCGCTACCGCACACCACCATCGACCCGATTCCGGTTGCCTGCGCCATCGTCGGCCAGCTGCAGACGCTGGTGTCGCGCGGCACCGACCCGCTGGACGCCGCCGTGCTCACGGTGGGCAGCATTCAGTCGGGCACTTCGGCCAACATCATTCCCGACGAGGCGCGCATCCAGGGCACCTGCCGCAACCTGACCGAAGCCTCGCAGCAGTTCCTGATGGACGGTCTGCGCCGCATCTCCAGCCACATCGCCGAGGCGCACTTCGCCACGGCCGAGGTCAGCCTCAAGCCGGGCGGCTACCCAAACACC
This sequence comes from Ottowia pentelensis, assembly GCF_964341695.1. Classification (NCBI taxonomy): domain Bacteria; kingdom Pseudomonadati; phylum Pseudomonadota; class Betaproteobacteria; order Burkholderiales; family Comamonadaceae; genus Ottowia; species Ottowia pentelensis. Next base: position 3,088,285 of record NZ_OZ224513.1, read on the forward strand.
TCGAACCACCGCAAGGAAGCCCAGTTCATGGGCGAGGTGATGCGCGAGCTGGTGGGCGATGACAAGGCCCACACCGACGTGCTGCCCGCGATGACGGCCGAGGACTTCGGCTTCATGCTGCAGGAAGTGCCCGGCGCCTACGGCTGGATCGGCAACGGCGCGGGCGGCAAGCCCGGCGTGGGCCTGCACAACCCCGGCTACGACTTCAACGACGACAACCTGGCCCTGGGCGCGCGCTTCTGGAACCGGCTGGCGCGCCGCTGGTTCGAGACCCAGGCGCAGCGATAGCACCCCCTTTCATTCCAAGCAACCTACAACCCAAGGAGACACGAAGATGACACGCATGGTGAACAAGCGCCTGGTCCTGAAGTCGCTGGCCGGCGCGGCCGCCACTTCCCTGTTGGCACCGCTGTCATGGGCGCAGAACTTTCCGTCCAGGCTCGTCAGCCTGGTCGTGCCCTATCCTGCGGGCGGCGGCTCGGACGTGATTGCCCGCGGACTTGTCGGCCAGATGGGCAAGGTGCTGGGGCAAACGGTGATCGTGGAGAACCAGGGCGGCGCGAGCGGCAGCATTGCCGCGCAGAAGCTGCTCGGCGATCCGGCCGACGGCTACAAGGTCTACGTCGGCTCGCCCAACGAATTGATTCTTGCGCCCATGGCCATGGCCGCGATCAAGTTCAAGAGCGAGGACTTCCGGCTTGTCCAGAAGGTGGCGAACTTCACCCTGGCGGCGCTGGTGCCCGCTGCGCTGCCGGTGTCCAACATGGACGAGCTGATTGCCTACGCCGCGCGGCGCGCCAAGGAAGGCAAGCCGCTCACCTACGGCAGCGTCGGCAACGGCAGCATCTACCACCTGCTGGGCGAGCAGCTGTCCAAGGTCACCGGCGTGCCGATGATCCATGTGCCCTACCGCGGCGGTGCGCCCATGATCACGGACCTGGTGGGCGGCCAGATCGATCTCTACCTGGGCGCCATGGGAGCGAGTTCGCCCGGCATGGTGGCGACCGGCAAGCTCAAGCTGCTGGCCATCATCTCGCCCGAGCGGCTGGACACCTACAAGGACGTGCCGTCGGTGAGCGACACCCCGTCCCTCAAGGACTTTCGCTACAGCCTGTGGGTCGGGCTCCTGGTCAAGAAGGGAACGCCCGAGCCGGTGGTCCAGGCGCTGCACCAGGCGACGACCACCGCCATGAAGGATCCGGCGCTGGCCCACACGGCGGCCAGCGTGCAGGACGTTCTGGCTCAGCCGCAAACGCTGGCGCAGGCCGAGCAGATCTATGCCGAAAGCATCGCGCAATACCGGGCGATCGCCCAATCCGTCAACCTCAAGGCCGAATGATGACCACCCACACCCCCAACCCGCAGCAGCGCTCGCTCTTCGACGAGATCGTCGACCGCAAACACTCGAACTCGATGAAGTGGAACATCGGCCAGAAGCTTCTGTCCGCCGATGAATGGGCAGCCGACCCCTTGCCGATGTGGGTGGCGGACACCGACTTCCGCGCGCCCCGGCCCGTCCTCGACGCCCTGCACGCGGTCGTGGAGCACGGCGTCTTCGGCTATCCCCAGGGCGCGACGGACAGCTACGTTGATGCGGTCATCGGCTGGCAGGCCAAGCGCTTCGGCTGGCAGGTCGCGAAGGACTGGATCGTCCAGACCTCGGGCATCATCACCACGCTGAAGACAGCCATTCAGGCCTTCTCGGCGCCGGGCGACTCGATCCTGATCCAGCCACCCGTGTATGGCCACTTCCATGGCGACGTGCTGATGAACGGCCGCCACCTGGCCTACGCCCCGCTGGAGCGCACGGAGTCGGGCTATCGCTTCAACGAAAAGACCTTCGAGCAGGCGATCCAGCCCAACACCAAGCTCTTCATCCTCAGCCACCCGCACAACCCCACCGGCAACGTCTGGTCGGAAGGCGAATTGCGCACCATGGGCGAGATCTGCCTGCGCCACGGCGTGCTGGTGATCTCCGACGAGATTCACCAGGACCTGGTCATCAACCCGGCCAAGAAGCACTTTCCCTTTGCATCGCTGGGCGATGCCTTCGCACAGAACAGCATCACCTGCACGGCGCCCAGCAAGACCTTCAACCTGCCCGGCCTGCAAAGCGCGAACGTCTTCATCCCCAACCGGCGCCTGCGCGAGGAACTGCAGCGGCAATACGACCGCAACATGTTCCCGCTGGTCAACACGCTGGGCATGGTCGCCGCGGAAGCGGCCTATGCGCACGGCGAGTCCTGGGTGGACGACATGCTGGCGTACGTGCGCGCCAACCACGCGCACTTTCGCGATGCGATCAATGGCGCAACGTCCAAGGTCAAGGTCTTGCCGATGGACTCGCTCTACCTGGCGTGGATGGACTGCCGTGGGCTTGGCATGGATGCGGACGCACTCAACAAATTCATGCTGACCAAGGCGCGCGTCTGGCTCGACAAGGGCCAGAAGTTCGGCATCGAGGGGCACGGCTACATGCGTGTCAACCTCGGCTGCCCGCGCGCCACCGTCGACGAGGCGATCGGCCGCATCACCCAGGCGATCGCGGCGCTCTGATCTGCACGGCGCAAGCGCCTCGGCGCGGCCAGACACCCGGCCGCCCACCAAATCCAAGCCATCAAGCTGCCCGGCCGCACCCAGCGGCATCGACAAGAAGCAGCGCCGCCGCCAGCCCTGGGGCCGTGTCCTGGCTGGCGTACCACCCCTCACGGAAACCGTGGCCCGCGCGATCCAACGCGATCGCCAGGAGACAACGATGAGCTCAATTTCTCATGCGCCCGACGCGGTCGTCCGCGCCCCCGATCAGAACAGGCCGACACGACAACGGTTTTTCCTGGTGGCCATCCTGTTCATCGGGATTTCCGTGGCCTACCTGGATCGCGTCAACATCGCGGTCATCGCGGCCAATCCGGAGTTTCTGGCCGACATGGGCATCACGGGGCAGCCCGTGAAAGTGGGGCTCATGATGAGCCTCTTTCTGGTGGCCTATGCCATCTCCAATGTCGTCCTGAGTCCGCTCGGCGACTACCTCGGTCCGCGCAAGGCCATGGTCACCGCCTATGTGATCATGTGCGCGTCACTGTTGATGGGGGGCATGGCGGCCACCTTCGGCATGCTTCTGGCCACGCGTGTTTTGTTGGGCATCGGGGAGGGCTTGTACTACCCCATGCAGAACACGTTCGTCAAGAACTGGTTTCCTCCCGGGGAACGCGGCCGGGCCAATACCGCCTGGCTGATTGGCCAGTCGCTGGCGCCCGCGGCGGCCATGCCGATCTTCACCTATCTGGTTGCCGCCGGCTCCTGGCATTCGACCTTTCACTTTTCCTTCGCGGTCAGCCTCATCCCCTTGGTGCTGCTGTTTTTCTTTTCGGCCGATACGCCGCGCGCGCACAAACGGGTGAACGCGGGCGAGCTGAAGTACATCGAAGAAAACCTGGCCCAGGAAAAAATGGACAGCGGCGATGCCACTTCTGCGAAGCAGCCCTATCTTGAATTGGTAAAAACCTACGCCTCGAACTATCGCTTCTGGATGCTGCTGCTGATCCTGGCATCGAACTCGATCTTGTCCTGGGGCATCATGACCTGGCTGCCGACCTACCTGAACAAGGAGCGTGGGTTTTCGTGGGAAGCCATGGGATGGATCTCGTCGCTGCCCTTCATCCTCGGATTTCTGTTCAAGATCGTCTCGGGCATCGTCATCGACCGCACCGGACGCAATGCACCCGTGTTGGCCATCTCCGCCCTGCTGTGTGCCGCCGGGGTGTATCTGGGCGTGGTCATTCAAAACAACTATGTCGCCGCCATCGTCATCGCCTTTGGCATCGGCGTGTCGTCGGCGCAGATTCCGGCGGTTTTCACCTTGCTGCAAAAGCTGGTGCCCAAGTCCGCCATGTCGTCGGCGGCAGGAACCCTGAACGGCATTGCCGTCGCCTTTGGCGCGATGTCGCCCGTCTTGATCGGTTTTTCCATCAGCGTGACCGGCCACTTCAGCTCGGCCCTGTATCTCATCATCGGCATCATCCTGATGGGCGGCATATTGGCCACGGTTTTATCAGCACAGAAGCTGTAGTGCAGAACTGCCCGCGAACATGAATTCGCGGGCACTCGACACCCGCTTCGATTTTCAGTCAATGACAACAGCACAAGCCCCCCGGGAAGCCACCGTACTGCCCGACCACGTGCAACGCGGCAACATCACCCGCCTTACCGTGGCGCAGGCACTGGCCGGCGCGAACTCGGTGGTGGTCTATGCCACGGGCGCCATCGTGGGTCACCACCTGGCGTCCAACAAGGCGCTGGCCACGCTGCCGATCTCGATCTTCGTGGTGGGCATGGCGGCCTCCATCCTGCCGGCCGGCGCCATCGCGCGGCACCACGGTCGCCGCGCGGCCTTTCTGGCCGGCACGGGGTGTGGCGTGCTGGTGGGGTTGCTGGCGGCCGTGGCGGTGGTGCTCGGCTCGTTCTGGCTGTTCTGCCTGGCCACCTTCTTCGGTGGCGCCTACGCGGCGGTGGTGCTGTCGTTTCGCTTCGCTGCGGCCGATGGCGTCAATCCGTCCAAGCGCGCCCGCGCCCTGTCCTTCGTCATGGGGGGCGGCGTGGCGGCCGGCGTGGTCGGGCCGCAGCTGGTCACCTACACCATGGACCTCTGGCCGGCGCACCTGTTCGCGGCCACCTTCGTCGCGCAGGCGGCGGTGGCGGCGCTGTCTGCCTGGGTGCTGCTGGGGGTGCGGCTGCCGATGCCCAGCGCGGCCGAGGTCGCCGGCGGCCGGCCGCTGGGCCTGATCGCGCGCCAACCGCTGTTCATCACGGCCGTGATCTGCGGCGCGGTTTCCTACATGCTGATGAACTTCCTGATGACCGCCGCGCCCCTGGCGATGCAGATGAGCGGGCATTCGCAGGAAAGCGCCAACCTGGGTCTGCAGTGGCACGTCATCGCCATGTACGCGCCCAGCTTTTTCACCGGTCGGCTGATCACGCGCTTCGGCGCGGGGCGCGTCGTCGTTGCGGGCCTGCTGCTGACCGGCCTGTCGGCCGCCGTGGGCCTGCTGGGCGTCGACATCCCCCACTTCTGGCTGACCCTGGTCCTGCTCGGCCTGGGCTGGAACTTCGGCTTCATCGGCGCCTCCGCTCTGGTGCTGGAATGCCACCGTCCGGAAGAGAAGACGCGCGTGCAGTCGTTCAACGACTTCATCGTCTTCGGCACCATGGCCGTGGGCTCCTTCGCCTCCGGTGGCCTGCTGGCCGCCTACGACTGGAACGTGGTGCTGTGGGTGTCCTTCGTGCCGCTGGCGCTCGCGCTGGCCGCGCTGGCTCTGACCCGGCCGGTGAATACGGAACTTGCCGCCTGATGGTCAAATCGGGCTGCAGCCCTTTGCCATCAAGCGCCAGCAGCTATCAATACTGCGGTTCTGGCCGAGCGCGGCTCAAACCCGCTCCAGCACCACCGCGATGCCCTGCCCCACGCCGATGCACATGGTGCACAGCGCGTACTTGCCCCCCAGCGTGTGCAGCTGGCTGACGGCGGTGGTGGCCAGGCGGGCACCCGAGGCGCCCAGCGGGTGACCCAGGGCAATGGCGCCACCCCATTGGTTGACGCGGGGGTCGTCATCCTGGATGCCCAGATCGCGCAGCACCGCCAGGCCTTGGGCGGCAAAGGCTTCGTTGAGTTCGATCACGTCCATCTGTTCGAGCTTGAGGCCTGTGAGCTGCAGCACCTTGCGCACGGCGGGTGCGGGGCCAAAGCCCATGATGCGCGGGGCCACGCCGGCAGTCGCCATGCCGAGCACGCGGGCCCTGGGGGTCAGGCCGTATTGTTTGGCGGCTTCTTCATTGGCCAGCAGCAGGGCGCAGGCGCCGTCGTTGACGCCGGATGCGTTGCCGGCGGTGACACTGCCGTCGGGGCGCACCACGCCTTTGAGCTTGGCCAGCGCTTCGAGCGTGGTCTTGCGCGGGTGCTCGTCGGTGTCGACGACGATGGCGTCGCCCTTCTTCTGCGGGATGGTGACGGGGCAGATTTCCTGGGCCAGGTGGCCGGCGGCGATGGCCGCGGCGGCCTTGTGCTGGCTGGCCAGGGCCATACGGTCCTGGGCTTCGCGTTCTACATGGAAGTCCGTGGCAACGTTTTCGGCGGTCTCGGGCATGGAGTCGACGCCGTACTGGGCTTTCATCAGCTTGTTGACGAAGCGCCAGCCGATGGTGGTGTCGTAGACGGCATTGCTGCGGCTGAAGGCGCTCTCGGCCTTGGGCATGACGAAGGGGGCGCGGCTCATGCTTTCGACGCCGCCGGCGATCATCAAGCGGGCTTCGCCGGCCTTGATGGCACGCGCGGCGCTGCCGACGGCGTCGAGACCCGAGCCGCACAGGCGGTTGATGGTGGCGCCGGGCACCTCGGTGGGCAGGCCGGCCAGCAGGGCCGACATGCGCGCGACGTTGCGGTTGTCTTCGCCGGCCTGGTTGGCGTTGCCGTACAGGACATCCGTCACGGCAGCCCAGTCGACCTTGGGGTTGCGCGCCATCAGGGCCTGGATGGGGATGGCGCCCAGGTCGTCGGTGCGCACGCTGGCCAGGGCGCCACCGTAGCGGCCGAAGGGGGTGCGGATGGCGTCGCAGATGAGGGCTGGGGAAATGCTCATGATGGTTCTCGGATCAGGTTGAAAGTGGCGGATTCGGCTGGCTGCGGGTGGTGAGGGCCGATCGGCGGCAAATGGATGAGGCCTGCCTCACTCGGACTTCATCAGCTGCTTGCCGATGACGAGCTGCTGGATCTGCGTGGTGCCCTCGTACAGTCGCAGCAGGCGCACGTCGCGGTAGAAGCGCTCGACCGGGAACTCGTTGATGTAGCCCGAGCCGCCGTGGATTTGCACGCCGCGGTCGGCCACGCGGCCCACCATCTCGGTGGTGAACATCTTGGTGCAGGAAGCCTGCATGCTCACTTCGGGGACGGTGACGCCGAAAGGCTTGGCGTCGTAGCGCTGCGCCGTCTGCTGCACCAGCGCCCAGCCGGCCAGCAGCTCGGCCTGGCTGTCGGCCAGCATGGCCTGCACCAGCTGGAAGTCACCGATGCGCTGGCCGAATTGCTTGCGCTGCTGCGCGTAGGCCACGCTCTCGTGCAGGATGCGCTGCGCCATGCCGCAGGCCAGGGCCGAGACGTGCAGGCGGCCGCGATCGAGCACCTTCATCGCCGTCTTGAAGCCCTTGCCCGGCTTGCCGCCAATGATGTTGGCCGCCGGAACGCGCACGTTGTCCAGGTTGACGTCGCTGGTGCGCGTGCCCTTCTGGCCCATCTTCTTGTCCGGCTTGCCAAGCGTCAGGCCCGGCAGGCCGGCCGGCACGATGAAGGCCGAGATGCCGCCGGCACCCGCGCCACCGGTGCGCGCCATCAGCGTGAAGGCGCCGGCGCGCGGCGCATTGGTGATGAAGCGCTTGGTGCCGCTGATCAGGTAGTCATTGCCGTCCGCGACTGCCTTGGTCTTCAGCGACGCGGCGTCCGACCCCGCATCCGGTTCGGTCAGGGCGAACGAGATGATCAGTTCGCCACTGGCGATGCGCGGCAGGTACTCGGCCTTTTGCTCGGGCGTGCCATCCATCAGGATGCCCTGCGAGCCGATGCCGATGTTGGTGCCGGCCACCGAGCGGAAGGCCAACGCGGTCTGGCCGAGTTCGTAGGCCACCTCGCATTCCTGCGCCATCGACAGCCCGATGCCGCCGTATTCCTCGGGAATCGAGATGCCGAACAGGCCCAGCTCCTTCATGTCGGCCACGATGTCGGCGGGCACCTCGTCGTGCTCCTCCAGATAGTTCTCGGCCGGCATCAGCCGCTCGCGCACGAAGCGCTGCACGCTGTCCTTGAGCAGTTGGAAGGTTTCTTGATCGAGCGCCATGTAGATCTCCTGTCTGATTTCAGATGAACGGCCTCGCGCAAACGCCAGGCTCGCCGACGGCGGGATTGCGGTCGCAAACGATCCGCCCGAAGCGGCCACGCCGGGCGTTGCGCACCATGGGGGCGCCCAGGTTGCCGGTGCCGATGACGGACATTGCCTGGATCGTCATGCGGGTGTCTCCTGCGCCCGCCCACAAATCGATAGCTTCCAGCGCATGATTGGCGGGCGCTACAGGCCAATTTGATTCAAATTCTCGGCAGAACGTCGTTCAGATGGGCGTGTTCTGCGAGAACTTGGGCGCGCGCTTTTCCAGCAGGGCGGCCAGGCCTTCCTTGGCCTCGGGGCCGCCGAAGCCCATGAACTCCAGCGCCAGCGAGGTGTCGAAGATCGGGCCCGCCTGGCGCAGCCAGTTGTTCAGGGCGTACTTGGTCCAGCGCAGCGCCGCGGGCGCGCCGTTGGCGAGCTTCTGCGCCACTTCGAGCGACTTGGCTTCGAGCGCATCGTCTTCGACGGACAGCGACACCAGGCCCAGCGCCTCGGCCTGCTCGCCGTTGAGCGACTCGCACAGCATCAGGTGGTACTTGGCCTTGGCCATGCCGCACAGCAGCGGCCAGATGATGGCCGCGTGGTCGCCGGGCGCCACGCCCAGCTTGGTGTGGCCGTCGACGATGCGTGCGCTCTTGGCCGCGATGGAGATGTCGGCCAGCAGCGCCGCCACCAGGCCGGCGCCGACGGCCGGACCGTGGATGGCCGAGACGATGGGCTTGGAGCAATTGATGATGTTGTAGACCAGATCGCGCGACTCGCGCCACACGCGGGCGCGCACGTTGAAGTCGTCGGTCATCTCCTTGAGCATGGTGAAGTCGCCGCCGGCCGAAAACGCCTTGCCGGCGCCGCGCAGCATCACCACGCTGACCTCGGGATCGGTGTCGATCTCGCGCCAGACCTCGGCCAGCTCGGCGTGACCGCGCGAGTCGAGCGCGTTCAGGCGCTCGGGCTTGTTCAGCGTCAGGCGCAGCACGCCGGCCGACGGGCGGTCGAATTCGATCGCCGAATAGCCTTGATAGCGGGTGATTTGGGTCATGTTCATCTCCTGGATGGTTGGGGGGGTTAAACGAGGCCGGTGAGATAGAAGATGGCGATCACGAACAGCGCCGCCAGGGTCTTGATGATGGTGATGGCGAAGATGTCCTTGTACGCCTGCCGGTGCGTCAGGCCGGTCACGGCCAACAGCGTAATCACGGCGCCGTTGTGCGGCAAGGTGTCCATGCCGCCGCTGGCCATGGCCACCACGCGGTGCAGCACCTCCAGCGGGATGTGGGCCGCCTGGGCGGCGGCGATCAGGTTGTCCGACATGGCCGCCAGCGCGATGCTCATGCCGCCCGAGGCCGAGCCGGTGATGCCCGCCAGCGTGCTCACCGACACGGCCGCGTTCAGCAGCGGATCGGGCACGCTGTGCAGCGCGTCGCGGATGAGCAGAAAGCCCGGCAGCGCCGCGACGACGCCGCCGAAGCCGTATTCCGACGCGGTGTTCATCGACGCCAGCATCGCCCCGCCCACCGCGGCCCGGCTGCCCTCGGCAAAGCGCCGCTTCACCGCGGCGAAGGCCGTCACCAGCACGACGAGGATGCCCAGCAGCAGCGCGCCTTCAACCGCCCAGACGGCCGTCAGGCCGGCAATTTTTGTTTCCACCGGCTTGGCCAGGCCGGGCAGGTTGACGCTGTGCATCTCGCCGTACCACTGGGGTATCTCGCGTGTCAGCCAGAAGTTGGCGATGCCCACCACCAGCAGCGGGGCCACGGCCAGCCAGGGCGAAGGCAAGTGCCGGCCTTCGGTGGGCTGCGGCTCGTTCAGGTGGCCGCTGCCATAGCCTTCGCCGTTCTTGGCCGCCACGCGCCGGCGCCACTCCAGGTAAGTCAGGCCGATGCTCACCAGAAACAGCGAGCCCAGCACCCCCAGCACCGGCGCTGCCCAAGACGTGGTGTTGAAGAAGGTGGTGGGGATGATGTTCTGGATCTGCGGCGTGCCGGGCAGCGAATCCATGGTGAACGAAAAGGCGCCCAGCGCGATCGCCCCGGGCATCAGGCGCTTGGGGATGTTGCCCTGCCGATATAGCTCGGCGGCAAACGGGTACACCGCGAACACGACCACGAACACCGACACGCCGCCATAGGTGAGCAGCGCGCACACCGAGACGATGATGAGGTTGGCCCGGCCCCGGCCGAAGAAGCGGATGGCGGTGGCGACGATGGATTCGGCAAAGCCGGACAGCTCGATCGCCTTGCCGAAGATCGCCCCCAGCATGAAGACCGGAAAGTACAGCTCCAGGAAGGCCACCATCTTCTTCATGAAGACGCCGGAAAACACCGGCGCGACCGCCGACGGGTCGCCCACCATGACGGCAGCCAGGGCGGCGATCGGCGCGATCAGGATGACGCTGTAACCCCGGTAGGCGGCCAGCATCAAAAAAATCAGCGCGGCCAGCACGATCGCAAACGACATCTCATCTCCGGGGTTGGTCCATGGTCTCCGGGTCCGTGGCGCGGGGACCGAAGCCTGTCTCTTGAATCAGCCAGAAATTATGTTGTTCGCCCGTGCAACATGAAAGCCAACGACGGCACCCCGTTTGTGCCTCGATGCACAATGACGCGATGCGTCAGCTCCCAGAATGGAACGACCTGCGGGTCTTTTTGACGGTGGCCCGCGTGGGCACGATCTCGCTGGCCGGCGAGCGGCTGGAGATCGAGCATTCCACGGTGTCGCGCCGCATCGACCGGCTGGAAAGCAAGCTGGGCGCCGTGCTGTTCGACCGGCGCCGCAGCGGCTACATGCTGACCGACGCCGGCCGCCGGCTGATTCCGCACGCCGAGCGGATGGAAGCGGCCCTGCTGGAGGCGGTGGAGCAAAGTACCGGCCAGGCCGAGTCCATCGAAGGCACCGTGCGCGTAGGCACGCCCGAGGCCTTCGGCATCCACGTGCTGGCCCCCAGCCTGGCGGCGCTGCGCCAGCAGCACCCGGGGCTGAAGATCGAGCTGATGGCTCAGCCGCAGTTTCCCAGCCTGGTGACGCGCGAGGTCGAAATCCTGGTCACCCTGGAGCCGCCGGAGGCCGGGCGCTACAAGGTGGCGCGGCTGGCGCAGGTGGACTATTTTCTGTACTGCTCACCCGGCTACCGCGATGCGCACCCGCCGATTCGCGAGCTGGGCGACGTGGTGCAGCACGAGTTCGTCGATTACATCCACGACGGCTCGGTCAGCGAGCGCTACCGCATCCTGCAGGAGCTGACCGCCCACCCACGGCGCAGCTTCACCGCCACCAGCGTGCTGGCGCAGCGCACGGCCGCGGCGGCCAGCCTGGGGCTGGTGCTGCTGACGCCCTACGTGGCGCGCCAGGGCGATGACCTGGTGTGCGTTTTTCCGGGCCGGCCCCTGATGACGCGCAGCCTGTGGATCGCCGCGCCGGAAGACCTGCTGAAGATCCGGCGCCATCGCCTGGTGTGGGACCACATCCGCCAGCTGGTCGAGCAGCAGCCGGAGCTGTTTCGCCGCCCCGGCTGACGGCCCGGCGCAGCGCCGCCTGGCCGGCGTTGTGCATGGCTGCACGCCGATCGTGCATCGGTGGCGGTTGTCCGGTATGTGCCGATTCGATAGCATGCGTTGGTCGAATGATGATCATGCAATCGCTCGACTCGTGATGAAAGGTGGGTTCGCACATGAGAAAAACATATGGAGACGCGGCCACGGCGCTGCGCGACGTGGTCAAGAACGGCCAGACCATCGCCGTCGGGGGCTTCGGCCTGTGCGGCATTCCCTCCACGCTGATCGCCGCCTTGCGCGACAGCGGCGTCAAGGGCCTCACCTGCATCAGCAACAACGCCGGGGTCGATGACTTCGGCTTGGGCCTGCTGCTGCAAACGCGCCAGATCAAGCGCATGGTGTCGTCCTACGTGGGCGAAAACAAGGAGTTCGAACGGCAGTTCCTGGCCGGCGAGCTGGAGCTCGAGTTCAACCCCCAAGGCACGCTGGCCGAGCGCCTGCGCGCCGGCGGCGCGGGCATTCCCGCGTTCTTCACGCGCACCGGCGTCGGCACCGTGGTCGCCGAGAACAAGGAAACGCGCGAATTCGACGGCCAGACCTACGTGATGGAGCGCGCCCTCAAGGCCGATGTGTCGCTGGTGAAGGCCAAGAAGGCCGACCCGGCCGGCAACCTGATGTTCGCCCGCACCGCGCGCAACTTCAACCCCGAAGTGGCCATGGCCGGCGGCATCACCATCGTCGAGGTGGAAGAACTGGTGGAGCTGGGCCAGCTGGACCCGGACGAGGTGCACCTGCCCGGCATCTTCGTCGATCGCATCGTCGTGGTACCGAACCCCGAGAAGCGCATCGAGCGCAAGAGCTTCCGCACCCGCAACGCCTGAAGGACGACATCATGGCCTGGACACACGAACAAATGGCGGCCCGCGCGGCCAAGGAACTGCACGACGGCGACTACGTGAACCTGGGGATCGGCCTGCCGACCAAGGTGGTGCACTACGTCCCCGATGGCATGGAAGTCTGGCTGCAATCCGAAAACGGTCTAATCGGCATCGGCCCGCCGCCGTTCGAGGACGAGATCGACCCCGACCTGATCGACGCCGCCAAGCAGACCATCACCATGGCGCCCGGCGCATCGATCTGCTCGTCCTCGACCTCGTTCGCCATGATCCGCGGTGGCCACATGGACCTGACCATCCTGGGCGGCATGCAGGTCAGCGAGCACGGCGACCTGGCCAACTGGATGATTCCCGGCAAGATGGTCAAGGGCATGGGTGGCGCCATGGACCTGGTGGGCGGCGCACGCCGCGTGATCGTGCTGATGGAACACGTGGCGCGCGACGGCGGCCTGAAGGTGCTGAAGTCCTGCACCCTGCCCCTGACCGGCCAGCGCGTGGTCAACCAGCTCATCACCGACCTGGCGGTGTTCGACGTGACGGAGCGCGGCCTCGTCGTCAAGGAATTGGCGCCCGGCGTCTCGCGCGACGACCTGCAGGCCAAGACCGAACCGATTCTGAGCTTCGACTGCGACTGATCGGCAAGTCAGGACGGACGCCGAAGCAAATGGTCTCGGCGCCGTCGAATCAATTTTCCTTGTCGTCGTCCCCGTCCCCCGCATGCGGGGACTTTCTGCCCGCCCCCGGCATGCGGCGCGCCCTAGGCAAGCGCCATCCCTTGCGGATCGCCAGAAAGCGCAGCACCAGGCAGAGCGCGACGCCGAAGGTCGCGGGACCGAGCGGATGCAGGTGCAGAACATCCCCGGCCGCCACGCTGGCAGCGCAGGCGAGTGCCGCCAGCGCGTACAGATCCGAGCGCAGCACCGCCGGAATTTCATTGGCCAGCACGTCGCGCAGCATGCCGCCGCCGATGCCCGTCAGCATGCCCAGCAGCGCGGCCATGGCCGGGTTGAGCCCGTAGTGCAGTGCCTTGCCGGTGCCGGACACCGCGAAGAAGGCCAGTCCGATGGCGTCGAACCACAGAACCGGGTAGTTCAGCCGGTCGATGAGCGGAAACTGATAGAACACGATCAGCCCGGCCAGCACCGAAATCGCCAGATAAATCCAGTTGGACACCGCCGCCGGCGGCACCGCACCGATCAGCAGGTCGCGCGTGATGCCGCCCGCGTTGCCGGCGGCGAACGCCAGCACCAGCACGCCGAAGATGTCCATGCGCCGGCGCACCGCCGTCACGCCGCCGCTGATCGCGAACACGAAGGTGCCGCCCAGGTCCAGCACGTGCGTCAGCAGCGCCTGCACCGACTCGTCGAAGACGTTCGGGAGGGCGGGCGTCATGGCGAACCCCGCTCGCGACGGCGCCGGTGCGAACTCACGCGGCAAGCCACGCGCGGGACGCCACGACCAGCGCCTTGACGCCCACTTCCAGCGTCGGGTGGAGCACGGGCAGAAAGCGCGGGTTGTGGTTGGTCGGGATGTCGTTGAGCCGGTTGGCCGCCAGCGCCTTGGCGTACTCGCCCGGATCGGTGCCGCCGACGAACCAGAACACCGAGGGCACGCCCCACTCGGCGCCGAAGGAGCCGAAATCCTCGCTGGCCGAGGCCGGCCCGGTGGTGCGGATGCGATCGGTGGGAAAGTGCCGACGAAAGGCCTCGACCACGCGCTGCGTCGTCGTCGGGTCGTTGGTGGCCAGGGGGTAGCGGTCCAGCGAGGTGATTTCGGGCGCCCGTGGCGCGCCCGAAGCGGCGGCTTCGGCGTTGACGATGCGCTCGATCGCCCCCAGCACGCGCTTGCGCACGCCCTCGTCGAAGGTGCGCACGTTGAGCTTGATGATGGCCTCGTCGGGAATGACGTTTTCCTTGGTGCCGGCCTGCAGCGCGCCGATGGTGACGACCGCCGCCTCGGACGCCGCCAGTTCGCGCGAGACAATGGTCTGCAGCCGCAGCACCACCGAGGCCGCCATCACCACCGGATCGATGCTGGCCTGCGGCATGGAGCCGTGCGCGCCGCGCCCGAACAGTCGGATCTGGAAGCTGTCCGCCGCCGAGGTGATGGGGCCGGAGCGCCCGCCCAGCATGCCGGCCGGCCCCACCATGACGTGCTGGCCGAGCACCACGTCGGGCTTGGGAAAACGCTTGAACAAACCGTCGTCGATCATCGCCTGCGCGCCGGCGGCGGTCTCCTCGGCCGGCTGGAACACGGCCATCACCGTACCGTGCCAATCGCTTCGCGTCTGCGCCAGCAGCTGGGTCGCGCCGGCCAGCCAGGTGACGTGCATGTCGTGACCGCAGGCGTGCATCACGGGCACCGTCTTGCCTTCCGAGTCGGTGGCCGTGACCTGGCTGGCGTAGGGCACGCCGGTCGCCTCCTTCACGGGCAGCGCGTCCATGTCGGCGCGCAACATCACGGTCGGCCCGTCGCCGTTCTTGAGCACGCCCACCACGCCCGTGTTGCCGATACCGGTCGTCACCGTGTAGCCGGCCGCCTGCAGGCGCTCGGCCGCCAGCTTGGCGGTGCGCGTTTCCTGCATCGACAGCTCGGGGTGCGCGTGCACGTCCTGGTACAGGGCTTCCAGTTCCGGGAGCAGCCCCTTCAGCTGGGCCGATAAGGAATCGGCACCGCTCGATGGTTTGGTCTTCATGTTGGTCTGCTCCACGTTGACATCCCGCTGGCGCGACGCCCGCGGGCATCGACCCGATGCACCCGAGTCTGGCCCGCCGTCGCCGAAAAAAATCATACGCCTTGCCCGCCGACGCCGTGCGAAGCGGTCGACCGCCCCACGTCCTGCGCGGCACGGAGGCACGATCGGGCATCATTCCACCATCTTCGGCCCCGCATTTCAAACGTCAGGCGCCATCCGTCTTCCCGACCAAGCCGATGATCCACGCCACGCAAACCAACCCGAAAGGCGATTCATGCGAAATCTCAAGCGCACATTCTGGGGCGCACTGCTGGTGCTGGTCATCTTGTGGCTGCTGGCCGAGCCCACGGTCTTTCAGTCCAGCACCTTCTTCGGCCTGCGCGATCACATGGTGCAAGTCTCGGGCGTGCTCGCCATGGGCTGCATGAGCCTGGCGATGGCGCTGGCGCTGCGGCCCCTGTGGCCCCAGGCGCGGCTGGGCGGGCTCGACAAGATGTACCGCCTACACAAGTGGCTGGGCATCGCGGCGCTGGTGGTCGCCATCGTCCACTGGCTGTGGGCCAAGGGCCCCAAGTGGGCGGTGGGCTGGGGCTGGCTCACGCCGCCGGCGCGCGGCTCGCGTCCGGTCCTCGACCACCCGATCCAGGCCTGGCTGATGGCGGTGCTGCTGGCCCGGGGCAGTTGGGCCGCGCGGGTGGTGCTGGTGCGCAAGGTGGGCGCCCGCCGGCAGGTGAAGGCCCGCAGCCAGTCCCTGAACCGCTTCGCCGGCGTGAAGGCGCTCAAGAATGACTTGACCGCGCACGGCTTTCCGGTAGAGCAGCGCTTTCATCAGGAACTGTTCTCGATGCGCTAGATTTTTCGCCCGGATGTACCATGCCTTCGGCGCGGCCCCATGGGCCGTTCCGGATGGCGCCCAACGCTTGCACCGCGGGCAGCCGTCAGAAAGAAGGATCATGATGAGCAGTACATCCCTCGGTTTGATCACTTGCGCGGCAATGGGCATGGCAACATCGGTCATGGCACAGCCCATTTCGTTGACACCGTCCTCGATGCCGCGCATCGGCACGGTGGACGCGCGCTACCAGTCCTACAACGTCGAGATGCTCGAGGTCACGGGCGGCCGCTTCTGGAAGCCCTACAAGGACATCGCCAGGCGGCCGGCGACAAAGGCCGGCCAGGAAGGGCCCGGAGGCGGCGACACACCCGCCGGCATGAGCGCCAACCTCTACCAGTACCGTCCGCCCATCGACCTGGCCAACCCGCGGCTGCGCCTGCTGGCCAAGGCACTCGGCCCGGCCTATGTGCGCATCAGCGGCACCTGGGCCAACACCACGTATTTTTCCGACTCCGACACGCCGCCAAAGGAACCACCGAAAGGCTATGGCGGCGTGCTCACGCGCCAGGAGTGGCTGGGCGCGATCGCGTTCTCCAATGCGGTCGACGCACCCATCGTCACCTCGATGCCGATCGGCGAAGGCACGCGCGGGCCGGACGGCGTCTGGACGCCGAAGCAGGCGAGCGACTGGCTCGCCTTCACCCAGGCGCATGGCGGCAAGATCGCCGCCGTCGAATACTTCAACGAACCGACGCTGGCGTCGATGGGCGGTGCGCCCAAGGGCTACGACGCGGCGGATTACGGGCGCGACTTTCGCATCTTCGACACCTTCATGCGCAAGACCTATCCCGGCGTCAAGATCCTCGCGCCGGGCTCGGTGGGTGAATCGACCGCCGACTGGGGCGTGGCGCATGGCGGCTATGGCGACATGAAGGTGCTGAGCGCGGATGCCCTCGCCGCTTACACCGGCGACGCAGATGCGTTCTCCTATCACCACTACGGCGCCGCGTCCCAGCGCTGCGCCGCCATGGGGCACCAGACCAGCGCCGAGCAGGCGCTGTCCGAAGACTGGCTGGGCCGCACCGACCAGACACTGGCCTTCTACCGCGCGGTGCGCGACAAATACATGCCGGGCAAGCCGTTCTGGAACACCGAGACGGCCGACGCGGCCTGCGGCGGCAACCCGTGGGGCGGCACCTTCCTCGACACCTTCCGCTACCTCGACCAACTGGGCCGGCTGGCACGACAGGACGTGGACGTGGTGTTTCACAACACCCTGGTCGCCAGCGATTACGGTCTGCTCAATGAAGATACCTTCGCGCCCAAGCCCAACTACTGGGGCGCGCTGCTGTGGCGCCGCCTGATGGGCACCACGGTGCTCGACAGCGGTGTGCCCATCGTCGAAGGCCGCCACGTCCATGCGCAATGCCTGCGCGGCGTGCCCGGTGGCGTGGCGATTCTCGCGATCAACAACAGCCGCACGCAAGCGACCACGATCGATCTGCCCACGGCCGCCGAGCGCTACACCCTGTCGGCGCTCTCGCTCGATGCCACCAGCGTGCAGCTCAATGGACAGACGCTGGCACTCGGCACTGCCGACGCGCTCCCCGCATTGCAAGGCCAGGCCATCGGCGCCGGCAAGCTCGAGTTGGCGCCGCAGAGCATCAGCTTTTTCGCGCTGGCCCAGGCCGGCAACGCAGGCTGCCGCTAGCGCGCACCGGCACGCGGCGCCTGAAATATCCGTTGCCGAACGATCGGCAAGTCTTCATCCCAGTCAGGAGCTGTCATGAAAGTCGCAGTCATCGGTTTGGGGCACATGGGCATGGGCATGGCCAAGAACCTGCTCAAGGCCGGCCACCAGGTCACCGCCAACGACCTCTCGAGCGCGGCCATGCAGGCGGCGGCCAAGGCCGGCATGACCACGGCGGCATCGGGCCCGCAGGCGGTGGCCGACGTCGACGTCGTCATCACCGTGCTGCCCGCCGGCAAGCACGTGCTGGCCGCCTATCGCGGCGAGCACGGCAACGACGGCCTGCTGGCCGCGGCCAGGAAGGGCACCCTGTTCATGGACTGCTCCACGATCGGCGTGGACGAAACGCGCGAGGCGGCCGAACTGGCCCGCAAGGCCGGCCACCGCGGCATGGACGCGCCGATCTCGGGCGGCATGGTGGGCGCGGATGACGGCACGCTCACCTTCATGGTCGGCGGCGACGAAGCGGATTTCGAGTTCGTCAAGCCACTGACCTCGGCCATGGGCAAGCACAGCGTCTACTGCGGCGGCCACGGCGCGGGCCTGATCGCGAAGATCTGCAACAACATGCTCCTGTCCATCAACCAGATCGGCGCCGCCGAGGCATTCAATCTGGGCGCGAAACTGGGCATGGACCCGAAGAAGCTGTTCGAGGTCATCTCCATTTCCACCGGCCAGAGCTGGTCGGTCACCACCAACAGCCCGGTCCCCGGCACCGTCGCGTCCGCGCCGTCCAGCCACAATTTCGAACCCGGCGCGGTACCGCACACCCTGGCCAAGGACCTGGGTCTGGCGGCCAAGGCCATGGAGACCGCCCACTACCATTGCCGGCTGGGCACCCAGGCGCGCGAGCTGTACGAGAAAATGACCGCGTCCAAGTATTCCGACCAGGACTTCAGCGGCATCATCAACTATCTTGCCAGCGAAAACGACGCCTGACGCGTGAGCTGGCATGGGCGCGGGCCGGCGCCGGCAAGCAGTGCCAAGATCATCGGCCTTTCACTTTGTCGACCCAGAAGGAGGAAACCATGAGCCAGGACGCCAACCCATCGCCCCTGTTTCGCGACGCGCTGGAATTTGCCAAGGCCAACTGGTGGATGTTTTTGCTGGGTGGGGTGCTCTACATCCTGTTCGGCGTGCTGGCGCTGGCGCGGCCGGCCGAAGCGCTGCTGGCGCTGGCGGTGATCTTCGCCGCGTTCCTGCTGGTGGACGGCGTGTTCAGCGTCGTGCGCGCGTTGGCGGCCAAGGGCGCCGACGGCCGCTGGTGGGTGTTCTTCGGCGGCTTGCTCAGCATTCTGGTCGGGCTGTACGCGCTGCTCGGGCCGGTCAACACGGTGCTGCTGTTCGTCTACGTGATCGCCTTCCAGGCCATCCTGTTCGGCGTGACGGTCTTCATGTTCGGCGTCAACATCCGCAAGGCCGTCAGCGGCGAATGGGTGTTGTATGTGACGGGCGTGGTCTCGGTCCTGTTCGGCCTGCTGCTGGTGTGGGCGCCGGGCATCGGCGGGCTGAGCGTGTCCCTGATGGCGGGGGCCTGGTCGCTGGTGATCGGCATTTTGCGCGTGCTGTTCGCCTTTCGGGTGCGCAGCCTGGTGCGCAGCGCCACGCGCTGAGTTCGTTGAACGCTGACATGTCGCGCCTGCTTCCGGTGCTCGCCGTATTTGTCGGTGGCGGCCTGGGCTGCCTGCTGCGCTGGGGGCTGGGCGCGCTGCTCAACCCGATTTTTCCGACCCTCCCGCTGGGCACCGTCGCGGTCAACCTCATCGGCGGCATGCTGATCGGCCTGGCCAGCGCCTTCTTCAGCCACAGCGCCAGCGTGCCGCCGGAAGTGCGCCTGCTGATCATCACCGGCTTCCTGGGCGGCCTGACCACCTTCTCCACCTTCTCGCTCGAAGTCGTCACCCTGCTGGCGCAAAGGCAGTACGGCTGGGGCCTGGGCGCGGCTGGCCTGCACCTGGTCGGGTCCCTGCTCATGACGGCCCTCGGCATGCTGATCGTCAACGCGCTGTTCGCCCGGGCGTGACAGACCTTTCTGGAGCGGGACCATGCAAGGCGTCTACCTCAAGTTCTACATGCAGGAATCGGCGCGCCACCACGGCAAGCTGACCTACGAGTGGCTGCTGGAACAGGCGCGTGCGCTGGGCATCCAGGGCGGCTCGGCGTTTCGCGCCATCGCGGGCTTCGGGCGCCATGGCCACTTGCATGAAGAACACTTCTTCGAGCTGGCGGGCGAGGTGCCGGTGCAGGTGGGCTTTGCCGTCAAGCCGCAGGACGCCGAGCGCTTGCTGGCCCTGGTGGCCGACGCCGGACTCAAGCTGTTCTATTTGCGCCTGCCGGTCGAGATCGGCGTGACCGGCAAGGTGCTGGGCGACCCGGCGCCCCCGGGCTGAACGCCGACCCCGCGCGGTGCGTCAGGACTCATCCTTCCCGAACCCGCCGCCACCGGGGGTGTGGATCTCGAAGATGTCGCCCGGCTGCATCTCGGCGCTGCCGATGTGCTTGAGTTCCTCGACCTGCCCATCGACGCGCAGCACGCGGTTGATGCCCACCGCCCCGGCCCCGCCGCCGGCCATGCCGAAGGCGCCGTGCACGCGGCCGTTGCTGAGGATGCTGGCCGTCATGGGCTGCAAAAAACGCAGGCGCCGCACGCCGCCGTCGCCGCCGTGCCAGCGGCCGGCACCGCCCGAGCCGTTGCGGATTTCATAGCTTTCCAGCCGCACCGGAAAGCGCCACTCCAGCACCTCGGGGTCGGTCAGGCGCGAGTTGCTCATGTGCGTCTGCACCACGCTGGTGCCGTCGAAACCGCCGATCAGCTGGCCCTGGTCGTCGAACTCGCCGCCCGCGCCCGAGCCGCCCGAGACGGTCTCGTAGTACTGGTGCTCGGCGTTGCCGAAGGTGAAGTTGTTGAGCGTGCACTGGCTGGAGCCCATCAGCCCCAGCGCGCCGATCAGCGCGTTGGTGATGCAGGTCGAGGTCTCGACGTTGCCGGCCACCACGCTGGCCGGCGGCTCGGGGCGCAGCATGCTGCCGGCGGGAATGATGACCTCGATCGGTTTCAGGCAGCCGGCGTTGAGCGGGATGTCGTCATCGACCAGGATGCGGAACACGTACAGCACCGCCGCCATGCACACCGCCGTGGGCGCGTTGAAGTTGTTGGCCTGCTGCGGTGAGGTGCCCGTGAAGTCGATGCGCGCCGTGCGCCGCTCGCCGTCGATGGCCACCGCCACCTGCACCTGCGCGCCGTTGTCCAACGGCAAGGTGAAGCGCCCGTCTTTCACCCGCGCGGCCAGCTTGGTGATGGCGCGGCGCACGCATTCTTCGGCGTTGTCCTGCACGTGCTGCATGTAGGCCTGCACGACGGGCAGGTCGAACTGCGCCACCATCTTGCGCAGCTCCTGCGCGCCCTTCTCGTTGGCGGCGATCTGCGCCTTCAAGTCCGCCAGGTTCTGCTGCGGGTTGCGGCTGGGGTATTCACCACCGGCCAGCAACGCCAACACCTCCTGCTCGCACAGCCGCCCGCGGTCGACCAGCTTGACGTTGTCGAGCTGCACGCCCTCCTCCTCGATGCGGGTGGAAAACGGCGGCATCGAGCCGGGCGTGAGGCCGCCGATGTCGGCATGGTGGCCACGCGAGCCGACGTAGAACGCCGGTTCGGCCTGGCCGTCCAGATAAACGGGGGTGATGACCGTGATGTCGGGCAAATGCGTGCCGCCGTGGTAGGGGTCGTTCAGCACGTACACGTCGCCCGGGTGCATGGCGCCGCGGTTGCGGTCGATGACGGTGCGTATGCTCTCGCCCATGCTGCCCAGGTGCACCGGCATGTGCGGCGCGTTGGCGATCAGGTGGCCGGCGGCGTCGAACAGCGCGCACGAGAAGTCCAGCCGCTCCTTGATGTTGACCGAGTAGGCCGTGTTCTGCAGCTGCAGCCCCATCTGCTCGGCGATGTTCATGAACAGGTTGTTGAACACCTCCAGCAGCACCGGGTCGACCTGGGTGCCGGCGGCAAAGCGCTGCGCACGCGGGGCCGTGCGCTCCAGCAGCAGATGATCGAAGGCGGTGAGCCGGGCGCGCCAGCCGGGCTCGACCACGGTGGTGGCGTTGCGCTCGGCAATGATGGCCGGGCCGTCGATGGCATCGCCCGGCCGCAGCTCCTCGCGCACGATCAGCGCCGCCGGATGCCAGGCAGCCAGGCCGTCGGCGCCGCTGGTGTACATGGGCACCGTGCCCTGCCGCGGCACGGCGCGCGGCGGGTGCAGCGGGTGCTCGGGCTCGGCCGGCGCCGCGCCGGCCACCACGGCCTCGACCGACACCGCCTCGACGATGAGGGCCTTGCCTTCCATCAAGAAGGCAAAGCGCTGGCGATAGGCCGCCTCGAAGGCCTGCACGATGGCCTGCAGCGCGGCGTCGTCCCCCACCTCATCGCCGGCCTCGAAGGGCACGACCAGGGCCGAATCGGTGCCAGCGTAGCGCACGTGCAGGCGGCGATGCACCTGCACGGCGTCGCCGCTGCCGGACTGGCGGCCCTGCAGCTCGGCGCGGGCCTGCTCGGCCAGCGCGTCGAGTGCGGCTCGCAACTCGGCCACGTGGGGCGCCGCCAGCGGCAGCTCCAGCGCCCGCTCGCGCATCAGGTTCTGGTCGGCCAGGCCCATGCCGTAGGCCGACAGCACGCCCGCCAGCGGGTGCACCAGCACGCGCGACATGCCCAGCGCGTCGGCCACGCCGCAGGCGTGCTGGCCGCCGGCGCCGCCGAAGCACTGCAGCGTGTAGCGCGTGACGTCGTAGCCACGCGCCACGCTGATCTTCTTGATGGCGCTGGCCATCTGCTGCACGGCGATGTGGATGAAGCCGTGCGCCACGTCCTCGGGCGTGCGGCCGGCGCCGGCGGCGATGTCCTGGAAGCGGGCGCGCACCACCTCGACGTCCAGCGGCTGGTCGGCGCCGGGGCCGAACACGCGCGGAAAATGCGCCGGCTGCAGCTTGCCCACCATCACGTTGGCATCGGTCACGGCCAACGGCCCCCCGCGCCGGTAGCTGGCCGGCCCGGGGTTGGCGCCGGCGCTGTCGGGCCCGACGCGAAAGCGCGTGCCGTCGAAGCGCAGGATGGAGCCGCCGCCCGCCGCCACGGTGTGGATGCTCATCATGGGCGCGCGCATGCGCACGCCGGCCACCTGGGTCTCGAACTCGCGCTCGAAGGTGCCGGCAAAGTGACTCACGTCGGTGCTGGTGCCGCCCATGTCGAAGCCGATCACCCGGTCTTGCCCCGCGATCTGCGCCGTGCGCGCCATGCCGACGATGCCGCCGGCCGGCCCCGACAAAATCGCATCCTTGCCCTGGAAGGCATGCGCATCGGCCAGCCCGCCCGAGGACTGCATGAAAAACAGCGGCACGCCCGGCATCTGGGCCGCCACCTGGTCGACGTAGCGGCGCAGGATGGGCGACAGATAGGCGTCGACCACGGTGGTGTCGCCCCGGCTGACGAACTTCATCAGCGGGCTGGTCTGGTGGGAGGTGGAGATCTGGCTGAATCCCACCTCGCGCGCGATGCGCGCGGCAGCCTGCTCGTGCGCGGTGTGGCGCCAGCCGTGCATGAATACGATCGCAACGCTGCGCAGCCCGCTTGCGTATTGCGCGATCAGCTCCTGTTTCAAGAGCGGCTCATCCAGCGCCGCCACCACCGCGCCATCGGCGCCCACGCGCTCATCGGCTTGCACCACCGCGCTGTACAGCAGCTCGGGCAGCACGATGTGGCGGGCGAAGATGCGCGGCCGCGCCTGATAGGCGATGCGCAGCGCGTCGCGAAAGCCGCGCGTGGTGACCAGCAGCGTGGGCTCGCCCTTGCGCTCCAGCAGGGCGTTGGTGGCCACGGTGGTGCCCATCTTCACGCACTCCACCTGCGCCGGCGTGATCGGCTCGCCGGGCTGCAGGCCCAGCAGATGGCGCATGCCGCTCACCGCCGCGTCGGCGTACTGCTCCGGGTTGTCGGACAGCAGCTTGTGCGTGACGATGGCGCCGTCGGGCCGCCGCGCCACGATGTCGGTGAAGGTGCCGCCGCGGTCGATCCAGAATTGCCAGCGGGGCGCGGGCGGCGCGGCGCCATCGTCGACGGACGAGTAGGTCGGGTTCATGAACAAAAACCAGTTTTTGCGCCCATGGGACAAGCGCGACAAGCTATTTAATTGATAGTATTTCAGACAAGCGGCACCGGCACCTGCCGCGCCGTCGTCACCCGCCACGCCATTATTGGCCGCGCCGCGCCCTGTCGCCGGCGCGTCCCGACTGGTGTTTTCACGGTTTTCGTCGGCGCCGCCGGGCACTATGCTCGCGGCACTTTTCAACCCCCGACCGAGGAGACCCCATGAGCCTGACCCGCCGCACCGCCGCCACCGTGGCCGCGCTTTGCCTGGGCGCCCTGGCCCTGCCCGCCAGCGCCCAGACCAAGTGGGACCTGCCCAGCGCCTATCCGGCCAGCAACTTCCACACCGAGAACCTGGCGCAGTTCGCCAAGGACGTCGACCAGGACACCGGCGGCAAGCTCAAGATCCAGGTGCACGACAACGCCGCCCTGTTCAAGGCGCCCGAGATCAAGCGCGCGGTGCAGGGCGGGCAGGCGCAGGCGGGCGAGATTCTGCTGGTCAACTTCCAGAACGAATGGCCGATGTGGGGCCTGGACGGCATCCCGTTCCTGGCCACCAGCTACGCCGAGGCCTTCAAGCTGTACCAGGCCAGCAAGCCGGTGCTGGAGAAAAAGCTGGGCGAGCAGGGCATGATGCTGCTGTACGCGGTGGCCTGGCCGCCGCAGGGCATCTTCAGCAAGAAGAAGATCGACAGCGCCGCCGACCTCAAGGGCATCAAGTGGCGCGCCTACAGCCCCGCCACCGCGCGCATCGCCGAGCTGGTGGGCGCCCAGCCCGTCACCGTGCAGCAGGCCGAGCTGTCGCAGGCCATGGCCACCGGCGTGGTCGAGAGCTACATGAGCAGCGGCTCCACCGGCTACGACACCAAGACCTACGAGCACCTGAAGTTCTTTGCCGACACCCAGGCCTGGCTGCCCAAGAACGCGGTCATCGCCAACAAGAAGGCCTTCGACGCGCTGGACAAGGCCACCCAGGCCGGCCTGCTGAAGGCCGCCGCCGAGGCCGAGAAGCGCGGCTGGGCCACCAGCGAGAAAAAGACCAACGAGTACCTCGACCTGCTGCGCAAGAACGGCATGACGGTGTACGCGCCCTCGGCCCAGCTGCAGTCCGACATGCACAAGGTGGGCGACACCATGCTCAAGGAATGGCTGGACAAGGCTGGCCCCGAGGGCAAGTCCGTGGTCGACGCCTATCGCGCGGGCAAGTAAGCCGCCGCCGACACGCCTGGGCTCCCTCCGGGTTCGCCTCGAGGGGGCCTTTTTCAACCCTGCCCTGGAGCGCGCCATGCGCCGAAGTCTCGACTTGCTGTACGACGCCGCCGCCTGGCTGGCTGCGCTGGCCATGATCGGCGTGCTGGTGATGGTGCTGGCCTCGGTGCTGGGCCGTTTGCTCAATTTCAACCTGCCGGGCACCGACGCCTACGCGGGCTATTGCATGGCGGCGGCGGGCTTTCTGGCGCTGGCGCACACGCTGAAGAAAAACGAGCACATCCGCGTGTCGCTGATCATCGGGCGCCTGACGGGTGGCGCACGGCGCGGGCTGGAGATGTGGGCGCTGACGGCGGCGGTGTTCCTGTCCGGCCTGTTCGCCTGGTTCTCGATCCGGCTGGTCTGGCTCTCGCGCGTCTACAACGACATGTCCACCGCCAACGACGCCACGCCGCTGTGGATTCCGCAGCTCAGTATGGCCATCGGCACGGCGGTGCTGTTCATCGCCTTCGTCGACGAATGGGTGCTGGAGCTGCGCGGCGAGCGCAGCCACGCCGACGAGAGCGAGGAGGCGCTGCACAATGAGTGACTTCGCCATCACCTCGCTGCTGATCGTCTCGCTGTTCGCCCTCTTGGGCAGCGGCGTGTGGATCGGCCTGACGCTGACCGGCGTGGCCTGGATCGGCATGCAGCTGTTTTCGGCGCGGCCGGCGGGCGACGCCATGGCGGTCACCATTTGGGGCTCGGCGTCGAGCTGGACGCTGACGGCCCTGCCGCTGTTCATCTGGATGGGCGAAATCCTGTTTCGCACCAAGCTGAGCGAGAGCATGTTCCGCGGCCTGGCGCCGTGGGTGAACTGGCTGCCGGGGCGACTGCTGCACACCAATGTCATCGGCTGCGCCATCTTCGCGGCGGTGTCGGGCTCGTCGGCCGCCACCTGCGCCACCATCGGCAAGATGACCCTGCCCGAGCTGGGCCACCGGGGCTATCCGCGCGACATCACCATCGGCTCGCTGGCCGGCACGGGCACGCTGGGCCTGCTCATTCCGCCGTCCATCATCATGATCGTCTACGGCGTGTCGGCCGACGTCTCGATCGCCAAGCTGTTCATTGCCGGCGTGCTGCCGGGCATCCTGCTGGCGGCGCTGTTTTCGGGCTATCTGATGGTGTGGGCGCTGACGCACCCGGGCCAGATCCCGGAGCCCGATCACCGCATGAGCCTGGGCGAGAAGCTGCACGAGTCGCGCCACCTGATTCCGGTGGTGCTGCTGATCGCGGCCGTGCTGGGCTCGATCTACACCGGCTTTGCCACCGCCACCGAGGCCGCCGCCGTCGGCGTGGTGGGCTCGCTGCTGCTGTCGCTGGTGCAGGGCAGCCTGTCGTGGGGCACCTTCAAGACCGCGCTGCTGGGCGCCACGCGCCTGTACTGCATGATCGCGCTGATCCTGGCCGGCGCCGCCTTCCTGACGCTGGCCATGGGCTACATCGGCCTGCCGCGCCACCTGGCCGAATACATCGGCTCGCTGGGCCTGTCGCCCTTCATGCTGATCATCGCGCTGGCCATCTTCTACATCATCCTGGGCTGCTTTCTGGACGGCATCTCGATGGTGGTGCTGACCATGGGCGTGATTCTGCCCACCGTGCAGGCGGCCGGGCTGGACCTGGTCTGGTTCGGCATCTTCATCGTCATCGTGGTCGAGATGGCGCAGATCACGCCGCCGGTGGGCTTCAACCTGTTCGTGCTGCAGGGCATGACCAAGCGCGACATCGCCTACATCGCCCGCGTCACGCTGCCGTTTTTCTTCCTGATGTGCGCCATGGTGCTGCTGCTGTGGTTCTTCCCGCAGATCGCCACCTGGATGCCAGGGCACATGTGAGCCCACTATGATGACAACCCGGCCCGCCACCGCGCGGGCCGCGCTTTTTGGGAAGTCTTCATCGTGTTCAAGAATTTGATGCTTTACCGCCTGGCGGGCGCCTGGCCCGCCTCGGCGGCGCAGCTGGAAGAAGCGCTGGCGCGCGAGCCCTTTGCCGAGTGCGGCGCCACGCAGCAAAAATCCATTGGCTGGGTGCCGCCGCGTGGCGAGCAGCACGGCGCGCTGGTCGAGTCCGTGGACGGCCAGTGGATCGCGCGCCTGGCCATCGAGACCAAGGCCGTGCCCGGCGAGGCCGTGCGCCGCAAGGTGCAGGAGGCGGTGGAGCACATCGAGCAGACCAGCGGCCGCAAGCCGGGCAAGAAGGAGTTGCGCGACCTGCGCGACGACGCCCTGCTGGCGCTGCTGCCGCAGGCCTTTGCGCGCCGCACGCAGGTCACCGTGTGGATCGACCCACGCGAGCGCCGCCTGCTGCTGGACGCCGGCAGCCAAGGCAAGGCCGACGAGGTCATCGCCAGCCTGGTGCGGCTGGCAGGCCGCGATTTTTCCATCGCGCTGGCGCAGACCCAGCAGTCGCCGCAAGCGGCCATGACGGCCTGGCTGGCCGCGCAAAGCCCCGATGAGCTGCCCGGGGCGCTGGCGGTCGAGCGCGAATGCGAGCTCAAGGGCAGCGGCGAGGAGCCCGCCGTCGTCAAGTTCACCCGGCACGAGCTGGCCACCGACGAGGTGCGCCAGCACATCGTCGAAGGCAAGCTGCCCACCCGCCTGGCCCTCAGCTGGCGCGCACGCGTGGGCTTCGTGCTGACGCAGGCGCTGCAGCTCAAGAAAATCAGCTTTCTGGAAGGCGTGTTCGACGAGCAGGCCAAGGACGTGGCCGCCGACGAGCGCTTCGACGCCAACGTGGCGCTGGCCACCGGCGAGCTGGCTCCGCTCATCACCGACCTGCTGGCCGCCCTGGGCGGCGAGGCCGAACCCGGCCAGCCCTCGGGCTTCACCGACGCGCCCAAGACCGTCGACGCCGCGCACGATGAGGCCGTCACCAGCGCCGACGATCCGCCGTTCTGAACCACGCGCCCCGTGCCGGCCTTTCCTCGGATGTCTCGATGACTATCGTATTTATAGCTGTCCGCGCTTGATGGATGCGCGCCACAGGCCAATTCGACCAAAAAACCCGCCATCCACCGGAGTGACCGCACCATGACGCCTTCGGACCTCGACCGGCGCGCCGCCCAGGTGGCCGACGCCCAGGCCATCGACGCCTTCGCGCGCGATGGCGCGGTGTGCCTGCGTGGCCTGCTGAACCCGGATGAGGTGGCCCTGCTGCGCCGCGGCATCGACGCCAACATCGCCGCGCCCAGCCCGCGCGCCAAGGTGGCCAGCCGCCCCGACGACCCGGGATTTTTCATCGAGGACTTCTGCTGCTGGCCCGAGAACCCGGCCTACCGCCGCTTCATCTTCGACTCGCCCCTGGCCGCCGCCGCCGCATGCCTGATGCAAAGCCGCAGCGTGCGCCTGTACCACGACCACATGCTGACCAAGGAGCCCGGCACGCGCCAGCCCACGCCCTGGCACCAGGACCAGCCCTACTACAACATCGAGGGCCGGCAGAACGTCAGCTTCTGGATTGCCGTCGATCCGGTGCGGCGCCACTCCACGCTGGAGTTTGTCGCCGGCTCGCACCGCGGGCCCTGGCTGATGCCGCGCAGCTTCATGGACAGCCAGGCCAAGTGGTTCCCCGAAGGCAGCCTGCAGGACTTGCCTGACATCGAGGCCGCGCGCGAGCGCTTTCCCATCATTGGCTGGGCGGTCGAGCCGGGCGACGTCGTCGCCTTTCACATGCTCGCCCTGCACGCCAGCGGCGGCGTGGACGGCGACCGGCGCCGGCGCGTGTTCTCGGTGCGCATGCTGGGCGACGACATCACCCACGCGCCGCGCCCCTGGGTCACCTCGCCGCCGTTTCCGGGCCTGGCCGAGCGCCTGCCCGCCGGCGCGCCCATGCACGACGAGGCGCTGTTTCCGCTGCTGTATCAAACGCCCAGATAGGCCTGCTGCACCGCCGGGTCGTCGATCAGCTGGCGCGCCGGGCCGGCCAGCGTGACGCGGCCGTTCTCGATCACGTAGGCGCGGTCGGCCGCGCCCAGCGCCACCTGCACGTCCTGCTCCACCAGCAGCACCGTCACGCCGTTCTTGCGGATCTCGGCCAGCACCTCGGTCAGCTGGTCGACGATCACCGGCGCCAGCCCCAGGCTCATCTCGTCGATCATCATCAGCACCGGCGCGGCCATCAGCGCGCGCGCCATGGCGCACATCTGCTGCTCGCCGCCCGACATGCTGCCCGCCAGCTGGCGCCGACGCTCGCCCAGGCGCGGAAACAGCTGGTACATGCGCTGCAGGTCGCGCGCCACCGCCGCCTTGTCGTGCCGCCGAAACGCGCCCATCAGCAGGTTGTCCTGCACCGTCATGCGGTCGAACAGCTGGCGCCCCTCGGGCACCTGCACCAGGCCGTGGCCGAAGGCCTGGTCCGGCGTCATGGCCGCCAGGTCCTGGCGGTTGAAGCGCAGCGTGCCGGTGCAGGGCAGCAGGCGCGAGAGCACGCGCAGCAGCGTGGTCTTGCCGGCGCCGTTGCTGCCCACCAGGGCCACGATCTCGGCCGCGCGCACCTCGATCGACAGGCCGTGCAGCACCGGCATCAGCCCGTAGCCGGCCGACACCTGCTCCACCCGCAGCAGGGCTTCGGCCGATGACGCGGGCGCGGTACTCATCGCGTGCGCCTCGCGCCCAGGTAGGCCTGCACCACCGTGGCATCGGCCAGCACCTTTTCGGGCGTGCCATCGGCGATCAGCTCGCCATGGTGCAGCACCAAGAGCCGGTCCGACAGGCTGCGGATGGCCTTGATGACGTGCTCGATCACCAGCACGGCGATGCCCTGCTCGCGCACCTTGCGGATCACCGCGATGACCTCCTCGATCTCGACGTGGTTCAGCCCCGCCATCACTTCGTCGCACAACAGCAGGCGCGGCTTCATGGCCAGCGCCTTGGCCAGCTCCAGGCGCTTGCGGCCCGGCCCGCCCAGTTCGTCGGCACGCTGGTCGGCAAAGCCGCCCAGGCCGACAAAGTCAAGGCACTCGCGTGCCTGCGCGCGCGCCCGCGCCAGCTGGGCCTGGCCGCCCCGGTGGCCGAACAGGGCGCCGATGGCCACGTTGTCCAGCACCGACAGGCCGGGAAACGGCCGCATGATCTGGAAGGTGCGGCCTATCCCTAAGCGCGCGCGCCGAAACGCCGGCAGCCGCGTGATGGCCTGGCCGTCGAACAGCACCTCGCCTTCGCTCGGCTCCAGGGTGCCGCTGATCAGGCTGATCAAGGTCGTCTTGCCGGCGCCGTTGGGGCCGATGAGGCCCAGGATCTCGCCCGGCGCCAGCGCAAAGCTGACGTCGTGCACGGCCACCAGGCCGGCAAAGCGCCGGGTGACGTGGCGAACCTCCAACAACGCGCTCATAGCTTGTTCGCCCGCACGTTCTCGCCCAGGTAGCGCCAGGTCAGCGTGCCCAGGCGCGCGCGCCGCGCCAGGTCCATCAGGCCGTGCGGCATCAGCACCACGGCGGCGATGATGACGACACCGAAGAACAGCGTGGCGATGCTGGTGACCTCGCTCGACAGCCACTCGGAGATGGCCGACAGGGTGAAAGCCCCGATGACCGGCCCCAGCACCGTGCCCGCGCCGCCGAACACGGCCATGATGATCATCTTGACGTTCAGCCCGATGTCGAACGCGCTCTCGGGGTCGAGAAAGGTGATCCAGTAGGCGTGGATGCCGCCGGCCAGCGCGCTCAGCACCCCCGAGAGCGTGAACGCCATCACCTTGTAGAGCGTGGTGTTGACGCCCATCACCGCCGCGCCGTCCTCGTTCTCGCGGATGGCGATCAGGCCGAAGCCGAAGCGGCTGCGCGTGAGCCACCACACCACGCCGGTAGAGATCAGCATCAGCCCCAGCGCCAGGCCGTAGAACAGCCGGTCGTCGTTGAGCGGCGGCAACACCAGGCCGATGTTCTGCCCGGCCAGCGGCACGTTGGAGACGATGGCCGCCATCACCCCGGCCAGCGCCAGCGTGGCGATGGCGAAATAGTGGCCGCGCAGGCGCAGCACCGGCACGCCCAGCAGCAGGGCGAAGACCACCGCCAGCAGCACCCCAAAGGCCAGGCCGAAGGCGAACGGCAGGTGCCACTGCACCATGGCGATGGCCACGCCGTAGCTGCCCAGGCCGTAGAACACCGAGTTGCCGAACGAAGCGTAGCCGGTGTAGCCGCCGATGATGTTCCAGCCCTGCGCCAGCACCGCCAGCAGCAGCGCGTTGATGCCGAACTGCACCATCACGTCCGAGCCCCACCAGGGCAGGCTGGCCAGCACCGACAACGCGACGGCCAGGCCGATCCATTGCCAGGCCTTCATGCGGTTCTCCCCAGCAGGCCGGTGGGCCGCACGATCAGCACCAGCGCCAGGATGCCGAAGCTGGCCACGTCGACGAAGGTGGGGCCGACGTACAAGGTGGTCAGCGCCTCGACCACGCCCAGGAACAGGCCGCCCACCAACACGCCCAACGGGTTGTCCAGCCCGCCGATGATGGCGATGGCAAAGGACTTGAGCGTGAGCGAGGCGCCGATGTAGGGGTTGATCTGCGACACCGTGCCGTACAGCCCGCCGGCGGTGCCCGCCAGCGCGATGCCGATGGCGAAGGTCAGCGCGTACAGGTGGCGCGGCTCGACCCCGTGCAGGCGCGCCGCCACCAGGTTCTGCGCCGTCGCGCGAATGGCCCGCCCCAGGCGCGTGTGCAGCAGAAACAGCCACATGCCGAAGGTCAGCGCCAGCGCCACGGCAAAGGCGCCCAGCCGCACCACCGGCAGCACCATCGGCCCCCAGTGCACCTGGTTGCCGGCGTAGGCCGGGTTGATGGCGCGAAAGTCGGCCGAGAACGCCAGCTGCGCCAGGTAGGTCAGCACCACGTCCAGCCCGAAGGTGAGCAGCAGGGTGTTGAACATCGGCGCGCGCACGATCAGGTTGAGCAGGCCGCGCTGCACGCCATAGCCCAGCACGAACATCAGCACCGCCGTGATCGGCAGCCCCAGGAAGGGGTCGATGTGCAGGTAATGAAACAGGTGCCAGGAGCAGTACGCCCCCAGCATGATGAAGGAGCCGTGCGCCAGGTTGACGATGTTGAGCACGCCCCACACCAGCGCCAGGCCCAGGGCCATCACGGCATAGAGCCCGCCCAGCAAGATGCCGTTGGCAAGGACTTGCGCCAGCAGATCCATGGCGTCCGCTCCCTACGGGCGTCGTTCAGCGGTGGGGCCGGGTCAGCGCGCGTTCCAGGCCGGCATGGGGTACTTGGGCGGTGTGACGAAGCCCTTGGCGTTGTAGACCTCGGCCACCTGGCCGCCTTGCACCTGGATGACCAGCTGCGGCAGATTGATCTGCCCGTTGGCGGCAAACTTGATCGGGCCGTACAGACTCTCGAAATCGCTGCCGGCCAGCGCGTCGCGCACCTTTTGCGGGTCCAGGCTGTTGGCTTTTTCAATGGCCATCACCAACGCCTCGACGTCGGCCGCGCCCGAGGCGGCGTGGTAGTCCGGGTCATAGCCGTACTTGGCCTTGTAGGCCTTGGCGAACTGCTCGGCATCGCCGAACCAGCGGTCCTTCAGCGAAGCCACGGGCAGCCAGGCCGTCATGCCGAACGAATAGTCGGCATCCTTGCCCAGCGCCTTGCGAAAGTCCGCGCTGGGCACGCCGACGGTGAACGAATACATCTTGGGCGCGATCGCCAGGCTCTTGGCGTTGCGCACGAAGTTGAGGATCTCGGTCTCGTGCCCCGCCACCAGCACGGCGTCCACGTTCTTGGACTTGATCTGCGACAGCAGCGTGCTGAAGTCGCTGGTGTTGCTGCTGTAACGCTCGTCCATCGCCAAATTGAAGCCGGCCTGCTGCAGCAAGGGCCGCGTGCCCTTGGCCACCGAGACGTCGAACGAATCGTCGGCATACAGCAGCGCCACCGCCTTCGGCGGGTCCTTCAGCGCCTTCATCATCTGGATGGTGCTGCCGAAGTAGTCGCTGGCTGGCGCCAGCGTGCCGAAGATGTACTTGAAGTTGCGCGAAAAAATCTCGTTGGACGCACCGCCGCCCTGCACCATCGGGATCTTGTATTTCTCGGACACCACCGAGTCGGCCAGCTGGAAGTTGCTGGCAAAGCCGCCCAAGAGCAGGTTCACCTTGTCCTGCGTCACCAGTTGCGTGTACTGGCGCACCGACAGGTTCACGTCCGACTGGTTGTCGTACAGCTTGAGCGCCAGCTTGTACGACTTGCCGTCGACCTTGACGCCGCCTTCGGCATTGATCTTGTCGATGGCCATCTCGTAGGCGTCGCGGTAGTAGCGCCCGGTGTTGGCCACCGGCCCGGTGAGTTGCACCGAGGCGCCGAGCACGATTTCCTGCGCCCAGGCCGACGCGGCCGGCGCGGCGGCCAGCACGGCCGCAAAAAAGGAGGAAAGCAAAAACGAGCGCTTGAGCTGCATGGTCGTCCCCTTTGTCGTTGTTTGTCGAGCTCGCCGTCAGCCCTGATGGCGCATCACTCAGGCGCGGTCAGCCTACTCTCCTGTCCATAGTGCTACTAAGCTCATGGTTTTATCGATGAGCGGCCCCGCGTCCATGCGTGCGCTCAATCGGCACGCGCCAGCACCACGGTGCGCTCGTCGATCCAGGCCTGGGCGCGACTGCCGCTGCGCAGGCGATGCGGGTGGCGCGCAAAGCCCACCAGGCGCTGGCCGCCGTCGAGCGCCAGCGTGATTTCATCCAGTTCGGCGCCACGCGCGCACTGCGCCACGCGCCCCGGCAAGGCGCTCTCGCCGGCCAGCGCGGCGGCATCGCCCGGCGGCGCGATGCGCACCGCCGTCGCCTTGGTCAGCACCAGCAGCGCCAGGCCCGGTGCCAGCGCCAGCAGCTCGGCGCTCTCGCGCGTGATGAGCGAGGCCAACTCGCCACTGCCCGCCAGCTGCAGCCGCACCCGTTGCATCGGATCGCGCGCGCGCCCCGCCAGCTCGATCACCTGCGCGCGCAGGTGGTTGCGCATGCTGGTGCGCGGCGCCAGGGCGGCCGTGCCGGCCGGCTGGTCGATGCGCGCCAGCGCGTCGCGGCGCGCGCCCTCCAGCAGCTGCGCGGCGCGCAGCAGGCGCTCGCCCGCCGCCGTGATGCGCGCGCCGCCGCCACCCACGCCGCCGACGCTGCTGTCGACCAGGGCTTCACCGGCCAGGTTGGTCAGGGTGTGCAGCGCCTGCCAGGCCGCCTTGTAACTCACGCCCGCGACGCGCGCGGCCTGCGAGATCGAGCCATGGCGCCCCACCGCCTGCAGGATCTCCAGGCGCTTGTCGGCCTGGGCATCGCCCAGGGCTTGCGCGGACAGTCGGGGTGGGGCCATGCGCGCATTGTGATGCGGCCACGCGCCGTGCCCACGCGCGGGTTGAGTCCGTCAACCGTTATCCCGAATTAGAATAGCGCTGCCCACACCCTTCAAGGAGATGATTTCAATGCGCTGCCTGGTTCGCTCCCTGCTCAAGTCCCTGGTGCCCCTGTTCGCCGTCGCCGCGTGCGCATCGACCGCCCGCGCCAACGTGGTGCAGGTGGCCGTGGCCGCCAACTTCACCGCGCCGGCCAAGGCGCTGGCCGAGATCCTGCACAAGACCACCGGGCACGAGGCCAGGCTGTCCTTCGGCGCCACCGGCGCCTTCTACACGCAGATCAAGAACGGTGCGCCCTTCGACGTGTTCCTGGCCGCCAACGACGAGCGCCCGCTGAGGCTGGAAAAGGAAGGCGACACGGTGCCCGGCACGCGCTTCACCTACGCCCAGGGCCAGCTGGTGCTGTGGTCGGCCAAGCCCGGTTTCGTCGACCAGCAGGGCGCCGTGCTCAAAAACGGCCAATTCAACAAGCTGGCGATTGCCAACCCCAAGCTGGCGCCCTACGGCGCCGCCGCCGTGCAGACGATGGAAAAGCTGGGCCTGATGGCCGCGCTGCAGCCCAAGCTGGTGACGGGCGAGAGCATCGGCCAGACCTACACCTTCATCGCCACCGGCAACGCCGAGCTGGGCTTTGTCGCCCTGTCGCAGGTGCTCGAAGGTGGCAAGCTCAAGGGCGGCTCGGCCTGGGTGGTGCCGGCGCAAGACCACGAGCCGATCGTGCAGGACGCGGTGATGCTCAAGCGCGCCGCCCACAACCCGGCCGCCAAGGCCTGGATGGCGCTGCTGCATTCGGCCGGCGCCAAGGACCTGATCCGCAGCTACGGCTACGCGGTGAAATAGGCGGCCGGATCAAGGCAAAATCGGGCTGCAGCGCTTGCACGACAAGCGCGACCAGCTATCATTTTTCAATCACTCACGCCCCGCCCCCCACGTGAGCGCCACGCCACCCGCCACCTGACACCCATCGGCCCATGCTCGACGCCAACAGCCTGGCCGCCATCCGCCTGACGATCGAGCTGGCGCTGCTCACCACGCTGGTGCTGCTGGTGCTGGGCACGCCGCTGGCCTGGTGGCTGGCGCGCGGGCGCTCGCGCTGGCGCCCCCCGGTGCGCGCGCTGGTGTCGCTGCCGCTGGTGCTGCCGCCCTCGGTGCTGGGCTTTTACCTGCTGGTGGCGCTGGGCGCCCAGGGGCCGCTGGGCCAGCTGACGCAGGCGCTGGGCTGGGGCACGCTGGCCTTCACCTTCTGGGGCCTGCTGCTGGGCTCGCTGATCTACTCGCTGCCCTTCGTGGTGCAGCCGCTGGTCAACGCCTTCGAGAGCCTGGGCGAGCGCCCGCTGGAGGCCGCCGCCACGCTGCGCGCCAGCCCGCTGGACGCCTTCTGGAGCGTGGCGCTGCCGCTGGCGCGGCCCGGCTACGTCACCGGCGCGGTGATGGGCTTTGCGCACACGCTGGGCGAGTTCGGCGTGGTGCTGATGATTGGCGGCAACATCCCGGGGCAGACGCGCACGGTGTCGGTGCTGATCTACGACCAGGTCGAGGCGCTGGACTACGCGCAGGCGCACTGGCTGGCCGGCGGCATGCTGGTGTTCAGCTTCGCGGTGCTGCTGGTGCTGCACCTGACGCAGACGCGCCATCAAGCCGCATGAACCCGCCAGATACTCTCGTTTCAGGAGCTGGCTGCGCAGATTTGGCGGGCGCTGCAGGCCGATTTGATTCAAAAATCGATGCCGACGTGGCGCTGCGCCTGGCCCTGCGCCACGCCACCGGCTTCAGCCTGGAGGTGGACGTGCGCCTGCCCGGCCAGGGCGTCAGCGCCATCTTCGGCCCCTCGGGCTGCGGCAAGACCACGCTGCTGCGCTGCGTC
Organism: Ottowia pentelensis; assembly: GCF_964341695.1. Taxonomy (NCBI): domain Bacteria; kingdom Pseudomonadati; phylum Pseudomonadota; class Betaproteobacteria; order Burkholderiales; family Comamonadaceae; genus Ottowia; species Ottowia pentelensis. Next base: position 3,124,456 of record NZ_OZ224513.1, read on the forward strand.
GCCGGGCTGACGCGACCGGCCGCCGGCCACGTCGCGGTCGGCGGCCAGGTGTGGCAGGACGACGCGGCCGGCGTCTGGCGACCCACGCACGCCCGTCCCCTGGGCATGGTGTTTCAAGAGGCCAGCCTGTTCCCGCACCTGACGGTGCATCAAAACCTGGACTTCGGCCGGCGCCGCGTACCGGCAGCCGAGCGGCGCGTGTCGCTGGAGCAGGCCATCGAGCTGCTGGGCATCGGCCACCTGCTGGCGCGCCGGCCCGCCGGCCTGTCGGGCGGCGAGCGCCAGCGCGTGGCCATTGCCCGCGCGCTGGCCACCAGCCCGCGCCTGCTGCTGATGGACGAGCCGCTGGCCTCGCTGGACGCCGCGCGCAAGGCCGAACTGCTGCCCTGGTTCGAGCGGCTGGCGCGCGAGCTGCGCATCCCGGTGCTGTACGTCACCCACGCGCTGGACGAGGTGGCGCGCCTGGCCGACCACCTGCTGCTGCTGGACGGCGGGCGCGTGCGCGCCCAGGGCCCGGCCCACGCCCTGCTGGGCCAGCTGGACATCGCCCGCACCCACGGCGACGCCGCCGGCGCCCTCATCGACGGCCACGTCGGCGCCGTCGACGGCACGCATCACCTGCTGCAGCTGGACTTTGCCGGCGGCACCCTGCTGTGCGTGCCGCCGCCCGGCTCGGCGCCGCGCGCCCTCGGCCAGCCGCTGCGCGTGCGGGTGCTGGCGCGCGACGTCAGCCTGGCCCTCAGCCCCGCGCACGACAGCAGCATCCTGAACGTGCTGCCCGCCACCGTACAGGACCTGGCCGACGACGGCCCGGCCCAGCTGCTGGTGGCGCTGGATCTCGCCGGCACGCGCCTGCTCGCCCGCGTCACGCGCAAGTCGGTCGCGCAGCTGGGCCTGCGCCCCGGCCAGCGGGTGTTCGCGCAGATCAAGGGGGTGGCGGTGCTGGATTGAGCGGGTCCAGGCGCCGATCGAACGCGGCCGTCCGTCCAGTAGAGCGCCCGGCCGCCCCGCCCAGCCACACCGGGTATACCCGCGTCGGAATCCCGCAGGCAGCTATTTACAATCGGCAACCGCCGACCCTTTGCCTGCACACGGTGGCGCCTGACCGGCCCGCCGACGTGCCGAGCGCGTGCCAACCGCACGCGCGCCCCCGTCCACGGAGATCCCGATGCAAGCCCTGCTGAAACTGTCCCGAGCCATCGACCGGCTCAATGCCTTCGTCGGCAAATACGCCATCTGGCTGATTTTTGGCGCCACCGTCATCAGTGCCCTCAACGCCGTCGTGCGCAAGCTGTTCAACTACAGCTCCAACGGCTTTCTCGAAGTCCAGTGGTACCTGTTCGCGTGGTCGTTCCTGGTGGCCGCCGGCTACACGCTGCTCAAGCGCGAGCACGTGCGCATCGACGTGCTCAACAGCCATCTGCCCAAGAAGGTGCAGCTGGCCATCGAGATCATCGGCCTGATCTTCTTCCTCACCCCGCTGTGCATCATCGTGCTGTACTTCACCGTGCCGCTGACCATCCAGATGTACCAGTCGGGCGAGATGTCGAGCAACCCGGGCGGGCTGATCCGCTGGCCGGTGTGGCTGGCGCTGCCGGTGGGCTTTACCCTGCTGCTGCTGCAGGGCTGGTCGGAGCTGATCAAGTGCCTGGCCTTCGTGGCCGGCAAGGGGCCCGACCCCACGATCAAGGCCGATGAACCCAGTGGCGAGCAAGCCCTGATCGAGGCGCTGCGCGCCGCCGAATCGTCCAAGACCGCTGCCCCCGCGCAGGCCCGCTGACCGCGCCGGAGACCGCACGTCATGAGCTTCATCACCGCCAACTTCGCCCCGATCATGTTCATCGGGCTGATCTGCTTTCTGATCCTGGGTTTTCCGGTCGCCTTTTCGCTGGGCGCGGCCGGCATGTTCTTCGGCCTGCTCGGGGTCTGGCTCGACATCTTCCCGACCGCCATCCTGTCGGTGCTGCCGCTGCGCCTGATCGGCATCATGGCCAACGAGACGCTGCTGGCCGTGCCTTTCTTCACGCTGATGGGCCTGATCCTGGAGCGCAGCGGCATGGCCGAAGACCTGCTGGAAACGGTGGGCCAGGTGTTCGGCCCGCTGCGCGGCGGCGTGGCGCTGGCGGTGGTGCTGGTGGGCGCCATGCTGGCGGCCACCACCGGCGTCGTCGCCGCCTCGGTGATCTCGATGGGCCTGATCTCCATGCCCATCATGCTGCGCTACGGCTACAGCCGCAGCCTGGCCAGCGGCGTGATCGCCGCCTCCGGCACGCTGGCGCAAGTCATCCCGCCCTCGCTGGTGCTGATCGTGCTGTCCGACCAGATGGGCAAGAGCGTGGGCGACATGTACAAGGGCGCCTTCATCCCCGGCTTCATGCTGATGGGCCTGTACATCCTGTTCATCGTGGCGCTGGCCGTCTTCAAGCCCAAGATGGTGCCGGCGCTGCCGCCCGAGGCGCGCGCGTTCCGCGAACCCAACGGACACTCCGGCTATCGCTCGCTCGCCCTGCTCGCCCTGCTGTCCGTCATCGTGGGCGTGGTGCTGGGCAAGAACATGGAGGCCGTCCACACCTGGTGGCAGGGCGAGGTGGTCAGCTTCGTGCCGACCGACGAGCGCATCGTGGTGGCCATGTGCGGCGGCACCTTCGTCGCCTGGCTGATCGCGGTCATCAACCGCGTGACGCACCTGGGCCTGCTGTCCAAGCTGGCCGAGCGCGTGACCTTCGTGCTGATCCCGCCGCTGCTGCTGATCTTCCTGGTGCTGGGCACCATCTTCCTGGGCGTGGCCACGCCCACCGAGGGCGGCGCCATGGGCGCCATGGGCGCGCTCATCATGGCCACGATGCGCAAGCGCCTGACCTGGTCGCTGCTGCGCCAGGCGCTGGACACCACCACCAAGCTCGCGTCCTTCGTGATGTTCATCCTGGTCGGCGCCACCGTCTTCAGCATGGTGTTCCAGGCCGCCGACGGGCCGGTGTGGGTGGAGCACCTGCTGACCAAGCTGCCGGGCGGCGAGGTGGGCTTCCTGATCTTCGTGAACGTGCTGATCTTCTTCCTGGCGTTCTTCCTGGACTTCTTCGAGCTGTCCTTCATCGTGGTGCCGGTGCTGGCGCCCATCGCCGACAAGATGGGCATCGACCTGATCTGGTTCGGCGTGCTGCTGGCGGTCAACATGCAGACCTCGTTCCTGCACCCGCCGTTCGGCTTCGCGCTGTTCTACCTGCGCTCGGTCGCGCCCGAGAAGCCCTACGTGGACCACGTCACCGGCAAGACCATGGCACCGGTGACCACCATGCAGATCTACAAGGGCGCCATCCCCTTCCTGCTGCTGCAGCTGACCATGGTGGCCGTCCTGATCGCCTTCCCTGGCCTGGTGACGGGCAACCTGGACAAGAAGGTCAAGATCGACATGAAGGCGGTGGGCGAGCAGATGATGGAGCAGCTGAACCAGAACGAAGGCTCGGACTTCAACAGCCTGCCCGAGGGCCTGCACCCGCCCGGCGGCGCGGGCGCCGGCGCCCCCGCCAGCGCGCCGGGTGCCGCCGCCCCCGCCGCGGTGCCGTCCGATACCGGCCAGGGGCCCGTGGGCGAGGAAATCGACCCGATGAAGGCGATCCAGGACTCGCTGGGCAAGAAGTAGCGCGGCCCGGTACTGGTGCAACAAAAAAACCGCAGCTCGAGGGCTGCGGTTTTTCGTTCGGGCGCCACGCCGGGCACCCGGCGCGCGCAGGGCGCGAAGATCAGATCTTCAGCGAGGCCATGTCCTGCGTGAAGACCAGCTCGGAGACGCGGTTCCAGAGGATCTGGTCGCGCTGGAAGGCGCGCATGTCCTCGAACACCTTCTTGAAGAAGGGGTCCTTGGCGCTGTGCTCGGCGTAGACCTCCTGCGCCGCCTTGAAGCCGGCCTCGACCACCACCTTGGGGAAGCGCTTGAGCTGGGTGCCACTGGCCACCAGGCGCTTGAGCGAGGTCGGGTTCAGGTACAGGTACTTGGACGTGCCGTCGTTGTAGGCCACGTCGGCCGCGGCGCGCACGATGGCCTGGTTCTCGGCCGAGAGCTTGGCAAAGGCCTTCTTGTTGATGAAGAACTCCAGGTCGGCGCCGCCCTCCCACCAGCCGCCGTAGTAGTAGTACTTGGCAACCTTGTTCCAGCCCATCTTCTCGTCGTCGTAGGGGCCGACGAACTCGGCCGCGTCCAGCGTGCCCTTTTCCAGCGCCTGGTACACATCGCCGCCCGGCATGTTCTGCGCCACCACGCCCAGCTTGGCCATGGACTCGCCGAACACGCCGCCGCCCAGGCGCATCTTCAGGCCCTTGAAATCCGCCGGCGTGTTCATTTCCTTGCGGTACCAGCCGCCCATCTGCGTGCCGGTGTTCAGGGCGCTGATGCCGAAGAAGTTGTACTTGCCGTACAGCTCGTCCATCAGCTTGTGGCCGTTGCCGTGCAGCTTCCAGGCCTGGTTTTCCTGCGCCGTGAAGCCGAAGGGGACGGCGCAGCCGAAGGCGAAGGACGGGTCCTTGCCGGTGTAGTAGTAGGCCGAGGTCTCGCCCATCTCGATCGAGTCGTCGGCCAGCGCGTCGACGATGCCGAAGGCCGGGATCAGCTCGCCCGCCGCGTGCACCGACACCTCGAACTTGCCGCTGGACAGCGCCTTGACGGTGTCGGAGAACTTGACGGCGCAGCCGTGCAGCGTCTCCAGCGCCTTGGGGAAGCTGGTGGCCAGGCGCCAGCGCACGGCGGCCTGCGCGTGCACCGCCGGCGCGATGCCGGCGGCCAGGACACCGGCGATGCCCGTGTGCTTGATCAGGGAACGACGATCCATAAATTTCTCTCCAGGTTGAGGGATGCGAAAATCCGCGTTGGGGCTTCGAGTGTATTCAAATGTGCGCCCCGCGCATCCGGGACTATACCCAGCCGCACGTGCCCCGACGGCGCCGGAGCCCTGGCCAGAATGTCAGTTCTGGCCCGAGACGGCGCGCAATTCGGCCGCCGCGCCCACCAGGGCGCCGAAGCGCCGGCGGATCGAGCGCTCGATGCCGGCGGCGTCCAGCCCCTCGAGCGCCAGCAGGCGCGCCGGGTCGCCATGCTCGATGAAGCGGTCGGGCAGGCCCAGCTGCAGCAGCGGCAGGACCAGGCCGGCGTCCGCCAGCGCCTCGGCCACGGCGCTGCCGGCCCCGCCCATGATGGCGCCCTCTTCCAGCGTCACCAGGGCCTCGTGGCTGGCGGCCACCTGCCGAAGCAGATCGAGGTCGAGCGGCTTGGCCCAGCGCATGTTGACGACGGTGGCGTTCAGCCGCTCGGCCGCTTCCAGCGCCGGGTACAGCAGGGTGCCGAAGGCCAGGATGGCGATGCGCTGGCCGCTGCGGCGCACTTCGCCCTTGCCGAAGGGCAGGCCGCTCAGCTCGGCCAGCGGCGCCACGCCCACGCCGGCGCCGCGCGGGTAGCGCACGGCCACCGGGTGGTCTTGCTCGAAGGCGGTGCTGAGCAGCTGGCGGCATTCGCGCTCGTCGGCCGGGCAGGCCAGGCTGACGCTGGGGATGCAGCGCAGGTAGGCGATGTCGTAATTGCCGGCGTGCGTGGCGCCGTCGGCACCGACGATGCCCGCGCGATCGAGCGCGAACACCACCGGCAGCTTCTGGATCGCCACGTCGTGAATGAGCTGGTCGTAGCCGCGCTGCAGGAAGGTGGAATAAATGGCCACCACGGGCTTGAGCCCCTCGCAGGCCAGGCCGGCGGCAAAGGTCACGGCGTGCTGCTCGGCGATGCCGACGTCGTAGTAGCGCTCCGGGAAGCGCTTTTGAAACTCCACCAGGCCCGAGCCCTCGCGCATGGCGGGGGTAATGCCGACCAGGCGCTTGTCCTGCGCCGCCATGTCGCACAGCCACTGGCCGAACACCTGGGTGAAGGTCTGCTTGGCGGGCTTGGCCGGCGGCACCAGGCCGACGGCCGGGTCGAACTTGCCGGGGCCGTGGTAGGCCACGGGGTCGGCCTCGGCCAGCTTGTAGCCCTGGCCCTTTCGGGTGACCACGTGCAGAAACTGCGGGCCGGCCTTGTCCTGCATCAGGCCGCGGATGTTTTCCAGCGTGGGGATCAGCGCGTCCAGGTCGTGCCCGTCGATCGGGCCGATGTAGTTGAAGCCGAACTTCTCGAACAGCGTGGCCGGCACCACCATGCCCTTGGCCTGCTGCTCCAGCCGCTTGGCCAGCTCGAACAGCGGCGGCACCGGGCCCAGCACGGTCTTGCCGACGCTCTTGGCGGCGGCGTAGAAGCCACCGCTCATCAACTGCGCCAGGTAGCGGTTGAGCGCGCCCACCGGCGGGCTGATCGACATGTCGTTGTCGTTGAGGATGACCAGCAGGCGCGCGTCACGCTCGACGCCGGCGTTGTTGAGCGCCTCGAAGGCCATGCCGGCGGTCATGGCGCCGTCACCGATGATGGCCACCACCTTGCGGTCCTCGCCCTTTTGCCGCGCGGCCAGCGCCATGCCCAGCGCCGCCGAGATGCTGGTGGACGAATGCGCGGTGCCGAAGGTGTCGTATTCGCTCTCGTCGCGGCGCGGAAAGCCCGACATGCCGCCCAGCTGGCGCAGCGTGGGCATGCGCTCGCGCCGGCCGGTCAAGATCTTGTGCGGATAGGTCTGATGGCCCACGTCCCACACCAGCCGGTCCTCGGGCGTGTTGAACACGGTGTGCAGGGCGATGGTGAGCTCCACCGTGCCCAGGTTGGAGCTGAGGTGCCCGCCGGTGCGCGCGACGTTGGTCAGCACGCATTCGCGCAGTTCGTCGGCCAGCCGCTGCAGCTGGGCGCGCGGCAGGCGCCGCAGCGCGGCCGGGTCGGCGATGGTGTCAAGAAGAGGGGTCGAGTGGGTCATGTCAGTTGTCCATGGTGCTGCGCATCACCTGGAGAGCATGAAACCAAAAGAATCAAACGGCCGCGGAGCAGGCCAGGCCAGCGATCGCCGTGGCCGGGGTATCCCCGGCCAGTGGCGATGCCCCCTTGAGGGGGGAGGCGAAACATCGCGCAGCGAGTGGAGCAACGGGGCGGGGTTCATTTCAATGCGTGCGTTGCACCACCTGGTCGGCCAGGGCGCGCAGGGCCGCCACGTCGGGCAGGCCGCTGGCGCCCAGGGCGTCGTGTGCCTGCACGCGCAGGCGCTCGGCCAGCGCGCGCGCCGGCGCCAGGCCCAGCAGCGACACATAGGTGGGTTTGTCGGCCTGGGCGTCCTTGCCGGCGGTCTTGCCCAGGGCGGCGGAATCGGCGGTCACGTCCAGGATGTCGTCGACCACCTGAAAGGCCAGGCCCAGCGCGGCGCCATAGTCGCGCAGCGCGGCCTGGGCACGGCCGCCCAAGGCCTGCGGCGCGCAGGCGGCGCCCATGAGCACGCTGGCCTGCAGCAATGCCCCGGTCTTGAGCTGGTGCATGTGGCGCAGCTGGGACTCGGTCAAGGGTTTGCCGACGCTGGCCAGGTCGATCGCCTGCCCGCCCGCCATGCCCTGCGCGCCCGCGGCGCGCGCCAGCAGGCGCGCCAGAGCGGCCTGCATGGCCGCGGGCACGGCCGGTCCCTCGGGCAGCAGGCACTCGAAGGCCAGCGCCTGCAGCGCGTCGCCCGCCAGCAGGGCCTGGGCCTCGCCGAACTTGACGTGCACCGTGGGCTTGCCGCGGCGCAGCACGTCGTCGTCCATGCAGGGCAGGTCGTCGTGCACCAGCGAATAGGCGTGGATCAGCTCGACCGCGCAGGCGGCGCCCAGGGCCGCGTCGGGGTTGCCGTGCACGGCCTCGCTGGCGGCCAGCACCAGCAGCGCACGCAGACGCTTGCCGCCGTCCAGCACGGCGTAGCGCATGGCCGCGCCCAAGCCGGCCGGTGCGTCGGGTGGCACCCAGCCGGCCAGCGCGGCTTCGACGCCTTGCCGCCGGGCCTGCGCCCAGGCTGAAAAGTCCAGCACCGCCATGTCAGACGTCGAGTCCATGCACGCCGCCCTGCTCGTCCAGCACCTTGACCTGCTCCTCGAGCACCTGCAGGCGCTCGCGGCAGTAGCGCAGCAGTTCGGCGCCGCGCTGATACTGGCCCAGCAGCTCTTCCAGCGGCAGCTGACCGGATTCCAGCTGGGCGAGGAGCTGTTCGAGCTGCTGCACGGCGTCGCCGTAGCTGGCGGGGGCGGCGGAAGGCGGTGGGGGTTTCTTGGTCATGGCGGGACGAAGGGCGTATTTTAGGCCGCCGCCCATCCACCGCGGCCACCGCGGCCGCTGTCGATCGCCACTAAGTTCTGAACTCAAACGCACAGCGGGATAGAGGCACTTGCGCGAAGTCGAATCATTTGCCTTTGAACGCGTGTTTCACTCAGCTCTGAATTCCTCGCGATTTGTGTCACTCAGTTCTGAATATTTCACACTACCGACTGCCACCGTGCTCACCGCACGCATGATCGCTTCCTCTGCAGCGAACGTCCATCGTCCCGGCGCCGCCTCGGTGAACCGATACACCGCCGCGTTGGGCATCGGCAAGCCTTGCTGGAATCGCCTGAAGGCCTTCATCCCCAAGCTGTCCCCAGCCGAGAACCCCATCAGTTGCCAAGTCAGCATGCCGATCCACATGCCATGGCCAAAAAGCACGGCGCCGTCGGGCAGCGACAGCATGGCACCCGTTCGGAAGCACTCGACCCGTTGCGCGAATTCACGAAAGGTTTCGGCCCTGGGGCCCATGCGCTTGTCAGGATCACCCTCGGCCCAGTACGCGTCCATGATCGGCCGTCGCTCGCCCCCGGTCATTCCTTGGAACAACTCCGGGTCGATGGTGTCGAATTCGTGCAATTGATCGATAACCTGATCCGCCAGTCCCGTGCGCACGCAGTAAGGCTCAGCGCTTTGACGTGCGCGCAGAAACGGCGAACTGCAGATCATGGCGGGCTTCGCCGGCAAGCACTCGGCCAGCAGCTCCGTCTGCCGACGGCCAAGCTCCGTCAAAGGAATGGCATGGTGCTCCATGGTCACACCGCCGGCGTTGGCCAGACTCTGGCCATGGCGTACTAGCATCAGTGTGCGCAAGGGTTGTCGCTCCTTCAGTCGGCAATACTCCTCCTGCACGAGGTCATAGAACACATCCGTCGGCGTGTCGCTCCAGTCGTCATCTAATATGAATTCGTTCCACGCAGCTCGCCCCGAAAAGGCGAGCACCGCGTAATCCAGCCAGGTGGTGTAGCCCTGCGGCACAGGAGGTTGTCGGGATGATTTTTTGTGGGTCATGGAAACCCGTGAGCAAGCTATGGAGTCACCTACGCACCTCGCACGAATCTTTCGATCCTCTCTACGGTCCGATCGAGTGCAGCCTTGTTCGTGATCTGGCACTCCCATGCCACGGCAACCCGCCAGCCGAGGGCTCGCAGGTCGCGCATGTTGGAATGATCTCGCCGCAGATTCCGAGCAAACTTCTCTTGCCAGAACGCCGTGTTCGACTGGGGGACCTTCGCCACCTTGCAGTTCTTGTGCTGGTGCCAGAAGCATCCGTGAATGAACACCACCGCCCCGTGTCGAGGGAAAACCAGGTCAGGTCGGCCTGGAAGCCCGGTTACGTGCAAGCGATATCGAAGCCCCTTCCGGTGCAAGGCGCTCCGGAGCAGCAATTCCGGGCACGTGTCCTGTCCCTTGATGCGGGACATGCGTTCCGATCGCTGCTCCGGAGACATGATGTCTGCCATTGCCGGTCTTCTAGCCGTCCGTGCGCGTGACGATCTCAAAAAATGGGAGGCCCCGGATGATCTCCGCGCCCGGACCGTGTGACTTGAACATGCAGTGATGATTCGGCAGCGACTTGATGCGCTCGGCAAACTCCCCAAGGTCGGACGTGAGGCCAAGGCCACTGAGCTCGCTCGCAGTGACGTTGGGAACCTTGTGCACGAACCACGTCAGCAGGGGATCCCTGTAGTCCGTGGCGTTCACCTTGAAGTGCCTCAGGTACTGGGATGCCAGGATGACGCCAACGCCGAATTCCCGACCTTGCAAAAGCAGCTTGCGAAGGACATCAAACTCGTACTGCATGATGTTATCGGCCTCGTCCACCAACAGGTACGAGTCGATGGCACGGAGTTGCGGGTCGCTTCCGATGAATGGCCGCTTGGTCAGCGAGAGCATGTGCTCGTAGAACATGTTCAACATGATCGCGACAACCATGTTCTTGCTTCGATCGTCCTGGCCCATGGCCGCAAGCGAGATCACGACTACGCCGTCGAAGAAATCCTTGAAGGATGCTCCAGTCGCGGGTTCGCGAGTGAACACCTCGGAGTCCACGAGGTCGCCAATGATCGACAAGGGTGCATCTGACTTGCCGCCAAGCAGACTGCGGTATTCAGCTTCCACATCAGCGAGGGTCGGCATGCGGCTCATTGCACCTGCCACCTCGTAGGCGCGACGAACTGCCTGCTTGAGCTTGTCTCGCTGCACGGGGCCGATCCCAGGGTAGATCTTCTCCAGGACATCAGAGAAGAACTTGAATCTTTCCAGCCAAGGAACGGCTGCATCCTCCATCCCTGAGGTGTCGAACAGGTTCAACGGCATGCGATAAGGCTTGACGACTTTTGCACCTACCGCTTGGATGAATTCGGGCGAGCTATAGTCCTTCTTGTAGTCGAAGATCAGGACCCTGGGCTTGATGCTTCGGTTTGCGGCCGTTGCCCGAGTGATCTGCAAGATCAGGGACTTCAGCAGCTGTGTCTTGCCGGTGCCGAGGTCACCGACAACCCCCATGTTGAGCTGGTTCAGGCGGGTATCGGACAAGTTGAGGGCGACCGTGACCTGCTCAAAACGAGAAGCAGTGGTGCCAAGCTCGAGGATGATGCCTCCCCCGGCGGCCGCTGCATGAGCCGCCCCAGATTGCGATAGAGCCGTAGCGTCCGTGTTGGCAGGGTCGTCGCGATCGAGCGTGGATGTTGTCTGCCCCAGGCCAAGGTCCTCACCACGGGGTTGGCTCACCCCGCTTGGTGGCGTGGAGTCCGCGTTCGATTCGCCTTCATCAGTTGGCCCGCTGATCGGCGAGGGCGTGGTTGCGGTCGTTGCCGCCTTGGGCGCCGGCTTGGTCTCCCATGCCCCTAGCCTAGCCCGCATAGCGGCGTAGAGCGGCTCTCCATCGCCGGACAGTATCCGTGCAGCGTCTTGAAGGCTAACGACGATGGATTCCTCGAAGCCGTCGCCGTCGCGATCCGCTGGCCCAGTGTTCGGCGAACCATCAATGACGATCAGCCTTCCTCGAGGGTCAACCTCAAGGCTGGCGCTTCCACCCAGAAGAGCGCGTGCCAGACGTTCGTGCAAGCGCGCCCATTCCTTGCCGTCCTGGGCGATTGACTTGTTCTGGCTGTAGATTCGCATCGAAAAAGCCATCATCGACAGCACGAGCTGGTTAAGTGCCAGCTCCCACATCAACGAGCTTCGCGCTCTTTCGGCGATAGCGTCGAAGATCGCGGCAAACGTGCTTGCCTGTTCAAGCGCTGCCTTGCAGTCCTCTCGCGACATCTGGCCGCTGGAGCGGAATTTCACCTCGATGGGGATGAGGCGAATGGCAGTGCCCGTGGCGTTGAACGTGAATGTGGCGAGAAGCAGGTCGGGGCGCCTCCCGCTCAAGTCCTTGCCCTTGCGCACATCTCGCGACAGGTCGTCCAGGTGCGTCCTGAAGGGGTCGACTGGGACGAGCAGAGCGATGCTGGCTTCATCCGCGCTCCCTCCCTCCGTGACCGGGATGAGTCCACCGGGCCCGCCACCCAGCCTGAAGTTGTCCTGGAGTATGCGTGCCGCAATGAACATGCCCAATGCGCCCGACGCTTTGGTGTCATCCCCGGAAAGTTCCCTGACCGTGGGAATCCCGCGCCTGGCGACCTCGTGAAGCAAGCCTTCGAGCCTGGCGGGCTCCCAGGTGTCGTCGCTCATCAGCTGCGAAACGACCTTCGCAAGCACTTCCCTGTCGGCGTCCTTGATGCTGGAGATCAAATAGCTTCCCGCCACGTCGCCCGATCGCTGCGAGTACGACGGAAGAGAGTAGTCCCACAGGTATGCGCCGGTCAGCCACTCGCCAACAAAGCAACTCGGATCAACCGCTGAAGACGAGACGGCGACGAAATCAGCGCCGTCATCATCCAGTGCACTCTTGATGGCCCCTACGTCTGGAACGAACCGGAACCCGAGGGTCTCGGCAGTTGCGGCCTCGATGCTTGCCACTGCGTTCCCGACCTTCTGAAGCAACCCTTCGACGCTGGATTCCGGCGGCGCCGACTGGCGCGACTCGACGAGATAGGCCTGGCCTGCTTGTGGCAGTTGCCTCCGGACACGATGCCTGATAAGCGCTCCAGCTGACAGCGCTGAACGCTCCACAGATGGAGTGAGCGTCGGCTGCGAGGCATCGAGTTGCGTGATGATGGCCAGGTCGACGCCGCTTGTCCTCTTCGACTGCAGGTACCACCGGACGGAAGCCTTCGTGTCTTCCACCAGATTGGCCAAGGATGGCTCGTCTGGGCGAGCATCCTCCGGCCGGTTGTCATGAACTTCGATCAGGCGGAGGCCAAGTCGATTGAACGCCGAGTCACCTGTCTCGCTGTCCTCACCGAAATTCCGCCTGCTCCACTCCGAGATCCCCGCGTTGCAGGAGTCCACGGCAGCGCCGCTCGACGAGAGGCTAATGCTCAGGAGTGGCTTGGCCGGCAGCAGCGAGGCAACATCGTCCAGGGCCTTGCCTACTTGTGCTGGGCTAAAGCCCTTGGCCAGTCCCCCGACGGTGAGGCCGAACTCGTTGCCGAAGGGTTCCTGCCGAGCGCGCGCGTTGATCGCGGAGAGCGCACGCGAGTTCCACATCACGGACCAATAGTCAGAACTGCATTCAACTGCGACGAAGGCGTGCTGCTCAATGCCGTCGGGCCCCCTGACGGCCAAGGACAGGAAATCAGGCACGAAGTCGGGGTCCAGCAGTGCAGCTGCAGGACAGGGCATCGCGCTGTCGAGGGCGCTCAGGAGGACTTCTTGCGCGCCGCAGTGCCAAGCTAGCCGCAACGGATGAAGGGGCGACAGCAGGATGGCGTCGAGTGTCGAGGAAAGCGTCTTGGCGCTGGCTTCGTAGGACGCGATGCCCACGATGTCGGACCAACAAGCGGCGTCACGATCATTAATCCACCAGGCGAGATATGCATCCAGGAAGGCTGCGACCTCCTCCCTGAACGTCGGGTCATCCCGGTGCCACTGTCCGAGAGCTGCTTGCGCAGTGAGGCCTGCGTTGTCGACACCACGAACGCGCGCAAGGATCGCGCGGCGGGCGTCAATGTAGGCTTGAGGCGGGTTCAACTCGTCGCGGGCAGGACGAGGGTCACTGACGAAACGGCCCTTGGACACCAACGGGCCGCGCTCTGATGACCACTCCAAGCGAGACCACACCAGCGCATAGTCGGGGCCGAGGACTATTGGCCGCCATGAGTCGCTGCAGGTTGGTTCTTCAAGAATCCAGCTCTCCAGGACTGCGCAGCGCGCCACCCTGTCCACTTGCACAAGTGCGCGCTTTTTGAGCCGATTTTCGCCGACAAGGCGCTCAAACTCGCTTGCGCAGCCCGTGATGCGGACGTCCACTGATGGAAGGTTGACAAGGCAGCTTTCGTGTACCGCGCGACCGGCTACGATCCTCTCTAGCTCGAGCTTGAGGCTGCATTCTGAGGACGCCTCTACCTCCACGGTGAATCGGCCACGCGCGACCTGACGCACGTCAAGCTGCAGTTCACCATCCAGGCCTGCTGCATCCTTGCTGAAGAGCGTGGCCTTCGGTGATAGCTGAAGCCAAGATGCAGTGAACACGTCGAGCAGGTGACGGCCAGGCCCGTCAAGTTCAATCGTGGTCTCGATAGCCGGCCTTCCAACTGCTGGCTTGGTCGGGCGCTTGGCGAGCGATATCTTGCTTGCTGTACGGGCCTGGATGTGGATGCCCGGATCCCACGATTCAATGGCCAGTACCTTGGCACTGGCTGCCTGCGTCCCTTCAACGAGCGCCACAACCCGCGCCGGAGCCTTGTGCTTCGGAATATCGAAGGTGCAATCGACACCACTCGTTCCCAGGGTTAGCCCGCGAGAGTCCTTTCCCCTTGCGCTGTTGCCTACCTTGCGTTCAAGGACGATGTCGATCGACTCCGTAGCCGCAGGATGGCTCACCCTCACATCGGCCTGGCTGGAGACGATGAAGACACCGCCGACGCGAATGGGCGTCAAGGCGTTGAGTACCTCGATTTCAAGGCTTGGCTTCTCGGGGCGAGACTCCTCGAGCAGCTCAATCCACCGCTCCGCTGTCAACAAGTGCCACCAGTCTGGTGGCGGGGCCAGTGTTGGGCCTAGCGAGGTCGAGTAGTAGGCTGCGGGCGCACGCCCAAACGCGGAGGCGATGTCGCAAGCCTGCCTGATGAACTCGTCAAATTGCAGGAGCGCGTCACGTGTTGCCTGGTCGCCGGCGTTCTCCGTGGCGCGGTCGAGTCCTGCCTTGAAGCCATCCTCCAGTGCCGAGGCAAGACAAGCCAAGGCTTTCCGCTGGAGGTCGGCTTGTATTTCATGACCTTCTACAGGCGGAACCCCGCATGCAGCGCACACCCGGACTATTGCCGATTCCTTGCCCCATGGCCGGCTCGCGGCAAACAAGCGGGCGAAAACCCGCCATGCTCCGGCCCTGGAACTGCGATCCTGATCCAGCTCGTCGGCAGCTCTCGCTGCTGCCTCGACGAGCATGCGCACGCCACCTGCATCCGAAGAAACCCCGAGGTTACCTATGCCGTCCGTGACTATTCTCTGCACGAAGGAGTCTCCCCACCACTCCTCGAAGGTCGCCATGCCTCGGCTGGCCAATGCGCTGACGCCGATGGCCTCGGTTGTCGTCGAGACGGAGAGATCCATCTGCTGGCCGGGCGGGACGAGCGCCAAGAAGCTCGGGGCAGCCGGGGTGTTTCTGACCGTCAGCAAGTGGCCGTGGTCGCACCTGCCTGAGGCTCCTACTGGTGGATTCTGGTCAACCAGCTTCGACTTTGGAACCTGGAGAAGCACTGGCAAGCCGAGATCGTCACCGCCCGATCCCGAGGGCACCAAGAGCTCGAATACTGGGTCAAGGATTTCAAGCGGCGGCCCACGAAACACCACGCGGGTCTCCTGGGAGGAAGCTGATGCGCCGAGACGCTCGTGCGCCAATGCTCGTACCTGATTCGCCAAGTATTCAGCCAACGTGATCATGCGCGGTCTCCAGGCCTGGCGGCGGCCCTCGTGTCAAATGGCGGCAGCACCAGCATCCCGCTCTCTGCATCTGGACTGTCCAACACCAGGCTTAGCAGCCGGAGCTGGTGCCCGAGGTCGCTAGAGGCAACCTCGTCACTTCCGATGACGATCCCGTAGCGAGCCAAGTGTTCACACAGGCGATGAACCGATCGCGCGCCGCCTGTCTCGAACAAGCAGCAATGAGCCATGGCAATCACTGCGACCGGCCCCATGGCGACGATCCATCGGGAACGAGGGTCATTGGATCGCTTTCTGATGCAATAACCCTGATCGTAGCCCCGCATCACCTCCTGGGCAGTCTGTCTCTGGCCTGCGGCATGCCGGATGAACTCGAGCATGTTCATGCCAATGCCCTTTGAACAATTCAAAACCTTTGCCTCGCTCTCGCCAAGATCGTTCACCTTCTCCGCGAGATCCAATCCGATCAGCGCAGCCTTGTGCTGATTGACTGCTGCCCGTAGTGCTTCCCAGCCATCTTGCGTTGAGAGGGGTATTTCGAATGGCGACCCAATTTTTTCCAACCCCCACAAGACCGCATTGATGTTCATCCGGGCATCAAGATAGCGGGCGACGGTTTCCTTTGCCCGGTCCAGGGCAGCAGTCCCGTATCGGAAGTACGAGATCCGCTTTGGATAGATGGTCGGTGGTGCTTCGCCGCCGCGCATGGCGGACCGGACGTATGTCCATCCAAGACAGTTGACCTCGCAGAGCCACAAGACATGTGCTGCGGCACCAATCCGAAGCACGGATTCAAGCAACGTGATCCATTGCCGTCTGGTCATTTGGTCCTTGACCCTCAGTACTGCCACGAGGTCGCGACAAAACTGTCGGGCGGGGTAGCTTTCAGGTGGCTTCTCGTTGTGGAACGACGATGGCCACGATGAATCCTTTATTGGCACCAAGGCCCATTGGGCGTCGTCGGGCCTCCACGCGACTAGCTCGCCTTCCAGCCATCGGGCCCACACATCGTCCGAGCTATTCACGCTCAGCGCGTCGAACAACTCCTGCCAAAGCGCATCCGCGTCTGCACGGGATGGTGACCCCATCATCACCATTCGCTCGATGAGGTTGCCTGGCGACCAGGGTTGGCCGCTCAGGCGCGCACTTCCCGAAACACGAGCAGCCTCTGGAACAAGTGGAGTCAACTGGAGAAATCGTTTCTGGGACTGGTTAGGCAACTTTGGGCTTTGCACCGCGCCCTGGAGAACTCGAGACCACGCCTCAGCGCCGAGGCTTGCGTCCTCCGGCCGCTTATGCGCCTCGAGGCGCCTCATCAGCTCGCGCCCCAAGATCGGAACATCCCGTTCCTTCAGGTCCGACATGCCTATGCGACGATAGAGCGCGGCTACCAGCACCTCCGAGCTTGCGTACTCAGGCGCGGGATGAATAGCCAAGTCGGACTCGTCGAGGCAGGGGTGATCGGTTTGCCAGGGAAACTCCAGGAATCTGTCCCACGTAGTCATTCGCGTCCCTCGATCGTCAAGAAGCGACTGCCCATCATCTCGATCTGGAGTCCGGCCACGCCAAGATCCATGATCGAGTCCGCAAGGCTGTCCTCGTCGCGAACGATCGGGCCTGAGAGCGTCGCCTTGGTTGCGTCGATGAGCGCGTTTACTTCCCGAGGCAGGGATGCGCGCGACAGGCCGGCCGAAATCAGCTCAATCGCGCGATAGAGCTCGAACGTGAGGGCAATCGCATGTTCGCGTTGGCCCTTTCCCACCTTCAGGTAGCGTGTTGATGACCAAGGTCGATCTTCCGTGTCATCGTCCAGCGGTCTGATCGATTGCTTGCTTGTCACCAGGGACGCGCGGAGGGCTACTGGAGCGGCAGGCTGGCCAAAAGTCGTAGTGAGCGGCACCTCAAACTTCTCGCCGTTGTTCAAGAGCCGTTGGACATCTCGCGCTGCCCGCAGCAACGCGTCCCCTTGCGATGCTCCGCGGTCCTCCGCAATCCCCCGGAATCGTTTCAAGAGCATGGCGTCGCGAGTCACCGCGGATCTCGTGCCCAGGGTGCGGCGCACCAAGCGACTGGCGAAATCTCTCAGCGCGTGTTGTATACGAGTTGCAGCGTCCGGCCGCCGCCGACGCAGCGCGGGAGTTGACAGTTCCCGATCGAGATCGGCGAGCCGTCCAAGCAGTTCCACTTCGGCTGGCGACATGCATCGATGCTTCACAAGTGCGTCCCTGCCGGCGCGAACGGACTGGCTCAAGTAGGCATCAAGGTCTCGGAGCCTCACTCGTTCCGAAGCGTTGATCTGAACCTGGTCTGCTGGGTCGGCCAATGCTGGGTCCAGTGAATCGCACAAGCCCTCGAGCAGGCCCTCGATCATTGACGGAGGTTTGGACGTTCCGCCAGCACGGAGGAAGTAGTAGAGGCCCATTGCCACATGGTCGTGTACCAGGCCAACCTCCTTGATATCTTCGTGGAGGCGCCGCGCAGATCGCTTGTTCCAACTGCCAAACAGCTGGTGTTGGTACTGGTGCGCAACCAGGGTGTAGATGGCCGTCGAACGCTTGGAGTCGGGCTTCGACCCTTGCCGGGACTGGTCTAGGTCAACAAGCTTTGCTGCCCACTGGCAAGGGCTGAGGTTGGATGCTCCAGCGCCCTCGGCTGCTTGCCCCGAGAGCAAGAACGAGACGAGCGTGAAGAAGTCTCGAAATGTCCAGCGCTTGGCTGTGGCCAGCTCGTGCCACCGAAGCACGGTCAAAAAGTTTGATGCTGTGTCTCCCGTGGACAGGACTTGCCTGCTCCGGCAGAACGGACAAAGGTTCTTCGCTTCACATTGGCCATACGTTGGCCACGAGTCTGCATCGAGTGCCTTGGCAAGTATCGTCAATGCTGGCGCGGGGTCGCCGTCGCGCGTCTTCACCAGCAGAGATTCGATGTCCATCGGCCAGACAGCGACGCTGGGATACGCCTGTAGAGGCCAGCATGCCTCGGCGCCCGCGCCTTGCGCGACTGCCCTGATCGTGGCGGCGAGGAGCGCCTGGATATCCGCCGGCCCTTGATCGGTGGCGTGCACCATTGCGTCATCGAGCACGCCTCTGTTCACGCAGGAAAGGTAGATATCTCCTTCCGGCGCGCCGTGCAATGCGTCTGCAAGTTCCTGCACCAGCAACGCCGCTCTTGAGCTGTGCGAATTGGGCTCGAGCGAGGCATCTTGAACGATGCTGATGTTGTGCTTGCGCGTGGACGTTGGCGCCAGCACGCTGGCTCGCGCCACGCGCTGAAGTGCCTTTGCGCCGCCGGGTTGCAGCTGCTCGCGCAGCGTCGCCACCAGTGTGCCGCCGGATCCTAGCTCGTGGTCAAGCCATTCGATGGTCGACTCAATCGCTTCCGTCTTTCCGTTCCCAGGGCCGCCAACCAGGAGGACGATCCCTGGCGTCTTGTCTGGGCGGCTGGCAATTGCTTGTGTCCAGGCATGCAAGCGCCTCAACAAATGAGTTTGAAGGACATCACGGGTGGGACGGCCACTCCCTGCCTCAAAGAGTCGTCTCACCCCGCCGGCCTGATTGCCAGACCAATCCCGGAGGCCTGCCGGGAATGCCGGCTCATTCGCTTTGCTTGCGTCTTCGGTCATCTCCCGTCCTCTCCCTTGCCTTGATCAAGCCGCCTGCGCCTCGACGACTCCTGATTCCTGGTCCAAATCCACCTCTGGATCCAGTTTGTGCTTCTTGATCACGAATTCGAGCGCCTTGCCCAAAGCGAGCCCGAGGAGCGGCGGCACGGCGTTGCCGACTTGCGTATAGCGGGGACATTCCTTCGTCCGCCGGTCGCCACCTGTCGTGTACTTTCCCTTGAACGCGAACCAGTCCGGGAACGACTGCAGGCGGGCGTACTCGCGGACCGTAAGGATCCTGGGGTCACCGAAGTGGAGGATGTCGTCTGGAAGCGTCGTGATCGTTGGTGCCGGCTCATCCGCGGACATCGGGTAGATACGATGCTTCTTCAGCTTGAACGTAGCGCGGTCCTGATCATTCATGCGGACGCCTTGCCGGCAAGTCCGGATGATCTCGGAAAATCGAGACCGGACTTCGTCGGAGTGCCGTGCCAGGCGCATGCTATCCATGGGCTCTTGGCCCATGCCACGCCGCATCAAAGTCTGGTAGCTGCTTCGCGAGCGACGGCCGTCGTAGGCAACCTCGAGGAATCCTCGCGGGGACACGGGATCCTTGCATTCCTTGAGGTCCCAGATCGCCCCATTGCGGCCGAAGATCGAAAGGTCCCCGATTGCCTCGATTGCGGTCACTGGGGCTGACAGTCCGAGGCTCGACAGGAATGCCTCGCGATGTGAGCGGAGGCGCTCGAAGACCTGGGCAGCAAGTGGTCTGGTGGTTGCTTGCCGGAATCGTTCCTTGAGGAGCCCGACGACGATGAGTCGGGATCGCTTCTGGGGCACGCCGTAGTCAGTGGCGTTGACGATCCTGGCCTCGACGTCATAGCCAAGCGTTGAAAGCTCGGTGACGAGCCGTTCAAGGAAGGATCCCGTGATGCCACTCGCGAGCTTTCCGTTGAATACCGGTGAGCTGCCATGTGCGACGGCCATTCCTGGCACATTTTCAAGCAGGACGGCCGTCGGCCGGACGATCGTGACGACCTCCAGATACTTGGTGAAAAGCTGGTTGCGAGGGTCGTCTGCCTGCCGCCGCCCCGCAAAGCTGAAGCCTTGGCAGGGTGGGCCACCTGCGATCAGGTCAATCTCCTCCGCCGCGAGCGACTCGAGCTCGGTCCGGTGTGCGGCCAGAAGCTCGTCAATCCCGCAAGCTTGCTTGGGAAGCCACTCTGGCCACTGGAAGCGCCGCAAGCCGTTGCGCGGCTCGTCAATCAGATTCGCCTTGAACGTCGCGAACGCCATTGCATCCTTCTCGATAGAGAAGAGACCTTGGTGGCCGGCAGAGGCCAAGCCGAGCGACAGTCCGCCACAGCCTGAAAATAGGTCGACAAATCGAAGCACGATCGCGCTCTCAGTAGCTTTGCAGTCCGCTGGACCGCCAAAAATGATGAAGCTTACCTTGTCTGTCTGGCGGTGATCGGTTGCGAGACGAAGGAGCGGTTGCGGAAGCTGCTGCCGTCCGCGCACCTCCACTGAGTGGCGCAGTCCAGTCTGGGGCCATCTTCCTCCGACATGGCGAAGATACTCGCGGCTCAATTTAATCCGGATTAAATAACATCAACCCCAAGATTTGGGCTAAGTTCGGAAAAATCGCGCGGTGAGCGGCTCCCCGTACGGAAAGCCATGCTAAGTCGTTGATTCAAAAAAACTTGAGTTCAGAACTCAATGAAAAAAGTTCAGAACTCAGTGACGATCGACAGCCGCGCCGAGCCCGCTGCCGCCAGCCGGGACACGATGGGGGGAACTCGCACCTTGGCACTCAGTCCAAGTGAGTGCTAAAATACCCGATCGTGGTGAAAGGATATTCAAGGATGACATCTGTGGACAAGAGCGCACCGGCAACCGCTGTCGCCCTGGCCAACCCGTGGGCGTTGGTGCCCCCTCTGGGCAATCTGGACGCCTACATTACCGCCGTCAACCGCCTGCCCCTGCTCACGCCTGAGGAGGAGCAGCGCTACGCGCGCCAGCTGCGCGAGGACGACAACCTGGAAGCCGCCGGCCGGCTGGTGTTGTCGCACCTGCGGCTGGTGGTGTCGGTGTCGCGCCAGTACCTGGGCTACGGCCTGCCGCACGGCGACCTGATCCAGGAGGGCAACGTGGGCCTGATGAAGGCCGTCAAGCGCTTCGACCCCAATCAGGGTGTGCGCCTGGTCAGCTACGCGCTGCACTGGATCAAGGCCGAGATCCACGAATACATCCTGAAAAACTGGCGCCTGGTCAAGGTGGCCACCACCAAGGCGCAGCGCAAGCTGTTCTTCAACCTGCGCTCGATGAAGCAGGGCTTCAAGGTCGAGGATGCGACCGACGACATCACGCACCGCGACGCGCTCACGGCCGCGCAGGTCGACGTGGTGGCGCACGCGCTGAGCGTCAAGCCCGAGGAAGTGCGCGAGATGGAAACGCGCCTGTCCGGCGGCGACGTGCTGCTGGACCCGACGCCCGCCGACGGCGACGGCGAGCACGCCTTCGGCCCCATCGCCTGGCTGTCGGACGACCGGCACGAGCCGACGGCGATGCTCGAATCGGCCGAGCGCGACCGCCTGGCCACCGACGGCATCGCCGGTGCGCTCAAGAGCCTGGACGAACGCAGCCGCCGCATCGTCACCGAGCGCTGGCTGAACGTCAACGACGACGGCTCGGGCGGCATGACGCTGCACGAGCTGGCGGCCGAGTACGGCGTCAGCGCCGAGCGCATCCGCCAGATCGAGGTGGCGGCGATGAAGAAAATGAAGACCGCGCTGGCCGAGTACGCCTGAACCGGCGCGCCCCCGCACACGGCCCTGTCGCTATCATGGCGGCAGGGTTTTTTGCATCAAATAGGCCTATGGCCGGCATGCAACAAGCGCGAACAGCTATAAATTTCATAGTTTCTGCCTGATCGACCCCATGACCTCTTCCTACCTCCGCCGCCGCACCGCCCTGGCCGGCGTCGCCCTGCTGGCCGGCCAGGCCATGCTGCCCGCCGCACACGCCCAGGCTACCGCCTGGCCCGACCGGCCGCTGCACCTGATCGTCGGCTTTCCGGCCGGCTCCTCGCCCGACCTGACGGCGCGCGCCCTGGCCGAGCCGCTGGCCAAGGCGCTGGGCCAGCCGGTGATCGTCGAGAACAAGGTGGGCGCCGGCGGCAACATCGGCGCCAACGCGGTGGCCAAGGCGCGCGGTGGCGACACCATTGGCCTGATGATCAACGGCAACCTGACCATTGCCAAGCTGCTCAATCCCGCGCTGCGCTACGACCCGGCGACCGACTTCGCCCCCATCAGCCTGATCGGCGTGGCGCCGCTGGTGCTGGTGGCGCCCGTGAACGCCCCGGGCGCCGACGCGCGCGCCTTCCTGGACGCGGCGCGCGCCGCCGGCAACACATGGAGCTACGGCTCGCCCGGCGTCGGCACGGTGGGCCACCTGGGCATGGAGCTGCTGAAGGCGCGCACCGGCATCGCCCCGGTGCACGTGCCCTATCCTGGCTATTCACAGGTGTTCAGCGGCCTGGTGCGCGGCGAGCTGCAGTTGTCCATGCTGCCGCCGGCGCTGGCGCAGACCCAGATCGCCGCCGGCAAGCTGCGCGGCATCGGCGTGACCAGCGCCGGACGCAGCCCGCTGGTGCCCGAACTACCCAGCCTGGCCGACGCCGGGGTGAAGAACTTCAACCTCGAGATCTGGAACGCCGTGGTGGCCCCCGCCAGCATGCCGCCGGCCCACGTCGCCAAGCTGGCCGAAGTGCTGGGCGCCATCGTGCGCACGCCCGAGATGCGCGCGCAGCTGTTTCAGCAGGGCTGGCAGGCCGTGGGCTCGGCGCCCGAGGGGCTGGCCAGCCGCATCAAGGCCGACACGCAAACGCTGGGCGCCATCATTCGCGCGCAGAACATCCGCGTGCAGTGAACCGGCGGGCCTGCGGATTCAACTGGGGGCGTCGCAGGCGCGCGCGGGGCCGGCGCCCACGGGCTGCGCGTCGGCATGCCCCGACTCGGGAAATGGCTCCAGCCGAATCATGTTCTGCGTGCCGGCCGCGCTGTCGAACGTGCCCCCGCCCTTGGCCAGGAAGCAGAAATTCTCGAACGGCATGGGCGGCTGCCGGCCCAAGTCGCCGAAGCGCGTGGCCTCGGGGCCGATGTATTCGCCGATCGGCGCCACATACAGGCCCGAGGTCAGTCCGTTGGCCAACTTGGCGTTCGGGCTGCCGATCACGCGCGCCAGGATGTCGCGGCGCACGGCGCGGGCGTTGTCCTTGGCCGGCCAGGTGTTGCGAAAGCGCCCGAGCTGCGCCCCGTTGGAGGGCTGCAGCCCGGCCGGGCCGGTGAGCGAGGTGCCCGTGTCGTTGCGGCCCGAATCGATCAGCCGCACCTCGACCGGGCGCGAGGGGTCGGTGCTGAAGCCGACGATGCGCACGCGCGAGGTTTCTTCCTGTTGCAGCGTGGGGAAGATCTCGCCGACCGTACCCATCAGCGCCTCCTCGATGTACACGTAGACCGGCTCGGCGCCGGGCGAGGTGTAGATGCCCAGCTCGGCCTCCAGCCCGTGCGCGGCGACGACGAAGCCGCCCGCACCGTCCGCCTGCAACATGCCGACGTAGGCGATGTGGTCGCCCACGCGCAAGGGCGCGGGCAGCCGAGCATCGCAACCCGCCAGGGCCGGCGCCAAGGGCTCGGCCGCCGCCGCGCCGCAGGTGAAACGCTTGTCCGCCGGCGCGGCCGGGCGATTGCCGGCGGGGCATTGGGCGTCGCCCGCCCCGCGTGGGATGCAGACCGGAAAGCCGGTGCGCGCGTGCACGGGCGAATTGTCCGGGTCGAGCTGGAAGCGCTGGTCCAGCGGCAGCGCCGCCTTGGCGCCGGCGCCATTGGCCTGGCCGTAGATGCCGTCGGGGTCGTTCAGGCGCACGCGCGCGCCCGCAGCGGCGCCCGGCGCGCCCACGCGCAGCTCGCCGCGTGCACCGTCGATCGCCTGGATCACGCCATTGCCGATGTGCAGCGCGCCCTGGTTGATGCGCGCCACGCCGGCAATGTATTGGTCGCCGACGATGTTGCCCTGCAGTTCGGCCTCGAAGGCCACGTGCGGCGCCGGCGTGTCGGCCAGCGCCAGGCCGCTGGCGCCCTGCACCGCACCGCCCTGTGGGCCGCGGAACAGGTCCTGCGCCGTCAGGTACTGGCCCGGCATGGTGAGCAGCAGGCTGCGCGGCAGCGTCACCGGGATGCCGCGCACCGTCATCGTCGCGGCGCTCAACGGGTCGCCCGGCGTGGTGAGTGTGAAGCGCTCGATGTGGCCGATGAGGGTGAACGACGGGTTGGGCGTTTGCGCCACCGCACTGGCGGCCGCAAGGACCAGCGCGGCACAGCAGGCGATCTGGATGGCGGGCTTGGGGGTGGTCATGTCATCCTCCTTGGCGAGAAGCCGACACCGCGCCTGCGGCATCGATGGATACACCCAACGGCACCAGCAGCGGCGACCAGCCGTGGCGCCGTTGGCGGCCGTAGTGCACGAGCAGGCCGGGCGACAGCTCCAGCTCGGGCATGCGATCCAGTGCGTCGAGCAAGGCACGCTCGTGCAGCACACGGCCGGCGCGGCTGAGCAGCTCGGTCGTCAGGCGCGCCGCGGCCAGCCCAAGTCGGTACCAGGGCGTGGCCGCGCCGCCCCCATCGGCGGCGGGCTCCAGCACGGCAGCAGGCATGGGCAGCACCAGGGTCTGCGTCCAGCCTGCGGGCAGCGCCGCCTGCACCGCCGGCGCGCTGGCCAGGGTATAGCCGATGCAACCGGGTGGTCCATGGCGCGATGCCGCTTGCAAGTCGGCCTGCGGCGCGAGCCAGCGCGGCGCGTCTGCGGCGGGTGCAGCGAATACCGGGGCGCCGTCGCCATGCGTCACCGCCAGGCGCGTGCCAGAGCGGCACGAGGCCAGCGCCTGCGCCAGCGCGGCGCGCTGCAGCGCCACGGGCGCCAGCAGGTCGGCCGACCAGTCGGCGACGCGCGGTGGCTGCTCGCGCACCACCAGCGTGGCCACATGCGACAGGTGGGCCTGCGCCAGCAGCGCATCGGCGCCCTCCTGGGCCTCGTTCCACAGGCCGCCCACCAGCGCAAACACCGGCTCGGCCTGCCAGGCGGCCAGTGCCTGGCGCACGCCGGCACGGGCGTCCTGCACCTGCAATTCGATGCGGCGGCCGTGCACGCCGCCGCGCGCGTTGGCCTCGGCAAAGCCGGCGCGCAGGCCGGCGACGATGGCGGCACCGGTGCCCGCGGCCGGGCCACCCAGCGGCACCACACTGCCCAGGCGGATCACGCCGTCGCGCACCCCGGGCGGCAGGTCTTGATCGGTGCCGACGCGGCGCAAATAGGCCAGCAGCGCCTCGGCCTCGCCCGGCTGCAGCATATAGCGCGGCATGGCCGGCGCCAGGGCCGCACCACCGCGCCCCTGGCCTTGAACAACGGCGCGCAGCACGGCGGCGTCATCGCCAAAGCCCGGCCGGCCATCGCGTGTCTGGCGCAGCGCCGCGGCGTGCAGCGCCGGCACGGGCTGACCGCCTTCGCGCCCGCCAGCGCCCGTGGCGCCATGGCAGCGTGCGCAGGCGGCCATGTCCACCGGCAGGCGCAGGGCCGTGACCTCGCTGCCGCGCGCGAAGGCCACATGGCCCTGGTAGAGCGCGCGGCCGCGCAGGGCAAGAGCTGCATCGTCAGCGGCAGCCAGCCCGGGCACCGACAGCAAGGCCAGCAGCGTGAGCATCAAGCGGTTCATGTGGCCACCCCGCGCAACAGGTCGACCAGCTTGTCGGTGGGCGTGAGGGACGACGCGCGCGTCCAGCGGCCGCGCGCCGAACCCAGCCACAGCAGCGAGGAATGTGCCTCAGGGTCGCCCACCGGCACGCCAAACGCCGTCCACACACGCCGCAGCTCGGCCGCGTCGCCGGTCAGCATCAGCCAGCCGGCGTCCAGGCCCAGGCGCAGCTCGAAGCGCTGGGCATAGGCGCGCATGGCCTCGGGCGAATCGCCCAGCGGGTCGACCGTGATCGACAGCAGACGTGCCTTGGGCAGGCTGGAGGGCGCGGCATCGAGTCGCTCGCGCAGCGCACGCAACATCGCCGTCTGCGGCGGGCAGACGGTGGAGCAGCCGGTGTAGAAAAAGCCGATCACCACCGACTGGTCGCACAGCGTGCGCAGGCGGTGCGCGCCGCCGCCCTGATCGAGCAGGCGCGCGTCGGGCACCGCCACGCGGCCGCTGGCGTCCTGCGCCGTGGCCATGGGCGCCCAGCCGTCGGCGCAGGCCAGGCCCAGTGCAGCGATGGCGTGGCGCCGCCTCATGGCCGCGTCTCCGGCGCGCCCTGCACGCGTCCGCGCACAAAGGGCAGGTCGCGCGAGACGCTGCCCACGAACAGGTCGTAGGCCACGCCCGGCGGCACACTGACCTCGACCGCGTAGCGCCCTGTGGCATCGCCCGCCGCGCCGATTTCGCCCAGGTGCACGCGGTGCTGCCAGCCGCTGCGCTTGTCGAACATCAGCAGCGTCAGATCGCTCACCTGCGCCAGCGGCTGGCCGCTGCCCTGCGGCGTCTGCTCGCTCAGCGCCACCACGATGCGCCGGCGCGCGCCGGTCAGCGGCTTGTCTTCCACCAGCCGGACCTTCAGCTCGGGCACCGATTCGCGCTCGGCCTGCCCGCTCGTCATGGGCAGCGCCACGCGGTCGCAGCCGACGAAGCGCGGCCCGGCGCCGCTGACGATCAGGTGATGCATGCCGCCCGTGTCGTAGCGGACCGGCACCTGGTAGCGGCCGGGTGACACCTCGCGCGGCGCAAGATCCAGCAAGGCAATGGCCAGCGGCGTGCGCTTGTAGTTGGAGTAGCTGCCGACCGGGGCCATCATGCCCTCGGCGTACTGGTAGATGAGCCGGTCGGCCGCATTCGCCACCAGCAGGCCGGCGCCGTCGGCCGCGGCGATGGCGCGGCGCAGCCTGTGGTCGTCGCCCTGCGGCACGCCGGCGCTGCCCAGCAGGATGCGCACCGGCTGCACGCGGCCGGCGCGCAGATCGGCCAGCGCCCACAGGTCGGCATTGGCCTCGTCGTTGCCCACGGCGTAGACGAAGCGCTGCGTCAACGCCAGCCGGCTGGCACCGGGCACGGTGGCCGAGCGTGCGTGCACCGTGCCGGTCGCCAGGTCCACCATGCTCATGCGGTCGCCGCCCACGGCGATGGCGTAGCGGCCCTCGTCCACGATGGCGATGTCGGCCACGGGGTGGCCCAGGGCCAGGCGCCGCACCGCGCTGCCCGCGGGGTCGATCGACAGCAGCGCCTGACCGTCGTGCGCCACCAGCCGCCGCGCCAGCGTGCTGAACGCCAGCTGCTGCGCCGGTTGCGGCAGGCTCCAGCCGTGCAGCACCTGCGGTACGCCGGCGGCGTTGGCGCCCCAGCGCTGCAGGCGGCCATCGGCGTGCGTACTCAGGATGACCGGGCCGTCGGGCGTTTCCACCGCTTCCATGCGGCGCACCCGGGCCGCCGCTGCGCTGCGCCAGGCGGCATCGCGCCCGGCCAGGTCGAGCACCGCCACGCGGCCCACAGCCGGCTGCGCAACCCACACGCGTGCGCCGCGTTCGTCCAGCGCCAGCGTGGCGCCTGCGCCATCGCCCGGCAGGTCGAGGGCGCGCACGATCTGGCGGCGGTGCGTGTCCACCGCCACCAGGCGCGCCGGCGCGTCGCCCGTCAGCACCCACAGCTCTCCACGCGAGGGCGCATGCACCCAGGCGCGCGGTGTGTCGGGCAGCGGCACGATGGATTCGAGCTTGGCGTTGTTCAGGCCCACGAAGGGGTTGATGAAAGCCAGCGTGCGGTCGGCGTTGAGGCTCAGGATGCGATAGGTGTTGAGGTCGACATCGGCGCGGCGGCCGACGCCGGTGGACACCAGCGACTTCACGCGGTCCCTGCACGCCAGCTCGCCTTCGGCCAGCGTGGGGCGCTGGCGCTGCAGCCACACCGCCAACTGGCCAGGCGCGTAGCGCAAGGGATTGCCCGAAGCCTCGTCGCTGATGTCGAATGTCAGCTGGCCCAGGCCATCATTTGCACCATTGCTATTTTTTTCATAGTTCCAGCGCAGTTGCATGCCGGCGTCGCGAATGATGCCACTGGCGTCATCGGAGCGCGCCAGCGCACCGTCCAGAAGCATCCCGCACAGCGTCGGCACAACGGCCAAGCGCACCAGCCAGCGCAGGGACGAGGCAAGGCGGCGCATGGCGCAGTCCTTCAGCGCTCGACGGTGAGCTCGGACAGCGCGAGCTTGTCGTAGCGCCGGTTGCCAATCAGCGCGGCGTCGAAGCGCACCTCCACGATGCGGTCGCCGCCAGTGGCGCGCGCGCCGACGAAGGGTGCCACGAGCGGCTTGGCGGGCGCGCAGACGTGGCCGGTCCGGCCATCGGCGTTGATCACCAACTGCCAGTCCTGCGGATCGGATGCGAGCGCGACCCACATGACGGCGAACAGCGGCTGGTCGAAGAACGGTGCGTCGAAGGGATCGCGCGGACACACCCCCACCCAGCCACCGACCGCGCGCACGCCAGTGGAAAATTTCAGCCGGATCGGCGCTTGCAGCGGGTCCGTGTCAGGGCTGGGGTCGGCGGCCACGAGGACGGCATCGCCCAGCCAGAAGTTGCAGTCGAAATCGGTGTCCGAGCAGTCGCGCCGCCGCACGCGCGGGCCGGTCTCGTTGACGGTGATCTGGACCGTGTCGTCGAGCCCGTAGCGCCAGGGCACGCCGGACACGAAGGCGTTGGGCGCCACGAAGGTCTGCGTGATCGGATCGACCTCGTCCCAGCGCTTTTCGATGCCGGCGGTGAAGTGCGCCGGCGAGGGCAGTTGCACGATGGACATGATGGAGGCTCCCTCATTGTTGATCGGTGCTCGCCGACGCGCCGCGCGACGGCTGGACGCGCAGCAGGCCCCAGATGCCACCGTCGCGCAGGAAGCTGGCCTGGCTGCTCACCAGGTAGTCGTGCGGCACGCGGAAGGCGCCGCCGGCGGCCACTTCCACGCTCACACCCATCATCGGACCAAAGCCGTTGAACACGCCTTCGCGCAGGGTTGAGCCGGCATGCGCGTCGAAGCGGCGCGAATCCGCCGACCACGGATAAGGATTGAACGGGTGGCCGCTCAGCGCGACACCCTGCTGCCGCGTGTGGCCGCCGGCATGGACGAAGTGCAGGCGCACGCGCTCGCCGGGGCGCGCCGTCAGGATGGGCGTCTCGGGGTCGCAGGGGTTGGCGAAGGCCAGGATGGGCGCGATGCCGGCGGCGCAGCGCACGCTGCCGTCGGCGTCCTTCGTGGTGGCCGAGCTGAACACCTGGCCGTAGTCGCTTTCGTTGCGCTCGGTGAAGCCGATGCTCGCGTCACCGCCGCGGCGCGCCCACAGCGGCTCGGTGCGGTAGTTCCAGGCCTTCATGCCGTAGTCGTCGGGCTCCTCGGCGCCCGACAGGTTGCGCACCGGCATGTCGCCATGCAGGGCATGCACGGCATCCTGGAACATCAGCACATGATCGACATACCGGCGCGCGGGTTGGTCGGCGGTGGCCGGCACGCAGATCTCGGCGCCGAGGGCCGTCGCGCCAAAGCGGTTGTCGGCGCAGACATCGGAGCCTTGCGGCCCAATCACCACGGCGCCGATCAGGCCGTGCATGGGGTGCTTGACGGCATCGCCGAAGCTGCGCACCGGCAACGCGCCGAACTCGATCGGCTGACGCTCGGGCCCCGGCTCCAGCGTGCTGAGCAGGAAGGAGCGCTGGCAGCGCAGCAAGGCTGGCCCGCTGGCGTTCGGCAGGCAAGGCGCGATCAGGCTGCCCTGCATGCCCGACGTGGCCTGCTGCCGCGCGCGCTCGTCCGCGCCGCGCGAAAGACCTGCTGCCAGCGCCAGCGCACCGTTGATGCCGGCGTTGCTGCCATCGCCCTGCAAGGGGTTCTGCGACAGTCGCGGCACCGAGAAGCCCACCGAGCTGGACATGCGGAACTGGTTGAGGTTGAAGCCATCGGTGATCATCGGCAGCGCGTCATGCGTGGCCGAGCGTTCGGACAGCAACTGGCCGGGCACGGCGCCCGGGCCATCGGCCAGCGTGGGCGGCAACAGGTTGCGCACGAATACCTGCAGGCATTCGCCCGCCGCCGCGCGCATCACCATCGGTTCGATCGGCTGGCCCGCGGCATAGCGTGGGCGCAGTTCGGCAATGGCCTGTGCGGCACTGCGCTTGCTGGCCTCACTTTCCAGTCCGCTGCACGCCGCGGACGAATTTTCATCGGCTTCGCAGCGCTGACTGCGGTGCAGCGCATAGACGATGGCCTGCGGATCGCGGATGCGCTGGCGCTGGTTGTAGGTGATGCCAGCCGACTGCGGGCTGCCGCAATCACCCGCCAGTTGGCAGACCTGCGCCACCGTCACCTCGAAGAAGCGCCGGGGTGCATCGGTGCCGCCGGGCAGCTTGCACATCTGCTCGCGCAGGTCACCCCCCGGGATGGCCGATGGTTGCGTGCCTGCCAACTCTGTCAACCCGGCCGATTGCACCGCCACGGCACGGCCGCGCGCGGTTGCGGGCTGGCTCGCCGAAGCGCCATCGCTGGTGTAGACCACGGAGGGCACGCGCGCCGTGACCGACGGTGGCCGATAGCTGCGCAACACGCCCCACAGGCCGTCCCACAACTGGTCGACCGAGGAGCCGAAGTACAGGTAGTCCGCCACCGGCAGGCCCGCGGGGTTGACCAGCAGGTCGAACTCGAAATGCTCCGAGATGCCGATCGGCTGCGCGTTGGTGTAGCCCGAGCCCTTGGAGCTGGGCAGGCGATGCCACTTCACGCCATTCATGGTGAACACGTGTTGCGCCTCCTGCGCGCCCTGAATCAGCCGGATCTGCACCGGGTCGCCCTCGAAGGCCGGCAGGATGGGCGTGGCCGGGTCGCCGAACTCGCGCCAGGGCTCCAGGTTGACGATGTCGGGCCTGCAACCCGCGCCCGTCATCAAGTCCTTGCGATAGAGCTGACAGTTGAAATCGCGGCGCCAGCGCTCGACCTTGGCGAGTACGGCGTCGAGTTCGCCGACCTTGCCGATCTGTTGAAGCAGCTCTCGGGTGGTGGTGCTGGCGTGCGCCGGCAGCGTCTCCTTGGCCAGTTGCTCGGCGCGCGCGGCATGCACCTCGGTGCTGAAGGCGTTGGCCATATCGCCCAGGCAATCCTGGTCGCCATCGCCCGGGCTGCAGGGCTGCGAACTGAAAGCGCGGCGCCGGCTCTGGCGGTAGCTGAAGCCACCCAGCGCCGCCAACGGATCGCTGGCGGCATTGGCCGGGTTCACCACCGTGATGTCGGCGATGCGCAAGGCCAGCGGCTCGTGGCGGTAGTTGACGTACTGGCTGCCCGGATCCTCGCTGGAGATGCCCAGCGGGCGTGCCGGCAGCAAGGCGACGTGGCGCCGGCCGAAGCGGATCTCGGTGCGGTCGCGCATCTGGCTGTCCTCGCCGCGCGGCTCGGGGTTGATGGGCTCCAGCGCCGTGTTGTAGGCAATGCCGAAGTCGGCAATCGCCAGCGCGAATTCGCGGCGCGTCTGGTTGTTTTGATGCGGCTCGTCGCAGCTGGCGAGGCCGGCGCCACGCGCGCCCGAGCCTGGCTGCAGCGGATTGGAATCGCTGTCGCCGATGCACTGGGGAGCGATGATGTTGGCCATGGCGCTGGTCGGGCCGCCATCGGTGCGCAGTACCAGCGGGTCACGCGGCTCGACCACGCCCAGCACGCGGTCGCTGGCGCGCAGGCGGCTCTCGGGCACCGGGCTGGCCAGGTTGGCACCGCCAATCAGCTTGGCACACAGTGCCGAGTTGGGAGCCGCGTCG
The DNA here is from genome assembly GCF_964341695.1 of Ottowia pentelensis. NCBI lineage: Bacteria > Pseudomonadati > Pseudomonadota > Betaproteobacteria > Burkholderiales > Comamonadaceae > Ottowia > Ottowia pentelensis. The sequence continues at coordinate 3,156,156 of NZ_OZ224513.1, forward strand.
CAGCCCAGGTTGCCCGCTCCGACCATGGCAACACCGGCCTGCTCCATGTCACTGGCCTGCACCTTGGCATCGACGCGCGTCCACACCGAGTTGGCCGGCTCGATCACCAGGCCTGCGTACAGGCCGTGCTGCTGGTGCGAGCTGGGGCCGAAGTGGTCGTGGCTGAACACGGTGCGCAAGGTGTTGTCCCTGCCCTTCTGGTTGATGATCGGGTCGGCCCACCACAGCTGCGTGGTGCGCTGGGCGCCGCAGAAGGGATGCTTTTCATGCAGGCGGTGCTCGTATTGCACGTCGGACTCGCCGGCCTTGCGGGCCGGACAACTGCCCTGATCCAGCAGGTGTTTGTAGCCCGGCGCGCCGGCGCCACCCGAACCGGCCGTGAAGATGTCGCCACCCGGCAGGAACAGCGGGTGCGTCTTGGGTGCCAGGCGTTGCCCCTGGCCCGTGGCGGCCACGCGCCGGTTGTTGGCAAAAATGCGCTCGCGCACCTCGTCGGGCGAGAAGGTGCCGTCTTCGTAGTTCCAGCCGTTGCCCGAACCGTCGCTGGAGGTGACGTCGAACTTCACCAGGTGGATGTGCTGGCCGATGGTGTCGGTCGGCGTGAAGACCTGGAAGTCGTCCGCGTTGAGTGCCGAGGGAACGAAGTTGGTCGCCTTGAAGTCGATGCAGTCGCCCGAGTTGGCGCGGAAGAACAGCGGCTCGGGCAGGCGCGTGCGCGTGGACGGATCGATGATGTCCTTGACGTCGTTCTCCAGCACGGCGATGCGGCCCTGCGGATCGAACCAGCCGTGCTTGTTGTAGGTCAGCTCGGTCTGGATGTAGGCGGCGCGGTAGTGTCGGCGCGGCGCGTTGACGGGACACGGGTTGGCGTAGGGCGCGCCGGCAGCGGGCGGGCGACCGTTGACGTGAAACACGGTGTGCGCATCGCCGCGCGGCTGTTGGCTGCCCACCGTGGCGGCGTAGTCCGTCTGGTAACCGCCACCCTGCGGCGACCAGTTCGGATGCGGCGGCGCGCCGCTGTTCGGCACCAGGCCGCCGGCGGTCAGGACCCCGGCATGAAAGCGCATGGCCGCCTTCTCGCTTGCCGTGCCGGAGTGCGGCAGCGGCTTGATCTCGATCTGATCCCAGACGGCGGCGAAGGCGTTGAGCGCGATCGGATCCTGCTGGGCCACGCGCTGGGCGATCAGGCGCGCGGCCTCGCCGCCGGTGGCCAGGGCGTGCGCGCGCGCGGCCGGATCGTCGCGCGCCGCCTTGAGCGTGCCGCCCACGACAACATGGCGCGGCAGGCCGCCGTTCACCACGTCGGCCGCGTTCGGCTCGACGCCCGAGGCTGCGTCGTAGCCCGCGGCGGCGACGTCCATGTCCAGCGGCGGCTGCGGCGGCCGGTGGCCGGCCTGGCCCGGAATGTAGAACGGGTAGCCGGCAAACGCGGCCGTCGGCAGCGGCGCCAGCGCAGCGCCGGGAATCGGCACGATGGCCGGCGCCTCGGTGCCGCTCGCGACCTCGGCATCGGGCAGGCGACGCCAACGCGGATCGTTGGCCGGGCCGGCGGGCTGCTCGGGCTTGAACAGGCCCTTGTCGTTGCCGTCCTCGAACACGTCGTGCACGCGCCACAGCTCCCACATGCCCTGCGCGAAGTGCGGGTACAGGTGGCAGTGGAAGATCGAGTCGCCCGGCGTGAAGTTGCGGTTGCCCGAGCCGCCGAACTCGATGCCGTAGCTGAAGGTGGCACCGGGCGAGATGGTCTGCGAGTCCAGGTAGGTCGAGTCCGGATCGCTCGGGTCCAGCACCCACTGGTGCGCGTGCAGGTGGAAGACATGCGTTTCCTTCGGCCCGGCGTGCAGGTTGCGAAAGCGCACGGCATCGCCCAGGTAGCTGTGGTGCACGTTGGAGGGGTCGTCCTTGTAGCGCGCGCCGACCGGCTGCTTGCCGGCCGCGTCCCACTGCAGCACCAGCGCCGGATCGCCATTGGCCCAGGAGCTGAGGAAGAACTCCTCGGCGCGGCACTCGGGGCAATCCTTGGCCACGCCCACCTTGCGCTGCAGCGGCGTGGACATCACGGCCGAGCCCATGCTGGAGGCACCGTAGTTGATGCCCATGCCGTCCTTCAGGTAGTGCAGCGGGTTGTTCGGGTCCTCCAACTCGGCAAAGGCCTGCTGCGCGTGGATTTCGTCGTGCAAAACGACGGTGAATTCGCGGAACGACGTGCCGCAGCTGTCGCCGAACATGTGCTGACCCGGGTCCTTGCAGGCCGGGGCGTCCGTGCCATGCCCCGTGCCTTCGGGCACGACGATGATGGCGTTCAGGTCGCTGTGCATGATGTGGTTGCCATCCAGCATGTTCAGCACCGGGCGCGTGGCGCCGCCGCCGATGTCGCGCCGCGCCTCGTAGTCGATGTCGCGGTACGCATGGCGCCCGGCCGGCACGGCGCGCGTGACCTGCTGCAGATCGTCCCCCGTGACCTGGGAGCGGTACCAGCGCGAGCCGGCGGGCTCGACGTTGACGGCGGCGAACAGGCCCAGCCCGATCTGGCCGCCGTCGCCCTCGCCGCCCACGGGCGCGGCGGTGGAATAGGCGAAGTAGGTGCCCTCCTTCACGGCGCGCCAGCGGGTGACGACCTTCTGCCCCGGCTTGGCCAGCGAGCCCAGAAAATCATCACGCACCGACTGGCGGGTGAAGGGATTGAACACCACGCCCTGCTGCTGCGGCAGCCCGACGTTGCTGCCGTCGCCGCCGCAGGCGGCGTTCAGCGGGCATTGCAGGGCCGCGAGCGGCGCCAGCTCCAGCCCCGTGATGTGCAGCGACGCGGCGCGCGTGCGCGGCTTGTCCACGCTGACCCTGCTGGCGCGCACCAGCTCGCGCGATGTGGGTTCGCCCATGCCGGCCTCGATGTGCGCGGGCAAGCGGCCACCCATGCCCGGCGGCAGGCCACCCTCCTCCTGCCACTGCGGATCGAGCAGGTTCTCGAACGCCACCTGCAGGCAGTCGCCCTCGTTGACGCGCAGCACCAGCGGGCGGGGGCGCTTGTCGGGCCGCAGCATGGCATTGCCGGGGCCGAGCGGCCGCGCTGCATCCAGCGGCACCACGTCGTGGCGCAGCGCATACAGCATGCCGGCGGGGACGAAGGCGGCGTGGCGGTTGAGCACGTAGGCCTGCTCGATAGCGACCACGTCGGCGTGAATCACCCGCTGGCAAGTGCCCTCGGCGGCCTGCGATTGCGATGGCGGCGGATTGATGCAGGAGCCCAGCAGCAGGGCCGAGCCGATACCGAGCGTGGTGGCCAGAATCCGAGGCGCACCGCGGGCCGACCGAGCCGACCCGATTGGATGGCGCGACTCACGCGATGCCTCCGATCGCGCGTCGCAAGGCAGGACGGTGAATGCTGGCTGCGGCATGGCTGGCCTCCGTCGTCTCTGACCCGCGGTGTCGGTCGCGTGGCGCGACCCACCGCAGCGGGCGTGTGTCGGGTTCGCTGCCCGACTCGGCTCCCTGCGCTGCCAATCGAGCAACCAGTGTCGCATCGCCGCGCAGTCCGGTCAACTTGACGAACGCCCTATGCCGACCAGCCAGAGACGGGCTGCGGCCGCCTGCGCGGCGGCCAGTTGCGTAAACCGGGTTGCGCAACTGGCCGCGTGCAGTAGGCGCGCGATGGGTGAACCGTCAGCCGGCCGCCGGCCGGCGCCGCTGCGAGGCCGCCAGCGCCAGTGCCACGCCGCCGGTGATGCCGGCCGTCGCCAGCATCAAGCGCAGGGTCAACGCCTCGCCCACGAACACGACTCCGCCCAGCGCCGCGATGGCCGGCACGGTGAGCTGCACGAAGGCCGCGCGGGTGCGCGACAGACTTGGCAGTGCGCTGTACCAGATGATGTAGCCCAGCGCCGACGCCAGCGCCCCCGAGGCCAGCGCGCACGCCAAACCCTGCGCGTCCGGCGGCAGTCGCCAGACCCCGAGGCCGATCAAGACCACGCCGGCCGGGGTGCAACGCAGAAAGTTGCCCGCCGAGTCCACCAGCGGCGCCCGCGATCCGCGCCCGATCAGGCTGTACGCGCCCCAGGCCGCCCCGGCCAGCGCCATCAGCAGGGCCGCCCCCAGCGGAGGCGTCACCAGGCTTGGCGAGACCAGATAGACCAGCGCGCCGAACGCCACGCCGATGCCCAGCCATTCCAGCGGGGCTGGCCGGTCACCGCGCAGCACGGCCCACGCCAGCATGGCGAACTGGACGCTGGCGAACAGGATCAGCGCGCCCGGCCCGGTGGCCACCTGCACGTAGGCGATGGCGAAGGCGACGGCGTACACCAGCAGCGACAGCGCGCCCGCCCAGTTGCCGCCGATCCACCCGCCGCGTACGGGCGGCCGGTGCAGTGCGTCGGCGCACCGCACGCGCCACAGCACGATCGCCACCAGCACGGTCGCGCCCCAGCGCCAGCCGCGCCAGCACCGAATTGGCGGCAAACGCCAGCATCGAAACGGCGGTGAGGATCGCCAGCCGCACCGCCACCCCCGCTCGCGCGCCGGCGCCCTCAGGCGCCGCCCAGCAGCTGCTTGATGTCGTCCGTCCAGTCCTGCAGCGAGGTGCCGTAGCGCACGAACAGGCGCAGCCGTCCCTGCGGGTCGTAGACGTAGCTGGCCGCCGTGTGATCGACGCTGTAGTCGGCCGAATCCTTGCGCGGCACCTTCTGGTAGAACACCTTGAAGTCCTTGGCCAGCGCGGCCAGCTTCTCTGGCGTGGCGGCGTACAGCGCCAGAAAGCTGGGGTCGAAGGGCTGCATGTAGGCCTTGAGCACGGTCGGTGTGTCGCGCTCGGGGTCGACGCTGACGAACAGCACCTGCAGCTTGTCGCCGTCGGCGCCCAGCGCCTGCTTGACCTGCGCCAGCTCGCTCATGGTGGTGGGGCACACGTCGGGGCAGTGGGTGTAGCCGAAGAACACCACCACCACCTTGCCCTTGAAGTCGGCCAGGCTGCGCGGCTTGCCGTCGAAGTCGACCAGCTGAAAGTCCTTGGCGTAGTCGGCGCCCGTGATGTCGGTGGCGTGAAACGACGCCTTGTCGGGTGAACAGGCAGAAAAACCCAGTACAGCGCCCGCCAATAAAGCGCCAGCAGCTATGTTTTTAAGAGCGAATCGGCGTTGCATGCGGCCCCGTGACATCAGACGTAGTGGTCCACCAGCAGCGCGGCGAACAGCAGCGACAGGTGGATCAGGGAAAAGCGGAAGGTCTTGCGCGCCTGCGCGTCCGAATAGTGGCGCCACAGCTTGAAGGCCTGCCAGATGAAGCCGCCGTTGAGCACCAGCGCCGCCACCAGGTACAGCCAGCCGCTCATGCGGTAGATGAAGGGCAGCAGGCAGGCCGCCAGCAGGATCAGCGTGTACAGCAGCACCTGCAGGCGGGTGAACTCGTTGCCGTGCGTCACCGGCAGCATGGGCAGGCCGCTCTTGCGGTAGTCCTCCACCCGGTACAGCGCCAGCGCCCAGAAGTGCGGCGGCGTCCAGATGAAGATGATGAGAAACAGCATCAACGCCTCGGGGCCGACGTGGTCGGTCATGGCGGCCCAGCCCAGCACCGGGGGCATGGCGCCCGAGGCGCCGCCGATGACGATGTTCTGCGGTGTCAGCGGCTTGAGGATGACGGTGTAGACGATGGCGTAGCCGACGAAGGTGGCGAACGTCAGCCACATGGTCAGCGGGTTGATCCACACCAGCAGGATGGCCGAGCCCAGGATGCACAGCCCGGCCGAGAACCACAGCGCCTGCATGTCCGACAGCTGCCCGCGCGCCGTGGGGCGCCAGGCGGTGCGCTTCATGTGCGTGTCGATGCTTTTCTCGATCAGGCAGTTGAAGGCCGCCGCCGCCGCCGCCACCAGCCAGATGCCCAGCGAGGCCACGACGATCTTGCCCGCCTGCGCCCAGCTGGGCACGCCGGGCACGGCCAGCACGGCGCCGATCAGGGCGCAGAACACGATCAGCTGCACCACGCGCGGCTTGGTCAGCTCGTAATACTGGCGCCACACCGGCAAGGCGGGCGTGCCGGCGACCTGCGCCGCCGCGGCGGGGATGGGTCCGTGATGGCTATGGCTCATGCATGCACTCCTGCGGGTCGGCCTGCGCCTGTCGGCTGGCGCTCCGCGGCGCGGCTGGCGCACAGCGCCCAGACCAGCACCGTCATCAGGGCCGCGGCGCCGCCGGTGTGCACCACCGCCGCCAGCAGCGGCCAGCCCAGCACCACGTTGGACAGGCCGGTGACGAATTGCAGCAGCGCCAGCCCCAGCAGCGCCCGCCGCTGCCGCGGCAGCGCGCCCGCGCGGTGCAGGCCCCACACCAGCGCCAGCAGCAGCGCGAACACCAGGTAGGCGAACAGACGATGGGTGTAGTGAATGGCCGTCAGCGCGGCAAAGCTCAGCAGCCCGCCATCGCCCTGTTCGCCCAGCGGGCGCCACAGCTCGAAGCCCTGGGCGAAGTCCATCGGCGGCCACCAGCTGCCCTGGCAGGTCGGAAAGCCGCTGCAGGCCAGCACCGCGTAGTTGGTGCTGACCCAGCCGCCCAGCGCCAGCTGCACACCCACGGCCACGGCGGTCAGCCACAGCAGCGCGCGCAGGCCGCGGCCCAGCGTCTCGGCCGCGCCGGCGTCACCGGCCTGGCGATAGCGCTCGGCCTGCATCGTCAACAGCGCCAGCAGGCCCACGCCGCCCAGCAGGTGCAGGGTGACGATGGCGGGAAAGAGCTTCATGGTCACCGTCAGCGCGCCGAACGCGCCCTGGGCAATGACCCACAGCAGGGTGAGCAGCGGCCAGCCGGGGCTGACCGCCGCCGGTGCGGCGCCCGCCGCGCGCCGCGCGCGCCGCCATTGCAGCCAGGTGGCCAGGCACAGCACGATGATCAGCACGCCCACGCCGGTGGCCAGGTAGCGGTGGACCATCTCCACCCAGGCCTTGCCGTGGGTGACGGGGCCGGTCGGCATGGCCGACTGCGCCGCCTCGATGTGATCGCGCGCGCCCACCGGGCTCATGTGGCCGTAGCAACCGGGCCAGTCGGGGCAGCCCAGGCCCGAGTCGGTCAGGCGCGTGAAGGCGCCGAACAGCACCAGGTCGAAGGTCAAAAACAGCGTCAGCAAGGTCAGCGCGCGCAACTGCGTGGCCGGCGCCGCGCCCCGGTGGCGCAGCCACAGCCAGGCCAGCGGCCCCAGCGCGACGGCCAGGCCCATGCCCATCAGCCGCAGGGCCGGGCTCAGGTTGTACAGGGCGACCGCATCCATGACCGTCTACTTGGCGGCCGGCGCCTCGCGCCCGGCGGTGTCCCAGCCGGCCGAGGCGCGCATCAGCCGCTCCAGATCGTGCCGCGCCTTGCTGGCGCCTTCCTTGTCCAGGCGTGCCGGGAAGCGCATCATCCAGTGGCCGAGCGGATCGACCACGTACAGGTGCTCTTCCAGGCGTTGGCCACTTTCGGGCTGCAGCCACTGGGCCAGCGCGGCGCGCGGCACGCGCAGCACCACGGCCTCGCGCAGCGCGGGCTTGAGCGCCTCGCGCACGGGCTGGTCGTCATCCACCAGCCACACCCAGTCCATGCGGTCGCGGTTCTTGCCCATGCTCTCGTGCAGCTGGCGCTCGAAGTACAGGTTGCTTTCGCACTCGGCATCGCAGGCGCCGCCGGCCACGCTGATCAGCAGCCACTGGCCCTTGAGCCGCTCCAGATCGACGGTCTTGCCCTCCGGGTCGGTCGCCGCCAGTGCGGGCATGGGGCGCTGCGGGTCGATCAGCTGGCCGTAGTTGGTGCGGCCCTGGGGCCGGATCACGTAGTAGCTGAAATACGAGGCGACCACGGGCGCGGCGCACACCAGCGCCAGCAGCAGCATCTGCCAACGTCCCGCGCGCGTGCGGCGGGCATCGCTGGCCAGGGCGGCGCCGGGCGTGGGCAGGGTGTGCACCGTCAGGCCCAGCGGCTGCTCGGCCGCGTGCTTGGGGTTAGGAGCCGCGGGAGCCGCGCCGGATGAAACGTAGAGGTCGGACAACTTGGAACCAGATAAAAAGCCCGCCGATCAAGGCGCACAGGCTGAACCACTGAAATGCATAGCTGTAATTGGTGCCGGCGCCGCTCACCAGCAGCGGCCAGTCGCGCTCGAGGCCTTCGCCGGGGCCGCCGGTTTGCTGCACCACCGCGGCCAGCAGGGGCAGGCCGGTTTCGCGGGCGTAGGCCGGCAAGTCGATATTTTGCCGGATCGGGCCCGGCGACTCTTGACCAAGGGCAAACAGGGACGGCACATGGGTCAAGACACGTCCGCTCACCTGCACCGTGCCCGCCGGGGTTTGAACCTGGGGCAGCGCCAGCCGATTGTCGAAATTGCGCGGCACCCAGCCACGCAACACCAGCACGTCGGCGCCACCGCCGTCCAGACGCAGGGGCGTGGCCACGTAGAAGCCGCTGCGCTGGTCCATGGGCCGGTTGTCCAGGTAAACCGTGCGCTCGCCCAGCCATTGGCCCGTCAGCGTCACCTTGCGCTGGGCGAGTGCCGCCACGTCCGCCGCGCTCCGCGCAGCCAGCAGGGCCTGGGCGTCGACGGGCGGCAGGGTCTCGGCCGCCTGCTCGGCGGCCAGTACCGCCTCTTTCTCGGCCGCGCGGGCGAGTTGCCAGCGCCCCAGGCCGGCCGTGACCGCCATGCCCAGCAGGGCGACCGCCAGCAGAAAAATCCGGCGCGCCGTCATGCGAGGCACCGCCGCCGGATAATCGCCGGCATGAAGTCATTGCTGCTTGGCATCGCGTTCGTGGCCATCATCGCCAGCCTCGGTTCCGCCCTGTTTTTCATGATGCGCAGGCCTGGCGAGCGCAGTTCGGACGAAGAGCGCCTGCAGGACGACCGCCGCCGCGCGCGCGGCATGTTCTGGTCGCTGGCGCTGCGCGTGGGCTTGTCGGTGTTCGTGTTCGTGTGCATCCTGCTGGCCTGGGAGCTGGGCTATCTCCACCCCTCGGGGTTGCCGATCAATCCGTGACCGGCTCCAAGCAAAAGAGCGCCGGCGGGCGCTCTTTTGTGTTGGACTCAAAACCGCGTCTCAGGTTCAGATCCAGTACACCAGGATGTAGAGGAACAGCCACACCACGTCCACGAAGTGCCAGTACCAGGCGGCACCTTCGAAGCCGAAGTGGTGCTCCGGCGTGAAGTGCCCCTTCATCAGGCGCAGCGTGATGAAGAACAGCATCAGCATGCCCACCAGCACGTGAAAGCCGTGAAAGCCCGTGAGCATGAAGAAGGTCGAGCCGTACATGCCCGAGGCCAGCGTCATGTTCAGCTCGGTGTAGGCGTGGTGGTATTCGTAGCCCTGCACGATCAGGAAGGTCAGGCCCAGCAGCACCGTGATCCACATGAAGGCGATGCAGCGCGCGCGCTTGCCGGCCTGCAGCGCATGGTGGGCAATGGTCAGCGTGACGCCCGAGGACAGCAGCAGCGCCGTGTTGATGGTGGGCAGCCAGAACGGGCCCATGGTCTGAAAGGGCTCGACGGTGCCCGCCGGCGACCCGGTGGTGCCGGGCGCGGCGCTGGGCCACACGGACTTGAAGTCGGGCCACAGCAGCGCGTTGTTCAGGTTGCCGAGCTCGGGCATCGAGTGCTTGTGCGCCCACCACAGGGCGGTGAAGAAGGCGCCGAAGAACATCACTTCGGAGAAGATGAACCAGCTCATGCTCCAGCGGAACGAGGTGTCGACCCGCCGGCCGTACAGGCCGCCTTCGCTCTCGTGCGCGGAGTCGCGGAACCAATGAAACAGCGTGTACAGCCACCACAGGATGCCAACCAGAAAAATCCAGTGGCCGGCGTCGATGCGGTTGATCCACAGCGTGCCGCCGATGATCATGGCGAACAGGCCGATGGCCGCCATGATGGGGTGCCGCGACGGGTGCGGTACGAAGTAATACGGCGCGGTGCCGCCTGCGGTGCTGCTCATGTCAACGTCACTCCTGTGCTCTCGATTCTGTCGTTCGTTCTGTTTTGTCTTTCAGCGGCCCGATCGGCGCCCCTCAGGCACCAGCCGCCACCCATCGCACCACCGCGATCAGCAGGCCCACGAACACCAGCAGGGCCACCAGCGCCGCCACGACGATGGTCGTGGGGCTGACCCGCGCCACGTCGGCGCGGTGCGCGCTGGACTTGCGCACGCCCAGCAGGCCCCAGGCCACGATCTTCAGCGAGTGGCCCAGCGAGGGCGCGCCGACGTCGGCCTCCGGCTTTGGCGCCTGCCGCGAAGGATCGGTGTCGGGGCGATTCATGCGCCCTTCCCGTCCGGCCGCGCCAGCGCGGCGCTGTTGGTGTCGGGTGCGGCAGGCGTCTTGCCGCCGACCTCGAAGAAGGTATAGGACAAGGTGATGGTGCTCACGTCCTTGGGCAGGTGCGAGTCGATCACGAACACCACCGGCCATTCGCGCTTCTCGCCCGGCTCCAGCGTGTACTGGTTGAAGCAGAAGCACTCCACCTTGTTGAAGTGCGGCGCCGCCTGCCGCGGGGCGTAGCTGGGAATGGCCTGCGCCGTGACGCGGTGGTCCTGCACGTTCTGAAACTCGTACATCACCGTCGACAGCTCGCCCGGATGCACCTTCAGGGTGCGCAGCGCGGGCTTGAACTTGAAGGCGCCGCGCGCGTTGGCGTCAAACTCGACGGTGATGGTGCGGCTGCGGTCAACCTGGGTGTTGGCCGCCACGCGCCGCGCGGCGTCGCCCGTGGCCGCCGCGTCGCCCGGCAACTCGCCGCCCGACAACGTCAGGATGTTGATGCCCGTGACCTCGCAAATCGTGCGGTACAAGGGAATCAGCGCGTAGCCGAAGGCGAACATGCCGACGGCCACCACCGCCAGCTTGCCCACCATCTTGAGGTTTTCAAGCCGCAAGCTCATCGCGCCATGCCCTCAGTGGCCCAGCAGCATGTAGCGCCGCACCACGAAGCCGATCAGCAGCAGCGCCACCACGCTGGCCAGGATCAGGCCCAGCCGCACGTTGCGCCTGCGCAGTTCGCGCTGCTCCGGCGTGTTGTTGGCCATCACGAAACCCTCGTTCGCCCCGGGTCGAATCAGGCGATGATCCGGGTGGCCGACGCGTCCAGCTTGGGCGGCGTCTCGAAGGTGTGGAAGGGCGCCGGCGAGGGCACTTCCCACTCCAGGCCTTCGGCACCTTCCCAGGGCTTCTGGGGCGCGGGCTCGCCCTTGCCGCGCAGCATGGGCAGCGCGACGGCGAAGAAGAAGTACAGCTGCGCGGCGCCGAAGAAGAAGGCGCCGATGGAGGCGATCATGTTGAAGTCGGCGAACTGCATGGGGTAGTCGGCGTAGCGACGCGGCATGCCGGCCAAGCCCAGGAAGTGCATGGGGAAGAAGGCGACGTTGAACGAGATCATCGACCACCAGAAGTGGATTTTGCCGCGCGTCTCGTTGTACATCACGCCCGTCCACTTGGGCGACCAGTAGTAGTAGGCGCCGAAGATGGCGAACAACGAGCCCGCCACCAGCACGTAGTGGAAGTGGGCAATGATGTAGTAGGTGTCCTGGATCTGGGTGTCGATCGGCACCACGGCCGGGATCACGCCGGTGAAGCCGCCGATGGTGAACACGAAGATGAAGCCGACCGCCCACAGCATGGGGGTCTCGAAGGTCATGGAGCCGCGCCACATGGTGGCCGTCCAGTTGAACACCTTCACGCCGGTCGGGATGGCGATCAGCATGGTGCCGTACATGAAGAACAGCTGGCCGGTGACCGGCATGCCGACGGTGAACATGTGGTGCGCCCAGACGATCATCGACAGCGTGGCGATGGAAGCCAGCGCGTAGACCATCGAGGTGTAGCCGAACAGACGCTTGCGCGCAAACGTGGGCACGATCTGGCTGATCATGCCGAAGGCCGGCAAGATCATGATGTAGACCTCGGGGTGACCGAAGAACCAGAAGATGTGCTGGTACATCACCGGGTCGCCGCCGCCGGCGGCGTTGAAGAAGCTGGTGCCGAAGTGGCGGTCGGTCAGCGTCATCGTGATGGCGCCGGCGAACACCGGCATCACGGCGATCAGCAGGTAGGCGGTGATCAGCCAGCTCCAGCAGAACATGGGCATCTTCATCAGCGTCATGCCCGGGGCGCGCATGTTCAGCACGGTGACGATGATGTTGATGGCGCCCATGATGGACGAGGCGCCCATGATGTGCAGCGAAAAGATGGCTGCGTCCAGCGACATCGGCATCTGCGCCGACAGCGGGGCGTACAGCGTCCAGCCGCCGGCGGGTGCGCCGCCGGGCATGAAGAAGGTGGACGCCAGCGTGATGCCGGCCGGCACCAGCAGCCAGAAGCTGAGGTTGTTCATGCGCGCGAAGGCCATGTCCGAGGCGCCGATCTGCAGCGGGATCATCCAGTTGGCGAAGCCCACGAAGGCCGGCATGATGGCGCCGAACACCATGATCAGCCCGTGCATGGTGGTGAACGAGTTGAACATCTCCGGGTTGACGATCTGCAGGCCGGGCTCGAACAGCTCGGCGCGGATCAGCATGGCCAGCAACCCGCCCACCATCAGCATGGTGAACGAGAACAGCAGGTACATCGTGCCGATGTCCTTGTGGTTGGTGGCGAACACCCAGCGGCGCCAACCCGTCGGCGCGTGGCCATGATCGTCATGCGCGTGATCGAGGTGACCGGCGTGGGGGTTGGGAAGTACGGCGCTCATGGAGATTTCTCCGGATATCAGACTTGATCGATGGAAGGGGCGTCAGGTGGCGGGCGAGCGGCTCAGCCCGGGAACGTGCCCGCGCGGGCGGCCACGAACTCGGACGGCTGCACGATCTGCCCCGTCGCGTTGCTCCAGTGATTCTTGGTGTAGGTGACGACCGCCGCCAGATCGGTGTCCGACAGTTGCTTCCACGACGGCATGGCGCCGTTGGCGCGGCCTTCCAGCACCACATGCATCTGCTCGGCCGCCGGCCCCTTGACGATGGCGCTGCCGTCCAGCGGCTTGATGGCGCCGGCGCCCTTGCCGTTGGCCTGGTGGCAGGCCGCGCAGTTGGCGGCGTAGACCTTGGCGCCGCGCGCCTCCAGGTCGGCCAGCGTCCAGACCTTGCTGGGATCGTCGGCGGCCGCGGCCATCTTCTTGTTCTGCGCCTCGACCCAGGCGGCGTACTCTTCTTGCGGCAGCACCTTCACGTGGATGGGCATGTAGGCGTGTTCCTTGCCGCACAGCTCGGCGCACTGGCCGTAGTAGTCGCCCGCCTTCTCGGCACGGAACCAGGTGTCGCGCACGAAGCCGGGGATGGCATCTTGCTTGACGCCGAAGGCCGGCACGAACCAGGCGTGGATGACGTCGTTGGCGGTGACGATGACGCGCACCTTCTTGTTGACCGGCACCACCAGCGGGTTGTCGACCTTCAGCAGGTAGTCGTCGCCGGCCGGCGTGCCGGCGTCCGACAGCGCGCGCTGCGAGGAGTCGAGCGTGGACAGGAAGGAGATGCCCTCGCCCTCGCCCGTCAGGTAATCGTAGCCCCACTTCCACTGGTAGCCGGTGGCCTTGATGGTGAGGTCGGGATTGCTGGTGTCCTTCTGGGCGATGATGACCTTGGTGGCGGGGGCCGCCATGCCGATCACGATCAGGAAGGGCACCACGGTCCAGGCGATCTCGACCACCAGCGATTCGTGGAAGTGCGCCGCCTTGGCGCCGCGCGACTTGCGGTGGTGCCAGATGGAGTACGACATCACGCCGAACACGCCGATGAAGATCAGCGTGCAGATGATCAGCAGCATCCAGTGCAGCTCGTGCTGGGCCTGCGAGATCTGGGTGACGCCGGTCGTCAGGTTGAGCTGATTCACGCCCGGGCCACCGGGCAGATCGTGCACCTCGGCCGCGTGCGCGGCGGTGGTGGCCCAAGCCATCAATGCGACGGCGCTGTGGCCGGCCGCGCCTGCCACGGTTTTCATCATGCTCTTCATCGTGTCACGTCTTCCACAAACACAAACCTTCATGCGCCCGTTGGCCGACCGCCACGAGACGCCCGGACCGCAGGAGGCTCTGGCACCGCGCCAAGCCCTGCCCGCGCGTCGCATCACGCATCCTCGGTCATTGCAGCGCTGGCAAGCCCCGGTGCAAACCCGCGGCGCCGCGCCCTCCATGCGTGCTTGGACACAAGTTTAACCGACTCGCAACCCCAAACTCGACGTTCCGTGACAAATCTCAAGGCTTGGGCGCGGGCTTGGAACTCTCGCCCGCGCGCAGCGAGGCGCGCGTGCGGTGCACCGTCAGCCCTTCGCGCGGCGCGGCGCGCTGCGCCGAGGGCCGCAGCGCGTGGCCATAGATGATCTCGAACGTCAGTTCGAGCGGCGCGCCGGCGCTCGGGCGCAGGCCTTGGTCCAGCACCGCCTCCAGACGCCGGCGCCACGCGGTCGTGCGCAGGCCACCAAAGCGCCCCGGATGCAGGTTGCGCCCCAGCTCGCGCAGCTCGGCCAGCAGGCGCGCCGGGGTGTCGAAGGACAGCGTGATGTGCTCCATGTCCATCACCGGATCGGCAAAGCCGGCCATGGCCAGCTGGTCACCCCAGTCGTGCATGTCGGTGAAATCCTGCAGCGGCGGCGGCCAGCCCAGCTCGGCATACAGCGCGCGCAGCTCGCGCAGGGTGTCGGGCCCGAAGCACGAGAACATCAGAAAGCCGTCGGGCGCCAGCGCGCGCCGCCAGTCGGCCATCAGCGCCTGGGGGTCGGCGTGGTGGTGGGCCAGCATGTTGGCCCACAGCAACTGCGCGGCGCCTTCCGGCGGAGTGCTCACGACCTGCACGTCAGGTGCGCCGCGGCGCCCGGGCAACAGCCGCTGCCACCAGTGTTTTGCTATTGATTCAGAAGCATTTGGCGCTTTCTGCACCTGGGCTGCCACCTCAAAACACCCTGAATCCGGGTAATGCGCCATCACCAGCGCGCGCGCCTGCTGGCCGCCGCCCACGGGCTCCCAGTGCACCCATTGGGTGACGGGCAGCCGAATCCAGGGCAGACGCTCGGCCATGCGGCGGGCGACTTCCTGGTGCAGCCAGGGTGAATCGGGGTGGGGCAGCGCGGCCCAGCGCCGGGCGGCAACGGGGTCGATGGTGGGAGGACGTTCGGAAGGCATGGCTTGCCGCCGCAGTATATTGACCCGCCCCTCGACCTGCCCCGTCGCCCATCGCCGCATCCGCCGCCTTCGATGCTTGCCCGCCTGCTCTTCCCCGGCGCCTGGCCCAGCCGCTGCGCCGTCTGCCAGCGCTGGCCCGCGCAGACCATCTGCCCGGCATGCGCCGCGCGCTTTGCCCCGGCGCAGGCGCGTTGCGAAACCTGCGCGCTGCCGGTGGCGCCCGGCGTGCCGCGCTGCGGCGCCTGCCTGGCGGCGCCCCCGCCGCTGGAGCGCTGCCTGGTCGCCGCCGCCTACCAGTGGCCGTGGTCGGGACTGATCGCGCGGCTGAAGTTCCAGCAGGACGTGGGCCTGGCCGGGCCGCTGGCCGCCCTGCTGCGGCAGGCGCCGGGCGTGGCCGAGGCGCTGGCGCAGGCCGACTGGGTGCTGCCCATGCCGCTGGCGCGCCAGCGCCTGGCCGAGCGCGGCTACAACCCGGCGTTGCTGCTGGCGCGCGCTTTGGCGCCGGGGCGCTGCCCAAGCGCCTGGCTGCTGCGCGTGCGCGACACCCCGCCGCAGCGCGGCCTGAGCCGCGCCGAGCGCCTGCGCAACGTGCGCGGCGCCTTTGCGTTGGCGCCGGGCCGCGTGGGCGCGCTGCAGGGGCGGCGCGTGGTGCTGATCGACGACGTGATGACCACCGGCGCCACCCTGAACGAAGCGGCGCGCACCTTGCGCGAGGCCGCCGCGCCGGCGCACGTCACCGCGCTGGCGCTGGCCCGCACCGAAGCGCGCACCGAGGTGCCGGACTGAGACAATCGCCGGCCATGTTCCACATCGTCCTGGTCGAACCCGAGATTCCGCCCAACACCGGCAACGTCATTCGCCTGGCGGCCAACACCGGCTGCGACCTGCACCTGATCGAGCCGCTGGGCTTTTCGATGGACGACAAGCTGCTGCGCCGCGCCGGGCTGGACTACCACGAGTACACCGCCGTGCGCCGACATGCCGACTGGGACGCCTTTGTCGCCGCCGAGCGGCCCGATGCGGCGCGGCTGTTCGCCTTCACCACGCAGGGCGCGTGCAGCGTGTACCAGGTGGCCTTCGCCCCCGGCGACTGGCTGGTGTTCGGCGCCGAAACGCGGGGCTTGTCGCCGGCGCTGCGCGCGCGCCTGGCGCCGGCGCGGCAGCTGCGCCTGCCCATGCGGCCCGATCAGCGCAGCCTGAATCTGTCCAACGCCGTGGCCGTCAGCGTGTTCGAGGCCTGGCGGCAAAACGGCTTCGCGGGCGCCGCCGAGGCTTGAGAGGGATCAGGTGTAGTAGCGCGCCACGGACTCGGCCACGCACACCGGCTTGTCGCTGCCCTCGCGCTCGAGGGTGTTCTTCCAGACCAGTTGCTGGCCGCCCTCGATGGGCGTGGCTTCCAGCAGCTGCATGCGCGAGCGCAGGCGGCTGCCCACCGGCACGGGCGAGGTGAAGCGCACCTTGTTCAGCCCGTAGTTGACGCCCATGCGCACGTCGCCCACCTTGAGGGTGCGCTGCGCAAAGCCGGCCACCAGCGACAGCGTCAGAAAGCCGTGCGCGATGGGCGCGCCGAACGGCCCGGCCGCCGCGCGCTCGGCATCGACGTGGATCCACTGATGGTCGCCCGTGGCGTCGGCGAACTGGTTGATGTGCTGCTGGGTCACGGTGTGCCAGTCGCTCACGGCCACTTCCTGGCCGACGCAGGCGACCAACTGGGCCAGGGTGTCGAAGGTTTTCATACGGGCAATTTAGCGGAGACGGACCTTGAAGCAAGTCATGGATGCGACTGATCGAGCCAGCGGCACAGGTCCCGCCACTGCTCCAGATCGCGCTGCACGCGGCCGGGCGCGACGTCGAACAGCGTCAGGCCGCGCGCCGCCAGGTGCACGTAGTTCTGCGTCGGCCGCAGCTGCGCCAGCACCGGCAGGCCCAGGTCGTGGGTGAACTGGCGCAGCTGCTCGGCCGCCAGCGTGCGCTCGTCCACCCGCATGCCGACCAGGCCCAGCGCCGGCCCGCCGCGGCCGCGCAGGGCCTGCAGCTCGTCGATGAATTCGCGCGTGGCGTAGATGTCGAAGATGCTGGGCTGCAGCGGCACCAGCACGCGGTCGGCCAGACGCAGGGCGTCCTTGAGCTGCAGGCCGCGCAGGCCGGCGGGCGTGTCCAGCACCACGTGGGTGGTGCCCTTGGGCGGGCGCACGATGAAGTCGCGCTGCACGTCCCAGCTGCCGATGGGACGCGCGGCCGCGGGGCGCAGGCCCAGCCACAGGCGCGCGGACTGCTGGCGGTCCACGTCGCCCAGCATCACGGCGTGGCCGCGGCTGGCCCAGTAGCCCGCGACGCTGGTGGCCAGCGTGGACTTGCCCACGCCGCCCTTGGGATTGGCGATGACGACCACCGGCATGACCCGAACCTCCTCGATCGAACAGGGTTGTGACGCGATGTTAGCCGCTTGCCGGCGCGCGGCCGCCGGCGGCGTCGGCTCGTAAGATGCGCCGGCATGGAACACGCCCCGCCCTGGCTCGTCAACAGCTTTGTCTACCTGGCCGCGTCGGTGCTGGCGGTGACGCTGTCGCGCACCATCGGGCTGGGCGCCATCATCGGCTACCTGGTGGCGGGCCTTGCGATCGGACCCTGGGGCCTGGGGCTGATCGCCAACGTGCAGGACATCCTGCACTTTGCCGAGTTCGGCGTGGTGCTGATGATGTTCCTGGTCGGGCTGGAGCTGCAGCCGCGCCGGCTGTGGAGCCTGCGCCGCCCCATCTTCGGCTGGGGCAGCGCGCAGGTGCTGATTTGCGCGCTGGCGATCACCGGCGCCGCGCTGGCGCTGGGCGTGGCTTGGCGCACCGCCCTGGTGGCCGGGCTGGGACTGGCGCTGTCCAGCACGGCGATTGCGCTGCAGGTGCTGGACGAGCGCAACCTGATGCACACCTCGTCCGGCCAGGCGGGCTTTTCCATCCTGCTGTTCCAGGACGTGGCCGCCATCCCCATCCTGGCGCTGCTGCCCCTGCTGGCGGCCAGCGGTCAGCACGAAGCCGCCGTCGCCGGCCCGCGCTGGCTGGAGGCGCTGAAGACCGTGGCCGCCATCGCCGCCATCGTGTTCGGCGGGCGCCTGCTGCTGCGCCCGGCGCTGCGCTGGATCGCGCGCAGCGGCTCGACCGAGCTGTTCACCGCCGCCGCCCTGCTGCTGGTGGTGGGCATCGCCGGCCTGATGCAGTGGGTGGGGCTGTCGATGGCGCTGGGCGCCTTCCTGGCCGGCGTGCTGCTGGCCGAGAGCGAATACCGGCGCGAGCTGGAGACCGACATCGAGCCCTTCAAGGGCCTGCTGATGGGCCTGTTCTTCGTCGCCGTCGGCATGAGCATCGACTTCGGCGTGCTGCTGGCCTCGCCGGGACTGATGCTGGGCGTGCTGCTGGGCTTTCTGGCCCTGAAGCTGCTGGTGATTGCCGCGCTGGCGCGGCTGCTGCGGCTGCCGCTGCAGGAGCGCCCGGTGTTCACGCTGCTGCTGGCGCAGGGCGGCGAGTTCGCCTTCGTGGTGTTTCGCGCCGCCGCCGACGTCAATGCCCTGCCGGCCGACGTGGCCTCGCTGCTGATCGGCGCCGTGGCGCTGTCGATGCTGCTGACGCCGCTGGCTCTAGTGGCGGTGGACCGCTGGCTGCTGCCGCGCTACGCCGACTGCGGGCGTCCGCCCGCGCCGCCCGAGCTGTCGGAGCCGCAAAGCGCGCCGGTCATCATTGCCGGCTTCGGCCGCTACGGCCAGATCGTGAGCCGCCTGCTGAGCGCCGAGGGCGTGGCCGTCACGGTGCTGGACCACGACGCCGAGATGATCGAGGCGGCGCGCGTGTTCGGCTCACGCGTGTTCTACGGCGACGCCACGCGGCTGGACCTGCTGCGCATCGCCGGCGCCGCCGAGGCGCGGATTCTGGTGGTGGCGGTGGACGACGTCGAGCAGTCGCTGGCCATCGTCGATCTGGCGCGCCAGCACTTTCCCCAGCTGGAGCTGGTGGCCCGCGCGCGCGACGTCACGCACTGGAACCAGTTGCGCGACCGCGGCGTGATGCGCGTGCAGCGCGAGCTGTTCGAGTCCAGCCTGCTCAGCGGCCGCAGCGTGCTCGAACTGCTGGGCGCCAGCACCGATGCGGCGCGCTTCAGCGCCGACCGCTTTCGCCGCCACAACCTGGCGCTGTTCGAGCAGATGCACCCCTACTACAAGGACCGCGCCAAGCTGATCTCGGTGGTGGTGCGCGGGCGCCTGCAGTTCGAGGAACAGCTGGCCCAGGAGCGCGAGCAGGCGGCCAACGCAGCCGCGGCGAACGCGCTGCCGCCGGTCGCACCCGGCGATGCGCCCCAGCGCGATTGAGCCTCGAATCCGGCCCCAGCCCGCTCCCGCCAAGCGCAGCCAGCTATCAAACTTGCTGTTGTGGCCGAGCGCGGCTCAAACCCGCTCCAGCACCACCGCAATGCCCTGCCCCACGCCAATGCACATGGTGCACAGCGCGTACCTGCCCCCCAGCGTGTGCAGCTGGCTGACGGCGGTGGTGGCCAGGCGCGCACCCGACGCACCCAGCGGGTGACCCAGGGCAATGGCGCCGCCCCACTGATTCACGCGTGGGTCATCGTCTTTGATGCCCAGATCGCGCAGCACCGCCAGGCCCTGGGCGGCAAAGGCTTCGTTGAGCTCGATCACGTCCATCTGTTCGAGCTTGAGGCCGGTGAGCTCAAGCACCTTGCGCACGGCGGGTGCGGGGCCGAAGCCCATGATGCGCGGGGCCACGCCGGCCGTGGCCATGCCGAGCACGCGGGCCCTGGGGGTCAGGCCGTATTGTTTGGCCGCTTCTTCATTGGCCAGCAGCAGGGCGCAGGCGCCGTCGTTGACGCCGGATGCGTTGCCGGCAGTCACGCTGCCGTCGGGGCGCACCACGCCTTTGAGCTTGGCCAGCGCTTCCAGCGTGGTCTTGCGCGGGTGTTCGTCGGTGTCGACGACGATGGCGTCGCCCTTCTTCTGCGGGATGGTGACGGGGCAGATTTCCTGGGCCAGGTGGCCGGCGGCCATGGCGGCGGCGGCCTTGTGCTGGCTGGCCAGGGCCATGCGGTCCTGGGCCTCGCGTTCGATCTTGAAGTCCGTGGCGACGTTCTCGGCGGTCTCGGGCATGGAGTCGACGCCGTACTGGGCTTTCATCAGCTTGTTGACGAAGCGCCAGCCGATGGTGGTGTCATACACGGCATTGCTGCGGCTGAAGGCGGACTCGGCCTTGGGCATGACGAAGGGGGCGCGGCTCATGCTCTCGACGCCGCCGGCGATCATCAAGCGGGCTTCGCCGGCCTTGATGGCGCGCGCGGCGCTGCCGACGGCGTCGAGACCCGAGCCGCACAGGCGGTTGATGGTGGCGCCGGGCACCTCGATCGGCAGGCCGGCCAGCAGGGCGGACATGCGCGCGACGTTGCGGTTGTCTTCGCCGGCCTGGTTGGCGTTGCCGTACAGAACATCCGTCACGGCAGCCCAATCGACCTTGGGGTTGCGCGCCATCAGGGCCTTGATGGGAATGGCGCCCAGGTCGTCGGTGCGCACGCTGGCCAGGGCGCCACCGTAGCGGCCGAAGGGGGTGCGGATGGCGTCGCAGATGAGGGCTGGGGTCATGATGGGCTCCTGAAGAAGAAATTATGGGGCGACGGGCTGGCCGACCAGGCGCTGCAATTCGTCGAACGGCAGGCCGTCGACCCGATCGATCAGGCGCAAACCTTGCGGCGTGCATTCGAAGGTCGCCAGGTCGGTGTAGATGCGCTTGACGCAGCCGATGGCCGTCAGCGGGTAGCTGCACTGGGCGACGATCTTGCTCGCGCCCTGCTTGGTCAGCAGGTCCATCATGACCCAGGTCTGCTTGGCGCCCACGGCCAAGTCCATGGCACCGCCGACGGCCGGGATGGCGCCGGGCTCGCCGGTGCTCCAGTTGGCCAAATCGCCCGTGGTGGACACCTGAAAGGCGCCCAGCACGCACACGTCCAGATGGCCGCCGCGCATCATGGCGAAGCTGTCGGCGTGGTGAAAGAAGGCGCCGCCCGGCAGCAGCGTCACGGGCTGCTTGCCGGCGTTGATGAGGTCGTAGTCCTCGCTGCCCGCGGCCGGCGCAGGGCCCATGCCCAGGATGCCGTTCTCTGAGTGCAGGATGACCTCGCGCCCTCCGGGGATGTGGTTAGCCACCAGGGTCGGCTGGCCGATGCCGAGGTTGACGTACGAGCCGTCCGGGATGTCCTGCGCCACGCGCCGGGCGAGTTCGTTTTTACTGCGTTTTTGATAGCTGCCCACGCTGATTTTCCTTGAGCCGGGGGCCGATCAGGCTGCATTCTTGAAACCGCCAGCCTGGGTCGCCACGCGCGCGATCCTGACCACCTTGGTGACGAAGATACCCGGGGTGACGATGGCTTCGGGGTCGAGCTGACCCAGCTCGACGATCTCGTGCACCGTGGCCACGGTGAATTTGGCGGCGGTGGCCATCACCGGGCCGAAATTGCGCGCCGCCATGCGGTAGCTCAGATTGCCCCAGCGGTCGCCGCGTTCGGCCTTGACCAGGGCCACGTCGCCGTGGATCGGGTATTCGAGCACGTGGTCGCGGCCGTCGATGCGGCGCGTTTCCTTGGTGCTGCCGTCGGCGTTCTTCGCCAGCTCGGTGCCGAAGCCGGTGGGCGTGAAGAAGGCGCCGACGCCGGCACCGGCGGCGCGCAGGCGCTCGGCCAGGTTGCCCTGCGGCACCAGTTCCAGCTCGATCTTGCCGCTGCGGTACAGGGCGTCGAACACGTGGCTGTCGGCCTGGCGCGGAAAGCTGCAGATGATCTTGCGCACACGCCCGGCCGCCAGCAGCGCGGCCAGGCCGGTGTCGCCGTTGCCGGCGTTGTTGTTGACGACCGTGAGATCCCTGGCGCCCTGCGCGATCAGGCCGTCGATCAGTTCACCCGGAATGCCGGCGGTGCCGAAGCCGCCGATGAGCACCGTGGCGCCGTCTTGCACGCCGGACAGCGCGTCGGCCACCGAGGCGGCGATCTTGTCGATCATGGAAAAGCTCTCCTGTGGGCGGCGGCCGCGCCGCCATGAACATCGGGACCGACTCGGCCAGCGAGCCGCCCAGCGGCGAATCTTTCGACCCGCCCAATGTTCGATTAGTGAACATTTGTTCGTATAATGAATTGAATTATAGGCGCCCGGCACCAAAAGGCCAAGCCCCATGCGCGACACCCCGCCCCCGACCGCTGCCCTGACCACCGATCACGCGCCCGCCCCGCGCCCCGGCGACAGCTATGTGCAGTCCTTCGCGCGCGGGCTGGAGGTGATCCGCTCCTTCAGCGCGGCCGCGCCGCAGCAGACGCTGTCCGAGGTCGCCGCCCGCACGGGCCTCACGCGCGCCGGCGCGCGGCGCATCCTGCTCACGCTGCAGACGCTGGGCTACGTGCAGAGCGACGGCAAGCTGTTCCGCCTGACGCCGCGCATCCTGGACCTGGGCTTCGCCTATCTGTCGTCGATGCCGATGTGGAACCTGGCCGAATCGGCCATGGAGCAGTTGGCCGAACAGGTGCAGGAGTCCTGCTCGGCCGCGGTGCTGGACGGCGCCGACATCGTCTACGTGCTGCGCGTGTCCACGCACAAGATCATGAGCATCGGCCTGGGCACCGGCTCGCGCCTGCCGGCGTACTGCACCTCGATGGGCCGGGTGCTGCTGGCCGGCCTGCCCGAGGACGAAGCGCGCGCGCTGCTCGACGCCCATCCGCGCCCCACCCACACGCGCCACACCCTCACCGACGTCGATGCGCTGATGGCGCGCGTGCAGAAGGCGCGCAGCCAGGGCTGGGCACTGGTCGACCAAGAACTGGAGGAAGGGCTGATCTCCGTCGCCGTGCCCATCACCGATCGCCAGGGGCGTGTGATCGCGGCCTTGAACGTTTCCGGCCAGGCCAACCGCACCAGCGCGCGCGTGATGCAGGCCGAGTTCCTGCCGCCCCTGCTGCTGGCCGCGCGCCAAATTTCTGCGCTGCTGGCGGGGCGCTGAACTGGGTGGCCGCTCGACAGGCACAGGAAGACTCGTCCGCGGTGCCGCGGATGGTTCACCTGAGTGCGTCAAACCCGATGCGGCCTTGCCTGCCGCACCGTGCTCATGGGCGACTCTCGGGACGACCGGGCAATGGCCGGCCGAGTGATACCCTTGCTCCCATGTTCGCCCCGTCACAAGAGCAAGTCCGCCGATTTTTCTGTACCGCGTGGGCCAAACAGCAGGCGGGCCAGCCGATGGAAGCCATCGAGCAGCTGGCCGCCGGCTGGATCGCCGAGCACCCGGAGTGGCACGCCGACTTCGCCGACGCCGAGGCCGCCGTGGCGCGCGACTATGGTGACGGCGCGGTCGGTGGCAACCCGTTTTTGCACCTGTCGATGCACTTGTCGATCAGCGAGCAGTGCAGCATCGACCAGCCGCGCGGCATCCGCCAGGCGGTCGAGCTGCTGGCGCACCGCCGCGGCGACCTGCACGCTGCCCACCACGAGGTGATGGAATCCCTGGGCCAGATGCTGGCCGACGCCCAGGCCAGCGGCCGCCCGCCCGATGGCGAGGCCTACGTGGCCGACGTGCAGCGCCGCGCCACGCGCGACTGAAGCGCTCGGCCTGAACTCTGCTTTTGATAGCTGTTCGCGTTTGTCAGACGGGCGCCAGAGGCCAAAAACACATCAAACTTCAGGGCACTTCAGGCGCGCGGCTTGGTGAACGGCAGCACCAGGCGCGATGGGTGGATCGCATCGCGGTAGATCTTGTGCGTCACTGGCCGGCCCACCGGCAGGTGGTAGGCGTCGGGCGGCAGCAGGGCGTTGTGCTCATCGGCCATCGGCTCGTTGCACATCAGCTCGACCACCAGCTTGTGCCCCGGCAGAAAAGTCGCCGCGAACGGATACAGGCGCAGCACGTATTCCTCGATCTGGCCGGGTTCGACCGGCACGGCGCGGGTGTGCGGGTGATGCGGGTTGCCCTCGGTGCTGCGCTGCTCGTCCAGCTCGCGGTGCGAGGCCTTGAGCAAGCCCGTGGTGATCAGCTGGCGCTTGCCGGCCGGTGCCTCGTCCCAGAGCCGGAGGATGAAATTGGTGTCGGGCTGGTCGATCTCGGCGAACAGGTGCGCGGCGCCGGTACCGATCATCTCGGTCGGCTCCTCGAACGGCGCGGTCGTCCAGCTGATCGTCTCGACCTGGTCGGTGACGGTGAGCGGCGCCTGGTAGAAGCCGTCCGGCGCGGCGTGCTCCGGCCCCATGAGTTCCGGCTCCTGCGACAGCTTGCGCCGTGGCCGCAGGTACAGCGGCCGGTACTCGATGTCCCTGGGCGGCCACTGCCCGCCCGTCGCCACCTCGCGCGTGCCTTCGACGAAGACCTGCACCGCCGGCTCGTCCATGATGCCGTTGTCGATGCCCTTGAGCCAGTGGTCGTACCAGCGGAACATCTTGTCGTGTTCCTCGATCCAGGGACGCGACTGCATGGGCGGGTAGGCGCCGATGTCGAGCTTCTTGGGGCCCTTGAGCACGTTGAACAGGTCGATGTGGCCATCGACCGTCCAGCCCCGGCCCTGGTCGATCTGGAGGTAGACGGGGATGTCGATGTTCGCCGCCAGCGTGATCGGGTTGCGCTCCTTGTACCAGGGGCCGTCCAGTTCGTTCATCACGATGTCGAACCAGAACTCGCGGTTCTTCGGGTACTTGAGCACGTGCACCAGGTTCGGCCAGGCCGCCACATCCGGATCCCTGAGTCGCGCATCGACGAGCTTCTTCAGTTCCTCGGGCGCATGCACCTCCTGCATGCGCGAACGGACGTTGGTGTGCGCGATGCCGGAATCACCGCCCCGGCCCTCGCGGGCGGCACGCGGCATGAACCACATGACGCCGCCGTGGTAGGTGGTCTCGTAGAAGTCGAAATGGCCGCCGCTGACAAAGATCGCCTTCAGATGCGGCGGCCGCTCGGCCGCCGCCAGCACCTGCATGGAGCCGAAGTAGGAAATGCCGATCATGCCGACGTTGCCGTCGCACCAGGGCTGCGCCGCCACCCATTCGATCAGGTCGTACAGGTCCTGCCCCTGCGACACGCCGCCGAAGTTGTAGTTGCCGATCATCACACCGCCCGAATCGCCGGTGCCGCGCACATCGCCGATCACGTGCACATAGCCCTCGCGCACCACGCGCGCGATGTCGCCGGCCTCGATGCAGCCGTCCCACATCGGGCTGGGCCGGCGCTGCGGCGGCATGGTGAGCGCCAGCGCCTGCAGTTCCTTGCCGTAGGCGCTCATGGCGATCAGCGCCGGGCGCGGCCGGTTCTCCTCGCCCTGATACGCGTCCACCGCCAGTTCGACGCCGTCGCGCATCGGCACCCGGAGGTCCTTGAGAATCTCGATGCGCTCGCCGCCGGCGCTCCATGTTTGCTGTCTGCTCATGTCCATCCTTCGCTTGTTCTTCAATCGAGCGTGATGCCGATCTTGCGGACCACGTCGCCCATGCGCACGTATTCCTTCTTCACGAAGTCGGCGAATTCCTGGCGCGACATCGGGGTCAGCGTGTAGCCACGCTCCTTCATGGTCTGCACGAACTCGGGTTGCGCGAGCGCCTTGTTCACGGCGTCGTGCAGTTTGTCCAGACGCGCGGCAGGCGTGCCCTTGGGCGCGAACACCCCGTCCCACGAAAAAATCTCGTAGCCCGGCACCGTCGCCGCGATGGTCGGCGTGCCCGGCAGCGCCGCCAGGGGCTGCCTGGTCGACACCGCGATCGCACGCAACTTGCCGCCATTGAGCTGCGGCGCCAGCGGCGGCATGACGTCGATCATGAACGACACCCGACCGGCCATCATGTCGATGTAGGCCGCCGACGAACTCTTGTACGGCACATGGCTGAACTGGGCACCGGTCATCTGCTGCAGCAGGGCGCAGGCCAGGTGGGAGACGGTGCCGTTGCCGCCCGAGGCGCAGGTCACTTCGCCGGGCTTTTGCTTGGCGCGCGCGATGATGTCACCCACGCTGTGAAACGGCGAGTCCTTGGCGACCGCCAGCGCCAGCGCGGTGGTGCCCATCAGCGCCACCGGTTCGAAGTCGTTGATCGAATAGCCCGGCTTCTTGTAGAGGGCGTGGTTGGTGCCCATCGTGCCCATGGTGCCGAACACGATGGTGTTGCCATCGGCCGGCGCCTTGGCCGCCCAGGCGGTGCCGATGTTGCCGCCCGCGCCAGCCCGGTTCTCGACAATGAAGGTGGTGCCCAGCACCTTGCTGAACTCGTTGGCGAACAGGCGGGTCAGGGTGTCGCCGCCGCCGCCGGGCGAGAACGGCGCCACGAAAGTGATGGGCCCCTTGGGCCAGTCGGCCGGCTGCGCGAGCGCGACGGGAAGCGCCGCCACAGCGGCGACGGCGACGGCCGCTTGGCCGACACGGCGGGTGAAAGATGCAAGGCGTTGCCGAATGAACACGGTTTGTCTCCTGCGGATGGATGACGGATGGAACGGCCGCCCGGCACGGGAGGCGACCGCAAGAAGGAACCACGATGCGCCTGTACGCCCAAGATGGGCATCGAACGCAAGGATGGAAGTCCATCGTAGAGATCACGGATTCATGTGTCCAATTGATAATCATCATCCGTAAAATGAACTGATTTCATACTGATGGCGCTCGCACCGGCATCGACGCGCCCTCGTCCGATGAACCTCGACAACTTCGACCTCAACCTGATCCGCGTCTTCCTGGCGATTGCCAAGCATCGCAACGTCACCGAGGCCAGTCGGGAATTGCACCTGACCCAATCCAGCGTCAGCCACGCGCTGGCGCGCTTGCGCAGCCTCTGCAACGACCCCTTGTTCGTGCGCTCCAGCGGCGCGATGGCGCCCACCGTCGTGGCCCAGGCCATGATCGAGCCACTGGAGCAGGCGCTGAAGTCGGTCCGTCAAAGCCTGGGCCATGCCACGCCGTTCGACCCGCGCACGAGCGAGCGCCGCTTCAATCTGCTGTTGACCGACGTCGGCCAGACCGCCTACCTACCGGCGCTGCTGGCGTACCTTGGCGAACACGCGCCGTCCATCGGCATCGACGTGCTGCATCTGCCGATGGACGGCTACCCCAAGGCCTTCGCCGATGGCGTGGCGGACCTCGCGGTCGGCTACATGCCCACGCTGTACGGCGGCTTTCACCACCAGGTCCTGTTCACGACACCGCAGGTCTGCATGCTGCGCGCCGACCACCCCGACATCCGGCAAAGCATCTCGCTCGAACAGTACCTGGCTGCCACGCATGTGGTCGTCGAACCGCCGGGGCGCGGTCCGGGCGTGGTGGAAAAGGCCTTGGGCAAGGCCCGACTGCAGCGCAGGATTGCCGTCCGCCTGCCCAACATCTCGGCCGGGCCACTGATCGTGCGCCGGACCCGTCACATCATGACCGTGCCGGCCCAGATCGACGTGTTCCAGGGCGGTCTGACGGGTATCGTGTTTCTCCCGCTGCCATTCGACGTTGAGGTCATGGACATCGGCATGCTCTGGCACGAGCGAACCCACAACGACCCGGCCAACCGCTGGCTGCGCAAGGCCATGGTCGAGATTTTTTCGGATGCCGGCGCCAACTCAGCAGCCACCGAAGCCGGTCGCAATCCCTGAAGCTCTCGCCCTCGCCTGATCTGGACTGCGTGCGCCGGCGTGCCACGCGAGATTGAGTCAGCTATTTTATTGATAGCTTTCCGCGCTTGATCGACGGGGCCACAGGCCCGTTTAACTTGTAATTCGAACGCCTCAACAAAAAACCCGCCAGCGGCGGGTTTCTTGTTGGTTGAGCGCGTCGCCCTCAGCGAAAACGCCCCTGCGGCACCGTGCGGATGTCGCCCGGCAGCGAGCCGATGTAGTAGGCGATGGCCTTCAGCTCGGCGTTGGTGAACTGCTTGGCCATGCCGGCCATGATGGGGTTGCCGCGGCCCCAGGTGGCGTGGGTGTCGTCCTTGTAGGCCGTGAGCGCGGCGTACAGGTAGTCGGGGTACTGGCCGGCGATCTTGGGGTAGGCCGGATCGATCGGCTTGTTGAAGTTCTCGCCGTGGCAGGACACGCAGGCGCCCTTTTGCAGCAGGGCCGCCACGTCGGCACGGGCCGCGCGCGGCGTGGCCGGCACCTCGGGCGCGTCCTTGACCTCGCCCAGCGCCGTGTAATAGGCGGCCACGTCGGCCATGTCCTGCTCGGTCAGCGAGCCGGCGATGCCGCGCATGCTGGGGTGCTTGCGGTTGGCCTTCTTGTACTCGGTGAGCGCGGCTTCCAGGTACTTGGGGTTCTGGCCGGCGATCTTGGGGACGTGGTAGACCTCGGGGAAGTTGGTCTTGTAGTCCGTGATGCCGTGGCAGCCGATGCACATCGCCACCTTGCCCGCACCCGCCTCGACGTTGCCCGTGACCTGGGCCTGGGCGGTCGTCGCCAGGCCGGCGGCGGCGATGAGGGCAGCGAACATCGGGGACAGGTTCGGTTTCATTTTGCGCGCACAATCCATGTTGTTTGATCCAGATCAGCGGCCGATTGTAATCAAGCTTATCCGCCCGCTGAACGCCATCTCCCCATGACCGCCACAGGCCACCATTCAGCATGAAATTCCAGGGCACCGATTCCTACGTCGCCACGCAAGACCTGATGCTTGCCGTGAACGCCTCCATCACCCTCAAGCGCCCGCTGCTGGTCAAGGGCGAACCGGGCACCGGCAAGACCATGCTGGCCGAGGAAGTGGCCAGCGCGCTGAAGCTGCCGCTGCTGCAGTGGCACATCAAGTCCACCACCAAGGCGCAGCAGGGCCTGTACGAGTACGACGCCGTGAGCCGCCTGCGCGACAGCCAGTTGGGCGACGACCGCGTCAAGGACATCCACAACTACATTGTCAAGGGCGTGCTGTGGCAGGCCTTCACGGCCGACGAGCCGGTGGCGCTCCTGGTCGACGAGATCGACAAGGCCGACATCGAGTTTCCCAACGACCTGCTGCGCGAGCTCGACCGCATGGAGTTCCACTGCTACGAGACGCGCGAGACCATCAAGGCCAGGCATCGCCCGGTGGTGTTCATCACCTCCAACAACGAAAAAGAGCTGCCCGACGCCTTTCTGCGCCGCTGCTTCTTTCACTACATCAAGTTCCCCGAGCCGGAGACGATGAAGCAGATCGTCGACGTGCACTTCCCCGACCTCAAGAAGGACCTGCTGGCCGCCGCCATGAAGGTGTTCTTCGACGTGCGCGGCCTGCCAGGGCTGAAGAAAAAGCCCTCCACCAGCGAGCTGCTCGACTGGCTCAAGCTGCTGGTGGCCGAGGACATCCCCGCCGAGGCCCTGCACAGCAAGGACGACAAGGTGGCGGTGCCGCCGCTGGTCGGCGCGCTGCTGAAAAACGAGCAGGACACCACGCTGTTCGAGAAGCTGGTGTTCATGAACCAGCGCAACCGCTGAGCCATGCCCGCCCTGCTGGTCAAGATCCTGTCGGACGTCGTCGGCTTCGTCGGCGGCGCGCTGGCCGGCTACTGGCTGGCGCGCGCGGCCGGCATCGACGTGCTGCGCGATTTGCACAGCAACGCCAGCGTGCTCGGCATCGCGGCCATCGGCCTCGGCGGCGGCATCGGCCTGGGCGCCGCGCGCCGCTGGCGCCAGGCGCGCGACGCGGGTTGAGACCCGCCCGCCAGCCAGGAGCCCGCCGATGAGCTTCGTCCAACCCGTCACCCTGAGCGAGCGCGGCATCCGCCTGGAGCCGCTGGCGCCGGCGCACGAGGCCGGCCTGCGCGCCGCCGCCGCCGACGGCCAGTTGTGGAACATCCGCGTCACCAGCGTGCCCGAACCCGAGCAGACGCGCGCCTACATCGACACCGCCCTGCAGATGCGCGAGCAGGGCAGCCGCTTTGCCTTTGCCGTCGTCGACGAAGCCAGCGCGCGCGTGCTGGGCTCCACCAGCTTTCACGACATCCTGCCGGCCGTGCAGCGCGTCGAGATCGGCTACACGTGGTACGCGCACAGCGTGCAGCGCAGCCACGTCAACACCACGTGCAAGCTGCTGATGATGGGCCACGCCTTCGACACCCTGGGCTGCCAGGTCGTGGGCTGGCGCACCGACAACTACAACTTCGCCAGCCAGCGCGCCATCGAGCGCCTGGGCGCCAAGAAGGACGGCGTGATCCGCCACCACGCGCTGCGCCGCGACGGCACCGTGCGCGACACCGTGATGTACAGCATGACGGCCGCCGAGTGGCCCGAGGCGCGGGCGCAGCTGCTCTATTTATTGAAGCGCCGTGCGCAGACCCCATAAGCGCTGGAGGCCGAAATCATGCTGATCGACTTTTTCTACACGCTGCGCGCGGCCAAGCTGCCCGTGTCGGTCAAGGAATTTCTCACCCTGCTCGAAGCCCTGCAGGCCGACGTGGTCGGCCCGCGC
Source organism: Ottowia pentelensis (assembly GCF_964341695.1). Lineage (NCBI taxonomy): Bacteria > Pseudomonadati > Pseudomonadota > Betaproteobacteria > Burkholderiales > Comamonadaceae > Ottowia > Ottowia pentelensis. Next base: position 3,186,654 of record NZ_OZ224513.1, read on the forward strand.
CAGCCCGACGCCTGCACCATCGACGACTTCTACTACCTGTCGCGCACCGCGCTGGTCAAGGACGAGAAGCACTTCGACAAGTTCGACCGCGCCTTCGCCGCCTACTTCAAGGGCGTCGAGATGCTGACCGACTTCACCAAGGAAATCCCGGCCGACTGGCTGCGCCAGGTGCTCGAGAAAGAACTCACGCCCGAGCAGAAAGCCGCCATCGAGAAGATGGGCTGGGACGAGCTGATGGAGACGCTGAAAAAGCGCCTGGAAGAGCAAAAGGGCCGCCACGAAGGCGGCAGCAAGTGGATCGGCACCGGCGGCACCAGCCCCTTCGGCCACGGCGGCTACAACCCGCAGGGCGTGCGCATCGGCGGCAAGGGCGGCAACAAGAGCGCCGTCAAGGTGTGGGAAAAGCGCGCCTACCGCGACTACGACGACAGCCAGGAACTGGGCACGCGCAACATCAAGGTCGCTTTGCGGCGCCTGCGCCGGTTCGCGCGCACCGGCAGCGACCTGGAACTGGACCTGCCCGACACCATCAAGAGCACCGCCGCCAACGCCGGCTGGCTCGACATCAAGATGGTGCCCGAGCGCCACAACGCGGTGAAGGTGCTGCTGCTGATGGACGTGGGCGGCACCATGGACGAGCACATCCAGCGCGTGGAAGAGCTGTTCTCGGCCACCAAGGCCGAGCTCAAGCACCTGGAGTTCTACTACTTCCACAACTGCGTCTACGACTTCGTGTGGAAGAACAACCGCCGCCGCTTTGCCGAGAAATTCCCGACCTGGGACATCATCCGCAAGTACAACAAGGACTACAAGCTGATCTTCGTCGGCGACGCGACGATGAGCCCCTACGAGATCCTGCAGCCCGGCGGCAGCGTCGAATACAACAACGAAGAGCCCGGCGCCGAATGGCTGCAACGCCTGACGCACGCCTTCCCCAAGTTCGTCTGGATCAACCCCGAGCCGCCCGGCGTGTGGCAATACCGCCAGAGCATCGCCATCGTGCAGCAGCTGATGGGCCAGCGCATGTTCCCGCTCACGCTCAAGGGGCTGGAGGATGCGATGCGGATGCTGAGCAAATAGCCGCCCACTGGCGCTACTCAAACGCCACGCCCACGGAACTGTTGCCACTGCCGCGTCCGACGGCCTACGGCGTCTCGGCGCAGTGCTTCAACCATCGACAAGCCGTCTGTCGTCCAAACTCCTGAACGCGCATTCGCCGAGGTTGCGGCGCCAATGCGCTCGGCACGCAGCATCATTCAAAGGGAAAACCCTAGAGCTGCCAAACACCGGTCATCCGCTCAAATGGCGGCATTACAACGCACAGCCGTTGACGACGGGCTAAATCGTTGCTTTTGACACGTCACTTGCCATAATTCAATCTCTTTAAACAATACCAAATGGGGGACATGTCAATGAAAACAGTTCGCGTACTTATGCCTTTTGCCCTGATGCTGGTGGCAGGCGTCGCGTCCGCGCAAACCTATGTCGGCAGTTTTCACGTGCAAGACGGTCCAGCCTGGGGCACCAACCCGCCCGTCTATTCCGGGCAGGAAGCTGCAGCACTGCTGTTTGGCGGCTCGGCCTCTGATTACGCCATCTCGATCAATCCCAGCACGACTAATCCAGGCACCATCACCCATACGGCGTACTACAGCACATGGGGCACTGGATGCGCCGTGTTTCCCGAAACCGCTCGTATTGATGATGCGCCGCCTGGATACGCCGTCCCCGGGGGCGCGGGCACCGCCCGGTCCGCGTACGTCGCGGACTGGTGCAACTCAGGTCAGACGAACTATGTCTGGCGCTTGGCCCCCGTGGCGCCCGTATCGGTGCCAACCCTGGGGCAATGGAGCTTGCTCACGCTGTGCCTAGCTGCCGCTGGGCTCGGCATGCGCAGACTGCGCAAAGCCTGAGGCTGGGCTGTCGCACCTCTACAACAAGCCGACAGGCCCGATTCGCCAGGGACGCAAGCCTAGTCCTTGGCAGGTCTGGACAGAGGCATGTCAGGCAGGTTGACGGAGGCGTAAAACCCGGGGCCGCGCACAAGGACCGCGCTCGGGGTTGCCGTGTCCTGTCCCCTGCCCCTCCCGACCCGAGGCGCGGCCGTGAGGCACGGTTCGATTCGATTCGACCTGCATCGCCCAGGTGATACGAGCGTCCTGCACAAGCCGATCACGCGGGGGCCCGGTTGCCAAGGCGAAACCCGAAGCCCCCCTAAACTCGCCCGGTGCCTGTGCAACCCCTCCGGTCGATGTTCCTGCGCGCCGCCCTGTGGCTGGCGCTGGCCCTGCTGTTGCCCGGCTGCGCCCTGCTGCCGGGTGGCGACGCCGCGGCCACGGACGCGGCGGCCACGTCGGCCGGCCCTTCTGGCACCGAGTCGGCCGCGGTCGATGCGCCCGCCTTCGACATCCGTGTCGACTGCGCCGACGCCGATCTGCGCCAGCTGGTCGAGCGCTTCAACAGCCTGCGGCGCTACCGCGCGGTGAGCGACCTGGACGCGTTCGAGCTCGAGCGCCTGATGGCCCTGGCCGAGCGCGACACGCGCGAGCTGCTGGGCACCGAGGGCTACTTCGCGCCCCGCGTGCAGGTGCGCCGCGAGGGCGCCGCCGGCGCGCGGCCCACGGTGGTGATCGCCATCGAGCCGGGCCCGGCCACCACGGTGCGGCAGGTGGAGCTGGACTTCGCCGGCGACATCGCCCACGATGCGGACGCCGACGCGCAGGCGCAGCGCGCCGCGATCACGGAGGGCTGGAGCCTGCCGGCCGGCCGGCGCTTCACGCAGCAGCGCTGGTCCGACGCCAAGACCGACGCCCTGCGCCAGCTGCTGGCCCAGCGCTACCCGCGCGGGCGCATCGCCGCCAGCCAGGCCGACATCGACGCCCCGGCGGCGCAGGCGCGGCTGCACGTGCAGCTCGACTCGGGCCCGCTGTTTCGCCTGGGCACGGCCAGCGTGCTGGGCGCCAGCCGCTACCCGCCCGAGCTGGCCGAGCGCCTGTCCTGGCTGCAGGCGGGCCAGCCGTACGACCAGAAGGCGCTGGTCGACGCCCAGCAGCGCCTGACCGAGAGCGGCTACTACGACGGCGCCTCGATCACCATCGACCCCGAGGGCGACGCCGCCGCCGCGCCCGTGACCTACACCGTGACCGAGGCCAAGCGCCACAAGCTGCAGCTGGGCGTGGGCTACAGCACCGACAGCGGCCCGCGCCTGTCGCTGGAGCACCGCGACAACACGGCCTTGGGCAGCAGCTGGCGCAGCGACACCACGCTGCAGCTCGACCGCAAGGCGCCGCTGGTGCAGCTGGAGCTGCACTCGCTGCCCGACGCCGACCACTGGCGCACCGCGCTGTTCGCGCGCCACATGCGACAGGACGACGGCGCGCTCGTCACCACCTCGCAAACCCTGCGCGCCGGCCGCCTGCAAAGCGGGCCGCGCTTCGACCGCAACGTCTATGTGCAGTACGAGCAGGCCAACGTCACCGGCGCGGCCAGCGTGGTCGCGCCCGACGCGCTGGTCGGCGACGGCGCCGCGCTCAGCCTCAACGCCGCGTGGACCGGGCGCTACTTCGACTCGCCCACCCTGCCCACGCGCGGCTACGGCCTCAGCGGCGAGATCGGCGCGGGCGTCACCACCATGGGCGTGCGCAAGCCCTTCACGCGCCTGACGGGGCGCTGGCTGGGCATGGTGCCGCTGGGCGCGGGCGACAGCCGGCTGGCGCTGCGCGCCGAGGGCGGCGCCGTCATCGGCGCGCGCCAGGCGCGCCTGCCCGCCACGCAGCTGTTTCGCACCGGCGGCGACGCCACCGTGCGCGGCTATGCCTATCGCAGCATCGGCATCCCGCTGGGCGGCAACTGGGTCGGCCCCGGCCGCCTCATGGCGCTGGGCAGCGTCGAATGGCAGCGCCCCATTGCCCAGCAGCGCTGGCCCGGCCTGCTGGAGCACGTGCTGTTCGTCGACGTCGGCAGCGTGGCCAACCACGCCAGCGACCTGCGCGCCCACTGGGGCGTGGGCACCGGCCTGCGCCTGATCACGCCCGTCGGCCCGATGGAGCTGGATGTGGCCTATGGCCTGCAGTCGCATGAAGTGCGCCTGCACATGCGCGTGGGGTTCAACTTCTGATGGCCGCCGCACCGCCTCCTGCCACCTCGGTAGATACTCCTGATTCGATAGCTGCCGGCGCTGATTCGACAGGCGCCAGCGGCCAATCCGGCTCAGATACCGCCGCACCCACCCGCCATCACCCGTGGCGCCGCGCCGCGCGCGCGGCGGCGCTGGGTACCGTGCTGGGGCTGGCCCTGCTGGCCGGCGGCCTGGGCTGGCTGTGGCACTGGGCCGGCAGCGAAGGCTCGCTGGCCAGCACGCTGCAGTGGGTGGGCGCGCGCTGGCCACTGAGCAGCCAGCAGGTCAGCGGCTCGCTGCTGCACGGCGGCCACGCGGGGCAACTGGCATGGCGGCAGGACGGCCTGCAGGTGCACATCGACGACGCCACGCTGCGCTGGGCGCCGGCCGCGCTGCTGCGGCGCACGCTGCACATCCAGCAGTTGGCGGCCGCGCGCGTGCGCATCGACGACCAGCGCCCGCCCAGCCCGTCCACCGGCGCGCCACCGGCCGCGCTCGGCCTGCCGCTGCACGTGCGCATCGACGCCCTGCGGGTCGATGAACTGGCCTGGGCCGGCCCGCCGGCGCTGAGCCTGCACGAGGTGGCGGGCGCCTATGCCTTCGATGGCGCGCGGCACACGCTCGATCTGAGCCACGCGCGCTTTCAGGACGGGCGCTACCAGGCGCGCGCCACGCTGGGCGCCCAGGCCCCCATGCCGCTCGATGTGGCCCTGGCCGGCGCGCTGCGCACCGAGGTGCCGGGCGGCGGCGCGCCCACGGCGCTGCGCCTGCGGGCGCGCCTGCACGGCCCGCTGGCCGAGCTGCAAGCCCAGGCCGTGGCGCTGGCCGCCGCCGACGCGGCCACACCGACGCTGCCCGCCCTGCCCGCCGCCGACACCCCGCTGGCCCTGCCCGCCGACGCCGACGGCGCCCAGGCGCAGCTGAGCGCCCGCATCACCCCCTGGGCCGCCCAGCCCCTGCCCGAGGCCCAAGTCCGGCTGCAGGCCATCGACGCGCGCGCCTTCTGGCCCAGTGCGCCGCACACGCGGCTGAGCGGCCAGGCCGAGCTGGCACCGCTGGCCGGCGCGCCCGGCTGGCGCATCACCGCCGATCTGCGCAACGCCGACGCCGGCCCCTGGGACCACCAGCGCTTGCCGGTCGAGGCCCTGCAGGCCGACGGCCAGTGGCAGGACGGCATCGCCACCATCGAGCGCCTGCAGGCCCGCCTGGCCGGCGGCACGCTGCAGGCCAGCGGCCGCTGGGCCAGCGCCGCCGACGCGCGCTGGCAGCTCGACGCGCGCGCCGCCGACATCGACCCCGCCCGCCTGCACAGCCAGCTGGCGGCTGCGCCCATCGGCGGCACCACGCAGCTGCAGGGCCAGGGCGCGGCGCTGGACTTCACGCTGGCGCTGCAGGCCCGGCCGGCCCCCGCCGCGCCCGCCAAGGGCCTGCGCGCGCTCGACCTGCGCAGCGCCCACGCGCGCGGCCGCTGGGCCGAGGGCTGGCTCACGCTGCAGCAGCTGGATATGCGTGCCGGCAGCGCGCAACTGGCCGGCAACGCGCGCCTGCACCTGCTCGACCGGCGCGCGCCCAGCGGCAGCGCCGACCTCACGCTCACCGCCCCCGGCCTGCAGGCCCACGTGCAGGGCAATCTGGGCGCCACGCGCGGCGAGGGCAAGGCCCAGCTCGACGTCAGCGATGCGGCGCGCACCCTGGCCTGGGCGCAAACCCTGCCCGGCGCCGCACCGCTGCTGGCCGGCCTGCAGGCGCGCGGCGCCGCCACGCTGCAGGCGCGCTGGCACGGCGGCTGGCAAGACCCCGAACTGCACGCCCGCCTGAGCGCCCCCAGCCTGCAGGCGCAGCGCGCGCAAGACGCCGCACCCTGGCAGCTGCAGGGCGCCGAACTCACGCTCGACGGCCGACTGGCCCAGGCCCACGCCACCCTGCGCGGCGCGCTGCAGCAGGGCCCGCGCCAGATCGAGCTGCAGGCCGCGGCCGACCTGGCCCGCAGCACGCCCAAGGCCACGCTGGCCGCATCCACGTGGCGCCTGCAGCTGCAGCAGCTGCAGGCCAAAGTGAGCGACCCGGCGCTGGGCGCCGGCGCTTGGCAGCTGGCCAGCGCGCAGCCTTTCACGCTGCAAGGCGTGGCGGCGGCGCGCGGGCCGCTGCAGCTGTCGGCCGGCGCGCTCACGCTCACCTCGCCCGCGCCGGTGCAGCAGGCGCGGCTGGACTGGGGCCCGCTGCGCTGGCAGGGCGGCGCACTGGCCAGCACCGGGCGCCTCACTGGCCTGCCGCTGCAATGGGCCGAGCGCCTGGCCGGCGTCAAGCTGGCCGACTACGGCATCGAAGGCGCGCTGTTGTTCGATGGCCAGTGGGACTTGAACTGGGACGACCGCCTGCGCCTGCGCGCCGAGCTGGCGCGCGCCAGCGGCGACCTGACCCTGGTGGCGCGCGACACCGACACGGGCCTCGCCGCCCGCGTGCCCGCCGGCCTGCGTCAGGCGCGCCTGCAACTGGCCAGCGACGGCCCGGCTGTCACCGCGCGCCTGGACTGGGACAGCGCCGAGGCCGGCCAGGCGCAGGGCGAGCTGCGCACCCAGCTGTCGGCCGCGCCCGACGGCCAGGGCGGCACGCGCTGGAGCTGGCCCGCCAGCGCGCCGCTGGGCGGCCAGTTGCAGGCGCGCTTGCCGCGCATCGCCGCCTGGTCGGCGCTGGCGCCGCCGGGCTGGCGCCTGCGCGGCGCGCTGGCGGCCGACGTGCGCGTGGCCGGCACGCGCGGGCAGCCGCAGGTGACGGGCACGCTCAGCGCCGACGACCTGGCCCTGCGCTCGGTGGTCGACGGCTTCGCGCTCGGCCGCGGGCGCCTGCGCGCGCGGCTGGACGGCACGCAGCTCATCGTCGACGAGCTGTTGCTGCACGGCCCCGACGGCGGCAAGGGCGCGCCGGCCGACGCCGGCGGCACGCTGCGCGCCAGCGGCGCGGCCGGCTGGCAAGACGGGCGCGCGCAGGCCCGGCTGGACGTGACCTTGACGCGCCTGCACGCCAGCGTGCGCGCCGACCGCGACCTCACCGTCTCGGGTCAGGTGCAGGCCGCGCTGGCGGGTCGCCAGATCACCGTGGGCGGCGACCTGCGCGTGGACCGCGGGCGCATCGAGCTGCCCGACGACAGCGCGCCCAGCCTGGGCAGCGACGTGGTGGTGCACGGCGCCAAGACCGCCGCCAGCGCCCCCGCCGCAGCCCCACCGCCCGCATCGCCGCTGACGGTCGACGCCAGGGTGCAGCTCGACATGGGCGAGGACCTGCGCGTGCGCGGCCAGGGCCTGGAGACGCGCCTGGCCGGCAGCTTGCAGCTGAGCGCGCAAGGCCCCATCGGCACGCCGCCGCAGCTGGCCGGCACCATCCGCACCGTGGGCGGGCGCTTTCATGCCTACAGCCAGAACCTGGACATCGCGCGCGGCGCCATCAGCTTCAGCGGCGCGGTCGACAACCCGCGCCTGGACATCGTCGCCCTGCGCCCCATCTTCACCGCCGACCAGCGCGTGGGCGTGCAGGTGGCCGGCAGCGCGCTGCTGCCGCGCGTGCGCCTGTACAGCGAGCCGCCGCTGCCCGACAACCAGGCGCTGGCCTGGCTGCTGCTGGGCCGCGCCGCGCCCGCCACCGGCGCCGAATCGGCCATGCTGCAGTCGGCCGCCGTGGCGCTGCTGGGCGGGCGCGAGGGGCGCGGCCTGGCGGCGCGCTTCGGCCTGGACGAGCTGAGCTTTGCGCGCGGCAGCGACAGCGCGAGCCCCGACGGCAGCGTGGGCGGCGCCAGCGTCACGCTGGGCAAGCGCCTGTCCGAGCGCCTGTACGCCGCCTACCAGCACAGCCTGGCCGGCACCAGTGGCGCGCTGCTGATCTTCTACGAGCTGTCGCGCCGCTGGAGCCTGCGCGCGCAAGCCGGCGAAAACGCGGCGCTGGACCTGATCTACCGGCTGTCCTTCGATTGAGCCGGCTGCACCGATTTGTAGTCAAACAGGCCTCCAGCGCCCGCCCATCAAGCGCGGGCAGCTACGATTTCAGGATCGACGGCGCCACGGCCCCGCGCCCACGCGCCGATACAATGCCCCCACCCCGCCGCCGTAGTTCAATGGATAGAACGGGCGCCTCCTAAGCGCCAGATGCAGGTTCGATTCCTGCCGGGGGCGCCATTTATAAATTTCATGAGCCGCCATATTCAGTCAAATGTGGCTTGCGAATCAAATAGTTAGATCATTTAAGCCGCCACAAGCCACCATGTAGCGCCCTTGAATCGCGCACCGCTTGGGGGTACAAACGGGGGAACGAGGCCAGTTTCGGTTTCGTTCCCCTTTTTTGTTCCCCATCATGCTGACAAACATTGCTTGCCAAAACGCTGTCTGCCCACCAGACAAGCCCCGCGCCCGCTTCACCGACAGCGGGGGCCTGTATCTGGAAGTGGCCACCACCGGCTCGAAACGCTGGTTTTGGAAGTTCAGGATCGACGGCAAGGAAAAGCGGCTCGCCTTGGGCAGCTATCCCGAGGTCACGCTGAAAGCCGCCCGCCTTGCCCGCGACGATGCCCGCAAGCTGCAATCGTCGGGCACCGATCCTGTTCAGCAGCGCCGCATGGACAAGGCCACGGCCAGGGTCAACAGCGGCAACACCTATGAGGCCGTCGCCAGAGAGTACCGCCAGCACAAGGAGCGCGAATGGAGCGCCGCCTACGCTGAGAAATGGCTGAGGATGCAGGAGCTGAACCTGTTCCCCTACCTTGGCGCCCTGCCTGTAGCGGACATTCCCCCGACGCTGATGCTGGACACCATCCGCCGCGCGGAAAAGCAAGGCAAGCACGAAACCGCCCACTGTATGCGCCAGTATGCGGGCCAGACGTTCCGCTACGCCATCGCCACCGGGCGGGCCACCAACGACCCTACCGCCCCGCTCAAGGGCGCCCTGAAGGCCGTGCTGGTGCGCCACATGGCCGCCGTGCTGACCCCGCCCGAAGCCGGGCACCTGCTGCGCGACATCGACATCTACAAAGGCAGTCCGGTCACGCGCGAGGCGCTGCTGCTGTCGGCCTACACATTCCAGCGTCCTGGCGAGATTCGGCAGATGGAATGGGCCGAAGTGGATTTGGAGCAGGCGCTATGGACGATCCCCGCCGTCAAGATGAAGCGCCGCAAGCAAGCCAAGATCAGCGGGCGCCCGCACCTTGTCCCACTGTCCCCGCAGGCCGTCGAGTGCCTGAGCCGCCTCAAGCCGTTGACGGGCCACCATCGCTACGTGTTCCCCTCGTTGCTGGGTGAAGGCCGGTGCATGAGCGAGAACACGGTGAACACGGCGCTGCGCCGCATGGGCTACGACAACGAGACCATGACCGCCCACGGGTTCCGGGCCATGGCGAGAACACTGATCGTCGAGAACCTGAACTTTGCCCCGGACGTGATCGAGGCCCAATTGGCGCATGGCAAAAGCGGGCCGCTGGGCATGGCCTACGACCGGGCGCAATACATGGCGCAGCGCCGGGACATGATGGCGAAGTGGGCCGATTATCTGGACAAGCTGCGCGCTGGTGGCGACGTGATCCCGCTGCGCGCGTGAGAAACCGGCAGGCCCAGCGCCGGCCTGAGCTGGGCGAAACAAAAGGGACATCATGACCAATTCAGCAACTCGTTATCTCGTTCTCTACCTGGTCAATGGGCGCGAGCATCAATCACCATGGTTTTCTGACCGTGGCCGCGCAGTGCTGGCTTTGCAGGTGCTTCAAGCCAAGTACGGCGAGCGCAACGCAACAATCTACGTCGATTAACAGTTTCGCCAGCCCTAGGCTGATCTCCGAAAACCCGTTTCCCTGACGGGCTGGGCTGGCACCTTTTCAGGGGCGTGAGGGACGCATGGAACAGACTGACATCAATATCGATTGGGAAAAAATCGAGAAATTCAGAAACGATTACAAAATACTGCTGGAGAAATCAGTTCGCTGGTATGAAATTGCCGAGCAGGATGGCTTAGAAGAAGACAAGGCAAAAGAAATAGCCGGCGAAAACTGGGAAATTCATCGGAAATATATTTCCTCCCTAGATTGACAACATCTTGAGAACATCGCTATGTTGCTATTGGATGAGTTACACAGAGCAAAATGGTTGATGACGAAGCTTAGAAAGCATGTCGAGTTCAGATCGTCCGCAACAAAAAAAGTCCGGGGAATAATTACCGCCATAAAACAAAAATCTTCCCGTCGTGCGCGAAGGGCAGCAAATGCGCGCCACAATGCACCTGGGCAAGCAAGAGACAAGGCCAACCAAATCAAGGAAATATGGGCTACCGGGAAGTATTCGAGCCGTGATATTTGCGCTGAGCAGGAATGCGCTGCATTGGGAATGAGCTTTTCCAGCGCACGAAAGGCATTGAGAAATACGCCTGATCCTAGCTAGCCGCTGCACTGCATTGGCTAGCCGATCCGCTGCATAAGGCATTCTCACGGCGAAGTCGTGACACCACCATAGCACCCGTGTTCTTTCACGAGGTGCTAAATGCAACCCAATACCGCCCCCGGCGCTCCCAAGAGCCGTCCCCGCCGCATCGCAGTCCAGACCCTGGACAGCCTCAAAATCCCCGAGGCGCTGCTGAAGATTCAGACGGTCGTTTCCGTCACCGGCCTGTCTGAATCGTCCATCCGCCGCAAGGTGGCCAGCGGCGATTTTCCCGCCCCCGTCAAAGATGGCAAGCGTTGCACCCGCTGGGTTTCGGCCAAAGTCCAGAATTGGCTTCGGGCCAAAGGGGCGCAGTAATGGACAGCAAATCCACTGCCACCGAAGCGCAGCGCAAGCGGGTTATCGAGGCCCTGCGCCTGCGTCCCCAAACGTCCTACGACCTGCGCCGCCTGGGCATTTATCAGGCCCCCGCCCGCGTCAAGGAACTGCGCGACAAATTCGGCTACAGCATCACCACCGACCCCGTGGTGATCGTTGACCGCGACGGCTACCACCATGCCCGTGTGGCGCTCTACACGCTGGTGAACGAGCCCGGAGGGCCGCAGTAATGGGGCGCGACAAGCGGCGCAAAGGAGCCGACGGCAGTCGGGACGCTGGCGGCTTTGTGGCGCTGCCCTGGGCCGTTCTGGACAGCGACGCCTACCAACGCCTGAACCACGCCGCCCGGTGCCTGCTGATCGAGCTTTGCCGGCAGTACGTCAGGGACAACAACGGGCGTTTGCTGGCGAGCCGCGCCTACCTTGCCAAGCGTGGCTGGAAGTCGGCGGACGGCATTCATCGAGCCAAGCAAGAACTGATCGAAGCCGGCTTCATCCATGAGACCGTCAAGGGCCATCGCCCGAACAAGGCGAGCTGGTACGCGTTGACGTTCTATAGCCTCGACCGACTGACCGGCTACGACACGGGCGCGCTGGAAAGTTTCGAGCGCAGCGCTTACCGCAAAAACGCAAGCCTTAGTCCGCCTACCGGAACAGAGAGCACCCCTATAGGCCCGCCTACCGGAACAGAGAGGGCCGCTACTGTTCCGCCTACCGGGCCAATGGAGGGCCAAAAAGCACCCCCGCCTGTTCCGCCTACCGGACACCATCTAGAGAAGCCATCTACTGCGGACAAAAGAACAAGGCGGCTGGGGGGCGTGTTGGAGCAGGTGGCACCGAAAACGAGGGCGCTGGCATGAACGAGTCGCAAAAAACCATCGCGCGCCTGCTGCTGGTCAACCGTGGGCTGAATCTGCTGCTTGACCAGCAAGAGCGAGACACGCCGCAGGTGTTCCCGGCAACGCTGGCGCAAGAGTTCCTCGAAGAGCGCGTCCACCTGGTGCGCGAACTGTGGCGAATCAGCAAAGAACAGTACGAGGCCGAACAGTGAACCTACTCCGAGAAAAGATCATGAGCAAAGAAATCACCATCATCGAGAACACGACCGGCGAAGTCACCACCACCGACCTGGGCGAGCTGGCCGAGCGCATCAACATGCGCGTGAAGGCCGCAGAAGACCGCGCCAAGAAGGCGGTCGAGTACGTCATAGACGCCGGCATCCTGCTGAACGAGGCCAAGGCGCTGGTGAGGCACGGCGAATGGGATCAATGGCTGGCCGCCAACTGCACGGTGGCACCCCGTACCGCCCGCGCCTACATGCTGCTGGCGAAGCGCGTCCCGACCCTGCCGGATGCAGAACGGCAACGCGTTGCCGATTTGCCGGTGCGCGAAGCCATCAAGGCAATCACCACCGACCCGACCGAGCCGCCGCGCCAGCATGGCGTGGAGCGCATTTTCAGCCGAGACGAGCGGGAGCGCACCGCCAAGATTTTCGACACCGGCGCCACGGCGCTGCGCGAGGCCACAAGAGCCATATCCAACGCCGCGCCGATCAAGCCCGGCAAGGTGCAGTCCCTGCGCAACCGGCTGGCCGCCGTGCTGGCCGAGTTGGACAAGCTGACCGAGGCCGAACCGTCATAACGTGCTGGCACGGCAAACCGCTGGGCCGCTCAATTTTTGCCTAATCGTCACAATCAATTGGCCCTACTGAGCATCACCATGCAACCTGCGCGCGGTGGCACGTTTCCGCAACACTGGCAAATAGAAATTGACTATTGCAACAATACTGGGTATATATCCAGCACCTAGGACTTTTCCGGAATTGACCGACCATGAAGCTGAACGACCTGCGCGAAGCCCGCGCCCTGAAAGTGACCGAAGCCCGCGCCCTCGTTGACGGCAACGCGCAACTGAGCCCCGAACAGCAAGCCGCTTTCGACAAGCTGAAGGGCGAGATCAAGGCGCTCGAAGCCGACGAAGCCCGCGCGCAGTTCCTCGAAGACATGGAACGCCGCCCGGTGGACAAGCCCCGCGCCGCCATGGAATCGGGCGTCAACGTCCTGGACGCCATCCGCGCGCAAGTCGAGCAACGCGCCGTCACGGGCGCACTGGCTGAGTTTCAGCAAGAAGCCAAGCGCCAGGGTATCGAGCCCAAGAAAGGCGGCCTGCTGGTGCCAGCTTCGATTTTCGAGAAGCGCACCACCCAAACCACCACCACGGCAGACAAGATCGTCCCCGACGATTACAAGGCATCCGAGTTCATCGGCCTGCTGCGCAACAGCCTGATTGTTCGTTCGCTGGGTGCTCGGGTTCTTTCCGGTCTCCGGGGTGACGTGGTGATCCCCAAGCAGACCGGCGCATCGACGGCCTACTGGCTGAACGAAGGCGACAGCCTGACCGAGAGCAATCCGACGTTCGACACCATCGGCCTGTCCCCGAAGCACGTCGGAGCCCTGTCGAGTCTGTCTCGCCAGTTGATCCAGCAATCATCGAACCCGGCAATCGAACAACTCGTTCGGGACGATTTTGTCCAAGTGGTATCCGCCGCCGTGGACAAGGCCCTGATCCACGGCACCGCTGCTGCAAAACAGCCGGTGGGCATCCTGGCCGCCGCGAACGTGCAGACCGGCAACCTGGCGACCCTGAGCTGGGCCAACCTGCTGGGCCTGCTGGAAAAGCTGGCCCTGGTGAACGTCACCCCGAACGCGGCGCTGATCCATCCCCGGGTGGCAACCAAGCTGGCCAGCACCTTGAAGGACAGCACGGTCGGAGCCGAGTACCTGCTGACCGGCGGGCGTGTTGCAGGCATCCCCGCCCACGTCACCAATCAACTGGACGCCAAGACCGGCACGCCCGACAAGGGCCGCATGATCCTGGGCGACTTCACGCAGCTGGTGATTGGTGAATGGGGCGCTACTGAAATCCTGGCCAACCCCTACGCCGCTGGCTACTACGAAGCCGGCGCGGTGCAACTGCGCATCCTGCACACCATGGACGCCGCCGTCCGCCACCCCAAGGCGTTCGTGACCGTCGAGGACATCGGCATCTAAGGGACAGCGAATGTTGGAAGTCCGCTCAACTGGCGAGCTGCGCAGCGACGGCAAGAAGCTGACGGGCTACGCCGCGATCTTCAACAGCGAAACCGACCTGGGCGGGTTCGTCGAGGTCATCCGCAATGGGGCCTTTCGCAAGTCCCTGGAAAGCGCTTCCAACATTCGCGCCCTGTACCACCACCAGGGCGACGCACTACTCGGGACAACGCGCAGCAAGACATTGAAGCTGCGCGAAGACCCGCACGGCCTGGCCTTCGAGCTTGACCTGCCGAACACCACCCACGGGCGCGACCTGGCCATCCTCGTGGAGCGTGGCGACGTGGCCGGCTGCTCCTTCGGGTTTCGGGTTCGTGACGGTGGCGACCGCTGGGAACAACGAGGGCCGTCCCTGGTGCGTGAGCTGCTGGACGTGGAGCTGAGTGAAGTCACCCTGACCGCTGATCCCGCGTATGCCGATACGTCGGTGGCCCTGCGCACCCGCAAGAACATCATCAACAACGACACCCGCCGCCTGTGGCTTGAGACTTGTCTATGGGACTGATTCAACGCCTGGCCGGCCGCATGGGCTACGAACGTCGGGCATACAACCCCAACGACACCTGGGCGGCCTTTCAAGCCCTTCGGACTGGCACCACCGAGCCCGAGGGCATATCGGCCGTGTATGCCTGCGTGCAAGCCATCAGCGAGACCGTGGGCAGCCTGCCCTTGATCTTGTTCCGGCGCGACGGCGAAGACCGCACCCGCGCCAGTGAACACCCGCTGTATCGAGTCCTTCACGATCAAGCCAACGAGCACCAGACGGCATTGGAGTTCCGCGAGCTGCTGCAGGCCAACGTCCTGCTGAGGGGCAATGCCTATGCTCGAATCGAGTTCGACAGCGCCGGGCAAGTATCTGCCCTGTGGCCCATCAACCCCGACCGCGTGAGCGTGATTCGCAACGGCGACAAGCTGGCCTACGAATACACCGATGGCGACGGCAAGCTGATCCGCCTGCTGTCTCACGAAGTCCTGCATCTTCGCCATCGCCTGGGGCCCGACGGTGTGCTGGGCGTGTCACCCATCCAAGCCGCCCGTGGAGTGATTGACCTGGCGCAGTCGGAGCAAGAGCATGGGCTGGGCACGTTCAACAACGGCACCCGCCTATCCGGTGTGCTGAAGTTCCCCGGCCTGTTGAAGCCCGAGCAGCGCATTGCCATCCGCGATAGCTGGGCATCGCAACATGCCGGCGGTGCGAATGCTGGCAAGACCGCCATCCTCGAATCAGGCGTGGAGTTTCAGCAGGTGAGCATGACGCTCGAAGACGCCGAATGGATCGCCGCGCGGCAATTCAGCGTCGAGGAAGTGGCCCGCCTGTTTCGCGTGCCCCCGACCGTTATCGGTGATCTTCGCCATGGCAACTACAGCAACAGCGTGGAGATGGCGCGGCAGTTTGTCACCTTGTCCCTACGTCGGCACCTCGTTGCATGGGAGCAAGCCATTCAAAGCAAGCTGTTGACCGAAGCGGGCCGCCGTGTGTACTTTGCCGAGCACCAAGTCGAGGGGCTACTGAGGGGCGATGCAACGACAAGGGCAGCGTTCTACGCCAGCGGCATCAATGTCGGCTGGATGCGCAAGTCCGAAGCCCGGCGCCTGGAAAACCTGCCCACGATCCCCGGCATCGACGAAGAGCCCACGGGCAAGGCACCCGCCGCCCCTGGCGACTACCCGAGCAAGCAATGAGCAAGGCCACCGGACGCAATGCCGATCCCCGGCGCACCCTGCCCTTGAATGGGGGCGCATGGCAGCGCCTGCGGGCATCCGTGCTGGATCGTGAGCCGCTGTGCCGCTACTGCCTGGCGCGTGGCCAGGTTGTCGCAGCGACGGACGTTGACCACGTGAGTGGTGATCCATCGGACAACAGCATGGACAACTTGCAGCCGCTGTGCCATGAGTGCCATTCGATGAAGACGGCCAGCGACCACGGCAAAGACGTTTATCTGGGTTGCGACCTGGACGGCCTGCCGCTTGATCCCAACCATCCGTGGAACAAGGAAGTGACTGCTACAACTGTGATAGCAAAGCTACTGAAAGCATAGCAAGAAATCGCCAGCAGTCGCAGGCTGTAGACCGCCCGGTTTCCCTTTTTTCACTGCTAACTCGCCATCATGAAATCAACTGCCCGCCGTCCCCGCTCAGACAGCATCGCATCGGCCATCCAGACCGCTCAAAACGCCGCACAAGCGCCTATCGAGCCGCCGCCGTATGTCACCCTGCGCGATGGCGATTTGCCATTCTGGGCGCGCATTATCGAGTCCAAGGCGCGTAGCACCTGGACGCCTGCCGACCTCGTTTCAGCGGCGCATCTTGCCCGCGCCATGGCAGACATTGAAGTGTTGCAAGCGCAACTGGACGTTGAGGGCTACATCACTGGTGACAAGATCAACCCGACCGCAAAGGCAATTGAGATGCTGGTGAAGCGGGCCGGCAACATTGCCCGAGCGATTCAGGTGCACGCCCTGGCCACGGTGGGCGAAGCACGCGACGCCGGCAAAGCTGCCACGGCAGAGCGTGAAGCCCGGCAAGCCGACGAAGAGTTGACCGACCTGATCCCGCGCCTGTACGCGCTATGACCCGCGCCGCCCGCATCATCACCTTTATCGAGGGCTTTTGTGTCACGCCCGAAGGTGCCGACGTGGGCAAGCCGCTGGTGCTGGCTGAGTTTCAGAAAGACTTCATCCGGGACGTTTACGACAACCCAGCCGGCACCCGCCGCGCTATCCTTTCGATAGCCCGCAAGAATGGCAAAAGCGCCCTGATTGCCGGCCTGCTGCTGGCGCACCTGATTGGCCCCGAGGCGAAGCAAAACGCGCAGATTGTGTCGGGCGCAATGTCGAGGGATCAAGCCGCCCTCGTGTTCAACCTGGCCAGCAAGATGGTGCAGGCCAGCCCGAAGCTATCGAAGCTGGTGCGCATCGTCCCATCGGGTAAGCGCCTGATTGGCCTGCCGATGAATGTCGAGTTTCGAGCCCTGGCAGCCGAGGGCAAAACCGCCCACGGCCTGAGCCCTGTGCTTGCGATCCTGGACGAAGTGGGGCAGGTGCGCGGGCCGCAGTCGGATTTTGTGGACGCCATCACCACCAGCCAGGGAGCCCACGAAAACCCGCTGCTGATTGCGATCAGCACGCAAGCGGCAAGCGACGCCGATTTGCTGAGTCTATGGATCGACGATGCCACTATCAGCAACGACCCGAAGATTGTCTGCCGCGTGTACGCCGCGCCCGAGGGTTGCGAGCTGACGGATGAGGCGGCATGGCGGGCAGCAAACCCGGCGCTTGGCCTGTTTCGCAGCGAGTCCGACCTGAGCGAGCAGCTCACGCAAGCGCAGCGCATGCCCAGCATGGAGAACACCGCGCGCAACCTGCTGCTGAATCAGCGGGTATCGACAGACAGCCCATTCGTGAGCCCCGACGTGTGGAAGGCTTGTAGCGGGCCTGTAGAGCCCCTGGACGGGCCTGTCTTCGCCGGCCTGGACTTGAGCGCAAGGACGGACTTAACGGCCCTGGTGCTGGTGGGCAAAGCGGGTGACGTGTGGCACGTCCGACCGTATTTCTGGACGCCCGAGCAAGGCATTCACGACCGCGCAAAGCGTGACCGCGTGCCCTATGACCTGTGGGTGAAGCAAGGGTTTCTGAAGACCACGCCCGGCGCCACTGTGGACTATGAGCACGTTGCGACCGGCATGCTTGAAATCATGGCCGACCTGGACGTGAGAGCCATTGCCTACGACCGCTGGCGCATTGATCTATTGCGCAAGGAGCTGGGCGATTTGGGGGCCGACCTGCCGCTCATTGAATGGGGGCAAGGCTTCAAGGACATGGCCCCTGCCCTGGACGCGCTCGAAGCTGAATTGTTGAATGGCCGTGTTGCCCACGGTATGCACCCGGTGCTGTCCATGTGCGCGGCCAATGCCTGCGTTACCAAAGACCCGACCGGCGCGCGCAAGCTGGACAAAAGCCGCACCACGGGCCGCATTGATGGCATGCAAGCCCTGGCCATGGCGATTGGCGCAGCGAGCCGCAGCGAGGAGACACAAGCCTATGAAGCCGACAGCTTCATGTTTGTTTAACCCCTGGCCGGGAGGGGGCCGCAAGGCACAGCCCGGACGCGGATTGGTCGGTGAGTGCCGCGATTGAGACAAAACCCCGACAGCCGGTGGCGCGGACTGCGTGACCAATGGAACACGCTGAACCCTTTCTTCGCGCGCGACCGGCACCCATTCAAGGAGCAACCATGCCAACCCTGAGCCAAGCCAAAGCACATCTTCGCGTTGACCACACCGACGAGGACACCCTTATCGAGGGCCTGATCGACGCCGCCCAGCAGACCGTCCTGCTGTATCTCAACGTCGAGACGCTGCCCACCGCCGCCCCCGTCGATATTGCGGTGCTCATGTTGACCGCCGCCCTGTACGAACAAAGGGAAAGCGTGGTGGATCGTCCCCTGTCGGACAACCACCTGTATTCCCGCCTGCTGGCCCCGTATCGGGCCATGGAGGCATAGAAATGCAAGCCGGCACCCTAGACCAGCGGATCGAGCTGCAAGAGCTTGTGCAGGGCTTTGACGATTACGGCCAGCCCATCAACGAGTGGCAGACCTACCTATCGGCCTGGGCCGCCGTGGAGCCCCTGCAGGGCCGGGAATACCTGGCCGCCATGCAAAACCAGACCGAGACGACCATCCGCGTGCGCCTGCGCTACCGACCGGGCGTGAAGTCCGCCATGCGGGTGAAGCATGGGGCGAAGCTGTACGGCGTCACCAGCGTTATCGACGTGAAAAGCACGGGCCGGGAGCTGGTGCTGATGTGTACGGCTGGGGGGTGAAGCCGGCTTACCTGCTATGCTGAGAAACGAAGCAGGGGGAACAGCATGGGGAACCCTGCAAAGCCATATCACTGAAACCTAGCATTGACGCGCCCGAAATAGAATCTTTCGATTCCTGCCGGGCCACGCTGCCCCGCCCCACGCACGTGCCCGCCTATTCCTTCGAAGCCCTGCAAGCCGACGGCCAGACCCGCAAGGGCGTGATCGAGGCCGACACGGCGCGCCTGGCGCGCGCGCAGCTGCGCGGGCAGGCGCTGGTGCCGCTGGCGGTGGAGCCGGTGACCGGCCGCGCCGACAGCCTGCTGACCCGGCCGATCGTCGGCGGGCGCGCCTTCGGCGGCACGCGGCTGGCCATCTTCACGCGCCAGCTGGCGGGGCTGGTGGGTTCGGGCCTGCCGCTGGAGCGCGCGCTGTCGGCGCTGGCCGACGAGGCCGAGGACGACAAGCAGCGCAACCTGATCGCCGGCCTGCGCGCCGAGGTCAACGCCGGCGCCCCGCTGGCGCGTGCCATGGCGCAGCAGCCGCGCGAGTTCTCGCCGGTCTACACGGCGGTGATCGCCGCCGGCGAGCAGGGCGGCCACCTGGGCGCCGTGCTGGAGCGCCTGGCCGACGACCTGGAAGAGCGCCAGGCGCTCAAGTCCAAGCTGATCGGCGCCGCGCTGTACCCGGCCATCGTCACGCTGGTGGCGATCGTGATCGTGGTGTTCCTGGTCAGCTACGTGGTGCCGCAGGTGGCCACCGTGTTTGCCGGCACCCAGCACGCGCTGCCGACGCTGACGGTGGCCATGCTGGCCATCAGCGCCTTCGTGCGCAACTGGGGCTGGTGGCTTTTGGGCACCATCGTTTTGATAGCTGCCGGCGCACGCTGGGCGCTGACGATCGGCACTTTTCGTCAAAAATTCGACGCCGCCTGGCTGCGCCTGCCGCTGGTCGGGCGGCTGGCGCGCGGCTACAACGCGGCGCGCTTCGGCGCCACGCTGGCCATGCTGGCGGGGGCCGGCGTGCCCATCCTGCGCGCGCTGCAGGCCGCCAGCGAAACGCTGAACAACACGGCGATGCGCGCCGACGCCGAGGACGCGCTGGTGATGGTGCGCGAGGGCGCGCCGCTGGCGGCGGCGCTGGCGCAGAAAAAGCGCTTTCCGGGCCTCTTGGCCATGTTCGCCCGCCTGGGCGAGCAGACCGGCCAGCTGCCGCTGATGCTGCAGCGCGCCGCCGTGCAGCTGTCCACCGAGGTGCAGCGCCGCGCCATGCAGCTGGCCACCATCCTGGAGCCGCTCTTGATCGTGGTCATGGGCGTGGTGGTGATGCTGATCGTGCTGGCCGTGATGCTGCCGATCATCCAGCTCAACCAGTGGGTGAAGTAGCGCCGACCGGCGTCATGTAGTAACATTGCTACATTCATCGATTGCGGAGGCTGCCATGCAAACCCTCACCTCGCGCGAATTCAACCAGGACACGGCCCGCGCCAAGCGCGCCGCCAACGACGGGCCGGTGTTCATCACCGACCGGGGCAAGCGCGCCTATGTGCTGATCACCAATGACGAGTACGAGCGCCTGACCCGCAAGCCCCAGTCGATCATCGAAGCGCTGGCCATGCCCGGTGTGGAAGACATCGACCTCGATTCGGTGCTGCCCCAGCGGCGCGACTTGCCACGCGCGGCCGAGTTCGACTGACGATGTTCCTGCTCGACACCAACGTCATCTCGGAGTTGCGCAAGGCCGGCGCCGGCAAGGCCGACGCGCAGGTCATGCGCTGGATGGAGGGCACCGTCGCCAGCACGCTGCACGTTTCGGTCATCACGCTGGAAGAACTGGAAATTGGCACCCTGCGCATGGAACGGCGCGACGCCGTGCAAGGCAGGCTCTTGCGGCGCTGGCTGGAACAGCACGTGATGCCGACGTTTGCCGGCCGCATGCTGCCGCTCGACATCGAGGTGGCCCGGCGCAGCGCCGGCTTGCAAGTACCCGACCCCATGCCCATCCGGGACGCCTACATCGCCGCCACCGCCCTGGTCCACGGCCTGACGGTGGTCAGCCGCAACACGCGCGACTTCGCCGCCTGCGGCGCGCAAGTGCTAAACCCCTGGCAAGCACCTGTCTGACGGGCGCCACCAGCTATCATTTTCGACATGCCCGCCACCCTCGACGACAAGCTCGTGGTCGCGATCTCCTCGCGCGCCCTGTTCGACCTGGAGGAAGAAAACCAGGTCTTCGATGCCGGCGACGCGCAGGCCTACATGCAGCTGCAGTTGGAGCGCCTGGACGTGCCGGCGCGCCCCGGCATCGCGCATTCCATGGTCCGCAAGCTGCTGCGCTTCAACGAGGACGGCGTGGCGCGCGTGGAGGTCGTCATCCTCTCGCGCAACGACCCGGTGTCGGGCATGCGCATCTTCAACTCGGGCGCGGCGCAGGCGCTGCGGCTGGAGCGCGGTGTGTTCACCCAGGGCCGCGCGCCCTTCGGCTACCTGCGTCCGCTGCACGCCGACATCTTCCTGTCGGCCAACGCGCAGGACGTGCACGAGGCGCTGGCGGCGGGCTTTCCGGCCGCGCACGTGATGGTGGGCGCGCGCCCGGCCGGCAACGGCTACCCCGACGAATTGCGCATCGCCTTCGACGGCGACGCCGTGCTGTTCTCCGACGAGGCCGAGCAGGTGTTCCAAAAGAAGGGCCTGGCCGCCTTCCAGCAGCATGAAAAGCGCAAGGCCGACGAGCCGCTGCCGGCCGGCCCCTTCAAGCCCTTCCTGGAGGCCCTGCACCGCCTGCAGCACGCCGGCCCGCCGGGGCTGCGCATTCGCACCGCGCTGGTCACCGCGCGCGGCGCGCCGGCGCACCGCCGCGCCATCCAGACGCTGATGCGCTGGAACATCCGCGTCGACGAGGCGATGTTCCTGGGCGGCCTGCCCAAGGGCGAATTCCTGCGCGAGTTCGAGCCCGACTTCTTCTTCGACGACCAGAGCGGCCACATCCAGCAGGCGGCCGGCTTCGTGCCCGCCGGGCACGTGGCGGCGGGCGTTACAAATGCGCCGGCGTCCCAGGCAACCCCAAGGCCGCGCCGGCGTTCCAATCGGGCATGACCTTGCTCTTTCGCCTTCGCGCCGCCGCGGCGCTGCTGATCGGTGCGCTCGCCGCCGGCGCCGCGCTGGCCCAGTCCGCCCCCGCCGCGCCGGCCGCGCCCGCATCCGCGCCACCGGCCACCGCCGCCCAGACGCCCGGCAAGGGCGAGGCGCAGGCGCTCAGGCTGTTCAATCTGCTGGACGCCAACGGCGACGGCCGCATCTCGCGCGCCGAGGCCGACGTGGCCATCCGCATCAAGCCCTCGCTGGCCGAGCTGTTCGAGCGCACCGACACCAACCACGACGGCTATCTGACGCAGGACGAAATCCGCGCCGAGGCCGCGCGCGCGAAGGCCGAGCGCCAGGCCCGCCGCGAGCGCGAGGCGGCTGCGGCGGCCGGCGCCATGTCGCGCCCGTAAAGTTTGTAAAGCCGGTCGGCGCGGCAGCGACCGCGCCCGTTGGCAGGATCACACTGGGCGGCCGTTTTGCGGCACGCCCCGCGGGGTCAACACCATGCCATCGTCTTCCCGTCTGCTGTCACGCCGCCACGCGCTGCGTCTGGCCGCCTGGGGCGCCGCCGCCGTGACGGCGCCCTGGGCCCGCGCCAGCAACCCACCCGCAAACACCACCGACACCGCCGCCATCTGGCGCGCGCTCTCGCGCCTGGGCTACGGCCCCACGCCGGCGCTGATCGCGCAGGTGCAGCAGGCCGGCGGCGCGCAGGCCTGGGCGCTGGCCGCCATCGACGCCGCCTTCGCCGCCAGCCAGGCGCCCATCCAGCTGGGCGGCCTGCCGGGCGACTTCGACGCCCCGCTGCCCGAAATCTTCGAGCGCACCGCCGCCGAGCGCAAGGCGCGGCGCGAACAGCGCGAAGCCAAAGGCAACGCCGTCGCGGGGCCCACCGCGCCGCCGCCGGCGATGACCGCGCCCGCATCCGCCGCGCCACCTGCGCCCTCGGCCCTGCGCGTCACCGAGCCCCTGCGCTACATCGCCGCCGTGGCGCGCCAGTCCGCCGCCTGGAAGCTGCTGGCCGCCAGCCGGCCCGACCTGGAACACCCGCTGCTGGCGCGCATGAGCGAGTTCTGGTTCAACCACCTCAACGTCTCGATCGACAAGGGCACGGTGCGCCCCTTTGCCGGCCACTATCAGGCGCAGGCCATCCGCGGCCATGCGCTGGGCCGCTTCGAGCACCTGCTGCTGGCCAGCGCCCGCCACCCCGCCATGCTGTACTACCTGGACCAGGTGCAGAGCGTGGCCGAGGGCACCCTGCAGGGCCCGCAGCGCCGCGGCCTGAACGAGAACTATGCGCGCGAGCTGATGGAGTTGCACACCCTGGGCGTCAACGGCGGCTACAGCCAGAGCGACGTGCGCGAGCTGGCGCGCGTGCTCACCGGCTGGACGGTGGGCCCGCGCCAGCCCGATGGCTTTCGCTTTGCGCCGCGCGGCCACGACACCGGCGTCAAGACGGTGCTGGGCCAGCGTTTTGGCGGCAACCCCGACCCGCGCACCGGCGAGGCCGAGGGCGTGGCCGCCATCCGCATGCTGGCCGCGCACCCCGCCACCGCGCGCCGCATCGCGTTGCGGCTGGCGCAGTGGTTCGTGGCCGACGCACCGCCGCCCGCGCTGGTGGGCGAGCTGGCAAGCAGCTTTCAGTCCAGCGGCGGCGACACCCGCGCCCTGCTGCGCACCCTGGTCGGCTCCAGCGCCTTCTGGGACCCGGCCCACAACCTGTTCAAGACGCCCTACGACTACGCCAGCTCGGCCCTGGCCGCCACCGGCGGCCCGCAGGACGAGCGCGAGATCAACCAGACCCTGGGCCTGCTGCAAAACGCCGGCCAGGGCGTGCTGCGCTGGCCCACGCCCGACGGCTACAAGACCGACCGCGCCACCTGGCTGGCGCCCGAGGCGCTGACCCACCGCGCCGACTACGCGCTGGCGCTGGCGCGGCGCCGGCCGGCGGTCGACTTTCTGGACGCCTTCATGCAGCCGGCCACGCTGCGCCAGATCGACGCCCAGCCGCCCGCCTTGCGCGCCGGCCTGCTGCTGGCCAGCCGCGAATTCATGTCGAAATAGCCTCTCGCGCCCGTCTGGCAAGCGCAAGCAGCTATTGATTCAGGAGTTAATCATGAATACCCCGCTCTCCCGCCGCCACCTGCTGGGCGCCGCCGCCACGCTGGCGCTCGGACCGCGCGCCTTTGCCCAGGCCGCGCCCGGCGCGCGCGGCGACGGCCGCCTGGTCGTCGTCTTTCTGCGCGGCGCGGTCGACGGCCTGTCGCTGTTCGTGCCCTGGTCCGACCCCGACTACACCCGCCTGCGCTCCAGCATCGCCCTGCCCGCGCCCGACGGCAGCGAGCAGGCCGCCATCAAGCTGGACGCGCGCTTTGCCCTGCACCCCGCGCTGGCCGAGCTGCTGCCGCTGTGGCAGCAAGGCCGCCTGGCCGTGATCCCCGCCGCCGGCTCGCCCGACCCGACGCGCTCGCACTTCGACGCCCAGTACTACTGGGAAACCGCGCGCCTGGGCCGCAGCGGCGATGCGCCCGGCTGGCTCAACCGCCTGGCCGGCCTGGGCGGCAATGCCGGCGCGGTGCACGCGCTGGGCGTGGGCGAGTCCAACCCGCGCATCCTCGAAGGCCGCGCCGAAGTCAAGCTGGTGGCCCACGGCAAGGCCGCGCAGCGCCCCGGCGCCCTGCAAAACACCCAGGCGCGCGAGGCGCTGCTGGCGCTGTACGACGGCCAGGACAGCCTCTCCAAGGCCTTTCGCCAGGGCGCCGACAGCCTCCTGCGCACCGCGCAGGACCTCACGCGCGAAATGCAGGCCGCCGACAACGGCGCCGCTGCGCCCGCCCTGCTGGTGCAGGACGCGCGCAACCTGGGCACCCTGATGCGGCAAGAGCGCCGCCTGCGCATCGGCTTTCTGTCGGCCGGCGGCTGGGACACCCATGCCAACCAGGGCGCCGTCAGCGGCCAGCTGGCCGGCAACCTGCGCAACCTGGGCGCGGCACTGGCGCAGCTGGCGCGCGACTTCGACCAGCCGGGCGACGTGATCGTGATGGCCAGCGAATTCGGCCGCACCGCAGCCGAGAACGGCACCCGCGGCACCGACCACGGCCACGGCAACGCCATGTGGCTGATCGGCCCGGGCGTGGCCGGCGGCCGCTGGTGGGGCGAGTGGAGCGGCCTGGCACAGGCCAACCTGCACGAGCAACGCGATGTGCCGGTGCACCACGACTTTCGCGCCGTGCTGGCGCAGCTGCTGCGGCCCGGCTTCGGCCTCAGCGACAAGCAACTGGCCGACGTGCTGCCCGACACGCGCTGGGATGCGCGGCTGGACGGCCTGCTGCAGCCGGCTTGACTAGGCCCCGCCCCGGCGCACCAGATCGATCACCTGCTCGACCCAGGGTTCGGCCCAGTGGCTGGCCAGCAGGCCCACCAGGCCGGCCGCGCCGACGGCCACCATCGACGCCGCCAGCGTGCGGATCAACGGCCGGCTGCGCGTGCGCAGCACGAAGCTGAGGCTGAACACCAGGCTGGTGAACGAGGCCAGCACCGCGCCCACGCCGGCCGTGAAGGGCTCGATGTTGCCCTGCTCGGCCAGGGTGGCGGCGGCGGCCACCGCGCTGGCGCTGGACAGCAGGCCGCCCACCACGCTGACGACGTAGAAGCCCGCGTCGCCGAAGTGCCGCTGCGTCAGCGCCCCCACCACGTGCAGCACCAGGAAGATGGCGCCGTACTTGAGCGCCTGCGACAGCGAGAACGGCAGCTCCAGGTTGATCTCGGGCGCGGCCTCGGCCGGCGCGCCGCGGCGCTGGCGCATGCTGCTAAGCACCAGCGACACGCTGACCAGCGCCATCAGCCCGAAGGCCGACAGCGCCCCCACCAGCGCCTGCGGCGCCAGAATCAGCAGCAGCGTGGCGTTGCGCGCCACCATGGCGGTGGTGGCCAGCAGGATGCCGCGGTAGGCCGTCGGCACGAAGGCGGCACCCACCTCGCGCACGCGCTCGGACAGCTCGATGACGGTGAAGTTGCTGTTGATCAGGCCGCCGAAGAAACCCGACAGCTCGGTGCCGCGCGTGCCGTACATCTTCCACAGCACGTAGTTGAAAAAGCCGATGCCAGCGATCAGGATCACCGTCACCCAGGCGTAGCGCGGCTCGATCAGGTTGCCCGGCCCCACCGTGCCGGTGGGCAGCGCCGGGTAGATCACGATCGCCAGGATGGCCAGCAGCAGCGCCGAGCGGACTTCGCTTTCGGACAGGCCCATCGAGAAGTCGGCCAGCCGCTCCTTCCAGGCCAGCAGCGCGGTGGCGATCACCATCACCGCCGCCGGCGGCAGCGTGTGGCCCTGCCCGCACAGGATGCCGGACATGCAGGTCACCAGCATCGCCGCCGAGGTGGTCAGCTCGGTGCCCTGATTGGCGCGCAGCGAGGACAGGTTCAGCAGCACCGCCAGCAGGCCGGTGAGCGCCAGCGCCGCCAGCCCGTAGGCCATGCCCAGCGCGCCGCCGATGGCGCCCAGCATGCCGATGAAGCCGAAGGTGCGCACCCCCGCCTCCTTGCCGCGGCGCTCGCGCTCCAGCCCGATCAGCAGGCCCAGCGCCAGCCCCAGCGCCAGCCGCATCAGGCTTTGCGCATAGGGCCAGTCGGCCTGCGGCAGGGTCAGGATCGGGTCGGGCATCGGCGGCGTGCGGGGCGGTATTTCGGATGGCGGGGTTTCAGTTCAGTATAGGCCGCGCCCGGCGCACCTTGGCGGGTCGCTACCATGCGCGCTGCCACCCACTCGTGAAAGTTTCCCCATGATCTGGTTCGACAAGCTGGCCCGCGTCCGGCGCTTCCTGCGCCAGGTGCTGCACCTGTCGGCGCCGTACTTCGGCTCCGAGGAAAAGTGGCGCGCGCGCGGCCTGCTGGCGGCCATCATCGCGCTGAACCTGGCCGCCGTGTACATGCTGGTGCTGCTCAACGAGTGGAACCGAACCTTCTACGACGCGCTGCAAAACAAGAACGCCGCCGTGTTCTGGACCCAGCTGGGGCGCTTCACCTACCTGGCAGTGATCTTCATCGTCATCGCGGTCTATCGCTTCTACCTCACCCAGCTGCTGCAGCTGCGCTGGCGCGCCTGGATGACGCGCGACCTGATGCGCCGCTGGCTGACCGACCACGCCTTCTACCGCATTGAGCTGGGCCGCTACGCCAGCGCCGCGCCCGCCGAGCCGGCCGACGTGACCCACCTGCCCGAGCCCGGCCAGCGCGTGCCCGACAACCCCGACCAGCGCCTGCAGGAGGACGTGAACCTGTTCACCGCCCAGACCGTGGGCCTGTCGATGGGCTTTCTGAACGCGGTGGTCACCCTGGTCAGCTTCGTCGGCATCCTGTGGGGGCTGTCGGGCAACTTCGCCTTCGAGCTGGGCGGGCACGCCTTCGACATCCCCGGCTACATGGTGTGGATGGCGGTGGCCTACTGCACCGTGGGCAGCGTGCTGACGCACTACATCGGCCGCCCGCTGATTGGCCTGAACTTCGAGCAGCAGCGGCGCGAGGCCAACTACCGCCACCACCTGGTGCGCGTGCGCGAATACAGCGAGTCGATCGCGCTGGACCAGGGCGAGGCGGTGGAAAACCGCAACCTGGACACGCGCTTCTCGGCCGTGCTGGCCAACTACCTGCGCCTCATCAACAAGCAAAAGCAGCTGGTGGGCTTCACCAACCTGTTCGGGCAGGCGGCGGTGGTGTTTCCCTTCATCGTCGCGGCGCCGCGCTTTTTTTCGGGCGCCATCCAGCTGGGCGAGCTGATGCAGATCGCCAGCGCCTTCGACCGCGTGCAGGGCGCGCTGTCCTGGTTCGTCGACAACTACGACGGCCTGGCCGCCTGGCGCGCCACCACCGAGCGTCTGACCAGCTTCGAGGCCGCGCTGTCGCGCCCCCAGGGCGCGCCCAGCGCGCTCGAAACCATGCCCGGCGCCGGCGCCAACACCCTGGCAGCCGACGCGCTGACGGTGTCCCTGCCCACCGGCGCCACGCTGGTGCAGGGCGCCACGCTGGCCATGCGCCCGGGCGAGCACACCGTGCTGCAAGGTCCCTCGGGCAGCGGCAAGAGCACGCTGTTTCGCGCGCTGGCGGGCATCTGGCCCTGGGCCGAGGGGCGCGTGGCGCTGCCGGCGCACAGCATGTTCATTCCGCAGCGGCCGTACTTTCCGGACGGCAGCCTGCGCGATGCGCTGGCCTACCCCGAGCCGGCCGCCAACTACAGCGACGAACAGCTGAGGCAGGCGCTGCAGGACGCCCTGCTGCCGCGCCTGGCCGAGCGCCTGGACGAGCGCGACAACTGGACGCAAAAGCTCAGCGGCGGCGAGCAGCAGCGCCTGGCCATCGCCCGCGTGCTGCTGAAAAAACCCGCCTGGGTGCTGGCCGACGAGGCCACCAGCGCGCTCGACCCCGAGGCCGAGCGCACGCTCTACGAGCGCCTGCGCGCGCTGACCGAGCAGGCCGGCGGCGCCCTGCTGTCGATCGCCCACCGCGCCAGCGTGGCGCAGTTTCACCGGCGGCGCTGGCAGCTGGTGGCGCAGGGCGACGCGGCGCCGGCGCGCTATCGCATCGAGAGCAGTCCGGTCAGTTGATTAAAAACGGTAGCGATACACCAACTGCCAGAAGTTCATGCCCGGGTTGGGCACCTTGATGCTGGCGTTGGACAGGTGCTGCAGGCGCAGCCCCAGCGTGTGGCGCCCCTGCTCGCCCCACTGCCAGCCCAGGCCCAGCTGGTCGGAGAACTGAAAGGCCGTGCTCAGCTCGTGCCCGGCCACGCGGGTGCGCGACAGCAGGCGCACGCCGATCGAACCTTCCAGAAAAAACACCGTGCCGGAGCCGGCCAGCGGCCGCTCGAAGCGCAGCACGGGCGAATAGCCCAGCTCCAGCACATTGGGTGCGTCAGGCACGCGCCACTGAGCCAGCTCGCCCTCGTGGCGCAGCATCAGGCGCCACTGCGTGCCCTGCCACAGCGGGTCGGGGCGCGTCCAGCCCAGCACCAGGCCGTACTTGTGCACGTGGTACTTGCCGTTGCCGGCCGTCAGGGCCAGATCCAGGCCCTGGGCCGCCTGCGCCGCCGGCGCCGTCAAGCCCAGCGCGGCCGCCAGCGCCAGCGCAGCGCCGACGGCCCAGCGCGGGCTGCGCGGGTGCGAGATGTTGAATCGGTGAAAAAGCATGCGCCGCAGTATCCGACTGTGGCGCCTTTGCCGCTGGCGGGCGGCCGATTGCCGTATGCCAGTCCGGGGGTTTGCTCAACCGCCGCCGCGCATGTCCGGCCCATCCGGGTCGGGGCCGATCTCGCTGCGCTGTACGCGCATGTCGGGGCCGAAGTACACGTTGAAGGCCTTGGTCTCGCTGGGCGGCTCCAGGAACTTCCAGGTCCAGACGGTCTGGTTCTTGAGCGGCAAAGGCAGTTGCTGCGCGGGCTTGCCCAGCATGCGGCGCACGTCCTCCACGCCCTGGCCGGGCTGCACGCGGGCGAAGTTCTCGGGCGTCAGCACCTGGCGCAGCGCGCTCATCTTGCCGTCGGCGCCGATGGTGATCATGTAGTTGCGCAGGCCGGCGGGCTGGCGGTTGTACTCGTAGGTCTTGGCGCCGCCGGCCTCGGGCCACACGCGCTCGGGCTGGCCGAAGCGCTGCACCACGTCGGCCTCGGTCGACACGCCCTCCTCCAGCTCCTTGATGGCCTGCGGGTCGCAGGCGCTTAAGGCCAGGGTGGCGCCCAGCAGCGCGGCCAGGCCCCAGCGGTGGGTGCGGCGGGTGAGGTTTTTCATCGTGATCGGGCCCCGGTAAAATCGACAAAACGCGTTTGTAACGCACGGCGCCCCTGCCGCGCGCACGCCGCCCCCCGATTCAACCGTAAAAATCCATGTCGCTCGCCAAGCTGTTCGCCCGCCCGCACTACACCTCCGAGGCCACCAACTTCATCCAGTCGCTCAAGCAGCAGCGCCCCGAGCTGGAGCAAAGCCAGCGCCAGGGCCGCGCGCTGCTGTGGGACAAGCGCATCGACCTGCAGCAGCAGGCCGACCTGCGCGCCGGGCGCGTGCCGCAGACCGCCTACGTCTACTACGCTTATGCGCCCAAGCCCGGTGCGCATCCCGACGCGCTCGACGCGGAATGAGCGCCTGAGAGCCTGAGCCCGTCCGGGCATGAGTACTCCCGACACCGCCGAGCTGCTGGCCGACGCCGGCAGCGCCACGCTGCTGCCCGACACGGTGGACCACGTGGCGGTGGCGCGTCTGTACGGCGAGCCGCTGTTCGCGCTGCCGCAGGATTTGTACATCCCGCCCGACGCGCTGGAAGTCTTTCTGGAGGCCTTCGAGGGCCCGCTGGATCTGCTGCTGTACCTGATCCGCAAGCAGAACTTCAACATCCTCGACATCCCGATGGCGGCGGTCACGCGCCAGTACCTCAGCTACGTCGACGAAATCCGCAGCCGCAACCTGGAGCTGGCGGCCGAATACCTGCTGATGGCGGCCATGCTGATCGAGATCAAGTCGCGCATGCTGCTGCCGCCGCGCAAGACGGCCGAGGGCCAGGAGCCCGAGGACCCGCGCGCCGAGCTGGTGCGCCGCCTGCTGGAGTACGAGCGCATCAAGCTGGCCGCCGCGCGCTTGGCCGAGGTGCCGCAGTTCGGCCGCGACTTTCTGAAGGCGCAGGTGTACGTCGAGCAGGCGCTCACGCCGCGCTTTCCCGACGTCGCGCTGGCCGACCTGCAGGGCGCCTGGGCCGACATCCTGAAGCGCGCCCGGCTGGTGCAGCACCACAAGATCTCGCGCGAGGAGCTGAGCGTGCGCGAGCACATGTCGATCGTGCTGAAAAAGCTGCAGGGCCGGCGCTTCGCCCCGTTCGAGGATTTGTTCGACCCCGCGCGCGGCGTGCCGGTGCTGGTGGTCACGCTGATCGCGCTGCTGGAGCTGGCCAAGGAAACCCTGGTCGAGGTCACGCAGGCCGAGGCCTACGCGCCCATCTATGTGCGGCTGGCCTTCACGCCGGCCGCCTGATGCTCATCATTTAATAGCTGCTGGCGCTTGATGCACGCCGGCTAGCGGCCAGTTTGGCTATAAAAGCTCGCCCTTGGGGTCGCGTCCCATCAGCGCCGCCACCGCTTCCACCGGCTTGAGCTGGCCGTCCAGCAGCGCCACCACGCACTCGGTGATGGGCATGTCCACGCCCAGGTGGTGCGCGCGCTGCAGCACGGTGTGGGCGCTGTACACACCCTCGGCCACGTGGCCCAGCGACTGCACGGCCTGCTGCGTGGTCTTGCCGGCGGCCAGCAGCAGGCCGACGCGGCGGTTGCGGCTCAGGTCGCCCGTGGCCGTCAGCACCAGGTCGCCCAGGCCCGACAGGCCCATGAAGGTCTCGGCCTGCGCGCCCAGCGCCACACCCAGGCGGGCGATCTCGGCCAGGCCGCGCGTGATCAGCGCGGCGCGCGCATTCAGCCCCAGGTTCAGGCCGTCGGCCAGGCCGGTGGCAATGGCCAGCACGTTCTTCACCGCGCCGCCCACTTCCACGCCCACCCAGTCGTCGCTGGCGTACACGCGCAGCGTGGGGCCGTGAAAGGCCTCGACCATGGCGCGCCGCACCGCGGGCGAGCGGCTGGCGGCCACCAGCGCCGTCGGCTGGCCGCGCGCCACCTCCTGGGCGAAGCTGGGGCCCGACAGCACGCCGGCCGGCAGCTCGGGCGCCACCTGGCGCGCGATCTCGTGCGGCAGCAGGCCGAAGGGGCGCGGCGCGGTGGGGTCCTGCGCCGGCTCGAAGCCCTTGCACAGCCAGGCCAGCGGCACGCGCACGCCCTGCAGCAGCGCCAGGGTGGGGCGCAGGCCGGCCACCGGGGTGGCGACGATGATCAGGTCGGCCTGCGCCGCGGCGTCCAGCAGCGTGGCGACGTCGCCGCCGCGCAGGGCCAGCTCGCGCGGCAACGGGATGCCGGGCAGGTAGCGCGCGTTCTCGCGCGTGCGCTCCAGCGCCTCGGCCTGCGCGCCGTCGCGCGCCCACAGCACCACCTGGTGGGTGGCGGGGTTGCGCGCCGCGTTGACGGCCAGGGCGGTGCCCCAAGCGCCGGCGCCGATGACTATGATTTTCATAGCTGCTCGCGCTTGGTCGGTGGGCGACAGAGGCCGATTTGACTTGAAATTACTGCGTGGTGACGGGCGCCGCCGCCTGCGCGGCCTGCTGCTGCTCGTACATGGCCTGGAAGTTGATCTCGGCCAGGTGCACGGGCGGAAAGCCGCCGCGCTGGATCAAGTCGGCCACGTTGCTGCGCAGGTAGGGGTAGACGATCTGCGGGCAGGCCACGCCGATGACGCCGGCCATCTGGTCCTCGGGCACGTTGCGGATCTCGAAGATGCCGGCCTGCTTGCACTCGGCCAGAAACACCGTCTTCTCGCCGATCTTGGAGGTCACGGTGGCGGTGACGGCGACCTCGAAGATGCCCTCGGCCACGTTCTCGGCGTTCACGCCCAGGTTGATCTCCAGCGCGGGCTGTTCGGCGTCGAGCAGGATGGCGGGCGAATTGGGCTGCTCCAGCGACGCCTCTTTCAGATAGACGCGCTGGATGTTGAACACGGGATCCTGATCGGCCATGGAAAGTCTCGGTTAAAGGGGAAAAAGAAAAGGGGGAAAGGCGGCGGCAGCCCGGGATGCGGCCCGCCGCGTGTCGCCGGATTATCTCAGGCGCCCAGCAGCGGCTGCAGGCCGCCGGCGGCGTCCAGCGCCATCAACTCGTCGCAGCCGCCCACGTGGGTGGCACCGATGAAAATCTGCGGCACCGTGCGCCGGCCGCTGCGCTCCATCATGGCCAGGCGCTGCTCGGGCTGCAGGTCGACGCGGATTTCTTCGTACTCGGTCACGCCGCGCGCGGCCAGCAGCTGCTTGGCGCGAATGCAATAGGGGCAGGTGCCGGTGGTGTAGAGGGTGATGTGGGGCAGGGCGGTGCTCATTTCAGTTTTCCATGGCGCCGCGCACCACCAACAGGGCAAAAACCCCGAGGGCCGAACGGCCGCGGAGCAGGCCAAGCCAGCAATCGCCGTGGCCGGGGTCTCCCCGGTCACCGGCGATGCCCCCTGGAGGGGGGAAGCGCAACATCGCGCAGCGAGTGGAGCAACGGGGGTGGTTCATTTTTCGATCGGCAGGTTGGCGTCGCGCCAGCTCTTCATGCCGCCGGCCAACACCTCGGCCTTTTCGTAGCCCAGCTTGCGCGCGATGGCCACCGCGCGGCGCGCCCGCACGCCCGAGGCGCACACCATCACCAGCGGCGTGGCCTTGTTCTTGACCGCGCCGGGCAGCTTGGCTTCCAGCTCGCTCATCGGGATGCTGCGCGCGCCGCCCACGTGGCCGGCGGCGAATTCCTCGGGCTGGCAGACGTCGATCACCACCGCCTTCTCGCGGTTGATGCGCTGCACCGCCGCCGCCGGCGACAGGCCGGCGCCGCCGCCGCCCTGCAG
This sequence comes from Ottowia pentelensis, assembly GCF_964341695.1. Lineage (NCBI taxonomy): Bacteria > Pseudomonadati > Pseudomonadota > Betaproteobacteria > Burkholderiales > Comamonadaceae > Ottowia > Ottowia pentelensis. The sequence continues at coordinate 3,219,985 of NZ_OZ224513.1, forward strand.
CAGCGGCCAGGCGAGCATGCCGCCCGAAACCAGGGCCAGCAGGATCAGGGCCCAGTTGGCAATCACGAAATCCACGTTGAAAATCCTTTGAACAGGGAGCGCCTTTTGGGGCGGCGGTGCACCGGCCGGCGGCGCGGGGACAATCCGGCATTTTAAAATGGCGCATGGCCATCGTCCGCCGACCCGGCGATGGCCTTTTCCTTGCGCCGCCTTCTGCCCCCTTCCGCCCCATGCACAAGATTGTCCTGATCCGCCACGGCGAATCCACCTGGAACCTGGAAAACCGCTTCACCGGCTGGACCGACGTCGACCTGACGCCCACCGGCGTGGAGCAGGCGCGCCAGGCCGGCCGCCTGCTGAAGGCCGAGGGCTATGCGTTCGACCTGGCCTGCACTAGCGTGCTCAAGCGCGCCATCCGCACCCTGCACCTGACGCTGGACGAGATGGACCGCCTGTGGCTGCCCTCGCAAAAGCACTGGCGCCTGAACGAGCGCCACTACGGCGCGCTGCAGGGCCTGAACAAGGCCGAGACGGCCAAGAAATACGGCGAGGCGCAGGTGCTGACCTGGCGGCGCAGCTACGACACGCCGCCGCCCGCGCTGACGCCGGACGATCCGCGCTGCGAGCGCAGCGACCCGCGCTACGCCCACCTGCAGCCCAGCGACGTGCCGCTGACCGAGTGCCTGAAGGACACCGTGGCGCGCGTGCTGCCGTACTGGAACGCGGTGCTGGCGCCCGAGATTCGCGCCGGCCGCCGCCTGGTGGTGGTGGCGCACGGCAACTCGATCCGCGCGCTGGTCAAGTACCTGGACGGCATCTCCGACGCCGACATCGTGGGGCTGAACATCCCCAACGGCATCCCGCTGGTGTACGAGCTGGACGACGCGCTGCGCCCCTTGCGCCACTATTACCTGGGCGACGCGCAGGCGGCCGAGCAGGCGGCGGCGGCGGTGGCGCGGCAAGGCCGCGGCTGAGCGCCGCGCGGCGGAACTTACTCCCCGGCGGGCCACACCAAATCAAGCCGCCACCCGAACCCTGTATATTGAGCGCTTGCGCCAAGAAAGCCCCGTCATCATGAGTCAGAAATCCAAGATCGCCGGCTGGATCGCCGTCGGTGCGCTGGCCGGCGCGTTGACCACCGTTTCGCTGCAAACGGTGGCGCGCGGCACGCTGGCGCCGCTGCCGCTGGAGCAGCTGCAGCAGCTCGCCGCCGTGTTCAGCCTGATCAAGACCGACTACGTCGAGCCGGTGGACGAGAAAAAGCTCATCACCGATGCCATCTCGGGCATGGTGTCGGGGCTGGACCCGCACTCGCAGTATTTCGACAAGAAGTCGTTCAAGGAATTCCGCGAAGGCACCACCGGCCGCTTCGTCGGCGTGGGCATCGAGATCACGCAGGAAGACGGCCTGGTCAAGGTGGTGTCGCCCATCGAGGGCTCGCCCGCCGACAAGGCCGGCCTGAAGTCGGGCGACCTGATCACCAAGGTGGACGACACCGCCGTCAAGGGCATGTCGCTGAACGACGCCGTCAAGCGCATTCGCGGCGAGCCGGGCACGCAGGTGCGCTTCACCGTCTGGCGCCGCGACGAGGACCGCACCTTCCCGGTCACCATCACGCGCGAAGAGATCCGTACCCAGTCGGTCAAGGGCAAGGTGATGGAGCCGGGCTATGCCTGGATCCGGGTGTCGCAGTTCCAGGACCGCACGGTGGAGGACTTCGTCGCCAAGCTGGACGAGATCTACAAGAAGGACCCCAACCTGAAGGGCCTGGTGCTCGACCTGCGCAACGACCCGGGCGGCCTGCTGGACGCCGCCGTCGCCGTGTCGGCCGCCTTCCTGCCCGAGGGCGCCACCGTGGTCACCACCAACGGCCAGATCGAGGAAAGCAAGGCCATCTACAAGGCCCTGCCCGAGGACTACATGCGCCGGCGCGGCGCCGACCCGCTGGCCAGTCTGCCCGCGGCGCTCAAGAAGGTGCCGCTGGTGGTGCTGGTCAACGGCGGCTCGGCCTCGGCCAGCGAGATCGTGGCCGGCGCGCTGCAGGACAACAAGCGCGCCGTCATCATGGGCAGCCAGACCTTCGGCAAGGGCTCGGTGCAGACCGTGCGCCCGCTGGGCCCCGACACCGCGCTCAAGCTGACCACCGCGCGCTACTACACGCCCAGCGGCCGCACCATCCAGGCCAAGGGCATCGTGCCCGACATCATGGTCGACGACACCGCCGAGGGCAGCCCCTTTGCCGTGCTGCGCATGCGCGAGGCCGACCTGGAGCACCACCTGTCGGGCAGCGGCCCCGAGGTCACGGACCCGGCCCTGGCCAAGGAGCGCGAGGACGCCCTCAAGAAGCTCGAGGCCGATGCCCGCAAGCCCGCCGCCGAGCGCCGCCCGCCCGAGTACGGCAGCGACAAGGACTTCCCGCTGGAGCAGGCGCTGGCCAAGCTCAAGGGCCAGCCGGTCAAGGTCAGCACCACGCTGGTCGAGCGCAAGGAAGAGTCGAAGACGGAATAAGCCGCGGGGCCGCCGCCGCCCATGGACGACTCGCAACTGCTGCGCTATTCGCGCCATGTGCTGCTCGATGACATCGGCATCGAAGGCCAGCAAAAGCTCCTGGCCGCGCATGCGCTGATCCTGGGTGCGGGCGGGCTGGGCTCGCCGGTGGCGCTGTATCTGGCCAGCGCCGGCGTCGGGCGGCTGACCCTCATCGACGACGACACGGTCGACCTGACCAACCTGCAGCGCCAGATCATTCACACCGAGGCCAGCATCGGCCGGCCCAAGGTCGACTCGGCGCGCCAGGCCATTGCCGCGCGCAACCCCGGCGTGCAGCTGCACACCGTGGCGCGCCGCGCCGATGCCGCGCTGCTCGATGAACGGGTGCAGTCCGCCGACGTGGTGCTGGACTGCGGCGACAACTACGCCACGCGCCACGCGCTCAACGCCGCCTGCGTGCGCCACCGCAAGCCGCTGGTGTCGGGCGCGGCGATCCGCTTCGACGGCCAGGTGTCGGTGTTCGATGCGCGCCGCGCCGACTCGCCCTGCTACGCCTGCGTGTTTCCGCCCAACCAGCAGGTGGAGGACGTGGCCTGCGCCACCCTGGGTGTGCTGGCGCCGCTGGTGGGGCTGGTCGGCAGCATCCAGGCCACCGAGGCGATCAAGCTGCTGTGCGGCATCGGCGAGCCGCTGGTCGGGCGCCTGCTGATGATCGACACCCGCCAGGGCGAGTTCACCACCCTGCGCGTGTCGCGCCAGGCCGACTGCCCGGTGTGCGGCGCCGACGCGCGGCCGGCGCACAATGGCCCATGAACCGGCGCGCCCAGCCCGAGCGCGCTTCTGACTGGAGTGGTCCCATGAACCCCGAATCCCCCGAAGAATTCACCAACCCCGACGCCCCGCGCACCCGCGTGGGCGAGGCGCTGGACAAGGCGCAGGCCCGCCTGCATCGCCTGCGCGAGGACGTGCTGCCCAGACTGGAATCGCTGTCGGCGCAGATGGACGAGCTGGGCACGCGCGGCAAGGCCGCCGCCCGTTCGGCCAACCGGCAGGCGCGGCAGAAGCTGTCGAGCGCCGCCGACCAGACCAGCGCCTACGTGGCCGAAAAGCCCCTGCAGTCCATGGCCATCGCCGCCGCCGCGGGCGCGGCGCTGGCCCTGCTGCTGGGCCGGCGCCGGCGCTGAGGCAAGCCTGCGCGCGCCCGATGCCGGCGCACCCACCGCCACCGCGGCTGCACCGAAAATCTCATTTTGATAGCATTCAGCGCAGTCCCTGTGTGCGCTGGAGGCTGATTTGCCTTGAAGTTCGCGCCGACGGTCCGTGCCAGGCCATGGCGCCCCCCGGCTGGGACATGCCGCGTCAGCGCCGACGGCGCCACCCCTTCATCGCGCCCTGAATCGGCGCACACTCGGCCCCTGGCGCGCGCCGCGCACGATCAGGAACCACCACACCATGCCGCACACCCCCACCTTCCCGGCCTTCGGCCTGCAACGTCGTCAGCTGCTGGGTGGCCTGGTGGCGGTCGGTGCCGCGCAGCTGGCGCCCTGGGCGCTGGCCGCGACGCCAGCACCCACGCCTGCGGCCAGCCCGGGCTTCATGGCCCTGTCGCGTTATTTGACCGAGCGTGAGGATCTGAACCCCGGCCAGGCCGCCCGCCTGCAGGCCGCCTGGCAGGCGCTGGACGACAAGTTCGGCGCCCAGGTCGATGCCCTGTGGCAGTGGGTGCAAGCCAATCAGGTGGCCCTGGCGGATCTGAACACCCGCATCAAGGCCGACAAGCCCGAGCTGGCCCATGTGCCCGGGCAGATCATGCAGGCCTGGTGGCTGGGCATTGCCGGCAGCGGCCACGACACGCGCGTGGTGGCCTACGAATTCGCGCTCAATGCCCAGCTGGTGGCCGGCAAGCTGCGCCCGCCCTCCTACCTCTACGGCCTGCATGGCAGCTGGACCAGCAATCCGACCCAGTTCGACATCAAGCTCGTCAACGTGCTGCGCTGACTGCGGCTCACAACAAGAATCAAGGGCACATCACATGGCCGACTCCAAACTCTCCGCCGACTACGTCATCGTCGGCTCCGGCATCGTCGGCGCCATGCTGGGCGCCAAGCTGGCCCGCTCCGGCGCCTCGGTCTTGATGCTGGAGGCCGGCGGCGCCTCGGACCGCGGCGTTTTCGTGGCGCGCTTTCGCAACGCCTCGCGCCGGGGCGACTGGATGACGCCGTATCCGTCGATTCCCACCGCGCCGCACCCCATCTACCGGCCCGACGACAACGGCTATCTGGTGCAGGCCGGCCCCTATCCCTACCCGGCCGAATACGTGCGCCAAGTGGGCGGCACCAGCTGGCACTGGGCGGCGCACGCCTGGCGCAACCTGCCCAACGACTTCAGGATCCGGTCGCTGTACGGCGTGGGCGTGGACTGGCCCTTCGACTACGACGACCTGGAGCCCTACTACCAGGAGGCCGAGGAGATCATGGGCGTGGGCGGCTCGACCGAGACCGGCTCGCCGCGCAGCAAGCCCTTTCCCATGGGGACGGTGGCCGAGCCCTACGCCATGGCGCGCGTGCGCGAGCGCCTGGCCGGCACTTATTCCATTTCTAATTCAATAGCGCATCAATAATCCACGGCCAGGCGACGATGGATCGGATCCGTTCGCAGTTGCTCTCGAAGTCTCGCAGGGCGAGCTCAAGGTGATCTTCGAGCGCCTCCAGGCTGTCGAAGACGCGGTTGTGGAATCGCTTCTCGCGCAGCTCGTCCCACACGTGCTCCACCGGGTTGAGCTCCGGCGCATAGGGGGGCAGGCTCAGTAGGCGCATGTTGGCGGGCGGGTGCAGCTCACCACTGGCATGCCAGCCGGCACCGTCAAGCACCATGACGATGCGCTCGTGCGGGTGACGCTCGCTCACCTCGTCGAGAAACAACTGCATGCACTCGGTGTTGACGTGAGGCAAGATGAGCGAGTCCAACTGGCCGCTTGCCACATCGACGGCGGCGTACGCGTAGGTGTACTCGTGGGTCAACATGGCTTGGCACAGCGGCCGCACCGGCTTGGGCGCCCAGCAGCGGCGCACGTCGTTGATGCGTCCAAAGCGCGCCTCGTCCTGGAACATCAGCTTGATGGGGCCTTGCTGCGGCCAGTGCGAGCAGATTTCGGCAAGGCGCTCGGGGAGTTTTTTTTCCACTCCTCTTGAGCCAAAGGATCGCTTTGCGGATGGCGTTTGTCGGGGGCCAGCTTGCGCCAGCCGTGGCGGTGCAGCAGGTTGTAGACCGAGGACAGCGCCATGGGACGGCCCAGGGCAGCTTCGATTTCACACTTGACTTGACCGACCACCAGGATGCCGCCCGTGCGAGCGCGATCAAGAAAGGGCGCCAGCACCTGGCGCTCCTGCTCAGTCGTCATGTTCTGGTGGCGCCTGCCGCCGCGCGCGGGGCGCTGGCCGTCACCTGCAACCTCGCCGGCCAGGAAGCGATTGCGCAAGCGGCAGGTCCACGCCGGGGAGCGGCCGATGACCTGCGCGGTTTGCTCCAGGCTCAAGCCATAGTCCAGCGGCAACACCACCGCCTGTGCTTGGCGAAGCTGCTCAGCGGTCTGTGCGCCGGCCAGCATTTGACGGGCCGACTCCAGACTGTCGGCACCTCGGGCTGTTCTTGCCATGTCGTTCTCCTTGCGGGATCGGTGACATGGATATTATTGATCTATTGATATGGAAATGGAATTACAAGGTGCTGGCCAATACCGTGGCCCGCAACAGCCGCTCCTTCGACGGCCGGCCGCCCTGCGGCGGCGCCAACAACTGCCAGCCGATCTGCCCCATCGACGCCCAATACCACGGCGGCATTGCCGTGCAGCAGGCGCTCAAGGCCGGGGTCAAGCTGCAGATCCACGCCAACGTGTTCCAGCTGGAACACGACGCGCAGGGCCGCATCGTCGCCGCCAACTACTACGACGTGGACAAGAACGTGCACCGCGTCACCGGCAAGACCTTCATCGTGGCGGCCAACGGCATCGAATCGCCGCGCCTGCTGCTGCTGTCCAAGAGCGACAAGTTCAAGCGCGGCCTGGCCAACGAATACGACCAGGTCGGGCGCCACCTGATGGACCACCCCAGCACCTCGCTGAGCTTCGATGCCGACGAGGACGTGTGGCTGGGCCGTGGCCCGCAAAGCCCCAGCTCCATCAACCACATGCGCGATGGCGCCTTCCGCGCCGAGCACGCGCCCTACCGCCTGGACTTCACCAACATCTCGCGCGTGGACGGCGCCACCAACGCGCTGCTCAAGGCCGGCGTCTACGGCCAGGAATTTGCCGACAAGCTGCGCCACGCGGCGGCCCGCGAAATGAACGTCAAGACGGTGCTGGAGGTGCTGCCCCACCCCGACAACCGCATCGACCTGGCCGACGAGAAGGACAGCATGGGCATCCCCAAGCCGCGTGCCCACTACCACATCGACGACTACACCTTCAGGGGCCACAAGCGCGGCCAGCAGGACTTCGCCAGGATCGCCGAGTTGATGGGCGGCAGCAACCTGCGCTACAGCAAGGACACGGACTTCGCCAACAACCAGCACATCTGCGGCACCCTGAGCATGGGCGCCGACCGCAAGCTGTCGGTGTGCGATCAATACGGCCGCGCCTGGGACCACGAGAACCTGTTCCTGGCCTCCACCGGCGTGCTGCCGACCTCGGCGACCTGCAACTCCACGCTCAACGCCATTGCCGTGGCGCTGCGCACCGGCGCCCACATCATCGCCGGCAACGGCGGGCCGGCCATGCTGCCGCGCAGCCACACGCTGGACAAGGCCTGAGCGGGAGGACGGCACGATGAAACACGCACTCACGACCTCCCTCTTGGCCGTCGCCCTGCTCGCCGCCATGCCCGCCCGCGCGGCCGACAACGCGGCGGACGGCACCCTGGTCGAGCGTGGCCGCTACCTGGCCACCGCCGGCGACTGCGTGGCCTGCCACACCGCCCCCGGCGGCCAGGCCATGGCGGGCGGCCTGGCGCTGGCCAGCCCGGTGGGCGCGATCTACTCGACCAACATCACGCCGTCCAAGACCCACGGCATCGGCAACTACACGCTGCAGCAGTTCAGCGACGCGGTGCGCCACGGCAAGCGCGCGGACGGCGCCAACCTGTTCCCCGCCATGCCCTATACCTCGTACGCCAAGACATCGGACGAGGACGTCGCGGCCCTGTACGCCTTCTTCATGCAGGGCGTGGCGCCCGTGGACGCGGCCGCGCCCGCCACCGCGCTGCCCTTCCCCTTCAACCTCGCCCGCCCCTTTCTGGGCGTGTGGAACGCCCTGTTTCTCGACGCCGCGCCCTACCAGGCCGACGCCGCGCAAAGCGCCGAGTGGAACCGCGGCGCCTACCTGGCCCAGGGCCTGGCCCACTGCTCGACCTGCCACACGCCGCGCAACCTGTTCATGGCCGAAGACCTCAAGCGTTCGCTGGGCGGCAGCGAGCTGGGCGGCTGGTATGCGCCCAACATCACGCCCGACGCCAACAGCGGCATCGGCAACTGGAGCGCGCCCGACCTGGTTCGCTACATGAGCGGCCAGCCCGTGCCCGGCAAGGGCTCGGCCGCCGGCCCCATGGTCGAGGCCATCGACCACAGCCTGAGGCACCTGACGCCCGCCGACCTGCAGGCCATCGCGGTCTACATCAAGTCCGTGCCCGCCGTGGCCAATGCCGGGGCCAGGCAGCCGGCCGACAGCTATGGCAGCCAGACCGACGCGCTCGCCACCATCCGCGGCGTGGCCCTGCCCAAGGAGCACGACGCCATGACCGGCCCGCAGCTGTACGACGCCTACTGCGCCGCCTGCCACCAGGCCCAGGCCCAGGGCAGCGACGACGGCAGCCTGCCCTCGCTGTTCCACAACGCATCGCTGGGCCACGCCGATTCCAACAACCTGGTGCAGGTCATGCTGCACGGCGTGCCGCGTTACGGCGTGGACTCGGTCATGCCGGGTTTTGCGCATGAGCTGAGCGACGCGCAGATCACCACCCTGGGCAACTACCTGCTCGCCAGCTATGGCGACCCGCAGGCCAAGGTGAGCGAGCCTCAGGTGGCGCGGCTGCGCGCCCCGCCCAACGCCGACGCCACCCTGGTGACCCTGGCCCGCGTGGGCCTGGCGCTGGGCGTCATCGTGGTGCTGGCCTTGCTGGCCTGGCTGCTGCGCCGGCGCAAGGCTTGAATTCGCGGCGCTGCGGGGAGCATGCGCCGAACGCGACCGCCAGGCCAACGAAGGAAGCGACATGTCTTTGATCCGCTATGAAGTCAGGGAACGGGTGGCCGAAATCGGGCTCGACAACCCGCCGGTCAATGCCCTCACCGAGGCCCTGCTGGACGACCTTCTGGCCGCGCTGGAACGCGCGGCGCGCGACCCCGAGGTGCGCGCCGTCATCGTCGGCAGCCGGGTGCCGGGCCGCTTTTGCGTCGGGCTCGATCTGGCGGCCGTGCATCAGGGCACCCACCCGACCGTGCGCGCCCTGCTCGATCGCCTGTACGTGCGCATGACCGAGCTGCAGTTCCAGATGGGCAAGCCCACCATCGCGGCCGTGGGCGGCACGGCGCGCGGCGGCGGCATGACGATCGCCATCTCCTGCGACCTGATCGTCGCCGCGTCGGACGCGACCTTCGGCTACCCCGAGATCGACGCCGGCGTGCTGCCCTCCATCCACTTCACGCATCTGCCGCGCATCGTCGGCAAGCACCGCGCCTTCGAGCTGCTGTTCACCGGGCGCGCCTTCGACGCACACGAGGCGCAGTCCCTGGGCCTGGTGTCACGCATCACCGAGCCCGGCCAGGCCCTGGCCGGCGCACGCGCGCTGGCGCAAACCCTGTGCGGCAAGTCGCCCGAGGTGGTGCGCCTTGGCCGCCAGGCCTTCATGCTGGCCAACGACAACGGCTACCGCCAGGCCGTGGCGGCCGCGGCCGACAGCTTTTGCAGCGTGGCCATGAGCGACTCGGCCCGCGAGGGCATCGCCGCCTTCGTCGAGAAGCGCAAGCCGCGCTGGTGAGCGTCGGTCAGACGTTGAACAGGAAGTTCATCACGTCGCCATCCTTGACGACATATTCCTTGCCCTCGGCGCGCATCTTGCCCGCGTCCTTGGCGCCCTGCTCGCCCTTGAACTGGATGAAATCATCGAAGGCGATGGTCTGGGCGCGGATGAAGCCGCGCTCGAAATCGCCGTGGATCACGCCGGCCGCTTGGGGCGCGGTGTCGCCGATGTGGATGGTCCAGGCGCGCACTTCCTTCACGCCGGCGGTGAAGTAGGTCTGCAGGCCCAGCAGCTTGAAGGCCGCGCGGATCAGGCGGTTCAGGCCCGGCTCGCTCTGGCCCATTTCCTCCAGGAACAACGCCTTGTCCTCGTCGCTCATTTCGGCCATGTCGGCCTCCATCTTGGCGCAGATGGCCACCACCGGCGCGTTCTGGCTGGCGGCGTACTCTTGCAGGCGCGCCAGGAAAGGGTTGTTCTCGAAGCCGTCCTCGGCCACGTTGCCAACGAACATGGCCGGCTTGGCGGTGATCAGGCACAGCGGCTTGATCAGCGCCTGCTCTTCCTTCGATAGCGCCAGGGTGCGCACCGGCTTGGCCTCGTTCAGGGCCGCCTGCACGGGGCCCAGCACTTTCAGCATGGCCGCGGCTTCCTTGTCGTTGCCGCTCTTGGCAGCCTTGCCGTAGCGCTGCTGGGCCTTTTCGACCGTGCCCAGGTCGGCCAGGCACAGCTCGGTCTGGATCACCTCGATGTCGGCGATCGGGTCGACCTTGCCGGCCACATGGATGACGTTGGCATCCTCGAAGCAGCGCACCACGTTGACGATGGCGTCGGTCTCGCGAATGTGCGCCAGAAACTGGTTGCCCAGGCCCTCGCCCTTGCTGGCGCCGGCCACCAGGCCCGCGATGTCGACGAACTCGACAATGGCCGGCACGATGCGTTCGGGCTTGACGATCTCGGCCAGTTGCGCCAGCCGCGGGTCGGGCACCTCGACCACGCCGGTGTTGGGCTCGATGGTGCAGAAGGGATAGTTTTCGGCGGCAATGCCGGCCTTGGTGAGGGCGTTGAAGAGGGTGGACTTGCCCACGTTGGGCAGGCCCACGATGCCGCATTGCAGGCTCATGGCGCAGGTCTCGACAGGATTCAGGGGAAGCGTCGATTGTACCGGCGCGGCGGGCGCCAACCAATCTGCGGTTTTCAAGTCAAATCGGCCCGCATCGCCCGTCAATCAAGCGCAAGCAGCTATCAAAATTGAATCAACCCCGGCCGATGGTGCAGGCGATGGCCCGCATCACCGGGCTCCCACGGCCTGGCGCCTCACTCAACCGCCACCACCGTGTCGTACAGCCCATAGTGGGTCAAGCCCGCGTGGCTCTCGATGCCGGTGTAACTCAGCGACGCATCCTCGTAGCGACGGAACGCAAACACCGCCTCGTTCATCTTCTCGGTGTTGAACACCTTCAGCCGCACCAGCAGGTGAAAGTCCTGCACCGTCAGGCCCGTGACGGCCAAGAACAATTCGGGCTCCAGCTTGGTGATCACGTCCTGCAACGTGTTCTCGCGAAAGTCCGTCAGGTACATGAAGGCCGGAATGCGCGTGGCGAACTTGATCAGCTTCTCCTGCACCAGCTTGCGCTTGGACTTGTATTCGCGCTCCGCGTCGCTCAGTTCCTTCTTCTGTTTGGCCGTCAACTCCTTGTCCTTGGCCTGTTTCTTCAGCGCCTTGACCTTCTCGCTCTGGTTGATGATGGTTTCAATCACGTCGTTGCCGAGCGCCCGCCAGCCCTCGATGCGCTCCACCGCCGCCATCGCCTCCGGGCTGTCCATGATGCGCTGCAGGGTGCCGTTGTCCACGTTCACCAGCAGGGCCGACTCCCACTTGCGCGCCAGCAGCGTAGCCGAGGTGCCTGCCATCGCGATGTCCAGAATGCCGCCCGCGTCGATCTGCGTCATGTGGGCGCCGTCGTAGGCCAGCACCGGCAGAAAGGCCACCAGCTCCTTCACCGCATTCTCGGGGTTCGCCTCGCCGGGCGAGAGGCCGATGCCGTAGTCCGACAACTGCCGCAGCGCCCGCGTCGGCGCAAAGTCGAACACGAAGCACACCGGCTTCAAGATTTCCTCGCGGCTCGGGTCGTCACCCTCGGGGTTCTTGATGGACCACGGCGACTGCACCCGAAACGCCGCCTGAAAGTAGGTCTCGGGCGATTGCAGGTTGCGCAGCATCAGGATCGACGACCACGGCGGCACCGTCACGCCGGTCGTCAGCTTGCCGCACGACAGCGTGATCGTCTTGGTATCAAACCCGCTGCCGATCGCTTTGCGAACAGGTGGCAAGGCTTCAAGCCCAATGCCCGCCGACGCACCGGCCGCCACCACCACCGTGTAGTCGCGCCAAAAGGTGTTGTGCCGCTCGGCCAGCAGGTTCGCCATCGCGTGGCAGGCCGCCACGTTGGGCAAGAACCAGAACGCATGCTGCAGGTAGGGCAGCAGCCGCACGTCCGAATACGGGAACGGCGGGCGCGTGCCGGTCTTGAGGCTTTCCGCCGCCTGCGGCGCATACGAGCCGCGGATGATGTCCAGCCACTTCTGCACATCGCGCTGGTGCGTGAACCGTGCGTCCCTGCCCTCTCCCTTGGCCGAGAAAAATTCGTTCAAATCGAACTCGTCGAACTCGCCGCCGCTGGCAATTGCCAGCAGTTCGTCCGGCATCTGGTAGGTCAGCAGGCGCATCTGCGGCAGCGCGCCGTAGGGGTTGCGTTGCCCGGGGTGCTGCGCGGCAAACGCGGCCTTGGCGCGCTGCTCGTCGGTGTAGGTCCAGTTGAAGATCTGCTCTTCGATGAACTCGCCCGTCGCCAGCGCCTTGAACGGCGTGCCCGAGAGGTACAGGTACGCCCGCGTGGTGATCGGCAAAAAGTCGGTTTCGCGGGCCGAGAGCACGGTGAGGTCTTCGTTCATCTCATCGAGCCCGGTGGCGTATTCGATCCTGGCCTCCCGGGCGGCAATGCCGCGCTCCTCGCCCTCGAACAGTTCCTTGGCGGTGTCGCGCCAGGCGCCGAAGTGGTATTCGTCAAAGACGACGAGGTCCCAGTTCACCACGTGCAGCCACTCGTTGCGCGGCTTGATGTTGCCCGCCGCGTCGCGCCCCAGCAGGTCCTGGAACGAGCCGAAATACACCACCGGCTTGCCCGCGGCGATCTGGGTCGGGTCGCTGCCCGAGGACCGCGACAGGTACTGCCAGCCGTCAAAGTCGGTGTGCGTCTCCAGGTCGGTGCGCCAGGCATCCTCCACCGCCGGTTTGAAGGTCAGCACCAGCACCCGCTTGGCCTTGAGCTGCTTGGCCAGCTGGTAGGCGGTGAAGGTCTTGCCGAAGCGCATCTTGGCGTTCCACAGAAAGCGCGGCGTCGCATGCCTGTCTTCCTGCCAGACCGAGTGAAAGTAAGCGTGCGTCTTGGCCACCGCTTGCGCCTGCTCGGCGCGCAGCGCAAAGCTTTCGTGGTGCGTGCCGGTGAAGCTGGCTCCCGTGCGCAGTTCGGCCAGCGCGGTGCGCACATCGGCCAGCGCGCAGCGCATCCATTCGAGCGTGGTGTTCTCGAAGCCCTTGCGCGTGAGCAGAGCACGCACGTCGAAATCGCTGAAGATGCTGCCGTCGTCGCGCTCGGCGGGCTCGTCCAGTTCGATCGCGTAGTTGCGGATCGCTGCGGTCTTGAGCTGTTCGGCCACCCGCTGCTTCACGTTGCGCGTCGTCTGGCCAACCTTGAGCAGGCCCGCGTGCGCGGCGTCGGCGATCGTGTAGGCGTAGATGCGGGGGCGCGCCTGCGGCTTGGGCGCGAGGATTTCGTCGATGCTGGGTTTATTCATCGTCGCCATCGTCCGAGACCGAACTGTCGAACAACTCGTCGTCGTGCTCGGCAACCTGCGACTCGATAAAGGCGACTTCCTCCTTCGTCAACCCATAACGCTTGTAGAGCTTGGCGTCGGTCCACTCCTGATCCAGGGGCAGATCGGGGACAAAGGCATAGACGCCACGCGCGGCATCTTGGGTTGACTTGCGCAGCGACACGAGGAACCGAACAAACCGAGTGCGCAGGTAGCTCGCGTAGTGCTTAGCCTCGGCTTCGGAATGGAAGTGCCCGGCTACCAAATAGGTTTCAGTACATGCGGTTCCAGGCCCCGCAATGATCGGTTTGCCGAGAAATTTCGTTTCAACCGCAGCGCTCGTGCCTTGCACACGAGTCATCAATACTTTCCATTCATCGATCCATTCTGCATTGACCGCAATGTCGTCGCGCCCGATCCAACCAATGCGCTGATTCTCGAAAAGCTGGATCGGTTGGTGCAATCTCGCGTTCGATGCTTTGCCCTTGAAGTTGGTCGCAAGGCCAAACGGCTTACGACTTGACACCCGCTTTTCAAGTGTGGTACCCCCCCCCCCCCCGCAATTACCTTCTCCAGTATCGGCACCGCCTCGTTGCGCCGCACGAGGATGTCGTAGGCGTCGAGCGCGCGCGCGACGGCCGGCCCAGTCGGCTGGCCGTCCCAGATGGTCTGGAATTCGCATGGGCCGTCGTGCTCCCGATCCCACAAAAAGTACGAGATGCCGCCGCGAATCTTCACGCCGGGGAAGCCTTCGTAGAGCTTTGGGTAATCCACGATGCGCCGCATGCGCTTGTCGCCAAGCATGCGCTCGCGGTACTTGTCGAGCCCCTTGCCACCGGCCATCCAGCGCGAGGGCGTCACGAACACCGCATAGCGCGGATCGAGATCGAGCGCCTTTTCCACGAACAACTGGTAGATGGGCGCCGCACTGGTGCCGTAACCACCGTCGTCCAACTGGTACGGCGGGTTGCCAATGATCACGTCGAACTGCATGTCGCCTCCAAACAGCTCGCCCATGCGAGCCTTGATGTCGTCGGTGTGGATAAAGGCGTAGGCGTGGCTTTCCAGCGCCTCGCCGCGATCGAGTGTCTTCTGGCTGGCGCCGCAGTTGGCGCATTTGCCGTCCACCCAGCGGTGCTCCGTGCGCTCGAACCAGATATGGCCCGCGCCGCTGCCGAACGACTGGGCGATGGAGTGCGGCCCGTTCGCGTGCTTGGAGCAATACACGCTGCGCCGCGCCAGCAAGCTGGTCAGGTGCGTGATGCCGATGCCGAACACCTGCCGGGTCAGGATGTGATCGACGCGCGCCTGCAGATCAGGCATGCGGCCCGCCAGCCCCTGGGTCAGTCGCGTGGTGATTTCGCGCAGGAACACGCCGGACTTGGTGCAGGGGTCGAGAAAGCGCACCGTCGGGTCGGCCCAAATGTCCGCGCCCTCGTGGCCGGCGGCCCAGGCCTGGGCCAGCGTGTCGAGCATGCGGCTGGCAAATTCGGGCGGGGTGAAGACCTCGTCGTTCGACAAGTTCGCAATGCAGGTCAGCACATCGGGGTTGCGCCCGCGCAGGGCGAAGCCGGCCTGGGCGTTCATTCCTCGTCTCCTTCTTCGTCCGCGCCGCTGCCCGCCAGTTCGCGCTCGATCTGCTCGATGCTGGGCAGGCTGGTTTGCAGCTCGGCGGGCAGGGATTCGAGCAGCTTGAATTCGGCCACGCCCATGGGCTGCGATTTGTCGCCCAAGGCGTATTCGGCCACGATCTTGTTCTTGCTCTTGCACAGCAGCAGGCCGATGGTGGGGTTGTCGTGCTCGCTCTTGAGCTGGCGATCGACGGCGGTGAGGTAAAAGCCCAGTTGCCCCAGGTGCTCGGGCTTGAACTTGCCGGCCTTCAACTCCACCACCACGTAGCAGCGCAGCTTGAGTTGGTAGAACAGCAGGTCGATGAAGAATTCGTCGCCGCCCACGTCCAGCAGGACTTGGCGGCCGACAAAGGCAAAGCCGGCGCCGAGCTCCAGCAGGAATTCGGTGACGTGGCGGGTCAGCGCGCCTTCGATGGCGCGCTCTTGCGCCTCGTCGGTCAGGCCGAGAAAGTCGAAGCGATAGGGGTCTTTCAGCGATTCGCGGGCCAGGTCGGATTGCGGCTTGGGCAGCGTGGCGGGGAAGTTGGTGACGGCCTGGCCGCTGCGCTCCAGCAGGCGGGTTTCGATCTGCATGACCAGCACGTTGCGCGACCAATTGTGTTCGATGGCCTTGGCGGCATACCAACGGCGGGTTTCGGGGCCGGGCAGCTTGTCCAGCAGCGCCAGTTGGTGATACCAGGGCAATTGTGCAAGCACCCCTTGCACAAATGGCTCGTCGGGCCATGCCTCGGCAAAGGCGCGCATGTACTTGAGGTTGCGCGGCGAGAAGCCCTGCATCTGTGGGAAGGCGGCCCGCAAGTCCTGCGACAGCCGCTCGATCACCTTGGCGCCCCAGCCCTGCTCGGCTTGCCGCGTGAGAATGTCGCGGCCGATTTGCCAATACAGCAGCACCAGTTCGCGGTTGACCGCCAGCGCCGCGCGTTGTTGGGCGGTGTGGATGCGGGTTTTCAGCTCGGCCAGCCAGTCGGCGTAGCCTTCGGGCGGCGCGCTGAGTTTGGGCGGCTTGCCGCTCATGGGCTTTCCTCTTGCATCCGCGCCAGTTCCGCAACGGTCACCGGCGGCCAGGTTCGGGCCGGGGTGAAGATCTCATGTTTGCCGAGGTGGGCGAACAGCGAGTCTTCGGCGCTGAAGGCCGATGAATGCGTGAGCACGTCGAAACGAAAGTCGCGCCGCTGAAACTTTCCCTTGCCTAGGTAGCCCCACTCGGCAAAGGTGATCGGCTGCTTGTCGCTGTCCTGCATGGTCAAGGCGTCGCCGTGAACCAGGTTCCGAGCCAGCACGAAGTTGGCCGCCCGATGGAGGTCGTCGTCCTCGTCCAGGCCCAGGTATTGCGCGAAGATTTCGAGCAGGTTGTCCCGGCACTCGGCGATGTTGTCGGGGAGCAGTTCGACCCCGTAGATGCACATCAAACCGTGCAGCGCGAAGTGGCGCTTCTCGAAATCGGATTTGCCGTACTTGAGTTCGACGGCGGCGAGCTTGCGCCGCAGAATTTGAACCAAAAAGTTGCCGCTGCCGCAGGCCGGCTCCAGGAACCGACTGTCGATGCGCTCGGTTTCGCCCTTCACCAGGTCGAGCATGGCCTCAACCATCCATGCCGGTGTGAACACCTCTCCGTGGTCGGCGACGCGCTGTTTGGATTTGACAAGGCTCATGGGTGCTTGCTGCGAGATGGCACGAAACCGGGTTGCATGCCTTTGGACGATTCTACCGACGGGCCTTGGCATGAAGCGGCTTGGCTTTACAAGTCAAATCGACCGCCAGCGCCCATCCATCAAGCGCAATCAGCTATCTATTTGATAGTTTCAATCAAACAGCCAATCGCCCTCCACCGCATCGCCCACGCGCAGCGTGCGCTCCACACCGTCCAGGATGATGGCGTTCATGCCGAAGGTGAGTTGCCCGTCGACGCGGGCGTCGGCGCGGTACTGGCTCAGCGTGGCCAGCACCTCGGGGCTGCTCTCGGCCGTTTGCGGGTCGATATTGGGGATGGGGCAGCGCGCGCAGGGCTTGACGGGTTTGAGCACCACCGGGCCGTCGGCGGTGGCGATGCGCAGCTGGGCCAGGCGGTCTTCGTCGTGCGCCTCCACGCCGGCCAGCACCAGGTTGGGCCGCAGCCGCTCGATGCCCACCGGCGCGTGGCCGGCGGCCTGCAGGCGGCGGTTGAGCTCGGCCAGCGAGGCCTCGCTGGTGACCAGGAAGGGGTAGCCGTCGACGAACTGGTTGACGGCCTCGATGCCGCCCGTCCACTTCAGGTTGGACAGGCGCCGCACCTCGGGGTCGAAGCGCGCCAGGCGCAGGCCGGGCCGGCCCAGAAAATCGCTGAACCACTGGCCGGCGATGTCGCCCATGTCCCAGGCGTCGACCTCGTCGCTCCACACGCGCACGTGCAGGGGGCGCTCGACCTCGTCGATGCCCAGATGCAAGGCCAGCATGCCGGGCGCGCGCAGCACCACTTCGCTCAGGCGGATCTGCGGGCGCACCAGCGCCATGCGGGGCCACTCGCGCTGCGTCAAGAACTGGCCCTCGCCATCGACCACCATCCAGGCTCGGTCCAGGTCCAGCCCGGTCTCGGCCAGCAGCGCCTCGCTCAGTTCCACGCCCGCGCAGGACTTGACGGGATAGACAAACAGGCGCGCCACGCGGGCGCGGACATCGGGTTCGGGCTGCTGCATGATGATCAACGGGGCAAGACAGGCCGCCATTGTCCGCGCAACGGCGCGCGGCCCCGCGCGCTACCATGACCACGCACGCCCCGCACGCTTCAACGCACTGCACCGCCCATGATCCGCAAACTGTCCTGGCTCGTCGCCCCCCTGCTGCTGGCCCTGGCCGCCTACTGCGGCGGCATCGGCTGGCAGCTGTCCAGCGGCCTCAAGCAGATGGTGACGGTGGGCGGGCCGTTCACCAACCGCACGCTGCAAACGCGCGACCCGCTCACGCTGGACTACGACGGCGACCCGCAGCACGCCTTCGGCTGGCCGTTCGAGTCCGTGTCCATCGCGTCCGAGCTGGGCCCGCTGCCGGCCTGGGTGATTCCGCCCGCAGCCGGCGCGGGCGACACCTGGATGGTCTACACCCACGGCATCGGCGGCCGGCGCGAGGACGGCTATCGCGTGACCAGCGTGGCGCGGCCGCTGGGCATCACCACGCTGCTGTACGCCTACCGCAACGACGCCGGCGCGCCGCGCTCGCCCGACGGCATCTACGCCTTCGGCCTGACCGAATGGCACGACCTGGACGCCGCGGTCGAAACGGCGCGGCGCCACGGCGCCAAGCACATCATCCTGGCGGCGCAGTCGATGGGCGGCGCCATCGTCGGGCAGTACCTGCGCCACGCGGCGCACACCGGGGACGTCGTCGCGGCGGTGCTGGACGCGCCGGCGCTGGACTTGCGCGCCACGCTGCAGCATTACGTCGAGGCCAAGCGCCTGCCGCTCAGCGGCGCCGTGACCTGGGTGGCGACGCAGATCACGCCGGGGCGCGTGGGCATCCGGTTGGACGACACGCTGACCCTGCCGGTGTTCGCCACCCGGCCGCGCTTTTTGTTCGACGCGCACGGCGACACCGACGCGCTGGTGCCCATCGTCATCAGCGACGAGCTGAAGCGCCTGCGCCCCGACATGACCTATGTGCGCACCCATGCGCGGCACGTCGAGTCGTGGTCGGAAGACCCGGCGCGCTACCGCGCCGCGCTGCGCGGCTTCCTGGAAAAGGTGCTGGCCGCGGAGCCCTAGCCCGCCCGACCGGTGCTGCGGCGCCTTCATACAATCGACGCATGGCCTTCGAGCATGACCTTTGCATCCGCGGCGCCGGCATCGTCGGGCGCACGCTGGCGCTGCTGGCCGCGCGCGATCGCCTGCGCGTGGCCCTGGTGGCGCCGCCCGCCGGCCCGCCGGCCGCGGCCGACGTGCGCGCCTACGCCATCAGCCCCGCCGTGCAGGCCCTGCTGCAGTCGCTGCGCTGCTGGCCGGGTGGCGTGGCCGCCACCCCCGTGCTGGCCATGCAGGTGCAGGCCGACCAGCAGGGCGCCGTGCACTTCAGCGCCCAGCAGCAGGGCGTGGCCGCGCTCAACTGGATCGTCGATGTGCCGCGGCTGGAGCAGTTGCTGGCCGAGGCCGTGCGCTACCAGAGCGCCATCGACGTGATCGACGCGCCCGTGGCCGCGCCGCTGACGGTGGTGTGCGAGGGCCGCGCCAGCGCCACCCGCGCCGAGCTGGGCATCGAATACGACAGCGTGCGCTACCCGCAGCACGCCCTGGCCACCCGGCTGGACTGCGAGCGCCCGCACGAGCAGGTGGCGCGCCAGTGGTTCACGTCCGAGGGCGACGTCCTGGCCTTTTTGCCCCTGGGCGGCCCGGGCGGGCGCGAGGTGGCGGTGGTCTGGTCGCTGGCCAGCGAGCGCGCCGCGCAGGTTGCCGCCTGGGACGACGCCACCCTGGCCGCGCACCTGCACGATATGAGCGGCGACGCCTTGGGCGCGCTGCAGGTGCAGGGCGCGCGCGCCAGCTGGCCGCTGGTGCTGGCGCACGCCCGCCGCTGGGTCGGCGCCATGCCGGGGCGCGTGGGCGAAAGCTTTGCGCTGGCCGGCGATGCCGCCCACGCCATGCACCCGCTGGCCGGCCAGGGCCTGAACGTGGGCCTGGGCGATGCCGCCGAGCTGGCGCGCGTGCTGGCCGCGCGCGAGCGCTGGCGCCCCGTATCCGACCTGCGCCTGCTGCGCCGCTACGAGCGCGCGCGCCAGGGCCACTGGCTGCGCATGCGCTGGGCCACCGACGGCCTGCAGTTGCTGTTCGGCCACCCCGCGCCGCTGGCCGGCCCGCTGCGCAACTGGGGCATGACCCTGTTCGACCACAGCGGCCCGCTCAAGGCGCGCGTCGCCCGCCTGGCCATGAACGTCTGACGGGAACCGTCCGCGCCTTGGCGGTGTCCCAGTTCTTCATCCCTTTCGATCCACCCTTTTGACAAGAAGCCGTTCATGAACCTCACCCCCACCCCGCGCCGCTGGCTGGCCGTCTTGGCGCTGGCCCTGCTGCCGCTGCTGGCCGGCGCGCAGGAGGCCACCCTGCGCAAGACGCTGATGGACCGCATTCCGGGCCTGACGCAGATCGACGAGGTCAGCAAGACACCCATGCCCGGCCTGTTCGAGGTGCGCATCGGCAACGACATCTTCTACAGCGACGCCGAGGGCAACTACCTGATCCAGGGCGCGCTGATCGACACCCGCGCGCGCAAGAACCTGACCGAAGAGCGCATCGACAAGCTCACCGCCATCAACTTCAAGGACCTGCAGCTCAAGAACGCCTTCACCGTCGTGCGCGGCAACGGCAAGCGCAAGCTGGCGGTGTTCGAAGACCCCAACTGCCCGTACTGCAAGCGCTTCGAGGCCGACCTCGAAAAAATCGACAACGTCACCGTCCACACCTTCCTGATCCCCATCCTGGGACCCGACTCGGTCGAGAAGTCCAAGCAGATCTGGTGCAGCACCGACAAGGCCAAGACCTGGGACGACTGGATGCTGCGCCACGTCGCGCCCAAGGGCGCGTCCAAGTGCGACACCGCCGCGCTGGACGCCAACGTGGCGTTTGCGCGCAAATACAACATCACCGGCACGCCCACCCTGGTATTCGTCGACGGCCACCGCGTGCCCGGCGCCATCAACGCGCAGCAGATCGAGCAGCTGCTCTCTCGCTGACATGAACGACCCCCGTTGCTCCACTCGCTGCGCGATGTTGCGCCTCCCCCCTCCAGGGGGCATCGCCCGTGGCCGGTACAAGCCCGGCCACGGCGATCACTGGCCTGGCCTGCTCCGCGGCCAGCGGGCTCTTGGAGTTTTGTGCGGCGCTGGCGCCATCCATTGCTGAGCGCTCGCGCGTCTTCGATTTTCATGGCTGTTGCCGCCCCCATCCACTACCGCGTCGAAGCGGCCGACCTGCACGGCCATCGCTACGCCGTCGAGCTGCGCATCGCCAAGCCGGCGGCCGAGCAGACGGTGTCGCTGCCGGTGTGGATTCCGGGCAGCTACTTGGTGCGCGAGTTCGCCCGTCACCTGAACGGCCTGACGGCGCGGCAGGGCGACGCCGCCTGCGCGCTGCGCCAGCTCGACAAGTGCAGCTGGCGCATTGATTGCGACCCACGCCAGCCGCTGGTGCTGCGCTACGAGGTCTACGCCTTCGACGCCTCGGTGCGCACCGCCTGGCTGGACGCCGAGCGGGGTTTTTTCAACGGCACCAGCCTGCTGCTGCGCGTGCACGGGCAGGACGGCGGCGCGCACCAGCTGACGGTGCCTGCGCCCAAGGCGGCGCCGCACTGGCAGCTGGCCACCGCCATGACGCCGCGGCGCGTGGATGCGCGCGGCTTCGGCGACTACGTGGCGCGCGACTACGACGAGCTGGTCGACCACCCCGTCGAGCTGGGCGCGTTCTGGAGCGGCGCCTTCGAGGCCTGCGGTGTGCCGCACCGCTTCGTCGTCGCCGGCGCGCCGGCTTCGTTCGACGGCGCGCGCCTGCTGCGCGATGCGCAGACCGTGTGCGAGACGGCCATCCGCTTCTGGCACCCCGAGGGCGCGCCGCCGCACGCGCACTACGTGTTCATGCTCAATGCGGTCGAAGACGCCTACGGTGGCCTGGAGCACCGCGCCAGCACCGCCCTGATCTGCAAGCGCGCCAACCTGCCGCGCATCGGCGCGCCCGACAGCGCCGTCGCCGCGGGCGAGGGCTACGTCACGCTGCTGGGCCTGATCAGCCACGAGTACTTCCACACCTGGAACGTCAAGCGCCTGAAGCCCGTCGAGTTCGCCCCTTACGACTACACGCGCGAGAACCCGACCGAGCTGCTGTGGTTCTTCGAGGGCTTCACCAGCTACTACGACGACCTGCTGCTGCGCCGCGCCGGCCTGATCGACGACGCCACCTACTGCAAGCTGCTGACCAAGACCGCCAACCAGGTGCTGCAGGCGCCGGGGCGGCGCGTGCAGTCGGTGGCGCAGGCCAGCTTCGACGCCTGGCTGCGCTACTACCGCCCGGACGAAAACACGCCCAACAGCACCATCAGCTATTACACCAAGGGCGCGCTGGTGGCGCTGTGCCTGGACCTCACCCTGCGCGGCGAAGGCCGGGCGACGCTGGACGAGGTCATGCGCGCGCTGTGGCGGCGCTGCCAGGGCGGCCCACTGCGCGAGGACGACGTCGCCGCCGTGCTGGCCGAGCTGGGCGGGCGCAGCTACGCGCCCGAGCTGGCGGCCTGGGTGCACGGCACCGATGAGCTGCCGCTGGAGCGCCTGCTGACGGCGCACGGCGTGCAGGTGCTGCAAGACCCGGCGCCGCTGGCGCAGGCGCTGGGCCTGCGCGTCGCCGAGCAGGCCGGCATCACCGTCAAGGTGGTGCTGGACGGCGGCCCCGCCGCCGCCGCCGGCCTGGCCGCCGGCGACGAATGGCTGGGCCTGGAGGTGCCCGACCCCGCGCCGCGCGGCGCGCGCCCGGCTCGCAAGGGTGTGGCCGCCTCAGCCTCCGCCTGGCGCCTGCGCCGGCTCGACGAGTTGCCCCTGTTTGCCGGCCCGCAGCGCCAGGTCACCGCCCTCGTCGCGCGCGAGCAGCGCCTGCTGCGCCTGCCGCTCACCCTGCCCGCCCCCACCACCACCTGGCGCCTGGCGCCGCGCCCGCCCACCGACAGCGCCGCCCCATCGTGGCCCGGCGCCTGAGCCACCCTCCTTCGTCCGCGCCGCCCGACCCGGCGCAGCGCCGCCGCCGCGAGCGCCGCACGCTCGGGCTCATCCTGATCGGCGTGCTGCTGGCGCACGCCCTGGTGCTGAGCTGGCTGCGCGGCCTGCTGCAGCCGCCCAGCCTGCTGGCCCAGGTGACCGCGCCCATGTACACGCGCACCATCACCGTGCAGGCGCCGGCACCCGTGACCGCAGCGGCCGAGACCGCTGCGCCGGTTTCAGTGCCAAACAGGCCGACAGCGCTTATCCACCAAGCGCCGGCAGCTATCAAAAACAAAGTCGCCAAGGCGCCGGCACAGCCCGCCAGCGCGCCGCCGGCTGCCGCGCCCGAACCCGAAACCCTGCCGCCCGCCCCGGACGATGTGGCCGACACGCCGGCGCCCGCCGCGCCGGCCACCGAGCCAGCCGTCGCCGCAGCCGATGCCGCCAGCGCAGCGCAGGCGGCAGCCTCGGCACCGGCAACAGCCGCCAGCGAGGCCGGCGACGCCGAGCCGGCCTTTCTGGCCGGCTGGCCCGGCGACACGCGCCTGGCCTACGCCCTGAGCGGCAACTATCGCGGCGAGTTGCACGGCAACGCCCAGGTGCTGTGGCAGCACACCGGCACGCGCTACCAGGCGGCGGTGCAGCTCGATGTCGGCATCCTGCTGTCGATGCGCTTCACCAGTCAGGGCGAGATCACCGCGCGCGGCCTGTCGCCCGAGGTGTACGAGGAGCAGGTGCGCCAGCGCCGGCGCGGCGTGCGCATCGGCGACGTGGTGCGCCTGAACGACGGCCAGAGCGTGCCGCGCCCCGAGGGCGTGCAGGACACGGCCAGCCAGTTCGTCGAGCTGGCGCACCGCTTCGCCAGCGGCCAGATCGCGCCCACGCCCGGCACCAGCATCCGCCTGTGGCTGGCGCGCCCGGGCGGCGTGGACGAATGGACCTACGACGTGGTGGGCGAGGACACGCTGCAGCTGCCGCGCCTGGGCGCCGTGCCCGCGCTGCACCTGAAGCCCCGCCCGATCGACAAGCCGCGCGGCCCCATCAGCGCCGAAATCTGGTTCGCCCCCACGCTGCAATACCTGCCGGTGCGCATCCGCCTGACGCAGGGGCCGGACACCTACATGGACCTGATGGTGGAGACCATCGAGCAGCAGTGAGGGTTGGGCCTTTCACCCACCACGACGTCATTTTTTCCGCAGATCCACCACCCGCCGCGCCTTGCCCACGCTGCGCTCGATGCCGCCTTCGGGCTTCAGTTCGATCTCGACGCTGCTGCCGACGTAGATCTTGATCTCGTGCTGCAGCAGCTTGGCGGCGGCGCGCGCCTCGATGCCCATGGGGTCGAGCCCCGGCGCGGTCTCGACCGCGACCTTCAGCTTGTCCATGGGGCCCTCGCGCGTCAGCAGGCACTGGTAGTTGGGCGAGAGCTCGGGGCGCTTGAGGATCAGCTCCTCGATCTGCGTCGGGAACACGTTCACGCCGCGGATGATCATCATGTCGTCGCTGCGGCCGGTGATCTTCTGCATGCGGCGCATGGTGCGCGCGGTGCCGGGCAGCAGGCGCGTGAGGTCGCGCGTGCGGTAGCGGATGATGGGCAGCGCCTCTTTCGTCAGGCTGGTGAAAACCAGCTCGCCCTCCTCGCCGTCGGGCAGCACCGCGCCGGTGTCGGGGTCGATGATCTCGGGGTAGAAGTGGTCTTCCCAGATGGTGGGGCCGTCCTTGGTCTCCACGCACTCGTTGGCCACGCCGGGGCCCATCACCTCCGACAGGCCGTAGATGTCCACCGCGTCGATGCCGGCGCGCTGCTCGATGGCGTGGCGCATCTCGTTGGTCCAGGGCTCGGCGCCGAAGATGCCGATGCGCAGGCTGAGCGCCTTCGGGTCGAGTCCCATGTGCTCGACCTGCTCGCAGATCGCCAGCATGTAGCTGGGCGTGACCATGATGATGTCGGGCTTGAAGTCCTGGATCAGCTGGATCTGCCGCTCGGTCTGGCCGCCGCCGAAGGGCACCACCGTCAGGCCCAGGCGCTCGGCGCCGTAGTGCGCGCCCAGGCCGCCGGTGAACAGGCCGTAGCCGTAGCTGACGTGCACCATGTCGCCCGGCCGCGCGCCGCTGGCGCGAATCGAGCGCGCCACCACGTCGGCCCAGGTGTCGATGTCCTTGCGCGTGTAGCCCACCACCGTCGGCTTGCCCGTGGTGCCGCTGCTGGCGTGCACGCGCACCACCTGCTCGCGCGGCACGGCAAACATGCCGAACGGGTAGTTGTCGCGCAGGTCGTGCTTGGTGGTGAACGGGAATTTGGCCAGGTCGGCCAGCGTGCGCAAATCGTCCGGGTGCACGCCGGCGGCGTCGAACTTGGCCCGGTACACCGGCGAATGCGCGTAGGCGTGCCCCAGCGACCACTTCATGCGCTGCAGCTGCAGGGCGCGCAACTCGTCGATGCTGGCCTTCTCGATCGGCTCCAGCGCAAAAGTCTTGGTGCTCGCGTTCATGCGCGCGTCTCCTGTTGTTCGGGTTCATCGGGCAGCACGCGGCCCCTGATCTGCGCGCTCTTGCCGCGAAACAGCGCCACCACGTGTCCGTGCTGGTCGGTCACGCGCATGTCGTACACGCCGTGGCGGCCGCTTTGCACCTGCTCGACGCCCTCGCAGGTCAGCACGTCGCCCTCGTGCGCGGGCCGCAAGAACTCGATGCTGCAGCCGGCCGCCACCGCGCTGTGGTTGCGGCTGTTGCAGGCAAAGGCAAAGGTCGAATCGGCCAGCGTGAAGATGAAGCCGCCGTGGCAGATCTGGTGGCCGTTCAGATGCCGGGCGTGCACCGTCATGCGCATGCGCGCGCGGCCGGGCTCGCAGGCCAGCAGCTCCATGCCCATGGTCTCGCGCGAGGCGCGATCCTGAGCGAACATGGTCTCGCCCACGCGCCGCGCCAGGGCCGTTGCTGCATCGCTCATGTTCATTCGCCCTTGAACCGCGCCGGGCGCTTTTGCAGAAAGGCCTGCACGCCCTCGATGTAGTCGTGCGTGAAGCCCAAGCGCGACTGCACGTCGCGCTCGATGTCCAGCTGCTCGTCCAGGCTGTGCGTGTGCGCGCCGCGCAACAGCTGGCGCGTGGCCACCAGCGCCTGCGTCGGCATGGCGGCCAGGCGCTCGGCCAGGGCCTTGGCGGCGCCCAGCGCGTCGTCCTGCACGTCCCAGATCATGCCCATGGCCTTGGCGTCGGGCGCACTCAGCTTGTCGCCCGTCAGGCACAGCGCCATGGCGCGCGCCAGGCCCACGCGCTGCGGCAAGAACCAGGTGCCGCCGCTGTCGGGCACCAGGCCGATCTTGCTGAAGGCCTGGATGAAAACCGCGGTGGACGCGGCGATGGTGATGTCGCAGGCCATCGCCAGCGAGGCGCCGGCGCCCGCGGCCACGCCGTTGACGGCACACACCGTGGGCACGCGCACCTTCATCAGCCGGCGCGTGGTGGGGTTGAAGGACTGCTCGATCAGCGGGCCGGGGTCGGCGCGCTTTTCCAGGTCGGGGCCCTCGGCAAAGTCGAACTCCGACAGGTCGGCGCCGGCGCAAAAGCCGCGCCCCGCCCCCGTCAGCACCAGGGCGCGGATGGCCTTGTTGGCCTCCACGTGGTCCAGCGCGGCCCACAGCGAGCGGTGCATGCTGCGCGTCAGGCTGTTGAGCGAGGCGGGCCGGTTGAGCGTGAGCACGGCGACGGCGCCGTGTTCCTCGTACAGGACGTCGTGGGAAGCGGTTTGATTCATGGGGCTTGGGTCTCCGAAACGTGGAATCTACCATTAACCAACCGACGGGTCGGTTAACCCGGCGGGGCCGGCGCACGCGGGCGCTCGCTATAGTCGCTGATTTCACCGCATCGAAGCACGAGGAACCGCCCATGGCCTACGAATTCATCCAGGTACGCACCGAAGGCGAGCGCGTCGGCGTCATCACGCTCAACCGCCCCAAGCAGCTCAACGCGCTCAGCCCCGCGCTGATGGTGGAGCTGGGCCAGGCGCTGAAGGCCTTCGAAGCCGACGAAGCCATCGGCTGTATCGTCCTCACCGGCAGCGAAAAGGCCTTTGCCGCCGGTGCCGACATCGGCGCCATGGCCACCTACACCTTTGCCGACGTGTACGGCGACGACTACATCACGCGCGACTGGGAAACCATCCGCTCCATCCGCAAGCCCGTGATCGCCGCCGTCAGCGGCTTTGCCCTGGGCGGCGGCTGCGAGCTGGCCATGATGTGCGACTTCATCATTGCCGCCGACAACGCGCGCTTCGGCCAACCCGAGATCAAGCTGGGCATCATCCCCGGCGCCGGCGGCACGCAGCGCCTGCCGCGCGCCGTGGGCAAGTCCAAGGCGATGGACCTGGCGCTCACCGGCCGCATGATGAACGCCGACGAAGCCGAGCGCGCCGGCCTGGTCAGCCGCGTGGTGCCGCTGGACAAGCTGATGGACGAAGCCCTGGCCGCCGCGCTGACCATCAGCGGCATGGGCCGCCTGGCCGTGATGGCCGCCAAGGAATGCGTCAACCGCGCCTTCGAGGGCCCGCTGGCCGACGGCGTGATGTTCGAGCGCCGCCTGTTCCACGCCCTGTTCGCCACCGAAGACCAGAAGGAAGGCATGGACGCCTTCGTGGCCAAGCGCGCGCCGCAGTTCAAGCACCGCTGACCTGGATCACGCCGATTTCCCCTTTATAATCTTGCGCTTTGGGTGGTATAGCTCAGTCGGTTAGAGCGTGGGATTCATAACCCCAAGGTCGGTGGTTCGATTCCACCTACCACCACCACGTGGTACGAGAAAGCCAGTCCGGATGGGCTGGCTTTTTTCTTGGTGCCAGCGCCTCATGGCACAGGTGTTTCCAGTGCGGCGCCTGCCGCTGCCGACGCCGCTTCCGGCTGGGTGCTCGGTGGTACCGCTGCGGCCCCACCCCCCGGCCACCGACGCACCACCCGTTGAAAAATCAGCGCATTGGGGATTTGCAGCAGGCGCCGCTGCTCGCCCGCGCCTTCTTCGAGCGTGGTGTAGAGCAGGTTGATGTCTTTCACCCGGCCCTTGGCGCCGGGCTTTTCGGCGCTGTCCAGCACCTCGATGTCGTCGTCCAGGCGAAACGGCTGCACGGTCATGATGAGCAGGGCGCAAAACAGGTTGGACAGCACGCTCCAGGCGGCAAAGAAGGCCACGGCGCCGACGGCGGCAAAGCCGGTGAAGGCCGTCCACAGCACCTCGCCCGACACGCCCAGCCGGCCCAGCACCAACAGCGCGGCGGCGACGATGATGATCCAGCGCACCACGCCGCGCAGCGGAATCATCAGCTTGGGCGGCAGGCCGTAGTGCTGCTCCAGGCGGCGCAGGGCATGCTTGAAGACACCGTTGATGGCCCAGGCCGCCAGCACGATCAGCGCGATCTGCGCGCCGGGGACGATGATGTCGAGCCAGTCCTGCACCCAGGCGGGCAGGCGGCTGCGGTAGTGGCGAATGAGCTCGATCATGGGCAAATGAAAGACGCGACGTGGCGGCCGAACCGGGTCAGAGATTTAGGACAAAAACGGCCGCCAGCGCCCGTACTGATTGCGCCAGCAGCTCTTAATTTGGTAGTATCCCACAGCTGTCGGCCAGCCGCCCGGGCGTTTTCCCGGTGCCGCCTTGGGGGCTACGCCATGTAACATGGCGCGCCACATCGACCGCCCCGCCCACCCGAACGCCCGCTGCCCGTGACCGAACCCCCGACATCGCCCCGGCTCGAACTGGTGGGCATCACCAAGCGCTACCCCGGCGTGCTGGCCAACGACCAGATTTCGCTTGCCGTGCAGCCGGGCGAAATCCACGCCGTGCTGGGCGAGAACGGTGCCGGCAAGAGCACGCTGATGAAGATCATCTACGGCGCCGTCAAGCCCGACGCCGGCGAGGTGCGCGTCAACGGCCAGGCGGTGGCCGTGCGCAGCCCGCAGGAGGCGCGCCAGCTGGGCATCGCCATGGTGTTCCAGCACTTCAGCCTGTTCGAGACGCTCTCGGTGGCCGAGAACGTGTGGCTGGGGCTTCATAAATCGCTGTCGCTGCCCGAGGTGACGCGCCGCATCGCCGAGACGGCCACGGCCTACGGCTTGGACGTGGACCCCGAGCGCCCGGTGCACACCCTGGGCGTGGGCGAGATGCAGCGGGTGGAAATCATCCGCGCCCTGCTGGCGCACCCGCGTCTGCTGATCCTGGACGAGCCGACCTCGGTGCTGACGCCGCAGGCGGTCGACAAGCTGTTCGTCACGCTGCGCCAGCTGGCGGCCGAGGGCTGCAGCATTTTGTACATCAGCCACAAGCTGCACGAGATTCGCGCGCTGTGCAACGCCTGCACGGTGATGCGCGCCGGCCGCGTGACCGGCGTGTGCGACCCGCGGCAGGAGACCAATGCCTCGCTGTCGCGCCTGATGATCGGCGCCGAGCCGCCGCCGCTGGAGCACCACGCGCGCACGCCGGGCCCGGTGGTGCTGGCCGTCGAGCAGCTGAGCCTGCCGCGCGAGTCGCCCTTCGGCATCGACCTGCAGGGCGTGTCGCTGCAGGTGCGCGCGGGCGAGGTGCTGGGCATTGCCGGCGTCTCGGGCAACGGCCAGCGCGAGCTGCTGTTTGCGCTGTCGGGCGAGGACCGGCGCGCGCCGGCAGCTTCCATAACGATAGCGAACATGCCGGCCGGGGCGCTGCGCCCGGCGCGCCGCCGTGCACTGGGCCTGCACTTCGTGCCCGAGGAGCGGCTGGGCCGCGGCGCCGTGCCCGACATGAGCCTGGCGCACAACCTGCTGCTGACGCGGCGCGAAAGCGTGGGCCGCGGGGGCTGGCTGCGCGTGAAGGCGCTGCGCGCGCAGTCGGCCGGCATCATCGAGCGCTTTCGCGTCAAGGCCAATGGGCCGCTCGCGCCGGCGCGCTCGCTGTCGGGCGGCAACCTGCAAAAGTACCTGATGGGGCGCGAGATCGACGCCAAGCCAAAACTGCTGATCGTCTCGCAACCCACCTGGGGCGTCGACGTGGGCGCGGCCGCACAGATCCGCGCCGAGGTGCTGGCGCTGCGCGACGCCGGCTGCGCGGTGCTGGTGGTGAGCGAGGAGCTGGACGAGCTGTTCGAGATGAGCGATCGCCTGCACGTGATCGCCAAGGGCCAGCTCTCGCCCAGCCTGGCGCGCGCCGAGGCCACGGTCGAGCTGATCGGCCAGTGGATGAGCGGGCTGTGGCCCGGCGCCGAGGCCGACGCGGGCAACGCACACGAGGTGGCCCATGCTGCGGCTTGAGCTGCGCCCCTCCCCCTCGCGCACCTGGGCCTGGCTCTCGCCCGTGCTGGCGCTGGCCATCACGGTGGTGCTGGGCGTGGCCCTGTTCTCGCTGATGGGCAAGGACCCGGTCAAGGGCCTGGGGGTGTTCTTCTGGGAGCCGATCAAGTCGGCCTATGCGCTGGGCGAGCTGGGCGTCAAGGCCACGCCGCTGCTGATCATCGCGCTGGGGCTGGCGGTGTGCTTTCGCTCCAACATCTGGAACATCGGCGCCGAGGGCCAGTACATCATCGGTGCCATCTGCGCCGGCGGCATCGCCCTGCTGGCCGACAAGGACACCGGGCGCTGGATCGTGCTGGCCATTTTGGTGGCGGGCGTGCTGGGCGGCATGCTGTGGGCGGGCATCACCGCCCTGCTGCGCGACCGCTTCAACGCCGGCGAAATCCTGGTCAGCCTGATGCTGGTGTACGTCGCGGTGCAGGTGCTCAACTACTTCGTGTTCGGCCCCTGGAAGGACCCGGCGGGCTACAACTTTCCGCAGACGCGCACCTTCGAGGCCGTCACGCGCATTCCGCGCCTGATGGCGGGCTCGCGCGTGGGCATCGGCGCGCTGATCGGCCTGGCGGGCGCGGCCCTGCTGTGGCTGTACCTGTTTCGCACCCGGAGCGGCTTTGCGCTGCAGGTGGGCGGACTGGCGCCGGCGGCGGCGCGCTACGCCGGCTTTTCGTCGCGCCGCGCGCTGTGGACGGCGCTGCTGATCTCGGGCGGCGCGGCCGGCCTGGCCGGCGCGCTGGAGGTGGCCGGCCCGGTGGGCCAGCTCACGCCCTTCGTGCCGGCGGGCTACGGCTTTGCCGCCATCATCGTCGCCTTCGTCGGCCGGCTGCACCCGCTGGGCATGGTGCTGGCGGCCATCCTGAT
Organism: Ottowia pentelensis; assembly: GCF_964341695.1. Lineage (NCBI taxonomy): Bacteria > Pseudomonadati > Pseudomonadota > Betaproteobacteria > Burkholderiales > Comamonadaceae > Ottowia > Ottowia pentelensis. Next base: position 3,250,852 of record NZ_OZ224513.1, read on the forward strand.
GAGCATGTTCTACATCGGCGGCGAGCTGGCGCAGTCGCGTCTGGGCCTGCCCAAGTCGCTGACCGACGTGTTCCAGGGCCTGCTGCTGTTTTCGCTGATGGCCTGCGACACGCTGGTCAACTATCGGCTGCGCCGCACCGCCAGGCCGCAAGGAGCCCGCTGATGGAGGCCTACCCGCTGCTGTTCGCGTCCACGCTGAGCGCCGGCACCGTGCTGGCGCTGGCGGCGCTGGGCCTGCTGATCAACGAGAAGGCGGGCATCGTCAACCTGGGCGCCGAGGGCATGATGCTGTGCGCGGCCATCGCGGGCTTCGCCACCGTCATCCACACCGGCAGCGACTGGCTGGGCTTTGCCGCCGGCATGGCCGCCGGCGCGCTGCTGGCGGCGGCCTTCGGCGGGCTGGTGATCTGGCTCAACGCCAACCAGTACGCCACGGGCCTGGCGCTGACGCTGTTCGGCGCCGGCTTTTCGGCCTTTGTCGGCATCGGCTACGTGCAGGCCAAGATGCCCGAGCGTCCGCGCTTCAACTGGCTGGGCCTGGGCGACGTGCCCGTCATCGGCCCGGCGCTGCTGCGCCAGCACCCGCTGGTGTACGGCGCCATCGCGCTCACCGTGGCGCTGATCTGGTTCCTGTACCGCACGCGCGCCGGACTGGTGCTGCGCTCGGTGGGCGAATCGCCCGAGTCGGCGCACGCGCTGGGCTATCCGGTGCGGCGCATCCGGCTGGCGGCCGTCGTCGCCGGCGGCGCGCTGTGCGGGCTGGCCGGCGCCTTCCTGTCCATCATCTACACGCCGCTGTGGGTCGAGGGCATGGTGGCGGGCAAGGGCTGGATCGCGCTGGCGCTGACCACCTTCGGCACCTGGCGGCCGGCGCGCGTGCTGCTGGGCGCCTACCTGTTCGGCGGCGTGACCATGCTGCAGTTCTACCTGCAGGGCCAGGGCGTGCAGATCACCAGCCAACTGCTGACCGCCATGCCCTACCTGGCCACCATCGTGGTGCTGGCGCTGATCTCGCGCAACCCCACCTGGATCCGCGTCAACATGCCCGCCTCGCTGGGCAAGCCGTTCTACCCCGGCTGAACGGCGATCCCTAAAATGGCCCCTTTTTCACCCCCGCAACCGGAGGCATTTCGATGATCGATTGGAACAAACGCAGCGCCCTGCGCCTGGCCGCGCTGTCGGCCGCGGCCCTGACCCTGGCCGCCTGCGGCAAGAAGGAAGAGGCCGCGGCCCCCGCCGCCGCGCCCGCCCCGGCGCCGGCCGCCGCTGCTGCCCCGGCCGCCGCCGAGCCGCTGAAGGCCGCCTGGATCTACGTCGGCCCGGTGGGCGACGGCGGCTGGAGCTTTGCGCACGACAACGCGCGCAAGGCGGTGCAAAAGGAGTTCGGCGACAAGATCGTCACCAGCTTCGTCGAGAACGTGCCCGAGGGCGCCGACACCGAGCGCGTGGCGCGCGACCTGGTGGCCCAGGGCAACAAGCTGATCTTCGGCACCAGCTTCGGCTTCATGGAGCCGATGCTGAAGGTGGCCGCCGACAACCCCGACGTCAAGTTCGAGCACGCCACCGGCTACAAGAGCCTGCCCAACCTGCGCACCTACGACAGCCGCACCTACGAGGGCGCCTACATGGCGGGCGTGATCGCCGGCGCCATGACCAAGTCCAACGTGCTGGGCGTGGTCGCCACGGTGCCGATCCCCGAGGTGGTGCGCAACGTCAACAGCTTCACGCTGGGCGCGCAGCTGACCAACCCCAACATCAAGACCAAGGTGGTCTGGATCAACGAATGGCACAACCCGCCCAAGGAGACCGAGGCCGCCACCTCGCTCATCAACGGCGGCGCCGACGTGCTGTTCCAGAACACCGACTCGCCCTCGGTGCTCAAGACCGCCGAATCCATGGGCAAGCGCGCCTTCGGCTGGGACTCGGACATGACCGCCTATGGGCCCAAGGCACACCTGGGCTCGGCCATCATCAACTGGGAGCCCTACTACAAGAAGTCGGTGTCCGAGGTGCTGGACGGCACCTGGAAGACCGGCCCCAACCAGTGGTGGGGCGTCAAGGAAGGCGCGATCGACCTGGTGTCGGTGGCCGACGACGTGCCGGCCGAGACCAAGGCCAAGCTCGACGGGGTCAAGGCCGGCCTGAAGGCGGGCACCTACCACATCTGGAAGGGCCCGCTGCTGGACAACGACGGCAAGGAAGTGCTGGCGGCCGACCAGGTGGCCGACGACAAGTTCCTGGGCGGCGTCAACTTCTTCGTCAAGGGCGTCGAAGGCAAGGTGCCGGGCGCCAAGTAAGCGCCCACCGGCTTCGGCCAGGGCGGCGGCGGGGCAACCCGCCGCCGCCTTTTTCATCGCCGGGCCGCCCCAAGATGAAAAGCGGCCCCCTTATTCCATTTCTAATTCAATAGCGCATCAATAATCCACGGCCAGGCGACGATGGATCGGATCCGTTCGCAGTTGCTCTCGAAGTCTCGCAGGGCGAGCTCAAGGTGATCTTCGAGCGCCTCCAGGCTGTCGAAGACGCGGTTGTGGAATCGCTTCTCGCGCAGCTCGTCCCACACGTGCTCCACCGGGTTGAGCTCCGGCGCATAGGGGGGCAGGCTCAGTAGGCGCATGTTGGCGGGCGGGTGCAGCTCACCACTGGCATGCCAGCCGGCACCGTCAAGCACCATGACGATGCGCTCGTGCGGGTGACGCTCGCTCACCTCGTCGAGAAACAACTGCATGCACTCGGTGTTGACGTGAGGCAAGATGAGCGAGTCCAACTGGCCGCTTGCCACATCGACGGCGGCGTACGCGTAGGTGTACTCGTGGGTCAACATGGCTTGGCACAGCGGCCGCACCGGCTTGGGCGCCCAGCAGCGGCGCACGTCGTTGATGCGTCCAAAGCGCGCCTCGTCCTGGAACATCAGCTTGATGGGGCCTTGCTGCGGCCAGTGCGAGCAGATTTCGGCAAGGCGCTCGGGGAGTTTTTTTTCCACTCCTCTTGAGCCAAAGGATCGCTTTGCGGATGGCGTTTGTCGGGGGCCAGCTTGCGCCAGCCGTGGCGGTGCAGCAGGTTGTAGACCGAGGACAGCGCCATGGGACGGCCCAGGGCAGCTTCGATTTCACACTTGACTTGACCGACCACCAGGATGCCGCCCGTGCGAGCGCGATCAAGAAAGGGCGCCAGCACCTGGCGCTCCTGCTCAGTCGTCATGTTCTGGTGGCGCCTGCCGCCGCGCGCGGGGCGCTGGCCGTCACCTGCAACCTCGCCGGCCAGGAAGCGATTGCGCAAGCGGCAGGTCCACGCCGGGGAGCGGCCGATGACCTGCGCGGTTTGCTCCAGGCTCAAGCCATAGTCCAGCGGCAACACCACCGCCTGTGCTTGGCGAAGCTGCTCAGCGGTCTGTGCGCCGGCCAGCATTTGACGGGCCGACTCCAGACTGTCGGCACCTCGGGCTGTTCTTGCCATGTCGTTCTCCTTGCGGGATCGGTGACATGGATATTATTGATCTATTGATATGGAAATGGAATTAGGGGGCAGCGACCACACGCAGTGGGGAGCGTGGGGGCCTTTTTCATCACGCGGGGGACGGCTTGCGTAAACTTCAGGCCCCGGCGCCGCACGCTGCGCGCCGCCGGCCATCTTTTTCATCCCCCCATGACCATCGACTCGCACAAACGCCACCTGCTGCAATGGGCCGCCGCCGGCGCCCTGGCCCCTCTCACCCTGGCCGCCTGCGGCAAAAAGGATGAAGCCGCGCCGGCACCCGCCGACCAGCCCGCCGCCGCCCCCTCGGCCGCGGCACCCACTGAAGCGGCCGGACCCTTGAAGGCGGCCTGGATCTACGTCGGCCCGGTCGGCAACGCCGGCTGGAGCTATGCGCACGACCAGGGCCGCAAGGCGGTGCAGGCCGAGTTCGAGGGCAAGCTGCAGACCAGCATGGTCGAGAGCGTGCCCGAGGGCGCCGACACCGAGCGCGTGCTGCGCGACCTGATCAGCCAGGGCAACACGCTGATCTTCGGCACCAGCTTCGGCTTCATGGAGGCGATGGTGAAGGTGGCGCAGGACTTTCCGCAGGTGCGCTTCGAGCACGCCACCGGCTACAAGACCGCGCCCAACCTGAACGTGTACGACTCGCGCTTCTACCAGGCCACCTACCTGGCCGGCCTCATCGCCGGGCACATGACGAAGACGGGCACGCTGGGCTACGTCGGCTCGGTGCCCATCCCCGAGGTGCTGCGCAACATCAACGCCTACACCCTGGGCGCGCAGCGCGTGCGCCCCGACATCGTCACCCGCGTGGTGTGGACCAACAGCTGGTACGACCCGCCGCGCGAGACCGAGGCCGCGCAGTCGCTGCTGACGGGCGGTGCCGACGTGCTGCTGCAAAACACCGATTCGCCCGCCGTCATCCAGGCCGTCAACCAGGCCGGCAAGCTGGCCTTCGGCTGGGACTCGGACATGAGCGAGTTCGGCGGCCAGGCCCACCTAGGCTCGTGCATCGCCAACTGGTCGCACTACTACCGCAAGGCCGTGCAGGCGGCGCTGGACGGCAGCTGGAAGGGCGGCCAGGTCACGCGCTGGGGCGTGCCCGAGGGGCAAAACGACCTGATCAAGCTGTCCGAGCGCATCCCGGCCGAGGTGCGCGCCGAGGTCGAGAAGATCAAGGCCAGCATGAAGGACGGCAGCTTCGACGTCTTCAACGGCCCGGTGCTGGACGTGAACGGCAAGGAGCAGCTGGCCGCCGGCACGCGCGCCGACGATGCCTGGATGGGCGCCATCAACTTCTTCGTCAAGGGCGTCGAGGGCACCATACCGACTTCCAAATAAATAGCTGCTCGCGCTTGATGCATGCGGGCCAGAGCCGTTTTTCATTCATGAACATGACCCCGATCCTGGAACAGACCCTGTGGCACCCGGTGGCGCTCGGCCACGTCGTGGGCGGCCAACCGCTGGCCGTCACCCTGCTGGGCGAGGACCTGGTGCTGTGGCGCGACGGCAGCGGCGCCGTCCAGGCCTGGCAAGACCAGTGCCCGCACCGCGGCGCGCGCCTGTCGATGGGGCGCGTGCAGGGCGGCGAGCTGGAGTGCCCCTATCACGGCTGGCGCTTCGAGGGCGGCGGGCGCTGCACCCACATTCCGGCCACGCCCGACTTCCAGCCCGGCCCGCGCCACGGCGCGCACGTGCACGAGGCGCGCGAGGCCTACGGCATGGTCTGGGTGCGCCTGGCCGCGCCCGAAGGCGAGCCGCTGCCGATCCACGCCCTGCCCGCCTTCGCCGCCGAGGCCGAAAGCCGTCTGCGCAAGACCACCAGCGGCCCCTACATGGTGGCCGCCAGCGCGCCGCGCATCATCGAGAACTTTCTGGACATGGCGCACTTCGGCTACGTGCACGACGGCTGGCTGGGCAGCCGCGCGCACACCACCATCGAGCCCTACGAGGTCACGCGCACCGCCTGCGGCGTGCTGGCCACCGGCTGCCAGGCCTGGCAGCCGCGCTCGTCGATCCACGCCGAAAGCGGCGCGCAGGTCGAATACACCTACGAGGTCACCGCGCCCTACATGGCGGTGCTGACCAAGGTGCCCGAGGCCGGCACCACCGCCATCGAGGGCATGCAGGAGTCGATCGCCATGTTCGTCTGCCCCGTCAGCGAGGAAAGCAGCGTGGCCTGGACGCGCATGGCGATGAACGACTTCGAGTCGCCCGACGCGCGGCTGATCGACTTTCAGGACACCATCTTCAGCCAGGACAAGCCCATTCTCGAATCGCAGCGCCCCAAGCGCCTGCCACTGGCGCCCGGCGCCGAGGCCCACGCCGCGGTCGACCGCATGTCCAACGCCTACCGGCGCTACCTGAAGGACAGCGGCATCAGCTACGGGGTGATCGTGTGACGGCGCGCGTGCCGCCGGTCGCGGCCGATCGGCTGCCGGCGCTGCTGGCGGCCATGCCGAAGGCCGAGCTGCACATGCACATCGAGGGCTCGCTGGAGCCCGAGATGGCCTTCGCCCTGGCCGCGCGCCACGGCATCGCACTGCCTTATGCCGACAGCGCAGCCCTGCGCCGCGCCTACGCCTTCGGCGACCTGCAGAGCTTTCTGGATTTGTACTACCAGGGCGCCGCCGTGCTGCGCACCGAGCAGGACTTTTATGAGCTGGCCCGCGCCTATCTTGCGCGAGCAGCTACCGAAAACGTAGTCCACGCAGAAATCTTCTTCGACCCGCAAACCCACACCGCGCGCGGTGTGCCCATGGCCACCGTCATCCGCGGCCTGGCGCGCGCAGGCGACGAGGCGCGGCGCGAGCGGGGCATCTCCAGCGCGCTGATCCTGTGCTTCTTGCGCCACCTGAGCGAGCGCGAGGCCTTCGAGACGCTGGAGCAGGCGCTGCCCTTTCGCGATGCGTTCATCGGCGTCGGGCTCGATTCGAGCGAGCGCGGCCACCCGCCCGAGAAGTTCGCGCGCGTGTTCGCGCGTTGCCGCGAGCTGGACCTGCACATCGTCGCCCACGCCGGCGAGGAAGGCCCACCCGCCTACATCTGGGCCGCGCTCGACGTGCTCAAGGCCGAGCGCATCGACCACGGCGTGCAGGCGGTGCACGACGCCGCGCTGATGCAGCGCCTGGCACGCGAGCGCGTCCCGCTCACCGTCTGTCCGCTGTCCAACCAGAAGCTGCAGGTGTTTCCCGACCTCGCGCGCCACAGCCTGCCGCAGCTGCTGGCCGGCGGCCTGTGCGCCACCGTCAACAGCGACGATCCGGCCTACTTCGGCGGCTACGTCAACGCCAACTTCCAGGCCCTTTTTGCCGCGACCGGCCTGGACGCGCAAGCCGCCTGGCAACTGGCCGCCAACAGCTTCGAGGCCAGCTTTGTCGACGCCAGCGCCAAACAGCGCTGGCTGGACCGCTTGAACGAGAGCTTCGAGCGCGCGCACGACGCATCGGCCTGAGGGCGCGGCGCCCGGCGCGCGGTTTGCATTGTCGGCCGGGATTGTTTAAACTTGTTTAAACATCAATCCCGCGACGTACCTGCCATGTCCAACGAAACCGTCCTCACCCTCAAGCACTGGGGTAACAACCTGGGCGTGCGCCTGTCCGCCGCCATTGCCGGCGCGGCCCACCTGCAGGCCGAGCAGCGCGTGCGCGTCCGTGTCGAAGGCCGGCGCGTGGTGATCGAGGCGATCGCCGACGAGCCGCTCACGCTGGCCCAGCGGCTGGCCCGCTTCGACCCGGACTTGCACGGCGGCGAGGCGATGCCGGTCGACGCCTCCGTGGGCTCCGAGCGGTGGTAGCCCCGCGCAAGAACGCCTGGGTGCCCGAGCGGCAGGACGTGATCTGGATCGACTGCAACCCACAAGCCGGGCGCGAGATGCGCGACATGCACCCCTTTCTGGTGCTGTCGCCGCGCCCCTTCAACGACCGCACCTCGCTGGTCATCGGCCTGCCCATGACCACCGCCGCCTACAACGCCGGCAATCCCTTCGCCGTCACCGCCGGCGCCGCCCGGGGACGCAAGGCGGGCACGACCAGCTACGTGCTGTGCCACCAACCCAAGTCCTTCGACTGGCGTGCGCGCGGCGGCAAGGCGCACCCCACCGGCCGCCTGCCCGACGCCGCGTTTGCCGAGGTCTTGCTGGTGCTCAACCAGATCGTTCAACTGGCCTGAGCGTGGTGACGCCGGGCATTCGATAAAATTCGGCTCGCAAGGCCCCCGCCCCGGCGGGCTTTGCGCTGATCGAACTGCCGGGGCCATGTCGAGGACAACCATGTACAAAAACCTCGTGGCCGCGCTGGCGGCCGCCTGTTTTTTCGCCCCCCTGCACGCCCAATCGCCCGCGCCGGCCCAGCCGCCCACGCGCGCGGCCTGGGTCTACGTCACGCCGGTCACGCCCACCGGCTGGACGCATCAGCACGAACTGGCGCGCCAGGCGGTGCAGAAGGCCCTGGGCGATGCGGTCAAGACCACTTACGTCGAGAACGTGGCCGAGGGCCCCGACGCCGAGCGCGTGCTGCGTGACCTGGCGCGCCAGGGCAACGACATCATCTTCACCACCAGCTTCGGCTACATGGAGCCGGTGCTGCGCGTGGCGCGCGAGTTTCCGCAGGTGCGCTTCGAGTGCCAGACCTGCGTGCAGCGCGCGCCCAACGTGGCCACCTCCAACGCGCGCTACTACGAGGGGCGCTACCTGTCGGGCATCGCCGCCGGGCGCATGACCCAGACCGGGGTGGTGGGCTACGTCGCGGGCTTTCCCATCCCCGAGGTGCTGCAGGGCATCAACGCCTTCACGCTGGGCCTGCGCAGCGTCGCGCCGACGGCCACCGTCAAGCTGGTGTGGCTGAACGACTGGTTCAACCCGCCGCGCGAGCGCGATGCCGCCATGACGCTGATGGACCAGGGCGCCGACGTGCTGGCCTTTCACAGCGCGTCCACCGCCGTCATGGCCGCCGCCGAGGAGCGCGGCAAGCTGGCCATCGCCTACCACTCCGACATGCGCAGCGTGGCGCCGCACGCGCAGCTGGCCGCCGTCACCCACCACTGGGACGCCTACGACATCGCCCGCGTGCGCGCCGTGCGCGATGGCACATGGAAAAGCGGTGACACCTGGGGCGGCGTTGCGGCCGGCATGGTGCGCATCGAGGCCTTCGGCCCCCGGGTGCCCGCCGCCGTGCGCGACGAGGTGCTGGCGCGGCAAAAGGACATCGCCGCCGGCCGCCTGCAGCCCTTTGCCGGGCCGGTGAGCGACAACACCGGTCAGCTGCGCATCGCCAAGGGACACCACGCCAGCGACGCCGAGATCCTGCGCATGAACTACCTGGTGCAAGGCGTGCAGGGGCGCCTGCCGCACTGAATCGGAGCGCCGGCCATTTCAAGGCAAAATAGGGCTCTGGCGCGCATCCCGATTGCGCAAGCAGCTATCAATAACTGAGTGACGCCCCATGAGCATCAAGAGCGACAAGTGGATCCGCCGCATGGCGCAGCAGCACGGCATGATCGAGCCCTTCGAGCCGGGCCAGGTGCGCCAGGTCGATGGCCGCAAGATCGTCAGCTACGGCACCAGCAGCTACGGCTACGACATCCGCTGCGCGCCCGAGTTCAAGATCTTCACCAACATCCACAGCACGGTGGTGGACCCGAAGAACTTCGATGAAAAGAGCTTCGTCGACTTTCACGGCGAGGTCTGCATCATCCCGCCCAACAGCTTTGCCCTGGCGCGCACGGTGGAATACTTTCGCATCCCGCGCAACGTGCTGACCATCTGCCTGGGCAAGAGCACCTACGCGCGTTGCGGCATCATCGTCAACGTCACGCCCTTCGAGCCCGAGTGGGAAGGCTATGTGACGCTTGAATTCAGCAACACCACCCCGCTGCCGGCCAAGATCTACGCCGGTGAAGGCTGCGCCCAGGTGCTGTTCTTCGAGAGCGACGAGGTCTGCGAAGTCAGCTACAAGGACCGCGGCGGCAAGTATCAGGGACAGGTCGGGGTGACTTTGCCCAAGGCGTAGCCTGTGCTTCGCAGTGCTGCAATACCATTCTTGTTTCAAATTCCCGAAATCGGAATTCGACAAGTAATCTCCAGCCCGCAAAATTCCATGAAATTCAATATGAAAACCCAAACTTGGTTTAGACTTTTAGCATTATTTTCATTGAGTTTATTTTTGCTTTCCGGCTGCGCTTCAAATAATATTACACGAGAATCAATTCTGCTATCACAACCAGTCGAAGGATCGATTGTCAAGAGCTATGGGCAATCTGGCAGCAAAGGCTTAGATTTTTCTACTCAGGCAGGCGCCCTGGTACGCGCCGCTGCTGCGGGGACCGTTGTATATGCTGGGTCGGGCCTTCAAAGTTATGGAACGATGGTCATCGTAAAGCATGGAAATACTTTTTTGACGGCTTACGCTCACACCAACGAGCTCTTAGTCCAACAAAATGTTTTTGTGCAGTCCGGACAACCGATTGCAAAAATGGGGAGCAGCGGAACCGGTCAAGTCAAACTATATTTTGAACTGAGACAGGGCGGGAAAGCCATCGATCCACAGCCTTATCTACAGCAAGGCACTTCCAAATAAAAACCGACACACAGAACGATCAGAGCAATGGAGCGAATACGCCATCCATTACCTGATCAGCACCCAACGCCGAAGACATCCCTTCACGCCTTTTCAGGTCCCCGTGCCGCCAACCGCGCCGCCGCCAGATCCCACCCAGCCCAGCCACAGCTCTTGAACAGCACCGGCCCGCGCCCGCCGGGCTGGCCGGCGCGCACCACGTCGCCCAGGCTGGGGCAGGCGGCAACGTCGATGCCGGCCTGCAGCAAATCGCCCGCCTCGTGCTCGGCCTCGCGCGTGTCCACCACGATGCGGCCGCGATCAGCCATGTGGCGGCACAGCGCGGGCGCCAGCTCGACCATTTGCGGCGTGAAGGCGCCGACGGCGGCGATGAAGGCGTCAGGGCGCGGCAGCGCGCGCAGCACCACGCCGCTGGCGGGCGTGCAGGTGACGGCCAGCGGGCAGCCGGCGAGCGCCGCGTCGGCATCGGGCGCCAGCTCGGCCTGCAGGCCCAGCGCCTGCGCGTGATCGACCAGCGCCCGGGCGCTGGCCGCGCTGCGCGAGGCAATGAAGAAGCGCGACACGCCCAGCACCTGCGCAAACACCTCCAGGTGCGCGCGGCCCTGCACGCCGGCGCCGACGATCAGCATCGGCCCGGCGGTGTTGGGCGCCAGCCAGCGCGCGCCCAGCGCCGACACGGCGGCGGTGCGCCGCGCCGTGACGGTGGGGCCGTCCAGGATCACGCGCCGCGTGCCGCTGGCAACATCGAACACCGTCACATCGCCCTGGATGGTGGGCGTGGCCGTGCCCACGTTGGCGGGCGTGAAGCTGATCAGCTTGGTCATGGCCACGCGCGCGTCGCAGCCGGGCATGACGAACAGCACGGCGCCGGGCGCCGTCGGCATGACGATGCGCTCGGGAATGCGCACGCTGGCGTCGCGCAGCAGCGCCTCGATCTCGTCCACCAGCGCCGGCCAGGGCAGGCGGGCGGCGGTCTGGCCGGCGTCCAGCGTGGCGGCCATCAGTCCACCGCTCCGGCGCCGTGGCGGGCATCGCGCGTCACCGTCAGCGCGGTGCGGATGCCGATGCGCAGGCCTTCGACCATCTGCGCCAGAGGCATGCCGTGCGCCGCCTGCTCGGGCAGCGGCGGCACGTGGATGAAGCCGCCGCGCGTGCGCGCAAAGCCGCGCGCGGTGGCCAGCTGGTGCATCAGGCCATAGAAAACGTGGTTGCAGACAAAGGTACCGGCGCTCTGCGACACCTCGACCGCGATGCCCGCCGCCTGGATGGCCGCGTGCATCGACTTGATCGGCAGGCGCGAGAAGTAGGCCACCGGCGCGTCGGCCACCACCGGCGTGTCGATGGGGCGCGCGCCGGCGTTGTCGGCGATGCGCGCATCGTCGACGTTGATCGCCACGCGCTCCAGCGACAGCGCGCTGCGGCTGGCCGCCAGCCCCAGGCAGATCACCAGCGCCGGCCGGTGCTGGGCCAGCAGCGCGCACAGGCGCGCCAGCGAGGCGCCGAACTGCGTGGGCAGTTGCGCCGCCAGCACCGCGTGGCCGGCGATGCGCCGCCGGTGCAGGGCGCGCGCGGCCAGCCAGCTGGGGTTGATCGCATCGCCGTCGAAGGCATCGAAACCGGTGAGCAGCACCGGCTTGCGTTCGGCGACATATTGGGTTGACGGACGAGGGGACGATGGCGCTACCATCGCGTCAATTTAGCGCAAGGCGCGCCACCGCAGGAGCCAAGCATGAGATGGGAAGGTCAACGCGAGTCCGAAAACGTCGAAGATCGCCGCAGCGGCGGCGGCGGGGGGGGCGGCTTCGGCATCGGCGGGCGCGGCATCGGCATCGGCACCATCGTGGTGGCGCTGATCGGCTGGGGCGTGTTCGGCATCAACCCGCTCACCACCATCGGCGTGCTGTCGGGCGGCGGCGGGCAGCCGGTGCAGCAGCAGGGGCCGGCCCATGCGCCGCCCGCCAACGACAAGAACGCCGCCTTCGTCTCCACCGTGCTGGCCTCGACCGAGGACGTGTGGAGCCAGATCTTCCAGCAGGCCGGCCAGCGCTACCCCGCGCCCAAGCTGGTGCTGTACCGCGGCGCCACGCCCACGGCCTGCGGCACCGGCCAGTCGGCCATGGGGCCGTTTTACTGCCCGGGCGACCAGAAGGTCTATCTGGACATGGACTTCTTCGACACCATGACGCGCCAGCTGGGCGCGCCGGGCGAGTTCGCCCGCGCCTACGTGGTGGCGCACGAGGTGGGCCACCACGTGCAGAACCTGGAGGGCATCACCGGCAAGGTCGACGCCATGCGCGGGCGCATCAGCGCGGCGCAGCAAAACGCGCTGTCGGTGCGCCTCGAATTGCAGGCCGACTGCTACGCCGGCATCTGGGCCAACAAGTCGCAGCAGGCCAAGCAGTGGCTGGATGCGGGCGACATCGAGTCGGCCATCAACGCCGCCCAGCAGATCGGCGACGACACGCTGCAAAAGCGCAGCCAGGGCTACGCCGTGCCCGACAGCTTCACGCACGGCTCCAGCGCCCAGCGCGTGCGCTGGTTCACCCAGGGCTTCAAGACCGGCAGCGTGCAGGCCTGCGACACCTTCAACGCGCAAGGCCTGTGACGGCGCGCTGAACCCCCCCGGCGGCGGCACGGCCGGTGTACTTGACCTCAAAAGTGGCCAAAGTGCGACAATAGCGGGTTCATGACGACAAAATATTCCGATCTCGCGCTGGCCGACCCCCTCAAGCGCGCCGTGGCCGACATGGGCTACGAGACCATGACGCCGATCCAGGCGCAGGCCATTCCGGTGGTGCTGGCGGGCCAGGACGTGATGGGCGCCGCGCAAACCGGCACCGGCAAGACGGCGGCCTTCTCGCTGCCGCTGCTGCAGCGCCTGCTCAAGCACGAAACCGCCTCGCTCTCGCCGGCGCGCCACCCGGTGCGCGCGCTGGTGCTGCTGCCCACGCGCGAGCTGGCGGTGCAGGTGGCCGACCAGGTCAAGCAGTACGCCAAGTACACCCAGCTGCGCAGCGCCGTCGTGTTCGGCGGCATGGACATGAAGCCGCAGACGGCCGAACTGCGCCAGGGCGTCGAGGTGCTGGTGGCCACCCCCGGGCGTCTGCTGGACCACATCGAGGCCAAGACCGCGGTGCTCAACCAGGTCGAATACGTGGTGCTCGATGAAGCCGACCGCATGCTGGACATCGGCTTTCTGCCCGATCTGCAGCGCATCCTGAACTACCTGCCCAAGCAGCGTACCACGCTGCTGTTCAGCGCCACCTTCTCGCCCGAGATCAAGCGCCTGGCCGAGAGCTATCTGCAAAACCCGGTGCTGATCGAGGTCGCCCGCCCCAACGCCACCGCGTCCACCGTCGAGCAGCACTTCTACCTGCTGGACGACGACGACAAGCGGCGCGCCATCCGCCAGGTGCTCAAGGACAAGCAGCTGCGCCAGGCCTTCGTGTTCTGCAACAGCAAGCTGGGCACGGCGCGCCTCGCCCGCGCGCTGGAGCGCGACGGCCTGAAGACCACCGCGCTGCACGGCGACAAGAGCCAGGACGAGCGCCTCAAATCCCTCGAAGCCTTCAAGGCCGGCGAGGTCGACCTGCTGGTGGCCACCGACGTGGCGGCGCGCGGGCTCGACATCAAGGACGTGCCGGCGGTCTTCAACTATGACGTGCCCTTCCACGCCGAGGACTACGTGCACCGCATCGGCCGCACCGGCCGCGCCGGCGCCTCGGGCGTGGCCGTCACCCTGGTCACCAGGGGCGACCAGCGCCTGATGGGCGAGCTGGAAAAGCTGCTCAAGACCAAGATCGAGCTGGAGCACCTGGAGTTCGACGGCGAGCGCCCGCACGGCCGCGCCAACGACGGCCGCCGCCGCTGGCAGGACCACGAAACCGGCGACAGCCGCGACGAGGCCCGCCGCGTGCGCGGCGAGCGCCGCGCCCCGCCGCCGCGCCCCGCCGCCAGCGCCCCGGTCGACCCTTTCTTCAGCCAGCCCTACACCGCCGAGACCGACGCCGAGCAGGCGCCGCCCGCCTGGGACACGCCCCAGCGCCCGCGCACCGGCCGTTCGGCCAACATCAAGCCCAAGCGCGCCGTGGCCGCGCTGTTCAAGGCGCCGGCGCCGACGCCCTGAGGGCGCGGGCGGCACGCTGGCCCGGTTTCAAGCCAAATCGGGCTCCAGCGCTTGTGCATCAAGCGCGAGCAGCTATATAAATGATAGTTACCCGCCGGCCCACGCGGTCACGGTGTGGATCAGCAGCCCCACCAGCCCGCCCACCAGCGTGCCGTTGATGCGGATGTACTGCAGGTCGTTGCCGATGTGGCGCTCCAGCTCGGCGCTCAACTCGCCCGCGTCCCAGCCCGCCACGCGCGCCTCGATCAGGGCGGCGATGGCGTCGCGGTGGCGCTCCAGCAGGCGCGGCGCGGCGGCACGCAGCTCGCCGTTGATCCAGGCGCGCACCGCCCGGTCGGCCGCCAGGCGCTGGCCCAGCGCCTGCAGCCCGGCGGCGCTGCGCTGGCGCAGCCAGGAATCCTGAGCGCTCAAGCCGGCCTGCAGCCAGGCCAGCAGCTCCGACCACAGCCCGCGCACGCTGGCGGCCAGCTCGGGGCGCTGCAGCAGCTCGTCGCGCAGGCGCAGCACGCGGGCGCGCAGCGCATCGTCCTCCTGCAGGCGCGCGGCCCAGTCCGCGACCTGCTCGTCGAAGGCCAGGCGCAGGCGGTGCTGCGGGTCCTCGGCCAGCTCCAGCAGGCTGCGGGCAATCATCAGCACCACCTTGCGCGTGGCCAGGCGCGCGGCCACCTGGTCGAGCCCGACGCGCCGCAGCACCCGCACCTCGCGCGCGATGGCCTCGCTGATGGCGTCCTGCACCGCGTCCTCGCCCAGCCAGCGCGCCAGCTGCGCCAGCACGCCGTCCAGCAGCACCTGGTGGCGGCGCTCGCGCATCAGCGCCTCGATCAGCTGCCCCGACAGCCGCGCCACGTCGATCTGCCGCAGGCCGCTGCGCGCCAGCTCGGTGACGAAGGGGTGCACGCGCGGATCGTCCAGCGCCTGCACCACCCAGCCGCCGACGCCCGACAGGCGCCCGGCCAGGCGCTCGGCGTGGCCACGGTCGGCCAGCCAAGCCGCCAGGCGGCCCGCGGCGTCGAAGTCGGCCAGGCGCGCCGTGACCTGCTCGGTCGACAGGAAATGGGTGACGATGAAGCCCGCCAGCCGCTGGCCGATGCGATCTTTGTTGGCCGGGATGATGGCGGTGTGCGGAATGGGCAGCCCCAGCGGCCGGCGAAACAGCGCCACCACCGCGAACCAGTCGGCAATGGCGCCCACCATCGCGGCCTCGGCAAAGGCCGCCACATAGCCCCAGGCCAGGTGCCGCGGCGCCATCCAGGTGGCCAGCGCGTACAGCGCGGCGGCGGCCAGCAGCAGGGCCAGCGCAACGCGCTTCATCTTCATGTGCGGCCGGGCGCCTGCGCTTGCGGGCAGCGCACCTGGATGCGCTCGGCCACGCGGCCGGCGCCATCCAGCCGCGCGGCGCTCAGGCAACCGCCCCAGACGCAGCCGGTGTCCAGCGCGATCAGATCGGGCTGCTCGACGGCGCCCAGCGTCGACCAGTGGCCGAAGGCGATCGTCTGGCCCGCCGTGCGGCGCCCGGGCGCGTCGAACCAGGGCAGGTAGCCGGGGGGCGCCGCTGCCGCCCCGCCCTCCTTGGTGGCGAACTCCATGCGGCCCTCGGGCGTGCAAAAGCGCAGGCGGGTGAGCGCGTTGACGATCACGCGCAGGCGCTCGGCGCCCTGCAGCGCGTCGTGCCACTGGTCGGGCTGGTTGCCGTACATGCGCTGCAAGAAGCCCGCCCAGTCGGCGCCGCGCAGCACGGCCTGCACCTCGCCGGCCAAGGCCAGGGTCTGGTCGGCCGTCCATGGCGGCAGCACGCCGGCATGCACCAGCAGCACGCCCTGCTCGCGCAGCGCCAGCGGGCGCTGGCGCAGCCAGTCGAGCAGCGCGGCGCGGTCGGGCGCGGCCAGGATGTCGCCCACGGTGTCCAGCCGGTGCGGTGGGCGCACGCCGCAGGCCAGGGCCAGCAGGTGCAGGTCGTGGTTGCCCAGCAGGCTTTGGCCAGCGTTGCCCAGCGCCATCAACCGGCGCAGCGCGGCCAGCGAGGCCGGACCGCGGTTGACCAAGTCGCCCAGCACGATCAGCCGGTCGCGGCTGGGCGAGAACGCCGCCGCGTCGAGCAGCCGCCCCAGGGCGTCGTCGCAGCCCTGCACGTCGCCAATCAGGTAGAGTGCCATGACCCGATTTTCCACCGGGCTCGCCCCCGGCCCGCATGGACTTCTTCCTGATCGTCTTTCTCACCCTGCTCAACGGCGTGTTCGCCATGTCCGAGCTGGCGGTGGCCTCCAGCCGCAAGGCGCGCCTGGCGGCAATGGAAGAAAGCGGCGACACCGGCGCCACCGCCGCACTGCGCTTGATGGAGCGGCCGACGCAGTTCCTGTCCACCGTGCAGGTGGGCATCACCTCGATCGGCATGCTCAACGGCATCGTGGGCGAAGCCGCCTTCAGCGGGCCCGTGGCGGCCTGGCTGGCCCGGCTGGGCCTGAGCGCCGGCGTGGCCTCGGTTGCCGGCACGGCGCTGGTGGTGGCCATCATCACCTTCACCACCATCGTGTTCGGCGAGCTGGTGCCCAAGCGCATCGGCCAGATGTTCCCCGAGACCGTGGCGCGCTGGATTGCCCGGCCCATGACCGGGCTGGCGCGCCTGGCCAAGCCCTTCGTGTGGCTGCTGTCGGTGTGCACGCAGGGCATGCTCAAGCTGCTGCGCATCGACGACTCGCAAAGCCGGCGCGTGACCGAGGAGGAAATATCGGCCAGCCTGGAAGAAGGCGTGGATGCCGGCCTGATCGAGGCG
Organism: Ottowia pentelensis; assembly: GCF_964341695.1. Classification (NCBI taxonomy): domain Bacteria; kingdom Pseudomonadati; phylum Pseudomonadota; class Betaproteobacteria; order Burkholderiales; family Comamonadaceae; genus Ottowia; species Ottowia pentelensis. The sequence continues at coordinate 3,267,800 of NZ_OZ224513.1, forward strand.
CACGAGCACCAGATGGTGCGCAACGTGTTTCACCTGGACGACCGCCCATTGACCTCGCTGATGGTGGCGCGATCCGATATTGACTGGCTGGAGGCCAGCCTCAGCGTGGCGCAGGCGCTCGATTATGTGGCGCGCCATGGAGAAAACAGCGTGCATTCCTGGTATCCGGTTTGCCGCAATGGCCTGGACGAGGTCAAGGGCGTGATTTCGGTGGCCCGTCTGCTGGCCCTGGGCCCGCATGCCGCCGAATCCATCGAAACCCATGCCGAGCCGGCCCGATTCGTGCCGGAAACCCTGAGCGGCCTGGAAATCCTGGAGCAATTGCGCGCCAAATCGGGGCGCCTGGCCTTTGTGGTCGATGAATATGGCGTGGTGCAGGGCCTGATGACGCCGCACGATTTGCTGGAAGCCATTACCGGCGAATTGAAACCGGACGCCGACGTCGACGCCTGGGCCATGCCCACGCCCGATGGCGGCTGGCTGCTGGACGGGCTGATGCCGATCAGCGAGCTGAAAGCCCGGCTGAATATCGACGAATTGCCGGCCGAAGACAAAAATCGTTACAACACCCTGGGCGGCCTGCTGATGTCGGTGCTGGGCCGCATGCCGCAGGCCGGCGAGCGCATCGATTGCGCGGGCTGGATATTCGAAATCCGCCGCCTGCAGGGCCGGCGCATTGACAAAATCAAGGCCCACCCAGCGCTGGTGGCAGATACCGAAATTTAAGCGCGCCCGGGATTAATGGGTTTTGAATGCCGCGCGGCAATGATATATTCGGGGCCCTTTCACTCATTAGGGATTTCATTGCCATGGCAAGTTACAAGGAACTGCTGCAAAAGCAAAAAGAACTGGCTGTTCAGGTCGAGGAGGCGCGCAAGCGCGAGATTGCCGATGCCGTGCACAAGGCGCGCGAACTGGTGGTCGAATATGGCCTGACGGCGCAGGACGTGTTTCCCGGCCGCCGCCGTGGCGGCAAAACCGCATCCACCGGCAAGGTGGCACCCAAATATCGCGATCCGGCCACCGGCGTGACCTGGACCGGCCGTGGCAAGCCGCCGCGCTGGATCGAGGGCAAGGACCGCAGCGCATTCGCCATTGCCTGATTGCCATTGCACGCATGGCCGGGGCGCCCCATCGGGCGCCCTTGTTTTTTGGCCGGCCTTGCGCCCCACGGGGTTGCGCCCGAAATGGGATAATTCGCGCTTCGCGCAACAGGAAGCACCATGACGGATTCAAACACCCAGCAACGCATCGAGCAGCTCGTCAAGGGCCATGAGCTCGTACTGTTCATGAAGGGCGATGCCAACTTTCCGATGTGCGGCTTTTCGGGCCGCGCCATCCAGATCCTGAAGGCCGTCGGCGTCGACACCGGCACCATCACCACCGTGAATGTGCTGGAGGACGAGGCCATCCGCCAGGGCGTCAAGGACTACAGCCGCTGGCCCACCATCCCCCAGCTCTACGTCAAGGGCGAGTTCATCGGCGGCGCCGACATCATGATGGAGATGTACGAGTCGGGCGAACTGCAGCAACTGGTGGGCGCCAACGCCGCCTGAGTTCAGCGGATTTCTCCGCCACAAGCAAAAACGGACGCCCCGGGGCGTCCTTTTTTTTGTTTGACTGCGCTGCCGCTCAGGCGCGCGTGTCGCCCGAGATCGCCGATGCGGGCGCCTCGGGCTCGGAGGCCGCGGGTGCGGCAGGCGCCGCCGCCGGCGCGGCTTCGGATGCCGGCGCCGACGACTCGGGCGCGGCGGCGGGGGCTGCATCGGACGCCGGCGCGGCCGGCTCGGATGCGGCGGCCGGCGCCGATGCCGGAGCCTCGATCGCCGGCGGCGTGGCGCTGCCCTTGTCCTTGCCGCAGTAGCTCAGGCCGAACAGCGCGGCCAGCACCACCACCACCCAGGGCAGCCAGCTGAGCAGGCTGCCGCCGATGCCGCCGGAAGTCAGCTCCGACGGGGCTGGCGCCGCCAGCAGCTGCTGGCCGGCCTCGGCCAGGCTCTGCACCTCGGCGGGCAGGCTGGCGGGCATGCTGCCGCCCGGCGTCAGCTTGCCCACCAGGGCCGGCAGCAGATAGCCCAGGGCCGAGGTCACGTTGTCGCGCCCCAATTCGAGCTTGCCGCTGATCAGCGACAGCAGGCCGCCGCTGGAGCCCAGCACCGTTTCAAGCTGGCTGTTGCTGATGGGCTGCGCGCTGGGCCCGCCGCCCAGCCAGGACTGGATCAGCGGCCCCAGGCCGGCGGCCTTGAACTTTTCAAGAAAGCCGACCAGTCCCCCGCTGTCCTTGGCCGTCATGTAGGCCAGCAGCATCTGCAGCACCGGCAGCGCCTTGTCACCCAGGCCAAAACGCACGGCCGCTTCGCGGATCAGCACCTCATACATCACGAACCTCGCTCATCAGCAGTTGTTGGAAAAAAGGGCCGCTTCATGGCGCCCTGCGCGACCGCAACCTCGAAAAAATTATAGTCAGCCCCCGCGCGGCCCCGGCCGGGCCGGATCGCGCCCGATTGCCCCTACACTGGGGCGCGCCCGCCGCACCCCGCGTGGGGCGGCAACCTCCGTCCACGCCCCCCATGAGTTTCACGCAGAGCCTGCTGCTGATTGTGCTGCTGATCGTGGTCAGCGCCTTTTTCTCGCTGGCCGAGATCGCGCTGGCGGCCTCGCGCCGGCTGCGGTTGCGCCCGCTGGCCGACGCGGGCGATCTGCGGGCGCTGCGCGTGCTGCAGGTGCAGGAGCAGCCGGGCGATTATTTCACCGCGGTGCAGATCGGCGTCAACGCCGTGGCCATCTTGGGCGGCATCGTGGGCGAGGGCCTGTTCGGCCCGCCGCTGGAGCGCCTGCTGGCGCTGTGGCTGCCGGCGGGCCTGGCGGGCGACGTGGCCTTTGCCGTGTCGGTGCTGATCGTGACCTCGATGTTCGTGATGTTCGCCGACCTGCTGCCCCGGCGCCTGGGCATGGCCGAGCCCGAGCGCGTGGCCATGGCCCTGATCGGCCCCATGAACGCGGTGCGGCTGGCGCTGCGGCCGCTGGTGTGGCTGTACGCGCGCTGCGCCGACGCCCTGCTGCGCACGCTGGGCCTGCCGCTGCAGCGCGACGAGCGCATCACGCCCGACGACATCCTGGCGCTGGCCGAGGCCGGCACGCAGGCCGGCGCCATCGACCGCCCCGAGCAGCAGGTGATCGAGAACCTGCTGGAGCTGGAGACGCGCACCGTCAGCAGCGCCATGACGCCACGCGACCGCATTGCCTGGCTGCACCACGACGACCCCGACGAGGTGGTGCGCGCGCGCATCGCCGCCGAGCCGTACTCGACCTACCCGGTGTGCCGCGGCGAGCTCGACCAGGCCATCGGCTACGTCGACGCCAAGGAGCTGTTTCAGCGCGTGCTCAACGGCCAGCCGATCCGCCTGACCGACGACAGCCTGCTGCACAAGCTGGTGGTGGTGCCCGACCGCCTGAGCCTGTCGGAGGTGCTGAACCAGTTTCGCCAGCAGCACGAGGACTTCGCGCTGATCGTCAACGAATACAGCACGGTGGTCGGCGTGGTCACGCTCAACGACGTGATGAGCACGGTGATGGGCGAGCTGGTGACGCAGGAGGACGAGGAGATGATCGTGCGGCGCGAGGACGGCAGCTGGCTGATCGACGGCCTGACGCCGATGTCCGACGTGCTGCGCGCGCTCGACCTGAACGAGCCGCCGCACATGAGCGAGTACGACACCCTGGCCGGCTTCTTGATGGTGATGCTGCGCCGCGTGCCGCGCCGCACCGACCGGCTGAGCTGGGACGGGCACCGCTTCGAGGTGCTGGACGTGGACAACCACCGCATCGACCAGGTGCTGGTCACGCGCGAGCCGCCGGCGGCGCCGGCCACAGTAAGCCAATAACTATTGCTTTTATAGCTTCTCGCGCAATACCAGAGCGGGCTAGCGGTCGAAATGCCAATGTTTCTGCGCGCCGAACACCGCGTTCGGGTACGGCGCCTGCCCGCGCGAGCCGTTGTAGCGCCCCAGCGCCAGATACAGGTTGCCCTGCTCGCGGTCGAGGTAGTGGCGCAGGATGACGCAGCCGAAGCGCAGGTTGGTCTGCATGTGAAACAGCTTGCCCGGGTCGCCGTCGCCGATCACCCGGCTCCAGAACGGCATGACCTGCATGTAGCCACGCGCGCCCACGCCGGAGACGGCGTACTTGCGAAACGCGCTCTCGACCTGCACCAGGCCCAGCACCAGCGAGGTGTCCAGCCCGGCGCGGCGGGTCTCGTACCACAGGGTCTGCAGAAAGCCGATGCGCGTGTCGAAGTCCTTCATGCGCGGGTACAGCCGGTCGCTGGCGTGCGAGAGCCAGCGCAGGTAGGCCAGCCGCGCCTCGGTGGTGTCGAACACCGGCACCGGCGGCGCGTCGTTGGCGATGGCCGCGCTCAAAGCGGTGCGCACGGCGTCGGCCAGGGGTTCCTCCAACTGGCCGCCGGCCCGGGCCACGCGCGGCCCCAGCAGCGCGCCGCCGGGCAGCGCCAGCAGGGTGCGCAGCAGCGCGCGACGACCTGCGGCGGGCATCGTCACCCGGCCAGCCGGCCCTTCACGAAGGCGGCGATCTCGCCCGCCGGCACGCGCGTGGCGGCCGTGTCGCGCCGGTGCTGGTATTCGACCTGGCCGTCCTTCAGGCCCTTGTCGCCGATGGTCACGCGATGCGGCACGCCGATCAGCTCCCAGTCGGCGAACATGGCGCCGGGGCGCTCGCCACGGTCGTCCAGGATCACGTCCACGCCCGCGGCCAGCAGCTCGGCGTACAGGCTTTCGGCGGCGCTCTTCACCGCCTCGCTGCGGTCCATGCCGACCGGGCAGATCACCACCGTGAAGGGCGCGATGGCGTCGGGCCAGATGATGCCGCGCTCGTCGTGGTTCTGCTCGATGGCGGCGGCCGGCAGGCGCGTGACGCCGATGCCGTAGCAGCCCATCTCGAAGGGCTTGGGCTTGCCGTCTTCGTCGAGGAAGCTGGCGTTCATCGCGCGGCTGTACTTGGTGCCCAGGTAGAACACGTGGCCGATCTCGATGCCGCGCTCGATGGCGAGCTGCCCCTGGCCGTCGGGCGAGGCGTCGCCCGCCACCACGTTGCGCAGGTCGGCCACCACGTCGGGCTCGGGCAGGTCGCGCCCCCAGTTGACGCCGGTAAAGTGAAAGTCCTTGTCGTTGGCGCCGCACACCCAGTCGGCCATCACGGCGACCTCGCGGTCGACGATGATCTTGAGCGGCTTCTTCAAGCCGATGGGGCCCAGGTAGCCGGGCGGCGTGCCGAAGTGCTCCAGGATTTCGGGCACGGTGGCAAAGCGAAAGCCCACGTCAAGGCCCGGCACCTTGCCGGCCTTGACTTCGTTCAGGTCGTGGTCGCCGCGCAGCAGCAGCAGCCAGATCTGGGTCCTGGCCACCGCGCCGGCCGCGTCCAGCTCGTCGGTGGCCAGCACCAGCGACTTGACGGTGCGCGCCAGCGGCAGGCCCAGCAGCTCGGCCACGTCGGCGCAGGTGCTCTTGCCGGGCGTGGGCGTCTTGGCCAAGGCCTCGCCGGCGGCGGGCCGCGGGCCGGCGGGCGCGGCGGCCTCGGCCTTTTCCATGTTGGCGGCGTAGGCGCTGCCGGTGGAATAGACGATGGCGTCCTCGCCCGTGGCGGCGATGACCTGGAACTCCTCGCTCAGGTCGCCCCCGATGGCGCCCGAGTCGGCCGCCACCGCGCGGTAGCTGAGGCCGAAGCGGTCGAAGATGGCGCGGTAGGCCGCGGCCATCACCTGGTAACTGCGCTTGGCGCCGGCCTCGTCGCGGTCGAAGCTGTAGGCGTCCTTCATGATGAACTCGCGCCCGCGCATCAGGCCGAAGCGCGGGCGGCGCTCGTCGCGAAACTTGGTCTGGATCTGGTAGAGATTCTTGGGCAGCTGCTTGTAGCTCTTGAACTCCTGGCGCGCGATGTCGGTGACGGCCTCTTCGCTGGTGGGCTGCACCACGTAGTCGCGCTCATGGCGGTCCTTCAGGCGCAGCAGCTCGGGCCCCATTTTCTCGAAGCGTCCGCTCTCGGACCACAGCTCGGCCGGCTGGATCACGGGCATGGTGCATTCGATGGCGCCGGCGCGGTTCATCTCCTCGCGCACGATGGCCTCGACCTTGCGGATCACGCGCAGGCCCATGGGCATGTAGGTGTAGATGCCGGCCGCCAGACGCTTGATCATGCCGGCACGCATCATCAGCTGGTGGCTGACCACTTCGGCATCGGCCGGCGCTTGCCGCAGGGTGGAAATCAGGAACTGGGAGGCTTTCATGGACGCGGGGTGCCGACACGGCACGGCACAGGGGGTTTGTGCCCACTTGCCCCGCGTATCACGCCGTGCATAATGGTCACAACTTATTGAATTTGGGGTTTGATTATGCTTGACCGGGAAGGCTTTCGCCCGAACGTCGGCATCGTCTTGCTCAACCAGAGAAATCAGGTATTTTGGGGCAAGCGCATCCGCACCCACTCCTGGCAGTTTCCACAAGGCGGCATCGATCGGGGCGAATCTCCCGAGCAGGCCATGTTCCGGGAACTGCACGAGGAAGTGGGTCTGCTGCCGGAGCATGTGCGCATCGTGGCCCGAACCCGTGACTGGTTGCGCTATGAGGTGCCAGACCGGTTCATCCGCCGCGACGCGCGCGGCCATTACAAAGGCCAAAAGCAGATCTGGTATCTGCTGCAACTGGTGGCGCAGGACTGGCAGCTCAACCTGCGCGCCACCAACCACCCCGAGTTCGACGCCTGGCGCTGGAACGACTACTGGGTGCCGCTGGACGTGGTGGTCGAGTTCAAGCGCGGCGTCTACGAGCTGGCGCTGACCGAGCTGGCGCGCTTTCTGCCGCGCCCCGAGCAGCGCAACCGCTACCTGCGCGGCGGCGTGCGCATGCGCGAGCGCGGCGACGGCACGGCGGTGCCGGCGCCGATCACCCACAGCGGGCCCGACACGGCGCCGGGCGGCATCGAGCTGCCCCCGGGCGCCAGCCTGAGCGGCGGCCTGCGCTCGCCCCTGTTCCCGCGGAGCGGCTCATGACCCGCGCCGGCACCCTGGCGCGGCGGCTGACCGGCGCCGCGCTGCTGGCGCTGGCCGTGGCCGCCGGCGCGCAAAACGCCGAGTTCGACCGCGCCGACTGGAAGGAAGACGCGCCCCCGCCGCCGCCCAGCTACAGCCTGAGCCACCTGATCGAGATCGAGATGCCGCGCGGCTCGACGGTGAAGCTGGGGGTCGACCCGGCCACCATCAGCCTCAACCTCGAGACCGGCATCGTTCGCTACGTGGTGGTGGCGCGCGGCACCTCGGCCGTCAACGCCACCTACGAGGGCATTCGCTGCGCCACCGCCGAATACCGCGTCTACGCCCGCCAGGTGCAGGGCGGCGCCTGGACGCCCAGCACCGAAAGCGAGTGGAAGCCCATGCTGGGCCAAAGCAACGTGGTGGTGCGCCACCCCCTGCAGCTGGCGCGCGGCGGCATGTGCAACGGCACGACCGTGCCGCAGTCGGTGACCGAGATCGTGCGCGCGCTGAAGACCGGCAACGAGGTGCTGTACTACTGATCGGCCGCGGCCGGCGTCTGGGTCAGCACCAGGTTGTCGCGGTGCACCATCTCCGGCCCGCCGCTGTAGCCCAGCAATTTGGCGATGTCCCGGGACGGCCGCCGGCACAGCAGGCGCGCCTCGGCGCTGGCGTAGTTGGCCAGGCCGCGCGCCAGTTCGCGCCCCGCGCCGTCGCGGATGGCGATCACGTCACCGCGCGAGAAATCACCCTCCACCTGGGTCATGCCGATGGGCAACAGGCTCTTGCCTTCGCGGCGCAGCTTGGCGGCCGCGCCCTCGTCCACCGTGATCGAGCCGCGCAGCTGCAGGTGGTCGGCGATCCACTGCTTGCGCGCCTGCGTCTTGTGCGTGGGCGCCACCAGCAGGGTGCCGATGTTCTCGCCCGCGGCCAGGCGCAGCAGCGCGTCGGGCTCGCGCCCCCAGGCGATGACGGTGGACGCACCCGAGCCCGCCGCGCGCCGCGCCGCGACGATCTTGGTCAGCATGCCGCCCTTGCCGATGCTCGACCCCGCGCCGCCGGCCATGCGCTCAAGCGCCGGATCGCCCGCGCGCGCCTGGTGCACGAACTCGGCCTCGGGATGGCTGCGCGGGTCGGCCGTGTACAAGCCCTTCTGGTCGGTCAGGATCACCAGCAGGTCGGCCTCGATCAGGTTGGCCACCAGCGCGCCCAGGGTGTCGTTGTCGCCCACCTTGATCTCGTCGGTGACCACGGTGTCGTTCTCGTTGATGACCGGCAGCACCTGGTGCCGCAGCAGCGTCATCAGGGTCGAGCGCGCGTTCAGGTAGCGCTCGCGGTCGGCCAGGTCGGCGTGCGTCAGCAGCACCTGAGCGCTGCGCAGGCCCTGCTCGCTCAGCTGGGTCTCGTACATCTGCGCCAGGCCCATCTGCCCGACGGCGGCGGCGGCCTGCAGCTCGCTCACCTCGTGCGGACGCTTGCTCCAGCCCAGGCGCTTCATGCCCTCGGCGATGGCGCCGCTGGAGACCATCACCAGCTCGCGCGGCGCCTGCCCGTCGGCGCCCCGCTCCAGCAGCGCCAGCTGGCGGCACCATTCGCCGATGGCGGCCGCGTCCAGCCCGCGGCCTTCGTTGGTCACCAGGCTGGAGCCCACCTTGACCACGATGCGGCGCGCCTGGCGCAGCACTTCAGCAGCAGATTCTTGAGTCATTTTGACCTGCAGCCGGCGCCAGTCAAGCGCAAGCAACTATTGTTTTGATAGTTTACGCCTGATCGGCAAAGCGCGGATCCACCGGCTCGTCGCCGGCCGCCGCGCGCTGCTCGGCGTGCACGTGCTGGTAGATGGCCTGCACCAGCGGCTCGCAGCCCTCGCGCGTCAGCGCCGAGATCTCGAACACCGGGCCCTTCCAGCGCAGGCGCCGCACGAAGTCCTTCACGCGCGCGGCGCGCTCCTCGGCCGGCACCATGTCCAGCTTGTTGAGCACCAGCCAGCGCGGCTTGGCGTGCAGCGCCGGGTCGTACTTCTTCAGCTCGGCCACGATGGCGCGCGCCTGCGCCACCGGGTCGACGCCTTCGTCAAACGGCGCAATATCCACGATGTGCAGCAGCAGGCGGGTGCGCTGCAGGTGGCGCAGGAACTGGTGGCCCAGGCCCGCGCCTTCGGACGCGCCCTCGATCAGGCCCGGAATGTCGGCCACGACGAAGCTTTGCTCGGGCCCGACGCGCACCACGCCCAGGTTGGGGTGCAGCGTGGTGAAGGGGTAGTCGGCGATCTTGGGCCGCGCGTTGCTGACGGCGGCGATGAAGGTGGACTTGCCCGCGTTGGGCATGCCCAGCAGGCCGACGTCGGCCAGCACCTTCAGCTCCAGCTTGAGGCTGCGGCGCACGCCCGGCCAGCCGGGCGTCTTCTGGCGCGGCGCGCGGTTGATGGCGCTCTTGAAGCGCAGGTTGCCGAAGCCGCCGTCGCCACCCTTGGCGATCATGATCTTCTCGCCGGCGGTCAGCAGCTCGAACAGCACCTCGCCCGTCTCGGCGTCGCTGATGATGGTGCCCACCGGCATCTTGAGCGTGATGTCATCGCCCGCGGCGCCGAACATGTCCGAGCCCATGCCGTGCTGGCCGCGCCCGGCCTCGTGGCGGCGCGCGTAGCGAAAGTCGATCAGCGTGTTGAGGTTGACGTCCGCCACCGCGAACACGTGGCCGCCGCGCCCGCCGTCGCCCCCGTTGGGGCCGCCGAACTCCTTGTACTTCTCGTGGCGAAACGACACGCAGCCGTTGCCACCATCGCCGGCGGCGATGTCGATGAAGGCTTCGTCGACGAATTTCATGATTCGGTGGAGTTTAGGTCAGCATCAAAAACGCCAAAGCCCCGCGGCGCGGGGCTTTGGCCAGGGCCGGAGCGCGAGCGCCTCAGGCCATCGGGGTGACGATCACCGTGTGCTTGTTCAGCGCGCCCTTGGTGGCAAAGGACACCTGGCCGTCGACCAGGGCGAACAGCGTGTGGTCCTTGCCCACGCCGACGTTGGTGCCGGCGTGAAACTTGGTGCCGCGCTGGCGCACGATGATGGCGCCGGCGCTGATCGCCTGGCCGCCGAACACCTTCACGCCCAGCATCTTCGGCTTGGAGTCGCGGCCGTTGCGGGTGGAGCCGCCGCCTTTTTTCTGTGCCATGTCGCTATCCTTCCTTATTTGCCGCCGTTGATGGCGCCGATTTCAAGCTCGGTGTAGTTCTGACGATGGCCCTGGCGCTTTTGGTAGTGCTTGCGACGGCGCATCTTGAAGATGCGCACCTTGTCGTGCCTGCCGTGCGACAGCACCTTGGCCACCACCGTGGCGCCGGACACCAGGGGCGCGCCCACCACCAGATCGCCGCCGCTGCCGACAGCCAAAACCTGATCGAGGGTGATTTCCTGGCCTACGTCCGCAGCAATCTGTTCTACTTTGATCTTCTCGCCAGCGGCAACGCGATACTGCTTGCCACCGGTTTTTATGACCGCGTACATATTGAAAACCCTTGTTGATTGAGTCTCGCCAGACGGATTTCCGGCGAACTGCGCATTATATAGGCACTGGCCGCCGCTGGCAAACCAAAGTCTTGTCCAACGAGGTATGAGCCTGAACGAGTTGCCGAGATTCCAACGAGATATGAGCCTGAATGGGCGATCTGGGTCGATCATTTTTCAGATGGTGATCGACATGGACGAATCCCGGCTGGGCAGCATTGCCCAATTGCAGGCGTTTCTCGAAGGCACGCTGGAGGTCAGCTTCAGCGCCTTCGCCGATGATCAAGAGCGCTATGCGCACATTGCCAGCGTGGTGCGCCGCTTGGGCTATACGCGTCTGTCCAGGCCCGACAAGGGCATCGTGCTGCGCTATCTGGCGCGCACCAGCGGCTACTCGCGCGCGCAACTGACGCGGCTGCTGGCGCGCGTGCTGGAAGGCCAGCCTCTGGCCAAGCGCTACCGCGTGCCAGCGCATGCCTTTGCCCGGCGCTACAGCCCCGCCGATGTGGCGCTGCTGGTGAGCGTTGATCGCGCCCATGGCTGCTTGTCGGGGCCGGCGACGGTGCACCTGCTGCGCCGCGCCTGGCATGTGCACGGTGATGCGCGCTTTGAACGCCTGGCGCAACTGTCGCCCTCGCACCTGTACAACCTGCGCAAGAGCGGCCCATACAAAGCCGCCCGGGTGTCCTTGACCAAAACCCGGCCCGTGCTCAATGCCATTGGCCAGCGACGCGCGCCCGACCCCGGCGGGCGAGTGGGCTTCATTCGCATCGACAGCGTCCATCAGGGCGATCTCGATCGCATCAAGGGGGTGTACTACGTCAATGCCGTCGATATCCTCACTCAGTGGGAGGTGGTGGCTTGCTGCGAGCGCATCAGCGAGGCGTTCTTGCTGCCGGTGTTGGAGCAGCTCATGGCTCAGTTTCCGTTTCCGATCCGCGGCTTTCATTCGGACAACGGCGGCGAGTTCGTCAATCGACAGGTGGCCGCCTTGCTGGGCAAGCTGCAGGCCGAGCAGACCAAGTCGCGCCCGCGCAAGAGCAATGACAACGCGTTGGCCGAGAGCAAGAACGCCGCCGTGGTGCGCAAGACGTTCGGCTACAGCCATATTCCGCAGCGCTTTGCCGGCCTGATCAACACGTTCTGCCAAGAGCATCTGAACACCTACGTCAACCTGCACCGCCCTTGCCTGTTTGCCAAGCAGGTGATGGATGCCAAGGGCAAAATTCGCAAGACCTACCCACCCGAGCTGGTGCAAACGCCGTTGGAGAAGCTCGCGAGCTTGCCGGACATTGACAAGCAGTTGCGCCGCGGCATCACTGTCCAGCTGCTGCAACAGCAGGCCGTGCAAGTGACTGACTTGCAGGCCGCTGAACAGCTCAATGCAGCGCGCATGGCGCTGTTTGCGACAATTGAAAAACGATCCAGACGCTTGGCCTGAACCCAACCTTCAATCCGGCTCGTTCAGGCTCATACCTGAATTGGAAAAGACTACCAAGCCCCGAGGCGCCGTGGGGAGCCCGCGCTCAAACCTATAATCCCCGGCGCCGCAGGCCGCCACGGCCTGCCCCTCTCGACTTACCCCCTGCCGTCCGTCTTGTCCGCCTCTTCCACCCCCTATCACCGCGCGCTCGAACTGGCCGCCGCCGACATGCGCGAGGTCGACGCCACCATCGCCCGGCGCCTGGACTCGGGCGTGCCGCTGGTGGGCGAGGTGGCGCGCTACATCATCGCCTCGGGCGGCAAGCGCCTGCGCCCGGTGCTGCTGCTGCTGACCTGCGGGGCGCTGGGCTGCGCCAGCGAGCAGCGCTTCAACCTGGCGGCGGTGGTCGAGTTCATCCACACCGCCACGCTGCTGCACGACGACGTGGTGGACGAGTCCACCCTGCGCCGCGGCAAGGCCACCGCCAACGAGGTGTTCGGCAATCCCGCCAGCGTGCTGGTGGGCGATTTTCTGTATTCGCGCGCCTTCCAGATGATGGTCGAGACCGGCAGCATGCGCGTGATGCAGATCCTGGCCGACGCCACCAACGTCATCGCCGAGGGCGAGGTGCTGCAGCTGATGAACATCCGCGACACCGCGCTGGACGAGGCGGCGTACCTGCGCGTCATCCGCTCCAAGACCGCCAAGCTGTTCGAGGCCAGCTGCCGCCTGGCCGCGGTGCTGGCGGGCAGCCCTGCCGCCATGGAAGAGTCCTGCGCCGAATATGGCCAGTCGCTGGGCACGGCGTTCCAGATCATCGATGACGTGCTCGACTACGAGGGCGACGCCGCCGAGCTGGGCAAGAACCTGGGCGACGACCTGCGCGAAGGCAAGGTCACCCTGCCGCTGATCGTGGCCATGCAGCGCGGCACGCCCGAGCAGGCCGCGCTGGTGCGCCACGCCATCGAGTCGGGCCGCACCGACGAATTGCCCGCCATCCTGCGCATCGTGCAGGGCTGCGGCGCGCTGGAGCAGGCCCGCGGCGTGGCGTCCGAGCAGGCCCGGCGCGCGGTCCAGGCCCTGCAGGGCTTCGCGCCCAATCCGTACACCGAGAGTTTGCTAGAATTGTCGGCTCAGCTGCTGCAGCGGCGCTCCTGACGGGGCTCGCAGGCACGGCCATCGGGGTGTAGCTTAGCCTGGTAGAGCGCTACGTTCGGGACGTAGAGGCCGGAGGTTCGAATCCTCTCACCCCGACCAGGTACCAATAAAAACCCAAGCGAGTCGATCGCTTGGGTTTTTTGTTGGGCGAGACTCACCCGTGCGCCAGGGTGGCCACGAATTCGCGCGTGCGCGGATCTTGTGCCGATTCGAAGAGGGCCCTGGATGGGCCGGCCTCCACCACCGCGCCATCCAGCAAAAACACCGTGTGGCCGGCCACCTGCGCGGCCAGGCGCAGGTCGTGCGTGGCCATCAGCATGGTCATGCCTTCGCGCGCCAGCTCGCTCAGCACGGCAACCACCTCGGCGGCCAGGCCGGGGTCCAGGGCGGAGGTGGGCTCGTCGCACAACAGCACGGCGGGCTCGATCGCCAGCGCGCGGGCAATCGCCACGCGCTGCTGCTGGCCGCCCGACAGGCTGGCGGGCCAGGCGTCGGCCTTGTCGCGCAGGCCCACCTTGTCCAGCAGGGCCAGCGCCCGCTCGCGCGCGCGCGCCTTGTCCCAGCGCTTGACGGTGACCAGGCCCTCCATCACGTTTTGCACCGCGCTCTGGTGCGCGAACAACTGGAAGTTCTGGAACACCATGCCGGTCTGCAGGCGGATGCGCCGCACGGCGTCGGGGCCGGGCCGCACGCCGGGGCTGAAGCGTATCGTCTCGGCGCCCAGGGTCAAGTTGCCGGCGTCGGGCACCTCCAGCAGGTTGACGCAGCGCAGCAGGGTGCTCTTGCCGCTGCCCGAGGGGCCGATCAGCGCCGTGACCTGGCCCGCCGCGATGTCGACGCTGACCGAGCGCAGCACCTCGTGGCCACCAAAGGACTTGCGGATGCCTTGCAGCGCGATCATCGCCGGCCCTCGGCAAACACCGCGTGGCGGCTGAAGTGGCGCTCCAGCCGCACCTGCAGCGAGGACAGCACCGAGCACAGCACCAGGTAGATCAGCGCCGCCTCCACGTACAGCACCAGCGGCTCGTAGGTGACCGAAGCGATGCGCTGCGCGGCCTGGAAAATCTCGGGCACGGTGATGACCGCGGCCAGCGAGGTGTCCTTGACCAGCGCGATGAAGGAATTGGCCAGCGGCGGCACGGCCACGCGCGCGGCCTGCGGCAGCACCGTGCGGCGCAGCGCCTGCGCGCGCGTCATGCCCAGCGAATAGGCGGCGTCCCATTGGCCGCTGGGAATGGCCTCGATGGCGCCGCGAATCACCTCGGCGTTGTAGGCGCCGATGTTGAGCGAAAAGCCGATCAGCGCCGCCGTGAGCGGGTCGAGCACGATGCCCACGCTGGGCAGGCCGTAGAAGATGACGAACAGCTGCACCAGCAGCGGCGTGCCGCGGATCAGCCAGATGTAAAAGCGCACCAGCGCCACCAAGGGCGGCGGGCCGAACAGCCGCGCCAAAGCGGCCGCAAAGGCCACCAGCAGACCGACCGCAAACGACAGCAGCGCCAGCGGCACCGTGAACTTGATCCCTCCGACCAGCAAGGGCCCGAGGGATTGCCACATCAGGAGCAGCCAGTCGGGCACGATCCCTCAATCGTTATATGGGGGCGCGATCAGCGAATCTTGGACGCGAGGTCTTCGCCGAAATAGTGCTCGGAGATCTTCTTGTAGGTGCCGTCGGCGACGATGGCGTCGATCGCCTGGTCGATGGCCGCCTTCAGCTGCGACTGGCCCTTGCGCATCAGCACGCCCGAGCGGCCGAACTCGGCGCTGTCGTCGCGCGCCACCACCTTCACCTTGGCCTGCGGCTGCTGCTTCTTGAAGTCGAGGTAGGACAGGTAGTCGTTGACCGTGGCGTCGACCCGGCCCGCCAGCAGCAGCGCGATGGCATCGTTGAAGCCCTGCACCGCCACCACCTGCGCGCCGTTGCGCTCGGCCAGCTTGGCGAAGTTGCTGCTGATGCTGTTGGCCGAGCGCTTGCCCCTGAGGTCGGCAAAGCCGTGGATGCTGTCGTTGTCGGCGCGCACGATCAGCGCCGCCGCCGAGGCGATGTAGGGCTTGGAAAAGTCGTACTTGGCCTGGCGCTCGGCCGAGATGCCGACCTGGTTGATGACCACGTCGTAGCGGTTGACGTTGAGCCCGGCGATCAGGCCGTCCCACTTGCCCTCGACGAACTCGGGCTTGACGCCCAGCTTGGCCGCGATGGCACGGCCGATGTCGACGTCGAAGCCGACCAGCTTGTTGTCCGAGGTCTCGTGGTAGGTGAAGGGCGCGTAGGTGCCCTCAGTGCCGATGCGGATCACGCCGGCCTTCTGGATCGCCGCCAGGTCGTCGTCCGCGGCCTGCGCCGGCGCCGCCGCCAGCAGGCCCAGACCGGCGCCCAGGCCGAGGGTCAACAAGAGTTTCTTCAAGACGTTCATGGTGCAAATTCTCCAACAAAGGCGCCCGTCATGCCCGGCCGCCCGAAAGGGATGAAATTGTAGGAATGCCCGGGCACGGCCCCAACGATTGTTTTTCGATGTGCATATGCCCACGGCTAGGGCGCCCGCTCGGCCGCGCCGCGCGCGTCGACCCGCATCGCCTCGGCGCGCTGCTGCAGGCGCGCGAAAAAGCGCTCCAGCTGATCGACCTCGCCCTCGTCCAGGGCCGACAGCAGTTCGCGGTTGATCTGCATCACGCGCGGCAGCAGGGCGGCGTGCAGCGCGCGGCCCTGCGGCGTCAGGCGCACCAGCACCTCGCGCCGGTCGCCGGGGCGCGGCGTGCGTTCGACCAGGCCCTTGGCCTCCAGCCCCGTCAGCGCGCGCGAGGTACGGGCCCGGTCCAGCGCGGCGTGCCGCGCCAGCTCGGACGACCGCACGCCCTCGTGCACCGCCAGCTGCGCCACCATGCGCCACTCGCGCCGCGTGATGCCGAACTCGCTCTCGCACAGGCGCACCACCACGCTGCCCGCGCAGGCCTGCAGCTGCCACATCACGTACAGCAGCATGTCGTCCAGGGTCTTGGGCTGGAGCAAATGGCGTGCAGGCATTGGGGAAATTCCGGACATGGATTGATTTTGTCAATTCAAGGACCTGAACCTACAGTGCTTGATTCCGGTCATTTTGCGCAACACGAGAAGGAACCCCTCCATCATGCTTCGACGCTCCGCCCTGAAATCCGCCGCCGCGCTGGCCGCGGCCTCCATCGTCGCCCCCGCCTGGAGCCAGGACAAGGGCCCGCTGCGCCTGGTCGTGCCCTACGCGCCCGGCGGCTCCAGCGATCGCACCGCCCGCATCGTCGGCGACAAGCTGGGCGCCAAGCTGGGCGAGGTGGTGGTGGTCGAGAACAAGACCGGCGCCGGCGGGCGCCTGGCCATGCAGCAAGGCAAGCTGGCGCCCGCCAGCCGGCGCGAGCTGGTGCTGGCCAACCCGGCCACCATCGTGGTGGCGCCGCTGGTGTTCAAGGACGCGGGCTACGACCCGCAGACCGACTTTCAGCCCGTGGGGCAGGTCAGCGAATACGAGTTCGGCGCCGCCGTGGCCACTGCCGTGCCGGTCAAGTCGCTGTCGCACCTGCTGGCCTGGCTGCGCGCCAACCCCACGCAGGCCAACTTCGGCGTGCCGGCCACCGGCAGCCTGCCGCACTTCTTTGCCCTGATGACCAGCGAGAAGGCGCAGGTGAAGGGTCAGGTGGTGGGCTACCGCGGCTCGGGCCCGCTGCTGACCGACCTGATCGGCGGCCAGGTGCCGGTGGCCTTCGACACGCTGGACACCCTGCTGCCCCAGCACGAGGCGGGCAAGCTGCACATCCTGGCCAGCTCGGGCGCCAAGCGCTCGGGCTTCGCGCCCGACGTGCCGACCTACAAGGAGTCGGGGCTGGACCTGGTGGCCACCGGCTGGAACGCCTTTTTCGCCCCCACCAGCATGCCCCAGGCCGAGGTGGCGCGCCTGTCGCAGGCGATTGCCGAGGTGATGAAGGACGAGGACACCCGGCGCAAGTTCCACGACGCCAAGATGGTGCCGGTGTCGGCCACGGCGGCGCAGACCGCGGCGATGCTGAAGGCCTACCGCGCGCAGTGGGCGCCGGTGGTTCAGCAGTCGGGCTACCAGCCCTGATCGACGAACGACAACGGCACATCGCTCATGCTCACGACGAAACTCCTGCTGCGCGGCGCCCTGGCCGCGCTGTGCGCCGCCACCTTGGTCGCCCCCGCGCTGGCCCAGGGCAGCTACCCCGCCAAGACGGTGCGGATCATCAACAACTTTCCGCCCGGCGGGCCCTCGGACATCATCGCCCGCTCGATTGCCGCCGAGCTGCAAAAGACGCTCAAGCAAAGCTTCATCGTCGACAACAAGCCCGGCGCCTCGGGCAACATCGGCGCCGACGTGGTGGCCAAGAGCGAGCCCGACGGCTACACCCTGCTGATCGGCATCGACACCGCCTTCACCGTCAACCCGCACATCTACAAGTCACTGGCCTTCAAGCCGGCCGACTTCAGGCCGGTGATGGTGATGGCGTCCTCGGGCCTGCTGGTGGGCGTGCACCCCAAGACCGGCATCAAGACGCTGGCCGACCTGATCGCCGCCGGGCAGAAGAAGAACATCAACTTCGCCTCCGCCGGCTCGGGCAGCCCGGGCCACCTGGCGGTGGAGATGATGAAGGAAGACACCGGAATGAAGATCACGCAGATCCCCTACAAGGGCAACAGCCCGGCCGTCAACGCCGTGCTCTCGGGCGAGGTGGACGGCGGCGTGCTGGCCACGCCCGGCATGCTGCCCTTCGTCAAGGCCGGCAAGATCGGCGCACTGGCCGTCACCAGCCGCCGGCGCTCGGCGCTGGCGCCCGACATCCCCACCGTGGCCGAGGCCGGCCACAAGAACCTGGAGCAGGAAGTGCTGTACGTGGCCATGGCCCCCGCCGCCACGCCCGATGCCGTGGTGCGCACGCTGCAAAAGGCCTTTGCCGACGCGCTGGCGCAGCCGGATGTGAAGCAGCGCCTGGTCGACCTGGACCTGTTCCACGAAGGCCTGACCGGCGCCGCCGCCAGCCAGCGCATCGCCGAGCTGTCGCAGCGCTACGAGCGGGTGATCCGCGCCACCGGCATGCACGTCGAGTGATGCTTTGTTTTTGATAGCTGTTCGCGCTTGATCCACCTGGGCTGGCGGCCAATATGACCAATAATCGACCCAACATCATCTACATCGTCGCCGACGACCTGGGCTATGCCGACCTCGGCTGCTACGACGGGCGCGACGAGCCCTGGGGCCCGGTGTCGCCGGTGCTCGACCGCCTGGCGGCCGAGGGCATGCGCTTCACCCAGGGCTACAGCAATTCGCCCGTGTGCTCGCCCACGCGCTTCGCGCTGATGACGGCGCGCTACCAGTACCGCCTGCGCGGCGCGGCCGAGGAGCCGATCAACAGCAAGAGCCGCGGCAGCACCACCCTGGGCCTGCCGCCCGAGCACCCCACCCTGCCCTCGCTGCTGCGCGGCGCCGGCTACCGCACGGCGCTGATCGGCAAGTGGCACCTGGGCTTCGGGCCGCACTTCGGGCCGCTCCAGTCGGGCTACGAGGAAAGCTTCGGCCCACTGGCCGGCGGGGTGGACTACTTCACCCACTGCGACTCCAGCGGCCAGCACGACCTGTGGCTGAACGGCGAGGAACACCACGAGGACGGCTACCTGACCGACCTGCTGTCGCGCCGCACGGTGGAGTACGTCGAGCGCATGGCGCGGCAGGACGCGCCGTTTTTCGTCAGCCTGCACTACACCGCGCCGCACTGGCCCTGGGAGACGCGCGAGGACGCCGCGCGCGCGCCCACCATCAGGGACAACCTGTTCGACCTGGCGGCCGGCAACATCCACGTCTATCGCCGCATGATCCACCACATGGACGAGGGCATCGGCTGGATCGTCGAGGCGCTGCGCCGCACCGGCCAGCTGGACAACACCCTGCTCGTATTCACCAGCGACAACGGCGGCGAGCGCTTTTCGGACAACTGGCCGCTGGTGGGCGGCAAGATGGACTTGACCGAAGGCGGTATCCGCGTGCCCTGGATCGCCCACTGGCCGGCGCAGATCCAGGCCGGCGGCGTCAGCCCCCAACTGTGCATGACCATGGACTGGTCGGCCACCGTGCTGGCCGCCGCCGGCGTGGCCGCGCACCCCGACTATCCGCTGGACGGTGTCTCGCTGCTGCCGGTGCTGCGCGATGCCTCGCAGGTCTTCGAGCGCCCGCTGCACTTTCGCATGAACCACCGCGACCAGCGCGCGCTGCGCGTGGGCGACTGGAAGTACCTGAAGGTGGACGGCAACGAGTACCTGTTCAATATCCCGCAGGATGAGCGCGAGCGCGCCAACCTGGCCAAGAAGGAGCCCGCCCGACTGGACGCGCTGCGCGCCGACTGGCTGGCCTGGAACGCCGGCATGCCGCCCATCCCCAACGACGCCACGATCAGCCTGGGCTACTCCTACAAGGACATGCCCCAGCGTTGAACGACCACCCCCGTTGCTCCACTCGCTGCGCGATGTTTCGCCTCCCTCGAGGGGGCTGAGGGCCGCGACTCCAAGCCTGCCCGCGCAGGCTTGGACGGCCCGAAGAGGCGGTGCCTCTGGCGCCGCCGCGGCCTGCAAGGCTCGCCAGTGACCGGGGAGACCCCGGCCACGGCGATTGCTGGCATGGCCTGCTCCGCGGCCTTTCGTCCCAATGAACTGATGAGCGTCGATGATCCATTCGCGGAGTCAGCGAGTTGCCGAGGGCGGGCGCGTGGTCATGGGCAGGGGCTCGGTGCCCGGCGCGTAGCTGGGCTGCGAGTCCACGGCGCGTGGCCACGGCGCCGGCCCGGAGTAGCCGGGGTAGCGATCGGGCCGCGGATAGACGTGCGGGCGCCAGCGCGGCGGCGGCGCCACCACGATCTCGGGCGGCGCCGGCTGCCCGCAGGCCAGCGCCGCGTTGGCGCGCGCGGTGCGAATCTGCTCCTCGGTCGCCGTCACGCTGGCGGCGCGAAAGCTGGCTTCCTCGCGCGCGGCGCGGCAGGCCTGGGATTCGGATGGCGCCGCCGCGGGCGGCGGGCGCTGCGCCTCGGCGCTGCGCGCGGCGTCCAGCCGGTCCTGCTCGCGCTGCACGGTCTGCTCGCGCTGCTGCAGGCTGCGCTCGCGCGCCTCCTGCGCGCGCTCGGCGTCGCGCTGCAACTGCTCCTCGGTCGGCTTGGGCACCACGGTGGCGCCGCCCTTGCACGGCTGGTCGGTGTAGAGCGTGCGTCCGCTGGCCGCGTCCACGCAGCGGTAGGCCTGGGCGCCGGCCGCCAGTGGCGCGCACAGCGCCAGGGCGACAAGGGCGCGCTGCAGCCCGCAGGCATGCGGCGACGACAAGGTTGGGGTCGTTATCATCGTTCTCCCGACAAGGACGGTGGTACGCGCGCATGGGTGCGCACCTGCGCAATGTAACGTCCCCCCGCCCCACCGCGCCGACACCCGCCCCGCCCCCATGTCCCTGCCGCCCGGCCTGACCCGTCGCCTGCCCTTTCTGCGCTGGCCGCGGCCGACGCGCGCGCTGCTGCGCAGCGAGGCCCTGGCCGGCCTGACGGTGGGCCTGATGGTGATCCCGCAGGGCGTGGCCTACGCGCAGCTGGCGGGCATGCCGCTGATCACCGGCATCTACGCCTCGCTGCTGCCGGCGCTGGCGGCGGTGCTGTTCTCGGCCTCGGCGCGGCTGTCGGTGGGGCCGGTGGCCCTGACCAGCCTGCTGATCTACGCCGGCCTGGCGCCGCTGGCGCAACCGGGCACGCCCGAATGGGTGGACCTGGCGGTGTGGCTGGCGCTGCTGTCGGGCCTGCTGCAGGCCGCGCTGGGGCTGGCGCGCTTCGGCTGGCTGCTGAACCTGGTCAACTCGCCCGTGCTGACGGCCTTCACCCAGGCGGCGGCGGTGCTCATCGTCAGCTCGCAATTGCCGGCGCTGCTGGGCTTCAAGGGAGGGTGGGCGCAGATGGCCGCGCAGCCCGCCATCAACCCCAGCGCGGCGGCCTTCGGGCTGGCGGCGCTGGTCCTGCTGTGGCTGGCGCGGCGCTGGCGGCCGACCTTTCCCAGCATCCTGGTGATCGTGCTGGCCGCCGCCGGCGTGAGCTGGCTGGTCGGCTTCGAGGCCACGGGCGGCAAGGTGATCGGCGCGCTGCCGCAGGGCCTGCCCTCGCTGTACATCCCCACCTGGCCGGGCTGGCATGCGCTGGGGCAGCTGGTGCTGCCCACGCTGGTGGTGACGCTGATCAGCTTTCTGGAGACGGCGTCCAGCGCCAAGGTGGACAACCAGCGCAAGGGCGAGCGCTGGGACCAGGACCAGGATTTGATCGGCCAGGGCCTGGCCAAGATCGTCTCGGGCCTGTCGGGCGCGTTCGCCACCAGCTCGTCCTTCTCGCGCTCGGCGCTCAACCTGTACGCCGGCGCGCAGACCGGCTGGGCCACGGTGTTCTCGGTGCTCGTGGTGCTGGGGGCGCTGCTGTTCTTCACGCCGGCGCTGCGCCACGTGCCGCAGGCGGTGCTGGCGGCCATCGTGGTGGTGGCCGTGGTGGGGCTGCTGCGGCCGCGCGAATTTTTGCGCGTGTGGCGCATCTCGCGCGTGGAAGGCGTGATCGCCGCCGCCACCTTCGCCATCACCATCGCCGCCGCGCCGCAGCTGTACTGGGGCGTGCTGGCCGGCGTGCTGATGGCGCTGTCGCACTACCTGTACCGCAACCTGCACCCGCGCATTATCGAAGTCGGCCTGCACCCCGACGGCACCCTGCGCGACCGCCACCTGTGGCACTTGCCGCCGCTGGCGCCGCGCACGCTGGCGCTGCGCATGGACGCGGCGCTGGACTTCGCCAGCGCGGGCGAGTTCGAACGCTGCGTGGTCGAGTACCTGACCGAGCACCCCGACACGCGCCAGGTGTGCCTGCTGGCGCAGCCCATCAACCACATCGACGTCACCGGCGCCGAGGTGTTCGCGCGCGTGCAGGCGCAGCTGAACGCGCGTGGCGTGCGCCTGCTGGTGAGCGGCCTGAAGCTGCCCGCCGAGCAGGTGCTGCGCGCCGCCGGTGCGCTGGCGCCCTCGCCGCTGCTGCAGCTGTGGCGCACCGATGCCGAGACGCTGGCCGCGCTGCGCGACACCGGCGAGGCGGCGGACGCGCCCGCGCCACCCGCCTGATACTATTGAATTGATAGCTTCTCGCGCTTGTTCAGCGCCGGCCAGCGGCCGATTCGACTCTTGAACGCCCGATCAGGCGTGGCAGGCGATGCTGGCGGTGGCGATCAGCTCGTCCAGCAGCGCCATCGACACGGCGTAGGGGTCGAGCACGGCGCGCTCGGAATATTTCAGCAGCACGCTGGCGTTGATGCGCCCGACGTCGACCAGGCCCATGGTCCAGCTGCTGAAGCGCCGCTCGGCGATTTCCTCGTAGTGCAGCAGCACCACGTCCTTGTGCCGGGTGTCGCGCGAGATGGTGCCGTACAGGTCGCTCACCGCCTGGCGGCCGCCCTCGATGGCCTGCATGAACACGCCGCCGCCATACACCAGCAGCCCGGTCACCCCGCTGTCGGTGTTGTGGCGCCGCGCCGAGTCGAGGATGGCCTGGATGGCCGACGGCGCCTGGTCCACCGCGCGGCTCGCGTAAAGCAGTCGTACCAGCATGCTCAGGCCTCCCGGGGAATCAATGACAGAAATTCGCGCCGCAGGTTGGCGTCCTTCAGGAACACGCCGCGCATCACCGAGTTCATCATCCGGCTGTCCATGTCCTTGACGCCGCGCCAGGCCATGCAAAAGTGCGAGGCCTGCATGACCAGGGCCAGGCCGTCGGGCTTGGTCTTGTGCTGGATCAGGTCGGCCAGCTGCACCACGGCTTCTTCCTGGATTTGCGGGCGGCCCATGATCCACTCGGCCAGGCGCGCGTACTTGGACAGGCCGATGACGTTGGTGTGCTCGTTGGGCATCACGCCGATCCACAGCTTGCCGATGATGGGGCACAGGTGGTGGCTGCAGGCCGAGCGCACGGTGATGGGGCCGACGATCATCAGCTCGTTGAGGTGCTCGGCGTTGGGAAACTCGGTGATCGTGGGCGCCGGCGTGTAGCGGCCGTGAAACACCTCGTTGAGGTACATCTTGGCCACGCGCCGGGCGGTGCGCTCGGTGTTGTGGTCGCGCGCGGTATCGATCACCAGGCTGTCGAGCACGGCCTGCATCTTGCCTTCGACCTCGTCCAGCAGGCGCTCGAGCTCGCCCGGCTGGATGAACTCGGCGATGTTGTCGTTGGCGTTGAAGCGCTGGCCGGCGGCGCGCACGCGCTCGCGAATCTTGACCGAGACGGGCGTGCCCTCGTCGTCGGCCGCGGCGGCGTGCAAGGGGGTGGCGGGGAGAATGCGGCTCATGAAGAGGTGATGGTAGCAGCAGCGGAACGCGCCCGCATTACTATCATTTAAGTAGCTGCTCGCGCTTATCTGGCGTGCGCCGCAAGCTGAAACTCCGCGATCAGCGGCAGGTGGTCGGACATGCGCCGCCAGACCCGCCCGCGCGGCGCCTGCAGGCTCAGCGGCAACATGCCGCGGGCGTAGATGTGGTCCAGCTGCGCGACCGGAAAGCGCGAGGGGTAGGTCAGCGTGCGCTCGCCCTCGAAGCCCTTGAGCGCGTCCACGCGCAGCAGGCGCTGCACGCGCGTGCCCCAGTCGTTGAAGTCGCCCGCCACCAGCAGGGCCTCGTCCAGCGGCACCTCGCGCGCGATGTAGCGGCGCAGCTGCAGCGCCTGGCGCAGGCGGCTGGCCGGAATCAGGCCGAAGTGCACCACGATGACGTGCAGCGGCGCGCCCAGCACGCGCAGCTCGGCGTGCAGCAGGCCGCGCTGCTCGAAACGGTGGTCCGACATGTCCTCGTGCCGCACGTGGATGATGGGCCAGCGCGTGAGCAGCGCGTTGCCGTGCTCGCCGTCCTTGGTGACGGCGTTGGTGTGGTAGGCCACCTCGTAGCCCAGCGGCGCCAGGAAGTCGGCCTGCGGCAGCGTCGGCCAGCGCTCGAAGAACTGCGCCTCGCGGCGGTTTTCGGCACGCACCTCCTGCAGGCAGACGATGTCGGCGTCCAGGCTGTCGACCGCCAGCGCCAGGTTGTGAATCTCCAGTCGGCGCGCGGGACCCAGCCCCTGCACGCCCTTGTGGATGTTGTAGGTGGCCACGCGCAGGCGCTGCGGCCCCAGGATGTCGCCGGACGGGGCCTCGATCATGGCGCCGCCCCTGGTGCGAAGCGCGGCAGCAGCAGGCAGGCCTCGGCGTTGGTGTACGAATAGCAGCGGTCGGCCGCCGCGCGCCAGGGCAGCCACACGTAGTCGGTGTGCTCGCGCGGGCTCAGGTGCACTGCCGCGCCGGCGGGCACGCGCAGGCCGAACACGTGCTCGACGTTGCGCGTCACGCCCGGCGCGTAGCGCGCGCGCCAGCGTGGGTAGATGTCGTAGACGTTTTCCAGGTTCCAGTCGCTCAGCTGGCAGCCGGGCGCGGTGGCGTCCAGCCCGGTCTCCTCGCGCACCTCGCGCACCGCCGTCTCGAGCAGGGGCTCGTCCGCGCGGTCCTTGCTGCCGGTGACCGACTGCCAGAACTCGGCCTCGATGTTGGCGCGGCGCAGCAGCAGCACGTCCAGCGCGGCGGTGTGGATCACCACCAGCACCGACTGGGGAATCTTGTAGGGCCGGGGCGTGGTCTTGGGCTGCGGCATGACGCGGGCCCCTGCAGGTTCACATCAACTGGCGCAGCAGCGTGCGCGCGATCGGCTGCACGCGCCGATACGCCTGCCAGCCGGCCCACGCCCGTGCGCCCAGTCCCAGCACCAGGCGTGGCCGCACCAGCGCGGCGCCGGCCAGGGCGGCGGCGCCCAGCAGCACCCAGCCGCGATTGCTGCGCACCGCCCGCGCGCCGCCGCGCACGCGATCGACGGCGCGAAAGGCCGGGCGCAGCACCTGCGTGCGGGCACCGATCTGCTCGCGCAGCTGGGCCGAGCGCAGCAGCAGATGCTCGCGCCGGGCGGCCAGCTCGCGCGGGCGGGTGTGCGAAGCGCCGTCGGTCATGAACGCAGCCGCTCCCGATCGGCCTGCAGCTCCTGGATGCTGGAGCGAAACAGGCGCAGTCCGCGGCGCAGGCGCTGCCAGGCCAGCAGGGCCAGCACCACGCCGCCGCCCAGGAAGGCGGTGGTGAAGATGCCCAGCGCCAGCAGGCGCTGGCTGTCCCACAGCAGGACGGTGAGAAACAGCGCCAGGAAGATCAGGCCGAAGCTGAGCAGCACCAGCGCCAGCGCGGCCTGCAGGCCCAAGGTCAGCAGCTGGCCGATGTCCTCGCGCGCCTCCAGGCTGAGCAGCTCCAGCCGCACCTGGACCAGCTCGACCGCGTCGGCCAGCAACTGGCGCACCCGCGCCAAGGTGCCTTCGGTGCCCGCGCTCACGCCGCGCCCGCTGAAGCCTGGAGCCCGCGCGCCCGACTCAACGGCGGCCCAGCAGCACGCCGATCAGCATGCCGACGGCCGCCGCGGCGCCGATGGACGACCAGGGGTTTTCGTGCACGTAGTCGTCGGTGACGTTCATGGCGCGGCGGGCGCCCGCGCGCAGGGCGGCGTCGGCGTCGGCCAGCTTCTCGCGCGCCACCGCCAGGTTCTGCTTGGCACGCGCGCGCAGCTCGGCGATGCGGCTGTCGCTGTCACCGGCGGTGGCCGCCAGCAAATCCTCGGCATCGGAAATCACGCGCCGCAGGTTGGCGACAAGCTCTTCCTTGGCTTCCACGGCGGAATCGGCCATATCGGACAGGTTGGACATCGGGGGACCTCCTTGGCAAAGAATTCATCGTAGCAGAGCCCCCCGGCCATGCCCCGGCGCGGCGGGGCGGTGGCTATGCCGCGGCGGGGTTGCGCAGCTTGATGTGCAACTCGCGCAACTGCTTTTCGTCCACCGGGCTCGGTGCCTGCGTCAGCAAATCCTGCGCGCGCTGGGTCTTGGGGAAGGCGATGACGTCGCGGATCGACTCGGCGCCGGTCATCAGGGTGATGAGTCGGTCCAGGCCGAAGGCCAGGCCGCCGTGCGGGGGAGCGCCGTACTGCAGCGCATCGAGCAGGTAACCGAACTTGGCGCGTGCGTCCTCGGGGCCGATCTTGAGCGCGGCGAACACCTTGGACTGCACCTCGGCGCGGTGAATGCGCACCGAGCCGCCGCCCAGCTCCCAGCCGTTCAGCACCATATCGTAGGCCTTGGACAGGCAGGCGCCGGGGTCGGTCTCCATCAGGTCTTCGTGCCCGTCCTTGGGGCTGGTGAAGGGGTGGTGCACGGCCACCCAGCGGTCGTCTTCCTCGTCGTGCTCGAACATCGGAAAGTCGACCACCCACAGCGGCGCCCAGCGGTCTTCGAACAGGCCGCTCTTCTTGCCGAATTCGCTGTGGCCGACCTTCAGGCGCAGCGCGCCGATGGCGTCGTTGACCACCTTGAGCTTGTCGGCGCCGAAAAACAGGATGTCACCGTCCTGCGCGCCCGTGCGCTTGAGGATCTCGGCAATCGCTGCGTCGTGGATGTTCTTGACGATGGGCGATTGCAGACCGTCGCGGCCCTTGGCCACCTCGTTGACCTTGATCCAGGCCAGGCCCTTGGCGCCGTAGATCTTGACGAAATCGGTGTAGCCGTCGATCTCGCCGCGCGAGATGTGCGCGCCGCCGGGCACGCGCAGGGCCACCACGCGCCCGCCGGGGGTGGTGGCGGGGGTGCTGAAGACCTTGAAATCCACGTCCTTCATCACGTCGGTCAGCTCGGTGAATTCGAGCTTGACGCGCAGGTCGGGCTTGTCGGAGCCGAAGCGGTGCATCGACTCCTGGTAGGCCATGACGGGGAACTCACCCAGGTCCACGCCCAACTGCTGCTGGAACACCTCGCTGATCATGCGCTGGAAGATGGCGCGGATTTCCTCCTCGCCCAGAAACGAGGTCTCGCAGTCGATCTGCGTGAACTCGGGCTGGCGGTCGGCGCGCAGGTCCTCGTCGCGAAAGCACTTGGTGATCTGGTAGTAGCGGTCGTAGCCGGCCACCATCAGCATCTGCTTGTACAGCTGGGGCGATTGCGGCAGCGCGTAGAACTGGCCGTCGTGCACGCGGCTGGGCACCAGGTAGTCGCGCGCGCCCTCGGGTGTGCTCTTGCCCAGCATCGGGGTTTCGATGTCGATGAAGCCCTGCTGGTCGAGAAAGTTGCGCACCTGGATGGCGGTCTTGTAGCGCAGCATCATGTTGCGCTGCATGGCCGGGCGGCGCAGGTCCATCACGCGGTGCGTCAGGCGCGTGGTTTCCGACAGGTTGTCGTCGTCCAGCGGAAACGGCGGCGTGACCGAGGGGTTGAGCACCGTCAGCTGCTGGCACAGCACCTCGATCTGGCCGCTCTTGAGCTGCTCGTTGACGGTGCCGGCCGGGCGCGCGCGCACCAGGCCCTCGACGCGCACGCAGAACTCGTTGCGGATGTCCTCGGCCACCTGGAACATCTCGGGGCGGTCGGGGTCGCACACCACCTGCACGTAGCCTTCGCGGTCGCGCAGGTCGATGAAGATCACGCCGCCGTGGTCGCGCCGGCGATTGACCCAGCCGCACAGGCTGACGGTTTGACCCAGCAGGGCTTCGGTCACGAGACCGCAGTAATGGCTACGCATGGACATGGGGCAGAAAGACTTTCGGACGATCGGTGAATCAGGGTTCGGGGTGCGCCGCCGCGTGCTCGGGGAGCACCGGGGGCGCCAGCGGCACGCGCGCCGGCGGCGGCGCGACCACGCCCATGGAGATGACGTACTTGAGCGCTTCGTCCACGCTCATGGCCAGCTCCACCACGTCGGCGCGCGGCACGATCAGGAAAAAACCCGAGGTCGGGTTGGGCGTGGTGGGCACGTACACGCTCAGGTGATCGCCGCCCAGGTGCGCCGCCACCTCGCCGCTGGGCTGGCCGGTCAGAAAGGCGATGGTCCAGGCGCCCGCGCGCGGGTACTGGATCAGCAGCGCCTTGGAAAAGGCGTGGCCCGAGCCGGAAAACAGCGTGTCCGACACCTGCTTGACGCTGGTGTAGATGCTGCGCACCACCGGAATGCGCGCCATCAGCCGGTCCCACTGGCGCACCGCCCACTGGCCGAACATGTTGGCCACGAACAGGCCGGTGGCCAGGATGACGATGGCCACCAGGATGACGCCCAGGCCCGGCACGTGGCGCAGCTGGCTGGCCAGCGGCTGCAGCGGCGGCACCATGGTTTCGAAGGCCGTCAGCACGCCGCCGAACACGCCGTCGAGCAGGCCCACCAGCCACAGCAGCACCCACACGGTGACGGTCATGGGCAACCACACCAGCAGGCCGGTGATGAAGTATTGCCGCAGGCGGGACATCATGGGCGGGGCGATGGGCGCAAGGGTCAAGCAGTGGACGAGCCGCCGGCCGCCGGCGCCGGCGCGGCCGCAGGAGCAGGCGCCGGCGACGCCGCCGCCGCCGCGGGGGCCTCGGCCGCTGGTGCCGGGGCCGCGCTCGCGCCGCCCTCGGGGCCGCCCGCCTTGGCGTCGGCCGCGGGCGCGCTGCCCTCGTTGCGGAAGTCGGTCACGTACCAGCCCGAGCCCTTGAGCTGAAAGCTGGCCGCCGTCACCTGCTTGGCAAAGCGCGGCTCACCGCAGGACGGGCACACCGTGAGCGGCGCATCGGAGAGTTTTTGCAGCACGTCCTTGGCAAAACCGCAGGCGGCGCACTTGTACGCATAAATGGGCATGACGACACGACTTTCAGTCGGACGAAAAACCCTCAATTATAGGCGGCGCCCCTCGCACCTGCCGCCGCGGGGGGCATGGGCGCGCTACGGCGCGCTGGCCGCGTAATGGGGCGCGTGGCCCTTGTGGTCGGGCAGCCACTGCGGCGCCAGCGAGCCGAACACCATGCCCGCCAGCGCCGCCAGCACGCCGGCCAGCTGCTGCGGAAAGGCCTCGTTCAGCATCGGGCTGGCGACGAACAGCAGCCACACGCCGATGCCCAGCGCCATCGCCAGCAGCGCGCCCTGGGTGGTGGCGCGCTTCCAGTAGACGCCGAAGGCCAGCGGCACGAAGGCGCCCACCAGGGGCAGCTGATAGGCGCCCGAGACCAGCTCGTAGATCGACGAGCCTTCCATGGTGATCGAGTAGATCAGCACGCAGACGGTGAACACCAGCACGCTGATGCGCATGGCCTTGAGCGTCTGGGCGTCGCTCATGCCGGGCTTGAGGTTGCGCAGGATGTTCTCGACGAAGGTGGTCGAGGGCGCCAGCATGGTGGCCGAGGCGGTGGACATGATGGCCGACAGCAGCGCGCCGAAAAACGCCACCTGCAGCGCCACCGGCATGTGCTCCATCACCAGGGTGGGCAGCACCTTCTGCGGGTCGTCGGCCAGCAGGCCGGCGGTGCCGGGCATCACCAGCAGCGCGGCGATGACCACGAACATGGGCACGAAGGCGAAGGCGATGTACAGCAGCCCGCCGGCCACCGGCCCGCGCCGCGCGGTGTCGGCGTTGTTGGAGGACATCACGCGCTGGAACACGTCCTGCTGCGGGATGGAGCCCAGCATCATGGTGATGGCGGCGGCGAAAAAGAAGGTCCATTCCTTGGCGCCGCCCGTGGGAAAGAAGTTGAACTTGCCCTCGCGCGCGGCGTAGTCGATCACCTTGCCGGCGCCGCCGGCCAGCTCACCGGCGTACCAGGCGATCAGCACCAGGCCGACAGTGATGACGATCATCTGCACGAAGTCGGTCAGCGCCACCGACCACATGCCGCCGTAAAGCGTGTAGACCAGCACGATCGCGGTGCCGATCACCATGCCCCAAGACAGCGAGATGGCGCCGCTGCTGAGCAGGTTGAACACCAGGCCCAGCGCCGTCACCTGCGCGCCCACCCAGCCCAGGTAGCTGAAGATGATGATGGCCGAGCACAGCACCTCGACCGCGCGGCCGAAGCGTCGGCGGTAATAGTCGCCGATGGTGATGATGTCCATCGCGTACAGCTTGCGCGCGAAGAACAGGCCCACCAGCACCAGGCACAGGCCGGCGCCGAACGGGTCTTCCACCGTGCCGTGCAGGCCCTCGGCGACGAACTTGGCCGGCGCGCCCAGCACCGTCTCGGCGCCGAACCAGGTGGCGAAGGTGGTGGCGATGATCACCGGCAGCGGCAGCGTGCGCCCGGCCACCGCGTAGTCGGCCGTGTTGTGCACCCGCCGCGCGGCCAGCAGGCCGATGGCGATCGACGCCAGCAGGTACAGGACGATGAAGCTCACCAGCATGAGTTGTCTCCAGGCCAAGGAACGGGGGCAGCGCGGACGCGCGATTGTCGCCGTTTTTGACAACTACTCTTTTGATAGCTGTTTGCGCTTGCCCAGTGCGGGCTACAGCACGATTTCGCTTAAAAAAGCAGCACGCGCACCAGAATTTGCATCACGATCAGCCCCAGCACGAAGCCGATGGCGCCGTACAGCAGCGCCTGCAACAGGCGGTTGGTGCGCCGCTGCTCGGCCAGCAGCAGGCGCAGCTCGGCGTCGGGGGCCTCGCGGGTGTGCTGGCGCAGGTATTCGTGCCACAGGCGCGGCAGGTCGGGCAGCATGCGCGCGTAGTACGGCGCCTGTTGGCGCAGCTCGCGCCACAGGCGCTTGGGGCCGACCTGGTCGAGCATCCACCGCTCCAGGAAGGGCTTGGCCGTGCTCCACAGGTCCAGCTCGGGGTCCAGTTCGCGGCCCAGGCCCTCGATGTTGAGCAGGGTCTTTTGCAGCAGCACCAGCTGCGGCTGGATCTCGACGTTGAAGCGGCGCGAGGTCTGGAACAGCCGCATCAGCACCATGCCCAGCGAGATGTCCTTGAGTGGGCGGTCGAAGTAGGGCTCGCACACGCTGCGGATGGCCGATTCGAGCTCGTCGATGCGCGTGCCTGCGGGCACCCAGCCGCTTTCCACGTGCAGCTCGGCCACGCGCTTGTAGTCGCGCCGAAAGAAGGCGGTGAAGTTCTGCGCCAGGTATTCCTTGTCGTACTCGGTGAGCGTGCCGACGATGCCGAAGTCCAGCGAGATGTAGCGCCCGAAGGTGTTGGGATCGACGCTGACCATGATGTTGCCCGGGTGCATGTCGGCGTGAAAAAAGCCGTCGCGAAACACCTGGGTGAAGAAGATGGTGACGCCGTCGCGCGCCAGCTGCGGAATGTCCACCCCGGCCTCGCGCAGGCGCTCGACCTGGCCGATCGGGATGCCGCTCATGCGCTCCATCACGATCACCTCGGAGCGGCACAGGTCCCAGATCATCTCGGGGATCAGCACCAGGTTCAGCCCCGCCATGTTGCGCCGCAACTGCGCGGCGCTGGCGGCCTCGCGCACCAGGTCGAGCTCGTCGTGCAGGTACTTGTCGAACTCGCCCACCACCTCGCGCGGCTTCAGGCGCTTGCCGTCGCTGGACAGGCGCTCGATCCAGCCGGCCATCCAGCGGATCAGCTGCAGATCCTGTTCGATCACCTTGAGCATGCCCGGGCGCAGCACCTTCACCGCCACGTCGCGCTCGCGCCCTTCCTTGTCGACCAGGGTGGCGAAGTGCACCTGCGCGATCGAGGCGCTGGCCACCGGCTCGTGCTCGAAATGGGTGAACAGCTCGCCCACCGGCTTGCGGAAAGCGCGCTCGATGGTGGCGACGGCCACCTCGCCCGGAAACGGCGGCACGCGGTCCTGCAGCAGCGCCAGCTCGTCGGCGATGTCCACGGGCAGCAGGTCGCGCCGGGTGGACAGCACCTGGCCGAACTTGACGAAGATGGGGCCCAGCTGCTCCAGCGCCTCGCGCAGGCGCTGGCCGCGCGGCGCCGACAAATCGCGCCCGATGCGCGCAATGCGTCCCAGCAGCCGCAGGCCGGGGTGCTGAAAGCTCGTCAGCACCAACTCGTCCAGCCCATGGCGCAGGGCCACCCAGACGATGGTGACGGCGCGCGTGATGCGCATCACGCCTGGCCCATGCCCGGCAGGCGGCTGGCCAGCTGGCGCAGGGCCTGCGCGACGGCGCGCCCGCCCTCGGCCAGGGTGTGGGCCGGCGCGTCGCCGATCAGGCGGGCCAGGTCTTCCTCGGCGTCCCAGCGCACGTTGTCGACCAGCCAGCTCACCTCGGCGGCAAACTGGACGTCGCCCTCGATGCGCACGCCCGGGCGCTCGCCGCGCAGCGTGTCCTTCAGCACGTCCAGCGGCGAGCGGTCGACCACCGTCAGCAGCAGGTCGGCCTCGGCCACCGGCGCGCGCTCGCACAGGCCGGCCGGCGTGGCCGCCAGCTGCATCGAGAACGCCCCCCACTGCAGCTTGACCACGCGCCCGCTCTGGCGCGCCAGCCGCGCCTGGGCCTCGGGCTCCTGCATCAGCACGTGGTTGAGAAACAGCACCAGGCGGTGCTGCAGCTCGTCGACCAGCCAGTCGGGGGCTTTCAGGCCCGCGCCCAGCTTGGCCAGGCCTTCGGTCAGAACGGAAAAGGGAGACGGCGCATTCATGATGCCCCGATTATTGATGACGAACGGGCCAAAAAAACGGCGCCCCGAAGGGCGCCGCCGCGTTCAGGCCGCGGGCCGCGTCACTGCAGGGCCTGCACGCCCGCCACCAGCCAGCCGCCGCGCCCGCTCCTGGGCTTGGTCATGTTCCAGACCTCGCGGAATGGATTGAGGCCCGAGGATGCGTCCTCGCGGATCATGCCGCTGAATTCGACGCTGGCCATGTACAGGTCGTCCTGCTCCTCGATGCCCAGCAGCTGGGCCTCCAGCATGGCCACCTCGGTGGTGTTGACCTGGCCGGGGGCCGTGCGCTCGCGCTCGGCCAGCTGGCTCTGGATTTCGGCCAGCATCTCGTCGGTCATCATGGCGCGCAAGGTGGGAATGTCGGAGCGGTCCCAAGCCTGCTGCAGCGCCATGAAGTTGCGCTTGGCGGCCTCGGTGAAGCCGGCGACGTCGAAGTCGGTCGGGATGCCCCAGCCTTGCGAACCCTTCAGTGCCGAGCCGATCATGGAGCCACCGGCCGCGCCGCCACCCAGGGCGGCGCCCTGCACGTCCCACGGGCGGGCCGAGGCGTCGTTGCCGACCTTGGTCGGGTTGTACTGCGGCGGGCTGGCCGGGTTGGCCGCGCCGGCGCCCTGGTAGGCCATGGGGCGTGGCCCCACGCCGCCCTGGCGCGCGCGCCGCAGCATGCCGATGACCGCCACGGCGGCCAGCACCAGCAGGCCGATCAGCAGGATGTTGCCGAACTCGGCGCCCAAACCCAGCGAGTGCGCCAGCCAGGCCAGGCCCAAGCCGGCGGCCAGGCCGCCCAGCATGCCCGCCCAAGGCTTGCGTGCGGCCGCGCCCGCCGCCCCGGCGCCCCGGCGCCAGCGGCGTTGGCCGAATTGGTGGCCTGGCTGGGCGCGGCCGGCGGCGTGGCCTGGCGCTGGGTGACGTTGCTGGACTGGCGGCCGAAGGACTTGCCGCCGCCCATGCGTCTGGCCTCGGCGTCGAAGCTGAAGGCGCCCAGCAGGAACACGGCCAGCAGCAGTGTCAGCAAGCGCGAAAGAAGGTGATGCTTTTTCATCCGAGGTGATCTCCCTGGGTCAGATGGATGGAATCGATCGAGAACAAATCATGCCTGAAAACCCGCCTGCCGTCGCGGTTTTGGCCCATTTTGGGACCCGACGGCCGGCGCGTCAGCCACACTTGACGCCGACATGCAGCGCCACCACCCCCGCGGTCAGGTTGTGGTAGTCCACGTGGCCAAAGCCATTGACCTTCATCAGGGCCTTTAGTTCCGCCTGCCCCGGGTGCATGCGGATGGATTCGGCCAGATAGCGGTAACTTTCGGCATCACCGGCCACCAGCCGCCCCAGGCGCGGCAGCACACTGAAGGAATACAGGTCGTAGGCCTTGCGCAGGGGCGCGGCCACCTGCGAGAACTCCAGCACCAGCAGGCGCCCGCCGGGGCGCAGCACGCGCGCCATCTCGCGCAGGGCGGCGTCCTTGTGCGTCATGTTGCGCAGGCCGAAGGCCACGCTGACCAGGTCGAAATGGCCATCGGTGAAGGGCAGGTGCTCGGCATCGCACACCACGGTGGGCAGGATGACGCCGGCGTCCAGCAGGCGGTCGCGCCCCGTGCGCAGCATGGCCTCGTTGATGTCGGTGTGCACCACCTGGCCGGTGGCCCCCACCTTTTTGGCAAAGGCCAGCGCCAGGTCGCCCGTGCCGCCGGCGATGTCCAGCACGCGCTGGCCGGGCTGCGGGTTGGCCACCATCAGGGTGTAGCGCTTCCACAGTCGGTGCAGGCCGCCCGACATCAGGTCGTTCATCAGGTCGTAGCGCGAGGCCACCGAGTCGAACACGCCGCGCACGCGCCGCGCCTTGTCGCGCTCGTCGACCGTCTCATAACCAAAATGCGTGCTCGTCATGCCAATGTGCCTTGTGTCCAGCGCCGGGCATGGCGCTACCATGCGGCTCCCTTGCGACTGTAGCGCAGCCGCCGCGCGGCCCGCCCCCACCGCCCATGACACCGACCGCCAAGAAGGCCGACAAGGATCGGCCGCTGATCGATGACATCCGCCTGCTCGGGCGCATCCTGGGCGACGTGATCCGCGAGCAGGAGGGCGAAGCCGCCTACGCGCTGATCGGACAGATCCGCCAGTTTGGTTGGCTCATCCGGCGTTCTCGGATGCGGTGGAGCGCTTCCTGGCGCGCGAGGGCGAGGGCGTTGAAATCCACCTGGAGCACCTGGAGGGGCGCTCGCCGTTCCGTCGCACGGAGTGAGTCCACCCCGGTTATCCCGCCTTCAATCCCGCCTCTCGCACGACTTGACCCCACTTGGCGTACTCAGTTCGGATAAAGGTCGCGAACTCCGCTGGAGTCACGGCGCCCGGATCGGAACCGAGGTTGAAAAACCAGCGTCGGCCTTCCTCGCTGGTGGCGATGCGGTTGATTTCCTGGTTGAGGCGTTCAACGATCGCGGCCGGCGTGCGTGCCGGTGCGGCTATGCCGGCCCAGCCGATGAATTCATAGCCCGGCACGCCGCTTTCTGCGATGGTCGGCACCTCGGGCAA
The DNA here is from genome assembly GCF_964341695.1 of Ottowia pentelensis. Classification (NCBI taxonomy): domain Bacteria; kingdom Pseudomonadati; phylum Pseudomonadota; class Betaproteobacteria; order Burkholderiales; family Comamonadaceae; genus Ottowia; species Ottowia pentelensis. Next base: position 3,302,956 of record NZ_OZ224513.1, read on the forward strand.
CTGGGGCGCGCGCTGGCTGCCAGTGACGGCCAGGGCGCGCAATTTGCCGCCGCGCACCTGCGGCAGCATGGTGGTCAGGCCGTCCATGGCCCAATCCACTTGCTCGCCGAGCAGCCCCGTCATCAGTTCGCCGCCGCCCTTGTAGGGCACATGGACGGCCTCGATGCCGGCCATGCGCTTGAAGAGTTCGTTGGCCAGATGCGGAGGAAGGCCGTTGCCGTTGCTGCCGAAGTTCAGCGTGCCGGGCTTGGCCTTGGCGCGGGCAATCAGATCGGGCAGGGACTGGATGGGCGAGGCCACCGGCACCGCCAGCAGCAGCATGCCGATGCCGAAGCGTGCCACCGGGGCAAAATCGTTCAGTGAGTCGAAGCCGGGGTTGGCGTACATGTGCGGATTGATGGTGGCGATGCCCTGGTGCGTCAGGAGCAGGGTGTATCCGTCGGGGGCCGCGCGGGCCACGTGCTGCGCGGCCAGGTTGCCACCGGCGGCGGGGTTGTTCTCCACCAGGATGGGTTGGCCGAACACCGCACCCAAGCGTTCGCCCAGCCAACGTGCCCGGACATCCGTCACACTGCCGACACCGCCGGCCACCAGGTGCAGCGGCCGGCTCGGCCAAGTGGATGAAGCGGGCTGTGAGCGCGCGCCGCGCGCGAGGGCCGTCAGGCCGGCCAATATCACCAAGGATCTGCGCCGCGAATTCATGTTTTTCTCCTGCTCCAAGGCAATGGAGCGTGACTGGAATCATCGGTAGCTTGCCCTGCAAGCGAAATACTCCGGATCTTGCAGCCGGTTTCAACCAATGGTTGAATCCATCCTGTTGGTCCCATTGGTCTGCTTCGTGGTGTTGGTCCGAGGAGTGCATGTCATGGACAAATTGCGAGCCCTGGAATATTTCATCGCAGCGGCCCAGGGTGCCAGTCTGTCGGCCGCCGCACGCCGGCATGGCGTGAGTGTGGCGGCGGTGGCCAAACTGATCAGTGCACTGGAGTCGGAACTGAAGGTGCAACTGCTGGAGCGGCGCCGCAATGGCGTTGTTCCCACGGCCGCCGGCACCAGTTATCTTGAAGCCTGCACACCGGTGCTGCGGCAATTGACCGATGCCGAGCAAAAGATCAGCGCAGGGGCCAGCCAACTCGAGGGAACGGTCGTGGTCGGGATTCAACCGATCATTGCCCAGGAGGTGCTGACGGCAGCGTTACCCCGCTTTTATGCGTTGTATCCTGATATTCAGCTCGATGTGCGCCACTTCATGCGGCCGATGCCCGAGCAGGTGCAAGGTGTCGACATCATGCTCGTCATGGGGTGGCCGAAGGGCGCGGAAGAGCTGGTGCACCGCCAGCTGGGCGCCACGACCTTCATCGTTGTCGCTTCGCCCGCTTATTGGGCGGCGCACGGCATTCCCAAGCACCCCGCCGAACTGGAGCGCCACAACTGCCTGTGCATCCGCACGAACGTCGGATCGGTCATGGATCTGTGGCGCTTCCAACGTGGCGATGAGCGTGTGTCGGTGTCGGCACGCGGCCGGCTGGTGGTGGACAACGTGCACCGCGACATGGTGCGCGATCTGGCGGTCGCCGGCGTGGGCGTGGCCCGCCTGCTGGACTGGCACCAGCGGCCTGGGGGCGAGGTTTCCCGCGGCCTGCTGCTACCTGTGCTTGGCGACTGGAAACCGGAAGACGTGCCTCCGATCAACCTGCTGTATCCGCCACGCGTGCGTCGCATTCCGCGTGTACGCGTGTTCCTCGATTGGGTGACACAGCTCTTCGCGGAAATCGAGCACGAGCGCCGGCGCCCCTATCCGGCGACGCCGATGCCGCGGTGGCTGAAAAGCCATCTCCGGCGTGCTTCGGCGACCTTGGAGACATCGGCAGGCACGGCTGGTTGACTGCGGACGGTAAGATGCTCAGTGCGAGCACGCCCCGATCCAGCGGCGCCTACCCTCAATCCGACAATTTCGTGACTGCAGAAACCCCGACGCGGCGAGCCCACGAGAACGAGCGCCCGTTGGTCGAGGACATCCGCTTGGTGGGCCGCATCTTGGGCGACGTGATCCGCGAGCAGGAGGGCGAAGCCGCCTACGCGCTGGTCGAAAAAATCCGCCAGCTGTCGGTGGCCTACCGGCGCGATGCCGACGCCGCGGCCGATGCGGCGCTGAAGAAGCTGCTGAAGTCGCTGTCCAGCGAGCAGACGGTGAGCGTGATCCGCGCCTTCACCTACTTCAGCCACCTGGCCAACCTGGCCGAGGACCGGCACCACATCCGCCGCCGCGCCGTGCATGAGCGCGCCGGCAGCGCCCAGGAGGGCAGCATCGAGGTGGCGCTGGCGCGCCTGCGCGCGGCCGGCATCGCGCCCGGCGCCGTGGGGCGCACGCTGGCGGCCAGCCACGTCTCGCCCGTGCTGACGGCCCACCCCACCGAGGTGCAGCGCAAGAGCATCCTGGACGCCGAGCGCGACATCGCCCAGCTGCTGACCGAGCGCGACGAGCTGCGCGAACGCGCGCAGCTGTTCAAGGCCGGCCGCGATGCGCTGAGCCCGCGGCAGCTGGCCGCCAACGAGGCGCGGCTGCGCGCTCGCGTGGCCCATCTGTGGCAAACGCGCCTGCTGCGCTACAGCAAGCTGACGGTGGCCGACGAAATCGAAAACGCCCTGTCGTATTACGAAAGCACCTTCCTGCGCGAGATCCCCAAGATCTACGCCGACTTGGAGCGCGAGCTGGGGCCGCAGCACGCCGTGGCGCCCTTTTTGCGCATGGGCCAGTGGATCGGCGGCGACCGCGACGGCAACCCCAACGTGGGCGCCAACACGCTGGCGCTGGCGCTGCGCCGTCAGGCCGAAGTCGCCCTGCGCCACTACCTGACCGAGGTGCACCACCTGGGGCGCGAGCTGTCGCTGTCCAGCAAGCTGGTCGAGGTCACGCCCGCCATGCGGGCGCTGGCCGAGCGCTCGCCCGACACCAGCGCGCACCGCGACGACGAGCCCTACCGCCGCGCGCTGACCGGCGTGTACGCGCGCCTGGCCGCCACCTTGCGCGAGCTGGCCGGCGGCGAGGCCGCGCGCCATGCCGTGGCGCCGCAAGACGCTTACGCCAGCGCCGACGATTTTTTGCAGGACCTGCGCACCCTCGACACCTCGCTGCGCTCGCACCGCGGCGCGGCGCTGGCGGCCGAGCGCCTGCAGCCGCTGATCCGCGCGGTGCAGGTGTTCGGCTTTCATCTGGCCACGGTGGATTTGCGGCAGAGCTCCGACCAGCACGAGCGCGTGGTCGCCGAGCTGCTGGCTGCGGCGCGCCTGGAGCCCGACTACGCCGCGCTGGACGAGGCGCAGCGCCGCGCCCTGCTGCTGCGCCTGCTGAACGACGCGCGTCCGCTGCGCGTGCCCGGTGCGACCTACAGCGAGCACACGCGCGGCGAGCTGGCCATCTTCGAGACCGCCGCGCAGGTGCTGCGCCGCTACGGCCGCGCCGCCATCCGCCACTGCATCATCAGCCACACCGAGACCGTGAGCGACCTGCTGGAGGTGCTGCTGCTGCAAAAGGAAGTGGGCTTGATGCGGGCCACGCTCGATGCCGGCGCCACGTCCGACCTGATCGTGGTGCCGCTGTTCGAGACCATCGCCGACCTGCGCAACGCCGCGCCCATCATGCGCGAGTTCTACCAGCTGCCCGGCGTGGCCGCGCTGGTGGCGCGCAGCGGCGGCGAGCAGGACATCATGCTGGGCTACAGCGACAGCAACAAGGACGGCGGCATCTTCACCAGCAACTGGGAGCTGTACCGCGCCGAGATCGCGTTGGTGGCGCTGTTCGACGAGATGAATGCGAGCCGCACCGCCGGGCCGCCCCAAGGTGCGGCAGCCCCCTTGGGGGGCAGCGAACCACGCGCAGCGGGGAGCGTGGGGGCCCCGTTCATTCCGCCGATTCGCCTGCGCATGTTCCACGGCCGCGGCGGTACCGTGGGGCGCGGCGGCGGGCCGAGCTATCAGGCCATCCTGGCGCAGCCGCCGGGCACGGTGCGCGGGCAGATTCGCCTGACCGAGCAAGGCGAGGTCATCGCCAGCAAATACGCCAACCCCGAGATCGGCCGACGCAACCTGGAGACCCTGGTGGCCGCCACACTGGAGGCCACGCTGCTGCAGCCCACCCAGCCGGCCAGCCCGGCCTTTCTGGCAGCGGCCGAGCAGCTCTCGCAAGCCAGCATGGCGGCGTACCGCGCACTGGTGTACGAGACGCCGGGCTTCACCGACTATTTCTTCAGCGCCACGCCGATCCGCGAGATCGCCCAGCTCAACCTGGGCTCACGCCCGGCCTCGCGCAAGCCCAGCCAGAAGATCGAGGACTTGCGCGCCATTCCCTGGGGCTTCAGCTGGGGCCAGTGCCGGCTCACGCTGCCGGGCTGGTTCGGCTTCGGCACGGCGGTGCAGGCTTTCATCCACGCGCCCGGCGCCAAGCCCGCCGCCCGGCTGACCCTGCTGCGCCGCATGCACCGCCAGTGGCCGTTTTTTCGCACCCTGCTGTCCAACATGGACATGGTGCTGGCCAAAAGCGACCTGGCGCTGGCCAAGCGCTACAGCGCCCTGGTGCCCGACGCCCGGCTGCGCAAGCAGGTGTTTGCCGCCATCGAGGCCGAGTGGCAGCGCACCAGCGAGATGCTCACGCGCATTACCGGCGAGCGCCAGCGCCTGGCGGCCAACACCGCGCTGGCACGCTCGATCCGCCATCGCTTTCCCTATATCGATCCGCTGCACCACCTGCAGGTCGAGCTGATCCGCCGCTGGCGCGCCGGGCAGGACGACGACCGGGTGCAGACCGGCATTCACATCAGCATCAACGGTATCGCGGCGGGGCTGCGCAACACGGGTTGACCCGCCGCCGCCGGCTCAATGTGGCCGCTTGGCGTGAAACGTCATCGGCTGCGCCGGCGCCTTGCCCAGCGTGGGCATGGGGGTGTCGCGGTCGCGCCCGGCCGCCGCCAGGCGCGCCTCGTAGTCGCGCCACAGCGCCTGCTGGTTGGCGCCCAGGTGGCGCAGGTATTCCCAGGTGAAGATGCCGCTTTCGTGGCCGTCCGAAAAGCGCGGCTGCACCGCGTAGTTGCCCACCGGCGCCAGCGCCGTGATGTCGATGTCGCGCTTGCCGGTCTGCAGCACCGCCTGGCCGGGGCCGTGGCCCTGCACCTCGGCCGAGGGCGAATACACGCGCATCAGCTCGAACGGCAGGCGATAGGCCGTGCCGTCGGCCCACACCAGTTCCAGCACGCGCGACTTGGCGTGGATGGTGATGGCCTCGGGCGGCGGCGCCGAGGCGGACTTTTGGGCCACGGGGGAGGAGGGAGAAGTGCTCATCGGTCGGGACGGTTCGTCGGGGGCGTAGCGGGCATTGTGCCGCGCGCCTTGGCGCTGCGCGGCCCCGGCCGCCAAAGGCCCTGCCGGCGCTTCTGCTAATCTTTGCGCCCCATTGGCTTGCGACTGCCGTTCGTGAACTCACCCGCCCTGCAACGCGCCGTCTTCCTGCTGCTGCTGACCGGCGTCACCCTGGCCTTTTGCTGGGTCATCTCGCCGTTTTTCGGCGCGGTGTTCTGGGCCATGGTGCTGGCGCTGATGTTCATGCCGCTGCACCGCCGCCTGTGCGTGGCCCTGCGCGGCCGCGACACGCTGGCGGCCATCGGCACGCTGGTGATCTGCCTGGTGATCGTGGTGGTGCCCCTGATCCTGATCATCGGCGCCATGGTGGACGAGGCGGGCCTTCTCAGCCAGCGGGTGCGCGGCGGCGGGATTGACGTGCGCGGCTACATCCAGCAGGTGGTGGACGCGCTGCCGGCCTGGGTGCACAGCCTGATGGAGCGCTACGGCGTGATCAGCCTGCAGGACGTGATGGACAAGCTGACGGCGCTGCTGGTGCAAGGCGGCCAGATGCTGACCACGCGCGCCCTGGCCTTCGGCCAGAACACGGTGCTGCTGGTGGTCAACCTGGGCATCATGCTGTATCTGCTGTTCTTCTTTCTGCGCGACGGGCGCGACCTGGCGCGCACGCTGCGCGCCGCCATCCCGATGAAGCCGGCGCACACCCGCTACCTGCTGCACAAGTTCGCCACCGTGGTGCGCGCCACCGTCAAGGGCACGGTGGTGGTGGCGCTGGTGCAGGGCATGCTGGGCGGCATCGCCTTCGCCGTGCTGGGCATCGGCGGCGCCGTGCTGTGGGGCGTGGCGATGGCCGTGCTGTCGCTGTTGCCGGCGGTCGGCGCGGCGCTGATCTGGGCGCCGGTGGCGATTTACCTGCTGGCCACCGGCTCGCCCGTGCAGGGCATCGGCCTGGCGGTGTGGGGCGCGGGCGTGATGGGCATGGTCGACAACGTGCTGCGCCCCATCCTGGTGGGCAAGGAAACCAAGCTGCCCGACTACCTGGTGCTGCTGTCCACCATCGGCGGCATCTCGATCTTCGGCGTCAACGGCTTCGTCATCGGGCCGGCCATCGCCGCGCTGTTCGTGGCCGCCTGGGCGCTGTTCAACGTGGCCGAGGACGAGGGTGAAGCGCCGGCGGCCACGCCGGCCAGCAGCCCGACGCCGGCGCCGCCGCCCGAGGCCTGAGCGGGGGGAGACCAAGACCTCCTTTGCAGTCCTGCCACCTGCCGGTCGACTTGGCGCTGCGCAATTCAGTGGCCGCGCCGCGCAAGAGGCGCTGACCCAGCCTCAAATGCCCGCCTCGCCCAGCCAGACGTTGCCCAGCACCCGCGCCGTGTCCAGTTGCCGCTGCAGCACGCCGGCCATGGCCTGCATGGCCGGTTCGCTGCAGCGGTGGTAATACGCCTGGTTGTACGGTCCCACCCCATGCTCGGCACTGAAGCTGCCGCCAAACTCGCGCACCACGGCGTCGTAGATCGCATCGCGCAGGCGTCCGATGGCGTCGGCCGGGGTATCCTGCGGCACCACCATGTTCAGGTGCACGCCGCCGTCGCCCAGGTGGCCGAAGTCGCACACGCTGGCCGCCGGCAGCAACTCATCGATCAAGCTCAGCGCCCGCGCCCGAAAGGGCGCGAAGGCCGAACGGGCCACTGACAGATCGAAGGCCACCATGCGACCCAGCGACTGCACGGCTTCGCTGATCGCGTGACGGATGCGCCACAGCTGCGCCGGCTTGTCGATCACGGCGTCGACGATGCGGCCCTGCGCCAGGTGCTGCTCCAGCCAGGCCATCAGCATGGCTTCCAGATCCAGCCCGCACCCCGGCGGCACGGCGCTGGACACTTCCATCAGCACCGCATAGGCCGGCACGTCGGCGAAGGGCAACACGCCGCCCTGGTGGCGAGCCACCGCCTGCAGCGCTCCGCGCGACAGGCCTTCGAAAGCGCTGACGAACTCGCCCATCGCCTGTTCGAGGTCGCAGACCATCTCGATCGCGGCTTCCACGGAGTCGACGGCGACCAGGGCCGTGGCGCTTTGCTGCTGGATCGAGTGCAGCCGGACCGTGGCTCGGGTGACGACGCCGAAGGCGCCGAAAGTGCCGCACAGCAGCTGCGCCCAGTCCAGCCCGGTGTTGTTCTTGCGCAGGGCGCGGCTGGAGCCGACCCTTTGACCCGCCGGGTGCGCCAGCACCGCTTCCACGCCCAGCAGGTTTTCCCGCGCGCCGCCAAAGCGAATCAGCCGCGCGCCGCCGGTGTTGGTGGCAACCATGCCGCCGAGGGTCGGGTCGGCGCCCAGGTCGATCGGCAAGGACAGGCCGTGCTCGGCCGCCGCGCGGTTCAGCTCCGACAGGCGAAAGCCGGCCGCCACCGTGGCGCTGCGGTTCACCGGATCGATGCTCAGCACGTCGCGCAGGCGCTGTGTGGACAGCACCCACTGGCTACCGTCGGTCGTGGGCGTGGCCCCGCCCACCAGCCCGGTGGCCGCGCCCTGCGTCACCACGTGCGCACCCGCGGTGACCAGCTCTTTCAGCGTCCACGCCAGCTCCTGCGCGTCGGCTGGCCGCAGAACGCCGCGGGCACGCCCGCCGGCGTGGCGAGCCGAGGCCTCGTAGGGTGCACGCTCCGCGGCCTGCAGCAGCACGCCACGCGGCCCCAGCCGCTGCGTCAGCCGCGCGGCCAGGCTGTCCTGCACGGGGGACTCGAGCGTCATGCGCTCAAGGCCGCCGCACCCTGATGCAGCACGCGCATGCAAGCGGCCAGCGAAGCGGCCTGGGCGGTCTCGTACAGCGCGATCTCGTCGATGACGGCCGTGCCCAGCGCGGACTCGAAGGCCACCTGGTTGCCCTGCTGGTCGAAGCGCTCGCGCACCTCGGCTCCCAAGTTGGAGCGAAAGATTCCGGCGGCGCTCACCGGCAGAAAGTCTTCATACGTGATCGGCTGCGGCTGCAGCCAGCCGCCGGCCACCAGCGCAGCCAAATCAGCCCCCGGTGGCGGCGGCGCCCGGCGCAGGCGGTCGGCGTCCACCGCGTAGCGAAAGAAGGCCAGCCCCTCGCGCTGCAGCGTGGCGGCGTCGTCCGGAAAGCGCCTGAAGCCCTCGGCCATGGCCTCGGCCAGCGGGCTGCCCGTGGCGGCGCGTGCCTGCGCCTCGGCCAGCAGCGTGTCGTACAGCGCGCGGCCCTTGCGCGTGAGCGCGCAGCCGCGCTGCTCGATCTCGCCGAAACGCGCCGTGTGAGTTCCGCCCGCGCCCGGTCCGCCCGTGAAGCGGATCGACTCCTCCAAGGCGAGAAAACTGGTCTGGCGCAGCAGGATCGGCACGTCGCGCCGGGGCGGCCCTTCGACCACCTCCTTGGCGGCCAGGCCGGCCTGGCGCATGGCCTGTTGCGCCGCGTCGATGTCCAGCGTGCGCGGCGTCAGGTGGTTGATGTGCGGGCCCTTGAAGCAGACGATGTCGGCCACCAGCGCGTGCGCGCCGCGCAGCCGCTGGTAGGTGGGCAGGTCCACGGTCGCCTCGCTGTGCCAGCGGAAGGTTTCCAGCGCCTGCGCGACGAACTCCCGCGCCTGCGCCTCGTCCAGGCCCCCGGCCTGCTCGGCCTGCTCGATCAAGGCCAGGCAGCGCGGCGTGAAGATGCGGCGCTTCGCCAGGATGCGAGCCGCCTCGTCGCGCAGCCCCGCGTCGGCCAGCAGTTCCAGGCGCAGCAGCGAGGTAAAGACTCGAAACGGGTTGCGCGCCAGCGCTGCCTCGTCGACCGGCCGGAACGCGGTGGAATGCACCGGGATCCCCGCCGGCGAAAGATCGTAGTAGCCCACCGGCTGCATGCCCATCACCGCGAACAGGCGGCGCAGGGTGGCCAACTCCTGCGCGGTGCCGACGCGGATGGCGCCGTGGCGCTCCACGTCCAGTCGCTCCAGTTGCCTCTCGCCTTGCAGGCGCGCGGCCAGGGCGGGATCGCGCTCCATGGCCTGCGCATTGACGCGCGCCACCAGTTCGCACAACAGGCCGTACTGCGGCACCTCCGATCGGTACATGTCGGACATCGCGCGCGAGAACAGCGCGCGGATGTCGTCTGCAGGCATGGGCATCATTGGATCTCGATCTTGGCGTCGGTCGCGATCTTCTTGAAACTGACCATGTCGCTCTTGATGCGGGCATTGACCTCGTCTGGCGTCATGAACGAAGGCACGAAGCCCGAATCGAACATGGTCGTCTTGACGCTGGGATCGTCCACCGCCTTGCGCAGCGCCGCCGTGAGCTTGGCCATCACGTCCGGCGGCGTACCGGCGGGCGCGAAGACACCCTGCCACCAGGTGGCGTCGAAACCCTTCAGGCCGGCCTCGTCCACCGTGGGCAGGTTGGGAAAGCGCGGATCGCGCTTGAGGCCGGTGGTCGCGATGGCCTTGAGCTTGCCAGAGTCCAGGTAGGGCTTGGCCTCGCCGATGTGGATGCAATCGGCCTGGCCCGCCATCACGTCCTGCACCGCCGGGGCGTTGCCCTTGTACGGCACGTGCGTGACCTCGATTCCGGCCATGGAACCAATCAGCGCGCTGCTGAAGTGGTTGCCGCTGCCCGGCCCGGCGGTGGCGATGTTGAGCTTGCCGGGCGACTTCTTGGCGTAGTCGATCATGCCCTTGACGTCGTTGAACGGCACCTTGGGATTGCACACGATCAGCGTCGAGTACCAGAAGGCGCCACCCACCGGCACAAAGTTTTTCAGCGGGTCATAGGCCAGCGACTTCACCACCGCCGGCAGCAGGGCCTGGCCGATGTTGTTGCCGTACAGCAGCGTGTAGCCGTCGGCCTGCGCGCGGGCCACTTCGGCCGGGCCGATGCGCCCGCCGGCGCCACCCCGGTTGTCCACCACCACCGGTTCGCCCAGGGCCTGTCCCATGAGCTTGGAGATCAGGCGCGCACCGATGTCGGTGCTGCCACCGGCAGCCGCCGGGACGATCATCTTGATCGGACGGCTGGGAAAGGGGTCCTGGGCGAAGCCGGGTGCGGCGAGCAGGGCCAGGGCGGAGATCGCGCCGGCGCGCAGAACGAGTCGCTTGTTCATCACGGTCATTGCCCTCACACGCCCAGCCGCTGTTCGGCGTCGAAGGTCATCTTGATCTTGGCGTATTCGGCAATGGCGTTTTCGCCGAAGCGGCGTGCCAGCCCTTCGCCGACGCGACGCGAGAAGAACACGGTGTCGTTCATGCGATCCGGCCCCTGGATGATGACCAGCAGACGCGCCGGCTGGTCGGTGGTGTTGCGGAAGGAACGCATCACGTTGCTGGGCATGGCGATGAGGTCACCCGCCTGGGTCTTCACCCCGCTCTCGTTGTCGAAGCCGGTGCACATGTCGAAGGCGCCGTCGAGCACGAAAAAGCTTTCCTGCGTGTCGGTGTGGGCGTGCGGCGGCGGGCCGTCATCGCCGGTCTTGCACTCGGCGATGGAGATGTACAGGCCCTGGTTGCCGTACATCGGCGCGGTGCGCGACCGGCCCACATGACCCTCGGGCACGATCAGCGGGTAGACGTTGCCGGCCGACAGCGACTCGGTGGCCTCGGCGGGCAAGCCGCCGGTGCGGTTCAGGTCTTTCTTGTAGGGCACCAGCTTCTCGAAGCGGGTCACGCGGCCTTCGATCACGGCGGTGTCGATGGCCGCTCCGCGCTCGGCATCGAAGCGCAGGCCCAGCGCCGACTGGGCTTCGGCCGGCACCTGCGCGGCCAGTGCCTGGTCGAACACGGCGTCGTAGCGGGCAGCGGGCGCGATGCTCAGCACCGACACCACGCGCGCCACGCCGGCACCGGCGTTGCGCAGCTGGTGGCGCACGCCCTCGGGCAGCGACAGCATGTCGAACCGGCCCAGCGTGATAGCGCGGTCGAGCTCGGGGCCATAGCGCACCTCCACGCTGCCTTCGACGCACACCAGGCATTCGATGGCATCGGGGTTGCGCCACGGCTCGGAATGGGCGCCTGCGGCCAGTTCCAGCGCGCCGGTGCAGGCCGTCGCGGGGCACGCCAGGGGCGCCAGCGCGTAGCGGCCAGACGTGTCGGCGCTGGCCATCATGGGCGTGAGGCGGCCGCCCCACAGGCGGCGAACCTCGGCCTCGAAGCGCCGCGCTGGTGCTTCGGGAGGGGTGCGATAGGCGGGAAAGGTGATCAGCTGGCCAAGCATCTGCTGCTGGCTGAGGGCGCCCGGGCGGGCGGTCACGGCTGCGGGTTGGGACGGGGTCATGGGTCGGTGTCTCCTGTGAGCGAAGGCGCCATTGGACTTCGTTTGCGATCGCGCGGCCATGGCACGAGGGCGATAGCGCCATAGGCGAGCGCCGATAATCGTTCGATGACTTCGGCCCAGCACCTCAGTTTCCAGCACCTGCTCTACCTCGAAGCGCTGGTCGAGGAGCGGCACGTCACCCGGGCGGCCGAACGCATGGGGATCGGCCAGCCGGCCATGTCCACGGCGCTGGCCAAGCTGCGCGAGGTTTGCAAGGATCCGCTGCTGGTGAAGACCTCCACCGGCATGGCGCCCACGCTGCGCGCGGTGGAGCTGGTGCGGCGCATCCGCGACGTGTCGAACCTGATCGAAGGCCGCGGGCCGGGAGGCGATCGCTTCGATCCCGCGGCGTCGCGGGCCCGCTTGCGGATCATGGCGTCCGACGGCATCTCGCGCGTGCTGCTGCCGCAGCTGATGGAGCGCGCCGGCCGGCTCGCCCCGCAAATGCAGTTCACCGTCACCCCGGGCGACGTGCGCCGCGTGGCGGAATACCTGCGCGACGGCGATGTCGACCTGGCGCTGGCCTTCGTGCGCAACCCCCCGCGCGACCTGCGGCAGGTGCTGCTGTATCCGCAGCGCCTGATCTGCATCGCCCGGGACCAGCATCCACGGGTGCAGGCCAGGCTCACGCTGCGGCAGTTCGCCGAGGAAGCCCATGCGGCCTGGGGTGCGCCGCCGGTGCCGCAGGCGACGATGGAGGTCATGGTCGACGAGGTGCTGGAGCAGCTCGGCCACAGCCGCCGGATCGCCTTGCGGGTCTCCAGCATCACGCTGCTGCCGGGTGTCGTGGGCCAATCCAACCTGCTGGCCGTCGTTCCGGAACCGCTGGCCCTGCATGCGCGCGAGACCCTTCCGCTGCAGCTGCTGCGGCTGCCGTTCGAGATTCCGCAGGCCGACGTGACCGCCCTGTGGCACGAACGCATGCACGGCGACCCGGCGCACCAGTGGCTGCGCCGCACCCTGACGGAAATCGCGCACGCCTTCGAGCAGCCCCCCGCGGGGGCCGCCGCTCAGCTCGGCGATCCGGCCTGAAGCAGGCGCCCGGCCACGAAGCGAACGGCGTCCTGCAGTCGCTCGCCTTCCAGCTCCCGGTGTCCGCCCGGGTAGGCCACCAGCCGCTTGTCGGGCGAGCCGACGGCGTCGAACAGGTCCTGGGTGGCCTGGCGGTCGAAGGCCTCGTCGCTCCACTGCTGGGTGAACCACACCGGGCAGCGGATGCGGCGCGCCTGCTCGGCCAGGTGCTCGCTGGCCGGGTAGGTGGTGCTCCACAGGCCGATGGCCGCCGCCCGGATGCGCGGCTCGTCCGCGAGCAGGGGGATGCCATAGGCCGTGCCCATGGAGACGCCGATGTAGCCCACCGGCAGATCGCGGTGCCCCGGCTGGGCCAGAAAGACGTCCAGCGCCGCCTTCATGTCCTGCGCCACGCTGAAGCGGCCCACCCCCGCGCGCCAGGCATCGCGAAAGCGCTGCTTGGAAACGGTGGGGTCGAGATTGCCGTCGACGGAGCGCTCGCCGTGCACGGGGCCGTCGATGGCCAGCACGGCCAGGTCGACGGCCAGACAGGCCTGCGCGATCGCCAGGATGGCGGGCGACGCCTTGTGGCCGCTGCCGCCGTGCAGCGCCAGGACGACGCCCCGGCAATCGCCCGCGGGCGTCCAGGTCAGCGTGGGCACCGGTTGCCCGTGGGCGACGACGTTCAAGGCTTGCGGCGTGGGAAGAGGATGAGTGGGCATGGGTGATTCAAGGACGGACAAGAAGCCAGCGCGCATTCAAGCAGACCGGAAGGCCTGAGGCCATGGCGGCCGCGCGATGCCGGGATCAGGAAATGTCGATGGCGCTCGGGCGCCATGGCCCGCACGTCGCGCCTTGACGAAGCGCCCGCCAGGACGGCAAGCACGCGATTCAAGGTCAAATCAGGCTGCAGCGCCCGCCCATCAAGCGTCAGCAGCTATCAATTGCATAGTCATCAAACCAGCACCCGCTCGATGCCGCCCGCGTTGGCGCGCGCCACGTAGTCGGGCAGCCAGCTTTCGCCCAGGATGTGGCGCGCCATCTCGATGACGATGTAGTCGGCCTCCAGCAGGCCATTCGTCAGGTCGTCCTCGTAGCGCTTGAGACCTTGCAGGCAGCTGGGGCAGCTCGTCAATATCTTGACGTTGGCCTTGTCGGCCACGGCGCCGCTGGCGCGTAGCTGGGTCTCGCCCTTCTTGATCTCCTGCTCCTTGCGATAGCGCACCTGGGTAGCGATGTCCGGCCGCGTGACGCCCAGCGTGCCCGACTCGCCGCAGCAGCGCTCGCTCTTGACGACCTGCGCGCCGACCAGCGCCTTGACGGTTTTCAGCGAATCCTGCTGCTTCATCGGGTCGTGGCAGGGCTGGTGGTACAGGTAGGCGCCCTGCTGGGCCGCCGGCAGGGTGATGCCCTTTTCAAGCAGGTATTCGTGGATGTCGACGATGCGGCAGCCCGGAAAGATCTGCTCGAAGCGGTAGTCGGCCAGCTGGTCGTAGCAGGTGCCGCAGCTGACCACCACGGTCTTGATGTCCAGGTAGTTCAGCGTGGTGGCCACCCGGTGCAGCAGCACGCGGTTGTCGGTGATCATTTTCTCGGCGGCATCGAACTGGCCGCTGCCGCGCTGCGGATAGCCGCAGCACACGTAGCCCGGCGGCAGCACGGTCTGCACGCCGGCATGCCACAGCATGGCCTGCGTGGCCAGGCCGACCTGGCTGAACAGGCGCTCGGAGCCGCAGCCCGGAAAGTAGAACACCGCCTCGCTGTCGGTCGTGGTCGCCCGCGGGTCGCGGATGACCGGCACGTAGGCGCGGTCCTCGATGTCCAGCAGCGCGCGCGCCGTCTTCTTGGGCAGGCCGCCGGGCATCTTCTTGTTGACGAAGTGGATGATCTGCTCGCGCACGGGCGCCGGCCCCACGGTGGCGGGCGGGTGCGCGGTCTGCGCGCGGCCGGCCACCTTCAGCAGATCGACCACCGCACGCTGGGCCGGAAAGGCCACGCCCGTCATCAGCGCCCGCGTGGCGTTGATGACGCGCGGCTCGGTGGCATTCAGGAACGCCATGGCCGCGGCCTTGCCGGGGCGAAAGCTCTGCTGGCCCATCTTGCGCAGCAGGTTGCGCATGGCCATGGTCACGTCGCCGAAGTCGATCTTGACCGGGCACGGCGCCAGACAGCGGTGGCACACGGTGCAGTGGTCGGCCACGTCCTCGAACTCGGCCCAGTGCTGCAGGCTGACGCCGCGGCGCGTCTGCTCCTCGTACAGAAAGGCCTCGATCAACAGCGAGGTGGCCAGGATCTTGTTGCGCGGGCTGTACAGCAGGTTGGCGCGCGGCACGTGGGTGCTGCAGTCGGGCTTGCACTTGCCGCAGCGCAGGCAGTCCTTGATGCTGTCGGCGATGGCGCCCAGGTCGCTTTGCTGCAGCAGCAGCGACTCGTGCCCCATCAGGCCGAAGCTGGGCGTGTAGGCATTGGTCAGGTCGGCGCGCAAGCTGACCTTTTCAACGGATTCGGCCGCCAGCGCCCGTCCACCTTGCGCTGGCAGCTCCGCATTTCGCAGCAACTTGCCCCGATTGAAGCGCCCTTCGGGGTCGACGCGGCGCTTGTAGTCGGCAAACGGCGCCAGCTCGGCGTCGCTGAGGTACTGCAGCTTGGTGATGCCGATGCCGTGCTCGCCGCTGATCACGCCATCCAGGCCGCGCGCCAGCGCCATCACGCGGTCCACCGCCCGGTGCGCGGTTTGCAGCATGGCGTAGTTGTCGCTGTGCACCGGTATGTTGGTGTGCACGTTGCCGTCGCCCGCGTGCATGTGCAGGGCGATCCACACGCGGCCCTTGAGCACGCGCTGCTGGATCTCGCCCAGCGCGGCCAGCAGCGGCTCGAAGTCGCTGCCGATGAAGATGCCTTGCAGCGGCGCGCGGATCTGGGTCTTCCAGCTGGCGCGCAGGCTGTGGTCCTGCAACTGCGGAAACAGGCGCTCCACGTCGCGCAACCAGCCCTGCCACAGCGTGCGCGCCTGGCGCACCACGTCCAGCGCCAGCTCCACCTTTTCCTGCAGCAGCTCGGGCGGCGGCGGCTCGGCACTGGCCGGGCCCAGGGGCAGCTTGCCGCCTTGCAAGAAGGCCTCCAGCGCATCGGCCAGCTCGATCTTGTTGCGCAGCGACAGCTCGATGTTGATGCGCTCGATGCCGTCGGTGTATTCGGCCATGCGCGGCAGCGGAATCACCACGTCCTCGTTGATCTTGAAGGCGTTGGTGTGGCGGCTGATGGCGGCCGTCTTCTTGCGGTCGGCCCAGAACTTCTTGCGCGCGTCGGCCGCCACGGCGATGAAGCCCTCGCCCGCGCGCGAGTTGGCGATGCGCACCACCTCGCTGGTGGCGCGCGCCACAGCGTCGGCGTCGTCACCGGCGATGTCGCCCACCAGCACCATCTTGGGCAGGCCGCCGCGCTTGGACTTGGTGCTGTAGCCGACGGCGCGCAGGTAGCGGTCGTCCAGGTGCTCCAGGCCGGCCAGCAGGGTTCCGGTTCGCTTTTGCTCGGCGAACATGAAGTCCTTGATCTCGACGATGCTGGGCACCGCATCCTTGGCGTGGCCGAAGAATTCGAGGCACACGGTGCGCGTGTGCTCGGGCATACGGTGCAGCACCCAGCGCGCGCTGGTGATCAGGCCGTCGCAGCCCTCCTTCTGCACGCCCGGCAGGCCGGCCAGGAACTTGTCGGTCACATCCTTGCCCAGCCCGGTCTTGCGAAACTGCGCGCCGGGAATGTCGAGCTGCTCGGTCCGCTGCAACTGCTTGCCGCTGGCGTCGAAGTATTTCAGCTCGAAGCTCGCCCGCTCGGCATCATGAATCTTGCCCAGGTTGTGATTCAGGCGCGTGACCTCCAGCCAGGTGCCCTCGGGCGTGACCATGCGCCAGCTGGCCAGATTGTCCAGCGCCGTGCCCCACAGCACGGCCTTCTTGCCGCCGGCGTTCATGGCGATGTTGCCGCCAATGCAGCTGGCCTCGGCGCTGGTCGGATCGACGGCGAACACCAGGCCCGCGTCCTCGGCCGCGTCGGCCACGCGCTGGGTCACCACGCCGGCCTCGGTCCAGATCGTGGCCACCTCGTGATCGAGCCCGGGCAGGCGCACGCGCTCGACCGCGCCCATGCCCAGCAGCTTTTCGGTGTTGATGACGGCGCTCTTCCAGTCCAGCGCAATCGCGCCGCCGGTGTAGCCCGTGCCACCGCCGCGCGGGATGATGGTCAGGCCCAGTTCGATGCAGCCGGCCACCAGGGCGGCCATCTCGGCCTCGGTGTCGGGCGTGAGGACGACGAGCGGAAACTCCACCCGCCAGTCGGTGGCGTCGGTCACATGGCTGACGCGCGACAGGCCGTCGAACTTGATGTTGTCCTTGTGCGTGTGGCGGCTTAAGGACCGCGCGGCGCGCCGGCGCAGCTCGGCCACCTTGTCGAACGAGCGGTCGAAGGCGTCGACCACCCGGTGCGCAGCGGCGAGCAAATCACCCACCTGCGCATCGCGCGCCGCGTCATCCTCGGGATGACGGCGCTTGTCGATCTCGGCCAGGCGGTGGCGCAGCGCCTGCACCAGCAGGCGCCGGCGCTTGGGGCTGTCCAGCAAATCGTCCTGCAGATAGGGGTTGCGCCGCACCACCCAGATGTCGCCCAGCACCTCGTACAGCATGCGCGCCGAGCGGCCGGTGTGGCGCTCGCCGCGCAGGCCCTGCAGCAACTCCCAGGCGCGCGCGCCCAGCAGGCGCAGCACGATCTCGCGGTCGGAAAAGCTGGTGTAGTTGTACGGAATCTCGCGCAGTCGCGCGGGCTCGGCGGCAGGCAAGGCGGCCTGCGCGGGCGTCATCGGGGCATTCATCGGCTCACACCTGGGGCGGAGCCGATCGGCGTCGGCCCGCAAGCTCGGGGCCGGTGATTTTAGGCGACGCGGCGCTCAATACCGGCGTTTCACGGTCAATATGACCGCCAGACTGCGTAGGCCGGGTCGAGACCCAGCATCAGCGCGCTTGCTGGGTTTCGTGCCTCAATCCAGCCTACCCCGAGACTGCGGCACTACGGGATCAGAACAACACGCGACAGCGAATGGTGCCCGGGATTTCGGCCAGGTGCTGCAGCGCCACGTCGGACGAGGCGGCGTCCAGGTCGATCACCACGTAGCCGATGCTCTCGTTGGTCTGCAGGTGCTGCGCGGCGATGTTGATGTGGTTGTCCGAGAACACGTGGTTGATGCGCGAGAGCACGCCCGGCACGTTCTGGTGCACGTGCAGGATGCGGTGCTTGCCCGGGTGCGCGGGCAGCGCCACCTCGGGGAAGTTGACCGAGGTGATGGTGCTGCCGTTGTCGCTGTACTTGGCCAGCTTCTCGGCCACCTCCAGCCCGATGTTGGCCTGCGCCTCCAGCGTGGAGCCGCCGATGTGCGGCGTCAGGATCACGTGGTCCAGCCCGCGCAGCGGCGAGACGAACTCGTCCTTGTTGCTCTTGGGTTCGGTCGGAAAGACGTCGATCGCCGCGCCGGCCAGCTTGCCGGCCTTCAGCGCGGCGGCCAGCGGCTCGATCTCGACCACGGTGCCGCGCGCGGCGTTGATCAGAATGCCGCCGGGCTTGAGCGCGGCGATCTCGGCGGCGCCGATCATCCATTGCGTGGACGGCAGCTGCGGCACGTGCAGGCTGACCACGTCGGCCTCGCGCAGCAGCTCCTGCAGGCTGTGCACCTGGCGCGCGTTGCCCAGCGGCAGCTTGTTGACCACGTCGTAGAAGATGACGTGCATGCCCAGCCCCTCGGCCAGCACCGACAGCTGCGTGCCGATGGAGCCGTAGCCGACGATGCCCAGCGTCTTGCCGCGAATCTCGTGCGCGTTGTCGGCGCTCTTGAGCCAGCCGCCGCGGTGCGCCGCCGCGTTGCGCGCCGGAATGCCGCGCAGCAGCAGGATGGCCTCGGCCAGCACCAGCTCGGCCACCGAGCGGGTGTTGGAATACGGCGCGTTGAACACCGCGATGCCGCGCTCGCTGGCTGCCTTCAGATCGATCTGGTTGGTGCCGATGCAAAAGGCGCCGATGGCCACCAGCTTGGGCGCGTGCGCCAGCACCTCGGCCGTCAGCTGGGTGCGCGAGCGAATGCCCACGAAGTGCGCGTCGGCCAGCTTGCGCCTGAGCTCGTCGCCCTCCAGCGCCTTGGGCAGCAGCTCGATGTTGGAGTAGCCGGCGCCGCGCAGCACCTCCTCGGCGTGGGGGTGTATGCCCTCCAGCAACAAAAATTTGATCTTGCTCTTGTCCAGCGAGGTCTTGGGCATGGGGTTTCAGTCGGATGAATGCAGGAAACGGGTTCGCGCCGGCGGTGGCCGCGCGACGAAAACCGGCCATTGTGCACCGCAGCAATATCCTTGGCGGCCTCCCTGCTTTGTCGGGGCGGCGCGCGGGCAGGCGGCGCCCGAACGGGTTATCCCGATTGCCGCCCAGCCCGCCGATGTGCGAAAACGTCACAGTCGCGCGGCATCATGGAGCCCGCGATCCGCGCATGCACGGGCGGCAACGCCCCGATTTCAGATCCAATTCTTCAGAGGAGTTCTCATGCGATTCAAATCCCTGGCGCTGGCTGGCGCCGCCCTCCTGTCCCTCGGCCTGGCCGGGCCCGCGCAGGCGCAGACCGAAATCCAGTGGTGGCACTCCATGGGCGGCGCCCTGGGCGAGTGGGTCAACGACCTGGCCAAGGACTTCAACGCCAGCCAGAAAGAATACAAGGTGGTGCCTACCTTCAAGGGCAGCTACGACGAGTCGATGACGGCCGCCATTGCCGCCTTCCGCGCCGGCAACGCACCCGACATCCTGCAGGTGTTCGAGGTCGGCACGGCCACCATGATGTACAGCAAGGGCGCCATCAAGCCGGTGGCCGAGGTGATGAAGCAGGCCGGCGTCAGCTTCGACCCCAAGGCCTACATCCCGGCCGTGGCCGGCTACTACACGGCGCCCAACGGGCAGATGCTGAGCTTCCCGTTCAACAGCTCGACCACGGTGTTCCACTACAACAAGGACGCCTTCAAGGCCGCCGGGCTCGACCCCGACAAGCCGCCCAAGACCTGGCCCGAGGTGGCGCTGGCCGCCGCCAAGCTCAAGGCCGCCGGCCACAAGTGCCCCTTCACCACCAGTTGGATCAGCTGGACGCAGCTGGAGAGCTTCTCGACCTGGCACAACGTGCTGTTCGCCACCCTCAACAACGGCTTTGGCGGACTGGGCGCGCGCCTGGTGTTCAACAGCCCGCTGCACCAGCGCCACTTCGAGAACCTGGCCAACATGGCCAAGAACGGCCTGTTCGTCTACAAGGGCCGCGGCAATGCGGCCGACGCCACCTACGTGTCGGGCGAGTGCGCCATGCTGACCGGCTCCTCGGGCCTGTATGCCAACGTCAAGCGCAACGGCAAGTTCGCCTTCGGCATCAGCACCCTGCCCTACTACCCCGACGTGCCCGGCGCGCCGCAAAACACCATCATCGGCGGCGCCAGCCTGTGGGTGATGGCCGGCAAGAACGCCGAACACTACAAGGGCGTGGGCAAGTTCCTGGCCTATCTGTCGCAGCCCGAGGTGGCCGCCGCCAGCCACCAGCGCACCGGCTACCTGCCGGTGACCAAGGCGGCCTACGAGCTGACCGAGAAGTCGGGCTTCTACAAGCAGAACCCCGGCACCGAGGTGGCCGTCGAGCAGATGATCCGGAAGACCACCGACAAGTCGCGCGGCATCCGGCTGGGCAACTTCGTGCAGATCCGCACCATCATCGACGAGGAGACCGAGAACCTCTGGTCCGGCAAGAAGACCGTCAAGGAGGCGCTGGACGCGGCCGTCAAGCGCGGCAACGAGCAACTGGTGCGCTTCCAGAAGGTCAACGGCGGCTGAGTCCGCGCGGGCGGGCGGCCAAGCAGTTTTCAAGCCAAATAGGGCTTTGGCGCCCGCCCATCCTGCGCAAGAAGCTATCATTTGAATAGTATTTGAGCGGAGCCTTCGGGCCGCCCATGAAGCTGGGGCGCGCCCGCGGTTCACGCTACCATCGCAGCCCATGGAAAAACGCGTTCGCTTCAAGTCGGCCTGGCTGCCCTGGCTGCTGGTGGCCCCGCAGATGGCGATCGTGTTGGTTTTCTTTTTCTGGCCCGCCGCCCAGACGCTGTACCAAAGCGTGCTGCAGGAAGACGCCTTCGGCACCACGCAGGAGTTCGTCGGCTGGGCCAATTTCGCCCGGCTGTGGCACGACCCCAGCTACCTGGCCTCGGCGCAGACCACGGCGGTGTTCTCCATCCTGGTGGCGGTGTTCGGCATCTGCATTGCGCTGCTGCTGGCGGTGATGGCCAACCGCGTGGTGCGCGGCGCCCTGATCTACCGCACGCTGCTGATCTGGCCCTACGCCGTGGCGCCCGTGGTGGCCGGCGTGCTGTGGCTGATGATGTTTTCCTCGCCCTGGGGCGTCATCTCGTACCTGCTGCAGGCGCTGGGCTACGACTGGAACCACCTGCTCAACGGCCGCGATGCGATGACGCTGATCGTGATCGCCGCGGTATGGAAGCAGATTTCCTACAACTTCCTGTTCTTCCTGGCCGGGCTGCAGTCGGTGCCCAGCTCGGTCATCGAAGCGGCCACCATCGACGGCGCCACGCCCTGGCGGCGCTTCTGGACCATCGTGTTTCCGCTGCTCTCGCCCACCACCTTCTTCCTGCTGGTGATGAACGTGATCTACGCCTTTTTCGACACCTTCGCCATCGTCGACGCGGCCACGCACGGCGGGCCGGGCAGGGACACCGCCATCCTGGTCTACCGCGTGTACTACGACGGCTTCAAGGCGCTGGACATGGGCGGCTCGGCCGCGCAGTCGACGGTGTTGATGGCGGTGGTCATCCTGCTGACCGTGTTCCAGTTCCGCTTCGTCGAGAAAAAAGTCCAATACTGACCCTGCCCATCAGATCATGATGATCGAGCGCCGCCCCGTCCTGGACTTCGTCTCGCACGCCGTGCTGATCCTCGGCGTGGCCGTGGTGGCGTTTCCGGTGTTCATCGCCATCATCATGTCCACGCAAACGGCCAGCCAGATCGCCAGCAGCAACCCGCTGTCGCTGGTGCCGGGCGGCAACCTCGCCGAAAGTTACCGCCTGGCGCTGATGGGCGGCCAGACGCAAAGCGGCTCCACCATTCCGCCCGGCTGGCCCATGCTGTGGGTGAGCTTCGTGGTGGCCATGGTGATCTCGCTGGGCAAGATCGCCATTTCCATCATCTCGGCCTTTGCCATCGTCTACTTCCGCTTTCCCTTCCGCGGCCTGGTGTTCTGGCTGATCTTCATCACCCTGATGCTGCCGGTGGAGGTGCGCATCGGCCCGACCTACCAGGTGGTGGCCGACCTGGGCCTGATCAACACCTACGCCGGCATGACGGTGCCGCTGATCGCCTCGGCCACCGCCACCTTCCTGTTTCGCCAGTTCTTCCTGACGGTGCCCGACGAGCTGGCCGAGGCCGCGCGCATCGACGGCGCGGGGCCGATGCGCTTTTTCAAGGACATCCTGCTGCCGCTGTCCAAGACCAGCATGGCCGCCCTGTTCGTGATCCAGTTCATCTACGGCTGGAACCAGTACCTCTGGCCGCTGATCGCCACCACCAGCGAGGACATGTACCCGATCGTGCTGGGCATCAAGCGCGCCATCTTCGGCGAGATCTACGTCGAGTGGAACGTGGTGATGGCCACCGCCATCCTGGCCATGCTGCCGCCGGCCATCGTCGTCATCCTGATGCAGAAATGGTTCGTCAAGGGCCTGGTGGACACGGAGAAATGAAACCATGAACAGCCGGACGCAGAGGACGCAAAGGATTCGCAAAGGACGCAAAAGAAACCTTGAATTTTTCTGCGTTCTTTGCGCAACTTCTGCGTCCCCTGCGTCCGGTATTTGATCTTTTATGGCCCAGATCCAATTCAACAACGTCGTCAAGCGCTACGGCAGCGGCCCCAAGGCCAACCAGGTCATCCACGGCGTGAGCGCCCAGGTCGACGACGGCGAGTTCGTCGTCATCGTCGGCCCCTCGGGCTGCGGCAAGTCCACCCTGCTGCGCATGGTGGCGGGGCTGGAGGAGATCACCGAAGGCGAAATCTCCATCGGCGAGCGCGTGGTCAACGACCTCGAGCCGTCCGAGCGCGACATCGCCATGGTGTTCCAGAACTACGCCCTGTATCCGCACATGAGCGTGTTCGACAACATGGCCTACGGGCTGAAGATCAAGAAGGTGCCCGAGGGCGACATCCGCGCCCGGGTCGACAAGGCCGCCGCCATCCTGGAGTTGGGCGGCCTGCTGCAGCGCAAGCCGCGCGAGCTCTCGGGCGGGCAGCGCCAGCGCGTGGCCATGGGCCGCGCCATCGTGCGCCAGCCGCAGGTGTTTCTGTTCGACGAGCCGCTGTCCAACCTGGACGCCAAGCTGCGCGCGCAGACCCGGCTGGAGATCGAGAAGCTGCACCGCGAGCTGGGCATCACCAGCCTGTTCGTCACCCACGACCAGGTCGAGGCCATGACGCTGGCCGAGCGCATGATCGTGATGAACGCCGGCCGCATGGAGCAGTTCGGCACCCCCGACGAGGTCTACCACCGCCCGGCCAGCACCTTCGTGGCCGGCTTCATCGGCGCGCCGCCCATGAACCTGCTCAGCGGCATCGAAGGCGTGCGCGAAGGCGCGCTGCTGGGCATCCGTCCCGAGCACCTGCGCGTGGTCGACTCGGGCGGCTGGCAGCTGCACGTGCAGACGGTGGAAATGCTGGGCGCCGAACGCCTGATCTACGGCCACCTGAACGGCACGCAAGGCCCCTGGACCATCGTGCGCATGAGCGAGACCGAGGCACCGCCCGCGCCCGGCCAGCAGCTGCACGTGCAGCCGCTGGAAGACCGCATCCACGGCTTCGACGCGGCCACCGGGCTGCGCCTGGATTCGTGAAGCAACTACATATTTGATAGCTTTCGGCGCTTTATCAGAGCGGGCTACGCCCCATTCGACCATGAAAGCAGCTTTCCTGACCGGACACGGCGGCAACGAGGTCGTCGCCGTCGGCGAACGCCCCCTGCCCGCGCGCGCGGCGGGCGAGGTGCGCGTGCGCCTGCACGCCGCCACGCTCAACCGCGTCGACCTGTACATGCGCGGCGGCGGCGCCGGCATCACGCACCAGCTGCCGCACATCCTGGGCGTGGACGGCGCCGGCGTGGTCGACGAGGTGGACGCGGGCGAGGCCCTGCTGGCGCCCGGCCAGCGCGTGCTGCTGCACCCCGGCCTGTCGTGCGGGCGCTGCGAGTTCTGCCTGCGCGGCGACGACGTGCTGTGCACGCGCTATCAAATCCTGGGCGAGCAGCGCGACGGCACCTTGGCCCAATCCATCAGCGTGCCGGCGCGCAATGTGCTGCCGCTGCCCGACGGCTGGTCGTTCGCCGAAGGCGCGGCCCTGGGCGTCAACCACCTCACGGCCTGGCGCATGCTGGTCACGCAGGCGCGCCTGCAGCCCTGGGAGACGGTGCTGATCTTCGGCATCGGCGGCGGCGTGTCGCTGGCCGGCCTGCAGATCGCCAAGGCGCTGGGCGCGCGCGCCATCGTCACCTCGCGCCACGCCGACAAGCTGGAGCGCGCCCGCGCCTTGGGCGCCGACCACGTGATCGACAGCAGCCGTGAGGACATCGCCAAGGCCGCGCTGGCCGCCACCGGCGGACGCGGCGTCGACGTGGTGTTCGAGAACGTCGGCGAGGCCGTGTGGGCGCACGCCATGAAGTCGCTGGTGCGCGGCGGGCGCCTCGTCACCTGCGGCGCCACCAGCGGCGACCAGCCGGGGGCCGACCTGCGGCGCCTGTTCATCCGCCAGCTGAAGGTGCTGGGCTCGACCATGGGCACCGTGGCCGAGCTGCACCAGCTGCTCGCCTTCTGCCAGCGCCATGGCCTGCGCCCGGTGATCGAGCGCACGTTTGCGCTCCATGATGTGCACGCGGCGCTCAGCCTGCTCGAATCGGGCCGGCAGTTCGGCAAGACCGCGCTCACCATCGACTAAGAAGGTGTGAACGAACCCATCATGCCCGCCCTGACCGCCAAAACCCGCCCGCTCCGCATTGCAAATGCTCGCCGCAGCTCGAGAGCTACGTCTGCGCTTTGCGCCTTGATCGGACGCGTTTTGACGATCCTTTCGCGCCAGCAAGCGGTCGTTCAGTCTTGAGCACATGACACTATGCCGAGTGCGCCTCAAGTAAGGGTGCTTGCGTGCCTTCTCGGCTCACTGGGGAGCACGCCATTTATTGCGCTGCGTGCATCAATAATACCAAACATTGCAATTCCCCTAACGTAGCCTGCGTCGCACACTTGCTCCCCAGAACTGCTACCGCTTGGTGCAGTCAGCAAAGGAGACAACATTGGACGCACAGCAAGATCAGCTGCAATCGTGGGTCGGACGCAGCGAGAGAATCGAAGACACCGTCAACCCAACCCCCGTGGTCGCACTGACGGCGACTCTGGACCATCCGGCGACGCCGGTAATCGCGGGCACCACGCTTCCCCCACTTTGGCATTGGCTCTACTTCCTGCCGATGCACCGGCAGAGCGAAATCGGCGCCGACGGCCATGCCAAGCGCGGCGGCTTCCTTCCGCCAGTTCCGCTACCTCGGCGCATGTGGGCCGGCAGCCAGTTCGAGTTCCGCACTCCGATTCGCGTAGGCGACCGTGTCGCGCGAACCTCGACCATCGATGACGTCACGACCAAGGAAGGCCGCACCGGCAAGCTCGTGTTCGTGAAGGTGCGCCACGAGGTGCGATGCAACGAGGCCATCGAGCCGGCGCTGGTCGAGTTCCACGACATCGTGTACCGCGAAGCCCAGGGACCGAACGATCTCGTGCCGCCGCCCCAAGCCGCACCGGCCGAGGCCGCCTGGCGCCGCCAGATCGTGCCTGACGACGTGCTGCTGTTCCGTTACTCGGCGCTGACCTTCAATGGCCACCGCATCCACTACGACCGCCAGTATGTGACGCAGGTCGAAGGCTATCCAGGCCTGATCGTGCACGGTCCGCTGATCGCGACACTGCTGATGGACCTCCTGCGCCGCCAACTGCCCAAAGCCGACGTGGCGACCTTTCGCTTCAAGGCCGTGCGCCCGACTTTCGACCTGAACGCCTTCCATGTCAGCGGCCAGCCGCAGGCCGACGGCAAAACGATCCGTCTCTGGGCCTCGGATCACGAGGGCTGGCTGACGATGGACGCCACCGCAGTGCTGCGCTGACCCCCCGACCACAACATCAAGAGAGACAAACTCATGCAGCCACTCAAGGGCATCACCGTCGTCACGCTGGAGCACGCGATTGCCGCGCCCTTCGCCACTCGCCAGTTGGCCGACCTCGGAGCCCGGGTCATCAAGATCGAGCGCCCCGGTTCGGGCGACTTTGCCCGCGGTTATGACGAACGCGTTCGCGGCTTGGCATCGCACTTCGTCTGGACCAACCGTTCCAAGGAAAGCCTCACGCTCGATGTGAAACACCCGGATGCAGCCCAGGTGCTCGAACGGTTGGTCATGGAGAAGGCCGACGTCGTCGTGCAGAACCTGGCACCGGGCGCTGCAACGCGCCTCGGGCTGGGCTACGACAAGCTCTCCGGTGCCAAGCCAGGCTTGATCGTTTGCGATATTTCCGGCTACGGCGACGACCCGCACCATCCCGGGCCGTACCGCGACAAGAAAGCCTACGACCTGTTGATCCAAAGCGAGGCCGGCTTTGTCTCCGTGACTGGCACGCCCGAAGAGCCCTGCAAGGCGGGCCCTTCGATCGCGGATATCGCCGCCGGCATGTACGCCTACAGCAACATCCTCGCCGCGCTGTTGCAGCGCGGCCAGACAGGCAAGGGGCAACGCATCGACATCTCGATGCTGGAGTCGCTGGCGGAGTGGACCAGCTACCCGCTCTACTACGCCTTCGAAGGAGCCGCGCCGCCGCCGCGCACCGGCGCCAGCCACGCGACGATCTACCCGTACGGCCCGTTCCCGGCCGGCGACGGAACCACGGTGATGCTGGGCCTGCAGAACGAGCGCGAATGGGTCAGCTTCTGCGACAAGGTGCTGGAGCAACCAGACCTCGCGAAAGATCCACGCTTCACCGCCAACTTCAACCGCGTGGCGGAGCGGGTCGCGTTGCGCCAGATCATCGTGGACGCCTTCGAGCCGCTGACTGGCGTGCAGGTGGTCGAGCGACTCGAACTCGCGCAGATCGCCAATGCCCAGGTCAACACCATGAAGGAGGTCTGGGCGCACCCACAACTCGCGGCGCGAGGGCGTTGGACCGAGGTCGGAACGGCCGTGGGGCCGGTGCCCGCCATGCTGCCGCCCGGCACCTGGGATACCGGCCCGCGGATGGATCCGGTGCCTGCGCTCGGCGAGCACACGGACGCGATCCTGGCCGAGCTCGGCTACAGCGCAGCCGAGATCGCCGGACTGCACATGTCCAAAGCCGTCTGAGGTCGCTGTCATGCCCACCGAATTGCTGCCTCCTGCTCGCACCTACCTCTTTGTGCCCGGCACGCGCACGGGACGTTTCGACAAGGCGCTGGCCAGCGGTGCCGACAGGGTCGTGCTCGACCTCGAGGACGCCGTGGCCACTGACGACAAGGCCCATGCACGCAGCGCTGTCGTCACATGGCTGCAGGGTGCAATGCCCGCAGACCGGTCACGCATCGTGGTACGAATCAATGACGCCGGCTCGCCCTGGTTCGCCGCCGACCTCGCGGCGTTGGGCGACGCGCCCGGGATCAGCGTGCTCTTGCCCAAAGCCGAGTCGGCCACGCAGATCGCCGAGACCCAGGCTGCGTTGCCGGATGCGGGAATCTTCGCGCTCATCGAAAGTGCACGCGGTGTTTCCGAAGTGGACCGCATCGCGGCCGCCGGCGTGCAGCGCCTGGTGTTCGGCACGCTCGACTTCGCGCTCGACCTCGATATGGACATCTCGACGGACGCCTCCGGCCTTGGCTATGCAGCGAGCCGCATCGCGATCGCATCGCGCCTGGCCGGCCTGCCGGCACCGATAGCAGGCGTCACGCCGCAACTCGACGACGAGGCACGCTTGCTGTCAGATCTTGCGGAGGCTCGACGATTTGGCTTCGGCGCCAAGCTGTGCATCCACCCACGCCAGATACAGCCGATCCACGCGGCGCTGCGTCCGAGTGCGGAGGCGCTGGATTGGGCTCAGCGCGTCCTGGTTGCCGATGCCGCATCGCCCGGCGCCGCCCGCCTCGATGGACGCATGGTCGACCGGCCCGTGGTGCTGCAGGCACAACGCACGCTGGCCCTGGCCCGCAACTGACAGACCTCATTCACCAACTTCCACTGCAGAAAGAGACAACACATCATGGCCTCCACCATCATCGATTCGCGCATCTTCGGCGACATGTTCAGCGACGCGCGCATGCGCGACGTCTGGTCCGACGAGAACCGCACCGCCAAATACCTCGACATCGAACGCGCGCTCGCCAAGGTGCAGGGCGAGCTCGGCATCATCCCGAAGGAAGCGGCCGACGAGATCGTCCGCAACTGCAACCTGTCGCAGATCGACTGGGTCAAGCTCAAGGCCAAGACCGAGCAGATCGGCTATCCAATCATCGCGGTGGTCAACCAGATCAATGCCAACTGCCGCGACAAGCTCGGCGAGTTCTGCCACTGGGGCGCAACCACGCAGGACATCACCGACACGGCCGCCGTGCTGCAGATGCGCGAAGGCCTCGCGCTGGTTGAGCAGGATCTCGACGAGATCGGAGATGCGCTCGCCGCCCTGGCAAAGAAGTACCGTGATACGCCCGTCATCGGCCGCTCCAACCTGCAGCAGGCCACGCCTATCACCTTCGGCTACAAGATGGCGAGCATCCTGGCCGGTATCGACCGTCACCGCGAGCGCCTGCAGCAACTCAAGCCGCGTGTCCTGATGGGTGAGTTCGGCGGTGCGTCGGGCACCTTGTCCTCGCTGGAGAAGGGCGCCATGGAGACCCAGGCCGGACTGATGAAGGAACTGGGACTGGCCCAGCCACTGATCTCGTGGCACACGGTGCGCGACACCATCGCGGAGGTCGGAGCCTTCCTCGGGCTGGTCGGAGGCTCGCTCGGCAAGATCGCGATGGATGTCAAGCTGATGATGCAGACCGAGGTGGCCGAGGTGTTCGAGCCCTTCGCGCCGGGCCGCGGCTCGTCGTCGACCATGCCGCAAAAGCGCAACCCGATTTCGTGCCTCTACATCCATGCCAACGTGTCGGTGGCACGCCAGCATGCCGCCGCGCTGATGGACGCGATGGTGGCCGACCATGAGCGCTCCACCGGCCCGTGGGAAATCGAGTGGGTGTCGCTGCCGGAGATCTTCTGCCTGATGTCCGGCGCGCTGAAGCAGAGCAAGTTCGTTCTCAAGGGCCTGGAAGTCGACGCGACCCGCATGCGCGCCAACATCGACATCACCAACGGACTGGTCATGTCGGAGGCCGTGATGATGGGCCTGGGCCCGTATATCGGCCGCGAATACGCGCACGACCTTGTGTACGACCTGTGCCGCCAGTCGATCACTGAGAACCGGCCGCTGATCGAGATCCTCGTTGCGCATCCGGAGATTAACAAGCACGTCACCCGCGCACAGCTCGACGCCATGTGCGACCCGGCCAATAACCTCGGCCAGGCGGGTGTGATGGTCGACCGCGTGCTGGCCGCACGCGGCTGACCCCCTTCAGGCCGGAGACAACAGCATGAAAATCAAGAAGCTCTTGAAGCTCCTCTACATTCAGGTCCTGATCGGCCTGATCCTCGGCATCACCGTGGGCCACTACTGGCCCGAGTTCGGCGCCGCGCTCAAGCCGCTCGGCGACGGCTTCGTCAAGCTGGTCAAGATGATGATCGCGCCGGTGGTGTTCTGCACCATCGTGAGTGGCATCACTTCCCTCGGCGACTCGAAGGAGATCGGAAAGACGTTGATCAAGGCGATGGGGCTTTTTTATGCGCTGACGATCCTGTCACTGATTATTGGCCTGGTCGCCGTGCTCCTGATGAAGCCCGGCGTGGGCATGCATATCGACCCGAAGAACCTGGACGCCTCCGTCGTGACCCGGTTCGCAAGCCAGGTGCACATTCATGGGTTCACCGATTTCGTGATGCACATCATTCCCAATGCGTTCTTCGGGGCCTTCGCCGAAGGCGAGGTCCTGCCGGTGCTGCTGTTGGCGGCTCTGTGCGGCTTTGCTCTCACGCGAATTGGCGCCCCCGCCAAGCTGGTGCTTGCCAGCATTGACGGCTTCTCGCACATGCTGTTCGCGGTTTTCGGCATCATCATGCGTCTTGCCCCGATCGGCGCGTTCGGCGCCATGGCGTTTACGGTCGGACGTTACGGCATCAAATCAATCGGTTCGCTTGGCTTGCTGATCGCCACGCTCTATGTGGCCTGCATATTCTTCGTCGTCGTTGTCCTCGGCCTGCTGGCGCGCCTGCACGGTTTCAAGCTTTGGCAGCTCTTGCGCTACGTCAAGGAGGAGTTGCTGGTGGTGCTCGGCACTTCGTCGAGCGAGCCCGTGCTGCCGCGCCTGCTGCAAAAGCTCGAGCGCCTGGGCTGCAAGAAGGGCATCGTCGGGCTGGTCCTGCCGACCGGCTACTCGTTCAACCTCGACGGCACGGCCATCTACCTCACGCTGGCGTCGATGTTCATCGCCCAGGCCTGCGACATCCATCTGTCGTGGCTTCAGATCGGCTCGATGCTGGGCATCATGTTGCTCACATCCAAGGGCGCAGCGGGGGTGACAGGCAGTGGTTTCGTCGCGCTGGTGGCCACGCTCACGGTCATGCCCGATCTGCCGGTGGCCGGGGTGGCACTGATCCTCGGCATCGACCGTTTCATGTCGGAAGCGCGTGCGCTGACCAGCACCATCAGCAACTGTGTGGCCTGCATCGTGGTTTCGATGTGGGAAAACGCCTGCGATCGGGACGTGCTGCAACGTGAGCTCAGCGTGAACTACGCCAATACAGAGCACGAACTGGAGGTTGGCGATGGGCAGCCCGTGGCGATCGGCGCCGCCGGCACGGCTCACTGATCCACAGCAGCGGAAATGGGCGCGGCGACACGGGCTTTGGCCGGCTTGCCGCGTTTTGCTTTCATCTCCAGGAAGAATCCATAGAGTTGTTGCGCGGCCGGTGACAGCGAGCGGCCCTTGCGCCGGATCAGCCCGATCTTGCGAGTGATCACCGGGTCGTAAAGCGGAACGCTCACAAGCAGTGGATGGTCCGCGTCCGGCATGGCGATAGAAGGCACCGCAGCCACGCCGAGGCTAGCCTCCACCAGCCCAAGCATCGTCGTGACGTGCTGGGTCTCGTAGATGCTCTGCGGACGGCCAGGCAGGCCTGAAAGCGCCTGATCCAGCAGCAGCCGGTTGCCCGACGCCTTGCTGACCGAGATGTAGTCGTACTGCCCCAGGTCGGTCCAGCTCACGCGGCGCTTCTTCGCGAGCGGGTGGTCGCGCCTGCAAGCCGCGACGAAACGTTCCTCCAACAAAGGCTTGAATTCTATGTCCGGCTCCTTGCCGCCGACGAAGTTGAGCCCGAAGTCGGCCTCACCGCGCGACACGGCCGAGAGCACTTCGTTGGCGCTGGCGTCGAAGACCTTCACCCGGATCTTCGGGTAGCGCTCGTGGTAGCGCGAGATCACCTGCGACAGGAAGTAGTAGACGGTCGAAGGCACGCAGGCGATCGTCACCTCGCCCATGCGCGTGGCCGCTACACCACGGATGCCCAATAGCGTGTGGTCGAGGTCGTCCAGGAGTTGCTGCACCTTGCGATCGAAGTCGCGTCCTACCGAGGTCAGGCTCACACGCCGGGTGGTGCGGTCGAGCAGTCGCACGCCGAGCGCTTCCTCGAGCTTTTCGATGCGTCGGCTGAAGGCCGGCTGCGATACATGCAGCGCCTCGGCTGCCTTGCGGAAGCTGTTGAGTTCGGCCACCGCCCGGAACGCCTGCAGATCGTTGAGATTGAAGTTGATGGCCATGGTGCATGGGCTCCTGAGGCAGTGTCACTGATCCACAGTGTGCATCAATCGATTCTAAACATGCAATTCACAGAATTCTTCCAGGAGCGGAACATTCGACCAAGGCCAACCAAGAGCCTCCCAGGTATCCAGTTCTCGACAATCCACCGGAGTAGACAAATTGAAGATCCAGAAGATTCGCCTCGTTGCCGCCGTTGCGCTGGCGGCGTCCTTGGCTTGCGGAAGTGCGGCAGCCGCCTTTCCTGAAAAGTCGATCACGCTCGTGGTGCCCACCGCGGCGGGCGGCGCCAACGACGCGATGGCGCGTGTTGTCGCACAGTCCATGTCGACCATCCTCAAGCAGCCGGTCATCGTCGCCAACAAGGCCGGCGCCAATGGTGCGATTGCCAGCGAATACGTCATGCGCGCTGCGCCCGACGGCTACACGCTGATGCTCGGCTACGTTGCCACGCATGCCATGAACCCGTCGCTGCAAAAGCTACGCTACGACCCCGTGAAGGATTTCGAGCCCGTCGGAATGATCGGATCGTCGGCCACGGTGATGGTGGTCAATCCCGGCGTCAAGGCGAGTAACGCGAAGGAGATGGTGGCGCTGCTCAAGGCTGCCCCCGACAAGACCAGCTACGCCTCGGCCGGCACCGGCACTGCGCCGCATTTCGCAGCCGAGATGTTCAAGCTGTCGACCGGCACCAGCATGCTGAACGTGCCGTACAAGGGCTCCGCGCCGGCCATCACGGACACCCTTGGCGGCCAGACGCAGGTGATGTTTCCCAGCCTCTTCACGGCCATGCCCTACGTGAAGGCAGGCAAGCTCAAGGCGCTCGGCATTGCCGGCAGCAAACGCTCGGCGTTGATGCCCGACGTGCCCACGCTGAAAGAGCAGGGCATCAACGACGTCGACGTGTCGCAGTGGTACGGCATCTTCGCGCCGGCGAAGACGCCCAAGGCCGTGGTCGAGCAACTCAACAAGGTGCTGAACGAAGTGCTGGCCGACAAAAGCGTCATCAAGCGCCTGGAAGACCACGGCGCTGAAGTCTCGACCATGACCACCGACCAGATGCGCACCTACGTCGCGGACGAGCAGGTCAAGTGGAAGAAAGTCGTGCAGGCCGCAAAGATCACGGCGGATTGACTATGAGTCAAAGCATTCCCTGCGTGCTGATGCGCGCCGGCACCTCCCGCGGCCCGTTCTTCCTCCGCGAATGGTTGCCCGAAGGCGACGAGGCGCGCGACCAGGCGCTGATCGGGGCCATCGGTGCCTCCGATCCTCTGCAACTCGATGGCGTGGGCGGTGGCAGCACGCTCAACAGCAAGGTCGCCATCGTGTCGCGCTCGGCGCAGCCGGGGTGCGACATCGACTATCTCTTCGCACAGGTCGGCGTGGGCCATCGCTCGGTCGACACGCGGCCCAACTGCGGCAACATGCTCTCGGGGGTCGCGCCTTTCGCGATCGAGCAGGGTTTGATTCCTGCGGCGGACGGCACCACCAGCGTGCGCGTTTACAACGTCAACACCGGGTCGCGCATCGACGTGACGGTGCAAACGCCCGGCGGCCGCGTCACCTATGAAGGGGACACGCGCATCGATGGCGTGGCCGGCACGGCGGCGCCGATCCTGCTCAACTTCCTCGATGCCTGGGGGGCGGTCACCGGGCAGGTCTTCCCGACAGGCCGGCGAATCGACACGATCGACGGCATCCAGGTGACCTGCATCGATGCGGCCATGCCGCTGATGATCGTGCGCGCTGGCGATCTCGGTGTCACGGGGCGCGAGAAACCAGTTGCGCTCGATGCGAACACCGCGCTCCTCGAGCGGCTGGAAAGCCTTCGCCTGGAGGCCGGCCGCAGGATGGGTCTCGGCGACGTGTCCAACAGCGTCATTCCAAAGCCAGTGCTGGTGAGCATGGGTGAGTCGAATGACAGCATCACCTCGCGCTACTTCACCCCGCGCAAATGCCATGCATCGCATGCCGTGACAGGAGCCATCGGCGTCGCAAGCGCCTTTGCCTTGCCCGGAACGGTAGCGAGTGGCGTGGCCCGCGATCCGGGACGGCACAAGCTGGTCGTGCTGCATCCTGCCGGACAAATCGATGTCGAAGTTGAGTTGAAGGGCAGCGCAGACGCCGCAACAGTCGAGCGCGCTGCCCTCGTTCGTACGGCGCGAAAGATCATGCAGGGGGAACTGCATCTGCCCGACTACGTATTCTCACGTCCAGAAGCACGAGACGCCGAGTCGTCAGACTTCCCGCGCAGAGCCCTGACCATCATCGTCCCGACACGGGCCGGTGGTGGCAACGACACGATGGCCCGCATCATTGCCGCCAAGTTGGGCCCGCTGCTCGGTCAGGAAGTAGTGGTCGACAACCGGGCCGGGGCGAACGGCGCCATCGCAAGCGAGTACGTGGCGGGCTCCGCGCCGGACGGCCACACCTTGATGTTCGGCTATGTCGGTACGCACGCGATGAACCCGGCCTTGCAGAAGGTGAGGTACGACCCGGTTGAGGACTTCGCTCCGGTCGGGCTTGTCGGTTCGTCGTCGACCCTGATGGTTTCCCATCCGGACAAGGGCGCGCCAGACCTGCACACGCTCATCGCTCGGCTGAAAGAGTCGCCTCGCTGCTTCAGCTACGCATCCGCCGGTGATGGGACGCCGCCGCACTTCGCCGCCGAGCTGTTTCAGCTCAGCAGCAAGACGTCGATGGCGAGCTTGACATTTGAGGGGGCCGGACCAGCTATTGCGGACACTGTCGATGGTCGGTCGCAGGTCATGTTTCCCAGCCTGTTCACGGCATACCCTTTCATCCGTGCGGGACAACTGCGCGCGTTGGCGGTTGCAGGACCGAAGCGCCTGGAGGCCCTTCCTGGGGTGCCGACCCTCGCAGAACTGGGGATCACGGGGGTGGATGTCGTGCAATGGTATGGGCTGTTCGCGCCGGCCGGTACGCCCATCTCAGCCATTGATCGCCTCAATCGGGCGCTCAACGAGGTACTGGGCGACCCGGAGGTCGTCGAACGCTTCGAGAGCCATGGTGCGCGGGCCGAACCGGGAACCGCCGATGCGCTTGCGCAAAGGATGCAGAGAGATCTGGCCCGTTGGCGCCAAGTCGTGGCTCAGGCCGAGATCGCGCCGAAAGAGTCGCCCCAACTCGCGCTTGATTGACGCGTCGCCTCTATAGGAAATGCGCTGGGCGCGGGCAGCATCATGTCTGAGTCTTACGCACGTGGCCAAGGTCTGCTCGGTGGTCGAAACCAGCCGCAGCAGGCGCGGGTCGCCCATTTTGAGGATTTCGCGGATGGTCATGATGTGTCGTGTGTGGATGAGTCAGGCAAGGCGGCTGCAGCCGGCTTGATGACCGTGCGACTGCAAGGGGGAGCCTCAGAAAACGGAATATAAAGCCCTTTCGGGCACTCAGGATTCATTCACACCTTCTGAAGCCACGCGCCATGACCACCCCCGCCCCCTGGCCCTACCCCTTCTGGATCGCCCACCGCGGCGCCGGCAAGCTGGCGCCCGAGAACACGCTGGCCGCCTTTCGCCGCGGCGCCGCGCAGGGCTATCGCATGTTCGAGTGCGACGCCAAACTGTCGGCCGACGGCGTACTGTTTCTGCTGCACGACGACACGCTGGACCGCACCACCAACGGCCAGGGCATCGCCGGCAACCAGGCCTGGGGCGCGCTGGCCCAGCTGGACGCCGGCAGCTGGCATTCGCGCGCCTACGCCGGCGAGCCGCTGCCCACGCTGGAGCGCATCGCCCGCTTTTGCCTGCGCAACCTATACGGCCTGGACATCGAGATCAAGCCCACCCCGAACCTGGAAGGCGCCACCGGCCAGGCCGTCGCCACCCTCGCCGCGCGCCTGTGGCAGGGCGCCGCCGTGCCGCCGCTGCTGACCTCGTTCAAGCCCGAATCATTGGCCGGCGCGCAACAGGCCGCACCCCATCTGCCACGCGGCCTGCTGCTGGACACGCTGTGGGACGGCTGGCTGGAGCGCGCGCGCCAACTGGGCTGCGTGGCCATCGTCTGCAACCACGCGCTGTGGGACGCCGCCACCGTCGCCCAGGCCAAGGCCGCCGGCCTGCGCGCCCTGAGCTACACCGTCAACGACGAATGGGCCGCCCAGCGCCTGATCGATCTGGGCACCGACGGCGTGGTGACCGACCGGGTGGACCTGTTCAGCCCGGCCGCGCGCTGACCGTGCAAACGCTCAGCGCCGGCGCGTCAGCCAGGCCTGGCAGGCGGCGCTGGCCAGCACCAGCGCGGCGTAGGTGAGCATGCGCCCGTCGTGCCCGCTCAAGACCACGCCGGCCGCCAAGACGGCCACACAAACAATGAAATTGATAGCTGCTTGCGCAGGCCAGGCAAGCGATGCAGCCTTTTTTTTCCCCAAAAACCGGCTGGCCAGCACCATGGCCGGGGCCAACACCAGCGCCGGGGCGACAAAGCCGGCCACATGCCACAACAAATCGAGCCAATCCATGGTTTTGATATGAGTCAAGCCGTGGCGAGGCTGCCGCACCTGAACCCGCGTCAAATTTTATAATCGACGCCATGGCCGTCTGGGCATTGGGACTGAATCACAACACCGCGCCGCTCGATCTGCGCGGTCGTTTTGCGTTTGCGCTCGACACCATCGCGCCCGCGCTCAAGGGCCTGCGCGAGCAGCACCTGCGCCACCCCGAGGCCGCCATCCTGTCCACCTGCAACCGCACCGAGGTGTATTGCGCCAGCGAGCAGGTGCAGGTGGACCACACCCTGGGCTGGCTGGCGCAGGCCGGCCAGGTGCCGGTCGACGCGCTGCGCCAGCACACCTACACCCTGCAGGGCGACCAGACGGCGCGCCACGCCTTTCGCGTCGCCAGCGGGCTCGACAGCATGGTGCTGGGCGAGCCGCAAATCCTGGGCCAGCTGAAAGACGCGGTGCGCGCCGCCAACGACGCCGGCGCCCTGGGCAGCACGCTCAGCCAGCTGTTTCAGCGCAGCTTTGCCGTCGCCAAGCAGGTGCGCAGCTCGACCGAAATCGGCGCCCACTCCATCAGCATGGCCGCCGCCGCCGTGCGCCTGGCCGGCAATTTGTTTGAAGACCTCGGCCGCACGCGCGTGCTGTTCATCGGCGCCGGCGAAATGATCGAGCTGGCCGCCACCCACTTTGCCGCCCGCCAGCCGCAGGCCATCGCCATCGCCAACCGCACGCTGGAGCGCGGCGAAAAGCTGGCCAGCCGCTTTGGCGCCCAGGTGATGCGTCTGGCCGACCTGCCCGAGCGCCTGCACGAGTTCGACATCGTCGTCAGCTGCACCGCCAGCCAGTTGCCCATCCTCGGCCTGGGCGCCGTCGAGCGCACCCTGAAAAAGCGCCGCCACCGCCCCATGTTCATGGTCGACCTGGCCGTGCCGCGCGACATCGAGCCCGAAGTCAAGCAGTTGCCCGACGTCTACCTCTACACCGTCGACGACCTGGCCCAGGTGGTGCAAACCGGCCAGGCCAGCCGCCAGGCCGCCGTCGCCCAGGCCGAAGTCATCATCGACGCCGGCGTGCAAAGCTTCATGCACTGGCTGGACCAGCGCGACCCCGCCCGCGGCGTGGTGCCCCTCATCCGCCAGCTGAACGCCCAGGCCGACGAATGGCGCGCGCTGGAGTTGGCCCGCGCCCGCAAGCGCCTGGCCAAGGGCGAAGACGTCGAGGCCGTGCTGCAAGCCCTGTCGCGCGGGCTGACGCAAAAGATGCTGCATGGCGCCATGGCGGAATTGAACGCCAGCTCGCCGGAAAGCCAGGCACTGACCGCGCAAGCTGTTTCCCGCCTGTTCCTGCGGTCCTGACCGCCCGACGCCCAGCGCCGCCGCGTGGCGCGATGACCCAGCAAGATGGCCGGTTGACGGCTTCAAATGTCAGGTTTTTGCTTGATAAGTGTCAGGTTTTTGTGTACCCTGAGGGGGAGAGGACAAGTTCATGCCCCGCCGTGATTCGCTGCAAGCCAAGATCGAGCAACGCATCGCTGAACGCAGCGACGACGTGTTTCTGACGCGCGAATTTGCTGACTTGGGTGGCGAGCGCCAAGTCCTGCGAGCGTTGAGCAAGGAGGTCGCGGACGGGGGGCTGATCCGGCTCGGCTATGGCATCTATGGCCGTGCAACACCTTCCCGGCTTTCCGGCAAGCCCATGCTGGCGAATCCGGGAGGATTCACCGGGGCGGTACGCATCGCCTTGACCAAGCTTGGCGTACCGTGGGAGCCCAGCGCAGCGGAGCGCGCCTACAACGAGGGCCGCTCCACCCAAATTCCCATGAACCCGAAACTGAAGGTCAAGGGGCGCTTTTCCCGGCGGCTGAGTTATGACGGCAAACCCCTCGTGATCGAACGGTAGCGCATGTCACACGACCCTGAAGACATACGGGCGGCGCAAGAACATTTTGGCTTCCTGGCCCCTGCGCCCGTCGAAAAAGACTGGCACGTTCTGCGCGCGCTGCGCGTGATCAGCGCCATGGATGCCGCACCCTTTCAACTGGTTTTCGCAGGCGGAACCTGTCTGGCG
The DNA here is from genome assembly GCF_964341695.1 of Ottowia pentelensis. Lineage (NCBI taxonomy): Bacteria > Pseudomonadati > Pseudomonadota > Betaproteobacteria > Burkholderiales > Comamonadaceae > Ottowia > Ottowia pentelensis. The sequence continues at coordinate 3,341,160 of NZ_OZ224513.1, forward strand.
CGCGCGCACCGGCTGGTGGCCCGTATGTCCGAGGATGTGGATTTCAAGATCGTGCATCCTGACTCCGCGCCGCTCAACCGCAGCAAGCGGCGCAGCCTGCTCGGCGACTTGCGTGCCCGTGTGCTGGCGGCGTTGCAAGCTGAAGGCTTCCACATCGGACCGGAGGACATGCGTTCGCGCGATGAAAACCAATACACGCTCTACAACCTGCACTACGCCCCGGATGGTGCCGTGGCGTCCACGTTGCGCCCCACCATTCAGGTCGAGCTGACCCATGCGCGGCTGCGCCTGCCTGCCGTGCCGCTGCCCGTATCCTCCTTTGTGACCGAAGCATTTGGACGCGCGCCGGAGGTGGCGGCCATGCCGTGCGTCAGCGTCAGCGAAACCGCCGCCGAAAAACTGGTGTCCCTGACGCGGCGCACCGCCATGGAACTGCGCGGCCTGGCCCGCGCGCCCGACCCCCATCTGGTGCGGCACATCTATGACCTATATGCCATTCACACAGCCATCGACCGGGCGACAGTCGCCGAGCTTGCACGCTCCATTGCACAAACCGATGCCGAGGAATTTGCCAACCAGTACCCGACTTACATCCATGACATTGCCCGCGAGACACGCCACGCCTGCGCGGCACTCCGGCATGAACCCGTTATGCGGGAGCGCTACGCACAGTTTGTGTCCGACATGGTGTACGGAGCGCGCCATGATTTTGATGCTGCGGTTGAGGTCATTGCATCGCTGGTGAACGAGGCATGGCCGGTCGCTTGAACGCCTGCCATGGCGCAGCCTTCCCAAGCTTGTACACCGTCGACGACCTGGCCCAGGTGGTGCAAACCGGCCAGGCCAGCCGCCAGGCCGCCGTCGCGCAGGCCGAAGTCATCATCGACGCCGGCGTGCAAAGCTTCATGCACTGGCTGGACCAGCGCGACCCCGCCCGCGGCGTGGTGCCCCTGATCCGCCAGCTGAACGCCCAGGCCGACGAATGGCGCGCGCTGGAGCTGGCCCGCGCCCGCAAGCGCCTGGCCAAGGGCGAAGACGTCGAGGCCGTGCTGGAGGCCCTGTCGCGCGGGTTGACGCAAAAGATGCTGCATGGCGCCATGGCCGAGCTGCACGCCGCCGCGCCCGATGCGCGCGACGACGCGGCGCAGGCCATCGAGCGGCTGTTTTTGAGGGGCACTCACAAGTAGGCCGCAACCCAAAACGGCGCGCTGAGCTTCCGCTGGACCCAGTTTCTGCGCATTCCCGTGAATTTTGGCGGTGGGTGACGCCGTCACCCGACAAGCGGTAGCCATCGCCTGACAAGCGCCCTTGCAGCGCCGCCGTGCAAACCTACCATTGGTTGCATGCCTCACGTTGCGCTACCTCCCGCTCGCTCTAGTTCAAACGACCGGCACCATTCGACCGGTTTTTCCATGGTGGAAGTGCTGGTTTCCATCGTGGTGCTCTCGTTTGGCTTGTTGGGCGTCGCCGGACTGCAGGCGTCGGCGCTCAAATACGGGCGTGATGCTCGCCAGCAGTCCGTGGGCGTGACCTTGGCGCGCGAACTGGCCGAAATGATGCGCGCCAATGCCCAGGTGGCCGGCAAGACTTCCAACAACCCCTATTTCGGCAATTTTTCAGGTACCGGATTGGCGCCGGCCACGACGTCAAGTTGCCTGAACGTGGGCAGCACCTGCACCAGCACCACCGACGTGGCCAATGCCCAAATGACCGATTGGCTCCAGCGCGTCGAAAGCGCGCTTCCTGGAGCCAGAGTCGTGACCTGCAACGACGCCGCACCATACGACGCCAATGGCCTACCCCAGTGGAATTGCACGGCATCCACAGGTACTGGGCAGCCGGTGTCGGTCATCAAGTTGGGCTGGACACGCGAGAAGACCGACAACAGCATTCAGGGAGCCAGCGACTCCGACGCTCGCCCGCTGGTGGTTCTGCCGTTAACACCCGGAGGCCAGTCGTGAATACGACCATCTTTCGTCACATAACGCGTCGACGCACGGTTCGCGGCTTCACGCTGGTCGAGTTGCTGGTGGCCATGGCCATCGGTTTGCTCATTGTTCTCGCGGCAGTGGCATCGCTCACGGCCACTCGGCGTGGCGCCAGTACGGTTGATGCAGCTTCGCAATTGCGCGACGATGCCCGCTTCGCAAGCGATCTGATCCAGCGGCTGGTGGTGCAAACCGGTTTCGAAGATCTGGATTTCGTGCGCCGCCCTTACGGCGGAAGCATCGGCACTTACAAGGGCCTGAATGGCCTGGACCCCAGCACCTTGGTGGCCGCTGTCTCTGGCTTCGACAACGCCATCCCCAGCGCGACCGATCCCGTCAACACGGCCACGGTGCGTACCGCCGGCTCACTGGGCTATGGCAGTGACGCGCTGATCCTGCGTTACGACCCAGTCAAGGTCACCGACACGACGACCGACGGCAGCATGATCACCTGCGATGGTGCATCTCCCAACATGCCTGCCGCCAACCGGGCGGATCGGTCGATCAGCGTGCTGTACGTGAACACCAGCAGCGGCAACGAACCCGCCCTGATGTGCATCAAGATCGACGGAGCCAGCGGCACGCCGTCAACGCCTACGCCCTTGATCAAGGGGGTCGAGAGCTTTCAGGTTCTGTACGGGGTCGACAACGTCACGGCCAATGCCGTCCCCACGGGGGCTACCACCAGCGTGCCCAACCAGTTCCTGCGCGCCAATCAATTGACGGTAGCCGGCAACGATGCCGCCACACAAACCAACTGGCGCCGCGTGCGCAGCCTGCGCATCGGCCTCGTGCTGCGGGGACCAGCGGGATCGGCGCAGTCTTCTGAAGCGCAAACTCTCTATCCGCTGGGCACGAACTTCCAGACCAGCGGCGACCCAGGGAGCAAATTCACCGCTACCGATGGACGTCTGCGTCAGGTTGTCACCTTCACCGTCAACCTACGCAACTGCCAAAACCAAGGCTACCAGCCCGCCAGTTCCGGCACCGGCTGCGACGTCGTTCTTCCCTCTTGATTTTTTCGACACCTCAACGCCATGCCGTTTCAGAGACATAACCGCAATACGGCACCGTCGCATCAACACGGCCTCTCACTGGTCGTGGTGCTGATGCTGCTCGTCATCATCTCCATGTTGGGTGTCGCCAGCATGCAGATCAGCATGATGGGTGAGCGCGGCGCGCGCAATGATCGAGACATGCAACTGGCTTGGCAGGGTGCAGAGGCTGCGCTGGTGGACGCGGAGATCGATCTCTCGGGACCCAACTCTGCTTCAACAAGTCGCACCGCTCTGATTGCAGCCAACCCCGTGGTGCCCGATTCCGGTTGTTCAACGTCTGCGAATTGGCGGGGCTTCTGTAGCCCGGTGACTTTCGGGCAAGCCAAGCCAAGTTGGCTGCTGGTGAACTTCTTGGACACCAGCAATCTCACCGCGCCCACCGTGGCGTTCGGCACCTTCACGGGTCGCTCGTTTGCCAATGCCGGGCAGGCTGCGGGCACCGGCATCCAGGCAGCCCTGGCACCACGCTACATCATCGAAGACGTCACGACGTCGGGTACCGGCGGTGGGTCGGTCGTTGGCAGCACGTATCGATCGGCAGGCGCTGCCGGTACACGCGCAAGCACGGACCGACTCTACCGCGTGACTGCCATGGGTTTCGGCCCACGCAGCGACATCCAGGCTGCCCTGCAGACCATCTACAGAAACTGACCCGCGCGGCCACTCCTTCCTGATGCGAAAGACCATCGAAATGTTGCACACCATCCGACACCGTCCCCTGTGGCGCTCCTGGTTGCTGGCGCCCGTTGCCGTGGTCCTGTCCGGGCTCCTGTGGTCCCTGTCCGGCGTGGGTGCCGACGCACCCCCCAACATTCGCAAGGCCAATATTGCGTCGGTGCCGCTGTATTCCGCCACCCAGGGCGACAAGCCGGCGCTGGCGCTGGCGCTGTCGGTCGAATTCCCCACCGTGGGCGCGCAGTATGTCGACCAGCCCAGCGCGACCACCGACGCCTCCTACAGCCCCGCCACCGAATACATCGGTTACTACAACGCCGAGATGTGCTATCGCTACATCGACAATCCCGGCGAAACCCCTGCCAGCGGCAAAACCAAGCCCGACTACAAGCGTTTCCAGATCAACGGCCCGGCCACCGCGCGGCGCTGCGGCGACGGCTTCAGCGGCAACTTCCTCAACTGGGTCAGCAATTCGGCCATCGACATGCTGCGCATGGCCCTCTCAGGCGGCGACCGCGTCATCGATGAAACCGGCCTGACCATTTTGCAACGCGCGGTCTTGCCCAATGGCGATCCCATCTGCATGTGGAACTCATCCAACTTCCCGGCCAAGCAACTCGCCAAGGGTAGCGACGGCAGTTTTTCGGGCGCCGTGCCCCAAGCCATGGTCGCTGCGGCCAACGCCCAGAACGCCAGCAATATCTGGGTAGCCAACACGCTGAACAAAATTTACTTCGGCACCAACAAGGACGGTTCCTGCAACAACCCCAGCAGCTACGTGCTCAATGCCGGCATCGGCATGGGCACCATTGCCGACAAGACCAGCTCCTTGCCCAGTGGCGCCACAAAGTGCGCGGATGAAGGCGGAAGCTGCACGACCTCTGGAATCCAGCGGGTCTGGTATGGCGCCAACAACAAATGGAAGCGGGCGCCCGTGATCGGCCCATTCAGCTGCACCAATGCGGTGTTCGGCGACCCAATTTCTGGAACCGCCAAAGCATGCTATCTGGAATCCTACAGCGGCACTTGGACGCCCAACAACGGAACCCCCCTGAACACCGACGGCTTCTTTTACGCGCGCGCTGAAGTCTGCGGCCGAGACAGCGGCGGCAGCCTGCTCGACGACCGCGACTACCGGCTGTGCACCCGCTATCCGAACGGCAACTACAAGCCCACGGGCACCGTGCAGAAGTACAGCGATCAACTGCGCCTGGCGGCGTTCGGCTATGCCCTGGAACAGACCTTGAGCTGGGACGACGGCTCCAAAACAAATGGCCGTTATGGCGGTGTGTTGCGGGCGCCCATGAAGTTTGTCGGGCCGCGCACCTACGACAGCACGGGCGTCGAAAACACCCCCGGGGTCGGCAACCCCAACATGGAATGGGACCCGATCACCGGTGTATTCGCCCAGAACCCGGACAACGACACCACCTTTGGCGTGAGCGGCGTCGTCAACTACCTGAACCAGTTTGGCCGCACCGGGCCCACGCCGGGGCGCTACAAGCGGTATGACCCATCGGGCGAGCTTTACTACGAGACACTGCGCTATTTGCAAGGCCTGCCCCCCAGCCCGGACGCCGTGGCCAACCTTGATTTGACCAACGTCACGCAGAAGGCGTTCTACGATGGCTACCCGATCTTCAAGGACTGGACCAATCTCGACCCCTACGCCGGCGGGCGCAACAGCACCAGCGACTACGCCTGCCTCAAGAGCAACATCGCCCTTATCGGCGACGTGAACACCTGGGACTCTCGATACACGTCGAACAAGTCGCACAATCGCATGGCCACCACCGACCTGGCCAACAACGTGCCCGACATCGAGGGTTGGATTTCGGTGGTGCAGGCCTTCGAAAAGGCAACGACAAAGACATATCTGGACGGCCAGGGTGTCTCGCGCACCACCAGCAACCCCAACACCGCCAACAGCAGCCCCAACACGCGGGGCGCCCAGGTCTACGGCCTGTCGTACTGGGCTCATACGCACGACATCCGGGGCAGCGACTGGACCGCTGCGCCGGACAAGCAACGCCCCGGCCTGCGCGTCAAGTCGTTCTTCTTCGACGTCAATGAATACGCCGAACAAAGCAACGACAACACGCGGCGCACGAACAACCAGTACTACACGGCCGGCAAATACGGCGGCTTCAACACGCAGCCGGACAAGGACACCAGCATCCCTTACAACACCCAGGGCAACCCCTTCTACGACAAGAGCGGCGTTGCCAACAACAACGTCTGGCAAGACCCGGCCAGGCCACTGGAGCCGCAGACCTATTTCCTGCAAAGCAACGCGCGCGGGGTGCTGGCCGCATTCGAGAAAATTTTCACCCAGGCAGCCTCGGCCCAGCGCAGCATCGCTGGCGCCGCCGCGTCGGGCAGCAATCTGACGCAGGGTGGATCCCACTTCTACCAGGCATCGTTTGACACCGGCAATTGGACCGGTGACGTGCAAGCCTTCAACGTGAAGGTCGCCAGTGACAACGTCAGCATCGACATGGCAAGCGGCGCCGCGTGGTCGGCAGAGCAGGAATTGTCCAACCGACTGATGGCGGGGACTCCACCACGCAACATCATCGTTGGCATCCGCGGCGCCAACCCATCTCCTACCGCCACGCCCTTCACGGCAGCGGGAATCGACGCGGCCTTGAAAGCTGATCTGAATCGATACAGTCCCAGCGCGGCCGATGACGGGCTTTGGCAAGATCGCCTTGACTACTTGCGTGGCAACAAGAGCAAGGAAGGTGCCCCATTTCGCCGCCGCTATCGGTCGCTGGGCGATGTGGTCAACTCGGGCATTCAGTACGTAGGCGCACCCAGCGCGGTGCAAAACCTGGGTTCCGGCTATGCCACCTTCGTCACCACCAACAAGGATCGCCAAGCAGCCCTGTATGTGGGCGCCAACGACGGCATGCTGCACGCCTTCGATGCCTCCAGTGGCAACGAGCTGTTTGCCTATATTCCAAGTTGGCTCGGCCCCAAACTGAGCGCACTGACCGACCCCGGGTATCTGCATCAGGCCTATGTGGATGCCACACCCGTGATTGGAGATGCGCAAACGAGCACGTCTTCGACCCCAGCCTGGAAAACGGTTCTGGTGTCCGGCACTGGCGGCGGAGGACGCGGCGTGTTCGCACTTGATGTGTCGGACCCATCCACTTTTGCTGCAGACAAGGTGATGTGGGAGTTCACGCAAGCGAACGACAAGGACATGGGTTATGTGCTTGGCAAACCCCGCATTGTCAAACTGCGCACCGACGACGGAAGTGGGGGCACGGGCACACCGACGGACCGCTGGTTCGCCATGGTGCCCGCCGGAGTCAACAACTACACGCAACAAGACGCGAGCGACGACAACTTCAGCCGCACAGGAGCGCCCACGATTTTCCTGCTGGCGCTGGACAAGCCCACTGGAGACGCGTGGACAAGTACGGGTAGCTCACCGAACTATTACAAGATTTCATTGCCGTTTGATGCCACGCTGGCCATCACCAACCCCACCGGCATCATCAATCTCGAGGCTTACATGAACGGCTCTGGCGTGACGCAATACGTCTACGCGGGCGATCTTCATGGTCGCCTGTGGGCGCTGGACTTCACCAAGTTCGACGCCACTGGGTGGACGTCGGGCCAGCTGTCGCGCTTTTCAACCGGCTCGGCGGGCTCCTTGGTGGCCTACCCCATGTATATCGCCAAGGATGCGGCTGGAAAAATTCAACCCATCACGGCAGCGCCCAGCATTCTGCAGGGTGCAGACCCCGATCAGCACTTTGTCGGATTCGGCACCGGAAAGTACTTCGAAAATTCCGATGCGACCTCGACCCAGCCCAACACGTTCTACGTGGTTTACGACAACGGCAGCGGCAGTGCGTCGGGTGGCACTTCGGGCACCGTCGGCATTGCCGGGCGCGGTCGGCTGCGCCAAGTGACCTCCGACGCCAGCGGAGCGCTCACGCCCGCCAGCGCTTTCAATTGGGGCCGTGCCACCAGCGACAGCGACGCCACACAGCGCTCAGGCTGGTACTACGACTTGCCGGCCAGTGGCGAACGTGTGGTCTACGACTCTGCGTACGTGCCGATGACCACCAAGGTTGCCTTCAGCAGTCTGATCCCCGATTCGGCCACGACGCCCGGGGTTTGCAGCGTGGCGGGCGGCACGGGCAACAGCTATTACGTCGACATGCTGGCCGGCACCGGCTTCAAGAAGGCGTCGACGGTGGGCGTGTTGGGTCAACCGCTGATCATGTTCAACGATGCAGGTACTACAGAAACCAAAGCGGACAGCACGGGGCGGCGTTTGCGCACGCGGCCCGTCGTCTTGGGACAGCAGGGCTCCCAAGGCCTGAACGCCACGGAGGCAGCTCGTGAAACCTTCCCGGTTGGCCGCCTGAGCTGGCGTCAGATCAACAATTATCTTGAGCTGTACAAAAAATGACGCCCGCCCAGTCCACACCCAATCCCGTTCCTTGGCGCGAACACGGCTTCACGCTCATCGAACTGATGATCGTCGTGGCCATCGTTGCCATCCTTGCCGCCATCGCCTATCCGTCGTATCAGGATTCGGTCCTGAAAGGGCGGCGCGGAGAAGCTCGCTCCGCCCTGACCGAATTGATGCAACAGCAGGAGCGCTACATGACGCAGCACAACACCTACAAGGAGTTCGCGTCAGGAGATGGAACGGTGCCGTTCAAGACGACGGTGGGCAGCAGCACATCGCCGACCTACAAAATCAAGGCCCAAGCCTGTGCATCGTCGACGGCCAACATCTGCATTGAGCTGGTGGCCGCGCCAACCAGCACCGACGCACGCGCCGGTGACCTGAGCTTGACCAGCAACGGCGTCAAAAGTTGCACGGGCACCGCCAAAGACAGCGACCCGAAGGTATGCTGGCCATGAAAAAGCCACACCGTCTCCATCTCGGATTCACGCTCATCGAGCTGATGACCGCCATCGCGGTGCTTGCCGTGTTGGCGATGGTCGCCGTCCCCAGTTTTGTCGAGTTCCAGCGCAACTCGGCGCTTACGTCGAGCACCAACACCCTGCTGGCTTCAATCAATGCTGCACGAGGCGAGGCGCTGAAGCGTGGTGCCTTTGCCATGGTGATCCCAAAGGATGGCGCCGACTGGAACACGGGCTGGATCGTTTTTGTCGACAAGGACCTGAGCACCGACTACGACTCGAGCAAGGATGAGATCGTTCTGGAGCAGCCAGCGCCACCCAGTTTCATCACGATCTCGGGCAACGGCACGGCAGCCGGAGGCTCGCCTTACATCCTGTACGACGGCTCTGGCTACGCCAAAACGAAGTCCGGCGGCTTTGGCGCCTTGGCGCTGAGCATGGTTCGAAACGACGTGGCCAGTGGCCAAACCAACGCCCAAACCCGACGCATCATCGTGGCTGCCACGGGCCGCACACGCAGTTGCCGCCCGGATCAGGCCACCGACTGCACGGCTTCTGCGACGCAGTAGGCCGTCGTTGCGCGGCCCCGCTTCGTCGACCCATTGGGTCGACCGGACAAGCGACAATAGCGGCTTGCATGCATCACTTTTTGCGTCACAGGCTTGCTGGCGTTTCCGAACGTCTTGCCGAATTGGATTTTTTGTTGGCCCAGCCCGACGTCATGGCCGACATGAGCCAATTCATGGCCTTGTCGCGCGAGCACACGGAGGTGGCCGCGGTTGCCGGCCGCTGGGCGCGCTATCAGCAGCGCGAGCGTGACTTGGGCGCGGCGCAGGACATGCTGGCCGACGCCGACATGGCCGATCTCGCGCGCGAGGAGATCGCCGCCGCCCAGGCCGAGCTGGCCGAGCTGGACGCCGAGCTGCAGCGCATGCTGCTGCCCAAGGACCCGGACGACGCGCGCAACGCGTTTCTTGAAATCCGCGCCGGCACGGGCGGCGACGAGTCGGCGCTGTTCGCGGGCGACCTGGCGCGCATGTACACGCGCTACGCGCAGGGGCGCGGCTGGCGGGTGGAGGTGATGAGCGAGTCGCCGGCCGAGCTGGGCGGCTACAAGGAAGTGGTGCTGCGCATGGCCGGCGAGGGGGTGTACGGACTGCTGCGCTTCGAGTCGGGCGGCCACCGCGTGCAGCGCGTGCCGGTGACCGAGACGCAGGGCCGCATCCACACCAGCGCGGCCACGGTGGCGGTGATGCCCGAGCCGGACGAGGCGCAGGCCATCACGCTCAACCCGGCGGACTTGCGCATCGACACCTTTCGCGCCAGCGGCGCGGGCGGCCAGCACATCAACAAGACCGATTCGGCCGTGCGCGTGGTGCACCTGCCCACCGGCCTGGTGGCCGAGTGCCAGGACGGGCGCAGCCAGCACGCCAACAAGGCGCAGGCGCTGCGCGTGCTGCAGGCGCGCCTGCAGGACAAGGAGCGCAGCGAGCGCGCCGCCAGGGAGGCCGCCACGCGCAAGGGCCTGATCGGCAGCGGCGACCGCAGCGACCGCATCCGCACCTACAACTTTCCGCAGGGGCGCGTGACCGACCACCGCATCAACCTCACGCTGTACAAGCTGGCGCTGGTGATGGAGGGCGATTTGCAGGATATCGTCGACGCGCTGCAGGCCGCGCACCAGGCGGAGCAGATGGCGGAGCTGGAGGGGCAGGCGTGAGTGGCGCCGAGATGCGCCGCTCGCCCCTCACCCCAGCCCTCTCCCCAGAGGGGCGAGGGAGCAAGGCCGGCGGGGCAACGCTGGCCCAGGCCCTGGCCGCCGCGCAGCGCCAGGGTCTGCCGCGCCCGGAAACGCAGATGCTGCTGCTGCACGCGCTGGGCCGCACCACGCACGAGCGCGCCTGGCTGATCGCGCACGACGACGATGCGCTGGCGCCCGGTGCGGCCGCGCGCTTCGACGCCCTGTGCGCGCGCCGCCAGCGCGGAGAGCCGGTGGCCTACCTGACGGGCACCAAGGCCTTTCACGGCCTGACGCTGCAGGTGGACGCGCGCGTGCTCGACCCGCGCGACGACACCGAGACACTGGTCGACTGGGCGCTGGAGCTGCTGCCGACCGACCGCCCCGCGCGCGTGCTGGACCTGGGCACCGGCAGCGGCGCCATCGCGCTGGCGCTGGCCGCCGCACGCCCGCAGGCCGAGGTGTGGGCGGTGGATGCCAGCGCCGACGCCCTGGCCGTGGCGCAGGCCAACGGCCAGCAGCTGGGCCTGGCCGTGACCTGGCGCCTGGGTGATTGGCTGGCGCCGGTGGCCGGCCAATGCTTCGACCTCATCGTCGGCAACCCGCCCTACATCGCCGACGGCGACCCGCATCTGGCCGCGCTGGCGCACGAGCCGCGCCAGGCCCTGGCCAGCGGCCCCGACGGCCTGCGCGACCTGCGCGCGATTTGCGCCGCCGCCCCCGCGCACCTGGCGCCCGGCGGCTGGCTGCTGCTGGAGCACGGCCACGACCAGGCCGGCGCCGTGCGCGCCCTGCTGCAGCACGCCGGCCTGGGCCCCGTGCAGTCGCGGCGCGATCTGGCCGGCATCGAGCGCTGCTCGGGCGGCCAGCGCGCGGCTTGACAGCGGCCCGCCGATTGGTTGGACAATGCGCCCCATGCCACACCCTGCCTCACTCCGCCTCGCCGCCGCATCGGCGGCCCTTGCCGCCTGCGCCCTGCTGGCCGCCTGCAGCGGCGGCACGCCCTGGGGCGCCACGCCGCAGAACCTGCCGGTGACCCTGCCCGACCTGAGACATGCGGGCCAGGTGGTGGACGGCGCCTCCGGCTCCACCGCCGGCGCGCTGCGCGTGGCCGAGCGCGTGCAGCAGGCGCTGGCCGCCGACCCGCAGCTGGCGGGCCAGGGGCTGACGGCGGAAGGCCTGGAAGGCGGCCTGATCGTGCTGGGCGGGCCGGTGCGCAGCACGGGCGACCGCCAGCGCGCCCTCGACACGGCGCGCCGCGTGCCCGGCGTCAGCCAGGTGGTCGACCGCATGCGCGCGCCCTGAGCGCCGGAATATTTTCTGGGATGATGGGCGCCGTGCTTCGGCCCATTCATCTCAGGAGGTTTGCATGACCCGATCCAACCCATGGCTGCGCGGCCTGGCCGCCGGCAGCGCCCTGGCCACCCTCAGCGTCGTCGCCGGTTGCGCCGGCGGCGCCTACAACGCTCCCGGAGGCTCCTTGTACACCCGCGACGCCCAAAAGCAAATGCAGAACCAGGACCTCACCGACCGCGTGCGCGCCGCGCTGCGCTCCGACCCGCGCGTGGGCGCCGAGGGCTTGCAGGTGAAGGCCCTGGGCGACGGCAAGGTCGAGATCAGCGGCACGCCCGCCAACGGCCTGCTGGGGCGCGAGCTGGCCATGCGCCTGGCGCAGAGCGTGCCGGGCGTGCGGGCCGTCTTCAACAACATGACGATGAATTGACCGTCGGAGCCGATCAGGCCTCTGCCGGCAGCGCCGCGCGCGCATAGCGCGTGGCCGCCAGCTCCTGCAGGCCGAACTGCGCCAGCAGCGCGTGCAGGCGCTCGGCGGCGTTGCGCTTCTTGTGGCCGGTGTGGCGGGCGATGATCAGCTCGTTTTTCAGGCTGTGCTCCCAGCCGACCAGCTCGGTCACCGTCACGCTGTAGCCCTGCGACTCCAGGTACAGGCAGCGCAGCACGTTGGTGAGCTGGCTGCCCAGCTCGCGCGTGTGCAGCGGGTGGCGCCACAGCTCGGCCAGCGGCGTGCGCGACAGGGCAAAAGCCTTGTTGTGGCGCAGGCAGGCGGCCAGCTCGGCCTGGCAGCAGGGCACCAGCACCATGGCCTGCGCCTGCTTGGCCAGGCCGAAGGCGATGGCGTCGTCGGTGGCGGTGTCGCAGGCGTGCAGCGCGGTCACGACGTCGAAGCGCTCGGGCAGCGCGGCCTCGCTTGCCGCGTCGGCGGCGGCGATGTTCAGAAAGCGCATGCGCTCGAAGCCCAGTCGCTGCGCCAGCACGCGCGAGCGCTCGACCAGCTCGGCGCGCGTCTCGATGCCGTAGATGCTGCCGCTGCCATGGCTTTTGAACCACAGGTCGTACAGGATGAAGCCGAGATAGGACTTGCCCGCCCCGTGGTCGGCCAGCGTCAGCTCGGCGCCCTGCGGCTGCAGCTCGTTCAGCAGCTTTTCGATGAACTGCACCAGGTGCTCGACCTGTTTGAGCTTGCGCCGCGAGTCCTGATTGAGCCGGCCCTCGCGCGTGAGGATGTGCAGCTCTTTCAGCAGCTCGACCGACTGGCCGGGGCGCAGCTCGGCCTGCACCGCGATTTCAGGATGTTTTTGGCTTCTGGCGCCCGCAGATCGTGCGCGGTCAGCTCTGTTTTTAGTAGCACTCGGATTCATCGCGTCGGCTCGTCATCCGCGCGGGCCGACGGGCCCACGCCCAGCGCCGCCCAGCCGCGCGGCCCCAGCTTTTCCAGCGTGGCCATGTTGGTTTCGTAGATCGCCTCGGCCTCGGGAAAGGCCTCCACCGCGCGGTCCACGCTGGCCTCGCGCAGCAGGTGCAGCGTGGGCCAGGGCGAGCGGTTGGTGGCGTTGGTGATGTCGTCGGGGTCGGTGCCGGCAAACTGAAAGCGCGGGTGAAAGGGCGCGATCTGCAGCACGCCCGCCAGGCCCAGCTCGTCCAGCAGCGCCTCGGCGTCGTCCAGCATGTCGTTGAAGTCCAGGAAGTCGCCCAGCTGGTCGGGCACGATCAGCAGCGTGGTTTCGCGCTGCTCGGGGTCGGCTGCGGCCAGCGCCAGCAGCTCGGCACGCAGGGCGGCCAGCAGCTCGGCGCGCCCGCCGCCGCTGCACACGGCGTAATGAACCTGCCCCTTGACGTGCGGCGCCTTGGCGAAAGGGCACAGGTTCAGGCCGATGACGGCGCGCTCCAGCCAGCGGCGGGTGTCGGCAATGGCGGTGTCGAGGGCAATGAGTGGCATGCCCGAATTACACCACCGCCACCGCCCGGGCCGCTGTCAGCGGCGCAGGCCATGGCGCTGCAGCGCCCAGGCCAGCACCAGGCCGGCAGCGGCGTACGCACCGGTCACGGCCCAGGTCCAGTCCCAGCCGCCGACGCGGCTGGCCACCCAGGCGACGGCCGGCGGGCCGCTCATCTGGCCGATGGCCGACCACTGCTGCATCCAGCCGACGGTGGTGGCGATGTGGCCCTCGCCCGGCGCCACGCGCGGCGCCAAGGCGAACAGCGCGCCCGGGATCAGCCCGCCGACGGTGGAAAACAGCAGTGCCCCGCCATAGCGCAGCACCGGCGCGTCGACGGTGGCGCTGCCGAAGGCCAGCCAGGCGCCCACCGCCATGGCGACAAAGCCCGACCACAGCACGGTGCGCGCGTGCACGCCGCGGTGCAGCAGGCGCCCGGCCCAGATGTTGCCCACCATGTTGACGGCCGCCACGGTGGCCGTCAGCACCGCGCCCAGCGCCCCGCCCCAGCCCGACTGCTGGTACAGCGTGGGCAGAAAGCCGATGACGGCCAGCCACTGCGCGGCGTAGACGGCGAAGGTCAGCGCCGCCAGCCAGGGACCGGGCGCGCGCAAGGTGGTGGCCAGACGGCGATGCCAGGGCTCGGCCGCCGGCGCGCCACCGGCCGGCGCGGGCGCACGCACGTCGCGCGGCACGGCCAGCGGCAGCCACAACAGCATGGCGGCGGTGCCGGCGGCCGTCAGCACCCACCAGCCGCGCCAGCCCAGCACGCCGATCAGCAGCGGCCCGGCCAACAGCGCCAGCGCGGTGCCGAAGGGCATGTAGGCGCTCCACACGCCCAGCATGCGCGTGAGCTGGGCCGGCGCCACGGCGCGGCGCAGCAGGCTGGGTGCGGGCACGGTGGTCAGCAGAAAGCCCACGCCCTCGACGGCGCGCAGCAGCAGCAGCTCATGCACGTCGCGCGCGGCGGCCCCCGCCAGGCCGGCGGCCGTGAGCAGCGCCAGGCCGGCCAGCATGCAGCGGCGCAGGCCCACGCCGTCGGCCAGCAGGCCGGCCACCAGGCCCAGCAGCACCGCGCCCAGTTGCACCAGCGACAGCAGAAAGCCCGCCTGCACCAGGCCGATGCCCATGGCCTGCTGCAGCGCCGGCACGGCCGGCGGCAGCTTGCCCACGTGCAGGGCGGCGGCCACGCCGGCCAGCACGATGACCCAGGGCGCCCGGGGGCTGAAGCCGCCAGCGGTCATCGGACCACCTTCGGCCGAACGGCCTGCGGTGCGAACACCTTGGGGCGGCCCGGCGGTGCTCACGCGAACAGCCTTTGCCCCGTCAGGCGCTCGTGCTCGCGCAGGGCGAAGCGATCGGTCATGCCGGCGATGTAGTCGGCCACGGCGCGCGGGCGATCAAGGGCGTCGGCAAACTCGGGCGGCAGCTGCGCGGGCGTGGCCAGGTAGGTGGCGAACAGCTCGCGCACCACCTGCTGGCCACGCGCGGTGGTCTCCACCACCTGCGGGTGGCGGTAGAGGTTGGCGAACAAAAAGCGCTTGAGCGCGGTCGACTGCGCGCGCATGGCCTCGCCAAAGCACACCAGCGGCCCCAGGCGGCGCGCGGCGTTGGCGTCGGCCGGCGCGGCGGCGGCCAGGGCCGCGCGCGTGGCGGCGATCACGTCGTAGACTTGGGCCGAGAGCATGCGGCGGATCGACTCGTACAGCAGGCGCCGGCCCATGGCGGACTCGGCCAGGCGCGGATGCTCGTGCAGCGCCGCCGCCCGATGCTGCGCGAACAGTGGCACCGCCGCCAGCTGGTCCTGCGTCAGCAGGCCCGAGCGCACGCCGTCGTCGATGTCGTGTGCGTTGTAGGCGATCTCGTCGGCCAGGTTGGCCAGTTGGGCTTCCAGGCTGGGCTCGGTATGGTCCAGAAATCGGCGCGCCACGCCGCCCGGCTCGCGCGCCTCGATGCGCTGGGCATTGGCCTTGGAGCAGTGCTTGAGGATGCCCTCGCGCGTCTCGAAGCTGAGGTTCAGGCCGTCGTGCTCGGGGTAGCGGTGCTCCAGCGTGTCGACCACGCGCAGGCTTTGCAGGTTGTGCTCGAAACCGCCGTGCTCGGCCATGCAGGCGTTGAGCGCGTCTTGCCCCGCATGGCCGAAGGGCGTGTGGCCCAAGTCGTGCGCCAGCGCGATGGCCTCCACCAGATCTTCGTGCAGGCCCAAGGCCCGGGCGATGTCGCGCGCCAGCTGCGCCACCTCCAGCGAGTGCGTCAGGCGAGTGCGAAACAGGTCGCCCTCGTGGTTGAGGAACACCTGCGTCTTGTAGACCAGGCGCCGAAACGCGCTGCAGTGCACGATGCGGTCGCGGTCGCGCTGAAAGGCGTTGCGCGTGGGCGCGGGCGTGACCGGGTGCCGCCGGCCGCGCGAGCGGGCGGGGTCGCTGGCGTAGACGGCCAAGCCAGCGGGGTTATGAGTCAAATCGGCCTCCAGCGCTTATGTGACAAGCGCCAACAGCTATATAAATAATAGTATCACTGGCAGCACCGGTCGATCACCCGGCGCACCAGTGCATCGGGCGCGGCGCGCACGCTGGCGCGGCCAGGGCCGTCGATGAGCACGAAGCGGATCTCGCCCGCCTCGGCCTTCTTGTCGACGCGCATCAGCTGCAGGTAGCGGCCGGCGTTGTCCTGCGCGTCGATGACGGCGCCGCGCACCGGCAGGCCGGCGCGCTGGATCAGGCGCGTGAGGCGCTGCACGAAGGCGGCGTCGACCAAGCCCAACTCGCGCGACAGTTCGGCCGCCATCACCATGCCGGCGGCCACGCCCTCGCCGTGCAGCCAGGCGCCGTAGCCCATGCCGGCCTCGATGGCGTGGCCGAAGGTGTGGCCAAAGTTGAGGATGGCGCGCAGGCCGGCCTCGCGCTCGTCCTGCGCGACCACGGCGGCCTTGATCTCGCAGCTGCGCTGCACGGCGTGCGCCAGCGCGTCGGCGTCCAGCGCGCGCAGGGCGTCGACGTGGGCCTCGATCCAGTCGAAGAAGGCCATGTCGGCGATCGGCCCGTACTTGATCACCTCGGCCAGGCCGGCCGACAGCTCGCGCGGCGGCAGGGTCCCCAACACGTCGAGGTCGCACACCACCGCGCGCGGCTGATAAAAGGCGCCGATCATGTTCTTGCCCAGCGGGTGGTTGATGGCCGTCTTGCCGCCCACCGACGAATCGACCTGCGCCAGCAGCGTGGTCGGCACCTGCACGAAGGGCACGCCGCGCATGTAGCAGGCGGCGGCAAAGCCGGTCATGTCGCCCACCACGCCGCCGCCCAGGGCGTAGAGCACGGTCTTGCGGTTGGCGCCGTGGGTCAGCAGGGCGTCGAAGATCAGGTTGAGCGTGGCCCAGTCCTTGTGCTGCTCGCCGTCGGGCAGCGCCAGTTGGTGCACCTGGCGATGGCGCCCGGCCAGGGCCTGTGCCAGTTGCGCGGCGTACAGCGGCGCGACGGTCTGGTTGCTGACGATGAGCGCGTCGCTGCCCTTGGGCGCCGCCGCGTAGGACGCCGCGTCGCCCAGCAGGCCGGCGCCGATCAGGATGGGGTAGCTGCGCTCGCCCAGCGCGATGGAAACTTGGCGCGGGGCCGAAAGGTTTGGCGTGGTTTGCATGGAGCGCCCAGTTTAGACGCTGCCGCGCCCGCGGCGCCCTCAGGGAGCCGCGTCGCCCGGTGGCATCAGCTCCAGCTGCATCATGATGCGCCCCAGCAGCATCGACATCGACGAGCCGTGGGTGTCCAGCACGAAGTGCGCGCACTGGCGGTACAGCGGGTCGCGCTCGGCGTACAGGGCGCGCAGGCGCGCCAGCGGGTCGTCCACCTGCAGCAGCGGGCGCTTGGTGTCGTGCCGCAGGCGGCGAAACAGCGTCTCGGGCGAGCTGCGCAAATAGATCACGGTGCCGCGCTCGTGCAGGTGCTGGCGGTTGAGGGGCCACAGCACCGCGCCGCCGCCCGTCGCCAGCACGCCCGGCGGGCCCTGCGTCAACTCGTCGATCACCGTCTGCTCGACGTCGCGAAACGCCGCTTCGCCCTCACGGTCGAAGTAGTCGCGAATGGCACAGCCCAGGCGCTGCTCGATCGCCGCGTCGGAATCGGCAAAAGGCAGCTGCAAGCGGTGCGCCAGCGAGCGGCCCACGGTGGATTTGCCGCTGCCGGGCATGCCGACGAGAACAACCCTCATGCAAGCCATCCTATTGCAAAAATGTGAGCCCATCCAAGGCCAAGCCTGAACGCCGGTGCGCACCGGTCAAAAAAATGCCCCAAAGCATCGCTCCGGGGCCTGGGGCGCAGCCAGCAAGGCTGCGCGCGAGTGGGCGCTGATTCAGCAGGATCCGCCGGGGCCGCTGACACCGGTGATCTGCACCTTGCGCATCACGGTTTCGCTGCCCTTGGTAACCTTGATGAAGAACGGGTTGCCGATCGGGCCACAGGTCGCAGGAACAGCGCCCTGAAGGATACCGGAAGCGCTCAGCGTCAGCCAAGGCAAGTCACCGGGCGCGGCAGGATCAAACGCCCACGCGGCGGCCCCCGCGCTCCCGCCCGAGGCGGTCAGGACGTACTGATAGAAGCCGCCAATGGGTGCGCCCGGCAGGTTGCACGCGACGTTCACGTCGCTGCAGCCACTCAGATTGATGGACAGCGGAGCCGGCACCGGGGCCGGCGCCGGCGGCGCCGCGGGAGCGGCCGCGACGGCAATGGACAGGTTCGTGGTCAGCGACGCACCCGTGCTGTCGGTCACCCGGATGGCCACCGAAACCGTGCCTGGCGGGTCCATGCTGGGCGTGCCGCTGATCAAGCCCGAGCTGTTGAGCGTCAGGCCGGCCGGCATGCGCCCAAGGGCCTGCCAGGTGTAGGGCGCCACGCCGCCCTTGACACTGAGAACGTAGCTGTATGGGACGTCGTTGGTGGCGCCGGGCGGCGTAACGTCGACGAATGCGATCGGATCCGGATTGATTGCAGGTGCTCCTTCCGTCGCCGTGACCACCACCAGGCTGGTGATGGGATCCTGAATGCCGTTGCTGACGTCATTGTCCAGTCGGTCGGTCACCAGTTCGAGCAGGATCGGGCCCTCTTGCGGGCCGCTGGCCAGCGAAAACAGGCCGACGCCGCCGGTGGTTTGCAACTGCAGCACGCTGCCCTGCTTGCCATCGACCATCAGGCGCGCGCCCTGGGCCGCGGGAGTCACCGAACGGATGCTGACCTGCAGGTTGGCATGGCCGTTGGCGGGAACGGGCTGGTTGGCGTCGTCCCAGATGTAGGCGTTGATGGCCGTGCTGGTGCGCAGGTTGTAGACGTTGCCCTGCACGCCCAAGGTCGGATAGGTTGCGATGGCCACCACGCTGGCGGCCTTGCCTGAGCCCGCGCCGCCGCCCACCGTGATGTTGATGCTGGCGCTGACTTCGCGGTTGGCGCGCGGGTCGTGCACCGAGCAGGTGATGGTGGCCACGCCGGCCTGGTCGCTGGAGTGGAAATGGAAGGATGCGCCGCCGGCATTGGAAGGCAGCGCGATGTTGCGATAGGCGTTGGGAACCTTGACCGTCCCGCCATTGCCGTCGGGGGCGTCGGTTTCGTGCTCCGAATTGCCGTCCAGGTAGTACAAGGGCCCCGAAGAAAGACCGTATGCGGTGTTGCAGGCGAAGATGTCGGTGCCGCCCGGAATCGGCGCATCGCCCTTCTTGGCGTTGACGTAGAGCGTGGTGGTGAACGGGTATTGCGTGCCGATGCCGACCGGATAGTGGCCGGTGTTCAATGGCAGGTTGGTCTTCTCCGCCACCAGAGTGATCGAATACGACTCGGGCGTATCTCCAGGGCTGCCGCCCCCACCACCACAGCCCGCCAATAGCGCGGCGGCGGCCAGGCCCACGATTCCAATCAACTTTCGCATAGGGTCAACTCGGTTAAGACAACAAATCGATGAACGAAGCCCGCGGACCGGGCGGTCAGCGCACCGCACCGCGGTCCGAAATCATCTTCGGCGTGATGAAGACCAGCATTTCCTGCTTGTCGGCCTTGCGCGTGCGCTGCTTGAACAGGTTGCCCAACACGGGCACGTCGCCCAGGAAGGGAACCTTGTTTTCCTGGTCGGTCTCGGTCAGCTCGAAGATGCCGCCGATCACCACCGTACCGCCGTTTTCGACCAGCACCTGGGTCTTGACGCGCTTGGTGTTGATGGACATGGCGCCTTCGACCACACCGCCCGGGCTGTCCTTGTTGACGTCCAGGTCGAGAATGATGTTGCCCTCAGGCGTGATCTGCGGCGTGACCTCGAGCTTGAGCACGGCCTTGCGGAAGGCCACCGCCGTGGCGCCGCTGCTGGTGGCTTGCTGGTAGGCGAACTCGGTGCCCTGCTCGATCAGCGCCTTGGTCTGGTCGGCCGTGACGACGCGCGGGCTGGAGACGATCTTGCCCTTGCCGTCGGCTTCCAGCGCGGACAGCTCCAGATTCAGGAAGCGGTTGGCGGCCGAGCTGAACAGCGAGATGGCGAAGTTGGCCGGCGTGGCGCCCGCCAGGCCCAGCGCGGGCAGGCTGAGGAACTGCGAGCTGGCCGAGGTCAGGCCGCCCGCATCGGTCTGCCCGGTGGTGGAGGTGATGGCGTTGTAGTTGCCGCCGAAGGCGATGCGGTTGCTGCCGACGCCGTAGCCCGCGTCGCCACCGCGAATGCCGCGCAGGTCGGCGCCGCCCAGCTTGACCCCCAGCGACTTGCCGAAGGTGTCGGTGGCCTCGACGATGCGCGCCTCGATCAGCACCTGGCGCACCGGCACGTCCAGCTTGGTGATCATGTCCTGGATTTGTTCCAGGCGCGAGGGGATGTCGGAGATGAACAGCTGGTTGGTGCGCGGCTCGGCGATGACGCTGCCGCGTGAGCTGAGCAGGCTGCCCGAGTTGGCGCCGCTGCCGCCACCACCGCCGGAGCCGGAAGACGAGGTCAGCTGCTGCTTGATGTCCTCGGCCTTGGTGTAGTTGAGCTGGAACGACTGGGTGCGCAGCGGCTCCAGGTTGCGGATGGCGGCCTGGGCCTCGAGGTCGGCCTTTTCCTTGGCCGCCATTTCGTCCTTGGGCGCAATCTGCAGCACGTTGCCGACGCGCTTCATGCCCAGGTTCTTGGCCTGCAGGATGATGTCCAGCGCCTGGTCCCAGGGCACGTCCTTCAGCCGCAGCGTCAGGTTGCCCTGCACCGAGTCGGAGGTGACGATGTTGAAGTTGGTGAAGTCGGCGATCACCTGCAGCAGCGAGCGCACGTCGATGTCCTGGAAGTTCAGCGACAGCTTCTCGCCGCGATAGCCGGGCCCCTGGGTCAGCTTGTCGGGGTTGCTCTTTTGCTGGCGCACCTCGACCACCAGCTGCTTGTCGCTCTGGTAGGCGCTGTGCTCCCACGCGCCCTTGGGCTCGATGACCATGCGCACGCGGTCACCCGACTGCACGGTGGTGATGGTCTGCACGGGGGTGCCGAAGTCGGACACGTCGAGCTTGCGGCGCAGACCCTCGGGCAGGCTGGTCTTCAAAAACTCGACCACCAGCTTTTGCCCCTGCTGCTTGATGTCCACGCCCACCTGGTTGCTGGGCAGGTCGACCACCACGCGGCCGGCGTTGTCGGTGCTGCGGCGAAAGTCGATGCCCTGCAGCGGCTGCTCGGTGTCGACGTGGCTTTCGGCAAAGGCGCTGGTGGCCGGTGCCGGCGTGGCGGCGGAGGCCACGGCCCCCAGCGTGACCAGCACCGCGCGCCCCTGCAACTCGGCCTGGTAGGTGGTGGGCTGCTTGAGGTTGAGCACCACCCGGGTGCGATTGCTGCCCTGCGCCACGTTGGCGCCGCGCAGGTTGCCCTGGTCGATGGCGATGTTGCTGTGCGTCAGGCCGCTGACGACACCCGGGAAATCCAGCGCGATGCGCGCCGGCGATTGCACGACGAAACCGGCGGGGGGCGCCACCAGGGCTTCGTTCAGCTCGATGCGCACGACTTCGGCGCCGCCCTGGATCGAGCTCGTGATCGACTCGATGCGCGCCTGCGCCATGGCGACGGCAGCGGCCCCGAAGGCGATCAATCCCAGCGCGGCAACGCGCACCTGCCGGCAGTTCGGCATCCACTTGCTCATCGTTTTTTCTCCTGCAACTGCAACTCGGCGTTGCGCTCGATCCATTCACCGGCCGCGTCCTGCACGATCTCACGCAAACCCACGTCGCTTTCGCTGACCTGGATCACGCGGCCGTAGTTTTGCCCCAGGTAGTCGCCCACCTTGACCTGGTAGAGCAGCTTGTCGACCCGCACCAGCGCCACCCGCTTGCCGCCGCGATCGAGGCTGCCCACCATCGACATCGTGTCGAGGGGAAAAGCCTCCAGCGGCTCCTTGCGGCGGTTCAGTTCGGGCGCGATCAGCGAGTCGCCCGAGCCCTTGACGCCGGACTCGCGCCGCAGCGCCTGCGCCAGGCGCTCGTGACCAAAGGGGTCGACGGCTGCAGTCTGGGTGTAGTCCTGCGGAACGTATTTCTTCGGCTCGGCCAGGGGCGTGACCTTGGGCACCATCTGGCGCCGCTGCTCGGTCATCCACTGCTGCAAGTCCTCCTGGGCCGGCGCACAACCGCCCAGCAGGGCCGCCACCCCGCACGCCAGGGCCCACCATCCAACACGCCCCATCATTTCTTGGCTCCCGGCTTGGCCGTGGCCTTTTGCTGTGCCGCGATCTCTTCGGGATCGAGGTAGCGGAAGGTCTTGGCCGTGGCCTCCAGCACCAGCATGCCGGACTTGTCCTTGTCGCCGCTGGGCGCCACCGACAGGTTGTTCAGCGTGACGATGCGCGACAGATGCGCGATGTCGGAGCTGAAGGCGCCGATGTCGTGATAGCGGCCGGTCACCTTGAGGGCGATCGGCAGCTCGGCGTAGTAGTCCTTGACCACCAGCTGCCCAGGCCTGAACAACTCGAACTGCAGGCTGCGGCCCAGGCCGGCCTGGTTGATGTCCGACAGCAGCGCGTCCATCTCGGCCTTGTTGGGCAGCTGCTTTTCCAGCAGGTTGACGTACTGCAGCACCTGCACGCGCTGCTTCTTCAGCTCTTCCAGGCTGACCGCCTTTTGCAGCTTGCCGCGGTAGTCGTTGCGCAGGGTCAGCTCCTTGGCCTGCTCACCCTCGAGCTCTTCATCGACGCCCTTGAGCCAGGCGTACCAGAGGATGGCCACCATGACGGCCGCGGCCAGCACCAGCAGGACGTAGCGCGGCAGCGCCGGCCAGGACGATGGGTCGCGCGTGTCGAGGCCGCGGAACTGTCCGCTCAGCCCCGCGAACGCTTGCCGGAGGTCGATGTTGGATGAAGACTTGCGAGCCATGACGCGGGAGCCCCTTGATCACGCCGGAGCGTTGGCCGGCCGCGCCGCGGCGGCGGCGCCGGGTGCGGCCGCCTTCGCATCGCTGGCGCGCTGCAACTGGACGCGGATGGTGAAGTTGTAGACCCGGCGCTGCTCGCGCGGGCCCAGCGCCAGGTTTTTGGCGACGATCTCGATCAGCTCGGGCTTGGTGATCCACGGGCTGGCGCGCGACAGGTTGCGCAGCAACTCGGACACCCGCTCGTTGGATTGCGCCACGCCCTCGAGCAGGACGTTCTGGTTTTCCTGCTTGATCTTGCTCAGGTACATGCCGTCGGGCAGTTGCCGGACGGCCTCGTTGAGCAGGTGCACCGGCATGTTGCGGTCGGCCTGCAGGTTTTCGACCGCCTCCTGACGCGCCTTCAGGGCCGCGATCTCGCTTTGCAGCGAGGCGACTTCCTTGATTTCCTGGTCCAGCTTGGCGATCTCGCGCGTCAGGAAGGCGTTGCGCGCCTGCTGCTCCTCGATGCGCCCCTGCAACCACAGGTAGCCGGCCCCGGCAATCAGGGCACCCAAGGCCACCGCGCCGACCAGGGAGCCGTTGAACACCTGGCGCGCGCGCTTGCGCGCCATCTCCCGATGGGGCAGCAGGTTGAGCAGAATCATGGCAAGAACCTCCGCATGGCCAGGCCACAGGCGGTCAGGTAGGACGGCGCCTCGCGCAGCACCTTTTGCTCGCGCACGCCGCGCCCCAGCTCCATGCCATCGAACGGATTGATCATCTGGCACGGGAACGAGGTGGCGTCCGTGATGGCCTCGGTCAGGCCATGCAGGCCGGCGCTGCCGCCCGCCAGCAGGATCAGGTCGACCCGGTTGTGCGGCGTGCTGGTAAAAAAGAACTTGAGTGCGCGCTCGACTTCCTGCGCCAGGTTCTGGACAAACGGGTCCAGCACGACTTGGGCATAGTCCTCGGGCAGCTCGCCCGCGCGCTTCTTGGCCTCGGCCTCCTCGGCGGTGAAGCCGTACTGGCGCATCAGCAACTGGGTGAGCTGGGCGCCGCCGAACACCTGGTCGCGCTCGTACAGCAGCTCGTCCTCGCGCAGCACCTGCAGGGTGGAGGACAGGCCGCCGATCTCGAATAGGGCCACCACGGCGTTGGCGCCGCCGCTGGGCAGTTGCTCCAGCACCCGCGCCGCCGCCAGGCGCGACGCATAGGTTTCGACGTCCATCACCATGGGAGTCAGTCCGATGGCCTCGGCCAGACCCTGGCGATCCTCGACCTTTTCCTTGCGCGAGGCGGCGATCATGACCTCGACGTCGCCCGCCGAACTGGGGCTGGGGCCGATGACGCAAAAGTCCAGGCTGACCTCGTCGAGCGAGAAAGGGATGTACTGGTTGGCCTCCAGCTCGACCTGGGCCTCCAGCTCGCGCTCACCCAGCCCGCCGGGTAAAATGATCTTTTTGCTGATGACCAGCGAGGCCGGCAGCGCCATGGCGACGTTCTTGGCCTTGGTGCCGCTTTTCTTGATCAGGCGGCGCGCGGCGTCAACCACTTCGTCGAACTTCTCGAAGTTGCCCTCGTTGATCCAGCCACGCTCCAGCGGCTCGATCGCGCAACGGTCCAGCGTGAAGCGGCCGGCGCGGTCGCGCGACAGCTCGACCAGCTTGATGCTGGATGCGCTCACGTCCAAGCCCACCAGGGGAGCCGGCTGACGATCGAACAGCGAAGCCATGTTCAAAGCAATATCCGGTTACTTTCTATTGCAGAAGTAGAACACACTTAATAAATTGATTGGATGCTATCAGCACACTTGCCGCGGGAAAAAGCGGGTCAGTGTGGCTTTTGGTACTCGACGTTGTCAAAAACCCACGATCCGGCGTGCTGTAACAGCTTTTGCCAACGAGCGCCGGCCGTTGCAACCGGTTGACATGCGCGCGGACAAGCTTGCGGCCACAATCGGGCGCCAACGCCGTGGGGCTCAAGCCGCACCGGGGCGCGCGGCGCTGCCATACCCGTCCCTTTCCGACGAATTCCTCCCCATTTCACATGCCTGCTGACCGCTCCATCCGTTCTTCCGGGCCGCGCGCAAGCCGCGGCCTCCGCTGGCCCGCCTGGCTGGCCAAGGGCCTGCTGTGGGCCGGCGGCAGCGTGGTCGCCCTGGTGCTGTGCGCCGGCCTGGCGGGACTGATGGCACTGGCCGTCGCCTACCCCAACCTGCCCGACGTGTCGGGCCTGTCCAACTACCACCCCAAGCTGCCGCTGCGCGTGTACACGGCCGAAGGCCAGCTGATCGGCGAGTTCGGCGAGGAGCGGCGCACACTGACGCCGATCGACCAGATCCCGAAAATCATGAAAGATGCCGTCCTGGCGATTGAAGATGCGCGCTTTTACGAGCACAACGGCATCGATTACGTGGGCGTGCTGCGCGCCGCGCTGGCCAACCTGGGGCGTGAAAAGAGCCAGGGCGCGTCCACCATCACCATGCAGGTGGCGCGCAACGTGTACCTGACGTCGGAGAAGACCTACACGCGCAAGATCTACGAAATGCTGCTGACGCTCAAGCTCGAGCACCAGCTCTCCAAGGACCAGATCCTGGAGATCTACATGAACCAGATCTTCCTGGGCAACCGCGCCTACGGTTTTGCTGCCGCCGCCGAAACCTATTTCGGCAAGCCGTTGAAGGACGTGACCATCGCCGAGGCCGCCATGCTGGCGGGCATTCCCAAGTTCCCGTCCACCGCCAACCCGATCGCCAACTTCGCGCGCGCCAAGGAACGCCAGCTGCACATCATCGACCGCATGGTCGAAAACGGCTTCATCACCGCCGAGCAGGCGACGCAGGCCAAGGCGCAGGAGCTGCACATCCGCCCCAGCAGCAACCGCGACCGCGTGCACGCCGAGTACGTGGCCGAGATGGTGCGCCGCATGATGTTCGAGCAGTACGGCGACCAGACCTACGTGCGCGGCCTGAAGGTCTACACCAGCATCAAGGCCGACGACCAGCAGGCCGCGTATGAGGCGCTGCGCCGCGGCATCATGAATTACGAGAGCCGCCAGGCCTACCGCGGCCCTGAAAAGTTCGTCGACCTGCCCAAGGACGCCGCCGAGCGCGAGACCTTCATCGGCGACGTGCTGGCCGATTACCCGGACATCGGCGACCTCGCCGCCGCGGTGGTCACCGCCGCCAGCGCGCGCCAGATTGACGCGGTGCTGGCCAGCGGCGACGCCATCCAGATCACCGGCAACGGCCTGCGCGCGGCGCGCTCCGGCCTGTCGCCGCGCGCGGCGCCGGCGGTGCAGATTCGCGCCGGCGCGGTGATCCGCGTGGTGCGCAAGGACGACAACAGCTGGGACGTGGCCCAGCTGCCCGAGGTCGAGGGCGCGCTGGTGGCGCTCGATCCGCGCGACGGCGCCGTGAAGGCGCTGGTGGGCGGCTTCGACTACGGCAAGAACAAGTTCAATCACGTCACGCAGGCCTGGCGCCAGCCGGGCTCGGGCTTCAAGCCCTTCGTGTATTCGGCGGCGCTCGAAAAGGGCTTCTCGCCCACCACCATCGTCGACGACGCACCGCTGTTTTTCGATGCCAGCGTCACCGGCGGCCAGCCCTGGGAGCCCAAGAACTACGAGGGCGGCTTCGAAGGCCCGATGACGCTCAAGCGCGGCCTGGCGCGCTCGCGCAACATGATCTCCATCCGCGTGCTGCAGGCCATCACGCCGCGCTACGCGCAGGACTGGGTCGCCCACTTCGGCTTCGACCCCGACAAGCACCCGCCCTACCTGACCATGGCGCTGGGCGCGGGCTCGGTCACGCCGATGCAGATGGCCACCGGCTTTGCCGTGTTCGCCAACGGCGGCTGGCGCGTCAACCCCTTCCTCATCACCCGCGTGACCGACCACACCGGCAAGGTGCTGGTCGAAAGCCACCCCACGCCACCCACCGAGGACAACCGCGCCATCAACGCGCGCAACGCCTTCGTCATGAACACCATGCTGAACGAGGTGGCGCGCACCGGCACGGCAGCGCGCGCGCAGGCCACGCTCAAGCGGCCCGACATTTATGGCAAGACGGGCACCACCAACGATTCGATGGACGCCTGGTTCACCGGCTACCAGCCGACGCTGGTGGCCTCGGTGTGGATCGGCTACGACACGCCGCGCAACCTGGGCGCGCGCGAGACGGGCGGCGGCCTGTCGCTGCCGATCTGGATCAACTTCATGCAGACGGCGCTCAAGGGCGTGCCGGTGGCGCAGCTCAAGCCGCCGGCCGGCGTGACCCGCGTGGGCGACGATTGGCTGTACGACGAGTACGCGCACGGCGGCGGCATCACCAACCTGGGCGGCGCCGGCCTGCAAGAGCCCGAGGCCCCGGCCGAGGTCGGCAGCCCCATGGGCGCCGCGCCGGGCGGCGAGCGCAATCGCATCCTGGATCTGTTCAAGAACTAGGGATGCGCCGGCGCGTCACTAGAATTCGCGCCATGTCGCGCCCCGCACCGCTGCTTGCCCGCCTCATCGTGACCGCCCTGGCGGCGGCCGCGCTGAATGCCTGCGGTCAGAAGGGCCCGCTGTTCATCCCCAGCACGCCGGCGGCAGCCCAGCGCGCCACGCTGCCGCAAACCGTGTTCGGCGGCACGGCCGCGCCGGCGGCAGCGCCCGCCAGTGCGGCGCCGGCTGCCGTGCCGCCGCCCCTGCCCAACCTGCCCGAAATCCAATGACGCCCTCCGCACCCGCCCGCGCCAACGCGCCCCTGCCCGGCACCCCCTTCGTCGCCTACCGCGCGGGCCAGCTGATGCTGGAAGACGTGGCGCTGGCCGAGCTGGCGCAGCGCCACGGCACGCCGCTGTTCGTTTATTCGCGCGCCGCCATGCTGGGCGCGCTGGCCGCCTACCAGCGCGGCCTGGCGGGGCGCGAGGCGCTGATCTGCTACGCCATGAAGGCCAACTCGACCCTGGCCGTGCTGAAGGTGTTTGCCGACGCCGGCTGCGGCTTCGACATCGTCTCGGGCGGCGAACTCGAGCGCGTGCTGGCCGCCGGCGGCGTGGCTGGCAAGATCGTGTTTTCGGGCATCGGCAAGACGCGCGCCGAGATCCGCCGCGCCCTCGAAGCGGGCATCCGCTGCTTCAACGTCGAGAGCCTGGCCGAGCTGGACGTCATCGACGAGGTGGCCCGCGCCTGCGGCCGGCGCGCGCCGATCAGCATCCGCGTCAACCCCAACGTGGACGCCCGCACGCACCCCTACATCTCCACCGGCCTGAAGGGCAACAAGTTCGGCATCGCGCACGAGCAGGCGCTGGCCGCCTATCAACACGCCGCGCGCCTGACGGGCCTGCAGGTGGTGGGCATCGACTGCCACATCGGCTCGCAGATCACCGAGGTCGCGCCTTACGTCGAGGCGCTGGATCGCGTGCTCGACCTGGTGGGCGCCATCGAGGCCGCCGGCATTCGCATCCGGCACATCGACCTGGGCGGCGGCCTGGGCATCGACTACGCGGGCGACACGCCGCCCGCCGCCAACGCGCTGTGGGCCGCCCTGCTGGCGCGGCTGGACGCGCGCGGCTACGGCGATCGCGCGCTGATGATCGAGCCCGGCCGCTCGCTGGTGGGCAACGCCGGCCTGTGCCTGACCGAGGTGCTGTACCTCAAGCCCGGCGAGCAAAAGAACTTCTGCATCGTCGACGCCGCCATGAACGACCTGCCGCGCCCGGCGCTGTACGAGGCCTTTCACCGCATCGTGCCGCTGCGCCAGCCGGCGCCCGGCGCCAGCGCGACCACGTACGACGTGGTGGGCCCGGTGTGCGAAAGCGGCGACTGGCTGGGCCGCGACCGGCCGCTCGCGGTGCAGCCCGGCGAGCACCTGGCCGTGCTGTCGGCCGGCGCCTACTGCATGAGCATGGCCAGCAACTACAACACCCGCCCGCGCGCGGCCGAGGTGCTGGTCGACGGCGGCGAGGCGCGCGTGGTGCGCCAGCGCGAGGCGGTGCAGGACTTGTGGCGCGGCGAGACCGCTTGACGCCCGGCTTTGGCCGGGTTTCAAGCCAAATCGACCGCTGGCCCGCTTGCATCAAGCGCGGGCAGCTATCGATTCGATAGTTTTTCAGGTCGTGCGCGGCTCAGTGCGGGAACCGTTCGCGCAGCTTGAGCTTCCAGAACTTGCCGGTCGAGGTGCGCGGCACGGCGTCGATGAACTCGTAGCGCTCGGGCAGCTGCCATTTGGCGAAGGACTTGTCCAGCAGCAGGGCATCGAGCTGGTCGGGCGTCGCCTGCTCGCCCGGCTTGAGCACCACGCAGGCCAGCGGGCGCTCGCTCCACTTTTCGTCGGGGATGGCGATGACGGCCGCTTCGGCCACCGACGGATGGGCCATCAGCGCGTTTTCCAGGTCGACCGAGCTGATCCATTCGCCGCCCGACTTGATCAGGTCCTTGGTGCGGTCGCTGATCTTGACGAAGCCCAGCGCGTCCACGCTGGCGACGTCGCCGGTGCGCAGCCAGCCGTCCTCGGTGAACTTGTCGGCCGGCGAGCCGACCTCGTGGTAGCTGCCGGTGATGAAGGGCCCGCGCACCTGGATCTCGCCCACGCTGTGGCCGTCCCAGGGCTGGTCGCTGCCGTCGTCGCCGCGCGCGCGCAGCTCCACCAGCGGCACCGGCACGCCGGCCATGGCCGCGCGCCGGTATTTCTCGTCGGCCGAGGCGCCCCGCAACTCGGCGCGCGGGTAGCTGATGGTGGCCACCGGGCTGGTCTCGGTCATGCCCCAGCCCTGCATGATCCAGATGCCATGGGCGTCGAAGGCGCGGATCAGCGCCTCGGGCACGGCCGCGCCGCCGACCAGCGAGCGCAGGCCGGTGGGCAGCTTCCAGCGGCCGGCGTTGGCCGCGCCGGTCTTGAGCGAGGCGTCGTAGGTCTGGATCAGCGTCATCCAGATGGTGGGCACGCCCAGCGCCAGCGTGGGCGGCTCGGCGGTCATCAGGTCGAGCAGGTCGTCGGGGTGCATGTGCGGGCCCGGAAACACCAGCTTGGCGCCCATCATCACTGCCATGTAGGGCATGCCCCAGCTGTTGGCGTGGAACATGGGCGTGACGGGCAGCACCACGTCGCTGCCGTGCACGCTGCAGAAGTCCGGCAGGCTGCCCACCAGCGAATGCAGCACGGTCGAGCGGTGCGAATACACCACGCCCTTGGGCCGCCCGGTGGTGCCGCTGGTGTAGCACATGGCCACCGGGTCGTTCTCGTCGTGCAGCGCGTAGACCAGGCCGTCGGGGTCGGCGCCGGCCAGCAGCGCCTCGTAGTCCAGCATGCCCTTGGGCAGCGCCTGGCCGCCCGAGAAGGGATACACGATGACCTGCTCGAACGTGTAGCGGTGCTTGAACTGCTCATACAGCGGCAGCAGCACGTCGTCGATCACCAGGAAGCGGTCCTGCGCATCGTCGGCGATCCAGCCGATCTCCTCCGGCGCCAGGCGCAGGTTCAGCGTGTGCATCACCCCGCCCGCGGCGGGAATGCCGAAGTAGCACTCCAGATGGGCGTGGTGGTTCCAGCACAGGGTGGCCACGCGATCGCCCTGGCGCAGCCCCAGGCCCTGCAGCGCCGACGCCAGCGCCCGCGTGCGGCGATAAAACTCGCCATAGCTGTGGCGCACCAGCGACTTGTCGGGCCGGCGCGAGACGATCTCGTTGCCGGCAAACAGCCGCCCCGCCCGCTCCAGCAGGTGGTTGAGCGACAGGGGCGCGTTCATCATGGTGCTTTGCATCGGGTCTCCTTCTCGTCATGCCTTCGGGCGACTTTACGCCGCCAGCCGACGCGAGCGGGCACAATGCGCCCCATGGAAACCCTGAGGCAAGAGCTGGCCGCCACCGCCGCACGGCTGGTGGTGGAAGAAGGCCTGGACTACGGCAGCGCCAAGCGCCGCGCGCAGAAGCTGCTGGGCGCGCCGGCGCGCACCGCCCTGCCGGACAACGATGCGGTCGAAAGCGAAGTACGCGCTTACATCGACCTGTTCCACGCCGACACCCAGCCCGGCGAGCTGCAGGCCTTGCGCCAGCTGGCCCTGACCTGGATGCAGCGCCTGGCCGCCTTTCGCCCGCACATCCAGGGCGCCGTGTGGAACGGCACCGCCACGCGCCGCAGCGACATTCACCTGCAGCTGTATTGCGACGACCCCAAGTCGGCCGAGATCGCGCTGATCGACCGCGGCGTGCGCTACGACGTGCGCCCCGCGCCCGGCGGCCCCGGCCCGGCGGCGGACGTGCTCAGTTTTTCGACACCCTGCCCCGAACTGGGCGAAGCCATCGGCATTCATCTGATGATTCAAGACTACGACGCCCTGCGCGGCGCCCTCAAGCACGGCGCCGACGGCCGGCCCCGCCAGGGCGACGCCACCGCGCTGGCCGCGCGGCTGCAAGACGAGGCCTGTGCATGAGTGAAAGTTTTGAGCTTTCACCCGCCGCCGGCACGCCCACCCGCCGCTGGGCCCTGGCCGCCGCGGTGGGCGCGGCCGCCGGCATCGCCGGCGCCACGCTGGCCTGGCGGCGTTTTGCGCTGCACGAGCCCGACACCCAGGACCTTTGGCAGCATCATTTCAGCACACCCGCCGGCGCCCCCTTGGCCATGGCCGACTTGAAGGGTCGCCCGCTGCTGATCAACTTCTGGGCCACCTGGTGCCCGCCCTGCGTGGAAGAAATGCCGCTATTGAGCCGCTTTTACACGCAAGTGAAGGACAACGGTTGGCAAATGCTTGGATTGGCCATCGATCAGGCCGACCTGGTGCAGCGCTTTCTGACTCGCACCCCCGTCAGTTACCCCATCGCCATGGCCGGTCCTGCCGGCGTCGAATTGACGAAAAAGCTGGGAAATGCCGCCGGCGGCCTGCCGTTTACGGTGGTTTTTGACCGAAAAGGCGACATCCGGCACCGCAAGCTGGGCCAGTTGAAGCCCGAGGATCTGGCGGACTGGCTGCGCTGACGCCAGCGCTGGCACGGCAAAGCAATGCATCCAAAGCGCGAACTTTGCCTTAAATTCGGTAAAATGGTTTCAATTTCTACGAAAGCATTTCAAAAATGGACCTGCGAAAACTCAAGACCTTGATCGACCTGGTGTCCGAGTCGAACGTGTCCGAGCTGGAGATCACCGAGGCCGAAGGCAAGGTGCGCATCGTCAAGGCCGGCTTGTCCACCCCGGTCGTGGCCGCCGTGCCCGTGCCGGCGGTTCCGGTGGCGGCTGCACCCGCTGCAGTGGCGGCCCCTGCGGCTGCCGCGGCGGCGCCGGCTGAACCGGCCGTGACCGGCTTCGTCGTCAAGTCGCCCATGGTGGGCACCTTCTACCGCTCGGCCAGCCCGGGCGGCACGGCCTTCGTCGAGGTGGGGCAGAAGGTCAGCGAGGGCGACGTGATCTGCATCATCGAAGCCATGAAGATCCTGAACGAGATCGAGGCCGAGAAGTCGGGCACCATCACCCAGGTGCTGGGCGAAAACGGCCAGGCGGTCGAGTACGGGCAACCGCTGTTCGTCATCGAATAACGAACCGCGGAGCAGCGGATGTTCAAGAAGATTTTGATTGCCAATCGGGGAGGTCTGGCCGCAGGCCAGGCGAAGCAAATTGCGCTGGCGCGCGCCAGCGCGCGGGCGATGAGCCGCGAAAGCACACATGTTTAAGAAGATCCTGATCGCCAATCGCGGCGAAATCGCGCTGAGGGTGCAGCGCGCCTGCCGCGAACTGGGCGTCAAGGCCGTGATGGTCTATTCCGAGGCCGACAAGGAAGCCAAGTACGTCAAGCTGGCGGAAGAGGCGGTGTGCATCGGCCCGGCGCCCTCGGGGCAAAGCTACCTCAACATGCCGGCCATCATCTCGGCGGCCGAGGTGACCGACGCCGAGGCCATCCACCCCGGCTACGGCTTTCTGAGCGAGAACGCCGACTTCGCCGAGCGGGTGGAGCAAAGCGGCTTTCAGTTCATCGGCCCGACGCCGCAGTCGATCCGCATCATGGGCGACAAGGTGTCGGCCAAGCAGGCCATGATCAAGGCCGGCGTGCCCTGCGTGCCGGGCTCGGATGGTGAACTGCCCGAGGATGCCGCCAGCATCCGCCGCATCGCCAAGGCCATCGGCTATCCGGTGATCATCAAGGCTTCGGGCGGCGGCGGCGGGCGCGGCATGCGCGTGGTGCACACCGAGGCGGCCCTGATCAGCGCCGTGCAGACCACCAAGGCCGAGGCCACCGCGGCCTTCAACAACCCGGCGGTGTACATGGAGAAATACCTCCAGAACCCGCGCCACGTCGAAATCCAGATCCTGGCCGACAAGCACAAGAACGCCGTCTACCTGGGCGAGCGCGACTGCTCCATGCAGCGGCGCCACCAGAAGGTGATCGAGGAAGCGCCGGCGCCGGGCATTCCGCGCCGCCAGATCGAGCGCATCGGCGAGCGCTGCGTGGCTGCCTGCAAGAAGATCGGCTACCGCGGCGCCGGCACCTTCGAGTTTTTGTACGAGAACGGCGAGTTCTACTTCATCGAGATGAACACGCGCGTGCAGGTGGAGCACCCGGTGACGGAATGGATCACCGGCGTGGACATCGTGCGCTCGCAAATCATGGTGGCGGCGGGCGAAAAACTGCCCTTCACCCAGCGGCAGATCCAGATCCGCGGCCACGCCATCGAGTGCCGCATCAACGCCGAGGATCCGTTCAAGTTCACGCCCTCGCCTGGCCGCATCACGCTGTGGCACCAGCCGGGCGGCCCGGGCGTGCGGGTCGACTCGCACGTCTACAACAACTACTTCGTGCCGCCCAACTACGACTCGATGATCGGCAAGATCATCACCTACGGCGACACGCGCGAGCAGGCCATCGCCCGCATGCAGACGGCGCTGCTGGAGACCGTGGTCGAGGGCATCCAGACCAACATCCCGCTGCACCGCAACCTGCTGGTGGACGCGCGCTTTCGTGAAGGCGGGACCAACATCCACTACCTCGAAAAATGGCTGGCCGAGCGCAGCAAGTAGCCACGCCTGCCAGCCCCATTTTTCAAGCCAAATCGACCTGCAGCCCGCGTCCGTCAAGCGCGAGCAGCTATATTTACTGTAGTTTCCGTGATGTTTGAACTGCGCCTGGTCTGCCCCGAATCGGCGGTCGAGCCGATCAGCGACGCGCTGCAGGCGCTGGACGCGCTCAGCGTCAGCGCCGAGGACGCCGACGCCGACACCCAGGCCGAGCAGGCCCTGTTCGGCGAACCCGGCCTGCCGCCACCGGCGCCCGGCTGGTCGCGCACCACGGTGGTGGCGCTGTTCACGCAGGAAGGCGCCGCGCGCGAAGCCGCCGCGCTGCTGGCCGCGCAGGACTTTTTTGCCGGCAGCCTGGTGCAGTCGGTGGCGCCGGTGCCCGAGCAGGACTGGGTGCGCCTGACGCAGTCGCAGTTCGACCCGGTGGCCATCACGCCCGAATTCTGGATCGTGCCCAGCTGGCACGAGGTGCCGGCCGCCGCCACGCGCGTGATTCGGCTCGACCCCGGTCTGGCCTTCGGCACCGGCACCCACCCCACCACGCGCATGTGCCTGCGCTGGCTGGCCGCGCATCCGCCGACGGGCCAGCGCGTGCTGGACTACGGCTGCGGCTCGGGCATCCTGGCCATCGGCGCCGCCCTGCACGGCGCCCGCGTGGTGGACGCGGTGGACATCGACCCGGCGGCCGTGCAGGCCACCCAGGCCAACGCGGCGGCCAACGGCGTGTCCATCCACAGCGGCCTGCCGGATGCGGCCCATGGCCTGTACGACACGGTGCTGGCCAACATCCTGGCCACGCCGCTGAAGGTGCTGGCGCCCCTGCTGTGCGCCCACGTCGCGGCCGGCGGCGCGCTGGTGCTGGCCGGCATCCTGGAGCGGCAGACCGAGGAACTGCAGCAGGCCTATCGCCCTTGGCTGGCCCTGCAGGTGGCCGACGCGCAGGACGGCTGGGTGCTGATGACGGCCACGCGCGCACGCTGAAGCGCCGGGCCGGCCGCGCGCCTGCCTACAATCGCCGCCATGCTTGCCGCCGCCAAAACGCCCTCGCCTCTGGCATGAGCCTGGTCACGCGCTGCCCCGCCTGCTCGACCCTGTTCAAGGTCGTGCCGGACCAGATTCGCATTGCCGCCGGCTGGGTGCGCTGCGGGCACTGCGGCGTGGTGTTCGATGCCTCGACGCACCTGCTGCCGCGTGACGCATCGACTGCCCCGGCACCCGTGGGCGCGCCCGCCGCAGAAACGACGGCCCGCGCGGCGCCGCTGCCGTCCGCCGTCACTTCGCCACCCATGCCCTGGGGCGAAGCATCCGCCGCGCCGCCGGTTGCAGCGGATGCCGCTGCACCAGCGCCGAGCATTGCACCGCGACCCGTCGCAGCGCCGGCAGTGGTCACGCCGCCCGCGGAACCCGCCCTGGTCGTGCCTGATATCCCTGCCGCGCTCGCCGCTGAGACGGACGATCGGCAGGCGACGGCGTGGACCCAGTCCACCGATCTCATCCGGGATGACTCGGCCGAGACCCCGTCGGCAACGGCGCCGAGTGCCGAGCCCGCCCTCGACGAGCCAGCCGAAGCACCGGATCCGGAGCCGTCCGATCTCCCCCTGCTGGACCCCGACCCCCTCGATCTCCACCTGGCCTACACGAGCCTCACCGAGCCGGCACTGCTCGATCCGCTGGAGGACGACGGGACCGCCCTGCCCGAACGCCCACGCCCCGACGATGAGCCCGCGTCGAACGTCGCGCCGCTGGAAGCGCCGCCCTCCTTCGTCGCCGCCGCGCGCCGGCGCGCGTTCTGGGCCTCGCGCCCGGTGCGCGCCCTGCTGTGGCTGGTCGCCCTGCTGGGCGTGCTGGCCCTGGCGGGTCAGTGGGTGATCGGCCAGCGCGACTGGCTGGCCGCGCGCCTGCCGCAGTCGGCGCCGGCCCTGCGCGCGCTGTGCGCCCCGCTGGGTTGCCAGATCAGGCCCTATCGGCAGCTCGACGCCATCGTCATCGATGCCTCGGCCTTCAACCGCGTGGCGGGGCCCGAGTTTCGCTTCAGCGTCAGCCTGCGCAACAGCGCCGACTGGCCGGTGGCCAGCCCGGCGCTGGAATTGATCCTGACCGACCGCGACAACCAGCCCCTGGTGCGCCGCGTGCTGGCCGCGGCCGAGCTTGGCGCGCCCCCCGCGCTGGCGCCACGCGGCGACTTCAGCGCCAGCCAGGGCGTGACGGTCGGCGCGCCGGTGGACGCCGCCGCGGTGGCGGGCTACCGCCTGACCGCCTTCTATCCCTGACCACCGACCCAACCCCTCCCCACACCATGGCAAGCCTGATTTGCGGTTCTCTCGCGTTCGACACCATCATGAGCTTCGAAGGACGCTTCGCGCAGCAGATCCTGCCCGAGCAGCTGCACATCCTGAACGTCTCGTTTCTGGTGCCCCATCTGCGCCGCGACTTCGGCGGCTGCGCCGGCAACATCGCCTACGCCATGCGCCAGCTGGGCGGCACGCCCCTGCCCATGGCCACGGTGGGGCGCGACGGCGCCGACTACCTGCAGCGCCTGCACGGCCAGGGCATCAGCACCGAGTTCGTGCGCGAGGTGGATGACACCTACACCGCGCAGGCCATGATCATGACCGACCGCGACAACAACCAGATCACGGCCTTTCACCCCGGCGCCATGATGCAGGCGCACGTCAACCGCATCGCGGCACGGCCCGACATCCGCCTGGGCATCATCTCGCCGGACGGGCGCGACGCCATGCTGCAGCACGCCGAGCAGTTTCATGCCGCCGGCATCCCCTTCGTGTTCGACCCCGGCCAGGGCCTGCCCATGTTCGATGGCGCCGAGCTGGCGCACTTCGTGGCGCTGGCCACCTGGGTGACGGTCAACGACTACGAAGGCCAGATGCTGTGCGACCGCATGGGCGTGACGCCGGCCGAGCTGTCACGGCGTGTGCGCGCGCTGGTCGTCACGCGCGGCGCCGAGGGCTGCGACGTGTGGGAGGACGGCGTGTGCACGCGCGTTCCCGGCGTTCAGCCGGCGCAGGTGGTCGACCCCACCGGCTGCGGCGACGCCTGGCGCGGCGCGCTGCTGTGGGGCCTGGAGCAAGGCTGGTCGATGGCGCGCTGCGCCGTGCTGGGCAACCGCCTGGGCGCGCTCAAGGTGGCGGCCAGCGGCCCGCAGAACTACACGGTCGATCGCGCGGCGCTGCTGCGCGAAGCCGCATAGCCCACTCCCCCAACCCAAGGGGCAAAGAAAAACCCGCACGCCGGGACCGCGCGTGCGGGTTGAGTGCGTCTGCCGACGCCCAGGCGCCGGCAGCGGCCGGGCCCGATCAGGGCTTGGCGGCCGTGGGGAAGGGCCACGCGGCCTGAGGGCTCAGCGTGGTCTTGGGCGCAGGGGCAGGCTTCTTGGCCGGCGCGGCTTTCTTGGCAGCCGCCTTCTTGGCCGGCGCCGCCTTCTTGGCGGCGACCTTCTTCACTGCCGCCTTCTTGGCCGGCGCCTTCTTGGCCGCGACCTTCTTGGCAACCGCCTTCTTGGCGGCAGCGACCTTCTTGTCTACCGCCTTCTTCAGGTTGCCGATGGCCTTCTTCACCGCCGCCTTCTTGGCAGCGACCTTCTTCACTGCCGCCTTCTTGGCCGGCGCCTTCTTGGCCGCGACCTTCTTCACCGCGGCCTTTTTGGCCGGTGCCGCTTTCTTGGCCACGACCTTCTTGGCCGGTGCCTTCTTCGCGGCCGCCTTCTTCGCGGGGGCTTTCTTCGCCGGTGCCTTCTTGGCCGCAGCCTTCTTCGCGGCGGGTTTCTTCGCAGTTGCCATTTTTTTCTCCTTGATCAAGTTGAACAATCAACAGCAGGAAACGCTTCGCGCCTGTTGGGACACGCGAAACGATTCATGACCCTGGACCGCGGTCCAAGGCCATGAACACGAACGCCGCCGAAAGGCGGCAGACGGGAAGCGCGCATGCGGCTCGTCACCCGTTCAATCCCATGACAGCGCGCCACCGGTCTGGTACTCGATGACGCGGGTTTCGAAGAAGTTGCGTTCCTTCTTCAGGTCGATCATTTCGCTCATCCAGGGGAACGGGTTCTCGGCGCCCGGGTAGAGCGCCTCCAGCCCGATCTGGGTGGCACGGCGATTGGCGATGTAGCGCAGGTAGCCCTTGAACATGGAGGCGTTCAGGCCCAGCACGCCGCGCGGCATGGTGTCCTCGGCGTAGCGGTATTCGAGCTCGACCGCGCGCTCGAACAGGGCCTTGATCTCGGCCTTGAACGCGGGCGTCCACAGCTGCGGGTTCTCCAGCTTGATCTGGTTGATCAGGTCGATGCCGAAGTTGCAGTGCATCGATTCGTCGCGCAGGATGTACTGGTACTGCTCGGCGGCGCCGGTCATCTTGTTTTGCCGGCCCAGCGCCAGGATCTGCGTGAAGCCGACGTAGAAGAACAGGCCTTCCATCAGGCAGGCGAAAACGATCAGGCTTTTCAGCAGCGTCTGGTCGGCCTCGGGCGTGCCGGTGCTGAAAGCCGGGTCCATGATGGCGTCGATGAAGGGGATCAGGAACTCGTCCTTGGCGCGGATCGAGGCCACCTCGTGGTAGGCGTTGAAGATCTCGGCTTCGTCCAGGCCCAGCGACTCGACGATGTACTGGTAGGCGTGGGTGTGGATGGCTTCTTCGAAGGCCTGGCGCAGCAGGAACTGGCGGCACTCGGGCGCCGTGATGTGGCGATAGGTGCCCAGCACGATGTTGTTGGCGGCCAGCGAGTCGGCGGTGACGAAGAAGCCCAGGTTGCGCTTGATGATGCGGCGCTCGTCCTCGGACAGACCGTTCGGGTCCTTCCACAGCGCGATGTCGCGGTTCATGTTGATTTCCTGCGGCATCCAGTGGTTGGCGCAGGTGGCCAGGTACTTTTCCCAAGCCCACTTGTACTTGAACGGCACCAGCTGGTTGACGTCGGTGTGGCCATTGATGATGCGCTTGTCGGCCGCGTTGACGCGGCGCTGACCCCCTTCGCTGCGCGCGGCGACCGGCGTCGGCGCCATCGGCTGCGCGGGCGTCCACGACGCCACCGGCTGCAGCCGCGGCTGCGGCGTGTTGCGTGCGCTGTCTTCGCTCCAGTTCAACATGATTTTTCCAATGCTCCGATTATGGGAGCAACATGACGAAATGCAAAGCATTCGTGCACGTTGAACTCCGCTGGATGACAAGAATGTGTTGCGGCCAGGCATCGCATCGCGCGACGAAGCCGCAACGCGCGATCACTGGCAGGCCTCGCAACCGGGATCGTCGATGGCGCAGAACTTGATGTCGGTGGCGGCCTCGACGGCGTCGAGCGTGCTCTCGGGCGCCGCCGCCGCATGGCTGGCCTGCAGGCCGCCGTCGCGCTCGTGGCTGCTCGGCACGGCGTTCAGTCGGCCCGACTGGATGGTGGACTTCTCGGCCTGCGTGGCGCTGGTGGTGCGCAGGTAGTAGGTGGTCTTGACGCCGCGCAGCCACGCGAGCTTGTAGGTGTCGTCCAGCTTCTTGCCCGAGGCACCGGCCATGTAGATGTTCAGGCTCTGCGCCTGGTCGATCCACTTCTGGCGCCGCGCGGCGCACTCCACCAGCCACTGGGGCTGCACCTCGAAGGCGGTGGCGTACAGCTGCTTGATGTCGGCGGGTACGCGGTCGATGGCGGCCAGCGAGCCGTCGAAGTGCTTCAGGTCCATCACCATCACCTCGTCCCACAGGTTCAGGCGCTTGAGGTCGCGCACCAGGTGGTGGTTGATGATGGTGAACTCGCCCGACAGGTTGCTCTTGACCGACAGGTTGCCGAAGCACGGCTCGATCGAGGCGTCGACGCCGACGATGTTGCTGATGGTGGCGGTGGGCGCGATGGCGATGCAGTTGCTGTTGCGCATGCCGTCGCGCCCGATCTTGGCGCGCAGCGCGTCCCAGTCCAGCGTGGCCGAGCGGTCCACCTCCACGTA
Source organism: Ottowia pentelensis (assembly GCF_964341695.1). Lineage (NCBI taxonomy): Bacteria > Pseudomonadati > Pseudomonadota > Betaproteobacteria > Burkholderiales > Comamonadaceae > Ottowia > Ottowia pentelensis. Next base: position 3,380,989 of record NZ_OZ224513.1, read on the forward strand.
GCCGCCGCGCGCCCGCTCCAGCAGGTCGAGGGTATCCAGCGGCAACACGCCGCGCTCCCACAGCGAGCCCTTGTACGACGCATAGCGCCCGCGTTCGGCCGCCAGTTCGGTCGAGGCCCAGTAGGCGTGGTAGCAGATCGCCTCCATCGACTGGTCGGCGAACTGCACCGCCTGCTCGCTGGCGTAGGGAATGCGCAGTGCGTACAGCGCATCTTGAAATCCCATCACGCCCAGGCCCACCGGGCGGTGGCGCAGATTGGAGTCGCGCGCCTTCTTGACGGCGTAGTAATTGATGTCGATGACGTTGTCGAGCATGCGCATGGCCGTCTGCACGGTGCGCTGCAGCTTGGCGTGGTCGATGTGCCCGTCGGTGATGTGGCGCGGCAGGTTGACCGAGCCCAGGTTGCACACCGCGGTTTCGCTGTCGCTGGTGTTGAGCGTGATCTCGGTGCACAGGTTGCTGGAATGCACCACGCCGGCGTGCTGCTGCGGCGAGCGGACGTTGCAGGCGTCCTTGAAGGTGATCCAGGGATGGCCGGTCTCGAACAGCATCGAAAGCATCTTGCGCCACAGGTCGACCGCAGGCAGGGTCTTGCTGGGCTTGATCTCGCCGCGCGCGGCCTTTTCCTCGTAGGCGACGTAGGCCTGCTCGAAGGCGGTGCCGTATTGGTCGTGCAGGTCGGGCACGTCGGACGGCGAAAACAGCGTCCACGAGCCCTTTTCCATCACGCGGCGCATGAACAGGTCGGGCACCCAGTTGGCGGTGTTCATGTCGTGCGTGCGGCGGCGGTCGTCGCCGGTGTTCTTGCGCAGCTCCAGGAATTCCTCGACGTCCAGGTGCCAGGTCTCCAGGTAGGCGCAGACGGCGCCCTTGCGCTTGCCGCCCTGATTGACGGCCACCGCCGTGTCGTTGACCACCTTCAGGAATGGCACCACGCCCTGCGACTCGCCGTTGGTGCCCTTGATGTGGCTGCCCAGGGCGCGCACCCGCGTCCAGTCGTTGCCCAGGCCGCCGGCATACTTGGACAGCAGGGCGTTTTCCTTGATCGATTCGTAGATGCCGTCCAGCTCGTCGGGCACCGTGGTCAGGTAGCAGGAGGACAGCTGCGAGCGCCGCGTGCCGCTGTTGAACAGCGTGGGCGTGCTGCTCATGAAGTCGAAGGACGACAGCACCTCGTAGAACTCGATGGCGCGCGCCTCGCGGTCGATTTCATGCAGCGCCAGGCCCATGGCCACGCGCATGAAGAAGGCCTGCGGCAGTTCGATGCGTTGCTTGCGCACGTGCAGGAAGTAGCGGTCGTACAGCGTCTGCAGGCCCAGGTAGTCGAACTGCAGGTCGCGCTCGGGCTTGAGCGCCGCGCCCAGGCGCGCCAGGTCGAACTGCAGCAGGCGCTCGTCCAGCAGTTCGTGCTCGACGCCGCGCTGGATGAAGCGCGGAAAGGATTCGGCATAGGCGCCGGCCAGCTCGGGCAGGCCCACGTCCTCGCCCAGCACCTCCTGCGCGATGGTGTGCAGCAGCAGGCGGGCGGTGACGAACGTGTAATCCGGCTCCTGCTCGATCAGGGTGCGCGCGGCCAGGATGGCGGCCTTGTAGACCTCCTCGATGGGCACGCCGTCGTACAGGTTGCGCAGGGTCTCGGCCAGGATGGGCGCGGCGCTGATCTCGGCGCTCAGGCCGGCGCAGGCCTGAGTCAAAAGGGCTTGCAGCCCAGACAGATCAAGCGCAATGCGCTCATTATTTTGTAGTACATGCAGCACCTGCGCCGCCGCGGCCGGGGCGGCCTTGTGCTGCGCGCGCTCCTGCGCGCGGCGCTCGCGATACAGCACATAGGCACGCGCCACCTCGTGGTGGCCGCCGCGCATCAGGGCCAGCTCGACCTGGTCCTGCACGTCCTCGATGTGAAAGGTGCCACCGGCCGGCCGCGAGCGCATCAGCGCGCGCACCACGGTCTGGGTCAGCTCGTCGACCAGCTCGCGCACGCTGGCCGAGGCCGCGCCCTGCGTGCCATGCACGGCCAGAAAGGCCTTCATCATCGCCACGGCGATCTTGGCCGGCTCGAAGCGCACGACGGCGCCGTTGCGCCGCATGATCTGGTAGTGGGTCAGCGGGTTGGCGGTGGCGGCCACGGGCTCGATCGGGGCAGCGGGCGTGACGGGCACGGTGAAGGGCGCGGTGCTGCGGGCAGTTTGCATGCGTGTCTCTCGGAGGGTGCGAAGGGGTCTCAGACGGCTCGAAGCAGGTGCCGGACGCGGGCTTGTGGTGTTTTTTTGCTTCGGGTGGACACACTATATCTAGTGTTTTATCAAAGCACAACACACAAGCTATGGTGTATGGCGGATTTTCCACGCGCAGCGACAACGGCGACCAGTCACGGCCTCCGCATGCGCGGGCGCGGGCTCAGCCCAGCACGCCGTCGGGATAAAAGGCGCGCGGCCAGCGCAGCGCGCGCTGCAGCGCGCGCCAGTCGAAGCCGGGGCCGGGGTCGAGCTTGCGGCCGGGCGCGACGTGCTCGTGGCCGGCAATGGCGTCGATCGGACAGTGACGCCGCAGGTCCTTGCACAGGCGCGCTAGGCTGGCGTATTGGGCGGGCTCGAACGCGCCGCCTTCCAGGCCTTCCAGCTCGATGCCCACCGAGTAGTCGTTGCAGTTGGCGCGCCCGCGATGGCTGGATGTGCCGGCGTGCCAGGCGCGCTCGTCGGTGCTGACGAACTGCCACAGCGCGCCATCGCGTCGGACGAAGAAATGCGCCGACACCTGCAGGCCGCGCAGGCCCTGGAAGTAGGGGTGCGCATCCCAGTCCAGCGTGTTGGTGAACAGCGCCTGCACCTGCGCGCCGCCGAACTCGCCCGGCGGCAGGCTGATCGAATGCACCACGATCAGCGAGACGGCGACACCCTCGGGCCGCGGCCCCCGGTTAGGCGACGGCAGCGCCTGCGCCGGCGCGTACCAGCCCTGCCGCCAGGGCGCGTCAGCGCGGAGCCGGCGCTGGGGCGCCATCGTCTTCGGCCCATGGAATGCCCAGGCGCTGCAGGCGCCAGCGCAAGGGGCGCGCGGCCAGGCCCAGGCGCTGCGCGGCCGCCGCCAGATCGAGGCCCGACTCATGCAGCGCCTGCATCAGCAGCTGCCGCTCCTGCCCGTCCAGCCACGCCGCCAGGCCCTGCCCCGGCGCCGACGCCGGGCGATGCGGCGCCGCCGGCGTCAACGGCACGGCCGCAGGCAGCGGCGCGGGCTGCGACGGCACCGCGCCGCGCGGCATCTCATCCAGCGGGGCCAGGTCGCCCAGGTTGGAGTCGCGCGCGCCGCCCAGCGCCACCGCGCGGTACAGCAGGTTCTCCAGCTCGCGCACATTGCCCGCCAGCGGCGCCCGCATGATGGCGGCCAGCTGCTCGGGCGCCAGCTCGATCGCCGGCACGCCCGACTCGTGCGCGATGCGCGCCAGCAGCACCTGGCACAGCGCGGCGATGTCCTCGCGCCGCTCGCGCAGCGGCGGAATGGCGATCTCGATCACGTTCAGGCGATAGAACAGGTCTTGGCGAAAGCTGCCGCCGTGCACCGCCGCCGCCAGGTTCTTGTGCGTGGCGCTGACGATGCGCACGTCCACCGGTTCTTCCTGCGTCGCACCCAGCGGGCGCACGCTGCGCTCCTGGATGGCGCGCAGCAGCTTGGCCTGCATGGCCAGCGGCAAATCGCCGATCTCGTCCAGAAACAGCGTGCCGCCGGCCGCGGCCTGAAAGAAGCCCTCGCGGTCCTGCACGGCGCCGGTGTAGGAGCCCTTGCGCGCGCCGAAGAATTCGGCCTCCAGCAGGTTGTCGGGAATGGCGCCGCAGTTGACCGGCACGAAGGGCCCGGCGTGGCGATGGCTGCAGGCGTGCACCGCGCGCGCCACCAGCTCCTTGCCGGTGCCCGATTCGCCGTGCACCAGCACCGGCGCCATGCTGCGCGCCACCTTGGCCACGCGCCGCTTGACCGAGCGCATGGCCGCCGACTCGCCCACCAGGCGCGCCAGCGCCGCCTGGCCCGGCCCGGCGTCTTCCTCCGGCGGCGGCGCCGTCGGCCGGGTGTCCGCCGCCGGCAGCGGCGCCGGTGCCGTCACCGGCTCGGGCGCCTGCAGGGCCGACTGCACGACGGCGCGAAACTGGCGCAGATCGACCGGCTTGGTCAGGTAGTCGAAGGCACCGCTCTTGAGCGCCTCGACCGCGTTCTCGGGCGAACCGTAGGCGGTGATCATGATGCAGCGCTCGCGCCGCTGGCCAGCCGCCAGATAGCGCAGCAGGCCCAGGCCGTCGCCGTCGGGCAGGCGCATGTCGGTGATGACGGCGTCGAAGTCTTGCTCGGCCAAGCACTGGCGCGCCTGCGCCAGCGTGCCGGCGGTGCGCACCTGGTGCCCCTCGCGCAGCAGGGTCAGTTCGTACAGCGTGCACAGGTCGGGCTCGTCGTCCACCACCAGGATGCGCGCGGGCGCGGCCCGCTGCGGATTCGCACTCATGAAAAGCTGGACTCCCCGAAGCTGGAAGGGCCGAAACGGCCCGGCGCCCGTCGCATCTCGATGCTGAACGCATTGCCTTCCACCGGCTGCCCCGCGCGCTCGCGCACCGTGCGCTCGTGGGACAGCACCGCGCCGTGGCGCTCGCACAGCTCGCGGCAAATGAACAGGCCCAGCCCGCTGGAGCGGCTCTCGGACGACGAGAAGGGCTCGAACAGATGGCGCTGCACGATGGGATCGAGCGGCGCGCCGTCGCTCCACACCCGCAGCAGCACCGGCCCGTGGCGAATCGCCTGCGTCGTCACCTGGATGGCGCCGGGCTGCGCGCTGGCGTAGCGCGTGGCGTTGTCCAGCAGGTTGACCAGCAGGCGGCGCAGGTGCTCGCGCGCGAAGTGCACCGCCAGATCGGGCGCCAGCAGCTGCACCTGCAGGCGGGCGCCGGCGCCATGCTGCGCGGCCCACTCGGCGCAAAAGGCCTGCGTCTCGTCGTTCAGCACCAGGCCCTCGGTCTCGTCGGCCAGGCCAGGCGCGCGCGCCACGTCCAGCACGTCGTCCACGATGTGCGCCAGCCGGCCGGTGTTCTGCCGGATCATGTCCGTCAGGCGCTGCTGCGCGGGCTCGGCCAGCTCCTCGGCCAGCAGGGCGTTGGCCTGGCTGATGGCCGCCAGCGGGTTGCGAAATTCGTGCGCCACGGCGGCCGACATGCGGCCCATGGACGCCAGCTTCTCGGTGCGCAGCTGCGCCTGCATGCCGCGCAAGTCCTGCAGGAACATCACGCACAGCCGGGCCTCGTGCTCCACGCCCAGCGAGGGCGTGCGCTCGGTGCGCACCTTGAGCTGGCTGGCGGGCTGGTCCTCGTGGTGCAGGATGATCTCGATGCCGTCCACGTCCTGGCCCTCGAAGGTCAGTCGCACCAGGTCGGCCAGCTGCACCCAGGCGGGATGGTCGGTCAGGCGAAACACGCCCGGCGTCACCTCCAGGTCCGAACCCAGCATGCCGTGCGCCGCCGGGTTGGCCGCGTGCACGACGCAGCCGGCGTCGACCACCAGCACGCCGTCGGCCATCGACTCGATGACCAGGTTGTTGACCAGCGACTGCATGCGCACCTCGGCGCGGCCGCGCGCCGTCAGCTGCTGCTCGCGCGCCAGGCGCAGCGCCAGGGTGTTGGTCAGCCACGCCAGCGCCAGCAGGCCGCAGCCCATCAGGCCGGCCTGGGCCACCTCGGCGGTGCTGGCCCACAGGCCGGCGCGCGCGCCGATCACCGCGTCGCCCAGCATCAGCAGCGCCGCCAGCGCCGCCGTGCCCAGCGCCAGCGTGCGCGTGCCCAGGATGGCGGTCATCAGCACCGGCAGCGCCAGCAGCGGCGTGTAGCGAATGCCGGCCGCGATCTCCTGCGTCATCAGCACCGCCACGAACAGCAGGTCGGCGCCGGCGGTGTAGAACCACTGGCCGTCGAACGAACGCCCCGGCCCCTGCGGCGTGGCGCGCCAGCGCTCCAGCGCCGTCAGCACGGCGTAGGCGCCGGTCAGCCAGAACACCCAGGCCGGCACCGGCTGCGCCAGCGCGTTGGCGCTCAGCTGCAGCGCCAGCAGCGCCAGCGCCAGCAGCAGGCGCGCCGACATGAAGGCCTTCCACAGGCGCACGAAACCACCACGGTCGGCCGCCGGCGTGCCGGGCCAGGCCGGCACCGCGTGCGTCGGCACCACCACGGGGGATGCGCCGGCGTCGAACCAGCCCGAGCGCGGCCAGCCCGAATCGGCGCGCCGCGCACCCGTGGCCGCCGACGTGCGCGAAGGCGCCCACTCAGCCACCTTCGGCCTCCCGGCGGTGCGCCTCGCAGCAATAGAGTCCGGCGCGCCCGCTCACCGCGCTGGACTGCGGCACGTGCACGCCGCAGCGGGCGCAGGCCACCATGGGCTGAACCGCACCGTCGGACCGGGGCGGCGGCGGCGCCGGGGGCGCATCCAGGCGCCGCCCGCGCCGCCACAGCCAGACGCCGAACAGCACCACCAGCAGGACCACCAGCGCCTTCATGGCGCGCGCCCCAGCAGCACTTCCATCACGAAACGCGAACCCACGTAGCCCAGCAGCAGCAGGCCCGCGCCGACGTCGAGCATGCGCACCGCGCGCCGGCCGCGCCAGCCCAGGCGCCAATGGCCCAGCAGCAGCGCGGCAAACACGATCCAGGACAGCAGCGTAAACACGTTCTTGTGCGTCCAGCGCCAGCCCACGTGCGCCGGGCCGTACAGCTGCTCGCCGAACAGCAGGCCCGCCACCAGGGTCAGGGTCAGCAGCACGAAGCCAGCGCCGATGAAGCGAAACATCAGCCGCTCCAGCGTCAGCAGGGGCACGCCCGCGTCCTGCCCCGGCGCGGCCTGGCGCATCTGGCGCTCGGCGCGCGTCATCAGCCAGCCGTGCGCCACGGCGGCGGCAAACAGGCCGTAGGCCGACAGGCCCAGCGCGGAGTGCAGGCCCAGCAGCGGCGAGGACGTGGCCGGCAGCGGCGCGCCCGGAAACAGCAGCGCCAGCACGATCGCCAGGCTGCCGAAGCCGGCCAGGGCCCAGCGCGCGGGCAGGCGCGGATACAGCCGCCGCTCGATGACATAGACGGTGAGCGCCAGCCACACGGTGATCGACAGCGACTGCGCAAAACCGAAGCGCGGCGGGTGCGTCAGCTGCACCCAGGCCAGTTGCGCGCCGTGCAGCAGCCAGGCCAGGGTCAGCACGCGCCGCGCGCTGACGGCGCCAATGGCGCGCGCCGCCAGCGCCGGCACCGCATAGGCCACGGCCGCCGCCAAGCCCAGCAGCCACGCGACGGAGGAGGCACTGGCTAAAATCATGGCCACAGTTTAGCGGTTGCCCCGGCGCGGCCGACCGCCGCTACGCCGCCTTTTTCGTCCCACCTACCGCACGCGCGTTCGCGCCGCGCCCCCTCGCATGGCCTCCACCCTCACCGACAAACTTTCCGGCCTGGTCAAGAAGATCAGCGGCCAGGCGCGCATCACCGAAGCCAACGTGCAGGACATGCTGCGCGAGGTGCGCATGGCCCTGCTGGAGGCCGACGTGGCGCTGCCCGTGGTGCGCGACTTCATTGCCCGCGTCAAGGACGAGGCGCTGGGCCAGGAGGTGCTGGGCAGCCTCAAGCCTGGCCAGGCGCTGGTGGGCATCGTCAACAAGGAGCTCGCCGCCACCATGGGCGAGGGCGTGAGCGATCTGAACCTGGCGGCGCAACCGCCGGCGGTGATCCTGATGGCCGGCCTGCAGGGCGCCGGCAAGACCACCACCACGGCCAAGCTGGCGCGCCATCTGATCCAGAAGCGCAAGAAGAAGGTGCTGACGGTGTCGGGCGACGTCTATCGGCCGGCCGCCATCGAGCAGCTCAAGACCGTGACCGCGCAGGCCGGCGCCGACTGGTTCCCGTCCAGCCCCGAGCAAAAGCCGGTGGACATCGCCCGCGCCGCGCTGGACCACGCGCGCAAGCACTTCTACGACGTGCTGCTGGTGGACACCGCCGGCCGGCTGGCCATCGACGAGGCGCTGATGGCCGAGATCAAGGCCCTGCACGCGGCGCTGAACCCGGTCGAGACCCTGTTCGTGGTCGACGCCATGCAGGGCCAGGACGCGGCCAACACCGCCCGCGCCTTCAAGGAAGCGCTGCCGCTCACCGGCATCGTGCTGACCAAGATGGACGGCGATTCGCGCGGCGGCGCGGCGCTGTCGGTGCGGCAGATCACCGGCGCGCCGATCAAGTTTGCCGGCGTCAGCGAGAAGATCGACGGCCTGGAAGTGTTCGACGCCGAGCGCCACGCCGGCCGCATCCTGGGCATGGGCGACGTGCTGGCGCTGGTCGAGCAGGTGACGGCGGGCGTCGACATCGAGGCCGCCAAGAAGCTGGCCGAGAAGGTCAAGAGCGGCAGCGGTTTCGACCTGCAGGACTTTCTGGGCCAGTTGCAGCAGATGAAGCAGATGGGCGGGCTGTCCAGCCTGATGGACAAGCTGCCCACGCAGATGGCGGCCAAGGCCAGCGAGGCGGATCTGAGCCGCGCCGAAAAGGACGTGCGCCGCAAGGAAGGCATCATCAACAGCATGACGCCACAAGAGCGCCGCAAGCCCGAGCTGCTCAAGGCCAGCCGCAAGCGCCGCATCGCCGCCGGCGCCGGCGTGCAGGTGCAGGAGGTCAACCGCCTGCTGAAAGAGTTCGAGCAGATGCAGGGCATGATGAAGCAGATGAAGGGCGGCGGCCTGATGAAGATGATGAAGCGCATGGGCGGCATGAAGGGCATGAAGGGCCTGATGGGCGGCGGCATGCCCCCGCTGCCGCCAGGCGGCAAGCTGCCCTTCTGAGCACGGCTTCAAGCCAAATTTGGCTCTGGCCCGCTCGGGACAAGCGCGAGCAGCTATTGATTAATGAGCGCACCGCGCCATGCCGCCAAGGTGACGGCCCCGCGTACCGCTTGGTCGTAAGCTGCGGGCCTTCCCGTTTCACCGCAGGCTGCACCACCATGACCCCCACCGCCTCCACCCCGCCCGCCGACGGCTGCATCGACACCCAGGTCGTCGACGACCACATCCTGCTGATCGGCATCAACCGCCCGGCCAAGCGCAACGGCTGGACGCCCGTGATGTTCCGCCAGCTGGCCGAGGCCTACACCCGCCTGGACGACGATCCCGCCCTGCGCGTGGGCGTGCTGCACGCCTTTGGCGACCACTTCACCGCCGGGCTGGACCTGCCGGTGGTGGCGCCCTATCTGCAGCGCGGCGAGGAGCTGGTGCCCGCTGGCCTGGTCGAGCCCTACAACTACGGCCAGCCCGGCTACCGCCGCCGCCAGAAGCCCATGCTGGTGGCCGTCCAGGGCATTTGCTACACCGTGGGCATCGAGCTGATGCTGGGCGCCGACATCGTGGTGGCGGCCGACGACTGCCGCTTCTCGCAACTGGAGGTGCAGCGCTGCATCATGGCCACCGGCGGCGCCACGCTGCGCATGTCCGAGCGCGCCGGCGTCGGCAACGCGCTGCTGCACCTGCTCACGGCCGACGTGTTCGACAGCGCCGAGGCCTGGCGCTGCAACTTCGTGCAGAAGGTGGTGCCCGCGGCCGAGCTGATGGACACGACCCTGACGCTGGCCCGCCGCATCGCCGCCCAGGCCCCCGCCGCCGTGGTTGCCACGCGGCTGAACGTGCTGAAGGCGATCGAGCTGGGCCAGGCCGCCGCCGTGGCCGACTTCGTGCCGGTGCAAAAGCTGCTGGCCGCCAGCGAGGACGCCGCCGAGGGCGTGCGCGCCTTTGTCGAAAAGCGCCCGGCGCGCTTTACCGGGCGCTGAGGCTCAGTCGCTCAGGACTTCAGGGCCGCCAGCGCGTCCTTCACGTCGGCTGCGCTGAGCACCTCCGAGAACACCTTCGGCGCCTGCCCCGGCGCCAGCAGCACGTACACCGGCACGCCGCTGCGGCCCAGCCGCTGCAGCTCGGCGCTGATGACCGGGTCGCGCCGCGTCCAGTCGGCGCGCAGGGTTTGCACGCGCGCGGCGTCCATGGCGGCCAGCACCTCGCCGTTGGCCAGCGTGGTCTTCTTGTTGTACTGGCAGGTCACGCACCAGGCAGCGGTGAAGTCGACGAACACCGGCTGGCCCTGGCCCAGCAGCGCCTGCACGCGCTCGGGCGACCAGGGCTGCCAGCGCTCGCCGGCCGCCGGCGCGGCCTGGGCCTGCAGCGCCGCCGGCTCGGCGCCGCGCAGCACGGCGGGGCCGATGGCCTGGGCCAGGAAGGCGCCGAAGGCCAGCGCCACCGACGCGATCAGCCAGCGCGTGCGCCCCGCCAGGCCCAGCGCCCACAGCAGCAGCGCCAGCGCCACCCACAGCGCCAGCAGCGCGCCGGCACCGTCGATGCCGCTTTGCTGTCCCAGCACCCACAGCAGCCAGACGGCGGTGCCGAACATCGGAAAGGCCATGAACTTCTTGAACACGTCCATCCACGCGCCGGGCTTGGGCAGCGCGCGCGCCACCGCCGGCAGCCAGCTGGCCGCCAGATAGGGCAACGCCATGCCCAGCCCCAGGGCGGCAAACAGCGCCAGCGCCTGCGCCGCCGGCAGCCCCACGGCCAGCCCCAGCGAGGCCCCCATGAAGGGCGCCGTGCAGGGCGAGGCCACGGCCACCGCCAGCACGCCCGACAGGCCGGCATCGACCACCGGATGGCGTGCCTGCAGCGTGGCCACGCCGCTGGGCAAAAACTGGCCGAACTCGAACACGCCCGCCAGGTTCAGCCCCAGAACGGCAAACAGCGTGCCCAGCAGCGCCACCACCAGCGGCGACTGCAGCTGAAAGCCCCAGCCCAGCTGCTCGCCGGCGGCGCGCAGCGCCAGCATCAGCGCGCCCAGCGCAACAAAGGACAGCACCACGCCCGCGCTGTAGGCCAGGCCGCTGATGCGGTGCGCGCGGCGGTCATCGCCATGCCTGGCAAAGCCCAGCACCTTGATGGCCAGCACCGGAAACACGCAGGGCATGAGGTTGAGCAGCATGCCGCCCAGCAGCGCGCCCAGCAGCGCCCACGTGAAGGTGCCCGCCGGCACGGCCGCTGGCGCGGCGGGTGGTGCCACGGCCGGGCCGCCGCCCGCCGCCCCGCGCGCCGCATTGGCGGCCAGCGCCGCCTCCAGCGCGGGGGACATGGCAGCCACCGGGGCCGGTGCGGGCCAGGCGCCGCTGACGGTGGCGTCGGCGCGCCAGCCCTGGCCGTCGTCGGTCACCAGCACCAGCGGCAAATCGGCCGGGCTGTCGGCGCGGTCGGGCGACAGCGGCACGTCGGCCGTCCACACGGCGCCGTCCCAGCGCTGCGTCCAGCTGCGCGGGCCGGGCGCGTCGCCCCGGGTGGCGGCGGTCAGCAGGATGTTGGGCGTTTCGGGAAACAGCTCCAGCGCCTGGCCGCGCACTGCCTCGGGCAGGCCGCTGATGCGCACCTGCAGCCGCTCGCCGGCCACCTGCACCTGCTGCGCGCCCGTCAGCTCGGCGGGCTGGCTCTTCAGCGCCGCCTCGAAGGCGCCGCCGTCCAGCGCGGTGGAGCTGCGCAGCGGCAAGCGCAAGGCAAACTCGCCCTCCTGCGGGATGCACTCCTGGCGGCACACCAGCCAGCTGGCCTTCAGGCCGATGTCCATGGCCTCGGTCAGCGGGCCGGGCTTGTACTCGGGCGTGACGATCAGCGGCACCGGCAGCAGCACCGTGCCCTCGTAGCCGTAGTTGGCCAGGTTGGCGATCGGGATCTTCTTGGGCAGCGGCCAGGCGATGTCGCCGGCCATCACGCCGGGCGGCAGCGTCCACTGCAGCTCGGTGGGCAGGCCCGAGTCGCCCGAGTTCTTCCAGTAGGTGTGCCAGCCCGGCTGGTGCGTGATCTGCAGGCCGACCCAGACCGTGCCGGGCGCGCCGCTGGCCGCCGCGCCGGTGGCCACGCCCTGCGGCGCCCAGGCCAGCAGCCGCGCCTGCACCTGCTCGGTGTGGACTTCGGATTTGGCGCCGATTTGAGCTGCAGCGCCCGTGGGGAAAGCGCCAACAGCTATCAATAAAGCAGCAAAAACCAGGGAGATCAGGGTGCGCAGCGCGTTCATCGGTGGGTATTTTCGGCCATCCGGTCAGAACGCGCGCGAACGCCGAGGTTCCCGACCGCCCCGCAAGCCCATCGCGCGCTGCAAGGGCGGCGCAGGCGTGATAAGTTTGGCCCTGTCATTTGCTGTATACCGCCGCCCGGGAGCGGCCCCTCACCAGGAGACCTCGCGCGATGCAACTGTCAGCCTCGTCCCCGTTCGACGCCACCCTCAACCATTGGGCCGAGCGCCTGCGCGCGCGGCTGGACGTGCCGGTGCTGGTGCGCTGGAAAGGCGGCACCGGCCTGAAGCTGGGCCAGTTCGACAGCCCGCGCGTGACGCTGGACGTGCGCGACGCCAAGGGCGCGGCGGCGCTGCTGTCGCCCTCGCTGGACGCCCTGGGCGAGGCCTATGTCGAGGGCCACCTGGACGTCGCCGGCACGGTGCAGGACATCATCGACGTCGCGCATCGGCTGGCGGCCGCCGGCGGCGGCGCCGACCCCGACAAGGCCAGCTGGATGGGCCGCATGGTGCGCCGGGTGGTCGACGCCCAGCACCACAGCAAGAATGAGGATCGCGCCGCCATCCACTACCACTACGACGTCTCCAACGCCTTCTACGCCGAATGGCTGGACCCGGCCATGGTGTATTCGTGCGCCTACTTCGAGATCGGCACCGAGACTTTGGCGCAGGCGCAGCAAAAGAAGATCGACCACATCCTGACCAAGCTGCGCGTGGAGCCCGGCCAGAGCCTGCTGGACATCGGCTGCGGCTGGGGCGCGCTGGTGCTGCGCGCGGCACAAAAATTCGGCGCGCGCTGCGTCGGCATCACGCTGTCGCAAAACCAGTACGAGCTGGCCACCGAGCGCGTGCGTGCCGCCGGCCTGCAGGACCGCGTCGAGATCCGGCTGCAGGACTACCGCGACGTCAGCGAGAGCTTCGACCGCATCACCAGCGTGGGCATGTGCGAGCACGTGGGGCTGAAGAACCTGGAGCCGTACTTTCGCATCATCCACGACCGCCTGGCGCCCGGCGGCTGGGCGCTGAACCACGGCATCACCTCCACCGACGCCGACAACGCCGAAACCAGCCACGGCGGCGGCCGCTTCATCGACCGCTACGTGTTTCCGCAGGGCGAGCTCCCGCACGTCAGCCTGGTGCTGTCGACCCTGCAGCGCGGCGGGCTGGAGCCGGTGGACGCCGAAAGCCTGCGCCGCCACTACGCGCGCACCCTGCAGTGCTGGAGCGACAACTTCGAGGCCAAGGGCGAGCACCTGAAAAGCCTGGTGGACGAGAAGAAGTGGCGCATCTGGCGCATGTACCTGGTGGGCTGCCAGTGGGCCTTCGAGCACGACGAGATCTCGCTCTTTCAGGTGCTGTGCCGCCGCGGCGGCCAAAGCGCCACCAGCCTGCCCTGGTCGCGTCGCTTCATGTACGGCGGCGCCTGAGCGGCGCGCGCTCATCCAGGGGCCGGCCTCAGCCGTGCTTCTGGAACACGCGGCTGGTGCCGTCGCGCAGCACCAGCACCGTGTCGTATTGGTCGCGCCGCCCTTTGTAAACGGCGCCGTCCATGCCGGGTGAGCCGACGGGCATGCCGGGCACCGCCAGGCCCAGCGCGTCGGGGCGCTCGCGCAGCAGGCGCCGCACCTCGGCCGCGCCCACGTGGCCTTCGACCACGTAGCCGCCCACCAGCGCGGTGTGGCAGGAACCGTATTTGGCTGCCAGCCCCAGCCGGGCGCGCACGGCGTTGTTGCCGGTGTCGTGCGCCGTCACGGCAAAGCCGTTTTGCTCCATGTGGGTGATCCAGTCGTGGCAACAGCCACAGCTGGCGTCCTTCCAGACCTCGACCGCCGTGGCCTGGGGCGCGCGCTGCGCCCACAGCGGGCCGCTGGCCGCGGCGGCCACGCCGGCAGCGGCCCAGCGCAGGGCGTGGCGGCGGGATGATGGGGATGCGAGAAGGGTCATGGGGGTCTGGTTCATGGGGAGGTTCGATTCTCGCAGGGCGCAAAGTTCAATCGGCCAGGCCCAGCACCACGCGCCGCGTCATGGCGCTCTTCTTTTCGATCTTGGTCACCACCACGGCGCCGATCTCGGCCGTGTTGGCCACGTGGGTGCCGCCGCAGGGCTGCAGGTCGATCAGCTCGCCCTGCCCCGCGGGCGCGCCGATCCGTATCGTGCGCACCGTGCCGCTGCCGCGCGGCGGCTGCACGCTCATGCTCTTGACCAGTTCGGGGTGCGCGTCCAGCTCGGCGTCGCTCACCGCGCCCACCACCACCGGCAGGCCGGCGGCCACCAGGCGCGCCAGACCGGCCGTGAGCTGCTCCTTGTCCAGCGGCTCGCTCATGTGAAAGTCGATGCGCGCATGCTCGGGCGTGATCGAGCAGCCGTTGACCGGCACCGGCACCAGGTGGCACAGCAGGTGCGAGGCGCTGTGAAAGCGCATCAGCCGCCGCCGGCGCGGCATGTCGATGCGCGCCGCAACCGTGTCGCCAACCAGCAATTTTGATAGCGCCTCGCGCTGATCGGGTGCGGGCACATGCACGATTCGGCCTGTAATCCTGCCCTCGGCGTCCTTTTCCTTGCGGGTGTCGGCGATGGCGATGCGCGTGCCGTCCGCGGCCTCCAGCCAGCCGGCGTCGCCGGCCTGGCCGCCGCCCAGCGGGTAGAACACGGTGCGGTCCAGCACCACGCCGGCCGCGTCCACGGCCAGCACCCGGGCGGTGCAGTGTTCAAGTGTTGCGTCCTGGCGAAAGAGTTCTTCGGTCATGACGAATATCGTAGCAATCGAGCGGTGGGCATGCGTAAGATGGCGGCCATGTCTGCACAGCCTCCCCGCACGCGCCAGTGGTCGGACCTGGCGACCACCGACTTCGCCACGCTGGACCTGAACCGGGCCATCGCCGTGCTGCCGCTGGGCGCCACCGAGCAGCACGGGCCTCACCTGCCGCTGTCGGTCGACGCCAACCTGGCGCACAGCATGGTGCAGGCGACCACGCCCCACCTGCCGGCCGACCTGCCGGTGCTGTTCTTGCCGGTGCAACGCATCGGCTACAGCCCCGAGCACGCGGGCTTTGCCGGCACCCTGAGCCTGAAGGCCGAGACCGTGATCCACCTGTGGACCGACATTGCCGAAAGCGTGCTGGCCAGCGGCGTGCGCAAGCTGCTGCTGTTCAACACCCACGGCGGCAACGTGGGCCTGATGGACGTGGTGGCGCGCGACTGGCGCCATCGCCTGGGCATGCTGGTGTACAGCACCAGCTGGTTCAACCTGCCCCTGCTGGAGCCCGACGGCCGCGACGCGATGGAGCGCATCCCGGCGGCCGAGCAGCGCTTCGGCGTGCACGGCGGCCAGGCCGAGACCGCGATGATGCTGGCGCTCAAGCCGCGGCTGGTGCGCCAGTCGCGCTTCAAGAGCTTCGAGTCCACCTCGGAGCTGCGCGCGCGCGACTACCCCACCCTGGGCAACGGCCGCAGCGCCAAGCTGGCCTGGGCCGCACAAGACCTCAACCCCGAGGGCGCCGCCGGCAATGCCGCCGCGGCCGACCTGGAAGACGGCCTGGCCCTGATCGACGCCGCCGGCCGCGCGCTGGCCACCCTGCTGCGCGAGGTCGATCGCCTGCCCGCCAACACGCTGCGGCCGGCTTGACGGCCGTCGGCAAGCTGTCGCGCGCGCCCGGCGCAGCGGCGGGCGCCGCGTGGGGCTGACTAGGGCCTGTTCACGCCATTTCTGCCCGTGCGAACGCGGACAAATCCGCGCCAATCAAGGCGCGCGACGACGCGAAGGCCGAGGCCTTGGCTAGGAGCGCAACGCCGAGTGGCGCGGATTTGTCCACGTTCCCTTCGGGTTGCGACCAGAAAGGGCCATTCGCGGCGTTGCCAAGCCTCGCTGGGGCACCACCCCAGCTTCGTTTGGCGCCTTGCGCCTGGCCCTTTCTGATCGCAACGCATCGGGCAGAAATGGCGTGAACAGGCCCTAGAATTTGCGGCTCGTCAATACCCCGCATCCATCCCGCCATGCTCGACCGCCGCCAGTTCTGCTCCGCCCTCGTGTCCACCGCGGCGCTGGCCGGCGCGCCCGCGGCCTGGGCGCAGGGCGAGGGGCCGATCCACCTGCTGGTGGGCTTTCCGGCCGGCGGCGGCTCGGACGCCATCGCCCGCCTGCTGGCCGAAAAACTGCAGGCCGAGCTGGGCCGCACCGTGCTGGTCGACAACCGCCCCGGCGCCGGCGGACAGATCGCGGCGCAGCAGTTGAAGACCGCGCGCGCCGACGGCAGCACGCTGTTCCTGTCGCACGACCACACCATCTCGATCCTGCCGCAGGTGGTCAAGAAGCCCGGCTTCGATCCGCATGCCGACTTCGATCCGGTGGGCGGCCTGGCCACCTTCGTCAACGGCCTGGCGGTGTCGGGCGGCACGCCGGCACGCAGCCTGCCGGCCTTCATCGACTGGGTGAAGGCGCGCGGCGGCCAGGCGCCCATCGGCATTCCGGCGCCGGCGTCCACACCCGAATTCCTGGTGCAGCTGCTGGCCCGGACCTACGGCCTGAAGCTGACCCCGGTGCCCTACAAGGGCAGCGCGCCGATGATGAGCGACATGCTGGGCAACCAGATTCCGGCCGGCATCGGCTCGGTGCCCGACTTCATCGAATACCAGCGCGCCGGCAAGCTGCACATGATCGGCGTGCTGGGCGGCCAGCGCCAGGCCGCGCTGCCGCAGGTGCCCACGTTTGCCGAGCTGGGCATCAAGGGCCTGGAAGACACGCCCTACTACGGCATCTGGGCGCCCAAGGGCACGCCGGCCGACTTCGTCAACCGCTTCACGCGCGCGCTGGAAAAGGCCCTGGCCGTGCCCGAGGTACACCAGCAGCTCACCGACATGGGCCTCACGGTGGGCTACATGACGCCGCGCCAGCTGGGCGAGCGCGAGCACGCCTACACCCGGGTGTGGACGCGCATCATCCAGGACAGCGGCTTTCAGCCGCAGTAAACGCCGCGCTCAGGCCAGCGCCGGCAGGGCGATGGTGCTGGTGCCCGGGCACAGCGGGCGCGGGAACTCGCGCGTGGCGTCGATGCAGCCGCCCGCGGCATACACCCCCTGCGGATCGCGCAGGCGTTGCATGCGCGCCAGCACGGCGGCGCGCCGGGCCGGGTGTGCCAGCGTGGCGGCCGTGCGCCGCTCCACCACCCCTTCGTTCATGCGCAGCGCGCCGTCGGCGTCGGCCTCGACGCCGTGGCGCCAGTGGTGGATCTCGACGCATTTGTCGTCCAGCCCATAGGGCCGCTCGCGCTGCCAGAAATTGCTGAAGCGCCCGCCACCCAGATAGATGACCCAGGAGCCCTCGTAGCCCTCGACGTCGGCCGAGCCGGCGTGCGGGTTGCGAAACCACACCCGCGCGCCGGGCACGTAGTAGCGCGGCGGCACCGGCTGCGCCAGCGAGCCGAACTCGGTCAGGAACACCTCGTGAAACGCGCCCGAGCGAATGGCGCGGCGCCGGCTGGCCCGAGTGACGGCCTCCAGCAGCGCCGGGTTGCGCAGCGCCAGCTCCTGCGCGATGCCCAGCAGGATGACGTACTCGGTGGCGCGATAGCAGGAAAAGTCGTACCGCCGCCCGGTGGCCTCGGGCTGGGTGGCGGCGCGCAGCGCGTCGATCAGCGGCCGGCCCTCGTGCAGCAGAAAGCCGTGCTCCTCGTCGTAATGCCAGAAGTCGGCCGGCCGCTCGGCCGCGTCGTCGGTGCGAAAGGCCAGCGCCGTGCGGGCCGCCGCGCGCACGATGTGGCCGCGCACGCCGACCCGGGCCTGCAGCTCGTCCATGCCATCGAAGGCCATGGGCTGCGGCGCCGCCAGCATGGCCACGACGATCTCGCGCGCCAGCGCCGCGTCGTCGCTGTCGCCGTCGCGCCGCAGCGTGGCGGCCAGCTCCAGCGTATCGAAGCCGGGCGCCCAGGCGGCCAGCGCCTCGGGCGTAAGGCGCAGGCGCAAGCCATGGCCGGACTCGTCCGCGTGGCACAGCACCCTACGCTCCTCCAGGCCATGCGAGGCCAGCCAGTCGAACAGCTGGCGTTGCAGGCCCGCCAGTGTCTGCCCCGGCCGGGGCTGCACCCACAGCCCGGCGGCGTGATCGGTTGGCAAGGCGGCTGCAGCGCTCATGCGGCGAGTGTCCGGATTTGCCAACACGCGCGCATCCGGAATAACGCGCCCCGCTTCAGGCGTAGCTGACCCAGTCGCGCCAGGCCGGCCCGACCAGGTGCGGCAGCGTGTTGTAGGTCACCAGCATCGGGCCGCGCCGGCCCAGGTTCAGCTCGCTCACCGCCGTGTTGCGGTAGTGCAGGTTCAGCTCGATGCTGACCTCGGGCGGCGCCTGCAGCACGCGCGACACCGCCGTCGCGATGGGCCCGCCGCTGGACACCAGCAGCACCCGTTCGGCGCCCGACGCGCGCGCCTGCGCCAGCGCCTCGTCCACGCCCCGCACGAAGTCGGCGTAGCTGGGCATGCCGGCCGGCGCGGTCTCGCCGCGCATCCAGGCGGACAAGCCATGGCGCAGCAGGCGGAAGTGCTGGCGATACCGCTCGGGCGTGTCGGGCCTGGGCAGCGGTTCGGGGTGGATGGCGGCAATGACGGCGTGGCTGTCGTATTCGTTCAGGCCCGGCAGGCGCGTGTGCGGCGTGTCGGCCAGCGCCGCGCCCTCGGCGATGCCCTGCCAGGTCTGCAGCTGGCGGCGCAGCGTGCCGGTCAACACGGCGTCGAAGCGCAGTTCGGGCCCCAGCGACTCGCGCCAGTACTCGCCCAGCCGGCGCGCCTGCGCCTGGCCGAGCGCGCTCAGCTGGTCGTAGTCGTCGGCACCGAAGCTCGCCTGGCCGTGACGGACAAGATAAAGTGCTCCCATGCCGGAATTCTGCCTGCCGCCCGCCACGGCGAGGTCCTGTCCGTGACAGCTGCCGACCCGCCCCCCGACGCCGCCGAGCGCGAGCGGGCGCAGGAGCGCGAGCGCCGCATCGGCGAGCGGCTCAACTACCAGCTGTTCGCGCTCGAGCGCGCCGCGCGCGTGGGCGCCTTTCTGGCGGCGCTGCTGCTGTGGGTGCTGTTCTACGCGCTGAGCGGCCGCCCGCAGGTGTTCATCTGGGCGGCGCTGATGCATGGCGTGCAGGCGCTGCGCTACTACATGCTGTGGCGCACCGAACGCGACCATCCGCCGGCGCGCTACCCCAACCACCTGCCGTCGCGCGCCGTCGCCCACGTGGTGCCGCTGCTGGTGGCCGCCTCCGTCGCCTGGGGCCTGGCGCCCTGGATCCTGCTGCCGCCCGGCCAGCCGCAAACCCTGGCGCCGGTGATGATCGTCATCCTGTTCGGCATGATCGGCGCCTCCATCGCGCCCATCATGCCGCGGCGCAGCGCGGTGCTGGGCTGGCTGGCGCCCATCACGCTGATGCTGGCGCTGCGCTTTGCCTGGGAGGGCGACACGCTGGGCTGGGTGATGTGCGCGTGCACGCTGCTGTTCGGCGCCACCATCGGCCGCTTCGCGCTGATCGAGCACCGCATGCACGTGGCCATGATCGGCGCGCAGCTCGACAACGAGACGCTGACCGCGCAGGTGCTGGCGCGCGCGCGCGAGCTGCAGCGCCTGAACCAGGAGCGCAACCGCTTCTTCGCCTCGGCCAGTCACGACCTGCGCCAGCCGGTGCACGCGCTGGCGCTGTTTTCGCGGGCGCTGCAGCGTGACCTGGCCGGCCACGCGCTGCAGCCGGTGGCCGACCGCGTGGTGCAGGCCACCGACTCGGTCAGCGGCCTGCTCAACGGCATGCTGGACATCTCGCGCATCGACGCCGGCGCCGTGCACGCCAACTGGACGCTGGTGGCGGTGGACCAGATCTTCCTGGCGCTGGCCCAGCAGTTCGAACCGCCGGCGCAGGAGGCCGGCATCGAGCTGCGCTTTCACACCGGGCCGCAGGTGCTGGTGACCGACCCCGACCTGGTGCTGCGCGTGCTGTCCAACTTCATCGACAACGCCATCAAGTACGCCGGCCAGGGGCGCGGGCGCATGCTGATCAGCGCCCGCGTGCGGCGCCGGCGCCTGCGCCTGGCGGTGTGGGACACCGGCGCCGGCATCGCGCCCGAGCACCTGCCGCACCTGTTCGACGAGTTCTACCAGGTCGGCAACCCGCAGCGCGACGTGACGCACGGCCTGGGCATCGGCCTGGCCATCGTGCGGCGCCTGGCCCAGCTGCTGGACGGCGCGGTGGGCGTGCGCTCGCGCCTCGGCCGCGGCAGCGTGTTCTGGCTCGAACTGCCGCGCGACAAGCCGCTGCCGCCGCGGGCCGCGGCGCCGGCGCACGCGGCCGTCGCCGCGCCCCGCACCGCCGCCCAGCGGCCACTGCGCGTGCTGCTGCTGGACGACGAGGCCGCTGTCGGCGAGGCCATTCGCCTGTGGCTGGCGCCGCACTGCGCGCGCATCGAGATCACGCAGACACTGGCCGCGGCCAGCGCCCTGGTGCAGGCCGAGCCGGCCGGCTTCGACGCCTTCATCGTCGACTTTCGGCTGGCCGGCGCCGAGGACGGCATCGCCGCCACCGCCGTGCTGCGCGAATGCGCCGGCCAGCCCGTGCCCACGGTGCTGGTCACCGGCGACACCGACCCCGCCCGCGTGCGCGCCGCCTATGCCAGCGGGCTGGCGGTGATGTTCAAGCCGGTGCAGCCCGACGCCCTGCTGCAGCTGCTGCGCCAGCTGGCCGACCCCGCGGCACCGGCCTCGGTCACGGCCGAAGAACAGGGTCAAATCGACTTGCAGCCCTTACTCATAAAGCGCGGCAAGCTATCTTTGCAATAGCAACTCAACAAATGTGCCGGCGCCTGTCGGCACCCCGGCAGCCAATCGCACTCATTCAGGGTGGAGGCCCGGGATCAACTGTTGGCTCGTGCAGGCCTTGCCCATCCTTCAAATCATCTGGATGACGAGCTTCTTGCCGCAGGCGCCGGCATAGCGCCGCAGGGTTTCGAGCGAGGGCGAATGCTTGCGGCTGCCCAGGCTCGATTCGATGCGGGCCAGCACGGGCTGCGACACGCCCATGCGAGCAGCCACGTCGGCCTGAGTCAGACCCGCGTCTTTCCGCGCGGCCAGCAGTGCCGCCAGGGCGGCGAATTCGTCCTCCAGCGCATCGTATGCAGCCCGGAAAGCCGGGTCGGCCTTGCGCCTCTTCGCGGCGTGGGCCTTTGGATCGAAGCCGACCGGTTGGTAACCGTCTTCGGTTTGAATTTTGCTAGCCATGGAGCACCTCTTTCAAACGCCTGCGGGCGAGTTTCAGTTCCTTGTGCGGGGTCTGCTGCGTCTTCTTGATGAAGCCGTGCAGGATCACGATGCGCTGCCCGACCAGGGAGCAGAAGAACGCCCGCCCGATGCCCTCGGCGGCCTTGGCGCGAATCTCGAACAAGCCGTCGCCGAAAGGGCGCGTATACGGCAAGCCGAGGTTCGGCCCGGACACCACCATCTGCTCCACGATTCGCACATAACTGGCGCTGATGCCGGATGGCCATGCCTCGATGCCCGCCTGCACCGAAGGGTTGTAGTAGGCGATGGTGTAGGGCACCGCGCGATTATAGCTTATATGCTATTTTTTGGATCGGGCCATGCCGGCATCAAAGTCACAAGAACTCTGCGGAAACGGGGTTCAGCACCAGCCCAGCGATCACAAACGGCTAGCCACCCGAAAGAACCTGAGCAAATACGCCGGCATCCACATTGCCCCCCGTCAGCGCCACGCCCACGCACTGGCCGCGCAGCGTGGCGCGTTCCTGCAGGGCGGCGGCCAGTGCCGCCGCGCCGGCACCTTCGGCCAGGTTGTGGGTGTCGGTGTACAGCGCGCGCATGGCGCCGGCCACCTCCTCGTCGCTCACCTGCACCACGTGGTCGAGCCCGGGCGCCAGCAGCGCCAGCGCGGCCGGGTCGGCTCGGCGCACCGCCATGCCGTCGGCCAGGCGCGCGGTGGCGGGCGCCTCGACCACGCGGCCGGCCGCCAGCGAATCGGCATAGGTGGTGGCGTGGCGGCTGACCACGCCGACGATGCGCGCCGCGTGGCCCAGCGCGGCCTTGGCGGCGATGGCGCCACAGGCGCCCGAGCCCAGGCCGATCGGCACGTAGGCGACCTGGAGCCGCGGCACGGCCTTGAAGAATTCCCACCAGTAGGTCGCCACGCCGCTGACCAAATCCATGTGGAAGCTGGGCACCCGCAGCGCGCCGCGCTCTTCGGCCAGGCGCGCGGCGTGGTCGCTGCTTGCGGTGAAGTCCTCGCCGTGCTCGATCAGCTCGACCCCCAGCGCGCTCATGGCGGCGTTTTTCTCGACCGAGTTGCCGCGCGGCACGACGATGGTGCAGTGCACGCCGTGCGTGCGCGCCGCCCAGCCGATGCTCTGGCCGTGGTTGCCGCGCGTGGCGCTGATGACTTCGCGCGGCAGCGCGCCGCGCCGTGCCAGCGCATCGAAGAAGCTCAGCCCGCCGCGGATCTTGAAGGCGCCCACCGGCGTGTGGTTCTCGTGCTTGACCCAGCAGTCGGTGCCCAGGCGCTCGGACAGCAGGGCCCAGCGGTATTGCGGCGTGGGCGCGAAGTCGCGGTACACCACGGCGGCGGCGGCTTCGATCTCGGACAGGCTCGGAAGGCTTGGTTGTTCAGGCATCGTTTGCTCTCGGATAAATAGCTGCTCGCGCTTGATTGGCGGGCGCCAGCAGTCGATTTGGCTTAAAAACCCGAATCGATCTCGACCAGCCCGCGCGGCGTCTGCAGCTGCGCGCAAATCGCCGCTGCGGCACCCGCCTCGACCACGACGCCCGGCACGCCGGCCGCCGCCAGCGCGCCCTGCAGCGCCGCCGCCCGCGGGTGCGCCAGCCGCAGTCCCTGCAGCGTGACGCCGCTGGCCGGCAGGCTGACCGCTGGGTGCACGGCGCCCCATTCGATCAGCGTGGGCGCGCAGCCGTCCAGCAAGCGCCGGCCGTCGGCGCGCACGGCGATCTGCCACTGCAGCAGGCCGCGCGGCGTCATGCGGCTGGCGGCCAGGATGTCGCCCACGTCCAGCCCCTGCGCGGCCCAGGCGGCGGCCGCCGCGGCCAGGTCGGGCACGCGCGCCACCCAGTGCGTCAGGCGTGGGCCGTGCGTGCGCACCGCCTCCTGCAGCGCGGCCTCGTCCATGCCGAACCAGCGCCGGCGCGTGGGCGCGGCGTCGGGGTTGACGGCGATGATTTCGAGATAGGCCAGCGGCCAGGCGGGCGAGGCCACGGCCAGCAGCCGGTTGTGGGTGCCGAACAGCGCATGCTCGCCGCCTGGTGCGGGCGTGACGCCCAGCGTCGCCTCGCACCAGGCCACGCCCTGCGCCAGCGTGTCGGCCATGACGATCAGGTGATCGAGCGCCGCCGAAGAGAAGTCTGGGTTCATGCCCGCATCGTCGCAGATCGGGCCAGGGCGCGCACGGCGCGGGCTCATCTTCTCCCTGCGCATGAGCAAATCCCAAAAATGTCGTTTGCGTTGGCCGCGGCGCGCCCAACAATCGCCGCCACCATGCAGGACCTGGTATTTGTTTTCGCGGGCTTTTTCGTCGGCTTCGTCGTCGCGCTGACGGGCGTGGGCGGCGGCTCGCTGATGACGCCGCTGCTCATCTTCGGCTTCGGCGTCACGCCCAACTTGGCCGTGGGCACCGACCTGCTGTTCGCCGCCGGCACCAAGCTGGGCGGCACGCTGCAGCTGGCGCGCCGCCAGCTGGTGCCCTGGCGCGTGGCCGGCCAGCTCAGCCTGGGCAGCATCCCGGCCGCGCTGCTCACCCTGGCCGTGCTGCGTCACCTGGGCCCGGCCGAGCCGGCGGTGCAGCGCGCCATCACGCTGACCCTGGGCGCGGCCTTGCTGCTGACGGCCGCGGCCACCTTCTACAAGGCCAACCTGGGCCACGCGCCCCAGCGCCAGCCCGCCGTCGCCGGCGTCGACCCGACGCGCGCGCGCCACCCGGCCCTGCCCATCGTGCTGGGCGCCGTCATCGGCAGCCTGGTCACGCTGACCTCGGTGGGCGCCGGCGCCATCGGCGTGGCGGTGCTGCTGCTGCTGTACCCGGCGCTGCCGCTGGCGCGCATCGTCGCCGCCGACATCGCCTACGCCGTGCCGCTGACGCTGGTGGCCGGCCTGGGCCATGCGGCCATCGGCTCGGTGGACTGGGCGCTGCTGGGCCTGCTGCTGTGCGGCTCGCT
This sequence comes from Ottowia pentelensis, assembly GCF_964341695.1. Lineage (NCBI taxonomy): Bacteria > Pseudomonadati > Pseudomonadota > Betaproteobacteria > Burkholderiales > Comamonadaceae > Ottowia > Ottowia pentelensis. Next base: position 3,405,251 of record NZ_OZ224513.1, read on the forward strand.
GCCCGGCATCTGCGTCGGCACGCGCCTGGCCCAGCGTGTGCCACAGCGCGCGGTGCGCACCCTTTTGTCGCTGCTGCTGGCCTACGCGGGCAGCAAGCTCGTGCTCGCTTGAGAACAACACTTCGATGTACCAATACACCGCCTTCGACCAAGCCTTCGTGCGCCAGCGCGCCGAGCAGTTCCGCGACCAGATCGAGCGCTGGCAGCGCGGCGAGCTGAGCGAGGAGCAGCTGCTGCCGCTGCGCCTGCAAAACGGCTGGTACATCCAGCGCTACGCCCCGATGGCGCGCATCGCCGTGCCTTACGGCGAGATCAGCAGCACCCAGCTGCGCATGCTGGCGCGCATCGCCCGCGACTACGACCGGCCCGACCCGGCCCTGCTGGCGCACGCCCAGGCCACGCAGGACGCGCTGCAGGCGGCCCAGCCCGGCCTGGCGCTGCAGGCGCCGCCGCTGCGCTACGGCTACGGCCACTTCACCACGCGCACCAACTGCCAGTTCAACTGGATTCCGCTGGTCAAGGCGCCCGAGGTGATGGCGCTGCTGGCCAGCGTGTCCATGCACGGCATCCAGACCAGCGGCAACGACATCCGCAACATCACCTGCGACGCCTGGGAGGGCATCGCCGAGGATGGCATCGTCGATTGCCGCCCGTTTGCCGAGATCACGCGCCAGTGGAGCTCGCTGCACCCCGAGTTCTCCTACCTGCCGCGCAAGTTCAAGATCGCCTTCAACGGCGCCGCCGAAGACCGCGCCGCCATCGGCTGGTACGACATCGGCCTGCAGGCGCTCAAGAGCGAGGCCGGCGCGGTCGGCTTTCGGGTGCTGGTGGGCGGCGGCATGGGGCGCACGCCCATCGTGGGCAGCGTGGTACGCGACTTTCTGCCGTGGGAGCAGCTGCTGAACTACATCGAGGCCATCGTGCGCGTGTACAACCGCTACGGCCGGCGCGACAACAAGTGGAAGGCGCGCATCAAGATCCTGGTCAAGAGCGAGGGCCAAGGCTTCATCGACGCGGTGGAGCAGGAATACCGCGCCATCGTCGAGCAGGACGGCGCGCCGCACACCATCACGCCCGCCGAGTTCGAGCGCGTGGCGCGCCACTTCGTGGTGCCCGAGCTGGTGCCCGCGGGCCGCCCCAGCCGCGTCGATCCGCAGGGCCAGCTGTATCAGCGCTGGCTCAAGCAGAACGTGCGCGGCCACCGGCTGGCGGGCATGAAGACCGTCACCCTGTCGTTCAAGCGCGTGGGTTTCAACCCCGGCGATGCCGATGGCGACACGCTGGAGGCGCTGGCGCGACTGGCCGAGGACTTTTCGGCCGGCGAGGCGCGTCTGACGCACGAGCAGAACCTGCTGCTGCCCTGGGTGTTCGCCGCCGACCTGCCGGCGCTGTACGAGGCCGCGCGCCAGCTGGGCCTGGCGCAGCCCAACATCGGCCTCTTGACCGACATGATCTCCTGCCCCGGCGGCGACTTCTGCTCGCTGGCCAATGCGCGCTCGCTGCACATCGCCGCCGCGCTGACCGAACGCTACCAGGACCTGGACGAGCTGTTCGACCTCGGCCCCATCGACATCCACATGAGCGGCTGCATCAACAGCTGCGGCCACCACCACAGCGGTCACATCGGCATCCTGGGCGTCGACAAGGACGGCAAGGAGTGGTATCAGGTCACGCTGGGCGGGGCCGACGGCACCCGGCTGTCCGGCCCGGCCATCGGCGGCAAGGTGGTCGGCCCCTCGTTCTCTGCCGCCGAGGTGCCCGACGTGATCGAGGCGCTGCTCGACACCTTCCGCGCGCTGCGCCAGCCGGGTGAGCTGTTCATCGACGCGCTGCGCCGCATCGGCCACGAGCCCTTCAAGCAGGCCGCCAACGGCGCGCGCCACCCCAAGCCCGAAGCCCTTTTGATCTGAAAGCCCGCCATGCAAATCATTGCCCACGACCACGCGACGGCCGACCAGGCCCAAGCCACCGTGCTGCCCATCGCCAACGACGCCGAGCTGGCCGAGCTGGTGGCCGGCGGCGCGCTGCAGGGCGTGCAGCGCGTCGAGCTGCACTTTCCCAAGTTCACCGACGGCCGCGCCTACACCCAGGCCGTGCTGCTGCGCCGGCGCTACCAGTTCGCGGGCGACATCCGCGCCACCGGCGACGTGCTGATCGACCAGCTGGTGCACATGCAGCGCAGCGGCTTTTCCAGCGCCGTGCTGGCGCCGGGGGTCGACGCCTCGGCCGCGCAGCGCCAGTTCGATCGCTTCGCCGACTTCTACCAGGGCGACGTGCTGGAGCCGCGCCCGCTGTTCGCCCGCCTGGCGCAGGCCGAAGCCTTGCTGGAGGCGGCATGAACGCGCGAGCAAGCATCAGCGCCCTGCGCAAGAAGGCCCCCAGCTCCGCCGTCGAGCTGTACGCCAAGCCCTCGCCCGACTACGCCGGCAAGCTGGCGCACGCCCGCCTGCTGCTGCGCGAAGCGGCCGAGCTGGGCGAAGTGACCCAGGCCAACAGCCTGGGCGTGGAAGACATGGTGATCAGCCACCTCATCAACGCGCTGGCCCTGCCCATTCCCATCTTCGTGCTCGACACCGGCCGCCTGCACACCGAGACCCTGGCCCTGCTCGAGCGCCTGCAGGCGCACTCGCGCGCGCCGGTGCACGTTTATCGCCCGCGGCCCGAGACGGTGCGCGACTACATCCGCGCGCACGGGCAGGACGCCATCTACGAGAGCATCGACCTGCGCCAGCAGTGCTGCGCCATCCGCAAGCTGGAGCCGCTGGCGCGCGCGCTGGAGGGCAAGGCCGGCTGGATCACCGGCCTGCGCCGCGAGCAGTCGGACGCGCGCGCCCAGGTGCCGGCGGTGGACCGCAGCGAGGCGCGCGTCAAGTTCAACCCGCTGGCCGACTGGACGCAGGGCGACGTGTGGCACTACGTGGCCGAGCACGGCGTGGACACCAACCCGCTGCACGACCAGTTCTACCCCAGCATCGGCTGCGCGCCCTGCACCCGCGCCATCACCCCGGGCGAGGACATCCGCGCCGGCCGCTGGTGGTGGGAAGAAGAGAGCGCGAAGGAATGCGGCTTGCACGTCAAAGCCCCCTCTCCCGCTGGCGGGAGAGGGCTGGGGTGAGGGTGGGCTCGCCATGCGCAGCGCCAGTGCACCCCCTCACCCCCACCCTCTCCCCCAAGGGGGCGAGGGAGCCAAAACCAAACTGACCGAAAGAAACAAATGAACGCCCGTGTCGACCCGCACGTCCTGACCCGCCTGAGCAACCGCCACCTCGACGCGCTGGAGGAAGAAACCATCTTCATCCTGCGCGAGGTGGCCGCCGCCTTCGAGCGCCCAGCGCTGCTGTTTTCGGGCGGCAAGGATTCGCTGGTGATGCTGCGCTGTGCCGAAAAAGCCTTCGGCGCCGGGCGCATTCCGTTTCCGCTGCTGATGATCGACACCGGCCACAACTTTCCCGAGGTGACGGCCTTTCGCGACCGGCGCGCGCAGGAGCTGGGCGCCGAGCTGATCGTGCGCCACGTCGAGGACTCGATGGCGCGCGGCACGGTGCGCCTGGCCCGGCCCGACGAGCCGCGCAACCCGCACCAGGCCGTCACGCTGCTGGAGGCGATCGAGGAGCTGCGCTTCGACGCGCTGATCGGCGGCGCGCGCCGCGACGAGGAAAAGGCGCGCGCCAAGGAGCGCATCTTCAGCCACCGCGACGGCTTCGGCCAGTGGCAGCCCAAGGCCCAGCGCCCCGAGCTGTGGACCCTGTTCAACACCCGGCTGCATCCGGGCGAGCACTTTCGCGTCTTCCCCATCAGCAACTGGACCGAGCTGGACGTGTGGCAATACATCGCGCGCGAGCACGTGGCGCTGCCGGCGCTGTACTACGCGCACCGGCGCGAGGTGGTCGAGCGCCGGGGCCTGCTGGTGCCGGTCACGCCGCTCACCCCGCTCAAGCCCGGCGAGCGCAGCGAGACGCGCACCGTGCGCTTTCGCACCGTGGGCGACATCACCTGCACCTGCCCGGTCGAAAGCGCCGCCGCCAGTGCGGCCGAGATCGTGATCGAGACCCTGGCCACCGAGGTGAGCGAGCGCGGCGCCACGCGCATGGACGACAAGACCTCGGACGCCTCGATGGAAAAGCGCAAGAAGGAAGGCTATTTCTAAGCGCCGGAAAACCGAACGCAGAGGACGCAAAGGAATCGCAAAGAGCGCAAAAGAAACCCAAAGACTGAATTGATTTTTTTGCGTCCTCTGCGTGATTTTTGCGTCCTCTGCGTTCGGCTGTTTTTCTTCATACATCATGACAACTACCACATTGATAGCTTCTCGCGCTGATCCAGCAAGCGTCACAAGCCAATTTGATTCCGAATCCGCGCTGCGCTTCATCACCTGCGGCAGCGTGGACGACGGCAAGAGCACGCTCATCGGTCGCCTGCTGGTGGACAGCCGCTCGGTGCTGCAGGACCAGCTGGCGGGGGTGCAGCGCGGCGGCGCGCCCGACCTGGCGCTGCTGACCGACGGCCTGGCGGCCGAGCGCGAACAGGGCATCACCATCGACGTGGCCTGGCGCTACTTCGCCACCGCGCGGCGCAAGTTCATCATCGGCGACGCGCCCGGCCACGAGCAGTACACGCGCAACATGGTCACCGCCGCCTCGGGCGCCGACGCCGCCGTGGTTCTGGTGGACGCCACCAAGCTCGACGTGGCGGCGGCCGACATCGCTCTGCTGGCGCAAACGCGCCGCCACGCCCTGCTGGCCGCGCTGCTGCGCGTGCCCTCGCTGGTGTTCGCCGTCAACAAGCTGGACGCGGTGCCCGACGCCGCCAGCGCCTTCGCGCGCATCCGCGCCGCCCTGCAGGCCTTCGCGCAGGAGGCCGGGCTGGCCGTGCGCGCCATCGTGCCGATCTCGGCCCTGCAGGGCTGGAACGTGGTCGAACCGCGCGCCGACTGGTGCGACTATCGCGGCCCCAGCCTGCTGGCGCTGCTGGAAGACCTGCCCGTCGCCGCGGCACCGGTGGACGAGCCCTTCGCCCTGCCGGTGCAGTGGGTGGAAAAGCCCAGCGCGCAGACCGAGATCGCCCAGGGCCGGCGCGTGTTCTGGGGCCGCGTGGCCGCCGGCGCGGTGGCGCCGGGCCAGGCCGTGACGGTGCTGCCCGGCGGCCAAAGCGCCACCGTGATGCAGGTGCTGGACCACGTGCGCCAGGGCGGCAGCGGGCGCGCCGGCGCCAGCGTCGGCCTGGTGCTGGACCGCGAGCTCGACATCTCGCGCGGCGACTGGCTGCTGGCGCCGGGCGCGCACCCGCCCGCGCGCGAGATCGAGGCCACCGTCGCCTGGCTGGACGACGAGCCGCTGACCGCCCAGCGCGTGTACTGGGCGCTGCACGGCCACCGCTGGGTCAAGGCGCGCGTCACCCACATCGCGCATCGCCTCAACGTCGACACCCTGGCCGAGGAAGAGGCCAGCGAGCTGGCGCCCAACGCCATCGGCCACGTCACGCTGGCGCTGCAGGAGCCCCTGGCCGTGCGGCCCTACACCGCTTCGCGCGCGCTGGGCGCGCTGGTGCTGGTCGACACCGCCACGCACCGCACCGCGGCCGCCGTGCTCGTCCGCTGAAATGACCCACCCCCGTTGCTCCACTCGCTGCGCGATGTTGCGCCTCCCCCCTCCAGGGGGCGCACCCACTGACCAGGGAAACCCCGGCCAGGGGTGCTCTGGCGTGGCCTGCTCCGCGGCCATTCGACACTTTCGTTCCGACGGCCAGCAGGCGATGTCGATGACCCCGACACCGCCCTGACCGCGCGGCCATTGCTCTTGACCTTTTCCCCATGACCCACGTTGTTTCCGAAGCCTGCATCCGCTGCAAATACACCGACTGCGTCGAGGTGTGCCCCGTCGACTGCTTTCACGAGGGCGCCAACTTCCTCACCATCGACCCCGACGAGTGCATCGACTGCGCCGTCTGCATCCCCGAGTGCCCGGTCAACGCCATCTTTGCCGAGGAAGACCTGCCCAAGGACCAGCGGCACATGCTGGCGCTGAACGCCGAGCTGGTGCAGCTGGGCTGGCCCGTCATCAGCCGGCGCAAGGACGCCCTGCCCGACGCCGAGGACTGGAAAGACAAGGCCGGCAAGCTGGCCGAACTGGCGCGCTGAACCCGCGCCGCCCACGAACACCCCAAGGAATCCCATGGAACCGCAAGCCAACCCCGCCGTCATCGCCACCGCCCACACGCACGCCGGCCCGATCGAGACCGACGCCCTGATCATCGGCGCCGGCCCGGTGGGGCTGTTCCAGGTGTTCGAGCTGGGCCTGCTGGAGATCAAGGCCCACGTCATCGACTCGCTGCCCCAGCCCGGCGGCCAGCCGATCGAGCTGTACCCCGACAAGCCGATCTACGACATTCCGGCCATTCCGGTGTGCACCGGCCAGCAGCTGACCGACGCGCTGCTCAAGCAGATCGAACCCTTCGGCGCCAGCTTTCACCTGGGACAGACGGTGAGCGTGCTGCGCGAGCAGGACGACGGCCGCTTCGAGGTCGCCACCAGCGCCGGCACGCGCTTCGTCGCGCGCACCGTGTTCATCGCCGCCGGCGTGGGCGCGTTCGAGCCGCGCTCGATCAAGCTGGACGGGCTGGCCGCCTTCGAGGGCCGGCAGCTGTTTCACCGCGTGCGCAACCCGGCCGACTTTGCCGGCAAGAACCTGATCATTGCTGGCGGCGGCGACTCGGCGCTGGACTGGGCGCTGAACTTCGCCGGCGCGGGCCCGCACCAGGCCGAAAGCGTGATCCTGCTGCACCGCCGCGACGGCTTTCGCGCCGCGCCCGCCAGCGTGGCGCGCATGCATCAGCTGTGCGAGGCGCAGCAGATGCAGTTCATGGTCGGCCAGGTGACGGGCTACGACGAACGCGATGGCCAGCTCGTCGCCGCCAAGGTGACCGGCGGCGACGGCGTGACGCGCGTGGTGCCGCTGGACGCGCTGCTGGTGTTCTTTGGCCTCAGCCCCAGGCTGGGCCCCATTGCCGAATGGAACCTGCAGATCGAGCGCAAGCAGCTGGTGGTGGACACCGAGAAGTTCGCCACCAGCGTGCCGGGCATCTTCGCGGTGGGCGATATCAACACCTACCCCGGCAAGAAGAAACTGATCCTGAGCGGCTTTCACGAATGCGCGCTGGCCGCGTTTGCCGCCGCCGCCATCGTGTTCCCCGACAAGGGCCGCATCCACCTGCAGTACACCACCACCAGCCCCAAGCTGCACAAGGTGCTGGGGGTCGAAACGCCGGTGTTTGCATGACGCACGATCGAAGGGGCCACGTCACCCTGGTCGGCGCCGGCCCGGGCGACCCCGAACTGCTGACGCTGCGCGCCATCCGTGCGCTGCGCCAGGCCACCGTGGTGCTGGTCGACGACCTGGTGGCCGCCGGCGTGCTGCGCTATGTGCGCCAGAGCGCGCGCATCGTGCACTGCGGCAAGCGCGGCGGCGCCGTCAGCACGCAGCAGGGCTTCATCGAGGCCATGCTGGTGGCCGAGGCGCTGCGCGGCGAGCGCGTGGTGCGGCTGAAGGGGGGCGACCCCTGCGTCTTCGGCCGCGGCGGCGAGGAAGTGGCCGCGCTGCGCGCCGCCGGTGTGCCGCACACGGTGGTGCCCGGCATCACCGCCGGCATCGCCGCGCCGGCCGAGGCGGGCATCCCCGTCACCGACCGGCGCTGGGCGCAGGGCGTGCTGCTGGTCACCGGCCACGCGCAACCCGGCCACGCCGGCCCCGACTGGGCGCAACTGGCGCAAACGGCGCGCGGCGGCATTACGCTGGTGATCTACATGGGCGTGACCCACTGCGCCGACATCACCGCCGCGCTGCTGGCCGGCGGCCTGGCCGGCGCCACCCCCGCCGCCGTGCTGCAAAACGGCTGCACGCCACACAGCAGGCGTCACGTCGCCACCCTGCGCACGCTGGCCGGCGAGGTCCAGCGCCTGGGCATTGGCTCGCCCGCCATCCTGGTGATCGGCGACGTGGTGCGGGCGGCCGAGGCGATGCAAGAGGGAGAAATATCGGTGGCCCACCCCAAGCCGCTGGCCGCGATCGCCTGATTCGGTCTCGTTTTGCAAACCAATGTAGTCATTGCACCAAACCGCATAGAGCAGACGGTCTACTTGCACAAAATCAATTCATCTACAACAATCATGGCTATTTCCAAGGAGGCAGGTCATGATTCGTTTTTTGCGCACGACTGTTTGCGGCGCGCTGCTGGCAGCCTCGTTGCCAGCCATGGCGATTTTTACCAATGGTGGCTTCGAGTCCGGTGACTTCACGGGCTGGACCCAGGGCACGGGGCTGAACAACCTGGGCGGCTTGACGGGGGCGCAACCCTTCACGGGGGCCAGCATCAATCTGGGGGCCGGCGGCACTTTCACCGGGGCCGTGGTCGGCAGCGGCTACACCGAGCTGGCGACCGCGCCCATCACGCCGATCCCTTTCGCCGGCGCACATTCCGCCCGCGTGGGCGACACCACGCCGAACTACAACACCAACCTCATTTCCCAGCAGGACGCCATCACCGCGGCTGACCGCGACCCCGGCGACAACAAACTGCATGTGCGTTTTTCCTACGCCGTCGTGTTGGAAGACCCGGGGCATACTGCAGCGCAGCAGCCTTTCTTTTACCTGCGGGTCCGCAACATCACCAAGGGCACGGATCTGTATGAGGACTTCTCCTTTGCCGGCCAGACCGGTACGGCATTTCAGCCGGTTCCCGGCAACCCCGGCGTCCTTTACCTGAACTGGAAACCGGCCGACGTGGTGGTGCCGGACGCCGACTTGGGCGACACCATCGAGGTCTATCTCCTGGCGGCCGGTTGCGCTCAAGGCGGCCACTACGGATATGCCTACCTTGATGGCTTTGGATCGCGGGCCATACCGCCCGGCGGCGGCGGTGCCGTCGCCCCCGTGCCGACACTGGGCGAACTGTCGTTCATGGTCTTGGGCCTGCTGCTTGCCGGGGCTGGAGCGGTCAGCCTGCGGCGGCGTCGCGGTTGACGCGGACCATGCTTTGACGCAAACCCTCCGCCTTGGAGGGTTTGTTTTTTTACTGCCGAAGAAGTCCCATGCGCCGATCGACCCTGCTTTTTTCTGCCGCCGTCATCGCCCTTGTGATCGGTGGCTGGCCGGCGCTATCTCGCGTGTACCGCGCCTACGTGCTGCGCAGCGAGCAAGCCGCGCGGCAGCAGCTACTGACCCAGGAAACGGCGCAGCTCAAGGCCGAGTTGCAAGCCAACAAGCCCGCGCTGTTGGCCGAACTGCAGCGACTCCAGGCCGCCGGGCTGCACCAGGAAGTACTGACCAAGGCGTCCCGCTACCGACTGGCCGACGACCCCGATGTTCGTGCGATTTACACCCGCTCGGCTCAAGCGCTGAGCCTTCAGCAAACGCTGGCCAAGCTGGCGCGGCTGGCGACGGAGCACTGCAACGACACCGAGGTACGCCGCCATCTGCAAGAGGTGATGGCCACGGTGCAGCCGCCCGGGACGCCCCCCACCAGCAGCACGTGGACGGTTCGCAGGGTGCCAGCCGACGCTTTCATCGCACCGATTCAGTCCCAGTTGCGCGCGGCAGCCGCTGCCGCGTCATCCACGCATGAGGCGGAACACGAGCATGATTCACCCCCGACGTCGGTGGCCGAGCTGTTTCACACCGACCACGACGCCCATCTGCATCCGGCGCTGGCCTTTGCCCTGATGCAGGACCACGCGGTCGACAAGCAGATCTGCGTCTGGAACGTTGAAGGTGAAGCCACCCTCGGCGCATTGACCCAGAACAGGGTCAAGCCCTTTGAACTGACCGTCTGGATGGCCGCTTCGGCCACCGAGCGCAGCATGGAGTACAACGTTTTGCGCATACAGGGGTTTTAGCGCGACAGCGGCGCCGACAGGCAGCGCCCCTCCTCGATCAGCCGCGCAAAGCCGGCGGCCAGGGCCTCGATCAGCTGGCGCACGGCCGCGCGCATGCCCTGGCGGCTGGCGTAGGCCACCTGCACCACGCCGGGCGGCGCGCTCCAGCCGGGCAACAGCGGCTGCAGGACGCCGCTTTGCAGGCTGGCGTGCGCCATCAGGCGCGGCAATACGGCGCAGCCGACGCCCGCCAGCGCCGCGTCCAGCAAGGTGCCCGTGTCGTCCACCACCAAGCGCGGCTGGTGATGATGCTCCACCCACTGGCCCTGCGGGCCGCGCAGGCGCCAGCGCTGCTCCTCGGGCGAATTGCCCAGACCCAGGGTGGGCAGCGCGGCCAGGTCGGCGGGCACGGCCGGCGGCGGTGCGTTCAGCAGCATCTGCGGCGCGGCCAGCAGCAGGTGCTCGCTCAGTGCCAGCGGCCGCACCACCTCGTCCTGCGCCAGCACCGCGTCGGGCCCGCGCACGCGCAGGGCCAAATCCACCCCGTCGTGCCACACGTCGACGTTGCGGTTGCTGGCCTGCACCTGCAGTTGCACCTGCGGCCACTGGTTGAGATAGGCCGCCAGCATGGGACCGACCACGCTGTGCAGCAGGGCCGGCGGGCAGGCCAGGCGCACGGCGCCGCGCGGCGCGCCGCTGGACTCGTCGGCCAGCGCCTGTGCGGCGGCGGCCTCGTCGAGCATGGCGCGCGCGTGGCGCAGCACCTGCTGGCCGACCTCGGTGACGGCAAAGCGGCGCGTGCTGCGCTGGATCAGGCGCGTGCCCAGTTGCGCCTCCAGCGCGGCCAGGCGGCGGCTCAGGCGCGACTTGGGAATGTCGCTGGCGCGCTCGGCGGCGGCAAAGCCGCCGTGCTCGGCCACCAGGGCAAACAGGGCCAGGTCATCGAGCTTGGGGGTGGTGGGCGCGTTCATCGTTTCGATATTGCAACACTGAAAGCAATATAGGCCTGTTTATCTTTGATTGCCCCGAGATTAACATTCAATCATCGCGCTGGCACATGGCTGGCGCCCGATTGGAGACTGAACATGAGCGACACCCTGACCCTGACCCGCAAAAGCGTGCTGTCCACCCGCCGCGCCCCTGGGCGCCACTGGGTGGGCGACGGCTTTCCGGTGCATGGCCTGTTCGGCTACAGCGGCGAAGGCGTGGCCGAGCGCAGCCCGTTCCTGATGCTGGACTACGCGGCGCCAACGAGCTTTTCGCCCACCACCCAGCGGCGCGGTGTGGGCAGCCACCCGCACCGCGGCTTCGAGACCGTGACCATCGTCTACGACGGCGAGGTCGAGCACCGCGACTCGACCGGCGCCGGCGGCGTGATCGGCGCCGGCGACGTGCAGTGGATGACCGCCGGCGGCGGCATCATCCACGAGGAGTTCCACTCGGCCGGCTTTGCCGCGCGCGGCGGCCCGTTCGAGATGGTGCAGCTGTGGGTCAACCTGCCCGCCAGGGACAAGATGACGCCGGCGCACTACCAGGGCATCACCGACGCGCAGATCCCGGCCGTGGCCTTGCCCGATGGCGCGGGCCAGGTGCGCGTGATCGCCGGCGCCTACGGCGACGCCAAGGGCCCGGCGCGCACCTTCACGCCGATGAACGTGCTGGACCTGCGCCTGGGCGCCGGCCACACGCTTGAGCTGCCGCAGCCCGAGGGCTGGAGCACGCTGGTGGTGGTGCTGGCCGGCACGGTGCAGATCAACGGTGAGGCCGTGCTGCGCGCCACCGACACGGCCACGCTGTCCAACGCCGGCTCGGCCGTCGGCATCGAGGCCAACGCCGACGCCAAGCTGCTGCTGCTGGCGGGCGAGCCGATCGACGAGCCGGTGGTGGGCTACGGGCCGTTCGTGATGAACAGCGCGCAGCAGATCAACGAGGCCATCGACGACTTCAACAGCGGCCGCTTCACCGGCGCCCATTGATCGCCGACGCACTGCGGATGCGCTGTCGAAAAACAGCCGAACGCAGAGGGCGCAAAGGAATCGCAGAGAACGCAGAAGAGACATCGGCCAGATCACTCCTCAAACAGTAGCTGTCTGCGCTTGCCAGGCAATGGATTCAACCGAATTTCGATCTGAATTTTGAATTCTTCCGCGTCCTTTGCGTGTTCTTCGCGTCCTCTGCGTTCGGCTGCTTCATCGGCTGTTTCATCTTTCGACTCAACCCCTTTCATCATCAGGAGAACCCCTTGAAAGACAAACTCAACATCGCCCTCATCATCGGCAGCACGCGCCAGGCACGCCTGGCCCCCAAGGTGGCCCAGTGGCTGCACGGCGTGGCCAGCCAGCGCCCGGACATGAACGTCGAGCTGGTCGATCTGAAGGAGTTCGATCTGCCGCTGTTCGACGAAAAGGCCTCCAACCTGTGGATGCCCAGCGAGGATGCGCGCGCCAGTGCCTGGCAAGACAAGATCGGCGAGTTCGACGGCTACCTGGTGACCGTCGGCGAATACAACCACTCGATGACCGGCGCGCTGAAGAACGCGTTCGACCAGGCCTACGTCGAATGGGGCCGCAAGCCGATCGGCTTTGCCGGCTACGGCGGCGTGGGCGGCGCGCGCGCGGTCGAGCACGCGCGCAACGTGGCGGTCGAGCTGCAGATGGTGCCGGTGCGCACGGCGGTGCACATCGCCGGCGGCGACTTCTACGCGCTGTACCAGGGCGCCAAGACCCTGCCCGAAATCGAGGCCAACCTGCTGCCCGCCGCCGGCGCCATGCTGGACGAGCTGGCGTGGTGGGGCCAGGCCACGCGCGCCGCGCGCCGGCGCGATGCCGACCAGGCCATCGCCGCCGCAGCCGCAGCCGCCTGAGGCTGGCGCGACCGGCGGGCACGACCCACCGATTGGCGCTACCCTGTCCGCTGAGCACCCGGAGCCACCCATGAACCCAGCCCCCGCCCCCCAGCGCTACAGCTCGCGCGTCTCCGTCATCGGCGAAGACACCCCCGTCACGCGCGCGCTGCCGCATCGCGCGCGGCGCACCGTGGGCGCCTGGTGCTTTCTCGACCACCTGGGGCCGGCGCAGTTCGCGCCCGGCAAGGGCATGCACGTGGGCGCGCACCCGCACATCGGGCTGCAGACCTTCACCTGGATGATCGAGGGCGAGGTGGTGCACCGCGACTCGCTGGGCAACGAGCAGCTCATCCGCCCCGGCCAGGTCAACCTGATGACGGCCGGGCGCGGCATCGCGCATTCGGAGGATTCGGCGCTGGACGGCGTGCGCCAGCACGCGGCGCAGCTGTGGATCGCCCTGCCCGAGGACGAGCGGCGGCGCGAGCCGGCGTTTCAAAACTACCCCGACCTGCCGGTGGTGGACGTCGGCGGCTTCCGCGCCACGGTGCTGGCCGGCAGCGCGCTGGGCCAGCGCTCGCCCGCCACGGTCTATTCCCCGCTGGTCGGCATCGACCTGAACGCCGCCGGCGCGGCGCGCGCCGGGCTGCCGCTGCAGCCCGACTTCGAATACGCCGCCGTGGTGCTGCGCGGCGCGGCCAGCGTGGGCGGCGCGGCGCTGGCGCCGGGCGAGTGGCTGTACTTTGCCCCCGGCGGCGAGCAGTTGGCCGTGCAGTGCGACGCCGCCGCGCAGTTGCTGCTGGTGGGCGGCGCGCCGATGGGCGAGGACGTGCTGATCTGGTGGAACTTCGTCGCCCGCACGCAGGACGAGATGCAGGCCGCGCTGGACGACTGGAACGCCGGCCGCTTCGGCCCCGTGCGCGCCGGCAGCCCGGCCGCGCCGCTGCACGCACCGTCGCTGCAAGGCACGCGCCTGCGCGGCTGAACAACGCCACTGCCCCGCGCGATCCTTTGCGCATGCCCACTGCCCGCCCGCGCCTGCTCGACCGCTCCGTCCACGCCGTGGCGGCGCTCGAAGGGCTCAAGGGCCTGACCGCGCTGGCGCTGGCCTTCGGCTTCGGCGCGCTGCAGCACGGCGGCCTGCACGAGCTGGCCGTGGCGCTGGTGGGGCGCCTGCACCTGGACCCGCAATCGCACCTGCCGGCACTGATCGTCGGCTGGTCGGACCACCTGCAGCAGGTGCACCCCGGGCAGCTGATCTCGGTCGCGCTGGCCTACGCCGCCCTGCGCCTGGCCGAGGGCTGGGGCCTGTGGCACGACCGCCCCTGGGCCGAGTGGCTGGCGGCGCTGGCCACCGGCATCTACCTGCCCTTCGAGCTGTCGCACCTGCTGCATCGCCCCGGCTGGGCGGCGGCGCTGGTGCTGGGCTTCAACCTGGCGATCCTGGCGCTGATGGTGTGGCGGCTGCGTGCGCGCCGCGCGGCGGCTTGAGCGCCGCGCACTGGACAAATCCGGCTTGCTATCTAGAATATAGCTTGCCGCGCTTGTCGGACGCGCGCTGGAGCCGAAAAATGCCACCAAACCAGGACCCTTTCCTCGACCGGCGCACGGCCTTGGCGCTCGGCCTGGCCGCGCTGCTGGCCGGTTGCGCCAGCGCGCCGGCGCCGCGCGCGCCCGTGGCGGTCGGCGGCCCGGGCCGACGCGCGCCGGCCGCGCCCATGGCACCCACCAAACCCCCGCTCGACCTGGACCCGGCCGAGCGCGAAGCCGCCGTCGCGCAGGCCATGCTGCTGGTCAACACGCCCTACACCTATGGCGGCAACACGCCGCGCGGCGGCTTCGACTGCAGCGGGCTGATCCAGTACGTGATCCGGCAGGTGAGCGGCGAAAACCGCCTGCCGCGCAGCACCGCGCAGTGGGCGGCCGCCAGCGTGCCGGTGCCCGATGAGCAGATGCAGCGCGGCGACCTGGTGTTCTTCAACACCGGCGCGCCGTTTTCGCACATGGGCCTGTACGTGGGCGGCGAGCAGTTCGTGCACGCACCGTCCACCGGCGGCACGGTGCGCAAGGTCAGCCTGGACAACCGCTATTTCGCTGCCCGCTACATGGGCGCGCGGCGGGTGTTTGCGGCATAAAAAAACCGCTGGGGCTGTCAGCGGTTCTTGTTGAGGCTTGCGAGCCTTACGCCAGCGCGGGCTCCTTCAAGCCCGCGGCTTCGCGCAGTGCCGCCGCCTTGTCGGTCTTCTCCCAGCTGAACTCGGGCTCGTCGCGGCCGAAGTGGCCGTAGGCGGCGGTCTTGCGGTAGATCGGGCGCAGCAGGTCCAGCATCTGGATGATGCCCTTGGGGCGCAGGTCGAAATGCGCGCGCACCAGCTTGGCGATCTCGGCGTCGGGGATCACGCCCGTGCCTTCGGTGTAGACGGTGATGTTCATCGGCTGCGCCACACCGATGGCGTAGGCGACCTGGATCTGGCACTGGCGCGCCAGGCCGGCGGCGACGATGTTCTTGGCCACGTAGCGCGCGGCGTAGGCGGCGCTGCGGTCCACCTTGGTCGGGTCCTTGCCGCTGAAGGCGCCGCCGCCGTGCGGGCAGGCGCCGCCGTAGGTGTCGACGATGATCTTGCGCCCGGTGAGGCCGCAGTCGCCCTGCGGGCCGCCGACGACGAAGCGGCCGGTGGGATTGACCAGGTAGCGCGTCTGCCTGAGCCACTCCTTGGGCAGCACGGGCTTGATGATCTGCTCCACCACCGCCTCGATGAAGCTGGCCTTCATCTTGGTGGCGCTTTCGCTCTGGTCGGGGCTGTGCTGGGTGGACAGCACCACGGTGTCGATGCTGTGCGGCTTGCCATCCTGATAGCGCATCGTCACCTGGCTCTTGGCGTCGGGGCGCAAAAAGGGCAGCGCGCCGCTCTTGCGCAGCTGCGCCTGGCGCTCGACCAGGCGGTGCGCGTAGTAAATGGGCGCCGGCATCAGGGTGTCGGTCTCGTCGCAGGCATAGCCGAACATCAGACCCTGATCGCCCGCGCCGGTGTTCAGGTGGTCGTCGCTGGCGTGATCCACGCCCTGGGCGATGTCGTTGCTCTGCTTGTCGTAGGCCACCAGCACCGCGCAGCCCTTGTAATCGATGCCGTAGTCGGTGTTGTCGTAGCCGATGCGCTGGATGGTGTCGCGCGCCACCTGGATGTAGTCGACGTGGGCGTTGGTGGTGATCTCGCCGGCCAGCACGACCAAGCCGGTGTTGGTCAGCGTCTCGGCGGCCACGCGCGAGCGCGGGTCCTGCTCATAAATGGCGTCGAGAATCGCGTCGGAGATTTGGTCCGCCACCTTGTCCGGATGGCCCTCGGACACGGACTCGGAGGTGAAGAGAAAGCTGTTGGCCAGATCCATTGAATAAACTCCAGTCGTTTGAACACCTGCGTTGCCAAACCGGTTGGAGCTCTGGCGAACGCTTTAGCAGAGTTGTTTAACGTCGCCCTGCAAGTAGTTCCATAACTCAGCGACCCCGCAATTTTAGTCCTTTCCCATGCTGGCCTTGTATCGCCTTGCGTCGAAGTGGCCTTTGGGCCTGCTGCACGCCCTGGGCGCGCTGCTGGGCTGGCTGACCTGGCTGGCCTCGCCCACCTACCGGCGCCGCTTTGCCCAAAACTCGGCCCGCGCCGGCTACCGCTTTGCCCAGGTGCGCGCCGCGGTCGCCCACGCCGGACGCATGGCACTGGAAACCCCGCGCCTGTGGTTCGGCGCGCCCGTGCCGGTGCAGTGGGACGGCCCCGAACTGATCGAGGCCGCCTACGCCGCCGGCCACGGCATCGTCTACCTGACGCCGCACATGGGCTGCTTCGAGATCACGGCCCAGGGCGCGGCCCTGCGCTTCGGCGCCACGCACGGGCCCATCACCGTGCTGTACCGCCCGGCGCGCCAGGCCGCGCTGGCCCAGGTGCTGGCCACGGCCCGCCAACGCGAGGGCCTGGAAACGGCACCCACCACGCTGACCGGCGTGCGCCAGATGATCCGCGCGCTGCGCGCCGGCCAGGCCGTGGGCCTGCTGCCCGACCAGGTGCCGCCCGAGGGCCAGGGCCTGTGGGCGCCGTTTTTCGGCCAGCCGGCCTACACCATGACCCTGGCCGCGCGCCTGCTGCAGCAGACCGGCGCCACGCCGCTCTTGGCCTGGGGCGAGCGCCTGCCGCGCGCGCGCGGCTACTGCATCCACCTGCAGCCCTTTCCCGAAGCTCTCAGCAACGACCTCGACACCGCCGTTGCCCAGATCAACCGCGCCATGGAGCAGCTCATCGCCCAAAACCCCGGCCAATACCTGTGGGGCTACGGCCGCTACAAGACGCCGCGAAAGGTCGCCTCATGACCACCGCCGCGCTGATGTTCTTCATGCGGCAGCTGGCGCGCCTGCCCCTGCCCGTGCTGCGCGCGCTGGGCGCCGGCGTGGGCCGCCTGCTGTACGCGCTGGCGCGCAAGCGCCGCCACATCGCGCACGTCAACCTGCGCCTGTGCTATCCGGATTGGAGCGAGGCGCGCTTGCAGGACGTGGCCCGGCGCAGCTTCGTGCTGTTCAGTCAGGCCTTGTTGGACCGCGCCTGGCTGTGGCACGCCCCGCCCGCCGTGGTGCGCCGGCGCCTGCGCATCACCGGCGCCACCGAAGACCTCACGCGCCCCGGCGCCGTGGTCATGTTCGCCCCGCACTTCTACGGCATGGACGCCGGCGGCAGCGCCGTCATGGACCAGATCGAGCGGCCCGCCTGCACCATTTATTCGACCCAGAGCAGCGCCGCCGTCGACGCCTGGATGCGCGCCGGCCGCCTGCGCTTTGGCCAGGCCACGCTGCTGTCGCGCCAGGACGGTCTGAAACCCATCGTGCGCGCGCTGCGCGAGGGCCAGATGCTGTATTTGCTGCCCGACATGGACCTGGGCCCGCAGGAGTCGATCTTCGTGCCCTTCTTCGGCATCCCCACCGCCACCGTGCCCTCGCTGCCGCGCTTTGCCAAGCTGGGCGGCGCGCGCGTGGTGCCCGTCGTCACGCGCCTGACACCCGATGGCTACGAAGTGCGCGTGCACCCGGCCTGGCAAGACTACCCCGGCAACGACGTGGCCGCCGACACCGCGCGCATGAACGCCGAGCTGCAGGCCTGGATCGACACCATGCCCGAGCAGTACTACTGGGTGCACAAGCGCTTCAAGACGCGGCCGGAGGGGGAGCCGTCGGTGTATTGAAGCCCTTGATGGCTCTCGCGCCCGTCACATCTGCGCGAGCAGCTATCTATGTTGTAGCTTTTTGGGCCATGCCAGATTCGACGACAACATCCGTCAGGCGGTTGTGAATGCGTTCATTGTTTGCTCAAGGACTACGGCAATGGCATTGCTGGACTGAGTCGATCGCTAAACGCCACGGCCGAGGGACGAATCGACAGTTCCCCGCAATCTGAAGACCTGGCACCTTCACCGCGATGGCGGATGGGCTGGGCATGATGACGATGTCGATCTTTGACATTCCTTGATATAGTTTCATCATCTTTTCGGAGCCGTCTCATGGGCATGAACGTCAATCTGACCCCTCAACTCGAAGACATGGTTCGGGCCAAAGTCAGCTCGGGCCTGTACGGCTCGGCCAGTGAGGTCGTTCGCGAGGCACTGCGCCTGATGGAAGAGCAGGACCGCGTTCGCCAACTGAAGCTGGAAGAGCTGCGCTATCAAATCCGCAAGGGACTCGAGAGCGGCGCCGGCGAGCCATGGGACGCGGGCGCGCTCAAGCAGAAGGCGCGTGCCCACCGTTCATCGCAAACCGCAGCGTAGATGGCTCGTGTTACACGGCGTCCGCAGGCCGAGGTGGACATCCTGGAAATCTGGGAATACATCGCGGCGGACAGTGTCGAGCAGGCCGATCGCTGGATCGACAAGCTGGATCGAAGCCTCCAGCTTTGGGCCACGCAGCCGATGATGGGGCGAGAACGCACCGAGCTGGCGGTCGGTTTGCGCAGCTTGCCTTTCGGGCGCTATGTCGTGTTTTTTCTTCCGCTCGAAGACGGTATCGATGTCGTCCGGGTGATGCATGGCAGCCTCGACATCGAAGAGCGCTTTCACGAGTAGCAACACAAGGCGTTGCACATCAAACGTTCCACCTGGTTCATGCAACGAACGTTTTGTCCGTTTGGCCGTACCACCAAAGCGCAAGCAGCTATCTATTCAAGAGCAACAAAGGCCTCGACCCGCCCCGCCACCGCCTCCGGCTGCTCATGCACCACCCAGTGCGTGGCGCCTGGCAGGCGCTGCAGCGTGAGCCGGGGCACGTAGTCTTCCAGGCCATCCAGCAACCCGGGCAGCAAGGCCTTGTCCTCCATGGCCCACAGCACCAGGGTCGGCACCTCGACGCGCACGCGCTCGGGCAGCGGCAGCGGGACGGCGTCGGCGGACTGCCCCGGCAGCGGCGGCTTGAGCGGGGTGACGCGGTACAGGTTGCAGCCGCCGGTGAGACCCCGGTCCCACACGTCGCGGTATTGCTGGCGCACGGCCTCGGTCAGCCAGCCGTGACCTGCGGCGCCCTCGCCCATGAGGGTGAAGAAGGGCCACAGGCGGCGGTAGTCGTCTGCTGCCAGCAGGGCCTCGGCGTCGGGCCGCGCCAAAAAATGCATGTAGGCGCTGGCCTGCTGCTGCGCCCGGTTGTGGCGCAGTTCGCGCGCAAAGGTGCCGGGGTGGGGCGAGTTGATGATGACCAGGCGCTCGACGCGATCGGCGTGCGCGTGCGCCGCGGCCCAGGCGAAGGCGCCACCCCAGTCGTGCGCGACCAGGGTGTGCACCTGGCCGCCCACGCCCTCTTGCGCGGCCAGCGCCATGATGTCCTGCACCATCAGCGCCGGCTTGTAGGCGGCCACTTCGGCCGGGGCGCTGGACTTTTCAAAGCCGCGCAGGTTGGGCGCCACGCAGCGAAAGCCGCCGTGCGCGGGCTGGGCGAAGTGCTGCATCAGCGCGTCCCACACGAAGGCGCCTTCGGGAAAGCCGTGCAGAAACAGCATCAGCGGCCGCCCGCGCGCGCCGGCAGCGCGGCAGCTCAGGGTGATGCCGTGCGGCAGTGTGGCGTCGAAGGTTTCGATCATGCGGGCTCTTGGGCGGATGGGACCGGCGGCGGCGCATCGACCAGGGCGCGCAACCACAGCGCCGCCGGCTCCACGCCCTGGCGCTTGAGGGCTGAAAACAGCATCACCTCGCCGCCACCGGCCTGCAGCCGCGCGATGGACAGCGCCTTGGCCTGCTCGGCGCGGGTGAGCTTGTCGGCCTTGGTCAGCAGCACCAGAAACTTCAGCCCCTGCTCCACCCGCGGGCGGATCACGTCCAGCAGGGCCTCGTCCAGCTCCTTCAGGCCATGGCGCGGGTCGCACATCAGCACCACCGCGCGCAGGTTGGCGCGCGAGACCAGGTAGTTGGCCATCACGCGCTGCCAGCGCAGCTTGTCGGCCAGCGGCACGGCGGCGTAGCCGTAGCCCGGCAGGTCGGCCAGCACGGCGTCGGTCTGGCCTTGGCGGCCCAGGGCGAACAGGTTGATGTGCTGGGTGCGCCCGGGCTTGCGCGAGGCAAAGGCCAGTTGCGTCTGCTGGGTGAGCGTGTTGATGGCGGTGGACTTGCCGGCGTTGGAGCGGCCGACGAAGGCGATCTCGGGTGTGTCCAGCGCCGGCAGCTGGTCGAGCTGCGCGGCGGTGGTCAGAAAGCGCGCGGTGTGCAGCCAGCCCAGCGCCTGCCGGGTGGCGGCGTCGGCGTCAGGCCTGGAACGGGCGGGAGCGGGGCGAGGTGGCATGCGGCGGGCCAAGGTTATCCCCTTGCCGCGATTGGGGCGTTGGGGCTGGCCATTGTAGAATCGCGGGGCTAAACGTCCTCCGACTCCCACATTCAAAGAAGACGATCGCTCATGAAGTCGCTTGCTGCCTTTTTGATGACCGCCGTGTTGGCCGCGTCCGCCTCGGCCGCCGATGCGCCCGCCGCCCCCGCCAAGCCCGACTTGGCCAAGGGCAGCGCCAGCTACGGCACGGTGTGTGCCGCCTGCCACGGCGCGGACGGCAACTCCACCGTGCCGCTGCAGCCCAATCTGGCGCAGCAGCACCCCGAGTACCTGCTCAAGCAGTTGCTGGACTTCAAGAACGGCACCCGCAAGGACGCCATCATGCAGGGCTTTGCCGCCACGCTGAGCGAGCAGGACGCGCGCAACATCTCCTGGTGGCTGGCCTCGCAAAAGGAAAAGCCCGGCTTCGCCAAGGAAAAAGACCTGGTGATGCTGGGCGAGAAGATCTACCGCGGCGGCATGCAGGATCGGCACATTCCGGCCTGCGCCGGCTGCCACAGCCCCAACGGGGCGGGCATTCCCTCGCAGTACCCGCGCCTGTCGGGGCAGTACGCCGACTACACGGCCAAGCAGTTGGCCGGCTTTCGCGATGGCAGTCGCGGCAACAGCGCCACCATGCACGACATCACGCGCTACATGACGGACCGCGAGATCAAGGCGGTGTCGGACTACATCGCCGGCCTGCGCTGAGGCGCGGAACACCGGCGCCCCGGCGCCAGTGTGCACGACGGCAACCGCGCCCGGCATGGCTTGGCGCGGTTTGTTTTTGCGGCTTCGCTGCCAGGAAGCCGCGGGTATGAAATGAGGCGGCGGCCGGAACCTTGGCGGCCGCTGGCGGCTCCAAGGCTTCGGCCGTGGCGCTGGCTCACGGCAGGCATTGCGCACACATGACGGCATCGGCAGACATCCACGGTTACACCCTTCGGCGCGGCGCCCCCGCCTTGCGCCAGGCGGTCGAGTTGCTGTCCTCGATGCGCTTTGCCATCGCGCTGCTCACCGTCATCTGCATCGCCTCGGTGATCGGCACCGTGCTCAAGCAGCACGAGCCGGCCACCAACTACATCAACCAGTTCGGGCCGTTCTGGGCCGACCTGTTTCTCAAGCTCAAGCTCAACGCCGTCTACAGCGCCTGGTGGTTTTTGCTGATCCTGGCCTTTCTCGTCACCAGCACCTCGCTGTGCATCGCGCGCAACACGCCCAAGTATCTGGCGGACATGCGCACCTACAAGGAAAACATCCGCGAGCAGAGCCTGAAGGCCTTTCACCACAAGGCCGAGGGTGATGTGGCCGGCGAAGACCCCGCGGCCAGCGCCCAGCGCATCGGCCAGCAATTGGCCGCCGGCGGCTGGAAGGTGCGCCTGCAGGAGCGCCCGCGCGAGGGCGGCGCCGGCTGGATGGTGGCGGCCAAGAAGGGCTCGGCCAACAAGATCGGCTACATCGCCGCGCACAGCGCCATCGTGCTGGTGTGCCTGGGGGGGCTGCTGGACGGTGACCTGTTCGTGCGCACCATGACCTGGCTGGGCGGCAAGTCGGTGTACAGCGGCGGCGGCTTCATCTCCGAGGTCAAACCCGAGCACCGGCTGTCCTCGGCCAACCCCACCTTCCGCGGCAACCTGGTGGTGTCGGAGGGCTCGCAGTCCAGCACCGCCATCCTCAGCCAGTCGGACGGCATCCTGCTGCAAGATTTGCCCTTCGCGGTCGAGCTGAAGAAATTCACCGTCGACTATTACTCCACCGGCATGCCCAAGCTGTTTGCCAGCGACATCGTGATCCACGATTTCGCCACTGGCGAGAAGCACCCCGCGCGCGTGGAGGTCAACCACCCGGTCAGCTACAAGGGCATCCAGATCTACCAGAGCAGCTTCGACGACGGCGGCTCGCACGTCACGCTGCGCGCGCTGCCGATGAACGGCAGCACCCAGAGCTTCACGGTCGACGGCACCATCGGCGGCTCCTCGCCCATCACCAACGGCAAGGACAAGATGACGCTGGAGTACACCGGCCTGCGCGTCATCAACGTCGAGAACCTGACCGACGCCACCAGCGGCAGCGCCACCGACGTGCGCCGCGTCGACCTGGGCCACGCGCTGAGCCAGCGCCTGGGCGCCGCCGACAAGAGCAGCACCGAGCGCAACCTGAAGAACGTCGGCCCCAGCATCTCATACAAGCTGCGCGACGCCTCGGGCCAGGCGCGCGAATACAACAACTACATGCGCCCGATCAACATGGGCGAGGGCGTGCCGGTCTTCCTGCTGGGCGTGCGCGACACCGGCGCCGACTCCTTCCGCTACCTGCGCGTGCCGGCCGACGACCAGGATTCGATGGACGGCTTCATCCACCTGCTGGCGGCCCTGCACAACCCGGCCGAGCGCGCCCAGGCGGTGCAGCGCTACGTGGCCAAGGTGGTCGATCCCAAGCGGCCCGAGCTGGCCGAGCAGCTGACGGTGTCGGCCACGCGCGCGCTCGACCTGTTTGCCGGCGCCGGCCACGAAGCCAGCGCCAAGGGCGCGCCCCTGGCGGGCCTGCCGGCGGTGTCCAACTTCATCGAGACCGCCGTGCCGCCGGCCGAGCGCGAGCGCGCGGCCGAGGTGCTGCTGCGCATCCTGAACGGCAGCCTGTTCGAGCTGGACACGCTGGCGCGTGAGACCCACGGCCGCAAGCCCCTGAACGAGGCCGACGACAGCACGCGCCAGTTCATGACGCAGGCGGTGCTGGCGCTGTCGGACGCGCCGCTGTATCCCTCGCCGCTGGTGTTCGAGCTCGATTCGTTCACCCCGGTGCAAGCCAGCGTGTTCCAGGTGGCGCGCGCCCCCGGCAAGAACGTGGTTTATCTGGGCGCCACCTTGCTGATCCTGGGCGTCTTTGCCATGCTCTACATCCGCGAGCGACGCCTGTGGGTCTGGCTGACGCCCGACGGCGCGTCGGGCAGCCATGCCATGATGGCGCTGTCGTCCAACCGCAAGACGCTGGAAGCCGATCGCGAATTCGAACAACTGCGGCACCGCTTGCTGGCCGCACCCGCCGCCACCGATGGGGACTTGAAGACATGAACACCACCACCCTGACCGCCTCCGGCCCGCTGGCCTTGAGCGGAGGCTATTTTTCGCGCCGCACCTGGGGCGACTGGCTGTTTGCCCTGCTGGTCGTGGCCGGCGCGGTGTTTGCCTTCCAGCGCTACCACGGCGCGATGGACGTGTACGACAAGGGCATCCTGGTGGCCGCGGTGCCGACGGCGATCTGGCTGGCCTGGCTGTGGCGCCCGCTGCGCACCCTGATGCTGGTGGTGGCCGCGCTGTCGCTGCTGGCCATCGTCTCCTACGACGGCGACCTGCGCCGCGGCGACACGGTGTTCTGGCTCAAGTATTTCCTGTCCAGCCAGTCGGCCATCCTGTGGATGAGCGTGCTGTTCTTCATGAGCACCATCTTCTACTGGATCGGCATGTTCGCGCGCGGGCCGGCCGCCGCGCTGGAGGGCCTGGGCAGCAAGCTGGCCTGGGTGGCCGTCACGCTGGCGCTGGTGGGCACCATGGTGCGCTGGTACGAGGGCTACCAGATCGGCCCCGACATCGGCCACATCCCGGTCAGCAACCTGTATGAAGTGTTCGTGCTGTTCTCGTGGATCACGGCGCTGTTCTATCTGTATTACGAAGCGCAATACAAGACCCGCGCCATGGGTGCCTTCGTGATGCTGGTGGTGAGCGCGGCCGTGGGCTTTCTGCTGTGGTACACGCTGGTGCGCGATGCACAAGAGATTCAACCGCTGATCCCGGCGCTGAAAAGCTGGTGGATGAAGCTGCACGTGCCGGCCAACTTCATCGGCTACGGTTCGTTCGCGCTGGCGGCCATGATCGCCTTCGCCCACCTGATCAAGCAGCAGGCCGCCGAGACGCGCTGGCACAAGCTGGCCCCGATCTGGGTGCTGGGCATTGCCCTGTGCTTCGTGCCCATCGCCTTTCGCCAGCGCGGCGTGGGCGAGGCCGGCGGCAGCTACTGGGTGGGCTACGCCATCATTGCCGCGCTGATCGTGGGCGGCATCCTGCTGGGGCGCAAGCGCATCAGCGAACGCCTGCCCAGCCTGGAGGTGCTGGACGACGTGATGTACAAGTCGATCGCCATCGGCTTTGCCTTCTTCACCATCGCCACCGTGCTGGGCGCGTTGTGGGCCGCCGAGGCCTGGGGCGGCTACTGGAGCTGGGACCCGAAGGAAACCTGGGCCCTGATCG
The DNA here is from genome assembly GCF_964341695.1 of Ottowia pentelensis. Lineage (NCBI taxonomy): Bacteria > Pseudomonadati > Pseudomonadota > Betaproteobacteria > Burkholderiales > Comamonadaceae > Ottowia > Ottowia pentelensis. Next base: position 3,430,015 of record NZ_OZ224513.1, read on the forward strand.
TGTGGCTGAACTACGCCGCCTGGCTGCACATGCGCCTGATGAAGGGCCTGCGCGGCACCGTGGCCTCGTGGTGGGCGCTGGGCGGCCTGGCGGTCACCACCTTCGCCTTCATTGGCGTCAACATGTTCCTGTCCGGGCTGCACAGTTACGGCTCGCTGTAACCGGCGGGGCGCCTGCGCCGAACAGGTGAGTGTGACTCGAAGGAGTTTGTCATGCCGATCCGCCCCACCCGCCCTGGTTTCGATCAACCACCGCCCAGCGACATCACGCCGCGCGCGGTCTACGAAGACCGCCGCGCGCTGCTCAAGCTGCTCGGCGCCGGCGCGGCCGGCAGCCTGCTGGGCGCCTGGGGCATGCGGGCGCACGCTGCAGCGGCGCCCAGCACTCTGTCGCCGCTGAGCGCCACCCGCTCGGCCGTGGCGGGCGCCATCCTGATGGACCAGCCGACGCCCTACGAAGACGTCAGCAGCTACAACAACTTCTACGAGTTCGGCACCAACAAGGACGACCCGGCGCGCTACGCCGGCAAGCTCAGGGTCGATCCGTGGTCGGTCGAAGTCGAAGGCCTGGTCAACAAGCCCGGGCGCATCGCGCTGGAAGATCTGCGCAAGCTCAGCCCGCTGGAAGAGCGCATCTACCGCCTGCGCTGCGTCGAGGGCTGGTCGATGGTGATTCCCTGGATCGGTTATTCGCTGTCGGCTCTGATCCAGCACGTGCAGCCCCAGGGCAGCGCCAAGTACGTCGAGTTCGTCACCCTGGCCGATGCGCAGCAGATGCCGGGCGTGCGCTCCAGCGTGCTGGACTGGCCCTACACCGAGGGCCTGCGCATGGACGAGGCGCTGCACCCGCTCACGCTGCTGACCTTCGGCATGTACGGGCACGAACTGCCGCGGCAGGACGGCGCGCCGGTGCGCGTGGTGGTGCCCTGGAAGTACGGCTTCAAGTCCGCCAAGTCCATCGTCAAGATCCGCTTTGTCGAGAAAGAGCCAGCCACCGCCTGGGACAAGGCCGCGCCGCAGGAATACGGCTTTTACTCCAACGTCAACCCCAACGTCGATCATCCGCGCTGGAGCCAGGCCACCGAGCGGCGCATCGGCGAGGGCGGCCTGTTCGCCAAGCGGCGCAAGACACTGCTGTTCAACGGCTACGAGGCGCAGGTCGGCCAGCTGTACGCCGGCATGGACCTGAAGAAATACTTCTGACGCCCCGCGTGAAGCCCGTGCGCGCATTGCTTTTGCACCCGGCCGCCAAGCCGCTCGTCTTCGTGCTGTGCCTGCTGCCCTTGGCGTGGCTGGTGTACGGCGCGGCAACCGACAACCTGGGCGCCAATCCGGCCGAAGCGCTGATCCGCTCCTGCGGTGACTGGACGCTGCGCTTTCTGTGCCTCACGCTCGCCGTCACGCCGCTGCGCATCCGCACCCGCACGCCGCAGCTGGCGCGCTATCGGCGCATGCTGGGCCTGTTCACCTTCTTCTACGCCTGCGTCCACCTGCTGAGCTACGCCTGGCTGGACATGGGCTGGGTGGCCGCCGACATCGGCCGCGACATCCTCAAGCGCCCGTTCATCCTGGTGGGCTTTGCATGCTGGCTGCTGCTGCTGCCCCTGGCGCTGACCTCGTTCAACCGCGCCGTGCGCTGGCTGGGTGGGCGCCAGTGGCAGACGCTGCACCGGCTGGTCTACCTGATCGCGGGGCTGGCGCTGCTGCACTTCTTCTGGATGCGGGCCGGCAAGAACGACTTCGCCGAGGTGCAGGTCTACGCGCTGATCATCGGCGCGCTGCTGCTGGAGCGCCTGCTGCGCTATTTCACGCCCCGCCCCAATCTGAGTGCGCGCTGATCTCTAGAATCGGCCGCCATGCACATTCACATTCTGGGCATTTGCGGCACTTTCATGGGCGGCCTGGCCGCGCTGGCGCGCGAAGCCGGCCATACGGTCACGGGTTGCGATGCGGGCGTTTACCCGCCCATGAGCGACCAGTTGCGCGCGCTGGGCATCGAGCTGATCGAAGGTTATGGCGTCGATCAACTGGCGCTCAAACCCGATGTCTTCGTCATCGGCAACGTGGTCTCGCGCGCACGGTTGGCGAACGGCACACCCAAGTATCCGTTGATGGAAGCCATCCTCGATGCGGGGGCGCCCTATACCAGCGGCCCGCAGTGGCTGGCCGAACACGTGCTGGCCGGCCGCCACGTGCTGGCCGTGGCCGGCACGCACGGCAAGACCACCACCACCTCGATGCTGGCCTGGGTGCTGGAGCGCGCGGGCCTGACGCCCGGCTTCCTCGTTGGTGGCGTGCCGCTCAACTTCGGCATTTCGGCGCGCCTGGGCGCCCTGGCCTCAGGGCAGGCGCGCCCGCTGTTCGTGATCGAGGCCGATGAGTACGACACCGCGTTCTTCGACAAGCGCAGCAAATTCGTGCACTACCGCCCACGCACCGCGGTGCTGAACAACCTGGAGTTCGACCACGCCGACATCTTCGACGACCTGGGGCAGATCGAGCGCCAGTTTCACCATCTGCTGCGCACGGTGCCGGCCAGCGGACGCGTGGTGGTCAACGACCTGGAAGAAAGCCTCACTCGCGTGCTGGCGCAAGGCTGCTGGAGCGAGCGGCGCGGCTTCGGCAGCGCGGTGAGCGACTTCCGCGCCGAGGGCGATGCCGGCGACTTCGAGGTGCTGCAGGGCGGGCGCGGCGTCGGCCGCGTGCAGTGGGCGCTGTCGGGCACGCACAATCAGCTCAACGCGCTGGCCGCCATTGCCGCCGCCGAGCACGTGGGCGTGACGCCCGCGCAGGCCTGCGCCGCCCTGGCCCGTTTCGAGAACGTGCGACGCCGCATGGAAGTGCGCGGCACCGTGGCGCGCGCCGGTGGCCTGATCACCGTGTACGACGACTTCGCCCACCATCCCACGGCGATGCGCACCACCATCGACGGCCTGCGCGCGCAGCTGGACGCCGCGGGCCGGCGCGCCGACCGCATCCTGGCCGCGTTCGAGCCGCGCAGCAACACCATGAAGCTGGGCACCATGAAGAGCCAGCTGCCCTGGGCGCTGGAGCACGCCGACCGGGCCTTTTGCCACACCGGCGGCCTGGACTGGGACGCCGCCGCCGCGCTGGCGCCATTGGGCGAACGCGCCCAGGTGGCGGCCGGCATCGACGAACTGGTGGCCCAGATCGATGCCGCGGCGCGGCCCGGCGATCACGTGCTGTGCATGAGCAACGGCGGCTTTGGCGGGGTGCACGCCAAGCTGCTGCAGATGCTATCAAATAGATAGCTGCTCGCGCTCTAAGGACGGGCGCCAGCGCTCGATTTCATGTAAATTTTCAGCAGTTGGTCTCGCCCCGCGCGCGCCGCGCCCGTACGACATCGGACAGCACCTGCAAGATGGCTTGCGAGCCGTCCCAGCCGATGCAGGCGTCGGTGATGCTCTTGCCGTATTCGAGCGCGGACACGTCGTCCTTGCCGGGCGTGAATTTCTGCGCGCCGTCGTGGATGTGGCTTTCCACCATCACGCCGAAGATGCAGCGCGAGCCGGCGCCGAGCTGCGCCGCCACGTCGCGCGCGACGTCGAGTTGCCGCTCGTGCTTCTTGCTGCTGTTGGCGTGGCTCATGTCGATCATCAGGGCGGGCGGCAGCTTGGCTTCGGTCAGCTGATCGCACGCGGCCTTGACGCTGGCGGCGTCGTAGTTGGGCAGCTTGCCGCCGCGCAGGATGGCGTGGCAGTCGCGGTTGCCTTCGGTGTGCACGATGGCCACCTGGCCGTTCTTGTGCACCGACAAAAAGTGGTGGCCGCGCGCCGCCGCCTGGATGGCGTCGATGGCGATACGGATGTTGCCGTCGGTGCCGTTCTTGAAGCCCACCGGCGCCGACAGGCCCGAGGCCAGCTCGCGGTGCACCTGGCTTTCGGTGGTGCGCGCGCCGATGGCGCCCCAACTGATCAGATCGCCGATGTATTGCGGCGAGATGGTGTCCAGAAACTCGCTGCCCGCCGGCAGGCCCAAGCGGTTGATCTCGATCAGCAACTGGCGTGCGATGCGCAGGCCTTCGTCGATGCGGTAGCTCTGGTCGAGGTAGGGGTCGTTGATCAGGCCCTTCCAGCCCACCGTGGTGCGCGGCTTCTCGAAGTACACACGCATCACGATCTCCAGCGTGTCGCGGTACTTCTCGCGCATCGGCTGCAGGCGCCGCGCGTAGTCCATGGCGGCCACCGGATCGTGAATGGAGCACGGGCCGATCACCACCAGCAGACGGTCGTCCTTGCCGGCGATCATGCGGCGGATGGCCTTGCGCGTGTCGCGGATCAGCGTCTCGACCGGCGTGCCGCGAATGGGGAAAAAGCGAATCAGATGCTCTGGAGGCGGCAACACGGCAATGTCCTTGATGCGTTCGTCGTCGGTCTGGCTGGTGCGTTCCGGCGAGTTCTGCCAGGACGACGGGGCGTCCGCGTGGGCTTTGGCGTTCATGACGGTTTTCCTTGATGGCTGAAAGAAGAATCGGGGCACAAAAAAACCGCCGGGCTCATCGCGTCGGCGGTTCTTGGGAGGTCTGCTGCAAGGCGCTTACATCTTCTCCTCTCGTCCGCCGGGGACCGAGAACCAAAAGGAGAAATAAAACGCAGCGGCTTGGAACATCACCGGCAAAATATAGCACAGCTGGCGCGGCTGCGCGGCGAATGACGACGCCCGGCTGTGCGCTGGTGTTGCGCGCAGGTCACGCCGTGCCGCCCACGGTCAGGCCTTCGAGCCGCAGCGTGGGCTGGCCCACGCCCACCGGCACGCTCTGCCCTTCCTTGCCGCACACGCCCACGCCCGAGTCGAGCTGCAGGTCGTTGCCGATGAGGGTCACCTTCTTTAGGGCCTCCGGTCCGCTGCCGACGATGGTCGCGCCCTTGACCGGGTACTGGATCTGGCCGTTCTCGACCCAGTAGGCCTGGCTGGCCGAAAACACGAACTTGCCGCTGGTGATGTCGACCTGCCCGCCGCCGAAGTTGGTGGCGTACAGCCCGCGCCGGATGCTGGCCACGATCTCGCGCGGATCCTTGTCGCCCGCCAGCATGTAGGTGTTGGTCATGCGTGGCATGGGAATGTGCGCGTAGCTCTCGCGTCGGCCGTTGCCGGTGGGCTTGCCCTTCATCAGCCGGGCATTCAACGCATCCTGCATGTAGCCCTTGAGAATGCCGTCTTCGATCAGCACGTTGCGCTGCGTGGCATGGCCCTCGTCGTCGACGTTCAAGCTGCCACGGCGCCCGGCAATGGTGCCGTCGTCCAGCACCGTCACCCCCTTGGCCGCCACGCGCTGGCCGATGCGGCCGCTGAAGGCGCTGGAGCCCTTGCGGTTGAAGTCCCCCTCCAGGCCGTGCCCCACCGCCTCGTGCAGCAGCACGCCGGGCCAGCCCGGCCCCAAAACCACCGTCATCTCGCCGGCCGGCGCGGGGCGCGACTGCAGATTGGTCAACGCGCCGGCGACGGCCTCGTCGACGTAGCGGCGCAGCAGGGCCTCGTCGAAGTAGTCCAGGCCGAAGCGGCCGCCGCCGCCGAAGGAACCCACCTCGCGACGCCCATCCTGCTCGGCGATGACGGTCACCGACAGGCGAATCAGCGGGCGCACATCGGCGGCCAGGGTGCCATCCAGACGCGCAATCAGCACCACGTCGTATTCGCAGGCCAGGCCCGCCATGACCTGGACCACGCGTGGGTCCTTGGCACGCGCCCAACGTTCGACCTGCTCCAGCAGCTGCACCTTGTCGGCGCTGCCCAGCGTGGCGATCGGATCCAGGTCGGCGTACAGCCGGCGGCTGCCGGCCAGCTTGGTCTTGGCCAGCTTGATGCGGCGACTTTGCCCTGCCGCACCGATCGCGCGCACCGCCGTCGCCGTCTCCAGCAGCGAGGTCAACGAGATGTCATCCGAGTAGCCGAAGGCCGTCTTCTCACCGCTGACGGCGCGCACACCGACACCCTGGTCGATGGAAAAACTGCCGGTCTTGACGATGCCCTCTTCCAGGCTCCAGCTCTCGGCGCGGGTGTATTGAAAGTACAGGTCGGCATCGTCCACCACATGGGTGGCGATGTCTCCCAGCACCCGCCCCAGATCGGCCTCGGTCAGGCCGAACGGGGTCAACAGCACCGACTTGGCGGTGGCCAAGCGCTCGATTGTGGGTTCGCGTGAAATCATGGCCTGATTGTAGAGCGCCGACGGGGAGCAGGCGTTCGCCAAAAAAAACGCCCCATCCTTTGTTGGATGGGGCGTTTTGGCTGTAATAGCCTGACGATGTCCTACTTTCACACGGGAGTCCGCACTATCATTGGCGCTAAGGCGTTTCACGGTCCTGTTCGGGATGGGAAGGAGTGGGGCCACCTTGCTATGGTCATCAGGCATAACTTGTTGTCTGGCAGTCGGTTGACTGCCAGACCAATTCACAGAGCGGATCAGCTTCGGTATTTCACGAATGAATATTACGCGAATATTTTGTTTGCGTCACTTGGCATAACAGTTTTGATCGGGCTGATCAAAATTATAGGGTCAAGCCGCACGAGCAATTAGTACTGGTTAGCTCAGAGCATTGCTGCCCTTGCACACCCAGCCTATCAACGTCCTGGTCTAGAACGACTCTTGAGGGGGCTCAAGGCCCCGGCAGATCTCATCTTGAAACGAGTTTCCCGCTTAGATGCTTTCAGCGGTTATCTCTTCCGCACTTAGCTACCCTGCGATGCCACGGGCGTGACAACAGGTACACCAGGGGTGCGTCCACTCCGGTCCTCTCGTACTAGGAGCAGGCTTTCTCAAATCTGCAGCGCCCACGGAAGATAGGGACCAAACTGTCTCACGACGTTTTGAACCCAGCTCACGTACCTCTTTAAATGGCGAACAGCCATACCCTTGGGACCGACTACAGCCCCAGGATGAGATGAGCCGACATCGAGGTGCCAAACACCGCCGTCGATATGAACTCTTGGGCGGTATCAGCCTGTTATCCCCAGAGTACCTTTTATCCGTTGAGCGATGGCCCTTCCATACAGAACCACCGGATCACTATGTCCTGCTTTCGCATCTGCTCGACTTGTCAGTCTCGCAGTTAAGCACGCTTATGCCATTGCACTATCGTCACGATGTCCGACCGTAACTAGCGTACCTTCGAACTCCTCCGTTACGCTTTGGGAGGAGACCGCCCCAGTCAAACTGCCTACCATGCACTGTCCCCGATCCCGATAAGGGACCCAGGTTAGAACCTCAAACGCACCAGGGTGGTATTTCAACGTTGGCTCCATGCGATCTAGCGACCGCACTTCAAAGCCTCCCACCTATCCTACACAGATCCGTTCAAAGTCCAATACAAAGCTACAGTAAAGGTTCATGGGGTCTTTCCGTCTTTCCGCGGGGAGATTGCATCATCACAAACATTTCAACTTCGCTGAGTCTCTGGAGGAGACAGCGTGGCCATCGTTACGCCATTCGTGCAGGTCGGAACTTACCCGACAAGGAATTTCGCTACCTTAGGACCGTTATAGTTACGGCCGCCGTTTACTGGGACTTCGATCAAGAGCTTGCACCCCATCAATTAATCTTCCAGCACCGGGCAGGCGTCACACCCTATACGTCCACTTTCGTGTTTGCAGAGTGCTGTGTTTTTGATAAACAGTCGCAGCCACCTATTTATTGCAACCCTTTCATGCTCAGATGTTCTCATCACACTACTTGGGCACACCTTCTTCCGAAGTTACGGTGTCAATTTGCCGAGTTCCTTCTCCAGAGTTCTCTCAAGCGCCTTAGAATACTCATCTCGCGCACCAGTGTCGGTTTGCGGTACGGTCGTGTGCAGCTGAAGCTTAGTGGCTTTTCCTGGAACCCCGTTCAGTCACTTCACGAGCAAGCTCGCTCGATCGGCAGCCTCGGTATATGACAAGCGGATTTGCCTACTTGTCGCCTACATCTGCCTAAACCAGAATCCAATAACTGGATGACCTATTAGGATCCGTCCCCACATCGCACTGCACATCGGTACAGGAATATTGACCTGTTTCCCATCAGCTACGCATCTCTGCCTCACCTTAGGGGCCGACTCACTCTACGCCGATGAACGTTGCGTAGAAAACCTTGCGCTTACGGCGAGGAGGCTTTTCACCCCCTTTAACGCTACTCATGTCAGCATTCGCACTTCTGATACCTCCAGCAGCCTTTACAAGCCACCTTCACAGGCTTACAGAACGCTCTCCTACCACGCACACTTGCGTGTGCATCCGCAGCTTCGGTAACTGGCTTAGCCCCGTTACATCTTCCGCGCAGGACGACTCGATCAGTGAGCTATTACGCTTTCTTTAAATGATGGCTGCTTCTAAGCCAACATCCTGACTGTTTTAGCCTTCCCACTTCGTTTCCCACTTAGCCAATTTTAGGGACCTTAGCTGGCGGTCTGGGTTGTTTCCCTCTTGTGTCCGGACGTTAGCACCCGGTGCACTGTCTCCCAAGCTGTACTCTGCGGTATTCGGAGTTTGCCTTGGTTTGGTAAGTCGCCATGACCCCCTAGCCAAAACAGTGCTCTACCCCCGCAGGTAATACTTGAGGCACTACCTAAATAGTTTTCGGAGAGAACCAGCTATTTCCAAGTTTGTTTAGCCTTTCACCCCTATCCACAGCTCATCCCCTGGTTTTGCAACACCAGTGGGTTCGGACCTCCAGTACCTGTTACGGCACCTTCATCCTGGCCATGGATAGATCACTTGGTTTCGGGTCTACACCCAGCGACTGAACGCCCTATTCGGACTCGATTTCTCTTCGGCTTCCCTATTCGGTTAACCTTGCCACTGAATGTAAGTCGCTGACCCATTATACAAAAGGTACGCCGTCACCCCGAAGGGCTCCGACTTTTTGTAAGCATGCGGTTTCAGGATCTATTTCACTCCCCTCCCGGGGTTCTTTTCGCCTTTCCCTCACGGTACTAGTTCACTATCGGTCGATGATGAGTATTTAGCCTTGGAGGATGGTCCCCCCATGTTCAGACAGGATTACACGTGTCCCGCCCTACTTGTCTCTAGCCTGGTACCACACGTGCGCTTTCGCATACAGGGCTATCACCTGCTATGGCCGAGCTTTCCAGCTCGTTTTGCTAACGCTCGTGCTATCACTAGAAGGCTTCTCCGATTTCGCTCGCCACTACTTTCGGAATCTCGGTTGATGTCTTTTCCTCGAGCTACTGAGATGTTTCAGTTCACCCGGTTCGCCTCTTGCAACTATGTATTCATCGCAAGATACCTTTCGGTGGGTTTCCCCATTCGGAAATCTCCGGATCAAAGCTCATTTGCCAGCTCCCCGAAGCTTATCGCAGGCTATCACGTCCTTCGTCGCCTATCATCGCCAAGGCATCCACCACATGCTCTTAGTCACTTGACCCTATAACTTTGACGTTTCTCACGAAACCAAAGCCTATCAAGGACTTGCCAGGTCTTTCACCTGGCGCGTTATGCCGTAATCGAGCTTTCGCTCGGATTACTCGAATACAACTCGCGTTGAATTCGTTTGTGACGCAATCAAAAATTGTTGCCGACGGCACGGTGGACAAGACCTTGACGATCTGGTCCTTTCCGTCGACAACGCTGATTCGACTCTATGAATTGTTAAAGAACAGCCGGAAGTCTTGCGACTCCAATTATTGGCAATGCCAATATCAAAACACCGATGCAGTCGCCTGTCGATGCTTTGATATTGAAATCTTGGTGGAGGATGACGGGATCGAACCGACGACCCCCTGCTTGCAAAGCAGGTGCTCTCCCAGCTGAGCTAATCCCCCGGTTCTGTGCTGGAGGAAATGGTGGGTCTGGTTGGTCTCGAACCAACGACCCCCGCCTTATCAAGACGGTGCTCTAACCAACTGAGCTACAGACCCTAGTCGGTCAACCGCGGGCCTGTCTCTTGCCCGGACCGCTGGCGACACCTTCCAACAACCGATAAGTGTGGACGTTTGAGCTTGAATTGCTTTTTTTCCAGAAAGGAGGTGATCCAGCCGCACCTTCCGATACGGCTACCTTGTTACGACTTCACCCCAGTCACGAACCCTGCCGTGGTAATCGCCCTCCTTGCGGTTAGGCTAACTACTTCTGGCAGAACCCGCTCCCATGGTGTGACGGGCGGTGTGTACAAGACCCGGGAACGTATTCACCGTGACATGCTGATCCACGATTACTAGCGATTCCGACTTCACGCAGTCGAGTTGCAGACTGCGATCCGGACTACGACTGGCTTTGTGGGATTGGCTCCCCCTCGCGGGTTGGCAACCCTTTGTACCAGCCATTGTATGACGTGTGTAGCCCCACCTATAAGGGCCATGAGGACTTGACGTCATCCCCACCTTCCTCCGGTTTGTCACCGGCAGTCCCATTAGAGTGCCCTTTCGTAGCAACTAATGGCAAGGGTTGCGCTCGTTGCGGGACTTAACCCAACATCTCACGACACGAGCTGACGACAGCCATGCAGCACCTGTGTTACGGCTCTCTTTCGAGCACTCCTGCGTCTCTGCAGGATTCCGTACATGTCAAAGGTGGGTAAGGTTTTTCGCGTTGCATCGAATTAAACCACATCATCCACCGCTTGTGCGGGTCCCCGTCAATTCCTTTGAGTTTTAACCTTGCGGCCGTACTCCCCAGGCGGTCAACTTCACGCGTTAGCTTCGTTACTGAGAAAATGAATTCCCAACAACCAGTTGACATCGTTTAGGGCGTGGACTACCAGGGTATCTAATCCTGTTTGCTCCCCACGCTTTCGTGCATGAGCGTCAGTGCAGGCCCAGGGGATTGCCTTCGCCATCGGTGTTCCTCCGCATATCTACGCATTTCACTGCTACACGCGGAATTCCATCCCCCTCTGCCGCACTCCAGCCTTGCAGTCACAAAGGCAGTTCCCAGGTTGAGCCCGGGGATTTCACCTCTGTCTTACAAAACCGCCTGCGCACGCTTTACGCCCAGTAATTCCGATTAACGCTTGCACCCTACGTATTACCGCGGCTGCTGGCACGTAGTTAGCCGGTGCTTATTCTTACGGTACCGTCATATGCCCCCTGTATTAGAGAGAGCCCTTTCGTTCCGTACAAAAGCAGTTTACAACCCGAAGGCCTTCGTCCTGCACGCGGAATGGCTGGATCAGGCTTGCGCCCATTGTCCAAAATTCCCCACTGCTGCCTCCCGTAGGAGTCTGGGCCGTGTCTCAGTCCCAGTGTGGCTGATCATCCTCTCAGACCAGCTACAGATCGCAGGCTTGGTAAGCCTTTACCCCACCAACTACCTAATCTGCCATCGGCCGCTCCAAACGCGTGAGGCCTTGCGGTCCCCCACTTTCATCCTCAGATCACATGCGGTATTAATCCGGCTTTCGCCGGGCTATCCCCCACGTCTGGGCACGTTCCGATGTGTTACTCACCCGTTCGCCGCTCGCCGCCAGGTTGCCCCGCGCTGCCGCTCGACTTGCATGTGTAAAGCATTCCGCCAGCGTTCAATCTGAGCCAGGATCAAACTCTACAGTTCGATCTTGAAATTTATACTCTCTCGAGTCACTCACTTAAACGGAATTGAAGTGAACTTCACTTCTATCTTCATGAGCGTTTGTTTTAGTCCTGAAAGAACTTGGCAATTCGCCACCAAACGCCCACGCTTATCGGCTGTATCTTGTTAATGATCCAACACGCAAAACTACCCGTCTTGCGTCATCCTCGCTGCGATCAGCGAAGCCTTGAATTATCACTCGATTCTCAATGACCTGTCAAATTTTAGGGTTTCTACCTATTGCGTTTTGCAGGTTTGCCCAACGCACTTAGCAGGGCCTCGAATTGTGACGACTCTTGTGTGGTGTCGTCAAACTCAGGACCTCGATTCCCTTTCGAGATCAGCAGGCTGGCCTGCGATCAGCGAAGCCCTAGACTATAGCATCGTTTTCTTGCCGATCGCAAGAGCCGCCGAATTTTTCCAGCCTGCTTCGCCACCGTCCCTCTCATGTCCCTGATCACGCTTCAACACGCCCACCTGGCCTTCGGGCACGTCCCGCTGCTGGACGACGCGCAGCTGAGCCTGGAAGCGCAGGAGCGGGTGGGCCTGATCGGGCGCAATGGCACGGGCAAGTCCTCGCTGCTGAAGGTGCTGGCGGGGCTGGAGCGGCTGGACGACGGGGATTTGCGGATGAGCCAGGGCCTGCGCCTGGCCTACGTCGCGCAGGACCCGGCGCTGAGTGGCGCGGCCACGGTGTTCGACGCGGTGGCGCAGGGCCTGGCGACGGTGCGCGGCTGGATCGACGCCTACGGCGCCGGCCAGGGCGACCTGGCGGCCCTGCAGGCGCGCATCGAGGCCGAGGACGGCTGGCACTGGCAGCAGCGCGTGACCGAGGCCCTGCAGCGCCTGCGGCTGCAGCCCGAGGCCGCGGTAAGCGAGCTCTCGGGCGGCACGCGCAAGCGCGTGGCGCTGGCTCAGGCGCTGGTGACGCGGCCGGACGTGCTCTTGCTGGACGAACCGACCAACCACCTGGACCTGGACGCCATGCTCTGGCTGGAAGAGCTGCTGCTGGACTTTCGCGGCGCCGCGGTGATCGTCACGCACGACCGCGCCTTTCTCGATCGCGTGGCCACGCGCATCGTCGAGCTGGACCGCGGGCGCCTGCTGTCGTATCCGGGCAGCTTCGCCCAGTACCAGGCGCTGAAGGCCGAGCAGCTGGCGCAGGAGGCCACGATCCACGCGCGCGCCGACAAGCTGCTGGCGCAGGAGGAAGCCTGGATTCGCCAGGGCGTGGAGGCGCGCCGCACCCGCGCGCAGGGGCGCATCAATCGCCTGCAGGCCTTGCGCGCGGCACGCGCGGCGCGGCGCGAGCAGGTCGGGCGCGTGCGGCTGGACGTGGACGCGGGCGTGGCCGGCTACCAGGGCAAGCTGGTGGCCGAGCTGGAGCACGTGCAGCTGGCCTTCGGCGCCAAGACCATCGTCGATGACCTCAGCGCCACCGTGCTGCGCGGCGACAAGCTGGGCCTGATCGGCCCCAACGGCGCGGGCAAGACCACGCTGCTCAAGCTGATCCTGGGCGAGCTGGAGCCCGACCGCGGGCGCGTGCGGCGCGGCGCCAACCTGCAGGTGGCCTACTTCGACCAGATGCGCGCGGCGCTCGACCCCGAGGCCACGCTGGCGGATTTCATCAGCCCCGGCAGCGAGTGGATCGAGATCGGCACGCGGCGCCAGCACGTCAAGAGCTACCTGGGCGACTTCCTGTTCAGCCCGGCGCGCGCGGCCTCGCCGGTCAAGAGCCTGTCGGGCGGCGAGATGGGCCGCTTGCTGCTGGCCCGCCTGTTCGCGCGCCCGGCCAACGTGCTGGTGCTGGACGAGCCCACCAACGACCTGGACATCGACACGCTGGAGCTGCTGGAGCAACTGCTGCAGGACTACGAGGGCACGGTGTTCGTGGTCAGCCACGACCGCGCCTTTCTGGACAACGTGGTGACCAGCACCCTGGCCTGGGACGGCCCCGGCCAGTGGCGCGAGTACGAGGGCGGCGTGCAGGACTGGCTGACGCAAAGCGCGCGCTGGCAGGCGCTGCGCGCACCGGTCCCGGCGGCGCCGCCCGAAATTGCAAGGCAAAACGCCCCTCAGCCCGCGCCAAACGAGCGCCAGGCGCTACAAAAACGAAAGCTCAGCTACAAGGAGCAACGCGAGCTGGACGGCCTGCCCGCGCGCATCGAGGCGCTCGAAGCCGAGCAGGCCGACATCCGCGCGCGCCTGGCCGACGGCACGCTCTACCAGAGCGACCTGCAGCAGGCCGTCGCCCTGCAGGCGCGCGACACCGCCATCGACCAGGCGCTGACCGAGGCGCTGGAGCGCTGGGAAGAGCTCGGGCAACGCTGAACAAGTCGGCGCGATGTGGCGCGCCCTGGATCGGGATGGGCGGCAAGGCGAAAACCGCAGCGATACCGGGCGGTATCGCGAGGATTTTCAACGCCGCAGACCGCCCGAGCCCAGGGATGCGACGCGCGCGAGGACTGGGTCAGCGTTGCCCTTGGTTCCACGTAGACTGCAGGGCGCGCCGACCGGGCGCGAGGGGAAGGAGCAACGCCCATGGATTCGTCAACGACCTGGATCGTCGCCGGCATCGTCCTGCTGATCGCGCTCGCCGCGGCTTGGCTGTGGCAGCGGCGCCGGCCCGCGGCCGCACCGGCGCAGGCCTCGCACGAGCGCTTTGCCGCCGCCGCCGCCATCTCGCCGGCGCAGACCGAACTGCTGCAGTACCTGGTGGACGCCTTTGCCGGCCGGCCGGTGCTGTTTCGCGTGCCGCTGTCGCAGCTGGTGACCCCGCGCGGCGCCGGCGACCGGCTGCAAACGCAGCGCCGCCTGGCCGAGCACTCGGTGGACTTCGTGGTCTGCGACCGCGCCGGCCGCGCCATGTATGCGTTCGAGCTGGACGCCGTGCACGACAGCGACGAGCAGGCCGAGCAGGACGCGGCCGAAAAGCACCGCGTGCTGAAAGCGGCCGGCATCCGCCTGATCCGCGTCAAGCGCTCGACGCGCGGCATGCCGTCGCCGCACGAGTTCCGCCAGCGCCTGCGCACGGCCAGCCTGACGCCGCCAGCCGCCGCGGCCAGCGGGCAGGCGCCGCTTGGGCAAGCCACGACGGCGCCGAGCGCTGCCGCCCCCACCCCCGCGCCGACGGCCAAGAACACCGAGCCGATGAGCCTGACCGATCTGATGGACCTGGCGCCGGCCACGACGGCCGACGACGATCCCTGGGGCTCGGAGCGGCGCCGCTGACGGCCACGCCGGCCCGGCGCGCGCTCAAGCGCCGCGCGCCTTCTTCGTCGGCCGCTGCCAGCCCGCGATGCTGACCTGCTTGCCGCGCGCCACGCTCAGCACACCCGGCGGCGTGCTGCGGGTGATGGTCGAGCCGCCGCCCACCGTGCCGCCGGCGCCGATGGTGACCGGCGCCACCAGCACGCAGTTGCTGCCGATGTGCACGTCGGCCTCGATCACCGTGCGGCGCTTGTTGGCGCCGTCGTAGTTGGCGGTGATGCTGCCGGCGCCGTAGTTCACCCGCTCGCCCACCGCGGCATCACCCAGATAGGCCAGGTGATTGGCCTTGGCGCCCGCCGCCAGCGTGCTGTTCTTCACTTCGACGAAGTTGCCGATGTGCACCTCGGGCCCCAGCTCGGCGCCCGGCCGCAGCCGCGCGAACGGGCCGACGCGCGCGCCCTCGCCCACGCGCACCCCGGCCTGCTCGCCGTCGATGTGGGTGAAGGGGTGAATCACCGCGCCCGCCGCGATGCTCGCGTTGGTGATGTGGCAATAGGCGCCGATCTGCGCGCCCTCGCCCAGCTCGACCCGGCCGCTGAAGATGCAGCCGACGTCGATCTCCACGTCCGGCCCGCAGCTCAGCGCGGCCGGCGCCCCGCTGCGCGCATCGTCGCGCAGGTCCAGGC
Source organism: Ottowia pentelensis (assembly GCF_964341695.1). Lineage (NCBI taxonomy): Bacteria > Pseudomonadati > Pseudomonadota > Betaproteobacteria > Burkholderiales > Comamonadaceae > Ottowia > Ottowia pentelensis. Next base: position 3,445,433 of record NZ_OZ224513.1, read on the forward strand.
GCGCCGGGTCGGCCAGGCGCACGCCCTGCAGCATCAGCGCCTCGGCCTGGCGCCGCTGGTGCGCGCGCTCCAGCTCGGCCAGCTGCACGGGGCTGTTGACGCCCGCCACCTGCAGCGCGTCGTCGATGCGGTGGGCGACCACCGGCACGCCATCTTGCACCGCCATGGCCACGACATCGGTCAGGTAGTACTCGCCCTGGGCGTTGTCGTTGGTCAGACGCCCCAGCCAGCGGCGCAGATGGCGCGCGGGCACGGCCATGATGCCGCTGTAGACCTCGGTGATGGCGCGCTCGTCGGCGCTGGCGTCCTTTTGCTCGACGATGCGCTGCACGCCGCCGTCGGCCGCGCGCACGATGCGGCCATAGCCCGTCGGCTCGGGCAGGCGCACCGTCAGCAGCGCCAGCCGCTCGCCCTGCGCCGCATCCACCAGCGCCTGCAGGGTGGCGGCCTCGGTCAGCGGCACGTCGCCCGACAGCACCACCACCAGGCCGTCGTCGGCCAGCAGCGGCAGTGCCTGCTGCACCGCGTGGCCGGTGCCCAGCTGCGGCTCCTGGCGCGCAAATTTCAGGTCGAATCGGCCTGCAGCGCCCGCCACGCCTGCGCCATAAGCTTCCACTTCAGGAGCACCGTGGCCGGTGACGGCGACCACGCGGCGCGCGTGCAGTGCCTGCGCCGTGGCCAGCACATGACCCAGCAGCGGCCGCCCGGCCAGCTTTTGCAGCACCTTGGGCACGCGGCTTTTCATGCGGGTGCCCTTGCCCGCGGCCATGATGACGATGTCGATGGCATTCATCGGTGGAAATCCGTTCACAGCTGAAGTTGGCGCCGATTATCGGGCGCCCGCTCAATCCAGCGTCTGCCGGTAGCGCAGCAGCGCCACGGCGCTGACGGCGAGGGTGAAGGCCAGCAGCGCCCACAGCTCGGGCAGCAGATCGCCCAGGCTGCTGCCCTTGAGCATGATGCCGCGCACGATGCGCAAAAAGTGGGTCAGCGGCAGCACCTCGCCGATCCACTGCGCCCAGCGCGGCATGCCGGCAAACGGGAACATGAAGCCCGACAGCAGCATCGAGGGCAAAAAGAAAAACAGCGTCATCTGCACCGCCTGCAGTTGGTTGCGCGCCAGCGTGCTGAAGGTGAAACCGACCGCCAGGTTGGCGACGATGAAGACGCCGATCATCGCGCCCAGCAACGGCCGGCTGCCCACCATGGGCACGGCGAACAAGACCCAGGCCGCGCCCATGATCACCGCCAGCTGCAGGTAGCCGATGACGACGTAGGGCGCGATCTTGCCCAGCATCACCTCGGCCGGGCGCGCCGGCGTGGCCAGCAGGTTTTCCATCGTGCCGCGCTCGCGTTCGCGCGTCATCGCCAGGCCCGTGAACATGATCATCGTCATGGTCAGGATGGTGCCGACCAGGCCCGGCACGATGTTGACGCGCGACAGCCCCTCGGGGTTGTAGCGCCGGTGCACGCGCAGCTCGAACGGCGGCGGCGTGGCGGCCAGCGGGCGCAGCGCGCCCTTCAGGTCGTGCGCCAGCGCCTGCGGCGCCAGGGCGCCGAGCGCGGCGAGGGCGTTGCCGGCGGCGGCCGGGTCGGTGGCGTCGGCAGCCACGAACAGGGTCGGCCGCTGGCCGCGCAGCAGCTCGCGCTCGAAGCCGGGCGGCACGACGACGATGAATTGCAGCTCGCCGCGCGCCATCGCCGCGTCGGCCTGCGCCTCGCTGCCGCCCGTCTGCACCACGCGGAAGTAGTCGCTGTGCTGCAGCGCCGTGATCAGGCTGCGCACCAGCGGGCCCTGCTCGGCCGTCACCACCGCCGTCGGCAACTGCTTGGGGTCGCTGTTGATGGCGTAGCCGAACAGCACCAACTGCAGGATCGGGATGCCGACGGCCATGGCAAAGGTCAGGCGGTCGCGCAGGATTTGCTGGAACTCCTTGACGAACACGGCCCAGGTGCGGGCGAACGAAAAACGGCTCATGACGGCTGCGCCGCGCCGGCGAAGTTGTCTTGCGCCTGGCCGATGAGGCTGATGAAGACGTCTTCCAGATTCGCCTCGGCCGGCGCCACGCGCAGGCCGGGGCGCTGGGCCAGCGGCGCCAGGGCGTCGCGCAGCAGCGCGGCGTCCTGCCCGGCCACGTGCAGGCGGCTGCCGAAGGCGGTCACGCTCTGCACGCCGGGCAGGGCCTGCAGCTCGCTCACCAGCAAGGGGCCGACCTCGTCGCCCGCGACCTCGAACACCACGAGACCCGCGGCGCCGATGATCTCGCCCTGCGTGCCGCGCGCCAGCAGGCGGCCGTAGGCGATGTAGGCCAGCTCGTGGCAGCGCTCGGCCTCGTCCATGTAGTGGGTCGACACCAGCACCGTGATGCCCTGCGCCGCCAGCTGGTGGATCTGGTCCCAGAAGTCGCGCCGCGCGGCGGGGTCGACGCCGGCCGTCGGCTCGTCGAGCAGCAGCAGGCGCGGCGCGTGGATCAGGCAGGCGGCCAGCGCCAGGCGCTGCTTCCAGCCGCCCGACAGCGCGCCGGCCAGCTGGTGCTGGCGCGCCACCAGGCCCAGCCGCGCCAGCGCCGCATCGACGGCGGCGCGCCGCTCGGGCACGGCGAACAGGCGCGCCACGAAGTCCAGGTTCTGGCGGATCGACAAGTCCTCGTACCAGCCGAAGCGCTGCGTCATGTAGCCGATCTGGCGCTTGATGGCCAGCGCCTCGCGCCGCAGGTCGAGCCCCAGGCAAGTGCCCGAGCCCTCGTCGGGCGTCAGCAGGCCGCACAGCATGCGGATGGTGGTGGTCTTGCCGCTGCCGTTGGGGCCGAGAAAGCCGCAGATGCGCCCGGCGCGCACCTGCAGGTCGACCTGGTCGACCACCGCCCGCCCACCGTAACGCTTGGTCAGGCCGCGCACGTCGATCGCCAGCTCGGCCGCGTTTGCTATTTCATTCATAGCTGCTTGTGCTTGATGCACGCGCGCTGGCGGCCGATTTGATCATGAACCACTCTGGAGCGGCGCGCGCCGCACGTCGAGCGGCAGGCCGGGTTTCAGGCGCGTGGCGTCGGCGGCGCCCGGCCGCGCCTCGACCAGGAACACCAGCTTGGCGCGCTGCGCGTTCGAATAAATCACCGGCGGCGTGTACTCGGCCTGCGTGGCGATGCGGCTGATGCGCGCGGCGATCGGCGCGCCGCAGCCGTCGCAAATCAACTGCACCGCATCGCCCGGCTTCAGGCTGGCGACCTCGGTCTCGGGCACGAAGAAGCGCGCCTTGATCTGCGCCGGCGGCAGCAGCGCCAGCACCGGCTGGCCGGCGCCGACCCATTCGCCCAGGCGGTAATAGGTGTCGGCCACCTGCGCATCGGCCGGCGCGCTCTGCGTGGTCTGCCCCAGCCGCCAGCGCTGCGCGGCCAGCGCGCTCGATGCGGCCTGCGCCTGCGCCTGGGCGGCGGCGCGCTCCTGCACGCGCGCGGGCTGGCGCGCCGTGCGCAGCGCGGCCTCCAGCTCGCGCACGCGCTGGCGTGCCTGATCGGCTGCGGTGCGCGCCGCATCCGCATCCATGCGCGAGACCGCCGCCTGCGCCACCAGCGCCGTCTTGCGCGCGGCGTCCGTCTGCGCCAGCTGCGCCTGCGCGCGCGCCTGGGCCAGCTGCGCCTCGATCTGCGCGATCTCGTCCGGCCGACGACCGGTCTGCAGGTTGGCGGCCTGCGCCTGGGCAGCGGCCAGTTGCGCCTCGGCGGTGCGGGCGGCGTCGCGCTCGGTCTGGCCGTCGAGCGCGAACAGCGGCGCGCCGCCCTTCACTTGGTCGCCGGCCTGCACGTCCAGCTGCTGCAGGCGGCCGGCCACCGGCGCGGCGACGTAGACATAGTCGCCCTCGACATAGCCCGACCAGCCGGGCGCCGGCGCCTCCTTGCACCCGGCCAGGGCCAGGGCCAACCCCAGTGCCCACCGGGCGTGACGATGCGGTTCAGGCATGAAAGTCTCCGGTGGTCAGCGCCTGCAGCGCCAGGTCGGCGCGCTGCGCGATGGCCGCGTCCGACAGCACCTGCGGCCCCACTTGCGGGCGCGCCAGCGTGGGCAGCAGGCCCGATTCCTTCAGCAGCAGGGCCAGCAGCACCGGCGCCAGCACGGCGCCGAGCAGAAAGGTCAGGCGCAGCAGCGGCGGCCGCGGTGCGATGTGGCCGGCGGCCTCGGCCTCGGCCAGCAGTTGCAGCAGCAGCTTCAGGTGGCGCGGCATGTTGCGGCGCAAAAACTGCACCGCCACCGCGTGGCCCGCGCCGGCGTCGGCCAGCACGCGGCGCAGCACCGGCGCGTGCTGGCGCAGCATGCGGCCCAGCACCAGCAGCACCTGGCGCAGGCGCGCCAGCGGCTCGCCGGCCTCGCGCGCGGGCGGCGCGATCTGCTCGAACAGATCGTCGTAGAAGCGCTGCAGCAGCTCGCGGACAAAGTCGTCCTTGCTCTCGAAGTGGTAGTGGAACATGCCGGGCGAGGTGCCCGCGTGCGCCGCCACCGCGCGCACCGACAGGCCTGCGCAGCCCAGCCGCGGGTACAGCGCGGCGCCGCTGGCAAGCAGCGCCCGATCGACGTTGCGCGAGGGCCGGACCATGGTGGGGCGCAGTATGGGGCCTTATTGGTCAGTCGTCCAGTAATGGCGGCAAAAAAACCGCCAGGGCGGTTCGGCGCGACGCGGCGGTGCCGTCAGGCGGTGGGCGTCAGCCCGTGCTCGAGCATGGCGATCACCTCGTCCGCGAACTCGGCGTAGCTCATCGGCCCGCCCGGGCGCAGCCAGGTGAAGGTCCAGTTGATCATGCCGAACAGGGTCATGGCGATGGCGGTCTGGTTGCGCGCGCTCACCCGATCCGGATAGGCGCGGCGCAGAAAGCGCGTGACGGCGGCCACCACGTCGCGCTCGCGATTCAGGATGACCTCGCGCTGCGCGTCGCCCAGGTACTGCGTACTGCCCAGCAGGGCCGCGTGGCGCGTGGCCGAGGTCTCGTACTCGCGCAGAAAGGCGCGGATCAGCTCGTGCAGCGTGGCGCGCTCGTCCAGCGCTTGGCGGTGCGCCGTGGCCTGCACCTGGCCGATGATGACCAGCAGCTTTTGCGTGTAGCGGTCGAGCAGGTCGAACAAGATCGCCTCCTTGCTCTCGTAATAGTGGTACAGCCGCGCCTTGGACGCGCCGCAGGCCGCGGCGATGTCGTTCATGCGCGTGGCCGGGTAGCTCTGGCGCGCAAAGCAGGCCGCCGCGACGTCGAGAATCTCGTCGCGCCGCACTTCGTGGGAGGCGGAAATCGGGCGGGCCATGGATCGTCGATTATGCGCAAGGCTTGCCCCGCGCCTACCATCGCGCCATGCCCACCGCGCTCACCGCCGACTCCGAATTCGCCCAGTATTGCTGCGAGTTGCTGGCCGCCATCGGCCCCTGCCACGCCCTGCGCATGTTCGGCGGCCTGGGGCTGCGCACGGCCGACGGCCTGAACGTGGCCCTGGTCACCGACCTGGGCGAGGGCGACACCCTGTGGCTGAAGGCCGACGCGCAGGCGCGGGCCGACTTCGAGGCGCAGGGCTGCCGGCGCTTCACCTATGCGATGAAGGGCGTGCCACGCTCGATGGGCTACTACAGCGCGCCGGCACCCGCCATAGAATCACCCGCGCTGATGGCGCCCTGGGCGCAGCGCGCGCTGGACTCGGCGCTGCGCGCGCGGGCCGGCAGCGCGGCCAAGGCGGCCAAGCCCAGCTCAGTAGGCAAGAAGCGGCCCCGCTCAAGCTGAAGCGGCGGCGCCTCGGCGCACGAAGCAAGCCGCCGCGACGGCGATGCTCAGCTTTCGCGCCCGCTGCGGACGCGGCGCATGCCGGCCACGCCCAACAGCAGAGCCAGCGCGATCAGCCCGACGCTTGAAGCGGTGGGCACAGGGGCCACGGCAGCCGCCGACACCAAGGCAATGACCACCCGGCCATCGCCCGACGCCGTCGATACCGCGGCCGCAGCCTTGGCGCCTACGTTGTACGAACCGCCGCCGCCGGCAATCCAGCCGCCGTCGCCACCGGAATAGCCGCCGCCGCCGCCGCCGCCCCAGCACCCGTTGCCAGCCCCGCCGCCACCAAAGCCGCCTTGGGCGTTGACGCCGCCGCAAGAACCCACCTTGGCACCACCGCCCAACCCATTGAGCCAGGATTTGCCGCCGGTTCCCACACTTCCGTCATTTTGTCCGTTGGTGTCAAAGCCAGCGCCCGCCGAGCCATAGTCGTCCGAACTCGTTATCACACCGCCCTGCCGCAGGCCGGTGGTGTGCGGGGTACATGTGCTGGTGCTCTGGTCACCGCTTCCGACGATGCCGTACTCCGTCAACGATGCATCGCACCCGTCCCGGGTCGCTCCCGTTCGGGTGCCTCCACCGCCGCCAGCCACCAGCATGGGGCTGTCGGCGCTGCTCACCACAAAACTGCCGCCGCCGCCGCCGCCGTTGCTGTTGCTGCCCTGCCCCAGCCCCTGCTGGCCCACGGCGATGCGCAGCGTGGTGCCGGCGCTCAGGGTGAAGTCACCACTCAGCTCGGCGCCACGCCCGCCCGCATGAGCGGGTGCGCCCGCCGCGCCCTGGCCGCCCACGGCGGTGATGCGGTAGACGCCGGAGGTCGGCACGGTCCACGACTGAATGCCGCCCGCCACCGTGACGGCGCCGGCCAGGTTGGTGGCGCCATAGGCCGTGTCGCACGCCGCCTGGGTGGGCCCGGTGGCGCCGGTGGCGGCGCAGGCAGAGAAATTCCACTGCGCGAAACTCGCCGTGCCGCACAAGGCCAGCAGGCCGGCCAGGCCCAGCCTGGCGCATCGGGAAAGGAAAGGAATTCGTGTAGTCAATTGGCACCTCCGTTTTGTTTGAGCGTTTGTTGGGGGTCGCCAATTGCACTACGCTCATTGAATTACGTCACGATATTTACAATAATTTATTGCTTTATTGCAACGAATACGATCCATCTGCGGTCTGCTCTTGCAGTGCCTGCGTGCGAGCACGCGCGATCGCCTTGCCGATCGCCTCACCCCGTGCGCCATCTCGCTGCGCCGCCTGAGCCACGGCGCCCGTATTCACTGCCTGCGCAGTCGCCAGTGCGGCCAGCAGACGCGGGCGCGGCGGGTAGGCCACATCCTGCAGTCCCTGGCGCCCGCGCGCGTCGCACTCGCAGGCCAACAGCACGTCGGCAAAGCGCTCGGGCTTGCGCAGCGCGTCGCAGCGCTCGAGCAGGCGCAGCAGCGCGGCGGCGTTGAGGCCGGCGCTGCGGTGGATGTTGCCGTGCTCGCGCGCCACCACCTCGGCCAGCTCGGTGCATTCGCCGGGCACGCGCAGGCGCTGGCCCACGGCTTTCAACAGCTTGACGCTGCGCTGCTCGTGACCCAGGTGTCGGGGCAGCACATCGGCCGGCGTCGTGCCCTTGCCCAGGTCGTGCATCAGGCAGGCCCAGCGCACGGGCAGCGGCGCCTGCAGGCGCACGGCCATCTGCAGCACCAGCATCACGTGCACGCCGGTGTCGATCTCGGGGTGGTGGCTGGCGGTTTGCGGCACGCCCCACAGGCGGTCCAGCTCGGGCAGCACCACGGCCAGCGCGCCGCATTGGCGCAGCACCTCGAACATGCGCGCCGGGTGCGCTTCCATCAGGCCGCGCGCCAGCTCCTGCCACACGCGCTCGGGCACCAGGTGGTCGGCCTCGCCCGCGGCCACCATCTGGTGCATCAGGGCCAGGGTCTCGGGTGCGATGGCGAAGTCGTGAAAGCGCGCGGCAAAGCGCGCCACGCGCAGGATGCGCACCGGGTCTTCGGCAAAGGCGGCGGTGACGTGGCGCAGCACGCGCGCGCGCAGGTCGCGCTGGCCGCCGTAGGGGTCGATCAGGCCGTCTTCTAAATCAAATTGGCCCGCAGCGCCCGCCCAATCTGCGCAAGCAGCTATTGAATTGATAGTCAAGTCGCGCCGCGCCAAATCTTCTTGCAGCGTCACGTCGGGGCTGGCGTGCACCACGAAGCCGCGATAGCCGCGCCCGCTCTTGCGCTCGGTGCGCGCCAGCGCGTATTCCTCGTGCGTGTCGGGATGCAGAAAGACCGGAAAGTCGCGCCCCACGGGCACGAAGCCGCGCGCCACCATCTGCTCGGGCGTGGCGCCCACCACCACCCAGTCGCGGTCCTGCACCGGCAGGCCCAGCAGCCGGTCGCGCACCGCACCGCCGACCATGTAGATTTGCATGGCCCCAGTGTATCGGCGGGGCTTGGCTCAGGGCTTCGGTCAGGCCGGCACGGCCGCATCCCAGGCCGCGACGCGAACCAGTTGCGGGTCGTGGGCGTGCTCGACCAGCATCTGGCGCACGCGGCCCTGCCACAGGGTGCCGAAGCGCGCCAGCTCGTCGGCGCTGGCGCGGCCGGCGGCGGCGCGCGGCAGCAGGGCGCGCATCTCGTCGGTCCAGGGCACGACGGAGGCGTCCAGCTCGACCTGCACCGCGCGGCCTGTGTCCTGGCGGCGCAGGCCCAGCGTGCCCTGCACGGGCTGGTCGAAGCGCAGCAGCTGATGGCGCCCGAAGCGCCCGCCGATGCCGTGAAAGCCGGTTTCGGGCGCCGCGCCGGTGACGAGCTGCACCACGGTGGCGATGACGCCGTTGGCGCCGTCCTCGCGGCCGTCGCGCATGAAGACATCGATCTCGCCGCGCACCGGCGTGTCGTCGCCGTACAGCGCGCGCAGACCGTGCAGCGTCATCAGCCAGGCGCCGGCCACCGTGGGGCACGAGTGGCCGGCAAGGCGCACGGCGTCGACGTAGCGATAGGTCATCAGGCCACCACGCGCGGCGCCCAGGAACTCGGCCAGCGGGTCGCGCAGCGTCAGCTGCGGCGCGTCGGCAAAGAAGTCGGGAAAGCTCGATTCGACGGTGGGCATGGCAAGTTCCAGTGAACGATGTGTGACGGCCTGATGCGCATTGGGCCGCATCGCCCCGCCGGCCGCTGACGGCGCCGGCCAAGCCCGCACCCGCAGCGCGTGAATGCGGGTGGCGCGGCGGCTCGGGCAACCGCGCGTCAATGGGTTCATGATGGACGCATCGGACCGACGCCATTACGCTGCATGAAATCCTTCGGACATCTCGCCCACGGCGCGCGCCTGGAGCGCATGCACGCCTCGCCGCTGTGGCAGGGCGAGGGCTTTCGCAATCAATATCCCATTGCCGCCGGCCTGCGCGACGCGAGCGTGCCCATGCCCTCGCTGCGCGATCTGCTGTGGCCCGGCGGGCGGCGCGTGCCGCGCGCGCCGCTGCCCGCGCTCGACCCACGCGCCGCCTGGCTGCACGCGCCGCAAAGCGGCCTGCGCGCGACCTGGCTGGGCCACTCCACCGTGCTGCTCGAAGTGGATGGCTGGCGCGTGCTGACCGATCCGGTGTGGGGCCCACGCGCCTCGCCGCTGATCGGCGTCGGGCCGAAGCGCTTTCAGCCGGTGCCGGTGGCGCTGCGCGAGCTGCCGGCGGTGGATGCCATCGTCGTCTCGCACGACCATTACGACCACCTGGACTACCCCACCATCAAGGCGCTGGCGCGCTCGAACGTGCCCTTCGTCACCTCACTGGGCGTGGGCGCGCACCTGCAGGCCTGGGGCATCGCGCCCGAGCGCATCCACGAGCTGGACTGGTGGGAAAGCTGGACCGTGCCGAACACGGGCCTCACGATCACCGCCGCGCCCTCGCAGCACTTCAGCGGCCGCACGCTGAAGACGCGCAACAGCACGCTGTGGTCGTCGATGGTGGTGCGCGGGCCGCGCCACGCGGTGTTCTTCAGCGGCGACACCGGCCTGTCGGGCGAATACGCCGCCATCCGCGCGCGCCTGGGCCCGTTCGACCTGGCGCTGCTGGAGGTGGGCGCGTACTACCCCGCCTGGGGCGACATGCACCTGGGCCCCGACCATGCGCTGCAGGCGCTGGCCCTGCTGGGCCACCCGCCCCTGCTGCCGGTGCACTGGGGCACCTTCGCGCTGGCCTTGCACGACTGGGACCAGCCGGCCGAGCGCCTGCTGGAGCTGGCGCCGCACGCGGGCGTGCATCTGGTGATGCCGCGCCTGGGCGAGGCGGTGCAGCCGGCGCAGGCCGAGCGCGTGCGGCCGTGGTGGCGCCAGGGCGCGGCGCCGGCGGCCGCGCCGCCACCGGCCGCTGAACCAGCACCGCCGCTCACGCCCGAGCAGGTGGCGCGGCTGGACTGGCCGGGCGATTGACCCGCGCCCTCAGCGCGTCAACCGATAAGGCTCCTCGAAGTCGATGAAGTCGTGCTCGGCCAGCGCGGCGTCGATCCAGGCGCGGACGCCGGGCAGCGCGCACACGCGGTCCATCCAGGCCGTGACGGCGGCGGGCGCCGGCAGCGCGTAGGTGCGAAAGCGCATCATCACCGGCGTGAAGTAGGCGTCGGCGATGCCGAAGTCGCCGAACAGCATGGGGCCGCCGTGCTCGGCCAGCAACTCCTGCCACATGGCCACCAGGCGGCCGACGTCGGCGCGCACGCCGGCGTTGTCGCGCCAGACGATGGCGCCCACCTCGGGCAGGCGCGCCTCGATGTTCATGCCGCAGGCGCCGCGCAGCGCGCCGAAGCCCGAATGCATCTCGGCGCAGATGCTGCGGGCGCGGGCGCGCGCCTTGACGCCCTGCGGCCACAGCTGCCGATCGGGAAACTTCTCGGCCAGGTATTCGGCGATGGCCAGCGTGTCCCACACGGCGAAGTTGCCGTCGGTCAGCACCGGCACCTTGCCGGCGGGCGCGATGCCGCCCAGCCGCCGCTTGAAGTCCGAGTCGCCCGAGAACGAGTCGAAGCGCAGCTGCACTTCCTCGAAGTCGATGCCGGCCTGCCGGAGCAGCACCCAGGGCCGCATGGACCAGGACGAGTAGTTCTTGTTGCCGATGTAGAGCTTGAGCATGAGCGCCTCCGTTTGCACGGCGCCCATGCTAGCGCGCCTCGGGCCTCAGCGTCCCGCGCTGCGCCGCCACACGTCCAGGCGCGACACCGCCCCGTCGGCGCCCAGGATCATCGGGCCGAGGGCCGACAGCGGCGCGGGCGTGATGCCCAGCTCGCGCAGGCCGGGCAACTGGCCGCTGGCGACGTTGTCGACCTTCATCGAGTCGAGGTTGTCGCGGCTCAGCAGCGGGGTGCCGGGCAGGCATTCCATGGCCAGCGCCTGCAGCCGCGCCAGCGGCGCCGGCAGGCCCAGCACGGGCCGGCCGCGCCCGCCGCGCACGCCGGCCCACTGGCCGGCCGCCTGCACCAGCTCGCGCAGGGTGATCACCTCGGGCCCGCAGAGCTCGTAGGTCTGGCCGATGGTGGTCGCGTCCTGCAGGCAGCGCGCCAGCGCGCTGGCCACGTCGCCCACCCACACCGGCTGAAAGCGGGCGTCGGCGCGGCCCATGGGCATCAGCGGCAGGTTGCGCTGCAGGCGGGCAAACAGCTTCAGCAGGCGGTCGTCGGCGCCGAAGATCAGGCTGGGGCGCAGCAGCGTCACATCGAGTCCGTGCATGGCCGCCGCCTGTTGCAGCACGCCCTCGCCCGCGGCCTTGCTGCGCTGGTAGCGCGAGGGCGCGTCGGCCGCGGCCCCCAGCGCGCTGACGTGCAGCACGCGGCGCACGCCGCTGGCCGCGCAGGCGGCGGCCAGCTCGCGCGGCAGGCCCACGTGCAGCTGCTCGAACTGCGCCGCGCTGCCGTGCAGGCGCGCCACCAGGTTGACCACCGCGTCGTGGCCCGGCACCAGGCGCGCCAGCACGCCGGGCTGCGTGACGTCGGTCACCACCAGGTTGACGCAGGGCAGCGGCCACAGCTCGCGCGCGGCGGCGTAGCGGCGCGTGGGCACCGTGACGTCGGCGCGCAGGCGCTGCAGGCGCTCGATCAGATGGCGGCCGACCAAGCCCGAGCCGCCCAGCACCAGAACCTTCAACGCCATCGATTTCTCCTATTTCGATAGCTGCCGGCGCACGCTTGGCGGGCGCCAGAGGCCGATTTGATTAAATTTTTCTCAAGGCAAATCCTGCGTCAGCGCCGTCTCCTCGGCCGGCGCCGGACCGATGCGGCCCAGCCGCGCGCGCAGCGAAGTGCGCGATTCGCCCAGCAGCAGGGCGTAGTCCACGGTGTTGGACAGCACCTTCTTGACGTAGTCGCGCGTTTCGGCAAAGGGCACCGTCTCGGCCCAGATGGCGCCGTCCAGCACCGGGCCGTTGCGCCAGGCGCGCGGGCGGCGCGGGCCGGCGTTGTAGGCGGCAGCGGCCAGCGGCAGCGAGCCGCGAAACTCGTCGACCGCCAGCTTGAGGTAGCTGGTGCCGATCAGGATGTTGGTGTCCAGCTCGCCCAGCATGTCGGGCACGAAGCCGTCCAGGCCGATCTTGCGCGCCGTCCAGCGCGCGGTGGCGGGCATGATCTGCATCAGCCCCGAGGCGCCGACGTGCGAGCGCGCGTCGATGACGAAGCGGCTTTCCTGCCGGATCAGGCCGTAGACGTAGGCCGGGTCGAGCCCGATGGCCTGCGCCTGGCGCAGCACCTCGGCGCGGTGCGGGGTGGGAAAGCGCTGCTCGAAGTCCTGAAAGCCCTGGATGCGCTCGCTGGTGTTGATGCAGCGGTCCCACACCTTGGCCTGGCAGGCCAGCGCGGCGGCGGCGTAGAGCTGGCGGTCGTTCATGCCGCCGCTCTGGTGCAGGTTGGTCCAGTAGTTCCACTCGCGCACGCCCTCGCTGCGCAGGCCGACGGCAATGGCGCGCAGGGCGCGCTGCAGGCCGGGGTTGGCGGCGGCGGCGGCGCGCTCGTCGGCGGTGAGCGGCGCCGGCTCGGGCGCGCGCTGCAGCGGCTCGCCCAGCGCCTCCAGCGCCAGCTTTTCATAAAAGCCGCGGCCGTTGGCGATGCCCTGCAGCTGCTGGCGGGCGTCGGCGCGCGCCGCGTCGCCGGCGGCGCCCTCGGGCGCCAGCGCCAGGCCGGCGCGGGCGTTCCAGTACACCCAGGTCGGCTCGCGCCGCAGCGGCTCGCTCATGGCCTCGATGGCGGCACGCACGCCGCGCCACTGGCCGGCACGCAGGGCGGCGCGCGCCTGCCAGCTCAGCAGGTCGTCGCCCAAATCCTGCACGCGCGTGACCTGGGCAAAGTCGGACCAGGCGTCGTCCTGCAGCTTGAGCGTGGCCTGCTTGCCCAGCGCGGCCCACAGCCAGTTGCGCTGCGCGGGCGTCAGCTGCCGGGCCCACTTGGCCTGCAGCGTGCTGGCGGCCTGGTCGGCATCCTGCGTGGCCAGGCGCACCAGCGCCAGCACCACCAGCTCTTGTCCCTGGCGCGTGGCGGCGCTGGCGTTGCGCCCGGCCAGGTAGCGCGCGGCGCCGTTGTGGATTTGCGCCACGGCAACGGCGGCGTCGGGCGATTCGAGCGCCACCGCCGCGCGCGCCAGCCCGCTGCGGCCCGACTCGACGGCCAGACGCGCCTTGTGCCACACGTCTTCGCCCGTGATGCGCCCGGCCTGGTGCAGCAAATCGGCCGCCAGCAGGCAGCCGTCGCCCTCGCGGCGCTCGGCCAGCCAGTCGCGGCGCACTTGGTCGGTCATGGCGGCGCTGGCGGGCGCGCCCTGCAGCAGCTGCATGGCGGTGGCGTAGCAGCGCACCTCGGGGTCGTCGCCCATGCGAAAGCGCGGCAGCTCGCGCGCAAAGGCGGCCCAGTCGCGCCGCTTGCCGGCCAGCAGCAGCCAGTCGTTGCGCAGGCGGTCTTCCTGGTAAGTGCCGGCCCAGCGGCTCAGAAAGTCCTGCACCTCGGGCTCGGTGGCGTCCTCCAGCCGCGCCTTGAGCGCCCAGTAGGCGGCCCAAGGCTCGAGCACCTTGCCGCGCGCCAGCGGCAGCAGGGCCGCCAGGCGCTCCTTGTCGCCGCGGCGAAAGGCCTCGCGCATGTCGAGGATGACGCTGTCGTCGGCCGCGCTGGCGGCGGCTGGCGCGGCGCTGTCGGCGGCCGGCTGCTGCGCGCGCGCCGGCACGCCCAAGGCCAAGCCCAGCGCCAGAAGCAGCGGTGTCAGAATCCAAATCCCACGCATGAATCCATTATGACCACGTCACCCGACAAAAAATCCCTGCGCGCGCGTCTGGTGCAAGAGCGCCTGCACCTGCCCGACCGGCTGGCGCGCGCCGACGCGCTGCAGGACATCATGCGCATCTGGCTGATCGGGCGCCCGGACACGGTGATCGGCGCCTATTGGCCGATCAAGGGCGAGTTCGACCCCCTGCCCGCGCTGCACCGCTGGAAGGAAGACGGCGAGCTGATGGATGAGCCCCAGCGCCGGCGCATCGGCCTGCCGGTGGTCGACAAGCTGCACCGCACGCTGACGTTTCACGCCTGGTACCCCGGCTGCCCGATGGAGGAAGACGCCTACGGCATCCCCAAGCCCAAGGACACCGAGCTGATCGTGCCCACGCTGCTGTTCGTGCCGTGCGTGGGCTACGGGCCGGGCGGCTACCGGCTGGGCTACGGCGGCGGCTTTTACGACCGCACCCTGGCCGCGCTGCAGCCGCGCCCGCACACCGTGGGCCTGGGCTTTACCCAGGGCTTTCTGGAAGAGCTGGAGCCCGAGCCGCACGACGTGCCGCTGGACGCCATCCTGAACGACAACGGGGTGGTGTGGCCGGTGTGAACGGCCTTTGACGCCGCACTACGCCCGCTCCCCCGTCACGGCCCGCGTCGCCACGGCCTGCGCGGCCAGCCAGTCGGCGAAGGCGCGCACCTCGGCGCGCTGGCCGCTGTGCGGCGACACCAGCACCCAGTAGGCCATGGGCGAGACCAGGCGCGCCTGGGGATAGGCGTCGGGCGCGAACACCTCGACCAGCTCGCCGCGCGCCAGGCTCTCGGCCACCAGCGGCGGGCGCGCCAGCACCACGCCCTGGCCCGACAGCGCCGCCTGCACCATCTGGTAGGCGTAGTTGAAGCTGAGCCAGCGCTTGGGCTGCGCCAGCTCCAGCCCGTTGGCGTCCAGCCAGCGGCGCCAGGTCAGCCACGCCAGGTGCGGCGTGTAGGCGTCGGCTGCCTCGATCAGGGTGTGGGCCAGCAGGTCGGCGGGGGTCTTCAGGCGCGGGCCGCTTTTCAGCAGCCAGGGGCTGGCCATGGGGGTGACGGATTCGCCGAACAGGCGGCTGGCGCCGGGCAGCATGCGGTCGGCCGGGGCGTAGCGCACGGCGACGTCGATGTCGGTCACCTCCAGGTCGACCGCGCTGTCGCTGGCCTCGATGCGGATGTCGATGTCGGGGTGCTCGCGTTGGAAGGCCTCCAGCTTGGGGATCAGCCACATCGACGCGAACGAGGCGAAGGTGGTGACCGACACGTGGCGGCGCCCCGCGTTCTGGCGGATGTGGCGCACGGCGGCGTCGATGCGTGGCAGCGCCTGCCCGACGGCGGTGAGCAGTTGCGTGCCGGCCTCGGTCAGCTCGACGGCGCGCGTGTGGCGCAGGAACAGGGGCACGCCGACGTCCTCCTCCAGCGCCTGGATCTGGCGGCTGACGGCGGACTGGGTGAGCGCCATTTCCTCCGCCGCCAGGCGGAAGTTGAGGTGGCGCGCCACCGCCTCGAAGGCGCGCAGGTGGCCGGCCTGGACGGGGCGCGAGCGCAGGTGGGTCTGGGAGTGCAGCACGGCGGCATTGATGCGGATCGGGAATCAATAGCGTGGCCGGATTTCATTGGACTGTCAATGGGGATCGGCGGATCATTCAGGCCTCGGATTGATTCCGAGATCGTTTTTCACAGGAGCCCACCATGTCCGCCCTCGCGCTGCAAACCTCACCCAGCCTGTCCTTGTCCCAGGGCGTCGGCGTGACGCTGCAGCCCGGGCAGGCGCGCACCCTGCGCGTGCCCTCGGCCGGCCAGCTGCGCGTGACCCAGGGCGCGCTGTGGGTCACGCGTCGCGGCACGCGCCCCAGCCACGCGCCGGACGACCTGTACGTGGCGGCCGACGCGCCGCTGGCGCTGCGCGCGGGCGAAACGGTGGTGATCGAGCCGATCCATTTGACGCAGGCCCCGGCCACGCAGGTGGCGCTGGTGGCCTTTCACTGGCAGCCTGCTGCCGGGCGCTGCGCCGGCGCGCTGCGCTGGCTGCGCGAGCGCCTGCAGGCCAAGGCCACGCGCACCCATGCCCACGCATGAAACTATCATTTTGATAGCTTTCAACGCTTGATGCGCGGGCGCCAGCACCCGATTTGATTCAGATTTTTGGCCGTCTCACGGCAGCGCGGGGGTGATTTGGAGTAGGCTTGTGCCGTCCAATCACAAGCGTCTGCCGGAGACACCATGAGCAAATCCCTGAGCCCCGCCGAGGCTGCGCTGCGCGATGCCGCGCGTGAATACCACCGCAGCCCGGTGCGCGGCAAGATTTCGGTCACGCCCACCAAGCCGCTGGCCAACCAGCTCGACCTGTCGCTGGCCTATTCGCCCGGCGTGGCCTACCCCTGCCTGGACATTCAGGCCGACCCCAGCAAGGCGGCCGACTACACGGCGCGCGGCAACCTGGTGGGCGTCATCACCAACGGCACCGCCGTGCTGGGCCTGGGCAACATCGGCGCGCTGGCAGGCAAGCCGGTGATGGAGGGCAAGGGCTGCCTGTTCAAGAAGTTCGCCGGCATCGACGTGTTCGACATCGAGCTGGACGAGCACGACCCCGACAAGCTGGTCGACATCATCGCCGCGCTGGAGCCGACGCTGGGCGGCATCAACCTGGAGGACATCAAGGCGCCCGAGTGCTTCTACATCGAGAAGAAGCTGCGCGAGCGCATGAACATCCCGGTGTTTCACGACGACCAGCACGGCACCGCCATCATCTCGTCGGCCGCGCTGCTCAACGGCCTGGAGCTGGTGGGCAAGAAGATCGAGAACGTGAAGGTGGCCGTCAGCGGTGCCGGTGCCGCCGCCATCGCCTGCCTGGACGTGATGGTGGCGCTGGGCGTCAAGCCCGCCAACGTGCACGCCTGCGACTCCAAGGGCCTGATCTACAAGGGCCGCGCCAGCGTCGACGCCTCCAAGGCGCGCTACGCCCAGCCCGACACCGGCGCGCGCACGCTGGCCGACGTGGTGAAGGGCGCCGACGTGTTTTTGGGCTGCTCGGCGCCCGGCGTGCTGACGCAAGAGATGGTCAAGACCATGGCCGACCAGCCGATCATCCTGGCGCTGGCCAACCCCGAGCCCGAGATCCGCCCCGAGGACGCCAAGGCCGCGCGGCCCGACTGCATCGTCGCCACCGGGCGCAGCGACTACCCCAACCAGGTCAACAACGTCCTGTGCTTCCCGTACATCTTTCGCGGCGCGCTGGACTGCGGCGCCAGCAAGATCACCGAGGAGATGAAGCTGGCCTGCGTGCGCGAAATCGCCGCCCTGGCCAAGGCCGAGACCAGCGCCGAGGTGGCCACCGCCTATGCCGGCAAGGAGCTGCACTTCGGCCCCGAATACATCATCCCCACGCCCTTCGACCCGCGCCTGATCCTGCGCATCGCCCCGGCCGTGGCCGAGGCGGCCGCCAAGTCGGGCGTGGCCGAGCGCCCCATCGCCGACCTGGACGCCTACCGCACGCAGCTCACGCGCTTCATCTACCAGACCGGCATGGTGATGCAGCCGGTGCTGCACGCCGCGCGCGCCGCCAACCCGGCGCACAAGCGCGTGGCCTACGCCGAGGGCGAGGACGAGCGCGTGCTGCACGCCGCGCAGGTGGCGGTCGACGACAAGCTGGCGCGCCCCATCCTGATCGGCCGCCCGGCCGTGATCGAGCAGCGCATCAAGAAGGCCGGCCTGCGCATCCGCCTGGGCGCGGACGTGGACAACGTCAACCCCGAGGACGACCCGCGCTTTCGCCAGTACTGGGAGACCTACCACCACCGGATGGCGCGCAATGGCGTCAGCGTGGACACGGCCAAGACCGCGGTGCGCCGCTCCAACACCGTGATCGCCGCGCTGATGCTGCACCTGGGCGACGCCGACGCCATGCTGTGCGGCACCGTCGGGCGCTACCACGCGCACCTGGACAACATCCGCGACATCATCGGCGTCGAGCCCGGCGCGCCCGACCTGGCCGCGCTCAACGCCATCATGCTGCACGAGCGCACGCTGTTCATCTGCGACACCTACGTGCACGAAGACCCCAGCGCCGAGCTGCTGGCCGGCATCGCCAAGATGGCCGCCACCGAGGTGCACAACTTCGGCCTGCCGCCCAAGGTGGCGTTTTTGTCGCACTCCAACTTCGGTTCGTCCAAGGACGCCTCGGCGCTCAAGATGCGCCGCGCGCGCGACCTGTTCCGCCAGCTGGCGCCCGAGGTCGAATGCGACGGCGAGATGCACGGCGACAGCGCCCTGTCGGCCGCCCTGCGCGCGCGCACCATGCCCGACAGCACCTTGAGCGGCGAGGCCAACCTGCTGGTGTGCCCCAACCTGGACGCGGCCAACATCCTGTTCAACGTGCTCAAGACGGTGGCCGGCGCCGGCGTCACCATCGGCCCCATGCTGCTGGGCGCCGCCGCGCCGGCGCACGTGCTGACACCCTCCTCCACCGTGCGGCGCCTGGTCAACATGACCGCGCTGGCGGTCGACGAGGCGCAGGTGCGGCGGCGCACCCGCTGAGTCGCGGCGCGGCCTTCAGTCCGTTTTTGATAGCTGCTTGCGCTGGCTGTAAGCGCGCAAGCAGCCGATTTGGCTTGCAATCCGGCCTATTGCCGGAACGCCTCGATGGTGGCCGTGATGCGCACGGTCTTGGGCATGCCCTTGTCCACCAGGTAGTTCATGCCCCACTGGGTGCGGTCGATCACCGCCTCGAAGT
Source organism: Ottowia pentelensis (assembly GCF_964341695.1). Lineage (NCBI taxonomy): Bacteria > Pseudomonadati > Pseudomonadota > Betaproteobacteria > Burkholderiales > Comamonadaceae > Ottowia > Ottowia pentelensis. The sequence goes on from NZ_OZ224513.1 coordinate 3,464,203, forward strand.
CGCCGCCGCAGGCCTCGGTCTTGGCGCGCGCATTGGGGTAGCAGCGAAACTGCCGCGCCTTGAGCGTGACCGGCTGCGTGCGCCCCAGCAGCGTCAGCTGGCCGGGCACCTCGACCAGGCGCTCGCCGTCGAACACCAGCTGCTCGGACACGAAACGCATCGTCGGAAACTTCGCGGCGTCGAACAGGTCGGGCGACAGCAGGTGTTCGTCGAAGCCGCGCGAGCCGCTGTAGACGCTGGCCACCTGCACGTACAGGTCGAGGGCGCCGGCCCTGGCCACCGGGTCGAAGCGCACCGAGCCCGCCACCTCGTCGAAGCGCGCGCGGTTGACCGAGGCGCCGTTGTGGTCGATGGCGAAGGTGGCGTAGGTGTGGTCGGCATCCAGCGCATAGTTGGCCGGCTCGGCTTGGGCCGCGCCCATATGCGTCAGAGCCAGCAGGGCCAGGCCGCAGAAGGTGGACAGACGTGGGCGCATGGGTCATCCTCCAGGAACAAAGACAATGCTCGGCAGTCGATCTTCAGTATGGCGACGGCCCGCCCGGCCGTCCTTGACCTGGCGCAGTTTCGCTGCCGGTGCGGGCGGTCACGACAACAAGGTTCATCCATGAGCATCCGCAACCTCGATTCCCTGTTCGACCCGCGCTCGGTGGCCGTCATCGGCGCGTCCGAGCGGCCGTTTTCGGTCGGCGCGACGCTGTGGCGCAACATGCGCGCCAGCGGCTTCCAGGGCGCGGTGTGGCCGGTCAACCCCAAGTACACCGAGCTGTCGGGCACGCGCTGCTACGCCCGCGTGGCCGAGCTGCCGGCGACGCCCGAGCTGGCCGTGATCTGCACGCCGCCAGCCACCGTGCTCGATCTGGTGCGCCAGCTGGCGCAGGCCGGCACGCGGGCGGTGGTGCTGATCAGCGCCGGCCTCACGCCCGAGCTGAAGCAGGCCGTGCTGGACGCCGCGCGCCCCACGCTGATGCGCATCCTGGGGCCCAACTGCATCGGCCTGCTGGCGCCGCACGCGCACCTGAACGCCAGCTTCGCCCACGTGGCGGCGCGGCCGGGCCACCTGGCGTTCGTCTCGCAGTCGGGCGCGCTGGTCACTGCCATGCTCGACTGGGCCGAGGCGCGCCACATCGGCTTTTCGCACTTCGTGTCGCTGGGCGAGCACGCCGACGTCGACTTCGGCGACATGCTGGACTACCTGGCCAGCGATGGCCACACGCGCGCCATCCTGCTGTACGTCGAGTCGATCGAGCACGCGCGCAAGTTCATGTCGGCCGCGCGCGCGGCGGCGCGCAACAAGCCGGTGATCGTGCTCAAGGCCGGGCGCAGCGCGCAGGGGCAGAAGGCCGCCGCCTCTCACACCGGCGCGCTGGCCGGCGCCGACGCGGTGTACGACGCCGCCATCGCGCGCGCCGGCATGCTGCGCGTGGACAGCCTGGAGCAGCTGTTCCTGGCGGCCGAGATCCTGACGCGCTTCAAGGGGCCGATCGGCGAGCGCGTCACCATCCTGACCAACGGCGGCGGCGCCGGCGTGCTGGCGGCCGACGCCGCCGCCGCCCGCCGCGTGCCGCTGGCCGCGCTGGACGAGGCGCTGCGCGGCGCGCTGGACGCCGTGCTGCCGCCCAACTGGTCGCACGGCAACCCGGTGGACATCATCGGCGACGCGCCGGTGGCGCGCTACGTCGACACGCTGCACGCGCTGGCGCGCCACCCGCACACGGCCGGCACGCTGCTGTTCATCCACTCGCCCACCGCCATCGTGCCGGCCACCGACATCGCGCGCGCGCTGGTGCCCGTCGTGCGGCCCGAGCGCGGCCGCGCGCTGCCGCTCGTCGCCTGCTGGATGGGCGGGCCCGCCGTGGCCGAGGCGCGCGCGCTGTTCACCCAGGCCGGCATCGCCAGCTACGAGATGCCCGAGCAGGCCGTGGCCGCCATCGGCATGCTGCAGGCCTACCGCTGCAACCAGGCCGAGCTGAGCGAGGCCGCGCCCGCCGGCCCGGCGCCCGGCCCCGGCGCGCCGCGGCTGGCGCAGGTGCGCCCGCTGATCGAGCAGGTGCTGGCCGAGGGCCGCGAGCTGCTGACCGAGCCCGAGGCCAAGGCCGTGTGCGCGGCCTACGGCATTCCGGTGGCGGTCACGAGCAGCGTGGCGGCCGACGCCGAGGCGGCGGCGGCCGAGGCCACGCGCATCGGCTTTCCAGTGGTGCTCAAGATCTTGTCGCGCGACATCACGCACAAGTCCGACGTCGGCGGCGTGGTGCTGAACCTGCAGGACGCGGCCGACGTGCGCGCGGCCGCGCAGGCCATGCTGGCGCGCATCGGCAAGAGCCACCCGCGGGAGCGGCTGGACGGCTTCAGCGTGCAGTCCATGGTGCGCAAGCCGCAGGCGCAGGAGCTGATCGTCGGCGCCAGCGTCGACCCCACCTTCGGCCCGGTCGTGCTGTTCGGCCAGGGCGGCACGGCGGTCGAGGTGCTCAAGGACAGCGCCATGGCGCTGCCGCCGCTGAACGACCCGCTGGCGCGCGCGCTGATCGCCCGCACCCGCGTGGCGCGCCTGCTGGCCGGCTGGCGCGACGTGCCGCCGGCCGACCTGGACGCCGTCGTCCACACCCTGATGGCGGTGTCGCAGCTGCTGGCCGAGCTGCCCGAGCTGGCCGAGCTGGACATCAACCCGCTGCTGGTCGACCACGCCGGCGCGGTGGCGCTGGACGCCCGTGTGCGCGTGCGCCGCCCGCCCGGCGCCGGCGCGGCACGCTTTGCCATCGCGCCCTACCCGGCCGCGCTGGCCGAGACGCTGGACTGGCACGGCCAGCGGCTGACGCTGCGCCCGATCCGCCCCGAGGACGAGGCGCAGCACCGCGCCTTCCTGGACAGCCTGGACCCCGAGGACGTGCGCCTGCGCGTGTTCTACAGCCGCCGCGCCCTGGCGCGCAGCGAGCTGGCGCGGCTGGTGCAGATCGACTACACGCGCGAGATGGCCTTCATCGCCACCGTCGACGGCGAGGGCGGCGCGCCGCGCACCTTGGGCGTGGCGCGCTCGATCGCCGACCCGGACAACGTCGAGGCCGAGTTCGGCATCATCCTGCGCCACGAGATGAAGGGCGCGGGCCTGGGCCACCTGCTGATGGACAAGCTGATCGCCTACCAGCGCGCCGCCGGCACCACGCGCCTGTTCGCCATCGTGCTGACCGAGAACCGGCGCATGCTGGAGCTGGGGCGCCAGCTGGGCTTTGCCGACCTGCCCATGGCCGAAGACCCGTCCACGCGCCGCCTGGTGCTGGCGCTGCAGGCGACTTGATGGTCCAGGTTTTACAAGCTTTTTCAGGCCCTGGCGCTTATCTGACAAGCGCGATCAGCTATCATTTTTGAATGATTTTGCATCATCGCCTCCTGCGCCTCGCTTGGGCCCTGGCCGCCGGCCTGGGCTTCGCCCTGCCCGCCGCGGCGCAAGACGCCACCCCCAGCGCCGACCCGGCCGAATTCAGCGCCTGCCTGGCCCGCCTGAAGGGCACGGCGGCCTTCAGCGCCGTCAGCGGCGCGACCTACGCGCAGGCCACCACGGGCCTGGCGCCCGACCCCTCGGTGCTGGTGCTGCTCAATCGCCAGCCCGAGTTCACCACCCCGGTGTGGGACTACCTGGCCATGCTGGACGACGCCGAGCGCGTGCAGGACGGCCGCGCGGCCTTTGCCAAGTGGCAGGGCACGCTGCAGAAAATAGAGCAGCAGACGGGCGTGCCGGCCGCCATCGTCACCGGCGTGTGGGGCGTGGAGAGCAACTTCGGCCAGAACCTGGGCGGGCGCCCGCTGGTGCAGTCGCTGGCCACGCTGTCGTGCTTCGGCCGCCGGCAAAGCTACTTTCGCGGCGAGTTCGCCGCCGCGCTGCGCATCCTGCAGGAAGGCCACATCCCGGCCGACAAGCTGACCGGCTCCTGGGCCGGCGCCTTCGGGCAGACGCAGTTCATGCCCAGCACCTTCTTCGCCAACGCGGTCGACTTCGACGGCGACGGCCGGCGCGACATCGTGGACAGCGTGCCCGACGCGCTGGCGTCCACCGCCAAATTCCTGCAAAACGCCGGCTGGCGGCCCGGCCAGCCCTGGGGCTTCGAGGTGCGGCTGCCCCAGGGCTTCGACACCTCGGGCGCCAGTCGCAAGGCCAAGCAGCCCATCGCCGCCTGGCGCCGCGCCGGCCTGACGCTGGCGAGCGGCCAGCCGCTGCCCGACGACTTGCCCAGCGCCGGCCTGATGATTCCGGCCGCCGGCGGGCCCGCCTTCTTGGTCGGCCGCAACTTCGACGCGCTGTATCGCTACAACGCGAGCGAAAACTACGCCCTGGCCATTGCCCACCTGGCCGACCTGATCGCCGACCCGGCGGCACCGATCGCCTTCGTCACGCCCTGGCCCACCGACGACCCCGGCCTGTCGCGCGCCGAAAACCGCGAGCTGCAAACCCTGCTGCTGGCACGCGGCCACGACATCGGCAGCGCCGACGGCCTGATCGGTGCCAAGACGCGCGAGGCCATCCAGGCCGAGCAGCAGCGCCTGGGCATGAAGGCCGATGGGCGCGCGGGGCAGAAGCTGCTGGCGGCGCTGCGAAGGCGTGAATGAATCCAGAGCGCCCGAAAGGATCGCCAAAACGCGTCCGATCAAGGCGCAAAGCGCAGGCGTAACTCGGGCTACGGCGAGCATTTGCAACGCCGAGCGGGCGGGTTTTGGCGGTCAAGGCAGGCGGGCGGAATTCGTTCACGCCTTCATAGCCAGCGCGCCAACGCCGCCAGCGCGATAGCCGCCAGCTGGTTGTGCGCCAGCGTCAGGCTGAAGGCAAAGCCGGCGCCCACCATCACTGGCCCCAGCACGGCCAGCGCCAGCAGCGCCGCCGCCAGCACGCCGGCGCCCCAGGCATCGATGCGGCGCAGGCGCCAGGCCAGCGGCAGCGCCAGCAGCAGCACCGCGCCGGTCGCCACCCGGTGCAGCCACTGCACCGGCGCGCCCGCCGCCGAGCCGGGCAGGCGCCAGGGGTCCAGCGCGGCCCACCCCTGGCCGGCCGCCGCGCGCCAGCAGTCGGCCAGGCCGTCGCAACTCAGGATCGAGCCCGTGGTGCTGGCCAGCCCGCCCAGCACGATCTGCGCCAGCAGCGCCACCGCCGCCGCCCACAGCCAAGCGCGCACGACGGGCGTAACGGCCCAGCGGCGCGGCGCCGCCAGCCGCACGCTGAGCGCCAGCATGGCAAAGCCGCCCAGCAGATTGCCCAGCGCCACCGCCGGCAGTGCCGAGCGCGCCGACCAGGGCCCCAGCGCGGCCAGGAACAGGGTGACGGCCAGCAGCGCCCACCACTCGGCACGCGCGCGCCGTGCATGCCGGCACGCCGCGCCCATGACCAGGATCAAGAACAGGGTGGCCACCGCCAGCACGCGATGCGCCGAGCGCACCGCATCGAGCGTGGTGCTGGCCGGCGCCTGCGCCGCCTCGTCGCCGGCGGCCGGCGGCGCCAGCAGGGCCTGCTGCGCCGCGCCGTAGCAGGCCGGCCAGGGCGCGCAGCCGATGCCGGCCTTGGCCAGCCGCAGGCTGGCGCTCAGGCTGGTGATGGCCAGCACCAGCGCGGCGCACAGCCAGGCCAGGCGGCGCAGCCAACGCAGGGACGGGTTGGCGCCGGCCACGATGCCGGGTGTTGCAGGAGACCGGATGCGTGCCGTCGTCATGGGGGGCGATCGTAGTGCCCGGACTTGACGTGCGGCAAGCATGGCTTGCATATGTTTGTTCCAAGTCAAATCCATACCGACCACCGAACTCCAGAATCCATCGACCAACGTCCGCCGCGCGGGGCTGCGGACGGGCTTGCAGGAGGCAAGGATGGACCCCAACCACGACGACCTGAACGATCCCAACGCGCCCATTCCCTGGGTGCAGCAGCTGCTGGACAGCCCTTTCATCCTGCTGTTCCTGGGCGTGCTGATCCCCATGCTGGTCTACAACCTGTGGGGCGTGGTCGAAATCATGATGCTGCCCCTGGCCAAGTAGGCCGGCGCGCGATCGTCCTTCCAACAAGAGGTTCAACACCATGAGCGCCATCCTGCCGCCGTCGGAACGGCTTTGGTACAAGCATCCCATCGACCGGGTCGAGGGCACGTGGATCGTGCTGTCGCTGACCTGGTGCCTGATCATGTTCGTCATGATGGTCGGCTGGCACGTCTGGGGCAACCAGAACCTGTCGACCGAGACCTACCGCACCACGCCCGAGAAGTTCATGACCGCGGCGCAGGCCATGGTCGACAAGTACACGGTGCGCACCGAGGGCGAGCAAAAGACCCCGGTGGTGGCCCCGCCGCCCGGCGCCGACGTGTACATGCTGGGCCGGCTGTGGAACTTCTGGCCCATCCTGGAGCTGAAGAAGGGCGAGAAGTACCGCCTGCACCTGACGGCCATGGACTACAACCACGGCTTCTCGCTGCAGCCGCAGAACATCAACATCCAGATGGTGCCCGGCTTCGAGCACGTGCTGACCATCACCCCCAACCAATCGGGCCAGATCTCGATCGTGTGCAACGAGTTCTGTGGCATTGGCCACCACACCATGGTGGGCCGGATGTACATCAAAGACTGAGGGACGCACCATGGGACAAGCCACCACCTACCGCACCTGCCCGCGATCGGGCCTGCAATTCGAGGCGCAGGCCGAGAAGCTGATCATCTGGAACGCCGTTGCCGGCGTGCTGTTTCTGGCCTTCGGCGGCCTGCTGGCCATCGGCGTGGTGCTCACGCGCTGGCCGGCGGTGCACTGGCTCGAGGCCGACACCTTCTACATGGTGCTGACGGCCCACGGGCTGGACATGCTGATCTTCTGGCTGATCTTCTTCGAGATCGCCATCCTGTATTTTTGCGCCTCCACCCTGCTGCGCTGCCGCATCGCCACGCCCAGGATCGCCTGGCTGGCCTTCGCGCTGATGGTGATCGGCTCGGTCGGCAACAACATCGTCGTCTTCCAGGGCAGCTCCAGCGTCATGATGACCAGCTACGTGCCGATGATGGCCTCGTCCTGGTTCTACCTGACGATCATCCTGTTCGCGGTCGGCGCGCTGATCGGCTGCGGCGTGTTCTTCGGCACCCTGGTCGTCGCCAAGCGCGACCGCACCTACCAGGGCTCGGTGCCGCTGGTCACCATGGGCGCCATCACGGCGGCCATCATCGCCGTGTTCACGCTGCTGTCGGGCGCCATCATTCTGGTGCCCACCTGGCTGATGTCGATCGGCCTGCTCAAGCAGGTCGACCCGCTGGCCTACCGCACCATCTGGTGGGCGCTGGGCCACTCGTCCCAGCAGATCAACGTGGCGGCGCACATCTCGGTGTGGTACCTGGTGGCGGCCGTGGTCTTCGGCGCCAAGCCCATGAGCGAGCGCGTCAGCCGCACGGCCTTCCTGCTCTACATCCTGTTTTTGCAACTGGCCAGCGCGCACCACCTGCTGGCCGACCCGGGCCTGTCCACGCCCTGGAAGATCGTCAACACCAGCTACTTCATGTACTTCGCGGTGCTGGCCTCGATGCTGCACGGCCTGACGGTGCCCGGCGCGATGGAAGTGGCGCAGCGCGAAAAGGGCTTCACCAAGGGCCTGTTCGAGTGGCTGCGCAAGGCGCCCTGGGGCAACCCCACGTTCTCGGGCGTGTTCATCTCGATCATCGGCTTCGGCTTCCTGGGCGGCATCTCGGGCGTGATGATGGGCACCGAGCAGCTCAACATGATCATCCACAACACGATCTACGTGCCGGGGCACTTCCACGCCACCGTCGTCGTGGGCACCACGCTCACCTTCATGGCGCTGACCTACTACCTGATCCCGGTGCTGTTCAAGCGCGAGATGATCGCGCCCACGCTGGCCAAGTGGCAGCCGTACATCTTCGGCTTCTCGATGTACTTCTTCTGCCTGGTGATGATGGGCGCCGGCACCCTGGGCGTGTCGCGCCGCCACTGGGACATGGCCTTTTCCGGCAACCCGCTGGCCTACGAATGGCCGGGCGCGGCCTATCTGATGATGGGCCTGGTCGGCATCGGTGGCGTGGCGGCGATTGTCGGCGGCGCGATCTATATCTACGTCACGGTCGGCTCGCTGATCTGGGGCAAGCGCCTGGATCGCGGCACCGAGCGCGCCACCTTCACGCCGATCCCGCGCACCGCCCCCACCGTGGTGGCGCAAACGGCGGGCTCGGCCGGCTTTGCCGCGCCCGGCACCTTCGTGCTGGCCATGGTGTTCCTGGTGGCCTTCGTGCTGTACTACTTCATCAACTGGAAGTACCTGTCCACCCTGTGGGGCCTGAGCTGAAGCCGGGCCATTGACCGCCGCGGCGTCCGTGGCGCGGCGGTCTGGAGTTTGAACGTGGTTCTGAAAGCGGTGATTCGGTCGGCCCGGCGCGCGCAACGCATGCTGGGGCCGCTGGCGGCGGCAGCCCTGCTGGGCGCCGCCGGATGGGCGCAGGCGCAGGATGCCGTGACCAGCACCGTGCCGCGCCTGGACGAGGCGGCCGCCCTGGCCGCCGGCCAGGCGGTCATCGGCAGCACCCCATCCGATTTCACCTTTCTCGACCGCCAGGGCAAGCCGGTGCGCCTGTCGCAGTACCGCGGCAAGCCGCTGCTGGTGAGCTTCATCTACACCGGCTGCTTCGAGATCTGCCCCGCCACCACACGCAACCTGCACGAGGCCGTCAAGGGCCTCGACAAACTGCTCAGCCCCAACCAGTTCAACGTCGTCAGCATCGGCTTCAACCAGCCGGCCGATTCGCCGGTGGCGCTGCGCTCGTTCGCCACCCAGTACGGCATCAAGTACCCCAACTGGGAATTTCTCAGCCCGCACGCCAAGATCGTGGAGCCGCTCACGCGCGCCTTCGGCTTCAGCTACCTGGCCACGCCGGCCGGGTTCGACCACGTGCTGGGCGTCACCGTGCTCGACGCCGACGGCAAGATCGCCACCCAGGTGTGGGGCGACAAGCTGACGGCGCAGCAGCTGGGCGAGCCGCTGCGCCAGCTGCTTGGGCGCGCGCCCGTCACCCAGCGCGAGACCCTGTCCGGCCTGCTGGAGCGCGTGCGCATCCTGTGCACCGTGTACGACCCCGAGACCGGCAGCTACCGCTTCAAGTACGCGCTGGTGATGGAGCTGGTGGGCGGCGCGGTGTTCTTCCTGTGGATGATCGGCTACGGCGTGGCCGAGTGGCGCCGCTCGCGCCGCGCGCGCCGGCAGGCCCGCTCCCTGGCCGTGCGGCCGCAGGAGGCGTTGCATTGACGGCCGCCACGGCCCCGCTCGCCTCCGCGCCGCGCCTGCAGCTGCTCACGGCCTGGCGGGCGCTGGAGCGCGGCGTCGACCGGCTCACCGGCCCGGCGCTGAACCCGCTGCACCATCTGGGCAGCCTGGGCTTTCTGTGCTTCTGGAGCCTGGCGGCCAGCGGCATCTACCTGTACGCCGTCATCGACACCTCGGCCAGCGGCGCGCACGCGTCGATCGAGCGCCTGGCCGCCTGGCCCTGGTTCTACGGCGGCTGGCTGCGCAGCGTGCACCGCTACGCCGCCGACGCCCTGGTGGTACTGATGGGCCTGCATGCGCTGCGCGAATGGCTGCACGGGCGCTTTGCCGGCCACCACGGCTTCAGCTGGCTGACCGGCGTGCCGCTGGTCGTGTTTGCCTTCACGTGCGCCATCGGCGGCTTCTGGCTCAACTGGGACGCGCTGGGCCAGTATTCGGCCCTGGCCACGGCCGAATGGCTGGACGCGCTGCCCTGGCTGGGCGCGCCGCTGGCACGCAACTTTCTCAGCGCCGACGCCGTCGGCGACCGGCTGTTCTCCCTGTTCGTGTTCGTGCACCTGGGCGTGGCCCTGCTGATGACCTTCGGGCTGTGGTTTCACATCCAGCGCCTGCCGCGCGCGCGCGTGGTGCCCCCGCGGCCCATGGCGGCGGCCCTGATCGCCATGTTCCTGGGCCTGGCCGCCCTGGCGCCTATCACCAGCGGCCCGGCGGCCGACGTGGCGCAGGTGCCGGCGGCGCTGGCGCTGGACTGGCTGCTGCTCTTTCTGCATCCCCTGGCGGGCGCCGTGTCGAACACCGGGGCCTGGGTGCTGGTGGTCGGAGCGCTGTCTGTGCTGCTGCTGTTGCCCGCCTGGCCACGGGCCACGCCGGGGGCGCCGGTGGCCGTCGTCGATCCGGCGCACTGCAGCGGCTGCCGCCGCTGCGTGGACGACTGCCCCTACGCCGCCATCACCATGGTGGCGCACCCTCATTTTGCGTTGGGCAAGCCGGGGCACGCGCTGGCCCAGGTCGATGCCGAGCGCTGCGCCAGCTGCGGCATCTGCGCCGGCGCCTGCCCCTCGTCCACGCCGTTTCGCAGCCTGGCGCAGCTGGTCACCGGCATCGACCTGCCCCAGCTGCCCGTGCACCGCCTGCGCCAGCAGTTGCGCACGGGCCTGCAGGCCAGCGGCGCCACGCGCCCCATCGTCGCCTTCGCCTGCGGCCAGGCGCCGCGCGCGCCGGCCCTGCAGGCGCACGACGTGGTGCGGATCGAGCTGGCGTGTGCCGGCCAGCTGCCGCCCGCGTTCATCGAATACGCGCTGCGCGACGGCGCTGCTGGCGTGCTGATCCAGGGCTGCACGCCGGGCGAATGCGCGTTCCGCGACGGCCCGCAGCTGCTGCGCGAGCGCATGCATGGCCAGCGCGAGCCGCACCTGCGGCCTTCGGTGCCGCGCCAGCGCTGGGCGCAGGTCGACGGCGCGGACCTGCGCGATGCGCTGGATCGCCTGCGCGGTGCGGCGACCACGCACGGCGCCCCCCCTTCACCCTCCACCCTCGAGGTGCTGTCATGAATGCCTCTGCCGCCACGGCGACGCGGCGCCCCGTCACGGTCGGTGCCTGGCTGGGCCAGGCCGTGCTGTACGCGCTGTTCGCCGTCTTCATCGGCGTGTTCTCGCACTGGCCGGTGTATCACCCGCTGCCGCCGGGCGATGCGCTGATCAAGATCAGCTTCACCCACACCGGCAAGCCGGTGGGCGACTGCCGCCCGCTGACCGAGGAAGAAAAAGCCAAGCTGCCGCCGCAGATGCGGCCCAAGCAAATCTGCCCGCGCGAGCGCTCGCCCGTCAGCATCGAGGTGGACATCAACGGCCAGCGGGTGCTGCAGCGCACCGCCGAGCCCAGTGGCCTGAAGCGCGACGGCAGCTCGGCCGTGTACCAGCGCCTGCAGGTGCCGGCGGGCGAACAAAAGATCGCCGTGCGCATGAAGGACGACGTGCGCGCCGCCGGCTTCACGGCGCAGCGCGAAGCCACGATCACGCTCAAGCCATCGCAGGTCCTGGTGATCGACTACAACGCCGAGAAGGGCGGCATCGTTTTCCAATGAACACGCTCTCCCACCCCGCCCTCGGCCCGGCGTCGCTGTTCGGCCACGCCGCGCTCACCCCCAGCGCCTACGCGCTGCCCCAACCCACCACCGCGCAGCGCGCCCTGGCGCGCGCCTGGCTGGCGCTGGGCCTGGCCGCGCTGGCGGGCTCGGGGCTTTATTCGGTCTTGCTGGTGCTGGCGCGCACGCCGGGGCTGAACCAGTGGTTTCCGGTGGCCGACTTCTTCCGCGTGGCGCTGGTGGTGCACGTGGACCTGTCGGTTCTGGTGTGGTTTGCCGCCATGGCCGGCATGCTGTGGAGCCTGAACGGCACCGAGCGCGCCCTGGGTTGGAGCTGGGCCGCGCTGGGCCTGTGCGGCAGCGGTACGGCGCTGATGGCGGCGGGCGCCTTCATCCGCCCGGGCGAGGCCATCATGGCCAACTACATTCCGGTGCTGCACGGGCCGCTGTTCCTGGCCGGCCTGGCGATCTTCGGCCTGGGCCTGGGCGTGCAGGTGCTGCGCAGCCTGCTGGCCGCCCCGCGCCTGGGCGGCGTGATTGACGGCGAGCGCGCGCTGCGCTTCGGCCTGACGGCCAGCGTCATCTGCGTGGCCGTGGCCCTGCTGGCCTTCGCCTGGTCGCTGTGGGACGTGCCGACGCAGCTGGATCTGCGCACCTATTACGAAATCCTGTTCTGGGGCGGCGGCCACGCGCTGCAGTTCGCCTGGACGCTGCTGATGCTGGTGGTGTGGCTGTGGCTGGCACAGGCCTGCGGCGGGCGATTGTTCCTGAGCCCGCGCATCGCGCTGCTGCTGCTCATGCTGGCGCTCGTCAGCGTGTTCGTCACGCCCTACGCCTACGTGGCCCACAGCGCCATCAGCGTGGAAAACCGCCAGCTGCACACTTGGGCCATGCGCGTGGGCGGCGGCCTGGCCATCTTCCCCATCGCGCTGGCCGTGGTGCTGGCGCTGGCGCCGCTGCGCCGCCTGCGCGACGAGCAAAAGCCGCTGTGGGGCGCGCTGGTCACGTCGATGCTGCTGTTTGCCTGCGGCGGCGTGATCGGCATGCTGATCAGCGGCAGCAACGTCAAGATTCCGGCGCACTACCACGGCTGCATCGTGGGCGTGACGCTGGCGCTGATGGGCATCGTCTACCACCTGCTGCCCACGCTGGGCTATGGCCGCCCACGCGGGCGCATGGCGCGCTGGCAGCCCTGGGTGTACGGGCTGGGACAGTTGATGCACATCACCGGCCTGGTGTGGTCGGGCGGCTACGGCGTGCAGCGCAAGGTGGCCGGCAGCGAGCAGGTGCTGCGCAGCGCGGGCGAGGTGGCCGGCATGGGCCTGATGGGCCTGGGCGGGCTGCTGGCCGTGGTCGGCGGCCTGCTGTTCGTGATCGTGGTGCTGCGCGCCATGCGCGCCGGCGCGCGGGAGGTGGCGGCATGATCGGCGCATTGCAGGCGCTGATGCGCTGGGGCTTCATGCGGGTGGAGGCGCTGTTCAACCGCGCCTTCGGCGACCGCCTGAACCCCTACTACCACCTGGGCTCGCTCACCTTCTTCCTGTTCTGGATCGTCGCCGGCACGGGCCTTTACCTGTTCGCCTTCTTCGACACCAGCGTGACGGGGGCCTTCCAGTCGGTGGAAGGCCTGACGCACCGGCAGTGGTTCATCGGCGGCATCGTGCGCAGCGTGCACCGCTATGCGTCCGACGCCATGGTGGTGACCATGGTGATCCACATGCTGCGCTACTTCGCGTTCGATCGCCTGCGCGGCTTTCGCTGGGTGTCGTGGGTCACGGGCGTGGTGCTGATCTGGCTGGTGTACGTCGCCGGCGCCAACGGCTACATGCTGCCCTGGGACCAGCTGGCGCAGTACGTCACCACGGCCAGCTTCGAATGGCTGGACTGGATCCCCATGTTCCGCGGCTCGCTGATCCGCAACTTCATCTATGACAGCACGGTGAGCGACCGGCTGTTCTCGCTGCTGGTGTTCATCCACATCGGCGTGCCGCTGGTCACCCTGCTCCTGATGTGGGTGCACGTGCAGCGCGTGCCCAAGGCAACCATGCAGCCGCCCAGGCCGATTGCCATCGCTGCCGGCGTGATGCTGGTGGTGCTGGCGCTGGTGCAGCCCGTGCTCAGCCAGGGCGGGCCGGCGCACATGGCCGTCGTGCCCAACGAGCTGAAGCTCGACTGGCTGCTGCTGGGCCTGTATCCGCTGGTCCACATTTGGGGGCCGGCCTGGACCTGGGCGCTGGTGCTGGCCGTGTCGGGCCTGCTGTTCGTGCAGCCCTGGCTGGTGTGGCGCCGCAAGGGCGCCGCCGCGCGCACGCTGAACATCACCGTGCACCCCGACGCGCGCCACGTGGCGGCGCGCCGGGGCGAAACCATTCTGGAGGCCGGCCTGCGCGCCGAGCTGCCGCTGCAGTACGACTGCCGCGCCGGCGGCTGCGGGCTGTGCGTGTGCACGGTGCTCAACGGCACCTTCGACCACGGCCCCTACCAGCCGGCCACGCTCACCGCCGCCATGCGCGAGCGCGGCCAGGCGCTGATGTGCTGCGCCGTGCCACTGGAAGACCTGGAGATCGACGTCGAGACACTGGAGCCTTTGACCAAGCACGAGTTCGACGCCACCGTGGTGGGCATGGAGCGCCTGGCGCCCGAGGTGATCCGCCTGCTGCTGCAGCCGCCGGCCGACCTCAAGCTGGACTTCATTGCCGGCCAGTACCTGAACGTGATCCTGGAGGACGGCGAGCGCCGCGCCTTCTCGTTTGCCAACCCGCCGATGCAGCGTCCGCTGATCGACCTGCACGTGCGCCGCATTCCGGGCGGACGCTTCACCGGCCACGTGTTCGACGGCATGAAGGTGGGCGACACGCTGCGCCTGGAAGGGCCGCTGGGGCGCTTCACGCTGCGCGAGGGCGAGCGGCCCATCATCTTCCTGGCCGGAGCCACGGGTTTTGCACCGGTCAAGAGCATCATCGAGGACGCCTTTGCCCGCGGCATCACGCGGCCCATGCGCCTGTACTGGGGCGTGCGCCAGGTGTCCGACCTGTACATGCGCGAGCTGGCCGAGACCTGGCAGCGCGAGCACGCCAATTTCCGCTTTGTTCCGGTGCTGTCGGACGGTGCGCCCGGCGACGGCTGGGAGGGCCGGCGCGGCCTGGTGCACCAGGCGGTGCTGGAGGATTTTCCGGACATGCGCGGGCAGGAGCTCTACGCCTGCGGCTCGACCATGATGGTGCAGACCGCGGTGCCGGAGTTCCTGTCGCACGGGCTGGAAGAAGGCGCCTGCTTCTCGGACGCCTTCGTCCTCAACACGCCCAAGCCGGCCGAGCCAGCCGCGCTGGCATAGGTCGCCGTCGGCCGGCGGCGACCCGCGCGGCAGCGAACGGACTACTTGTCGCCGGTCTTCATCATGTCCTTGAGGTGGGCCATGTTGTCCTGCATGCGCTGCTGCACCAGCTTCCAGGTGTCGGCGCGGGTCTTCACCTCCAGCGCCATCAGCTCGCGAAAGTCCTTCATCGCCTTGTTCATGCTGCGCTGCATGGCGGCGCTCTGCTTGGCCAGGGCGTCCTTGTCCATCGACTGCTTCATCTGCGCCTGCCACTCGGCCATGTTCTCGCGCAGGATTTCATTGCGCCGCTCGGCCAGCGCGCGCATGCCCTCGTAGGCCTGGCGGTTGGCCTCGCCCAGCGCCTCGAACTCCTTGCGCTGCCAGTCGACGAAGGCCTTGACGTCGACCGCAGGCACCTTCATCTGCTTGAGCATTTGCGTGAGGTCGCCCAGGTCGGGCATGCCGGCGCCGGCGGCGGTGGAAGACGACTTCTTGGATGCAGTTGCCATGACGAAGCTCCTGGGGTGGTTGAAAAAACGCTCGGATTTGCGTGCTCGGGTGCTGTCCTGCTTTCAGGCCTGCGCCGCGCCATCGACGCCGAAGGCCGCGTGGCGCGCCGCCACCGCCGCCACGTCGTGGCTCAGCAGCACCAGGTCGTGGGTGACGCCGTCGCGGTCGGCCACGTGCTGGCGCAGCAGCGCCTCGGGATGAAAGCCCAGGTCCTCGAACACGGCGATGGCGCCGGTCTGGTTGGTGGTCATCTGCGCCACCAGTTTTTTCAGTCCCAGCTCGAGCGCCTGGATGAAGCACTCCTGGATCAGCACGCGGCCCAGCCCCCGACCGCGCTCGGACGTGGCCACCAGCACGCGCAATTCGCCGACGTGGCGCGACCAGCTCAGCGGGTCGATGTGGATCGAGGTGCAGCCGACCAATACGCCATCGCGGCGCGCCGCCAGGCCGCGCATGCGGCCGTCCTGCAGCGCCCGCATCCAGGCGTCGACCACCTTGGGGTGGCGAATGTCGCGCGGCACGAACAGCAGGTCGGTGGCCGGCAGGCCGGCGATGAAGCGGTCCAGGTCGGCACGGTCGGTGGCCTGCAGCAGGGCCAGTTCGACGGCGCCGCCGCCACAGTTCACGGTGCGCGGATGGGCGCGCGAAGTCTCGGTCATACGGAACGTCCCTCCAGCCAGGCGTCGAGCCTGGGCCACATGCGCTTGACCGCGTTGGCGCCGGCCGCAATGCTGACGTGGCCGCCGGGCAAGGTCACTTCTTCCTTGTCGGTCGAGCCGATCATGTCCAGCAGGGGCGCGGAGCACGCCGGCGGCACGATGTGGTCGTACTGCGCGGCGATGTGCAGCAGCGGGATGGTGACCTGCTTGAGGTCGACCGGGCGCCCGCGCACCTTGAGCGTGCCCTTGAACAACTCGTTGCCGCGCAGCAGCTGCTTGACGGTGTCGCGGAAATAGGCGCCGGGCAGCGGCAGGGTTTCATTGCCCCAGCGCTCCATCATGCGAAAGCCGCTGACGAACTGGTCGTTCCAGAGGTTGTCCCACAGCCGGATTTGTCCGGCCACGCGGGCGGCGGGGCGCAGCGCGTCGAAGCCGCTCAGCACCACCTCGGCCGGGACCAGGCCGTGCTTCTGGACAAAGGCATCAACGTCGAACGCCTTCTCGTCGGCCATGGCGCGAAACAGCTCCATGCGCGAAAAGTCGATCGGCGTGGTGAAGCAGGCGATGTTGCGCACCGGGCTGTCGGGATGCAGCGCCAGGTAGATCAGCGACAGCATGCCGCCGGCGCAGTAGGACACCAGGTTGACGTCGGTCTCGCCCGAGTCCTGCTGCACGCGGCGGATGCAGTCGGGGATGAAGTCCAGCACGTAGTCGGCCAGGCCCAGGTCGCGTTCGGCCGGCCGGGGTGCGTGCCAGTCCATCATGTACACGTCGTAGCCGCGGCGCAGCAAAAATTCGATCAGGCTTTGCCCCGGCGCCAGATCCATGACGTAGCCCCGGTTGGTGGGCGCCATGACGATCAGCAGCGGGATGCGGTAGACCTCGTCGGTCAGCGCGTGGTAGTGCACCAGCTCGAGCGTGCCGCGCCGGTGCAGCACGCTCTTGGGCGTGCGGCCGACGGCGGGCGGCTCGGCGCCCAGCAGCTCCATGCCCTTGAGGCCGCGCTGCACCGCGCGCTCGACCTCCACGCGCAGCCGCTCGGTGAGGGCCAGGTCGGCCTCGCCGGAGGTGCGTGCGGAGCTGGCCATGCCCTACTTTCTACCCGCCTTGCGGGTGTCGCCCTTGGCCTTGGCGCTGGCGGCCCGCGCACGGGACGGACGGGCCGGTGCGGGCTCGGGCTTGACCTCGGTCGGCGCGGCCGCCACCGGCTCGGCCGGCGCTGCAGCGCTGGCCGCCGCACTGGGCCGCCGCGTGCGCGCCGGTCGCGGCACGGTAGGGTCGGGCGGCAGCAGGCGGTCCAGCTTTTGCTCGATGCGCTCCAGCGCCTGCGCCAGCTCGGCCACCTGCTTGCGGCTGGGCAGGTTGGCGCGCTGCAGGTAGGCTTCGGCCATCTTGGCGTAGGCCTGCTGCATGCTGGCGCCGGTGGCATTGGCGCGCTGCAGCGAGCGCAGCAGCTCGGGCGACTTCAGGCTGTCGGTGCCCAGCGCGTTGGCATCGGCTTCGAGCCGATTGACGGCCTCGCGCCAGAGTTGCAGCGGATCGGGAAACAGCGGTGCGGCCATGGAGCGTCGAGCCGGTTCTTGCGTTGTGCGATGCCTGCAATGTAGCAGCGCGCCCGTTGTCGTCAATGGCCCAGCGCCCGATAGGCGTGGTGGCGCCACTCGAAGGTATAGGGGTTGCCGAAGCCGTAGTAGCGCTGGGTCATCAGCACGCCGGCGATGTTCAGGCGCGGGTTGATCCACCACACGGTGCCGGCCAGGCCACCCCAGCTGACTTCGCCGGACGACTGCGGCGGATCGAACACGCCGGGCTGCGCCAGCACCGAAGAGCCCAGGCCGAACACGCGCCCGGGGTTGGACGGCATGTTGGGAAACTGCACATGCTGGCCGGGCGCCACCTGGTTGCGCGCCATCTGCGCCAGGGTGTCGGGCCGCAGCAGGCTGCCTTCGCCGGGCATCAGCGCCTGGATCAGGCGCACCGTGTCGTCCAGCGTGGACACCAGCCCGCCGCCGCCCGACTGGCGCGAGGCGGGGCTGGTGTAGGCACCGGGGTAAGGCGCGGCGTCCATGCGCACCAGGCCGGGCTGCAGCGGGTTCATGAAATCGGTGCCGCCGTACAGGGCGGTCAGGCGCGCGCGCTTGGGCTCGGGCACCCAGAAGGCGGTGTCGCCCATGCCCAGCGGGCCGCAGATGCGCGCCTGGAAGAACTCGCCCAGGCTCTGGCCCGACACCACCTCGACCACGCGCGCCAGCACGTCGGTGGCCAGCGAGTATTCCCAGCGCTCGCCCGGCTGGAACGCCAGCGGCAGCGTCGCCAGCAGGTCGATGAACTGCGCCTGGCTGAGCATGGGGTTGTGCACGCCCGAGGCGCCGTAGGCCTGGTACAGCACGGTGCCCGGGTCGAACAGGCCGTAGGACAGGCCCGAGGTGTGCGTCATCAAGTCATGCAGCGTGATGGCGCGGCGCGCCGGCTCGACCTGGTCGATGCGGGTTGCGCCGGCGCGCAAGACCTGGCGCCGGGCCAGCTGCGGCAGGTAGCGCTCGACCGGGTCGTCCAGGCGCAGGCGGCCGTCTTCCATCAGCAGCAGCACGGCACACGATGTGAGCAGCTTGGTGTTGGAGAACACGCGAAAGATGTGGTCCTCGCGCAGCGGCACGCCGGCTTCGACGTCGGCCTGGCCGCAGACGAAGCGGTCGACCACCTCGCGCCCGCGCAGCAGCGCGCTGGAGGCGCCGGACAAGAACTGGCGCTCGACCTGCGACTGCAGGGCCGCATGCAGGGCCTGGAAGGGACTGCTCATGAACGATGTCTCCGCGGATGTTGGGCCAGCGCGCATCGTAACGGGCGCGCCGCGGGCTGCCCGCCGCAAGGCCTCACCAGCGGCCCGCCTCCATGCGGATGGCGACCGCGCAGTCGTCGAAGATCTCCAGCTTGGTGATCGTCACGCGCACGCCCTGCACGCCGTGCAGGCCCAGCAGGCGCTGGCACAGCTTGCCGATCAGGCTCTCCAGCAGGTTGACGTGCTCGGCGGTGCACTCGTCGATGATGATCTGGCGCACCTTGCGGTAGTCCAGCACGTGGGTGATGTCGTCGTCGCGCGGCCGCAGCGGCTGCGCGCCCAGGTTCAGCTCGGCGTCGACCTGGATCGGCTGCGGCGCGCGCTTTTCGTGCTCCAGGATGCCCAGGTTGGCGGCAAAGCGCAGGCCGCTCAGCCGCAGGTGCTGGTCGCCCAGCTCGGGCGCGAAGTCGTGGCTCATCATGGCATCACCAGGGCTTGACGGCGACCCGCTCCACGCCCACCGAGGCGCTGTCGGCGTACACGTCGGGCTTGCGCGTGGCCACGCGCGCGGCCTGCACCTCGGGGCGGCGCAGCACGGCGGCCAGCACGGCGTCGCACAGCGTCTCCTGCAGCTCGTGGTGCTGGCGGCCGACGGCCTGGGCGATCACCTCGCGCACGAAGTCGTAGTCCAGCGTGTGGGCGATGTCGTCGCGCGCGGCGCCGGCGTGCTGCAGCCGCACGCACAGGTCGACGTCGAACCACAGGCGCTGCGGCTTGTGGCGCTCGAACTCGTGCACGCCGATGCGCACCGCGCGCTCGTGCCGGCGCAGGCTGAGCAGGCGGCACTCCAGCGCCAGGCGCGCGTCCAGCGTGGCGAAGGCCAGCAGCATGGAGTTCATGACGCCGCTCCCTGCGCGCCGTCCACGGCAAACATCACGTCGCGATCCAGCGCCACCAAGTGCTGGCCGTTGTCGGCCTGCAGCGTCGCGCCGTTCAGGCTCACGTTCTCCGCGATGAACAGCGCGCAGCGCGCCACGTCCGCCGGGTCGATGGGCCGGCGCAGCAGGTTGACGCGGCTGGCGCGCTCGAAGTTGGCCTGCGTCTGCGGCCCGCTCAGGTACATCAGCCCGGGCGACAGGCCGCACACGCGCACCCAGGGCGCCAGCGCCTGCGCCTGCAGCGCCACGGCCTGGGCCAGTGCCAGCTTGCTGACGGTGTAGGAGAAATAGTCGGGGTTGAGGTTGTGCACCTTCTGGTCCAGCACATGCACCACGCTGCAGCGCCCCGCCGTGGGCCGGCCCGCCTGCGCCAGCGCCGCCGCCAGCGCGTTGGCCAGCAGCAGGGGCGTGACGGTGTTGGTCGCCAGATGCTCCATCAGTCCCGCAGCGCTCGCCGACAGGGCGTCGTCTGCTTCAAAAACAGAAGCATTGTTGACGATGCACTGCGGCAGTCCACCACCGGTCGCGCGGGCTTGACGCAGCAGCTCGGCGGCCGCCTCGGGCGCGCGCAGGTCGGCCTGCAGCAGCTGGCAGCGCCGGCCCAGGGCTTCGACCTCGGCCTGCAGCGCGCGCGCCGCGTCGGCCGAATGACGGTGGTGCGCCAGCACGTCCCAGCCGGCGCGTGCGAAGGCCAGGCTGATCTCGCGCCCCAGCCGGCGCGCCGCGCCGGTGACCAGCACGGTGCGGGCGTTGGTGGATGGGCGGCGGGCGGGGTCGGACACGAGCCGCATTGTGGCAAATCGGCACCGCGCCCATGGCGGACAATGGGCGCGTGTCCTCCGCCATCGCCCCATCCGCCCCCTTGACCGAGCTGGCCGCGCACATCGCCCGCGACATCGAGGCCGCCGGCGGCTGGCTGCCCTTCGACCGCTTCATGCAGCAGGCGCTGTACGCGCCCGGCCTGGGCTACTACGCCCATGGCTCGCGCAAGTTCGGCCCGCTGGCGCGCGACGGCAGCGACTTCGTCACCGCGCCGGAGTTGTCGCCCCTGTTCGGCCAGACGCTGGCGGACGCGGTGGCCGAGGCCCTGCGGCACACCGGCACGGACGAGGTGTGGGAGTTCGGCGCCGGCTCGGGCGCGCTGGCCGGGCAGCTGCTGGACGAGCTGGCGCGGCGCGGCCAGGCGCCGCGCCGCTACACCATCGTCGACGTGTCGGGCGCCCTGCGCGCGCGCCAGCAGCAGCGCCTGGCCGCGCACGGCGCGGTGCTGCAGTGGGCCGACCGGCTGCCCGAGGCGCTGCGCGGCGTGGTGCTGGGCAACGAGGTGCTCGACGCCATGCCGGTGCAACTGCTGGCGCGCGTCGATGGCACCTGGCACGAGCGCGGCGTGATTTTCAAGCCCAATGCGGCTCTGGCGCCCGATGGACAAGCGCGAACAGCTATTCAATCAGGAGCATTCGCCTGGAGCGACCGGCCGACCGCGCTGCGCCCGCCGGTCGAGGTGGCGGGCACGCACGACTACGTGACCGAGATCCACCCGCAGGCCGAGGCCTTCGTGCGCACCGTGGCCGAGCGCCTGGCGCGCGGCGGGCGCGGCGCGGCGTTTTTCATCGACTACGGCTTTCCCGAGGCCGAGTACTACCACCCGCAGCGCTTCATGGGCACGCTGGCCTGCCACCGCGCGCACCGCATGGACGACGACCCGCTCGCCGACGTGGGCGAGAAGGACATCACCGCGCACGTCAACTTCACCGGCATCGCCCTGGCCGCGCAGGACGCGGGCCTGGCGGTGCTGGGCTACACCAGCCAGGGCCGCTTTCTGCTCAACAGCGGCCTGGCCGAGCGCATGGCCGAGCAGCCGCTTGCCGCCCGCGCGCCGGCCATGAAGCTGCTGGCCGAGCACGAGATGGGCGAGCTGTTCAAGGTCATCGGCCTGGCCACGGGCGAGGGCTGGGCGGCGCGCGGCTTTGCGGCGGGTGACCGGACGCATCGCTTGTGATGGGGGTGTCGTGTTGGGCTTGAAGGGTTCGCGGTTGTTCGATGTTGTGCTGACTCTGCATATGTCGGCTGGCCGGGATGTGCGCCCGGCGGCGCACCTTCTTTTCTTTGCGTCGCCAAAGAAAAGAAGGCAAAAGAAAGGCGACCCCACTGGCCGTGTCCCTGCGCTTCGCTGCGGGCAACCTGCGATGCTCGCGTCTGGGCACGGCCAGAGGGGAGTTCAAAGCCGGGGCCGAGCGCAGCGACGGCCCGCATCAAAACCCCTGTGGCTGCGCCTGCGGCACGGCGCTTGCGGGGTGGCGCGTGCACCGCAGGATGCACGCGCTTCGTGCTCTGACTCGCGGGGGTTGTCTGAGCGGAGAGAACGCAGTGAACGCAGCGAGTTCCACCGCGCACCCCGCAAGCGCCGTGACGCAGGTTTGCCCCGTAGCGAAGCGCAGGGGTCGCAGACTTGGGGTTGCCTTTTCTTTGCCTACTTTCTTTTGGCGACGCAAAAGAAAGTAGGTGCGCCGCCGGGCGCATATCCCGGCCAGCCGATGCGTGCAGCGTCAACCGGACATCGAACGACAGCGAACGATCCAACGCCCAAAGCCCCTCTCCCCAAAGGGGCGAGGGAGCCGGGCAGCGCCACTGCAGCGCCAAGGACCCGCCCATGATCCGCTGGCTGATCGTCGTCTTCCTCGCCCTGGTGCTGATCAACGGCCTGGCGCCGTTTCTGCGCAAGTTCGGCCTGGGGCGCCTGCCGGGCGATTTTCACTTTCGGCTGTTCGGGCGCGAGTGGTTCATTCCGCTGGCCAGCACCGTGGCGCTCAGCCTGCTGGCCAGCCTGATCGCGCGCTGGCTTTGATGCGGCGCCGGGCGGGCGCGAAAAAGCCGCCCGCGGGCGGCTCGGGGCGCTGAACGGGCCGCGCGCTCAGGCGGCGCTCTGGTCGTCCACGCTGGCGCCGGGAGCGTTGGTCACGCAGGACTCGATGCCGTGGTCGCGCGCCGACTCGCTGGAATACATCTGGCTTTGGCCGATCACCTGGCCGTTGGTGGCCTTGAGCGTGAAGTAGGGCGAGCCGTCCTTGGCGGACAGTTTTTCGTAGCGCGCCGCCGTGCCGCCGTTTTTCTTGACCGACTCGATGCCGTTGACCGCGCTGGCCTTGG
Organism: Ottowia pentelensis; assembly: GCF_964341695.1. NCBI lineage: Bacteria > Pseudomonadati > Pseudomonadota > Betaproteobacteria > Burkholderiales > Comamonadaceae > Ottowia > Ottowia pentelensis. The sequence goes on from NZ_OZ224513.1 coordinate 3,486,907, forward strand.
CTTCGTACATCTCGCTGGTCAGGATGATCTGGCCGTTGGCGGCCAGCAGGTTGAAGTGGAATTTGCCGTTCTTGGACTTCTTGAGCTCGAACTTGCCAGCCATGTCTTCTCCTGGGGTGGGGTTGAAAAACCCCTGCATTGTGACGGCATCCGCTCAGCGCGCAAACCGCGCCGCCACGGGTCAGAAGGTGTGAATGAATCGCGAGTGCCCGAAAGGATCGTCAAAACGCGTCCGATCAAGGCGCAAAGCGCAGCCGTAGCCCGGGCTACGGCGAGCATTTGCAACGCCGGGCGGGCGGGTTTTGGCGGTCAAGGCGGGCATGAGGGGTTCGTTCACACCTTCTCAGCTCTGGATCAGCCGCTTTTCCTTGGCGATCGACATCAGCATGCCCAGCGCCAGGCCCAGCGTGACCATGGCGGTGCCGCCGTAGCTGATGAAGGGCAGCGGCACGCCGACCACCGGCAGGATGCCGCTGACCATGCCCATGTTGACGAAGGCGTAGGTGAAGAAGATGGTGGCCAGGCTGGCGGCCAGCAGGCGCGCGAACAGCGTGGGGCCGTCGGCGGCGATCATCAGGCTGCGCAGCACCAGAAAGACGAAGCCGGCAATGATGGCCAGGTTGCCGACCAGGCCGAACTCCTCCGAAAAGGCGGCGAAGATGAAGTCCGTCGTGCGCTCGGGGATGAACTCCAGGTGCGTCTGCGTGCCCTGCATGAAGCCCTTGCCCCACAGCCCGCCCGAGCCGATGGCGATCATGCCCTGCAGGATGTGAAAGCCCTTGCCCAGCGGGTCGCGCGTGGGGTCCAGCAGGGTGCACACGCGCTGGCGCTGGTATTCGTGCAGCACCACCCAGTCCGCGCCGTCGGCGCACAGCTGCGGCTCGAAGGCCAGGATCAGCACCACGCCGACGACGGCGATCAGCACCGGCGGCAGCACCAGCTTCCAGGGCAGGCCGGCAAAGAAGATCACCGCCAGCCCGGCGGCCAGCACCAGCATGGCCGTGCCCAGGTCGGGCTGCTTCATGATCAGCCCCACCGGCAGCGCCAGCAACCCAAAGGCGACGGCGAAGTCGAACGCGCGGGTCTGCCCCTCGCGGCGGTGAAACCACCAGGCCAGCATCAGCGGCGTGGCGATCTTGAGCAGCTCGCTGGGCTGGATGACCACGCCCAGGTTGATCCAGCGCTGCGCGCCCTTCTTGCTGATGCCGAACAGCGCCACCGCCACCAGCAGCGCCACGCCCAGCACGTACACCGGCACCGCCAGCTGCATCAGCCGCCGCGGCGGCACCTGCGCCACCACCACCATGATGCCGGCGGCGATCACCATGTTGCGTCCGTGGTCGACAAAGCGCGTGCCGTGGTCGTAGCCCGACGAATACATGGCCAGCAGGCCCAGGCCGGCCAGCATCAGCATGGCCAGCAGCAGCAGCCAGTCGAAGCCGCGCAGGTGGGGCCGCACGCGCTGCCACAGCGAGGGTCGGTCGAATACAACAGCCATGGGGGCGAATTATCCCGCGCGCCCATCCCCTACCATGGGGCGATGACCACCACCCACCTGCTCTACCTGCACGGCTTTCGCTCCTCGCCCCAGTCCACCAAGGCGCAGCTGATGGCCGCACGCGTGCGCGCCGAGCACCCCGCCGTGCACTGGTGGTGCCCGCAGCTGCCGCCCTCGCCCGCCGCGGCGGCCAGGCTGATCGACGCCGGCACCGCCGACTGGCCCGCCGCGCGCATGGCCGTCGTCGGCTCCTCGCTGGGCGGCTACTACGCCAGCTGGCTGGCCGGGCGGCGCGGCTGCCGCGCGGTGGTGCTGAACCCCGCCGTCGATCCCGCGCGCGACCTGGCCGCCCACATCGGCGAGCAGAGCGCCTGGCACGACCCGGCCGAGCACTTCTTCTTTCGCGCCGACTACCTGGACGAGCTGCGCGCGCTGCAGTCCGACGCGTCGGCCGACCCGACCCGCACGCTGGCCATCATCGCCAAGGGCGACGAGCTGCTGGACTGGCGCGAGATGAGCGCGCGCTACGCCGGCGCGCGGCTGCACCTGCTGGACGGCGGCGACCACGCGCTGTCGGACTTTCCCCTTCTGATCGACGAGGTGCTTTCATTTCTGCAACTTGCCGTCGATCAAGAATCCTGATTTGATAGCTGCTCGCGCTTGCTGCATGCCGGCAAAAGCCTGATTTCATTCATAAAACAGGCGCCGGCGGCCGCACCGGGGCGCCGCGGTTGATGGGACAATCCATCCCCTCCATGCACATGCTTTTCGACGACGCCGGCAAGTTCCTGGCCGGCCGCATCCTTTCCGAGGCCGAAGCCTCCGCCCAGGTCGAGCTCGACTCGGGCAAACGCGTCAAGGTCAAGGCCGCCAACCAGCTGCTGCGCTTCGAGCAACCCGCCCCCGGCGAGCTGCTGGCCCAGGCCGAAACCCTGGCCGCCGACATCGACCCGGCGCTGGCCTGGGAGTTCGCCCCCGAGGGCGAGTTCGGCTTTGCCGAGCTGGCGGCCGACTACTTCGGCGCCGCGCCCAGCATCGCCCAGCAGGCCGGCGCGCTGTGGGCGCTGCAGCAGGCGCCGCACTACTTCCGCCGTGCCGGCAAGGGTCGCTTCAAGAAGGCGCCGGCCGACATCGTGGCGCAGGCGCTGGCCGCCATCGAGAAGAAGAAGCAGCTGGCCGCGCAGATCGCCGGCTGGGCGCAGGAGCTGGCCGCCGGCCGCTGCCCGGCGCCCATCGGCGAGCAGCTCTACAAGATCCTGTTTCGGCCCGACAAGAACGCGCCCGAGTACAAGGCCGTGGTCGAGGCCGCGCGCGCCACGCAGCTGGCGCCGCTCACGCTGCTGCAGCGCGCCGGCGCCATCACCTCGGCCTACCAGTTTCACTGGCAGCGCTTTCTGTTCGAGAACTTTCCCAAGGGCACCGGCTTTCCGCCCCTGGCCGCGCCGGTGCTGCCGCAGGACCTGCCGCTGGCCGCGGTGCAGGCCTATTCGATCGACGACTCGCAAACCACCGAGATCGACGACGCGCTGTCGGTGCAGGGACTGGGCAGCGGCACCGTGGTGCTGGGCATCCACATCGCCGCGCCGGCGCTGGCCATGCAGCCGGGCGACGCGCTGGACGACGTGGCGCGCGATCGCCTGTCCACCGTCTACATGCCGGGCTACAAGATCACCATGCTGCCCGACGCGGTGGTGCAGGCCTGCACCCTGGCCGCCGGGCAGGCGGTGCCGGCGGTGTCGCTGTACGTCACGCTGCATGAGGCCACGCTGGCCATCCAGGGCAGCGAAACGCGCATCGAACGCGTGCCCATCGCCGCCAACCTGCGCCACGATCAGCTCGACCAGCTGATCACGCCCGAATGGCTGGCGGGCGCCGACGATTCAAGCCAAATTGGCCCACAAGCGGCGCCCATCCAGCGCGAGCAGCTATCGTTTTTATACCGACTGGCGCAGCACCTGAAGGCCCGGCGCGAGCAGGTGCGCGGCAAGCCCGAGACCTTCAGCCGGCCGGACTACAGCTTCAAGCTGGTCGGCGTGCCCGACGGCCAGGCGCCCAGCGGCGACGAGCAGGTCCAGATCACCGCCCGCCAGCGCGGCGCGCCGCTGGATTTGATGGTGGCCGAGCTGATGATCCTGGCCAACAGCACCTGGGGCGAATGGCTCAAGTCCTTGAACGTGCCCGCCATCTACCGCAGCCAGGCCAGCCTGCTGCCGGGCATCAAGGTGCGCATGGGCGCCAAGGCGCTGCCGCACGCGGGCATCGGCGTGCCCAGCTATGCCTGGAGCACCTCGCCGCTGCGCCGCTATGTCGACCTGGTCAACCAGTGGCAGATCATCGCCGCCGCGCGCCACGGCACGGCCGCCGCGCTGGCCGCGCCCTTCAAGCCCAAGGACGCGCAGCTGTTCGCCATCATCAGCGCGTTCGACGCCGCCTACAGCGCCTACAACGGCCACCAGGCCAGCATGGAGCGCTTCTGGACGCTGCAATACCTGCAGCAGCACGGCCTGAGCGAGCTGGACGCCAGCCTGCTGCGCGAGCAGCCGGGCGGCGCCTGGCTGGCGCGCGCCGACACCCTGCCGCTGGTGTTCAGCGTCATGGGCTCGCAGACGCTGGTGCGCGGCGCGCGCGTGCGCGTCAGGCTGGGCGCGGTCGACCCCATCGCGCTGGACGTGCACGGCAGCGTGAGCGAGGTGCTGGGCGAGCAGATCACCCCCGCCAGCAGCGACGGCGCCGAGGACGAGGAAGACACCGCCGGCCCGCTCGCCATCGCGGTCGACGTGAGCGAACCCGAGCCCGGCAGCGAGGGCCCGGCCGCATGATGGCCGCGCGCCTGCCGGGCGTGCCTGCGTGGCGTTCGCTCAGCACCCTGCAGTGGGCGCTGGCGGTGTCGGTGCTGGTGCATGCGGCGCTGCTGACGGTGCGCTTCGTCAACCCCGAGGGCTTTGCACGCGTGTTCCAGGACAACACGCTGGACGTCGTGCTGGTCAACGCCAGGTCGGACGAGAAGCCGGTCAAGGCGCAGGCCATCGCCCAGCACAGCCTGGCCGGCGGCGGCGAGGCCAAGGACGCGCGCATCGTCAGCACGCCGCTGCCGCCCAGCCCGCGCGAGGCCGAGGGCACCGACGCCATCGACGAGAACCGCCGCCAGATCGACAGCATGCTGCACCAGCAGGAGCTGCTGCTGGCCCAGGTGCGCGAGCAGCTGGCCGCCATGCCCCGGCCGGCGCCCGAGGCCGCGCGCGACGACCCGCAGGCACGCGCCGAGCAGGAGCGCAGCGAGCAGTTGCAGAAGCTGCTGGCCGCGATCGAAAAGCGCGTCGAGGAAGAAAACTCGCGCCCGCGCAAGCGCTACCTCAGCCCCGCCACGCTGGGCGCCACCTACGCCGCGTACTACGACGACATGCGCCGCAAGATCGAGGTCGAGGGCACGGCCAACTTCCCGCAGATCGCCGGGCGCAAGCTGTACGGCGAGCTGCTGATGGCGCTGCTGATCAATCACGACGGCCGCATCCTGGACGCGCGCGTGGTGCGCGGCTCGGGCAACCGCGTGCTCGACCGCCTGGCCGAGGCGATCGCGCAAAAGGCCGCGCCCTTCGGCCCCTTCACGCCCGCCATGCGCAAGGACACCGACCAGTTCGACGTCACGGCGCGCTTTCGCTTCACGCACGAGCAGACGCTGGAGACCACGCTGCAGGCCGACGAGCTGAGCGCCACCGCGCGGAGCAAGCACTGATGCGCCTGCTGGGGCGCTGGCTGCTGCTGGCCGTGGCCGGCGCCGTGCTGCTGCAGCTGTTCTTCATCGGCCGCATCGCGCTGATGGCCGTGCTCGATCCGCAGTCCACCACCTTCGAGCGCTCCGAGGCCTGGCGCCTGGCGCGCGCCGGCGAGCTGCGCTGGAGCCAGCACTGGCGCGACTACGGCCAGATCTCGGATCAGCTCAAGCGCGCCGTCATCGCGTCCGAGGACGACAGCTTCACCAACCACGAGGGCGTGGACTGGGAGGCCATGGAGCGCGCCTGGGAGCGCAACGCCAAGGCCGAGCAGGCCGCGGCCGAGCGCGCCGCGAAAGAGCTGCCGGCGCGCCCGATCAAGATTCGCGGCGGCTCCACCATCACCCAGCAGCTGGCCAAGAACCTGCTGCTGTCGGGCGAGCGCACCCTGCTGCGCAAGGGGCAGGAGCTGGTGCTGACCGTCGCGCTGGAGCGCCTGCTGTCCAAGCGCCGCATCCTGGAGCTGTACCTGAACCACGTCGAATGGGGCACCGGCGTGTTCGGCGCCGAAGCCGCCGCGCGGCACTACTTCAACAAGAGCGCCGCGCAGCTGACGGCGTGGGAAGCGGCGCGCCTGGCCGTGATGCTGCCGCGCCCGCGCTACTTCGAGCAGCGCCCGCGCTCGGGCTACCTCAGCCAGCGTGCGCGCGTGATCGTCGGCCGCATGCGGGCGGCGGAGTTGCCATGAGAGTGCTGGGCATCGACCCCGGCCTGCGCAGCACCGGCTTCGGTGTGCTGGACGTGGACGGCCCGCGCCTGGCCTACGTCGCCAGCGGCGTCATCCGCACGCACGACGCGGCGCAGGGTGATTTGCCCGCGCGCCTGAAGCTGCTGTTCGACGGCATCCGCGAGGTGCACGCGCGCTATCAGCCGCAGGCCGCGGCGGTGGAGATCGTGTTCGTCAACGTCAACCCCCAGGCCACCCTGCTGCTGGGCCAGGCGCGCGGCGCCTGCGTGACGGCGCTGGTGCACTGCGGCCTGCCGGTGGCCGAATACACCGCGCTGCAAATGAAGAAAGCCGTGGCCGGCCACGGCAAGGCCGCCAAGGCGCAGGTGCAGGCCATGGTGCAGCGCCTGCTGAACCTGCCGCAGGCGCCCGGCCCCGACGCCGCCGACGCGCTGGGCCTGGCCATCACGCACGCGCATGCGGGCGGCACCCTGGCCCGCCTGCATGGCGCGGGCCTGGCGCGCACCACCAGCAGCATGTACCGCACCAGCCGCTGAGGCTGGCCTGGGCGTTGCTACAGTGGGGCGCATGAAACCCACGCCCCGCCCCCTTTTCGGCCCCGAGCACGAGGCCTTTCGCGCGCAGGTGCGCCGCTTTTGCGAGCGCGAGATCGCGCTGCACCACGCCGAATGGGAAGACGCGCACGGCGTGCCGCGCGCCGTGTGGCAGCAGGCCGGCGCCAACGGCCTGCTGTGCTGCTGGTTGCCTGAAAGCCTGGGTGGCCCAGGCGGCGACCTGCTGTTCGACTTCATCGTCAGCGAAGAGCTGGGCCGCGCCGGCGCCACCGGGCCGGGCTTTCCGCTGCACTCGGTGATCGTCGCGCCGTATCTCGCCGCGCACGGCACGCCCGCGCTGCAGCAGGCGCTGCTGCCGGGCATGGTCAGCGGTGAGCGCATCGCCGCCATCGCCATGACCGAGCCCGGCACCGGCAGCGACGTCGCGGCTATCCGCACGCATGCGCGGCGCGACGGCGACCACTACGTGCTGAACGGCCAGAAGACCTTCATCACCAACGGCCACAATGCGGATGTCATCGTGGTCGCCTGCAAGACCGACCCCGAGCAGGGCGCGCGCGGCGTCTCGCTGCTGGTCGTCGAAGGCAACATGCCCGGCTTCACGCGCGGGCGCAACCTGCGCAAGATCGGCCAGCACGCGCAGGACACGGCCGAGCTCTTCTTCGACAACGTGCGCGTGCCCGCCAGCCACCTGCTGGGCGACGAGGGCCAGGGCTTCAAGTACCTGATGCAGAAGCTGGCGCAGGAGCGCCTGCTGGTCAGCGTGCAGTGCCAGGCGCGCGCCGAGGCAGCCCTGCAATGGACGGTGGACTACGTGCAGGAACGCAAGGCCTTCCGCCAGCGCCTGGCCGATTTCCAGAACACGCGCTTCAAGCTGGCCGCGCTGGCCACCGACCTGCAGGCCGGCCGCGCCTACTGCGACGCGCTGATCGCCCAGCACCTGGCGGGCCAGCTGGACGCCGTCGGCGCCGCCGCCGGCAAGCTGTGGCACAGCGAGCTGCTGGGCCGCGTGACCGACGAATGCCTGCAGCTGTTCGGCGGCTACGGCTACATGGCCGAATACCCGATCGCCCGCGCCTACGCCGACGCCCGCATCGAGCGCATTTATGCCGGCACGTCGGAGATCATGAAGGAGATCGTCGCGCGTGACCTGCTGGACGCGCGCGGCCGGTAGTCAGCCCAACCAGCCCTGCACGGCCTGGTTGAGCAGCGCCCCGCCCGCCACCAGCCAGCCGAACAGCACAAGGGCCAGCTGCAGCGGCCGCAGGCCCGCCTTGCGGATGGCGCTGACGTGGGTGGTGAGGCCCAGCGCCGCCATGGCCATGGCCAGCAGGTGGTTGTCCAGCGCGGTGGCCGCTGCCGTCACCGACTGGGGCAGCCACTGCAGCGAGTTGAACGCCACCACCGCGACAAAGCCGACGGCAAACCAGGGCACGGTAACGCGCGGCGCGCCCTGTGTCGCCCCGCTGGCTCGCCGGGCCGGATCGGGGTGGCGCACCAGCCAGGCCGACAGCATGAGCAGGAAGGGCGCCAGCATCATCACGCGCACCATCTTGGCGATCACGGCCGTGTCCGCCGCCTGCGCGCCGATGGCGTTGCCGGCGGCCACCACCTGGGCCACCTCGTGCACGGTGGAGCCGATGTAGATGCCGAAGGCGTGCTCGCCGCCGGCCAGCCAGCCCGCGTGCTGGTTGAGCGCGTACAGCGCCGGATACAGGAAGGTGGCGAGGGTGCCGAACACCACCACCGTGGCGACGGCCACCGTCACCTGCTCGGCGCGGCCCTTGACCACGGGCTCGGCCGCCAGCACGGCGGCGGCGCCACAGATCGAGCTGCCGGCGCCGATCAGCATGGCGGTCGAGCGCTCCAGCCCCAGCCAGCGCGTGCCCAGCCACACCGCCAGCGTGAAGGTGCCGCCCACCACCACGGCGTCGATCAGCACGCCCGCCACACCCACCTGGGCCACGTCCTGCACCGTCAGGCGCAGGCCGTACAGCACGATGCCCAGGCGCAGCAGGTTCTGCTTGGAAAACACCACGCCCGGACCCGCCTGCGCGGCGATGCGCGCATAGCCCAGGTTGCCCACCAGCATGCCCAGCACGATGGCCAGGCTGAGCCCGCTCAGCCCCGCCGCCTGCACCCAGGCGTGCTCGGCCAGGCGAATTGCCAGCCAGCCCAGGCCGGCGCTGAGCACCAGGCCCGGCAGCAGGCGACCGGCCGCATCCCCCGCATCCCCTCCGACCGATCGCGACGACAAAGCTGACATGGAAACCCCGTTGCAGTCACGCACCCGAATGTGCGCATGACGGGACTCTAGGGATCGCCAATCAATCCGTCCAACGACTTGTTTTTGTATGATCAAGCTGATTGATCGATTGATTGGAACGCGATGACCCCGTTGCACCTGACCTTGCGGCAACTGCAAGTCTTCACCGCCGTGGCGCAGGGCGGCAGCACGGCCGCGGCCGGCGCCGCCATCGGCCTGTCGCAGTCGGCCACCAGCGCGGCGCTGAAGGAGCTGGAGCGCATGCTGGGCGCGCCCCTGTTCGACCGCGTGGGCAAGCGCCTGCAGCTCAACAGCAGCGGGCGCGCGCTGCTGCCGCGCGCCCTGTCGCTGCTGGACGGCGCGGCCAGCCTGCAGCGCGCGGCGCTGGGCGACCAAGACAGCCCGGGCGCCCTGCGCATCGGCGCCAGCACCACCATCGGCAACTACGTGCTGCCGCGCTGGCTCAGCCTGCACTGGGCGCCGTGGTACGCCGCGCAGCCGCCCGAGTGGCACGCCCAGGTGATGATCGGCAACACGGCCGAGATCTGTCGCGCGGTGGCCGACTTCAGCCTGGACGTGGGCCTGATCGAGGGCCCCTGCCACGATCCGCTGCTGCAGGCCCGCCCCTGGCTGCGCGACGAGCTGCTGGTGGTCGCCTCACCCCGCCTGGCGGGCCAGCTGCAGCCCCAGGGCGGCGCCGCGCCGGCGGTGCCCGTCGGCGTGCTGCGCCAGCAGGTCTGGCTGCTGCGCGAGGCGGGCTCGGGCACGCGCGTGGCCACCGACCATGAGCTGCTGCCGCATCTGCGCGCCTATCGCCGCAGCATCGAGCTGGGCAACTCCGAGGCCATCAAGCACGCGGCCGCCGAAGGCCTGGGCCTGGCCTGCCTGTCCGAATGGGTGGTGGCCGACGGGATCAAGTCCGGCCGCCTGACACGCCTGGCTACCACGCTGCCGCGCATGCTGCGCCCCTGCTACCTGGTGCTGCATCGGCACAAGCAGCTCACCGGCGCGCTCGAGCGCTTGACGGCATCGCTGATGCAAAGCGTGGCGTGACGCCGCCGGCCGGCAGGCCGCAAGCGGCTCGCGCATCGAAGCATCGGCTCACCCAGGGCGTCAAAAGCCGAAGCCCGATCCGGCGCCGAGCAGGGTGGCGATGCCCAGCAGCACGAAGATGACGGCGGCGATCGAGTGCACCAGCTTCATCGGGATGCGGGCGGCCAGCTTGTCGCCCACGAACACCGCCGGCACATCGGCGATCAGCATGCCCAGCGTCGTGCCCAGAACCACCAGCAGCGGCGTGGCGTAGTGCGCCGCCAGGGCGACGGTGGCGATCTGCGTCTTGTCGCCCATCTCGGCCAAGAAGAAGGTGACAAGCGTGGCGCCGAACACGCCCAAGTGCTGGGCCACCTGCGACTCTTCGTCTTCGATCTTGTCCGGAATCAGCGTCCAGACCGCCATGCCGAGAAACGACAGACCCAGCACCCAGCGCAGGACGCCCGGGCTGACCGAGGCGGTGATCCACGCCCCCAGCGCGCCCGCCAGGCCGTGATTGACCAGCGTGGCCGCCAAAATGCCCAAGATGATCGGCACCGGCTTCTTGAAACGCGCGGCGAGGATGAAGGCGAGGAGTTGGGTCTTGTCGCCGATTTCGGCAAGGGCGACGACACCGGTCGATACGAGAAGGGCTTCCATAAACGCTTTCAGGCCGGATGAACGACGATTGACCACCACGCATCCCCGGCCGAATCGGAAGCGTCGTGGTCAAAGGTCTTGCCAAGCATGAAAACCGCTGACACCATGACCTGCGGGTCAAGTGTGTTGACGTCAGCCTCTCGAGGGGGTCGAGAGCGGCTACTCCCCAATGACCCAGCGATTCTAGCAAGCCGCCCAAATCCCGTCAGGCAAGAAAAAACCTCGCTAGGTTTTATGTAGCGAGGTTTCTAGTGCCCATGCGGGCTTGTTTGGTGGCGGAACACGGAACCGAACCCGCGTCCTCTTTCCGAACCAGATAGAAACGCATTGGCCTTGAGGACGTGGATTCAACGATTTGGCCAAATTACCCCGCCAGCTCGTAACCCGTACTGCGGCCCCCACCCGGTGTTTTCTGGAGTACCCCAAGGTCTAGCAGCTGCGTGATGTCGCGCAGTGCCGTGTCGGGCGAGCATTTGGCGATCGTCGCCCATTTGCTGCTGGTCAACTTGCCTTCGAAACCGTCGAGCAGACGGTTGAGCAATTTCACCTGGCGTTCATTCAGCGGCTGACCCGCCCAGCGTTGCCAGAAACGCGCCTTGACCAACACCGCGTCCAGGGTGGTCTGAGAACTGGCTACCGCGCGACCCAGGGTGCCCAGGAACCAAGACAGCCAGCCAGTCACGTCGAGCGAGCCTTTCTGGGTCCACTCGAGCACCTCGTAGTAGTCCTTGCGTTCCCGCTGGATCTGGGCCGACAGGCTGTAAAAGCGCTGCGGGCTGCCGTCGGCGCGAGCCAAAAACAGATCACCCACGGCGCGGGCGATGCGGCCGTTTCCATCATCGAAGGGGTGCAGCGTCACAAACCAGAGATGCGCCAACCCCGCTTTAATCAGCGTAGGCTCCCCAGTCTCGGCATTGGCCCAGGCCAGAAAGCGGTCGATCTCAGCAGCCAGCGCCTGCGCAGGCGGGGCCTGAAAGTGCACCTTGCGCCGGCCCACATGCCCTGACACCACTTGCATGGGCCCCTCGGCATCGGTTCTCCACTGGCCCACCTCAATCCGAGTCATGCCGGAGTAGCCGGTCGGGAACAAAGCGGCGTGCCAGCCAAACAGGCGCTCGGCCGTCAGAGGTTCGGTGGCACGGGTGGTCGCATCCAACACCATCTCCACGACCCCCTCAACATGCCGGTCCACAGGCGCCACTGCGCCGATGTCTACGCCCATGCGGCGTGCAATGGAAGATCGCACCGATTGCACGTTGAGGACTTCGCCTTCGATCTCGCTGGTCTTGACCACGTCTTCGGTCAACGCGGCCAGACTGGCCTGATCGCGCAACGCCATGCCCACATCGGCCATTCGCCCCAGCAGGAGCCCCTGAGCACGACTGACGTCGGTCAGTGGCCCGGTCAACGCCGAAAGGTCGTAACGCCACTGCGGCCAATCATCTGCCTGCCAGATGTAGAGCTTTTCTCCGTCATTCATGCGGAGATTACACACCCAATTCGCCGCAGAGGCAATACATTCCACGCATTAAATGCGGAGAATAAACACCCATTCACCGCACGCCTGGGTGCACCGAATCGCTAAGTCAGCAGGCCCAGTCGCCTGGGCGGGGTTGGTCACCGGGTTCCATACGAATTTTCGTATGGAGAAACTCGATGCCCACCAAGATCTGCGCCTGCTGCGGCGAGCCGTTCACAACATGTCCATCAAACGCTGCAAATGGCTGGCGCGTTCGGCTGGAACAGTCAACGTGAGCACTCCACCAGCGACTGCCTCCCCCCCACCTCCAAGGGAGTGCAGGTGCTGAGCCAGTTGGTGATCATTGCTGAAACCGCCCGAAGTCAGTAAGCGGAAATGGGCATATAAGCGAGGCATGCATACCGAGGTCAGTCGGAGCGTGCCGTCTTCACCCTTGTCGGCGTTGAACTCGTCGCCCCAGTACAGCCTGAGTCCGGAAAACGGTCCCAGCTGTCGTTCCGCAAGGCGATAACGATTTCCGCCAAGAGGGACAACGCCAACCTCTTCCTGGTCCCATTCTTTGCAGCGCACGAGATCGAGCTGCCCGTCGTCATTCCAGAAGGGACCGCCGGAATCCCCGTCAGCAGGAAACTCCAGCACGACGTCCACCGCCTTTTCGACCAACAGGTAGAACCCGCTGGGGAATGAATGGGGTTCAGTAGGCATCGTCCGGGAGATCTTTCCAAACCGTCAGGAAATGGGCGCCCGGCGACCCGTTCTCGACCAGAACGTAGCCTGACCGCAGCTCCTTCCGCCCCCAGGTTGTCTGCCAGAGCGCAGAGAACGACCACAGCTCACCGCCTTCAGCGTGACCTTTGAGGAAATCCTTCCACGCTGCGTGGAGGTGACCGAAGGGCAGTTCAGGGGCCGCCTGGAGAGGGTCAGTCACGATCTCGCGCATCTCGATCTCCTGCACCGTCATTCGCTCCAGCAGGTGTTCGCGCTCGACAGCGAATTCGCGTTCCTCCGGGAACCCGTTGCTTTCCTTCTTCTGGAGCATCTCCTTGACCTTCATATAAACCGCCACGGGCCAGACGGCGACCACGAGGATGGCAGCAAGGACGGGGGCGATGATGTTGTTGAGGATGCGGAATGACAGCTTCTTGCGATCCGGGTTGACGGCATCGAGCAGTTCACGAAGGGATTCGGACTCCTTCTCCTTCGTCAGCCGATGGGCACCGTACACAACGGCGAGGACCGCGATGCCGATGCCCAGGTACCCGTAGAGGTAGATCACGCCGCGCCCCCGTCGCCTTTGCCAGTTCGCGGGAAAACTGTCATGGCGCCAACTTCATAGCCTTCAGGGGCGCCATCAGATTCGGCGACCCCGTTGTGCTGCACGCGAGTGGCAACGACGACCCCTCGCTCCACATCCAAGAACAGGTCGCGCTCGAAGGTGCTGCCGTACCCCATGTGGACGTACTCGAGCTGTTTGCCCTGCGGAAGACGGATCGTGCCGGAGTACCAATGGGCGAACACCCTGTCCGAAAACCCGGGGAAGATGGTTGCCAGCGACGCATCGGTCCCGTCTTCGAGCGTTCCGTTCAGACCGATCAGGTACAGGCGGTCGTCAATGATCTCCCAACTGCCGACGTAGCCGCGCCATAGGGCCGTGCAGTTCGACTCGAAGCGCGGGTTGGTGCCCCCCATCGCGAAGTAGTGGCTCAGGGGGTTCGTGCACATGGCCACGTCCTCGCCCTGGTAGCGCAGCTTTTCAGCAATCTGTGCAGTCATGTTGCCTCTCTAGAATCTGATACTTTTCAAAATAAGGCCCGGGAGTAAGGAATACCGTTCTCACAAAGAGACTTCAAAGTCCAACCAATCGCGGCCAGACCAATTAAACCCATCAGCTAAAGGTAAATTCGTCGCTCCCCTTGGACGCATTGCAAAGACTCTCTTGTCACTCAAGGTCTTGAGCGACCAAGTTGTCTCGCAGGTTCGGCATCGGCAATAAAACTCCCGGTGCGGGCTAGCACTGAATTGAGCATCATGACTGCAGAGACGCGACAGAGCAGTCAATTGATCTACAGCAGTCAACACCTGATTTTCGATTTGCTCGCTTGCAGACTCCTGAAGTTTTAATTTGATCTGGGACGCCTGCCTGGAGTCCAGGGGCGCGATAAGTCGAACGTGCGTCGAAGATATGCTCTCAAAATTATTGGGCCATCCGTCAGCCATCTGCTTTACAAGTGTTGGCAAGGGGCCAAGTTTTTTTCCGTAGCCTTCGATCAACCCTGAAATCATCCACTCATCAATTAATCTCCCCATCTTTTCGACAACGTAAAGATCTAAAGGAGATATAGCCAAGCGCTGCCGAGAAGAAATACTGTCTGAGCAGCCTGGCCAGCAAACGACATGACTTGAATTTAGGCTTTCACCTTCTTCGACATCTTTTCCAAACCAAGCGATAGGAATCAACCGAAGAGTCTCAGCGTGCGAGTTGAGAATTAGCCAATCTTGACCATCCTGTCTCACTGAAAACGTAATTCCAGCCCAACCGAACTCTAAGCGATCACCCTTTCCACCTTGCAGTCCATATCTTTCCAAGGCTCGTCGAAGAACCAGGCCAACGTAGTCTCTGTAGGCAAGGTGCAACTGCTGATGCTTCGCCAGTCGCTCTTCTGGCCTCATTTGCCGATCCTCTCGTTCGTCTTTCAAACTTTCCCAAAGAGGAGGCAAATGCCTGTAGTGAGGATCATGATTCAGAATGTTGGTGCGATGAACCTGGGCGGGTACTACAGACGCTGCGGGGACGTGTGGATAAAGACCACGTTGCTTCAATCCTCTAATTGCACGCAACTGAGCCTCAATCTCCGATAGAGCACGCTTTCCGGCCTCCAATTGCATCCCGGTCTTGTCATCAAGATATGACTCCCCCCAAAGACGGCAAATATCTTGGCGAAGTCGAAAGTGCGTCTGCTCAGAGTCTTGAAACTCCAAAGCTCGCGCTAGACGTGCATTAACACCACGGATGCGAGCTAGTCTCTTGGCAAGATGTCGATCCAGCCGATCCAGCAATCGCTTGTAGAGTCTGTTCTCATAGATGGCGTAGTCATCCTCGCTGAAACGCGCCAGAACCTTGCGAGGTTGCACACCGCTAAGCGTGCGCTGCTGCCAGCAATCCGAGTGCGATGCCAGATGACTTACCGCCGACGTTGCCAGACGTCGAGCTCGCGCTACGGGTGCAACCAGATCATCGTACCGAAGGTCTCTGCGCGGCCGATCAGATATCGAGTGCAAATGACCATCTCTGAGTACTGTGGCCAAATTCCGTTCGAGTTCCTCAAGGGCACACTGCGCGGCCATCTCAGCGGGCAGCATCGGCGACACACTCAAACCATTTGCGTGGGAAAGCTTTCCTGCGATTGAAATAATCGCCTCTGCAGAAAGATCGGAGTCCGCTTGATCGTCGTCAGTTTGATCGATGGAAAGCACTTGTGATTCAGTGTCTTGAATCCGGATGAAACCCGACCCATCATCCGTGATTAGATCGCCAGCCTGCAAATGGCTGTGTCCATTGACAACAAGTGGCTCAAGCAAACAATACCGCCCCGGCAGAAACGCATCGGGTAGGTGACTGAGTTTTTCACCCGTAAGGCGATCAAGAAATCTCATGCCCCGCGTTCCTTGCGGCGGCGATCCTCAGCCAACAGGGCCATGGAACGGCGAGGCTCCGATTTCCACCCCTTCCAAACTGTGGTCAGGGCTTGTTCGATGGCGTTTAGATCATCGATGGTCGCATCGTATCTGCCAGTGACCTTGCCACGCCGAAATACTCTGCTGGCAAGCAAATGGTCCAGAGCATCTTCTTTGCGACCGCCTGCAGCCATGTAAACGGGGACAAATCGCATGGCCTGACGTTCGAGTCGATTACCCCAACCCAAGTCAAAGCGATCCTGCAAGATGCTCGTGAGCGGGCCTGTCGTCAACTCCGCCAACAACTCTGAAACCTCATCAGCGTTTTGTGTCACAGCGGCATCGAAACGCTCGATCAATGATCCATAGCTAAAGCTGGCCTTTGGCTTTGGCTCTACCTTGAATCCCGCTTCGTGGCGGGGAAGCGTCATGACATGAGCACGGTCGTAGGTTTTGTCGGCGAACTCGTTCGTTGTTTCATCGTGGTTAGCAGTGCCTACAAACCAGACGTTGTGGGGAACCCGAATCCTTCGCCCCTCCACCAGTAGCGCAGGGGCGTTCGGCAACTGGCTTTCCGACAAACTTATGAGTCGATCTCTTGGGTCATTCTTTTCGAGCGCCGAGAGGAATTCAGCAAAATACTGCTCCGGGCGAGACAGGTTCATCTCGTCCAGCAAGATGATGTTGCACCGGTCCTTGTAAGCGGCAGTTTGCGCACGGTAGAGACCTTGCAGGCAGTCGCGCTCATAGAAGCGCTTTTCGAAAGCGTTGTAGTGTCCCAGTAGATCATCACGGTCTCGCCAGCCAGCCTGGACGGCGATGTCGGTGCAATGCCCCCCGACAGCCTTTGCAAATGCCTTCGCCAAGCTTGTTTTGCCTGTGCCGCTGATTCCCTGAAAGATGTGAAGCTGGCTCATGGCCAACCCAGCAATAAGCAACTGAATATCTTCGAGGCGGAAATGCAGTGTTGCACCTTCTTCCGCTTGAGCGATCCGGTGCTGCAATTCAACAGAGAATTTTTTCAGATCAGGAACGTCTTGCTCCGGCAGGCTCAACTCCTTGGCCTTGCGATCCTTGATCCAATCGGCAGTGGACGCCGAGTCCATCCATGCCATTTGAGGGAACGGCTTCTCAGATTGCTGTGACTGGGTTAGGTCATCTACCGTTTTGCCCAAGTCATTGAGCCTTGCACTCAAGATCTGATTGTTCTTTTCCAGGGCGCGCTTTTCTCTTTCCAGGTTCTCTTTGTCACTCACGCCGAGGCGGAGGCGATGAAGCTGAGCTTTTGCATCAGCCAAATCTAAATGTACCTCGTCGAGTTGAGCCTTTTGCTCATCACGGAGTTTTCGCAGCGCCTCATTCTCTGCTCGCAACTGATCATCTTCACTGCTTGCGAGTTGGTTCTCTAGTTGAGTCACTCGACGCTTATGGGCAGCCAACTCGTCAAGGATCTCGCGTGCAGACCGCCCTGCCAAAACTTCGGATAACTCGCGGAATTGTTCAATTTCCTGCCTGGTTGACTCTAGCTCGTCATAAACCTTTTGACGGCTATCCCTGGCTCTTTGATGAGCGGTCTTCCAACCAGCAATTTCCTGCTCCGCTTCCCGTAGCGCATCTTCTCGGATCTGTGCTCGTTCGCGTTCTAGCTCTTTCCACTCCGCATCTAGTCGCCGTTGTTGCTGCTGTAGACCTCTCTCCTTGTTTGCAATCTCCGCTTCACGCTCCATCAGCGCTAATGCGCGCGCGGACTCGTCGTCAAGCGCCTTCTGCTCCGCTTGGAGGATGCCAAGTTGAATCTCAGTCTTCTTAGACTCAAGTTCCACGATTTCTTTCTTGAGTTCACTGAGTGCGGCCACGTTTTGGGCGGCAAAACCGGAACGCGCATCCAGTTCTCGCTTCTCAAGTTCACGCTCCTTATCAGCCAAACTTGATTCGGACTTTTTTATCTCAACTTGTCTTTGCTTCAACTCTTCGTCGAGTTTGTGGATCTCTTCGGTTCGCTTCTTGTTCTCATCACTTCGGCGGGAGAATGCCTCCTCCTTGCGAGCCAGGTCCTCTGTGCGCTTCTGCGCGTCTTCATGTAGATCACGAACTCTCTTTGCGACATCAGAGATATCCGCAAGCAACCTCTCGAGCTCAAGTTTTTTCTCGGGCTCTACCTTATCCAACTCGCTGACCTGATCTTTCTCCAAGTCAGGGAGTGCCACAGCGGAAGCATCGCCTTGCACCAACGATGCAAGGGAGCCAATTCCAGCAGTTGCTTTCTGCCATGCCGATGCGACCGCACTTTGTGCAGTATTTGCGTTTTGCGCGACTGGGGCTTTGTTCCCCTTATTGTGTTTTGCCATTTCAATACCAGCCCTTAAAAATTTGAACCCATTCGATGACAAAGTCAGCGTGTTCCATGGCTTCTTCTCTATCGATTCTTTCGCTACCTGAATGCCCAGCTTTTTTGTTGCGAGCATCGGCCATATCAAGCAGACGAGTCAGTTGAAGCTCATCGGCGGATAATTTGAGGAAGGGGTGTGATGCTTGATCCACTGTCCCTAACAGCGCCGCAAACAACAACGCCTTGAGCGAACTGCTACCGCGCTTCACCGCTGTGCGCACCTGATCCAAGCGCTGCTCAGACAAGCGCTTAATTACGTCATCGGTAAGGCAAGGAAGGTTGAAGAACTGGAGGTAATATTGCGCTTCCCCATCTTTCCAATCTCTCTGGTCTTTCCAGTGCGGCAATCTACGAATGTCCGATGGGAATGCTTTCAACAGCCACTGCAGCACGCTTTCTGCCAAGTTGTGAGTCTCAATGAGAAGGCTCGTCACATCCTCCTGCCAAGACCGCTCCTGACTGGCCAGCACGGATCTTCGTCTCAGAACGCTGGCGAGGTATCCCTCAACAATCGGTACCTTCCGCGACCAGTTGTAATCTGCAAGCAGCGTCAAGTCGATCTGGTTCTCTAGGTGTCGCATCCCGGACGATCATAAGGTCGCTTGTGAAACAGATGCGGGCTCTCCTGATACCACTGCTTCATGGCCTGCATAGGCGTCTTGCTGCCCAGCGCTGACTGCGGCAGTTGGTGGTTGTACAGGGCCACATAACGCAGCAAGGTCTGCTCCATGTCCTCGCGGCTGTTGAACCTGTGCGTCTTGAGCACGTCGGCAATGCGACCGTTGAACCTCTCCACCATGCCATTGGTCCTGGGCGTTCTGGGCTTGGTCAGGCGGTGTTCGATCCCCAACTCGTCGCACAACTGATCGAACTCGTGGTTGCCGCTGGGCTGGCGCTCGCGGCTGGCAAACAGGCGATCGGTGAACTCCTTGCCGTTGTCGGTCAGCAGCTTGTGGATCTTGATCGGGCAGGCCTTGTGCAGTGCCTTCAGGAAGGACTGTGCACTGGCGGCGGTCTTGTTGGCCTTGAGGGCCACGTACACCCAGCGCGTGGCCCGGTCGATGGCCACGAACAGGTAGCGCCGACTGCTCTCGTCCTGCATCTGGGGCAGGTATTTCACGTCCATGTGCACATAGCCCGGCTCGTAGCTCTTGAAGGCCTTGTGGGCCACGGTAGGCTCCTGGGGCTTGAGGGCATTGAGGTTGCCCGCGCCATGGCGGCGCAGGCACCGATCCAGGCCTGAGCGCGAGACATGGGGGCAAATGAACTCCCGCGTGACAGCCAGCAGGTCATCCAGGGGCAGCAGCAAGGTGCGCCGCAGGTGCACCACCACGCTCTCTTGCGCCGGCGTGAGCACCGTCTGCAGGCGATGGGCCGTGTGCGAGCGATCCCCAAAGACCTGGCGCTTCTTCCACTTGTAGACCGTTTGCTCGGTGATGCCAAAGCGCTGGGCCAGGACAGCGGCGGTCTCGTGGCTGGCCGCGATCTCGGCGCGCACGGCCGGTGTCGTGCGGGCGTTCTTGTGCAGGGCTATCAGCATGGCGTGGCACTCCCGGTGGCTTGCAAGGACTCTATCAACTCCCGCAATACGGCTCGGGCCATGAACAGCGGGTAGCGGTTTTCATCTATGTAATCGTCCGGGATGCGACATCTAGGGATCGGAGCCATTCCTCTGCCGACAAATCGTTAGATCTTGTCTCGCCTACCGCGTCAGCGATGTATCTTGCGAGTCGATCGTTTCGCGGCAAGACTTCCTGCAGGGGTTTGCGCAACCAAGACGCAGCCTGCTGCAACCCGAATGGGTCGGCAACCAACCAGGGTTGTGGCCCAGCCTCGTCGGGAAAAATCCATGTCCACAACCACATCGACTGCGCCGAATCTTCGACGAAGCTCAAACTCTCAATACGGACACGTGCCGAAAGCTCGTCATCACGCTGTTTGGCGTGGTCGTGATCCGTCCGATAGCGCTGAAACGCATCAAAGAGGGCTGCTGTGTCCAGTGTGCCCTCTCGGAAGTGATTGAGGCGGAAGGGGCGATCTTCCTTTCCGGAATCGAGGTCTCGCAGGAACACTGGGTAACCACGTTCATCGACTCGCTTCGCTTCGATCTCTGGAAGTTCTTCAGTGAATCGCGGCAGCCAGTTCCCCGAGATCGCGTCCTGATATGCGTACCCCATGCGGACTTCTTCGCTGGCATCCTGAGCCTCTTCGAGGACACGTTCACCTTGAGAGGTGACTGATCCCAAGGTGGTCATCCAGCCGTTCGGGATCAGTTGGGTTGCAATGATGAACGCCACCAGTTCTCGATCCAGCCCCAACAACTCAGCCATTTCCGAACTGTCCTGGCATCTGGCCCTTGCAAGTCCAAGGATCGCCTGCTGGAACAGGTTTAACTTGAGGACACGATTTGTTGGATAAAGGACCTTCCAAACGCGGACAGGCCACAAAAGCGGACGCCCACCCGGGGGGCGACGGACATCGAAGCGAAGATAGCGGTCAGCGGCCATGCGCCATCTCCTCTCTACAAAGCTTGAGGAATGCAGCTAGAGCCGGGACCCCTTCCTCAGCCTCGGGCCCTTCGGCCATATGTTTGGCACCGACGGCGACTAAGAGCTTCCTCTGGCGACTCATCGCAACGTTCATGCGATTTGCCAACCGCAAGTGCCCATACTTGCCGTTGAGCAATCGTTCGCGCTCTTCCCCCTCCTTCTGATCGGGAACCACCACGTCGTTAGCTCGCACTACGGACAGGAAGACGACGTCAAACTCTTTGCCTTGAAACGCGTCAACCGTGCCGACGCGCAGTCGCTCATCACCTGATTCAGTCTGCCGGTAGGAGCGCGCGATCCGGACTTCCCCATCCTCTTCCTCGGCCAAGCCCTCGTCAGCCAGTGCATCAAGTATCAGGTCACACTGGGCGCGGTAGAAACTGATGACCCCAATGCTCAGCGACGGCCCACAAGAATCTGCAATCCGCTTAACCTCTTTTGCAATAGAAATTGCCTCCGCCCGTCTTTCATAACCGGGTTTTAGGAATTTTTCTTTCCCGTCCTGCAGAGGCACATCCAACCAAGCTGCACATTTGCCTTGGTAGCCAGGAATCGTGTGAACGAAATCCTGCGCAGGCCGACCTGAGTGCAAGACGTCCAATCCCTCAGATTCATAAAACTGCTTGCTGATGAAGTCACCCAGTCTCGGATGCATTCTGTACTGCGTATCGAGCATCACGACGCGCTTGATGTTGTCGACTTTCTCTTGCTCCCTAAGCTGCTTCACCAGCCGCTCAAAAAGACTCTGCTCATACGCCTTCGCTTGAGCCTCAGTCAGGCTTTGCCTGGAAATGAGTTCATCTTCCAACTCTCGCTGAACAAGGTGAGGTAGTTGCCGATGATCGCCAACCAGGATGATGCGACGCCGCGCCATCGCCATTGGAACGAAAAGATCGAGAGGATTTGCTCTTGCGGCTTCGTCAATGACAACCGTGTCGAATTCAATTCCTTCTGATGCATCCAGGTCGCTCAACTCCTTCAAGCTGCTCATCGCCTTACCAGCTGACTGCTGGCATGTCGCACCGACAATGCTGGCGTACTCGCGGACCGCTCTAGCTGCCTCATTGGGGGCTTGGGAAAGTGCCGCCTGGTAGGAGGCCACTACCGCAGAGATGCCACGGCGAGATTGGCGTAAAGGCGCATCTATTGCGTGCTCGATCTCGGCCAAGAGCCCGAGCACTTCTCCGCTCAACGCCTGCTTAAGCTGCGGGGGCCTGTAATCGGGGATCAGCCGATCCAGCATGGACCGCTTAAACGCAGCCAATTCAGCAAGGTCTGCTTCTGTTGCATCGGCAACCGTTGAAAGACGCTGGAGCAAGCTCCATTCCGAATCTTGAAGGTTGACCTTGTTACGTCGCAGCGTACGCTCAAGCTGGTGAACTCTGTCCGGACCGTCGTCGGCGAACCCGATAGAACTGGTGCGCAGGGCCCTCACCAAGCGCACAAGCCCAGCAGGCTCATTCGCCTGACGCTGGGTTTCGACTCTTTTCTGCTGAACAAGAAACTCATCCCATCGGTCCTTAACATGGGCCGGAAGACGAACATCTAGATCGAATAGCTGACGCAAAAGGACATCAATTTGCTCGAACTGTGTTTGGCGTTCCTGAGCCGACATGCTCGCAAGTCTCAATGCGGTGATACGTCGATCTAGCTCTTCCAATGGTCGAGTCAGCGGCTCATTCAGTCGAATCGCGTCGAGTCGAGCAGAGATTTCTTTCCGTTTGCGTTCACACCAAACACCAACGGGGTCGACACCGCCTTCGTCACGGCGCCCTCGGCCGCCAATTCGAACGGCAGGCAAGCCAAAGACTTCGGCACGATTCAGGGCGTTATCGACTGCATCGTGCTGGTAACTGCTGATCAGCACCTGATGCTGCAATGAATTTTCGCCCAGAGTTTCTGCTAGGCGACGCTGTAGCGCAGCTATGACCTGGGTTTTCCCAGTACCTGGAGGGCCGACGATCAGTGCAATGTCCGGGGTATTGATGGCCACATCCAAGGCTAGCTTTTGGCGCTCGGTTGGAAGCCCCTTGAAACAAGCTTTGGCATAGCTAGATAGGCCAATGAGTTGACGTCGCCGGGCGCTTGGTGGAGCCACCCCTTCCAGCAAGTAGCTCAGCTGCGGCAGTCGCCGCCCTTCATTAATAGATTGCCTTGCGCGCGCACGACGGGTCTGTACGGCTTCATCACCTGATAGTGAGTAGTAGATGAACCCCTTGGTTGGGGGGCGTTCTGAGCGCCGGTCCTGGCTGGGAACCAAGACCACGCCCTCTCGCTCGAATCGCAATACACCACGAACGGGGCGACGGCGTGCTCGGTCAGCTCTGCTCGGCGCGTCTTCAACCTCGGAATCAAGATCAAGCTCCCGATCCCCAAGCTCGACTTGCGTCGTGTTCGCCAGCCCCAAAGCTTTCCATCGCTTCCGGAAATCCTTCAGGTGATCCGCATCAACTTTTAGAAACCAGGCCCACAGTTCACCTTCGACGAGTTCCGCACTCTTGAAACGAAGAGAACCCAGTTCCCTCGCGCAATCTCGAGCCTGCTCCCATTCGAGCGCACCATACTCTTGCCATAAACGTAGGTAGCTGCCGTTGTCGCGCAGCGCGGCATCCAGAAGTGCGCGTTGTTCTGTACTCTGGAGACGCACGGCGACACTGGCATCTTGGAAAGAGATCGTGCCAACGGCCATGGCTACACGTGCTGTAGCCCCCTTGAGACGAGTGACGCTCATCAGTTTGAGCACGCCAGCATCTCGTTTGACGTTGCCGCGCCAGCCTGCACCAAACAGAACGAAACTCTCATCGGAAGGGTTGTCGAAGCGGCCAAGAAAAACACGATCCATTTCTGAATTCGGTGCTTTTTCGGCTGAGATGAATTGCTCATTCAACCAACCAACTGCAGTGGGTACGTCGGGAGCAGAAATCTCACCCCTGCTGGCCAATTGCTCCGCAATGGCCTCATCAACAGAAATCGCCATATCCAACTGGATCTGCTCGACCAAATCCAAGGATTGAAGGTGGAGAACCTCCCCATGCCGATGCCTTAACACCCACAACGTCAGACCTCGTTGGACCTGAAGCGCAATTCGATCTTGGCGTCCTTCTACTTTGCCGACGCAAACGGCGTCGCCCTGTCGGAGAAGATAGTCATTACCGTGTGCCTGTACTGACACGGCCTCACCGATCTGCCAATCGGCTCCCAGGTCGTCACATGTGAACTGGGCAAGTTCACCCGACAGAAGAGGAAAGTCGCGGAGTTTCATCGTTGCCTCACCAGTTGAAACGCCAAACGACGTGCTCTTCTTCTACTGCACCTAGGTGGAGCCAAAAAGACACTCCTGAACGGCTGTCTGACTTGAGCCGCTGCCGACGCACAACCGGGACGACTTTGTCGTCAGATGCTCTTTGCAAGGAAACTTGCGTACCGGCTGATGGCTCTATCCACAAGCCATCCTTTGCAAGCTCGACAGTGCATAGCGGACGTGCGTCCGCGTACAGAGACGTTCCTAAAGGCAAAGTTTTTAACTCGGCAGGGCTCATAGTCAAAACCATCGCCTTGCCTGTGCGAGTCCAGCACTCTTTTCGAATCAACGACTCTGGAACGTCTTCCGGTAAGCCCTCCCGGAGCAGGTCCGGTGGCATATAGCGATACTCCTGCAAGAGGATCGTGCAATTCGTGCCCTGGGTGTGATCGCAAAATGGACAGATGTGCTTAGATGTGTAAAAAAAAGTGCTGCCACAAGACTCGCATTGATCGCAATGGCCTGTGGCAGCCTCGAAGGCATCTGCCCACTCATTGAGACTTGGTCGCTCACCCGGATTGTTCAGCCCGGCATTGAAGCATCGTTCAAACAGCGCACGCAGTGGCGCATTGAGCGTGATTTCGCGAGGCAGACCTATCGACAAGACATTGCTGCGATCAACCGGGTGATCTACCCAAGGGAGTTCGCCGCGGAGGGCTGCCTCTTCACGCTCGGGTTCACCCTCAAGCACAACGTCCCCCTTGAGGGGGTGAACCAGCGTGAGGATGCGATACGCCATGACCGCAAAACTCCAGCTGTCGGTCAGTGTATTGATGCCGGACTCTCCCCTCAGAATCTCTGGAGCCCCGTAATCGGGGGTGAATACACCTTGCTGACCGTCATGCGACTGACTCGCAACGTTGTCGGCGTCGATTAACCAGACTTCGGCGTACTCTAGTGACTGCGATACGAAGACATTTGCAGGAGAAAGATCGCCATAAGCGAGTCCTCGGCCATGCAACTCAGCCAGGACCCGAGCCAGTCGCGCGAGCATCTTCAACCGGCGCAACAGACCGCCTGTCTTCACATAGCCCGAGAGGCCTTCATCTGACATCAAGGCGTCCGTCGCGACCTGCATCAGTTCAGTCATTGGGACCAGACCATCCATCAGTTCCATGACGTAACCGGGCTGCGGCTGCGTGATGAGGGCTTGCGGATGTGCGATGGGAAGGCCCTCAAGTGGCTGACGCATAAGTGCGCGAATCTTGCTCGTCCAACTGTTTCGCTTTTCTTCTGTTGTTGCGCGAGAGACTTTGACGAGTACATTGGGGTAGTTGGTCGTGCAAACGATCCCCTGACCGCCTTCGCCGATACGCCCTGTCAGTTCATAGGACTGACCGTGTTGGTCTAGCACTGTCCTGTTTTTCTTTGGTGCCTCTGGTGTTGCTGTGCTCATTCAGAAGTCCTAAAAATGGCCACGAGTGTTTTGTCGTCGCTGTGTAAGGGTGTCGCCCAGTCATTCAGTTCAGACTGCAACCAGCGTCTGCCTCTGCGCCGATTCCGAGCGCTCACGTCTTGATAAAGCGCATCAAAGAAGTCGGCAAGATGTGCAGGTTCGAGGTCATCGGCCACGCCATCTGTCATCAAGACAACACCATCACCCGGCTCGGTGAATCGGCCTTTCGTACAGCTCCATCTGTCCTGCAGGTACGTGGACTCAAGTGCCCAAGTCTGATTGCCATAGGCTGTGCGCTCTGGCGTGATGCGACGGAACTCGCCAGCGCATTTCACCAGCAGAAGACCATCACCCAATTGGGCTGCATGGACCTCGCCTTGATCTGTCACGCGGCCGAACAGCAGCGTGGTCGCGGCGTCTCGAGGAGTTGTCGGATCGATCGCTCCAAGCCATTGCTGGTGAATCAAGGGCAGCGTTGCCGGTAGATCGAAACTGCTCGATGTGGCACGCAAAATCTGCCGGGTAACTTGGCAGGCACTACGTGCCCCCAGATCACTACGTGCTCTCGATCCCAATCCGTCTGCCACAGCCGCAATCCAGCCACCTCGGCAACCCGCCAGAACCATCGCGTCCTGATTAGGCTCGCCCAGATCCCGGTGTCGGGGGCCAATGACGCTCGCGCCGCAGGCAATAAACCTCATTGGAAGTCGAGGTCCAGTGCGTCGTCATCCGGCGGCGGGACAACGAATGCGGTTGAGATGTCTGGATTTTGGCTTGACGTGCGAGTGGTCACACTCATGGTCACTGCACGGAAGAAGCGGTGGATGTCCCGGGCGTTGTGGGCTTTAAAAATGGGAGCCTCTGCGTCGTTTGCAAAATCCTTCAGCATTGCTTCATCGGCATCCGGCCCAATCGCCATAGCTAGCCGGGTCGCCTTCTGTGCCCGCTCGGAGTCGCAAAGAGCCTTGAAAGGAGCCTCCCAGTCGTCGGTCGGTTGTCCATCAGACAACAGAATCAAGACGGGGCGATAGGCTCTGGAGGGGATGCGATCCTTGTCCTCCAGCAACTGACGCGCGAGATCAAATGCCGCACCCATCGGCGTGACACCGTCAGCCTTAAATTCCGAGAACCCTGCGACGCCATGTGCCGCAACCAATGGCAAGTGCATCTGCGCCTTGCCACCAAAGGTGATCAGGCCCACCTGGATCTCGGCGCGCAAACGACTTTCCTTGGCGAAAGTCGAGACCATGTCCTTCATCGCAGCATTTAGCGCTTCGATCTTGCCGTTCTCCCCCATGCTGCCACTTGTGTCTGCCAAGACGATCACGGGGAGAGGCCGGGGCGTGGCGACAGCGAATTTTTTGAGACTGCTCATCTTCTTTGTCCTTTGATCAGGTTGATTTTTGGCATTCGGGCTTGAGGGCTTGGGTGGTGAAACCGGCACCTTGGTGGAACGCATCGCGAGATCGCCGACGTATCGACTCACGATGTCTTCTTGGTATTTGGCAAACCCCATGACCCAGCCTCCAATTCATAAAAGTTCTTATGCTTATGCACCATCCGTGCCAGCTTTTTTGGACTGGTACTTGAACAACCAATTCGTCAAGGTTTGGTAACTGCCAAGACCCAACAGCTTCGCTGCCTCAGTCTTGTTGCCACGACTCTGCTCCATGGCCCTATCCAGGTAGTGCCGGGCCACATCTGCCATCAGATCAGGTAGCGAAAACCCCTCGCCAATTGCGGCCCCAAGAATGGCGTCGTCTGTGCCGGTGGTTGTGAGCGAGAGAACCTCATCGATATCCTCGGCGGCTATCTCCTCTCCTGGCGCCCAGATGGACGCCCTCAAAAGCGCGTTGTGCAGCTCCCTCACATTGCCCGGCCAGGCGTGGCGAAGAAGAAGATTTCTTGCGCCAACAGATAAGTTCTTATGCTTAAAGCCCGGCTGCGAAGTTGCTTCGCGGTTTATCTGCGCCAGCAAAGCGTCGATCAATAGATTGAGGTCCCCTTCGCGAGCGCGCAGGGGAGGCAATGCCAAGATGCCAACCGCGATTCGATGAAACACATCCTCTCTGAATCGCCCCGCCCGAACTTCTTCCGGCAGAACCCGGTTGGTAGCGGCGACGATGCGCACATCGATTTTTCGGGACTTACTGGCCCCCAGGCGGGTCACTTCATGCTCCTGGAGTACGCGCAGCAGTCGAACCTGTGACTGCAGCGGCAGTTCACCGATTTCGTCCAAGAAAAGCGTCCCGCCATCAGCTGCCTCAAAGTAGCCGGCCCGGGTTGCATGGGCACCGGTGAACGCGCCCTTTTCATGACCAAAAAGCTCCGAGTCGATCAGTTCGAGCGGGATGGCCCCACAGTTGACTGCAACAAAGGGAGCGCCTTTTCGCTTGCTCGAAGCGTGGATCGCACGTGCAAAGAGTTCCTTGCCGGTCCCGGACTCCCCTTGGATCAATACGGGCAGATCCCGTTGCGCCAATCGCTGCGCCATCGCGACTACACGCTTCATCGCATTGCAGCGGTGAATGATGCTGGCGAACTCCGGTGCTGCCGGGGGCGATCCTTGGACAAGGTGTGCGAGAGCTTCGTCAGCTTGCTTGCTCGCAACTGGAAGGAACTCTGCGGCTAGGTCGAATGGAACAACGACAGGACGCACGCCGTGTTCACGAGAGGATTCGATGAGGTTGGCCCCGTACTTGGCTTTCGCCAACAGCACCCAGACAGCAGCCATGGCAGGGGTACCAGGGCTCACGTGAAAAGTGACCGGCAGCTCAGGAGAAGAAGAAAGCGTCGCGGACACCGCTCCGTTGGCTGCGACGTATATGTCTTCGAAATCGGTGGGGCTGCGCAGTTTTGCGTACCGCACCTCTGTAGCCCCCGTGAATTTGCCGCTCAGCCACGCCACGAAGTTCTGCGTTTTCTGCTGACCGTGATCCGACAGGAGCACTAGACGGTCATACACCCCGGTCTCCAGCGCCATCAAGATGGGACCGAAGTCTGTGCCCGACGCATCTTCCGAGGCGCGAAGGTCTGAGTTACCAAGCCAGGCAAAAAGTGTGGGCATCAGGCATAAGAAATTATGTGACTACATAAATTTCATTCTATCGTGGGTCATATGCATATGGAAAGCGTCGTAGGCCCTGGCTGATGACAAGAGAAATCCTGGACGGCGAGGAGCGCAAACCGATCAACTTCACAGCACCCCGGCATTCACTCGCCATACCTCATTGCCCCAGCTTCCTTCGCAGAGTATTATGTCATCAATTTGATGATGTAAACTTCCTAGCAATGAGCAATCGAACAGTCAATTTCGGTCTTACCGTCATCTTCCGTGGGTGAGGATCACCTGACCATGCATCCCCAGCGCGTTGAGAGCTTGAGCCACGCCCAGCGCGAGCGGCTGGCCTACATCGACTTCCGGCTCTACTTCTTCGGTGAGATTGGCCGCCCCGACCTGATCGACCGTTTTGGCGTTGCTCCGGCAGGGGCGACACGCGATTTGGCGCTGTACCGAGAAATCGCGCCGCAGAACATCACCTTCGACGGCAGCAACAAGATCTACCGCATCGGGCAGGCGTTCTCCCCGCTGTTCGACCACGCATCGCAGCGCGTGCTGTCGGCGCGGGCTCTGGGCTTCGGCGATGGCGTGACCGGCGCAACGCAGCCGCTGCTGCCGTGCGAGTCGCCTACCGCTCTGAGCAACCCCAGGATGGATGTGTTGGCCCCGGTCTGCCGGGCGATCCACGCCAAGCGACCCGTCGCCATCCGCTACCACTCGATGAGCAGCGGAGAGTCCGAGCGGGTCATCGTGCCCTTTGCCCTGGTGGACACCGGTCTGCGTTGGCACGTCCGGGCCTTTGATCGCAAGAGCGGGGAGTTTCGGGACTTTGTCGTCACGCGCATCGAAGCGCCGACCCTTCTTGATGAGGAGCCGCAGGCGAACGAGCGTCCGGACAACGACATCCAGTGGACGCGCATCGTCGAGCTGGACTTCGTGCCGCACCCGCGCCTTGACCGCCCCGAGATCATCAAGATGGACTACGGGATGACCGACGGCTCGATCCGGATGCGTGTTCGCGCCGCCGTCGCGGGCTACATGCTGCTGCGCTGGAGCGTGGACTGCTCGCCCGACCATCGGCTCAAGGAAGAACAGTACCGCCTATGGCTCAGCGATCCGCTGGCGCTGTACGGCGTCGAGAACGCCAAGCTGGCTCCGGGCTACCAAGCCCCAAGCAGCCCAAAGAAACGATAGGAAAGAAGAAAACCAATGGCCAAGACGCTTGAAGCCCACGACAAACTGATCAGGGAGATCTTCGAAGGCAGCTACCAGTTCGAGATTCCGGACTACCAGCGCCCCTACGCCTGGACAACCGAGCAGGCCACAGAGCTGTTCGATGATCTGTACTCGGCGATGCAGGATGCGCGTGTCTCAGGGGCAAGTAGCCAGTATTTCCTCGGCAGCATCGTTCTGATCAAGGAGGATCGAGATCCAAAGTCGTTTGTGGTTGATGGCCAGCAGCGACTGTCCACGCTCACCATACTGCTTGCAGTTTTGCGCGTCTTGATGCCGAACTCGGCGTCTTTCCTCACCAAATACCTCTACAAGGAAGGAAATCCTGAGTGGGGCGAGCTGAATGAGTATCGCCTGAAGGCCCGCGAGGAGGACGCCGACTTTTTCCGTACCTACATCCAGGAACAAGGCGGGTTGGAGCGTCTGGTTTCGAGCACTGACAAGCTGAAAGACAGCCGCCTGCGTTACCGCGAGAACGCCACGCTGCTGCTCGAAAAGGCCAAAGCGCTGTCACCTGCCGATCTGAACGCACTGTGGAAATTCCTCGCCAACGACTGCTCGCTGGTCGTCATCTCCACGCCCGACCTCGAAGCCGCATACCGCATCTTCTCCGTACTCAACAACCGGGGACTCGACCTCGCGCCTATCGACATCATCAAGGCGCAGGTGCTGGGCCTGATCCGCACTACAGCAGGCGACGTCAAGAGCCGCGCCTACGCCAAAGAGTGGAGTCGGATCGAAAACTCGCTGGGCCGAGACGCCTTCGGTGACCTGTTTGGCCATATCCGCAGCATCTACGCCAAGAAGAAGCAGAAGTACATCCTGGTCAAGGAGTTCCAGGAGCACGTCACCGAGTACAAGACCCCCATCGACCTCGTCGACAAGGTCATCAAACCCTATGCCGAAGTGTGGGACTTCGTGCGCGATGCAGACTTCGAGGCCACCGAACACGCCGAGACGATCAACGAACACCTGTCTTGGCTCAACCGCGTGGACTTCAAGGACTGGGTGCCCCCGGCACTGGTCTACTTCAAGCGCTTCCGGCAGCAACCCAAACTGCTCGCAGAGTTCTTCCAGTCACTGGAACGCCTGACCTATTTCCTGCTGGTCACCAAGGTGGGTATCAACGAGCGCATCGAAACCTACGCTGCGCTGACCAAGGAAATCGAGCCGGAGACCTTCAAGGGGGATCTGGCCGCGCTCACCACGCTGGCACTGACTGACGCGCAAAAGCGCAAGTTCGTCGCGGCACTCGATGGCGACGTTTACGACGATCTGCCCAAGGCACGGATGGCGCTGGTCTTGCGCCTTGAATCCTTGGTGCGCGCCCCCGGCGTGCAGCTTCAAGATGCAGTGTCTCTGGAGCACGTTCTGCCGCAAACCCCGCCCGACGGTTCGGACTGGATCAAGTGGTTCCCGGATGAAGACGAGCGCGACGGCTGGACGCACCGTCTGGCCAATCTGGTTCCGCTGGATAGGAACAAGAACTCGTCCGCCAGCAACTACGACTTTGCCAAGAAGAAAGACGCCTACTTCAGGGGCAAAGGCAAGGCATCTCCCTTCGTGTTGACGCAGGAAGTCAGAGCAGAAAGCGAGTGGACGCCCACGCTTCTGGCCGAACGCCAGAAACGCCTTGTGGGCGTCCTCAAAGACCATTGGAATCTCGCCGTCTCCACAGGCACGGCGGCGAGCTGAGGAACGTATCGATGCAGAAGAAGCAACAACAAGACCAAAGCCAGATCAAGTGGATTTCCGACTTCATCTGGAACATTGCTGACGACCGCCTGCGCGACGTTTACGTGCGCGGCAAGTACCGCGACGTGATCCTGCCCTTCACCGTGCTGCGGCGGCTCGATGCCGTGCTCGAAGCGACGAAAGACGCGGTGCTGGAGCGCAAGAAGTTCCTCGACACCCACAAGGTGGCCGAGCAGGACGGCGCGCTGCGCATGGCGGCAGGCCAAGCCTTCTACAACGTCTCGGAATTCACGCTGGCCAAGCTCAAGGCCAGCGCAGCAGGCCAGCGCTTGCGCGATGACTTCATTGCGTATCTGGACGGCTTTTCGCCCAACGTGCAGGAAATCCTCACCAAGTTCAACTTCCGCAACCAGATCCAGAAGCTGGTGGATTCGCACGTCCTTGGCTACTTGATCGACGACTTCCTTGACCCCGAGGTCAATCTCGCGCCGCTGCCGGTGAAGGATGCCGACGGCCGCATCAAGCTGCCCGCGCTGGACAACCACGGCATGGGCACGGTGTTCGAGGAGCTGATCCGCCGCTTCAACGAAGAAAACAACGAAGAGGCTGGCGAGCACTTCACCCCGCGCGACGTGGTGCAGCTCATGGCCAAGTTGTTATTCCTGCCGGTGGCCGACCAGATCGAGTCCAGCACCTATTCACTCTACGACGGCTCCTGCGGCACCGGCGGCATGCTCACCGTGGCCGAGGAGGCACTGCACGAACTGGCCGAGCAGCACGGCAAGGAAGTGTCGATTCACCTGTTCGGGCAGGAGATCAGCGACGAAACCTACGCCATCTGCAAGGCCGACCTGCTCTTGAAGGGCGAAGGCGCAGAGGCCGAGAACATCGTCGGTGGCGCGGACAAATCCACCCTGTCTGCCGACCAATTCCGCAGCCGCGAATTCGATTTCATGATCTCCAACCCGCCCTACGGAAAGAGTTGGAAGACCGATCTGGAGCGCATGGGCGGCAAGAAGGAATTCAACGACCCGCGCTTCATCGTCAGCCACGCGGGCAACAACGAGTTCAAGCTCATCACCCGCTCCAGCGACGGACAGCTTTTGTTCCAGGTGAACAAGCTGCAGAAGATGAAGCACAACACGCCGCTGGGCAGCCGCATCGCGCTGGTGCATAACGGCTCCGCCCTGTTCACCGGCGACGCAGGCCAGGGCGAGAGCAACATCCGCCGCTGGGTGCTGGAGAACGACTGGCTCGAAGCCATCATCGCCCTGCCGCTCAACATCTTCTACAACACCGGCATCGCCACCTACATCTGGGTACTGGCCAACAAGAAGGCCGAAGCGCGGCGTGGCAAAGTGCAGTTGATCGACGCATCGCAGTGGTTCCAGCCGCTGCGCCGCAATCTCGGCAAGAAGAACTGTGAACTGAGTGATGCAGACATTGCCCGCATCCTCGACCTTTACCTCGGCGAAGCGCAGGAAACCGCCGAGTCGAAATGGTTCGACACCCAGGACTTCGGCTACTGGAAGATCACCGTCGAGCGCCCGCTGCGCCTGAAAAGCCAGCTCTCTGACGAACGCATTGAGCCCCTGCGTTTTGCCACTGGCGACGAGGCGCTGCGCGCCGAGATCTACGCCACCCACGGCGAGGCGCTCTACAGCGAGTTCACCAAGCACAAACCGGCCATCGAGGCATGGCTGAAAGGCGAGGACGAGAACGAAGACGACGATAGCGAAGACAGCGACAGCGCCGACGACAGTGAGGCCCCTGTCGCCCGCAAGGCCGTGCCCGCCAAGCGCCGCAAGAAGCTGCTCGACGCATCTACATGGCAGCGCGACAAGGGGCTGATGGAGGTGGCGAAGCGGGCGCAACAGGCACTGGGCAGCGCCGTGTTCGACGACCACAATGAATTCCGCTCCCGCTTCGATGCGGCGCTGAAGGCACAGGGCGATAAGCTCGGCGCGCCGGATAAGAAGGCCATTTACAAGGCGGTGAGCTGGCGCGACGAGACCGCGCCGCCGGTCATCGCCAAGCGCACTAAGCTCAAGGCGGGCGAGCATTTCGAGCCCGACTTCGATGGCGCGTACCTGGAGACCGTGGGTAAAGATCGCTTCATGGTCGAGTACGAACCCGACAGCGAACTGCGCGACACCGAGCAGGTGCCGTTGAAGGAGCCGGGCGGCATCGACGCTTTCTTCGCCCGCGAGGTGCTGCCACACGCACCGGATGCCTGGATTGCCACCGACAAGACCCAGATCGGCTACGAGATTTCCTTCGCCCGCTATTTCTACAAGCCCGTGCCGCTGCGCACACTGGCCGAAATCCGTGCCGACATCCTCGCTCTGGAGCAGCAAAGCGAGGGTTTGTTGCACAAGATCGTGGGGGTAGACAAATAATGTTTGGCCCCTATCCGGACTACAGACGAACTGATTTGAAATGGTTTGACCATTTACCTGATTCGTGGGCCATCCTGCGTACCAAGCAAATGTTCCGCTTGGTCATTGAAAAGGCTCCAGTAAATAACCAGATGGAGTTGCTATCTGTTTACACCCATATTGGCGTAAGACCGCGAAAAAGCCTTGAGCAACGCGGCAATAAAGCCTCTACAACAGATGGATATTGGGTTGTAAAAGAGGGGGACATAATTTGCAATAAGCTCCTCGCATGGATGGGTGCTATTGGTGTCTCCCACTATCAAGGCGTTACCAGTCCAGCCTATGATATTTTGAGGCCAATCAAGCCATGCAACACTGACTACTATCATTTCCTATTTAGAACGAAGAAGTATCTCCAGCAGTTCAAAATAAGGTCGCGGGGCATAATGGATATGCGCCTCCGGCTATATTTCGACCAGTTTGGACAAATTCCAATTCCTGTCCCTCCGCGACGTGAGCAAGACCAGATCGTCGCCTATCTGCGGGTGCAGGACGGACACATCGCCCGCTTCATCAAGGCCAAAAGGGACCTGATCAAGCTGCTCACCGAACAGAAGCTGCGCATCATCGACCACGCGGTCACGCGCGGCCTTGATTCATCGGTAGCGTTGAGGCCGTCCGGCATCGAATGGCTGGGCGATGTACCGGAGCACTGGGAAGTCGCCTTCATTAAGCACATCGCGGACGTCCGCTTCAGCGGCGTAGACAAGCACTCGCACGACGATGAAACGCCTGTGCGCCTGTGCAACTACACCGACGTCTACAAAAACGACCGCATCACCGACGATATGGACTTGATGCGCGCCACAGCGACGGCGGCTGAGATAGCCCGCCTGACGCTGAAAGCGGGTGATGTCATTCTGACCAAGGATTCCGAAACGCCGGACGACATCGGCGTACCCGCCTGGGTGCCGGAGGGTTTGCCCGGCGTGGTTTGCGCCTATCACCTTGGCCTGCTGCGCCCCGTACCGGATCGCGTGTTGGGCGAGTTCCTGTTTCGCGCCATCGGCTCAGCGCGCACTGCGCAACAGTTTCACGTTCTTGCCACCGGCGTCACACGCTTTGCACTCGGCAAGCACGATGTGAAGAACGCGGTCATCGCGTTACCACCCATTGAAGAGCAAAAAACCATCTGTCGCTGGATCACCGAGGAATGCAAGCCGCTGGATGACGCCATCACCCGAATCGAAGAAGAAATCAAACTGATACGCGAATACCGCGACCGCCTGATTGCCGATGTGGTCACGGGCCAAGTAGACGTGCGCGGCTGGCAGCCCGGCCCGGAGGACGTGGAGGACGACGCGGCGCTGGCCGTGCTGGGCGATGAACACGAAGATGTGACCGAAGAGGAGGATGGCGATGGCGAAAACTGACACCAGCGAGCGCTGGTTCGAGGCGCGCGTGGTGCGCGGCCTGACCGGTGTGCCGCAGCCCGAGTACAGCCATGAGCTGGCTCCCACCGACTTCGCCGCCACCAACAACGGCTACGTGCAGGGCAAACCCACCGACTACAACCGCGACGTGGCGCTGGATGTGGCGCAGTTGCTCGCCTTCTTGCAGGCCACCCAGCCAAAGGCGATAGACACTCTGGAACTGGCGGCGGAAGGCATCAAGCGCACCCAGTTCCTGCACCGGCTTCAGGGCGAGATCACCAAGCGCGGGGTCGTGGACGTGCTGCGCAAGGGCGTGAGCCACGGGCCGGTACACGTCGATCTCTACAAGCTGCTGCCCACGCCGGGCAATGCTGCCGCAGCGGATGCCTTCGGCAAGAACATCTTCAGCGTCACCCGGCAAGTGCGCTACAGCAACGATTCCGGCAACGAACTGGACTTGGTGATTTTCATCAACGGCCTGCCGGTGCTGACCTTTGAGTTGAAAAACTCGCTGACCAAGCAGACCCTGGCCGACGCCATAGTCCAGTACCAGACCACGCGCAGCCCGCAGGAGCTGCTGTTCCAGTTGGGGCGTTGCGTGGCGCACATCGCGGTCGATGACGCGGAGGCCGCGTTCTGCACTGAGCTGAAGGGCAAAGCCTCTTGGTTCCTGCCGTTCAACCAGGGCTGGAACAGCGGCGCGGGCAACCCGCCCAACCCGGATGGTCTGAAGACCGATTACCTGTGGAAGCAGGTGCTGACCCGCGAGTCGCTGGCCAACATCATCGAGAGTTACGCGCAGGTGGTGGAGGAGGAAGAAGCAGACGCCAGCGGCAAGAAACGCAAGAAGCGCAAGCAGATCTTCCCGCGCTTCCATCAGTTACGCACGGTGCGTGCGCTGCTGCGCCGTGCCCATACCGATGGGGTGGGCAAGCGCTATCTGATCCAGCATTCGGCAGGCAGCGGCAAGAGCAACACGATTGCCTGGCTGGCGCACCAGTTGGTGGAGCTGCGCCGCAAGGACGACCCGATGACGGCGCAGTTCGACTCCATCATCGTCATCACCGACCGGCGCGCGCTGGACACACAGATTGCCCGCACCATCAAGGGTTACGACCACGTGGCGGCGATCTTCGGCCACTCCGACAACGCGCAGGAGCTGCGTGAGTACCTGCGCCGGGGCAAGAAGATCATCGTCACCACGGTGCAGAAATTCCCGTTCATCCTCGATGAGCTGGGCGACCTATCCGGCAAGAGCTTCGCGCTGTTGATCGACGAAGCGCATTCCAGCCAAGGCGGCAAGACCACCGCGCGGATGCACGAAGCCCTCGGCGGCAAGGTGGCCGAGGAGGAGTTCGAAGAGGACAGCACGCAGGATGCGGTGAATGCCGAAATCGAGAAGCGCATCGCCTCGCGCAAGCTTCTGGCCAACGCCAGCTACTTTGCGTTCACTGCCACGCCCAAGAACAAGACGCTGGAGTTGTTCGGCGAGAAGACCCTGGTCGGCGACAAGGTGCAGTTCCGCTCGCCCGAAGAACTGACCTACACCACCAAGCAGGCCATCCAGGAGAAGTTCATCCTCGACGTAGTGGAGAACTACACCACCTACGACAGCTTCTACCAAGTGGCCAAAACGGTGGCGGACGACCCGGAATTCGACAAGGTGAAGGCGCTGAAGAAGATCCGCCACTACGTCGAGTCGCACGACAAGGCCATCCGCCGCAAGGCCGAGATCATGGTCGATCATTTCATCGCGCAGGTTGCGGGCAAGCAAAAGATCGGTGGCAAGGCGCGGGCGATGATCGTGTGCAACGGCATCGCGCGGGCCATCGACTACTGGCGCGAGGTGTCGGACTACCTCACCCAGATCAAGAGCCCGTATAAGGCCATCGTGGCGTACTCGGGCGACTTCGAGATTGGCGGGCAAAAGAAGACCGAGGCCGATCTCAACGGGTTTCCGAGCAAGGAAATTCCGGCCAATCTCAAGCAAGACCCGTATCGATTCCTGATCGTCGCCAACAAGTTCGTCACCGGCTTTGACGAACCCTTGCTGCACACGATGTACGTGGACAAGCCGCTGGCGGGCGTGCTGGCGGTGCAGACCCTGTCACGCCTGAACCGGGCGCATCCACAGAAGCACGACACCTTCGTGCTCGACTTCGCCGACAACGCCGAGGCAGTGAAGGCGGCGTTCCAGGACTACTACCGCGCCACCATCCAGACCGGCGAAACCGACGCCAACAAGCTGCACGACCTAAAGGCTGAACTCGACGGGCAGCAGGTGTATAGCTGGCAGCAGGTGGAAGACTTGGTGGCGCTCTACTTGAGCGGCGCAGACCGGGACAAACTCGACCCGATCCTCGATGCGTGCGTGGTCGAATACACGGACAAGCTTGGCGAGGACGATCAGGTCAAGTTCAAGGGCAAAGCCAAGGCCTTCGTGCGCAGCTACGGCTTTCTTGCCGCGATTCTGAGCTACGGTCACCCGACGTGGGAGAAGCTGTCGATCTTCCTGAACTTCCTCATCCCCAAGCTGCCCGCGCCCAAGGAGGAAGACCTCTCCAAGGGAGTGCTGGAGACCATCGACATGGACAGCTACCGGGTGGAGGCCAAAGCAGCGCTGAAGATGGCGATGGACGATGCCGACGCCACCGTGGAGCCGGTGCCGCCCGATGGCGGAGGCGGCAAAGGCGAAGCCGACATCGACAGGCTTTCCGCGATCATCAAGACCTTCAACGACCTCTTCGGCAACATCGAGTGGAAGGACGAGGACAAGATCCGCAAGGTCATCGCCGAGGAAATACCGGCGCGGGTGGCGCAGGACAAGGCCTACCAGAACGCGCAGGCGAACTCCGACAAGCAAAACGCGAAGCTGGAGCACGACAAGGCGCTCAACCGCGTGGTGCTGGAATTGCTGTCCGACCACACCGAGCTGTTCAAGCAGTTCAGCGACAACCCCAATTTCAAGCGCTGGCTGACGGACACGGTGTTCGATGCGACCTATCAGCAGGGGACGGTTCCGCCGAAGGCTCCGCCACAGAATGGGGCGTCGGCGTGATGACCGCGACGAGAGAGGAATAGGTATGGAATTGAATCTGGCGAAAACCGTCGTCGGTTACCTCAAGGCGCACCCGGATGAGAAATTCACCGCGCGTCAGATCGCCGAGTGGGTGTTTGCCACCTATCCCGATCAGTGTCAGGCCAAGAAACAGAGCAGCCAACGCCTCGAAACGGATGCCGATCTGTTGCAGCAGATCGTGCGCGAGATCAGTTCCCAGTTGCCGCGCCTGCAAAGGAAGCATCTGGAGCTGAAGACGACCGAGGGGCGGCCGCGCAAGCATTACTACTCGGACCGAACGGACAGCGCCGAGGTGGCGGCGGTCGAGAGCGAGGGTGCGGCGTCAATGACGGACGCGAGCACTTTGAAGATCGATGAGCACGCGCTGTACCCGATGTTGTCGCAGTACCTGTGGGAGGAGTTCGGGGTGTTCTCCAAGCGCATCGACGAGAAACGTTCGTCGAACAAGCGCGGGCCGAACGGCAACCGCTGGCTGTACCCGGACGTGGTGGGCATGGAGGACTTGGGCAAGGAGTGGCACCGCGAAGTGCGCGACTGCGTGACGCAGTATTCCGACAAGCGCACCAAGCTGTGGTCGTTCGAGGTCAAGCTGCTGATCAACCGTTCGAACGTGCGCGAGTGCTTCTTTCAGGCCGTATCGAACTCGTCGTGGGCCAATTTCGGCTATCTGGTCGCGGCGGAAATCGGTGGCACGGATACGCTGAAGGAACTTCGAATGCTGTTCGCCGCCCACGGCATCGGCTTCATCAAGCTGGACGTGGACAACCCTGCCGACAGTCAAGTGCTGATACCGGCGCGCGAGCGCGACGAGATCGATTGGGACATGGCCAACCGGCTGGCCACGGAGAACCGGGATTTTCTGGAATACGTGAAGCTGGTGAAGCAGTTTTACCAGACTGGCGAGGCGCGCCCAGCGGACTGGGACGTTCCCGAACTGGACGATTGACCGCCTATTCCAGGTGGCCGACGACGTCGAGGCGTTCGTCGCCGCGCTGAAACGCGCCGAACCAGCCGTCGCGCGAGTCGGCGCGGGTGCGGCTCACCAGCAGCGTGAACCCCTCGCAGCCGCGCCCTTTGGCGGTAGCGAAGTCGGTGGTGTCGAATTTGGCCTCGCGCACCAGCGTCGTGGCCACCGACTTCATGGCCGATTCGAACAGGTCGAGCAGATGTTCTTGCAGGCTGGCGTCGATGTTACGCGAGGTCACGTCGTCAATGACGGCGTGCTTGAATCGGTTACTCATGGTCAATGCTCCGTGGTGGGTACGGATGTCATGAACGCGCTGTTCAAGATGGAAGCCAAGCGCATTCGGGATGAAACGATCAGGTGTTGCGAAGTCGCCAAGCGCTGATTACTTGGTGGCTGACGCCATCTCGCTGACCCACGCTTGCAACGCCCTCAGTTGCTCGGCGTTTTCGTGGCAGGTCTGGTAGTTGGCGGCAAGGGTTCCGGCGACGGCAGAGAGCGCAATGCCTGCGGCGGCCGCATCAGCGTCTCGGGCGGGCTCGGGCAGCTCACCGGCGGCGGCAGCGTCGTGCAGGCGCACAAAGCCACGGTTGATACTGCAAGCAGCATCGGCTTGAACGGGCACATAGACGGGAACCTCCTTGATGATGGTGTCGCCCTTCTCGCGGACGACGCGGATGCGGTCGACGTACTGGGTAACGACCTTGACGGTGGCCTGCGCTTGTCGCTCGCGGACGGCTGCGGCCTGCAGGGTTTGTTGCTGGACGGCGGCATCCCACCGGGCTTGAACGTGGCCCGCGCCCTTGATCCAGCCGAAGCCAATCAGCGCAACAGCCAGAGCGGCGATGGCCAGCCAGCGGTAAGGCCACGGAATCAGGTTCATGGCACTTCCCCAAGGCACTGCCGGTACTCGGCCTGCCGCCGCGTGGCAAGCCCGCCGCACAGCCGCGCGTTGGAGGGCAGCGCACAGTCCTTACCCTGGAAGAAGCGCCAGCGCAGCAGTTCGGCGCAGGCCCCGGCGTAGTCCTCTGCGTTGAGTTTTCTCACCAGCGTGGACTGGCAGAACGCGCGGCTGCCGACGTTGTAGGAAAAGCTCACCAACGCGTCGTACTCGTGCTGGGCCAGCGGGACGGTGACGCATTGCTTCAATGCACCCTCGAACTGCTGCACGTCGGTGAGTGCCCGGGTCAGCGCCTTCGTCGGCGTGGTGGTGTCACCGATCTTCACGCCCGATGTCGTGCCGAAGCCGATGGTCGGCACATCACCCTTGACCGGGATCACCGCGCGGTCGGTGTAGCCCTCGTGCAGCACGATGCCGACCAGTGCGGCGGCGGACAGGGTCAGCGCGGCCGCCGTCCGTCGTTGCGGCGGGCGGATCATTGGTGCATCTCCGGCTGCGCCACCAAGCGGGCGATGGCCGCGCCGATGCTGGCGCTGAAGGCCAGTAGAACGAACACGCCACGCGGCAGCACGTCGCCGAACAGCGGCACCACCACTTCCGCCGCCGTGAAGATGGCGGCGACGACGGACAGGCGAATGCTCCAGGCGCGGCGCGCCACCCGCCGCCAATCGTCGAGCAGAGAGAGTTTCGGCTTGACGGTCATGGCGCGCCTCCCATCAGCTTCAACTTGATGGCGGCCCCCACCAGCAGCGCGGCCAGGATGCCGGTGGTCACGACCTTGATGGTGGTCTGCCACGCCGTGCGACGGGCATCTCGCCAGGCTTCCAGCAGGTCGCGCAGCTCACGGATGTCTTTCGCGGCGTGACCGTTTTCGATGCCGAGATGCGCGAGACAGCGCTCGGCTCCACGCTCGGCGGCGCGTTCGAGCAGATCGTCGAAGTCCTCCTTGTGCAGCAGGAGCATGTTTTCGACGAGGGCGGCGGGTTGGTTTTCTTCGGTCATTGCGGGTCTCCAGAAATGCGAAACCCGCCCGATGCACGAGGCACCAAGGCGGGTTCGGGGGTGAGCGGAAGTTGGGTTTCAGATCTCGATGATCTCCAGCGTCAGGCTGGGGGCGACGCCTTCGATGGCATCGTCACGGACGAACACCTTCTGGCCGATGGCGGAGCTACCGCGTGCGCGGATCAGGCCGCCACCGGGCAAGGCGACAGTGACCACGCCCGAGCCGACGCCCACCACAGTGCCCGCCTGCAGCGGCGGGTCCGGAATGAGCTGGCGGAACTGTTCGTAGAGGTTATGCATGGCTCTGCACCCCCAGCGTCTGCCAGACCTCCGGTATTCCGGCCTCGACTTGCGTCGAGCGCACGAGGCCCAAGCGCGTGACGCTGCCATCCTGGTACTCGACGAAGGCCCCCGGCTCGATGATTCCCGTCTCGGCCAGTACCGGCAGGCGCAGGCTGACCTCGATCTGCTGCCCGGTGTCGCCCAGCACGGCGATGCCACGCTGGCGCGCCGCAGCCGCCTCGGTGATCAGGGCATCGACCACCATCGGAGCCAGCACATCTCCTGCCGTGCCAGCCCGCGTGACCTGCCCGAGCACACCGACGTCTTGGCCGGATGCGAACACGCGG
This sequence comes from Ottowia pentelensis, assembly GCF_964341695.1. Lineage (NCBI taxonomy): Bacteria > Pseudomonadati > Pseudomonadota > Betaproteobacteria > Burkholderiales > Comamonadaceae > Ottowia > Ottowia pentelensis. The sequence continues at coordinate 3,528,540 of NZ_OZ224513.1, forward strand.
TTGTAGGCGGGCTTTTCGATCCAGCGCATCGACTCGCGGGCGACGGCGTCCACGGGCAGCACGAAGTCGGGCGTGACGGTGGCCCAGTCCCAGGGTGCTGCCGGATAGCGGTGACGCACGCGGAGGATCTGGTCAGATGGGTGCGGGATCAGGTAGCCGCCGACCGCGCTGGCGATGGCAACCAAGGCCTCGATCCACGTTCCCTGCTTGACGAACACCCCGGCAGGCACGTTCCAGTCCGTGAGGCCCCAATCGATGTTCCAGCCCAGCGAGATGCCGTTGAGCGTGAGCACATCGTCCATCAACTGACGGGCCGTGCGCGCCTGTGGCTGCTGGAAGTTCATCACTGGCGCATAGGGCGCGGCCAGCACCGCGTTGCGGCCGCGACCCGAGACGCGGATGCTGGCGTCACCGAAGCTGCGCTCACGGCTGATGCTTTCGGCCAGTACACGAAACTGCGTGCCGTTGACGCTGGCCACCAGTTCGACCGGGCCGGAAGCATAGCCAGGCGCGACCAGACTTTCCGCCTTGGCGGGCAGTTGCGCATCGAACCCCCACGTCCAGGACGCAGCGTCGAGCGACAGTGAGAGATTGAACACCGGCACCGGCAGGCCATCGGGCAGCCGGTGCAGGGTCACGTTGTTGATCACGAGGTACACCCTCCGGATGGGAACGATCACCGGATCGCCATCGGGCGGCTCGGTGTGGTTTTCGCAGAAGAAGAGCAGGTGGGCGCTGGTCGGACCCAGCGCGGCGAACAGCAAATGGCCGTTGGGCGTGTAGCAGCGCGGCGGCTCGGGCGGCTCGGGCACGATCCAGACGCTGATGCCCGGTGGCGGGCGCATCGCGTCCTGGTAGCGGCCACGCCAACCCACAGGGCGGCGGCTGGCGATCTGGAAGTCCGTACTCTGGCGCTGGGTCAGCAGGCGGGCGTTCTCCCACAAAGCTGACCGCCCGGCGCGCTTGGCACGGTCACCGTCCTGATGCGCAAAGCGGGTAGCGTCGCGCAGGCGGGTGGCGTTCTGAAACACGCCAACCCGGATCTGTGCGATGGGCGTCGCGCCGTCGTGGAGAAACCCCGTTGCGCCGTGCAACCGGGTCGCCTGCTGCTGGCCCGTGCGCCGCTGCAACGGCGCGGCGATCAAGACCGGCGGCAGCCGGTGCGCGATGCCGTGCATCGAACGCTCGGCACGCTGCCAAACCGCGCCCCAGCCTGCTGGGGTCGCAGCGGCGTCCTGTTGGCCCTGTGTCGCGCCCTCTTCGGTCTGTGCGGCCTGCTGCCACTCGTGCGCCGTCTGGCCCACCGTGGGGCGTTGCGTGCGCGAGACGTAGCGCACCTCACCGGTCAGCACCACGCCGGGCAGGCTGGCCGCGCCGACGTTGAGCGGCACGCTCGGGCGCAGGATGAGCGTGCTGACTGTCAGGCTCGGCAGCGCGGCCAGCAGTTCCAGCCGAGCGGGCGGAATGAAGACGACGCTGGCGACTGGCAGCGGCAGCGTCGCCTGCACCACCACATCATTGCGCGGCGGCACGTAGCCCGCGCCGAAGATCAGGTCGGCATCGAGCGCTGCGGGTCGGTCGTACAGAAGGTCGACGTTGTGCCCAGGGCTCACAGGCATGGTTCACCCCGACACTTCAGCCCAGGATGGCTGAGACCATCCGGGCGTCGCCACCCAGATAGAGTTGGGCACTCGCCAGCTTCACATCACCCGCCCCATCGGAGCCACTGCAATCCAGATCCAGTGCGGTCACATCATCCCCGTTAACCAGCCGCGCCCAGGTGGCAATGCCGGTGGCTGTGATGAGGCCGTCCTCCTGCTGGGTGAGCGTCAATAGCCCGCCAGCGATCGTGCCTGCAGGCTTGGTGAGCGCAATTTCGACCAACATCGCACTGGTGGGTGTCGCTGCTGGATTGGGGGGCCGAGCGCCGCCGTAGATGCGCAGCCGCGCCGGGTTGGTTCCCGCATCGAGGAAGGACAGCGTGCCCGCCAGCCGCGCCTCGTTGTGCTCCTGCGTGATAGTGACGGTCATGGCATCAACTCCGGCGTGAGGTTGTCCGCGATCACGGCGCGGTACATCTGTCGGTAGTCGGTGCTGATCACCGTGTAGCGCTGTTGAGGGTCGATGCGCTCGAATCGGTAGGTGCCGTCAGCCTGAGACCACGTGCTCGCCACCAGGGCGTGGGTGTTTTCGCTGTAGAGCAGAACTTGGCGAACGAGGGGTTGGTCGGGCTGCCCCTTCTCCTTGACGGTGCCGGTGATCTGGCCGTTGCCGCCGAAATAAATGTCTCGGCGCGCGCTGGCCACAGCTCGAACCCGGGGCGGGTAGCTGCCTGGCTGGCTCCACAGTTCAGTGTTCGGGCTGTGCCAGCGGGCCAAGGCAGCGGAATGCACGCCGACCGGCGGTCCCGCGAGCGCGGCACGGCAGGCGGATTCGAGCGCGCGCACGTCGGCAAGACTTGCGACACCAGACCACAACCCGGCCGCGAAGAAGCGCTCGCTGCCGCCGATGTTGTATTCGTTGCCGTCGGCGTGGTAGCCGATGCCGCCCACGCTATCTGCCACCCACGAGCGCGCGAAAGCCGCGCCCGCCCAGTCGTCGTTGATGTACACGCGGGCACTGGCAGGGCTGACGACCAGCGCCATGAACTTGGGCGTGCCCCACGCGGGCCCGCTGCCCACCTGACCGCCGCTGCCATTGGCGTACTGGTAGATCGCGCCGTTGGACTCCTGATCCAAAAAGTAGCTATTGCTGTCGCCGAGGGTCTTGTAGAACACCAGCCCTCGGCTGACGTGCATCACGAAGCCCGCCAGCACGAAGTCGCCGGACAAGGACATCGGCGTGGCCAACGGCCAGGGCTTGTCCTGGCCGTACAACCCGTAGAGCGGAAATGGCGTGGCCACACCGCCCTGCACGGTGATGGCATTGCTGCCGACCTGATCCTGCAGTTGCCCGTTCGCGAAGTGCAGCGCATCCCACGCCGCGACCGGCGTCAACGACGCCACGCTGTCCCACCACGCCATGGCTTACCTCCACGGCCCGGTGATATCGAAGGCGATCTGCGCGCCCTCGGTTTCCGAGCTGTACTGCGTCCTGACCAGCAGGAACTTGCGGCCTGCCTGACCGACCACGTTGTCGACGATGGTCTGATCCGAGTACGGGCGATCCTGAGGCATCCACAGCATTCCGGGCATCAACCCGCGCATATGGCCCGACTCCTCGAGCACGTAGGTGGGCAGCAGCCACAGGCTGTAGTCCGGGCCATTGGGGAACGGCATCGGGCCCCGGCCGCAGATCTGCTGGCCATTGTTGGTGTTCAGCGATGTGATGCCAAAGCGCACTGGGTGGCCGAGTTGGGTGTGGCTGCGCAGCAGAACCTTGCCCGCGAAGTCGAGCGACGAGGCCATCCCGTATCCGTTGTATTGGCCTGGGTAGCTGAGGTAGTGGTTGTTGTTGCTCCAGTACAGATCGTCGGCGCACAGCACAGTGGCGTAGTTGTCACCCAGCTTAAAGCTTTCGATATCGCCAAAGCAGTAGCTGTTGCGCCCGTACCAGCCGTACCCGGCGGCGTTGGAGACGAACAGGAAGAACAACCGGTCGTCGCCCACCAGGACCCAATTGCGGCCACCGCCGCCGCTGTCGCCGTAAGTGTCATAGCCGGTCTGGCGCGCGTGATACCACTTGTGCCAGCCCCACTGGTTGGCCTGTACCTGCTTCCAGTTCTGCGTCGGGTTGTTCGGATCGAACGGAGCCTGCGCGCCGACGATGGTGTCGATGTCCGTCAGGTCTTCGACGATGCCGACGTTGGCCCATTTGGCCCAGCTCGTCGTGTAGTTGGGAGTCTTGAGGCTGTTGTCGATCAGCAGCAGGTTCTGCGGCGAAGCCGGATTTTTGCTGCGGTAGGCCGCCTTGTCAGTTCCCGCGAACGCTTTCTCCCAGCCCAACGGCGCAACCTTGGCCGAGAGGCTGGTGGCGCTGGTCGCGGGCGACACGGGCGTGCCGGTCACTGCGAAGGTGAACGTAGTTGCGGTGGTAGCGATAACCCGGAACTGCCCGTTGTACGCGGGCTGGTCGGCCCCAGCGATCTCGACCACCTGCTCTGACCGATAGGCGTGACCCGCGCTGATAGTGGCGGTGGCCACGCCATCGACACAGGTCAGCGTATCGATGGCCTTGAGGGCAAATCCGTTGACGAGGCAGGCATCGAGCATCGTCACCAGATCGCCCCAGTTGTTGCTGATCTGCGGCGCGCCGGTCATGCCACTGTTGAAATATTTGACAGTGAGGTCGGTCATTGGATTGATTCCTTCGGTTCAAGGGGTGTCGACGTCGCCGCGAATCAGCAACGTGAACTGGTCGTCGGGCACGGACTCCGGCCCCTGCTGGACGGTGCGCACCACCCAGACCGGGAACTGGCTGCCGATGGTGTTGAAGCGCAGCACGTTGCCGGTGGCCCAGCCGTTGCCCCAGCCAAGCGCGGGCAGACGGAAGTACGGCACGCCGGTCGCCGGGTTGTTGGGGGCGCAGTCGGCACTGGTATTGCCGGTGGCGATCACACCTACGTTCTCGCCGATGACCTCGAACGAGGTGCTGTTGGTCATCCGAACCACCCAGCGCTCGGTGAGCGCCCCGCGATTGGTGACCGTGATCGGGTATTGCGTGTGGTTGAAGGTGGCGGTCGCGGCGCTGCCGATGATTTCATCCGACCAGCTGCCATTCCAGGTGCTCTGATCGAACACGAGGTTCACGCGGGCGAACAGATCACCGGCCACCAGCGCGCTGGAGACGAAACTGCCAGAGACCGGATCGCCGGCACTGGCCAGCGGATAGGCGTGCGTCAGCGGGCGCGTGAAGCTGATCTCGCCGTTGATCTGCACGTCGCGCACCACGGCCATGTCCTCGATGCGGTGCTCGATGGTCACTGGCTGGCTGTAGCCGGTCACGTCGGTGAACGTGACGGTGCCTGCTTCGAGATCGGTAACGTAGCCTGTGTGGATCACCACGCCGTTGTGGCCGACCACGCGCACGCGCGAAAGACGCACCCGCGCGCAGTCGATGGTCTGGCCGTTGCTGACCGAGGCAGTGATGCGACCGGTGTGGCCGACGACGGCGAAGCCTCCCGGACGGAAGATCGGCACACGCCCGTCGCTGGGCAGGCGCACCGGATCGATGCCCAGCAGCGCCGCATCCAGGGGCAGATAGCTGTAGGCCACGGCGCTGTAGCGCAGGCTGGATGCCGCCACCGGCTCCGGCCGGAAGATCGTGCCATCGCCGCGCACGTTCTCGGCGTCGAACCACGGCTCGCTCTCATTGCCCGCCGCCGTGACCACGGTGCCAAACCGCACCCGCACGAGGCCGGTGTCGTAATCAACGCTGCCGATGACGCCGGACGCGGTGATCGTGCCGTCGATGCCTGCCGTCACGGTCTGTGTTCCACCCACCGCACGGGCGAACTGGATAGACAGCGATCCCGGGCGCAGTGGTGCAGCACCCGTGCGAAACACGTACTCGCTGGAGATATTCTCGCCCACCGTGGTCACGCAACTGGCACGCGCCCAGGTGTTGGACGCACCAGCCACCCATGAAGTGAGAGTCACTTCACCCGACAGATAGTTGATCGTGCCGCGCTGAACCCAGCCGCTGGGTGTGAATTCACGCAACGTGCCCTGACCGTTGTCCCCCCAGGGCCCATGAAACCCGCCGTTGTGCAGCACCACGGAGCCCGTCACGACCTGTGCATTGACGCCCGGCACCAGCCGAAACGACGGGCTGAACGCGAACGTCTCGCTGTGGTTGCTGGTCGAGCCCGCGCTGTTGTAGCGCAGCAAGACGCGGCCGGACTCGTCGTTCGGGTACATCGACGGCGCGTCCACGTAGCTGATGCCGCCGTAGTTGAGGCGGAACATCTGGCCCACGCCCGATGCCCAGCCAAGGCGCTGCGCCCCGTAGACAGGACTTGGAATCTTTACAGTGACGTCGGGCTGGAACTGCACCGCCCCGGTGGCGTAGTTGACGCTGCCGATGACTTGACCTGCGCGCAGCACATTGCCCGCACCATCGTCGCGGGCGTATTGCGTGGGATCGACCCCGTTCCACAGGCCCAGCCCCATCGCCTGAATCTGCTGCAGCGTATAGACCCCGAGTACGGCGGTGTCCGTCAAGGTGTTCCACTCGATCTCCAATGAACCCGGCTCGATGGAGCCAAGGGTTGCAGTCACGGGCACCTTGCCCTGGCCATCGCGCGAGGGGTGCGCGAAGCTGTCTTCCTGCTTGGGGCCCGCAACATAGTCCACGGTCAGCAGTGCGCCGACGGGCGGCAGGACGTTCGGCGCGAAGCTCAAGAGGTTCCGCGCGACGTTCAGGTTGCCGGTGGCAGCGCCACTGAGCGTGCCGGAGGTGGTGGCGGACGCCGTGCGCGTGCCGGTGCCGCTCTCGTGTGGCCAGGTGATGGTGAGCGTCCCCGGCTGCACACTCTTTCCTTCGGGTGGGGCAAGCTGCAAGGCCTGCGATGCTTTCAGGACGATGGTCGGCTGCTGCGTTTCCTGGGTCGGCACGTTCCACGTCAGGATCAGCGATGAGCCTACGTCGGGCAGTGCCCCCAAGGTCACGACGAATGCCCCGGTGTTCTTGTTGAAAGTACCCGCGCCGTAGCTGGCATCCAGCCCTTTGAGGGAGCCATTGCCGCCATCCGACAGCACGTACCACCGGCCCTGCGCCATGTAGCTGATGGAGAGCGTGCCGGGCTGCGGCACCGGGTTCACGGTGCCGACGTAAGACTGGCTGCGCGACTCCGGCGTGACCGCGATCTCCGCGCTTTGCGGCGCGCGCTGCAGTTGTGCAGCAGGTGTGTAGGTGATGGCCTTGCTGCCCGACATCGAGCCGGAGTTCAGACTCAGGATGCCGTTGGCGTAGTCGATGGTGCCCAGCGTGCCGCTGGCGGTCTTGAGTAGGCCCGCATCGTCGAAGATCGTGATGCCGTCGGTGACGATGGACAGCGATCCGGGCAGGCAGCCGCCCGGCAGGTTGAATTTGATGCTGGTGTTCCAGGCATGGCTGGCCGTGTAGCTCACGGGTGCAGCGCCCGGTACCGGCAAACCTGCTGCGGCGTAGGGGGGCACGAAGGAGATCGGCGTCTCAGTCTGAGCGCTGGGCACGAGCTGCGTGTAGATGGACGCGCCCTTGATGGTGAAGTCGCCCACATTGGCAGCCTGCGTCAGTGGCACCACGCCGACGTAGGTGCCCGCGTCGGCCACCACCGTGTCGCGTACCTTGGTGCTGTTGGTTGCACGCGTGAAAGTTCGGCTGGCAGGCGAGCCCGTGAAATCAAAGCGCAGCGCGTCGCTGATGGCGACGGTGACGACCGCCGCCTTGTAGTCCTGGTCGGTGTTGTAGGTGAAGCTGCGTTCGACCACCGACACGGCGGTGGCGCGGATGTACTGCTCCTTCTGCGTGGGCAAGCCTTCGTTCTCGATCAGGACGAGGGTCTGGCCGACGTTGGGCACGGCGTCGCTCGAGCGCTGGAACAGTTGCACCACGCGTTGGCCCGCGATGTGGTTCTCGAACAGGTAGCCCGCCCATTCGGGGCCCTTATTGAGGTAGGCCTCGATGCGGGTCTGCGCCTGCTCACGGGTGTCGAAGGTCTTGCGGGTGGAAAACAGCGTGACGCTGACGCGCTCGTCCTGCGGCGGCTCGGCCACGATGACGTTGGCCCCGAAGTAGGTGTCGGTATCATCCGTGGCCACTTGCACGAAGCTCTTGCGCAGGTTGACACGGCCTCCGGCGCGATCCAGCTCGGAGATGTCGGGGAAGATGGCGTTCGATACGCCATCGGCAATCACGAGGCCCGTGGGCGCACCGCCGCCCTCGGGCACGTCCGCCATCACGGCGGACTTGAGCAGCTTCACGTCGCCAGATTGAATTGGCATCAGGCAATCTCCAAAAATCGAAGGGTCAGGCGGTAGAAGTCGTTGCCGGATCGCGCCGGGATGCCCAGCACGGGTTCGGCCTCGATGGCGACCTCCTGGTGGCGGAAAGCGACCGTGAAGACCCGGCCATCGGCGAAAGTCAGTTCGAAGCGGCCCGTGGCTTCACTCACCGCCAGCGCAGCCCACGCGCGCAGTTGCTCCACGGCGGCACGCGTCACCCAGGCCATATCGGGTGCTCCCACCAGGGTGATCGGGCGTCCTGCCTGCCGCGTCGCTGACTGAATCAGCAACGCTCCGGTAATCAGGTAGGAAGTGCTGGCCACCGCAGGCGACCACGCGTGTTCGTCCGCCCACAGCAAGTCGTCGGGCAATGGCAAAGCCACCCCGGTGGCGAGGTTCTTCAGTTGCATCAGGGAATCTCAGACAGTGCGGGCGCGGGCGGCGTCGAGCAGTTGCAAGAGGCGCGCTTCATCGCGCGCATCCACCGTGGCGTTGACTTTCTGCTGTCCCGCAGACAGTTCCACGCGCACGGTGCGCGACGGGCCGCTGTCACTTGGAAGCAGCGGGCTCGACAAGGCAGAAGCGGCGGGCCGCACCAGTCCGCCCGAGGCAAAGCCCTGAATGCCCGCCAGCGCACGCCCGGCCAGGGCCTGCGCCGGGGCAGACAGGTTGTTGATGGCTTCAAAGAAGCCCACGCCAAGGCGCGCCACCGCCGATCGGTTGACCACGTACTCACCCGGAGTGAGCATTGCTGGCACAGTGTCGGATTTCGCCAAGCCACCGCGCCGGTAAAACTCGCCCTGGTTTTGCTCCATGTAGTCGATCAGCTCGCGCTCCAGGTCTTGCTTGCTGTGATTCATGGCCCATTTCCAACGCTCAATAATCGCTGACAAAGCGCCCTGCTCTCGGCTCGTCAAGGTCTTGAGCGACTCCAGGCGTTCGAGCACAGGCTTGTCCAGATTCCACATCTTCGACCAGTGATTGCGCGTAGCCTGGTTGGCAATCGGGCCGCCCCAACTGCCCGTGTTGATGCTCACCATGCCCAGTTCCATCATCTTTTGCGCCCGAACAACTTCGCGGTTTTTCTTCGGTTTTTCACCCCTCACAAAGCCGCCGGTGGCAAAGTGAGCGACGCTATTGGCCAGCCGCGAGAGTGCTCCGCTGCCGTACTTTTGCACCGCCGCCTTGCGGATCACGAACGCACCGGCCTCCAAGGTTCGCGGCACGGTGTCGTGGTGGCCGGAGCCGGGCACCGTGCCACCGCTCATCCGGGGAAAGGCCGGAGCCACCGCACCGCCGTCGGCGAAATGGCGCACGCCGCCACCGACCAGACCGCCGGTGGCGTTGGTTTCCACCTTTTTGACGTAGATGGTGTGGGTGCTGGAGGTGTTCGCCCCGTTCAGGCTCATGATCTCGGCACGGGCGGCATCCGCATTGGTGCTGACCTGGTGGCGCGACTCGGTCTGGATGCGATCCAGCGCCTTGATCATCCCCTCGACATTGGTGATGGCCGCCTGCGCCTTCTCGGTCGCCACCTTCAGCTCGAACTGCGCGTTCTGGTCAGCGTAGGTCTTGAGCTTATCCAGTGCCTCCTTGGCCTTGGACACATCGGCATCGACCGGCAGCGTCTTGCCTTCCTTGAGCAACTGCTCGTATTCCTTGAGCTTCTTCTCCGCTTCCTGCAGATCGGCCTGGATCTGGAGCAGGTATTCCTTTTCGGCCAGCGCCTTGTCCAGCTCAGCGATGGCCTGGTCGAAGCGCGTGGTGTCGGCATCGAGCGTGAGTTTCAGACCGTCTTGAAGCTTGGATGTGATCTGGTCGATCTGGGTTTGCGTCTGCTCCAGCGTCTGGCGAATCTGGTCACGCGCGCTGAGCGCTTCGCGTGCAGCGGTCTGGTGCGCCTTGGCCTCGGCATCCAGCGTCTGGTTGAGGATTTCCTCAGACTGGCGGATGCGGTCGATAGCCTCACGCACGCCCTGTTTGCCTTGCACAGCCTGCACGTCGGCATCCTTGGCCTTCTGCGCCAGTTCCGCGCGCAACTGATCGGCCTGCCGCATCAAATCGGATGCCTGCTGGTACTCCTGCCTGCGGTAGGCCTCGCGCGACTGCGCTTCGAGCTGCGTGACCTGCGACACCGCCTGCTCGGACTGCTTGCGGGCCTCTTCGGCGCGCTTGGCCTCGTTGGCCTGGCTGGTGGCCACCTGCGCGGCCATGTCCATCGCCTTCTGCGCGAGCTGGCGAGCAAGCTCCAACTCGCCGTTGGCCAGCGCCCGGCGCGCCTGCTCCTGCATCTCGGCGATCTGGCGCTTGCGATCCTCGGTGGCCTCGTACTCCGTCATGCCCTGACGGCGGATGTCGCGGATGCGCTCCTCCGTGGACATCGACAACTGGCGCTTGGCTTCCTCAATGCGCTGCACCTCCGCCAGATGCCGGTTGGCCTCGGCGTTGAGGGCGTCGATGTGCTGGCGGTACTCGGAGAGCGCCTGCGCCAGGGTCTGGCGCTTGGTGGCGAGGATGTCGTTCTCGACGCGCTGCACGTTGGCCCGGCGCTCGTCCTCGGTCTGGCCTTGCCGGGCGGCGGCGTCCTTGCGCGCCTGCGTTTCCTGATCGATCAGGCCGAGTGTCTCGGTCGTGGCCTGACGGCGCAGGGTCGTCTGCTGCGTCAGCGCCTCGGTAAGCAGCTGCGTGGACTTGGTGATCTTGGCGGTTTCGGATTGCTGGGTGCGATCCAGTTCCGCCTTCTCTTGGTCGTAGCGGTTCTTCACCGCCTGCACCTGCTGGGCGAGGCTGGCCTCGACGATGGACGTCAGCCCCTTGTAGGCTTCGGCCATCTTGGCGGTGGCATCGTTGACTTGCGCCTGTGCCTTGCCCACCGCCTGTTCGACCTCGCCCAGCCGGGACTTGAGCTTCTCCAGCGCGGCGTGCACCGCCTCGATGCCGCGTCCGACCGCTTCCTGCGTGCCCTGGCGCACGGCTTCGAGCCGCTTGGCGATTTCCTCGGCTGCGGTCGCGGCGGTGTTCATCGCGCCTTTGGCTGCGTTCGCACCTTCGGTGGCGTCGGCGTACATCTCAGCGAAGATGCGATTCATCTCCGCGAGCCGCTGTTCGTGGCGCCTGGTGGCTTGTTGAATAGTGTCGGATGTGAAGATGGCGGCGAACACCTCCCACTGGAAGCGCAGGTGCTCGATGCCCTTCATCAGCACCTCGACCATGAAGATGCCCGCCTTGCGGACGATCTCGAACTTCTCTGACAGCCACGTCCCAATCTCCCAGCCGATGATGGCCGCGCCGAGCACGCCGAAGGCCACGCGCAGCTTGCCGACCGTGGCGATGGCGTTCGACAACGACAGGTTGGCCGTTGCCCACGCCGCCGCCGTGGTGCTGGCGGCTGTCACCGCTGCCGCCCCCGCCGTCTGCCACGCGATGATCAGCGCAGGGATCAGGCGGTAGACCAGCACCGCGAGGCCGACCTCGGCGATCCGACCCAGCCACTTCATCACCGTGTCCAGGTTCTCCGACAGCCACGTCAGCGCCTCGGCGAGCTTCTTGGTGAAGCCGGTCGATTCGTCAAGTTTGCTGATCCACTGGCCGAAGGCGTTCGACAGGCGCGTGAAGGCCTGACTGACGGTCACCGGCAACTGCGCGTACTCGGCGGCCAGCTTGTCCTTCTGACTCATCAGCGCGTTGACCACCACGTCGGCGGTGAGCCGCCCTTCTTCGGCGAGCTTCCTCAGCCGTCCGATGGGCACGTTCAGACCATCGGCGAGCGCCTTGGCCAGACGCGGGCTGTTCTCGACGACGGAGTTGAATTCCTCGCCGCGCAGCACGCCCGAGGCCAGCGCCTGCCCGAACTGCAGCAGGGAGGACTGCGCCTCTGTGGCCGATGCGCCCGAGATGCGTAGTGCTTGCGAGATGCTTTCGGTGAGCGAGAGGGCATCCTGCTGCTCGCCACCCAGCATCCGCACGGCCTGCTGGAGCTTGCCGTAGAGCGTGGCGGTTTCCTGGATCGGCACGCCGATGCGCTGCGCGATGGCGAACAACTCCTTCTGCGCGACCGTGTATTCGCGCTGGCCTGCGGTGGCGAGCTTCAGGCGCGCGGACATCATGTTCCAGGCGTCGGCGATCTGGACGATCTCCTGCACCTTGCCCGCCGCCCAGTTGAGGGTGAGGAAGGCCAGCAACTGCGTCTTGGCCTTGGCGACCTGATCGCCGAAGGCGTTCATCCCGGCCTTGACCTCGGCCATCCCAGCGGCGGCCTTGTCGCCAGCGGTCTTGGCGTTTGCGCCAAATTCGCCAAGGCTGCGCTCGGCCGAATTGATGGCGCGTTTGAGCCCCTCGTCAGCCCCTTCGAGCGCAACAAGGATGGAAATGCGGTTTGCCATTTCAGTCCACCAGCCGCAACTGCTTCTCGATGCGGGCGGAGAGGCGCGGGATGCGCCCTGCGACGATGCGTTCGACGTTCAGACGCTTCTTGAGCTGCACGCGCGGCACCAGCACGGCAATGGGCACGTCCGCGCCGCGCTTGAGGCGCTTGACGCCCTCGGCCTTGCGGTAGCGGCGCTTGAAGCCCGACAGTGGCCGGTCGTGTTCCTTGATGTTCTCGGCCATCAGCACGATGTTCCCCTTGGCGTTCTTGATGAAATAGGCATTGCCACCGCGCATCAGCTCGGCGATCTGCGCCTTGAAGCGTTTGCGGCCCACGCGCCCGTGCAGCGGGATCAGCATCCGGCCACCAATGACGCCGCCACGCTCGTGGATGCCCGACCACGGGATGCGCGAGCCGACGTAGAGCGCGGGCAGCCGACTCCGATCCTTGTCGAGCACCTTGGCGGTGAAACCCTTGACGAAGGATTTCTTGACCACCGCCATCTGGCCTGCGACGTGGCTGCGCACGTCCTCTTTTAGTTCGGTGGCCTCACTGGCGATGCCGCGCGCGACCGCCTTCTGCACCTTCTCGCGGAACTCGCCGCCCCAGCGGCGCAACTGCGCCTGCGCGGCCTTGCTATCGATGCGAACCGAGATGCGCATGGTCTTGGAGCCTGTCGAGGGTCTGGTCGAGGTGGCGGGCGTCACCGCGTGCGCCGATGGCGATCAATGACAGAAGCCGTGCATCGCGTGCGACGTCCTCCCGCGCGGTGGCGGCGGCGAAGCCGCGCACCTGCGCCAGGGTGTAGTCGAGGATGTCCGGCAACCGGTGGCCGTGGGCGATCAGGTGCTGGACGGTGTCGAACCACCCGTGGCCATTGCTGCCGTCGCGCCCGTCCGCGCGATCAGCCCGTCGAGCCGAGGCATGACCGTCCGGGTAAAAAAATCGGCGTTGACCTCGATCACCTTGGCCGCCAGCAGGATGGCCTGGTCGGCATCGAGCGCGTCGACCCACGCGCGCGGTTTGCCGACGGCGATGGACACTGCGGTCAGCAGGTCGTCGCCGCGCTCGCCGAACAGTGCCAGCCAGTCGATGCCATCGCCGCCGATCTGCTGCATCACCGGGGTGATAGCGCGCAGGAAGGCGGGCATCTGGCCGACCTTGAGTGGCTTGATCGCCAGCGGCTCGCCATCGATGACCAGCTCCACCGCCTGCGGGATGAGGGTTTCCAGATCGCTCATGGCAGTCCCCATCACAGTTGCACGATGCGGCCAAACTGGCCGAGCACCGCGTCGTAGGGCTTGGTGGTGTCGGCCAGGAGCGAGCCTTCCAGCTCGAATTTGTTGTACTCGTCCGAGATGAAGGAGATTTCCTTCAGCGGGTCGAAGGCCACGCGGTACAGCTCCACCAGCACCTTGGCGTTGCCCTGCGCGGTGTTGATGCCTTCGAGCCGCAGGTAACGCTCGGGCAGTGCCTGCGCGAAGATGCCGATCTCGGTGGCGACGCCGTAGCTGTAAGCGGCCCTGAACGGCGCGGTGAAGCCGGTGGTATCCAGAAACTGGAGGGCACCGAAGTCGGTGTCGGCGGTGTAGTGCGTCCCCGCCGTCAGCGTCGCGGGCGTGCCTGCCGAGTCGGTCACCACCAGCGCCGAGACCTTGGGATGGGCGAAGAAGTAACGGTCGCCGACCACCGGAGCCGCGCCGCCGATGGTTTCGGCGGTCACCGAGCCCGTGCTGCCGGTGACGTGGTTGCCGTACAGCGCTAGGGCGAGGTTTTCCTTGGTGAACTCCTCGATGGTGAGGTTCACAGTGGCCGATTTCTGCTTGACCATCCGGTGATCCAGCGAACGCTGACCGGTCTGGCTCTCGTAATGCTCCAGCACGTCGGTCTTGAGCGAGAGCTTGAGCTCGGCGACGTTGCCCGGCGAGCGCACTTCGATGGGCAGGCCGGATTCGTCGCGCTTGCCGAGGAAGACGCGGCCCTGAAAACTTGCGTAGGTGCTCATGATTTGGATTCCTTGCGTTGGATGGTTTTGGGTTCGAGGGGCGTGCCGTCGCCTTGCGACTGCGGTACAGGAGCGGGCTGGTGGTCATGGCGGGCGATGCCGTTGGCGATGAGCCAGTCGGCGGTGCTGCCATCCACATCGAGCCGTTCGCCCGCCTTGTGGGCTTGGCCCGCGTGGGTGTGCGGGTGAGTCAGAACGATGAAAGTCATGGGTGTCATCCTTTGCCTGAAAGGTCGGTGTCGAGCGTCCGGTAAGTGATCGCGTAGCGCGCCGGGATCGTGGCGGCTACGGCATCGGCGTCCTCGACGTCCCACTCGCATTCCTGCTCGCGGATGCCCAAGGCAAGGCCACCCAGATTCCGGTCGGCCAGCAGCGCGGCGTGGGCGGCGGTGAGCAGCCGGTCGGCCTCTGTCTCGGGAATTGCGGGAGGCACCGCGCGGGCCAGCGCGACGAGGCGCACCGTGAGCTCACGCGTCACGCGGTCGTTGGCACGCTCGGTGATGGATTCGGACTCGGGAAACACCACCAGCGCCGGGCATTGCTCCCGGCTGATGGCCACCGTGGGCGAGCGGTGTAGCGTGGCACCGAGCGATTCCACCGGCGTGCGGACAGCCGCCATCACCGCGAGCAGAATCTGTTCGCGGATCGAGTTGCCGGACACGGCACTACACCCGGGTGAGCTGTGCGCGCATCTCCGAGCCGTCGCCCACGGCCCGGGTGCTACGCACCTGATAGATCACGCCATCGATCTCGACCGCCTCGCGCGGAACCAGCCCCAGGAACACCGAGGCCGGATACGACATCTGATAGTCGGTGGTCGAGGCCAGGCCGTCGAACACGGTGTCGTCCGGAGCGGCGAAGCCAACCGGGTGGCGCTGCGCTGTCGTGCCGTCCGAAGGACGCCAGAGGCAGTCCTTCAAGAGCCCGGCATTGGCGGCCGATTCGTAGATCTGCTCGACGAGACTCATCACGCCACTGTCAACTTCACCAGCACGCCCGGACGATGGCACATCGGCAGCGGGTTGGACTGCGTGTGCAGATCGGTGCCCCGGTCGAACTTGCACGGCTCCTGCTTGGCGTACAGCGGCTGGCCGACCGTGTTGACGGTTTCGTTGAAATCCGCCGGTGCGAAGTAGGTGCCGAAGGTGTCGATGGTGCCCAGCGGGAAGGCATGAGCCTCGCCAGCGGCGATGAAACGGCGTGCGGTTCCGCTGGCATCGGTGGCCTGACCCCGGTACTCCTCGAAGGTAATACCGCCGTAGGTGAAGCCGCGACGCACGTCGTTGATGAGGATTGCCCCGTTCTGCCAGTTCTCGAAGGCCTTCTCGACCTTGGCGTGGCCGGTGAGCGCGGCGAAGAACTCCGGCGAGCACAGGCAATGGACACCATTCATGAACTCGCCTTTGAGGTTCTCCTCGATGGTTGCCAGCACCGTGGTGCACTTGGCTTTCACATTGGTGCCCGCCGTGCCCAGCTCGAAGGCCACCGCCTGCTGGGTGATATCGAAGGCATCGAACAGGTCGTAGAGAACCGAGCCGTCCGCGTCTAGGATCACGCCCTTGAGCGCACCCATGCGCAGGTGCTCCAGCGTGATCGCATGCTTGTTGCGCATCGTCTCCAGATGGCGCGCGATCACGCCTGCCACCGTCTCGGTTTCGGTTTCCGAGCCGAAGGCACGGATGCCTTGGACTTCCTCCGGCAGCACCACGTCGTCGTGCGGGATGTGCGGCACCACGAAGGAGCGCAGCTTGCGTTTTCCACGCACGCCAACCGTGCCGGGTGAACCCGGTGGCAGCGTAGGCAGCAAGTTGAGCACGCCGTTCATTTCCTCGACGACGATCTGGCGCTGCCGTACCGGCTTGGACGGCATCAGGTTCAGTTCTTCCAGACGCCCGTAGCGGTTGGGCAGGATGTTGATGGCGGCGGTCAGCGCCGTCATCGAGAAGGCGGGATTGCTGAATGGGTTGTTCATGGTCAGGCTCCTTGGCGAACGAGCACGCCCAGCGCCTTGAGCTGCGCAATGGCGGTGAGTTTTTCGGCGGTGGTGATGGCGTCGGGCCACGCGAGCGCGTGGTGGGCGACGATGGCGTGGCGCGCGACGACGAGACCGTCGTCACGGTCGATCAAGGTGGCGTCGCAGGCCTGTAGCAGCACGCCAGCGGCGACCTGCGTGCCGTCTTCTGCGGACGGATCGAGCTGTTTGAACTTGGCCGTTGCGGTGACGATGCCGACCACCGTGCCCAGCGGCAGGTTCTGGCCCGAAGCGACCGTGACGCGGTCGCGCGAGTAAAGGTTGGGGGCTTCGTACTTGAGCAGGTCGCCCAGGTTCAGAGGTTCGGCGAGAGCGGGCATCTCAGATCTCCTTCTTGTTGGATTGCGCTGCGATCTGCTTGGCGGCGTCGATCAGCGGATTGCTGGCCACAGGGCGCGCGGCATCGGGGGCGATGCGGCTGGTGATTTCGGGACTGGCTTCGGCCTGCGCCGCAAGCAGTCGGCCGCGTACCGTGGCAGGTGCGGTGTTGGTTTCGAGGAAGCCCGCGATCAGGTCGGCGCGACCGGCGAGCGTGCAGGTCTGCGCGATCTCGATGGCGTCGGCCACACTCAACGTGGTGGCGGCGGACGGTTGAGGAGGACTGCCAGCAGGATCAGCAAGAGGCCGATCAAGAGCAGCGGGGTCGGATCGTTCATTCATGGAAGACTCCATCTGGTGGTTGCGAAGAAAGCCCGCTTGGCTGGCCGGAGCCACCTGAGTCGGGAGTGGGGAAAGCGATTGCGTGAGCTGGGCGAGCGCGTCGTCGAGGCTGCCGACGGCATCGGCCAAACCGGTGGCGACGGCGTCCGGGCCGAAGAACAGACCCGCTTCCGTGGCGCGCACGGCGTCCGCATCGAGGCCGCGATGGCGCGCGACCGTCTCGACGAACAGCTCGTAGACGCGATCCACCTCGGCCCTGAGGACGGCGTGTGCTTCGTTGGAGATCGGTTCGTGCGGGTTGAGGTCGTTCTTGCGTTCGCCCGCGAACACGGCGGTGTAACGAACACCGTCCTGGGCGTCCTTCACCGACTGATCGACATGCATGGCGATGACGCCAATAGAGCCGACGCCGCCGGTGCGCGCGACGAACACCCGGCTGGCAGCGGACGCCAGCGCGTAGGCGGCTGAGAAGGCCATGTCATTGGCCACGGCCCAAACCGGCTTGATCTGGCTGGCGGCGCGGATGCGGTCGGCCAGATCGAACACGCCGCCCGACTCGCCACCCGGCGAATCGATGTCGAGCAGGATGGCCGACACCTCCGGATTGCCGATGGCGGCATCCAGTTGCGCGGCGAGCCCCGCGTAACTGGTCAGCCCCGACTCGGCCTCCAGCCCCACGGTGCGGCGCACCAGCGTGCCGTGGATCGGGATGACGGCCACACCGGGCGGCGACCCGGACATCGCACGTGTCGGCGGCGTGTAGCCAGGGGCTGCGGCCAGATCGGCAAGGCCGATGCGCGCACCGAGCACGGAGAGAATGACGTCGAGTTTCGGGCGATGGATCGCCAGCGGCACGCCGAAGAGGCGCGCCGCCAAATGGGGTAGCACGGTCATGGGAATCCTTGTGGAAGGCGGTCTGGCGGCCGGTCAGGAAGACGTTTGGCTGCCGGTGGCGTCAGGCACGCTGGCGTTGCGGTTGGGTTCGGCACTGCCACCGTCCTTGGACGTGTAGCGGGGGTCGGAGTCGAAAATCAGGCCGAGGTCGTCGGCGCGCTTGTTGTCGGCGGCGATCTCGCGGTCGACGTCTTCGGCGTCGTACCCATTGGCCGAGATGGCTTCCGAGCGGCTCATTAGGCCCGCGCGGATGGCCAGCAACATCGCCTTGAATTCCTTCTCGGGATCGACCCACTGCCAGCCCTGGGGAATCCACTTCACCGCGAGGTACTGGCGGCGACGGGCTGGCCCGCCACGCGCGAAGCCCGGCGCGTCCAGCGCCCCGGCGAGCACAGCCTGCTTCATCCAGGCTGCCCACACCGGACGGCACATCTGATGCACCAGCACCCCGTGCTGCACCATCTCGCAGCGACGCCGGAACTCCAGCATCCCGGCGCGGATGGAGGAGTAGTTCACGCCGGTCAGATCGCCGGTCAACTGCTCGTAGGTGATGCCAATGGCGGCGGCAACCGCGCGGAACTGGGTGCGCAGGAATTCGGAGTACGAACCGCCAACGTCAGCCGGATCGGAGAACTTGATGTCCTCGCCGGGCTCCAGGATCTGCAGCGTGCCGGGCTCCAGACCGGCGAGTGCGATGCCGTCGTCGTTCGCGGCGCCTTCGCCCATCAGGTTGTCCTCGGGGCTCTGGCGGGTCACGAAGCCGGCGAACATCGCGGCGGTCTTCTTGCGCACCAGCTCGGCGTCGTCGTACTGGTCCAGCTCGTTGAGCTTGACCAGGGCCCGCGACAGCCACGGCTCGCCGCGGATCTGGCCGGGGCGCAGCACGCGGTACAGGTGGATGACTTCGCGCGCATCCACGCGCACGGTCTCCATGCCGCCCTGGCCTGACATCGGCGCGAGCCGACCGTCCTCCGGATGCGAGCGGTACAGGTGGTAGGCGACGCGCCGACCCAGCGCATCGAACTCGATGCCCGAGCGCACAGCGTTCCCCGACGGCAGATCGGTATTGAGGTGGATCGGCAGGTGCTCCGACTCCAGCAGTTGAAGCTGCAAGGGCACGGCCAAGCCGTCCTCGACACGGCGCGGGCGCAGCCGGATCAGGCATTCGCCGCCTTCGAGCATCGAGCGGCAGGCCAAGGCTTGCAGGCCGTAGAAATCGGTCTGGCCCGCCGCG
Organism: Ottowia pentelensis; assembly: GCF_964341695.1. Lineage (NCBI taxonomy): Bacteria > Pseudomonadati > Pseudomonadota > Betaproteobacteria > Burkholderiales > Comamonadaceae > Ottowia > Ottowia pentelensis. The sequence continues at coordinate 3,547,656 of NZ_OZ224513.1, forward strand.
TCGGCTTCCTCCGTCCAGTCGCGCCACAGCGCCTGCACGTCGGCCTTGAACCGTTCGTCGCCCGACAGGCTCTGCGGTTTGATGCCGGTACCGACGGCGTTGGCGACGAAGGCGTCGAGCGCGGCCTGCGCCCACGCATTGCGACGCACGAGGTCGCGGCTCTTGATGCGCAGGTCGGTGTGGGTTGCCAGCATCGCGGCGACAGCGCCGGGATTGCCGGGCATCCACGCCAGCGAGCGTCGGCCCCGGCCTGCGGCTTCGTGTACCGGCGAGGCACCGAACAACCGGCGCACGGTTTGGGAGAACCACGCCATCTCAGAACCCCTTGCGCGTGGTGACGCGGATCTGTCGTGGCGCACCGGGCAACAGCCCGGTCTCAGCCGCCTGCTGAAGCAGGCCCCGCCTGACTTCGCGGATGGCGGCCATCAATTCGTCGACAGAGCGGTACTCGACCGTCTTGTCGGCAAAGGTCACGCGCCGTTCGCCCTTGGCGAGCGCGGATTCCAAGGCCTGAAGCTGGGTTTCTGTGTAGGCCATCAGCGGTACACCACGAGATTGATTTCGGAGGAGTCGTCGAACGACGTTGCTGTCGTCGCGCAAGAGATGTCGACGTACTGGGCCGTTTTCAGGTCGGAGCTGGCGCGAATGACAGCCACACGCTGCTGGCCGCTGTTGGTGCTGCTCCGCGCGAGCGCCGTCCAGCAGTAGTTCGCATCCGGCATCGCCAGCGCAAAATGCACGCGGTACCGGCCCGCCGCCGTGCGCACGACGCTGGCAACGTTGCGCGCGCTGCCGATCACGATCTGACCGCCCACGTAGCCAAAACTCACCCACACCCGAGCAAGTCCAGGGTGCGTGGCGTCGATCTTGGCCTTGACCTCGAAGCCGATGCGCGCAGCCAGGGCGGCGATGCTGGACGCGAGGCTCATCAGGTCAGCGCCCCGTCGAAGATCACGACGAAGTCGGTGTCGGTGTTGCCGATATCATTGGCCGCGACCGCGCCGATGTTGGTGCGCGCCTGAAGTTGCTCGGCAACGGTCAGGGTTTGCGCCGCGTCGTACCGCACCCGCAGATTGACGGCAGCGAGGAGAGCGTCCAGGCCCGTAGTGCCGTTCTGCAGCAACTGCTGGATCTCCACCAGGGTGTCGTAGGCGGCGTCTGCTCCACCGAGGATGTCGGCCTTGAGCGCGTCGAGCAGCGACACGATCTTGTTCGACGAGTAGGTGGTGGAGGTGGCGATCTGGTTGTCGTCGATGGCGGTTGCGGACAGCACCGCCGCCTTCAGCTCGTTGATCGCCGCGACCAGACTCGACTTGTCAGTGGTGGACAGGCTGGCTAGGTTTCCCGCCGCCGCCCGGACGTCGTTGAACTCCTGGGCGACCCGGATGACCAGGCTCTCGATACGGGTGGCAAGAGTCATGTGTTCTCCTTGGTTTGAAGGCGACGGCCATCAGCGAAGCCAACGGCTTCGGATGACGCGTCGACCGGTATTGCGGGTTCCAGAAGCAGCGAGGCCACCGCTGGGGGTGGCCTCGTTCAATTCGATGTCGTGGATGAGCGGTGGCGCATCCGGTGGGGGCGCTACCCCAAGTTGCCGCTCCAACTCCCGCCAGTGGCGTTCCTCGAAGCGGTCCAGTCCCGCACTGGACGCGGCCGCACGGGCATAGACGTAGCAGTCGAGCGCTTCATTGCGCTCGCGCATCTTTTGCCACTCGCGCACCGGGAAGCCGTTGCGGTCGCGGCGGGTGATCAGTTGCTCGGCGCAGAGCTGCTGGATGAACTCGGCGTCGATCTTTGGCAAATGGACGAACCCAGCCGGAAACACCGGGGTCAACCCGTCCTCGCCCACATCTGCGTTCTTGCGCAGGTTGTTGTAGAACTCCAGCTTGGCGATGCCGACCGCCACCGTGAAAACCTTGATGCCTCGGCGCAGTTTCTTGCCACCCTGCGACACATCGATGGCTGTCGGTGTGCCGATCAGGGCGGCGCCCCCCATCACCCCACTTCGCACGCCCTTGACCGCCATCACGCGCGGATCGTGGCAGGCACGCACGAAGGCATAGGCCTCCTGCGTGGCAAAGCCGGTGTCCAGCGCGAAGCGCGCCAGCGGCATTGCCGCGCCCGAGGCGTGCGTCCACTGCTCGGCGAGCATCGCGGCCAGGGCTTTCCACACCGCGTCGCGGGCGGTGTCACCCATCAGCACGCGGTGCTCGACCAGCCACGATTCCTTGCCGCGCCCGAAGGCCCAGATCGAGGCCTCAATGCGATCCTTCTGGACGTCGGCCGCACCTACCAGCAGCAGGCCGCCCAGCGGCACACTGCCAATGCGGTAATCCTCACGGCGCTCGACCAGCCGTTGCCAGTCGGGTGCTTCACCTTCCTCGACCCAGGTCTCGCCCAGTTCGGTGTTCTTGAAGGTCTTGATCGCGGCGGCCGATCCCGACTCCTTGTTGACGGCGGCTTCCCACGCAGCAGCGATATCACGCCAGGAGCGCCAACCCACCGGGCTGTATAGCGACGACAAGTGAAAGCCTGCCGTCTTGCCCTGCGCCATCGCTTGCCATTCGCCGCGCTCCAGCATCCAGGTCTTGTGGTGCTCGGAAATCGCGGTGTCGCAGGACTCGCAGATGTATGCGGCGGTTTCCGGTTGCCCTTTGTCCCAGCGCAGTTGCTCGAAGCGCAACCATTGCGGGTGGTTGCAGTGCGGGCATGGCACGAAGTAGCGGCGCTGGTCGCTGGCCTCGTACTCGCGCTCGATTGCCGAGGCGCCAGAAATCGTCGGCGTCGACACGATGAAGATCTTGCGCCGGGCAAAAGTGCGTGTGCGCGCCTCGGCCAGCGATATCGCATCGCCTTCGCCCTCGACATCCAGGGGATAGCCATCCACTTCGTCGAGGAACAGGTAGCGCACCGGCATCGAACGCAGCCCCACCGCGCTGTTCGCTCCGGTCATCACCAGCACGCCGCCCCGGAACTCCTTGGCCAGAATGGTGTTGCCCGAATCACGCGAGCGTGCCGGAGCGATCAATTCGGCCAGCGCGGGTGATTCCTCGATCAGCGGGTCGATCCGCTGCCTGGAGTTGCGCTTGGCCATCTCCACCGTCGGCCACACGGCCATCATCGGCCCCGGCGCGTGGTGGATGACATAGCCAATCCAGTTCGACCCCATCTCGGTCGCACCGAGCTGGGCTGCTTTCATGAACACCACACGCTCGACCGGCGAGGTCGGCGACAGGCAATCCATGATGGCCTTGAGGTACGGCGTGCGGCTGGTACGCCAGCGCCCCGGCTCGGCAGACGCCTTGCTGGAGAGCATCCGGTGGCGATCTGACCATTCCGATACCGTGAGCAGCGGGTCAGGGGTAAGCCCGTCGCGCCACGCCCGTTCGATCTCCTGCGCGCCTTCGTAGTCCATCGTCATCAATCCACGCGCGGGCGCAGCTCGCCCAGCTCAATCAGGTGCTCGCGCACGGCAGATTCGAGCGCCACGTGCATCTGGTGCGCGTCGATGCCGAGCGTGGACGCCATCTGGCCGGAGACGCGCGCAGGCCAGTTCAACCACGCATCACGCTCGATGCGCGCGAGCTTGAAAACGTGTGCCACGGCCTGCGCCCGATCCACCAGTTCCTTCTTGCGGTGCGCCAGCTCCAGGTTGTTGAGCTTGGCTTTGAGCACCTCGTTGACCGTGCGCGCTTGCAAGAGCGAGGTGCCACTGGCCGACATCGGCGCTGTGCTGGCGTCGACGGCATCGCGCTGCGTTGCTGCTTCGTCCGTCGCGGCCACGCGCCGCGCTTTCGCAGTGCTGACCTTCTCTGGCGCAGCGGCGCTGCGCGGCTGCAATGTGTTTTGTGCCCACTGGGCGTCCGCCGTGTCCGGATCAATCGTGCCGTCAGGCAGCGGCGTGATTCTTCCGGTGTCGATGGCCTTTTTCACGGCCACGTGCGACACGCCACGGTGGCGCGCGTAGGCGCGAATCGAGAGTCCCATCGTCACCTTCACTCATTTGTTCGTCATATCCGCAGATTGAGCTTGGCTTCCATCGGGAACAGCGCGTTCATCACGTCACGCCAACCAACCCCGAAAGGAAAACGCCATGAGCCAGATCGACACCATCCTCACCCTCATCGCCCAGAAGCATCTCGGCATCGAAACCCTGCAAACCCGCAACGCCGACAGCCTCGACTTCCACGACACGGCGGTGTGGTGCCTCAAGGACGCGCTGGAAGCGGCCTTCAAGGCGGGCGTCGAACTCGGCGCAGCGAGCCCGAAGGCCTCGGAAGCGGAAATCGCCAAGGACTGATCGGAAAGCTGCGAAGCCCCGCGATAAGCGCTTGGCTTCAGTCCCGGACAGCGCGTTCATCACATCGTCATCCACCACCCCGAAGGAGCAGCAAATGACCACCACCAACCTGACCCCGGCCCAACACGCCATCCTGGCCAAGGCCATCAACACCAGCGCAGGCAAGATCGACTGGTTCCCCGACAACATCAAAGGCGGCGCGCGCAAGAAAGTGCTCGACGGGATGTTCAACCGTGCCCTGATCACCACCGACGGCACTGACTGGTTCGTCGCCGCCGAGGGCTACGACGCCCTGGGCATGGCACGCCCCGGGCCCACCACAGCGCCACAGGGCGCGTTGGAAACCACCACCGCAACCTTGGTCGCCGATCCCGAATTGGAGGCCGACGTGGCCGCGTGTGAGGCCCAGTGGGTCAAGGAATCCACGCCGCGTCGCCGGGAGAACAGCAAGCAGGCCGAAGTGATCCGGATGCTGCAACGCCCCGAGGGCGCAACCATCGGCCAGATCTGCGCCGCCACCGGTTGGCAGGCGCACACGGTGCGCGGCACCTTTGCCGGGGCTTTCAAGAAGAAGCTGGGCTTGACCATCGTCTCGGACAAGCCGCAAGGCGGAGAGCGGGTCTACCGCATCGCCTGATCAGAAAGATCGAGAAAGAGGCCAAGCGGCGCTTGGCTTCTCAATCGAACAGCGCGGCACGTTGGGTGTCGCAACGATCAACCCGAAGGAGCCAGAGATGAACACCACCACGCAGATCCCCGCCACCCAGAACGAAGCCTGGGGCTTTTGGGGCACGATGAACGAACACGCCAGCGCGGCTTGGCCCCTGGCGATGACCGCCATCTCGGGCGCCACCAGCCAGCCGCTCGAATCGGTGCGGGCCTTCCTTGACAGCCGCCACGGTCGCCACTTTGCCGACGACGTCCAGAACGGGCTTTACGAGGGCAAGGCCCTGGCGGACGCGATCAACGCCGCCACCCAGCGTTGGATGGGCTGGACGATTGGCCGCCAAACCAGCAAGCAATACGGCATCCCGCGCGGCCTGCCATACCTGACGGGCTTTGTGATTCACTGCGAGATCGTCGAGGAATCGCTGGTCGCCTGATCAAGCAACGCGCCATCCGCCTCGCGGGTGGCCTGCTTCCCGGTGAACTCTTCCCACCGGCGCACGATCACATCCACGTACTTCGGATCGAGTTCGATCAGCCGCGCAACGCGCCCTGACTTTTCCGCTGCGATCAGCGTCGTGCCGGAACCGCCGAAGGGATCGAGCACCACGTTGCCCGGACGGCTCGAATTGCGGATCGCGCGCTCGACCAGTTCCACCGGCTTCATCGTCGGGTGCAGGTCGTTCTTCTGCGGCTTCTTGATGTTCCACACGTCGCCCTGGTCACGGTCGCCGCACCAGTGGCGTGTCGCCCCCTCGGGCCATCCGTAGAGGATCGGCTCGTACTGGCGCTGGTAGTCGGCGCGCCCCAGGGTGAAGGTGTTCTTGGCCCAGATGATGAAGGTCGACCATTTGCCACCGGCAGCACGAAAGGCGGCCTGCAGAACATCCAGTTCGCTGGAGGACATCGCCACGTAGATACCGCCCCGGCAATGGGCGACGGTCGGAGTCAGCGCGGCCAGCAGGAAGTCGTAGAACCCGTCGCCCAGGTTGTCGTTCAGGATCGCGCGATCCTTGCCGCGCATCTTGTCGCGGGCAGAGTTGGCGTAGTTCACGTTGTACGGTGGGTCGGTGAAGACCATGTCCGCCACCGCGCCTTGCATCAGCCGGTCGTAGCTCTCGGCCACGGTCGAGTCGCCGCACAGCAGCCGGTGCTGGCCCATGATCCAGACATCGCCCGGACGCGAGATGGGTGTCTCGCTGACCTCGGGCACCGCATCCTCGTCCGTCTGACCCTCGTTGTCCGGCTCGTCGCCCGCGATCAGTTCGGCCAGAGCGTCGGCGTCGAAGCCGGTGATATCGAGGTCGAACCCTTCGAGTTGCAGGGCTTCCAATTCGATCCGCAACATCGCGTCGTCCCATCCCGCGTTCTCGGCGATGCGGTTGTCCGCGATGACCAGCGCGCGGCGCTGGGTCGGGCTCAAATGGTCGAGCACGACCACTGGCACGATCTCCAGACCGAGTTTCTGTGCGGCGGCCAGCCGACCGTGTCCAGCGACGATGATGCCGTCGCTGCCTGCCAGGATCGGATTGGTGAATCCAAACTCGGCGATGCTGGCGGCGATCTGCGCCACCTGATCTTCGGAATGAGTGCGCGCGTTGCGGGCGTAGGGCAGCAACTTGGCGGTCGGCCACTGCTCGATCTTGTCGGCCAGCCAGTTCATGCCACCACCTCGGCCTCCGGGGTGGTGGCGCGCTCAGCGACGACCTGCTCGAAGGACTGACCGGTGGCGATCAAGGTGACCGGCACGCCGGGGTGGTTCTGCTGGAAGCGCTTGATGGCCACGTCCACGTACTCCGGCGCGATCTCCACGCTTCGGCAGATCCGACCGGTGCGCTCGGCCGCCAGCATCGTCGTGCCGCTGCCGCCGAACGGCTCAAACACGATGTCGCCCGCGTCCGTGTAAGCCTCGATCACGAATTCCGGCAGCGCCACCGGGAACACAGCCGGGTGATCGATGTCCTGACCGATCTTGCCCTTGTGGCGCATCACGCGGATCACAGAGTCGGGGATGCGGGTGTCTTGCGTGGGCAGCCCCTTGTGCGTCCAGCCGCCCACCTCGCCATCCTTGCCGCGCATCGCGGTGGACGACCCGTCGGCGCGCAGGTGGGATTCCTGGCCTGCGTGCTTGCAGGGGACGATCTTGTTCGGCTTGCGGCTCTCCCGGTTGAAGTGGAAAACGAACTCGAAGCTCGGCGCAAAGCGGCCTGCCCAGTCGCCGGGCATCCCCGGCCCCTGATCCCAGACGTACCACGCAAAGCGCCGCCAGCCCTGCTGGCGCATCCAAGATAGCCAACCGTCCCAATACGGGATCACCTCGTTGTCGCGGTGGATCAGGCCCAGGTTGACCAGAACCTGACCGTCGCCTGCCATCGGCAGGTGTGCGAACACGCCACGCATCAGGCCATCCCAATCGGAGATGCCACCCGAGGTGTAGTCGCGCTGGTTGCCGTAGGGCGGCGAGGTGAAGCACAGGCGAGAGAGGTCACCCTGCATCAGCGCAGCGACCACGTTCCGGTCGGTGGCGTCGCCACAAATCAGGCGGTGCGCTCCGATGGCCCAGACATCGCCGGGGCGGGACACCGCCAAGACGGGCGCGTCTGGCACGTCGTCAGCCGCGTCAGACTCGTCGGCTTCAGACTCTGATTCATCATCCGCGACGGCCACCGCGCCGGTGAGCAGTGCCTCGATCTCGGCTTCCTCGAAGCCGGTCAGAGCGAGGTCGTATCCCGCGTCGGACAACTCGGCCAGCTCCAAGGCCAGCATCTCTTCGTCCCAGCCTGCATCCAGTGCCAGCCGGTTGTCGGCAATCACCAGTGCCCGCTTTTGCGCGACGGTCAGGTGGGCCAGTTCGATCACCGGCACCTGATCCAGGCCGAGCTTGCGCGCAGCGGCCAAACGCCCGTGCCCGGCGATGATGCCGTTGTCGCCGTCGACCAGGATCGGATTCGTCCAGCCGTACTCGACGATGCTGGCCGCGATCTTGGCGATCTGGGCATCATGGTGCGTGCGCGGATTGCGGGCGTAGGTGTCGCATCCCGGACGATCATAAGGTCGCTTGTGAAACAGATGCGGGCTCTCCTGATACCACTGCTTCATGGTCTGCATAGGCGTCTTGCTGCCCAGCGCTGACTGCGGCAGTTGGTGGTTGTACAGGGCCACATAACGCAGCAAGGTCTGCTCCATGTCCTCGCGGCTGTTGAACCTGTGCGTCTTGAGCACGTCGGCAATGCGACCGTTGAACCTCTCCACCATGCCATTGGTCCTGGGCGTTCTGGGCTTGGTCAGGCGGTGTTCGATCCCCAACTCGTCGCACAACTGATCGAACTCGTGGTTGCCGCTGGGCTGGCGCTCGCGGCTGGCAAACAGGCGATCGGTGAACTCCTTGCCGTTGTCGGTCAGCAGCTTGTGGATCTTGATCGGGCAGGCCTTGTGCAGTGCCTTCAGGAAGGACTGTGCACTGGCGGCGGTCTTGTTGGCCTTGAGGGCCACGTACACCCAGCGCGTGGCCCGGTCGATGGCCACGAACAGGTAGCGCCGACTGCTCTCATCCTGCATCTGGGGCAGGTACTTCACATCCATGTGCACATAGCCCGGCTCGTAGCTCTTGAAGGCCTTGTGGGCCACGGTAGGCTCCTGGGGCTTGAGGGCATTGAGGTTGCCCGCGCCATGGCGGCGCAGGCACCGATCCAGGCCTGAGCGCGAGACATGGGGGCAAATGAACTCCCGCGTGACAGCCAGCAGGTCATCCAGGGGCAGCAGCAAGGTGCGCCGCAGGTGCACCACCACGCTCTCTTGCGCCGGCGTGAGCACCGTCTGCAGGCGATGGGCCGTGTGCGAGCGATCCCCAAAGACCTGGCGCTTCTTCCACTTGTAGACCGTTTGCTCGGTGATGCCAAAGCGCTGGGCCAGGACACTGGCGGTCTCGTGGCTGGCCGCGATCTCGGCGCGCACGGCCGGTGTCGTGCGGGCGTTCTTGTGCAGGGCTATCAGCATGGCGTGGCACTCCCGGTGGCTTGCAAGGACTCTATCAACTCCCGCAATACGGCTCGGGCCATGAACAGCGGGTAGCGGTTTTCATCTATGCAATCGTCCGGGATGCGACACGTAGGGAATCAGCGCCTCGACCTTGCGGTACTCGACGTTGAGCGTGTTCAAAGTGGAAGTCCCAAAAGCAAAACCCGCCGAGCGTTGCCGCCGGGCGGGTTGGTTGAATGAAGATTCTGGTGGGGTGGTAACTGCGCCTGGGGGTGGTAACCGGAGCCGGTAACCTGGCCGACTGGTAACCTTGTCCGCGACCTGACGCTAAAAAAGCGTCGCGCTCGCGCCCCCCGCATTGGATTCTGGCAAGGAAGGACCCCTTTTGCCTTGGGCCGCTCGCCGAATCGTCACCGCTGTCCAGAAGATAGCTGAAATACTACCCCCGACCGGGGTGATTTGTTGCAGCCTCGGCCAGCGTCAAAAGGGACAAACGCCGGAAACGAAGGACAAACGCGGCAAGCATTACCCGGCTTGGCCTACGATTTTGGAAGGCGCACGGATGCCTTCGCTGTTGAGCTTTTCGGCCACGATCTCCAGCGCCCGCTGCCAGCGACGCCACGCCGTCGTTCGGTCGCAGGCAAAGCGGATCGTGATGTCTCGCCAGCCGTAGCGCTTGGCGCGCATCCACACAAGGTGGCGCTGCTCGATCTCCAGCCACTGCACCCACTTCATCGTCTCCAGCATCCGGTCGATGGCTTCGGGTGTGGGTGGGAACGGTCGATAGACGTGCTCGTCGGCTGCGAACGTCTCCCACTCCTTGCGCACGATGACAGGCCACGTGTTGAAGTAGCCCTGCACACGCACAGGGGGCAGGCGTCGTCCGGTGCTGGCGGCTTCCTCGAAGCGGGCCGCCACATTCTCAATCGTCCACTCAGTCATGACGCGCCCCTCCGTACAAGCGCTCGCCAATGCGACGCACGATCTCTCGCTCGATGAAGTCCAGACGTTCGTCGGACGCGTTGACCACCAGGATGTGCTGATCACGCCAGCCACGTTCCTTGATGGCGTCCAGATCGGTGGCCTGGGGTTGCAGCCGCCCGAGGGGGCAGCGGTACCGCGGTGTGGGAACTTTCACGTCACACCTCCTGGCCGTCGTCGTGATGCTGGATTGCCCAGTGCAGCAGCGCCAGGGCATCGGCCTCGTTGTCGTCGACAGGCGCGTGCCCGCGCGCGGTGACGGAAGCGATCACATCGTCCTTGCCAGCGTTGCCCTTGCCCGTGGCGTGCTTCTTGATCGTGCCGACAGGCACGCCTTGGTACGGGATCTGGTGGTGCTCGCACCACGCCGTGAGCGTGGCAAGGAAACCGCCGTAGGCGTGGGCAGCATCGGTCGAGACGTGGCGACGCACCTCTTCGAAGTGCAGACAGTCGATGCCGTCGCAGGATTGCTTGATCTCGCTGAGCCAGCGTTTGAACCGCAGGAAGCGCATTCCGCCGCCTTCGAAGCGCTGCGGCCGGAAGCTCTCGGAGCCGCTCGTGATGTGGCCGTCACTGCCGCGCAGTGCCCAGCCGGTGGTGGTGCCCAGATCGAGGGCGAGGATGGTCGTGGTCATGGTGTCAGTCCTTATCTGGTGCGGATCTGACGCAGCTGACACTTCGTGACGAAACTCTCCATGAGGCGCGCGCACACGCGCACGCGTAGGAGTTACGACAAACTGCGTCAGCTGCGTCAGACCGCGTGGTTTTCATGGGGTCAGTCGTCCGCGTAGGGGGTGTAGGCAGGGGTCGGCGGGTGCTTGAGACCAATACCCTGGAACCCGCGCACGCCCATCCCGTTGCGCCATTTGTCCAACCCGCGCGTGATGAGCAGATCGGAAAAGCGGCGTTGTGCGCCGACAAACTCGCCAGAGGCTTCAGCCCACTGCTTCCAGTCGTTGAACAGCTCGGCGGTCAGCGACTTGGCGTTGGGCGCGCGCACGCAGCGCTCATCGAGCCAGCGGCCCAGGGCGTCCTCGGCTTCGAAATACTCCTCCGTCGCGTCCACCACGCGCTGCGGTGGAGAGAGTCGCCCGTGGCGCTGCCAGTCGAGACAGCCCTGCACGGCCCACGCGAGGATGCCGTCACGTTCGGCCAGGAGCTTCTGTTGCAGGTTCTTGTCGCGGCGCTCGGGCGGCACGGTGATCGTGAAAGGGATCAGGTGCAGCCTGCGTTTCATCGCCTCGTCGATATTGCGAATTGCGGGCTTGTGGTTGCCCGCCACGAACAACTTGAACTGCGGGAAGAACTCGAAGAAGTCCTGGCGCATGAAGCGCGCCGAGATCTTGTCGCCACCGGTGAGGTTCTTGAGCTTCGACTCGGCCCAGCGTTTTCCCTGTTCGGTTTCGATGGCCGCCACGAAGCGCGCGCCGCGCAGTCCCGCCATATCGGTCGGGTGCCGGTCGGTGCGCGTTTCCATAAAGGTGTCCATCGGCGCATTGGTCGCGTAATCACCCAGGATGGTGGCCAGCGTGTTGACGAACACCGACTTGCCGTTCGCACCTGTGCCGTACAGGAAAAACAGCGCGTGCTCTTGCGTCGATCCGGTCAGCGCGTAGCCGACCATCCGTTGCAGATAGGACTGCAGTTCCTTGTCACCGCCCGTGACCTCGTCGATGAACTGCCTCCAGATCGGGCAGTCGCCACTGGGCGTGGCTGTGGTGATCTTGGTCATCCGGTCGGCGCGCTCGTGCGGGCGCATCCGGCCTGTCTTGAGATCGACCACGCCGCCTGGCGTGTTGAGCAGCCACGGATCTGCATCCCATTCGTCGGTGGTGGCCGCGTGCCTGCGGTCAGCACGCGCCAGGCGTTCCACACCGCCGACCGTTCCTGCGCTGGCCAATTTGGCAGCGACCTTGGGGTTGTCGGCGCGCACAGCCGTCTGGCGGCAGACGCTACGGATCAAGTCCGTGGCCGCCAGCGTGTCCTCGGTGCGCCAGCGTTGCCCGTCCCACACCAGCCACTTTCCCCAGCCAGCCACGTAGCGCCAGTCACGGTGGTAGCGGCGCGTAAAGGACAGCGCCAGCGCGTCCTCCGTACCCCAGACGGATTCGTCGCTGCTGACTACCGGATCGACGTCATCGGCCACGTCGTGCATCTGCAAGCGTGGGCCGTGGGTGAGGAAGGTGGCGACATCGAAGCCCTCGGCGATGGCGTCGGCCACGTCCCAGCCCTCGGCGGCTTCTTCGGGCGGATAGAGGACGTGGCAGGATTTGGCCCCCGCCGACAAGATCGCCTGTGCCGCCTGCGTGGCGTACTCCCAGCCCGGCTTGTCGCGGTCGGGCCAGATCAGCACCGCCTTGCCCGCCAGCGGCGACCAGTCGGTTTTTTCGACCGGAGCGTTCGCGCCGTGCATCGCCGTGGTGGCCACGATGCCCACATCGATCAGGGCCTGCGCGCATTTCTCGCCCTCGACCAGCACCACCTGCGCGGTACTGGTCATCCCTGGCTGGTTGTAGAGCGGACGCGGGTCGGGCGGTGCCATCTTGCGCCGCTTGGCATCCCAGGGCCGGAACTGCTTCTTTTGCCCGGGCGGGTCGTAGCGGTAGACGACGGCGATGAGATGGCCTGCCGCATCGAGGTAGTCCCACTTCGCGGTGGCGGGGCCGAGCTCGTCGACCGGCACGTCCTTCTTGCTGGCCTTGCGCACCGGTGCGGAACGCGAGCGTCCGAGCAGATCGGCAGCGGCGTCGAGCACGCGCGGAAAGTCGTGCAGCACGTCGATGCCGAGGTGCGCACCGATCAGCGCATAAATGTCGCCGCCGTCGCCAGTGGCCCGATCCGTCCACAGCCCTTGCTTGTCGCCATCGAGAACCACTTCGAGGCTGTCGCCGGGACTGCCCAGCACGTCGCCGATCAGGAACTTGCCACGGCGCTTCTTGCCCGCAGGGAACAAAGTGAACAGAACGGATTCAAGTCGTGCGAGCAGGTCGGCACGCAGCTCTTCGCGCTCGGCGTCGCTGAGAGTGCGGCGGTTGTGATCGGGCAGTGGCGCGATGTCGTTGAAGTCGATGGTCATTCGGCCTCCTCACCATCGGCGTCACCGGTGCGCCCTTGCGCGGCGGTGCTGCGGGCTGCCCACGCAGACAGTTCGGATGGTCGATAGCGCACCAGACCGCCCATCAGGTAGTGCGGAATCTTGTACTTGCTGCGCATCTGCGGGTCGGCGAACCAGTAGTACGGCAGGCGCAGTGCGGCAGCGGCCTGCTTGGCGTCGATCATTGGTTCGACATCTCCGATGAATTGCTTGTCGTTGCTCATGTCGTCCTCCAGCAGCGGTCTTGCCACGCGCACATCCGGCATTCGAAGTGGGTCGGATCAACGAAGGCGCGTGGCAGCAGTTCGCCTGCCTCGGTCGCCGTGATGACCTTCACCGCCCGATCCGACATACGCTGGGCCAGCGCCGCGTCAAATGGCACGAGCTCGGTGTAGATCTCCATCGTGTCGGCGTTGAGCGCCGTGAAGATCGCGGGGTGCTCGTGCAGTTCGAGATAGGCTTGGTAAATCGCCACTTGCGCGGCGTAGATGGGCTTGGAGATGGCCAAGCCCTTTTTCTCCAGATCGCTCCAGGACTTGTTGCCCAGGCACTTGCACTCCCAGAGCGCGGGATAGGCGAAGCCCTCAGGGCCTCCAACGACGACGCCGTCGACGTGTCCCTGCAGGCGACCATCGGCCACAGAAAAGCCGAACTGCTCGCCGTCGGCCTTTCGGGTGCGCAAGTCAAAACCTGCGTCCCGCAGCCACGCGACCATGCAGTCCTCCATGACATGGCCACGCTCGAAGATGCGCAGCATCCGGCCCGTGGTGTCCCGCCCGTGGTCGATGGGAGCCTTGGCGTATTCGAACTGCAGCGCGCGCTCGCAGGACACCCCGAGGCGCGAGGCCCCGAGGTACTGGCGCTCAGACTGGCGGGCGCGGGCCTGCTGCAACCCGGCATCGACCAGCGCAGTGATCTGACCCGAAATGCTCGAAGTGGAGTTGAAGTCCATCATGGCTTCTTCCCCTTCGGTTCTTCCCAGGGCAGGTCGTCCTCCAGGTCCGCGAACGGATTGGCGGCATCGGGTGCCAGCGGATCGGGCGCAGGGGTCATCCCCCGCACGGGCGGGTATTTGGTGGCCTCGTGGTGCGCGACCATCGCGTCCGACCAGCAGGTGACGATGGCGTCGATTACCCGCAGGGCCTCGGCTTCGGAGTAATCGCCCAGCGGCTTGGTGAAGCCGATCTCGTCGGCTGCCTCGCCGAAGGCCTTGAGGCAATGACGCATTGCGGCCAGTTCGACATCAGACGGATCAATCATGGCGACCTCCGTCTTGTCGATGCGACCTTCCTTGGCCCGCTGCCAGTTGCCGTACAGCGCGTGAAATGCGTCCTGGCAGCGACGGGAACAGAACACCCAGTCGATGGGATAGCGCCGGGGATCGCCCACACCGTGGCGGTTGTCGGTGTGGCCGTAGCCCCGGGCCTGTCGTTTGCAGACCCAGCATTTCACGCCCCCTCCTCGAGTTCATCGAGCAGCAGGCCCAACTGCAGGGCAGCGCCAGCAAAGGCGGCCTCGCAGCGGCGCTTGAAGTCGGGATAGCTCTGCGAGCTGCGCGCAATCGCCGTGACCGCGTGAATCTGCGATTCCAGATGCGCGAGTCCCTGATCGGACAGCCACTGGTGGTGCTTCTGCGAGATGCCCTTGCGATTGCGGATCTCGCCCAGCAAGTCCTCTGGCAGCACCGGCCCGTAGACCCAGCGCAGCGTGATCTGGCCGACGACGTGCGGAGGGTTCTGGTCGTGGCCCTGGTACTTCCAGCCGAACAACCGATAGATGGCGCGGTAGTAGTCCGGGTGGAAGCGGCGCTCCCACGATGCGCAGGACTGGCGCAGCAACTTGGAGATCAGCTCCTGCAGCGCATCCGGTGCGCGGTGGTGCTGGTAGCCAGTGGCCTCGTCGATCAGCGCGACCTCGCCGGTGGTGGCAAGAGCGCGCATGATCGTCAGGCAGTTACCGACGATGCCCTGGCGTGCGCGGTGCAGCGTGCCTGCAATGGCTGCGTCCACCACGGAGGTGGCCACGTCCGCGATGATGCCTGCAGGGAAGAACTGGGTCTGGCGTCCCGATGGCAGCAAAATCGGCCCGGATGATTTCTCCAATAGAGACAATGAGTTAGGTGCAATGCCAGCCAGAAATCGGGCGAAACGGCCACCCTTGTGCGACTCGTGGAAACCGAGGAGCTTGGCCAGTTCCTTGCGGACGTAGCCGCGCTCGCCGGTGGTGAGTACGACCGCCTCGCAGTCGAGATCGCCGAAATGCACGACGCCGTAATGGCTGGCAGTGAGCATGGATGCGTTCATGGCCACCTCCCTCACTGTGCCCACGACGGTTTGCCCGTCACGGGTGCGCGTTGCGGAGCCGGTGCTTGGTACGCGGGTGCTGCCTGCGCCGGAGCGCCGGAAGTGCCGCCGCCGGAAGCCTTGGTCGGCACACCCATCAACTTGGCGTAGTCGGGGTGGTCGGGTTCGATTGCGACCTTGACCACGTTGCGATCCTGGCCCTTGCCATCCTTCTCGATGTCCACGCGGGCCAGGAACTCCAGACCATCCAGTTCGTGGAAACCCTGGATGCGGCGGGCAGCAGCAGCCTGGGGGCTGTTGTCCTGCGGATGAACGTTGCGGGCACTGTTGAGCGCCGCGCGAATGAAGCTGCGCCCCATTTGGCCCCAGGTCGGCCCCTTCTTGGAGTGCAGGCCAATGTTCGACCACATCTTGCGTTTGGCGTGCTCACCAGCGGTGACCACGAATTCGGCGGCGAGGTAGATCGAGCCGGTCTCGAAAGACTCGGTGGCGTAGCCGCCGCCCCAGCCCTGCGACGGGTCGTCATAGCCACCGGGCTTGAGGGTCATGCGCACCGGGACAACGGTGCCCTTGGGGATCAGATCAAAGCCGGATTGCTGGGCGTCGGCATCGTTGAAGTCATTCCATGCGGTCATTGCAATTACTCCTGAGATTCGATGTGTGCGGGGGTGGCGGCGCTGGCAGGCGCGGCGGAGGCGCCTGCGCACTTGGCGATCAGCGCGCCGAGATGCGGCGGCTCCAGCAGGTCGAGGCGACCGCTGCGGTCTTTGGCCGGAAAGCCGTAGGGATTGACGGTGTGGGTGACGAAGGCGCGGTAGGTGCTGCCGTCCTCGGCCTTGATCTCGGCCAGCGTCACGACCTCATCGACGATGCCGATGAGCGCGCCGACGGTTTGCTTGCCCTCGATCTGAGGCACAAACACATTGCGGTTGTAGTCATCGAGCTTTTCGTCGAGGATCGACACGAACACCACGTTCTTGCCGCGTGCGTGCTGCAAGTGGGTCAATGCGCTGATCATTTCCTGGCCGAGCAGGCCATAGGCCGCGCGCAGGTCAGGCTTGCCGGAGCGGTCGCTGACGGCACCCGGCTGCGTCTTGCACCACGCGAAACACTGGCGGGACAGCTGGGTGATCGAATCGAGAAAGAAGGTCTGGTAGCGGTCGAGTTGCGCCGGGTCTCCAAACTTCTCGATGACGTGGTCGTAGTGCGCCTGCGAGAAGGCGCTCTCAGGCGGCAGCGACTTGTCCGGGCCCGCGAGGAACACGAAGAAGTCGCGGCTCTCCGGCCACGAAGCCGGGCGGATGGTGTCGCCCGGCCAGTCGGCCACCGCCAAGTCACCGGCCTCGATGTCGAGGAACAGCGTGGTGGCCGGGTCAAGATCCTTGAGCCGGGTGGTCTTGCCGATGCCGGATTTGCCGAGCATCAGCAGCTTCACGCCCTTGCGCTCGGCCATCCGCTCGACGGCGGACACGATGGGGAGCTTTTTCATGCGGCACCCCCATCGAGCGTCAGAGTGATGCTCGGCTTGCCTTCCTCGACCGTGCGCGCGGCGGCGAACTGCTCCTGCAGCGCGGTGGGCCAGTTGGTGTAGCGGGACTCGGGCACCGACAACTTGATGTCGATGTAGTCCTCGACCTTGTCGCCCGAGGCGACGATGCGCTCGGCCATTTCCTTGAGGATGGTCTGGCTCCAAGTCACCTTTTTGGGGAGCTCGTACTTGACGTGCAGTGCGCCGTCGTTGACGTGGGCGGTGCCGAAGTCGCGGCCGGAGTCACGCAGTGCGGTACGGGCCTGCTCGCCGTAACGCTGGAGCTTGGCGGCGTCCAGCTTGGCGCGCAGTGGCTTGAGAAACGCGATGGCCTCGTCGACATTGCGTTCGGCAGCGACGAAATCGTTGATCGGCAGCGCCACCAGCTGGGCGGTGCTCATCGCAGCGAGGTCGGCGGGAAAGATGGTCAGATCGCTCATGGCCGTTCTCCTCACTGGTACGCGCGAGTGAAGGTCGAGTGCCGCGACACGCGACGCTCGAAGGCTTCGACTTCGGAGATCAGGTAGGTGACGCGGGCACCGAGCTTGCAGAAGACCGGGCCGAGCTGTTCCTGCCGCCAGCGGCGCAGGGTCTTGACGGAAAGCCCCCAGCGGATGGCCAGTTCGTTTTCGTCAAGGGCGATGCGCGTGGCACCGTCCGGTTTGGGCCGGTTGGGATACCGGCTGGATTGAATGGAAGGGACTTCGTTTTGCATGAGGAGCACTCCTTTCGTTGGGGTGCTCCTACTTTCTTGCCGCAAGGCTTGCGATATTTCGCAGCCTTCACGCAGAAATCGCGCGGAAATTACAAGGGCGTGTCCCTCAAGCCATTTCGGATTCCGCTGGCTGGTCGCCAGTGGCTTGCGAGGAGCCCAGATAGTCGGGCGTGCCGATGTTCAGTTCCCAAACTCGGGGTTTGGCATTGCCATCTGCGCCACGGAAATACGTCTGCCATTCCGGTGCGCCTCGGAACAGTTCGGCCATCGTGCGAAATGAAACGCCCGACGCAGACTCGATCTGAGCCTTTGACCACTTGCGCCGCCCGGATGTCCAGCCATTGACGAACACCTCGACCACATCGAGCCACTCCTTCTTGGTCAGCGTCCACGGATCGGGCCACGGCCCGTGCAGCGTGCCGCTGCGTGCGTCGTCCTTGATCAAACGCGGCGTGTCGATCACGGACGCTTCGGATTGCCGACGACGAATCTCAGCATCGACCGGCGCGAGATCAATCGACACCTTCCCGTTGACGTCCTTGGCGAGCGCGTCCAGTGAGACAACGATGCCGGGCCCAAGGTAGCGGCGCGGCTGGCCCGCCGTCGTCGACAACACGATGGTGAGGCCGAGATTCGACTGCCGCAGCTTTGTGTCGAGTTTGTCTGCGTGCTTGGGCTCCCACAGCCGGGACACCAGCGCGACCGGAATGCGCTGATCGCCCATCCGGTAGTTGCCGAGCACATAGGGCTCCTCTTCGTCCACGGTCAACGGCATGTCGACCAGTTGGGGACGGAGCAGCTCGTCGAGACGCTCACGCAGGTAGCCCTTGCTGATGTCGTATCGGCAAAGGTCGCCTTCAGCCAGGTCGAAGCGTTCGCCGGTGACGTCATCAACTGCCGATGTGCTGGTGCTGTTGAACATGACCTTCAGTCGGCGGAACCCCTGCTGGCCGTCGGCATCCTCAACGGGGACGGTGATGTAGTCGCCCGGAGCCTTCTGCTTGAGCAGACCCTTGCTCACCAGATCGGTGGCGGTCAGACCAAGCGCTGTCAGCAGGTGTCCATCCGCCTCGTGGCCCGCAAGATCGAGCAACTTCATCTCGGCTCGGAACAGAGCAAGGTCGGCACCGACCTTCGCCGGTTCGACTCGCTTCATCACGCCCAGCGAAGTCAGGATGTCTTCACCGCATTGGCGCAGGCGTGGATCAGGCAGATTCAGCAGATTGCACGAGCCCCGGTGATCGACCGTGATGTCCAGCGCGCGCGAATCCTGCTCGCCGTCGAAACGGATCGAGAACGAGAGCTTCACCTCGATCACGGAACGGCAGCTGGACAAGGGGTTGTGGTCGCCGAAATGCCTGTCGGACACGCTCCAGACGCTGTCGCTGTTCGCCATCGCAAAAGTGACGCTGTGCCGTGTATGCCCGAGGGTCACGGTGATCGACGAAATCCATGCGTCCAGGATCACCGCACCCTTGGCGGTTGCGGTGCGCAGGTTGACCGAGCTCTTGAACATACCCAGCTCGTAGCTGATGGCCCCGACGGGCTGCTTCGAGAGCGGTTTGTCGAAGCCGACGGCGACGAAGCGATCCGCGAGGCGTTGCGCCGTGCCGCGCTTGTCCGAGAGCACATGCACCTTGTTCGCTGCCGGGTCGTACACCAGCGTCGCTTCCAGTGCGGGTGTGAAGACCAGGAGATCACGGCGACGATCCTTCATCTGCCGCAGCAGCTTCATCTTCCCGGGGTGATAGACGACCAGATAGTGCATGCGTCGCTTGGCGTCCGCATCGCCTTCGTCCATCTCGAAGTGAATCAGCTCGCAGTTCTGCTTGGCCTCGTCGTCCAGCTCGAGGATTTCGCCCACGCCTTCGTGCAGCTTCTTCTCGACTTCCGGCGTCCACTGGAAGTCACGCCCGTCGCCATCGCGCACCGTGAACCCCAGGAACTTCTTGTGCCCGTGGAAATGGTGGGTCAGGTAGATGGTCTCGATCTGGTCGAAAACGCGCGACGCCTTGACGTGCAACCAGATCAGCCGGGTCATCGCATCCGCCGACTTGTCGAAGCTGGCGATCTCCGCGTGCTGCTCGAACTCCAGTTCCCGATAGGCGTGCTCCAGCATCTCCTCGGTACGGAATCGGACGAGCTGGAGAAGTCGCACGGCCTCCTGATCGGCAATGGTGATGTCCTCGCGCCTGATCTTGAGGATGTGCTCGCGCAGCGCCGCGCGCGCCTGATCATCAGGCAGAGACGCATCGATGCCGCCGAGCATGGCGAACTTGTCGACCTGCGCCAGAAGCTGGAGCGCGGTGACGGTTGCCGACTCGATCAGTTCGGCGATGTGCTTGTTGTTCTTGTGAGACTTCTGGGCCACTCGATGCTCCTTGGATTGATGCTGAGTGGCCTCCCTTGGGTCGGCACCGTCAGCGCGGCTCGACATTCACGGGATGATTCCCAACATGATCTTGGTCTTGATGCTGGACAGCCAGTCCTCGCGGTACTGCAAGGCCAAGGCGTCGAGGTTGACGCGACCGACGCCAGCCTTTCGGGCGAGGTCTTCCAGCGAGGTCATGCTGTTGAGCCAGCCCAGTCCATTCGATGCCACCAGGGCCGCCTTGTCGGCAGTGGTCACGACGATGACGTTGCTGGGCAGGAGCTTGCTGGCATGCAGCCACGCGAACAGGTGTTTTTCGCCGTCGTCCAGCGTCATGCAGCCAGGCTGGCTGGTGACCAACGCGGCCAGTTCCTTGCGAGTGACGGGATACCGGGCGGTGAGGCCCGCGTGCAGTTCAGCGGGCGCAACCGCCACATGGCGAGGATCGGTGGGGTCGCCGGTCAGCGTTTCCTCGACGCATTTCTCGACCGTTTCGACGGCGTAGTGCGTTGTGATGGCTGTCCAGCACCGTGAGCGAAATGCTTCGAGGATGACGTTCGTGTCAGCGAATACGCGCACTTGAGGCATACGGTATTCACCTCAAAGCTCGAACGGAGCGGGCAGGTCGTACTGGCCGAACAGTTCGGTCAGTCCGCCAAGGCCAATGCCGATGGCTTTGGCGGCCTTGCGCGCCGAAAGCCGCCCGTTCTCCAGCGCCTCGTGAAGCATCTTCACGAAGGACGCAGAGAACCGCTTGGGTGGCCCGGACACAGAGGGCCGCTGCTTCTCTTGAGAGAGGCTTTGCCGAGTGTCGTCACCGATGAGCTTGAGGTTGAACAGCCGCCACGCCAGCGCCACGGGCGCGACCCGCAGCAAGGCCGCGACCTCGCACAGATGCGCGATGTCGTTGACGCGTTCCTTGTCGATGAGTTTGTCGAGCGAGGCGCGCGGCATCAGCAGCGCAGCCGCGAAGCTGTTGGCTAGCTGCTCGACGCGTTTGCCCTTGGTGCGCTCCTCGAAGGAGTTCGACTCCCGATGCTCGGGCTTCATCGCATCCCACGTCAGCGCGTGGAAAAGTTCGTGGGCGAGATCGAAGAAGCGCCGAGCCTCGCTTTCGTTGCGGTTGATGAGGATGACGCCCATCTCCTCCAGATGGCAGGTCGCACCGGAGATCGACTTGCCGTCTGCAGTCTCGACCGTGTCCACGAACAGCACCGGAATGTCCAGTTCGCGCTCGACCTTGTCGATCAGGGTCTCGGCAGGAATGACGCCCAGGTCGAGCTCTGCTGCCAGGCTTTCCGCGCGCTCCTGCGCATCCTCGTAGGACGACTGGGTGGACAGGCGCAGGGCGCGCTTGAGCACGCTGGCCCGGCTGTCGCGCTGTTCGCGCAGCCAGCGCAGCAGCCCGATCCATTGGCCAGCCTTCAGTTCGAAGCCGTCCAGGCTGTCCTCCGACACGCCGGGATCGGCTCGCCAGTTGAATTGCGCCTCGCCCGCGACGGCGAAGGGGTCGATGAAGAACTCGATGTCCCGATCCAGCAGATCGGTCAGGGCGAGCATCTCCTCCGCCCGCAGCGTGCGCTTTCCGTTTTCGATGTCGGAAACCGACTGGCGGTCGTTCAGGCCGAGGCCTTCGGTGAGCTGATCCTGCGTCCAGCCCTTGGCCTCGCGCGCCGCCTTCACGCGGAAGCCGATCAGCTTGTGCGAGGTCTTGTCGAGCATGGGTTGGCACCTCCGGAAAACGTCATTTTACGCTTGCGAAAGCCTGTGCGCAAGAAAGTCTTGCGAAATAAAAAAAGCAATGTAATTGCCCTACATTGCCATCCGCTTCGGAAGATCAGGCTCACTATCCCTGACGGTTGCTATTCCCCGGAGCCGTCATGAAGAACCTCGAACTCGCATCTCCCACGGAGATGAGCGCCAGCGCCCGTGCTGGCGAAATCGCCGCCATCCTTGCGGCCGCCATCGTCCGCACCCTCGTCGCGGATGAGCCAAAACAGAGAGCAGTTGGCCTTGGCTTCCTGCCCGACCAGCGCGTTCATACAACCCCCTATCAAGAGGAGAAGTTGTGATGAACGAGAAACAAGCATCTGTCGCCGCGCGGATCGCGGAACTGGCGTGCCTGCCGATGTCCGAGCTCTGGACGGTCTGGGATCGGTATTTCCCGCGCCGCCCGGACTACCCCAACCGCACCCACGTCGAGTCCCGGATCGCCTACAAGCTACAGGAGGAGGCCTTTGGTGGCCTCGCGCCCGCAACCCGCCAGCGTCTGGAAGCCATCGGCGCAAAACACTCCAAGATCAAGCTGCGGGCCAAGCCGCGCGAGTTCGATTTCGCGCCGGGCACGATCCTGCTGCGCGAATGGGGCGAGCGCGAACACCGGGTGACAGTCACCGCCGAGGGGCTGTTCGAGTACCAGGGGCGCAATTTCAAGAGCTTGACGGCGGTGGCCCGCCACATCACCGGCGCGCACTGGTCTGGGCCGCTGTTCTTTGGCCTGAGCAAGGGAGGTGCGCGATGAGCGAGATTGCCGCTACCCGCGCCCGCAAGCGCTGCGCCGTCTACTGCCGGGTGTCCTCGGATGAACGGCTTGACCAGGAGTTCAACTCCATCGACGCGCAGAAGGAGGCCGGCCACGCCTACGTCGCCAGCCAGCGATCCGAGGGGTGGATTCCGGTGGCCGACGACTACGACGACCCCGGCTTCTCTGGCGGCAACACGGATCGGCCGGGGCTGAAACGCCTGATGGCGGATATCGAGCGCGGCCAGATCGACATCGTGGTGGTCTACAAGATCGACCGCCTGACGCGCAGCTTGGCCGACTTCTCCAAGATGGTCGAAGTGTTCGAACGCCACGGGGTGTCCTTTGTGTCGGTCACCCAGCAGTTCAACACCACCACCTCGATGGGTCGGCTGATGCTCAACGTCCTGCTGTCCTTCGCCCAGTTTGAGCGTGAGGTCACCGGCGAGCGCATCCGCGACAAGATCGCCGCCGCCAAGCGCAAGGGGATGTGGATGGGCGGCGTCCCGCCCCTCGGTTACGACGTCGACAACCGCCTGCTGGTCATCAACGAGGCCGAGGCGGCAGTGGTGCGTCGCATCTTCGAGGAGATGCTGACCATTGGTTCCCCAACCCAGATCGCCGTCAATCTGACTGCCGACGGCATCACAACCAAGGCCTGGACGACGCAGGAGGGCCAGACCCGCAGCGGCACGCGCATCGACAAGAAGTACCTGCACAAGCTGCTGCGCAACCGCATCTACCTGGGGGAGTTGTCGCACAAAGGAAACTGGTACCCCGGCGCTCACCCGCCGATCATCGGCCAGGAGCTTTGGGACAAGGTTCACGCGGTGCTGGCCAGGGATGGGCACACCCGGTCGGTGGAAACCAAGATCCGGTCGCGCACCGACGCTTTGCTGCGCGGCCTGCTGTACGCCCCCTCGGGCGAACGGATGTACCCGACCTACTCGCGCAAGAACGGGCGCAAGTACCACTACTACGTGTCCAAGTCGGAAAGCCGGTTCGGAGCACCCGGCAAGAGCTACGAGCGCTTACCTGCGCCGGAGATTGAGGCTGCAGTGGTGGCTCAGATCCGCACCGTGCTGACCAGCCCGGAATCCATCGCATCGGTGGTGCGCCATATCCAGCGCAATGGCGCTCAGATCGACGAGGCCACCACGGTAATGGCGATGGGACGGCTCAACGACGTCTGGGATCAACTGTTCCCGGTCGAGCGCCATCGCATCGCCAACCTGATGATCGAGCGCATCGACCTCGTCCACGTCGGCGAAGTGCAAGGCATCAAGGTGAAGTGGCGGGAACTGGGCTGGGACGCCCTGATCGGCGAGTTCGCCCCAAGGGGCATCGGCGCGGAACTGGTGGAGGTCGAAGCCTGATGGACGACACACTGGAAACCTTCGTGCCCCTGCAATTCAAACGGAAGAAGGGAAAGTTGCTGGTCGATGGGCGGGAATCCGCGCACGACGTCCACATCATCGAGGCTGTCGCCCGCGCAACGTACTGGAACGCCCTGCTCGACTCAGGAGCCTTCAAGAGCGTGGTCGAAATCGCCCGGCTCGAGGGCTTGATGCCGACGACGGTCGGCCGATTGCTGCGCTTGGCCCGGCTTGCCCCGGACGTCATCGAGCAGTTGATGGTGGGCTGCCAGCCTCGGCAGCTCACATTGCTGTGGCTGATGCGAAACGACATTCCGGCACTCTGGCCAGAGCAGCGCCAGCTATTTGAGCGTTTCAGGTAGGAGAGATGATGTCCAAGAAGCACTACGGCAAGCAAACCGGACGCCCCATCACTCACGAGCTTCCAACACCGGCAGGCGGCGTGCGACTGGAAACCTTTGTGCCCTGGACGCTGGTGAAGCGGGGGCTGAAGAAGCAGGTCATCACGCCGCTGGACGCGCCGCAGGAGTTTCTGGACGAGGCCCTCCGTGAGCGGCAGGTGCGTGAGATGGCGCAGGACACCCCTTTGCTGCGGGCGCTCGGCCTCGCGCACCACTGGCAAAGGCTGATGGACGAAGGACGCTTCGCATCGATCACTGAGATCGCCGAAGCTGAAGGTCTCGATCTGGGTCGTGCCAGCCGGATCGCCCGATTGGCGCAGTTGGCACCCAGCATCGTTGAAGCCTGCGCAATCGGCGCGGCTGCGGGCGTGACACTGGAAAGCGTCAGCCGTCGTGCCATTCCCCAACGGTGGGACGAGCAGCGTGAACGACTGCGCCTAGCGTGATCAGCTGCCGCAGCAACGGTCCTTGCCACGCTCCTGTATCGGCGGACAAGGCACTGTGCCGTAGGAGCAATACACGCAGCAGTCACCCGGCTTGGGCTTGAGCACGGAGTGACACTGCTCGCACTCGTAGAACCACTGGCAGGCGTCCGTGGGCATCGTCTCGGCCTTGGCGTGGCCGCACTCGGGACAGGTCAGCGTCGATTCCAGGATCACCACCGTCACTTGGCGGCTCCCACCACGGTCGAGGGATAACCCGCGTCCTTGGTGGCGCGTGTGAGGGCCTCGACATTCGCCTTCGCATCATCGAATGTCACCCTGGCCTCGCGTCGATCCAGGTTCACGTCGATCTTGCTGACGCCGGAGACCTTCGTCAGCGCTTTCTTGACCGTGATCGGGCAGGTGGCGCAGTTCATGCCCGGCACGGACAGCGTGACGCTCTGGGTGGCAGCCCAGAGGGGCGAGGTCATCGCTGCCAACGCGGCCAGGGCGACGAGTTTTTTCATGGCAGTTTCCTTTCAGTAGAACCAGGGCGCGATCAGCGGGAATGCGAGTGCAGCGATAACCAGCGCCACCACGATCCAGAACAAGGCCTTGTAGCTGCGGTTGACCTGCGGCAGCGCGCAGACCTGCCCAGGCTCACAGGCTGCAACGGGGCGCCAGATGCGCCTGTACGCGAAAAACAGTGCCACGAGCGCCGCACCGATGAAGTAGGGTTGATACGGTTCGAGCAGAGTCAGGTTACTGATCCACGCGCCGGAGACACCCAGCGTGATCAGCACCAATGGGCCGAGACAGCAGGTGGACGCGAGGATGGCCGCCAGACCGCCGGTCAACAGCGCACCACGCCCACCGCTGGGTCGAGGTTCGGTTGGGGAATCTGCATTCATGGCGTAAGCTTACTTCCGTACTTAAGTACGGAGTCAAGCGCCATGAACGAACTACCCGAAACCCTGACCATCGGTGTGCTGGCCGAGGCCGCCGGGGTCAACGTCGAAACGATCCGCTTCTACCAGCGCAAGGGTTTGATGCAGGAGCCCGACCGCCCGCTGGGCGGCATCCGCCGCTATGGCGAGACGGATCGGGGGCGCGTGCGCTTCATCAAGTCCGCTCAGCGCCTAGGCTTCAGCCTCGACGAGATCGGGGATTTGCTCAAGCTCGAGGATGGGTCGCATTGCACCGAGGCTCGCGAGCAGGCAGAGCACAAACTAGCAGACGTGCGCGCCCGGCTTGCCGATCTGCAAAGGATTGAGGGTGCGCTGCAGGGCCTTGTCGAGCGCTGCTGCGCGACGAGCGGGCAGGTGCAGTGTCCGCTGATCGCGGCGTTGCAGGCGGCGTGAACATCCAGGCCGGTTGCTCTGCGTTCTCGGTCGCCGTCTCCTGAGCAGACGAAAACCGCAACCGCCTGCTCTCAAACCCGCGAAAACAGTGGACTTGGGCACTTGGACGGTCAAGAGGCCAACAGAGAACGGAGAGAGAAAACCGGCGATGTCGAGGCCGAAAGTCGGCGGCCCGGCAAGGGCGCGCTCAAGAGGCAGGTGTCCGGAACCGCGCCAACAATGGCGTTTCGGGCAGAAAAAAGCCCAACCGATAAGGGTTGGGCTTTGAGTAAATGGTGGCCTGGGGCGGAATCGAACCACCGACACAAGGATTTTCAGTCCTCTGCTCTACCAACTGAGCTACCGGGCCGTGAAGCGCGAGATTATAGCGAAGAATTTTGCGCTCACGTGGCCGCCTGGCTGCTCTTGCGGCCGCGGGCGAGGTCGACCCCGAGCTGCTTGAGCTTGCGGTACAGGTGGGTTCGCTCCAGGCCGGTCTTTTCGGCCACGCGCGTCATCGAGCCGCCTTCCTTGGCCAGGTGAAATTCGAAGTACGCCTTCTCGAACGCGTCGCGCGCCTCGCGCAGCGGCTGGTCGAGCTCGAAGCTGCGCTGCGCCTGCGGCGTCAGGTCGAGGCCGGCGGGCGGCAGCTGGCCGCCGCCGGTCATGGCGGCTTCGACGGTCAGTTCCACCTCCGTGGCGGCAACCGCGCTGGGCGCGCGCGCGCCATCGCGCGCGGTGGCGGCCGGGCTTGGGGCCGCCGGTTGCGAGCGCGCCAGCGCCTGCTCGACCGCCTTGAGCAGCTTTTGCAGGGTGATGGGTTTTTCGAGAAACGCGTGCGCGCCGATGCGCGTGGCCTCGACGGCGGTCTCGATGGTGGCGTGGCCGCTCATCATGATGACGGGCATGGTCAGCAGGCCGGCGCCGCGCCACTCCTTAAGCAGCGTGACGCCGTCGGTGTCGGGCATCCAGATGTCGAGCAGGACCAGGTCGGGGCAGGCGTTTTGCCGCGCGGCCCGCGCCTGGGCGGCGTTCTCGGCCAGTTCGACGGTGTGACCCTCGTCATTGAGGATCTCCGACAGGAGATCCCGAATGCCCAGTTCGTCGTCAACCACCAGAATGTTGGCCATGAGAAAGCGCTTGTCCTTTGTGTGAAGTCAGCCTGCCGCGTGGCTTGTCTCCGAGGATTCGGGGGCGGGCTCGAACGTCAATGATACTTGGGCACCGGCGACGTGCCCATCGACGATGCGATTGGACACATCCACGCGCGCGCCGTGTTCCTCGGCGATCTTCTTGACCACCGCCAGGCCCAGGCCGGTGCCCTTGGCCTTGGTGGTCACATAGGGCTCGAAGGCGCGCTTGAGGATGGCATCGGGAAAACCGTGACCATGGTCGATGACCGACAGGCGCACGCGCTGCGCGCTGTCCGACCACCGGGTGCGGATGACGACGCCCGCGCCTGTCGCCGCGGCCTGCGCCGCGTCGGGCGCGGGCGAGGCGTCGAGCGCGTTTTGCACCAGGTTGTGGATGACCTGGCGCAGCTGCTGCGCATCGCCCAGGATGGGCGGGCAGGCATCGTCGCGCTCGAAGCGCACCGGCACCACGGCGCCATGGCCAGGGCCGTCCAGGTGGGCACCGTACAGATGCAGCACCTCGGCCACCAACTCGTTCAGATCCAGGGGCTTGAGCTGAGCCGTGGGCAGGCGGGCGTAGTCGCGAAACTCGTTGACCAGGCGCTTCATCGCATCGACCTGGTCGACGATGGTGTGCACCGACTTGAGCAGCAGCGCGCGATCGGTGTCGGGCAGCTTGTCGGCCAGCCGCCGCTCCAGCCGCTCGGCCGACAGCTGGATGGGCGTGAGCGGGTTCTTGATTTCGTGCGCCAGGCGCCGCGCCACCTCGCCCCAGGCCTGGGTGCGCTGGGCCGACACGATCTCGGAGATGTCGTCGAACACCAGCAGGCGCAGGCCGCCCGGCAGGGCCGCGCCGCGCGCCACCAGCGACACGGCCTCGGCGTTGGCCCCCTCGGTGGCGCCATGCAGCTCGAAGGCGTGCTGCCAGTGATCGGGGCCGTGCTCGATGCGGGCGGCCTCGAACTGGTCGAACTGCGCCTGCACGTCACGGCCGAAGGCCTCCAGCTTGGGCAGCGCGGCCAGCGGGTGGCCGACGCCGGCCGCCAGGGGTGCCCGCAGGATGCGCGTGGCGCCCGGGTTGGCCGACTGCACGATGCCGGCCGCGTCGAGCACGATGACGCCCGCCGTCAGGTTGTCCAAAATGGTCTGCAGATTGGCGCGCGCGGTCTCCACCTCGCGCATGCTGGTGTCCACCGCCGTGCGGGCATCGGCCAGCTGGCGCGTCATGTCGGCAAACGAGCGCGTCAGGCCCACCAGCTCGTCGCGCCCGGCCAGGATGACCTTGGGCCGCAAATCGCCCGCGGCCACCTGGCGCACACCGTCGGCCAGCATCAGCAGGGGCGTGGCCAGCTGCTGCCCCAGCAGCACCGCCAGCAGCACGGCGCCGAACACGGCCAGGAACAGCGCCAGCGTCAGGGTGCCGATGTACATGCGGCGCAAGCCCTGGCGGCCCAGCGCACGCTCCTGGTATTCGCGGTTGGCCTCCTGCACGGCGAGGGCGTTTTCAACCAGCACGCTGGGCAGCGGCTGCACCGCCTCGACCAGGCGCGCCTCGTCGGTCAGGCCCAGCGAGCGGCCGCCCACCACCACCAGGGCGCGAATGCGCGCCTCGGGTGGCGCGCTGCCGGCCGCACGCGGCACGGCGGCCTCGTCCAGGCCTTCGATCTGCGTGGCCACGCCTTGGGCGCGCACGTTGCGCAGCAGCTGCGCCGAAGGCTTGGTGGGCGACAGATCGAAGCGCGACAGCCCGGCACTGGCGATCAACCGCCCCGAGCTGCTCCACAGGTTGGCGTCGGTGGCGCCGATCTGCGCGCGCAGCCGCTCCAGCGGCAGCGCCGCCGCGGCGTCGGGCGTGTCGGCCAGCAGCGTCGCGGCGCCGCGCAGCTGGTTGCCGAACTCGCGCGCCTGCGTCTCCAGCGAACTGCGCGCCAGGGTCAGGCCCGATTCAAGCGCGCCCTCGACCTTGACGTCGAACCAGGTCTCGATCGAGCGCGACACGAACTGGTAGGACACGCCGTAGATCAGCAGCCCCGGCAGCACGCCCACCAGGCCGAAGATGGCCGCCAGCTTGATCAGCAGGCGGCTGCCGAACTTGCCGCGCCGCAGCCGCGACAGCAGGCGATAGACGCCCCACAGGATGACCAGCGCCAGCACCGCCGCCGCCGCGATGTTGACCCACAGCAGGCGGGTGAAGTAGCGCTCGTACAGCAGGCGATTGTTGGTGGCCTGCACCAGCAGAAAGACCAGCACCAGCCCGCCCACCAGCATGGTGACGGCGGCCAGGCGCAGCGTCCAGCGCGTGACCCTGCCCTGCCCGGGCAGCTCCAGGTCGAACTCGCTCCTGGGCGCCGTCATGGGCTGCGCTCCAGCTCCAGTGGCTGACGCCGCTCGAGCGCGAGGTGCCAGTCCGACTGGCGCAGCCCGCCCAGCTGGAAGGTGCGCGGCAACTGGCTGGCGTCCAGCCGAAACTGAAATTGCAGCAGCTGCGCGCCACCGCCCGCCAGCTGCTCGGCGCTGGCGATCTTCCAGCCCGCGATGCGCTGCACGGCAGCCATCACCTCGGCCAGCGAGTCGTACTGCTGCGACAGGCCCAAACCCAGCTCGGCGTCGTTGATGGGCTCGCTGGAGGTGTTGAGGCGCCAGTGGCGCGTGAGCGGCTGGTAGGCCACGCGCGTGTAGCGCGCGGCCTGCGCCAGTTCCTGGTCGAACCAGTACCAGCGCTCGCGCAACACCCGGGCCTCGGCCACGAAGTGCACCGGAATGCCCTTGAGCAGGGCGTCCTGCACCGAAGCGGCCAGTTCGAAGCTGAGCTCGGCATACAGCAGCACCTCGTCGTCGCTGCGCTCGACGCGCAGCGACTGCACGCCCGGTGCTGCCGCCCAAGCCGCGCCGCCCATGCCGCCCAGCCCGGCGCACAGCAGCGCGGCCAGCGCGCGCCGGCGGGCCCGCGCCTCAGAGCTTGAGAGTTTTTTGAACATGGTCGAGGGGCGTGCCAAATCGGCTGCGATCTAGGCGCAAAGCGCAGCCATAGCGCGGGCTATGGCGAGCATCTGCAACCACGAGCGCGGCCGATTGGGCGCGAACAGCGGGCATGAGCAAAAGGCTCTCAAGCTCTCAGGCGGCAGGCTTGTGCAGCAGGGCATAGAAGAATCCATCTTCATCGTGCCTGCCATTGTCGCCAAGCTCGGCGCCCGTTCCCGGCAGCAATGGCAACAAATGGCCCGGCGCGGGCCGCTGGCGCGCGTCGGTGTTGCGTGCGGCAAACGCCGCGATGCGCTCGGCACCCTCCGCGCGAAACACCGAGCAGGTGCAGTACAGCAGGCGGCCGCCCGGCGCCAGCAGCGGCCACAAGGCCTGCAGCAGGCGGTCCTGCGCGGCAGCCAGCTGGGCGATGTCGCTGGCGCGGCGCAGCCAGCGCACGTCCGGGTGGCGGCGCACGATGCCCGAGGCGCTGCACGGCGCGTCCAGCAAGATGGCGTCGAAGGGCACGCCGTCCCACCAGGCCCCAGGATCGCCCGCGTCGGCCACCCGCACCTGCGCCTGCAGGCCCAGGCGCTGCAGGTTCTGGTCGATGCGCCGGCTGCGCTCGGCGTTCAGCTCCAGCGCCGTCACCTGCGCGTGCGGCGCCAGCTCCAGCAGATGGGCGGTCTTGCCGCCGGGGGCAGCACAGGCGTCGAGCACGCGCAGGGGCTGCGCGCCCAGGCCGTCCAGCAGCAAGTGGGCGGCACGTTGCGCCGTGGCCGACTGCACCGACACCAGGCCTTCGGCAAAGCCGGGCAGCTCGTGCACCGGGTGCGGCGATGCAAGCCGCAGGGCCGCGCCACCCAAGGGCATGGCCGCGATGCCGCGCTGCGCCAGTTGCTCGCCATAGGCCGTCACATCGCTGCGCCGCACGTTGACCCGCAGGTCCATCGACGCCGGCCGCTGGTTGACCGCCAGCAGGGCGGCCCAGTGTTCGGGGTCGTCGGCCTGCAGGCGCTCGATCCACCACACCGGGTGGTTCCACCGCGCCACCGGATCGTCCGCCAGCGCGGCCAGCAACCCGTCGGCGTCGCGCCGGAACTGGCGCAGGCAGGCGTTGATGAAGGCCGCCTGGCGGCGCAGCGTCGGCTCGCGCTTGGCCGCTTCCACGGCCTGATCGACCACGGTGAAGGCCGGGTAGGCCTGCGCGCAGCCCGGCAGCAGCAGGACGAGCGCACTGCACAGCAGCGCATCGGCCAGCGGCGTCGGCCGGCGCGGCGCGAGGCGGCCGCGCAGCGCCTGCGCCGTGCCCCAGTGGCGCAGCACCTCGAAGCTGAGCGCCTGGGCACCCGCACGCAGGCCGGGCGGCACTTCGTCCAGCAAGCGCGTCAGCGACTGGCCCGCGCCCACGCCCTCGATCAGGCGCGCCAGCAACTGCAACTGCCGCCACAGCGGCGGCGCCTCCCGCGCCGTGCCGTCACGGGGCGCGGGCGCACTCACGCGGGGCCGTCCTCGAGCAGCGGCAGCCCCTGCGCCGCGCGAAAGCCGCACAGGCGCGCCATCAGGGCGGCCGGAAACTGCCCGATGGCCGCGTTGTAGCGCTGCACCGCGGCGTTGAACGCCGCCACCAGCGGCTGCTCCTGCTGGCGCAGGCGCTCCCACTGCGCCAGCACCGGCGTGGCGTCGATGGCCACGTGGGATGCCCAGTCCTGCACCGGAATGCTGGCCCAGGCCGCGTCCAGCGCCGCATGGGCCAGCACCAGGCGCCCCACGGCGTCGGCGTCGGCCGGCCGCGCGCGCACCGGCGCCAGCGCCAGCGCCCACTGCTCGCTGGCCGCGCCCAGGCGCGCCCACGAGGGTGGCTCGGGTGTGGACGCGGCATCCGCGCCATCGGTGGCCTCGGCGCCGGCCGCCCCGTCACCCGGCTTCAGCGCCTCGCCCATCCACGCCAGCCGCTCGTTGAAGCGTGCATCCAGCGGCGCAAAGGCGGTGCCGATGGCGGCGCGCAGGCGCACCAGGCGGTTGTAGGCGCCCACCGCCCAGAACAGCGCCAGGGCGGCCAGGGCGATGGCGATCACCAATCCGTCGGACATGGGCAGGATTTTGAATTCATATGAAAAGACGCCCTGGCACGCCCATGGAGCGTGCGCAGGGCGCTATGCTTTCAAAAGCAATCAGGCCGCCGAAGCGCCTTCGTCGGGCGACGCGGAGGCCGCCGCCGCCTCGGTGGCTTCGGCCAGTTCGGCCGCCTCCGCCTCGGCGATGGCACGGCGCTCGGCCTCGTCCATCTGGTCCTTGGCCTTGCGCGCCTGGTGGTAGGCCAGGCCGGTGCCGGCCGGGATCAGGCGGCCGACGATGACGTTCTCCTTCAGGCCACGCAGCTCGTCGCGCTTGCCCATGATGGCCGCCTCGGTGAGCACGCGCGTGGTCTCCTGGAACGACGCCGCCGAGATGAAGCTGTCGGTGGACAGCGATGCCTTGGTGATGCCCAGCAGGATGTTGGAGTAGGTGGCGGCGATCTTGCCGTCGCGCTGCAGCGCCTCGTTGGTGTTGAGGATCTCCGAGCGCTCGACCTGCTCACCGGCGATGTAGCTGGACTCGCCCGGGTTCTCGACCACGACGCGGCGCAGCATCTGGCGCACGATGACCTCGATGTGCTTGTCGTTGATCTTCACACCCTGCAGGCGGTACACATCCTGCACCTCGTCGACGATGTAGCGCGCCAGCTCTTCCATACCCAGCAGGCGCAGGATGTCCTGCGGGTCGGCCGGGCCGTCGACGATGGACTCGCCCTTGTTGACCACCTGGCCCTCGTGCACCAGCAGGTTCTTCTCCTTGGGGATCAGCTCTTCCCAGATCTTGCCGTCCGGGTCGGTGATCTGCAGGCGGATCTTGCCCTTGGTCTCCTTGCCGAACGAGATGGTGCCGGTCTGCTCGGCCAGCACGCCCTTGTCCTTGGGCGAGCGGGCCTCGAACAGCTCGGCCACGCGCGGCAGACCGCCGGTGATGTCGCGCGTCTTCTGGCCTTCGACCGGAATGCGCGCCAGCACCTCGCCGGGGCCCACGTCCTGGCCGTCCTGCACCTGAATCAGCGCGCCGACCTGGAAGCCGATGGTCACCGCATGGTCGGTGCCGGGAATCTTGACCTCGTTGCCGGTGGCGTCGATCAGCTTGACCTGCGGACGGACGATCTTGGCCGAGCCGCGGCGCTTCGGGTCGATCACCACCAGGGTGGACAGGCCCGTGACCTCGTCCACCTGCTTGGCCACCGTCAGGCCTTCCTCGACGTTCTCGAACTTGACGCGGCCGGCGTACTCGGTGATCACCGGGCGCGTCAGCGGGTCCCAGTTGGCCAGGATGGTGCCGGCCTTGATGGTCTGGTCGGCCTTCACGGTCAGCGTGGCGCCATAGGGCACCTTGTGGCGCTCGCGCTCGCGGCCGTGCTCGTCGTGGATCGTGATCTCGCCCGAGCGGGAGATGACCACCAGCTCGCCGCGCGTGTTGGTCACGTAGCGCATGGTGGCGTTGAAGCCGATCGCGCCGCTGGACTTGGCCTCGACGTTGGAGGCCACGGCCGCGCGCGAGGCCGCACCACCGATGTGGAAGGTGCGCATGGTCAGCTGCGTGCCGGGCTCGCCGATCGACTGCGCGGCAATCACGCCCACCGCCTCGCCGGTGTTGACCAGGCCGCCGCGGCCCAGGTCACGTCCGTAGCATTTGGCGCACAGGCCGAAGCGGGTGTCGCAGGTCAGCGCGGTGCGCACGCGCACCTCGTCGATGCCGGCGGCTTCCAGCTCGTCGATCGCGTCCTCGTCCAGCATCTGGCCGGCCTGGATGACCACCTCGCGGGTTTCGGGGCTGACCAGGTCCTCGGCCGCCGTGCGGCCCAGGATGCGCTCGCGCAGCGACTCGATCACCTCGCCGCCCTCGACCACCGCGCGCATCAGCGAGCCGTTGCTGGTGCCGCAATCGACGTCGGTGACCACCAAGTCCTGCGTCACGTCGACCAGGCGGCGCGTGAGGTAGCCCGAGTTGGCCGTCTTCAGCGCCGTGTCGGCCAGGCCCTTGCGGGCGCCGTGCGTGGAGATGAAGTACTGCAGCACGTTCAGGCCTTCGCGGAAGTTGGCCGTGATGGGCGTCTCGATGATCGAGCCGTCGGGCTTGGCCATCAGGCCGCGCATGCCGGCCAGCTGGCGGATCTGCGCCGCGGAGCCGCGCGCGCCGGAGTCGGCCATCAT
Source organism: Ottowia pentelensis (assembly GCF_964341695.1). Lineage (NCBI taxonomy): Bacteria > Pseudomonadati > Pseudomonadota > Betaproteobacteria > Burkholderiales > Comamonadaceae > Ottowia > Ottowia pentelensis. Next base: position 3,581,984 of record NZ_OZ224513.1, read on the forward strand.
GTAGATGGAGTTGAAGGACTCCTGGTCGACCTCCTTGCCGTGGCGGTCGGTGGTCTTTTGCTTGGCCAGCTGGGCCATCATGACCTTGGAGACCTCGTCGCCGGCCTTGCCCCAGATGTCCACCACCTTGTTGTAGCGCTCGCCGGCGGTGACCAGGCCCGAGACGTACTGCTGCTCGATCTCTTTGACTTCCTTCTCGGCGCGCTCGATGATGGCGGGCTTTTCCCCCGGCACCAGCATGTCCTCGATGGCGATCGAGATGCCGGCGCGCGTGGCCAGGCGGAAGCCGTTTTGCAGCAGCTTGTCGGCGAACACCACGGTGTCCTTCAGGCCGCACTTGCGGAAGCTGGCGTTGATCAGGCGCGAGATTTCCTTCTTCTTGAGCGCCTTGTTCATCAGCGCGAAGGGCAGGCCCTTGGGCAGGATCTCGGACAGCAGCGCGCGGCCCACGGTGGTGTCCACCAGCGAGGTCGAGGCGACCAGCTCGCCACTGGCCTTGTCGCGCGTCCACTCGGTCATGCGCACGGCGACCTTGGCCGTCAGCTCGACCACGCCGCCGTCCAGCGCGCGTTGCACCTCGCCGACGTCGGAGAAGATCAGGCCCTCGCCCTTGCCGTTGATGCGCTCGCGCGTGGTGTAGTACAGGCCCAGCACCACGTCCTGCGAGGGCACGATGGAGGGCTCGCCCGAGGCCGGAAATAGCACGTTGTTGGAGGCCAGCATCAGCGTGCGGGCTTCCATCTGCGCCTCGACCGACAGCGGCACGTGCACGGCCATCTGGTCGCCGTCGAAGTCGGCGTTGAAGGCGGCGCACACCAGCGGGTGCAGCTGGATCGCCTTGCCTTCGATCAGGATCGGCTCGAAGGCCTGGATGCCCAGGCGGTGCAGCGTGGGGGCGCGGTTGAGCATCACCGGGTGCTCGGTGATGACCTCTTCCAGGATGTCCCACACCACCGGCGTGCCGGATTCGACCTCTTTCTTGGCGGCCTTGATGGTGGTGGCGATGCCCATGGCCTCCAGGCGCGCGAAGATGAAGGGCTTGAACAGCTCCAGCGCCATCAGCTTGGGCAGGCCGCACTGGTGCAGCTTGAGCGTGGGGCCCACGGTGATGACCGAGCGGCCCGAGTAGTCGACGCGCTTGCCCAGCAGGTTCTGGCGGAAGCGCCCGCTCTTGCCCTTGATCATGTCGGCCAGGGACTTGAGCGCACGCTTGTTGGCGCCCGTCATCGCCTTGCCGCGGCGGCCGTTGTCCAGCAGGCTGTCCACGGCCTCCTGCAGCATGCGCTTTTCGTTGCGCGCGATGATCTCCGGCGCCTTCAGCTCCAGCAGGCGGCGCAGGCGCGAGTTGCGGTTGATGACGCGGCGGTACAGGTCGTTCAGGTCCGACGTGGCGAAGCGCCCGCCGTCCAGCGGCACCAGCGGACGCAGGTCGGGCGGCAGCACCGGCAGCACCTGCAGCACCATCCACTCGGGCTTGATGCCCGACTTGCGGAAGGCCTCCAGCACCTTCAGGCGCTTGGCGTTTTTCTTGACCTTGACCTCGGAGCCGGTCAGGTCGCCGCGCAGCTTCTCGATCTCGATGTCGAGGTCGATGCCCTGCAGCAGTTCCTTGATGCCCTCGGCGCCCATGTGCGCGACGAACTCGTCGCCGTATTCCTTGCGCTTGGCGTCGTAGTCGTCCTCGCTCATGATGCCGAACTTCTTCAGCGGCGTCATGCCGGGGTCGGTGACCACGTAGGCCTCGAAGTACAGCACGCGCTCGATGTCGCGCAGCGTCATGTCCAGCACCAGGCCGAGACGGCTGGGCAGCGACTTCAGGAACCAGATGTGGGCGCAGGGCGCGGCCAGGTCGATGTGGCCCATGCGCTCGCGGCGCACCTTGGTCTGGGTGACTTCGACGCCGCACTTCTCGCAGATCACGCCGCGGTGCTTCAGGCGCTTGTACTTGCCGCACAGGCACTCGTAGTCCTTGATGGGGCCGAAGATCTTGGCGCAGAACAGGCCGTCGCGCTCGGGCTTGAAGGTGCGGTAGTTGATGGTCTCGGGCTTCTTCACCTCGCCGAAAGACCACGAACGGATCTTCTCGGGCGAAGCCAAGCCGATGCGGATGGCATCGAAATGCTCATCCGGCGTGAATTGCTTGAACAGGTCGAGTAGCGATTTCATGTGACTCTTTCCTTTTCGTCAAATTTCATAGCTGGCCGCGCTTGTCATCACTGGTTTGTAGAATGAAAACACTATGAAAATCTTGCAGAACAAGCGCAGGAAGCTCATTTTTTAAGAGCGCTCCAGCTCGATGTCGAGGCCGAGCGAGCGAATTTCCTTGACCAGCACGTTGAACGACTCGGGCATGCCGGCGTCGATGGAGTGCTCGCCCTTGACGATGGACTCGTACACCTTGGTGCGGCCCTGCACGTCGTCGGACTTGACGGTGAGCATCTCTTGCAGCGTGTAGGCGGCGCCATAGGCCTCCAGTGCCCACACTTCCATCTCGCCGAAGCGCTGGCCGCCGAACTGGGCCTTGCCGCCCAGCGGCTGCTGCGTCACCAGCGAGTACGGGCCGGTCGAGCGCGCGTGCATCTTGTCGTCCACCAGGTGGTGCAGCTTCAGGAAGTGCATGTAGCCCACGGTGGTCGGGCGCTCGAAGGCGTCGCCGGTGCGGCCGTCGTGCAGCCAGGCCTGCGTGCGCGTGGCCGTGAGGCCCTTGAGCTTGGCCACCTCCTCGGGGTAGGCTAGCTTGAGCATGGCGTGGATGTCCTCTTCGGTGGCGCCGTCGAACACCGGCGTGGCAAAGGGCACGCCACCGGTCAGGTTCTCGGCCATCTCCAGCAGCTGATCGTCGCCGATGGACTTGAAGTCCTCCTTGCGGCCCGTGCTGTTGTAGAGCTGCTCCAGATACTGGCGCAGCTTGGCGACGCGGTTCTCGGCCGCCAGCATCTCGTTGATGCGCGCGCCGATGCCCTTGCCGGCCCAGCCCAGGTGCACTTCCAGCACCTGGCCCACGTTCATGCGCGAAGGCACGCCCAGCGGGTTCAGCACGATGTCGGCGGGCGTGCCGTCGGCCATGTAGGGCATGTCCTCGATCGGCACGATCTTGGACACCACGCCCTTGTTGCCGTGGCGGCCGGCCATCTTGTCGCCCGGCTGCAGGCGGCGCTTGACGGCGAGATACACCTTGACCATCTTCAGCACGCCGGCCGGCAGCTCGTCGCCTTGCGTCAGCTTCTTGCGCTTTTCCTCGAAGGCCAGGTCGAAGCTGTGGCGCTGCTGCTCGATCGAGGCCTTGATGCTCTCGACCTGCGCGGCCACGCCATCGTCGGCCGGACGGATGTCGAACCAGTGGTACTTGTCGACCGAGGCCAGGTAGGCCTTGTCGATCTTGGTGCCCTTGGCGATGCGGTTGGGGCCGCCGTTGGCCAGCTTGCCGATCAGCAGCTTCTCGATGCGGTCGAAGGCGTCGGCCTCGACGATGCGCAGCTGGTCGTTCAAGTCCAGCCGGTAGCGCTTGAGCTCATCGTCGATGATCTGCTGCGCGCGCTTGTCGCGCTGGATGCCTTCGCGGGTGAACACCTGCACGTCGATCACCGTGCCCTGCGAGCCCTGGTCCACGCGCAGCGAGGTGTCCTTCACGTCGCTGGCCTTCTCGCCGAAGATGGCGCGCAGCAGCTTTTCTTCCGGCGTCAGCGTGGTTTCGCCCTTGGGCGTGACCTTGCCGACCAGCGTGTCGCCGGGCAGCACCTCAGCGCCGACGTAGATGATGCCGGACTCGTCCAGGCGGTTCAGCTGCTGCTCCGACAGATTGGGAATGTCGCGCGTGATTTCCTCGGCGCCCAGCTTGGTGTCGCGCGCCATCACCACCAGCTCCTCGATGTGGATGCTGGTGTAGCGGTCTTCGGCCACCACGCGCTCGCTGATCAGGATCGAGTCCTCGAAGTTGTAGCCGTTCCAGGGCATGAAGGCGATCAGCATGTTCTGGCCGATGGCGATCTCGCCCAGGTCGGTCGAGGCGCCGTCGGCCACCACGTCGCCCTTGGCCAGCTTGTCGCCGCGCTTGACGATCGGGCGCTGGTGGATGTTGGTGTTCTGGTTGCTGCGCTGGTACTTGATCAGGTTGTAGATGTCCACGCCCACTTCGCCGGCCACCGCCTCGTCGTCGTTGACGCGGATCACGATGCGCGTGGCATCGACGTAGTCCACCACGCCGCCGCGGCGCGCCGTCACCACGGTGCCCGAGTCGACCGCGGCCACGCGCTCGATGCCGGTGCCGACCAGCGGCTTTTCGGGCCGCAGCACGGGCACCGCCTGGCGCGACATGTTGGCGCCCATCAGCGCGCGGTTGGCGTCGTCGTGCTCCAGGAAGGGCACCAGCGAAGCCGCCACCGACACGATCTGCGCCGGCGACACGTCCATGTACTGGATGCGCTCGGCGCCCACCAGCACCGAGTCGCCCTTCTCGCGCGCCGACACCAGGTCGCCCGTCAGGCGCCCGTCCTTGTCCAGCGTGGCGTTGGCCTGCGCGATGATGTACTTGCCTTCCTCGATGGCCGACAGGTAGTCGATGTCCATCGTCACCTTGCCATCGACCACGCGGCGGTACGGCGTCTCGATGAAGCCGTACTCGTTCAGGCGCGCGTACAGCGCCAGCGAGTTGATCAGGCCGATGTTCGGGCCTTCCGGCGTTTCGATCGGGCACACGCGGCCGTAATGCGTGACGTGCACGTCGCGCACCTCGAAGCCGGCGCGCTCGCGCGTCAGGCCGCCCGGGCCCAGGGCCGAGACGCGGCGCTTGTGCGTGATTTCGGCCAGCGGGTTGGTCTGGTCCATGAACTGCGACAGCTGCGAGGCGCCGAAGAACTCCTTGAGCGCGGCTGAAATCGGCTTGCTGTTGATCAGGTCGTGCGGCATCAAGGGCTCTTGCTCGGCCTGCCCCAGGCGCTCCTTCACGGCCTTCTCGATGCGCGCCAGGCCCATGCGGTACTGGTTTTCGGCCAGCTCGCCCACGCAGCGCACGCGGCGGTTGCCCAGGTGGTCGATGTCATCGACCTCGCCGCGGCCGTTGCGCAGCTCGACCAGGATCTTGACCACGGCCAGGATGTCGTCGTTGGACAGCACCATCGGGCCGGTCGACTCCTCGCGACCGACCTTGGCGTTGAACTTCATGCGGCCCACGCGCGACAGGTCGTAGGTGTCCGGGTTGTAGAACAGGCGCTGGAACAGGGCCTGCACCGCGTCCTCGGTCGGCGGCTCGCCAGGGCGCATCATGCGGTAGATGGCCACGCGGGCGGCGAACTCGTCGGCGGTCTCGTCGGCGCGCAGCGTCTGCGAGATGTAGGCGCCCTGGTCGAGCTCGTTGGTGAAGATGCAGGGCAGCTCCTGCACGCCCGCCTCGCGCAGCTTTTTCAGCAGGCCTTCGGTCAGCTCCTCGTTGGCCTTGGCCACGATCTCGCCGGTGTCGCCGTCGACGATGTTCTTGGCCACCACGCGGCCCAGCAGGAAGTCCTCGGGCACGCTGATGTGCGTGGTGCCCGACTGCTCCAGCTCGCGCGTGTGGCGCGCGGTGACGCGCTTGTCCTTGGCGACGATGACCTTGCCCGACTTGTCGGTGATGTCGAAACGCGCCACCTCGCCCTTCAGGCGCTCGGACACGAACTCCATCTGCGCGCCGCTGTCCATCAGGCGGAAGTTGTCGTTGACGAAGAAGTTCGCCAGGATCTGCTCCGGCGTCAGGCCGATGGCCTTGAGCAGGATGGTGACCGGCATCTTGCGGCGGCGGTCGACGCGGAAGAACAGGATGTCCTTGGGATCGAACTCGAAGTCCAGCCACGAGCCGCGGTAGGGAATGATGCGCGCCGAAAACAACAGCTTGCCCGAGCTGTGCGTCTTGCCCTTGTCGTGCTCGAAGAACACGCCCGGCGAGCGGTGCAGCTGGCTGACGATCACGCGCTCGGTGCCGTTGACGATGAACGAGCCCTTGTCGGTCATCAGGGGCACCTCGCCCATGTAGACCTCCTGCTCCTTCACTTCCTTGACCACCTTGGACTGCGAGGTGGAGGACTCGCGGTCGTAGATGATGAGCTGCACGCGCGCGCGCACGGCCGAGGCGAAGGTCAGGCCGCGCGTCTGGCACTCGCGCACGTCGAAGGCTGGCTTGGCCAGGTTGTATTCGATGAACTTCATCTCGACAAAGCCGTTGTGCGAGACGATGGGGAAGGCGGACTCGAACGCGGCCTGCAGACCCTCGTGGGTGCGCTTCTTGGGCGCGGAATCGGCTTGCAGGAAGGCGGTGTAGGCGTCGCGCTGCATCTGCAGCAGGTACGGAACCTCGAGCACGCTGTCGCGGCTGCCAAAGCTCTTGCGGATGCGCTTGCGTTCGGTGAAGGTATAGGCCATGAAATCTCCGGGCGATGAACCAAAAGGTCCTGGATATCAGGCGACTAGGAAAGTCAGGCCCCAAACAGCCTGACGAAAGCTTGGTGGCTGGCCACTACCAGCCGATGGCGGACAGCCGCGCATTGCACGCGGCCCGGACCAAGTGGCCTTCTGCAGTCGGGTTCAGAAGACACTTGCAAGCAGCGCATGCCGCCGCTTGCAGGTGCGCTCTGAAAGCGCAAAAGGCTGGCTCCAACAGCCAGCCCGTAAATCGGGGCTGGAGCGTAGCGAGCGGCGCGAGGTTGGTTCGAGAAGCGCAGCCGTACACAAGCACGGCGAGCATCGCAGGACCAGGATCGCGTCGCGCAGTAGCTCCAGACCGATTTACTTGAGTTCGACCTTGGCGCCGGCGTCTTCCAGCTTCTTCTTGGCCGCCTCGGCATCCGCCTTCGGCAGGCCTTCCTTGACGGGCTTCGGCGCGCCGTCGACCAGGTCCTTGGCTTCCTTCAGGCCCAGGCCGGTGATCTCGCGCACGGCCTTGATGACGGACACCTTGTTGGCGCCGGCTTCCAGCAGTTGCACCGTGAACTCGGTCTTTTCCTCGGCGGCGGCGGCAGCGCCACCGGCACCACCGGCGGCCGGCGCGGCCATGGCCGCGGCGCTCACGCCGAACTTCTCTTCGATGGCTTTCACCAGGTCGTTGAGTTCCATGACCGTCATGCCATCCAGCGCGGTCAGAAATGCGTCTTTGTCAAATGCCATTTTGATTTCCCAATACAGTTAAACGGATCGTTTTGGCGGTGCCCTCAGGCCGCCGCCGCCTCGCCTTCGCCCTTCTTGGCCGCCAGTGCGCCCAGCACCACGGCGGTGCGGGAGATCGGCGACATGAGCAAGCCACACAACTGGGCCAGCAGCACTTCCTTGCTCGGAATGCTGGCCAGCTCCTTCACGCCGTCGGCATCCAGGCTTTTGCCGCCGTAGACGCCCGCGCGAATGACCAGCTTGTCGTTGGTCTTCGCGAAATCGGCCACCACCTTCGCGGCAGCCACGGCGTCTTCGGAGAAGCCATAGATCAGCGGGCCGGACATCTGCTCGCTGATCACTTCGAAGCTGCTGCCGGCCACAGCCCGGCGCGCCAGCGTGTTTTTCAACACGCTCAGGGCGACGCCTTGGCTGCGCGCCGAAGAGCGCAGTTTCGTCATGTCAGCGACCGTGACGCCGCGGTATTCCGCCATCACCAGCGTTTGAGCTTTTGCGGCGAGGTCGGTCACTTCTTTGATGACCGCTTCTTTCTCACTGCGATTCAGACTCAAGGTCTACTCCTTAAAAAGCGTTGCCTGCAACCGATGCCATCGGCACCGGCCCTGGCAACGCACCTTCCAAAGCGACCGACTGTTCAGGAAAATCCTTCTCAGCAGGCTCGCCATCTGCGCTGGCCGCTCTCAAAACGAGAGTCGATTAAGTTCGGCCGAAGCCGACCCGCCAGCGGTCTTGGATGGCCTGCCGCAACCCGAGGGTCGCGGCAGCCCACCACTCCGGCACGCGCGCCGCCAGGCGGTGCGCGCGCCGAAACTCGTCATCAGGCGTTGATGGTCTGGGTATCGACCCGCACGCCCACGCCCATGGTGCTGGACACCGCCACCTTGCGCAGGTACACACCCTTGCTGGTGGCCGGCTTGGCCTTGTTCAGCGCCTCGATCAGCGCCGCCAGGTTGCCCTGCAGCTTGTCGGCCTCGAACGAGCGGCGGCCGATGGTGCCGTGCACGATGCCGGCCTTGTCGACGCGAAACTGCACCTGGCCGGCCTTGGCGTTCTTCACCGCCGTGGCCACGTCGGGCGTCACGGTGCCGACCTTGGGGTTGGGCATCAGGCCGCGCGGGCCCAGGATCTGGCCCAGCGTGCCGACCACGCGCATGGCGTCGGGTGCGGCAATCACCACGTCGAAGGGCATGTCGCCGGCCTTGACCTGGGCGGCCAGGTCGTCCATGCCGACGATGTCGGCGCCGGCGGCCTTGGCCTCTTCGGCCTTGGCACCCTGGGCGAACACCGCCACGCGCTTGGTCTTGCCGGTGCCGTTGGGCAGCACCACGGCGCCGCGCACCACCTGGTCGGACTTCTTGGCGTCGATGCCCAGCTGCACCGCGACGTCGATGGATTCATCGAACTTGGCGGTGGCGTGCTCCTTGACCAGCGCCAGCGCTTCGGTCAGGGCGTACAGCTTGGTCGAATCGACCTTGCCCACCTGGGCCTTTTGCTTCTTGGTCGGCTTGGCCATTTAGACGCCCTCCACCGTGACGCCCATGGAACGGGCGGAACCGGCGATCGTGCGCACGGCGGCGTCCAGATCGGCGGCGGTCATGTCCTTTTGCTTGGTCTTGGCGATCTCTTCGAGCTGGGCGCGCGTGATCTTGCCCACCTTGTCCGAGTTCGGCTTGGCCGAGCCCTTGTCCAGCTTGATGGCCTTCTTGATCAGGGTGGCCGCGGGCGGCGTCTTGATGATGAAGGTGAAGCTCTTGTCCGCGAACGCGGTGATCACCACCGGCAGCGGCAGGCCAGGCTCGACACCCTGGGTCTGGGCGTTGAACGCCTTGCAGAACTCCATGATGTTCAGGCCGCGCTGGCCCAACGCCGGGCCGATCGGTGGGGACGGGTTGGCCTTACCAGCTGGCACTTGCAGCTTGATGAAGCCGACGATCTTCTTCGCCATGCTTTGCTCCTTGCGGGTTCATGCGCGCCACATCGGCGCTCCCCGGGGTTTCGACTCACCAAAAGTGCTATTCGCGCCGAGTCGGCAAGCGCGAAAAGCTATAAATTCAATAGCGATCAGGCCTTTTCGACCTGAGCGAACTCGAGCTCGACGGGCGTGGCGCGACCAAAGATCGTGACCGACACGCGCAGCTTGCTCTTGTCGTAGTTGACTTCCTCGACCGTGCCGTTGAAGTCGGTGAACGGGCCTTCCTTGACGCGCACGTACTCGCCCACCTCGAACTCGACCTTGTGGCGCGGCTTGTCGGTGCCTTCCTGCATCTGGTTGACGATCTTCATCACGTCGTCTTCCGAGATCGGGGCCGGGCGGTTCTTGGCGCCGCCCACGAAGCCGGTCACCTTGTTGGTGTGCTTGACCAGGTGCCAGGTGTCGTCGTCCATGATCATCTCGACCAGGACGTAGCCGGGGAAAAACTTGCGCTCGGTGGTGCGCTTGACGCCGTTCTTGATCTCGACGACTTCCTCGGTCGGCACCAGGATGCGACCGAACTTGGCCTGCATGCCCGCGCGGTTGACGCGCTCGCGGATGTTGCGCTCGACCGCCTTTTCCATGCCCGAATAGGCATGCACCACGTACCAGCGCAGATCGGGGTTGGTGGACGCGCCCGCGCTCATGTCCGTCATCACGTCGCTCGTCATTGCTTCCACCCCAAAATCAGGTCGTACAGCGACCATTGCAGGAACTGGTCGGTCAGCCACATGAACAGCGCCAGAAACACCGTGAAGGCAAACACGAAGGCCGTGGTCTGCAGGGTTTCCTTGCGCGTCGGCCACACGACCTTTTGCATCTCGCGCCAGGAGTCGCGTCCGAACGCGATCAGGCGCCGCCCGGACTCGGAGCTCAGGAAGGCGACCGCCGCCAGGACCAGGCCGACGATCAGGCTGCCCCATTGAACCCAGGCGCCGCGGCTGGACAAGAGGTAGAACGCCGCCACGCCGCCCACGACCAGCAAGCCGGCGGCGGCCAGCTTGGCCTTGTCAGCTCCCGTGCTTACGGTTTCGATTTGCGTGCTTGCCATGTGGGCTGCCGGTTTCCAATACACAAGAGGCTTTCTGGGCCTCGAACTTCATTCACGTCTCAACGCGCAAGCCCGCCGAGGTGGCGGGCTTTGCAAAACCACCCGATGTCAGGTGGCAGGGGCAGTAGGAATCGAACCTACAACCTTCGGTTTTGGAGACCGACGCTCTGCCAATTGAGCTATACCCCTAGAGCCCCGCAACAATCACTCGATGATCTTGGCCACCACGCCGGCGCCCACGGTGCGGCCACCTTCGCGGATGGCAAAGCGCAGGCCTTCTTCCATGGCGATGGGGGCGATCAGCTTGACGGTGATCGACACGTTGTCGCCGGGCATCACCATTTCCTTGTCCTTGGGCAGCTCGATGGAGCCCGTGACGTCGGTGGTGCGGAAGTAGAACTGCGGACGGTAGTTGTTGAAGAACGGCGTGTGACGGCCGCCTTCGTCCTTGGACAGGACATAGACCTCGCCGGTGAAGTGCGTGTGCGGCTTGATGGAGCCGGGCTTGCACAGCACCTGGCCGCGCTCGACGTCTTCGCGCTTGGTGCCGCGCAGCAGGATGCCGACGTTGTCGCCGGCCTGGCCCTGGTCGAGCAGCTTGCGGAACATCTCGACGCCGGTGACGGTGGTCTTTTGGGTGGCCTTGATGCCGACGATTTCGATTTCTTCGCCGACCTTGATGATGCCGCGCTCGACGCGGCCGGTCACCACGGTGCCGCGCCCGGAGATGGAGAACACGTCTTCGACGGGCATCAGGAAGGCGCCGTCGATGGCGCGCTCAGGCGTGGGGATGTAGGTGTCCAGGGCGTCGGCCAGGTTCATGATGGCCACTTCGCCCAGCTCGCCGGTGTCGCCTTCGAGGGCCAGCTTGGCGCTGCCCTTGATGATGGGGGTGTCGTCGCCGGGGAATTCGTACTTGGACAGCAGCTCGCGCACTTCCATCTCGACGAGCTCCAGCAGCTCGGCGTCGTCGACCATGTCGCACTTGTTGAGGAAGACGATGATGTAGGGCACGCCGACCTGGCGGGCCAGCAGGATGTGCTCGCGGGTCTGGGGCATGGGGCCGTCGGCGGCCGAGCACACCAGGATGGCGCCGTCCATCTGAGCGGCGCCGGTGATCATGTTCTTGACGTAGTCGGCGTGGCCGGGGCAGTCGACGTGGGCGTAGTGGCGGGCCGCGGTCTCGTACTCGACGTGCGAGGTGTTGATGGTGATGCCGCGCGCCTTTTCTTCGGGGGCGTTGTCGATCTGGTCGTAGGCCTTGGCCTGGCCGCCAAATTTCTTGGCCAGCACGGTGGCGATGGCCGCCGTCAGGGTGGTCTTGCCGTGATCGACGTGACCAATGGTGCCCACGTTCACGTGCGGCTTGCTGCGCTCGAATTTCTCTTTTGCCATGTCCAAGACTCCGAAAAAATCAACTCAAACTACACACTGGAAGCGGCGACGCATGGCTGCATCACCGCTATGTCTGGTGCCCTTGGTGGGAATCGGACCCACGACCTCTCCCTTACCAAGGGAGTGCTCTACCACTGAGCCACAAGGGCGAATTTCGCTCGACGCACCACGCAAACCAACGGGACTGGAGCGGGAGACGGGAATCGAACCCGCGTCATTAGCTTGGAAGGCTAAGGTTCTACCATTGAACTACTCCCGCGAAGCCACAGCCTCGGCGAAAGCCGTTTCCTCGGCAAATGCCGCTTCCAAGCGCTCGCGTCCACAGGCCTTGTCGCGCTGCGTATTCCTTTCGCTGGTGGAGAGGGCTGGATTCGAACCAGCGTAGGTGTAAACCGGCAGATTTACAGTCTGCTGCCATTAACCACTCGGCCACCTCTCCGGCGAAGAACTCGCAATTATGCCACTGTTTTGAAGCGGCGGACAAGGCAGGGCCGCCCCGGGCGCCCGCGCCCGCCACACTTGCTTGCATTTTCCCGTACCATGCGCCTGTCCGGCCGCCGCTGGATCCCTCCCCCTGTGGCCACCACGGCGCCGGCAGCCCATTTCGATCTTCAGTTCGTCCATGCCCATGGTGTCCGCTCGCCTATTCCTGCGCGATAAAGCGGCGCCAAATCGGGCGGCCCGCGACGCTCCACACCGCGCCTCGCCGGCGGCGCCCCACTCATGAACGCCCCGTTTTCGCCCCGCCGCCGGCCGCTGTGGCTGGCCCTGGCGCTGCTGGTGCTGGCGTGCGCCGCCTGGCTGGGCACGGGCCGGACGGCGCGCTCGGCCAAGCCGGCCGAAACCACCCCCCCACCCGTGCAGGCGACCACCACGCAGGTGCGCCAGCAGGACGTGCCGATCATTCGCACCGGGGTGGGCACCGTCACGCCGCTGGCCACGGTCACCGTGCGCAGCCGCATCGACGGCCAGCTCGAACGCGTGGGCTTCGTCGAAGGCCAGGACGTGAAGGCCGGGCAGCTGCTGGCGCAGCTCGACGCCCGGGCGCTGCAGGTGCAGCTGGAGCAGGCCCAGGCCCAGAAGGCCAAGGATGCCGCCCTGCTGGGCAACGCCCGCATCGACCTGAGGCGCTATGAAACCCTGATCGCGCAGGACGCGGCCACGCGCCAGCAGCTGGACACCCAGCGCGCGCTGGTGGCCCAGCTGGAGGCGGCGCTGAAGATGGACCAGGCGCAGATCGACGCCGCCCAGGTGCAACTGAGCTACGCCACCATCACCGCCCCGATCGGCGGGCGCACCGGCGCGCGCCTGGTGGACCCGGGCAACATCGTGCACGCCACCGACCCCGGCGGGCTGGTGGTGATCAACCAGATCGACCCGATCGCCGTCGTCTTCAGCCTGCCCGAAGGCGCCTTCCAGGACGTCAACCGCGCGCTGCAGGGCAGCCAGGCGCCGCTGGCGGTGCAGGTCAGCCTGCCGGGCAGCGCTCAGGCGCTGGCCAGCGGGCGCCTCACCCTGCTGAACAACCAGATCGACAACACCACCGGCACGATCCGGCTCAAGGCGCAGTTCGGCAACCCGCAGCACGCCCTGTGGCCGGGCCAGTATGTCGATGCCCGGCTGGTGCTGGGCGTGCGCCGCGGCGCGCTCACGGTGCCGGCCGCCGCCGTGCAGCGCGGCCCGGAGGGCACCTACGTCTACACCGTGGGCGCGGACGGCAGTGCGCAGATCGCCCCGGTCGAGGTGGCGCAGATCCAGGACGGCCTGGCGGTGATCGACCAAGGTCTGGCGGCCGGCCAGCGCGTGGTGGTCGACGGCCAGTACAAGCTGCGGCCCGGGCTGAAGGTGGCCGAGGCACCGCGGGCCGCGGCCAGCGAGGGCGGCCGGTGAGCCTGTCGGCCACCTTCATCCGCCGGCCCATCGGCACCTCGCTGCTGGCGCTGGCGATCTTTCTGGTGGGTGCGGCGGTGTGGCCGCTGCTGCCCGTGGCCTCGCTGCCGCAGGTGGACTTTCCGACCATTCTGGTCAGCGCCAACCTGCCGGGCGGCAGCCCCGAGACCATGGCATCGACCGTGGCGCAACCGCTGGAGCGCCAGTTCTCGCAGATTCCGGGCCTGGCGCAGATGAGCTCGGAAAACACCCAGGGCCAGACGCAGATCACGCTGCAGTTCGAGCTGACCCGCGACATCGACGGCGCGGCGCTGGACGTGCAGACCGCCATCAACTCGGCCGCCGGGCAGCTGCCGGCCAACCTGCCCAGCCCGCCGCGCTTTCGCAAGTTCAACCCGGCCGACGTTTCCATCCTGCAGCTGGCGGTGCAGTCCGACACGCTGCCGCTGACCACCGTCAACGAATACGCCGACACCATCCTGGCGCAGCAGATGTCGCAGATCGAGGGCGTCGGCCAGGTCATCATCTTCGGGCCGCAAAAGCCGGCCGTGCGCCTGCAGCTGGACCCGGCCCGGCTGGCCGCGCTGGGCCTGAGCCTGGAGGCGGTGCGCGCCGTGGTGACCACGGCCACCGTGAGCCAGGCCAAGGGCTCGATCAACGGCGTGCACCAGAGCTTCACGGTGGACACCAACGACCAGATCCTGAGCGCCGAGCCCTGGAACGACGTGGTGCTGGCCTACAAAAACGGCGCGCCGATCCGCCTGCGCGACGTCGGCCAGGCGGTGGCCGGGCCGGAGGACGTCACCCAGGCAGCCTGGGCCTTTGCCGGCCCCGGCGCGCCGGCCGCGGGCACCCAGCCCATCGACGGCCGCGCCATCGTGCTGGGCGTGTTCAAGGTGCCGGGCGCCAACGTGGTCGACACGGTGGAGCGCATCCGCGCCGCGCTGCCGCGCTTCGAGGCGGCGCTGCCGCCGGCGGTGCGCGTCAGCGTGCTGGTGGACCGCACGCAGAACATCAGCGCCTCGGTGGAGGAGGTGGAATTCACGCTGCTGCTGACCATCGCGCTGGTGGTGATGGTGATCTTCATCTTCCTGCGCAACGTGCCGGCGACGCTGATCCCGGGCGTGGCCGTGCCGCTGGCCCTGCTGGGCACGGCGGCGGTGATGTACCTGGTGGGCTTCAGCCTGGACAACCTGTCGCTGATGGCGCTGACCATCTCGGTCGGCTTCGTGGTGGACGACGCCATCGTGATGCTGGAGAACATCTACCGCCACATCGAGGACGGCATGCCGCCGATGGAGGCGGCCATGCAGGGCGCGAGCGAGATCGGCTTCACCATCGTCTCGATCTCGGTGTCGCTGGTGGCGGTGTTCATCCCGCTGCTGCTGATGGGCGGCATCGTCGGGCGGCTGTTTCGCGAGTTCGCCGTCACCGTGACGCTGGCCATCGGCGTGTCGCTGCTGGTTTCGCTCACGCTCACGCCCATGCTGTGCTCGCGCTTCATCCGGCCGGTGCGGCCGGAGGAGCATGGGCGCGTGTTCCGCTTTTTCGAGCGCGGCTTCGACGCGCTGGCGCGCGGCTACCGGCGCGGGCTGCTGCTGGCGCTGCGGCACGAGGGCGTCACGCTGGGCATCTTCCTGGCCACCCTGGCGGCCACCGTGGCGCTGTTCGTCGTCATCCCCAAGGGCTTTTTCCCGCAGCAGGACACGGGTTACATCGTGGGCTTTGCCGAGTTGGCGCAGGACAGCTCGCCCACCGCCATGAACCGGCGCCTGCTGCAGCTGGCCGAGATCATCGGGCGCGATGCGGACGTGGCCGCCTACAGCGTGCGCAATGGCTCGACCTTCAACACCGGGCGCGTGGCGATCTCGCTGCGACCCAAGGCCGAGGGCCGCACGGACAGCGCCGACCAGGTGATCCGGCGCCTGCGCCAAGCCACCGCACACGTCGAGGGCGTGCGCCTACTCATGCAGGCCGGGCAGGACATCAACGTCGGCGGCCGTTATTCGCGCACTCAGTACCAGTACACGCTGACCGACACCGACCTGCAGGAGCTGGACAGCTGGGCGCCGCGCGTGCTGGCGCGCCTGCGCCAGCTGCCCGAGCTGGTCGACGTCGCCACCGACCAGCAGAACGACGCGCCCATGGCCACGGTGACGATGGACCGCGCGCGCGCCGCCGCCTTCGGCATTTCGCCGGCGCTGATCGACGCCACCATCAACGACGCCATCGGCCAGCGCCAGGTGGCGCAGTACTTCACGCAGACCAACAGCTATCACGTGATCCTGGAAGTCACGCCGGCGCTGCAGCAGGATGCGGCGCTGTTCGACCGGCTGTACCTCACCTCGCCCCTGAGCGGCCAGAACGTGCCGCTGTCGAGCATGGTGCGGGTGGACACCCACAAGACGGGTTTTCTGTCGATCAACCACCAGGGGCAGTTTCCGGCCGTGACGCTGTCGTTCAACCTGGCGCCGGGCGCGGCGCTGGGCGACGCGGTCCGGGCCATCCAGCAGGCGCAGGCCGAGATGGGCGTGCCCATCACGCTGCGCGGCTCGTTCCAGGGCACGGCGCAGGCCTTCCAGAGCTCGCTGGCCACGCAGCCCTACCTGATCGCCGCCGCCATCGTCGCGGTCTACATCGTGCTGGGCCTGCTGTACGAGAGCTACATCCACCCGCTGACCATCCTGTCCACCCTGCCCTCGGCGGGCGTGGGGGCGCTGCTGATCCTGATGGCCGGCGGCTACGACCTGTCGGTGATCGCGCTGATCGGCATCATCCTGCTGATCGGCATCGTCAAGAAGAACGGCATCATGATGGTGGACTTCGCCATCCACGCCGAGCGCCAGCAGGGCCTGGCGCCGCGCCAGGCCATCTACCAAGCCTGCCTGCTGCGCTTTCGGCCCATCATGATGACCACCATGTGCACGCTGTTCGCCGGCCTGCCGCTGATGCTGGGCAGCGGCGCCGGATCGGAATTGCGCCGCCCGCTGGGCTACGCCATGGTGGGCGGGCTGATCTTCTCGCAGGCCATGACGCTGTTCACCACGCCCGTCGTCTACATCTACCTGGACCGCGCGCACCAGTGGTATGTGCGCCGGCGCGTCGCGGCGAAAGCGCTCAGGGCGCCGCCCGCCCCAGCCAGTCCACCGGCGCCAGCTGCTGGGCCGTGAGCCAGGCATTGGCCTGGCTGAAGTGCCCGCAGCCGATGAAGGGCACGGGCGGGCGCTGCGCCGACAGCGGCGAGGGGTGGTTGGCGCGCAGCACGCAGCGCGGACCGGCGGCCGGCGCAGCGGCGGCCACCGCGTCCCAGCGTGCCTGCGCGTGCGCCCCCCACAGCAGCACGCACAGCGGGCGCGCGCTGGCCTGCAGCTGGGACAAGACCAGCTCGGTCAAGTGCTCCCAGCCGCGCCGCGCGTGACTGCCTGCCTGGCCATCTTCCACCGTCAGGCAGGCGTTGAGCAGCAGCACGCCCTGGCGCGCCCAGTCGGCCAGCAGGCCCGACTGCAGCGTGGGCGCGGGGCCGTACTCGCGCGCCAGCTCCTTGAAGATGTTGCGCAGGCTGGGCGGCGCCTTGCAGTCGGGGCGCACGTCGAAGGCCAGGCCGTGCGCCTGGCCGGGGCCGTGGTAAGGGTCTTGCCCCAGCACCAGCACGCGCACCCGATCGGGCGGTGTCAGGCGCAGGGCCTTGAGCGGCTCGGGCGGGTAGATGACGGCGCCGGCGGCCAGCCGTTCGCGCAGGAAGGCGTTCAGGCGCTCGCCCTCGGCGCTGCGCCCAAAGCGGCCCAGCACCGGCTGCCAGCCCGGCGCCACGGCGTCCAGCGCCGGCGGCCAGGCGCTCAGGTGAGCGGTGAGCGAACCCATGGCCGTTGTACAGCGCTCGCAACGCCGTAATCCAAAAGAGCCCAAGGGCCGCGGAGCAGGCCAGGCCAGCGATCGCCGTGGCCGGGGTCTCCCCGGTCACTGGCGATGCCCCCTCGAGGGGGGAGGCGCAACATCGCGCAGCGAGTGGAGCAACGGGGGTGGGTCATGTCATGCAAACAGCTCGGCCAAGGCCAGGCCGGGCTCGGGCGCGCGCATGAAGGTTTCGCCGACCAGAAAGGCATGCACGCCGGCCGCGCGCAGGCGCTGCACGTCGGCGCGGGTGGCGATGCCGCTTTCGGTCACCAGCAGGCGCTCGGGCGGCACGTCCGCCAGCAGGCCCAGCGTGGTGTCCAGCGAGGTCTCGAAGCTGCGCAGGTTGCGGTTGTTGATGCCCAGCAGCGGGGTCTTGAGCTTGAGCGCGCGCTGCAGCTCGGCGCCGTCGTGCACCTCCACCAGCACGGCCATGTCCAGCGCGTGCGCCACGGCCTCCAGCTCGGCCATCTGCGCATCGCTCAGACAAGCCGCAATCAGCAGGATGCAGTCGGCGCCGATGGCGCGCGCCTCGTACACCTGATAGGGGTCGATCATGAAGTCCTTGCGCAGCACCGGCAGCTCGCAGCTGGCGCGCGCCTGCTTGAGGTAGTCGATGCGGCCCTGGAAGAACTGCCGGTCGGTCAGCACCGACAGGCAGGCCGCCGACACCTGGCCGTCGCCCTCGGCGTAGCTTTGCGCGATGTCGGCCGGGATGAAGTCGGCGCGGATCACGCCCTTGCTGGGGCTGGCCTTCTTCACCTCGGCGATCACCGCCGCCTGGCCCTTGGCGATCTTGGCGCGCAAGGCGCCGACGAAGTCGCGCGTGAGCACGCGGCTTTCGGCGTCCTCGCGCATGGCGGCCAGCGGCACCTTCTTGATGGCCGCCGCCACTTCCTCGCGCTTGACGGCGACGATTTTTTCCAGGATGTCACTCATTTATTGATAGCTCCTTGCGCTTGTCCCGCAAGCGCCAGTGGCACTTTTCATTAAATTTTTGCTCAGGCCGCCGCGTGGGCTTTGCTGAAAGCCGCCACCTGCTCCAGCTTGGCCTGGGCCGCGCCGCTGTCGATGGCCGCGCGGGCGCGCGCGATGCCGGCCGCGATGTCGGCCGTCACCCCCGCCGCGTACAGGGCCACGCCGGCGTTCAGCAGCACGATGTCGCGCGCCGCGCCCGGCTCGCCGGCCAGCACGCCGCGCAGCATGGCCACCGATTCCTGCGGCGTGGCGACCTTGATGCTGCGGTTGCTCTGCATCGCCAGGCCGAAGTCCTCGGGATGGATCTCGTATTCGCGGATTTGCCCGTCCTTCAGCTCGCCCACCATCGTGGCGGCGCCCAGGCTGACCTCGTCCATGCCGTCGCGGCCGTAGACCACCAGCGCGTGCTCGGCGCCCAGGCGCTGCAGCGCGCGCACCTGGATGCCCACCAGGTCGGGGTGGAACACGCCCATCAGGATGTTGGGCGCGCCGGCCGGGTTGGTCAGCGGCCCCAGGATGTTGAAGAAGGTCTTGACGCCCATCTCGCGGCGCACCGGCGCCACGTTCTTCATCGCCGGGTGGTGGTTGGGCGCGAACATGAAGCCCACGCCCGTCTCGGCCACGCTGCGCGCGATCTGCTCGGGCGTGAGCTGGATGTTGACGCCCAGCGCCTCCATCACGTCGGCGCTGCCCGACTTGCTGGACACGCTGCGCCCGCCATGCTTGGCCACGCGCGCGCCGGCGGCGGCGGCGACGAACATGGCGCAGGTGCTGATGTTGAAGGTGTGCGAGCCGTCGCCGCCGGTGCCCACGATGTCCACCAGGTGCGTGGCGTCCTGCACCGGCACCTTGGTCGACAGCTCGCGCATCACCTGCGCGGCGGCGGTGATCTCGCCGATGGTTTCCTTCTTCACGCGCAGGCCGGTGGTGATGGCCGCCACCATCAGCGGCGTGATCTCGCCCTTCATGATCATGCGCATCAGATCGAGCATCTCGTCGTGAAAGATCTCGCGGTGCTCGATGGTGCGCTGCAGGGCTTCTTGCGGGGTGATGGACATGGTGTGCTCCGAAATGAGGTCAGGATTCAGAAGTCGGTGAGTCGCCGCCCTCTCAAGCGGCGGGCGCCTCGGTCAGCGCCAGCTTGACGCCGAAGGCGATGAACACGGCGCCGGCGACGCCGTCCATCCAGCGCGTGACGCGCGCCAGCGCCTGCGTGCGGCCGCCCAGCCAGGCGGCGGCCAGCGCCCAGCCGATGCTGACCAGCAGGCCATTGGCGGTGAAGATCAGGCCCAGCGCCAGAAACACCCCGCCGGTGTGCGCCGTGCCCGGCGTGATGAACTGCGGCACGAAGGCGAGAAAAAACAGCGCCACCTTGGGGTTGAGCACGTTGGTGAGAAAGCCGCGGCGCAACACCGTCGTCAAGGGCAGTTTTGAATCAAATGGGCTCCCAAAGCCCATGGGTTGTGCGCGGGCAGCTCTCGTTTCAATAGCGCCTCGTCGCACCGCCGAGCGCAGCATCTGCACGCCCACCCAGCCCAGGTACAGCGCGCCCAGCCACTTGAGCACGCCGAACGCCGTGCTGCTGGCCGCCAGCAGGGCCGACACGCCCAGCGCCGCCGCGCCCACGTGCACCAGGCAGCCGGCCGCGATGCCCAGCGCCGCCACCACGCCCGCGCGCGCGCCGGCGCGCATGGCGTTGGCGCTGACGAACAGCACGTCCGGCCCCGGCGTCAGGTTGAGCAGCAGGCCGGCGGCGATGAAGAGCAACAGGGTGTGCAGGTCGGGCATGCTCGTTCAGCCTCGGTCGAGAAAGTTCTTCAGCATCGCGTGGCCGTGCTCGGTCAGGATGCTCTCGGGGTGAAACTGCACACCCTCCACGTCCAGCGTCTTGTGGCGCACGCCCTGGATCTCGCCGTCCTCGCTGGTCGCCGTCACCTGCAGGCAATCGGGTACGGCGGCGCGGTCGATCACCAGCGAGTGGTAGCGGTTGACGGTGAACTGCCGCGGCAACCCGGCAAACACGCCCTGCTGGTCGCAGGTGATGCGGCTGGTCTTGCCGTGCATCTGCGTCTGCGCGCGGACGATCGGCCCGCCGAAGGCCGCACCGATGGCCTGGTGGCCCAGGCACACGCCCAGGATGGGCAGCTTGCCGGCGAAGTGCTGGATCGCGGCGACCGACACGCCCGCCTCGGCCGGCGAGCAGGGGCCGGGGCTGATGCACAGGCGCTCGAATTCGCCGCGCTGGAACATGGCGTCGAGTTGCTCCAGGGTCACCTCGTCGTTGCGCAGGGTGGTCACCTCGGTGCCCAACTCGCCGAAGTACTGCACGATGTTGAAAGTGAAGCTGTCGTAGTTGTCGACCATCAGGAGTCTCATTATCATAAGTCCTTGATTTTATTTGATTTTTTCATTACACACGACCGCCATTACACACTTCATTACACACATCGGCGGTCGATTGCGTTGGGACAGAGCACAAACAAGTGCTGGCACCAGGCGGCAACAAGGCTTGGGGGCAGTCGCGAAGCACGCCAACGCACTATGCTGAGGGCGCGCATGCCCCAACCTTGTTGGGCCGAGCGCAGCGACAAGACGAGCGCACTCTCACCTCGCGACGAGGCAGCGTGCGAAACATCAGTTCGACGATGAAGCTGGGGAGCTATGGGCATCGGGCAATCTCCTTATGTTTGGAGCCGCCGTGCCGGGGAAGCCTTCTTGAAACCTTGCCTGCCGGTACGACGGCAAGGTGCGGTCAAGACCGCGACGACATGCCGCTTCCTATTGGAAGCGCCACCACAGAGCGATGTTGGTCGAAGCGGTACGGGTCATGGACAGACCAAAGCATTGAATTAAAAAAGCTGGAACCTAGTTCGAGCGCACCCGAACGAGTCCCAACATGAACGCACGGGATTTTATCACGAACAAACTACGCAAAGTCCACTTCCGAGGCAATGACGAGATCACCTCGGCTCGACACCCAGCGCCCAGGGAATTCACAGCAACTCCCGCACCAACCCATCAGCCCCAATCGATATCGGAAGCCTTGGTCGGACCGCCAAGCCAACACGCAAGGATCGTGACCTAGTTGAAATGGCTCGTGCGGCGCTGCCGGTCATCTCAGCACTCAATTAGGTAGAGGTGGGGAGCAAGTGGGCCAGCCACTCCACATTGACCGCTCTCCTTGTAGGCAGTCCATCAACCGCCTGCAGAGTGCCAAGTCTGCGGTGAACCGCATTGTGTGATGCTATCTCGCTATATCAGCATCCCAGCCAGATATGACATCACCGGATTTGCTCTCTTAATCCTACGCTCTGAGCAATAGATGCCGCTGCTTGTTACTTTGGAAACTGCTGGGATATCAGACCATATCGAATCGGTCTTGATGGGCTTTGCGCCACCCATGACGCTGGTACCGTGAGCGCCAATATCGAGCTTGCGTCCTTATCGCTCGATGGGCCGGCAACCAATCGATTCTTGCACACCGAGCAAGACGAAGCCACCTGCGGCGGATGCCAATCATCTCACTCGCCTACGTTCAGGGCATCGTCCCTGGCGTCCGTCGCGGGGCATAACGACACTACAGCCTCTGGCAGGGCAAGAAAGGAGCCGGTGATGTAGCGCTTCCGAAAGGAGACGAAGACATGTACAAGGACATTCCAACATCAAAGGTGTTCTATCGTCCCATCGAAGCGGCCATCCGATGGGCCGGGTTGCTGCGGTACCTGCCGATGATCCTGGCCACCATCGCATCACCGCGTTTCCTGCCGCCATCGCTGAACTGCCCGCGGTGGAATGAGTGCCGGCTGTACTCAGAGCGCATCTACGACGGCATCCTCAACGGAGAGCTGCCCTACGGCCAGAACGGGCTCACGCTCAATGACCCGAAGATACTGCAGGCGCCAGACTTGACCGTTCGCCATGTCGATCTGAAACGCTGGATGCACACCCACTATCCCGAGCACCGCCCACGGTTCCTGTTCAGCCGTGGCGAACGCATGGCGCATCCTTTCATCTCCTTAGAAACAGGACAGGCGATCCTGGTTGAGCGGTTGGCCCTTCAGGCCGCACTGGAGCATGCCCGGCGCCAGATGCGGGAACTGCAGGAGCAGCACGACAGCTTGCTCAAGCAGTCCACCGTGCTGCTGGCGTCCAAGCAATGCGAGATCAGCGAGCGCGCAGAGACGACGTATCTCAACATCATCGGCGGGATGCTGACGCTGATGCTGGGCCAGTCCCCTTCGGGCGTGCCTTACTCCAGCTTCAAAACGCAGGAGGCTCTTGTCTCGGCATTGGTCGCGCACTACGGCGGCACCATGGGCATCACGGAGCGAACCTTGAACGGCAAGTTCGCCAACGCCAGGAAGTACGTCCGTAGTGCAAGTGAATGAGGTTTTCCAGCTTGTATGTGCAATCGCGGAGATTGCATTTGCAATGTCTTTCCGTAGCCATGTCTATTGAATAGAGGTCACGCCAACAAACGCCACCGAGCGTTCAGGAGTGACCGCCATGTCGCAGACACCTGTACTCCCGCCGAACGAGCGCCGCATCCTGCGCCTCGATGAAGTCGAAGCCAAGTCCGGCTTCAAACGCGCCCACATTTACAACCTGATGAAGAAGCGCCAGTTTCCCCAGGCGCTGCGCCTGGGCGTGCGCGCCGTCGGCTGGGATTCGATCGAAATCGACCAGTGGATCGCCGAGCGCCTCAACCACCGGACCTGACCCGTTCTCCCGCGGACTTCCCATTCCAACACGGAGAGCGCCATGCAGGTCTTATCCATCATTTCAACGAAGGGCGGCGTCGGCAAGACCACGACGGCCGCCAACCTGGGCGGGCTCGCCGCCGACGCGGGGCTGCGCGTGCTGCTGCTCGATCTCGACGTCCAGCCCACCTTGTCCTCCTACTACGAGTTGGCGCACCGCGCGCCCGGCGGCATCTACGAGCTGTTGGCCTTCAACGAGCTGTTGGCCTTCAACGAGCGCGACTTCGGTCGGCTCGTGTCCCGCACGATGATCGCGGGCCTGCACCTGGTGCTCTCCAATGACCACCGGGGCGAGCTGAACACCTTGCTGCTGCACGCGCCGGACGGGCGCCTGCGACTGCGCCATCTGCTGCCGGCGCTGGCGTCGCTTTACGACCTGGTGCTGATCGACACCCAGGGTGCGCGATCGGTGCTGTTGGAGATGGCAGTGCTTGCCTCCGACGTAGCGTTGTCGCCCGTGACCCCGGAAATCCTCGCGGCCCGCGAGCTGCGGCGCGGCACCATGCAGTTGCTCGAAGACATTGCGCCGTACCGGCACCTGGGCATCGAGCCGCCGCCGCTGCATCTGCTCATCAACCGCGTCCATCCGGTGTCCGCCAATGCACGGCTGATCCAGCAGGCCCTGCGCGACCTGTTCCAGGACCATGCCGGTATCCGCGTGCTCGCCACCGACGTGCCAGCCATCGAAGCCTATCCCCGCGCCGCGACGCGCGGCCTGCCGGTGCATCGGGTCGAGCACCGCCAGCCGGCCGGCAGAGTCGCCCCTGCCGCGCTCGACACGATGCGCGCGCTCGCCAGCGAGTTGTTCCCGCAATGGCAGGACCGACTGGCTCAAGTATCCGGCCGCCCGCAGCGACCTCTTGATCCTGGGAGGCCCCATGGCGAACGCACATGAACTGGCCCGCGGCCACAAGCGGCTGCGCGCGCTGATCGAGTTTGCGGTGGGCGAAGGCTGGCACGTCAAGCGCACGCCCGGAGGACACCTGAAGTTCACCAAGGCCGGCTGCGCGGCGATCTACACCAGCTCGACCGCGAGCGACCACCGGGCCGAATTGAACGCCCGTGCGCAGATCCGCCGCGCCGAGCGAGAGGCCCGCATGGCGCTGGCCGGCGGTCGCGGGGACTGCGAGGGGTGCGGCCATGGCTGACATGACCTCTCAGGACATGGCCGGCAAGCTGCTCGCCGCCGGGTTCGAGCGCGTTGGCCCCTCGGCCACGGCCCTGAGCGACCCGATCGCGGACACGCCGATGGTCGTGACGCTGGACCAGTTGCGTCCCTACGACCACGACCCGCGCAAGAAGCGTAACCCCGCTTACGAGGAGATCAAGGCATCGATCCGCGAGCGTGGCCTGGATGCGGCGCCGGCCATCACTCGGCGTCCAGGCGAGGACCACTACATCATCCGCAACGGCGGCAACACGCGGCTGGCGATCCTGCGTGAACTGTGGTCGGAGACCAAGGACGAACGCTTTTTCCGCATATCGTGCCTGTTCCGCCCGTGGCCCGAGCGCGGCGAGATCGTCGCGCTGACCGGGCATCTCGCGGAAAACGAACTGCGCGGCGGTCTCACCTTCATCGAGCGAGCCCTGGGCGTGGAGAAGGCGCGCGAGTTCTACGAGCTGGAAAGCGGCATCCCGCTGAGCCAGTCCGAACTGGCCCGCCGCCTGGCCGCCGACGGATACCCCGTGCAGCAGTCGCACATCAGCCGGATGGCCGACGCTGTGCGCTACCTGCTGCCGGCGATCCCGACCGTGCTCTATGCCGGACTGGGGCGCCACCAGGTCGAACGGCTGTCGGTCATGCGCAAGGCCAGCGAGCGCACCTGGGAGCACTACGCCAAGGGCCGCTCTCTGGCTCAGGACTTCGACGACTTCTTCCAGGAAGTGCTTTCGCAGTTTGATGTTCAGGCCGACGAATTCTCCGCGCAGCGCGTGCAGGACGAGCTGATCGGGCAGATGGCCGAACTGCTGGGCATCGACTACGACGTACTCGCCCTGGACATGACCGAATCCGAGAGCCGCCAACGCGCCTTGGTCAGCGACCCGACGCCGCCCTCGAAGCCGCCCGCCTTGCCTGATCCGGGGGCCGTCGCGCGTCCACCAGCCGTAACCGCGCCGCCCGCCGCGATGCCTGCACCGCCTGCAGACCCGCCAGCGGCTGCCCCCTCGATGCGCGAGAGCGACGCGGATGCCAACCAGGCGGGCATGGCCAGCCCCACGGCGGCTAGCGATCTACTTGCCGAGCACATCGTCTCGCCGGCGCCGACGACCGAACGGCTTCAGTCCATCCAGCGCATGCTCGCCGATCAGTTGGGTGATGCGCTGCCGCCCGATTTTTCGGCGAGCGTCCTGCAGTCCATCCCGGTGCAGGCCGGTGGGCTCTATCCGATCTCCGATGTCTGGTACATCGATCCCGGCCTGGACACGCCGGACCGCTTGCGCATCCACATCGCGCAGTTCGCCCGCGAGATCGCGCACGAGGCAGAGCTGGACGAGTGCATCGAAGACCGCCCCGACGGCATCGGCTTCGCATGCCATGCCCACACCCAGGCCCCAGCGCCGCGTGGCCTTGCCGTCCTCGCGCTGCTGGCCTGCCTGGCCGGTCAGCAGCCCGCCGACGTCGGCCTGGACGATGGGCAGATCGTCATCGACTTACCGGGGTTGCTTCACGGCGAGGGCCAAAGTGGCAGCACCGGAGCCCGTCGATTGAGCGACACCGCGCTGGTCAAGCTGTTCCGGCTGCTGCGGCTGGCCCGGCGCCTGCGCGACCTGGAAGCCGACGCCGCGGGTTCTGGAACCTGAGCAAGGGAGGCCAGCATGTCCGCACCACACCCACTCAACCAAGCCGTCATCGCGCAGGCCCTCTACGACCTGCGCAATGGGCAACTGCGCCGCTGCAAGCTGATGGGGTTTGGCAAGGAAGACCTGGACGCCCTCAAGCATCCTGCGCTGATCAGCGTGCTGGCCAACGCCAACGTCTCCTGGTGCTCGGTGACCGTCAACCGCGAAGTGCTTCGGCGGCTGCTCAAGCAGGCGCAGGACGTGGAGAAGGAAATCGCCACGGTCGATCGCATGTTGCGCCTGGGTGCCAGCACGGAAATGGTGAGCCGCTTCTACGGCTTGACCCACCAGGAGGTCGCCTTGCGCCGGGAAGTGCTTGGCCTGCCCAAGCGCAAGGGGCGCCACCCCGTCCTGGACGAGACCCAGGACACCGAACTGTGGCGGCGCTGGAAAGCCATCACCAGCACCAGAAACGTCGATCTGGAGGACGAGACCTCGATTCTCGATGCGGCCATGGACCTGGCCGAGGGCATGTCACTGCCGCTCTCGGTGGTCTGGGCCGCGATCAGGAACTGGGTCGATCAGGGATTGGGCTAGGCCATGGCCGTGGACGACACCGCCCCACGAGCCCCGCGTCAAGGCCCCATCGCACTCGCCGACCTGTTCGACGCTGCGCTGAAGGACCTCGCGCCCAAGCCCAGCTCTGGCGCTCCCGCGCCCCTGCCTGCTCCGACGCCCACGCCTCCTACGTCCGGCGATGCTTTCCTGTTCAGTGGCAATCGGCATGAGACGGTGCCGCGGCGGCTGTTCCTCGACCGTCGCCTGACGCCGCTGGAGCGAAACGCCTGGCAGGTGTTCCGCCTGCTGCTCAACGATGACGGCGTGACGGCATTCCCGACGTATGAGCAGCTTCGGCCCTGGCTCGCATCCATGCCCTGCGCGGGCCAAGCCTCCCACGAAACCGTGGCACGGGCGCTGACGCTGCTGCGTCTGACACGATGGCTGAGCCTCGTGCGACGACGGCGCGACCCCAAGACCGGCCGCATCCTCGGCAACCTCTACGTCCTGCACGACGAACCCTTGACGCCGTTCGAGGCGATGCAACTCGACGCCGACTACCTCGCGCTGGTCAGCCAGTCCCTGGGCCATTCGGCCAAGGCCGTCCAGATGGTCGGCTTGAACACGCTCAGGGAGATCGCAGAAGACCCGCTGCTGTCCGGCCGCACGCTGCCGTCGCGGCTGCAGATCCTGGCCGAACGCCTCGCCAGCCAGGACATCCTGACCACCGGAAGTTATCCACAGGAGGATGCCGTCCACGATTCCGAAGAAGGGGCTTCGAGCCTTCTTCGGAATGCTGATGACCCGTCTTCGGATTCCGAAGCAGGGCTGAAACCCGCGCCAGACGGCGCTCTTCGGAATCCGAAGCAGGCCCGTACAGTACGTAGTAGTTGTATTAATGAAGTACGTACTACCGCGCAGGCGCGCGCGCTGGGCGATCTGCAATGGCCCAAGCGCTTCACGGAACTGAAGGCGGAACAGCAGACAGGTGCCAGGGTGGCATTGCAGCAGGTCGATGCCTCGCTGAGACAGGCCGTGCTGGACGAATGGGCCACACGATGTAGCAGCCATGGCATCCGCAATCCTGCGGGGTATCTGTTCGGCATCATCCAGCGCGCCATCCACGGTGAGTTCAACGCCTGGGCCAAGCAAGACGCGCCATCAGCATCCACTCCGCCAAATAAGCGGCCACCACCCGCACCGCCACCCCAGCCGCCCAGCAAGCCGGTGCCGCCGGAAGTCGCCAAGCAGCACATCGAGCGGCTGCGCAATCTGCTCGCCAGCAAGTGATCCGGTCAGGCGGCGAAGTGGATGCTGATGGCCGCCAGTGGAGCTATCCCCTGGGGATAGTTCAGCGGTTGGACACGACGCCGACCAGGTCCAGGGCCAGGCCCAGGCCCGGCATCGGGCATCGGCCGCGGCATCGGCGTTGTCCGCTCTGGTCGCGGCGCACAGGCTTCCTTGGCGCTCCATGGAGCTATCCCCTGGGGATAGCTCGCGCGGAATGTAGCCGCAATGCCTTGAACCGGGGCCTTGCGGGTTTCGGTTTGTTGACTGACTGCCTTCCGCTTCCTGCCGAAGCTGGCCGCTCCTTTTCCCACAACGAGCGGACACCATGGCAACCAACAACGAACCTTTGCAACTCAACCTCGGCTCCCTGCGCAGCGCAATGTCGCTGACGCTGCACACCCACCACGCCTCGCGCATCTGGCATGGCCGCGCCGCCGCCGAGGGGCGACCGGGCATCGTCGGCCTGAACGGCTACATCGCCGTCATGAACAAAATGAAGCGCGGCTCGGAGCAGGACGACCCGTACAGCGACTGGTGGATGCTGCGCATCGAGGACAAGCTCGACCAGACCAAGACCACGCTGCAGACGCTGCGCGAACAGGTGGACCAGGCCCTGGCCGGCGTGCCCGCCGCGTTGACCCTGGGCGAGAACCTCAACGTGCAGCCCGTCAAGCTGCCGCTGTTCGTCAATGCGCAGTTGGGCTTTGCCGCTGTCTATCTCCTGGCCGACTACGACGACATCGCGCGCAAGCTGATCCTCGCCCACCACACCGCGCTGATCGACCGCAGCACCTTAGAGCGCTGGCTCAACGAGGGCGCGCACGCGCTGCGCAGCCTGTTCTCGCTGGCCCAGCAGTATCGCTATTCGGGCTGCACCCGCGACGATTTCGCGGCGAAGAATGCCGCAGCGCGGGCCGCGCTGGAGAAGTTCGGCGAGTTGCCGCAGGACGTGCTCGAAGGCACGCGCCGCTCGAAGTTTGCGCCACCCATCGTGCGCCGTGGTCTGCAACAGCGCGGTGAGAGTCCTGCCGCAGCCGCTACCAGCGTCGATGGTGATGCGGCCGCTGCTGCCGACCCATCCGAAAACGCAGCCACTGCCGGCGAGGACGAATCCGCATGAGCGATCTGAACCAGCCGACCCGCTACTTCCGGGGCCTGCAACAGGGAGCCTTCATGCGCCTGGAACACGCGGCCTCTCTAAAAGGCCTTTTAAAGCCTTTTAAAGGTAAAGGGGACTTGGAGGCCTGGGCCGGCCAGTGCTTCGCCATGCGCGACGAGTTGATCGGCCTGGCGCAGCGACAAGTGCTGCAACAGGCCAGTGGGCATCCCTTCCACCTGCTGCCCGTGGAACTGGCCCAGCAGACCACTGGCGCGGGAACGACGTTCCTGCGCTGGCGCAGGCACGACCGCTCGGCCATGGGCGTGGCCCTGTGGCAGGAGCTGATGGCGAGCACCAGCACGCCGGTCAACCTGCTGGCCGACCTGCACGCGATCGAGCTGCAGCGCATCACGCTGAACATGCAGATCAGCCTGTTGCACACCCTGGGCAAGCAGGCGCAGGAGTGCGCCAGCAAGGCCGCCGAGGCGGAAGACGCCTACCTGCGCCGGCTCACGTCCTTTCCCGCCGCAATGCGCGATCGGTGATTGCGCCGGGCATCCCAGCACGCGCCCGGCGCCGACCAGGTGCGGGTATTTCAACCACCAAGGAGATTGCAACATGAGCACGCATTTTTCGGGCGAAGGCAACATCGGCTCGCCCCCCGAGTACCGGGAGTTCCCCAACGGCAACGACGAACCGCGGCGCTTGTTGCGGCTGAACGTGTATTTCGACAACCCCGTTCCCACCAAGGGCGGCGACTATGAGGATCGCGGCGGCTTCTGGGCGCCGGTGGAAATCTGGCACCGCGACGCCGCGCACTGGAAGGACCTCTACCAGAAAGGCATGCGCGTGCTGGTTGTCGGCCGCATGGAGCGCGAACCCTGGACGGACAACGAGGATCAGCCGCGCGAGACCTGGCAGATCAACGCACGCAGCGTCGGCATCCTGCCGTTCCGCATCGAGTCCGTCGTCCTGAGCCCCAAATCGCAGGAGACCGCACAGGACGCGCAGCCCAAGCCCCAGGCCGCCCAGGAACCGGCTGCGCCGAAGGAGCCCAAGCGCAGGAAGTGATCCGGCGGGGGGGCGGCCGCAGTACGTTGCCGCCCCCCATGTCCTCGCGAGCTATCCCCAGGGGATAGCGCCACCAGCGTCCACCGGCTTCCACGCGCTCCCGAACATCGCGGCTCCCGACTCGCACATCGCCGGCCGCACGCCATCCCCGCCGCAGCCATCCCATCTCGTGAAAGCGGTCGCCGCCGCATGCGGCTTGTTTGCTGCTGCCCCAACAGGCGCTCGGCATCCTCGATCCCAGCAACTCCATGAACAACGGGAAGCGGATGGACGGACATGCGGCTGTTTCTGTGCGAGAAGCCCTCCCAGGGCAAAGACATCGGCCGGATTCTCGGCGCCACGCAGCGCGGTGAAGGCTGCCTCAACGGTTCCGGCGTCACGGTTACCTGGTGCATCGGCCATCTCGTCGAAGCGGCAGCACCCGAGGTCTATGACGCGGCGCTTAAGCGCTGGTCGCTGGAGCAGTTGCCCATCATTCCCCAGCAGTGGCGGGTCGAGGTCAAGCCGAAGACCGCCATGCAATTCAAGGTTGTCAAAGCGCTTCTGGCGAAGGCGACCCATCTCGTCATTGCCACCGATGCCGACCGCGAGGGCGAACTGATCGCCCGCGAGATCATCGACCTGTGCGGATACCGCGGCCCCATCGAACGGCTGTGGCTGTTGGCGCTCAACGATGCGTCCATCCGCACCGCGCTCGCCAAGCTGCGGCCCTCGGCCGAGACGCTGCCGATGTATTACTCGGCGCTGGCGCGCTCGCGCGCCGACTGGCTTGTGGGCATGAACCTCAGCCGGCTGTTCACCGTGCTCGGGCGGCAGGCCGGCTACGACGGCGTGCTGTCGGTCGGGCGTGTGCAGACCCCGACGCTCAAACTCGTGGTGGACCGCGACCGAGAGATCGCGGCCTTCGTGTCCGTGCCGTACTGGGCCATCGACGTGTCCCTGTCCGCAGGCGGTCAGACGTTCACCGCGCAGTGGGTGGCACCCGATGCCAGCACCGACGCCGCCGGCCGCTGCCTGCAGCAGCCCGTCGCACAGCAGGCCGCGCAGCAGATCCGCGCCGCGGGCAGTGCCCAGGTGGTGTCGGTCGAGACCGAGCGCGTGCGCGAAGGCCCGCCGCTGCTGTTCGACCTGGGCACCTTGCAGGAAGTCTGTTCCAAGCAGCTTGGGCTGGACGTGCAGGAAACCTTGGAGATCGCCCAGGCCCTGTACGAGACGCACAAGGCCACGACGTACCCGCGCTCGGATTCGGGCTACCTGCCCGAAAGCATGTTCGCCGAAGTGCCCACGGTCCTTGACAGCCTGCTCAAGACCGATCCCACGCTGGCCCAGATCATGGGCCAGCTCGACCGCACCCAGCGCTCGCGCGCCTGGAACAACGGCAAGATGACGGCGCACCACGGCATCATCCCGACGCTCGAACCCGCGAATCTCTCCGCCATGAGCGAGAAGGAACGGGCGGTGTACCGGCTGATCCGGGCACATTACCTGGCCCAGTTCCTCCCGCACCACGGGTTCGACCGCACCGTGGCGGATCTCTCCTGCGGCCAGCAGAAGCTGGTGGCCACGGGCAAGCAGGTCGTCGTCAAGGGCTGGCGCCTGGTGCTGGCCGAGCCCGAACTTGAAGGCGGAGCTGATGAGGACGGCGACGCCTCTGCACGCAGCCAGGTACTACCCGCGTTGCGCGAAGGGATGGCATGCCAGATCGCCGGGGCCGACATCAAGGCACTCAAGACGATGCCACCCAAGCCCTATACCCAGGGCGAACTGGTCAAGGCGATGAAGGGTGTTGCGCGTTTCGTGACTGACCCGCGCCTGAAGCAGAAGCTGAAGGACACGACGGGCATCGGTACCGAGGCGACGCGGGCCAACATCATCAGCGGGCTGATCGCCCGCGGCTATATCGTGAAGAAGGGGCGCTCCATCCGCGCATCGGATGCGGCGTTCACGCTGATCGACGCCGTGCCCGCGGCGATTGCCGACCCCGGCACCACCGCCGTCTGGGAACAGGCGCTGGACATGATCGAGGGCGGACAACTCACCCTGGACGTGTTCATCGGCAAGCAGGCCGCCTGGATTTCGCAGTTGATCGCGCAGTACAGCACCACGTCCCTGTCCATCAAGATTCCCCACGGGCCGGCTTGTCCGCAGTGCGGCGCACCCACGCGCCAGCGCACCGGCAAGAGCGGCCCGTTCTGGTCGTGCAGTCACTACCCCGACTGCAAAGGCACGCTGCCGGTGGAGACCGGCACGTCCAGGCGTGGTGCCTCGCGTCCACGCAAGAGCGGCCGCAAGGGCGCCTGACCGACCCCGTTCCCCGTGAGCCGTGCCCGCCATCGGCGGCGTGGCCCGTGTCCCGCATGCCCTGCGGGACGCCCAGCGCGCAACGCCTTCTTGATCCGTGTGCGCGTCCCGTCCGGCCGTCCCCGGCCGTGGGACCTGAAGGTGGCTTCTCCGCGAACCGCACCCCGCGCGTTCTCCTCGTCTGCATTCCTTCCGCCCTCTGCGAAGGGTCCCCCGATGGCTTGCCTGTGCGAGCCACCCGGAGACCCTTCGCGGTCAGCGGTATTCGGTGCCGGTGCCCGCCGGCGCAAAAACGGGCTCCCTTTGTGCGCGGATGTGCGCCAGACGATGCCGGCCCCAGCCACGACATGGGCCGGGTGTGATTGCTGGATGAGCAGACGGTTCTAGCGACGACCGGGCCTGCCAATCAGCCCACGGGTGGTTCTTCTTTCCTCCCGAGCCGAAGGCCCCTGGGGCCTTCGGCGCCTTTCTCCTGCCTTTCAACGCCCCGGCCAGGGCGATGGCCCTGCGCCATACGAACAGGAGACCGACATGCACCCGAATCTTTGCGCACCGCCGCGCAATACGCCGCTGCTCTACGGCAGCGTCTGCAGCGGCATCGAGGCCGTGAGCCTCGCCTGGCAACCGCTCGGCCTCGAAGCCGCGTGGTTCGCCGAGATCGAGCCGTTCCCGAGCGCTGTGCTCGCCCACCGTTACCCCCGCGTGCCCAACCTGGGCGACATGACCGCGATCGCCCGCCAGGTCCGCGCCGGCACCGTTCCTGCGCCCGACATCCTGGTCGGCGGCACGCCGTGCCAGTCGTTCAGCGTGGCCGGCGCGCGCCAGGGGCTGAACGACCCCCGTGGTGCCTTGACCCTTGCCTATGTGGAGCTTGCAAATGCCATCGACCAAACCCGCCACCAAGACCGCCGCCCGGCGGCAACGCTCGTCTGGGAAAACGTCCCCGGCGTCCTCAGCGACCGCAGCAACGCCTTCGGGCACTTCCTGGGAGCACTGGCCGGAGAAAGCCGTGCGCTCGAACCGCCAGGGCAAAAATGGGCGCACGCAGGTTGTGTGTCTGGACCCCGGCGCCGCATCGCCTGGCGCGTGCTCGATGCTCAACATTTCGGCGTCGCCCAACGGCGCCGTCGCGTGTTTCTTGTGGCAAGTGGTGGAGGTGGCGTCGATCCCGCCGAGGTACTTTTTGAGTGCGACGGCGTGCGCTGGGATTCTTCGCCGGGCTTCGCGCCGTGGCAAGACGCTGCCGGCGCTGCTGGATCGGGCGCTGCGGCAGCAGGCGGGTATTCTGGATATGCAGGACTGAAGCAGCCCTACGGCAAGGCCACGGTGACGTTCGGATTCGGTGGGGGCAACACCGCAGGACCCATCGACGTCGCGGCCTGCCTGACCGCGGCGCCCGGCCCGAAGAACGACTTCGAGGTCGAGACCTTAGTGGCGCAGTCCATCGCGGGCAGCATCAGCCACACGCTCAGCACCGCCAACGGCGGCAAGGGCTGCAGCGAGGACGGCACCGGCAAGGGCGTGCCGATCATCGCCTTCACCGCACAGGGCTGCGGGGCGGACGCGACGACGAACCATGCACCGACGCTGCGTGCCGGCGGACATCGCCTCAGCCACGCGAACGCCGGCGTGGTGCCGGCCATCGCGTTCGCGCAGAACTCGCGCGGCGAGCTGCGCCTGGAATCCGGCCACGGCCAGCTTGCCGGGACGCTCTCCACGGGTGGCGGCAAGCCGGGCCAGGGCCGGCCGATGGTGGTCGGCGTGGCGCTGCGCGGTCGCACCGAAGGCCTGGCCGCCGAACTGGGCGATGGCGTCTCGACCGCGTTGCGTGCCAGCAGCGGCGGTGCCGACAAGCCCCATGTGCTGGCACCTGACTTCGAGGCACATTTCCGCTACGACTGGAACGACCCCGGCCCGGGCGACTGGTCGCGGTGGCGGGTACGTCGGCTGATGCCTGTGGAGTGCGAGCGGCTGCAAGGCATGCCCGACGACTACACGCTGGTCCCGTACCGCGGCAGGCCCGCCGCCGACGCGCCGCGCTACAAGGCGATCGGCAACTCCATGGCCGTGCCGTGCGTCGCTTGGCTAGGCCAGCGGCTGGCGCAGTGCCTGCACAAGACGGGATCGATCGCTTCGGATTGATGCAAGACGCGGCCGGCGGGTCGCGCGATCCTCCCTCCTGCATTGCCGACGCATCGGCAACAGCCAGCAGCCAGGGTGTCCAGACTGCCGTGGGTTCCGCCCACGCCACCCGCCAGTTCGCCCCGGCATCTCTCCGGCGAACGCTGCCCACCGGGCATCGATGCCACCTTCCTCCAACCCACGGGATGTATGCCGCGTCCCGTCAGGGGCGTGTCGTCAACCCGGTCGATATCAGGACTTCCCATGGACACCATCACCCGACAAGACCGCATCACCCTCAAGAACCTCAAGGTCGCGGATTTCGCGAGCGAGGAAACGCTGTGCTTTACCGCCACCGTCATGTTCGACGGCAGGCCCATCGCCGAAGCCCGCAACGATGGACACGGCGGCTCGACGTTCGTGCGCGCGTTGCAAGGCCAGGCCGCGCTGCTGGCCCAGGCCGAGGAATTCGCCAAGAGCCTGCCGCCGGCATCGCTCGACGTCGAACGCGAGGACGACGAGCCGCTTCTCATCGACATGACGCTCGACTTCCTGGTGGACCAGTTGGCCGATGCCATGCACGCGGAGCGCAAGCTGCGCACCGCGTTCAACCGCGACATCGGCAACAAGGTGCTGTTCATCAAGGACGGCCGGCTGCTGTTCCTCAAGGGCATCAAGCTCAAGGCCATTGCCGACCGCGCAGCGTATTTCGCAAAGCTGCGCAGCCGACAGGACCAGCCCATCGTCATCCTGGCCGAGCTGCCAGCGGACGAGGCATTCGCCATCTGGAAGCAGCATGTCCTGGGCGACAAGCCCCACTGATCCAGCCTCACCGCACCGTCATGACCGCCCCGCACTCGTTGCGGGGCTTTTTCTTTGTCCCTGCGCACATCAATCGGGACGGGACCAGATGCGGATTTCCAACTGACGTGGCGCGGCCCCCCCACGAAGCTGCCCGCATGTTCGCTGATTCGTCAGCACATGCCAGCAGCCAGGGTTTCAGGCTGCCGCGGGGTTCTCTCCGCGCAACCCACCAGTCCGCATCGCATCCATTGCGCGGACGCGCGTTCCCAAGACGCTGATGCTTTTTTTCAACCGCGTGCGGGAGCTGCCATCCCGTGAGGGACAGGGCCCCGCTTTTCCAAGGAGCCCATCCATGTCCCAGCAAGCCTCTTTCGGCCGATTCGGTCAATTGGCCTTGACCTACTGCGGCAAGTTCCTGCCGCTCGAAGTCCTGCACAGCGCCGCCGGCCACTACATCGGCACGCGCGATACCGAAGGTCCCGTCTCGCGGGAATCTCGTGAGTACTTCCGCAGCCATGCCGCAGCTCAACGTGCCCTCGAAAGAGGCGGCTGGTCCCAGCTCGCCATTCCCTGATCCAACTGGAGGAATCACGTCATGAACCAGCTTCTGCCACAGCAAGTTGTCGATCAGATCATGCGGGAAGAGCAGCATTTCGCTGCCGCGCCCCAAGCCTTCTTCGAGGCCTGGAAGCGTGGTGTCGAGATCGCTGGGCCGCAATGGTTTGGCGACGGCACCCGTGAAGGTCTGAATCAGGCCAAGAGCAAGTGGGATCTGCGTCCCGACATGCTGCGCCTCAATGATGCCCTCGGCGTCCTGAGCAGCGGGGAACGCATGTTCCTGTCCGCGATGGTCAGCTTCTACAACGCGCGCGAGGGCGGTGCCATGCTCAAGCGCTGCCACTTCAACGGGCTGTCGGACTTCGACGGCCTCGATCTGCCACGTCGCCAGGTGATCGCCGACCTGCTGCTGAACTACAACGGTTGGTGAGCCGGTCCCCGGCACATCTTCATCACTGCGTTCACGCGACCCCATGAGGGACATGTGCCTCGTTCGAGGCCATGTCCCTCGCGTTTTCTCCCCGCCCAGTGCCCTCCGGCATTAGGCGGTTCCCCTGCGGTTGCCATCGTCCGCAAGGGCTGGCTCCGTTCATTCATCGAAAGGAGCCTTCATGGCCAACAACTACTACGAAGCCACCGGCGTTCTCGTGCTCGACCGTGTGACCCCCGTCATCCAGGCGCTGTTCGGCGCCTTCGCGCTGGACGAGAGCCACCCCGGCAACGGGCAGGCCTACATCGCCCAGATCGCCGAGACCACCAATCCGCAATGGCCGGACGTGCTCGATGGCCAGGAAGACCTGGCCACGCAACTCGGCATTCCGATGCCGGACGACGAAGGTTTGTCGATCCCGCCGCTGCTCGAACTGCTCGCCGTGCACTTCGGTGCCGACGAGGACGAAGAGCTGGGGAACTTGATCGAGCGTCATTCGTTCGAGGACACCGCCGATCTCGACGCATTGTTTCTGATCGCCACCCGGTTCGATGACGGCCACCACCTGACCGCCATCCAGTTCGAGGGATGCTGGTATTGCAGCAAGCCGCGGCTGTTCGAGTTCGGCGGCAGCGGCTGCTACCTGAGCCGCGAGGTCCGCGTCATCAGCTCCTCCTCCCAGGCCCTCCAGCTCGGCGACCAATTGCGCAAGGCCATTGTGGCCGCCGACATCGAAGAGGCCTCGGCCCTGATCGCGCTGGAGACCATCAATCTGCTGGCGGGCGTCAGCGACGAGCCATTCCGCATGAATTTGCGCCGGCGCGTCGCCGAGCGATTGGCCCAAACGCCAACGATCAGCATCACCTGACGCTGTTTCCTTTCTTTCCACCCACCGGGGTCAATTCCCGGTGGCGGGGATTGGCTCCATCATTATTCTGTTGGAGAAATCCCATGTCCCAGAATCCCAATCCCTTTCTACGCGGCTACTGGAATCTGAAGGTCGTCCGCACGCTGTCCATCAGCCACGAGGACGGAAGCCCGCATGTCTGGCGAAACATCCACCCGAGCCAGCAGCACCTCTGCGACGCGGCGCTGGTTTCTTCTCCCTGCATCGTCACCAGCGACTTCGCGGTGGTCAGGACTGGCACCGAACCTGTCGGCGCCGCACTGATCGCCGAATGCGACGCGGCTGAAGGGGTCAGCGGCGAAGGCGTGGTGGGTGCCGTGGTGTACGCGATCCACGGCGACGACTTCGACGGCCGCCCCGTCCACGTCGGCGACACTTATTCGGCCGAGGCCGCACGGGAAGTCGTGCAGCGGTTGAGCTTCGAGACCGGCTACTACAGCCGCTGCTGGGAAATCAGCAGTGCGCACATCAGCCACGAAACCGGCCAGTACCTGGCCAACCTGGCTGACCTCGCGACGCCGGAGGCCCTTTTGTTCGTTGCGTTCCGGGTTCCCTACAGCCCGGCGATCGGCGTCAAGCTGATCTCCACGCCCTGGACGGACCAGCACCTGCAGGACGTCGAGGGGATCACCGCCGAGCAGCTTCGGCAGGAGCACCGCAGCAAGGGCATGCCGGACGACCTGGCACAGATCCTTGAACTGGCCGGCCAGGCCGACGTGCGCATCCTCATCCTCGATGCCGACGCACCCGTGTTGCCGGGCCTATCGCTGGCCGGCGAATAGCTGCCACACACATCCCCGGCCTTCCTTGTCCTCACCGCATGCCGGCCCGGTCTCCCGCCAGAGAGCCGGGCCGGCGCACTTTCACAGGAGCGATCCCATGTTCCCCGACCTCATCACACCCGCATCCGACTTCGAGCACCAGCTTGGAGCCTGCGTCAACGCCATGAGCCAGGACGATGCCATCGGCCAGATCCTGGTCTTCGAGCGCATGCGTGGCGCCCTGCACATGCGCCATATCGCCAGCGCCGACCTGATGAACACCGACATTGACGACTACGACATGGTCGTCTTCGACGGTGGCGATACCAGCGGCGATGCATGGAAACATGTCTTCTTCCCGCGTCAGCGCGAGCACTACTTCGTGTACGAAGCCTGACCCAACCAGCCCCTTCCGAGGGGCTTTTTCTTGACCGCGGCGCCGGAAAGCGGGCGCGGCGCGGTGCGCTTTCCTGCGGGCAGGTCGCCCATTCCGGAAGGCATCCTTGCTCCCATGTTCGTCGGCGTTGCCGACACATGCCCAGGCGGCCGAGACCTTCGAGGCTGCAAGCGCGGGAAGCCGCGCTGGTCGTTTCTTCCTCCGGACGTGCCGCGTCCATCCACCCACAAGGGACCTTTCCCTTGCGGGATAGGAATCCCTTGTTCTTCCTCAAGGAGATTCCCATGGATCGCTCTCTCATCAAGACCCTGATGCCTTCGCTTGTCGCAGGCCATGTGCCCCGCAACGTGCGGTCGTTCAAGTACCGCGTGTTCGATGATCAGCCGCAGTCCTCGATGCTCGGCGTCGCCATCGATCCGAAGCCCTTCGATGGCAAGGTGGTCGCGGTCAACGACGACGCCATCGTCGTCAAGCTCAAGCCCAGCGAGTTCGCGGTGCTCGACCCCAGCCTGGTGACCACCGTTCCCCGCGAAGGCACCAAGGTGCATGTCCAACCGTATGCCCGCCGCCGTTTCGACGGCCTGCGCGCGGACACCCCGGAAGTCATCACCGAGAAAGCTGCGGACGGTACGCCTTACACCATCACGCGCACCATTCTCGGCAAGGCACCCGCCAAGCTGCCCGTCCCCCAGCCGCAGTGCATGGAACTGGGCCAACTCATCGAGCAGATGGAGGAAATGCCGGCACCCGACGGGTTCCGGTGCATCACCCACATGCTGGTCGATGCGGGCGCCCGGGACTTCACCTGGGTCGATCCCACGCCATCCAAGATCATCGAGACGCCTCCGGCGATCAGCTTCACGGTCTCGACCGCGAAGTTCGAGGGCCGGGTCACGGTGTTGTACGACCGCGGGGCCGATGTCTACGTGGTGGAACTGCACCGCGACGGTGAACTGGTCGATCGGCACGACGAGGTGTATTTCGACATGCTCGGCGACGTGCTGGAGCGGCTCATCGACGACGGGCGCTGGCGCCTGATCGACGTGAGCGTGATCGACGCCAAGGCTCCTCGCCGGCGTCAAGCGGCTCCTGCCTGAGTTGCCAGAAAGCCCAGCGGTACTACTGGTCCTTTCACAGCCTACCGGCGACTTCCCCACAAGCCCTCCATCCATTCAGGTGGAGGGCTTTTCTCTCAATCCGTACAGGAGATTGCAATCATGCCACTGCGATTCAGAGGCTCCGATCTTCGTCCCGTGTTGGTCGAGGCCGTTGCCAACCAATGCCGCGTCGTCCTGGCGAAAGACCAGGGCGTGTACTTCCTCGCCGAGCGCGGGGAGCGCCGCCCCGATGGCCGCGTGAAGCTACTGGCCTACGCGGTCGGCTGCGATCCGGAGACCGACCCGTTCGATGACTGGTGGGAACTGGCGCGCACCGAACTGGGAGGCGACGACTTCGGCGAGTTCTTCGACCCGAATGACGGCGTTTTCACACGCATCCTGCACAGCAAGGATGATCTGATGCTGTCCGCCACCGCCACGCATCTGTCGCTGGAGGTGGTGCCATCGGCGTAGTGCAACTAACGCCGTGCAGCCTTCACAGCCCCCACCCGGGGGCTTTCTTTTGTGCCGAGCTGGCTGCGCGGACAAAGGGAAGCGCCCGGATGCCGATTCATGGCTGTCGCGCGCGCGTAGCTCCGCCATGCTGACCCCATGCCTGCTGACGTTGTCAGCGACATGCCAGGCAACCATCGGTCTTCGAGGTTGCGGCGCAGTTCCCACTGCGTGATCGAGCCAGCTCGCACCGCATCCGTTCGCGAGCGGCCATCAGTCTCTGGTGGCGGATGCTTTCGCCTTATCAACCCACCGCGGGGTTACGCACCTTCCCCGCATGCGTGGGCCGGTGTGTCTCCGCTTCATCCCAATGGAGATTCACCATGAACACCACGTCCAACGAGAAATCGTATTTCGACCTCCACACCTCGGGCATCGGCTACATCCAGCGTGTCCGTGAAGTGCCCGTCCGGGGCGGCCGCCGTTCGCAGCCTTTCCTGGCATGCACCATCGCCGCGCTGGTCGGTCCCGCCCGGGACCCCAGCTACCGCTACTTCGACGTCAAGGTCTCGGGTGCCGAGGCCAAGAAGCTCGTTCAGCGCTACATCGGCGTTGACGATCCCAAGCAGCGCCCGCTGGTCCGCTTCCGCCTCGGTGACCTGTGGGGCGATGCGTACATCCGCGACAAGGGTGAGCAGAAAGGTCAGGCCGCCGCGTCCCTCAAGGCGCGACTGCTCAAGGCCGAGCTGATCGAGCGGGCCGAACTGGCTTCGATCGAGCAGCACGAGCTGATCACCCGCGGCATCGGCTACCTCAACCGTCCGAAGGACGTCACCCCCAAGGATGGCGATCCGTTCCTGTCGTGCTGCGTCGCGGCACTGGCCGGGCCTGTCGATGAACCCGAGTATCGGTACTTCGACACCATCGTCGCCACCCCGGAAGCCGAGCATCTGGTTCGCCGATGCGTCCAGGCCATCGAGGGAGACCGCAAGGTGCTGATCGCCTTCCGTCTGAACGACATGAAGATCGATCCGTACATCCGCACCAAGGGCGAGCACGCCGGGGAACCGGCCGCAAGCCTGGAATCGACGCTGGTCCACATCGGTCTCATCAAGATCGACGGCACCCAGGTCTATCCGACGAGCCAGACGCAAGCCGAGACGCCACCGGCCGAAGACGCATCCGCGTCCGAAGCCGACGACGCCATCGACACCGCCGCCAACCCCGCTGCCGACCAGCCTGCCGAGCCCGCCGAGCGCGAGCCCGAGGCGCAAGTCGAGGAGCAGGAGCCGGCATTGGCTGCTTCGTTCTGATCCGGCATGGCCCCTCACGGGGCCTTGCCTTTTCCTATTCCTCAAGGAGAACCATCATGGCAGTCACACCGGCACCCGAGAAATCGGTCGCGCCCATCGTCGTCCCCGGCCAGCTCACGCTGCGCACCATCCGCGGCAAGAACGGCCCGTTCACGGTCGGCCGCCTCGCCACGCACCTCGGTACGTTCGAGGTCAAAGACCCGGAACTGGAGCAGTACCCCGAAGGCAAGTACGACGGGGAATTCATCATCCGCTACATCTTCCCGAAGTCCTACCCGGTCGGGGGCGGCATGCGGTTCGAGATCCGCGCCAGCCTCGACGGGATGACGCTCAATGGCATCGACAAACTGAGCCGCGACGAAGCCCGCAGCTTCGCCACCCAGGACGTCGATCCGCTCGATGAAGAGCAAGGGGCGCAGCCTGCGGCAACGCCGGCCAAGCCCGCCAAGGCATCCAGGCCTGCCAAGCCCGCACCCGTGCAGGCGTCCGCGGACCCGCTGGTCGATACCACGCCCTTCGGCGTGGATGCGCCACCGCCTGCTGCGGCCGCTGCCCCCGGCAGCACCGAAGACGGTGACGCCGCGCTGTTCGGCCTGCTGTGGCCGCTGGGCGAGTCCGTGAAACTGGATTCGACCATCGACCGCCGCACCCTGCGCGCGCAGATCGCCCGCCTGGGCGAGCTGGGCTACGCGCTGGACTTCAAGACGCAGGAGTGGAGCCGCCAGGCCGAACCGCAAGCTGCGTGAGCAGACGCCGCATGCGCGGTGTTCTTCATCCACCCGCCGGGGTTCCTTCCCCATGCGGGGGAGGCCCTGGCCATTTTCTGGAGGTCTCCATCATGTTCACCATCGCTTGCGATACCCCGCGTTCAACGCTGGATGAACCCGCGTGGTGGGAACTCTGCAAGGCGGCCGCCGCACACGCCCAGCGCGGTTGCGGCTTGTCCTACGACCACTACGTGACGCTCTTCAGTTCGGAGATCGACGCACAGGCTAATCGTTTGCCGGATGAGCAGCGTGCTCAGGCTCTCGAAATCGCGGCCCAGGAATGGGACTACGCAACACCTGCCGAACGGCAGGAAACCCA
Organism: Ottowia pentelensis; assembly: GCF_964341695.1. Taxonomy (NCBI): domain Bacteria; kingdom Pseudomonadati; phylum Pseudomonadota; class Betaproteobacteria; order Burkholderiales; family Comamonadaceae; genus Ottowia; species Ottowia pentelensis. Next base: position 3,624,079 of record NZ_OZ224513.1, read on the forward strand.
GGACTGGAATGCGGAGCATGGCTATTGCTCGCATGGGATCGAGTTCGGCTGCTGCCCGGCCGGTTGTGATCGCGACGATGACGACTGGGACTAAGGCCAAGGCATAGGTTTTCCTTCGCTGCACCTGCGGCATTCCATCACCCACTGGGGGTTCTTCCCCACGGGGAGGCCTCCAGCTCAACTTTTCGAGGAGGCCTCTCATGGGCTGGTATTTCTCTCCCCAATCGCGGTCTGAACTGATCGCGGAACTGATCGCACCACAGCAGACCGAGCGCGTCAGCGCGAAGGTTATCGCTCACGCATTGCGCGGCAACGTGCTGTGGTCCGTGGTCGAACTGACCGCCAAGGTCGAAGGTGTGCATCGTGATCTCGCGCCGGGCCAGTCCCTGCGCTACATCCGCTGCGATCTGCTGGAACGCAGCGGCAACCAGTGGGGCTACAAGCCGCTGGAAGAGTCCATGCATCCGTACTATTACTCGTGCCCGCTGTCCTATCTGGACCTCGCACCGGAGCAGTCCGCCGACTGGCGTGCAGGCGTTCGCGCCTACCACGCCCGGCGGCGCACACCCACGGCTGTCACGGCACCCGCCGCGGCGCTGTTGGCCTGAGCCAGGAGGAACCGACATGGACCCGATCCTGGCTGCACTCCCGCTCTCGCTGTTGAAGCTCGTTGAAGGCAGTTTGTCCAACGACGAAGTTTCCTCCGACGAGGAAATGCTGGGGTACTTCATCGACAACGGCCTCACCGAGGAGCAGGCACGGCAGGCGCTGACCTACCGCGACCAGTACCTCAACAACATCTACCTGGACGGCTTCACGCCGATCACCGCGGTGGACGAGGCGCTTCACTTCAATCCGCACACCCAACAGTTCGAGCCGGACTGAGCGGTTTTCTTCCACCCCCTGGGGCAGTACTTGCCCCAGCGGGCGGTGCTGTTCCCGTTCATCCGAGGACACCACCATGCCCGCAAACACTTCTTCCACGCTGTACCGCATCGACGAATGCCCGGACGTGATGGCCGACGCCTGCGTCGGCGATGACCAGGGCAACCTGATCTTCCTGTCCATCTGGGCGCGGGACACCGCCGTCCAGCAGTTCCTTGCACGCCTGACCCTCGGGCGCGACGAGCAGGGACTGGACCAGTTCCACGTCATCACCGACCAGGGCGGCAGCGTCCCGGTATTCATCGGCAACGTCGATCGCCTGGAAAAGCGCATCACGCGCGCCTACCGGCGAACGCTGTTCGGTTCGCTGTCCAACGTGTGGCTGTTCGACCGGCGCTGCGTCAAGCCCGACAAGGCCAACGCCAGCGCATTGGCACTGCTGCCACGTGACAGCGCCCACCGGCTTGACCGCCTGTGGATGCTGGTGCGGGACACCTGCCCGTTGCCGCTGCTCGACCACTGGCGCGAGACCGTGCTGGAACTGCTGCAAAGCCGCGAGATGCTGGCCCGCCTTCCGTTCGCCCTCGGGCCGCTGGAAGGCCATCGGCTCGCCATCGACGTGCCGGCGCTGAGCTTGGCGCTGGGCTCCCTGATCCGCAGTGACGCGCTCACCGCCTATCCCTATCCGGCCAAGATTTGGACGCCGGAAGCGGTAGCGGCTTGACCCACCCTCGGAGGCACGCCTTGGCGTGCTTCCGTCATTCATCCCCGCCAACCAGGAGACTTCCATGGCTCTCATGTTCCCGCGGCTCGCCCGCAATTTCGCCAAAAATGGGTACTACCCGACCGACGAACCCACGCTCGAAAGAGCCCTCAACGCACTGATGCCCAGCGACGGGCCGATGTGCATCCTCGATCCCTGCGCCGGTGAAGGCGTGGCAATCGCCGAAGCCTCTCATGCCCTCGGGCGCGAGCAGGTCAAGGCGTTCGCCGTCGAATTCGACGCCGAGCGGGCGCGCCATGCCCGCGGCCTGGTCGATCACTGCCTGCACGCGGACCTGATGGACACGATGATCTCCAAGCAGTCCTTCGGACTACTGTGGCTGAATCCACCGTATGGCGACCTGTCCAAGGACGTCAACGGCAACATCGGCTATCAGGGCCAGGGCCGTGCCCGCCTCGAAAAGCTGTTCTATCAGCGTTCGCTGTCGCTGTTGCAATACGGCGGCGTGCTGGTCTTCATCGTCCCCGGCTACGTGCTCGACGCGGAGCTGGTCGGCTGGTTGACGCGCCACTACACCGATCTGCGTATCTACCGAGCGGTGGAAACGCAGTTCAAGCAGGTGGTGATCTTCGGCCGCCGGGTCCGTCAGCGGGAGCTGGCACCCGATGGCGTCAAGGCCGTGCGCAATCTGCTGCTGCAGGTTGGGCTTGGCGAAGTCGAAGCCGAGGAACTGCCGAGCGAATGGCCGTTCCTGCCGTACATCGTCCCCGCCAGTCCGGCCGAGCCGGAGCATTTCTTCCGCGTGACGATGGAGCCCGAACAGTTCGCCGACGAGGTTGGCCGGCTGCAAGGTCTCTGGCCGTCGCTGGACACGCACCTGGGGGCCGCGCAGCAGTCGCTGCGTCCGCCGGCGCGGGCTTTGTCCCACTGGCATCTCGCCCTGGCTCTGGCCGCGGGCGCGATCTCGGGGGTTGTGCGCTCCAAGACCGGGCGCGTGCTCGTCGTCAAAGGTGACACCCACAAGGACAAGACGCTCCAGCGGGAATTCACCGAACGCGAAGACGGCTCCATCGCCGAGACCCGCATCCTCACCGACAAGTTCGTGCCCGTCATCCGCGCGTGGGACATGACGCCTGGCTCCCCGACACGGGGCGAGGTGTTGACCATTCGCTGATCCACCGGACGCGCTGCCGTCCTGCCGTACCACGTCGAAGGAGAAACACCATGTTCCCCAATCCGTTCAAGCGGCCAGCGCCGCACAAGCAACCGTTGTTCGCACCGAGTACGTTGAAGTTGAGTGAGAAGGTGCATTGGCTGGCTCGAAGAGGCCTGATCGACCCCTTGGCCTATGTCCAGCGCCATGTGCGCGGGGACTGGGGCGAGATCGATGAGGCCACCCGCCAAGCCAACGACGTGGCGATCCAACAGGACAACCTGATGATCTCGCAGTTCAGGATCACGCCGGACCTGGCGCTGATCGTCAAGACCAGCGAGGACCACCAGACCACGGTGGTCCAGCTTCCCGAAGAGCAAGACCTGATCTGACGGCACCACATCGTCATCCTTATCCACCTGACGGAGCCACTTCACTCCGCCAGGGGTGTCGTGGCTCAATGACCCATCAAGGAGGAGCCCATGGCATCGCATCGCATCGAAACCTATTGCCAGCGGCTGGCGTTCCCCATCGGGGCGCTCATCTTCAGCCGAGGCATTGATCGTCTTGTCCGCGCGGGTCGCCTGGACCCGATCCCGTACTTCAGGCGCCACACCCGTGGCGACTGGGGCGACGTCAACATCCAGCAATGGCAGACGAACAGCAGCGCGCTTCAATCGGGTGCGTCGCTGGAATCGCACTACGTGATCCATCCGGGGCTCGCCATTCGCATCGTCACCGATGCGCAGCGCAGCGCTACCGTCATCGTGCTTCCGTCCGAAGACTGAGCACGGTTCACCCGCGGGCACCCAGGCCAGCATCTTCAACCACCTTCGGCCACGCGCCGATTCTCTTCCCACCACGGGGCATGCCACTGCCCCGCTTGGGGGTGGTGCATGCCCCATTTTTCATTGGAGCATCACCATGTCCCTCGATCTCGAAACCACTGCCGCTGACGCCGCGCCCGTACAGGGCGAACTGCTCGACGCGGAATCATCCCCTCTGACCCTGAGCCTTCAGGATTTCGTCGGTGAGTTCGGCGACGAACTGCTCGACTCGCTCAACCGCGCCAACCCGCCGGTCTATACCGGCCAACCGCAGGCGCATCGCCAACTCGTCGTCGCCAGCCTCAAGCGCAAGCTGTTCCAGGCTCAGGCCGAAGTCGTCCATGCCGCCGCCGAGCTGCTGATCGACCGTGGCGAACGCGCCGCGATCGTCAATGGCGAAATGGGCTGCGGCAAGACGACCGTTGGCATCGCCACGGCCGCCGTTCTCAACGCCGAAGGCTACTGCCGCACCCTGGTACTTTCGCCGCCGCACCTTGTTTACAAGTGGCGGCGTGAGAACCAGGAGACGGTGGCAGGCGCCAAGGTCTGGGTGCTCAACGGCCCGGATACGCTGGTCAAACTCATCAAGCTGCGCGAGCAGTTGGGTGTGCAGCCCACGGGCCAGGAGTTCTTTGTCCTGGGGCGCGTGCGGATGCGGATGGGATTCCACTGGAAGCCCGTCTTCACCACGCGGCGCACCCGCCATGGCGACGTGGCAGCGTGCCCTGACTGCGGCACGGTCATCACCGACCTCGACGGCGAGCCGGTCAACCCGGTCGCGCTCGAAGCCGAGGAGTACCGCAGGAAGTGCAGCCATTGCGCCGCGCCCCTGTGGACGCTGATCCGCCCGCGCAGCCTGTCCGGCAGCGACCAGTCCTCGGCCGTGCTGAAAGCCTTGAAGCGCATCCCGACCATCGGGCAAGTCACTGCGCAGAAGCTGATGCAGAAGTTCGGTGACGGGTTCCTGGCGTCGATGCTGGGCGACAACATCCATGAGTTCATCAACCTCATGGACGGCAACGGCGAGCTGGTGTTTTCCGACCGCCAGGCTACGCGCATGGAACGCGCTATGGCCAATATGGAGTTTGGCTTTGGCGAGGGCGGCTACCAGCCGTCCGAGTTCATCAAACGCTACCTGCCGCAAGGCACGTTCGACCTGCTCATCGCCGACGAGGCCCACGAGTACAAGAACGGTGGCAGTGCCCAAGGCCAGGCCATGGGCGTGCTGGCAGCGAAGGCTCGCAAGACCTTGCTGCTGACCGGCACGCTGATGGGCGGCTACGGCGACGATCTGTTCTACCTGCTGTTCCGAGCCCTTCCCGGGCGGATGATCGAAGACGGCTACCGCCCGACCACGAGCGGCAGCATGACCTCGGCCGCGATGGCGTTCATGCGCGATCACGGTGTCTTGAAGGACATTTATTCCGAGAGCACCGGCACGGCGCACAAGACCGCGAAAGGCACGAAAGTCAGTGTCAGAACGGTCAAGGCCCCAGGCTTCGGCCCCAAGGGCGTGTTGCGCTGCATCCTGCCGTTCACGATCTTCCTGAAGCTCAGAGACATCGGCGGCAACGTGCTTCCGCCGTATGACGAAGAGTTCCGTGAGGTCGCAATGGACACGGCGCAAGCCGCGGCCTACCGCGATCTGGCGGGTCGGCTGACCGCGGAGTTGAAACAGGCTCTGGCGCGACGCGATACGACCTTGCTGGGGGTGGTGCTCAACGTGCTGCTGGCCTGGCCGGATTGCTGCTTCCGGTCGGAAACCGTGGTGCATCCGCGCACGCGCAACACCTTGGCGTTCGTCCCGGCTCAGTTCAACGAGTTCGAGATCAGCCCCAAGGAGCGTGAGCTGATCGACACCTGCAAAGAGGAGAAGGCCCAGGGGCGCAAGGTCCTGGCCTATACGGTCTATACCGGCACGCGCGACACGACCAGCCGGTTGAAGGTGCTGCTGGAGCAGGAAGGTTTTCGGGTGGCGGTGCTGCGCGCAAGCGTGGATGCCAGCCGTCGCGAAGACTGGATTGCGGAGCAACTGGATCGTGGCATCGACGTGCTCATCACCAATCCCGAATTGGTCAAGACGGGGTTGGACCTGTTGGACTTCCCGACGATCGTATTCATGCAGTCGGGCTACAACGTGTACGTGCGACCTGAAGTCGCTTGAATGATTGTTTCAACTCTTGGAAAGGAGTGAGGAAACCTGGTGTTCCGCCACCAGTAGCCTACCGATCCATGCGTTGCTGGTAACGGCGGCGTGTGAAGCGATCGGGACAATGTAGCCCGCCGAAAGGCGGCATCGGTTCCGTGAGGAACAGGTGCTATCTGCGAGCATCGATGCGGATGGGAGCTAGGCTTGATGGCATGACCAACGGAAGTGAACTGCTGATAAACATCGTCATGTATGCGCGAGCCAAAGATGCTGACAGGCTCGAACCAAAAGGTGCGCGGTTGGCTAATCCTTTGTACGACTGGGATTACGCGGACATAACGACCGCCGGTGGAAAGGCAGGGTCTAAACCATCATTGTCATTCAAGTGGAACAGGGTAAGCCCGTATCTTCGCCCTCCGGGGCAGGCGAACCGCAAGGAACGTTGTTGAGGATGCGGGTAGAGGAAATGTGGAGAAAGCGAATACCGGACTGTAATGGAACGGATAGGAGTTGAGCCGCAAGGCGACATTACTCCACGCGAAAGCGGGCAGACTTCCACAGTGGTCTTTCTTTACGAAATTGTTTGACGAACCTTCATTGGAGAGAAAGCAAATGACTACGCAAGCTGTTTGCGCGGGTGCGCTCTCCGGCAACTCGGGCGGCTGGCACAGCATCGACTGGACTGGTTGCCATCGGGAAGTCAGGAGGCTGCAAGCGCGCATCGTAAAGGCGACGCAGGAAGGCCGCTGGGGCAAGGTGAAAGCCTTGCAATGGCTGCTGACCCACTCGTTCTCAGGCAAAGCAATGGCCGTGAGGCGGGTGACTGAAAACCAAGGCAAGAAGACTCCGGGCGTGGACAAGGTGGTATGGGACACCCCGGAGAAGAAGTTGCGTGCCATGGGCGACCTGAAGCGCAGGGGCTACCGTCCCGCACCGCTGAAGCGCGTCCACATCCCCAAGGCGAACGGAAAACTCCGGCCGCTCGGTATCCCGACGATGAAGGATCGGGCCATGCAGGCACTCTACCTGCTCGGCTTACTTCCCGTCTCGGAGACCACGGCGGACGGATGCTCCTACGGCTTCCGTCCGGAGCGTTCCGTCGCCGACGCCATTGAACGGTGCTTCAATGCACTGGGACGGCGTGATGCAGCCGAATGGGTACTTGAAGCTGACATCAAGGGATGCTTTGACCATATCAGCCACGACTGGCTTCTGGGCAATGTGCCCATGGACAAGCGCGTGCTGGAAATGTGGTTGAAGTGCGGTTTCATGGAAAAGGCGGTTTGGTCTGCGACCGAGGCAGGAACGCCACAAGGCGGCATCATTTCCCCGACGCTTGCGAACTTCGCTTTGGACGGTCTCGAACAGTTTCTCTCGAAGACCTTCTATCGGACGATGCGGCGCGGGAAGATGGTGCATCCGAAGGTACACCTGATCCGGTATGCAGATGACTTTGTGATCACCGGCAACTCGCAGGAGTTGTTGGTCGGTGAAGTCAAGCCATTGGTGGAGCGGTTCCTTGCAGAACGCGGGCTCACGTTGTCCGCGGAGAAAACCAAGGTGACGCACATCGACGAAGGCTTCGATTTCCTGGGTCAGAACGTGCGCAAGTACGACGGGAAACTGCTGATCAAGCCATCAGCGGCCAACTATTCGGCTTGCGTGAACAAGATTCGGGAGATCGTCAAATCGCACAAGACGGCCAAGCAGGCCACGCTGATCAAGAAGCTGAACCCGGTCATCCAAGGTTGGGCGAACTTCCATCGGCATGTGGTCGCCGCACGTCAGTTCCAGTGTCTGGACCGCGATATTTGGCGCGCACTCTGGCAGTGGGCCAAGCGCCAGCATCCGAACAAGAACTATACGTGGATTCGTGAGCGGTATTTCCATGTGATCGGAAGTCGGACTTGGGCGTTCGCATGCGAACGCGAAGAATGCAACAGCAACGAAAGGCGCTGGATTGAGCTTCGCAGGGCAAGCGACACCAAGATCAAACGGCACACTGTCATCCGCGCGGATGCAAATCCATTCGACCCTGCGTGGGAAACCTACTTCGAGGACCGTATCGGCACCAAGATGAAGGACAACCTCACAGGCCGGAAGCGGCTTCTGCACTTATGGTTGGAACAGGACGGGAAGTGCCCCGTCTGCGGCGAGTCACTTACAAAGGAAAGTGGCTGGCACGTCCATCACATCGTCCGTCGTGTCGATGGTGGTTCCAATCTGCGTGGCAATCTGGTCATGGTTCATCCGAACTGTCACAACCAGATCCACACCCTTGGTCTTGAAGTTGTGAAACCGGCTCCAGCAATGGGGCTTTGAAAGGCTTGAGCCGTATGAGGGGAAACTCTCACGTACGGTTCTTAGGGGAGGATGTGGCGGCAACGCCATGTCCTTACCCGACTCGCTCCAGCAGGCGGCACGCCGCTCCTGGCGCATCGGGCAGAAGCAGCCCGTGCGCGTGATCTACCTCGGCTACGCCGGCTCCTCGCAGATGACCTGCCTGGAGCTGATGGCCAAGAAGATCATGGTCTCGCAGTCCACCTCGGGCGACGTGCCCGAATCTGGGCTCGATGTCCTGAACCAGGACGGCGATTCCGTCGAGGTCGCACTGGCCCGACAGCTCGTCGCCGCATGACACGTTCCACTTACGGCCCTTCGGGGCCGTTTTTTTTCGCTCCCGGCAAATCGGATGCCGTGCGGTTCGCATTGTTTGCTGCCGCATGCAAGCTGACCGGCGATGGTGAGGGCTCGATGTTTCAGGACGCCGAGCTATGTGCCCCTCTCCACCGTGGTTTCACCATCCCGAACGCCGCCTTCTGGCGGGATTTCTCGGCCTGCTGTGGTCGGCGCTGGCGGGCGGCTGCGCAACGACCACGACGCCAGCCGCACCCGATCCCATCGAGGACGTGTCGGCCACGCCGGAAGCCAGCGCACCCGAGTTCATTCCCGTCGTGCGCTACGGCCGCTACACCCTCGTGGAGATGACACCCACTGCAGCGCAGCGCGATCTGCTGATGCAGGTCATCGACGTGGCCATGCCCGAGGACGCCCGAGCCACAGTCGGCGACGGGCTGCGGCATGTACTCAAGCGCAGCGGCTACGGCCTGTGCCAGACCGCGCATGCTGTGATCGAACTGTACGCGCTGCCGTTGCCGGCGGCGCACCTGCACCTCGGCCCCATGACCTTGCGCGATGCGCTGCTCACGCTGGCTGGACCGGCCTGGGAACTGCACGCGGATGACCGCGCACGGCAAATCTGCTTCGAGCGGCCCGGCGACCGCGCGATCGCCGAGCACACATCCGAGCCGCCCGCCACCGAGGCGGTGCAGACGTTCCCGCTGGCGCCCGCGGCTTCGGGAGGCCAGCCATGAATGCCCCGCATCCGGCCCAACGCTCAACCGCCGCGGTTGTCGTACAGAGCCTCTTCTGGCTTTGGCTGATCGGCCTCAGCGTCATCGTGGCACTGGGCTACCTGGCGATGCGCGATCAAACCGACCAGGAGCGCCTAGATTCCCGCCTGCAACGCCTCGAAGCGCAGGCGACTGGCCTGGCCGAGACGATCGAGGCCATCCAGCAGCGCCCAGCCGTCGCAACGGCCGCTGACCTCAAGGACACCCGCCAGATACTGGAAGCACGCGCGGCCCAGGTCGAGAAATCTCTGAGTGGCTACGCAGCGGCCGACGACCTCCAGGCGCTGCGCACGGAGGTCGAGCAGATCAAGGCGCACCAGGCCGCCGCACGTGCCACCGCACCCGCCCAGCCGCGCGCATCGCGCACGCCCGCCGCCTCCAAGACCGAGCCGCCGCCGCTGCCGTTCCGCGTCGTCGGCGCCGAACTGCGCGCCGGCCAGCGCAGCGTGTCCGTCGCGCCGAGCACCGGGGACTTCACGCCCGCCCAACTTCAGGTGCTGCTGCCCGGGGATGCGGTCGGCCCGTGGCGTCTGCAGGCGATCGAGGGCAACACCGCAGTGTTCCAGGCCGGCAACCAGACCCGCCGTGTGGCGATTCCCTGACCGGAGCACCCCATGAAGCCGTCGATCCTCCTTTTCGCGGTCCTGTTGGCGTCGGCGCAATGGCCCGCCTGGGCGCAGCAGCAGCCCGCCACGGCCCCGGCGCGCAATGCGCAAAGCCAGGAGCGCCCGCTGGCCGCCCGCGTGCTGGACGACCGCACGGCCAGCGAATGGGGCCTGCAACCGCAGGAATGGACACGCTACCGCGAGCTGATGGACGGGCCGCTGGGCATCTATTCGCCCAATCTGGACCCGCTGTCCGCCCTGGGCATCGAGGCACGCACCGACGAAGAGCGGCGGCGCTATGCGGAGCTGCAGGTGCAGGTGGAAGCGCGCCGCGTCGAGAAGCTGCTCGCCTACCAGCGCGCCTACGACGAGGCCTGGCAGCGCCTGAACCCCGGCATGCAGCGCGTGAACCTGCCCGACGACAAGCCGGGCGCCGGCACATCCAGCAGTCCCTTGCGCGGCAGCGGCCGCATGGCGGTGTTCGTCAAGGACGGCTGCACGGCCTGCGGGCAGCTCGTGCAGCGCCTGCAATCCTCGGGCGCGGAGTTCGACCTGTACATGGTGGGCAGCCGCCAGGATGACGCGCGCATCCGCGACTGGGCCAAGCGCGCGCAGATCGACCCGGCGCGCGTGCGCGCCGGCAGCATCACGCTCAACCACGACGGCGGCCGCTGGCTGTCGCTGGGCCTGCCTGGCGATCTGCCCGCCGCCGTGCGCGAAGTGAACGGCCAATGGCAGCGCCAGCCGTAGCCATGCCCCTGCGCGCACTGGTGCTCGCTGCCAGCCTGTATGCCGGTGCCGCCCTGGCCCAGGAGGTTCCGCCACCGGCTTACCAACTCGCTGCCCAGCGCGCAGGCATCCCCTCGACCGTGCTCTACGCCGTGGCCTTGCAGGAGAGCGGCATCCGGCGCAACGGACGCATCGTCCCGTGGCCGTGGTCCCTCAACGTCGCAGGCCAATCGCGCCGCTTCGCCACGCGCGCCGACGCCTGCGCCGGATTGCAGCAGGCGATGCGCGCCACGCCGCGCACGCGCATCGACGCAGGCCTGGGCCAGATCAACCTCGGCTACCACAAGCACCGCTTCACGAGCCCGTGCGATCTGTTGGACCCGTACCGCAACCTCGCCATCGCCGCCGAGATCCTGAAGGAGCAGCACACCCCCGGCGAGGACTGGCTGCTGGCGATCGGCCGCTACCACCGCCCCGCGGGCGGCGAGCCCGCCGCCCGCTATCGGCGCAGCGTGTCGCGCCACCTTGCCCGCGTGCAGGGCACGCGCCCAACCGCCGCGGTCCTCGCCGCGCGCCAGGAGACTTCCCCATGACGAAACCCCATCCGGCGCATCTCGCGCTCACGAGCCTGCTCGTGCTGCTGTCAGGCCTGCCGCTGGCCTCGCGCGCCGGCGAGCCGCTGATCGTGGTCGAGGACCGTGGCGGCACGTCGGCGCTGCCGTACTACGAGGCCCTCAACCTCCAGCCGCGCGCCAACGCACCGGCGCGGCCGCCCATCCCGACGCCCCAGGTTCCTGCTACGCCAGCGGACGAAGCCGCGATGCTGCCGGTGCGCAGCGCCAAGCTCACGCCCGGCACCGTCGCGCGACGGGTGATCGAAGCGCCCGGCCTGCGGCCGTTCGTGGTCATCGGCGACGACGAGGCTTCCCGGGCCTGGTTGCAGCGCCGCGCCGCGGCTCTGCGCGAACGCGGCGCGGTCGGCCTGGTGGTCAACGTCGAGACCGCGCAGGGCCTGGCACGGATGCGCGCCCTCGTGCCGGGCGTGCCGCTCGCGCCCGTGGCCGGCGACGACCTGGCCGATCGCCTGGGCCTGCGGCACTACCCGGCGCTGATCACGGCCTCCGGCATCGAGCAATGAAGCCATGTCAGGCAAACAGCCGGTCGAGGTTCTGCTACGCCCAGCGGTGGAGCTATACACCATCGCGGCGTGTGCAGGCGCCGCGTTTCTGTGCCTGGTGGCCCCATGGTCGCTCGCGCTGAGTCCGGCCATGGGCGTCGGCAGCGCCTTGGCATTCGGCGCCTACGGCGCGATCCGCTACCGCGATGCCCGTGTCATCCTGCGCTACCGGCGCAACATCCGCCGCTTGCCGCGCTACGTGATGACGAGCAAGGACGTGCCGGTCAGCCAGCAGCGGCTGTTCGTGGGGCGCGGGTTCCTCTGGGAGCAGAAGCACACCCATAGGCTGATGCAGACGTACCGGCCGGAGTTCCGGCGGTACGTCGAGCCGACGCCGGCCTACCGGCTGGCCAGGCGCCTGGAGGAGCGGCTGGAGTTCGCGCCATTCCCGCTGTCCCGGCTGCCCGCGCTCACGGGCTGGGACGTGCCTTTCAACCCCGTGCGCCCGTTGCCGCCTGTCGGTGGCCTGCCGCGCCTGCACGGCATCGAACCCGACGAGGTGGATGTCAGCCTGCCGCTGGGCGAGCGCGTCGGCCACTCGCTGGTGCTGGGCACCACGCGGGTGGGCAAAACGCGCCTGGCCGAGTTGTTCGTCACGCAGGACATCCGCCCCAGGAATGCTGCCGGCGAGCATGAGGTCGTCATCGTCATCGATCCCAAGGGGGATGCCGATCTCTTGAAGCGGATGTACGTCGAAGCCCAGCGCGCTGGCCGCGAAGGCGAGTTCTACGTCTTCCACTTGGGCTGGCCGGACATTTCGGCACGCTACAACGCGGTGGGCCGCTTCGGCCGCATCAGCGAAGTGGCGACCCGGGTGGCGGGGCAGCTCTCCGGCGAAGGCAACAGCGCGGCGTTCCGCGAGTTCGCATGGCGCTTCGTGAACATCATCGCCCGCGCCCTGGTGGAACTGGGGCAGCGCCCGGACTACATGCTGATCCAGCGCCACGTCATCAACATCGACGCGCTGTTCATTGAGTACGCCCAGCACTACTTTGCCAAGACGGAGCCCAAGGCCTGGGAGGTGATCGTCCAGATCGAGGCCAAGCTCAACGAGAAGAACATCCCAAGGAACATGATCGGGCGCGAGAAGCGTGTGGTGGCGCTGGAGCAATACCTCTCCCAGGCGCGCAACTACGACCCTGTGCTCGATGGCCTGCGCTCGGCGGTGCGCTACGACAAGACCTACTTCGACAAGATCGTTGCATCGCTGCTGCCGCTGCTGGAAAAGCTCACGAGCGGCAAGATCGCCCAGCTCCTGGCGCCGAACTACTCCGACCTGGCCGACCCACGGCCGATCTTCGACTGGATGCAGGTGATCAGGAAGCGAGCCGTCGTCTATGTGGGCCTGGATGCGCTGTCCGATGCCGAGGTCGCCGCGGCGGTCGGCAATTCGATGTTCTCCGACCTGGTTTCGGTCGCAGGCCACATCTACAAGCACGGGATCGACGATGGACTGCCGGGTGCATCGGCTGGTGCGCGCGTGCCGATCAACGTGCATGCGGACGAGTTCAATGAATTGATGGGTGACGAGTTCATTCCGCTCATCAACAAGGGCGGTGGCGCGGGCCTGCAAGTCACCGCCTACACGCAAACGCTCTCGGACATCGAGGCCCGCATCGGCAATCGCGCGAAGGCCGGCCAAGTGATCGGGAATTTCAACAACCTGTTCATGTTGCGCGTGCGCGAGACGGCCACCGCGGAACTGCTGACGAGGCAGTTGCCGAAGGTCGAGGTCTATACGACTACCATCGTCTCGGGCGCGACGGACAGCTCAGACATCCGCGGCGCGACGGATTTCACGTCGAACACCCAGGACCGCATCAGCATGTCCAGCGTGCCGATGATCGAGCCGTCACACGTCGTCGGCCTGCCCAAGGGCCAGTGCTTCGCGCTGCTGCAGGGCGGCCAGCTTTGGAAGGTACGCATGCCGCTGCCGGCGCCGGACGCGGATGAAGTGATGCCGGCGGACCTGCAGCAACTGGCCAGGTACATGCGCCAGAGCTACAGCGAGGCCACGCAGTGGTGGGAGTTCACCAGCTCGTCGGCCTTGCAGGATCCGGCCTTGCCCGACGACCTGCTTGACGATGCCGCTGCGGCCGAGCCCGGCGCGGTGGCCACCGGCGCCGACGATGGCGCGGACAACGAGGCCGTGCCATGAAGGATGCCGCCTCGACCGCGCAGCGGGAGCAGAACAAACGCCAAGGCTTGATCGTCGGCACCATCACTTTGCCGTTCCGGCTGCTCGGGGTGCTCATTGGCTCGCTGCTGTTCTCGATCGCGGTGGAGTGCGTCGGCATGCACCTGTTCTGGAAGGACCAGGGCTGGCGCCACTCCCAGCAGATGCTGCAGTACGAACTCGGGCACCTGTCCGACCACTTCACGCGCAGCGTGGTGGTGCAGGAGCCGGGGCGCACGGCGCACGAGCTGGTGGATACCGGGTACGAGTGGGTGTTCGTGCGCTCGGGGTTGCTGGAGCGCATGAGCCAGACCGCCGAGCGCGTCCGCTCGGCCAGCCACGGGCAGAGCCGCAACTTCCGCTACTACATCAGCCAAGTCTATGTCTGGGCCGAAAGCTACCTGATCGCTGCGGCCTTCACGACGCTCACCTTCCTGGTGCGCCTGCTGGTCCTGGTGCTCACGCTGCCGCTGATCCTCACGGCGGCATTCGTCGGCCTGATTGACGGCCTGGTGCGACGGGATGTGCGCCGGTTCGGCGCGGGCCGCGAATCCGGCTTCATCTACCACCGCGCGAAGGCCAGCCTGATGCCGTTGGCCGTGCTGCCTTGGGTCACCTATCTCGCTCTGCCCATATCGGTGCATCCTCTGGTCATCCTGCTGCCCAGCGCGGCGTTGCTGGGGATGGCAGTCAGCCTGACCGCAGGCAGCTTCAAGAAGTACTTATGAGGTGACACGGGCGGCACTGCTCTGCAAAGCCGTGTGCCGTTCATCGGTTCTGCAGGGTATCAAGAGCAGCATCCAACGCCGTAACCGCCTCGACGACCGTTCTTACCGTCGCCCGATCGAACTCATGATCGCGCTGAGCGTCGTGCACACCGCTATTGAGGTAACCCCATTCAATACTCGTACCTCTGACATTGAGCAGCCTGACCAACGCCCCTACGGCATCCGGCGCACCCGCATGTTGCGCCGCGATACGCTCGACGGCCGACCGCAACTTGGTGCATTTATTGTTCAGCTCCCAAGGCGCGCGGGGCCCGCTCAGCTTGATGTCGATCCGGCCGTCCGCCCGCCAACCCAGCCACGTCCACAGGCGGTCCGTCAGACTCTCCAGCGCCGGCCGGGCCTGGCGCAGTGCCTCGCGTTTCTCGTCAGCCGCCAACGCCTGCTGGGCCAGAAGAACATAGTTCTTCGCTGGCGGGTCGCTGTCGACCCGCAGTTCGTGCTCTCCCTGATGCGGGAGAAACTTGTAGCGCTTGATGGCCGCGGCGCGGCGCACGCCCAACTCCTGCTGGATGCGGTGCAGGAACTCCTCTGCGTGCGAGGTGAGGATAACCTGCTTGCCGTGGAGCAAACCGTCCTCGAAGAAGGTACGCCAGATGCCATCGCGATGGTCGTCGTCTATCGCATTGACGACGTCATCGAAGATGACCACGGGGCAGCCCTGCGCGAGGTTCTTGGCAAGCAGAATCGCCAGACCCAAGCATTTGATGTGCCCTTCGCTGAAGACGATCAACGCGTCGTAGCGCACGCCCGGCTCGCCGGCGAACTCCACCTCGATCTTGCCGTTCTCGGCCACGGGCAACCACAGCGCGTGCAGCAGATCGCCGGGCGGATCGGCCCGGTTGAATGCGTTGTAGAGATGGCGGGCTTGGTCTCCCAGCCCCTGTAGCAGAACCCCCGGCAGAGCGGTCAGGTATGCCTGAATCTCGGGTAGGAAGCCGTCGTAGGCGGCCTTGACCCGCTGATGGTGCACCACCACCGGCATTTCGTCCGTGGCCGCCTGGATCAGGCCGCGGTTCGCGTCGTCGAATTGGGCCACGGTTTGGCGGGCGGCCGCCAGCTCCTGATCCGCAGTCGTGCGCATGGTCCGCAGCCGTTCGATCTCCAGCTGATGCTGTTGCAGGCGGTCGCGCTCCTGGGCCATCGCGCCGCGCTGGGCATGCACGTCGCGCGCCTGCGCGTCGAAGCCTTCGATGATCTGTGCGATCCGTAAGAGGGCTTGCCAGGCGCGCTGGTCCCCATTCACCCAGCCGCCGAGCCAATTGCCCGCCAACGTGGGAGGCAGCAGTGGCAGGCCCGCGGCCTGCGATTCGGCAGGACAAGCGACCCCAGCCGCCGCCACCACGCGGCGCATTTCGTCCCACAGCGCTCGGACCGCCTCGCTCAACTGCGTCCGATGCCCGGCCTCTTGCTGCTGCAGGACGGCCAGTTGCGCGAGCTGCTCCAGGCCCATTCGCGCCCTGGCGAACGGGTCCTGTGCCACAGCGGCCAGTCCGGTTCCACATGCCGGACACGCGGTGGCCCCGTCCGCCAACGCTTGCACGGCCTCGTAGAGCTTCGCGTACGACACCTCGCCCGCGCGGGCCGCGAGTTGCGCGGAAGACGCTTGCCACAGTCCCTGGACGCGGTAGGCCTCTGCCAGCAACGCTTGCAGGCGGGCCTGGGTCACCTCGTGAATGGCAGGCGGGTTGGCGTCCAGCTGAGCCTGGACATACGGTAGCCGTCCTTGCTGCTGCGGCGTACCCAGCAGCCAGTCCACGCAGGCTTGATAGGTCGCGCCAGGTGACATGCGCTGCGCCAAAGCTTGTTCCAGGCCCTCGACCGCTGCGATCTTCTGCGGGTAGGCGGCGATGGTCTGTTCGGAGTTCGCCAACCGCAGGCGACGCTGCGCCAGCTGCGCCGCCTGCACGCCGGCAAGCATCAGGTCCTGATCGAGCGAGGGGTTGAAGCCGCGCACGAACTCGCTGAACTGGTCCACGCCGAACAGGGTGGCGATGAGCTGGCGCTGATCGCTCGGGGTCCGCGCGGCGATTCGGGCGAAATCGTCGAGGCGGTTCTTCTCGATGAAGCAGAAGCGATACTCAGCTTCGTCGGGCTGGACGGCCTGCGCTTCGCCCGCCGCCGTAGACGACAGGACTGGCGCGACGTGGCGGCGCAGGCGAGCGTTGTTGCAGTACGTCCGCTGGTCGACCCGCTTGGCCTGCGCTTCGCTGATCGAACCGAGCATCGCCACTTCCAAGGCTTCGCAGAAGCTGCTCTTGCCGGTGCCGTTGGCACCGTAGACCAAGGTGATGTCATGGCTGAGGTCGAACGTCTCCTGCCGCATGAATCCTCGAAACGGCCCGACTTCGAGCTGGTGCAGTCGCCCGAGCGCCGGCCCGTTTTCGGGGCCGCGCGCGTCCCCGTCGTAGGCGACAGGCATCTGCGCCAGATGCGCGATGGCCAGCGGCGCCAAGCGCGTGGAGCGCCCCCGGCGTGCAGCACCGACCTCGGCCAGTGGCTGCAGGTGATCGAGCACCAGGTGCGCCAGCCGGCGCACGTCGTCGTGCACGTGCCGCTGCGCCAAGTGCGCCAGGAACCGGTGGTACTCCGAACGTATGCTTGCCACAGCGCCCCCTCACTTGGTCAACCACTGACCGTAAGCCTCCACATCGATCATGGGGACCGTTCCACTGAACTGAAGCTGCGCGATCAGCTTGAAAAGAAACGCGGTCGCCGGCTTGTTTTCGTTGGTGTAGCTGTACGCGCCGCTGGCTTGGTCATAGAAAAAGTGCCCGTGGGCGGCAACGCATCCGATGTCCAGACGCCCCTCGGTGAGGTTTGCGTTCAGCGCCTTGTCCATGGATGGACCCAATGCAGGACTCCATTCGCTCTCGAAGGTGAGCAAGCCACCCAGAATCGGAATCAACGGCTTCGCTGGGTAGGTCCCGCCAGCGTGCGGGATCGGCAGGCTCGTGCGGTGCAGCCTGCGCACACTGGCGACCTTCTCCTGGGCATAGGCCACAAGCCCCGCGTCAGCCGTCTGCTTGGCCTCGAAAACGGCGTACACGCTTTCGGCTGGAATGATCGTCTCGTTCTCGTAGGTGAAGATAAAAGGCGAATATTGCCGATCAAACACCACCACATCGATCTGCTGGCTGAAGTTCCCCAGGCTGTCCACCACATGCGCCTTGGCCGCCTGGTACCGTTTGGGCAGATAGGTATCCAGCATGTCGATCCAGACGTTCTCGCTCGCATCCCCCTTCGTACCCGGGTGACCGAAGGTCTTGCGTACTACGGACAAGCGCTGCTGGATGTCCTCATGCAGGGACGACAGGAGCTGGGAAAGCGACCACTGGGACATGCTGTACCTCGATGGGACGTGTATGGAAGCCGATGGAATCAGGACAGTGGGAACTTGGGGCCAAACAGTGCGCGCCAGGCGCGAAGCGCTTCGATATTGCGACCACGACGCGCGTGGTCGATGGCGATGCTTGCGTCTTGGCTCGCCTGGAACAGCAGCTGCTGCGCGCGCTGCTTGCGCGCGGCATCCATATCGTTGCTGATCGCCGGGCCAAGTCCGGCGGGATCCGGCCACTCGTCATGAACTCGATCGGCAAGCGTGGCAAAGAACGACTGGATCTCGCGATCGAACGATCCTCCCCAGCCGCCGTAAAGACACTCAAGGGCCATTACCTCGATCAGGAACGAGGGCTTCACCGGCTTCAGATCGCCGTGCTTGGGATTGTTGTTCCAGTACTTCACCATGCGCACGAGACCTTTCCACTCATTGGCATAGGCTTGGTGCGCTGCGGTCGCCTTGTCCTTATGGATCTCCGGGTCCGTCTTGATCCACTTTCCGGACGCCGTATCGGGGATCTCATACTGGTCGCCGGTGTCGAATGCGGGCACCGCATCCACGCTGACCACCCGGTAGTCCGTGTTGTCCTCCGCGTCGATGTGAACACCGAAATCCACGTTGATCGAGCGCGCCTGTTTGCGCACGGCCGCCGAACCGTATTTCTCCACCAATGCAGAGTGGAAATCATCCAGCACTACCGATGCGGCCTTGCCGTGGTAATGCTTCTCCGAGTCCTTCAGCACGAAGAAGATGTCGATATCCTTGAGCGGCTTCGTCTTCGTGTATCGAGCATAGGAACCGGTCAGGAAGCTGCGCGCAATGCCGAACTTGGTCTGCAGGTAGTCCCGCACTTCGTTCTGGCGTTGCGAGGCATTCTTCTGTTCGCGTTCGTTGAGTTCCAGACGCGACTTGAACTTGCGAAAAGCTTCATCGATCGACAGCATCAGCGTTGCCTCCAATATCCGGCCTGACCCGCCAGGCCGCTGTGTTCGACAGTCGAGCCTAGGCTCTGCTTGACCATTCCATCCGTCGAGCGATAACTTCCTTTGCTCCATCCCTCCACATCAGGTCGCCCTGGCTTTGTATCGAGCATTAACTTGTACTTGGCCTGCGATGGCAGCAGCCCAGCTTTCTTGATCGCGTACTTCAACTGCTCGGTATCTGTCCAGAAGCTGCCGTCGCCATCGGACCACCCATACACGATGTCGATATCCCATCGGGTCACGAGCTTGTCGGTTGCCGGGTTGTAGATCTCCAGAATCACCTTGCGCAGATCACCGGTCCCGAGCCACGTCTTGATGGCTCGGGTATTGCTCTCCCAGCGATCCGCAAAGTGCTCAGGGTCCAGCCCACTGAGCAGGATGATGTCTTTCAAGCTCTTGAGGATGTTGTCGGTCACATAGGTAACCGAGTGCGTGTACGAGTAGGTGGCGACGGTGCTCATGACTTGAGGAAACCTCCGAGGTCGAGCGACAGCGCTTGCCCAGCATCGGCCTGCGCCTGCGTGGCAATTCCTTGGCTCAAGTCCCGTGCAATGATGCGAGAACTGTGCTTTTTGAGCGCGCTTTGCACCCAGCCGAGCTGCTCCTTCGGACACGGCAGCGAGACTCCCCAGTCTCCCTTCAACGGCTCGAACCCCAAGACTTCTTCGTTGGCATCATCACCATCGATCGCGTCTTCGTCGAAGAGGCAGTAGATCCTGGTCCGTGGTCCATCGCATGTCGCAACGATGGGCGCGCTCTTGGGTGCCTGGTCGGCGATCAAGCTGGCGGCCACGCCCGTCACGGCCCTGAGTTCAGAGCGAGCCGTGCCGTCCTTGCCCTGAGTGAGCAGTTCGACAATGGCATCCCATGTCTGCAACGCATCGCGGTGCGGCGAGCTGCGAAACGTCCGGCTGACAACGGTGGTCATTTTTGCTTCCCTCCTTGAAGGCGCATTTGCTTTGCCTGTCGTATCGCACTGCGCAGGTGCTCTACGGAAAGCTTGTTCGGATCGATAGCCACTTGCGGGTCGGCCGCGAGGGCGTTGGCTACGACCTTGCGAATGGCCCGACCATCCAATCCGACGCACTCGCCAGCGCACACGTCGAACTGGTGAGCCGAGGAAAGCTTGCCAATCCCCGGAAATGTCTTTGCCAGGCCATTCAGGCAGTCCACTAGGATCTGCTTGCAGGCATCCTTGCCGGGCAGTGGCACCTCCATCACCATGTCGCAACGAGATAGGAAGGCACTGTCGACGGCCTGTGGGAAGTTGCTGGTGGCCACGAACAGCAGATGCGGGTTGCGTTCGGCCAACATGTCCAACTGCACCAACACCGCGTCGGTGGCCCGGTGCACATCAACCGGGTTGGCTTCCAGGCTGAGCTTCGCTCGATCAGCCGCAAGCGTTTCGACCTCGTCCAGAAGGACGATCGTCGGGCCCGCCGCTGCGGATTCTGCGATCGATTGCGAGAACAGGTCTGCCACGGCGCGTTGAGTCTTTCCCATTGCAGAGCTCGTCAGCGTGTGAGGCTCCACTTCCAGCAATCGAAACTTCGCAGAAGAAAAAGATTCGGCCACACGATGCGCCAAGCCCCGTGCCAAGGAGGTCTTCCCAGTCCCCGGCGGGCCGACCAACAAGATCACGCCGTGCAGGGGGAGTACCGTGCGCTCCACCTTGGGGCGCACCGTGAAGTTGACGATCGCTTGTGACAGCAACTGTTTTTTGATGGCTTCGTCCATCACGATCGAATCCCACAAGTCACCCAGCGACTTATCCGGCAGCTTCCAGCTTCGATGGATGCCTTTCGGCAAAGTGGCGTCTGATGAAGGATTCTTGGTCATCCGTGGCTCTCGGCGGGTCAGAGAATGGTGCGATAGGTCGCCAGCACCTTGGTCGTTTGCACAAGGCCTTGGCGCAGCAGGATTTCGAGATAGCGGTCCACATCGATCGGCGGATGCTTGAGTTGGGCACGCTGGCGCTGCGCAGCCGACACTACGGCGGCCGCATCCAGATCCAGCAGGTTGTCCACAAACTCATCGGGGTGCTGCGATTCGATGCCGTACGGAGCCAGCAGATCGTTCGGGAAATCACGTTCGTTGAACGTCACAATCACGCTCGCACCGCAGCGAATCGCCGCAGCCAGGACGTGCCGATCATTCGGATCGGGTAATGTCAGGCCTGCCACGAGCGCTTCGTAGCCCTCCACCAAGCCGTCCGGAATGGCCCTGTCCATGAGATCCGACGTCCTGTCGACCTGAACCCGGGTGAGATCGGGGCGGTTGATCAACAGGTTGCGTTTCCACTCCTCATGAATGGCTTGGCTCCACCGCGCCCGGAAGCGGCCAGACAGGCCGAGCCACATCAGGAAATCCCGCAGTGGCGCGGGATATAGAACGCACGCGTCGTAGACGGCGGTGAATGGGGAATGCCTCATTCGTATCCCATTCCCAACTCTTGCGACTGCTGAGCGAGTTCGGCCATCGCCTGCTCACTGGCGCGCTCGCGCGCTTCCTTGTACTGCATCAGATCGGCGAACCTCACCCTGCGGTGCTTGCCGGTGCGATGAAATGCCAACACCCCATCTTCTAGCAGCTTGACGAAATGGGGACGGGACACGTTGAGCAAGTCCGCCGCCTCTTGGGTCGTCAGCTCTGCATGGACGGGCACCACCTTTACTGCATTGCCATCGGCCAACTCGGCCAGGATGTCGACCAGCAGGCGTAAAGCCGAGGTAGGCAGTTCCACCTGATGAGCCTGTTTGTGGTCATCAAAGATCTGGATGTGCTGCGTCTCGAACTGGGTTGCGAGGTAAGCCGCCAAGGCACGTTGACCCTGGACGGCTGCCTTAACCTCTCCCGCGGCGGGAAGGGTCATCTTGGATTGGGCAGTGGCGGTGGTCATGGGTAGCTCCTAAGCGAAAACGGTTGCAGAGCCGATCATATTCGAAACACTCGAAAAACGCAATAATCGAAACTAAACCCGGGCTTTTGTAGGTTCGCTCGCGGTATGCCCAATCCGGTCGTCCGCCAGTTCCTATTGTTTGCGGCCTAAAACAGCCCTGATCTCCACGATCACCCCATTGCTGATCACACAGGAATGGCGCGATGGTGGCTTCGATCTGGCTGCGCGCCGCGCATCGCGGCGTGCCCACTTTTCTCGTGACGGCCCTCCTGCTGGGTCAGTCCCAGATGGCCTTGGCCGAGTCCCCGGCACAGCGCCAGGAGCTGGTCGCCGCACTGCGCCAGCTCGACGCGCTGGAGCGCACCGTCGCGGACAGCGCCGCGCATGCCCCCATCCAGCCGGGCGAGCGCTACCACTTCGACTACCCGCGGCTGCTGGCTGACCTGGCGCGCGTTCGCGCCGGCATCCAGTTTCACCTGACGCCATCGCGCGCTCAGCCGCGCGACCCCTCCGAACTGGCCGGCGACTACCGCACCGAGCGGGCGGCCGAGCCGCTGCCGGCGACGACTGCGGGGGGCAAGCAATGAACGGCGCCCAGGTCTCGGCATTTCAAGCCAACAGCGGTATCGCGCCTTCCGCGATGGCGACCGTCCTGGTCGGCGTCGTGCTCGCGGTCCTGCTCGTGTGGGGCGTCTGGGCCATCCGAACGGCCTACGTGGGGTGGTCCGAGAGCCGCCTCAACCAGCGCCAGTTCCTCGGCGTCTGCATTCGCTTCGTCGCGATGTACCTCGTCCTGAGTTTCTTCCTTCTGTCCTGACCTGAAAGGCCCGACCATGCACAACCGCAACCTCACTTCCCGTTTTGCCCAGCGCGCCGCCGTGGCCCTGGGCGCCGCCGCGCTGCCCGCGCTGTCGTTCGCGCAAGGTCTGCCGCAATTGGAGAACCCCACGCGCGGCACCGGCAACGGCATCATGGAGACCATCCGCAACTACGGCTACGACATCATCATGCTCGTGGCCCTGCTGGTGGTGGCGTCGATGTTCATCGGCGTCTGCTACCACGCCTACGGGACCTACGCGGAGATCCACACCGGCCGCAAGACGTGGGGCCAGTTCGGCCTCACGGTCGCCATCGGCGCCGTGCTGCTCGTGATCGGCATCTGGCTGCTCACCGAAGCCACCGGCATCCTGTAAGCGAGGCCGGTATGTCCGAGCAGCAGCACGTCCGTGCGGACGGAACGGTCACCTTCCTTCCGCACCGGCTCAACCGCCATCCCGTTGTGGTGCGCGGCCTCACCGCTGACGAACTCTGGATTTGCTGCGGCCTGTCCGGCGCCGCCGGCCTGCTGGTCGGCGCGCCGCTGTCCTGGGTGTTCCGCACGATCGCGCTGGCGCCGACGTTCGTCGTCCTGGGCGTGGCGCTCGGCGTCTTCATCGGCGGCGGCATCCTGCGCCGCCTCAAGCGTGGGCGTCCCGACACCTGGCTGTATCGGCAACTGCAATGGCGCATCGCCACGCGCCATCCGCTGATGGCAGGCTGGGTCGGTGGCCATGTGCTGATCTCGCGCTCGGGCTTCTGGTCCACCCGCAGGAGCATGCGATGAGCCGCTTCAAAAACGAGATTACCCATCTGCAGGCGCACATCAAGACCTTGCGCCTGGGCGCGGGCGCGCTGGTCGTCGTCGCCCTGGTCATGGGCGGCGGCTGGTGGAGCGCGCCGCGCGACCTGACCATCCACGTCCCGCCCGACCTGCGCTCCGGCAGTACCCGCAAGTGGTGGGAAGTGCCGCCCGAATCGGTCTATGCGTTCACGTTCTACGTGTTCCAGACCCTCAACCGCTGGCCAACCAATGGCGAAGAAGACTACTCGCGCAACCTCCACACGCTCTCGCCGTACCTCACCCCGTCCTGCCAGGCCTTCCTGCGGGCGGACTATGACTACCGCCGCTCCACGGGCGAGCTGCGTCAGCGCGTGCGCGGCATCTACGAGATTCCCGGCCGCGGCTATGGCGACGACCCCACGGCGCGCGTGCGCACCGTGTCCGATCGCGACTGGGTGGTGACGCTGGACATCACGGCGGACGAGTACTACGGCGCCGAGCAGGTCAAGCGCGCCCTGGTGCGCTATCCGATCAAGGTCACGCGGGTGGACGTCGATCCCGCCCGCAACCCGTTCGGCCTGGCGCTGGACTGCTACGACGGCGCGCCCCAGCGCATCAGTGCACCGGAGCCGACGCGCCCGGCGCCGAGTGGCCTGTCTCCGCAAGCGCCTCAAGGAGGAAACACCCCATGAAGCATCCTGTATTCGCGCTGCTGGGGCTACTGGCCGTGGCCGCGGCACCCATCGCCCATGCAGTGGAGATCCTGCGCTGGGAACGCATGCCACTGGCAGTGCCGCTGAAGGTCGGTCAGGAACGCATCGTGTTCATTGACCGGAACGTGCGCGTGGGCGTGCCCGCGGGCGTGGGCGAACGCCTGCGCGTGCAGAGTGCGGGCGGCGCGGTGTACCTGCGCGCCAGCGAGCCGATCGAGCCCACGCGGTTGCAACTGCAGGACGCCGACACGGGCGCGCTGATCCTGCTGGACATCGCAGCCGAACCACCCAAGGACGGGGAAGCCGAGCTGGAGCCGGTGCGCATCGTCGAGGGTGACAGCGCACCGGGACGCTATGGCGAGCAGGCCGACAGTGCCGAGGCCCCGGCACGCGCCCAGGGCCAGGCAGGTGCGCGGACCGCGCGGCGCGAAACCCCGGTCCCTGTCGTCCTGACGCGCTTCGCCGCGCAGCACCTCTACGCGCCGTTGCGCACCGTGGAGCCGCTGCCGGGCGTCATGCGGGTCAACCTGCCCCGCGACCTCGACCTGGACACACTGATGCCAACGCTGCCCGTGCGCGCGGTCGCGCTCGCGTCGTGGCGGCTGGAGGACCAGTGGGTCACTGCCGTGCGCCTGACCAACGGCAGCGGCGGCTGGATCACGCTCGACCCGCGCGTGCTGCAAGGCGATTTCCTCACCGCCACCTTCCAGCACGAGGCGCTGGGCCCGCGCGGCACGCCCGAGGACACGACCGTCCTGTACCTGGTCACGCGCGGCCGCGGCCTCGCGCAGTCGCTGCTGCCGGCGATTCACCGCTTCGACCCTGCCGTGCATCTGCCGCAGCCGGACGGCGACGAGAACGCCAAGGAGGCCCGCCATGCGCAGTAACGGCCTACTCAAGTGGCTGATGATCCCTGTCGCCATCCTGGTGCTGTTCGTCGGTATCCGGCTGTTCTCGGGTGGAGGCAGCACGGCGCCACCCGCGGCGGACAACGGCGCCCAGCTCACGCCCGATGAAATGAAGGCGCTGGGCATCGAGGGCGATACCCCGCGCGACACCGTGGCAACGCTGGTTGCGCAGGTCAAGCAGTTGCGCACCGAACTTCAGACCGCGCTCTCGGACAACAAGTCGCAGCGTGAAGAGAACCAGCGACTGCGCCAGCGCGAGAACTCCATCGACCAGCGCATCAACTCGGCGCTCGAATCCGAGCGGTCCAACCTGCGCCGCGACCAAGAGCAGGCGGCCAGCGCGCGCCAGCAAACCGAAGGGCTGCTCGCCGACCTGCAGCGGCGTCTGGACAGCATCGGCGGGCGCGGCGGCGGCCATGCGGACCTGCCCGTGGGCCTGGGGCTGCAGGGCGGCGACGAGGCAGGCATGGAGGGCGGCGTGCGGTGGGTCGAGCCGGACGACGCAAAGCCCGCCGAGGGGCGCAACGGGGGGCGTGGCGCGAGCGGCGGCATGAGCTTCCCCACGAGCTTCGGCCCGGCGCAGAGCACGCTCGAAACCACCGCGGAAACCGTGGCCAACGCGGGCGCCCGCGCCGCCGGGGTCAAGAGTGCCAAGCCGGTCTATACCGTGCCGACCAACTCCACGCTCATGGGTTCGGTCGCCATGACCGCGCTGATCGGCCGCGTGCCGATCGACGGCACGGTCAACGATCCCTATCCGTTCAAAGTTCTGGTCGGGCCGGACAACCTGACCGCCAATGGCATCGACATTCCCGACGTGGCCGGCGCCGTGTTCAGCGGCACCGCCTCGGGCGACTGGACGCTGTCGTGCGTGCGCGGTCAGGTGCGCAGCATCACGTTCGTCTTCCACGACGGCACGATCCGCACGATCCCCGAAGACCGCGAGGGCAACCAGCAGGACAACCAACAGCAGAACTCTCAAAGTGGGGGCTTGGGCTGGATCAGCGATCCCCACGGCATTCCTTGCGTCAGCGGCGAGCGGCGCAGCAACGCCCAGCAA
This sequence comes from Ottowia pentelensis, assembly GCF_964341695.1. Classification (NCBI taxonomy): domain Bacteria; kingdom Pseudomonadati; phylum Pseudomonadota; class Betaproteobacteria; order Burkholderiales; family Comamonadaceae; genus Ottowia; species Ottowia pentelensis. The sequence goes on from NZ_OZ224513.1 coordinate 3,650,205, forward strand.
TACCTCGGCTCGCAGGCCCTGATCACCGCGGCCGGTGCCGGTGTGGCCTCGCTCATCGAGAGTGACAGCGGCCGCATGTCCTATGTCGGCTCGGACGGCTCCATCGGCACCGTGGGCATCACCGGCCAGGAAGCGGTCGGCCAGATTCTCGCGGGCGGTGTCCGGGACATGTCGGCCTGGGTCAACAAGCTCTACGGCCAAGCCTTCGCCGCCGTCTATGTCCAACCCGGCGCCAAGGTTGCCGTCCACCTCGAAAAGCCGCTCGCCATCGACTTCGATCCCGAAGGCCGCAAGGTCGATCACCGCGCAGGAGAAAGCCATGCACTCGAACTTGACTAACCTGGCCCGTGGCCTGGCACTGGCCCTCGCCGTCGCGGTGCTTGGCGGCTGCGCCACCAGCAAGGAAAAGCTGCTGACCCACGGTGACCGCACGATGATGGACATCTGGCAGCAGGAAGCCGGCGACGGCGGTGGCGGTGGCGCAGCCGGGCGGAACGCCGGCCGCCAGCTGCTCGATGCGCGCCAGAGCCTGCGTCGGCCCCTGACCGACGCCGACGTGCAGGCCGCACCTGTTGAGCAGATGCGCTACACGCGCACCGCGCGCAATGAGGTCCACCGCCAGTTCCAGCGTCTGCCCAATCCCGATCTCGTGATGTACGTGTACCCGCACCTGGCCGGCACCGACCCCGTTCCCGTGCCGGGCTACACGACGGTTTTCCCCTTGTACCAGCGCGTGCAGTACGCGATGCCTGGCGAGAGGACGGAGGACTACTGATGCGGTGGAAACTTCCATGGCCGAAGCTGGCTGCCGTCAGCGCCGAAGACACCGCCGCCGACGAGCAGCCGGACGGCTGGCAGCGCCACGTCGAGGCCTTGCAGCAAGCCGGCATCCCCGAACCCGGCGCCGCGGTCCAGGGCCGCAAGCCGGCGACCGTGGCCGACGAGCAGGCGCTGTACGACGTCGCACCGTCCTTCGTGGAACTGCTGCCCTGGGTGGAGTTCTTGCCCGAGTCGAAATCGATGCTCCTGGAGGACGGCCAATCGGTGGCCGCCTTCTACGAGCTGGTGCCGCTGGGCACCGAAGGCCGGGAACCCGGCTGGCTCGCGCATGCCCGCGACGCCCTGGAAAACGCGCTTCAGGACAGCTTCGATGAACTGGACGAGAACCCGTGGGTGCTCCAGCTCTATGCCCAGGACGAACCGAGCTTCGACCAGTACATGCAGACCTTGCGCGATTACGTGCAGCCACGTGCGCGCGGCTCGGCGTTCACCGAGTTCTACCTGCGCTTCTTCGGCCACCACCTGCGCGCTGTGGCCAAGCCCGGCGGCCTGTTCGAGGACACGGTGGTCACGCGGCTGCGCTGGCGCGGCCAGACGCGGCGCGTGCGCATGGTGGTGTACCGCCGCGCGAGCGGACAGGGACAGGCAAACCGCCGCGGCCAGACACCCGAGCAGATGCTGGGCATCGTCTGCGACCGCCTGTGCGGCGGCCTGGCGAACGCCGGCATCCAGGCCCGGCGCATGGTCGCGGCCGACGTCCACGACTGGCTGCTGCGGTGGTTCAACCCGCGCCCCACGCTGCTCGGGCCTGGGGTGGAGGACCGGGAGCGCTTCTACGCGTTGGCGCGCTATCCGGACAGTACCGAGGAAAGCGAGGCCGGCGAGATCGAGCTGGCGAGCGGGCGGGATTTCAGCCAGCGGCTGTTCTTTGGGCAGCCGCGCTCGGACGTGGCGCAAGGGGCCTGGTACTTCGACGGCATGCCGCACCGCGTGCTGATCACCGACCGGCTGCGCATGCCGCCCGGCACCGGGCACCTGACCGGCGAGACCCGCAAGGGGGACGCGATCAACACGCTGTTCGACCAGATGCCCGAGGACACCTTGATGTGTCTCACCATGGTGGCCACGCCGCAGGACGTCCTCGAATCGGACCTCAACCATCTGGCGAAGAAAGCTGTGGGCGAGACGCTGGCGTCGGAGCAGACGCTCAAGGACGTGCATGAAGCCCGCTCCCTGATCGGCAGCGCGCACAAGCTCTACCGGGGCACTCTGGCGTTCTACCTACGCGGGCGCGACGAGGCGGAACTGGATCGGCGCGGCCTGGACCTCGCGAACGTGATGCTCAACGCCGGCCTGCAGCCGGTGCGCGAGGACGACGAGGTGGCGCCGCTCAACAGCTACCTGCGCTGGCTGCCGTGCTGCTACAACCCCGGCAAGGACCGGCGCCGGTGGTACACGCAACTGATGTTCGCCCAGCACGCGGCGAACCTGTCGCCAGTATGGGGCCGCGCCCAGGGCACGGGGCATCCCGGCATCACGATGTTCAATCGCGGCGGCGGCCCGATTACGTTCGACCCCTTGAACAGGTTGGATCGGCAGATGAATGCCCATCTGTTTCTATTTGGCCCCACCGGCTCGGGGAAGTCCGCCACGCTCAACAACCTGCTGAACCAGGTGACGGCCATCTACCGGCCGCGGCTTTTCATCGTGGAAGCCGGCAACAGCTTCGGCCTGTTCAGCGACTTCGCGCGGCGCCTGGGCCTGACCGTGAACCGGGTCAAGCTGGCCCCCGGATCGGGCATCAGCCTGGCGCCGTTCGCCGACGCACGCCGGCTGATCGAAACGCCCAGCGACGTGCAGACGCTCGATGCCGATGCCCTGGACGAAGACCTGCCACCGGATGCCTCGGCCATGGAGGCGGATGAGCAGCGCGACGTGCTCGGCGAACTGGAGATCACGGCACGGCTGATGATCACGGGCGGCGAAGACAAGGAAGAAGCGCGGATGACGCGGGCCGACCGCTCGCTGATCCGCCAGTGCATCCTCGACGCCGCCGAACATTGCGTGGCGGAGAAGCGCACCGTGCTCACGCGCGATGTGCGCAATGCACTGCGCACCCGTGGCCAGGACCCGACGTTGCCCGAGATGCGCCGTGCGCGGCTGCTGGAGATGGCGGACGCGATGGACATGTTCTGCCAAGGCACGGACGGCGAGATGTTCGACCGCGACGGCACGCCGTGGCCCGAGGCCGACATCACGCTGGTCGATCTGGCGACCTATGCCCGCGAGGGCTACAACGCGCAGCTCTCCATCGCCTACATCAGCCTGATCAGCACGGTGAACAACATCGCCGAGCGCGACCAGTACCTGGGACGGCCGATCGTCAACGTGACCGACGAAGGTCACATCATCACCAAGAACCCGCTGCTCGCGCCCTATGTCGTGAAAATTACAAAAATGTGGCGCAAGTTGGGCGCCTGGTTCTGGCTGGCGACGCAGAACATCGACGACCTGCCACGTGCAGCGGAGCCGATGCTCAACATGATCGAGTGGTGGGTGTGCCTGTCGATGCCGCCGGACGAGGTGGAGAAGATCGCGCGCTTCCGCGAACTCTCGCCGGCGCAGAAGGCGCTGATGCTCTCCGCACGCAAGGAAGCGGGCAAGTTCACCGAGGGCGTCATCCTCTCCAAGAGCATGGAAGTGCTGTTCCGCGCCGTGCCGCCAAGTCTCTACCTCGCGCTCGCGCAAACCGAGCCCGAGGAGAAGGCAGAACGCTACCAACTCATGCAGCAGCACGGCGTCAGCGAGCTGGATGCCGCCTTCAAGGTGGCTGAGAAGATCGACCGGGCACGTGGCATCGAGTCGCCGACCCTGGACCTGCCCTGAATCTGCCGTACACCGGAGAACGCCATGGAACAGAAACGTCCTTCCATTCCGATGCAGGTGCAGGCGTTCCGCCGTCGGCACTGGCGGCCCAGCTGGCCTTGGACAGTGGCCGCAGCGCTGGTTGCACTGCTGCTGATCTGGCTCGTGTCCCGTTGGCCCGGGCAGTCCACGCCTCAGACTTCAGCGCCAGTCAGCGAGACGCAGGTGGCTGGGCCTCCGTGGCAGATGGGCAATCCGGAAGGACGCTTCACGCTGACGCTCTACGCGGACCTCGAATGCCCGTTCTGCCGGTCCTATTTCCCAGTGCTCAAGCGTTGGGTGGCCGGCAATGCGGACGTGGCCTTGCAATGGCATCACCTCCCGTTGGCAGCGCATGAGCCGGCCGCGTCCGCGGAAGCGCGCCTGGCGGAATGCGCGGGCCAAGCCAGCGGTCATGCCGCCTTCTGGCAGGCCGTCGAGTGGGTATATGCCCACACGCGCAGCGACGGTCAGGGCTTGCCCGAGGACCTGCGCTACCCCGACCTGACGCCACCCATCGAGCAGTGCATCGCGAGCGAGCGGCCCGACGCGGCGATTCGCGCCCAAACTGCGGAAGCCACGAACAGCGGCGTGACCGCCACGCCGTCGCTGCGGCTACACGATCGCGAAACCGGCAAGGCTATCCTGCTGCAGGGTCCGATCGAGGGCGATGCCTTGCTGTCGGCCATGGACATGCTCGCGGCCCGCGATCCCGCCGCCACACCTACATCGGAAATGCCTGCCGACGTCGTCGGCGACATGCCCAGGTAGCCCCGGTCTTCAAGGCTACGGCGCAGTCCGCTGCGCTGACCGCAACCCGTTCGCCTCGCATCCTGGCCGCGAACGATCACCGCTCCCGCGGTGATGGATGCACCTTGTTCGTTCCCCAGGAGGGCTTGCCCTCCCCGGGCGCGCGCCCTCCGATCTCACCATTTGGAGGTTCGCCATGTCTTTCGTCGTCAATGACTCCTGCCTGGAGTCGCTTTCCGCCATCGCTGCCCAGCACGAGGACTGGATCATCCAGCAAGCCATTGCACTGCTGGAGAAGCGGGTTTTCAAAGCGGGTCCGAAACTCCTCGACCCCACGGCCGTGCGCGACTACCTGCACGTGAAGCTGGTGGCCGAGCCCAACGAAATATTCGTCGCTGTATTCCTTGACAGCATGCATCAGGTGCTGGCCTACGAGCCGTTGTTCAGGGGCACGATCAACTCGACTTCGGTCTATCCGCGTGTCGTCGTACAGCGTGTGCTGGAATTGAATGCCGCTGCGGTGGTCTTTTCGCATTTTGTGGCGCGCCACAAAATGCACCTTTTGTGCCCTGTTTTCTTATGTGCCATCGAGGATTGATCTCGGCGCACGTGAGCGGTTTCCGACGGGCGGATGGGCACAAAACGGTAGACAAGCGGAATCGTTGCATACCAGAGGTCTTGGCGGATGGGTGATTGTCTTGAAGCTGGACGGCCAACAAGACCGTCCAGTGATTGGTGCTACAAGGACGACAGCCAGGCCAGCATGGCAGCATCGTCGCGCCACGCGGATTTGCGCGTTGGCGCCACCGCGACGGGCTCGCAAAGCTTCAGGGCCTCGGCCTTCATGCGGATGGTGATCTCGGCATAACGATTGGTCGTCTCCAGGTTGACGTGCCCCAACCAGCCTCGAATGACGTTGACCTCCACACCCGATTCGAGAAGATGGACCGCCGTGGTGTGCCGAAATACATGAGGAGTCACGTGGGTGGGTGACGATGCTGTGACGGAAGCTTCCCAGAGCTTGGCGTAGTGGCGGATGCGCTTGTAGATGCCGAAGCGGGTCATCCCCTCTTGAGCCACTCCGACGAACACCGGAGCATCCGGTGGCAAACGCTCGGGCCGTTCATCCAGCATGCTCTGCAAGGCCTTGGCGGTCTGGCTCCAGAGGGGGCAAGTTCGCCACTTCGATCCTTTGCCCAGCAATCTGACGCGGGCAGGCGACTGCAAATCAAGTTGCCCCACCTTCAGCTGTGCAACCTCCGAGACGCGCGCGCCGGTGTTGTACAGCAGCATAAGAAGCGCGCGATCCCGCTGCGAAAGACGATCGTGGGCCGGAATGAGGGCAAACATCGCCTCGACCTCATCGCGCGCGAGAAACTTCATCTCTGGCAGTGGACAGCGCTTCATCGGGATGGCAGCAACCTTGGCGCTGGCTGGCAACATCTCGGGGGTCGTCCGGCCGAGATACTCGTAGAACATGTGCAGGGCGGTCAGGCGCTGATTGCGGGTGCTGATGGCGTTGCCCCGTTTAACCTCCATGTTGTTCAGGAAGTCCTGCACAGCGGCGTAGCCCAAGTGCTCGAACGCCAGTTCGCTGACCCCGATCCGGTTGGCATCGGCGACGAAGATCAGGAACAGGCGCAGGCTGTCCCGATAGCTGCGGATCGTGCTGGACTGCAAGCCCTTGTGGCGAGGCAGATACTCCAAGAAGTAGCGATGGATGGCCGACGGAAGACCCTGCTGTTTCATGATTCGCCTCCACCGGAGAGCATCGGGACGAAGGACTCGAAGCGCTGATTGGCGGCATCGAGAAGCTCGCTGGTAATGGTGAGATACACCGCAGTGCTACTGGGGTTGAGGTGTCCCAGGAACGTGGACAGGTGATGGAGTCGGTCTGTCGGTGCTATTCCCTGGCGATACCAGTTCAGCAAGGTGCGCACCGCGAACGAGTGCCGCAGGCAATGAACGTGAGGACCAAAGACACCGGGCGGGGTCACCAGGGCGAGCTGAGGCAGCAAGTCATCGCGGAAGGTGTTGCGGATGCTGTTCGTGCTGATCGGCGTGCTGCCGTTCCAGGAAAACAGGTAGTGGGCGCCCGCGCAGGCGTAGCCTCGTTGCTCGCGTTGGGCTTGGTAGCCACGCAGCCTGGCCGCCAGCTTGGGGCCAAAGGGCACCAGCCGATCCTTGCCGAACTTGGTGTTGCGGATCTCCAGCACTTCTCGCACCAGGTCCACGTCACCCCATTGGAGGCGAGCGACTTCACCCACCCGCAGGCCAAGACCCGCGAGCAGTGCAAGGATCATCTCGTAGCTGGCACCCCGCAGTTGAGCGCGTGAGTTGTCTGGCAACGCTCTGGCCGAGATCAGCAAGCGCCGGATGGTGTCGTCTGAAAACAGGAAGGGAAGCCGGCGAGCTGTCTGAGGTTGAGCCCTGGCCGTCAACGGGGAGCCCACCAGAACCTGCTGACCGACCATCCACTCGAACAGCCGTCGGACATCTCCGAGCAGGTTGTTGTAGCTGCGAGGGTTGGTGCGATGGCGGGAATCCAGAAATGCCTGCAAGCACTCTCCATCGATCGCCTCGATGCATTCGACACCGCGGTCATCGAGAAATCGGTCGAGCAGTCGCAATTGACGATCCTCGCAGGCGAACTTGCATCCCATGGCGCGCTTGGCGCGCAGGTACTGTTCGATGTGAGGAGCCAAGGCGCTGTGAAAGCCGTTCCAGAGGGCGGTCATAGCACGTCCTCCCCGTGGCCAATGACCATCTCTCGCAGTTTGTGCACCGCCACCTTGCCATAGACCAGTGTGGATGCAGGATGGCGATGGCCAACGTAGTCGCCAATGACCTTGAATGGCAAGTCGGCTTCCACCAAGTGCTGAACGCAGGAGTGACGCAAGGTGTGGGAACCGGCGCGTGCTACCTGAATGCCGATGCTGCGCAGATGGCCAGCCACCATGGATGAAACCGTCCAGTGGTTCATCGGGGTATAGGGCGAGCGGACCGTGAGAAAGATTCGGCGGTCGTCTATATCGGTTCTTCGGACATGCAAATAGGCGATGATCGCTTCGCCCACCGCCGCCGAAAGCGGATAACGGGTCGAATGGCCGCCTTTGCGCATGGGAATGCCGATCTGCCCATGGGCCCAATCCAGATCGTCCAGACACAAGGCTACGATCTCCCTGGCACGCAATCCGTAGCTGGTCAGCAACGTCAGGATGGCATAGTCGCGTTTACCCAGGTCGCTGCGGCGGTCGATGCTGGCCAGCAATCGCTCGACGTCCGCCCAGCCGATGGCGCGCGGAATGGATGCCTGGCGGTAGACACGGCCGCGCGGCACACTGCGAACCAGATCGTTGGCGATGATGCCTTCACGGTGCAGATAGCGAAGGAAGACACGCAAGGCCCCCGCCGTATTGAGCATGCCGGACTTGTGCAACGTCTTCGCCCGGTCATTGATGAACTCGGTGATGCAGGCTGGAGTCAGCTTGTCCAGGGAAATACCTGCTTGTGCCAAATATGAATCGAATGGACGCAACGTGAAGGTGTAGTTGTGTATCGAGGTCTGGCGCAGACCCTTCTCCTTGAGAAGGAAGGGAAAGAAGCCAGGAACGCTGGTGGAGAACGGCATGGCCGGCCGGTTGCTTGGCCGCGTGTAGCCAGGCACGGCCAGGCTGAGCATCCGTTCCACTGGGACACGGCTTTGTGCAACGACGGCGGCCCGATCTTGCGCGCTCTTGCACCAGCGTCCGTGCCCGGCCTGCCAGTGCTCCACGAAGGCATCCACATGGTCGGGTAGATCGTCCAGACAGGTGGCACCTCGGCCAATCACGAAGTCGTTGAAGTGCCCGAGAGCGCGAACATGCTGCCGAACCGTGGAGTTGCTCGTGTGCAACTCGTCCAGAAACTGTGCATAGCGCTCAATCTGCGGCCCCAGCCACTGGGCCTTGATGCGGTCGATCGCCTTGAGCGACCGGAAATGACGTTCCAACATGACAATCACCTCTCCGAGAAAATGAAGGGGACGTCATGTTGCGCTGCGGCTGCTGTTATGTGCCCCGATTCTGACCAGAGGCCCAGGAGGTGCGCTCCTGGCCTCCAAGCACGGCACATAAGAAAACAGGGCACAAAACGCACATCAGCACCCCTCGGGCATGTCCGAGCCGTCGATCGCGGATCGCGTGCTGACCCAGCAACTGCAGGCCGCGCTGGCGCTCATCGATGTGCGGGTACTGGACCACATCATCGTCGGCCAGGGTGCCCCGTTCTCCTTTGCGGAGTCCGGCCTGCTGTAAGTGTTGCACTGCTTCGTTGATCAGCGCGGAGGCTTCGGCCTCCGCTTTTTCTTCGCGGCGACACAAGCAGGTATGCGGGGTGCCCGCGATGCGCATTGTTTGTTGGGGCGGCAGCGGGTTCGCGTTCGACTATGGCTCTGATCAACTTCCAGGGCACGCGACATGCCAGCATCTTTATTCCGCTTCGCATCCGGCTGGCGAACCCTTGGCCTGGCCGTTGCACTGCCGGCATCCTTGGCCGTTTTCAGCCCAGCCACCTTCGCCGCCGATGTGGTGGTCGTCACCGACAGCCGCCACCCGGTCAAGACCATGGGTGGCGAGCGGTTGATCGAGTTGGATGAAGGCCCGCGCATCGAAGCCGAGCTTTCCGCACAGCTGCCCGCCGATCCTGAGCAGGCCACGGCCATCGTCAAGCGCCGTCTGAACAACGGCGGTGCCGACCTCCAGCGCCGCATTGCTTCCGCATACCAGGGCGTCGCCGACGCATGGAGCCTGGGCGTCACCAGCATCCCGGCGGTCGTGGTGGATCAGCGTTACGTGGTCTATGGCGAGCCGGACGTGGCCCGTGCCGTCGCGCGCATCGAGCAACACCGGAGGCCGCAGCCATGACCCGACCCTTCGAGCGGATGCGCCGCCTGCGTGCTGGCGTGGTCTCAGTGCTGCTGCTCAGCGCCACGGGCAGCTACGCCCTCAACACCGCAACCATCGTTGGCTCAGTGGCATCGCCGGACTGCCTCGAATACCGCGTCGTCGGCATCTGCTACTGGCTCTACTGCACCTGGACGGGCTGCACGGTGCGCACATCCATCAAGGTCCGCCACTACATCCCCGATGCGGTCGTCTCCAGCTACAGCAACACCGGCGAGAACCCTTGGGTCGAAGTCCGGGCGATGAGCGCGCCCAACCCATCCGCGCAGGCCGGCGGGGACGGCACCACCAACGAAGACCACGAAAACAATCTCGCCAAGTTCAAGAACGCGGACGTCATCGGCCATCCCGGCGTCGAGGTGTTCAACCAGTTCGTCTCATCGTCGGGCTACTTCTGCGAGGGCGCGGGCACGGCGTTCATGCCGTATCTGCTCAGCACCCTGGACACACTGGCCTGGCGCTACAACGTGCCGGAGATGGCCTACCCGGAGGCACTAATTCCGGGCAGGCGCGAGGTCGGCGCGCGCACCACGATGAACCTGTGGGGCAACGTCTATCCACGCGGCGGCTTCCTGCACCAGGCCGACGACCACAAGGCCGGCGCCGTGGTGGCCCAGCGCGCCGGCGATGTCGTCACGCGCCGTGGGCAGATTCACGTCTATCAGCCGCTGCTCGCCAACTCGCGGCCCGGTTACTGGCCTGCCGGCGCGCTGATGGAAGGCGATGCCTCGACGGGCAAGTGGCAGGAACTCACGCCCGTCCTGTCCTCGTCCTGCACGGTGTTCCCGCGCAGCGGCTTCCTGACCCAGGCGCAGCAGGGCGATTACGCCTGGGCGCTGTGGCGGCCCTATGCGTGCTGCGAACGTCGCGGCCAGGTATTCCTCGGCAGCGTCGATTTCCAATGAGGGTACGGCGATGAAGCGTCCTGAACTGACAAACCTCTCCACCAAGGCGTGCCGCCTGCTGCGTCCCACGGTATTGGCTGGGCTGCTGGCTGGCGCACTCGTTCTTGGCGGCGGCCTGGCGTGGGCGCAGGCCGGATTTCAGACCGGCGGCTCCGTGATCGGCGACGAAGTGATGTATTCGATTGGCGGCGGCAGCGCGGTGTCCATGGGCCGCGCGGCCGGCATGCGCTCGATCGGCGTTGGCGTGGGCTGGAACAGCAACCTGATCTGCGGCGACATGAGCATCCAGACCACGCTGCGCAACCAGCTCAACGGCGTCACCAACGGCTTTCAGCAGATCATGAGCAACGTGATCCAGAGCGCCACCAGCGCGGTGGCATCGCTGCCTGCGCTGATCATCCAGCGCGCCGATCCCGGCCTGTACAACCTGCTGACCAACGGCGTGCTGCAGGCGCGCCTGGATTTCGACCGCTCCAAGCTGACCTGCCGTGCCATGGCCGAGAAGATGGCCGACACGGCGGGCGGACAACTCGGCTGGAGCCAGATGGCCGAAGGCATGGCACTGCGCGATGCGGTGTCGAGCACGGATGCCGTGTCGGCAATTGAACAGGCGGAGACGCGCCGCGGCAACGACGGCGTGCCTTGGGTGGGTGGTAGCAATGCGGGCGGCGCAGGCCAGTCGGCCATCCGCGTGGTCGGCGACGTCACCCGCGCAGGCTACAACCTGGTCAACGGCCGCAGCGTGACCGACACATCGTCCATCGCTGCCGCCAGTTGCGCGAGTCTGTCTTGCCAGACCTGGACCTCGCCACAGCAGGCGACCGAATGGGCCACACGGGTTCTCGGCGAACAGGTGCAGCGCACTTGCGATGCCTGCACCAAGACCGAAACGGTGCCCGGCGTCGGGCTGACGCCGCTGATCCAGGAGGAGTACGAGGCAAAGCTGGAAGCCTTGCAGGAACTGGTCTCGGGAACGCGCAACACCACCTTCGAGAACCTGCGTGCGGCTGGCAGTACCTCGCTGCCCATCACACGCGGCGTCATCGAGGCGCTGCGCGACGAGCCGGATCAAGACCTGCTGGCGCGGCGCCTGGCCTCGGAGGTCGCGCTGGCGTCGGTGCTGGAGAAGGCATTGCTGCTCCAGCGCACCCTGCTGACCGGCAAGAAGGAGCCCAACGTCGCGGCGAACCAGTTGGCGGTCGAGGCCGTGAACCACGAGAGCGACACGCTCGACCAGGAAATCCGCAACCTCAAGACCGAGCTGGAGCTGCGCCGCGAGCTGGCGAACAACTCGCCCATGGCCATCATCCAGCGCCATGGCACACGCGCGGCTGGCTCACGTGGCATCTACGAAGGCGATCCCATTCCCGACCGCCTCGACCGGCTCCAGAAGGGCAATCCGGGAGGCAACCCATGAACCCGTCGCGTGCCAGCTGGCTGCGCCCGCGCTGGCTGTTCAACCGGCGCGCGATGAAGGCGCTGCTGTGGACGGTGTTGCTCGTTGCCGCCGCTGTGGGCGCCAACATCGTCGGCATTTATCTCGTCGGCAGCGTTGCCAACTGGGAGCGGTGGCTGGCGGCCACGGCAGGCTACTTTCTAGTGTGGCGGATGTGCCTGTACGGCGCGACAGCCTACGGCTGGGTCTGGATGCGCCGCCGGCTGCTGGCGCGTGAGGCCCAACGCGGGGCTGATAGGCAGGCGCGACGGCGCCTGCTGCGCAGCGAGATCGCCGGCGTCGCCGCCATTGTGGCGCTGGAAGCCAGCCTGTTGATGCAGGCCGCTTGAAGGGGCGAGGACATGACGCTTTTCACCACCGACTACTTGGAGTACTACCTGACGCTGGTGTCGTGGATCGTCCATAACGGCATCTGGGCCCTGCTGGTGGCGAGCGGCGTATTCGCGCTGCCTTTCATTGCCATCATCGTGCAGGAATGGCTGAAGGCCCGTGCGGAGGGCGCCGACGAAGGCAACAAGGGCGTGCTCTCGGCTGCGCGCATTGAGAACCGGGTGTTCGTCGCCATCGTGGTGGTGATGTTCGCCGGCATCCCATTCATCGACGTGGATCTCAACACCATCCGCTACGACAGCTCGCGCTCGGCCCAATGCCAAGTCAGCGTGCCGCAGCCCACCGATACCGGCTGGTCGCAGTCCTTCAGCACTATCAACAACCAGTCGGCGAAGGTGCCCGTCTGGTGGGCCTTTATGCACACACTCTCGCGAGCAGTGACCGGTGCCTCTGTGGCGGCGATTCCCTGCGGCACCGACTTGCGGCAGATGCGCATGGAGATCGACGCGACGCGCATCGACGACCCGGTATTGGCTCAGGAAGTGGCGGATTTCTCGCGGGACTGCTACGGACCGGCACGCGCCAAGCTCTTCATGCAGCGCCCGGACCTCGATGAGACACAAATGCACGACGTGACCTGGATCGGCTCGCGCTTCTTCACGGACACCGGCGGCTACTACGACAGCTATCGCTCCAGCACACCACGCGATGACTGGCCCTACGACAGCAACCGTGATGCCGGGCTTGCGCAGGTGGCCAGCGGTGGCGGCTATCCGTCCTGCAGGCAGTGGTGGGCCGATGGCAGCAATGGCCTGCGCGCACGCCTGCTGGGGCAGGTAGACCCAAGCCTGCTGAATCGCCTGGCGGGCTGGGCCGGCTTTCTGAGCCGAGCCGAGGTGGACGACTCGGTAATCCGCACCATCGCCTCGCCGCGGCAGCAGAAACTGAACCAGGGCAACGTCTATACGGACTACGGCGGCCAAATCGACAAGACCCTGCCAAACATCGTGACGCGGGCCACGGGCGACGTCGGCATGGCTGTCGGCGCGATTGCCGCGTTTCCCGCCATGGACGTGGTGCGCCAAGCGCTGCCCATGGTGCTCGGCTTGCTCAAGATGGCGCTGGTCATCTGCATCCCGCTGGTGCTGGTTGTGGGCACCTATGACTTGAAGACGGTCGTTACCGTGAGCGTCGTGCAGTTCGCGCTGTTCTTCGTCGATTTCTGGTTCCAGCTCGCGCGCTGGATCGACAGCACCATCCTCGATGCGCTTTATGGCTGGGGCTTCGGCTGGAACCGGCCACACGCCAACTTCGATCCACTGGTGGGGCTGAACAACGCGTTCGGCGACATGCTCTTGATGTTCGTCGCGGGCACGATGTTCCTGGTGCTGCCAGGATTCTGGCTGGCAAGCCTGACCTGGGTTGGAATTCGGGCGGGACATGCCATTCAGGGGTTGTCGGACGGCAGCAAGAGCGCCGGCCAAGCCGGGGGCAAGGGGCCTGGGGCACTCACGGGAGGCAAGCTGAAGTAGCCCGGAGTCCGTCAGTCGTCGGTGTACAACTCGTGCGACGTATCGTTGTACAGATTGGGATCGTAGCCCGGTGTCTTGCGCAGTTCTGTGAGATCGGTGAAAGGCCACTCGTCCTCGTCAGAGGTATTGGCAGCAGCAGCCCACGCCGCCGCCACGACGCCCAACAACACGAGTGCGAACCAAAAAGCAACGTAGAGCAGCAATCCCACCACAGACAGCTTGACCACCCACACGAGCGCGGTGGCAACGGCCGCCGGCACCCCCTTGGACACCAACCAGTTCGACGCCCGACGTTCGCCGCGCGCGTAGGCGCGCCATCCGCGGCCAAAGGTGCGGCCGAGGCGTTCTGCGGTGCTGATGCGGGTCGTGGTGTTCATGGTCGTCTCCTGCTACAGAGGGATGCCTATTCCAGTTTGGTCCATTTCATTCTGTTTGGGGCTTCAATGTGCTCTCTTGCCGCTTCAGGACGCTTCGTCATCCGGTTCCACCGGCCCGGGATCAGGCTCCACGCCGACGCGATACGTGGCAACGAAGCGCGGCCAGTCCACATGGTCCACCAGGTCGATGTCATCGACAACGCCGACTCTTGCTGCCGCACGCTCGAACAGGGCGATGCTCTTGGCGGGATAGTTGTTGCGCGACGGATAGAGCACCCCGTCGAACAGCGGCTGGCCATCATCGCCGAGCATCGCATGCACCTGGGCGGACACCTGCTGCGTGTGCGTGTAGTCGCGGCTGGCCAACTGTTCCAGGTTCAGGCCGAAGTAACCCGCCATGACACCCTCGGCCGTGAGATCGGCCAAGCGCACGTCGTCCAGGACCCCCACGGCCCGCACGAGCCGGCTCTCGACTTCCTTCAGCGCAATCGAGCGCTTCTCGTCCGCCAGCCACTGGTGCTTGTGAAACACCGACTCCATCAGCGCCGTGGACAGGTCGCGGCCCAGGTAGAGCACGCCGTAGGTCCGCGCCGGGTCGTCGTAGCGATTGGTGCCGCTGCGGCCATAGTACAGCGGGCTGCCCCGATAGACGACGCGGCTCACATGCTGGAGCAGTTCACCCGCATCGATCAAGAACAAGGGCAGTTCGCGGCTCATGGCGGTCTTGCCTCAATGCACCTGGACGCCCAGCACGTTGAACACCGCTTCGGCCACGTCATCGATCGTGCCATGCGTCACCGCATCCACCGGCGAGCGTCCGCCCAAGCCTTCGAGCGGTTCGGATAGTGCGCGGTAGATCGTCCAGTGGTCGATGCCCTCGACCTCTTGAAGCACGGTTTGGGTCAACTGCTGCTTCACCGGGTCGAGCTGCCAGTCGGGCAGCTTCTGGCCGCGCGGCCCCACATTCAGCGCCAGCAGCCGGCGCGCGAGGATGTCCTTGTAGATCTGCTGGCGCGACTTGTCCGCCAGCTTGGCGTACTCGGGGATCGGCAGGTTGTGCGGCTGGTTGAAGGATTCCAGCAACACGGCGCGGCCTCGCTGGACGTCGGTTTCAGTCGGGGTCCAGCGCGTTTCGGTGCGCAGCGCGGCCGCCTTGCGCGCCAGGGCCTGCTCCACCGTTTCGCCTTCGAGGTTGGCTGGCAGTTTTACCGCCTCCACGCGCTCGTGAATGAACGCCTGCAACTCGGCCGCGAAAGCCGGCGCATCCCGGATTTCAACGGTATCCGCGAAACGGCGCACGTCCTCCACGGTGACGCGCGGCAGACGATCGGCAATGAATTCAATGGCGGTGGGCATGGTCATCTCCCAAGCAGGTTTGAGACAGGATTCACTCTAGTCGCCCTTGTCGCATTTGTCAACTTAGTCGCCTGAGCGAGAGCCTACCTGCCGGGGGTAGCGTCCCCGCAGCATAGGCAGGGGCCAGCGCCAGGTCTCCGTCCAATCCATTCGTGCGGGTTCCACATTGACGCTGGAGACGCAACCCAGGCCCGGCTATACCGAAACGGTTAAAGGCCAAAGGGCCGAAACGGCAAGGGAATGGGGTGCAAGGGGAAAGGCCCTACCTCGAAAAGGCGAAAAGGCCTCCCGGCCGGCCCCCCAGAGGACACCCGCATGCTCTCCCTGTTCCAGCGAAAACGGCCCCCGGTCGCTGCCCCGTCGCCAGCGCCCGCCACCGACCTCCCGAAAGGGTTGCTGCGGCCCGAATCGGCCGCATCGCTGCTGGCAACACCGCGCCGGCAGAAGCTGCTGGAACACATCTGGCAGCGCACGTCGCTGTCGCGGCGGCAGTTCGCCACCCTATACCGCACGCCGCTGGAGCACTACGCCGAGTTGGTCCAACAATTCCCCGCATCGGAAAGCCATCACCACGCTTACCCCGGCGGCATGCTGGATCACGGGTTGGAGATCGTCGCCTATGCGCTCAAGCTGCGGCAGTCCCATCTGCTGCCCATTGGCGCCAGTCCCGAAGACCAGGCGGCGCAGTCTGAAGCCTGGACTGCCGCAGTCGCTTATGCCGCGCTGCTGCACGACATCGGCAAGATCGCCGTCGATCTGCACGTCGAACTGTCCGACGGCTCGCTGTGGCACCCCTGGCACGGCCCGCTGCACCAGCCATACCGCTTCCGCTACCGCGACGATCGAGAATATCGGCTCCACAGCGCTGCGACAGGTTTGCTCTACCGCCAACTCCTCGACCGTGATGCCCTGGACTGGCTCAGTGGCTATCCCGACCTGTGGGGACCGCTGCTCTACGTCCTGGCCGGCCAGTACGAGCACGCCGGCGTGCTGGGCGAACTTGTCGTACAGGCCGACCGCGCTTCCGTGGCCCAAGAGTTGGGAGGCGATCCCGCGCGCGCTATGGCCGCCCCCAAGCACGCGCTGCAACGCAAGCTGCTGGACGGGTTGCGCTACCTGCTCAAGGAAGAGTTGAAGCTGAACCAGCCCGAAGCCTCCGATGGCTGGCTCACCGAGGACGCCTTGTGGCTGGTGAGCAAGACGGTTTCGGACAAGCTACGTGCGCACCTGCTGTCAGAGGGCATCGATGGCATCCCTACGAACAACACTGCGGTGTTCAACGTGCTTCAGGACCACGGCATATTGCAGCCGACGTCGGACGGGAAGGCGGTCTGGCGCGCGACCGTGACCAGTGCGACCGGCTGGTCCCACTCATTTACCCTGCTGCGTCTAGCTCCCGCGCTGATCTGGGAAGCTGGCGAACGGCCAGCATCGTTTACCGGCACGGTGGCAATCGACGCTGCGGCAATCGAGAAGGATGCTGGCTCGGAGGCTGCCCCGCCTATGACTGCCGCGAAGCCTGTCTTGGAAGAACAGACGACGCCACCTTGGGAAGGCAGCAGCCCCGCTAACTTGGCTTCACCGCCCGCAGTTCAGCCCCTGCCTGACGTCATGGAAGACATGCTGGCGATGGTGGGCTCCGGACACCTCCTTGCGACGCGACAGGATGCAGAGCCCGTCCCGGCCTTCGCAACGAGTTCGCTGGTACTGCCTGTGCCAGCGTCTAAATCTTCGGCATCGACACAGCAGCCTTCGGGCGAGCACTTCATGGGCTGGCTTAGGCATGGCTTGCAGAGCCGAAAGCTGATTCTCAACGATGCCAAGGCACTGGTGCATACCGTGGACGACACGGTGTTCCTGGTAAGCCCTGGGGTGTTTCAGCGCTATGTCCAGGAGCATCCTCAAGTTCCAGCACTCGCCAAGCAGGATGCCGTTGTCGACTGGCAATGGGTCCAGAAGCGCTTCGAGAAGCTGCAGGTCCATCGCAAGCAGCCCAGCAGCTTGAACATCTGGACCTGCGAGGTCACCGGCCCGCGCAAGTCGCGCAAGCTGCATGGCTACTTACTCGATGACCCTGGCCAACTGTTCGATGAGCGGCCACCGAACAATCCCTACTTGAAACTGGCATAGGTGCTAGATACGGGCCCATAGAGGCACTGGTTGCCTGCCGTGCGTGTAGCATGGATCAACCTCTCTGCTTCATAGAAACGAACGTTGGACACGGTTACGCCGCCGAGGCTGGCGACGTCGCCAACAATTGGCACACGTTCCGTGGCAAAAGGCTTGGCGACCACCGTCGTCGGGGTGGCTGTTCGTACAGATCGTTGTTTCATCATCGTCTCGGCGTGGATCATGTACTGCAGCAAGCACGCCTGCAGCCTCTAGAGTCGAAGAAGTCGACTCGTCTCAAAGCCGGGGGGTGCTGGTGGACAACAGCAAATCGAGGCGGTGTTCGACCAGCACCGCCTCGATGCTGCGCGGCGGCTGACCGGTCATCTGCTCGATGACACCGTCGGAGAACGGCGCCAGCCCGCGTTTGGACACCTCTTCGATGATCAGCGCCTCTCGCACCGTGGATTTCGGAAAGCCCGAGACCTGCAGATGCAGCGCCAGGGCTTCCTCACTGACGGGCACCAGGTCGATGCTGGCTCCGAAGATGATATTGATGCTGTTCACCAGCGCCTCGGCGGTGAGAGCCTGCGGGCCGGTGATCGCCAGCTCTCCGGGCGGAACAGGGTCCGCCCGCAGTACCGCCGCAGCGGTGCGCGCCACGTCCTCGCCCGCCACGTAAGGCAGTCTGCCTTGCGGCGCTGAGCTAAACCATTTCCCGCACCGAAGCGCCAGGATGATCCGCGGAAACAATCGCTCCATAGGCCAACTCACCCGCAAGACTGACAAGGCTAGGTTGCGAGCCTCGCATGCCTGTGCCACCGTCTCGCATTCCCGCGCTACAGTCATCAGCGAGGGGTCGAACACTTCGATCTGGGCCGCGTACACCACGGTGCGGACGCCGACGCGCGCTGCGGCATCGATCATGGCCTGCAGTTGGCGACGCCGCGACCACGAGCCGTCGGCAGCGCCCGGCAGGAGCAGCAGGCGGTGTGCGCCGGTGAAGGCGGCATCCAGGGACGCTGCATCGTCGGGATCCGCGCCGCGAATACGCGCCCCACGGGCAGCCAGATCCACAAGGTGCACTGGTTGGCGGCTGGTGGCGATGACCTCCGCTTCATCGCGGCGCAGCAGCAGTTCGACGACGCGCCGGCCGAGCGGATCATGGGCACCGGCAACCAGCAGGCACGGAGAAAGCAACCGGGTCACCGGATGGCTCCCCCTGGCGGAGTGTGCCGGCTGCGCAGAAATGCGATTGCCGCGATGCGCGGGCTGCGCTCGTTCATGGTCGAGCTTCCTCCTGAACGGATCCAACGGTGCGGGCGCCATCGTGCAGCAGGCCGGCGAGCACACACATTGCCAGCACGATCGAGGGCGCCAGCACGCGGCCGGGCTCGCCGTTGAGTAGCACCGTCGCACCGGCGCACGCCATGATCAGTGCCCCCAGCACCGCGCCCCATACCCGTGTGCGCCCGCGCAGCAGCAGCAACGCTGTCGCCAGTTCCAGAGACCCGGGGACAAAATTGAACCTTCGCGGGTAGCCCCAACGGGCGTAGTCTTCCGCTGCCCCGCCTAACGCCAGCAGGTTGGCTACGGCACCCACGACGAAAAAAAGTGGCCAGCAGGTAAGGGAATATCGGTTTCAGTGACAGCTTGCTTGAACGCATAAGACTTCCTCTACGAATTCCTGCCGCAGGTCATAGGGGCCGCGAGCCACGCTGCTAGTCGTCCTGTGCATCAGGGTGTTGACGTTCTTGCAAGGCGACGAAGAAACACGTTCATCTCCTTTTCCGCCTGCACGTCGCCGTTGCGTCTGGCCGCGAGTACTCCGTTCTCCCAAGCATGGCGCGCGGCCGCGATGTCGCCAATCTCGTGCTGCGCCTTGCCCAGTAGCTTCCATGCTGCCGAGTACCCCGGATCCAGCCCGACGCATCGGTGCAACTGGGCCGCCGCGCGCGCCTGCTCGTTCGCATCCAGGTAGTGTTTGCCCAGCCCGAATCGCAGCAAGGCCGAATCGCGGCCCCGTTCGAGCAGGCTTTCCAGCTTGCGTACATCGATCATTTGCAGCGATCGCTCCTTCCCAAACATCCTTTCCAGCTTTGGACGTCGATCATCAAGAACGCCTCTCCTTGCGCTTGTTCAGACCCAAGTGCTCGACGGGCCATCACTCAAGCCATCTGCGTGAGCCGCATCGAGAGGAAACGGCCCTGATGGAACACCAGCGGTTCGTCATCGCCGCCATCGATCTGCAGCACCTTGCCCACTAATGTCCATAGAATTTGGCCCATGAGCAGTTTGACCGTCGCCCCGACAGTTTTGGCGCATCTTGAGCCCTTGGACGGCTTGGTGCTACCCGTTCATCTTTCCGGAGAGCGTGGCCGAAATCGGGCCCAGGGCCTGCCCCAGGTCGCGGCCAATGACGACCGCTCTGCAGTTTTGGCTTGGCTGGCGCGCTACAAGGATTCACCGGCCACGCTGGCCAGCTATCGAAAGGAGGCGGAAAGACTGCTGCTTTGGTGCGTACACCAGTATGGAAAGGCCCTGTCCGATCTGACCCACGAGGATTTCCTGGTCTACGAGTCCTTTCTGGAAGATCCCCAACCGGTTGATCGATGGGTCATGCAGGTCGCGCAGAAGGCGCCGAGGTCTTCGCCCCACTGGCGTCCGTTCGCCAAGCCACTGGACCGGCAAAGCCAGCGCCAGGCACTCTCGATCCTCAACAGCCTCTTCAACTGGCTGGTTCAAGCCGGGTATCTGGCGGGCAACCCCTTAGCTCTGCGCCGCCGCAAATCTGTGGCGCGACCGGCCAAGACCAGCAGGTTCCTGCCACACGAGCACTGGGCGCAAGTACGCGCAACGATTGAGTCCCTTCCCACTGGCACGCCTCGCCTCGCTCTCCAAGCGGCCCGATATCGGTGGCTCTTCTCGCTCCTCTACATCGGTGGCCTGCGGATTTCTGAGGTCTGCAACAACTCGATGGGAGATTTTTACTGGCGTCGCGGAGCAGACGGGCATGAACGCTGGTGGCTGGAGATACGAGGAAAAGGGGACAAAACGCGGGCGATTCCGGCGACCGATGAGTTAGTGTCAGAGTTGATGCGTTACAGGAATGCACGCAACTTGGCCCTACTACCACGAGAGGGAGATACGCTCCCACTGCTGTTGCCCCTTATTGGTGGATGTCGCCCCATGGGACGCAGTGGCGTGCACGAATTGATTAAGGACATTTTCCGTAAAACGGCAGCGCGCCTGCGAAACCTAGGCACTGACCACGAGGCAGCAGCGGCCCATGTGGAACAGGCCTCCGCCCACTGGATGCGCCATACGGCAGGCACTCACCAAAGCGACAATATGGACCTCAAGGCCGTGCGCGACAACCTGGGGCACGCAAACATCGCCACCACCAGTATTTATTTGCACACGGAAGATGACACGCGCCATGATCAGACCAGCAACGCACACAAGCTGGGCTGGTCAGTTTGACGGACGAACCTATGGTGCAGCGCCATCCGTAGTACGAGGCGCCTCAAAGAAAAACTTAGTCGAAAATTGGTGCAGGTGTGGAAAAACATGATGCGCAACTCTATCCGCCAAGCGCTGGTGACGTTGCGAATGCCAGGAATGGCTTAGGCGTATGACGATCACTTGAACAACCACGATACGCACTCTCTCACCTGAGATCGATATCGGCGACGCGATTGGCTCCGATGCCACACTGTCGGTTATTTACAGCCAGAGGCGCATGCAATCGAGTCGGTGGCTTGAAGCCATTTTTAGTGATGGGGGCTGGATCCGACTGCAGCTCATTCGTTCTATCCTCGATAGCGTGACACCGACTAAGAAATTCGCCGACCGGGGGTTTACTGATTGCGAGCTTTGGTTATCAACTCAGCCAACTCGGGGCGCACAGGCAGGGCTCGAACGCGCTCACCGTAGCCCGCCCAGGGTTGCCTATCGGGAGGCGGCCGCTTAGGTGGCCCAGTGGCACCAACGCCAGCCTGAGCAACTGCCCTGCCACCTCTGGCCAATCTCGAGTTCGCACTGCTAAGTTGGGGTGATCGTACTTTCCGTGCAAATTGGTGCGCTTCGCGAAAAAAGTTCTTTCAAAAACAACCACTTGTGAATATCTGAATTTCCGGCGCGCCGTCCTTTGCGTGCAGATTGGTGCGCTTTGAGGGTTGCGGCTCCCTTTCATCAGATGTCACCGCCATCGTCCCACCGGGCTCAGTTCGGTTTGACGGTCTATGCCTAAATTGGCATAATCACCACTAATGTCCACCCAGCCGCGCAAACCGCTCAAATGGGTCGGCTCGGCCAAGCGGGATCTGGACGGAATGCCCGAGGACGTCCAAGACGTGTTCGGCCATGCGATCGACCTGGCGCAAGCCGGTGGCAAGCACCCGGACGCCAAGGCGCTGAGCGGGTTTGGTTCCGCCGCGGTTTTGGAAGTGGTCGAGGATTTCCGGAGCGACACGTTCCGGGCGGTCTACACGGTCAAGTTCGCGGGCTGGGTCTATGTGCTGCACTGTTTTCAGAAGAAGTCCAAGAGCGGCATCAAGACGCCGAAGGAGGACCTGGACCTGATCAAGGCACGGCTGAAGGCTGCGGTGCAGGATTTTGAGGCTTGGCAAGCAAAGCAAGGAGTAAAGCGATGAGCCAGAACAGCCACATCACCATCGAAGAAGGCAGCACCAACGTCTACGCGGACCTGGGCTATGCCGACGCTGCGGAAATGCAGCGCAAGTCGCAGCTCGCGGCTGAGATTGCCCGCGCCATCAAGGCGCGACGCCTGACGCAACAGGGAGCCGCCGCGCTGCTGGAAATCGATCAGTCCAAGATCTCCCGCATCACGCGCGGCCAGTTTCGCGGGGTCAGCGAGGCGAAGCTGCTGGAACTGGTGGCCAAGCTGGGGCATGACGTGAAGATCGTGGTCGGTCCAGTACGGCGGCGTGCCGGTAAGATCGAGCTGCAGTTCGCCTGACGCTGCGACCCGTCAAGATCGCCGGGCTGCGAAAGCCTCCCCCATCTCCCGCGCCCGCTTAACCTCGTCGCCGTGCAGGTAGATTGAGGTCGTCGAAATCGATGCGTGCCGCAGGTTGTCGCGCACGGTGGTCAATTCGGCCCCGCGCGCCAATGCATGCGTAGCATGGGGTGGTCGTACTTATCTTGCAAATCGGTGCGCTCTGGGTCGAAAAGTCGTTATGCGACAAGGACTTACGAACTTGGGCTTTCTGCGCACGAACTGTATTCGTAAGTCATTGATTTCAAAGGCGATTCCCGGCACTACCGTGTCATTCCGCACCGAAAGTATGATCACCCCGTTTAGGTCGAATTTGCTCATCTTGTCCCCTCACGCTGCCATCAGAGCGCTCATGCGCCGCAGATTCAGAGCCAAGCACACGAGCTTGAACTCCGCCTGCGCGCGGTGCAGCCCTCGCAGGCTGAACTGACGGAACCCGAGCACGCTCTTGATCCAGCCGTTGGGCGGCTCGGCGATCCACTTGCGTCTGCGGTATGCGTTCTTGCCCTCTGGGGTGCGCAGCTTGGCCGCCATGGCCGCCGTGTGCGGATTGGACTGGGCATCAATGTCGGCGCAGCGCTTGCCTTCTCGCCCCATGGCCACCACCAACTCGGTAGATGAATCAGCAAGCGCTTCGAAGTTCTGCTCGCTGCGATAGCCTGCATCAGCCAGCGCCTGCCGGGGTGCCTGGCCGGTGTTGTCCTTCACGGCCTGGAGCATCGGCACGAGTTGCCCCACGTCGGCGGCGTTGTTGCCAAGCTCGGCGGCAACGATGATGTGCGCCGTGTCGTCCACCGCCGTCTGGGCGTTGTAGCTTGCATCAAAGCCGCCGCCAGCGCGCTTCATGATGCGGCTGTCCGGGTCGGTGAAGTTCTCCTGCGCGTTGGGCTCGGGCACGCCGAACTCGCGCTTGTAGCGCCCGCCCGTGGGCTTGCCATCTTCATCGCGAGGGCGCCGGTCATCGTCATCGCTGCGCCCGCGCTCGAGGTCGGCGTCGCGCTGGCGCTGCTCCAGCCGCTCGCGGGCTTGGGCGATGGCCTTCAGGCGATCCTGGCGCCGCTCGATCTCGGCCGGGATGTCCAACTCGGGTTCGTTCGCTTCGGCCGCGTCGGTGGTCTTGGCTCGCTCCAGCAGCGCGTCGATCTGGGCCTTCAATTCAGCCTCGGCCTGCTGCATGCGCTCGTAGCTCATCGCCTTGTGGCGGCTGGCGTTGGCCTTGAGCTTGGTGCCGTCGATGGCCACCGTACCCAGCTTGACCAAGCCCATCTCGCGGGCAAGCTTGACCACCTGCACGAACAGCTCACTCAACTCCTTCAGATGCAGCGCGCGAAAGTCGCGCACCGTGCGGTGCTTGGGGAAGTTGCCCGCACCCAGCATCCGAAACGCCAAGTCCTCGTGCAGCCGCCGCTCGATCTTGCGCGAGCTGAATACGCCCGTGGCGTAACCGTAGACCAACACCTTGACCATCATCGCCGGATGGAACGGCTGGTTGCGCGCACCGCCGCCGGCATAGCGCGCATAGAACGCCTCCAAATCCAGCGCATCGACCGTGTCGCTGATGAAGTAGGCCAGGTGCCCCGCAGGCAGCCAGTCCTGCAGCGATGCGGGCAGCAGCATCTCTTGTTGCGGTTCGTAGGGGCGGTAACTTATGGCCATGCAGCTTGAACGCTCACTCATGTGCGCAGGTCATCAGGGGATTCCCTGCTTCTGCCGCCCACGCTCCTAGCCTGCCGCGTGGCTCCTAGCGTTGCCGTAGGGCTCGAAGTGGCGGGGGGTGGTTGAAAAAACCATTGCATCACTCGCATTTTTGCGAATAGGTTTCGCATGTTTTTCCTTTCAGGTTCTCAGGAAATCAACATAATTTTGATCTGCGACAAAGATCAATTGGCAAATTTAATGCGTGCTGAACTGATCTGGTGGCAGATGGTTGGGTAATTCGTTAATTCTAAACAACCGGCATCTATGCCGGAAAACCCGGAGACAAAAATGAGCCAGAAATTCATTGATCGGCACGGCTTGTGGTCCGACGCCCAGAAGGCGGCGGCCGTTGAAGTGCTGAAGAAAATCGAGCAGGACGGCATTCAGATGATTCGCCTCTCATGGCCGGATCAATATGGTCTGCTGCGCGGGAAAATGCTGTCGGTGGCAGCCTTGCGCTCCGCATTCGGCAGCGGCTCGGAAATCACCATGGCGCCCTTTTTCTTCGACACGGCCAGCGCCATCGTGTTCAATCCCTTTTCCTCGGATGGCGGGCTTGGCAACCCGGAGTTGGCGGGCAGCCCTAACGTGGTGATGGTGCCCGACCCCACCACCTTCCGCGTGCTGCCCTGGGCTGATCGCACGGGCTGGATGCTGGCCGATCTGTACATGCGTAGCGGTCGGCCCTTCCCGCTGAGCCCGCGTGCCCTGTTGAAGAAAGCGCTGGGGCAGTTGGCGGATCTGGGCTATGACTTCCATGGTGGCCTGGAGGTGGAGTGGTACTTGACGCGCATCGTCGACCCCTGCCTGGAGCCCGAGACGCTGGGTGGCCCCGGCACACCGGCGGCACCGCCCAAGGTGATGCCGGTCGCCAAGGGCTACTCCTATCTGCTCGAAAATCACTTGGACGAGGTCGAACCCATCATGGCCGAGGTGCGCCAGCACCTGCTGACGCTGGGCATGCCGTTGCGCAGCATCGAGGATGAATGGGGGCCCAGCCAGATGGAGACCACCTTCGACGTCATGTCCGGCCTGGACATGGCCGACACCATGGTGTTGTTCCGCAACGCAGTCAAGCAAATCTGTCGGCGGCGCGGTTACCTTGCCAGTTTCATGTGCAAACCCAAGATTGAGGGTTTCTGTGCCTCGGGCTGGCATCTGCACCAGTCGCTGGCGGCGCGCGACTCCGGCGTCAATGCCTTCGTTCCGCAGACGGGCGAGCCGCTGTCGGCGCTGGGCCGGGCCTATGTCGGTGGCCTGCTCAAACATGCCTGTGCGGCCTCCAGCTTCACCACCCCCACGGTTAACGGCTACCGACGCCGACGCCCGTTCTCTCTGGCCCCGGATCGGGTGACCTGGGCCGAGGACAACCGCGCCGCCATGGCGCGCGTGATCGCCGCCCCAGAAGACTCAGCCAGCCGTGTGGAAAACCGGGTCGGCGAGCCGGCGGCCAACCCCTACCTGTATCTGGCCTCGCAGCTCTTCTCGGGGATCGATGGCATTCGTCGCCAACTCGATCCCGGCCCTCTGCAGGAAACGCCCTATGCCGCCGACGTTCCGATCCTGCCGCGCAACCTGGCCGAGGCGCTGGACGTGCTGGAGGGCTCCAGCTTCTTCCGCGAAGCCTTCGGCGAAGAGTTCATCCACTACTGGCTGCACCTGCGGCGCAGCGAATGGGCGCGCTTCGTGGCCGCCGAAGGCGCCGACGTGGACATGGCGGGCGACCCCGTCACCGACTGGGAGCATCGCGAGTACTTCGAACTGTTCTGAACTGAACCAGGTAACGCTCATGGACACCGTGAAGAAGAAATATGCCGTGCTCTGGTGCACTGAAGTACCCGGAGACGAGATCTTGCAGGAAAAAATGATCGCCACTTTCGGTCGCGCGGGCGAGCAGTGGGACGTGCTGGAACCCGCGCGCGACGGCTTCCTGGAGCGGGCGATGGGCTACGACGGCTACGTCATCAGCGGCAGCCCAATGTCGGTAGTGGACGATGCCGATTCGCTCCTGGTGAGCAACCTGCTGGCGCTGATTCGCCGCGTTAGCGACGAGGCAGGCTCACCCCTGATCGGGCTGTGCTTTGGCTCGCAGGCCATCGCGGCGGCCCTAGGTGGACGGGTTGCCAGGAACCCGTCAGGGCGCTTCAAGCTGGGGGTCGATGCCCTGCGCTGGGACCCCGTCGCCGTTGAGCTGCTGGGCGCGGCGCTGGCGCAAGCGCCCAGCGTGCTGGTGCAAAGCCACGGCGAATGCGTGGCGGCACTGCCGCCGGGCAGCGTCCTGCTGGCGTCGTCGCAGACCATCCCCCACGAGGTGTTCTTGGTGCAGGGCCGCATCTTGGGCATCCAGGGGCACCCCGAGGTGGACCGTCAGTTCCTGAAAGACAAGTTCATGGCCTACCACCGCGCGCTGTTCGACGACGAGCAGTGGGCGCACGTAGAACAGGAAGCCAGCCAGCCTCTGTCTCCCGACGCCGTCATCGCGCTGGGCCGCCGCTTACTGGACGAAGGCGCCCTGGCTCCCGCGGCTGTGCCCACGCTTACCGAAACAACATGAACTGAAGCCGCGATTTTCAGATTCAACCGAATTGCGAGAAAACGATGAAAGTAATTCATATTGCCGCCGTTCCGGCCGGGGAATCCGCCGCCGATGAATGGGACGACCTGGTGCAGCCAGACCGTGTACACCGCCGCGTCTATACCGACCCCGCCATCTTTGCCCGCGAAATGGACCATGTGTACGCCGCCAGCTGGGTGTACTTGGCCCATGAAAGCGAGATCCCCGAGCCCAACGATTTCCGGCAGGCCTGGCTGGGCACCCGCGAGGTCATCGTGACTCGCGACGAAGAGGGGCAAATTCGCGTGTTCTCCAACCGTTGCTCGCACCGCGGCGCAACCGTCTGCCGCGAGCACCAAGGAAACGCCGCCAACTTCACCTGCCCCTACCACGGCTGGCGTTTCGACAACCGAGGTCAGTTGTTCGGCATTCCCGGCAAGAACGCCTATGGCCCGGCCTTCAAGGCGCGCGACATGCACCTTGCGCGGCCTGCGCAGGTGGCGTCGTACAAGGGCTTCATCTTCGCTACCCTGAACTCCGAGGCGCCGCCCCTGGCCGAGCACCTCGGCAATGCCACACGCTATCTGGACGCCTGGATCGAGCACAATGGGGGCGCTCAGAACATCGTCTTGGCCGGCGCTCAGCGCTTTCGCGTCGGCTGCAACTGGAAACTGGTCTGGGACAACGCGGGCGACGGCTACCACGTGCCGTTCTCGCACCAGTCGCTGCTGGTGATGACCAAGGAACGCTACGGTGGCGGCGACATGGCCTACTTCGCCGACGCCGACCGCTCCCGCATGAGCAACAACGCGCTCGACAACGGGCATACGGTGATCGACCAGCGTCCCGAGATGCACGGCAACTCCGCCTGGCGCGAGCAGCGCCCGCAGCCGGGGCGTGAGCCCTACGAGGCCCACGTGGCCGCCACCCACAGCCGCGATCAGGCCCAACGCGTGCTCGACACCACTGTCGGGGCGGGCATGAACCTCAACATCTTTCCCAATCTGGCGCTGATCGGCAACCAGGTGCAGGTGATCCAGCCTCTGGCGGTGGGCGAAACCTCGGTAAGCTGGCATGCCACCCGGCGCAGAGACGTGGACGCAGAGGTCAACACCATGCGCCTGCGCACGCAGGAGGATTTCCCCGTCATGGGCGAGATGGACGACGCCGCCAACTTCGAAGAGTGCCAACGCGGCCTTATGAACAGCCCCGAGGACGAATGGGTGGACATGGGTCGCCACTGGGAGACCGGCAAGGATGTGCCCGGTCCCGATGGCGTGGTCAGCGGCCCGGTGACCACAGACATTCACATGCGCAACTACTACGCTCAGTGGAAGCGGCTGATGCAAGCCCGCCCGACGCTGCAAATGAACAAGGGGAAGCTGCCATGAACGCCGCCCAGGATCTGGCCCAAGCTGCCGCCGTTCCGGCCTACCGCCACCAGCCTCCCTCGCTCTACGTGGTGCCGGCGTTCTACGACTGGCTTCTCGCCGCTTCGGACGACCTGGCCCAGGCCGCCGTGCGCACCCAGGGCGCTGACGCCGCGCAAACGCAGCAGGTGGCACAACTACTGACACTGGAAGCTCGCCTGCTCGATCAGGGCTCGATGGACAAGACCGCCTACGAGCGCTGGCTGGCGTTGTATGGCGAGGAATGCGCCTATTGGGTGCCGGCGGGCGCGCCCGCGCCCGACCCGCGCCAATACGTCACCTTGGAATTCCACGACCGGCGCCGTCTGCTCGACCGTGTGAGCCGCCTGGGCACCGGGCTGGCCTTCTCGCAGTTCCCGACTTCGCGCACGGCGCGGCACTGGGGCGGACTGGAAGTGTGGCCCAGCCCGGACCGTGGCAATGAATGGCGCGCGCGCTACAGCTTCACTCTGGCCGAGTCACGCGAGGGCCACAACCGTGTGCTCGCGGGCTGGAACGGGTTCGTGCTGCGCCAGAGCGCCCAGGGGCTAGTCATCGTGCTCAAGCAGGTCAACCTGATCGACAGCGACTGCCTGCAGGGCAACAACTCGTTCTTTTTGTGAGGGGAGGTGGCAGCGCATGAAACTGGCACATTCTCTTACCGTCACCGCTGTTTCACCGCAAGGCAGCGACGCCATCCTGCTGAGCCTGGGCGTGGACGGCGGGCAGCGGCAGCGTTTTTCCTTCCAGTCTGGCCAGTACCTGACGCTTGCCGTCCCCGTGCAAGGCGATGAACATTGGCGCTGCTATTCGATCACCAGTGCGCCCGAGGATGGGCAGGCGATCAGCCTGCTGGTGCGCCGCGTGGCGGGTGGGCGCGTCTCCAATTGGCTGTGCGACCACGCGCGAGCGGGCCAACGATTGCAGGTGCTTCCGCCCGCCGGGCGCTTCACACTGGCGCGGCATGGCCAACCAGTGCTGTTGTATGCCGGCGGCAGTGGCATTGCGCCCATCTTCGCGCTGGCGCGCGAAGCGTTGCTGCAAGGCGCGCCCCAGGTACGGCTGTTCTACGCCTGCCGCGACCGAGCCACGGCCATGCTACTGGCTGAGTTGCAGGCGCTACAGGCGGGTAGCGGGCAGCGGCTGGAGATACGCCACTGGTATGACGCCGAACAGGGCCTGCCCACGCAGGCGCTGCTGGAGGCGCAGACCCAGGGCCTTGAGGCTGCTGACGCCTACCTTTGCGGCCCCGAGGCCTTCATGCACTCCGTTCTGGCTGCGCTGGCAGCGGCTGGGATCGAGCCCAGTCGCGTCTACCGCGAGGACTTCGGCGCTGCGCTGGAGGGCGCGGTGGAAACGGGCGCCGAGGGTCCCGACGCCGAGCTGACGGTTCAGCTCAAGGGGCAGACGCATACCGTGTCGGTGCGCGGCGGGCAATTCCTGCTGGGCGCCATGCTCGACGCCGGGCTGGCCGTCCCGCACGCTTGCCGGGTTGGCGAATGCGCCTCCTGCATGTGCCGCCTGGTGGACGGCGAGGTGCTGCGGCTCGACAGCTCGGTGCTGGACGAAGACGATGCTGCAGAAGGCTGGCTGCTGGCCTGCCGCACGCGCGCCGCCAGCGCCCAGGTGCGGCTGCGCTTTTCCTGAACCTGCAAGCCCCAGAAAGCCTGAAGCCATCGATGAAAGCATGCACCATGACCCGAGACGGCACCACCACACCTCCATGGGACCTGATCCGCGCCTTCCTCGCGCTGGAGCGCCACGGGAGCTACGAAGTTGCAGCCGACATGGAAGGCATCGACGACTCCACCCTGCGCCGGCGCATCCGGGTGCTGGAGCAGCGCTTCGGTCGCACTCTGTTCGTGCGCAGCGAGGCCGGCTGGAAAGCCTCGGCCGACCTGCACGCGCTGGTCAGCGCTGCCCAGCACATGGAAGAGGCGGCGCGCAGCTTCTCTCAGAATCACCAGGAAGGCGCGGGCGTGGTGCGCATCAGCCTGATGGACGTGTTCGCCAAGCGCTTTGCGCCAGTATTCGTCGCGCTGGGGGAGAAATTTCCTCGGCTGCTGCTCAACATCACCACCGAGACGCACTTCGTCAATCTGGAGCAAGACCAGGTGGACATCGCCGTGCGGCTAGCACGGCCTGTGCGCAACAGCAATTCCCTGCGCGTACGCAAGATCGGTGCGGTGGCCGTGGGCGCTTACGCCAGCCGCGCGTACCTGGCGCGCCACGACACGAGTGCGTCAAATCCCGCGTTTGTCGACGACCACGACCTTCTGGCCATGAACTTGCAGTTCTTCCACCAGGATCACAACTTCACCTACGCCAACCTGGACTGGGCCAAGTTCGGCCTGACGGGCAAGGTGCGCGTGCAGTCGGACAGCTTCGTGCCCATGGCGCACCTGTGCGCGCTGGGCCACGGCGTGGCGCTGCTGCCCAAGTTCGTT
The DNA here is from genome assembly GCF_964341695.1 of Ottowia pentelensis. Classification (NCBI taxonomy): domain Bacteria; kingdom Pseudomonadati; phylum Pseudomonadota; class Betaproteobacteria; order Burkholderiales; family Comamonadaceae; genus Ottowia; species Ottowia pentelensis. Next base: position 3,680,775 of record NZ_OZ224513.1, read on the forward strand.
GCCGCTGACTATCCCGAACTGGTGCCGTACCCCGAAAAGCTCTTCTTCGAAACGGAGCTGTGGCTGGTCAGCCGCTTTGACTTGCTGGCAGCTTGGCAGCGCGAATTGGCCGACAGGCTGCAGGAAGAAATGGCGACATGGCCTCAATGACCTCGCTCCCTGTCCTGACCACCAGCCCGCGCTTGGCGGCGCTGCCGGTCACTATCGCCAACGTTGGCCTCAGCTATGCCTGCGCCGGCAATGAAAGCCTGCTCACCGGCATGGTCCGCCTGGGCCGCAAGGGCATCCCGGTGGGCTGCGTCAATGGCGGCTGCGGCGTGTGCAAGGTGCGCATCGTCGAAGGCAGCGTGCGCTCCGTGGGGCCCATCAGCCGCGCGCACGTCAGCGCCGAGGAAGAAGCCCAGGGCTACACCCTGGCCTGCCGCGTGGCGCCCGCCACCGCCGTGCAGCTCGAAGTGGCTGCAAAGCTGGCCCGACCCTTTTCCCGCGCGGGCGCTACGGTGGCGTCCGCACTTCGACCCACGACCCAACCCAAGGAGACATGACATGGGCGTACTACGCATAGGCCACGCGAGCCTGAGAGTGATGGACATCGATGCCGCCGTGCGGCACTACGAGAAGGTCATCGGCCTGAAGACCGTGATGAAGGACAAGGCCGGCAACGTGTACCTCAAATGCTGGGACGAGTGGGACAAGTTCTCGCTCATTCTCACGCCGTCCGACCAGGCCGGCCTGAACCACGTGGCCTACAAGGTCAAGGAAGATGCCGACCTGGACGCGCTGCAGGTGCGCATCGAAGCCTGGGGCATCGAGACCACGGTGCTGCCCGAAGGCACGCTGCCCTCCGTGGGCCGCATGCTGCAATTCAAGCTGCCCAGCGGGCATGACTTCCGCCTCTACGCGAACAAGGAGTACGTGGGCACCGACGTGGGCACGGTCAACCCCGACCCCTGGCCCGACGGTGTGTGCGGCGCCGGGGCGCACTGGCTCGACCACTGCCTGCTGATGTGCGAGATGAACCCCGAGGCCGGCGTGAACACCGTGGCCGACAACACGCGCTTCGTTACCGAGGTGCTGGATTTCTTCCTGACCGAGCAGGTGCTGGTCGGCCCCGGCGGCGACATCCAGGCCGCGACCTGGCTCGCGCGCACCACCACGCCGCACGATATCGCCTTTGTGGGCGGCCCCGTCAGCGGCCTTCACCACATCGCGTTCTTTCTGGATTCGTGGCATGACGTGCTCAAGGCAGCCGATGTCATGGCCAAAAAGAAGGTCAAGATCGACGTGGCCCCCACGCGCCATGGCATCACGCGCGGCGAGACCATCTACTTCTTCGACCCCAGCGGCAACCGCAACGAAACCTTTGCCGGGTTGGGTTACCTGGCGCAGCCCGACCGCCCCGTGACCACCTGGAGCGAGGACAAGCTGGGCAGTGGAATCTTCTTTCATACGGGTGAACTGGTGGCGTCCTTCACGGACGTGTACACCTGAAGCGGCGCCCAGGCTCTGTTATTTCCTCTTTGCTTCGTTGAACGAGAAAATCCATGAAGAAAAAATTTGCAGCCGCCGCACTGCTGGCGAGCCTGGCGCCCCTGGCCGCGCAGGCCGAAGGCCACTACGTTCCCGGTGTGGAGGGCACCCAGGCCGCCAGCGTGCCGCCTCCGGGGTTTTATTACCTGGGCTATGTGGTGAACTACAACATCAACAGTTTTCGCGCACCAGGCTCCAGTGCTGACCTACCAGGGCACAACAGCGGCACCGTCACAGCGTTGGCCAATCGGTTTGTCTGGATGACGGGCCACAAAGTGCTGGGTGCCGATTACGGTGTCGAGGCCATCGTGCCGCTGGTGCGCACCTCGCTCACCATCAATGCCGCGGGCATCGCTGACAGCCGCTCGGGCGTGGGCGACGTTTACGTCGGCCCCCTGGTGCTGGGCTGGCATGGCGCGCAGTGGGATGCCGTGGCTGCCGCGGGCATGTGGCTGGATTCGGGCAACACCGACCATCCGGCATCGGCGGGCAAGGGCTTCAAGAGCACCATGCTGACCGGTGGTGCGACCTACTACTTCGATGCCGCCAAGACGATTTCGGGTTCGGCCCTGATGCGCTTCGAACGCAATGGCAAGAACGACGCGGGTTTCCGCCATGGCAACCAGGTCACGGTGGAATGGGGGCTGGCCAAGGTGCTTGGCGCGGTGCAGGCGGGGGTGGTGGGCTACAGCCAGTGGCAGACCAGCAACGACAGCGGCCCGGGCGCCAGCGGCAACAAGTCCTCGCGGCACGCGCTGGGCGCCGAGGTGGTGTACCCGATCGCGTCCGCCGGGGTGTTCCTCAAGGGCGCGGTGTACAAGGAGTTCCGCGCCGAAGCTGGTACCGGGCCACAGCCCAAGGGAAATCTGGTGCGGCTGACGATGGTCAAGGCCTTCTGAGCACCATGTCCATGCCAGACCTCCCCGCTGGATCTGGCGCTGCCCCGCTCAGCCGGGAGCAGCGCGTGATCGATGCCGCTGCGGCCCTGCGTGCGGTGGCGGCCGCGGTGCAGGCCGCCACCGCCCTGGGGGTGCAGGTCAACGTGGCGGTGGTTGACACCGCCGGTGTGCTGGCGGCGTTCGTGCGCATGACTGGCGCGCCGCTGCACTCGGCCGATATCGCCATCGACAAGGCCTACACCGCCACGAGCTTTGGGCTGCCGACCTCCCAGTGGCATGCGGTCCTGCAGCAGCATTCGCCCGCGGTGCGGGAGGGGTTGGTGCTGCGCCCGCGCTTTGTCGCCTTTGGTGGCGGGCTGCCCATCGTCGAGGGAGGCATGCGCATCGGTGCCATCGGCGTCTCGGGTGGCAGCGAAGCGCAGGACGAAGCCATCGCGGTCGCCGGATTGCAGGCGCTGGGGCTGGCGCCTTCCGGGGCGTGAGAGGGTTGCCATGGCCGGTGATCCATCCATGGCAATGGCAGCGTCAAGCCAGCCCGCCTGCGTCCTGATCCTCCGTGCTCTGGGCGTTGGCAAACGCACCCACCACACCCAGAAATGCCGCCAGCACCGGCGACATGTCGTCGGTGCGGTACAGGCAGCTGAGCTCGATGTCGCGCAGGTGGCGCGAGCGCAGCGGCCGGTACACCACGCCCGGCAGGCGCAGGCTGGTGGCCGACTGGGTGGTGATGCAGGCGCCAAAGCCGCCAGCCACCAGGGCCACGCAGGTCAGCACATCTTCCACTGCTTGCACCACGTTCAGGCGAATGCCCTCGCGGTGAAACGCGTTCGCCACCTCTTGTGCCAGCCCTGGCAGAGGTGCATTGGGTAGACGATCATCGGCTCGCCGTCCAGATCGCGCAGCGTGATTTCCTGGCGTGTGCACAGGGGATGGGTTTCCGGCAGTCCAACCACCAGTGTTTCCTGCAGCACGGTCAGTACCCCCAAACCGGGCTCGGGGGGTACCAGCCGGTTGAAGCCGATGGTGATGCGGCGCTCGCGCAGCGCCTGCAACTGCTCGCCCTTGGTCAGGTTGTGCAGCTCTATGCGCACCTCGGGACGTGCCCGGTGGAAGGCGGCCAGCAGTCGGGGGATCACGTCCAGCACACCCGAGCCGAAGATGCCCACGTCGAGCTGGCCGATCAGCCCATGCCCGGCCTGCTGCGTGCGGTCGCGCGCCCGTTGCGTCAGCGACAGGATGTTGGGCACTTCGTCCAGCAGCGCCTGGCCGGCGGCGGTCAGCTCCACGCCCTTGGCGGTGCGCAGGAACAAAGGGGTTCCCAGTTCGTCCTCCAGCCCCCGGATCTGCCGTGTCAAGGGCGGCTGCGCCATGTGCAGCCGCGCTGCGGCCCGGCCGAAGTGCAGCTCCTGGGCGAGCGCAAGAAAGTATTTCATCTGGCGCAAATCCACCGCGCATCTCCTTTTTTCAATACCTTGAAGGTATCAGATTTAGAAAATTTGGTATTGGACAGTATGAGTCTCCCACCCTATCGTTGCAGCCAGTCAGTGCTTGCGAGATAAGAAATCACCATGAAACAAATTCTGAATTTCATCAACGGCGAATATGTTCGCAACACCAGCGGCAAGACGTTCCAGGACATCAACCCGGTCAACGGCAGCGTCATCGGCAACATCTACGAAGCCGGCCAGGTGGAAGTCAACGCCGCCGTCGCCGCCGCCAAAGCGGCGCTCAAGGGCGACTGGGGCCGCCTGTCGGTGGCAGAGCGCTGCAAGCTGCTGGACGCCGTGGCGATCGAGATCAACCGCCGCTTCGACGACTTCCTGCAGGCCGAGATTGCCGACACCGGCAAGCCGCACCACCTGGCTTCGCACGTCGATATTCCGCGCGGCGCCGCCAACTTCCAGATCTTCATCGACACCATCAAGAGCACGGCCACCGAGTCGTTCAACATGCGCACGCCCGACGGCAAGACCGCCCTGAGCTACGGCGTGCGTGTGCCGCGCGGCGTGATCGCCGTGGTCTGCCCATGGAACCTGCCGCTCTTGCTGATGACTTGGAAGGTCGGCCCGGCGCTGGCCTGTGGCAACACCGTGGTCGTCAAGCCGAGCGAGGAAACCCCCGCCACCGCCACGCTGCTGGGCGAGGTGATGAACGCGGTGGGCATGCCCAAGGGCGTGTACAACGTGGTGCACGGCTTTGGCGCCAATTCGGCCGGCGCCTTCCTGACCGAACACCCCGATGTCAACGGCATCACCTTCACCGGCGAAACGCGCACCGGCAGCATCATCATGAAGGCGGCCGCCAACGGCGTGCGCCCGGTGTCGCTGGAGATGGGCGGCAAGAACGCCGCTGTGGTGTTTGCCGACTGCGATTTCCAGACCACTATCGACACGCTGACGCGCTCGTGCTTCGAGAACGCCGGCCAGGTCTGCCTGGGCACCGAGCGCGTGTACGTGGAGCGCCCGATCTTCGAGAAGGTCGTGGCCGCACTGAAAGAGCGCGCCGAGAGCATGAAGCCCGGCCTGCCCTTCGACAAGGACACCAAGATCGGCCCGCTGATCAGCAAGAAGCACCAGGCCAAGGTGCTGGGTCTGTACAAAGCGGCCAAGGACGAAGGCGCCACCATCGTCACCGGCGGTGGCATCCCCGACATGCCCGGCGACCTGAAGAACGGTTCGTGGATCCAGCCCACCATCTGGACCGGCCTGCCCGAGACCGCCACCGTGGTGACCGAAGAAATCTTCGGCCCCTGCTGCCACATCAGTCCCTTTGACAGCGAAGAAGAAGTGCTGGACAAGGTCAACGCCAACCGCTACGGCCTGGCCACCGCCGTCTTCACGCAGGACATTGCGCGCGCCAATCGCCTGGCGCAGCAGATCGAAGTGGGCCTGTGCTGGATCAACGCCTGGTTCCTGCGCGACCTGCGCACGCCGTTTGGTGGCTCCAAGCAGTCGGGAATTGGTCGCGAAGGCGGTGTGCACTCGCTGGAGTTCTACACCGATCTGCGCAACGTGATGGTGAAGTTCTAAGTTGAATCGGCTTCTGGCGCTTGACCGGCAAGCGCTAAAAGCTCCTATAAATATAGCAAAGAGACATTTCTGATGAGCGCCACCGCCTCCAACCCCGAGATCGGGCACAGCATCGAAGCAGCGGGCATCCGCACCAACTACCACGACCTGGGCAGCGGCCATCCGCTGCTCATGATCCATGGCTCCGGCCCGGGCGTGTCGGCATGGGCCAACTGGCGCCTGGTGATGCCCGAACTGGCCCGGCAGGCCCGCCTGATCGCGCCCGACATGGTCGGCTTCGGCTTCACCGACCGCCCGGCAGGCCAGCGCTATGACATGGACAGCTGGGTGCGCCAGGCCGTGGGCCTGCTGGACGCGCTGGGCATCGAGAAAACCGACCTGGTCGGCAACTCTTTCGGTGGCGCGCTGGCCCTGGCGCTGGCCATCCACCACCCGCAGCGCGTGCGCCGCCTGGTGCTGATGGGCAGCGTGGGCGTGCACTTTCCCATCACGCAGGGGCTGGATGCGGTGTGGGGCTACACCCCGTCGGTGCAGAACATGCGTGCCATCATGGGTTACTTTGCCTTCAACCAGGGCCTGATGAGCGACGACCTAGCCCGCATGCGCTACGAGGCCAGCACCCGCCCGGGCTTCCAGGAGTCGTTCTCGGCCATGTTCCCCGCGCCCCGCCAGCGCTGGGTGGACGCCATGGCCAGCCCCGAATCGGCGATCCGCGCGCTGCCGCACGAGACGCTCATCGTCCACGGCCGCGAGGACCAGGTGATTCCGCTGCAGACCTCGCTCACGCTGAGCCAGTGGATTCCCAACAGCCAGCTGCACGTGTTCGGCCACTGCGGCCACTGGACGCAGATCGAACACGCCGCGCGCTTCGCCCAGCTGGTGTCGAACTTCCTCGCCGAAGCCGACGCGCAGGGCGCCGCGTCCGCCTGACCCCTTTTCCCACACAGAACACCATGGACAACTCCAAGATCCAGCACTACGGCGACGAGCTCTACCAGTCGCTGCTCGACCGCCAACCCGTCGCTCCGCTGACCGACCGCGAAGCGGACATCACCATCGAGGACGCCTACCAGATCCAGCTGCGCATGATCCAGCGCCGCCTGGACGCCGGTGAACATGTGGTCGGCAAGAAGATCGGCGTGACCAGCAAGGTCGTGATGGACATGCTCAAGGTCAACCAGCCCGACTTCGGCCACCTGCTCTCGGGCATGGTCTACAACGAAGGCCAGCCGATCCCGGTGAGCACCATGATCGCGCCCAAGGCCGAGGCCGAGGTCGCCTTCATCCTGGCGCGCGACCTCGAAGGCCCCGGCGTCACCGCGGCCGACGTGCTGCGCGCCACCGACTGCGTGATGCCGTGCTTCGAGATCGTCGACTCGCGCATCAAGGACTGGAAGATCAAGATCCAGGACACCGTGGCCGACAACGCCTCCTGCGGCGTGCTCACGCTCGGCGGCCTGCGCAAGAGCCCGCGCGACATCGACCTCGCGCTGGCCGGCATGGTGCTGGAAAAGAACGGCGAAATCATCAGCACGTCCTGCGGCGCATCGGTGCAGGGCTCGCCGGTCAACGCGGTGGCCTGGCTGGCCAACACGCTCGGCCGTCTGGGCATCGGCCTCAAGGCCGGCGACATCATCCTCTCGGGCTCGCAGTCGCCGCTGGTGCCGGTGGTCGCGGGCGACAGCCTGTATTGCAGCGTCGGCGGCCTGGGCGGCACGTCGGTGCGTTTCGTCGCCTGAGCGGGAAGGAAACAACCACATGAAACTCGACAAGAACACCCTCGCCCAGCTGGCCGAGCATCTGGAAAACGCCGAGCTGAAGGCGCACGACGTCACCAAGATCACCGACGACCACCCGGACATGGACTGGGACGACGCCTACGCGATCCAGGACATCATCCGCGCGCGCAAGGAAGGCCGTGGCCACAAGACCGTGGGCCTTAAGTGCGGCCTGACCTCCTACGCCAAGATGAAGCAGATGGGCGTGGACACGCCGGTCTTCGGCTTCGTCAGCGACTACATGGCCTGCGCCGAAGGCAGCGACATCAAGACCTCCGAACTCATCCACCCCAAGGTCGAGGCCGAGATCTGCGTCGTCACGAAGGCGCCGCTCAAGGGCCCGGGCTGCCATGTCGGCGCCGTGATGGCCGCGATCGACTTCGTGATCCCCGGCGTGGAGATCATCGACAGCCGCTACCGCGACTTCAAGTTCGACCTCAAGAGCGTGATCGCCGACAACACCTCGGCCTCGCGCTTCGTGATCGGCGGCCGCGCCCGTCGTGTGGAAGACCTGGACCTGCGCACGCTGGGCGTGGTGCTGGAGAAGAACGGCCAGATCGTGGCCATGGCCGCGGGTGCGGCCGTGATGGGCCACCCCGCCGCCGCCATCGCCGCCCTGGCCAACCACCTGGGCGCGCGCGGCCATGAGATCCCGGCGGGCAGCTTCATCATGACCGGTGGCGTGACCGAAGCCATCGCGGTGCAGGCCGGTGACAGCGTGAACGTGCGCTTCCAGGACCTGGGCACGGTGGGCATGCGCTTCGTCTGAGCGCCGCCCTGCGAAGCCTGCGCCCATGAACGCACCCGCCACCCCGTCGCGCGCCGTGACCGTGCTGGTCACGCGCCGGGTCGCACCCCAAGGCGTGGCCGGCTTCGAGGCGGCCATGGCCGGCATGATCGAGGCGGCAACGCACTTTCCCGGCCACCTCGGCGGCCAGCTGGTGCGCCCCGGCGAGGCCGGCAGCGGTGACGAGCCCCTGCTCTACCACGTGGTCTTCGCCTTCGACAACGACGCGCACCTGGCCGCCTGGCAGGACTCGCCCGAGCGCTCGCACTGGCTCGCGCAAATCGCCCCGCACACCATCGGTGCGCAGGAAATGCGCCGGGTCAGCGGGCTGGACTACTGGTTCGCGCCGGCGGGCAGCACCACCAAGGCGCCGCCGCGCTGGAAGGTGGCGATCGTGACTTGGCTGGGCATCTTCCCGACCGTGCTGCTGCTGTTCCTCACCGTGGCGCCGCTGCTGGCCGACTGGCCGCTGGTGCCGCGCCTGACCCGCTGGCTGGCCGGCTGGCTGCACGCCCGTCCGCCCGTAGGAGGGCGCCCATGAGCCCGGCACCACGCCCCCTGGCGGGGCAGACCGCCTTCGTCTCGGGCTCGACCGCTGGCATCGGCCTGGCCATCGCCCAGGCCCTGCTGGCCGACGGCGCCCATGTGGTGCTCAACGGCCGCGGCGAGGCGTCGGTGCAGCGCGCCCTGCAGACCCTGCGCCAACAGCACCCGCAGGCCGAGGTGTCGGGCATCGCCGCCGACCTGGGCACCGCCGCCGGCTGCGAGCAGGTGGCGACCCGGCTGGCCGATGTGGACATCCTGGTCAACAACCTCGGCATCTTCGAGCCCAAGCCCTTCGAGCAGATCGCCGACGCCGACTGGCAGCACCTGTTCGAGGTCAACGTGATGAGCGGCGTGCGCCTCGCCCGCGCCGCGCTGCCCGGCATGCTGACGCGCAACCGCGGCCGCATCGTCTTCATCTCCAGCGAGTCGGGCATCTGCCCGCCGGCCGAGATGGTGCATTACGGCATGAGCAAGTCGGCCCAGCTGTCCGTGGCACGCGGCCTGGCCGAGTGCTGCGCCGGCACCGCCGTCACGGTCAACAGCGTGCTGCCCGGCCCCACGCTGACCGAAGGCGCACGCGCTTTCTTCGACACGCTCGCCGCGCAGCAGGGCCTGAGCTTCGACGAAGCCGCGGCCCGCTTCTTCCGCGACGCGCGCCCCACCTCGCTGCTGCGCCGCTTCATCCGCCCCGACGAGGTGGCGGCCATGGTGGCCTACGTCTGCAGCCCGCAGGCCAGCGCCACCACCGGCGCCGCGCTGCGGGTGGACGGTGGCGTGGTGCGCACGCTCACCTGAACCTTTTTTCTTCTTCCCCCAGGAGTCAACCCATGACCAAAAAAATCAAGTGCGCCCTGATCGGGCCCGGCAACATCGGCACCGACCTGCTGGCCAAGCTGCAGCGCAGCCCCTTGCTCGAACCCGTGTGGATGGTGGGCATCGATCCCAACTCCGACGGTCTCAAGCGCGCCAAGGAGATGGGCATCAAGACCACCGCCGAGGGTGTGGACGGCCTGATCCCGCACATGAAGGCCGACGGTGTGCAGATCGTGTTCGACGCCACCAGCGCCTACGTGCACGCCGAGAACTCGCGCAAGGTCAATGAGCAGGGCGCGATGATGATCGACCTCACGCCCGCCGCCATCGGCCCCTACTGCGTGCCGCCGGTCAACCTCAAGCAGCACGTCGGCCAGCGCGAGATGAATGTGAACATGGTCACCTGCGGCGGCCAGGCCACCATCCCCATGGTCTACGCGGTCAGCCGCGTGCAGCCGGTGAGCTACGGCGAGATCGTCGCCACCGTGTCCAGCAAATCGGTCGGTCCCGGCACGCGCAAGAACATCGACGAGTTCACCCGCACCACGGCCGGCGCGGTCGAGAAGGTGGGCGGCGCCAAGAAGGGCAAGGCCATCATCGTGATCAACCCGGCCGAGCCGCCGCTGATCATGCGCGACACGGTGCACTGCCTGGTCGAAGGCACGCCCGACGAGGCCGCGATCACGAAGTCGGTGCACGACATGATCAAGGAAGTGCAGAAGTACGTGCCGGGCTACAAGCTGGTCAACGGCCCCGTCTTCGACGGCAACCGCGTCTCGGTCTTCATGGAGGTCGAGGGCCTGGGCGACTACCTGCCCAAGTACGCCGGCAACCTGGACATCATGACCGCCGCCGCCGCGCGCACCGCCGAGATGTTTGCCGAAGAAATCCTGAAGGGCGAGCTCGTGCTCGAACCCGTCGCCGCCTGATCCGGAGCACCCCATGAGCCAGCAAAAAATCACCCTGCACGACATGACCCTGCGCGACGGGATGCACCCCAAGCGCCACCTGATGACGCTCGAACAGATGAAGAGCATCGCCTGCGGCCTCGACGCCGCCGGTGTGCCGCTGATCGAGGTCACCCACGGCGACGGCCTGGGCGGCTCCAGCGTCAACTACGGCTTCCCGGCCCACTCCGACGAGGAGTACCTGGGCACCGTGATCCCGCTGATGAAGCAGGCCAAGGTCTCGGCCCTGCTGCTGCCCGGCATCGGCACCGTCGACCACCTGAAGATGGCGCACGGCCTGGGCGTGCACACCATCCGCGTGGCCACGCACTGCACCGAAGCCGACGTGAGCGAGCAGCACATCACCTTCGCCCGAAAGCTCGACATGGACACCGTGGGCTTCCTGATGATGGCCCACATGAACAGCCCCGAAGGCCTGGTGAAACAGGCCAAGCTGATGGAGGGCTATGGCGCCAACTGCATCTACATCACCGACTCGGCCGGCTACATGCTGCCCGCCGACGTGAAGGCCCGCCTGCAGGCCGTGCGCGACGCGCTCAAGCCCGAGACCGAGCTGGGCTTCCACGGCCACCACAACCTGGCCATGGGCGTGGCCAACTCGGTCGCCGCCATTGAATGTGGCGCCACCCGCATCGACGCTGCCGCCGCCGGCCTGGGCGCGGGCGCAGGCAACACGCCGATGGAAGTGCTGGTCGCCGTGCTCGACCGCATGGACGTGCAGACCGGTGTGGACGTCTGGAAGATCCAGGACGTGGCCGAAGACCTGGTCACGCCCATCATGGACTTCCCGATCCGCATCGACCGCGACGCGCTCACGCTGGGCTACGCCGGCGTGTACGGCAGCTTCCTGCTGTTCGCCAAACGCGCCGCCGTCAAGTACGGCCTGTCGGCGCGCGACATCCTGGTCGAACTGGGCCGCAAGAAGATGGTCGGTGGCCAGGAAGACATGATCGAAGACACGGCCATGACCATGGCTCGCGCGCGAGATGCGCGCGAGCAGAAAAAAGCGGCCTGAGGAACGCACCCTATGCAACGCAGAGATTTCATCGCCTCCGTGGGGGCCGGCCTGGCCCTGGCACCCGCCGCTGGTTGGTCGCAGGACGCCTACCCCGCCCGTCCCGTCAAGCTCATCGTGCCCTTCCCACCGGGTGGACCCACCGACATCATGGGCCGCACCGCCGCCAAGGCCATGGGCGACGCGCTGGGCCAGTCCTTCGTGGTCGAGAACAAGGCCGGCGCCGGCGGCAACATCGGCACCGACGCGGTGGCCAAGGCCGCACCGGACGGCTACACCATCGGGCTGTCGGCCATCAGCAGCCTGGCCATCGCGCCCTACCTCTACGACAAGCTGCCGTTCCAGGTGGAAAAGGACTTCGCCCCGATCTCGCTGGTGGGCACCACGCCCTGCGTGATCGTCGTGCACCCGAGCGCACCGTTCGCCGACCTCAAGGGTCTGGTGGCCTACGCCAAGGCCAACCCGGGCAAGCTCGGCTACGCCACGTCCGGCATCGGCACCAGCAACCACCTGGCGGCCGAGCTGCTGCAGTCGGTGGCCGGCATCGAACTCACCAACATCCCCTACAAGGGGTCGAGCCAGATCGTGCCGGACCTGCTCTCGGGCACGGTGATCATGAGCATGGAAAGCTCGCTGGCCACCACCTTGCAGCACATCCGCAGCGGCAAGCTCAAGGCGCTGGCCGTCACCTCGCCCACGCGCGCCAAGGCCCTGCCGGACGTACCGACCGTGGCCGAGTCCGGTTACCCCGGCTTCGCGGTGGAGACCTGGTTCGGCCTGGTCGCCCCCGCCGCCACCCCGGCCGCCGTCGTGCAGAAGCTGCACGACGCCTGGGCCAAAGGCGCCAAGACCGCCGAGGCCCAGGCCGCGTTCGACAACATCTCCGGCAACCTGCGCGTCACCACGCCCCAGGAGTTCGACGCCTTCATCAAGGCCGAGAACAACCGCTGGGGTGCCCTGATCCGCAAGCTGGACATCAAAGCCAACTGACCCAGGAGACCACCACCATGCCGTTCGCACAGATCTACATACTCGAAGGCCGCACGCCCGAGCAGAAGAAGGCCGTGATCGAGAAGGTCACCCAGGCGCTGCACGAGGCCATCGACGCGAAGAAGGAAACCATCCGCGTCTGGATCCACGAAATGCCCAAGGAGAACTGGGGCATCGCGGGCGTCAGCGCCAAAGACCTCGGCCGCTGACCAGGACCGGAATCGCCGCCCAGCGCTACCAGGGGCGCGTGGTGCAGGCGGCCCTGCAGGCCCATGGCCGCGTCGACGCGTCGGTGCACAACGTGGGCGGCACCATCTGGGTGCGTCTCGCCCGGTGCCATCGACAACGGCCAGCGCATCGTGCCGCGCAACCCGCAGCCGCTGAGCGAGGCCGAGACCGGCTGGATGAAAGCCATCTACACCCAGTTGCTGCGCGACACGCCGATGAACCGCCTGGGCACACCAGAAGAGATCGCCGCGGACTTGGCGGCCGGGTGGTGACAATGGGACACACCCTGTTCACCACACCCCGAGGAGAAGGCCCTTGAACGCTGCCCACCTGTCGCTGGCCGAGCACGCCGCCCGCCTGCGCCGCCGCGAACTGACGGCGGTGGCCCTGATCGACACCTGCGCGCAACACCACGCGCGCATGGAACCCCGGCTCAACGCCTACAAGACCTGGGACGGCGCGCGCGCCCGCAGCGCCGCCGCTGCGGTCGACACCCTGCTGGACCAGGGCCAGGACCTGGGCCCGCTGATGGGCTTGCCGGTGTCGGTGAAGGACCTGTACGGCGTGCCCGGCCTGCCGGTGTTTGCGGGCAGCGACGAGGCCCTGCCCGAAGCCTGGCAGGCGGCCGGCCCGCTGGTCGCGCGGCTGCAGCGGCAACTGGGCATCGTGGTCGGCAAGACGCACACGGTCGAGTTCGCGTTCGGGGGTCTTGGCGTCAACGCCCACTGGGGCACGCCCCGGAACCCCTGGTCACCCCACGAGCACCGCGTGCCAGGCGGGTCCAGCGCGGGCGCGGGCGTCTCGCTGGTGCAGGGCAGCGCCCTGCTGGCGCTGGGCACCGACACCGCCGGTTCGGTGCGCGTGCCCGCGTCCATGACCGGACAGGTGGGCCTGAAGACCACCGTGGGGCGCTGGCCGGTCGAAGGCATCGTGCCCCTGTCGTCCTCGCTCGACACCGCGGGCGTGCTCACCCGCACGGTGGAAGACCTGGCCTACGCGTTCGCCGCCCTCGACACAGAGAGCCAGGGCCTGCCCGCGCCTGCCCCGGTGCGCGTGCAAGGACTGCGCGTCGGCGTGCCGACCAACCACTTCTGGGACGACATCGACCCGAGCATCGCCGCCGCCGTGGAAGCGGCCGTTCAGCGCCTCGCCCAGGCCGGCGCGCAGGTGGTCCGGTTCCCGCTGCCGCACTGCGAGGAAGCCTTCGACATCTTCCGCCGCGGCGGCCTCGCAGCGTCCGAACTCGCGGCCTACCTCGACCAGCACTTCCCGCACAAGGTGGAGCGGCTGGACCCGGTGGTGCGCGACCGCGTGCGCTGGGCCGAGCAGGTGTCTTCCGTCGAGTACCTGCGGCGCAAGGCCGTGCTGCAGCGCTGCGGCGCGGGCGCGGCCCGGTTGTTCGACGACGTCGACGTCCTGCTCACGCCCACCGTGCCCGCCTCGCCGCCGCGGCTGGCCGACATCGGCACGGTGGAGACCTACGCGCCGGCCAACATGAAGGCCATGCGCAACACCGCCATCAGCAACCTGTTCGGCTGGTGCGCGCTGACGATGCCCGTGGGCCTCGACGCCAACCGGATGCCGGTGGGCCTGCAGCTGATGGGGCCGCCGCGCGCCGAAGCGCGGCTGATCGGCATCGCGCTCGGCATCGAGGCCCTCATCGGCCAGGGCCACGCGCTGCTGGGCGCGCCCGACCTGCCATAGCCGGCGCGCCCCACCCTCAACCTTTCCAGGCGGAGCCCCCCCATGACCCAGACGCCCAACCAACTCGCCGAAGCGATCTGGGCCGCCCGCCAGGCCGGTCGGACACTGGACGCCGCAGCCACCATCGGCACGCCCGACCTCGCCACCGCCTACGCCATCCAGCGCGCGCTGCTCGGCCTGCGCCTGGCCGCCGGCGAGCGCGTGGTCGGGTGGAAGCTGGGTTACACGTCGGAAGTGATGCGCCGCCAGATGGGCATAGCCCGGCCCAACATCGGGCCGCTGACCGACCGGATGCTGCTGAACTCGGGCGACGCGGTGCACGAGCGCCTGGTGCAGCCGCGGGTCGAACCCGAGATCGGGCTGCGCCTCCAAACCGCCCTCGACGCGCGGCACGCGCCCGTCGACCGCCACACCGTGGTCGCCGCCGTGGAGGGCGCCTACGCCTGCCTCGAAGTCGTGCACTCCACCTGGACAGGCTACCGCTTCAACCTCGAACAGAACACCGCCGACAACTCGTCCGCCGGCCAGGTCGTCGTCGGGCCACGCCTGCCGGTGACCGACCTGATGGCGGCGGGCACCGTGGCGGTGCGCCTGCACGACGGCAGCCACCACACGCTGGGACAGGGCGTGGGCGCCGATGCCGACGGCCACCCCCTTGACGCGGTGGCGCGGCTGGCGCGGGAGCTGGCCGCGTTTGGTCAGCGGCTGGAGGCGGGTGATCTGGTGATCACGGGTGGGCTGACAAAGGCTTGTGAGCTGGAGGTGGGGGGGAGGTTGACGGGAGTGTTTTCGTTTGGGGACGCTTGGTCGGTAGATGTGACTGTGCGGCGTCTGTGAAACGACACTTGATAGGTGCGGATCGCCTGCACATCAACCCGGTCAACGAACGGCTCCATCAAAGACGCCAGTGCAGCGTGAGCGGTCGCGTGACACCTTGACCAGTGAGCGGCCGGTGGAGGCGCCTCTACGATGGCCTGCAGAGAGGTCGAGTGACAGCCACCAGCCTTGTGCGGACTTCGGCCGCGATCAAATGAAGCGCTGCCACGGGTTGGCGCCGAGCCGACCGCGCAAGCCCTTCCTCAAGCAACTGTATGCCTGCAAGGGGTATCCGCTTAGCTCCATCAGCCCCATTGACACTGTGAGTTCATCCAGCAATGGTATCCGATTGCCTCTCCCCGGTGTTCTTGCTCACGACATCCCCATACGTCACTGGCGGCGTCACCACCGCTTGCTGCAGCAAGCGTTAAAACAGCATCCCGCGTGAGCTGGATGTGGGGTCTCCTCGTTTTCAGTGCAATAAGTGACGGTACGCAAAGCTAGCACTGGCGCGGGGGTGGTCTGGGTAGACCGTTGATTTCATTGACTTTCCTGTTCGCTTTGTAAACGGGTATGGTGGCCTCCCACTTTTGAGGTTCACGATGCAGGGTTGGCACACAACGTTTTTGGGGATGCGTGGGCTCCCCCGCGATATCAGCGACTTCGAGATGAAGGCATTTTTCACCTTCGATGGTGCCGAGCGCGACGCAATCAATGCACGCCGAGGTGATTCCCACAAGCTTGGTCTGGCGCTCCATATTGGTTTCCTGCGCATGAGTGGGCGTTTGCTCGGTGCCTTTCGGGTAATTCCAGTACTCGTGCGGGCGCGTCAATGGCTGTACAAGAACAAGCTGGTGATCGTGCACGAGCGGGCAATTCGGACACTGATTGCGGCGGCACTTGCCCAGCTTGAAGTTGAAACAGGCACCGCCATCGCCGCCAGCGTTGATCCAGCAACACTTGATCGCTGGCGAGCCTCAGTTTCAGAGCTGCGCCCAGATGGACAAACCCAGCAGAGTTGGCTATGGGCTGCACCGGCGAAACACTCAACCCGCCAAATCAGCGAGGTACTGGAGCGCATCGACCTGCTTTACACGCTGGACGTTCATAAGCACCTGGCAGACATCCCCGATCTCATCTTGCGCCGCTACGCGCGCCGACTTGTCTCCAGGCCGCCCTCAGCCGGAGCCAAGATCAAAGAGCCAGCGCGCACCGTGGAGGTCGCATGCTTTCTTCGGTATTGCCTGTTCACCACCACAGACCAGTTGATCCTTATGGTGCAGCGCCGGATCGCCGATCTGTGGCGTCAGGCTGCCGCCGATGTCCCCGCTACCGTCAATTGGGCCGCAATGTACAAAACGCTGCTCGGCGAACTTGTTGCCTTGAGCGCGCAAGGTGCGGTGCCAGATGCTGAGTTGCGTGCCCGTCTTGAAGCCTTGATCACCGAAACCCAGAAACGCAAACCACCGAGCAGGGCCTCCCTGGTCCGCGAGGGATTGATTGATGGAATTCGCCCCGTGCGGTCGTTGCTCGTCGCCATTGCAAAGCTGCCCTGGCAGGCCACCGGCGAGCATCCTGCCATCGAGTACCTTGCCAAGCTGCAAGCTTTATATCTCAAAGGATCCAGAAAGCTGCCAGTTGAAGTGGTGGCACCAAGTCTGGGAATGATCTGGCAGGTTTCGATCTCCAGCCCAGACCGGGAACGGGCGTTTCAGGCGTTGGAGGTGGCCACCCTGTTTGCCCTGCGCCGCGCGGTGCGCAATGGCTCGGTCTGGATTGAGCACAGCCTGAGCTTTCGGGGTCGTGCGCGCTTGTTCTTCACGGACGAGCGTTGGCAGGCAGAGTCCAAGAAACACTATGCCCGTCTATCGTTACCCAGCAAGGCTGCCACTTTCTTGAAGCCTTTGCTGGCCAGAGTAACTGCCGGTGTCGATGCGGTGGCCGCTGCAGCCCGCAGTGGCGTACTGCGCGTGGATGATGAACTCCATTTGTCGCCATTGCCCGCAGAGGACGAAGACCCAGAAGTGACCAAGCTGCGCGCGGCTTTGGATCACCGCATCGGTGAGGTTCAATTGCCGGAAGTGATTCTGGCCGTTGACGCCCAGGTGCGCTTTAGCTGGATCATGCTCGGACGTGAGCCGCGCTCTACCGACGAGCTGCTGATGGTCTATGCCGGCATCATGGCCCACGGCACCAGTCTGACTGCGGTCGAATGCGCGCGCATGATTCCGCAATTGTCTGCCACCAGCATTCGCCAGGCCATGCGCTGGGCGCGGGACGAACGGCGTCTGAGCCAGGCCTGCCAGGCTGTGCTGGAATTCATGCAGCGACACCCGATTGCCGCCACCTGGGGGCGGTCCGATTTGGCATCTTCTGACATGATGAGCATGGAGACCACCAAACGGGTGTGGCAAGCCCGGCTTGATCCTCGGCGCAACACACCTTCCATTGGAATCTACTCCCATGTAAAAGACCGGTGGGGCATCTTCCATGCGCAGCCCTTTGTGCTCAATGAGCGCCAGGCGGGCGTGGCCATTGAAGGTGTCATCCGCCAAGAAAAGCTGGAGACCAGCCAGCTTGCTGTGGATACCCATGGCTACACCGACTTTGCCATGTCACATGCCCGTTTGCTTGGTTTTGATCTTTGCCCGCGGTTGAAGGAACTCAAACAGCGCCACCTCTTTGTGCCACGCGGCACCAAAGTGCCCGCAGAAATCGCTGCGGTGTGCGAAGCCAATGTCGACGTCGCTTTGATCGAAAAGCATTGGGATAGTCTGGTGCACCTGGCAGCCTCGGTCATGAGCGGACATGCCAGTGCGGTGGCAGCTCTTGCGCGGTTCGGTTCTGCCGCCCAGGGCGATCCAATCTATGAGGCTGGCGTGCAATTGGGGCGGTTGCTGCGTACGGCGTTTTTGGCTGACTACTTTGTCAAGGACGCTTTCAGGAACGAGTTGCGCCGGGTGCTCAATCGGGGCGAGGCTGTTAACGCCCTCAAGCGCGCCATTTATACCGGCCGGATCAGCCCGGCGCAGGCCAAACGTGTCGATGAAATGCAGGCTGTGGCCGATGCGTTGAGCCTGATGGCCAACATCGTGATGGCGTGGAATACCTCACAGATGCAGGCGGTCCTGGATCGCTGGTCGAACCGCCGCCAGGTCATTCCACCGGAACTGATCGGGAAGATTGCGCCCACCAGGCTGGAGAGCATCAACTTGCGGGGTGTGTTTCGCCTCCCGGTTGACCGCTATGCTGACCAAATCCTGCCTTCGCGGCCAAATGCATCGATAACTGGCACCAATGGATGAAACCGACCACGGTTTGACGCCACGAATCGCAGATTTGAAAGTGAACAGGAAAGTCAATGAAATCAACGATCTACCAACACCACCTCCGCGCCAGTGCTAGTTTTTCGTACCGTCACTTATTGCACTGAAAACGAGGAGACCCCGAGAAGCGCGCACGCCAACCGGCCGTGAGCGCCCAATTCTCGCCCTTGATGTCGTGGATCACGGCGGAACCGGGCCAGGACAGCAGTGTGGGCACCACCAGCCCCACGCCCTTGCCCGAGCGCGTCGGCGCGAAGGCCAGCACGTGCTCGGGACCGTCATGCCGCAGGTAGCTGTCGTCCGTGCGGCCGAGGAAGACGCCGGCCGGTTCATGCAGGCCGATCTTGTGGATGTCATCGGCCTCTGCCCAACGGGCCGAGCCATAGGTGGTGACGCGCCGGGCCATGCGCGAGCGCCATACGGCCATGCCGATCGCAACACCGGTGGCGAGCAACCCGCTGGCCGCGGCGATGACACCGCCTCGCAAGAAGACGTCCGAGGCATAGGCGTCGTACCAGTACCACCACTCGAAGAGCTTCCAGGGCTCGTAGACCGGCACGCCCGCAGCGTCGAGCCACGCCGCGCCCAACTGCGGCTGGTAGCCCAATGCGCGCGCTGTCCACTGCGTGGCGGCCCACACGCCGCCTACGACCACGCCGACAACGACCGCGATCTGCCCGAGCAGGATGCCGGTGTGAGCGCCCGCCCCTGTGCCGTCTGCCTTGATCCGAGAATCCATGCATGCTTCCCCCGACGTGCTGCCAGCGCTCGCCATGTGCATGCGCACCCCCATGGCACGCATCGCACTAGTCTGGAGTCGATGTGCCACACGGCCAACCCACTAGGGCGAAGTGCGGCGCAGGCTGGCGCATAGGTCAAAAAAAACGCAGGCGGCTCGCAGAAACTCCCTCCTGGCGGATGGCGCATGCTTTCGCGCCCTTTAGTCGCAGAAGCATTCCATCGAATATCCAGGCTGTCCAAGGCCGATGGCGCAGGGGTCCCCGTCAAATCAGGCGAAAGCTGTAACGATCGCTACAAGGATTTGGCATGGGTAAGAAATCGTTCTATCACCTCAGGCAGGCCGAAGCGCTGGTGCTTGTGTAGCACGTAGGTGTGCAGGAGCAGCTCGTCCGCCAGCGGTAGGATGGCGATATCGCCGCGCCGCAGGGTCTCGGCATGTCCGCTGTCGGCCAGTCCCACGCCCAAGCCGGCGGCAATCCGCGTGACGTAACCGGTGAAGGTGTTGGCCTCGCCCGCGACCAGCGGAGCGCAGCCGCATTGCCGTAGCAGGCCATCGATCTGCTGGCGAACGCCTGGCTTGTAGCTGGCATGGCAGGCGATCATTGGAAAGCGCGCCAGCTCGGCCAGGCTCAGGGGCTCCTCCCGCGCTAACTCATGCTCTGTCGGCAGCAGTGCGATGAGCGGATAGCTCCACGCCACATCCTGGGCGATGCGCGCATCCTCAGGAACGCCGAAAGAGAAGCCGACATCCACGTCTTCCTGGCACAGCGCTGCTGCCAGTTCGCGCGCGCGCATCTCGGACAGTTCCAGCGGAACAGCGGGCGCAATCGCCTGCCATCCCGCAAGACATTCGGAGAGCCTGGGCTGAGCGATGCCATCGGCCACGCCGATACGCAGCGGCGCCTGGTGCATGGCGTGAGTCTGGCGCACAGCGCGCTTAGTGCGCTCAAAGCGGATGAAGAGCTTGCGCACCTCTTCCTGCAGCCGGGTGCCAGCCGGCGTCAGCATCAGGCCGCGCGGCCTGCGAACGAACAGTTGCACGCCCAGTTCGTCCTCCAGGTCGCGCACGGCACGCGAGAGCGGCGTCTGATCGATGTGGATGCGCTCGGCCGCCCGCGTAAAGTTCAGCTCTTCCGCTACTGCGATGAAATAGCGCAAGTGGCGTAGCTCAATCATCCCGGCTACCGGCCGGCGTTAGCTGCATGTCCTTGCGGCCTTCATGCCAAGGCCTCCATATCGGTCACGGATTTCGAGACGGCGCGCGCCAAGACCTGCATAGCGGTTCGTGACGACACAATTTCTTCCTGACTGGTCCACGCAACGAACTCATCCGGCCTAACCAGGATCCACCGGGCGGCATACCGCTCAGCACCCGTGCCCGGCGCCAACACTACCAGCTTCAACGACACCGCCAGTGCAGCAGCAGCTTCGCTGAATGCACGCGCATCCGCCCCCGATGGCCCAACGCACAGCAAAGTGAAGTCCGTCCCCAACTTCTCGAAGACGTTGCCGCCGTCGGCCAACGGCGCTGGCGGCAGGTGATGCCCCGCCCGCGCTTCGAACCGATGCTCCCCGACGGCGCTGCAGATGCCGTGCGGCCCACCCCAAACGATCGGAGAGCCCTCGTAGTTCGGCTCGAACGCATGGACCTCGCCGACTGCTCCGCGCGCCCGCGCTTGCCATGCTGACTCGAAGGCAGTGCGATCTGCCTCAGGATCGAAAGCATCCAGGAACTGACGATCTCTTTCGATCGACTTCGCAATAAAATCGTGAACAGTCGACGCGAATACTGGCCTGCGCTCGGCATCGTAGGAATCAAGCAGTGCATCGCCATCTCGTTTCTGAACCACGGCTGCAAGCTTCCAAGCCAGATTGCGGGCATCCTCGAATCCGGAATTGACACCGTAGCCACCATAGGGCGGATGGCTGTGAGCAGCATCGCCCGCGATGAAAACCCGGCCCGCGCGATAGTTGTCGGCAACGGCGAATCGCAGATCCCAAAAACCGATGTGCTCGAACTCCACTTCAAACTTGGCACCAACGGCTTCGTGCAGGAAAGCACGGAAGTCGAAGTTGTTCTCGGTCGTCCCAAGAGGAACTGGCGCGTGGAAAAACCAAGTCTGCCCGAGATCGACGCGACCCAGAAATTTCCAGTAGCCCTTGAGCTCCGGTTGAAGAACGTTGTAGTAGGATTTTCCAGGAAAGCGCTCCAGCAATGCATGCAACTCGGGTGAGCGGAACACCAACAGAACCATGAGCCGATCATGGTCCGTGCGCGTCTGCGTGAGCCCGACCTGCTCTCGGACAAGCGATCGGCTGCCATCACAACCAACCGCATACGCCGCCCGCAAAGTCTTTCGTTCCGTTCCGTCGCGCTCCGCAAGTTCGACCGTCACGCCTTCAGCGTCCTGCGACACTGCTTCCGCGCTCCATCCATACATGGTCCGCACCTCTGGCAGTTCCGCTGCACGGCTGCGCAACACCGCCTCGGTAGCGTACTGAGGCAGCCGCTCGTTGGCTGCGTAGTAGTAGGGCTGGACGAGATCGCGCTGGAGCCAGTCGTAAGAGTACGACCCAAGCAACGTCCCGTAGGCAGTCAAGCCACCGATGCCGTACTCAGGCGGGATCGTGCGAGCAGCGCGCAACTGCCGCTCCGCACCCCAGGCATGGAAATGCTCCATCGTCCTCTGGGTCAGGTTCTGGCCTTTTGGAATGGGCTGGGGCTGCACATACCGCTCTACCACGACGCAGCGCACGCCGCGCTGACCAAGATCGATGGCCAGGCCCATGCCGACGGGTCCTCCGCCAACGATCACAACCTCGGTCTCGTCCACGCTCTGAATGCTGTTCATTTCACCTTCTCCGATTTAGCGATAAAGCGCTGACTCAGCGCCGCTCTCGCACCACACACACCCCGCTTGCGCGGGCCATATTCCATGCAGACTTCACTCTTTGTCTCCTTGGCGTTCTGGATTAGAGTTGATGGTCAACAATCAATCAAACGGAACATACTGATGCATCCATCGGAAAAACTGATGCATGTGAGCAGCCGCCAGCTGCTGGCCTTTCTCGAGGTCGCTCGACTCCGGAGCTTCTCCAAGGCAGCCGAGCAAATCCCCATGTCCCAATCAGGCATGAGCATGCTGATAAAGGATCTGGAAGACCAGATGGGCGCTCGTTTGTTCGACCGCAGCCCGAGGTCCGTTACGCTCACGGACGCTGGCCGTCAGCTCCTTCCTGTGGCCCAACGGATCGTCCAGGACCTGAGAAGTCTGGGATCGACGATCGAAGGATCTGAAGCGGCTACTCTGTCGCGCCTGGACGTAGCGGCGACTCCCATGGTGACGATGAGCCTTTTGCCAGACGTCGTGAGGGAGTTCACCGATTCGCACCCTCATGTCAGCACCACCATCGCGGATGTCGACGTCAATACCGTCAGGCAGCGTGTTCTGGACGGTGAAGCGGATATCGGCCTGGGTTTCTTCGTCAAACCGGCAGTTGGTCTGTTGCGTCAGCCTCTGTGCCGATTTCGTCTGATGTGCATCAGTCCACCAGCACCCACCAACAGCCGCCGCCGATCATCACGAGGCTGGTCCAGTCTGCGTGATCTCCCGTTGATCGGTCTACCGCCGGATAACCCGATCCAATCGCTGGTGGAAACCCATCTCGCCCGGATCGGGCATGTCCATGGAAAGTGCCAAACGGCTCACTTCATTGGCACACTGATCGCCATGACGCGTGCGGGTCTAGGTCATGCCGTTATCCCCTCATTCGCCATCGAGGAATGCAAGCGGCACGGTCTGCAGATCAGCATGCTGATAGATCCCGTGGTGTACCTGGACCTCTATCTCGTCTCACGCCGAGGAATTCAACCCAAGCCCACCACACTGGATTTTTCTGCTCGCCTGAAGACAGCGGCAACGAAACTAGCCAAGTAGAAAGATCATTCGAAGCTCGGCCAGCTTCTGATGGTCGCTCCTGCCTTTCGAGAACGCCCAAGCGACACCTCTGCCGCGGCATTGGAACATCCAGCAATGTCAGTGCTTCGCTTGCTCAGCAAGCCGTCGATGAATTCACCGACAGCTGCCGAGCAAGCTCTTATCGCTCAGGCAGACACCTGCATGGTTCCATGTGGGAAAAGGAACGGCTCAACAGGATTTTGAGCAATGGTTGCACAGGTCAGAAAGGCTTGACCACAGTAACTCGAAATAGGCTTCCAGCCGGTTCAGCCCCAGAACCACCGCGGACGCTGAACTCCTTGTAGAACGCACCCTTCAGAAAGACTCCTGCCGCCGCAGCCGGGTAGTTCACCTCCAAGCCGACAGCATGGCGTTGGGAATTGCCTTGACTCACCTGCGCGCCTGAGTCGTTGCCCAATTGCCATTGGCTGTAACCCACCACGCCCAGCGAATACTGCCCGAAGTTTTTTCCAATGCCCCACTCCATCGACAATTGATCGCCAGGACGTACACCAGAAGCTTTTCGGCCATGACGCTCGTATCGAAAGAGTACGGATCCGGTCACCGATTTCTCTTGATCGAAATAGTAAGTCCCTCCCCCGGTAAGCATGGCAGACTTGTATCCCTTGCCAGGTGCTCCGGGGCTACTTGTGCTTGCCGTGTCCAGCCAGATCCCGGCGGCAGCTACGCTGTCCCAGCGGATGCCGTGCCAAGCAAGCACCAACGGTCCAAGGTAGACATCCCCGATGCCGGTGCCGCTGTCCCTCAATCCAACTGCATGTATATCAAGCGACGTCCTGATCACTGGAACAATGGCTTCAAAGCCATAGTCCGCACCGAAAACTTTGACGTTCGTGATCTTGATGAATCGGTTTGCGAGCGCGGTAACACTCCCGGTATTGCTACCCGGCAACTTCGCATCCGATCCGGGGACTCGAAAGTTGTCGATGTCGTAGTGCACCAGATACGCAAGATAGTAGTCCCCGGGCGGGGGCGCGGATGCGGCCTGAATGCCTTCAACCCCGGCGACGTAATGCCCTTCCGCGTAAGCGCTCGCACCGGCAAGCAATCCGACCAGAGTGGCCATGACGGGCAAGACATGGAAAGGTGGCTTGAGTTTTTTCATGATGCGCCGCCTCTCCTCAGATGCGGATGCCGGACTTGCCCGGAGCGAGAATGCCGTTCGGATCAATGGCACGCTTGATCTTGCGCTCCAGCTCGCGCTTCACGGGTCCATAGCTTTTGGCAACACGATCCTGGAAAGCAGTGTTGACGCGGTAGCACGCATAGCCCTCCTTCTCGAACTCATCAATCAGTTCCGCGAAGCAGCTGTGCGCGCGCTGGGTTTCCTCGGGGCTTGTGCGATCGAACAACAGATCCACGACGTGGTGCATATCGCGCCAACCGACGATGAACTCTCCGACATAGTCAAAACCCCACTTGTGGAGGATTCGCTTGGCCAGCTCGGACTGTTTGAGACACTCGCTGCCGCGCGCCTGACTCACCGGCGCGAACCACATGGAGCCGCCCCCCCCGCGCCAGTTGTAGAGACCGAACTCCTGCAGATTCGGTACGCCAGACATCAGTTCGGCCCGGTATTTGAAAGGTTGGGTATTGCCGGCCTCTTCCTGCGTGATGATGGTCCCTTTGCCATGCTGTTTAACCACCGAGGTGAGAATGTTCCAGTTCACCTCCACCTGTTCGGGTGAGCCATATAGCGCCGCATAGACGTTCCAGGCGCCCAGGCCCTTGTCTTTTTTGATCTGCTCGATCACGTTGTCCGGCGTAACGCCAGGTGTTTGGATGTAGTCGGAGCGACGCGCACCGGATCCGGCGGCCTCCCACAGCGACCCGGCGATGACCATCGCGTTGGGAATGACCATAGCGATTCGCAGCGGCCGCAGCAGATCGACAATCTCCGTGATATCGGTTTCCTTCTCGAACTTGATCGAGAACGGCTTGATCACCGGCGGCCTGGGCATCAGCCAAAAGCCCATCTTGGTGCAAATGCCATAGTTGGACGAGGTGAACATGCCGTCCAGCGTCGGACCGAACCCCCACTTAAAGACCTGCCAGGCTTTGTCGCCCTTAACGCCGCCCATTCCTGTTCGATAGACGTCGCCATTGGCCAGGACCACCTCCATGCCACACTGCATCAAAAAGTGCTCGCCATAAGGCGTGTAGCCTACGCCGCGATCCATGGTATTGCCCACGGGACCGGCAATCGCCGAGGGCGCTGGCATCGACAACATGAAGGGCAGTTTGTGCTCTTCAAAATAGTCGTAGAGCTGCTGGTAAGTCACACCAGGCTCGACGAGAGCCGTGCACATCTCGGGATCAACGTGCAGAATCTTGTTCATTTTCTTCAGATCCAGCACGATCTGCCCGCGCTCACCGGGGGCGGCAGAGCCATAGCCAAAATTGCGCCCCGTGGAAATGGTCCACACGGGGATCTTGTAATCGTTGCAGATCTTCACAACCGCCTGGACCTGCTCCACCGTCTTGGCCAGCACCACTGCGGAGGGCGTATGGTTCGCAGAATCCACGGCCATCATGACCTTGGTGTAAGGCGTGAGATGCTCGGCTGACGTCAGAACTTGGTCAGCTCCGAGTGCGGCTTGAAACTTCCGAATAGCCGCTTCGAAGCGGGCTTCGCTGACGCCCTTGGGCAGGGCGAGAAACTTGCTTTTGGTGCTCATTGCTGCCTTTCAGTTCAAACGACACAACTCAGGGAGACGAACGCACGGCCGGCGTCGGCCATTGAGGCCGGGTTCGCTCGGCTCTCTGTGGGGTGAGAGACGAGGGCTTGCCCCAAAGATGCGGCCCACGGATCTGCGTCTATTGCGATACGGTGCTCCTGCACGGACAGCACCCGCCCCCCGTGGCTGCGCACCAGATCCAGCGTCAAAGTCGCTGCGGCGTCGTTCAGCAAACCCACGAGAAGTGTCGTTTGCGCATCCCGCAGCAGGCGATGCAGTTTCGAGTAGGTTGCTGTATCCAGGTTCTTGAGCGGCAGCTCGGTTGTGCGACGTCCACCAGCCTTTGCGGCCATACGCACGCCACTGAGAAAGGCTTCGTCAATGCCAGCGTCGGAGGTCAGCGCAGTTACTTCGATAGGCCAAGACAGCCCCTGCTGGCCCATGTCGACAGGAAGGGCATAAGCCCAATGCATACCGGGTATGACCATGCCAGCCACGGCAATCCCTTTCAAAAGGGAGCGTCGATCTGTGTTCATGACGGACTCCTCATTTCTTGGCAGGCGCAGCGGACTTCGAGATGAACTCAGCCAACTGCCGCAGGGTTGCATCGTCGATGTCGGAATGGCGAAATGCAGGCATGGCATTGCCGCCGTAGCGGGCTATCGTGCTCACGGTAGCCTCCGACAATCCCCGTCCCCGCAACTCGGGGCCGACTCCGGCCTCATGGCAACGGGCACAGACCGACTGATAGAACTGTCGCCCGCGGTCGATGGTCTGAGCGTTGCTCGACGGAAGCAGCGTTGCGAACATTGACGCTGCGGCCAGCAACGTGGTGTGAACCGCCCCGTATTTTGAGGAGGCTCTTTTCTCTGAGAGGATTGAGCCATGAGCAAGAAGTCGAACCAGTTTTCACCCGAAGTCCGCGAACGCGCTGTTCGCATGGTGCGCGAGCACCGCAGCGAGTACCCCTCGCTGTGGGCCGCCATCGAATCCATCGCTCCCAAGATCGGCTGCGTGCCCCAGACCCTCAACGAATGGGTCAAGCGCGATGAGATCGACACCGGTACCCGGGCCGGCGTCACGACGACCGATCTGCAGCGCCTGAAAGAACTCGAACGCGAGAACAAGGAGCTGCGCAAGGCCAACGAGATCCTGAAACTGGCCAGCGCGTTTTTCGCCCAGGCGGAGCTCGACCGCCGTCTGAAGTCCTGAACGACTTCGTCGACCAGCATCGACAGGCCCACGGGGTCGAGTCGATCTGCAAAGTGCTGCAGATCGCCCCGTCAGGCTATTGGCGTCACGCCGCTCACCAACGCAACCCCCAGCTGCGCTGCGCGCGCACCCAGCGTGACGACACCTTGGTGCCGCACATTGAGCGTGTCTGGCAGGCCAACATGCGGGTCTACGGCGCCGACAAGATCTGGAAGCAGATGAACCGCGAGGGAGTTGTCATTGCTCGCTGCACGGTCGAACGCTTGATGAAGCGCCTGGGCTTGCAGGGCGTGCGCCGTGGCAAGGTGGTGCGCACCACCCTCAGCGATGCCAAGGCGCCGTGCCCACTGGATCGGGTCAACCGACAGTTCAAGGCCGAGCGGCCCAACCAGCTGTGGGTGTCGGACTTCACCTACGTCTCAACCTGGCAAGGCTGGTTGTACGTGGCCTTCGTGATCGACGTGTACGCCAGGCGCATTGTGGGTTGGCGGGTCAGCACCTCCATGCACACAGACTTCGTTCTGGATGCCCTGGAGCAGGCCCTATATGCCAGGCAGCCCGAGCGTGATGGTGCCTTGATTCACCATTCCGACAGGGGGTCGCAATACGTTTCCATCCGCTACAGCGAACTGACCCTGCCTCGATTTCACGTACATCAAGTCATGCAGTCAAGCGGGTGCTCTCCCAGATCACTGGGGGCACGAAGCCGTTGGCCGAGTGCAAGCGCTGGCGGTTGTACCAGCCTTCGATCCAATTGACGATGTCCAGCCTGGCCTGCGCCCGCGTGTCGTAGCGTACCTGATGGATGCGCTCGACCTTCAGCGTTTTGAAGAAGCTCTCCATCGGCGCGTTGTCCCAGGCGTTGGCCTTCCTGCTCATGGACATCGTGATGCCCAGCTCGGCGGCCAGCGCCCGGTAGCGCCCGCCTGCGTACTGCGACCCGCGGTCGGTGTGGACCAGCAGCCCCTTGGCAGGTTTGCGCAGCCACCATGCCGACTTCAAGGCGGTGCACACCAGCGTGGCGTCAATGTTCTCGGACATCGACCAGCCCACGATGCGCCGACCGGCCAGGTCCATCACGGCCGCCAGGTACAGCCAGCCCTCGCCGGTGGGCACGTACGTGATGTCTGCCACCCAGGCCTGGTCACCCTGCCAACCATCAAAGCGTCGATCCAGCAGATTCGGTGCTACCGGCAGGCGGTGCGCCGAATCGGTGGTCACCACGAACGGCCTTCTGTACACCGGGCGCAGGCCCTGGCGACGCAGGCTCTTTCGCACTCGCTCGGCGCTGACGACGTCGCCCTGCTGGCGCAGCTTGTGAACGATCCGAGGGCGACCATAGCTTCGGCAGCTGGCATCGTGGATGGCCGCCACCTTGGCATCCAGAGCCTGGTTTGCAAGTAGGCCGGGGCTGGGCGGGCGCACGCGCCATTGGCAGTAGCCGCTGCGGGACACCTGCAGCACGCGACAAAGCCGGCTGACGGTGTACTGGTCGCGATGCTCGTCGATCCAGGCGTACTTCATCGCGACCCCCTGGCGAAGTACGCCGTCGCTTTTCGAAGGACTTCCACGTCCAGCTTCGCGTCGGCCAGCTCTCTGCGCAGGCGGCTGTTCTCCGCCTCCAACTCGCTCACCGGGCGCCGCGTGGGGGGCTCACTGGCCGGGGCCACCGCGCCGCTGGCGCCGGCCGATGCAATGCCACGCCTGGACCAGTTGCCCAGCGTCGCCACCGGCACGCCGAGGCGACGTGCGGCCTCGTGACCGCCGACCGACGCCGCGAGCCTGACGGCCTCAGCCTTGAACTCCTGTGTGTACTGCCTCTTGGGCAGCTTGCCTTCTCTCATTTCGATTCTCCGTACCTCTGAAGTTATCAACTTCTTGCTGTACGTGAAATCGAGGCAGGGTCAGGGTGTCCTGGTTCAACCATCACAGGCTGCTCGGACCTATTGGATACATACCGCCTGCAGAGGCTGAGGCAAACTACTACCGGCAACTCGCCAGTCAGACCTCCATGGTGGCGGTCTAACTTAAACCAACCGGCCTCCACGAAAACCGGGGCGGTTCACTTCGCGTCAGTTGAGACGCGCTTCTTTCGATCCAGCACCCAAGCAACCAGCATCTTTGCCTCGGACTCCCCCGACTGACTGTTGGGTGGCACGGGTGCCCAGGCACCCGCACCGCCACGGGGATTCTTGCCGGCCTCGGCCACCGTCTTATGGCTCCTGTAGCCAGTGGCAACGTCCTAGGAAGAAGAGCCAACGACTTGCGCTCCAGCGCGCAGCAATTCAATCGAGCGTGATCGCACTGCGCGTCACGACTACCTTGAACTCCTTGGACTGGGTGGCCACCAACGCCCTGGTTTCAGCAGGCTTGCTGGGCATTGGATCGTAGCCAAGCTCGGTCATTTTTGCCTTCAGTTCCGGCTCGTTCACAACACGTGTCAGATCCGCCGAAATCTTCTCTGCAATGGGCATGGGAACCCCCTTGGGGGCAAAGAGGCCGACCCACCCTCTGGCCTCGAAACCAGCTGGGCCACCCGCCTCCGCCACAGTTGGCACTTGAGGATATGCGCTTTCACGGGCAGGCCCGGCGATGGCCAAGAATTTGAGTCGACCTGCCTTCACAAGGGGGCCTGCGCTCGCAATCGATCCGAATGCCCAAGTAACCTCTTGCCGGGCAACACCTGTGTAGAGCTGCGAGTTTTCCTTGTACGGCACATGCATCATTTTGGTTCCGGTTCCAGCCTCCAAAGCTGCGGAAAAAAGATGAGCAACACTGCCAATCTGCCAAGAACCGTAACTTATAGCACCCGGGTCGGACTTGGCCGCCTTTATAAGGTCGGTCATGCTGTTCCAGGGGGAGTCAGCTGAGACAGTTACAAAGAAGTAGCTGCCGTGGATGGGGCTGATGGGTTCAATGTCTGTCTCCGCGTTATAGGGGAGCTTCTTGTACATATGTGGAATAGCCGTCAAATTCAGACCATCCATATGCAGGAGCGTGTAGCCATCAACACCACTACGGCGCGCCTCTGAGATTGCAATAAAACCACTCGCACCCGGCTTATTGTCGATAATGACGGGTTGCCCCCAAAGCTTGGCCAGCTTGTCGGAGACCATGCGCAGCATGGCGTCGGGACCGGAGCCGGCAGAGAACGACGTCACGATCCGCACAGACCTGGACGGGTATGCCTGTGCATGGACAGCTTCGAGCATGAAGCCCTGCACGGCAAAGAGGCAGAGAATCTTAAAGAATAATTTTTCATAGAAATGTCTCCTGTTAACGACTAAGAAATTCAGCCGAAATGCGCACCGCCATCGACGATGATTGTCTGGCCCGTGATGAAAGATGCATCTCGATTGATGAGAAAACTGACAGCTCCCTGCAAATCCTCTGGCAGCTGGTCGCGTTTCAGAGCCCGGCCGTTCTTGCCCAGATCGCGAAACTTTTCGACGTGCTCCTTGTTTTGAAGAATGCCCTCGCTCAAAGTGAACCCCGGTGCCACCGCATTCACGGTGATGGACCGGTCGCCGAGCTCACGGGCAAGGCTGCGGGTCATCGCAATGACGGCGCCTTTGCTGCAAACGTAGTGCAGCATGCCGGTCACGCCTTTGAGCGGCGATGTCGAAGCCACATTCACGATCGCGCCCCCACCACCCTTGGTCAGAATCGGCGCAACTTTCTGGATCGCGAGAAACGGACCGAAAGTGTTCACCTCCATGACACGCATCCATTCCTGCTTTTCCACCTTCTCGAAGGGCTGCATTTCCAGACTGGCAAACAAGGCAGCGTTGTTCACCAACCCGTGCAACCGCTTGCCTGATATGCCGACCTGTCCAAGAACACGGTCCCAGTCCGCAGCATCAACGACATTGGCGTTGTAGCCATCCGCGAGCCCGCCCTCGCGTCGAATCTGTTCCGCGGCCTCTTGTGCGCCCTGCAGATCCATGATGGCAACGTGGTAGCCATCCTCTGCGAGTCGTCGCGCGAACGCGTTTCCGATGCCTCTTGCTCCACCGGTGACAATGACCACCGCTTGGCTCTTATCCGTTTGAATATCAACTGCCATTCTTCTTTTCCTCAGGCGCACGGCATGTAGACGTGCTTGGTTTCCAGAAAATCGCTCAGGCCATCGACGCCATGCAGACGCCCAAGACCACTCTCGCGGTAACCGCCGGTTTCGACTTCGGCAAAAAGTCGGTTGTGCGCGTTGATCCAGACATTGCCGAACTTCAGGCGCCGAGCGATTTGCCGGGCTCGCTTGAAGTCATTCGTCCAGATCGACGACGCCAGGCCATAACGGGTCGCGTTGGCGCGGGTCAGGGCATCCTCGTCATCGCTGAACGTCTCCAGCGTGATCACCGGTCCAAAGATTTCGTCCTGCACAAAATGGCTCTGCAGATCCTGCGTGGCGATCAGTGAGGGCGTGAGAAACGCACCCGCACGTGGCAGGTCCTGGGGAACAGTCCCAGCCAGCAACACTTCGCAGGTCTCGCGCGCAGACTGCACCTCGTCCAGCAAGCGTTGCTGATTGCGCCTGTCGATCAATGCACCCATCGATGAAGCGGCGAGTTGTCCCGGGCCGACACGAATCTGCCTGAGGCCCTCCACGAGTGCCGCCTTGAATCCCTCGGCGATCGACTCATGGACCAGCACCCGGCTGATGGCCGTGCACATCTGCCCCGCCATTACGCAGGCGCCTGGCACGATGCCCCGCACCGCATCGGCAATGCTGGTATCCGGGAGCACAATGGCCGGTGCCTTGCCACCGAGTTCCAGCGACAACCGGGTCAGATTCTTGGCAGTCGAACCGGCGATCAGTTTGCCTACCTGGGTCGATCCGGTGAAACTGATTACGTCGACTTCGACATGGGCGCACAGCAGCTTGGCACCGTCTGCGCCGTCTTCGACAAAGGATTGAACGAGGCCACGAGGCAGTCTCGTATCCTGCACCAAGCACTCCACCACCATGGCGTGCACCAGAGCTGTCTGGTGCGCGGCCTTGATCACCACGGCGCACCCTGCGGCAAGCGCAGGCGCCAGGGATCTCACGAGGAGCGTGATGGGTGCGTTCCAGGGAACGATGATCGCCGCCACACCGATCGCCTCACGTTCGATCATCGAATAGATCTGTGGCTCAATTTCGAGCACCCGACCGAAAAGATTGCGCGCCAAGCCCGCGTAGTAGCGCAGTTCGGAGATGCCGGCCAATACCTCGCCTTCAGCCTCGCGCCGCAGTTTTCCGTTCAGCTCAACGAGCACATCCACGATCTCGTCTTTGCGTGCCTCAAGGCGATCGGCAAAGAGCCGCAGCACGTCCGAGCGAAGCTTGGGCTGGCTGGACCAGGTGCTGGACTCAAAGCAGTGTCGCGCGCCCGCAATGGCCGCCTCGATCTCCGGCAACGTCGCATTGACGTAATGTGCAGCGGGCTCGCCGGTCGCGGGATTGATACAAGCACCGGTGCGCTCGGCCGAAGCCGGGCACCATATGCCATCGATGTAGTTCAGGGCAGTTTTCATATTGCGTTTCTCTCTTATGCTGGATTTCCGATCGGAGCCTTGCAATGCATGCCCCACGGAATGGCGATTCGCTTTTCCATGCGGCGGAACAGCGGCTTGTGAATTTCTCTATGCCTTTACAGGCTCAAAGCGGCGACACGGTTGCGCGTACTTATGTGCCTTCCCCATCAAGTCGCTTGCGTGCCTGAAGATGCTCCCTGGCATCGTTGATGCTGTCTACCGCGAGCAGCCTGTCACCGCAGTAGTGATAGACGCTGAAGCTGCCACTGTCCGGCTCCCCCCGGGTCTCCCATCGATCCGCCCCGGTGGATAGGCCCGCGATTTGCAGCTTGATGTCGTACTGGTCACTCCAGAACCACGGTGCGGCAGCAAATGGGCGCTCTTGCCCCATCACGGCAGCGGCCGCGCTCTTGCCTTGCTCAACGGCGTTCTGGACCGACTCCAGACGCAGCAGGGTCCCCTCGCTGGTCGATCGCGCCGTGCAATCGCCTGCGGCGAAGATATAGGGATTGCTCGTCCTAGCGCAGGCATCGACAACGATGCCTCGGTCGCAAGCCAAGCCCGCGGCGCGAGCAAGGCCATCGTTGGCCTGTACGCCAACACCCACAATCACCAGTCCTGCCGGAAGGAGCGTGCCGTCGTTCATTTGAACGCCACACACTTGCCCATCGGCGCCAGTTTCGAAGGCGGCGATGCGCGCATTCAGAACCAGGTTCACACCGTGCCAGCGGTGCAACTGCGCGTACCACTCTGACAGCATAGGGGCCAGAACGCGACCAAGCAGACGAGGCGCGACTTCCAAGACCGTGACAGCAACTCCCTTCTTGCGCGCTGTGGCCGCCACCTCTAGTCCGATGAAGCCCCCACCCACAATCACCATCGGCCGATTGCTTTGTGCACAGAGCGCCAAGCGCTGCGCGATCGCCTGCGCGTCTTCCATGCTGCGCAGCGCCAACACACCCGTTGCATCTCTGCCCGGTATATCGAGCATCCGGGGCGAGGCGCCAGTGGCAAGAACGAGGGCGTCATAGATCAATGCACCTCCGTCAGCCAACCGCACAAAGCGCCTTCCAATGTCTATCCCAATCGCTTGCACATCGGTACGCAATGCAATGCCTTTTCGCTCCAGCGCATCGGGTGAGCGCATCGTGAGCTGCTCAGCCGCCATCTCGCCAGCCAGCCAGGCCTTGGACAGCGGTGGACGGTGGTAAGGTCCGCAGCGCTCGGCCCCCAGCAGGGTGATCGAGCCCGCGTAACCCATGGCTCGAAGCGCCTCGGCCGTCTGTAATCCAGCCTGGCCCGCGCCAACAATCACCACCTTGTCAGGGCTCGTCATTGCTGTCGATCAGGTAGGTGAACGATCAAGCCAGCCATAGCGGAATGCACCTTGACCTGACATGCCAGACGGCTGTTCGACCGCCGAGGCGCAGCCGCATCTTCCAGCATGTCGAGCTCGTTATCCGCAGGTGGTGGCAATTCACCTATCCGTGCTTCATCCAGGTAGCAGTGACAGGTGGCGCATGCACACGAACCGCCGCATTCGCCCAAGATTCCTTCGACGCCGTTGGCCACCGCGCCCTGCATCAAGCTCCATCCGTCCGCCACATCCACGGTAACGGCCTGCCCGTGGGCTTCTACATAAGTGATGGTTGTCATCTGTAAATCCTCACTCCAGGACCAGTTCAAGCCGAGTGGGGCTTCGGAAGTTGGTGGACGGCATCCAAGGCAAATCGGCCTCAGCGCGCCGATACCGAGGGAAGACTTTGTGAAACTCTTCAAATGCGACACGAAGCACCTGCCTAGCCATCATCGATCCCAAGCAGGCATGAACACCGCTGCCAAAACCCAGGTGCCCACGAGGCTTCCGGTCGAGGTCGTATCGATCAGGATCGGGAAATTGACGCTCGTCCCTGTTGGCAGACCCGTAGGTCAGGCACACCGCGTCGCCTGCTTTCATTCGCTGGCCATGCAACTCGACATCCCGCGTCAGCGTTCTCTTGAATCGTTGGGCAGAGGTGTTGAAGCGCAGCGACTCCTCGATCGCATCAGGCAACAGATCAGGGTTTTGCACGCAACGCGCCAAGGCTTCGGGATGGTCGGCCAAGTTCATTGCCATCAGACTCATGAATGCGCCCATCGACTCGGCGCCAGCCACGATGAGCATCGTGGTGGTCATGATCACCTCGCGTTCGTCCAATCGATCACCGTCGATCTCGGCGACGCTGAACTGCGAAATCAGATCATCCTTTGGACGCGCGCGTCGCTCTTCGATGACGGAGACAGCAAACTCGTTGATCCACTTGAACGCGCGCTCGTGTTCCTCCGTCTTGCCTTTGACCACGGGATCGGTCTGAACGCACAGCATCGCTTGTCGGCGAAGATGGTTCTCATCGGTTGGGGGCAGACCGATGATCAGCGACAACGTCTTCATCGTCATTTCGGTCGAAAACTCACGGTTGAAGTCAAACCGCTCTCGGCCTTCGAACGACCTGACCGCCGTGCGTGCAATCTCCCGCAATTGTTCGTCCAAGCCAGCAAGATTGCGCCTCGTGAACGCATGCTGCACGAGAGCTCGCAAGCGGTCATGGCGCGGTGGATCGGTGGTACCCAGCGTCGCGCCAGTGCGACTGGGCAGCTCGGCCAGGAGGTTGCCCTTGAGGGAAGAGTAGGTCTGCCAATCGCTGGCTGCGGCGACCA
The DNA here is from genome assembly GCF_964341695.1 of Ottowia pentelensis. NCBI lineage: Bacteria > Pseudomonadati > Pseudomonadota > Betaproteobacteria > Burkholderiales > Comamonadaceae > Ottowia > Ottowia pentelensis. The sequence goes on from NZ_OZ224513.1 coordinate 3,716,029, forward strand.
CGTCCGCATACCTGGACAGCACCCAGACCTTCCCAGCTTCGCTCCAGTAGCAGGGGTAGTGGTCCCTGAGCTCCTTGTACAGGGGAAACGGGTTCGAGTCGACGATGGGGTCGTAGGGGTCAAACACAAACATGCAATGTCTCCAGATGAGCAAGCCATAGTCGGCTGCCTAGATTGCACTTTATGGCCAACTGGCGCCCTATAGCTGTACTATTTCGGGTGATTTATTGCACTTTATTGACAGGCACCAATACCTGACTCAGCCGCATTTGGGAGACAGAGAATGACCATGCAAAACGACTTGGCGGTACAGAGTGTTCCCCGCTATGGCTTGTACGGCGAACCCTTGCAGAGCAGCCCCGTTCTCATGCACATCGAGCCCATCGAAGCTCGGACTCGCGCGCTGAACGGGGAAATCAGCATCCACATCCATCAGAACCTGCACCAGATCACTTGGCTTGCGAGTGGGCAGCTTGAAGTCCAAGTCAACGGTCACCGGCGGACCTTGTCTGGACCAGCTGCCGTGATAGTCCCGGCCCTCACAGTGCATTCCTCCAAAGCTGCGACAAATGCCGACGGCTACGTATTGACGGCCCGGCAGGAGTTTTTCCACTGCTCGGAGAGCAAGGTGGCCAGCGAAGTGTTCAAGCGCCTGTGCTCAGCGCCATCGGTTTTCATGCTGGCGCAGCAGCCCGATGGCACGGCAGACATCAATGCGATGTTCGGCCTGCTAAACCGCGAATATCAGACTAGGCATGAGCGCAGCGACTTGGTGATGGACCGTGTGGCGAAGGCCATCTGCCTGCTGCTCGCACGGCAAAACATGGAGCCTCTTGGGGATGGATACTCAGTGAGGGGCAACTCGGAAATTGCGCAGTTTCTGACTCTCGTCGATCGCTACTTCTCTGCGGATTTTTCCCTATCAGAGTACGCCAAGCATCTCAACTGCCAAGTAGAGAGGTTGATCAGAATTGTCCGCAAGGGAACAGGAAAGAGCCCGATGCAACTGGTGCAGGAGCGTCGCCTCAGAGAGGCATGCCATCGCCTCACACACATGGAGACTCCTGTATCCGAGATCTCTGTCGAAGTTGGCTTCAACGATGTCGCGTATTTCTGCCGATTCTTCAAGAAGCGCATTGGATCAACGCCAAGCCAGTATCGTGCGAACCATGCCAGCGGCAGCAAGCTTTGAAGGTCGTATCGGTTGGCTGCGCACCCTGCCGCCGCACTCGCGCATCTAGCTAGCGATGCCGTCAAGGTCATTGAGCACGCCGCGCGCCAGATTGGGCAGCACAAACGCGGCGGCCGTGGGTTCGGTTCCCAAAGAGCGCGCCGGCGTCGCCTATTCCGCTTCGTAGTGGTCGAGGAGTAAGCGCATGAACGCTTCAGCACTCGGAGGCAAAGAGCGATCTTTCTTGAATATGAAAGCAGTCGGTTTTTCAAGCTGAGGCTGGACGAGTCGGCGCGCAACAAGGCCGCGTGCCGGCGAGCCCAGAACAACCGACTCAGGGACGACAGCCACGCCGAGGCCCCCGGTGGCCAGCGCCAGGGCCGTCGTGAAGAGCGCGGCCTCGTGGGCGACTCGGAGCTCGAGCCCACCCTGCATCGCTGCTTGCTCGATTCGCCGGCGCACGCCGTAGCCGGCCTTGACGGTGATCGTCGGAAACGCTCCAAGCTCCGGCCACCTCATCTGTGTGCTAGTGACAAACAGCGCCGGTGGCGCCGCCGCCACGATGGGATCGCTGAGGAAAACCCGTTCCTCCAGCCCAGGGATGGTCGTCTCCAGGGTGCCTACACCACAGTCGACGCGCTCGCTGATGATTCTGTCGACAAATTCGCTCGGTGGGCAATCGTCAATCACAACGTTGATCTCGGGATACTGCTGCGTGAATTTCCTGAGCACCGCCGGAAGCACCGTCTGCACCACCGTTGACGTGGCTGCGATCCGCAACCGCCCCCTGCGGCTATTGGCGAACTCCTGCATCGTATGCCCCATCGACTCAAGCTCGCTCAGGGCGCGTCGCGCAAACGCGTAGGCCTCGATTGCGGCGTCGGTCCTCTGCAAGGTACGGGTGGTCCTGTCAAAGAGCTTGACCCCCAGTCTCTCCTCAAGCTCACGCAGCAGAACAGTCACCGCAGGCTGGGTGACCGAAAGCATCTCCGCGGCCGCAGAAACGTGCCCGCTTTGGTAGACCGCCACGAAGGCCCGCAGCTGCCGCACCGAAGGCAATGCGCTGAGCGATAAGGGCGCGTTATGAATGGTTGGGCTTTTTTCATTCATGGCGGGAAGCTGCCGATGTGTAATTCAGTTCCAAACATAGATGCCATGGGCAGGGATCGGCCTTGCCTTGGCCGCGGCCTGAACCTCAAGGACCAAGCTCACCTTGCGGTTCTGGGGCTCTGGCGCAGCTGCGATGCCTTAGTTCTGACGGTTCTTTCAGAAGGTCGCCACGGCGACCTGGACAAGCTGCTGCATTTCGACAGTCAGGGGCCTGCTGCTCTTGGCCAAGCGGCTGGGGCGAGGCCGCCTCATCTTTCCCCTGCCCAGCGATAGCCACGTTGTGCCCTCCACTCCACCAGAGGCTCACGGCATGTAGTTGCATCGCCAGGCAGGGGAGCGTCTCGCCTTCAAATCTGCAAACCGCGTTGCCGGTCAAACTCCCAGTTCACGCTCATGCCATGCACAGTAGCTGACAGACTCTGACCCATGCGCTGCTCGATCACCGGCTTCCACGGCACGAGTGTGAAGCCCAAGCCGTCGTCAAGTACAGCAAAGCGTCCGCTGGCTAGCAAAGCGTGGCGGCGGTAGACGCCGGACACGCGCTCGCCCTCGGCCACCGGTCGGTACGGCAAGCCGGTCTCCTTCACAATTTCTTGTGCAGCCCAATCGAGATCGCGCTGGCGCAGCGTACCCAGGAGGTTGCGCGCGAGCACCACGCCCGCGCCGCGCCGCTCAGCCAGGCCCTGCTCGACGAGGAAGTTGGCGCGCTGGCGCAGCGCCTCACGCAGCACGCCTCCGAAGCCCTTGTCGGTGACGTCGGCCGCACCACCGATCAACTTCCGGTCCAGCCAAGTCGCGCCGATCACACGCGCCTGCCGCTCGATCGGCAAGTGCGAATGCAGCGTCACGCTGCCGCCGGCCAGGCGCTGCTGGTCGAGCTGGCGCGCCCGCTCGGGCAGGTCGGCCGGCACGCGCCAGACACCCTCGGCGACGCGCTCTACCAGGCCGCCACGGCGCAGTGCTTCAAGCCGGCGCACGTGTGCGGCCACGGTCTCCTGCGGATTGCCACGCGCCGGCTGGGCACGCAGCACGGCCAGGTGATGGTCGGTGCGGTAGACACCACCCTCCGCGAGCCCAGCAATAGTCTTGTCCACGGCGCGCATCTCGGCGGTGCCGCGCGCTTCGACCACTGCGCCGGCGGGGAACTGTTCGAGTTCGGTGCCGACCGGCAGCGCGACGTAGTGCGCGCGACCGTCGATGCCGTCGAGCACCAGGTAGCCGCGCTCCTGCAGTTCGTCGGCCAGCCCCTTAGGGGGTCTCCTCGTTTTCAGTGCAATAAGTGACGGTACGCAAAGCTAGCACTGGCGCGGGGGTGGTCTGGGTAGACCGTTGATTTCATTGACTTTCCTGTTCGCTTTGTAAACGGGTATGGTGGCCTCCCACTTTTGAGGTTCACGATGCAGGGTTGGCACACAACGTTTTTGGGGATGCGTGGGCTCCCCCGCGATATCAGCGACTTCGAGATGAAGGCATTTTTCACCTTCGATGGTGCCGAGCGCGACGCAATCAATGCACGCCGAGGTGATTCCCACAAGCTTGGTCTGGCGCTCCATATTGGTTTCCTGCGCATGAGTGGGCGTTTGCTCGGTGCCTTTCGGGTAATTCCAGTAGCCTTGTGGCGCCACCTTGGCAACGAGCTTGGCATTGCAGCACCAGAAGTCGCCTCGCTGAGAGCCATGTATGAACGCGGGCGCACGCTATTCGATCACCAACAAGTAGCCTGCACGGTCCTTGGATTCCAGTGGATGAGCGAGCACCAGCGCCGCTCACTGGTACGTGAACTGCGCGACGAAGTGGCGCGCTGCGCCGACCGCGATCAGCTACTCGTGCGGGCGCGTCAATGGCTGTACAAGAACAAGCTGGTGATCGTGCACGAGCGGGCAATTCGGACACTGATTGCGGCGGCACTTGCCCAGCTTGAAGTTGAAACAGGCACCGCCATCGCCGCCAGCGTTGATCCAGCAACACTTGATCGCTGGCGAGCCTCAGTTTCAGAGCTGCGCCCAGATGGACAAACCCAGCAGAGTTGGCTATGGGCTGCACCGGCGAAACACTCAACCCGCCAAATCAGCGAGGTACTGGAGCGCATCGACCTGCTTTACACGCTGGACGTTCATAAGCACCTGGCAGACATCCCCGATCTCATCTTGCGCCGCTACGCGCGCCGACTTGTCTCCAGGCCGCCCTCAGCCGGAGCCAAGATCAAAGAGCCAGCGCGCACCGTGGAGGTCGCATGCTTTCTTCGGTATTGCCTGTTCACCACCACAGACCAGTTGATCCTTATGGTGCAGCGCCGGATCGCCGATCTGTGGCGTCAGGCTGCCGCCGATGTCCCCGCTACCGTCAATTGGGCCGCAATGTACAAAACGCTGCTCGGCGAACTTGTTGCCTTGAGCGCGCAAGGTGCGGTGCCAGATGCTGAGTTGCGTGCCCGTCTTGAAGCCTTGATCACCGAAACCCAGAAACGCAAACCACCGAGCAGGGCCTCCCTGGTCCGCGAGGGATTGATTGATGGAATTCGCCCCGTGCGGTCGTTGCTCGTCGCCATTGCAAAGCTGCCCTGGCAGGCCACCGGCGAGCATCCTGCCATCGAGTACCTTGCCAAGCTGCAAGCTTTATATCTCAAAGGATCCAGAAAGCTGCCAGTTGAAGTGGTGGCACCAAGTCTGGGAATGATCTGGCAGGTTTCGATCTCCAGCCCAGACCGGGAACGGGCGTTTCAGGCGTTGGAGGTGGCCACCCTGTTTGCCCTGCGCCGCGCGGTGCGCAATGGCTCGGTCTGGATTGAGCACAGCCTGAGCTTTCGGGGTCGTGCGCGCTTGTTCTTCACGGACGAGCGTTGGCAGGCAGAGTCCAAGAAACACTATGCCCGTCTATCGTTACCCAGCAAGGCTGCCACTTTCTTGAAGCCTTTGCTGGCCAGAGTAACTGCCGGTGTCGATGCGGTGGCCGCTGCAGCCCGCAGTGGCGTACTGCGCGTGGATGATGAACTCCATTTGTCGCCATTGCCCGCAGAGGACGAAGACCCAGAAGTGACCAAGCTGCGCGCGGCTTTGGATCACCGCATCGGTGAGGTTCAATTGCCGGAAGTGATTCTGGCCGTTGACGCCCAGGTGCGCTTTAGCTGGATCATGCTCGGACGTGAGCCGCGCTCTACCGACGAGCTGCTGATGGTCTATGCCGGCATCATGGCCCACGGCACCAGTCTGACTGCGGTCGAATGCGCGCGCATGATTCCGCAATTGTCTGCCACCAGCATTCGCCAGGCCATGCGCTGGGCGCGGGACGAACGGCGTCTGAGCCAGGCCTGCCAGGCTGTGCTGGAATTCATGCAGCGACACCCGATTGCCGCCACCTGGGGGCGGTCCGATTTGGCATCTTCTGACATGATGAGCATGGAGACCACCAAACGGGTGTGGCAAGCCCGGCTTGATCCTCGGCGCAACACACCTTCCATTGGAATCTACTCCCATGTAAAAGACCGGTGGGGCATCTTCCATGCGCAGCCCTTTGTGCTCAATGAGCGCCAGGCGGGCGTGGCCATTGAAGGTGTCATCCGCCAAGAAAAGCTGGAGACCAGCCAGCTTGCTGTGGATACCCATGGCTACACCGACTTTGCCATGTCACATGCCCGTTTGCTTGGTTTTGATCTTTGCCCGCGGTTGAAGGAACTCAAACAGCGCCACCTCTTTGTGCCACGCGGCACCAAAGTGCCCGCAGAAATCGCTGCGGTGTGCGAAGCCAATGTCGACGTCGCTTTGATCGAAAAGCATTGGGATAGTCTGGTGCACCTGGCAGCCTCGGTCATGAGCGGACATGCCAGTGCGGTGGCAGCTCTTGCGCGGTTCGGTTCTGCCGCCCAGGGCGATCCAATCTATGAGGCTGGCGTGCAATTGGGGCGGTTGCTGCGTACGGCGTTTTTGGCTGACTACTTTGTCAAGGACGCTTTCAGGAACGAGTTGCGCCGGGTGCTCAATCGGGGCGAGGCTGTTAACGCCCTCAAGCGCGCCATTTATACCGGCCGGATCAGCCCGGCGCAGGCCAAACGTGTCGATGAAATGCAGGCTGTGGCCGATGCGTTGAGCCTGATGGCCAACATCGTGATGGCGTGGAATACCTCACAGATGCAGGCGGTCCTGGATCGCTGGTCGAACCGCCGCCAGGTCATTCCACCGGAACTGATCGGGAAGATTGCGCCCACCAGGCTGGAGAGCATCAACTTGCGGGGTGTGTTTCGCTTCCCGGTTGACCGCTATGCTGACCAAATCCTGCCTTCGCGGCCAAATGCATCGATAACTGGCACCAATGGATGAAACCGACCACGGTTTGACGCCACGAATCGCAGATTTGAAAGTGAACAGGAAAGTCAATGAAATCAACGATCTACCAACACCACCTCCGCGCCAGTGCTAGCTTTTCGTACCGTCACTTATTGCACTGAAAACGAGGAGACCCCGCCCCACGCAGCCGCAGCGCGGACAGACAAACCCGTTGGGCCAACGCAGTCGCTCCAGGTACGCCAGACAGGCCTCTTCAGTGCCAAACCAGTCGAGAAACTCGTTCCAGGTCTGTGGGTAGTCTTTTCCGGGCGTTGGCGCTAAAGTCTGGATATTCATCCAGCTATTCTGCCTTCACTGGAGCTAAGTGGATACCCCATACATTTATACAGTTATTACCTCCACAACAAATATTGCCGAGCCGCCAGACAGCAAAAAGCCCGAACTGTTGCCAGTTCGGGCTTGAAGGTTTGACGCGTCAGGTCGGTTTACTTCCGCGCTGGCGGCACATCCGTGCAGCTGCCATGCGCCACTTCCGCCGCCATACCGATGCTTTCCCCCAACGTCGGATGCGGATGAATCGTCTTGCCGATGTCCACCGCGTCCGCACCCATCTCAATCGCCAGGGCAACTTCGCCAATCATGTCACCCGCGTGCGTGCCAACCATGCCGCCGCCCAGGATCTTGCCGTGGCCATGAGCTTCGGGTGAATCGTCAAACAAGAGCTTGGTGACGCCTTCGTCGCGGCCGTTGGCAATGGCGCGGCCCGAGGCGGTCCAGGGGAACATGCCCTTCTTGACCTTGATGCCTTGCGCCTTGGCCTGGTCTTCGGTCAGGCCCACCCAGGCGACTTCCGGGTCGGTGTAGGCCACGCTGGGGATCACGCGGGCGTTGAACGCTGCAGCCGCCAGTTCCTTGTTGCCCTGCAGTTCCCCGGCAATCACCTCGGCGGCCACATGTGCCTCGTGCACGGCCTTGTGCGCCAGCATGGGCTGGCCCACGATGTCGCCGATGGCAAAGATGTGCGGCACGTTGGTGCGCATCTGGATGTCGACGTTGATGAAGCCACGGTCGGTCACGGCCACGCCGGCCTTGTCGGCGGCGATCTTCTTGCCGTTGGGCGTGCGGCCCACGGCCTGCAGCACCAGGTCGTACACCTGAGGCGCAGGGGCGGTGCCGCCCTCCTCTGCCGGTGCAAACGTCACCTCGATGCCTTCGGGCAAGGCGCGGGCGCCCACCGTCTTGGTCTTGAGCATGATGTTGTCGAAGCGCTTGGCGTTCATCTTCTGCCAGATCTTGACCAGGTCGCGGTCGGCGCCCTGCATCAGGCCGTCCATCATTTCCACCACGTCCAGGCGCGCGCCCAGCGTGCTGTAGACCGTGCCCATTTCCAGGCCGATGATGCCGCCGCCCAGAATCAGCATGCGCTTGGGCACTTCTTTCAAGGCCAGCGCGCCCGTGCTGTCCACCACGCGCGGGTCTTCGGGCATGAAGGGCAGGCGCACGGCCTGGCTGCCGGCAGCAATGATGGCGCGCTTGAAGGCCACCACCTTCTTGGTGCCGGTTTTCTCCTGCCCGGTGCCGGTGGTTTCTTCCACCTCGACGTGGTTGGCGCCAACGAAAGCGCCGTAACCGCGCACGGTGGTCACCTTGCGCATCTTGGCCATGGCGGCCAGCCCACCCGTGAGCTTGCTGATGACCTTTTCCTTGTGGCCGCGCAGCTTGTCGATGTTGACCACGGGTACGCCGAAGTCCACGCCAAGGTCGCCCAGGTGGCTGACCTCGTCCATCACGGCGGCCACGTGCAGCAGCGCCTTGGACGGGATGCAGCCCACGTTCAGGCAGACGCCGCCCAGCGTGGCGTAGCGTTCGACGATCACGACTTTCAGGCCCAGGTCCGCCGCGCGGAACGCCGCCGAGTAGCCGCCAGGGCCGCCGCCGAGCACCAACACGTCGCACTCCAGGTCCGCTGCGCCACCGAAGCTGGCTGCAGCCGGCGCTGGAGACGCTGCAACATTGATAGCGCCTGATGACCAAGGGACGCCGGGGTTTGGCTGTTTTTGTTCCGAAACAGGTGCTGCGGGGGCTGCCGGGGCCGCCGATGCGGCGCCCGAGGCCTCCAGCAGCAGGACGACCGAGCCTTCGGCCACCTTGTCGCCGAGCTTGACCTTCAGCTCCTTGACCACGCCGGCATGGCTGGACGGAATCTCCATCGACGCCTTGTCGCTCTCCACCGTGATCAGGCTCTGCTCGGCCTTGATGGTGTCGCCGGGTTTGACCAGCAGCTCGATGACCGCCACCTCGGAAAAATCGCCGATGTCCGGCACTTTGATTTCAATCAGGCTCATGGTGTGTCTCCAGATGACGCGCAGGACCGTCCCGGGTCATGCTTTCAGTTTGATCGTGTACAGGTCCACCGGTCCGGCGGAGTTTCGGTCGAATTCGCAGCCGGCATGCACACCAGCCAGCGCCACTTCACGGGCCGAGCGGGCCTTGTCCCAGACCGCGTGCATGGCCCCGAGTGCAAAGCCGCGCCCGGAGCCGATGCCCCAGAACTCCTTGAACTCGAACACCTCGCGGTAGCTGTACAGGCCGAAGATGCCGCTCGCGTTGGCAATCACCACGCTGAACTGGCTCGACTCGTAGGGGTCGTTACGCCTCCGGTGAAACCGGTGCGCCCGTCCACCACCAGCAGCTTGCGGTGGGTGCGGTTGTTCATGCGCGCCAGGTTGTACCACTCGGGTTTGTGAAACTTTTTCACCTGCACGCCCGCTGATGTCATCTGCTCGAGCAGGGCGTCGTCTATCTTGCCGCTGCCTACCCAGTCGAGCAGCACATGCACCTTGACGCCCGCGCGCGCCCGGCTGGAGAGCGCATCGGCAAACTGTCTGCCAATGTCGCCCGCCCAATAGATGTAGGTCTCAAAGGTGATGGTCTGCTTCGCGCTGTGGATGGCCTCCAGCATGGCCGGGAAGATCTGATCGCCGTTGAGCAGTTCGGTCACCTTGTTGCCGCCCACGATGCCCGGCCCGAGCAGGCTGCCCATGGCACGCATGAACTGCGGATCGGCCGTGTTGTAGAGCCGGGGCAGTTGCTGCGAGACATGTTTTTCACCAGCCGTGAAGTTCAGTATCAGCAGCACCGCTGCACACGCGGTGATAAAAGAGGCGAGGGCGACAAGAAGGGTGCGGCTGCTTTTTTGCATGAGGCATTGTGGGCTGGCCGCAGTGCTGTGAAGGTAGGCCGGGGCCGCATCTTGCGGCGGTTATGCCCTGCGTGAGGAACTCTGTGCGCGGACCCGGAATCAAGCCTGCAATGAGAAGAAACCCATGACCGCCGATCTGTTTGAAGACACCCCGCCAGAGCGAATGGCCCAGCCCATGGTACCGGGGGCTGTGCTGCTGCAAGGCTTTGCACGCGACCTGCAGGCGGCGCTGCTCACATCGTTTGAAGAGGTGATTGCACAGGCCCCGCTGCGCCATCTGGTCACACCGGGTGGCTACACCATGTCGGTGGCCATGACCAACTGCGGCCCGCTGGGCTGGGTGTCTGACAGGCGCGGCTACCGTTACCAGGCGACGGATCCCCTGTCAAACCAGCCCTGGCCGAAAATGCCTGGCGCGTGGCGTGAGCTGGCGGCGCGTGCTGCCGCTGCCGCCGGGTACGCAGGTTTCAAACCTGACGCCTGCCTGGTCAACAGCTATCAGCCCGGTGCCAAGCTCTCGTTGCATCAGGACCGCGACGAGATAGACATGAGCGCACCCATCGTGTCGGTATCGCTTGGTTTGCCGGCGACGTTTCTCTTCGGTACAGAACGCCGTGCAGACAAGCCGCAGCGTTTTCGTCTGCTCAGTGGTGATGTCGTGGTGTGGGGCGGTGCATCGCGGCTGGCCTATCACGGCATTGCGCAATTGCCTGCAGGCGACCATGCGCTGACGGGCGCACGGCGCATCAACCTGACCTTTCGCAAGGCCGGCGACGCTGCCTAGGGCGCGGCGTGGCTGGCGGGCTGCGCCAGGTGCGGTGAGTCCAGCAACTGGCTGGCGGTGGCCCGGAGGTGGGCCGTCATCAGGTTTTGCGTCTCGAGAATGTCGTGGTTCAGCGCTGCCTCCAGCAGGGCCTTGTGCTCTGCATCGACATCGCGTTTGCCTTCGCTGAGCGGGGCCGTGAGCTGGCGGTAACGCTCGCTTTGCTGGTACAGCATTTCATGGGTGCGCAGCAACCAGCGGTTGGGGCAGCCGCTGACCACGGCGCGGTGGAACTCGGCGTGGGCTACAGCCCATTCGGGATTCAGAAGGCCGGGTTCATTGGGTGGGCGCTGTGCCGTGCGCGACAGGCGGTGATAGGCCGCAACAATGCCACCTTCCCATTCAAGCCCGCCATTGCGAATGGCTTCGGCGATGCAGAGCTTTTCAATTTCAATACGCGCCTGCACCAGCTCCTGCAGTTCGGCCAGCGACACCGGGCTGACGCGATAACCGCGGGCTGGCTCTGACACGACCAGCGCCTCGGCCTCCAGCATGGCCAGGCCTTCGCGCACAGCACCGGCGCTGACCTGTATGTCCTCCGCCAGTGCAGCGATGTTGAGCTTGGCACCGGGCGGCAGCTTGCCACCGAGGATGTCGGCGCGCAGGCGCTCGAAAACCTGACGGGTCTGGCCTTTGTTTTTTGACGGGGCGCTTAGGTAATCACCCATAGATAGAAACCCTTAGAAGCTTTAATTTGTCTGCTTATATAATAGGCGTGCGTGCGCTCGGCGCTGGCAAGGTCATCGGTGCTGAGTATCTGGTTATCGGGCATGGGGGTAATTATCGGCCGCCCACTCCATTTTGGTCATTCCGGTAATACCCGGTAACACCTACCCCCGCAAAGGGTAAACCCTAGGTGGTCTGCGCTATTAGTCATTGAAGATTTGCTCTACGGGAAAAGGCGGACGGACAGGCCATTCCTAGAATCAATCCATCACGACCTACTTCTTTTTTCGAGGATGACCCTATGAGCGATATCCAGATGCTGATTGGCGGCGAACACCGCGCCGCCTCCAACGGCGCCACGTTTGAGCGCCGCAACCCGCTGGACCAGACCGTGGCCACGCGCGCGCCGGCCGCCACACCGGCCGATGCGGTGGCGGCGGTGGAAGCGGCGGCCAAGGCCTTTCCGGCCTGGGCGGCCATGGGTCCGGGCGAACGTCGCGTGCTGCTGATGAAAGCCTCGCAGGCGCTCGAAGCCAAGGGCGAGGCGTTTGCCGCCGCGATGGCGGCCGAGACCGGCGCGTCGGGCATCTGGGCCGGTTTCAATGTGCATCTGGCCGCTGGCATGCTGCTCGAAGCGGCATCGCTGACCACGCACATCAACGGCGAAGTGATTCCGTCCGACGTGCCGGGCAGCCTGGCAATGGCGGTGCGCCAGCCCGCCGGCGTGGTGCTGGGCATTGCGCCCTGGAATGCGCCGGTGATTCTGGCGGCGCGCGCCATTGCCACGCCGCTGGCCTGCGGCAACACCGTCGTGCTCAAGGGCTCGGAGCTGTGCCCTGCCACCCACGGCCTGATCATTGAAGCGCTGCAGGAAGCGGGCCTGCCGCCCGGCGTGGTCAACTTCATCACCAACGCCCCGGCCGATGCCGGCGCCGTGGTCGAAGCCATGGTGGCGCACCCCGCCGTGCGCCGCGTGAACTTCACCGGCTCGACCAAGGTCGGCAAGATCATTGCGCAGACCTGCGCCAGATACCTCAAGCCGGTGATCCTGGAACTGGGCGGCAAGGCGCCCTTCGTGGTGCTGGACGACGCCGACATCGACGCCGCCGTGGCGGCAGCGGCCTTTGGCGCTTTTGCCAACTCGGGCCAGATCTGCATGTCCACCGAACGCATCGTGGTCGATGAATCGGTGGCCGACGAATTCGTCGCCAAGTTCGTGGCCAAGGCGCAAAGCCTGCCGCTGGGCGATCCGCGCCAGGGTCCGGTCGTGCTGGGCTCGGTGGTCGACATGGCCACGGTCGAGCGCGGCAACGCGCTGATCGAGGACGCTCTGGCCAAGGGCGCCAAGCTGGTGTGCGGCGGCAAGGCTGAAAACACCATGATGCCGGCCACGCTGCTGGACCACGTCACGCCCGACATGCGCATCTTCCGCGAAGAATCTTTTGCGCCGGTCAAGGCCATCGTGCGCGTCAAGGGTGTCGAGCAAGCCATTGCCACGGCCAACGACAACGAGTTCGGCCTGGCCTCGGCCGTCTTTGGCCGCGACATCGCGCGCGCCTGGCAGGTCGCTTCGCGCATCGAGGCGGGCATTTGCCACATCAACGGCCCCACCGTGCACGACGAGGCGCAGATGCCCTTTGGCGGCGTGAAGAATTCCGGCTACGGCCACTTTGGCGGCAAGGCCGGCATCGACGCCTTCACCGAACTGCGCTGGATCACGGTGCAGACCGCGCCGCGCCACTATCCGTTCTGAACGGGCGAAAACCCGATAACCACAAGGAGACAGAGCTTTGAAAACCAACCTCAAAAAATCGGCCGGTCTGGCCGCGCTGCTGGTCATGCTGGCGGGCCACTCGTCCGGCGTGCTGGCGCAGTCCGCCCCGCAAATCGGCAAAGGCCAGCAGTTCTACCAGCAGGTCTGCGCCAAATGCCATGAAGCGGGCATCGGCCCGGTCATCACCGGCCGGGGCCTGCCCGAGCCGACCTATGTGTACATGGTGCGCAACGGCTTCAACGCCATGCCGGCCTTTCGCGTGACCGACATCGACGACGCCACGCTGCAGGACCTGGCCAAATACCTCGCGGCCACCAAGCCCAAGCAATAACAAAGGAGACAGCCATGAGTACCGATAGACGCTCGATTTTGAAAGGCCTGGCAGCGGCCGGCCTGGTGATGGTGGGCATGCCCTGGGCACAAGCCACTTCCGCCCAAGGCGCGCAAGCCGCAGGTCTGGCTGGCGGCGCCCTGCCCGGCGTGACCTCGCTGGTCAGCGGCTCGGCGCTGGACGCGGCCTTCCTGGCCGGCGTGCAGCAAGGCGTGAACGCGCCGGCCGGCCAGACCCTCGCGGCCCAGCCGCTGCAGGGCCTGGACGCAGCGACCTTCGGGCAGCTGAACAAGCTGCTGAACGACGGCAGCGCCACCCTGCTGGTCGGCCTGATCGATGACGCCTCGGCGGCCATCGTGATCGACCTGGTGCGCTCGGCCGGCGGGCGCGTGCTCTCGATGCAGCACCACCGCGTGGCCGATGGCAGCACTGGCGCGCAATGGGCCCAGGCCCTGGGCCAGTCGCTGGTGGCCACCAGCAGCCCCGCCACGCCCAATGCCCCCCGCAGCGCTCAAGGCATCGCCTGCGTCTCCCTGTCCTGCGTGATCTGAACCGGAACAAACCATGAACACAAGCAAATACCTGGCCCTACCCAAGGGCGTGAGCGAAAACCGCTTTGACGCGGCCATCAAGAAATTCACCGCTGCCCTGGGCGCCGACCAGGTGCTCACCTCGGCCGAGCACCTGACGCCCTACACCAAGGTCATGATGGCCGTGGAGACGGCCCAGCACGTCCCCTCGGCCGTGGTCATGGCCACCAGCGTCGAGCAGGTGCAGGCAGTCGTCAAGGTCTGCAACGAGTACCGCATTCCGGTCTGGACGATCTCCACCGGACGCAACTTCGGCTACGGCTCGGCCGCGCCGGTCGAGCGCGGTCAGATCATTCTCGATCTGAAGAAGATGAACAAGATCATCCACATCGATCCCGAGCTGTGCACCGCACTGGTCGAGCCCGGCGTGACTTACCAGATGCTCTACGACTACATCGAAGAGAAAAAGCTGCCGCTGATGCTGTCGTTCTCGGCGCCCTCGGCCATTGCCGGCCCGCTGGGCAACACCATGGACCGCGGCGTGGGCTACACGCCTTACGGCGAGCACTTCATGATGCAGTGCGGCATGGAAGTCGTGATGGCCAACGGCGACGTGCTGCGCACCGGCATGGGCGGCGTCAAGGGCGACAATGCCTGGCAGGTCTTCAAGTGGGGTTACGGCCCGACGCTCGACGGCATGTTCACCCAGTCCAACTACGGCATCTGCACCAAGATGGGTTTCTGGTTGATGCCCAAGCCGCCGGTGTTCAAACCGTTTGAAATCCAGTTCGACGAGGACAGCGACATCGCCGAGATCGTCGAATTCATCCGTCCGCTGCGCATCGCCCAGGTCATCCCGAACTCCGTGGTGATCGCCGGCGTGCTGTGGGAAGCCTCCACCTGCAACACCCGTCGCTCCGACTACCTGAAAGAGCCCGGCCACACGCCCGACGCGGTGCTCAAGCAGATCCAGAAGGACAAGCACCTGGGCGCCTGGAACGTGTACGCCGCACTCTACGGCACGCCGGAACAGGTCGAGGTGAACTGGCAGATCGTGCAGGGCGCGCTCAAAAAGCTGGGCAAGGGCCGCCTGATCACCCAGGAGCAGGCCGGCAACACCCAGCCGTTCAAGTACCGCTCCGAACTGATGTCGGGCGTGCCCAACCTGCAGGAATTTGGCCTGTACAACTGGCGCGGCGGCGGCGGCTCGATGTGGTTCGCCCCGGTCAGCCAGGCGCGCGGCAGCGAGTGCGACAAGCAGTACGCACTGGCCAAGCAGATCCTGAACAAACACGGTCTGGATTACGTCGGCGAGTTCATCGTCGGCTGGCGCGAGATGCACCACGTCATCGACGTGCTGTATGACCGCTCCAACCCCGAGGAAACCAAGCGCGCCAACGCCTGCTTCAGCGAACTGCTCGACGAGTTCGAGAAGAAAGGCTATGCCGTGTACCGCGTCAACACCGCTTTCCAGGAACGCGTGGCCAAGAGCTACGGCCCGGTCAAGCGCAGCATCGAGCAAAAAATCAAGCGCGCGCTGGACCCGAACGGCATCCTGGCGCCGGGCAAGTCCGGCATCCGGATTTAACAGGATTGAGCGGAAATCCTCCCCGTTTAGGGGGAGGATGAAATACAAAGCGGCAAGAGTTGGAAAAGGCTACATCGAAGTCAATCGATTTTTCCCTTCCAGCAAAACTTGCTCATCTCGAGCGAACCATCAAGACATTCGCACACCACCAGAGGCACAGTGATTACAGTCAGTGACCACCTGGGACGAATCACACCTGGGCAGCGGCATTTTTTACCACACGGGTGAGATGGTGCCGTCCTTCACCGAGGTGTACACCTGATTGCCTGAGCGGTGTCTCCCCGCCGCGCCCCCTGCATGGCGTGGCGGCCCATGTTTTTTGTCCTCCATTTTTTGAACCACACAACCATGAAAAAAATCGTTTTAGCCGCCCTGGCCACCGTGGCCAGCGTGTGCGCCACCGCAGGCGGGCATTACTTGCCCGGCGTTGAAGGCATTCAGGCCGCCAGCGTGCCGCCACCCGGCATGTATTACCTGGGTTACCTGGTGAACTACAGCATTGACGAGCTGCGCGCGCCCGGCAGCGAAACCAGCATTCCAGGCAACAACACCGGCACCGTCAGCGCGCTGGCCAACCGCTTTGTCTACATCACCAACACCAAGGTCTTGGGTGCCGACTACGGCGTGGAAGCCATCGTGCCGGTGATCCGCAAGTCGATGGCCTTCGCTGGCGAGTCCAGTTCC
Source organism: Ottowia pentelensis (assembly GCF_964341695.1). NCBI lineage: Bacteria > Pseudomonadati > Pseudomonadota > Betaproteobacteria > Burkholderiales > Comamonadaceae > Ottowia > Ottowia pentelensis. The sequence goes on from NZ_OZ224513.1 coordinate 3,732,188, forward strand.
GGCGTCGGTGATATCTACCTGGCCCCCCTGGTGCTGGGCTGGCATGGTGGCAACTGGGATGCGGTTGCGGCAGCGGGCCTGTGGTTTGACAACGCCAACAGTGATTCGATCTCCAAGCCCGGCAATGGCTACAAGTCCACCATGTTGACCGGCGGCGGCACTTACTACTTTGACGCTGCCAAAAGCTGGAGTGGTTCGGCCCTGCTGCGCTACGAGATGAATTCCAAAGACGACCGTGGGTTTGAGCCCGGCGACCAGGTCACCATGGAGTGGGGTTTTGGCAAGTCAATCGGTCCGGTGCAAGTGGGCGTGGTGGGCTACGACCAATGGCAGACCAGCGACGACACGGGCACCGGCGCCAGCAACGACCGCGCCGAGCGCCATGCCATCGGCGTGGAGGTGGTTTACCCGCTGATGAAAGAGGCCGGTGTGATGCTCAAGGCCGCTTATTACGACGAGTATTCCGCCAAGGGCGGCAGCAACCCCCAGGCCAAGGGCTCGACCCTGCGCTTCACGTTTGTCAAGGCCTTCTGAGTCATGCCACGCCCCCTGATGCGAGACGGTGCCAGGGGGCGCAGCACGGCTTGCGCTATGCAAAAGGGGTATAGCTTGGTTTCGAAAATGGTATTGGACGGTATCGCAATGCGTTTCTACGATAGCGGCAACCCAACGCTGGACACGGGTCAGCGGCTGGGGATCGCCCCACAACCAAGAGACACCATGCGCCGCCAATCGATCAGCCACCTAGACCACCGGACCGCCATCCAGGCCCTGGGCGTCACCGCGTCCGGTGTTTGAGCCATGGACCTGCGACAACTGAAAAATTTTGTGGTGTTGGCTGAAGAGTTGAACTTCAGCCGCGCGGCCGTACGCTTGCATATTTCGCAGCCACCCTTGAGCCGCCAGGTGCAAGCCATAGAAAGCGAGATCGGCGCGCCGCTGTTCGAGCGTCTGCCCAAAGGCTTGGCGCTGACCGCCGCCGGGTGCACCCTGCTCGACGATGCCCGGCGCATTCTGGGCATGGTGGACGCTGCCAAAGACCGCGCGGGCCAGGCCGGTTGCCGCGCAGCGCCTGCTTCGAGTTGCACACCCTGAAGTTCATCGGCGAGGGGGCCAACGCGCTGATCATCGGCAAGCCGGGCACCGGCAAGAGCCATGTGGCCAAGGCCGTGGCCTACCAGGCCACGCTGCAGGGCTATGACGTGCGTTACCTGGAAGCCGACACCGAGTTCGCCCGTTACGCGCTGGCCACTACGGCAGAGCGCACCGAGCTGCTCAAGGACTGGGTCGCGCCGGACCTGCTCGTCCTCGATGACCTGTTCCTGGCCAGACGCATCAGCGAGCATGCCGCTGAAGTCCTACAGGCCATCGTGCACCAGCGCTACAAGCTGCGCCGCGCTGTTCTCATCACGTCCAACCGCGTGGTGCAGGACTGGGGCAAATACCTCGGCGACGCCACCATGGCCAGCACCATCCTGGATCGCCTCATGCACCGCTGCGCGATGCTGGAGTTCGAGGGCAAGAGCTACCGCCTCAAGGAGGCCGCTGCACGCATCGCCATCACACCCGAGTCGTCATAATCCGACCGTCCTGCCTGGGGGAATTTGGGGTGGCCAAGGGTGGGGGAATTTGACCTGGCCATCGGGGGTGTGCGATGGGTTCACCATGGATGCGCGGTCGGCGTGCGATGGGTTCACCATGGATGCGCGGTCGGCGTGCGATGGGTTCACGGTGGTTGCGCGGTCGGTGTGCGTTGACAGGTCGAAGATGTAGTGCAGGTAAGCGCTGTGCATCGCCTTGTCTTGTTGGCGCCGACTCAAAATTGAGCCACCGGGGGTGCGGCGGAAAACTTGGACTACCAGGAGGTAGTTCATGTATTCATACGAAGACCGCATCCGAGCGGTCACGCTCTACATCAAGCTGGGCAAGCGCACCGGGGCGACTATCCGCCAGTTGGGCTACCCGACGAAGAACTCTTTGAAGAGCTGGCATGAGGAGTACGAGCGGCGCCTGGACCTGTCGTCCGGCTACGTGCGCTCTAAGCCGAAGTATTCTCAAATTCACAAGCAGCAGGCTGTCAAACACTACGCCGAGCACGGGCGCTGCATCGCCTCCACGGTCAAGGCGTTGGGCTATCCGTGCCGCGATTTGCTGCGTGCCTGGATTGATGAACTGGACCCCAACTCCCGGCAGCGCATTGTCGGCAGGGCCGTCAGTGCACCTCGGCCGCCGCAACTGAAGAAGCTGGCGGTCCTCGAACTGTGCACTCGTGAGGGAAGTGCGCAGGTGGTTGCTCAGAAGCTTGGTGTGAGCAGGCCGACGTTGTACAACTGGAAGAACCAGCTTCTGGGACGTGAGGCACCCGCATCCATGAAACACACCAATCAGTCCCCACGGGCTCAAGAGCGCGACGAGCTCGAGCGCGAGGTTGAGGCGTTGCGCCGCGAAGTCAGGCAACTGCGCCTTGAGCAGGACCTCTTGAACAAGGCCAATGAACTGTTAAAAAAAGGCCTGGGCGTCGATCTGCAGCTCCTGTCCAACCGGGAGAAGACACTGCTGATTGACGCCCTCAAGGGGTCTCCTCGTTTTCAGTGCAATAAGTGACGGTACGCAAAGCTAGCACTGGCGCGGGGGTGGTCTGGGTAGACCGTTGATTTCATTGACTTTCCTGTTCGCTTTGTAAACGGGTATGGTGGCCTCCCACTTTTGAGGTTCACGATGCAGGGTTGGCACACAACGTTTTTGGGGATGCGTGGGCTCCCCCGCGATATCAGCGACTTCGAGATGAAGGCATTTTTCACCTTCGATGGTGCCGAGCGCGACGCAATCAATGCACGCCGAGGTGATTCCCACAAGCTTGGTCTGGCGCTCCATATTGGTTTCCTGCGCATGAGTGGGCGTTTGCTCGGTGCCTTTCGGGTAATTCCAGTAGCCTTGTGGCGCCACCTTGGCAACGAGCTTGGCATTGCAGCACCAGAAGTCGCCTCGCTGAGAGCCATGTATGAACGCGGGCGCACGCTATTCGATCACCAACAAGTAGCCTGCACGGTCCTTGGATTCCAGTGGATGAGCGAGCACCAGCGCCGCTCACTGGTACGTGAACTGCGCGACGAAGTGGCGCGCTGCGCCGACCGCGATCAGCTACTCGTGCGGGCGCGTCAATGGCTGTACAAGAACAAGCTGGTGATCGTGCACGAGCGGGCAATTCGGACACTGATTGCGGCGGCACTTGCCCAGCTTGAAGTTGAAACAGGCACCGCCATCGCCGCCAGCGTTGATCCAGCAACACTTGATCGCTGGCGAGCCTCAGTTTCAGAGCTGCGCCCAGATGGACAAACCCAGCAGAGTTGGCTATGGGCTGCACCGGCGAAACACTCAACCCGCCAAATCAGCGAGGTACTGGAGCGCATCGACCTGCTTTACACGCTGGACGTTCATAAGCACCTGGCAGACATCCCCGATCTCATCTTGCGCCGCTACGCGCGCCGACTTGTCTCCAGGCCGCCCTCAGCCGGAGCCAAGATCAAAGAGCCAGCGCGCACCGTGGAGGTCGCATGCTTTCTTCGGTATTGCCTGTTCACCACCACAGACCAGTTGATCCTTATGGTGCAGCGCCGGATCGCCGATCTGTGGCGTCAGGCTGCCGCCGATGTCCCCGCTACCGTCAATTGGGCCGCAATGTACAAAACGCTGCTCGGCGAACTTGTTGCCTTGAGCGCGCAAGGTGCGGTGCCAGATGCTGAGTTGCGTGCCCGTCTTGAAGCCTTGATCACCGAAACCCAGAAACGCAAACCACCGAGCAGGGCCTCCCTGGTCCGCGAGGGATTGATTGATGGAATTCGCCCCGTGCGGTCGTTGCTCGTCGCCATTGCAAAGCTGCCCTGGCAGGCCACCGGCGAGCATCCTGCCATCGAGTACCTTGCCAAGCTGCAAGCTTTATATCTCAAAGGATCCAGAAAGCTGCCAGTTGAAGTGGTGGCACCAAGTCTGGGAATGATCTGGCAGGTTTCGATCTCCAGCCCAGACCGGGAACGGGCGTTTCAGGCGTTGGAGGTGGCCACCCTGTTTGCCCTGCGCCGCGCGGTGCGCAATGGCTCGGTCTGGATTGAGCACAGCCTGAGCTTTCGGGGTCGTGCGCGCTTGTTCTTCACGGACGAGCGTTGGCAGGCAGAGTCCAAGAAACACTATGCCCGTCTATCGTTACCCAGCAAGGCTGCCACTTTCTTGAAGCCTTTGCTGGCCAGAGTAACTGCCGGTGTCGATGCGGTGGCCGCTGCAGCCCGCAGTGGCGTACTGCGCGTGGATGATGAACTCCATTTGTCGCCATTGCCCGCAGAGGACGAAGACCCAGAAGTGACCAAGCTGCGCGCGGCTTTGGATCACCGCATCGGTGAGGTTCAATTGCCGGAAGTGATTCTGGCCGTTGACGCCCAGGTGCGCTTTAGCTGGATCATGCTCGGACGTGAGCCGCGCTCTACCGACGAGCTGCTGATGGTCTATGCCGGCATCATGGCCCACGGCACCAGTCTGACTGCGGTCGAATGCGCGCGCATGATTCCGCAATTGTCTGCCACCAGCATTCGCCAGGCCATGCGCTGGGCGCGGGACGAACGGCGTCTGAGCCAGGCCTGCCAGGCTGTGCTGGAATTCATGCAGCGACACCCGATTGCCGCCACCTGGGGGCGGTCCGATTTGGCATCTTCTGACATGATGAGCATGGAGACCACCAAACGGGTGTGGCAAGCCCGGCTTGATCCTCGGCGCAACACACCTTCCATTGGAATCTACTCCCATGTAAAAGACCGGTGGGGCATCTTCCATGCGCAGCCCTTTGTGCTCAATGAGCGCCAGGCGGGCGTGGCCATTGAAGGTGTCATCCGCCAAGAAAAGCTGGAGACCAGCCAGCTTGCTGTGGATACCCATGGCTACACCGACTTTGCCATGTCACATGCCCGTTTGCTTGGTTTTGATCTTTGCCCGCGGTTGAAGGAACTCAAACAGCGCCACCTCTTTGTGCCACGCGGCACCAAAGTGCCCGCAGAAATCGCTGCGGTGTGCGAAGCCAATGTCGACGTCGCTTTGATCGAAAAGCATTGGGATAGTCTGGTGCACCTGGCAGCCTCGGTCATGAGCGGACATGCCAGTGCGGTGGCAGCTCTTGCGCGGTTCGGTTCTGCCGCCCAGGGCGATCCAATCTATGAGGCTGGCGTGCAATTGGGGCGGTTGCTGCGTACGGCGTTTTTGGCTGACTACTTTGTCAAGGACGCTTTCAGGAACGAGTTGCGCCGGGTGCTCAATCGGGGCGAGGCTGTTAACGCCCTCAAGCGCGCCATTTATACCGGCCGGATCAGCCCGGCGCAGGCCAAACGTGTCGATGAAATGCAGGCTGTGGCCGATGCGTTGAGCCTGATGGCCAACATCGTGATGGCGTGGAATACCTCACAGATGCAGGCGGTCCTGGATCGCTGGTCGAACCGCCGCCAGGTCATTCCACCGGAACTGATCGGGAAGATTGCGCCCACCAGGCTGGAGAGCATCAACTTGCGGGGTGTGTTTCGCCTCCCGGTTGACCGCTATGCTGACCAAATCCTGCCTTCGCGGCCAAATGCATCGATAACTGGCACCAATGGATGAAACCGACCACGGTTTGACGCCACGAATCGCAGATTTGAAAGTGAACAGGAAAGTCAATGAAATCAACGATCTACCAACACCACCTCCGCGCCAGTGCTAGTTTTTCGTACCGTCACTTATTGCACTGAAAACGAGGAGACCCCGAAGAGAATGAGCGACTTCGCGCGGAGGTCGCGTACCTAAAAAAATTGCATGCCTTGATCCGGTCGAAGAGATCAGCTGCGCCGACAAAGCGCGTCTGATTGCCGGGTTGAGGCATCACCATAAATTGACGGACCTGCTCCGGATAGCAGGTCTGGCTCGCAGCACGTTCTACTACCACTGCCAGGCGACCCAGCGGGCTGATCGGCAGAGCGCCATGGAGGTCAGGATCCGCGTCATCTATGACGAGCACAAGGGCCGCTACGGATACCGACGTATCACGGCAGCTCTGTGCAGTTCAACGGCGGAAACCGTCAACCACAAATGCGTGCAGCGGCTGATGCAAAAGATGGGGCTGCGCGCGTTGATCCGGGCGAAGAAGCGCTCCCGACGCGTCCAGGGCATGAGCGACGCGCACGTGCCCAATGTTCTGCAGCGCAATTTCTGCGCGACCGCGCCAGACCAGAAGTGGGTGACAGATGTCACCGAGTTCAATGTGAACGGCCAAAAGCTCTATCTGTCGGTCTGCATGGACCTCTACAACGGCGAGATCATCGCGCACCGCATGGCAAAGCGCCCCGTCTTCGAACTGGTCTCGGGTACGCTCCGGACAGCGCTTTCGTGCGCCAGGAGAGCCAGCGAACTGATCATTCATTCGGATCAAGGCTGGCACTACAAGATGCAGCCGTACCGAGCGATGCTCGCGTCTTGCGGAGTCACGCAAAGCATGAGCCGCAAAGGCAATTGCTTTGACAACGCTGCGATTGAAAGCTTCTTCGGCACCCTGAAGGCCGAGTACTTCCATCTTGCAGCGCCCCGCAGCCTTGATGCGCTCGAAGCAGGCGTGCATGATTACATTCGCTACTACAACAACGAGCGCATCAAGCTCGGATTGCAAGGGCTCAGCCCGGTGGGATACCGGCTGAGAAACACCGCCTGATTGGCGGGATCGCGACCGTCCAACTTCTGGGGGTCAGTTCAAACCCGGGGCGGTTCAGATCAGCACCCCGCACGACCCTTGCGTTGACGTCGCTTATCGCGGCGTCTCCATGGCTGGGGCCCGGGCGGTGTCCGTGCGCTGCAGCAGCGCCGCCACGGCGGGGCTCAGCCAGCGCTGGAAGGCCAGACCGGCCACCACGCCCATACTCACCCAGAACGACAGCGACAACCAGGTGGTGGCCCAGATGAACTGGCTGCCCAGCTCGCGCAGCGCCGCCAGGGCCTCACCCGTGAAACCGGCCAGCGGGTCGGCCACGATGTGCGGCGCGCCCACCACGAAGGGCAGCGCCAGACAAGCCATTGCAGCGGCCCAGCGCAGGGGGCTGCGCATCAGCGCAACCGACGCACAGGCCAGCGCCGCACCGCCCGCCGCGAGCACCCACCAGCCCTGGCGCGAACCCAGCCGGCCGGCGTCCATGCCGGGGATCTCGGCGTGCAGGCCCAGCGAAGGCCAGAAGTGAAACGTAAGCCAACCGGCGGCGGCCACCCAGGCGGCCAAGGGCACAGCGCGCAAGGCGCTACCGCGCCACTGACACACCGCCATCACGGCCAGCACTAGCAGCGCCATGCTGAACGCGTGCAGCACATTGGCCACCCAGGTCCAGGAGTAGCGCTCCACCCCGTCGGCGGGCGCCCATGCTTCGGCGGCGTCGCCATGGTCGTGCGCCGCACCGTCCGCATGGACGCGCGCAGCAGCAGCGGTCGGCGTTGACACCGGCTCGGGCGCGGCCACCTTCTGGCTTTCAAACCTCTCGGCCGCCAGGATGATGGGAGCGGTCTGCAACTGCTGCAGGCCCGACTGCACACTGCCGACCAGCAGGGCCACAGCCAGCGCCGCCCAGATCAATCGTCGAAAAATCATGACTCTCTCCATACAAAGATGAGCGACGGTGTGGCCCCGTCAATAAGCGGACCCGGGGAAGCAAGACCTGCAACGCCAGCAGCGCCCAAAATCAGGAACAAGGTGAAACCCGCTCCGTCGGGCTACGCGCTTCGCCCCTTGGAGGGGGGCGCGCGCAGCGCGGTGGGTTATTCATTCCCTCAATGACAGGGCTTGACAGTCACGTGGCGCACATCGTGTGCAGCGTTGTGCGCCAGCGGGCTTTCGGCAAAAGCCACGCCGTACAGGACGACCAGGCCCAGCGCGGCGCCAGCGGACAGTTGCAACAGTAAGCTGCGCGTGGCGCTCAGGCGCTGGGCGGCGGGGACAGCAGTGGTAGAAAATGAACTCATGGTTTACTCCATTCAAGGTAGGGAAACAGGACAGTGGATCTCAAGCCATTGCGGCAACGACCTTGATCGGTGAGCGTTGTGGCTCGTGCTTGTGCTTGGGGTCGATCGCTGGCGGGCAAAGCGCATGGGCCAGCAGGATCGGGTGCCCATGTGGGGTGTTGAGGTGGGCCTGTTTCCACTCCTGTGCGCGCGAGTTGACGTCTCCACCCGTCACAAGCCCCAGCGACGCCACCAACTTTTCCAGCGCCGACACCCATTGCCGGTAGTAGGTGTCGTTGACGCTTTCGCCGGGCAGAGCCGGGGAAGCGTCGATTTCGGCGGTGAAGGTCTCGGCCCAGTCTTTCCACTGAAAGAGACCGGCCTTGTGCATGCTGACCACCAAGGCAAACGCCTGGGACTGCCAAGGCTCGTCAAACACAGGGCCATCGAGGTCCTTCAGCGAACCCTCTGGCAATGGAAACCGTTCGTCTTTCATGATCACGCTGGCTCCAGGTAGTCATCCCACAAGTCGACGCGAATCGTGTCCTTCGGCGAGGAAGCGTCTTGCCCCCACAGTTCGACCGACGTGAAACTCACGGTGTAAACGTGCTGGGGGTGCTCGCCCTTTCCGTGTGCCGCGGTGTCCGGCGTCACGAACACACCATGGTCGATGACCACTGTCCCCACTTTGCCCCGCGTGTAGCGCGGCATGCGGGTATGGCCCACCGGGTTCTTGTTGAGGACGCGAACCTTGTCCCCCACAGCGAACCGCGCCCGCGCACCCTCCTCCCGGGCGGCAGAAGCCCCGGTGCTGAGCAGTCCGTCCACGATGGCCGGCGTCAGCACCGGCGTCGCCGTCTTGCCAGACGCAGCCTTGCCGGTCGCGACTTCCGTGGCCGTGAGCACACCCTTCTCGACCAGCAGGTTCTCAAAGACATGAAGCCAGTGTTCGTAGTAGGTTCCCTCCAGATAGTGGGCCGGGCCCATTCGCTCGATCGAATGCCGAAATTCATCGACGTTGAAGTTGCCGTTGGCGAACAGCGCCGGGAACAGGGACATGACCGTTTTTTCCCAGTCGTAGCGAAAGACGGGTTCGTTCGGTTCTCTGTAAACCGGCCCATAACCATGTGCTCCGCCAGTATCGTGAATGCCATTCATGACGAACTCCTTAATGAGATGGAGTGGGTTGGGTGGGCAGGCCGGTGCCGATCATCGAATCGCGGGTAACGAGTTCGGCCAGTTGTTCTTCGCTGTAGGCTTCAGTTCCCGCGGGCCGTTCCGGCAGCACCATGTAGCGCAATTCGGCCGTGGTGTCCCAGACGCGGATTTCCTTGTTGGCGGGGATCACCAGGCCGAACTCCGCGAGAACCCCACGCGGGTCGCTCACCATGCGGGACCGGTAGGGCGCGGCCTTGTACCAGGCAGGGGGCAAGCCCAGCGTCGGCCATGGGTAGCAAGAGCACAAGGTGCAAACGAAGACGTTGTGGACGGCGGGGGTGTTTTCCAGAATGACCGTGTCCTCGCCCTGTACCCCGGAGAAGCCCAGCTCGGCAATGCCGGCAGTGCCGTCTGCCAGCAGACGGGCCTTGTAGGCAGGGTCCACCCAGGCCTTGGCCACGACTTTGGCGCCGTTTCGGGGGCCTACCTTGTGTTCATACGTTTGGACGACCAAGTCCATGGCCGCTGGGTCGACAAGACCTTTCTCGATCAGCAGAGACTCCAAGGCCTTGACCCGCAGCGCGATGTCTTCGGGCGGTGCCTGGTACCCGTCGTGATGGTGGTCATGCGTGTGTGATTGCCCCATGGTGCGGTTCTCCTGGTGTGGTTGAAAAAAGGGGTACAGCGACTTCAACTCGGCATCGACACTGAAGGCCAATGCCACCTTGCAGATTGCGCTCCCGGCGCAACCCCATGCAAAGAACTTCGAGCATCCAGAGGGCTCCGAGAAGACGGCAGATTGTAGGAGGCTATGTCACCTCCTTCTTCTGCTTGGTCTCGGCCACTTCAGGCAGACGCAGCGGTAGCACAATGGGTCGTGCGCCGCCGCGCCTGCTTTCTTGCAGCTCAGCCCGCTCCGATCAGTTCCGGATGACGCTGGTGCCAGGTCGTGGCTTTCTCGTAGGCCAGCCCAGCACGCAGCAGGGTCTTCTCGTCCAGCGGCCGGCCGCTGATCTGCATGCCGATCGGCAACCCATCCTTGGAGAAACCACAGGGCAGGTTCAGCGTGGGTAATCCTGTCACGTTGCCGAACGAGGTGAAGCGCGTATAGGCCATGACCAACGCCTCTACCGTGCCGTCCGGCCATGTGTGGACCTCCTCCCCGCTGCGAGCAGCCGGGATGGGCAGTGTGGGTGCGATCAGCACATCGATGCGCTGGTACATCTCGGCCACCGCGCGCTGCATCAGCGTACGGACGCGCTGCGCCTGCAGGTAGTCGGTGGCGGTGACTAGATCTCCGAGTTCCAGCAGTATGCGGACATCGGCGGTGTAGAGCTCGGGTGACTCGCGCAGCATCGTGCGGTGGTAGGCGCTGGCTTCGGGTAGCATGATCCCGAACTCCACCGGGATGATCTGCTCGGCCATGGGCACTTCGACTTCCACCAGTTCGGCGCCCAGCTCTTTCAGTTGATCGATGGCGGCACGAACCGCACTTTCAACTTCCGGGTCCACGCGGTCGAAGAAGTAGTTCTTCGGCACGCCCACGCGCAGGCCTTTCACGCCTTGGCCGAGCCCTTCGGCATAGCTGGGCACCGGCTCATCCAACGAGCCGCGGTCGGCTGGATCGAAGCCAGCCATCACCTGAAGGCTGAGCGCCGTGTCTTCCACGGTGCGCGTGATCGGGCCTGGATGGTCCAGGCTCCAGGAAAGTGAACTCACACCGGCACGGCTCACGCGCCCGTAGGTTGGCTTCAGGCCTACGGTGTTGCACATCGACGAAGGGATGCGAACGGATCCAGCGGTGTCGGTGCCGGTCGCCAAGTAGACGCCGCAGGCTGCGACCGTGGCCGCCGAGCCGCCGCTGGAGCCACCCGGTGTTCTTCCCGGGTCCCAGGGGTTGCGCGACTTCGGAGTGATGGCGCCATAGGCGAATTCGTGCGTATGGGTCTTGCCAAGGATAACGGCACCTGCGTCTTGTAAGCGCCGGACTACGGCGCAGTCTTGCTGCGGCGTCCAATTCGTGCGCTGGCGCGACGATGCCGTGGTGGGTACGCCAGCGATGTCGTATAAGTCCTTGACCGCTACAGGCACGCCATGCAGCGGGCCTTTCCAGCGCCCGGCGCTGATGTCGGCGTCAGCTTGCTGGGCTGCTGCACGGGCCTGATCCTCCAGCACGCACACGTACGCACTGATCTGTTTTTCGGTGGAGCGCACCTGCGTCAGACAGGCGTCCAGAACTTCAACGGCGGAGACTTCCCGTGCCTTAAGTTTCTGCGCAACTTGCGCGAGGGTGAGGCGGGTTAGCGAACTCATGACTGCACCTCCTTCCAGCGCGGGTCGAAGGCAGGTGCCGGCTGGATTTCACCGGTATTGACCGCATCGAGTTGCTGGAGGGTCGGCAGCACCATCAGGTTGAACGCCTCGGCAAGGGACGCCATGCGTTCGGACGGCAGGCCGAGGGCGACGGAATCGCTGACCGAACGCACGCCAGCGTCGGTGAGTAGGGATCGTGGCATGGCTGGCTCCGGGGTAGTTGGTTTGAATGGGCCTTGTAGCATGTTGGTCAAAGCCTTGCCATCGTGTCGGGTTCTCACCGGTACGATAACCCCGCACACTAGGGCGTGTTAACACTAATGGCGACGGCGACGATTGCGCCAGAAAATCTCCGACATGGAGATCACGCCCGAACAATTCGCTACCATTGAACACTGCCTGCCCAGGCAGCGTGGCAACGTCAGCCTGAGCAATCTGCAGGTGGTCAATGCGATCCTCTATGTGGCCGAACATGGTTGCAAGTGGCGCGGACTGCCCAAACGCTTCGGCAACTGGCACACGATTTACACGCGCATGAATCGCTGGACCAAAGCTGGCGTCCTGGATCGCATGTTCGAGGAGTTGCAGCGTGCGCAAGTCGTGCGTATCAGGATCGAAGCCGTCTCGCTGGACTCCACAAGCATCAAGGTCCATCCCGACGGCACAGGGGCACTAAAAAAAAGGTCCGCAGTCCATCGGAAAGTCCCGAGGCGGATGGAACACCAAGATTCATATGGTTGCCGCGGATGCTCGAACGGCCGTGACGTTTTGCCTCTCGCCTGGGCAGGCGCACGACGCACCCGAAGGCCGGCGCCTGCTCAGCAGTCTTGGGCCGACCAGCAGACCGGTGCATTTGTTGATGGACCGTGCCTACGAAGGCAACGAGACACGGCAGCTGGCACTGGATCTGGGTTTCATTCCGGTGGTGCCACCAATGAAGACGCGGATCGAACCGTGGGACTACGACCGCGAGATGTACAAGCGCCGCAATGAGGTGGAGCGGTTGTTCCGTCGACTCAAAGGCTATCGCCGTATCTTCTCGCGGTTCGAGAAACTCGACCTCATGTTCCTGGGCTTCATCAGCTTCGTGCTCGTCGCTGATGGACTGAGGATGTGTTAACAGGCCCTAGTTCCCTTAAAGGCCAGCCTGAAAGACCGCTTTGCAGGCTATGCATGAATGTCTGTTCAGGGGCGAGAGCGTGAGGTCGACCCTTCGTGCAGCGGACATTCGGTCGGGAGTTGGCTGAGCAACCGGTGGCCTGCCACGCTGTATGACTGCAGCCCTTTCGATACCTGTCATTGATATCACCGTGCTGCTGGGTGAGCTGATGGCGGCTTCGTGCCAGGCACCGTGAAACCAGCCCCCTGCCGCGACCGACGGCAGTCGCTGCAGAACGGCCCTTCAGCAAAACGATTAGAAAGGCTTCGGCGGGTCGCACGCAGCCTTGTGGCCCATCAGAAACCGGCCACTCAGATAGTCCGCACTGTCAGTCATTGTTCTTTTCAGATTTCAAGGTTGCCAACAGGGGGTCTCCTCGTTTTCAGTGCAATAAGTGACGGTACGCAAAGCTAGCACTGGCGCGGGGGTGGTCTGGGTAGACCGTTGATTTCATTGACTTTCCTGTTCGCTTTGTAAACGGGTATGGTGGCCTCCCACTTTTGAGGTTCACGATGCAGGGTTGGCACACAACGTTTTTGGGGATGCGTGGGCTCCCCCGCGATATCAGCGACTTCGAGATGAAGGCATTTTTCACCTTCGATGGTGCCGAGCGCGACGCAATCAATGCACGCCGAGGTGATTCCCACAAGCTTGGTCTGGCGCTCCATATTGGTTTCCTGCGCATGAGTGGGCGTTTGCTCGGTGCCTTTCGGGTAATTCCAGTAGCCTTGTGGCGCCACCTTGGCAACGAGCTTGGCATTGCAGCACCAGAAGTCGCCTCGCTGAGAGCCATGTATGAACGCGGGCGCACGCTATTCGATCACCAACAAGTAGCCTGCACGGTCCTTGGATTCCAGTGGATGAGCGAGCACCAGCGCCGCTCACTGGTACGTGAACTGCGCGACGAAGTGGCGCGCTGCGCCGACCGCGATCAGCTACTCGTGCGGGCGCGTCAATGGCTGTACAAGAACAAGCTGGTGATCGTGCACGAGCGGGCAATTCGGACACTGATTGCGGCGGCACTTGCCCAGCTTGAAGTTGAAACAGGCACCGCCATCGCCGCCAGCGTTGATCCAGCAACACTTGATCGCTGGCGAGCCTCAGTTTCAGAGCTGCGCCCAGATGGACAAACCCAGCAGAGTTGGCTATGGGCTGCACCGGCGAAACACTCAACCCGCCAAATCAGCGAGGTACTGGAGCGCATCGACCTGCTTTACACGCTGGACGTTCATAAGCACCTGGCAGACATCCCCGATCTCATCTTGCGCCGCTACGCGCGCCGACTTGTCTCCAGGCCGCCCTCAGCCGGAGCCAAGATCAAAGAGCCAGCGCGCACCGTGGAGGTCGCATGCTTTCTTCGGTATTGCCTGTTCACCACCACAGACCAGTTGATCCTTATGGTGCAGCGCCGGATCGCCGATCTGTGGCGTCAGGCTGCCGCCGATGTCCCCGCTACCGTCAATTGGGCCGCAATGTACAAAACGCTGCTCGGCGAACTTGTTGCCTTGAGCGCGCAAGGTGCGGTGCCAGATGCTGAGTTGCGTGCCCGTCTTGAAGCCTTGATCACCGAAACCCAGAAACGCAAACCACCGAGCAGGGCCTCCCTGGTCCGCGAGGGATTGATTGATGGAATTCGCCCCGTGCGGTCGTTGCTCGTCGCCATTGCAAAGCTGCCCTGGCAGGCCACCGGCGAGCATCCTGCCATCGAGTACCTTGCCAAGCTGCAAGCTTTATATCTCAAAGGATCCAGAAAGCTGCCAGTTGAAGTGGTGGCACCAAGTCTGGGAATGATCTGGCAGGTTTCGATCTCCAGCCCAGACCGGGAACGGGCGTTTCAGGCGTTGGAGGTGGCCACCCTGTTTGCCCTGCGCCGCGCGGTGCGCAATGGCTCGGTCTGGATTGAGCACAGCCTGAGCTTTCGGGGTCGTGCGCGCTTGTTCTTCACGGACGAGCGTTGGCAGGCAGAGTCCAAGAAACACTATGCCCGTCTATCGTTACCCAGCAAGGCTGCCACTTTCTTGAAGCCTTTGCTGGCCAGAGTAACTGCCGGTGTCGATGCGGTGGCCGCTGCAGCCCGCAGTGGCGTACTGCGCGTGGATGATGAACTCCATTTGTCGCCATTGCCCGCAGAGGACGAAGACCCAGAAGTGACCAAGCTGCGCGCGGCTTTGGATCACCGCATCGGTGAGGTTCAATTGCCGGAAGTGATTCTGGCCGTTGACGCCCAGGTGCGCTTTAGCTGGATCATGCTCGGACGTGAGCCGCGCTCTACCGACGAGCTGCTGATGGTCTATGCCGGCATCATGGCCCACGGCACCAGTCTGACTGCGGTCGAATGCGCGCGCATGATTCCGCAATTGTCTGCCACCAGCATTCGCCAGGCCATGCGCTGGGCGCGGGACGAACGGCGTCTGAGCCAGGCCTGCCAGGCTGTGCTGGAATTCATGCAGCGACACCCGATTGCCGCCACCTGGGGGCGGTCCGATTTGGCATCTTCTGACATGATGAGCATGGAGACCACCAAACGGGTGTGGCAAGCCCGGCTTGATCCTCGGCGCAACACACCTTCCATTGGAATCTACTCCCATGTAAAAGACCGGTGGGGCATCTTCCATGCGCAGCCCTTTGTGCTCAATGAGCGCCAGGCGGGCGTGGCCATTGAAGGTGTCATCCGCCAAGAAAAGCTGGAGACCAGCCAGCTTGCTGTGGATACCCATGGCTACACCGACTTTGCCATGTCACATGCCCGTTTGCTTGGTTTTGATCTTTGCCCGCGGTTGAAGGAACTCAAACAGCGCCACCTCTTTGTGCCACGCGGCACCAAAGTGCCCGCAGAAATCGCTGCGGTGTGCGAAGCCAATGTCGACGTCGCTTTGATCGAAAAGCATTGGGATAGTCTGGTGCACCTGGCAGCCTCGGTCATGAGCGGACATGCCAGTGCGGTGGCAGCTCTTGCGCGGTTCGGTTCTGCCGCCCAGGGCGATCCAATCTATGAGGCTGGCGTGCAATTGGGGCGGTTGCTGCGTACGGCGTTTTTGGCTGACTACTTTGTCAAGGACGCTTTCAGGAACGAGTTGCGCCGGGTGCTCAATCGGGGCGAGGCTGTTAACGCCCTCAAGCGCGCCATTTATACCGGCCGGATCAGCCCGGCGCAGGCCAAACGTGTCGATGAAATGCAGGCTGTGGCCGATGCGTTGAGCCTGATGGCCAACATCGTGATGGCGTGGAATACCTCACAGATGCAGGCGGTCCTGGATCGCTGGTCGAACCGCCGCCAGGTCATTCCACCGGAACTGATCGGGAAGATTGCGCCCACCAGGCTGGAGAGCATCAACTTGCGGGGTGTGTTTCGCTTCCCGGTTGACCGCTATGCTGACCAAATCCTGCCTTCGCGGCCAAATGCATCGATAACTGGCACCAATGGATGAAACCGACCACGGTTTGACGCCACGAATCGCAGATTTGAAAGTGAACAGGAAAGTCAATGAAATCAACGATCTACCAACACCACCTCCGCGCCAGTGCTAGTTTTTCGTACCGTCACTTATTGCACTGAAAACGAGGAGACCCCCTGTACCTGCTGAATTACAACCTGTCCATCGCCACCGGCGTGGGATTCATTGCGCTGGCAGGTGTGGCGGCGGAGTTCGGCGTGGTGATGCTCATCTATTTGAAGCAGGCCTTGGCGGAACGTTGCCCCGATGGGCGCAACCCAACGCGAGAAGAACTGCTCGATGCGATCCGGGAAGGGGCGGTGCTGCGCGTGCGCCCAAAAGCGATGACCGTTGCGGTCATCCTGGCGGGCCTGGTACCCATTGTTTGGAGCAGCGGCACGGGCTCTGAAGTCATGAGCCGCATAGCAGCTCCGATGCTCGGCGGGATGGTGACCGCACCGTTGCTGTCGCTGTTCGTGATTCCGGCTGCCTACCTGCTGATGCGTAAGCCGCGCTAACTTGGCCGTCCAGCAGGGCCTCACGACGAGGCCCTGCTGGACGCGAGGGATCAAGCCGCCCACGCAGAAGCTGGGAGCATTTCTCTCTGGCAAGGACTTCCTATTGCATTGATCCTTACAAAAAAATAATCATCTGCTCATCACTCTGTCAGGGGTGACCTGAACAATGGTTAAGCAATTCATGCATTCAATCTTGGGGCACTGATCCATGGAGTTGCGACACCTTCGTTGTTTTGTAGCCCTAGCAGAAGAGTTGCACTTCACCCGAGCGGCGGAGCGCCTGCATATCGAGCAACCCCCGCTGTCCCGAGCCATCAAGGAACTTGAGGATGAGTTAGGAGTGGTGCTCTTCGATCGAAATCGACGTGGAACTCTGCTGACCTCCGCGGGCGTCGCCTTTCTGCAGGACGTTCGCAGATTGTTTACCGTATTGGAACAAGCACGGGAGAACGTCAAAGCGGTAGCAGCGGGCTCACAAGGGAGCCTGCGCATCGCCGTATCCGACGGCGCGATTGATCCTCGGCTGTCGGCGTTCCTGGCCCATTGCCGCGAGGAAGAGCCGGAGATCGAGATTCGCCTGTCCGAAGTGCCCTTGGCCGAGCAAGTGCGAGGACTCCGATCAGGCGACTTCACCATCGGATTTGCGCACGCTGCCGATGTGGGCGAAGGCATCGTGGCCGAAACAATCTGGCAGGATCCGTTGGTGGTCGCGATGCCTCCTAGGCACCCGCTGTTGTCGCACAAGAAGATTCCCCTGCACGAACTCGCCTGCCATCCTCTGGTGCTGTGCAACCCACAGGTATGCGAAGGCTACTGCCGTGAACTGGCCCGGCTCTTGCGGCCGCTGGAACGTGAGCCCAACGTCGCTGAGCAGGTGTCTTCGCTCGACATGATGCTCACCTTGGTTGGCGCAGGCTATGGTGTTGGCTTCACAACCGCGGCCAGGATCGCAGTCAGCCAGCGTCCTGATGTCGTAATCCGTCCCCTGGCCGTTGATTCGGCGGTGATCACCACCTATCTGCTTCGGCCCGATAGCGACGACTTGCCGGAGGCGCTGGAGCGATTTATCGTGCGCCTGCGCGAGCACTCGGGTGACTGAGGGGAGATGCTGCCCTTCGGAACGCTCGACCTCAAGTCTCGGTTGGATTGCGAAGATTGCTTTCCGTTGCCGCGATCAATTCGGCCGCACTGATCTTGAGCGCCATGGAAATTTTAAGTATGAGGGGGAGCGTGGGTACATGCTCGCCACGCTCGATCTTGCCCATGTGCGAGCGCGAAATGCCTGCCAGAGCTGCGAACTCGTCTTGAGCGATTGCTTGAGCGACACGAGCTGCGCGTACGGCCTGCCCAAACGCCATTGCTGGAGCGGACTCATACGTAGACGTGCCAGCGGGACGACCTGGCTGAATAGTGGGCTTCTGCATCAGCAGAAGCGTCGAACAATCCGCGAAAATTAACCACGTTAAAGTTATAGACGTTAAACTTCACTCTATTCAATCCATGTTGGCTGAACCTGATCTGTTTTTTCGCTTTTATAGGCTCACATGCCCACCGTCATCAGCCAACCTCCCCCTCTCAGGCTTGCGATAGCGCCAGGCGTAACGTCATCGAGGCTTTCGGACCTGCTTGCGCTCCAACGCGCCGAAGAGCCAGAGGTCACCATAGCGCTTCTTGAGGTCAGAGGTGACGAGATTCTTGGGGGACTGAAGGATGGCCATTACGACGCAGCGATGTCGCTTCAAGGAGCTACCGATTCGGCTCTCCATACACAACCCTTGTGGATCGAGCACATGGCAGTTGCTATGCCGTTGCGGTCCTCCTTGATGGATCACGCCAAGCTCGCGATCGCCGAGTTGCTGGATCACCCTGTCTTCCGCTGGCAGGCAGAGAGTTGCCCTTTGCTGGATCAGCGGTTGTCTTCACTTCCTGCGGTGAGCCGGCAAAGCACGCAGTACGTGGCTTCCTTCGAGATGCTGGCGCTCAAGGTCGCCGCAGGCTATGGCGTGGGAATCTGTACGCAATCGCGCATCGAGCGTGCTCACGGATGGGGACTCATTATGCGATCGCTCGTCGACGGCCCCTACGAGGTCGTGACGTACCTCCAGCGGCCCTACGTACAAGCCACTCCGGCGACCGAGCGGTTCGAGCGCAGAGCGCTGCAGGTTGCAGCTACGATCTGATAGTGACAGGCAAAGCGGGCGCGATCAGCACACTGTCCTGAACCGGCTGCGGTACTCGGCCGGCGTGGTGCCCAGGGTCCTGCGGAATGCACGGTTGAGCGTGTCAGTGGTATTGAAGCCGCAAGTTGTGGCAATCCGTTCAAGCGGTTCGTCGGTGGTTTCCAACCGATTGCGCGCCATCTCCACGCGCACCGACTCAATGTAAGCGGCCGGCGTCATGTTCAATTCCGTCTTGAAGATGCGGGTCAGTTGCCGATCGCTTAGATGTGCCTGCTCGGCCAGTTCCGCGATGCTCATGGGCTTACCGATGCAGCGCATGATGTAGTGGCGCAGCGCATCCATGCGCCGGGTCTTTGACGCCGGTTCCAGCGAGGCACTGAATTGGCTTTGCCCACTCGGGCGCTTTAGGAACATCACCAGTTGGCGCGCCACGCGCAGCGCCAATCGCTCGCCGAAGTCATCGGCGACCAAAGCCAACGCCAGGTCCAGACAGGCGGTCAGGCCGGCGCCGGTCCAGACATCACGGTCGCGGATGAAGATCGGGTCGGCATCCACCTTGACCTCCGGGTGCTCGTCAGCGAGTTGTTGCGCGGTGGACCAATGTGTGGTGGCACGACGGCCTTCGAGCAGCCCTGCCGCAGCCAGGACATGCGCGCCCACGCATACGGACGCGAGGCGTCGGGTATGGCCTGCAAGCGCCCTCACAGATACCACCACCGAAGGCGCTACGACGGCGCGCACGCGTCGCTGCGCATCGACCTCGACCGCGCCCGGCACCACGAGGGTGTCGATCCTACGGGGGGCGAGGTCGGCGAATGTCGTATCGGGCAGTACACGCACACCGGCCGAAGTCATGACGGGCGCAAGCGTCGCAGCCGCCAACACCACCTCGTAGCCCGTCGGCTCGTCCATCTCGCGCTGAAGAAGTGAGAACACCTCGGCCGGACCGGTCACGTCCAGCAGATAGACGTGCTCGAACAGCACCATGACGATGAGGCGCTTGATGTTTGCCATGCTGCAAGCTCCGTGGGTGCCCGCGCACCGCAATGTCTGAATCTACATGTTAGATGACATTGCCGACATTCCGCTGCGCTTCTAGCATGACGAGGCGGTCATTTCTGATGGCCGGATCCTCCATTTCCCATTCAAGGAAGTACAACCATGAACTCCTCGACCACGCTGCGCCAGCTCAACGGACTGGACCCCACACCGGCCACGTTAGACGGTGCCACCTTGATCCTCGTGGACTACCAGAACACCTACACGCGCGGCGTCATGGAACTGGCCGGCTGGCAGCCGGCGCTGGCTTCGGCATCTGAACTGTTGACCCGGGCGCGCGCCGCCGGCACCAACAGCATCCATGTCGTTCACGATGGTGGAGAGGGCTCGCCCTACGACCTCGCCGCCAAGATCGGCAGATTCATCCCGCCGTCGCGCCGCTGTCCAACGAGCCCGTGGTCGTCAAGACGGCGCCCAATGCATTCGTCGGCACCGATTTGGGCGAGCGCGTTGAGGCGGCCGGTAACAAACAGGTCATCGTCATGGGATTCATGACCCACATGTGCGTGACGTTCACCGCCGAGGGTGCGTTTCTACGCGGCAACCAGCCCACCGTGGTGGCCGATGCCTGCGCGACGCGGGCCATCCGCACGGACGTGGTGAATGTGGAAGCCGCGGCCCTGCATGAGGGCGCTTTGGCGACGATCGCCGATCTCTACGCGGTCGTGGTGCGTTCGGGTACGTCGATCCGATAGAGGCCTCGCCCGGCTAACGCGCTGGCGTCACTCGCGCTCGATAACTCGAAGCAAAGCCGTTCGACGCTTCGACATGGGTCCGAAGGCCCTCGTGACATCTTCAACGCTTTTCTCCGACTTCAATGCGTCGAGGATGTCGGCCCAGTCCTGCATGATCACCTTGCGCGATTCCACGAACTTCGTGTGGTCGTATGGAGCGCGCGAGGAGTCCTTGTTCTTCTTCGAGTGTGCGAGTTGGAGATCGACCCGCTTTTCGGGATACCCAAGCAACCCAAGGATCGTCGTGGCGGTCGAACGGAAGCCATGGGACGAAAACCGCCCGCCATAACCCATGCGCTTGAGTGCTTGATTGAGCGTCGTTGCCGACATCACTTGTCCCGGCTTCCTGTAGCTCGGGAACAATACTTTGCCGCCGCCAGTTAGAGCATGTAGCTCCCTAAGAGCGGCCACCGCCTGCCGTGACAGGGGAACCAAATGGGGGCGTCGCATCTTCATACGCTCGGACGGAATCGACCACATGGCGTTGTCCAGGTCGAACTCTTCCCAGGAGGCCTTGCGCAGTTCTACGGTGCGCACGTAGGTCAAGGCCATCAGCTTGAGGGCGAGGACTGTCGTCTGATAACCCCCTTCGTTGTCCACCCGATTGAGAAAGTCCGGGATCTCTGCCCATGTCAAAGGAGGGTTGTGGCGGACCTGAGGGCGCTTGACCAGTCCCTTGAGCAAGGCGGCAGGATCGAATTCGCAGAGACCTTGGGCAGCCGCATAACTGAAGATTTGCCCACACCACTGGCGAATGAGGATCGCCACAGTCTTCGCGCCACGAGCCGCCACATCCTTGATGATGGGGCGCAGATGTGGAGCCCTGATGCTGCTGATCGGCAACTTGCCAATCCGGGGGAAAACATCCTTCTCAAGGTAGCTGGTGACTTGGTTGGTGTAGTACTCGCTCCAGTGAGCATTGCTGACGATCCACTCCCGAGCAACGGTCTCGAACGTGCGTTCGTATGTGTCGGCCTGGAGGGCGATCGCCGCCTTCTTCTCTACGATGGGGTCGAGTCCCTTCTTGACCAACGCCTTTGCCCGGTCCCGTTCCGCACGGGCCGCCTCCAGCGTGATTTTTGGGTATACCCCGATCGAGTACACCTGTTCAGCGCCGCCCAGCCGGTAGCGGTACCACCAGAGCTTGGAGCCGTTAGGCTGAACGCGCAAAAAGAGGCTGCCTCCGTCCCGGAGTTGGTACACCTTGGGCCTGGGCTGCGCCGTTTCCACTTTGCGCGCCGAGAGAAGATTGAGTGCTGTGAGTGCCATGTGTATAACGCCTCCAAATTGGCCCGTTACACACTCCATTACACACATGAGCACTGGATTTGTCCAGCTTTCAGAATCGCTCGATGGACGATCAACCCTTTAAAAACAAGGACTTAGAGTTTCTCCGTGGAGGTTGATGGAAGCCAGTGGACCTCAATCGTAGTTATCGATCATCAGCAGCTTCATGCCAAGCCCCTTGAACAGCCGGACGCAGAGGACGCAAAGAAATCGCAAAGGACGCAAAAGAAAGACAAAAACAAAGTCATAGCTTGTTCACCAGTCTTTGAATGCCCTTGACGATCGGGAAGGTGTGGAAATTGATCAGCAGGCCCAGCTTGAGGCCGGACAGGCGCAAGTAAGTCAGCAGCTGCGCGCGGTGTGCATCGGTGAAGGCATCCAGCGCCTTCAACTCCACGATGATCGAATCCTCGACGATGAAGTCGGCGCGATAGGCCACGCCCACATCGTGGCCCTTGTAGCTGGCCGCGATCGGCACCTCGCGCTGGCAATGCAAGCCAAGATGATCAAACTCAATCGCCAGCGCGTTGGCATAAGCGCTTTCGAGCAGCCCCACCCCCAGCACGCGCTGCACCTCCACCGCCGCACCAATCACCTCGTGCGAACAGTCGTTCTCGATATTTGGCTGTTCCTTTTGCGTCCTCTGCGAACCTTTTGCGTCCTCTGCGTCCGGCTGTTCGGTATTCGAGCGCATCATTCCAGCCCCTCCTCCACCAGCTCGCTGGCACGCAGCAGGGCGCGCGCCTTGTGCTCGGTTTCGCGCCATTCCATCTCGGGCACGCTGTCGGCCACCACGCCGGCGGCCGCCTGCACGTGCAGCATCTGGTCCTTGACGATGGCGGTGCGGATGGCGATGGCGAGATCCATGTCGCCGGCATAGCTCCAGTAGCCGCAGGCGCCGCCGTAGATGCCGCGCTTGACGGGCTCCAGCTGGTCGATCAGCTCCATGGCATGCACCTTGGGCGCGCCGCTCAGGGTGCCGGCCGGGAAGGTGGCTTTCAGCACGTCCATCGCGCTCACGCCCTCGTTGAGAATGCCCTCGACGTTGCTGACGATGTGCATCACGTGGCTGTAACGCTCGACGGCAAAGGCCTCGGTCACCTTCACGCTGCCCGTCCGGGCGATGCGGCCGATGTCGTTGCGCGCCAGGTCGATCAGCATCACGTGTTCGGCGCGCTCCTTGGGGTCGCTCACCAGTTCCTGCTCGGTGGCCTTGTCGGCCTCGGGCGTGGCGCCGCGCGGGCGTGTGCCGGCCAAGGGACGGATGGTGATCTTGGTGCCTTCGTTGGTGTGCTCCTGGCGCACCAGGATTTCCGGCGACGCGCTGACCACGTGGAAGTCGCCGAAGTCGTAATAGATCATGTACGGCGAGGGGTTGAGCGAGCGCACGGCGCGGTACAGCGACAGGGGCGACTCGGTGTAGCGCTTGCTGATGCGCTGGCCCACCTGCACCTGCATGAAGTCGCCGGCGGCGATCAGGCCCTTGGCGCGCTCGACCGCGGCCAGGTAGTCGGCCTTGGCGAACGGCCGCTCGGCCGGGTAGGCCGGCGTGGGCTTGAGCTGCGGCGCGCTGACCGAGTAGCGCAGTTGCTCGCGCAGGTGCTTCAGGCGCCGCTTGGCGCGCGAATAGGCCTCGGACTGGGCGGGGTCGGCGTAGACGATGAGGTACAGCTTGCCCGACAGGTTGTCGATGACGGCCACTTCCTCGCAGTGCATCAGCAGGATGTCGGGCGTGCCCAGGGTGTCGGGCGGGCAGCTCGCCTCCAGCTTCTTCTCGATGTAGCGCACCGCGTCGTAGCCGAAGTAGCCCGCCAGCCCGCCGCAAAAGCGCGGCAGCCCCGGGCGCAGCGCCACCTTGAAGCGCCGGTGGTAGGCGTCGACGAAGTCCAGCGGGTTGCCGGCGTGGGTCTCCACCACCTGGCCGTCGGTGATGACCTCGGTGCGCGCCGCGTCGCCGAAGCCGCTGGCCCGCACGATGGTGCGCGCCGGCAGGCCGATGAAGCTGTAGCGCCCGAAGCGCTCGCCGCCGATGACCGATTCGAGCAAAAAGCTGTACTTGCCGCCGCCCGGCCCGCCGGCCAGCTTGAGGTACAGCGAGAGCGGGGTTTCGAGGTCCGCCAGCGCCTCGCTCATCAACGGAATGCGGTTGTAGCCCTGGCCGGCCAGGCTCTTGAATTCGAGTTCAGTGATCACGGGTGTCGGGCCTCCGTTGCCCGTGGCAGCGTGCTCTGCCGTTCGTTCTTCCCATTCAGGCACCCGTCGCTGGGGGCCACGCGTGCGCCCCTTGCGGGCGCGAATCTGGCAATGTCAGCAGACTGGCTTGCGCCAAGGCCACGCCCCCTGGGCGGCAAAGCCCAGCAGCGGGTTGACAGTGCGGAGAGCGAACATGAGCCGCAGTGTAGCAAACCCGGCTCAGGCCGCCGGCGCATCAAACTCGGCCAAGTAGAACCACTCCTGGTCCACCTGCGACTCGGGAAACGGAAACAGCACGCAGCCCGCGCGCTCGGCCCGCACGGGGCGGCCGTCGGCGCGCGTGCCCAGCAGCTCGCCGGCGGCCACGGGGTCGAAGCTGCGCCAGTCGCGCGCCAGGGTGTCGCCCGGCGCCTCGCGCAACACCACCTCGCGCAGGCGCGCCACGCGGCCGCCGTGCGGCGCGGGCGCGGGCACCGCGGCCAAGCCCAGGTGGGCCAGCGCGCCCCGGATGGCCTGCGCGGCCACCTCGATCGCCTGCGGGTCGTCGTGAAAACCGCACTCCAGCGTGACGGCGTAGCCGCCCTGGCTGCGCATGTACTCGTTGGTGCCGATGCCGTCGTCGCCCGGCTGCTCGCCACGCGCGCGGGCCGCGCGGTCGTACACCTCCAGCCAGCCCTGCACCACCTGCGGCGCCCCGACGGCGCGCGCCAGCGCCAACTCTTCGGCGGCGCGGGCGAAGGGCTCGCGCGGGCCGGGATTGTCCAGCGGCCCCACCATGGCGAAGGGCGCGCCGGCGGTGTGGAACGAATGCAGGTCCAGCAGCGCGTCGTGCGCGGCCAGCAGCGGCGCCAGCTGGCGCGTGACGCGGTCCTCGTAGTCCTGCGGGTTGGCGCGCGGCACGAAGTGGCGGTTCAGGTTGCGCTCGCCGCCGCGCGTGCCTTGCCGAAACGCCAGCGGGTTGGCCACCGGCACCAGGGTCAGGCGCCCGCGCGCCAGCCGCAAGCGGCCGGCATGCAGGTCGGCGATGGCGCGCGCGATGGCGTGCGCGCCGCAGACTTCGTTGCCATGCACCGCGCCCAGCACGATCAGCGCCGGGCCGGGCGCCAGCGCCGCCCAGCTTTGCCAGTGCAGCTGCTCGGGGTCGGCCGCGGCGCGGCGCAGCAGGTCGGACGGGGAGCGCGTCATGCAGGCCTCGATGCCATCACGCCGACACCCGCGCCAGCGCCGCCGCCAGCTCGGGCAGGCTGTCGAAGCAGCCGTCGGCGTCCACCTCGCCCACCGGCTGGCCGTGGTTGTAGCCGTAGCTGAGCAGGGCCACCGGGCAGCCCGCCGCGCGGGCGGCGGCGGCGTCGTTGCTGGAGTCGCCGATCATCAGCGTGGCGGCCGGCGGCGTGGCCAGCGCGCGGCAGGTCTGCAGCAGGGGCAGCGGGTCGGGCTTCTTGCGCGCAAAGCTGTCGCCGCCGAACACCTGGCTGAAATACCCGTCCAGGCGCTTGGCCGCCAGCAGTGCCTGTGCGTGAACGCGCGGCTTGTTGGTCAGCACCGCCAGCGCCAGGCCGCGCGCGCGCAGTGCCCGCAGGCCGTCGACCACGCCCGGATAAACGCGGCTGTGGCGGCCGTTGATGGGCCCGTAGGCGTCCTGGTACAGCTGCCAGGCGCGATCGAACAGGGCCGGGTCGGCATCGCCCGCCTGCGCCGGCTGCGTGGCCTGCAGCGCCGCCTCGACCAGGTGCTCCGAGCCCTTGCCCACCATGCAGGCGATGGCCGCGCGCGGCAGCGCATCGCGCCCCAGCTGGCGCAGCATGGCCGCCAGCGCCACCTCGAAGTCGCCCAGCGTGTCGACCAGGGTGCCGTCCAGGTCGAGCACGCAGGCGCGCGGTGGATGTGTTAACTTGAAGCTTTGCAGCACAGAGGCACCGGAGAGTCGAGACATGGGCATTCAATTTCGCAAGCTGGCCGCGCGCCGCAACATCCTGGCCGCGGCGCTGGCCACGGCGGGCGCCACGGCCTGGGCGCAGGACAAGAAAAGCGGCAGCGACAAGGTGGTGTACCACATCGACGACGCCGCCCACCAGGCAACCAAGGGCTTGCGCAACATCCGCAACCACCTGGACGTGGCACCCACGACCCAAATCATCGTGGTGACGCACGCCGACGGCGTCGACTTTCTGATGGAAGGCGCCAAGGACGCCAAGAACCCCAACATCGACTACGCCTCGCTGGTCAGCGCCCTGAAGGCGCGCGGCGTGCGCTTCGAGGTGTGCGAGATCACGCTGCGCAACCGCAACCTCAAGAAAGACCAGTTCATCATGGACGCCGACTTCACGCCCTCCGGCGTGGTGCGCATCGGCCAGCTGCAGAACCACGAGGGTTTCGCTTACCTCAAGCCCTGAGGGCGCTGTCTTGCTCCCTCGCCCCTTTGGGGAGAGGGCTGGGGTGAGGGGTTTTTGGGCGTCGGATCGGCTCCCTGTCGTTCGATGTTCGATCGACTCTGCGGTCTTCCGCTGGCCGGGATGTGCGCCCGGCGGCGCCCCTTCTTTTCTTTGCGTCGCCAAAGAAAAGAAGGCAAAAGAAAGGCGACCCCACTGGCCGTGTCCCTGCGCTTCGCTGCGGGCAACCTGCGATGCTCGCGCCTCCCGGCACGGCCAGAGGGGATTTCAAAGCCGGGGCCGAGCGCAGCGATGGCCCGCATCAAAACCCCTGTGGCTGCGCCTGCGGCGCGGTGCTTGCGGGGTGGCGCGTGCACCGCAGGATGCACGCGCTTCGTGCTCTGACTCGCGGGGGTTGTCTGAGCGGAGAGAACGCGGTGAACGCAGCGAGTTCCACCGCGCACCCCGCAAGCGCCGTGACGCAGGTTTGCCCCGAAGCGAAGCGCAGGGGTCGCAGACTTGGGGTCGCCTTTTCTTTGCCTACTTTCTTTTGGCGAAGCAAAAGAAAGTAGGTGCGCCGCCGGGCGCACATCCCGGCCGACAGCGCATCCAACGCCTGCTGCCCCTCACCCCAGCCCTCTCCCCAGAGGGGCTAGGGGCCGGGCAGCGCCCGCTATCGGCCTTGCAGCGCGCGCCGCATCTCGCCGATGACGGCGGCGTAATCGGGCTGGCCGAAGATGGCGCTGCCCGCCACGAAGGTGTCGGCCCCGGCGTCGGCCACTTGGCGGATGTTGGCCGGCTTGATGCCGCCGTCCACCTCCAGGCGAATGTCGCGTCCTGAAGATGAAATACGCTTGCGCGCCGCTTCCACCTTGCGCAAGGCGCTATCGATAAAGGATTGACCGCCAAAACCGGGGTTGACGCTCATGATGAGGATGAGGTCGATCTCGTCGATCAGCCAGTCCAGCACATCGAGCGGCGCGGCCGGGTTGAACACCAGGCCGGCCTGGCAGCCCGCGGCCCGGATGGCCTGCACACTGCGGTGCGGGTGCGCCGTGGCGTCGGGGTGAAAGCTGATCAGGCTGGCACCGGTCTGCGCGAAGGCCTGGGCCAGCGCGTCGACCGGCTGCACCATCATGTGCACGTCCAGCGGCACCGGCGCGCCGGCGGGCGTGCGCGCATGGGCCTTCAGCGCCTGCAGCACCATGGGCCCGAAGGTGAGGTTGGGCACGTAGTGGTTGTCCATCACGTCGAAGTGGATCCAGTCGGCGCCGGCGGCGATGACGTTCTCGACCTCCTCGCCCAGGCGGGCGAAGTCGGCCGACAGGATGGACGGGGCGATGCGGAAGGTGGGGCTCATGGCGGGCGATTGTCGCGCAGGTACCATGGCGCCATCATGGCCCAGTACCAGTTCAGCGTCGAAGCCGCGCCCAGCTTCCTGCCCGACCAATCCGACCCCGAGGCCGGGCTGTACGGCTTTGCCTACACCATCACGGTGCGCAACACGGGCGAGGTGGCGGCGCAACTCGTCTCGCGCCACTGGATCATCCAGGACGGGCGCGGCCACACCGAGGAGGTCAAGGGCCTGGGCGTGGTCGGCCAGCAGCCGCTGCTGCAGCCGGGCGAGGCCTTTCAGTACACCAGCGGCTGCCGCCTGCGCACGGCCAGCGGCACCATGCACGGCAGCTATTTCTGCGTGGCCGAGGACGGCGCGCGCTTCGAGGCGCCGATCCCGCTGTTCGTGCTCGATGCCAACCACGATGCCGGCGAGCGGCCGCGCGTGCTGCACTGAGAGCGGCGCCGGATGAAGACCCGCGCGCCCGACCTGAGCGAGTTGCTGCGCACGCTCGACCCGCACGCGCCGCTGGCCGAGCGCCACCTGTGGCTGATGGGCATGCTGGACTGGGTGCGCGGCAAGCGCGCCGATCCCGAGGCCGCCGCGGCGCGCGTGCGCGAGCTGCTGGACGCCGCCGAGGCCGACCCGCAATGGCTGGTGCTGTGGCGCGAGTGGTGGACCGAATTCTTGACCGAGGTGGACGCCACCTCGCTGCTGGCCGACCTGGGCTTCGCGCCGCGCAACGCCTTCCTGGCCGAGCTGGCCGACCGGCTGCGACGCAAGCTGATCCTGCCCACGCCCGAGACCACCGACCTGCGCGAGCTGTTTCCGCTGCTGTTTCCCTACGAGTTCGACGCCCGCTGGCTGCGCGCGCTGGACGCGCCCACGCTGCAGCGCCTGCGCCGCGTGCTGCTGGGCCCCGAGACGCCCGACAGCGCCCACAACTACGCGCTGCGCACGCTGCTGAACGCGCTGGCGCACGCGCTCAGCCAGATCAGCGCGGCCGGCCAGTCGGCCGAGGTGCGCACGCGCATGGCGCCGCAGGTGCAGCGCGAGCGGCCCTTCGCCAGCCTGCCCATATCCTTCGAGGCGCTGCGCCAGGCGGTGCTGACGCACGGGCGCACCAGCGCGCCGGCGCTGGTGGCGCTGGGCACGCTGCGCGAACAGCTGGACGCCTGCCGCGCCGCGGCCTCCACCGTGTACGAGCACCTGAAGGAGCACGGCATCTCGGTGCACATCGAGTTCCAGCTGCGCCAGCTGCGCCAGCGCATCATCCGCGTCAAGGCGCTGCTGCTGTGCCTGGAAACCGATTCGCCCGCGCAGGCCACGGCGCAGCTGCTGTCGCACCTGGTGCGCGTCAACCGCGACAGCAGCAGCGTCGGCGAGCTGGTGCGCGACAGCACGCAGCTGCTGGCCGCCAAAGTGACCGAGCGCAACGCCGAGACGGGCGAGCACTACATCACCCACGACAAGGGCGAATACCTGCACATGATGGGCGCGGCCGCCGGCGGCGGCGCCGTGATGGCGCTGACCACGCTGAGCAAGCTGGTGATCGTGGGCCTGGGCCTGTCGGCCTTCTGGGGCGGCGTGGCGGCGGGGCTGAACTACGCCGTCTCCTTCGTCGTCATCATGCTGCTGCACTGGACGGTGGCCACCAAGCAGCCGGCCATGACCGCGCCCAGCATGGCCGCCAAGCTGAAGGACCTCAAGTCGCCGCAGGCCTACGAGGACTTCGTCACCGAGGTGGTGCACCTGCTGCGCTCGCAGTTCGTCGCCATCGTCGGCAACGTGGTGATGGTGCTGGTGGTGGCCTACGCGCTGTCCGCCGGCATCCAGGCGCTGGGCTGGGGCGCGCTGGTGGACGACGCGCATGCGCAGCACATCCTCGACGAGCACCACATGCTGGGGCGCACCATTCCGTACGCCATCGTCACCGGCGCGCTGCTGTTCGCCTCCAGCCTCATCGCCGGCTGGGTGGAGAACTGGTTCGTGCTGCACCGGCTGGACTCGGTCATCGCCTATCACCCGCGCATCACCCGGCGGCTGGGCGCCGAGCGCGCGCGCCGCTG
The DNA here is from genome assembly GCF_964341695.1 of Ottowia pentelensis. Classification (NCBI taxonomy): domain Bacteria; kingdom Pseudomonadati; phylum Pseudomonadota; class Betaproteobacteria; order Burkholderiales; family Comamonadaceae; genus Ottowia; species Ottowia pentelensis. The sequence goes on from NZ_OZ224513.1 coordinate 3,761,983, forward strand.
GGGCCGCTACTGGGGCGAGAACATCTCCAGCTGGACGGCCAACGTCTCGCTGGGCCTGCTGCTGGGGCTGGTGCCGCCCATCGTCGGCTTCTTCGGCATTCCGGTCGAGGTGCGCCACGTCACCCTGGTGTCGGGCCAGATCGCGGTGGCGGCGCAGCACCTGGGCCCCGGCGTGTGGCAGCAGCCCGCGCTGTGGTGGGCCGCCGGCGGCATCGTGATCACCGGTTTTCTCGACGTCGCGGTCAGTTTTTACCTGGCGTTTCGATTGGCATTGACGGCGCAAAACGTCACCGGCGTCGACCGGCGCCGCCTGTACGCCGCCATGGGCCGGCGCGCGCTGCACCAGCCGCTGTCCTTCATCCTGCCGATCAACGCGCCGGCCGACGCCAGCCCCGCGCCCCCGATTCCCGAGACCCGCGAATCGGGTTAGAACCGATCGGCGCCGCTCCCGATTGATCGGGCACCAGTCGATCGCTATAGTCCGACGCAGGATCAGCAAAAATCCAGCGGAGCGATCCCCATGGTCTCACGCGCTCGAGCTGTTTTCAACGAACCCGGCACTACCGGGCATGTGCACGTCCTGATGGTCGGACTTGCCAGCCTGGGATTGGCGGCCTGCGGCGGCGGCGACCGCGTCACGCCGACGAGGACCTCGGAGCTGGACATCGTTCCAGACCACGTGGAAGTGGCCAGCGGCAACGCCGTCCAAGTCCCGCTCACGCTGCTGGCGGTCAAGAGCTCGGGCAATCGCAGGGTGCGGCTTCGCGTATCGGACCCGGACGTGGCCCAGGTCTCACCCGCCGACTGCATGCTGCCCGCCGGCACCGCGCAGCCAAGCAGTTGCATGGTGACCGTAAGCGGCAAGTCGCTGGGCTCGACCCAGCTCATCGCCGAGTCCGACGGCCTGGCGTCGGACCAGGGCGCCGTCACCGTGCAGCCCGGCAACGGCGTGGGCACGATCGGCATCGCCGACTATGGCAGCCAGCCGACGTTCACCTACTACAAGAGCGCGGCCAACGTCTCGTTTGCGTTCACGGTGCAATTCATGCCCGAGACGGATGGTCAGCGGGTGTACGCCGAAAACCCCATCTCGGTCGAGTTCACCGACACCAGCGGCAAGAAGGTCAGGTACCAGACCAACACGGTGTGCAACGTGACCAGCAGCGCCCCCACCTGCACGGTGGCCGGTTCATTCACGGCGACCGAGGTGCCGGCCGACGGGTTCCTCGTCAGAATGGCCGTCACCGGCGACTGGCAAACACCTGGCAAGGCCTTTGCCGACTTCAACCCCATCGTCATCTCGATGAAGCCGGTGGCCAGCCAGGTACCTGGGCACATCCGGGTGGCTTCGCAAAATGCTTCCAACCAGATCTTCTCGGGCTCCAAGGCACCACTGTTCGTCACCCTGTCGGACAGCAACCTGACCCAAGCGAGCTACACCGTCACGCTCAAAATAGCCAACCCCGCCGACACGAAGTGGGTCCAGTTCTACGACTACCCGGCCGGCATCAATGTCGGCGCGCCCACCCTCACCAGCATCAAGACCTGCGAGCTGGTGGTCGGCAACAGCAACAGCGCCAACCTCAAGAACACGATTTTGGGCTGCGGCTTCAACCTGTGGGCCAACCCGTCGGGCGCCGCGCTCAGCGGCCCCACCGAGGTGCCGATCGAGGTCTCGGTGGAGCGCACGCCCGAAACTGAGCTGCAGCCAGCCGACGCCGCCCTGCCCAAATTCAGTCAACAGACCATCCTGAGCCTGATGCCGCCCTCCGCGGCGAACACGCCCACGCGCACCATCACCTTCAGCAACCACTCCAGCCGCACCGTGGTTTTTGCCGCCAACTCGGGCTCCGCGTCAGCTTATGTTTCACCCACGGCCACCGCCGGCTTGGGCGAGGTGGCGTGCGGAGCCACTGCGCCCACCCAAGCCTGCCCCATTGGATCCACCTGCGTGCAGGGCGGCCAGAATGTCGATGACACCACCCCATACCAGTGCTTCTGGGACGCGCCCGCCTTCGCCAGCAACCCGGTCAAACCTCAGGGCAGCACCACCGCGACCGTTCCCGGCTACGCGGGCGTGACCTCGGGAAGCCAGCAGATCCAGTGGTCGGGCAGCTACTACGCGCTCAACTGCTCCAGCGGCGCCCCCGACGCAGACTGCCCCGCCGCGCCCGGCACGCCTGGCACCTCGCCTCTCAATCCGGCCCAGACCGTGGCCGAGATCACCTACCAACGCAACGCCGTCGACTTTTACGACGTATCGATCATCAATGGCGTGAGCAACGCCCTGGCCCTGGGCCCCAGCGCGAACAGCGGCAAGGTTGCCGGCAGCCCCGTGCCCGGCGGCCCGAGCGGCAGCATCACCACCCCCTACGCCTGTGGCACCGCAGGGTCGGCTCAGGCACAGACCGGCACCGGTGCAAGCGCCTACACCCTGCCGGCCAGCACTTGGACGCTGGTACCCACGGCTGCCAACTTTCCAGCCCCGCCGGCCGACTCCCCCGCGTCCTACTACGCCGTGGTCAGCCCCTCCAACCCCGCCCAGCCCACCGCCTGCAGTGCGCAAGCCGCTTGCCGCGCATCGACGGCGGGCGACACCGTCTGCGGCTGGAACGCCGGCGGGCTGTCGCTGGCGGGCGGCAACCAACGGGTGTGTGGGGCCTTCCAGGGCTGGGCCAGCGCCAACCAGATCTGGGGCTGGAACCAGACGGCGGGCAACGCCGGCAACGCCGTGTTCGGGTTCGGCACGCGCAACGGCAGCGGCGTGACGGTGGGCCAGCTGCAGCTGTGCACCAATCCGGCCGGGACCATCTACAGCACCTACGCCACCGCACCGCCCTCCAGCGACGCCGGCCTGGCCTGCGGCGGCACCGACTGGAATGCCAGCAACATCATCTTCAACCCGTCGACCGCGCCCATCACCCGCCCGGCCGAGTCCCACACCACATCCAACCCCACCTGGATGCAATACGTCTACCCCACGATCGCGTGGTTGAAAATGGCATGCCCGACCTGTTACACCTTTCCCTACGACGATGAATCGTCCACCTTCAATTGCGAGCAGGACTTGAACAGCCAAGGCACCAACACCCTGGACTACACGCTTCAGGTCGATGACCTGAAAAATCACTTTCAGTAAGCCACGTCGGAGGTTGCTGATCGCTTGAACGGCTTTTCCGCCGCCTGTTAGGATCAAGCGACCCTTTCGTTTTCATCTCGTGCGCGCCCTCACCCCGAGTGCAGCCCGCGCCGAGCCCGCCACCCTTGACCGGCGCCCACGCAGCGCGTGCGCCGGCCCGACGAGGACACCGGCCTTTGACCGACCCCTGGATCGCCCCCTGGAACACCGCCGCGGCCTTCGCCCCCGCGTTCAACACCTTCGAATGGGCCGTGCTGGTGGCCGTGGCGGCCCTGGCCGGCCACGTGGTGCAGCGCCTGGCCGGCCTGCCCAAGGTGCTGGGCTATGCGGTGGTGGGCGCGCTGGCCGGGGTGGCCGGGCTGGCCGGCGCCACCTGGCCGCTGCGCGGCGTGGGCCTGTTCCTGCTGGAGCTGGGCATCGCCGTGGTGCTGTTCGAGGCCGGCTCGCGCCTGCCGCTGCGCTGGTTTCGCCACAACCCCATGGTGCTGCTGCAAAGTGTGGCCGAGTCGCTGCTGACCTTTGCCGCCGCCTACGGCGTGCTGCGCGCGCTGGGGCTGGACGCGCCGGTGGTGCGGGCGCTGGCCATCATCGCGGTGGCGGCCTCGCCGGCGGTGCTGATGCGCGTGGTGGCCGATTTGCGCGCCGGCGGGCCGGTGACCGACCGCGCCATCGCCCTGGCCACGCTCAACACCCTGTACGCGCTGACGCTGGGCACCGCCATGCTGCGCACCATCGACCGCGGCGAGGGCACGCTGGCGGCCTCGCTGACCTTCTCGCTCACCGTGCTGGGCATCTCGGCGCTGGTGGGCGCGGTGCTGGCCGCGGTGCTGACGGGGGCGCTGCGCCTGGTGCGGCCGACCAGCCAGGACACCGCCATCGTCATCCTGGCGCTGGTGGCCGCGGCCGTGGCCGCCGCCACGCCACTGGGCGGCTCGGCCCCGCTGGCGGCGCTGCTGGCCGGCCTGGCGCTCAAGCAGGTGCACCCGCGCCCCTGGGTGTGGCCGCGCCAGCTGGGCACGGCCGCCAGCATGCTCAGCATCGTGATGTTCGTGCTGGTGTCGGCCATGGCGGTGCGCGGCGACTGGGGCGCCGCCAGCTTCGGCGCCGCGCTGGCGCTGATCGCCGTGCGCGCCGGCGCCAAGGTGGCCAGCCTGCTGCTGACCGGCTTCGGCACCGGCATGGCGCCGCGGCAGACGCTGTGGGTGGGCGCCGCCATGGTGCCGATGTCGGCGGTGGCGCTGCTGCTGACCTCGCAGTTCGTCAGCGCCTCGCACGGCGTGGGCCAGCAGGTGGCCGCCATCGCGCTGCCGGTGATCCTGATCACCGAGCTGGTGGGCGCCGTGATGGTCAGCGTGGCGCTGGTGCGCTCGGGCGAGGCCGCGCCACCCGAGCGTCGGCGCGAGCCGCCTGCAGAAAGCGGCGAGGAGGAGGGATCATGAGCATGAGGGCAGCACGCGCAGCGGCGCAGCGTGGGGGGCGCGCCATGAGCGCCGCACGGCCGCCCGAAGGCGCGAACGCCCCCTCGGGGGGCAGCGCAGCACGCGCAGCGGCGCAGCGTGGGGGGACACGATGAGTTTGCAGCCCTTCGCCCAATCCGAGGCGCTCACGCTCGGCGTCGAGCTGGAGCTGCAGCTGGTCAACACGGTGGACTACGACCTGGCGCACTACGCCAGCGACATGCTGCGCCTGATGGCCAGGCACAAGCTGCCCGGCGCGGTGGTGCCCGAGATGACCGAGGGCATGATCGAGATCTCGACCGACGTGTGCCACAGCTGGAGCGAGGCACACGAGCAGCTGGGCCAGATCCGCGACGCGCTGGTCAAGAGCGCCGACAAGCTCAACATCGCCGTGGTGGGCGGCGGCACGCACCCGTTCCAGCAGTGGCACCAGCAGCGCATCTACGACAAGCCGCGCTTTCACCAGCTGTCGCAGCTGTACGGCTACCTCAGCAAGCAGTTCACCATCTTCGGCCAGCACGTGCACGTGGGCTGCCCCGACGCCGACACCGCGCTCTACACCCTGCACGGGCTGTCGCGCTACATCCCGCACTTCATCGCGCTGGCGGCGTCCAGCCCCTTCGTGCAGGGGCAGGACACGGCCTTCGACTCGGCGCGGCTGAACTCGGTGTTCGCCTTTCCGCTGTCGGGGCGCGCGCCCTGCGTGCTCACCTGGGGCGAGTTCGAGCAATATTTCGACAAGATGACGCGCACCGGCGTGGTGCAGAGCATGAAGGACTTCTACTGGGACATCCGGCCCAAGCCCGAGTTCGGCACCATCGAGGTACGCGTGTTCGACACCCCGCTCACCGTGCAGCACGCCGCCGCCCTGGCCGGCTACGTGCAAAGCCTGGCCGCCTGGCTGCAGACCCAGCGCCCCATCACGCCCTGCGAGGACGACTACCTGGTCTACAGCTACAACCGCTTCCAGGCCTGCCGCTTCGGGCTGGACGCGGTCTATGTCGATCCGGCCAGCGGCACCCACCTGCCGCTGCGCGAGCACCTGCTGGCCAGCTTCGAGCAGCTGGCGCCCTTTGCCGCGCAATGCGGGGCCAGCGGCGCGCTGGAGCGGCTGCACGCCGAGGCGCAGGCCGGCCGCAACCACGCCCGCTGGCTGCGCGAATGCCAGCAGCGCGAGGATCTGCTGGCCGAGGTGATCCGCCAGGCCAGCGGGCGCTTTCGCAACGAATGAAAACGCCGGTTTGCGGAACATCCGCACGCCGGCGGGGTCGCACGCCGCCTCTGTCCGTGGAACAATCGCACCCATCATGACCCTGCGCATCGGCATCTCGGCCCGTCTGCTGCACCAGCCCCCCGCCGGCTCCGGCCTGCCGCGCAAGCGGCTGCAGTTTCTCGAAAGCAACATGGCGCAATGGATCATGTCGCACGGCGTGGTGGCGCTGATGATCCCGTTCGTCGACCACAGCATGGTCAAGACGCGCCGGCGCCTGCCCATCCTCGACCTGGTCGAGCAGCTGGACGGCCTGGTGCTGCAGGGCGGCGCCGACATCAGCCCCCGCTTTTACGGCGCCAAGCCCTGGACCGAGCACTGCGACTGCGACCCGATCCGCGACGAGTACGAGCTGGAGCTGATGCGCGGCTTCGTCGAGGCCGGCAAGCCGGTGCTGGGCATCTGCCGCGGCGCGCAGATGCTCAACGTCTACTGCGGCGGCACGCTGGTGCAGGACATTCCCAGCCAGTGGCCGGGCGCCATCCCGCACCTCGACCTGAACCGCTACGAAACCCTCACGCACGAGGTGCACTTCGTGCCCGGCTCGCGCCTGTCGGACATCTACGGCTACGCGCCGCAGCGCGTCAACAGCATTCACCACCAGTGCGTGGGCGAGTTGGGCAAGGGCCTGGTGATCGAGGCGCGCAGCCCCATCGACCGCGTGCCCGAGGCCATCCGCCACACCGGCCACGCCTTCGTCATGGGCGTGCAGTGGCACCCCGAGTTCCAGTTCCAGGGCAGCGGCGCGCCCAGCGAGGTGCTGGACAGCGGCCCGCTGATGATGGCCTTCCTGAAGGCCGCGCTGCGCCGCGCCGGCCGCGTGCGCCGCCTGACCGACAGCATGAGCCGGGTGCGCGAGCGCGCGCTCGAATTCGGCGGTGGTTTCTGACATGACCCTCCCCCGTTGCTCCACTCGCTGCGCGATGTTTCGCCTCCCCCCTCAAGGGGGCATCGCCAGTGGCCGGGGCAACCCCGGCCACGGCGATCGCTGGCGTGGCCTGCTTCGCGGCCATTCGGCCCTTGGGGCTCGGTTCGGCGCGGCTGGCGCGCCATGCCATGCTTAGCCAAGAAGCGATTGCCCATGAGCGAGTTCGACCTGATCGAGCGCTTTTTCAGGCAAAAATGGGCTGCAGCGCCCACCCAGCAAGCGCAAGCAGCTACTGATTCGATAGTCCTCGGCATCGGCGACGACTGCGCCCTGCTGCAGCCCGCGCCCGGCCAGCAGCTGGCCGTCAGCTGCGACATGCTGGTCGAGGGCCGCCACTTCTTTGCCGACGTCGACGCGGCCGCGCTGGGCCACAAGGCGCTGGCCGTCAATCTGAGCGACCTGGCCGCCATGGGCGCCGAGCCGCTGGGCTTCACCCTGGCGCTGGCGCTGCCGCCCGCGCGCGCGCAGGACGCGCCCTGGCTGGACGCCCTGAGCGACGGCCTGCTGGCGCTGGCGGCGCAGCATGCCTGCCCGCTGGTCGGCGGCGACACCACGGCCGGCCCGCTCAACCTGTGCATCACCGTGTTCGGCCAGCTGCCCGCCGGCCAGGCGCTGCGCCGGGACGGCGCCCGGGCGGGCGACGAGCTGTGGGTCAGCGGCACGCTGGGCGACGCGCGCCTTGCCTTGCAGGCGCTGCGCGGCGACATCGCCCTGCCGCCCGCCGCGCTGGCCACCGCCCGCGCGCGGCTGGAGCGCCCCACGCCGCGCTTGGCGCTGGGCCGGGCGCTGCGCGGCATCGCCAGCAGCGCCATCGACCTCAGCGACGGCCTGGCCGGCGACCTCGGCCACATCCTGGCCGCCTCGCGCGTCGGCGCCTGCGTCGACCTCGACGCCGCATCCAATTTGATAGCTGTCCGCGCTTGTCTGGCGGGCGCCAGCGGCCCATTCGGCCAAGATTTCTGGCGCCGCACCGTGCTGGCCGGGGGCGACGACTACGAGCTGGCCTTCACCGCTCCCGCCGCCGCCCACGCCGCCGTGCGCGCCGCCGCGCAGGCCGCCGCCACGCCCGTCACCCGCATCGGCCGCATCGAGGCCGCGCCCGGCCTGCGGCCGACCGATGGCGCGGGCCAGCCGCTCGTTCTCACGGCGCAGTCCTTCGATCACTTCGGCTGAAACCATCGCCGCGCCCGCAGCGACCGCCCCGGCCACCGGCCAACCCAGCGAAAGGAAGCTCCATGACCACCCCCCTCACCCTCTACACCCACCCCTGGTCGCGCGGCCGCGTGGCGCGCTGGATGCTGGAAGAAACCGGCCTGCCCTACGCCACCGAGGTGCTGCAGTACGGCACCACCATGAAGGCCCCCGCCTACCGCGCCATCAATCCCATGGGCAAGGTGCCCGCGCTCAAGCACGGCGACACCGTGGTGACCGAGAACGCCGCCATCCTGATGTACCTGGCTGACCTGGTGCCGGGCAAGCAGTTGGCCCCTGCGCCCGGCACGCCCGCGCGCGGGCCGTACTACCGCTGGATCGCCTTCATGGCGCCGCTGGAGGCCCTGCTCACCGCCAAGTCCGCCGGCGCGCTGGCCAAGCCCGAGCAGGCCGGCTACGGCAGCGAGGCCGACGTGCTGGACACGCTGGAAGGCGCGCTGCGCGGGCGCGACCATCTGGCGGGCGACGCCTTCAGCGCCGCCAACCTGTTCGTTGCCGCCTCGCTGGGCTTTTACCTGCAGTTCAAGACCATCGAGCCGCGCGCCGAGTTCGTGCGCTTTGCGCAGCTGCACGCGCAGCGCCCGGCTGCGCTGCGCGCGGGCGCCATCGACGACGAACTGGCCGCCCAGCTGCAGAAGACCGCCAGCTGACGTGGCGTGCGCCGGCGCGCCGCGTCGGGACGCTGGACGTTTTCTTCAAATTTCATAGCTGCTTGCGCTTGCTGGACAAGCGCGAACGGCTATTTTCATTTGGATGCCAAGCGGCATCGTGGATGGGGCCCGGGCTGCTAGCATTGGCAGCCACCCTGCACCGGATCGCCCATGCCTTTGCACGCTCCCTCCCGCCTGTTGGCGATTGCAAGCTTCGGCTTGACCGCCTTGGCACCCGCGCACGCCCAAAGCGCCGCGCCGCGCGCCAACGGCGCCTCGCACATCAGCGCCGTCAGGCTCTACCCCGGCAGCGCCACGGTCGAGCGCGTGCTGCGCGTGGCGCCGGGCGCGCGCCAGGCCACGTTCGACTGCCTGCCGGCCGGCCTGGACGCCGCCGGCCTGCAGGTCAGCGCCGCCGGTGGCATCCGCGTGGGCGAGCTGGCGCTGCGCCAGCAGCCGCGCGAGCTTCGCGGCGGCGCCTGCGCCAGCCCGCTGGACGCGCGCATTGGTGCGCTGCAAGACCAGATCGCCGGCCTGCAGGCCGAACGCGCCGGCATCGACCTGGCCACCGGCTACTACAAGAGCTTTGGCCAGCCCGGCGACGGCCCGCGTGCCGGCGCCGCCACGCCGGCGCAGATCGCCGCCACCGCGCAGGCGCTGCGCCAGGGCGGCCAGGGCGCGCTGGCCCGTCAGCACGAACTGGCGCGCCAGCAGGAGCAGCTGGAGCGCGAGCTGAAGCCCCTGCTGGCCGAGCGCGAGCGCAGCACCAGTGCGCACGCGCGCGTCAGCACGGTGCAGGTCACGCTGGCCGCGCCGCAGGGCGGCGAGCTGCGCCTGAGCTACGCCGTGCGCGGCCCCGGCTGGCAGCCCGCGTACCGCGCCACGCTGGACAGCGCCAGCAAGAAGCTGCGCCTGGAACGCCTGGCCCAGGTGGCGCAAAGCACGGGCGAGGACTGGGACGGCGTGGCCATCACCCTGTCCACCGGCCAGCCCGGCGCGGCCACGCAGGGGCCGCTGCCCCGGCCGTGGCGCGTGGGCATCCAGCCGCCCCGCGCGGAGGCCATGGAAGCCCGCCCGATGGCCGCGCCCGCGGCAGCGCCGATGCTGCGCGCCGCCCCCGCCGCCAAGGCCGGCGCGGCCGATGCCGACGAGCCGAGCTTCGACGTCAGCGTGTTCCAGGGCAGCTTCGCCACCGAATTCGCCGTGCCGCAGCGCGTGACGGTGCCTTCGAGTGGCGAGCGCATCACGCTGGCTCTGGGCGAGCAAACGCTGGACACCGAGCTGCTGGTGCGCGCCACGCCGGCGCTGGAAGCGCACGCCTACCTGATCGCCCGCTTCGCCACCCCGCCGGGCGTGTGGCCGGCCGGCGCGCTGCAGCTGTACCGCGACGGCGCCTTCGTCGGCAGCGGGCGCTTCGACGCCGAGCGCAGCACGCGCGACGGCCTGGCCTTCGGCCGCGACGAGCTGGTGAGCGTGCGCAGCGAGCGCCCCGAGCGGCAGCAGGGCACGGGCGGCTTCATCGGCACGCGCAACCAGCGCACCGACGAGCGCCGCTACACCGTGCAAAACCGCCACGCCACGCCCATCCAGCTGCAGCTGCTGGACGCCGCGCCGGTGCCCGAGCACGAGGACGTGAAAGTCGAGTCGAAGTACGAGCCCGCGCCCCAGACCGAGCGCTGGCACGACGAACCCGGCACCGTGGCCTGGGAGCTGCCGCTGGCCGCCGGCGCCACGCAAGCCTTCAGCGCCACGCACCGCATCAGCTGGCCCAAGGACGAGCGGCTGCAGGACCGGCGATGACGAAAGCTCTGCCATGAGCCTGTCCGACCGCCCGCGCGACGACGTCAGCGACGTCACCGCCCGCCCGCTGCCGCCGCACCCCGCCGCGCCCGACGCCGCCGCGCCGCCACCGGCTGCATCGCCAACGCCGCCGCGCATCGAGGCGCCGCTGCCGCGGCGCCCCGGCGTGCGCTTTTTGCGCGCCCACCCGGCGCACTGGATCGGGCTGGGCTTCGGCTCCGGCCTGTCGCCGCTGGCGCCGGGCACGGTGGGCACGCTGTGGGCCTGGCTGGCCTGGGTGGTGCTGGGCCTGTGGCTGACGCCCGCGCAGCTGGGCTGGCTGCTGGCCGTGTCGCTGCCGCTGGCCTGGTGGGCCTGCACCGTCAGCGCCGACCACCTGAACGTGGCCGACCCCAGCGCCGTGGTGGCCGACGAAATCGTCGCCTTCTGGCTGATCCTGTGGCTGCTGCTGCCGGCGGGCTTTTGGGCGCAGCTGGCGGCGTTCGCGCTGTTTCGCTTTTTCGACGCCGTCAAGCCCGGCCCGGTGGGCTGGGCCGACCGGCTGTTTCATGACGCGCGCGGCTGGCGCGGCGGCTTCGGCATCATGCTGGACGACCTGGTGGCCGCCGGCTGCGCCCTGCTGGTGATCGCGCTGGTGCGTGTGCTATGACCGAGTCACTATCAAATCAAGAGCTTTTCGCGCAGGATGGACGCCGGCCAACGGCCAAAATCGTTCAAGAACTGGCGCAGGCCCTGCTGCAGCGCGGCTGGCTGCTGGCCACCGCCGAAAGCTGCACCGGCGGCCTGATCGCCGGCGCCTGCACCGACTTGGCCGGCTCCAGCGACTGGTTCGAGCGCGGCTTCGTCAGCTACAGCAACGCGGCCAAGACCGAGCTGCTGGGCGTGCCGGCCCACGTCATCCGCCAGCACGGCGCGGTCAGCGAGCCGGTGGCACGCGCCATGGCGCGGGGCGCCATCGCGCACGCCCGCGCGCACGTGGCGGTGGCCGTCACCGGCGTGGCCGGGCCCGGCGGTGGCAGCGCCGACAAGCCGGTGGGCACGGTGTGGTTCGGCTGGCATCTGCCCGGCTTCACCGAGACCGAATGCCGGCACTTCGACGGCGACCGCGCCGCCGTGCGCGCGCAGACCGTGGCGCACGCGCTGGCGGGGCTGCTGCAGCGCATCCCGGCGAACTGAGATCAAACCGCCTGCGCCCGATAGCGCGCCGGCGACATGCCGAACCAGCGCTGGCAGGCGCGGTGCAGGCTGCCCGTCTCGCCGAAGCCGAGCGCGAACGCCAGCTCCTTCAGCGTGAGCTGCGACTGCCGCAGATGCTGCTGCGCCAGCTGCCGGCGCGTGTCGTCCAGCAGCTGCTTGAAGGAGCGCCCCTCGCGCGCCAGCTGGCGCTGCAGGCTGCGCGGCGCCAGCGCCAGCGCCTGGGCGGCCTCGTCCAGCGTGGGCGGGCGTCCGCGCAGGTGCCGCTCGATGTACTGCTGCACCCGCACGCTCACCGGATGGCCGCGCAAAGACTCCAGCCGCTGCTCCGCCAGCGCCAGGTGCACCTGCTCCAGCACCGGCGAGGTGCGCCGCAGCGGCGCGTCCAGCCCCGCGGACGCCAGCAGCAGGGACATCACGGGCCGGTCGAAGCGCAGCGTGGCGCCGGGCAGCAGGCGCCGGTAGGCGCTCAGATCGGCCGGCGCGGGATGCGGAAAGTCGGCCTGCAGCACCGGCAGCCCGAGCCCGCCCGACAAAAAGCAGCACAGGCCCAGCAGCGAGGCCAGGCCGGCCTCGTTCATCAAGGCCGGCATGGCGATGGCGGAGGTATCGAAGCTCAGGCGCTCGTGCGCGCCCTCGGGGCGCAGCGTCAGCACCGCGCTCTCGTCCAGCAGCGGCATCAGGCGCACGGCGCGCTCCAGCGCCTGGCGCAAGCTGGCGCTGCTCATCATCACGAAACCGACCAGCTGAAACACGCCGGGATTCACCTGGTCGAAGGCGCGCAGCCCGAAGGCCGGCGCCGGCGCCCGCCGCGCGGCCGCGTCGAGCAAGCGCAGCAGGGCCGAACGCGGCAGGCGCGCGTCGGGGTCGGCCAGCGCGGCAGCGTCCAGGCCCGCGGCCGCGCACAGCGCCTTGGCGTGGGGCGCGTCCTGGTGCGCCACCAGGTCGAGCACCAGGCCCGCCAGGCTGCTGGCCACCGTGGGCTCGGGCGCCGGCGCGGCGGGTGCCGGCAACGCTTCGAGCGGCCGGTTTACGGCTGATTGCAAATCGGTCATGCGTGTCCAACGGCTGCGGGCCCGGGGGCGAAACCGCCTGCGTGGCGTGGCGCGCGACGCCATCCGAATGTCGCCCCCGGCCACTGACGCCGGGCGCGCCTCTCGGCACGATGCTTTGGTTTCAACCCGAAGGAGCCATCATGCAGGAAAACGTCGTCGTCCTCACCTTTGCCGAATCCAGCAAGGCCTATCAGGCGCTGAGCGAGCTCAAGCAGGCCGCTGCGCAAGGCCGCGTCGAGCTGCGCAATGCGGTCGTCGTCGCGCGCGACGCCGCCGGCGCCTTCAGCGTGCGCGACGGTGCCAGCGATGGCGGCGCCGCCACGCCGGCTCTCGTCGGCACCCTGCTGGGCTCGCTGGTCGGCGTGCTGGGCGGGCCGCTGGGCGTGCTGTTCGGCGGCGCCTCGGGCGCGCTGCTGGGCTCGGCGGTGTCGTGGGACAGCGCCGACATGCGCCTGAGCCTGATCGACCAGATGCTGCAGGCGGTGCCGCCGGGCTCCACCGCCGTCGTCGCCACGGTGGGCGAACTCGCCAACGAGGTGCTCGACGGTCTGGCCGGCGGCCTGCAGGGCATGGTGCTGCGCCGCCCCGCCGGCGCCGTGCTGGCCGAGGTCGAGGCGGTGCGCGACGCGCAGAACGCCGCCGCCAGGGAGGCGCGCCGCGTGCTGCGCGACAAGCAGAAGGACGAGTGGAAGGGCAAGTTCGACAACTGGAAGGACGAGATGGGCGACAAGTGGGAGGCCTTCACCCAGCGCCTGAAGAGCGGCGCCAAGTCCTGACGGGCCGGGGGTGACCGGCGGGCTCACCCGGATTCGAGCCGGCCGGGCGCTCGCCGCGCTTGGGTAAGATGGCCCGCAGCGGTCGCGCGGCGGCCGCCATCTTCCGGAGCAGCCCCATGGCCCAGCGCGCGTTCCTGGCTCAGCACATCCGCTACACCACCTGGGCGCTGTGCGCCCTGTTCACCGGGCTCAGCGCCGCGGCGCTGCTGCGCTGGGGGCGCGGCTGGTGGGCGCCGCTGGGGGTGTTCGGCGCGCTCACGCTGCTGGGCTGGCGCGACTATGCGCAAACGCGCCACGCCGTGCTGCGCAACTACCCGGTGCTGGGGCACATGCGCTTTCTGCTGGAGTTCATCCGCCCCGAGATTCGGCAGTATTTCGTCGAGGGCGACCACGACGCCGGCGAGCCCTTCACGCGCGCGCAGCGCACCGTGGTGTACCAGCGCGCCAAGGGCGTGCCCGACGTGCGGCCCTTCGGCACCAAGCTGGACGTGGGCGCCAAGGGCTACGAGTGGATCAACCACTCGCTGCAGACGACCAAGATCGAATCGCACGACTTTCGCATCTGGATTGGCGGCAGCCCCGACGCGCCGGCGGTTGGCGCCTCGCCCTGCACCCAGCCCTACAACGCCAGCGTGTTCAACATCTCGGCCATGAGCTTCGGCGCGCTGTCGGCCAACGCCATCCGGGCGCTCAACCAAGGCGCCAGGATCGGCGGCTTCGCGCACGACACCGGCGAGGGCGGCATCAGCCGCTATCACCGCGAGCACGGCGGCGACATCGTCTGGGAGATCGGCTCGGGCTATTTCGGCTGCCGCAACGCGGACGGCAGCTTCAACCCCGAGCGCTTTGCCGAGCAGGCGCGCGAGCCGCAGGTCAAGATGGTCGAGATCAAGATCAGCCAGGGCGCCAAGCCCGGCCACGGCGGCGTGCTGCCGGGCGCCAAGGTGACGCCCGAGATTGCCGCCGCGCGCGGCGTGCCGGTGGGCGTGGACTGCGTCTCGCCCTCGGCGCACAGCGCGTTTTCCACCCCGGTCGAGCTGATGCAGTTCGTCGCCCGACTGCGCGAGCTGTCGGGCGGCAAGCCGGTGGGCTTCAAGCTGTGCATCGGCCACATCTGGGAATGGTTCGGCATCGTCAAGGCCATGCTGGAGACCGACATCACGCCCGACTACATCGTGGTCGACGGTGCCGAGGGCGGCACCGGCGCCGCGCCGATCGAGTTTGCCGACCACATGGGCGCACCGGTGCAGGAAGGCCTGCACCTGGTGCACAACACCCTGATCGGCGCCGGCCTGCGCGAGCGCGTCAAGATCGGCGCGGCCGGCAAGGTCATCACCTCGTTCGACCTGGCCCGCATGTTCGCGCTGGGCGCCGACTGGTGCAACTCGGGGCGCGGCTTCATGATGGCGCTGGGCTGCATTCAGGCGCAGGTGTGCCACAGCGGCTTTTGCCCCACCGGCATCACCACGCAGGACCTGAAGCGCGAGCGCGCCCTGGTGGTGGCCGACAAGGCGCCGCGCGTGGCGCAATACCACGCCAACACCCTGCACGCACTGAAGGAGTTGCTGCAGGCCGCCGGCCTGATGCACCCCGACCAGCTCAGCACGCATCACATCGTGCGGCGCATCGACAGCGAGCGCATCCGCCTGCTGTCGGCCATCATGCCCACCCTCCGCCCGCGCGCCATCCTGGACGACCTGGAGCACCAGCACAACGTCTACCGCCTGTACTGGCCGCTGGCCGACGCGCACAGCTTCAACCCGCGCATCCCCGACACCGCCGTGCCGGACGCCGCGCCCGAGGTCCTGCGCCCCACCGTCGCCGGCCGCCCGGCGTCGGCCGCGCAGATCGCCGAGGCGCTGACGCACCGCCGCGCGCCGCACCCCACGGCCGTCACGCACCTGGTGCCCGAGCAGTCCAGCGCGCACCGCGCCGTGCCCACGTCCACCACACCGACGCACGTGCCCAAGGAGTGGACGGCGTCGGGCGACGCGCCGGCGGCACCGGCGGCGCCGATCGAGCCCGAGCATCTGGACGCCTGATCGGCCAGGCTGCTCAAGCCCTCGGGCGCGCCTCACCACACGCCGCGCGCCAGCAGTGGCTCCACAGCGTCGACGCAGCCGTCTTGCAGGCCACCGCGCACGGCGATCAGCTGGTTGTGCAGGTTGACGGTGGGGTCGCAGTGGCCGGGAATCAGCCATACGGTGTCGCCCAGCGCGGGCCTGCCGGACAAGGCCTGCGCGCCATACCGGGCCCGTCGTGCCTTCGATGCCCCCCTGCGGAACCTACCCCTCCCCCGGCGTCGCAAGCCGGGCTCCTGCGGCATCGCTCGTCCGGGAACACTCGGCCTTGACAAAACGCACCAGCAGGATTAAATTTCATTTCAATATTTCTAATTTCATTTAAATATCTGATCGACGCAAGCTCGATCCAGGCCATCGAATCATGCGAAAGCCACTGAGCGACATCCGCGTACTGGACATGTCACGCATTCTTGCCGGCCCGTGGGCCACGCAGAACCTCGCGGATCTGGGCGCCGAAGTCATCAAGATCGAGAAGCCGGGCGTAGGCGACGACACCCGGCACATGGGGCCCCCATTCCTCAAGGATGAAAGCACCGGGCAGCCTGGGGACGCGGCCTACTTCATGTGCTGCAACCGGGGCAAGAAGTCGATCACCATCGACTTTGCCGATGCCCGTGGGCAGGCCTTGATCCGGCAAATGGTGCTGCAAGCCGATGTCTTTGTTGAAAACTACAAGGTCGGCGCACTGGAGAAGTACGGACTGGACTACCAGTCCCTCAAGGCCATCAATCCGGAACTGATCTATTGCTCGATCACCGGATTCGGTCAAACCGGCCCCTACAAGAACCGCGCCGGCTACGACTATCTGATCCAGGGCATGGGCGGCCTGATGAGCGTCACGGGCGAACGTGACGACCTTCCGGGCGGCGGGCCGCAGCGCGTGGGCGTGGCCGTCGCGGACCTGATGGCGGGCATGTATGCCAGCGTGGCGATTCTTGCCGCGCTCCACCACCGCACCATGGGGCACGGCGGGCAGCACATCGATATCTCTCTCTTGGACTCCCTGGTCGGCTCACTGGTCAACCAGGCGCAGAACTATCTCGTCACGGGTGAAGCCCCGAAGCGCATGGGCAGCGGGCACCCCAACATCGCACCGTATGCCGTCTATCCGGCGTCGGATGGGCACCTCATCCTGGCCGTTGGCAACGACACCCAGTTCCGACGGCTGTGCAGCGCCATCGGCCATCCCGAGATGGGCACCGATGAACGCTTCGCATCCATCCGTGCACGCGTGCAAAACCGTGTCCAGCTCGATGAATGGCTCTTTCCGATCACGCGCTCCCGCAGCGTTGCCGAATGGGTGTCGCTGCTGGAAGAGGCCCAGGTCCCCGGTGGGCCGATCAACGACATCCAACGAGTGTTCCAGGACCCCCATGTGATCGCGCGCGGCATGCGAATGGATCTCCCCCACGCCAAGTACGGCTCGGTCCCGTCCGTGCGCAATCCCATGCGGTTTTCCGAAACCCCGCTCGAGTTCAAGACTGCGCCGCCGCAGCTCGGCGAGCACACCGATGAGGTGCTTCGCTCGATGAACCTCAGCCCCGAAGAAATCGCCGGACTGCGCGACGACGGGATCCTTTGACGACGGAAATCGCACACATCCATTTCAACCAACCCAGGACAGACAAATCATGCAACGAACTACGTTAAGAGACGCCTCCGGACTTGAGATCATGGGCGTCGGCCTGCATTGGGACGACGTGGAAATAGGCGATCGTTTTCGAACCCTGGGCCGCACCATCACCGAGGCCGACATCACGGCGTACGTGGCTGCGGTCGGCATGGTGGAGGAGATGTTCACCAACCTCGAGTACATCCAGGAAGTCTCCGTCATCGGCGCCCGTCCGGTGCCTGGCTCTCTTGTCTTCTGCACTGCGGAAGCACTCTTGATGCAGAGCACCATGCAGCGCACCGGCATGGCCTTCCTCGAGGCCGATATCAAGGTCCACAGCCCCACCGCCGCCGGCGACACCATCCACGTGGAATGCGAAGTCGTCGAAGCCCGCGCCACCAGCAAACCGGGGCGCGGACTGCTTCGCACGTCGAACAAGGTGGTTAACCAGCGTGGGGAGGTCGTACTCACCTACAACCCGCTGCGCATGGTCAAGTCCAAACCGACGCCATGACCGGCACGAAGCAGTGACAAGTCACTCCCCAACCCCACATCACAGACACCATCAACAAGGAGATACATCCATGAAACGCCGTACATTCACAGCCGCTCTCACGGCCAGCCTGGGCACGCTGCTCACCGGCGCCGCGCATGCCGAGACCTATCCATCCAAACCGATCCGGATCATTCTGCCGTTCGCGGCCGGCAGCCCGACCGATGCATTGGCGCGGGTGATCTCGGGTCCGCTTTCGAAACGCCTAGGACAGGCTGTCATCATCGACAACAAACCGGGTGCCACGGGCATGCTTGGCGCCGAGTTTGTCGCCAAGGCGCCGGCGGACGGCTACACGCTGCTCTTTGGCACCAACACCACGCAGGTGGCCAACAAGTACTTCTTCAAGTCCATGCCCTATGACGGCGAGAAGGACTTCGCCCCTGTGGTTATCGTCGGTGGCGTGCCCCATGCGCTCGTCGTCAATCCGTCGCTACCGGTGAATTCAGTCCAGGAACTCATCCAATACGCGAAGTCGAAGCCTGGCGCTGTGTCTTTTCCCTACGCCAACAGCACGACCCGAATCACCGGAGCCACTTTCAGCGTGATGACGCAAACCAAGCTGGTCGGCATCCCCTATAAGTCCTACGGGCAGGCTGTGACGGAACTGCTCGGGGGTCAAACGCAGATGATGTTTATCGACTTCACTACCGGCTTGCAGCACATACGCTCCGGCAAGCTGAAGGTGCTGGCCATCACGCCTGACCGTTCGTCGAAGCTTCCCGGTGTGCCTGCCATGAGGGAGGTACTGCCCGGCTTTGAGATCGGGAACTGGAACGGCTTGTTCGCGCCGGCCGGAACCCCTACCGACGTCGTTGAACGCATCCACCGCGACGTGGTCGCCGTGCTGGCCATGCCGGACGTTCAGCAACAGATCGACGGCACAGGCTACGAACTGATGAAGCAGATGTCCCCATCCGACTTCGCCAAGTACATCGCGGCGGAAAGCATTCACTACGGAAAGCTCGCGAAGAGCGCAGGCATTGAGCCGGAATAGGAAGGCCCATGCACGCCGAATACCAAGCGCGCCCATCGGAAACTCTTGGCCAGCCAGTGAAGCGCACCAGTCCGTCCGCGACAGCGCGCAAGCGCCGCTTCGCCCTCACGCTGACGCTCCTCGCCCTGGCGGCCGGCCTTGGACCGCAACAGGCCGCCGCCACTGACTACCCGAGCAAGCCTATCTCGATCGTCGTGCCGTTCTCGGCCGGGAGTGCGACAGACAAGCTTGCGCGGCTCATCGGTGAAGGCCTGCCCCAACGACTGGGACAACCAGCCGTCGTGGAGAACAAGGCGGGAGCGAGTGGATTCCTCGCCAGTACCCATGTGGCCCGATCCGCGCCCGACGGTTACACCATCCTGGTGACCGCCAACACCACACAGGCAGGCAACCCGGCCCTGTTCCACAAGCTCCCCTACGACCCGGTGAAGGACTTCGCGCCGCTGAGCAAGCTGGGAACCACGCCGCTGGCGATGGTCATTCATCCATCGATTCCCGCGGATACGGTCGCGCAGTTCATCGACTACGCACGCCGCAACCCAGGAAAACTCTTCTTCGGAAGCGGCAGCACCTCGGCGCGTGTCGCGGGCGAGATGTTGAAGTCGGCCGCCGGCATCGACATCGCAAACGTCCAGTACAAGAGCAATCCCGAGGCAGTCACGGACCTGGCCGGAGGCCACATTCAGTTCATGATCGCCGATGCGGTCACGACCCTGCCCTTGGCGCATGCAGGCAAAGTCAAGGCGCTGGCCGTCTCCACCCGTCAGCCAACCGATCTCGCGCCGGGCCTTCCTACCATCGAGCGCTCCGGCAACCTGCCTGGCTTCGAATTCGTAGGCTGGTTCGCCGCGTATGCCCCCGCGCAGACGCCCAAGGCAGTCCTCGAACAGCTGACGTCCAGCATCCACGACATCCTGCGGGATCCGTCCATCCGCAGCAAGCTGCTTGCCGTAGGCATCGAGGCGGAAAGCAGCACCCCCATGGAACTGGCTGCATTCCAGGAGGCAGAAACAGCCAAATGGAAAAAACTGGTCGAGCAGGCCCGCATACCGGTTCAGTGACCTCATGTGGATGTGTGCAGCTTTCCATATCCCCTCGAGTTCGCCCGCGTCGCTTGTTTCGCCCCAACGAACTTGCACGCCTACCAAGAGCCACAGCATTGAGCGAGAGTATGAGGAATGACCCCATGAGCACAGAAATCTCCGAAGCTCCCGTGAGCTTCCACGTCGAGGAAGGCGTTGCAACGATATGCATCAATCGCCCCGCGCAGCGCAATGCACTGTCGATCGCGGTTTGCGAGAGGCTGCTCGAACTGTGGGACGAGGTGGAGGACCGGGGCGATATCCGTGTCGCCATCATCACCTCCGCGGACTGCGGGACCTTCTCCGCTGGCATGGATCTCAAGGAGGCAGCCCGTGTCCGCGCGGAGACGGGAAAGGACATGCTCGAAATGCTGCGCGACCCATTCCACCAACGGATGCGGCAGGTGTCCAAGCCCATCATCGCCGCGATGACGGGCCATTTCACAGCCGGCGGCATGGTTCTCGCGGCCAACAGCGACCTTCGGGTCGGCATGCAGGGCACGCGCGGCGGGATTTCCGAATCCAAGGTGGGCCGCGGCTCTCCGTGGGGTGTTCCCATGCTGTGGATGCTCCCGCAACCCTTCTTGCTGGAACTGATGTTCACGGGAGACTTGCATCCCATCGAGCGTTTCCATGAGCTTGGCTTCGTGAACTACGTGGAAGCCGATCCCGACGCGGTGCGCGCACGCGCGGATCGGCTCGCCCGGACGATCGCAGACAACGCGCCTCTGACGGTTTGGGCGGCCAAGAAGAGCGTGGGTGCCGCCATGGATCTGGGATGTGCCGAAGGTCTGGAAGCCGCGAAGCGGTTTCATGAGAGGGTCTATTCGAGCGCGGATGCCATTGAAGGGCCCCGCGCCTTCGCGGAAAAGCGCGCCCCCCGCTGGGTCGGCGCATGAACGATCCGGTGTCATCCCCCTTCGTGCGGGTCGGCCGCGAAGGCGGCGTCGTCACCTTGACGCTGAGCCGCCCCGATGCGCTCAACCGGTTCACGACCGGAGATCAGTTTCTCGAGCTGGCCTCCCGCATCCGAGAGGTCAACGCCGACCCGACGGCTCACGCCTTGGTCATCACCGGCGAAGGCCGGGCCTTTTGCGCAGGGGGTGACATCCGAAAGATGGCCGCCCGCGAGGAATTCTCCGCGGGCAGCGTGGCGGACATTCAGCAGAGGTACCGGCAGACGGTCCACCAGGTTCCCCTTGCGCTCGCCGAGGCCGACATTCCGACGATCGCCGCGGTCAACGGCGCCGCCTATGGGGCCGGGTGTGATCTGGCGTGCTTCTGCGATATCCGGCTAGCGGCCCGCAGCGCGACCTTCACCGTGAGCTTCGCGCAGTTGGGGATTGTTTCCGGCGACGGCGGATCGTGGATGCTTCCGCGCCTGGTCGGGCGCTCCAAGGCGATGGAACTCACCTTCACGGCCGATCCCGTTGACGCCGAAGCCGCGCTGCGCATCGGCCTCGTGTCGTCGGTGGTGGACGACGAGGCGCTGCTGCCCCAAGCCCATGGACTTGCCCAACGCATTGCCCGCCACCCTGCGCAAGCCATGCGGATGAACAAAAGACTGCTCAGGGACTCGGAGCAAATGAACCTTTCTGGCCACCTGGATCTGGTGGCGGCCTTGCAGGCGATCGCGCACGTTTCGCCGGAGCATCTTGCCGCCGTAGAGGCGGCCGTGGCAGGACTGCAAAGACGCGGCCCAAGACTTCGCTAGTCCTCCGCCCGAAGCTCCTGCGAAATCTGGTTGGCGACCGTGAGCAGTTCGGGAGCGATCACCTCGCGCAGGCGCTGCTCTGCCTCGCTGTCTCCGACGGCCATGACCGCCAACACATAGTTGGCCTCGTCTCCAACACGGATCGGCGTCGCGATGGAACTGGTCTGGCTCGTCACGGGCGAGGCGAGGAAGCACCAGCCGCGCTCCTCCAGTTCCTGGAGTGCTCCGTAAACGCTGGACATCATCTTGAATGAGTTGTCCTTCTCCGCCTCCCCCAGCGACTCCATCAGCTTTGCCCGCAAGGCCGGCGGCTGCGCCCACAGGTACGCCCGGCCAGATGCCGAGGTGGTGATCGGCAAGCGTGCGCCCGTGCTCAGGCCCAGACGGACCTTGCCCTGGGGAACGCAATGCTCGACCACGAGCATGTGCAGCCGGTCACGCGTCGTCAGGCTGACATGCACATCAAACTGCTCCGACAGGGCACGCATCTTCGGCTGGGCAATTTCGGCAATCCCCAGCCCACGCCGGACCGCTCTTCCGAGGGTCAGGCATGCGACATGAGGCCCGTACCCATTGGCCTGGCCGCTGGGTCGCAAGAAATTGTGGGCCTCCAGTGTTGCGATCAACTTGGCCGCGGTGACACGGGAAAGCCCGAGCTTCGCGGCGATCTCCGTAGCCTGCAGTGACCGGTGCCTGGCATCGAACAGCCGCAGGATCTCGAGCCCGCGCCGCAGGGAATCGACCTCGGCGCCTGGGTCCAGGACTGCTTGCAGATCGGAGGTGGGGGCTTCTGGCTTCCTCGTACGAACCATCAGAGCTCCATGGAGTTGGACGACACACTGAGCTCGTTCTCGAGACGGACTCTTAGCGCCAGCAGATCTGCCGCGACTTCGTCCTCGATTCTCTTGACGCTCAAGGTGTTCGCCGGCGCGGCACAACCCAGGGCATAGGAGTGCGGTTGATCCGGCGTATCGATGACGACCGCCACACCGTTGGTGCCCTGCTCCAGGCTCCCGGCCGCGACGCAATACTGCTTGCGCTTCATCTGAGCCACGATGGCGCTCACCTGCTCCTGCAGGGACGACCAGGTCTGCGGATCGACATGCGACAACTTGGACAGGAAACGCGCGCGCTCGGCGTCTCCCATCGAGCCGATCAACGCACGCCCCAGAGCCGATTGCCCGATGAGCAGCCTGGAGCCGGCGCGCACGCGCAAGGTGAAGAGCATGTGGCGGCTGTGGACGACCTCGTTGCACACCATGCTGCCCGCGTCCGGCGATGCAAGAACGACGGATACGTTGTGCCGATCCGCGAAGGCCTGCATCAACGGCCTGGCCAGAACCACGAGGTTGCGATTCGAGGCGGCGACAAACCCCAGGGAGAGGACTGAGGTTCCGAGCCGGTACGCGGCCCTGTCCGCCGAGTAACGCAGGTATCCCGCCTCCGTCAGATTCGCGGTAATGCGGGAAACCGTCGGCTTTGGCAGCCCGGTCAGTTCCGCAAGCTCGGTATTCGAGAGCCAGCCGTTCGCGGGCTCGAACGCCTTGAGGATGGCCAAACCGCGCGCCAGCACGCGGACCTCGCCCCCGCCTGCTGACTCACTATCGCCATTCGATGTATTTTTCCCTGCCATTTTCACTTTGAAATTTGCAGGAAGTTTAGCAGATTAACAGGAATTTTTTAAAAAAATCAGTAAGTTACGCAATCCAACTCAGCAACATCAGAACGGAAATAGATCAGGCAGGCTTCAGTTCCTCGACCTCAACGTCGACGATCAACTCCCCCGCCTTCACGCTGTCACCCACGGCAAAGGCGATCGATCGGACCGTGCCTCCGAAGCCGGCAACCACGCTGTGCTCCATTTTCATGGCCTCAATGATCGCGAGCACGTCGCCGGCCTCGACCCGGTCGCCGACGCTGACGGGTACGACAGACACCGTGCCGGACAGTGGCGCAACCGCGGCACCGGCGACGGCCTCTTCATCGAAGGAGCGCGCATGCGCTGGCAGCAAGGTGAAACGGTCACCGTCGAGCTGTAGCTCCCATAAAGAACCGCGCCGGGCCGCAACCCAGGGAGCTTGCCCGGTCACGCCTTGCCAGACACCGTTCGCAACCTCGGCGATATGTACGTCGCGAACTTCGTCGCCGATCGCCATCCGCCATCCGCCTTGAACAGGGGCCTCGATCGCCACCGATTGCATATGCCCGTCAACCCACATGTGGGCACGCCCCCACGGGGCGCCCGGATCCAGGCTGGCCCTATCCAGCAACCCATGCGCTGCAGCGCCGCTCCATGGAGATAAGGCACTGGAAACGGGCAGATCCGCCGCTGCAGCGCATGCGGCGGCGCAGCCCGTGCTCCCCCGTTGTGCAAACCGTTCGCCATGCTCGTCGAGGTAACGGGTGTGGACTGTGGCCGCGCTTACGGCGGTGTCGGCGAGAACACGGCGCAGATAGCCGATGTTGGTCGTCAGGCCGAGCAAAACCGTCTCGCCGAGCCCGTTGCGCAGACTATCCAATGCCTGTTCCCGGGTATCGGCGTGAGCCACGAGCTTGGCCACCATAGGGTCGTAGTACGGCGGCACCGCGCCGCCACGGGCCACGCCGGCCTCGACCCGGACACCTGTTGGCCAGCGCACTTCATCCACGCTCCCGGGAGCCGGCCTGAATCCATCCGATGGATCCTCGGCGTAGATCCGGCCCTCCACTGCATGGCCATGGCACCGGATGCTGTCCTGCGGGAGCGGCAGAGGCTCGCCAGCTGCCACTCTCAGTTGCCACTCGACGAGATCCAGGCCTGTCACGCATTCGGTGACGGGATGCTCCACCTGGAGTCTGGTGTTGACCTCCAGGAAATAGAACTGGAAGTCCTTGCCGACGATGAACTCGAAGGTGCCCGCATTCAGATACCGAATGCTGCGGGCGCCCTGCACCGCGGCGTCCACCAGTCGCTGCCGCACGTCGGCAGGCAGGCGCGGCGCGGGAGCCTCTTCGACCACCTTCTGATGACGCCGCTGCAGCGAGCATTCGCGCTCGTAAAGATGGACGACATGGCCTTGGCTGTCCCCAAAGACCTGCACCTCGATATGCCGGGGCTGTTCGATATAGCGCTCCACAATCAGCCGGCCATCACCGAAGCTGCTGCGCGCCACGCGGATCGCCGACGCCACGGCCTCGCGCAGCCCCGTGGTCTCCGTCAGCACCTGCATGCCCTTGCCTCCCCCGCCGGCACTGGGCTTGAGAAGAACAGGCAGCCCGACCGACTGCACCATGTGCTCGACGGTCTCGGGATCGTCGCTGGCATCGCCCGCGCCGGGCACGACCGGAACACCGGCCGCGCCCATCAGCGCCTTGGCACGCGCCTTGTCCCCCAGGGCCGAGATGGTCTCCGGCCTGGGGCCGACGAAGGTCAGCCCTGCCGCAGCGACGGCCGCGGCGAAGGCGCTGTTCTCGGAGAGGAAGCCGTAGCCCGGATGGACCGCGTCGCAACCCGAGGCCAGCGCGGCGGCGATGATGCGCTCGCCGTCCAGGTAGCTCTGCGCCGCCGGGCCCGTCCCGATGTTCACGGCGGCCGTGGCGCCCTGGAGATGGGGCGACGTCGCGTCGGCATCGGTGAAGACGGCGACATATTCGACGCCGAGCGCACGACAGGTGCGCGCCACCCGGCAGGCGATCTCGCCCCGGTTCGCAATCAGTATTCGCTTGAACATGCTTACATCCTGAAGACGCCGAACCGCGTGTCCTGCTTGGGACTCGCAGCGGCGAGCGACAGCCCCAGCGTCAGCCAGGCCCTGGTATCCGCCGGATCGAGCACGGCATCCACCCAGAGCCTGGACGCGGCGTGGGTCGCCGTGCTCATATCCGCATAGCGGTCCCGGATCGGCTGCTTGAACGCCTCCGCCTCCTCCGCCGTGAACGCCTGCCCCTTGCGCGCCAGTTGCTCTTCCCGCACCAGCGCCAGGACGGTGGCGGCCTGCTCGCCCCCCATCACCGAGGTGCGCGCATTCGGCCACATGGCCATCAGCCGGGGGCCGAAGGCCCGCCCGCACATCGCGTAGGCACCGGCGCCATAGCTGCCGCCGACGACCACGCTGAACTTGGGCACGCGCGACGTGGACACGGCGTTGACCATCTTCGCGCCATCCTTGGCGATGCCGCCCTGCTCGTACGAAACGCCCACCATGAAGCCACTGATGTTGTGCAGGAAGAGCAACGGGATCCCGCTCTGGCTGCACAGCTCGATGAAGTTCGCGGCCTTCTGGGCGCTCTCGCTGAACAGCACCCCGTCGTTGATCAGCACGCCGACGGGATACCCGCCGATCGCACCGGTTCCGCAGATGAGGCTGGTCCCATAGCGCTCCCGGTACAGGCTCAGCTCGCTCCCGTCCATGAGCCGGGCCAGGATCTCGCGCGCCGGGATCGGCTGCTTCGGGTTCGCGGGGATCAGGCCATACAGCTCCGAGGGGTCATACAGCGGCGCCACGGGCGCCAACGGAGGCGCCGCACTCGCCGCCGGGCCGGGGCGCGCAATGATTTCGCGCACGATGGTGAGCGCATGGAGGTCGTCGTGCGCGAAATGATCGGCGACGCCCGACATGCGCGTGTGCACGTCCGCGCCGCCCAGTGTCTGCGCATCGACCACCTCGCCGGTCGCCGCCTGCACGAGCTGTGGACCACCCAGGTAGATCGTGCCGTTGCCCTGCACGATGACGGTTTCATCGCACATGGCTGGGATGTAGGCGCCGCCGGCCGTGCAGGCCCCCATCACGGCCGCCACCTGCTTGATGCCCATCGAGGACATCTCGGCAATGTTGCGAAAGATCTTCCCGAAGTGGTTTTCGTCGGGGAAGATTTCCTCCTGCAAGGGCAGGAAAGCGCCGCCGGAGTCCACCAGGTAGATGCAGGGCAGCGCGTTTTCGCGCGCGGCCGCCTGGGCCCGGATCTGCTTCTTGATCGTCAGCGGATAGTAGGTGCCGCCTTTGACGGTGGCGTCGTTGGCCATGACCACGCAGGGTCGTCCCTCGACCATACCGATGCCGGTGATAATGCCGGCGCTCGGCGCTGCGCCGTCGTACATCCCGTCACCCGCAAGCTGGCCCAGCTCCAGGAAGGACGTTCCGGGATCGAGCAGTGCGTTGATGCGATGGCGCGGCAGAAGCTTGTTGCGCGACAGGTGGGCCTCGCATGCCTTGCGGCCGCCTCCGGCCAGGGCCGTATGGCGCGCCTCAGAAACCTGCTCACGCAGCGCGGCATAGGCCGCGGCGTTGAGCGCGAAATCCGGGTCGGTCGCCCGCAGGGAAGAACGCAAAATCGCCATGTTCAGTCCCGCAGCGGGAGGCGCAGCAGGGCGTAGCCCAGGGATTTTCCGGTCTGGTCCAGGCGCAGCGTCTTGGTCGCGCCGCCTCCCAGGGCGCGCTGCATGACCACCACCACGGCCTGGATGTTGTCCATGGGATAGCACGTCACATCGCCCTGGACCCAGTCGCCATAAAGCGCCTTCACCGCGTCCGGGGTGACGCTGGCCAGCAGGCGGGAGTAGTCCTGCGGCGTCTTGGCGATCAGGCCGGCGGTGCACACGTCACCCTTGTCGCCCGAGCGGACGTACGCAATGTCTCGAATCGTCGTCTTCATGTCCAGTCTCCTCAGGCCACCAGAATTTCGGTCTTCTGCTCCACGAAGGAGCGGGGAATCAACGTGGGCCAGAGGGCGATCACGGGACGCGGCTTGATCGGCGTGCCGAACGAAGTGCCGCCGGGCCCCATGATCCACAGCTGGGCGCCGGCCCGCCGGACCTTGTCCGCCTCTTCCATGGTGCGGGTGCGGACCGCGCAGCGCAGGCCCACCTCAGGCAGCTCGTTGGCGACGGCGGGGACCGGAGCCGGGGCCGCGGGCCCATGCAGCGTGTTCAGCCCGATCAGATCGAAGTGGATCTGGTCGGCCGCCATGCCCATCCTCTCGAAGCGCTCGAGCATCGTCTGCTTGGCCTTCAGCGCGCGATCGTAGGCGTTGGGCCAGGGGAAGAAGGCCATGCTCTCGCCTATCCATCCGTCCTGGTAGCCGACGACCAGCTTCAGCATGTCGGGCGCGGGTCGCCCCTTGATGCCGTCGATCCGCACACGATCCTCACCGGTCTCCGACAGCCGCAGCGAGGTGAAGTCGGCGATGGCGTCCGGCATCAGATAGCTGCGCGGATCCGCGATTTCGTAGACCAGGTGCTCCTTGATCGTGAACGCATCCACGCGCCCGCCCGTGCCCTGCAACTTGGTGACCTCGGCGCTGCCGTCGGCGTTGAACTCGATGATGGGGAAGCCCACGCGCCCCATGTGGGGCATCTCGGCGAACCGGGACGACATGCCGCCCGTGCAGGCCGACGCGCATTCGACGATGTGGCCCAGCGTGACCGCGGCGGCGAACCGGTCCACATGGGCGGCGTCGCGCGGCCACCCGAATTCATGCGCCAAGGGACCGACATAGACCGCGTTGTCCGACACGCGGCCGGCGATCACGACATCCGCGCCACCCGCCAGCCCTTCCACGATGCCGGTGCTGTCGGTGTAGACATTCGCCGAGACGACGCGGTCGCGGATGGCCGCGAAATTGGCGCCCCCCGTGTCCATGTTGACCAGCGGCACACCCTGGGCCAGCAGCTGGTCCAGCTTGCCGAGCAGGTCGTCACCCTCCACCAGGGCCACGCGGGTGCCCTGCAGCCCGGCCTTGCGCGCCCCCTCGGCAATGCGCTCGGCCGCCGCGCGAGGATTGACGCCGCCCCCATTGGAGATCAGCCGCGTGCCGCGTTCGCGCGCCAGTGGCAGCATGGCATTCATGTAGGCCACCGCATCGGGCACATAGCCCATCTGCGGATTCTTCAGCTTCTGCCTCTGCAGCAGCGCCATCGTCAGCTCGGCCAGAAAGTCGAAGCACAGGTAATCGAGATTTCCTGCCTTCAACAACTCCAGGGCGGGATCCATGGCATCCCCCCAGAAGCCCGAACCTGCCCCGATACGAACCATGCTTTTCATACGATCTCCTTGGCTTGCGCCTTGCATCTAATTTCATTTAAATTACTTTAATTCCATTATTACACGGCGCGGGGTTTCATTGCAAGAGCCTTCCGCGTTGTCGCAGGCTTTCGGTCGTTCCATGTTTGGTCCCAGTTCGCGGGCGGCGGAGCGTACGGTCCGACACGCGCTCCAACAGTCGACCTGTGGCGCAAACGGGCGTCGGCCTGCGCGTCCCCACGAAATTCTGTCAAACGGCGACACCCATGACGGCGTCGGCGATTTCCTAATCAAACTCGGAAAAAACCTAGACTGCGCAAGCGCAAGAAGCTATCAAAACGTGAGTCTATAGGCGCTACGAAAGATAGCGCGTCACCACACGCCGCGCGCCAGCACTGGCTCCACAGCGTCGACGCAGCCGTCTTGCAGGCCACCGCGCACGGCGATCAGCTGGTTGTGCAGGTTGACGGTGGGGTCGCAGTGGCCGGGAATCAGCCATACCGTGTCGCCCAGCGCCGGCAGGCGGCCGCCGGCCATCGCCACGGGACGCAGGATGCTCGCCTCGTCCCCGCCGTTGTGCGCCTCCAGCGAGGGCTGGCCGGGCAAGGCGTGCACGCTGGGCCCGCCGCTGTCGATGGCGTGGCTCTTGTGGCCGGCGTCGCACACGGCGTGGTCCGCGGCCACGCTGATGACCTGCGACTTGATGAACAGCGCGGGCTCGAACGCGGGCTGGGCCGGGTCGCGCTCGTTGCGGGCGTAGTCGGCGTCCATGAACAGGAAGCTGCCGGGCTGGATCTCGCTCCACAGGCCGCTGGCGGCCTCGCAGGCGAAGGTGCCGGTGCCGGCGCCGGTGATCAGCGGCGGCGCCAGCTCGGCCGCGTCCAGCAGCGCGACCGTGCGGCGCAGCAGTTCCGCACTTTGGCCGATGGCCGCGCGGCGCTCCGCCGCCGTACGCAGGTGCTGGGCGCCGCCGTGGTAGGCGTGCAGGCCGGCGTAGCGCAAGGCGGGCGCCTGCGCCGTCAGCGTGCGCACCAGGTCGAGCACCGGCTGGCCGGGCGCCACGCCGCAGCGGCCCTGGCCGATGTCGACCTCGACGAACACGTCGATCGCGGTGGTGCTGTCCTGCATGGCCCGCGCCAGGCGTGCGATACCGCCCTCGCTGTCGACCGCGATGGCCAGTCGCCCTCCACGCGCGGCCAGCAACGCCGCCAGCGCGGCCACGCGCTGCAGCTTGGCGGGTGCCACCACCTGGTTGCTGATGAACAGGTCGTCGATGCCGGCCGCGGCCAGCGCCTCGGCCTCGGCCACGGTCTGGGTGCACAGGCCGACGGCGCCGGCCTGCAGCTGCAGGTGGGCAAAGGCGGCGCTCTTGTGCATCTTGGCGTGCGGGCGCAGGCGCAGCCGGTGGCGGGCGGCGAACTCGGCCATGCGCTGCAGGTTGCGGCCGGCGGCGTCCAGGTCGACCACCAGCGCGGGCGTGTCGATGGCGTCCACGCCCTGGCCGATCAACGCCTGCAAAGTGGCGGGCAAGCTCTCAAGCGAAGCGTTCATCGCGGGTGTCGTCCAGGTGCGAGCGGTCGGCCCAGCCGACCAGGGTCAGGCCGCCGTCGGGCGTCCACAGCAGGCGGTTGACGGCCGCGTTGTCGAGCTGCCAAGTGCGCGCGTCCTGCAGGCCCAGGCCGGTGGCGGCGCGGTACAGCACGTCGAGCACGCCGCCGTGCGTGAACATGGCCACGTGTTTTCCGATGTTTTCGGCTGCCAGCGCGCATACCGCTTGCATGACACGCTCTTTAAATTGAAGCAAAGATTCACCGCCACCGGACGGCACCCACTGCGGGTCGCGCCGGCGCCAGCGCTCGGCGTCCTGCGGCAGCTCGGCGGCGATGTCGGCAAAGCGGCGACCTTCGAAGGCGCCGAAGCGCCGCTCGCGCAGTTCGGGCGCGAGCCGCAGCGGCGCGCCGGTGGCGTCGGCCACGGCCTGGGCGGTCTGCCGCGCGCGCGCCAGGTCGCTGCTGTAGATGAGCTCGATCGCCTCGCCCTCGTCCCTGAGCCTGGCCGCCAGCCGCTGCGCCTGCGTGCGGCCGACGGCGTTGAGCGCAATGTCCAGGTGCCCCTGCACGCGGCCATCGGCGTTCCAGGCGGTTTCGCCGTGGCGCACCAGCAAAAGGCGGGTCCATTCCATGCCGGGATGATGCCACCGTCCCGCAGGCGACCGGGCCGGGCGCGGGCGGGCGGTTACGCTCGCCCGTCGGCCGCTTGCTGCACACTGTCGGCCGTCCGCATGACACCTGCCCCATGACCGCCGCCTCATCCTCCGCACAGACCACCCAGACCGCGCCCACGGGCGGCAGCTGGGCCGCACTGCTGCTGCTGACCACCGGCTTTGCCATGAGCCAGGCGTTTCGCACCATCGCCGCGATCATGGCCGAGCCGCTGCAGGCCGAGCTGCACCTGTCGCCGCAGCAGCTGGGCGTGTTTGCCGCGGCCTATCACTTCGCCTTTGGCGCGCTGCAGCTGTTCATGGGCATCGGCATCGACATGCACGGGGTGCGGCGCACCATCCTGGCGGCCGCGCCGCTGATGGTGGCGGGCGCGGTGATGTCGGCGCTGGCGAGCAACTTCAGCTGGCTGGTGATCGGCCAGATCCTGATCGGCATCGGCTGCGCGCCGGCCTTTCTGGTGTGCACGGTGTACATCGCGCGGCACTTTCCGCCGGCGCGCTACACCATGGTGTCCAGCATCATCCTGGCGGTGGGCGGCGTGGGCATGCTGGCCACCGGCACGCCGCTGGCGTGGCTGATCGAGGTCAGCTCCTGGCGCATGGGCTTCTGGGTGCTGGCGGGTTGCGCGGCGCTGTCCTGGGGCGCCATCGCACTGTGGATGCGCGAGCCGCCGCCGCCCGCCGGCGCGCCGCGCGAATCGCTGCGCGAGGCGGTGCGCACCTTCGGCGCGCTGTTTCGGCTGCCGCACACCCTGGGCATCATGGCGCTGGCGCTGGTGACCTACGCCTCGTTCGTGGCTCTGCGCGGGCTGTGGCTGGGCCCGCTGATGATGCAGCGCCACGGCTGGAGCCTGGTGGCCACCGGCAACCTGGCGGTGGTGCTGACGGTGGTGGCGCTGGTCAGCCTGCCGCTGTTCGGCCGGCTCGACCCGGGGCCGCGCCAGCGCCGCCAATGGATGCTGGTGGGCACGGTGGTGTCGGCGGCGCTGTTCGCCCTGCTGGCGCTGGGCGTGAGCGCGCCGATGGACGTGGTGGCGATGCTGCTGGTGTGCGCCGCCTCGGGCTATGCCACGCTGCAATACCCCGACGTCAAGGACGCCTACGAGCCGGCGGTGATCGGCCGCGCGATGGCGCTGTTCACCATGGCCCTGTTCATGGGCGTGGCGCTGGTGCAGTGGCTGACCGGCGCCATCGCCTCCATTGCGCAGGCGCACGGCATCGACCCCTTCGGCCCGGTGTTCGGCTGCATCGCCGTGCTGCTGGCGCTGGGCGCGCTGGCGTTTCGCGAGCTGCCGCAGCCGGTGGGCGGCAAGCGCCCCGAGCCCGAGCCACGGCTTGAAACCTGAGGCAAACCCTTGTTACCTGAAACCAACAGTCAACCCGGACCGGCTTGGGTTTGGCTTGCCTTCGTCCTAAACTCGGCTTGACAAGCGAGACAACTGCCGTCCATGCGGGCCATCGCATGGACCCCTCAGCGGAGAGAGACCCCCATGCTTTTGAAATCCTTTGCTCGCTCGGCGCTGGCCCTCGGCCTGACGAGCTTGGCCTTGGCCGCACAAGCCGTGACGATCCACGTCAGCGCGGTGTCGCAACCGCTCTACCTGAACGACACCACGACGACCACGGTCACGCTCGACAACACGGCCGGCCCCGCCATGGGAGCCGCTGGTGAGTTTGCGGTCGCCTTGCCGGCCGAAATGCACTTCACCGCGGTTCCCGGCAATTGCTCGCCCGGCACGGCACCCATACGGACCATGGCCTGCAGCTTCGGGCCGCTGGCTGCTGGCGCGTCGTCACCGCAAGTGCTCTCGATCCAGGCCGATGTGCTTTACCCCACGGCCGATCACCAAAACATCCCCCCGGGCAACCCCTACCTGTTCATCAACGCAAACATCACGAATGACGGGACCGGAGCGGCCGGCGACAGCTACGACACCGGCCCGTTCTACATCGATCCTCGACCGACGCCGGCCGCGATTGCGCCCGTCCCGACCCTGGAAGCCTGGGGCCTGGGTATGCTGAGCCTGCTCATCGGCGCGGCGGTCGTGCGTCGCCGGCGCCACTGCGCCTGAGGGCGGAACGCGCGTCCTGCCCCAAGCCCGTTCGCGGCCTGGGGCCAGCCCAATCTCGCTTGGCCCCGTGGATCGCTGACAGAAACCGTCAGCGAACGGCGGGTGCGGGCGGCGTCTTCGCCACCGGCAGCATCGGCACGTCCACGCGCTGCGGGCCCGGCGGCGGGTTGGGGTAGCCCTGCAGCGCGGCGGCAAACAGGGCCGCCAGCACGGCGCCGGTGTTGCTCCAGGTGCCGTCGTGGCGGGCCCGGGTGTCGTACACGATCTGGCCGCTGCGCACGTCGCGCATCACCAGGCTGACCTCGCTGATGTAGATCGGCACCGAGTCGTCCCAGCCCAGCGGGCCGCCCCAGCCAAAACCCACGCCGCCGCCGCGCCAGCCGGTGCCGAAGCCCAGGGCGATGCGCGTGTTGCTGGGCTCGGCCCAGGCGCTGGTCCAGCCCGCGTACACGCTGGCGCTGGCCTGCACGCCGACCTGCGCCTGGGCGTCGTCGCGCACCGCGCCCACGCGCGCCAGCGCGTCCTGCGCCAGCGCCTCGACCTGTGCCGGCGCGGGCTGGCCGGCCACCGCGGGCGACGGGTCGAAACGGTAGCGCACCGCCTGCAGCAGCGCCGCGCCCGGCCCCTGGGCGGCGTTGGCACGCACCTCGGCCGTCACGGTGCGCGGCCCGCTGGCGCAGCCGGCGAGACCTGCGGCCAGAAACCCGATGACAAGCCCGCGTGCGATGCCCATGGTTGACCTCTTCCGTCAGACCGGAACCGGCGGCGGCGCGATGGGTTCCTCGTCGAAGGCCTTGTCGCCGTCCGCGTCGAACACGCCGCCGGCCTGCAGGTGCCTGAAGTCGTGCAGGCGGGCGTCCATCAAATGCGAAGGCACCACGTTTTGCAGCGCGGTGAACAGGCTCTCGATGCGGCCGGGGTGCTGGCGCTGCCACTGGCGCAGCATCTCGCCCACCTGCTGGCGCTGCAAATTCTCCTGGCTGCCGCACAAGTTGCAGGGGATGATGGGGAAGGCGCGGTGTTCGGCCCAGGCCACCAAATCACGCTCATCGACGTAGGCCAGCGGGCGGATGACGATGAACTCGCCGTTGTCGCTGGCCAGCTTGGGCGGCATGCCCTTGAGCTTGCCGCCGAAGAACATGTTCAGGAAGAAGGTTTGCAGCATGTCGTCGCGGTGGTGGCCCAGCGCGATCTTGTTGCAGCGCAGCTCGCGCGCCACGCGGTACAAAATGCCGCGGCGCAGGCGCGAGCACAGGCTGCAGGTGGTCTTGCCCTCGGGAATCTTGGCCTTGACGATGCTGTAGGTGTCCTGCGTTTCGATGTGGTGCTCGATGCCCAGGGCCTGCAAGTAGTTCGGCAGCACCTCGGCCGGAAAGCCGGGCTGCTTCTGGTCCAGGTTGACGGCCACCAGCTCGAAGCGGATCGGCGCGCGCGCCTGCAGCCTCCGCAGCACGTCGAGCAGGCCGTAGCTGTCCTTGCCGCCCGACAGGCAGACCATCACGCGGTCGCCCTCTTCGATCATGTTGAAGTCGACGATGGCCTGGCCGACCTGGCGGCACAGGCGCTTCTCCAGCTTGAGGGCTTCGCGCTCGGCGCGCGTGCGGGCCGCGGGGCCGCTGGCCGCGCCGTCCTCGACCGCGCTTGGCGCCGGCTCGCGCGCGTGCGATTCGATGTCCGAAAAAGTCATGGCGCGGATTGTCCCGCAATCGCCGTCCGCCGGCTTTGCGGCATGATCGCGCCATGCCCCTGCCGCCGCTCAGCCTGTCCCTGCAGATCGCCCGCTTCGACGGCGCCGGCGCGCACCGCGCCGCCCTGCCGCGCCACCACGTGGCGCGCTGGCTGCGGCACGCCCTGGGCGGCGAGGTGCAGGCTGCCGAGATCACGGTGCGCGTGGTCGACGCCGAGGAGGGCCGCGCGCTCAACCGCGACTATCGGCACAAGGACTACGCCACCAACGTGCTGACTTTCGACTACAGCGGCGCGCCCGTGGTGGCGGCCGACCTGGTGCTGTGCGCCCCGGTGGTGGCGCGCGAGGCGGCCGAGCTGCGCAAGCCGCTGGCCGAGCACTACGCCCACCTGCTGGTGCACGGCGCGCTGCACGCGCAAGGCTGGGATCACGAAACCAGCGAGCAGGACGCCGTGGCGATGGAGGCGCGCGAGAGCGCCATCCTGCAGGCGCTGGGCCTGCCCGACCCCTACGCCCGGCCGGCCCGCAAGCGCTGACACCTGGGAGCGCCGGCATCCTGCCGGCCTGTGCGACCCAGCGCCGCCGGCCCCCTCCCCTGCCCTCCCCCAGCGGGGGAGGGAGAAAAACCGGATGATGCGCGCATCCAGCATGCGCGGGGCGCTATCAAAATAGCTTTTTCTGCGCCCTTTGCGATTCCTTTGCGCCCTCTGCGTTCGGCTGTTCAGTCTCTGGGCGCAACCGGCATGACGCGCAGCGGAATCGTCACCGGCCCGTCATTGATCAGCGCCACCTGCATGTCGGCACCGAATTCGCCCGTCGCCACCACCGGGTGGGCCGCCCGCGCCGCCGCGACGAAGTAATCGTAAAGACGTCGCCCTTCGTCCGGCGGCGCGGCGCCCGTGAAGCTGGGCCGGTTGCCGCCCGTGGTGTCGGCCGCCAGGGTGAACTGGCTGACGACGAGCAGGCCGCCGGCCACGTCCTGCACGCTGCGGTTCATCTTGCCCGCGCCGTCGCCGAAGATGCGCAGCTTGAGCAGCTTGGCCAGCAGCCGGTCGGCCACCGCCTCATCGTCGCCGCGCTCGGCGCACAGCAGCACCAGCAGGCCGCCTTGAATGGCACCGGTCTCGCGCCCGGCCACGGTGACGCGGGCCTGCGCCACGCGCTGGATCAGGGCGTGCATGCGTCCTCCTCCCCGGCGGCGGGCACGCCCGCGGGTTCGGTGTCCAGCGGCAGCAGCTGGATGCTGACGTGCAGTTGCGGCAGGGCGGCCAGCAGAGCGCGCTCCAGCTCGCCCCCCAGGGCGGCGGCGCGGCGCAGGCTCCAGTCGGCCGGCAGGTGCAGGTGCACGCTCAGGAACAGGCGCTGGCCGGCGCGCCGGCTCATCGCGTGATCCACGCGCAGGCCGGGCGTGGCGGCCTGCGCCTGCACGAAGCGGCCGACCACGGCGTCGACCTGGGCCTGCACCTCGGGCTCGACGGCGGCGTCCATCAGGCCCTGGGTGGAGCGCCAGATCAGCTGCCCACCCTCGAACAGGATGTTCAACGCCATCACGATCGCCACCGCCGGGTCCACCCAGTGCCAGCCCGTCGCCATCACCAGCAGCAGGCCCAGCACCACGCCGGCCGAGGTCCAGACGTCGGTGATCAGGTGGCGCGCGTCGCCCTCCAGCGCCATCGAGCGGTGCCGGCGCGAGGCGCGCAGCATGATCCAGCCGAGCGCGCCGTTGAGCACCGCGCTCAGCACCGACAGCGCCAGGCCCGGTCCCAGCTGCTGCAGCGGCTGCGGGTGCCAAAAGCGCGGCAGCGCCGCCCAGACGATGGCCAGCGCCGCCACGATGATCAGGATGCCCTCGAAGCCGGACGAGAAATACTCGGCCTTGTCGTGCCCGAAGGGATGATCCTCGTCGGCCGGGCGCGCGGCCACCGTCACCATCCACAGGCCGAAGGTGGCGCCGGCCACGTTGACCAGCGACTCCAGCGCGTCGGACAACAGGCCGACCGAGCCGGTCAGCCACCAGGCCAGGGTCTTGAAGCCCAGCGTCAGCACGGCGACGGCGATCGAGGTCGCCATCAGACGATGCGGCGTCAGCCAGGCGCTGTCGGGGCGTGTTGCCATGCGGTGATGCGCGGCCGGCGCCGGCTCAAGCCAAGGTCACGCGCGCGAACTTGCGCTTGCCCACCTGCACCACGTAGGTGCCGGCGGCCAGTTTCAGGCCCTTGTCGCTCACCACGCTGGAGTCGACGCGCACGCCGTGGCCGTCGATCAGGCGGTTGGCCTCGCTGGTGGAGGGCGCCAGGCCCGCCTGCTTGAGCACCAGGCCGATGCCCAGCGGCGCGCCGGCCAGCCGCACGGCGGGGATCTCGTCGGGCACGCCGCCCCGGCTGCGGTTGGCGAAGTCCTGCTCGGCCGCGGCGGCCGCAGCCGCGCCGTGAAAGCGCGTGGTGATCTCACGCGCCAGCAGCACCTTGGCGTCCTTGGGGTTGCGTCCGCCGGCCACCTCGGCCTTCAGCGCCTCGATGTCGGCCAGCGAGCGAAACGACAGCAGGGTGTACCAGCGCCACATCAGCTCGTCGCTGATGGACAGCACCTTGGCGAACATGGTGTTGGCCGGCTCGGAGATGCCGATGTAGTTGCCCTTGCTCTTGGACATCTTCTCGACGCCGTCCAGCCCCTCCAGCAGCGGCATGGTCAGGATGCACTGCGGCTCCTGGCCGTATTCCTGCTGCAGGTGGCGGCCCACCAGCAGGTTGAACTTCTGATCGGTGCCGCCCAGCTCCAGGTCGCTCTTGAGCGCCACCGAGTCGTAGCCCTGCATCAGCGGATACAGGAACTCGTGCACGCTGATCGACTGCCCGGCCTTGAAGCGCTTGTGGAAGTCGTCGCGCTCCATCATGCGCGCCACGGTGTACTTGGCCGCCAGCTCGATCATGCCGCGCGCGCCCAGCGGGTCGCTCCACTCGCTGTTGTAGCGAATCTCGGTCTTGGACTCGTCCAGCACCAGCTTGGCCTGGGCGAAGTAGGTCTCGGCGTTGGCGCGAATCTGCTCGGCCGTCAGCGGCGGGCGCGTGCTGTTGCGCCCGGACGGGTCGCCGATCAGGCTGGTGAAGTCGCCGATCAGGAAGATCACCTGGTGCCCCAGGTCCTGCAGCTGGCGCATCTTGTTGAGCACCACCGTGTGACCCAGGTGGATGTCGGGCGCCGTCGGGTCCAGCCCCAGCTTGATGCGCAGCGGCTGGCCGCTGTGCTCGGCGCGCTGCAGCTTGGCCTGCCAGTCGGCCTGCGGCAGCAACTCGTCGACGCCGCGCAGGCTGATGGCCATGGCCTCGCGCACGGCATCCGAAATGGGTGCGTTGGTTACTTTTGTATCAATATTCATCAGAAATCGCTTGTGGGCCGGCGGGTACGTCGATATACTCGGGCGCTGAGCCTGATTTTAGGGGCCCGCTCAGTTCTTGAGCGCCATCGCCAGAATGCCGGTCGGATTCTGGCACCCCCCTCCCGGAATTTGCTGCGCGTGAAGCAAGAATTGATCTCCTCTGGTTTGGCGATGGCCGACTTCATCCATCGTCATCCCAGGCGCATCGTGGCGGCCCTGGCCGCCCTCTTGCTGTCCACCGGCGGTGGCGCCTACGCCGTCGCCTCGCTGGGCGCCAACGCCGCTCCCACCGACCCGCTGCGCCTGGTGACCGAGTCGGTCAGCCCCGAGGCCGTGGCGGCCCAGTTCAAACAGCTCGACAACTTCAGCTTCACCCTGTATCGCAGCGAGACCACGCGCGCCGCCGACACGCCCGAGGCCCTGCTCAAGCGCCTGGGCATTGCCGACCCGAGCGCCGCCGCCTTCCTGCGCCGCAACGAAACCGCCTGGAAGGCCGTGTTCGGCCGCGGCACCACCGGCCGCACGGTCACCGCCGAGGCCGACGACCGCCAGGGCCTGCTGCAGCTGCGCACGCACTGGCTGGATGGCGACAACGACCGCCAGTTCAAGCGCCTGGTGGTGCAAAAGCAGGGCAGCGACTTCAGCGCCCGCATCGAAACGGCGCCGCTGGTGGCCACGCAACGCCTGTCCAGCGGCACCATCGGCAGCACCCTGTTTGCCGCCACCGATGCGGCCGGCATTCCCGACAGCGTGGCGCGGCAGCTCACCGAGGTGTTCGAGTCCAGCATCGACTTTCGCCGCGGCCTGCGCCGGGGCGACCGCTTTTCGATCGTCTATGAAGCGCTCGAGGCCGACGGCGAGCCCCTCAAGACCGGTCGCATCCTGAGCGCCGAGTTCGTCAACCGCGGCAAGACGCAGGACGCGGTGTGGTTCCAGGCCGAAGGCAGCGACACCGGCGCCTATTTCGACTTCGACGGCCAGAGCCTGCGCAAGGCCTATTTGATCGAGCCGCTGGCCTTCACCCGCGTGACCAGCGCCTTCGGCATGCGCCGCCACCCGCTGTCCGGCGACATGCGCGGCCACACCGGGGTCGACTTCGGCGCGCCCACCGGCACCCCGGTGCGGGCGGTCGGCGACGGCACGGTCGAGTTCGCCGGCGTGCAGCGCGGCTACGGCAACGTCATCTACATCCAGCACACCGACCAGCGGGACACCACGGTCTACGGCCACCTGTCGCGCATCGACGTGCGTGAGGGCCAGAAGGTGCAGCAGGGTGTGAAGATCGGCGAGGTGGGCTCCACCGGCGTGGCCACCGGGCCGCACCTGCACTTCGAGTTCCGCGTCAACAACGAGCCGGTCGACCCGCAGGAAGTCATGGCCGAGCAGCGCGAAACCCCACCCGTGCCCGCCGCGGCCCGCGCGGCCTTCGCCAAGCTGTCGGCCAGCATGCAGCAGCAGCTGGCGGCGGCCGGCCAGATTCAGGGCAGCCCCTTCCAGTAAGCCAACCTCTTCGCAACAAAAAAGCGCCGCTGAGGGCGCTTTTTTGTTGTCGGGGTGCCGCGGGTTCAATCGGTGGTGAAAGACGAGCCGCAGCCGCAGGTGGTGGAGGCGTTGGGATTGCGGATGACGAACTGCGCGCCGTTCAGGTCGTCCTTGTAGTCGATCTCGGCGCCCACCAGGTACTGGTAGCTCATGGCGTCGATCAGCAGGGACACGCCGTTCTTGCGCATCACCGTGTCGTCGTCGTTGACCTGCTCGTCGAAGGTGAAGCCGTATTGAAAGCCCGAGCAGCCACCGCCCTGCACGAACACGCGCAGCTTCAGCTCGGGGTTGCCCTCTTC
The DNA here is from genome assembly GCF_964341695.1 of Ottowia pentelensis. Taxonomy (NCBI): domain Bacteria; kingdom Pseudomonadati; phylum Pseudomonadota; class Betaproteobacteria; order Burkholderiales; family Comamonadaceae; genus Ottowia; species Ottowia pentelensis. The sequence goes on from NZ_OZ224513.1 coordinate 3,801,701, forward strand.
GGCCACCAGCGTGGCGACCTTGGAGGCTGCGGCGTCGGTGAACACCAGCGGGTCGGGCATGGCGAGGGTGGATTCGGGGGTGGCGGCATTCATGGCGGGTTCGGGCATGGACAGAGGGGACAAGTGTAAGACTTACTCGGTTTTGTCGGGGCGCAGCTCGAAAGTCGGCTCGATGGGCGCGGCCTCGGGTGCCACGGGTTCCACCGGCACCGGCAGCTCGCGCACCGGGGGCGGCGTAACCTGGGGCTGCAACTGGCCGGCCACCACGGCGCCGGGCTGCATCTCCAGCGTCTTGTAGCGCACATCGCCTTCGATGCGGCCGCTGGCCAGCAGTTCCAGCCGCTCGCGCGCCAGCACCGGCCCGACAACCAGGCCGGCAACGACGATGTGGTCGGCGCTGATGGCGCCTTCCACCCGGCCGCCCTCGTGGACCAGCAGCATGCTGGGCGCGCCTTCGTCGCCCGTCACGTCGCCCAGCACCGTGCCTTCGATCTGCAGGCCGTCCTGAAAGCTGCAGCGCCCGCTGACCTGCATGCCGGCGCCGATGGCGCTGCGAATGGCGGGTGGCGCCTGCTTCTTGTTGATACCCAGCATGAAACGCTCCTCGTGAGATCGGCTACTTTTACCACGAGCACCCGGCAGGCCCAAAAAAAGAAACCGCGCCGACCCATGCGGGCAGGCGCGGTGGATGGGCGCAGGCCCCGCGGGCTCGATCAGCGCTTGCTGAACTGCTTGCGGCGGCGCGCGGAGTGCAGGCCGACCTTCTTGCGCTCGACCTCGCGCGCGTCGCGCGTGACGTAGCCGGCAGCCGACAGCTGGGGCTTGAGGTTGGCGTCGTAGTCGATCAGCGCGCGGGTGATGCCGTGACGCACCGCGCCGGCCTGGCCCGATTCGCCGCCGCCGGCGACGTTGACCTGGATGTCGAAGGTCTCGACATGCTCGGTCAGCACCAGCGGCTGCTTGCAGATCATGATCGAGGTCTGGCGGCCGAAGAACTGCTCGATGGACTTGCCATTGACCGTGATCTTGCCGCTGCCCTTTTTCAGAAACACGCGGGCGACGCTGGACTTGCGACGGCCGGTGCCATTGTTCCATTCACCAATCATCTCGGCTCCTTAGACTTCCAGCGCCTTGGGCTGCTGGGCGCTGTGCGGGTGCTCGGCGCCGCCGTACACCTTCAGCTTCTTGATCATGGCGTAACCCAGCGGGCCCTTGGGCAGCATGCCCTTGACGGCCTTTTCCAGCGCGCGGCCGGGGTGCTTGGCCTGCATGTCGCGGAAATTGGTTTCGCGGATGCCGCCCGGGTAGCCGGTGTGGCGGTAGTATTTCTTGTCGAGCTCTTTCGCGCCGGTGACGCGGAGCTTGGCCGCGTTGACGACCACGATGAAGTCGCCGGTATCGACGTGAGGCGTGTAAATGGCCTTGTGCTTGCCGCGCAGACGGAGGGCAACTTCGCTGGCTACCCGTCCGAGGACCTTGTCGGTCGCGTCAATCACAAACCACTCGTGCGTCACGTCAGCGGGTTTCGCGCTGAACGTTTTCATGAGTTTTCCTTGAAGGAAGCTGGTTTGGTCGGCCCTTTTCCACGGTCGGTGCTCCTCTAGGACGGGAGCCTCTTAGGTGGTGATCTTGCTTTTGCCGCGGGGCCGCAAATCGCTGCAAAGCCGAGCATTTTAACCGGTTTTTCAACGCTGGCCAAGGCGCAGTCTTGTCCAACGAGGTATGAGCCTGAACGAGTTGCCGAGATTCCAACGAGATATGAGCCTGAATGGGCGATCTGGGTCGATCATTTTTCAGATGGTGATCGACATGGACGAATCCCGGCTGGGCAGCATTGCCCAATTGCAGGCGTTTCTCGAAGGCACGCTGGAGGTCAGCTTCAGCGCCTTCGCCGATGATCAAGAGCGCTATGCGCACATTGCCAGCGTGGTGCGCCGCTTGGGCTATACGCGTCTGTCCAGGCCCGACAAGGGCATCGTGCTGCGCTATCTGGCGCGCACCAGCGGCTACTCGCGCGCGCAACTGACGCGGCTGCTGGCGCGCGTGCTGGAAGGCCAGCCTCTGGCCAAGCGCTACCGCGTGCCAGCGCATGCCTTTGCCCGGCGCTACAGCCCCGCCGATGTGGCGCTGCTGGTGAGCGTTGATCGCGCCCATGGCTGCTTGTCGGGGCCGGCGACGGTGCACCTGCTGCGCCGCGCCTGGCATGTGCACGGTGATGCGCGCTTTGAACGCCTGGCGCAACTGTCGCCCTCGCACCTGTACAACCTGCGCAAGAGCGGCCCATACAAAGCCGCCCGGGTGTCCTTGACCAAAACCCGGCCCGTGCTCAATGCCATTGGCCAGCGACGCGCGCCCGACCCCGGCGGGCGAGTGGGCTTCATTCGCATCGACAGCGTCCATCAGGGCGATCTCGATCGCATCAAGGGGGTGTACTACGTCAATGCCGTCGATATCCTCACTCAGTGGGAGGTGGTGGCTTGCTGCGAGCGCATCAGCGAGGCGTTCTTGCTGCCGGTGTTGGAGCAGCTCATGGCTCAGTTTCCGTTTCCGATCCGCGGCTTTCATTCGGACAACGGCGGCGAGTTCGTCAATCGACAGGTGGCCGCCTTGCTGGGCAAGCTGCAGGCCGAGCAGACCAAGTCGCGCCCGCGCAAGAGCAATGACAACGCGTTGGCCGAGAGCAAGAACGCCGCCGTGGTGCGCAAGACGTTCGGCTACAGCCATATTCCGCAGCGCTTTGCCGGCCTGATCAACACGTTCTGCCAAGAGCATCTGAACACCTACGTCAACCTGCACCGCCCTTGCCTGTTTGCCAAGCAGGTGATGGATGCCAAGGGCAAAATTCGCAAGACCTACCCACCCGAGCTGGTGCAAACGCCGTTGGAGAAGCTCGCGAGCTTGCCGGACATTGACAAGCAGTTGCGCCGCGGCATCACTGTCCAGCTGCTGCAACAGCAGGCCGTGCAAGTGACTGACTTGCAGGCCGCTGAACAGCTCAATGCAGCGCGCATGGCGCTGTTTGCGACAATTGAAAAACGATCCAGACGCTTGGCCTGAACCCAACCTTCAATCCGGCTCGTTCAGGCTCATACCTGAATTGGAAAAGACTGGCGCCGACGAGGCCCGCCCGGCCCGGCTACCATCGCCCCCATGTTCAGCTATCGCCACGCCTTTCACGCCGGCAACCACGCCGACGTGCTCAAGCACCTCGTGCTGATCGCCACCGTGCGCCACCTGATGCAAAAAAGCGGGGCGCTGACGCTGATCGACACCCACGCCGGCGCCGGCATCTACCGCCTGGATGACCAGGCGGCGCAGACCTCGGGCGAGGCGCTGGCGGGCATTGCGCGCCTGCAGGCGGCGCTGGCGACCGATTTCAAGCCAAATGTGGCTGCAGCCGCCGTGGATCAAGCGCAAACAGCTATTGATTCAGAAGCGAACATCCTGCAGGACTACCTGCGCTTGATCGCCGGCTTCAACCGCAGCGCGGCGCCGGGCGCGGCCTGGAAGGTCTACCCGGGATCGCCGCTGATCCTGCATGCGCTGATGAGCGAGCCCGAACGCGCCGCCGTGCACGACCGCCTGCGCCTGTTCGAGCTGCACCCCACCGACTGGCAGGCGCTGCAGGCGCACGTGGCGCAGCTGGGCGCCGGCCGCCAGATCAGCATGGCGCGCGAGGACGGCTTTGTCGCGCTGAAGGCGCTGCTGCCGCCCCCGGCGGCCGCCGGCGGCTCGCGCCGCGCGCTGGTGTTGATCGATCCCAGCTACGAAATCAAGAGCGACTACGCCAAGGTGGCTGCCGCCGTGCAGGACGGTCTCAAGCGCTTCGTGACCGGCGTCTATGCGGTCTGGTACCCCATCATCGCGCGGCCCGAGGCGCACGCCCTGCCGCGCCGCCTGAAAACGCTGGCGCAGCAGGCCGGGCGCGACTGGCTGCATGCCACGCTGCACATCGGCGTGCCGCCGGGCGGCGCGCCCGGCCTGAGCGCCAGCGGCATGTTCGTCATCAACCCACCGCACACCCTGGCACCCGCGCTGCGCGGCGCCCTGCCGGACGTGGTGCAGGCACTCGGCCGTGGACGCGGGCAGGGCTACACGGTGGACGCCGGCTGAGCACCACTGCGGGCGCCGCCGAAGCGCTGCCGGCTGGCGGCGTCGGGCGGCGGCAGCGGCTGCCCGTCGGCGCGCTGCAGCAGCGCGTCCAGATGCCGCTCGGACGGCGCCAGCAGGCGCCGATACAGATCGCGCGTGAGCTGGCGCGCCGCGCGGCCGGGCCAGCCGGCCGGCAGCAGGACGTCGGGCAACTCCGGGTCGCGCAGCAGCAGGCGCCGCCAGTCGTGGATCAGCAAGGTGCGCAGCAGGAAGGCGTCTTCCGGCGTGATGGCCTGGCCCGCTTCGTCGGCCTGCAGCGCGCACGCGATGGGGCCGTAGTCGGCGTCGAAGCGGCTGTAGGCCTGGGCCAACTCGTCCAGATTCCAGGCGCGGCGCACCAGCTCGGCGTCGCTCTGGCCCAAGCCGTGGCGCGCGTCGCTGGCCAGCAGGGGCAGCAGTTGCGCCGGCGCTTCGGCCAGGCCCTCCGTGACCAGGGCCTGCAGCGCCTCGTCCAGATCGGCGCCGGGGTGAACGAAGCAGTCCGCCCCCAGCTGGCCGAAGCCCTGCCACGCCAGCGCGCGGCGCAGCGGCTCGCGCGCCTTGGCGTGCAGCTCGCGCACCAGCAGCAGCAGGCGCCAGCGCCCGTCCCAGGCGCGCGGCTGGGCGGCGTAGATGGTGCGCGAAGCCTCCTCGAAGCGCCGCTGGCCGGCCTCGGTCAGCAGGTAGTCGGCGCGCCGGCCGTGCGACTCGATGCGCAGCCAGGCCTGCTTGGCCAGGCGCGAGATGGCGGTGCGCACCAGGCGCTCGTCGATGCCCAGCGGCTGCAGCAGGCGGATCAGGCTGCCCACCCACAGCCGGCCGCCGCGCGGCGCCACCGCGTCGCCGAACAGCGAAATGATGAGCGCGCCGGCGCGCACCCGGCTTTGCTGGCGGTGCGCGTCGATGCGCGCGCGCGCCAACTCGGCGGCCGACGCGCCGCGCCTCACTGGACGACCCTCCGCGCTGCGCGCTGCGGGATTCGCGCTTGGGAGCGGCCCGGCGCGCTCACGGATGGGGCAACAGGTGCTCGCGGTCGGCGACGGTGGGTTGCTGCATGGCGAAAAATCCTTCGGTGTAGATCATGTCGGCGCCGGCGCCCAGCGCCTTGGCCGTCTCCACGCAGCTGGCCGTGAATTCCGGACTGCCGGCGGCGAACACCGTGTGCCTGGCCAGGTTGGGCAGCAGGCCGGGCAGCACGGCGTCGACGCGGCCGTGCAGAAAGCCCTCGGCCTGCTCGCGCGTGAGCGTGACACGATAGTCGAAGTTGCGGTGCTTGGTGCGCCACCAGGCCATCAGGCCCTGGGCATAGGCGTCCTCGCGCGTGCGCGCCGACAGCAGCAGCATGACGGGCTTGCGAAAGCCGCGCCGCAGCGCCGCCTCGGTCAGCGCCAGGATGGGTGCCAGGCCGGTGCCGGCGGCCAGGCACAGCACCGGCGTGTCGACGGCCGGATCGCCGATGAAGGTGCCGTAGGCGCCGCTGATCTTGAGGCTCTCGCCCACCGCCAGCCGGTCGTGGATCCAGGCGCTGGTCAGGCCGCCGTCGGCGCGCGCCACCTGCAGCACCAGCTCGCCATCGGGGCGCGGCGCGTTGCTGATGGAGTAGGCCCGCGCCGGCACGCCGCCGCGCGGATCGCCCACCGTCACGTACTGGCCCGGCCAGTAACGGATCGGCTGGCCCACCGGGCGCAGGTGCAGCTCGATGGCGCGCGCGGCCACCGGGCGCTTGTCGGTGACGACGAACAGGGCGTTCTCGCGCGGCGGAAACAGCTTGGGCCGCGCGTCGGCCGTGCCCCATTCGATCACCAGCTCGTCGGTGGTCGGCTTGGCCATGCACATCAGGCCGAAGCCATCGCAGCGCTCCTCGGGTGACAGCGCCATGTCCAGCACCATGCCCTGGTCGTATTCGCCCGCCAGCACCTTGACCTTGCACTCGCCGCAGGCGCCGGCGCGGCAGTTGTTGGGCAGGGCGTAGCCGGCCGTTTCCAGCGCCATCAGCACGGTGTCGCCGGCGGCGACCTCGACACTTTTTCCCGAGGGCTGGATGGTGACGCGCGACATGTCGTCAGAACACCGGGATGATGTCGTCCATGTCGGCGTCCGACACTTCCTGGCCCGTGATGCCGACTTCGGGAATCGCCGGGAACGGAATGTCGTAGCGGTCCAGCACGCCCTTGAGGTTGATGATGGCGTTGCGCCAGTTTTCCTTCTTCATCTCGTAGCTGGGGATGCCGAAACCCGCGCCGCGCGCCACTTCCTCGGCCTCGCGCTGGTTGTCGATGAAGTCGGCCGGCAGGTCCCAGAACTCCATCGGCGGCTCGAACAGCACGGCCGACAGAAACAGGTAGCCGGCGCGAATCTGCTTGGTGACGATGGCCTTGTCGGCGTCCTTCAGGCCCGGGTAGTCGCGCTCCATCACGGCCATGCAGATCGCCATGTGACGGCCCTCGTCGCGGCCGATGTTCTTGAACGCTTCCTTGAACACCGGCTCGCGCGCGCTTTCGTACATCTGCTTGAAGATGGTGGCGGCGGCGATCTCGCCCATCAGGAAGGAGCTGAACAGCACCGCCAGGTCGTACCTGGGCACGGCCTGCTTGTAGCCCGTCCAGTAGCGCCCGCCGTTGAAGTACAGCCACTGGGCGTTCTTCTGCAGGCGCCGGCCCAGCTCGGTCTTGGGCTGGTAGCTCAGCGGGTCGGGGTGGCCCAGCATGCGCGTGATGGCCTGGCCGCACATGATCTCGTGGTTCTGCTCGTCGCGCGTGACCGAGAAGAAGCACTTGCGCACCGGGTCTTCCTCGTGCACCTCGTAGGTCTTGATCAGCGCCTCGGCGAACACCGGCGGCGCCGAGGCGTCGAACACCGACAGCAGCGTCCACCAGTAGGCGATGGACTCGCGCTCTTCCCATGAATAGCTGTCCACGTCCAGCGTGTCCCAGGGCAGCTTCTCGGGCTCCCAGGCTTCGCGCAGCGAGGCTTCCCACACCTCCTGCAACTTCTTGGTCTTGCTGTGCCAGGACAGCGGGTAGATGTTGGGCTGCGGCGTTGCCGGCGGCAGTTCCATCTTGTCGGCAAAGCGTTCCTTGTGGGCGGACATGCGGGTCTCCTGGGTGTGATGGGTGGGTTCAGGCCTTTACATGACATTGATTGCCTGAAACTCGACTGTATTCGTCATATTACAAATAATCAACAGATTACATATTTTTTGTGATGTAATTGCCGCTGCAAGGGCGAACGCGCAGGCAGCAGAATTCCTCGACCGACTGGTCGGTCAATTCATCTACACTTGACGAGCGCCAGCCCCCAACGGAGACCGTTCATGTACACCCAGTCCTTTTCCGTCCCCGACGACAGCGACGCCAAGCCCGGCGCGCCCAAGGCCGCCGTGCAGGCGGTGCCGGCCGAAGACGCCGCGCACCAGGCGCGCTTCGACGCCCGCATCGACGCCGACGGCCGCATCGAGCCGCGCGACTGGATGCCCGCCGCCTACCGCAAGACCCTGGTGCGCCAGATCAGCCAGCACGCGCACAGCGAAATCGTGGGCATGCTGCCCGAGGGCAACTGGATCAGCCGCGCGCCCAGCCTGAAGCGCAAGGCCATCCTGCTGGCCAAGGTGCAGGACGAGGGCGGCCACGGCCTGTACCTGTACAGCGCCGCCGAAACCCTGGGCACCTCGCGCGCCGAAATGCTGGACGGCCTGCACAGCGGCCGCGCCAAGTACAGCAGCATCTTCAACTACCCCACCCTGAGCTGGGCCGACGTGGGCGTGATCGGCTGGCTGGTCGACGGCGCGGCGATCATGAACCAGATCCCCCTGTGCCGCTGCAGCTATGGGCCCTACGCCCGCGCCATGGTGCGCGTGTGCAAGGAAGAGTCCTTCCACCAGCGCCAGGGCTACGAGTCGCTGCTGGTGCAGATGCAGGGCACGCAGGCGCAGCGCGACATGGTGCAGGACGCCGTCAACCGTTACTGGTGGAAGTGCCTGGCCATGTTCGGCCCGCCCGACGCCGACAGCCCGCACAGTGGCCAGGCCATGCGCTGGGGCATCAAGCGCTTTTCCAACGACGATTTGCGCCAGAAGTTCGTCGACGCCACCGTGCCGCAGGCGCGGGTGCTGGGCGTGACCCTGCCCGACCCCGACTTGAAATGGAACGAGGCGCGCGGCCAGCACGACTACGGCGCCATCGACTGGGACGAATTCTGGCAGGTCGTCAACGGCCACGGCCCCATGAACCGCGAGCGTCTGGCCACCCGCGTGAAGGCGCACGAGGACGGCGCCTGGGTGCGCGAGGCCGCCGCCGCGCACGCCGTCAAGCAAGCACAACGCAATCTGAAGGAAGCCGCATGAGCACCCAACCCGCATTGAAGGACTGGCCGCTTTGGGAAGTCTTTGTCCGCAGCAAGCAAGGCCTGGAGCACAAGCACTGTGGCAGCCTGCATGCCAGCGACAGCGCGCACGCCCTGCAGATGGCGCGCGACGTCTACACCCGCCGCCAGGAAGGCGTGAGCATCTGGGTCGTGCCCTCGCACCTGATCGCCGCCAGCGACCCCGAGGACAAGGAACTGATGTTCGACCCGGCCAGCGACAAGATCTATCGCCACCCGACCTTCTACGACATCCCCGACGAAGTGGGGCACATGTGATGGACGCGCGCGTCAAACCCGAGAACCAGGCTTTGGCCTCGGTGGACTACCTGCTGCACCTGGCCGACAACGCCCTGGTGCTGGGCCAGCGCAACGCCGAGTGGTGCGGCCACGCCCCCATCCTGGAAGAAGACCTGGCCATGGCCAACCAGGCGCTCGACCTGATCGGCCAGGCACGCCTGCTGTATCAGCTGGCCGCCGCGCGCCTGAACGCCGAGGGGCGCACCCGGCGCCCCAGCGCCTGGCCGGCCGGCCCCGTCACCGAAGACACGCTGGCCTACTTTCGCGACGACGGCGACTTTCGCAACTACACCCTGCAGGAGCTGCCGCACAACCCCGGCCTGGTGCCCGCCGCCGGCGGCACGCGCGACTGGGGCGTCGCCATCGTGCGCAACTTTTTCTACGCCACGCTGATGGAAATGGTGTGGGAGCGGCTGGCGCAGTCGCCCGACCCCGACCTGGCCGCCATCGCCGCCAAGAGCCTGAAGGAGGTGCGCTACCACGTGCGCCACGCGCGCGACTGGCTGCTGCGCCTGGGCGACGGCACCGACGAATCGCACCGGCGCGTGCAGGCCGCGGTCGATTATTTGCTGCCCTTCACCGCCGAGTTCTGGACCGCCAGCGCGGTGGACGCGCAGGCCGTGCCGGCCGGCGTCGACGTGCCCGCCCTGCGCGCCGCCTGGGAGCGCGCCGTCGACGCGGCGCTGCAGGAGGCCACGCTCGCGCGCCCGCCCGCCGTCGACGCCTACGTGCCGCAGGGCAAGGAGGGCGTGCATTCCGAGCACCTGAGCTACCTGCTGGGCGAAATGCAAAGCCTGGCACGCGCGCATCCGGGGGCGGTGTGGTGACTTCGTTTTTGCGCGCCCGAGTTTGCTCCCTCGCCCCTCTGGGGAGAGGGTTGGGGTGAGGGGCGCGGCCATGCCAGCGTTGAACGCCCCCGCCCTCACCCCTGCCCTCTCCCAGAGGGAGAGGGAGCAAACCCCAGAGTTCGCCGCCCTGTGGAACGCGCTCGACGAGCTCACCGACCCCGAAATCCCCGTCGTCACCCTGCGCGAGATGGGCATCCTGCGCGCGCTGCGCGTGGGCGACGACGGCGTGATCGAGGTCGTCATCACCCCCACCTACAGCGGCTGCCCGGCAATGGAGCAGATCCACGCCGACATCCTCGCCACCCTGCGGCGCCAGGGCGTCGCCGGCCGCGTGGTGACCCAGCTGGCGCCCGCGTGGACCACCGACTGGATAAGCGAGGCCGCGCGCGAAAAGCTGCGCGCCTGGGGCATCGCGCCGCCGCACGCCGCACGCGCGGATGGACTGGCGGTGATCCATCTTGCTCCCAACATGAGAGCTGCCGGCGCTTGCCACACGGGCGTCAGAGCCTCATTTGATTCAAAACCCGTGGTGATGTGCCCGCAATGCGGCTCCGCCAACACCACCGAGATCTCGCACTTCGGCTCCACCGCCTGCAAGGCGCTGTACCGCTGCCTGGACTGCATGGAACCCTTCGACCACTTCAAGAACATCTGACCGACATGGCCGCACCGCGCTTTCACGACCTCACCGTGGCCCGCGTCACGCCCGAAGCGGCGGGCGCCGTGGCGCTCACCTTCGCCGTGCCGCCCGAGCTGGAAGGCACCTTCGCCTTCGAGCCCGGCCAGTTCCTCACCCTGCGCACCGAGCTCGATGGCGAGGACGTGCGGCGCAACTACTCGATCTGCTCCACGCGCAGCCACTATCGGTCGGCGCGCGAGCTGCAGGTCGGCATCCGCCCGATGGAAGGCGGCCTGTTCTCCAACTGGGCCGCCACGCGCGTGAAGGCGGGCGACCGGCTGGCGGTGATGCCGCCCGACGGGCGCTTCACCATCAAGAAGCCGCGCGCCCTGCACCGCGTGGGCTTTGCCGCCGGCTCGGGCATCACGCCCATCCTCAGCCTGGCCGCCAGCACGCTGGAGGACAGCGAGCACGCCAAGTTCACCCTGGTCTACGGCAACCGGCGCATGGGCAGCGTGATGTTCAACGAGGCGCTGCAGGACCTGAAGGACAAGTACAAGGACCGGCTGACGCTGATCCACGTGCTGTCGCGCCAGGCGCAGGAGGTGCCGCTGCTGGAAGGCCGCATCGACGCCGCCAAGGTGCGCCAGCTGCTGGCCACCCTGCTGCCGGCGGCCAGCATGGACGAGGTCTTCGTCTGCGGGCCCGAGGCGATGATCGAGGCCGTCGAGGCCACGCTGCTGGAAGCCGGCGTGCCAGCCGAGCGCATCCGCACCGAGCGCTTCACCTCGCCGCGCCTGGACGGCATGAGCCCGGCCGCGCGCCAGGCCGCCATCCAGCACGCCGACCCCGAGGCGCCGGTGGGCGAGGTGCAGCTGACCCTGGTGATGGACGGCAAGAGCCATCAGCTGGCCATGCGGCGCGACCAGAAGGTGCTGGACGTGGCCCTCAGCGTGGGGCTGGACGCGCCCTTCTCGTGCCGCGACGGCGTGTGCTGCACCTGCCGCGCCAAGGTGCTGGAAGGCAGCGTGAGCATGGACAAGAACTTCAGCCTGGAGCCCGACGAGATGGCCCAGGGCTTCGTGCTGAGCTGCCAGGCGCGGCCCACCACCGACCGGCTGACGGTGAGCTACGACGAGCGCTGAGCGGCGCCCGCGCCGGCCGTCAGCGCAGGCTGATCGAATTCTCGGCGCTCACCAGCAGGGCGTCGACCTCATCGCCCAGCACTTCGCGCAGCACCACGGTGTCGTGGCCGCGCTGCAGCATGCCCAGCGCGCGGGCGGCGGCGCGGCTGAGGTCGATCACCCGGCCGGCCACGAAGGGTCCGCGGTCGTTGATGCGCACCACCACCTGCTTGCCGGTGCGCGGGTTCTGCACCAGCAGGCGCGTGCCGAAGGGCAGGCTCTTGTGCGCGGCCGTGAGCTCATGCATGTCGTAGGGCTCGCCGCTGGCGGTGCGCTGGCCGTGAAAGCCCGGGCCGTACCACGAGGCCACGCCGCGCTGCAAGGTGCGCCCGAGGGCACGGCCCAGGGCCGCCGGATCCAGGTCGAGCTTGGGCGCGGCCTCGGCCCGTCCGCCCAGGCGCGACTTGAAACCGGTGTAATTGGGGCAGCGCATGTCGTGCACGGCCTTGGCCGAGCTGCAAGACTGCGTCAACGATGAGGTGGAAGCGTCTGGCGACACCGTCTGGGCCGCGAGCGGCCCGCATGCCAACAGCAGGGCGCCGATCCACGACATGCGGCGCAAAATGCCTGAAGGCTGACGGCTTGCACTTCCCGAAACCGGCGCCGCCCCGCAGGGGGCGCCGGGAGAGGTGTCCCGTAACATGCGGCGGATTCTAGGGGCTGAGGCCCGCCCGGCAAGTGGTTTTATGTATCAAAACCGGGTTTTTAGATCAAAACGGTTGGCCAACCCCTTGGCGTTAGATACAAATGGTTGAATAACAAACATCCCCGGATCAGCGCCCGAGCCCCAGGCGCTGGCACAGGGCCAGCGTGGGCGCGGCCTGGTTGAGGGTGTAGAAGTGCAGTGCGGGCGCGCCGCCCTGGATCAGCCGCTCGCACTGGCGCGCCATCACGTCCAGGCCGAAGTCCTTGATGGCGGCCACGTCGTCGCCCAGGCTTTGCAGGCGCAGGCGCATCCAGCGCGGCACCTCGGCGCCGCAGTTGTCGGCAAAGCGCAGCAGGCCGGAGCTGTTGGTGATGGGCATGATGCCCGGCACCACGGGCACCTCCAGGCCCAGCGCGCGCACCTCGTCGACAAAGCGGAAGTAAGCGTCGGCGTTGAAGAACATCTGCGTGATGGCGCCGTCGGCGCCGGCGCGCACCTTGGCCGCCAGCGCCTGCAGGTCGGCCTGGGGCGAGCGCGCCTGCGGGTGCATCTCGGGATAACAGGCGGCGTACAGGCGAAAGTGCTCGCCCGTCTCGGCGCGGATGAAGGCGATCAAGTCGCTCGCGTACTGGAACTCGCCGCCCGCGCCGTAGCCGCTGGGCAGGTCGCCGCGCAGCGCCACCAGGCGCGTCACGCCCATGGCGCGCAACTCGGCCAGCTGCGCGCGCACCGAGGCGCGCGTGGCGCCGATGCACGAGAAGTGGCTGACCGCCTGCGCGCCCTCGGCCAGCATCTCGGCCACCACGGCGAAGGTGCCGGCCTGGGTGGAGCCGCCCGCACCGTAGGTGACCGAGCAGAACTCGGGCGCCAGCGCGTACAGCTGCTGGCGCACGCCGCGCAGCTTGGCCACGCCCTCGGGCGTCTTGGGCGGGAAGAATTCAAAACTGATGGGCAGGGTCATGGCATGTGCGATGGAGAAGCGAAGATGTGAGAACAGCCGAACGCAGAGGACGCAAAAAAATCGCAGAGGGCGCAGAAAAAAACCTTCTGAAAATGCTTTCAAAACAATAGTTTCTTGCGCGCACCAAGCAACAACTTCAAAGCATTTTCAATCATCTTGTTTTTTGAATTTTTTGCGTCCTTTGCGATTTTTTTGCGCCCTCTGCGTTCGGCTGTTGAGGCTGTTTTGGCCTGTCGCCCGCTCCACCCGCGTGGATGAAGAATTCGCGGTTGCCGTCGCCGCCGGCGATCGGGCTGGGCAGCCAGTGCAGCACCCTCAGGCCCGCGTCGGCGCAGGCCGCACGCAGGCGCTGCTCGACCCGCGCGTACAAGGCCGCATCGCGCACGATGCCGCCCTTGCCGATGTCGGCCGGCTGCAGCTCGAACTGCGGCTTGACCAGCAGCAGCAGATGGCCCGCGGGCGCCAGCAGCGGCGCCAGCGCGGGCAATACCAGGGTGAGCGAGATGAAGGACAGGTCGCCGACGATCAGCTCGAATGTGGCATCGAATTGGCCCGCAGCGCCCGTTGAATCAGCGCCGGCAGCTATTAATTTTGTTGCATCGAGCTGCCGCACATTGACGCCCTCCAACACCCGCACCCGGTCATCGCCGCGCAAGCGCGGGTGCAACTGCCCGTGGCCGACGTCGACGCCTGTCACGTGCGCGGCGCCGTGCTGCAGCAGGCAGTCGGTGAAGCCGCCGGTGGACTGGCCCACGTCCAGGCAGTGCCAGCCCGCCACCTGCAGGCCGGTGGCGGCCAGCGCACCCTCCAGCTTGAGGCCGCCGCGCGAGACGTAGCGCGCCTCGGCCGCATCCAGCAGTTCGACCTCGGCGTCGGGCGGCAGCGCGTCGGCCTTGGCCAGGGCGCGCCAGGCGCCGCCCGGCATGCGCCAGCGCGCGCCGGCCGCCAGCAGGCGCTGAGCCTGGCTGCGGCTGGCGGCCAGGCCGCGGTCGAGCAGCCACTGGTCGGCGCGCATGGCGGTTTTTAAACGAAATCGGCCTGCGGCGCCCGTCAATCAAGCGTCAGCAGCTATTCAATCAATAGCGATACGTATCCGACTTGTACGGCCCCTGCACCGGCACGCCGATGTAGGCGGCCTGCGCCTTGGTCAGCTGCGTCAGTTCCACGCCCAGCTTGGACAACTGCAGGCGGGCCACCTTCTCGTCCAGGTGCTTGGGCAGCACGTAGACCTTGCCCTCGTCATAGCTCTTGGGCTTGGTGAACAGCTCGATCTGCGCCAGCGTCTGGTTGGCGAAGCTGCTGCTCATCACGTAGCTGGGGTGGCCGGTGGCGCAGCCCAGGTTGACCAGCCGGCCCTTGGCCAGCAGGATGATGCGCTTGGCCGGCTTCTTGCCTTGCCTGGGGAAAATCACGTGGTCGACCTGCGGCTTGATCTCTTCCCACTGGCAGTGCTTTTCAAGCGAGGCGACGTCGATCTCGTTGTCGAAGTGGCCGATGTTGCAGACGATGGCCTGGTCCTTCATGGCCGCCATGTGCTCGTAGCGGATGACGTCGCGGTTGCCGGTGGTGGTGACGAAGAGATCGGCCTTGTCGGCGGCGTATTCCATGGTCACCACCTTGAAGCCCTCCATCGCCGCCTGCAGCGCGTTGATGGGGTCGATCTCGGTCACCCACACCTGGGCCGACAGCGCGCGCAGCGCCTGGGCCGAGCCCTTGCCGACGTCGCCGTAGCCGGCCACGCAGGCCACCTTGCCGGCGATCATCACGTCGGTGGCGCGCTTGATGCCGTCCACCAGCGATTCGCGGCAGCCGTACAGGTTGTCGAACTTGCTCTTGGTGACCGAGTCGTTGACGTTGATGGCGCGCATCTTCAGCGTGCCCTTGGCCGCCATCTCGGCCAGGCGGTGCACGCCGGTAGTGGTCTCCTCGGTCACGCCGATGATGTGCGCCAGGCGCCGGCTGTACCAGGTGGGATCGAGCTTGAGCCTGGCCTTGATGGCGGCGTGCAGGATCTTTTCTTCTTCGCTGCCGGCCTTGCCCAGCGCCTTGAGGTCTTTCTCGGCGCGCGCGCCCAGGTGCATCAGCAGCGTGGCATCACCGCCGTCGTCGAGGATCAGGTTGGGGCCTTCGTGCTTGCTGCCCTTGGCGCCGAACTCGAAGATGCGGTGCGTGTAGTCCCAGTAGTCCTTGAGCGACTCGCCCTTGATGGCAAACACCGGCGTGCCGGCGGCGGCAATGGCGGCAGCGGCGTGGTCCTGCGTGCTGAAGATGTTGCACGAGGCCCAGCGCACCTCGGCGCCCAGCGCCTGCAGCGTCTCGATCAGCACGGCGGTCTGGATCGTCATGTGCAGGCTGCCCGCGATGCGCGCGCCTTTGAGGGGCTGCTTCTTGGCGTATTCGGCGCGGATCGCCATCAGGCCGGGCATCTCGGTCTCGGCGATTGCGATTTCCTTGCGGCCCCAGGCGGCCAGGGACAGATCGGCCACGGCCGAGTCGGGGGTAGGTTTGAGAACAGCGCTCATGGTCTTCTCCAATCGAAGGTCTGAAAAAACCACGCCTTGGAGGGAAAGCACTCACCGCACTGCCAGCGTGGGTGAGCGTCGTTGCATGAAATATCCGAGCCTCGTGCCCCGCGCGCGGGAGGCACTGCAACGCTCCTCGGAAGGGTTGAAATTATATCGGCGCGGCTTCAGCGCGGCGCCATCATGGGCGCGCCGCTCGTTGGCAATCCTTGCCATGCCCACGTAAAATCGGCCCATGAGCACCGTGACCATGAACATCTCGCTGACGGATGACCTCAAGGCCTTCGTCGACGCGCGCATCAAGGCGCGCGGCTACAGTTCGGCCAGCGAATACGTGCGCGACCTGGTGCGCCGCGACGAGGAGCGGGCCGCCGAGGAGCGCTTCGTGGCGCTGATCCAGGAGGGCATCGATTCGGGCCCGGCCACGCGCACCTGGGACGAACAGCGTGACGCGTGGACGGCACGCATCGCCACCGCCCGTGCCGCCAAAGCCGCGGCACGCCCGTGAGCCCCATCGTTCTCAGCCAACAGGCCGCCGACGATCTGGAGCAAGCCTTTGCGTATTACTTCGACGTGTCCGACTTGGCTCTGGCCGAGCGTTTCAGGGACGAAGTAGACGCCGCACTGCAACACATCAAAAAGCACCCAGGAACGGGATCGCCCCGATACGCGCGCACCAGCGCCGCGGTCGGCCTGCGTTTCTGGACCTTGAACCACTTTCCCTACGCCGTCTTCTATCTCGCCGGGCCACAGCGCATCGACATCGTGCGCGTGCTGCACCAGGCGAGCGACCTTGCACGGCACCTGACTTCGCCATAACGCCTTCATCGTGTCCTACGCCTCCGAAACGCGCCGCCGCCGCACCTTTGCCATCATTTCCCACCCCGACGCCGGCAAGACCACGCTGACGGAAAAGCTGCTGCTGTTCTCCGGCGCCATCCAGATCGCCGGCGCCGTGAAGGGCCGCAAGGCCAGCCGCCACGCCACCAGCGACTGGATGGAGATCGAGAAGCAGCGCGGCATCTCGGTGGCCAGCTCGGTGATGCAGATGAGCTACCGCGACCACGTCATCAACCTGCTGGACACGCCCGGCCACAAGGACTTCTCGGAAGACACCTACCGCGTGCTCACCGCCGTCGATTCGGCCCTGATGGTGATCGACGCCGCCAACGGCGTGGAGGCGCAGACGCGCCGCCTGATCGAAGTTTGCCGCCAGCGCGACACGCCCATCATCACCTTCGTCAACAAGATGGACCGCGAGGTGCGCGACCCGCTGGACATCCTCGATGAGGTGGAGCGCGAACTGGGCATGCCCTGCTGCCCGATGACCTGGCCGGTGGGCCAGGGCAAGACGTTCGGCGGCATCATCGACCTGCGCACGCAAAGCATGACGGTGTTCCAGGCCGGCAGCGAGAAGCGCCCGCAGGACTTCGAGGTCATCCCGCTCACCGACACCGACAAGCTGCGCGCGCGCTTCGGCGCAGCCTTCGACCACGCCATGGAAAGCATGGAGCTGGCCGTCGGCGCATCCGAGCCATGGAACCACGAGGCCTTCCTGGCGGCCAAGCTGACCCCCGTGTTCTTCGGCTCGGGCGTCAACAACTTCGGCGTGATGGAAGTGCTGAACGCCGTGGTCGACATGTCGCCCCCGCCCGGCCCGCGCAAGGCCTGGACCGAGGTCAACCGCCAGCGCGAGGAAGTCACCGTGCATCCCGAGGACGAGGGCTTTTCGGGCGTGGTCTTCAAGGTGCAGGCCAACATGGACGCCAACCACCGCGACCGCATCGCCTTCGTGCGAGTGGCCTCGGGCAAATACCAGCCGGGCATGAAGATGAAGGTGCAGCGCACCGGCAAGGAGTTGCGCCCGACCAGCGTGGTGACCTTCATGAGCCAGCGGCGCGAGGCGGTCGATGAGGCCTACGCCGGCGACATCATCGGCTTCACCATTCACGGCGGCGTGCAGCTGGGCGACTCCATCACCGATGGCCCCAACCTGCAGTTCACCGGCCTGCCCTTCTTCGCGCCCGAGATGTTCATGACCGTGGTGCTGAAGAACCCGCTGCGCACCAAGCAGCTGCAGCAGGGCCTGATGCAGCTGGGCGAGGAAGGCGCCATTCAAGTGTTCAAACCGGATGCGGGCGGCAACATGCTGCTGGGCGCCGTCGGCCAGCTGCAGTTCGAGGTGGTGCAGCACCGCCTGAAGACCGAGTACGACTGTGACGTGCGCCTGGAAGGCTGCCCCTACACCGGCGCACGCTGGATCACCGCCGACACGCCGGCCGAGCTGAGCGCCTTCGAGAACGCCTACCCCCTGCGCATGGCCCACGACGCCGCCGACACCCTGGCCTACCTGTGCACGTCGCCCTATGACGTGCGCCTGGCGCAGGAGCGTTTCCCGAAGATCCACTTCCACCCGCTGCGCGAGCATGCGGGGCTGGAGTTGCAGGCGACCTGATTGCGGATCATCCGATGACCTCGAGAGCGCAGGCCACGCACCCCGGCAACAACTTCGACGCCATCCGCATCGTCGCGGCCAGCATGGTGCTGGTCAGTCACCAATATGCGCTGACCGGGCAGGTGGAACCGACATTCTTCGGAGTGCACAGCGTGGGCGGATTGGCCGTCACTGTATTTTTTGTCCTCAGCGGCTACCTGGTCGCGGCCAGCTGGCAGCGCGACCCCAGCCTGTGGCGCTTTGCACTGCGACGCTTCTTGCGCATCTGGCCGGCGTTGACGGCCGCCATCGTACTCGCCGCGTATGGGCTCGGTGCCTGGGTAACCGAGCTGCCGCTGCAGCAGTACCTGACACACCGCGCCACCGCCAACTACCTGCAGGGGCTTTGGCTCAAGATCCATTTCGTCTTGCCCGGCGTGTTCGAGCACAACCCGTACGCGCTCGGCGTCAACGGCTCTCTGTGGACCATTCCCATCGAGGTGCGCTGCTACATCGTTCTGGGCGTGGCAGGGCTGCTGGGCCTGCTGCGCTTTCGCCTTGTACTGCTACTGTGCATAGCACTGTACATGGCTTGGTTCTTCGCCCATAGCAACGCCGACGTGACCGGCACCGTAAACTACGGCCGCGAGCTGAGCGCCTTCTTCCTCGCCGGAACCGCCCTATTCACGTTGCAAGCGCACTGGAGCCACCGCCCCGCAGTCTGGACCCTCATCATCGGACTGGCCTGCGCAATCGCTTGGGCGGTAGGTTGGCGACATACCGCACTCTTAATGGGCCTGCCTTTCGCGGTCATCTACCTCGGTACCAAGTCCACCCCGATCCTTCACCGCGCCGGGCGATGGGGCGATCCGTCTTACGGAATCTACCTGTACGCCTTTCCGGTTCAGCAAACCATCGTCCACTTCACCTGGCCCGGCCTGGGCTTTGCAGGCACTCTGGTCCTGTCGCTGGCCGTCACTGTCGGGCTGGCCTACGCCAGCTGGCATGGGCTGGAAAAGCCTGCGCTGAAATTCAAGCCGCGGACACCATGACCGCCATCCCCACTGTGAACAAAAAACTCCTGCGTTTCGGCGCTCTGTTTTTGTTTCTATTGGTCATTTACACCGCTTGGCTGGTCGCGTGCTGGCCTGGCATTCTGGGCCAGGACAGCTTGGCCATCTTGCGTGAGGTCGACACCCACCGGGAATTTCAGGCCAACAAGCCTGCTTTCTGGTACATGTACGTGAACTGGCTCTACGGCACGACGGGCCGCGTCGAAGTTCCGATCGGCTTCCAAATGCTGGTTGCTGCGCTCGTATGCACACGCATCCTCAGTTGGCTCTGGGCACAGCACATGCGGAAGAGTTTCGCCTACTGCCTATTCTTTGTCGCGCTGGCCCCAAGCGTGGTCTATTACAGCAGCAGCCTCTATTCCGATGGCATCTATGCAGTGGCGTTGAGCGGCATGCTTTTCGAGATATGGCGCTGCTGGTGCCTGCGCATCGTGGACAAGGCAGCAGCACTGCTGTTGCTCATTACCGTGCCATTTGCCTTGCTTGCGCGTCCGAACGGAATTCTGAACCTCTTGCCACTACTGGCCTTGGCTTGGATACTTCCCCGAACCCAGCGCGTTCGATGGGCTATCGTCGTACTACCCTGGTGCCTGATCGGCCTTTATGGGCAATTCACATACCCCTACAAGAATCCCATCGGCACCATCTTCCCCCTGACCCTGTACGAAACCGTAGGATTTTTGGAGCACCGCCCGATGGGCTTGTGGGAGCGCAACGAACCTCGAGTGACGCCAAGAACCACCGAGGCGCTGACCTCAAGCGGAAAAAGTCTGAAGCAAATTTCGCAGTTCTACGATCACTACTATTGGGACCCACTGATATTCTTCACTCAAGGCCCTGCTCTTCTAACCCTCTCCAAGGACGCAAAGCGCGTCATCGTCCGCGAATTCTTCAAGTACAACCTGTGGCACAACCTGCCCGCCTTCGCCGCAAGTCGCATCAATATATTTCTGTATTCAGCCTTAGCCAACGGCGGCATTCCAGACCCCACAGTGGCCCAGTATGTGCTGCCGCAAACCAAATCCGTCTCCACCACCAACGTGGTCGAATGGCCGACCACGCCTTTCTTGCGCGATTGGTTTGAATTTTCAATGCGCTACCGTGCCCTGCTTTGGGCGCCGTGGGTGGGCATCGCCTTGATCCTCATCGGCTGTCGACGCCTGCTGCGCGAGCGCCAACTGTCGCAGATCGCCATAGTCGGTACCTATGCGCTTCAATTGGCTGCCGTGTTCACCTTTTCAATTGCCGGAGAGTACCGTTATTTACTGGCATTTTTCACCGCCCCGCTTGCGCTATTGCCTGCGCTCTACCACACCACAAGCCGCGATGTCTAAGTACACGGTCGCTCTGACCCTTCTATGCGTGCTGTGCATCAGTCTGGGGCAAATCCTGTTCAAAAAGGCGGCCGCTGCATTCACCGAACCCATAACTTGGTACGCGCTGGTCTCCAATGGATGGCTGATAGGCTCATTTGCGCTCTACGGTCTGACCACGCTCGGTTGGGTATGGGTTCTCAAGCACGTGCCGCTGCACTTGGCCTATCCCTTCATGGGGCTGGCGTTTCTCATCGTGCCGACCTTGGCCTGGTTGCTGCTGGGCGAACCCCTGCATTGGCGCACCTTCGCCGGGGGGCTGCTGATCTTGCTTGGCGTTTCCCTGGCATCCCTGTGATGCTTTGACGCCATGCGCATCGCCGTCGCCATTCCCTGCTACAAGGTCACGCAGCACGTGCTGGGCGTGATTGCCGCCATCGGCCCCGAGGTGCAGGCCATCTACGCGGTCGACGACGCGTGTCCCGAGGGCAGCGGGCGCTTCATCGAAGAGCACAACCACGATGCACGGGTGCGCGTGCTCTACCACCCAGCAAACCGCGGCGTCGGCGGTGCCGTCGTCACGGCCTACCAGTCGGCACTGGCCGATGGCATGGACGTCGTGGTCAAGATCGACGGCGATGGACAGATGGACCCTGCGCTGATCCCACACTTCGTTCGCCCCATCAAGTTGGGGAAGGCAGACTACACCAAAGGCAACCGCTTCTACCGGCCCGAATCGCTGCGCGGCATGCCGCCGATCCGCCTGTTCGGCAATGCAGCGCTGTCCTTCATCAACAAGCTCAGCACCGGCTACTGGCCGATCATGGATCCGACCAACGGTTACACCGCCATTCATACTGCGGTGCTGCGCGAGTTGCCGCTGGAAAAATTGGAGCAGCGCTACTTCTTTGAAAGCGACATGCTTTACCGCCTGAATATCGTGCGCGCCGTGGTGCATGACGTTCCGATGGACGCCGTGTACGCTGACGAGCAGTCGGGCTTGAAAGTGTCGAAAGTGCTGCCGGAGTTCCTGCGCAAGCACACCTCGCGCTTTTTCAAGCGCTACGTCTATCAATACCTGGTGCGCGATTTCAGCATCGGCAGCCTCTACAGCATCCTGGGCGTCCTGCTGTGCCTCTGGGCGCTGCTGTTTGGCGGCGCCCATTGGGCGCTCAGCATTGCCAGCGGGCAACCGGCTTCGAGCGGCACGGTGATGGTGGCGGCACTGCCACTGATCATCGGCATCCAGTTCCTGATCGCATTCCTGCACCACGACGTGAGCACCGTGCCAAGGGACGCGCTCGCCCCCGAACTTAACGATGAACCCTGAGGTACCCCCCCAGGCCAACCTGAACTGGATTCAGGCGCTGCGCGGCATCGCGGCGCTGATGGTGCTGTTCTTCCACATGTTGCCGCATTGGGATCTGCATCCGCTGCTCGCGTGGACCCACGTCGCCACGCGCTGGGGCTTTGCGGGAGTGGACATTTTCTTTGCGCTCAGCGGCTTCGTGGTCTACCGCTCGGCCCGGCGCACCATCCCCGCACACGGCGTCTGGTCCTTTGCAAAGAAGCGTCTGATGCGCATCTACCTGGGCTACTGGCCAGTGCTGCTGCTGATCGCGCTCCTGACCGTGTTCGTTTACCAGAGCGAATTGCCCCCGCTGCGCAAAATGCTTTTCAGCACCCTGCTGCTGTACCCGAACATCTGGGACAACTGGCTGGCACCGGCGTGGTCGTTGACGATGGAAATTTATTTCTACCTGTGGATCGGCCTGATCGCCCTGCTGCCTCAGCGCCACCAGATCAAGACGATCGGCGTCGTGATGCTGCTGCTGGCCGCATGGGGCATCGCGTGGTTGCTGGCCGACCCGGTGCGGGTGTTCAACGGCGGGCAGCCGCTGCGCTACGTCTTCACGGGGCTGGGGATCGAGTTTCTGGCTGGGGCCTTGCTGGCCCACGCCTACGCCGGGCGGGCACGCATGTTCCACTTCAC
This sequence comes from Ottowia pentelensis, assembly GCF_964341695.1. Taxonomy (NCBI): domain Bacteria; kingdom Pseudomonadati; phylum Pseudomonadota; class Betaproteobacteria; order Burkholderiales; family Comamonadaceae; genus Ottowia; species Ottowia pentelensis. The sequence goes on from NZ_OZ224513.1 coordinate 3,824,084, forward strand.
CCGCATCACCATGCCCTTGTGCCTGCTGCTGATGGCCGCTGGGCTGGCGCTGGGCACCACCTCGCCCTACTTCGACCGGGTCGAAGTCCTGCGAGCGGCCAGCTTCGGCGTCATGGGGGTATCCGCACTGGTGCTGGCGCTCACGCTGGAGCAGACGCACCGGCACCCGCCGGGCTGGTTGGTCGCGGTGGGCAATGCCTCCTACAGCCTGTACCTGCTGCACACCGTGCTGCTCGACGCCGGCGGCCGGTTGCGCGTGGCCTGGGGCGTCGCCTCGCCTCCGGCGCTGCTGGCATTTCTGCTGGCACTGCCCGTGGTCATCGTGCTGGCGAGCCTGTTGTGGTTTCGCGGGGTCGAGAAACCCCTGCTGAGGGCCGTGTCATGACACCCCTGATCGACTGGCCTGCAACCGAGCAGACGCACCTCGTCGGCCTATTCACCGACATCGACGACACCCTGACCACCGACGGCGCCATCACGCCGGATGCCTTGCAGGCGCTGACCGATCTGAAGGCGGCGGGCCTGCACGTCATCCCGATCACCGGTCGGCCGGTGGGCTGGAGCGAGCCCATGGCAGCGCACTGGCCGGTGGATGCCATCGTGGCGGAGAACGGGGCGGTGGCCCTGGTTCCGCAGAATATTGGCCAAATAGGCCTCCAGCGCCCGCCCAATAAGCGCAGGCAGCTATCAAAAATATATCAACAAGATGCTGCCACGCGCGCCGCCCACTTCGCGCGCATGCAGCAGGTGCTGGCCCAGATCGAGGCCACGGTGCCGGGCGCGCGGCGCGCGCGGGACTCGGCCGGGCGCGAATGCGACATCGCCATCGACCACAGCGAATTCACCCACCTGCCCCAGGCCGCCATCGACCGCTGCGTGGCGCTGATGCACGCGGCCGGCATGAACGCCACCGTCAGCTCCATCCACATCAACGGCTGGTACGGCACGCACAACAAGTGGCAGGGCGCGTGCTGGATCGTGCGCGAGCGGTTCGGGCGCGAGCTGGCGGCCGAGACGGACCGCTGGGTCTACGTGGGCGACTCGACCAACGACCAGCTGATGTTCGAGCACTTTGCGCACAGCGTGGGCGTGGCCAACATCGCGCGCTTCGTGCCGCAGCTGGCCACGCTGCCGCGCTACGTCACCCGTGGCGAGCGGGGTGCGGGCTTTGCGGAGCTGGCGCGCGTGCTGCTGCGGGGGCGCTGACCAACGACGCCGGGTCCGCGGCCACGGCGGCCGCGCGCGCCAAGTCCTCGCGGCGCACCTGCTGCCAACCCACCCAGGCCAGCCAGGCCACGGCGATGGTGGCAGCGACACCGATCAGCCACTGGCCCAGGCGCACCTGGTCGTCCAGCAGATAGGCGTTGCACAGGCGCAGCGGCGAATCGACATAGAGCGAGCCGACCACCGCCATCATGGGCAGCACGTTGCCCAAAAAGAAAAACTGCAGCACCAGCCCGGCCGGCCGCCAGGACAGGCGCAGCGCGGCGCCCGCCAGCAGCAGCGCGGCCAGCTTGGTCCATTCCACCTCGGGACGCAGCAGGGCCAGGTCCAGCACGCGCGGCACCATCCCCACCGCCAGCGCCAGCGCCACCCCCACCAACCCGGTGATGCCGTAGGCGTTGCAGCGCGCGACGAGGGCACGCGCACGCGCGGGCAGGGCCGCCACGAGCAGCGCACCGGCCGCCATCCACAGCGGAAACTGCAGCATCATGTGGCGCCACATGCCGGCCTCCAGGGCGTGGCGCACGGGCGCCAAGGCCAACACCGCCAGCAGGGCCGCGCCGATGAGGGCCTGGGCGCGCGCGTTCACAGCAGGTCCTTGTGCACGCCCTGGCGCGCCAGGTGGCGCGCGTAGTCCAGCGCCAGTTGCTGCTCGGCCAGGTCGAATATGCGCACCATGCGCCCGCGTGCGTCGAACACCAGCAGCGCGGCGTTGTGCTCGAAGTCGCCGCGCCCGTCGGGCACCACCACCACGCCCAGGCGGCGCAGCAGGGCCTGCTGCTGGGCCGCGTCGGGCACGCGCACGAAGCGCCACAGCTCGGGCTCGGCCTTCAGGCCCTGGGCGTAGATCTTCAGCGCCGCCGGGTCGTCGTGCGCGCCGTCGAAGCTGATCGACAGCAGGCGCACGCCGCTCGGCTTGCCGGCGCGGGCGTCGGCCTGCAGTGCGTCCTGCAATTGCTGAAAGCTGCCGCCCAGCGTGCGGCACACGGTGAGGCAGCGGGTGTAGATGAAGTCGACGATGGTCACGCCGCCGTGGCGGGCCAGCAGCTGCGGCAATGGCAGCTCGCCCACCTCGGGGCCCTGGGCCACGACGCGCGGTGCGGCCACCGGTTCGAGGGCCACCTCCAGGCGGCGCGCGCCCTCGTCGGTCCAGACCTGGAAGCCATCCGTCAGCCAGGTGGCGGCGCTCCAGCCGCACACGAGGAGCAGCGCGCTGGCAAGAAGGGTGCGCCACATGCTGCGCTCCGGCGGCCGCCTTCGGCTACTTCATCAGCGCCTTGAGCGCCGCGCCGCCCTCGAACGGCGTGGTGCGCGACGCGCCGGCCTTGCGCTCGGCCTCGAACACGCTGGCCTCGATGGCCTCGGACTTGTTGCTCCAGCTGCTGCGGATGTGACTGGCCACGGCGGCCAGTTCGGCGTCGCTCAGTTGATGAAACGAGGGCATCTGGCCATTGAACTTCTGGCCCTCCACCTCGATTTCACCGGTGATGCCGTGCAGCAGGATGTTGGCCAGGATGCGCGGCTCGCCATGCACCCATTCCGAGCCGTCCAGCGGCGGAAAGACCCCCGGCAGGCCCTTGCCGGTGGCCTGGTGGCAGGCCACGCATTGGGCGGCAAAGATGGCGGCACCGTCGACCTTGCCGCCAGCCGCGCCCGGCGCCGGTCCGGAAAGCTCGGCCAGGGTGCGCTGGTCGCCAAATCGGGAGTTGTCCAGGGGCTCGGAGTACAGGATGTAGACCACGCCCCAGAGCGCCATGACCACGGCGATCAGCAGCACCACCACGGGCATGGGGCGGACGGCCTCCTCGGGGTCTTCGCTTTCGCGACGCTGGGCGTCTTCAAGCGGTTTGTCTTGACTCATGACTTCGGTCCTTTCAAGACGCGGCTGGGGATTTGCCAGGCGCCGGTGCCGCGGAGGTCTTGGCGCCGCCCGCTGCCTGCGGCTCGGGCGGCAGAATCGGATAGTTGCGCTTGAGGGATTGCAGGTACTTGACCAGATCCAGCGCCTCCGGCTTGGGCACCACCACCTTGCCCTGCGGCGCGTAGTCGGGTGGCAGGTTCACCACCTGCTCATCGGGATCGGCCTTGTCCTTGACGTCGAACAGATAGGGGTAGGACGGCATGATGGAGCCCGGCACATAGGCACGCGGCTGATACAGGTGCCCCAGTTGCCAGTCCTTGCTCGGCTGGCGCACGCCGATGTTGAGCAGGTCGGGGCCGGTGCGCATGCTGCCCAGCAGGTGCGGCCGGTCGTAGACGTAGTCGCCCGGCACCGAAGCGCGCCCCCAGCCCCGCTTGGCATCGGCGGGGGCAAAGCTTTCGGAGCGCGGCTGCTGGCTGTGGCAGTACATGCAGCCGTTGGAGATGTAGACCGAACGCCCGCGCAGCTCGGCCGTGGTATAGGGCTTCAGCCCTTCGGGCGCCTTCACGTCATGCACCTGGATGAACGGCAGGATCACCAGGGCCGTGACGGCGATGGCAAAGGTCACCATCGCGCCCGCAGTCAGCTTGACTTCATTTTCCATTGACCGCCTCCATGGCCTGAGCCTGGGTCGAGAACAGCGCCGCACCGACCCGATTGGGGCCCATGTGCAGCACCATGGCCAGGAAGTGCAGAACGAACACCACGTGGCTGGCCACCATCAGGCTGCCGCCGACGCTGCGCCACTCCAGGTAGGGGATCGTGACCCGGACCGACTCGATGAACGGCCTGGCCGGGTCGAGCATCGCCAGACCCTGCAGCCACCCGCCATAGCTCAGGAACACGAAATAGATCAGGATGCCGATGCTGGCCAGCCAGAAGTGCCAGGAGATCAGCCTGGGAAACGGCCACTCGTGGTGCAGGATGCGCGGCATCATGAAATAGATAGCGCCAAACAGCACCATGGTGACGAAGCCGTAGGCGCCCAGGTGCGCATGGGCCACGGTGTAGTGCGTGAAGTGCGCCACCTTCTGCACCGAGCGCAAGGCCTCGAACGAGCCCTGCAGGGACGACATCAGGTACATGAAGCCACCGAACATCATGAAGCGCAGCACGGGCGAATAGCGCGCCAGGTGCATGCGCCCCCTCATCGTCAGCGCCATGTTGATGCCAAAGGCCAGCACCGGGATGATCATCATCATGCTCTGCACGATGGACAGCGTGACCAGCCAGCCCGGCACCGGCCCGCCCACCAGATGGTGACCGCCGACCTGAGCGTAAAAGAAGGCCAGCGTCCAGAAGCCCAGGATGGACAGGTTGTACGAACGGATGGGCCGCGCAATGATCTTGGGCAGAAAATAGTAGATGGCGCCCACGGCAACCGGCGTGAACCACAGGCCCAGCACGTTGTGGCCGTACCACCAGTTCATGGCCGCCTGCTGCACGCCGAACTGCACGCCCGGCACCTTGCCGACGATGAACAGCAGCGTGATCCACAGCAGCGCCGCGGTGTGGTACCAGGTGGTCACGTACAGCGACTCGACCCGGCGATTGACCAGCGTGTAGATCACCGGGCCGATGATGCAGATCATGCCGGCGGCAAAGAAGATCCCGATCTGCCAAGGCATTTCGAGGTACTCCAGGCCGTCCGTCCAGCCCGCGCCGATGGCGCCGACGCCGCTGGCAATGGCGACGTTGACCAGCGCGCCGCCCAGCATGATCCACATCGGCCCCATCAGCGGGCGACGCAAGAGGCGCGGCATCAGCCAGATGATGATGCCCAGCTCGGCGTTGGTGATCCAGCCGTAGAGCACGGCCGTCAGGTGCATGGTGCGCATGCGCCCGAAGGTCATCCACGCCTCGCTCACCAGCCAATCGGGCCAATGCAGCTTCAGCGAGGCGGTCAGGCCCGCGATGCCGCCGAACAGCAGCCACATGCAGGCGAAACTGATGAACATGAAGACCGGGAACGCACTCGAACGGTCGGCCGCCAGGCGCTCCTCCAGCTCCTCGGCATCGGGGGGGTGCACCGTGTCGCCCGGCTCGACCGCGGCGGCCTGCAGGCTGGCCTGCCCCGCCGGCTTGAGCGCCGGATCGTCCACCCGCCCGATCTCGCCCTTGACGAAGATGGCCGAGGCCGCCCGGACGTTTTCGACCAGCAGGCCTTTTCGGAGCGACCAGATGAAGGCGAATAAACCCAGCAATGACAGCAGAAAGGCTGCCAGCAGGCTCAACAGGGCGCTGTCCATGGTTTTGAGTCCTATGAGATTGTCGGCCACCGCATGGGGCCGGTGAACGACCCGCGCCCAATCATCCCGATGCGTTGGCGCGCCCGGGCACGGACCCAGAACCCGTGCTCACCGCGCGCGGCCCCGTTTATGCCCCAGCCACGCGCACTTGTCACCTTGACCTGGGGCAAGGCATGGCTGGCAGCAGGGTTTCCACGCACGAACCCGTCCTGCAGCTGTCCGTTCAGGCAACAAAAAAGCCGCCCGAAGGCGGCTTTTTGCTCAGAATGCTGGTTGCGCGAGGAGGATTTGAACCTCCGACCTTTGGGTTATGAGCCCAACGAGCTACCAGACTGCTCCATCGCGCGGCAAGCTTGAAATTATAACCGATATTTATTCGGCCTTGGGTTCGTCGCCCGTCTCGGGGCGATCGAGCAGCTCGACGAAGGCCATGGGGGCGTTGTCGCCGACGCGAAAGCCCATCTTCAGGATGCGCGTGTAGCCGCCCGGACGGGTCTTGAAGCGCGGGCCCAGGTCGGCGAACAGCTTGGCCACGCTGGCGTCGTCGCGCAGGCGGGCAAAGGCCAGGCGGCGGTTGGCCACGCTGTCGTTCTTGGCCAGGGTGATCATGGGCTCGATCACGCGGCGCAGTTCCTTGGCCTTGGGGACCGTGGTCTTGATCGCCTCGTGGGCGATCAGCGAGTTCATCATGTTGCGCAGCATCGCCAGGCGATGCGAGCTGGTGCGGTTGAGTTTGCGCAGGCCGTGACCGTGTCGCATGGTGCTTTTCCTTTCTTGCCTTGTTGTGCAGGCCGCCGGATCAGGTACGGCCTGGTGCACGAAATGCCGCCCAGCGATGGGCGACCACTATAAAATCAATAGCTGTCAGCGCTTGTCCAGTCCCGACGGGGGCCAGTTTTCGAGCTTCATGCCCAGGGTCAGGCCACGCGAGGCCAGCACTTCCTTGATCTCGTTGAGCGACTTGCGGCCCAGGTTGGGGGTCTTGAGCAGCTCGTTCTCGGTGCGCTGGATCAGATCGCCGATGTAGTAGATGTTCTCGGCCTTCAGACAGTTGGCCGAGCGCACCGTCAGCTCCAGCTCGTCGACCGGGCGCAGCAGGATCGGGTCGAAGGTCGGCAGGACGCCGCCGCGTGGCGCGGCCGACTCGAACAGGCCGTCGATGGCCGGACCTTCGAGCTGGGCGAACACCGCCAACTGCTCGACCAGAATCTTGGCGGAGGCGCGCACGGCCTCCTCGGCGGTAATGGCGCCGTTGGTCTCGATCTCCATCACCAGCTTGTCCAGGTCGGTGCGTTGCTCGACGCGCGCGTTCTCGACCGCGTAGCTGACGCGCTTGACCGGCGAGTAGGACGCATCGAGCACGATGCGGCCGATCGACTTGGTGGCTTCGTCGGCGTAGCGGCGCAGCGTGCCGGGCACGTAGCCGCGGCCGGTCTCGACCTTGATCTGCATGTCCAGCTTGCCGCCGTGCGACAGGTTGGCAATGACGTGCTGCGGGTTGACGATCTCGACGTCGTGCGGGGTCTGGATGTCGGCCGCTGTGACCACGCCCTCGCCGTCCTTGCGCAGGCTCAGCGTGACCTCGTCGCGGTTGTGCAGCTTGAACACCACGCCCTTGAGGTTCAGCAGCAGGTTGACCACGTCCTCCTGGACGCCGTCGATGCTGGAGTATTCGTGCACCACGCCGGCGATCGTCACCTCTGTGGGGGCATAGCCCACCATGGACGACAGCAGCACGCGGCGCAGCGCGTTGCCCAGGGTGTGCCCGTAGCCACGCTCGAAGGGTTCGAGCGTGACCTTGGCCTTGTGCTCGCCCAGGGGCTCGACGTTGATGGCTTTGGGTTTCAGCAATTGGCTTTGCATTCTTCAGACTTCCTCTCAATACCCCCGGCTCGTTACACCGGTAAGGCTGGTGAAGCGCCAAGCCCGCCAGGGATGGCGGGCTGGAACTGGGTGCGTCGGTGGGCGCGCAAGAATCAGCGCGAGTACAGTTCGACGATCAGCGATTCGTTGATGTCCGCGCCGAACTCGTCGCGGTCGGGCACCTTCTTGAACGTGCCCTCGGCCTTGTCGGCATTGACCTCGACCCAGCCCGGAAAACCCACCTGGCCGGCCAGTTGCAGCGCCTCGAGCACGCGCGTCTGCTTCTTGGACTTCTCGCGCACGGCCACCACATCGCCAGCCTTGACCAGGTAGGACGGGATGTTGACCGGCTGGCCATTGACGGTGACGGCCTTGTGCGACACCAGCTGGCGCGCCTCGGCGCGGGTGGAGCCGAAGCCCATGCGGTAAACCACGTTGTCCAGGCGCGACTCCAGCAGCGACAGCAGGTTGGAGCCGGTGTTGCCGCGGCGGCGCTCGGCCTCGGCGAAGTAGCGGCGGAACTGCTTTTCGAGCACGCCGTACATGCGCTTGACCTTCTGCTTCTCGCGCAGCTGCAGGCCGTAGTCGGAGGTGCGCTGGCCCGAGGTGCGGCCATGCTGGCCGGGCTTGGATTCGAACTTGACCTTGTCGGTGATCGAGCGGCGCGCGCTCTTCAGGAACAGGTCGGTGCCTTCACGGCGGGAGAGTTTGGCCTTGGGGCCGAGATAGCGTGCCACGTGAGCTTCCTTCTAAATTCATCTGCCACGGCCATTTCCGCCGTGGGAGCCCCGGATCGCAGTGCCCGGAGCGGTGGTCTTCAAAAACACAAGGACACGGCATGCGCAGCAATGCCGTGTGTCCTGTTTAGATTCTCCGGCGCTTTTGCGGCCGGCAGCCGTTGTGCGGCACCGGCGTCACGTCCGAAATGGAGTTGATGCGAATGCCCAGTGCCGCCAGCGCGCGCACCGAGGACTCACGACCCGGGCCCGGACCCTTGATCTCGACGTCCAGGTTCTTGATGCCCTGGTCGATGGCCGCGCGGCCGGCCACTTCGGACGCCACTTGGGCGGCAAACGGCGTCGACTTTCGCGAGCCCTTGAAACCCTGGCCACCCGACGAGGCCCACGACAAGGCGTTGCCCTGGCGGTCGGTGATGGTGATGATGGTGTTGTTGAACGACGCGTGCACGTGGGCAATGCCGTCCGCGATGTTCTTGCGGATCTTCTTGCGCACGCGTTGCGCGGCGTTGCTGGCAGGAGCTTTGGCCATGTTTGAACGGTTCCTTGATTATTTCTTCAGCGACTGGGCGGCCTTGCGCGGGCCCTTGCGGGTGCGCGCGTTGGTGCGCGTGCGCTGACCGCGCATCGGCAGGCCACGGCGGTGGCGGAAGCCCCGGTAGCAGCCGATGTCCATCAAGCGCTTGATGTTCATCGTGGTTTCGCGGCGCAGGTCGCCCTCGATGGTGTACTTGGCGATCTGGTCGCGGATCTTTTCCTGGTCGGCGTCCGTCAGGTCCTTGACCTTCTTGGAGTACGCAATGCCGCAGGCGTCGCAGATTTCGCGCGCGCGGGTGCGACCGATGCCGAAGATCGCCGTCAGACCGATCTCGGTGTGCTGATGCGGCGGAATGTTGATACCAGCAATACGTGCCATGTGGGTATGTCCTCTTGAACTATCTGACCGGCAGGCGGGGCTCAGCCCTGGCGCTGCTTGTGACGCGGGTCGGTGCAGATGACGCGAACCACACCCTTGCGACGGATGATCTTGCAGTTACGGCAAATTTTCTTGACCGAAGCTGACACTCTCATTTCATTCTCCTAAAACCCTTGTGTCCGGGGCCCCTGGCCCTGTTGGACGGCAATCATGTTGACGTTGGCGAAACCACCTGCGGTGCTGGCACTCAGCCGCCGAGCGTGGTCTTGAAGTTGGCCTTCTTGAGCAGCGACTCGTACTGCTGGCTCATCATGTAGTTCTGCACCTGGGCCATGAAGTCCATGGTGACCACCACCAGAATCAGCAAGGACGTGCCGCCAAAATAGAACGGCACGTTGTAGCGCAAGATCAGGAACTCGGGCAGCAGGCAGACCAGCGTCACGTAGATGGCGCCCACCAGCGTCAGCCGCATCAGGATCTTGTCGATGTACTTGGCGGTCTGCTCGCCCGGACGAATGCCCGGAATGAACGCCCCGCTCTTCTTCAGGTTGTCGGCGGTTTCGCGGCTGTTGAACACCAGCGCCGTGTAGAAGAAGCAGAAGAAGATGATCGCCGTCGCATACAGCAGCACGTAGATCGGCTGGCCCGGCGACAGCGTCGAGGCGATGTCCTTGAGCCACAGCATCGAGTCGCCGGTGCTGAACCAGCCCACCACCGTGGCCGGCAGCAGGATGATCGACGAGGCGAAGATGGGCGGAATCACGCCGGCCATGTTCAGCTTCAGCGGCAGGTGCGAGGACTGTCCCCCGTACACCTTGTTGCCCACCTGGCGGCGCGCGTAGTTGACCAGGATCTTGCGTTGGCCACGTTCGACGAACACCACGAAGTAGGTCACCAGGCACACCACGGCGACGATGAACAGCGCCACGATGATGCTCATGGCCCCCGTGCGCACCAGTTCCGCCAATCCGCCCACGGCGCCCGGCAGGCCGGCCGCGATGCCCGCGAAGATCAGGATCGAGATGCCATTGCCCAGACCGCGCTCGGTGATCTGCTCGCCCAGCCACATCAGGAACAGGCTGCCCGCCGTCAGGCTGACCACCGCCGTCAGGCGAAAGCCCCAGCCCGGGCTGATGACCAGGCCCTGCGAGGCCTCCAGCGCCACGGCGATGCCGAAGGACTGGAACATCGACAGGCCCAGCGTGGCGTAGCGCGTGTACTGCGTGATCTTGCGCTGCCCGGCCTGACCCTCTTTCTTGATCGCCTCGAGCGCAGGCACGACGTAGACCATCAACTGGAAAATGATCGACGCCGAGATGTACGGCATGATGCCCAGCGCGAACACGGTGAAGCGCGACAGCGCCCCGCCCGAGAACATGTTGAACAGGTTGAGGATGCCGCCCTGCTGGCTCTGGAACAGTTGACGCAACTGGTCCGGATTGATGCCGGGCACGGGAATGTGCGCACCGATCCGGTACACGACCAGTGCGCCCAGCAAAAAGAACAGGCGGCGGCGCAGATCGCCGTACTTGCCCGTCTTTGCAACTTGGTTTGCGCCCGTGGCCACTTCAGTCCTTCACTTGGGGGGTTGGCCGCGTTCAGGCCAGCGCGCCGCCGGCCGCCTCGATGGCCGCCTTGGCACCCGCGGTGGCGCCGATGCCGGTCAGCTTGACCGCGCGCGTCAGCTCGCCGCTCTTGATGACCTTGACCACGCGCGCCAGCTCGCGCACCAGCCCTGCCTGCTTGAGCGTGAGCAGGTTCACCTCGGCCTGGCCCAGGCGATCGAGCTCGGACAGCGTGATCTCGGCGTTGTACTTGAGTGAAGCGGACTTGAAGCCACGCTTGGGCAGGCGACGCTGCATGGGCATCTGACCGCCTTCGAAGCCGACCTTGTGGTAGCCGCCCGAACGCGACTTCTGGCCCTTGTGGCCACGACCGGCAGTCTTGCCCAGGCCCGAGCCGATGCCGCGCCCGACGCGGCGGCGCGCGCGCTTGGCGCCGTCACCGGGTTTGATGCTGTTGAGTTCCATGTCGCAAATTCCTTAGACGATGCGGACCAGGTAGTCGATCTTGTTGATCATGCCGCGCACCGCGGGCGTGTCCTGCAGCTCGCGCACGCTGTTGACCTTGCGCAGGCCCAGGCCGCGCACGGTGGCACGGTGGTCCTCTTTGCAGCCGATGGGGCTGCGCACCAGTTGGACCTTGACGGTCTTGGTTTGCTGTGTCATGCCATCACTCCTCAGGCGGCGAAGATGTCTTCGACCGACTTGCCGCGCTTGGCCGCCACTTCGGAGGCCGTGGTGCAGTTGTTCAGCGCATCCAGCGTCGCACGCACCATGTTGTAGGGGTTGGACGTGCCGTGGCTCTTGGCCACGATGTCGGTGATGCCCAGCACCTCGAACACGGCGCGCATCGGGCCGCCGGCGATGATGCCGGTGCCGCGCGGCGCGGGCGCCATCATCACGGTGGCGGCGCCGTGGTGGCCCGTCACGTTGTGGTGGATGGTGCCGTCCTTGAGCGAGACCTTGCGCAGGTTGCGGCGCGCCTCGTCCATGGCCTTCTGCACGGCGGCGGGCACTTCCTTGGACTTGCCCTTGCCCATGCCGACACGGCCGTCGCCATCGCCCACCACGGTGAGCGCGGCAAAACCCAGAATCCGGCCGCCCTTGACCACCTTGGTCACGCGGTTGACCGAAATCATCTTCTCGCGCAGGCCGTCCTCGGGACCGTCACCTTGCGTTCTTGCCTGAAACCTTGCCATCTTGTCCGTCCTCGCAATCAGAACTGCAGACCCGCTTCACGGGCCGCTTCGGCCAGCGCCTTGACGCGGCCGTGATACGCAAAACCCGCGCGGTCGAACGCCACCTGCTCGACGCCGGCGGCCTTGGCACGCTCGGCGATGCGCTTGCCGATCACCTGGGCGGCCGCCACATTGGCGCCCTTGCCCGCGGCACCCAGCTGCTGGCGCATCTCGGCCTCGGCCGTGGAGGCGCTCGCCAGCACCTTGGCGCCGTCGCCGGAAATGACGGTGGCGTAGATGTGCAGGTTGGTGCGGTTGACGGTCAGGCGGGCCACGCCTTGCGTCGCGATGCGGATGCGCGTCTGGCGGGCACGGCGAAGACGCTGCTCTTTCTTGGTCATCATGATGCAGGTCCTTATTTCTTCTTGGTTTCCTTGATCACCACCTTCTCGTCCGCATAGCGGATGCCCTTGCCCTTGTAGGGCTCGGGCGGACGAGCGGCGCGGATCACGGCAGCCATCTGGCCGACGGCCTGGCGATCGGCGCCCTTGACGACGATCTCGGTCGGCGCCGGGGTCTCGACCTTCAGGCCGGCCGGCATGTCGAAGTTGACGGGGTGCGAATAGCCGATCGACAGGTTCAGCTTGTTGCCCTGCGCCTGCGCGCGGAAACCCACGCCGACCAGGGTCAGCTTCTTTTCGAAGCCTTTGCTGACGCCCACCACCATGTTGTTGACCAGCTGGCGCATGGTGCCGCTCATGGCGTTGGCCTCGCGCGACTCGTCGGCCGGCGCGAAGCTCAGGTTGGCGCCGTTGGCGGCGACCTTGACCAGCGGATTGGCGGCCAGCTTCAGCTCGCCGCCGCTGCCCTTGACGGTGATCTGCGCGTCACCGAGCTTGACGTCCACGCCTGCCGGCACGGACACACCCATTTTTGCGATACGTGACATCTGAGACTCTCCTTAGGCCACGTAGCACAGCACTTCGCCGCCGACACCGGTGGCGCGCGCCTTGCGATCGGTCATCACGCCCTTGGGGGTGGTGACGATGGCCACGCCCAGGCCGTTCATGACCTGGGGAATGGCGCCCGCGCCCTTGTAAACGCGCAGGCCGGGGCGGCTCACGCGCTCGATGCGCTCGATGACCGGGCGGCCGGCGTAGTACTTGAGGGCGATTTCGAGTTCGGACTTGCCGGCATCCTGCTTGACCTGGAAGCCGTCGATGTAGCCCTCGTCCTTCAGGACCTGGGCAATGGCGACTTTCACCTTGGACGACGGCACCGACACGGTCTGCTTGGCCACCATCTGCGCGTTGCGGATGCGGGTCAGCAGGTCGGCAATGGGATCACTCATGCTCATGTTGCTTTACTCCTGCCGATTACCAGCTGGCCTTGGTGACGCCGGGGATCTGGCCCTCGAACGCCAGCTCGCGCACCTTGGCACGGCCCAGGCCGAACTGGCGGAAGGTGCCGCGCGGACGACCGGTGATTTCGCAACGGTTGCGCTGGCGCGTCGGGTTGGCGTTGCGCGGCAGCTTTTGCAGCGCCAGGCGGGCCTGCGCGCGCTCGTCGTCGCTGCGCTTGACGTCATTGGCGATGGCCTTCAGCTCGGCATGCTTCTTGGCGTACTTGGCGGCCAGTTTCTCGCGCTTGAGTTCGCGTTCGATCAAAGCGGTTTTTGCCACGGGTTCACCCTCAGTTCTTGAACGGAAAACGGAAGCCCGCGAGCAGCGCCTTGGCTTCCTCGTCGTTCTTGGCCGTCGTCGTGATGGAGATGTTCAGGCCGCGCAGGGCGTCGACCTTGTCGTACTCGATCTCGGGGAAGATGATCTGCTCTTTGACGCCGACGTTGTAGTTGCCGCGGCCGTCGAACGAGCGCCCCGAAATGCCGCGGAAGTCGCGCACGCGCGGCAGCGCCACGGTAACGAAGCGGTCGAGAAATTCATACATGCGCGCGCCGCGCAGCGTGACCATGGTGCCGATCGCCTGTTGCTCGCGGATCTTGAAGCCGGCGATGGCCTTCTTGGCCTTGGTGACCACGGGCTTCTGGCCGGCGATCTTGGTCAGGTCGGCGACGGCGTTGTCCATGATCTTCTTGTCGGCCACGGCCTCGCTCACGCCCATGTTGAGCGTGATCTTGGTGATGCGCGGCACCTCCATGGGCGACTTGTAGCCGAACTTCTTGATCAGCTCGGGCGCCACTTTTTCGCGGTAGTGTTGTTGCAGTCGTGCCATGGTTTACCTCAGGCCTTGATCTCTTCGCCGCTGGACTTGAACACGCGCACGCGGGTGCCGTCCTGCAGCGTCTTGACGCCGACGCGATCGGCCTTGCCGCTCGCCTTGTTGTAGATGGCCACGTTGGATTGCTGAATCGGCATGGCCTTTTCAACGATGCCGCCCTGGATGCCCTTCATGGGGTTGGGCTTGGCGTGCTTCTTGACGAGGTTGATGCCATCGACCAGCACGCGATCGGCGTCCACGCGCAGCGACACCGTGCCGCGCTTGCCCTTGTCGCGCCCGGCGATCACGATCACTTCATCGCCCTTGCGAATCTTGTTCATGTCTCGCGCCTTTCCTTACAGGACTTCGGGAGCGAGCGACACGATCTTCATGAAGCGCTCGGTGCGCAATTCGCGCGTGACCGGGCCGAAGATGCGGGTGCCGATGGGCTCCAGCTTGTTGTTGAGCAGCACGGCGGCGTTGCCGTCGAACTTGATGAGCGAGCCATCACCGCGGCGGATGCCCTTGGCGGTGCGCACCACGACGGCGCTGTAGACCTCGCCCTTCTTGACGCGACCGCGCGGGGCGGCCTCCTTGACGCTCACCTTGATGATGTCGCCCACGCTGGCATAACGCCGCTTGGAGCCGCCCAGCACCTTGATGCACATGACGGACTTGGCGCCGGTGTTGTCGGCCACCTCGAGTCGAGATTCAGTCTGGATCATTGTTCAATGTTTCCCAACTTGCATCCGGCTCAAGGATTGAGCCGGATCAGTCTTGGGCCCGGCGCTGCACGCCTGTCGCCAGGCGCCCAGTGCTTTCGCGGGGCTGAAATTCTTCCGCCAGTGATGGCGAAGCCAGCGATTATGGCCGATTCGCGGCAAGCGGTCAAGCGCAAGTCTTGTCCAACGAGGTATGAGCCTGAACGAGTTGCCGAGATTCCAACGAGATATGAGCCTGAATGGGCGATCTGGGTCGATCATTTTTCAGATGGTGATCGACATGGACGAATCCCGGCTGGGCAGCATTGCCCAATTGCAGGCGTTTCTCGAAGGCACGCTGGAGGTCAGCTTCAGCGCCTTCGCCGATGATCAAGAGCGCTATGCGCACATTGCCAGCGTGGTGCGCCGCTTGGGCTATACGCGTCTGTCCAGGCCCGACAAGGGCATCGTGCTGCGCTATCTGGCGCGCACCAGCGGCTACTCGCGCGCGCAACTGACGCGGCTGCTGGCGCGCGTGCTGGAAGGCCAGCCTCTGGCCAAGCGCTACCGCGTGCCAGCGCATGCCTTTGCCCGGCGCTACAGCCCCGCCGATGTGGCGCTGCTGGTGAGCGTTGATCGCGCCCATGGCTGCTTGTCGGGGCCGGCGACGGTGCACCTGCTGCGCCGCGCCTGGCATGTGCACGGTGATGCGCGCTTTGAACGCCTGGCGCAACTGTCGCCCTCGCACCTGTACAACCTGCGCAAGAGCGGCCCATACAAAGCCGCCCGGGTGTCCTTGACCAAAACCCGGCCCGTGCTCAATGCCATTGGCCAGCGACGCGCGCCCGACCCCGGCGGGCGAGTGGGCTTCATTCGCATCGACAGCGTCCATCAGGGCGATCTCGATCGCATCAAGGGGGTGTACTACGTCAATGCCGTCGATATCCTCACTCAGTGGGAGGTGGTGGCTTGCTGCGAGCGCATCAGCGAGGCGTTCTTGCTGCCGGTGTTGGAGCAGCTCATGGCTCAGTTTCCGTTTCCGATCCGCGGCTTTCATTCGGACAACGGCGGCGAGTTCGTCAATCGACAGGTGGCCGCCTTGCTGGGCAAGCTGCAGGCCGAGCAGACCAAGTCGCGCCCGCGCAAGAGCAATGACAACGCGTTGGCCGAGAGCAAGAACGCCGCCGTGGTGCGCAAGACGTTCGGCTACAGCCATATTCCGCAGCGCTTTGCCGGCCTGATCAACACGTTCTGCCAAGAGCATCTGAACACCTACGTCAACCTGCACCGCCCTTGCCTGTTTGCCAAGCAGGTGATGGATGCCAAGGGCAAAATTCGCAAGACCTACCCACCCGAGCTGGTGCAAACGCCGTTGGAGAAGCTCGCGAGCTTGCCGGACATTGACAAGCAGTTGCGCCGCGGCATCACTGTCCAGCTGCTGCAACAGCAGGCCGTGCAAGTGACTGACTTGCAGGCCGCTGAACAGCTCAATGCAGCGCGCATGGCGCTGTTTGCGACAATTGAAAAACGATCCAGACGCTTGGCCTGAACCCAACCTTCAATCCGGCTCGTTCAGGCTCATACCTGAATTGGAAAAGACTGCGCCTGTCGCCGCGTCCTGTTGCGCGTAGGCGGCGGCCAGCTGCTCGAAGGGGGCCTGCGCCGCATCGCGCCCCAATTCGTCCTGCAGCACGGCGGCGACGGCGGGGGCGGCGCGGGCGGCCTGGGCGGCGTCCAGAAACAGCAGGCGGCAGCGGCGCGCCAGCACGTCTTCCACCGTGCGGGCGTACTCGTGGCGGGCGGCAAAGCGCACCATGGCCTCGGTCAGGCCGGGGGCCAGTGGGCGCTCGGCGCCGGGCAGGCTGGCCAGCAGCGGCGCCTCGGCGCCGTAGGAATGCAGGCCCTGCGGCTGGCTGATGGCCACCGGCGCGCTGCCGGCGGGCAAGTCCGCGCCCACCAGCTTGAGGCCCGCCGTGCGCGAGGGGCCCAGCGCCGCCAGCCGGCCGCTGTCCACGCAGTGGGCCAGCACGTCCTCGGCCATGGCGCGGTAGGTGGTCCATTTGCCGCCCGTCACCGTGACCAGGCCCGAGCGCGCCACCCGCACCGTGTGCTCGCGGCTGATCGACTTGGTGCTGCCGGCGTCGCCGCCGGGGCGCACCAGCGGGCGCAGACCGGCCCAGCTGCTGAGAATGTCGGCGTGAGTGGGCGCTCGCTTCAGGTAGCGCGCGGCCTCGGTCAGGATGAAGTCGAGCTCGGACGCCAGCGGGCGCGGCTCCAGCGGCACGTCGCCGCGCGGCGTGTCGGTGGTGCCCAGGATCAGCTTGCCCAGCCAGGGCACGGCGAACAGCACCCGCCCGTCGCGCGTGCTGGGCACCAGCAGGGCGTGCTCGCCGGGCAGAAAGGCCTGGTCGACCACCACGTGCACGCCCTGGCTGGGCTCGACCATGGGCGCCAGCTTTTGCCCGGCCAACTGGGCGTCCTGCTGACGCAGGGTGTCGACCCAGACGCCGGTGGCGTTGACGATGCAGCCGGCCTGCACGCGGAACTCGCGCCCGCTCTCGGCGTCGCGCAGGCGCAGGCCCACGGCCTGGCCGGCGTCGTGCAGCACCTCCAGCGCTTCGCAGTAATTGATGGCCAGCGCGCCGTGCGCGGCGGCGGTGCGTGCCAGCGCCAGCGCCAGGCGGGCGTCGTCGAACTGGCCGTCCCAGTACTTGACGCCGCCCTTCAGGCCCTGCGGCTGCACGCCCGGCAGCAGGCGCTGGGTTTGGCCCGCGCCCAGCCATTGGGTGGCGCCCAGTCCGGCGCGGCCGGCCAGCAGGTCGTACATCTTCAGGCCGACGCCGTAGAACGGCGTCTCCCACAGCTTGTACGAGGGCATGACGAAGGCCAGCGGCTGCGCCAGGTGCGGCGCGCTGTCCAGAATGTGCACGCGCTCGTGCAGCGCCTCGCGCACCAGGTGGATGTCGCCCTGCGCCAGGTAGCGCACGCCGCCGTGCACCAGCTTGGTGGCGCGCGACGAGGTGCCCTTGGCGAAGTCGTGCGCCTCCACCAGCAGCACACGGTGGCCGCGCTGGGCGGCGTCCAGCGCCACGCCCAGGCCGGTGGCGCCGCCGCCGACGACGGCCAGGTCGTAGCGCAGCGGCTCGGCCAGGCGCGCCAGCAGGGCGGTGCGATCGGTGGGCAAAGGGGCGCTGGTCATGACGGATAAACTATATATTTGATAGCTGCTCGCGCTTGATGGACAAGCGCCAGGGGCCGATTTTATTCATGAAACCTGGACCCGGGCAGCTTAGGCATCTTCGCGCGCCCAGCCGCGCGCACGCGCCACCGCCTCGCGCCAGCGGGCCACGCGCTGGCGTCGCGCCGGCTCGGACAGCTGGGGCTCGAAGCGCCGGTCCACCGCCCACTGCACCGCGATGTCGCCGCCGCCCGACCACACGCCGGTGGCCAGCCCGGCCAGGTAGGCCGCGCCCAGCGCGGTGGTCTCGGTCACGCGCGGGCGCACCACCGGCACGCCCAGCAGGTCGGCCTGCAGCTGCATCAGCAGGTCGTTGCGGCTGGCGCCGCCATCCACGCGCAGCTCGGTGAGCTGGATGCCGGCGTCGCGCACCATGGCGCCGAACAGGTCGGCCGACTGCAGGGCGATGGCCTCCAGCGCGGCGCGGGCGATGTGCGCGCGCGTGCTGCCGCGCGTCAGGCCCACCAGGGTGCCGCGCGCGCGGCCGTCCCAGTCGGGCGCGCCCAGGCCGGTGAAGGCGGGCACCAGGAACACGTCGCCGGTGTCGGGCACGCTGGCGGCCAGCGCTTCGATGTCGGACGCTTTTTCAATCATCTGCAGGCCGTCGCGCAGCCATTGCACGGTGGCGCCGGCCATGAACACGCTGCCCTCCAGGCAGTACGCCGTGCGCCGCGCGCCCAGTGTGGCCGGGCCTTGCCAGCCCACCGTGGCCAGCAGACGGTTGCGGCTGCGCACCGCGCGCGTGCCGGTGTTCATCAGCATGAAGCAGCCGGTGCCGTAGGTGTTCTTGGCCATGCCGGGGGCGAAGCAGGCCTGGCCGAAGGTGGCGGCCTGCTGGTCGCCGGCCACGCCGGCAATCGGGATCGGCGCGTCGCCGAGCAGCCCCGGCGCCGTCTCGCCCAACACGCCGCTGGAAGGCACGATGGCCGGCAGCACGGCGCGCGGGATGTTGAACAGGCGCAGCAACTCGTCGTCCCACGCCAGCCGGTGGATGTCCATGAGCAGGGTGCGCGCGGCGTTGCTGGCGTCGGTGGCGTGCACGCGCCCGCCCGTGAGCTTGTAGATCAGCCAGCTGTCGACGGTGCCGAAGGCCAGATCGCCCGCCTCGGCGCGCGCGCGGGCGCCGGGCACCTGGTCCAGCAGCCATTCGAGCTTGGTGGCCGAGAAGTAGGCGTCCAGCACCAGCCCGGTCTTGCGCTGGATCAGACCGGCCTTGCCTTGGGCACGCAGTTGCTCGCAGCGCGCCGTCGTCCGCCGGTCCTGCCAGACGATGGCGTGCGCCACCGGGCGGCCCGTGGCGCGCTCCCACAGCACCGTGGTCTCGCGCTGGTTGGTGATGCCGATTGCTTCGATTTGAGGAGCTGTCCGCGCTTGTCCCGTCTGCTCTGCAGCCAGTTTCTGCATGCATTCGCGCGCCACGGCCAGCTGCGTGGCCCAGATCTCGTCGGCGTCGTGCTCCACCCAGCCGGGCTGCGGAAAGTGCTGCGCGAACTCGCGCTGCGCCAGCGCCGCCACCTGGCCGCGCTCGTCGAAGGCGATGGCGCGGCTGCTGGTCGTGCCCTGGTCGAGTGCAAGGATGTATCGCATGGCGGCGAGCGTAGCGGAACGCCCGTGGCCCTACACTGCGGACAAACCTCAAGCGCATCGACCCGCCATGTCAGACCAGCCCCTGCCCCCCTCCACCCGCATCGCCTTCATCGGCGGCGGCAACATGGCCAGCGCCATCCTCGGCGGGCTGATCCAGCGCGGGCTGCCGGCGGCGCAGATCGCCGTGGTCGAGCCCTTCGAGGCGGCGCGCGCCGCGCTGCGCGAGCACCACGGCGTCACCGCCCTGCCCGCCGCCAGCGCCGCACTGGCCGGCGCCGACCTGCTGGTGTGGGCCGTCAAGCCGCAGAGCTTTCAGGCCGCCGCCGCGCCGGTGGCGCCGCACGTGGGCGGGGCGCTGCAGCTGTCGGTGATGGCCGGCATCCGCGCCGATGCCATCGCCAAGGCCACCGGCGCCGCCCGCATCGTGCGCTGCATGCCCAACACGCCGGCGCTGGTGGGGCGCGGCATGACGGGGCTGTTTGCCGGCCCCGCCGTCAACGCCGCCGACCGCGCGCTGGCCGAGACGGTGATCCGCACCACGGGCGACGCGCTGTGGGTGCAGCGCGAGGAGCAGCTGGACGCCGTCACCGCGCTGTCGGGCTCGGGCCCGGCCTATGTGTTCTATTTCCTCGAAGCCATGCAGCAGGCCGGCGCCGAGCTGGGCCTGAGCCCCGAGCAGGCGCGCCGCCTGGCGGTGGGCACCTTTGCCGGCGGCGCGCACCTGGCGGGCGCCTCGCCCGAGCCGCTGGCCACCCTGCGCGAGCGCGTCACCAGCAAGGGTGGCACCACCTTTGCCGCGCTGACGGCGCTGGAGCAGGCGAGCGTCAAGGCCGCCTTCGTGCAGGCCATGCACGCGGCCTGCGTGCGCGCGAAAGAGCTGGGCGACGAGTTCGGCGCCTGAGGTTCAGCCGGCCACCGCCAGCGACAGCGCGATGCCGGCGAACACCGTGGCGCCCAGCCAGTGGTTCTGGCTGAAGGCGACGAAGCAGCCCTCGCGCGTGCGGTCGCGAATCAGCGTGTAGTGCCAGGCGGCCTGCGCCGCCGCCAGGGCAAAGGCCGCATACAGGATGGGCGAGGGCGCGCGGGCGGCGCTGACCGCCAGCCACACCGCCAGGTAGACGACGTAAAAGCCCATCACCGCCGCCACGTCCCAGCGGCCCAGGGTGATGGCCGAGGTCTTCATGCCGATCTTCAGGTCGTCGTCGCGGTCGACCATGGCGTACTCGGTGTCGTAGGCCAGCACCCAGAAGCCGTTGCCCAGCAGCAGCAGCCAGGCCTCGGGCGGCACCTGGCCCTGCACCGCCGCGTACGCCATCGGAATGCCGAAGCTGAAGGCCACGCCCAGCACGGCCTGCGGCATGGACACGTGGCGCTTGGCGAACGGGTAGACGAGGGCGATGGCCAGCGCCGGAAACGACAGCGCGATGGCGGTGGCGTTGGTGGTCAGCACCAGGGCGAAGGCCGCCAGCGCCAGTACGGCGCCCAGCGCCAGCGCCTCGCGCACGCCGACTTCGCCGGTGGTGACGGGGCGCTGGGCGGTGCGCTTGACGTGGCGGTCGAACTCGCGGTCGGCCACGTCGTTGATGCAGCAGCCGGCCGAGCGCATGAGGATGGTGCCGGCCACGAAGACGATCAGCAGGTGCCAGCCCGGAAAGCCGCCCGCCGCCAGCCACAGGGCAGACAGCGTGGGCCACAGCAGCACCAGCCAGCCGGCCGGGCGGCTCCAGCGGATGAGGTCGAGGTACTGGGCGAGCTTGCTGCGGGGCAAAACGGAGGCGGTCATGCAATGAAATTGATAGCTGATGGCGCTGGATGGACGGGCGCTGGATGGCAATTTTGCTTGAAATGGATGACCCGTTGCCGGGTGCAACGCCGCTGGCCCTCACCCCAACCCTCTCCCGGGGGAGAGGGAGAAAACCCCCTCACGACAGGCGCGTCACCCCCGGCAGCTCGCAGGCGTAGACGGCGTTGCGCAGCGCGGCGATGGCTTCGTAGCGGGTAAAGCTGCGCCGCCAGGCCAGCACCACGCGGCGCGTGGGCGGGGCGGCGCCGGCGTGCTCGTCCACCACCGGCAGGTAGCGCAGCAGCGGCTCGGTGCCGTGCACGTCGGGCGCGGGCACGGCCAGCGCGGGCACCAGGGTGACGCCCATGCCGGCGGCCACCATGTGCTTGATGGTCTCCAGCGACGAGCCCTCGAAGCTCTTGCGAATGCCTTCGGCCTGGCTGGCGAAGCGCGCGAACTCGGGGCACACCTGCAGCACGTGGTCGCGAAAGCAGTGGCCGGTGCCCAGCAGCAGCATGGTCTCGCCCTGCAGCTGCTGCGTGGTGATGGATTTCTGCGCCGCCAGCGGGTGATTGACCGGCACGGCGGCGACGAAGGGCTCGTCGTACAGCGGTGCGACGGCCAGGCCGGTGTCGGGGAAGGGCTCGGCCAGGATGGCGCAGTCGATCTCGCCGGTGCGCAGCATCTCCAGCAGGCGCACGGTGAAGTTCTCCTGCAGCATCAGCGGCATCTGCGGCGTGCGCTCGATGTTGCGGCGCACCAGCTCGGGCAGCAGATAGGGGCCGATGGTGTAGATCACGCCCAGCCGCAAGGGGCCGCCCAGCGGATCCTTGCCGCGCTTGGCGATTTCCTTGATCTCGGCCGCCTGCTCCAGCACGCTTTGCGCCTGGCGCACGATCTCCTCGCCCAGCGGCGTGACGGTGATCTCGCCCGCACTGCGCTCGAACAGCTTCAGCTCCAGCTCGTCCTCCAGCTTCTTGACCGCCACCGACAGCGTGGGCTGCGAGACGAAGCAGGCCTCGGCCGCCTTGCCAAAGTGCTTTTCGCGCGCCACCGCGACAATATATTTGAGCTCTGTGAGGGTCACGGCAGCAAGGATACGCCAGCCCCACCGGGACACAAAAACGGCCTCGGTGTCTACCGAGGCCGTTGTCAGATCAGGCGCGGGCGCTCAGCTGGCCTTGTCTGGAAACTGCTTGGCGATGCCGTCGGACAGCACGTCGGCGATCATGTTCATGTGGTGCTCCATGCCGGCCCACAGCTCGGCCTGCTGCGCGGCGGGCGCATTGGCCATCATGGCGTCGACCTGCTGCTTGTGGTCGCCCACGTGCATCAGCAGCGCGCCCTGCAGCTGGCCGACGGTCCAGTTCTGCGGGTTGGCGCCGGCAAAGAACTGCGCGATGGCCGTGGCGTTGGCGGCCAGCTCGTCCATGGCCTTTTGCTCGGCCGCCGCGTCGTGCGCCTTGGCGGCCAGCGTCAGCGCCTTCACGCCGGCCCAGTGGCCGCCCAGCGCCTTCAGCGTCGCGTCACCCGCCGACGCGCCGTAGAAGCCGCCCACCGCATGGGCAATCTGCTTGGCGTTGTCGATCACGGCCGCTTCGGCCTTTTGCTCGGCTGCGGCGTTGCCGGCGTGCACGGCCAGCGCGTAGTCGCGCGTGGCGACGATGTGGCCGTGCCACAGGCCGCGCATGGCGGCGTGCAGCTTGGGCGCGGTGGTGGCGGCGGCGGCGCTGCTGGCCATGGCCGCGTGCGTGCGCGCCGGCTCGGTGGCTGCGCAACCGGTCACTGCGGCGCCCAGGGCCATGACGGCTGCAAGGGCGACAAGACTGAATTTCATGATGATCTCCTGTGTTGATGACTGATGAGCAGGTGTAGCGCCGAACGAATAGCTTCATCGGCGTCGCATGGACTCGTCACGACATAGGATGGGAGCACCGCGCGCCGCGTTCCGGCGCGCGGTGGTGGGCAGGGCGGTTTACGCCTTCAGGTAGTCGGTGCGTGCGCCCAGCCAGCGCTCGACGTGGCGCGCGGCGTCCTGCGGGTGGCGCGCCCACATCGCCGGCGCCGTGGCGCGCGCCCATTGCAGCAGGGCGCTGTCCTCGGCCAGGTCGGCAAAGCGCAGCAGGGCGTCGCCCGACTGGCGCGCGCCCAGAAATTCGCCCGGGCCGCGAATCTCCAGGTCGCGCCGCGCGATCTCGAAGCCGTCGGCGGTCTCCAGCATGGCCTTCAGGCGCGCGCGCGCCGTCTCGCCCAGGCGGCCGCCCTCGGGCACGCTGTACAGCAGCACGCAGGCCGAGGCCGCGGCGCCGCGTCCCACGCGTCCGCGCAGCTGGTGCAGCTGCGACAGGCCGAAGCGCTCGGCGTGCTCGATCACCATCACGCTGGCGTTGGGCACGTCCACGCCGACCTCGATCACGGTGGTGCTGACCAGCACGTCGATGCGACCGGCGACGAACTCGGCCATCACCGCCTTCTTCTCGGCCGGCGGCAGGCGCGCATGCAGCAGGCCCACGCGGGCGGCGGGCAGCGCGGCCGACAGCTCGGCGTGCGTCTGGCTGGCGTGGCGCAAATCCAGCGCCTCGCTTTCCTCGATCAGCGGACACACCCAGTACACCTGCCGGCCCTCGCCGATCTGCGCGCGCAAGCGCTCGACCAGTTCGTCGCGGCGGTGCTCGGCCAGCAGCTTGGTGACGACGGGCGTGCGGCCGGGCGGCAGCTCGTCCAGCGTGGACACGTCCAGGTCGGCGTAGTAGCTCATGGCCAGGGTGCGCGGGATGGGGGTGGCGCTCATCATCAGCAGGTGGGGTTCCATGGCTCCTTCCCCCTTTGGGGGAAGGTTGGGATGGGGGCTCGCCCCGGCTTCACCTTGCACTTCCGCGCCCCCACCCCTGCCCTCCCCCAGCGGGGGAGGGAGTGCCTTTTGCCGCAAGGCCAGCCTCTGCTCCACGCCAAAGCGGTGCTGCTCGTCGATGATGGCCAGGCCCAGGCGCGCGAACTTCACCTGCGCCTGGATGACGGCGTGCGTGCCGATCACCAGCGCCGCCGCGCCGCTCTCGATGGCGGCCAGCATGGGCGCGCGCTCCTTCTTTTTCTGGCTGCCGGTGAGCCAGGCCACCGCCTGGCCGCGCGTGGCCAGCAGCGGCGCGAGCCACTGCGCCAGCTTGGCGAAGTGCTGCTCGGCCAGGATTTCGGTCGGCGCCATCAGCGCGCACTGCCAGCCGGCGTCGATGGCAACGCAGGCGGCCAGCGCGGCGACCACGGTCTTGCCGCTGCCCACGTCGCCCTGCAGCAGGCGGTGCATGGGCTGGCTGCGCGCCAGATCGCGCGCGATCTCCTCGCCCACGCGGCGCTGCGCCCCGGTCAGCTCGAACGGCAACGCGGCCAGCAGCTGCTCGGGCAGGCCGCCGGGCGCGACGCGCAGGGCCGGCGCGTGCAATTGCTGGCGCGCGACGCGGGCCTTCCACTGCGACAGCTGCTGGGCCAGCAGCTCCTCGGCCTTCAGGCGCTGCCAGGCCGGGTGGCTGTGGTCCTGCAGCTCGCTCAGCGTGACGTCGGCCGCCGGGTGGTGCAAAAAAGTGAGCGCCTGGCGCAAGTCCCACGCGCGCAAGACGTCGATCTGGCTTGAAAACTCGTCCGGAATGGTGGCGCTCAAATCCGCCTGCGCCAGGCCCGCCTGCACAGCCTTGCGCAGATAGGCCTGGGGCAGCTGCGCCACCGTGGAATACACCGGCGTGAGCGCGCCCGGCAGCGTGCCGCCCGCGGCATGCACCGTGGGGTGCATCATCGTCAAGCCGCCAAAGCCGCCGCGCAGCTCGCCGCGAAAGCGCAGGCGCGCGCCCACCGCCAGCTGCTTGAGCTGCGAGGGGTAGAAGTTGAAAAAGCGCAGCAGGCAACGCTCGCCGCCGTCTTCCACCGTCACCAGCAGCTGGCGGCGCGGGCGGTACGTCACCTCTTGGTGCAGCACCGTGGCCTCGAACTGCAGCGGCTCGCTGCCCAGCACGCGCGCGGCCTCGGACAAGGGGGTCAGGCGCGTCTCGTCCTCGTAGCGCAGCGGCAGGTGCAGCGCCAGGTCGATCGGCCGCAGCAGGCCCAGCTTGCGCAGCGCCTTTTGCGGCGCGGACAGCGGCTTGGGCGGAGCAGGGGCCGGGGCATCGGGCATGGGACAATTCTGCCTTCCCCCTTCCCCTTCTCTTGGCACGGGCCCGTCCGGCCCTCAAGCATGTCCGAACGCATCTTCACCACGAGCGATTTCGACTTCGCTCTGCCCCCCGAACTCATTGCCCAGCACCCCGCGCCCGAGCGCAGCGGCGCGCGCCTGCTGGACGGCAGCGGCGCGCCGCCGGTGGACCGCGTCTTTCGCGATCTGCCCGCGCTGCTGGCGCCCAACGATCTGCTGGTGTTCAACGACACGCAGGTCGTCAAGGCGCGCCTGTTTGGCGAAAAGCCAACCGGCGGACGGCTGGAGCTTTTGATCGAGCGCGTGCTGCCCGACGGCAGCGTGGCCGCGCACATGAAGGTCAGCAAGAAGCCGCCCGCCGGCACCGTGCTGCGCATGGACGGCGGATTTGCGGCCACGCTGCTGGGCCGCTGGCCCGACGCGGATGGCGCGCTGTTTCACCTGCGGCTGTCGGATGACGCCTACGCACTGATGGCCGCGCACGGCCACGTGCCGCTGCCGCCTTACATCACCCACGCCGATAGCGACGAGGACGCCGCCCGCTACCAGACCGTGTTTGCCAAAAACCCGGGCGCCGTGGCCGCCCCCACCGCGGCGCTGCACTTCGACCAATCGGTGCTGGCCGCGCTGGACGCCCGCGGCGTGCGGCGCGCGGCCGTCACCCTGCACGTGGGCGCCGGCACCTTCCAGCCGGTCAAGACCGAGAGCCTCGCCGAGCACGTGATGCACCGCGAGCGCTACCACGTGCCCGCCGCCACCCAAGCCGCCATCGCCGCCTGTCGCGCACGCCAAGGGCGCGTGGTGACCGTCGGCACCACCACGGTGCGCACGCTGGAAAGCTGGGCGCAGAGCGGCGCCGCCGACGGCGACACCGGCATCTTCATCACGCCGGGCTTTCGCTTTCAGGTGGTCGACGCGCTCGTCACCAACTTTCACCTGCCGCGCAGCACGCTGATGATGATGATCAGCGCCTTCGCGGGTTATGAGCACGTGATGGCGCTGTACCGCCACGCCGTGGCCGCGCGCTACCGCTTCTTCAGCTATGGGGATGCGATGTGGCTCAAGCGCCAAGCGTACGCCACCAGTCCCGGATAATTCGCCCGCAGGCGCCCGAGCGCAGTCCCTTGACGACCCCCGACCCACCATGCCCGACACCACCCCGATGCCCGACCCCCTCACGCTCGCACTGCAGCAGATTCGAGGCCTGATCGAAGCCGGTCAGTTGCAGCCTGCCGCGCAGGCGCTCAACGCCGTGCAAAAACAGGCACCCACCGACGCGCGCGTGCCCCTGGTCGGCATGCGCCTGGCCCAGCGCGCCGGCAACCTGGCCGGCGCCACCCAGGCCGCGCGCCGCGCACTGGCGCTCGCGCCCGGCTGGCATGTGGCGCAGATCGAGCTGGCCCTGCTGCTGGCGCAGCAAAAGCAGGGTGACGAGGCCATGCAGCTGGCCATGCAGGCGCTGGCCGCCGCCCCATACGACACGCAGGTGCGAGCCGGCGCCATCAACGTGGCGCGAGACAGCGGCACCGTTGAGCAAACTCTGGCATGGGCCGAAGACGGCGTGCACCGATTTCCGGACGACGTCGGCATTCGCCTGTTTCTCGCACGTTACCTCGTCGCCCAAGACAAAAAGGCTGATGCCGTGCCGCATTACGCCTACATTCACGAGCGTGTGCCTCACCACGTCGAGAGCCTGCGCGGCCTGCTTAATTGCGCCTTGGCGGCCGGCCAACTGGACGAAGCCCGACAATGGGCCAGCCGCTGGCTGGCGCTCGGCCCCGACGATGCGGAGGCCCAGTACTGGCACGCCATCGCATGGGGCGAGACGCCGCAGACGCAGCCGCCCCAGATGGTGATCGGAATCTTCGACGACTACGCACAGCGTTTTGACCTGCATCTGCTGCGCACCCTGCAATACCGGGTACCCGAGCGCGTGACGCAGATCCTGCTCGCAAAACACCCCGACCGGAAGTTCAATCTGCTCGACCTGGGTTGCGGCACCGGCCTGGTGGGCCTCTGTCTGGGCCGCATCCAGGGCCACATCGTCGGGGTCGACCTGTCCGAGAAGATGATCGAGCAGGCCGCGCGTCACGGCATTTACTTGCGCTTTCACCGCATCAACGTGCTGGACGCGCTACGCGAGACGCCGGCCGACCACTATGAGGCCATCACCTGCACCGACGTGCTGGTCTATGTGGGCGACCTCGCCTCCGTGATTCCCAACGCACTGCGCATCCTGAAGGCGGGCGGGCACTTCATTTTCTCGTGCGAGCTGGCCACCGAAGACGAGGCCGACCTAGTGATGCGCCCCAGCAACCGCTACGCCCACAAGGCCTCGGCGGTGGAGCGCCAGTGCCGCGAGGCCGGCTTCGACGAGGTCGTGATCGAGGACCTGCCCGCGCTGCGCCTGGAAGGCGGCCAGCCCCTGCCAGGCTTTCTGGTCACCGCGCGCAAACCGCTGTAAGCCCCATGCTGCAGTTCGAGCTGCTGGGCCAGGACCCGCTGAGCCACGCCCGGCTCGGGCGGCTCACGCTGAACCACGGCGTGGTGCAAACGCCCATCTTCATGCCCGTGGGCACCTACGGCACCGTCAAGGGCGTGCTGCCGCGCAGCCTGCGCGAGATGGGCGCGCAGATCATCCTGGGCAACACCTTCCACCTGTGGATGCGCCCGGGGCTGGACGTGCTGCGCGCCTTGGGCGGCCTGCACGGCTTCGAGCAGTGGGACAAGCCCATCCTCACCGACTCGGGCGGCTTTCAGGTCTGGTCGCTGGGCGAGATGCGCAAGATCACCGAGCAGGGCGTGCACTTCGCCAGCCCGGTCAACGGCGACAAGCTGTTCATGTCGCCCGAGGTCAGCATGCAGATCCAGACCGTGCTGAACAGCGACATCGTGATGCAGTTGGACGAGTGCACGCCGTACGAGACCCAGGGCCACGTCACCACCGAGGCCGAGGCGCGCGCTAGCATGCAGATGAGCCTGCGCTGGGCCCGGCGCTCGCAGGACGAATTTCATCGCCTGCACAACCCCAACGCGCTGTTCGGCATCGTGCAGGGCGGCATGTTCGAGCACCTGCGCCAGGAGTCGCTGGACGCGCTGGCGGCGATGGACTTTCCCGGCTACGCCATCGGCGGCGTCAGCGTGGGCGAGCCCAAGGACGACATGCGCCGCATCATGGCGCACACACCGCACCGCCTGCCCGCGCACAAACCGCGCTACCTGATGGGCGTGGGCACGCCCGAGGACCTGGTCGAAGGCGTGGCCTGCGGGGTCGACCTGTTCGACTGCGTGATGCCCACCCGCAATGCGCGCAACGGCCATTTGTTCACCCGCTTCGGCGACCTGAAAATCCGCAACGCCCGCCACCGCAGCGACCCGCGTCCCATCGACGAAAGCTGCCGCTGCCACGCCTGCGCGGGCGAGGCCGGCGTGCCTTGGGCCGAGGGCGGGCGCGGTGGCTTCAGCCGCGCCTATCTGCACCACCTGGAGCGCTGCGGCGAGATGCTGGCGCCCATGCTGGCCAGCATTCACAACCTGCACTACTACCTGAATCTGATGCAGGAGGTGCGCGCGGCGCTGGATGCGGGCGACTACCCCGCCTTTCGCGCGCGCTTTGCCGCGGACCGGGGGCGCGGGGTGTAGTTCGACAACTGTTTATTATTGCATTTTGAACATATAAATGCATAAAATGCAATGATGTTTGATCGAAAAATCCTGGCCGACCTGCGCGAGGATCTGGCCGATTACCCGGCCGTTGCCCTGCTGGGTCCACGCCAGGCGGGCAAAACCACGGTCGCACTCGAGCTCGCGCGCCAGTCCGACACCGTGTACCTGGACCTGGAGTCCGAACTGGACCGCGCCAAGCTCGCGTCGCCCGAGCTGTATTTGGCCGAACGCCTGGATCGGCTGGTCATTCTGGACGAAGTGCATCGCGTGCCTGGCTTGTTCCCGGTGCTGCGCGGACTGATCGACCGGGCACGGCGCGACGGGCGCCGCAGCGGCCTTTACCTGCTGCTGGGCTCGGCGTCGCTCGACTTGCTGCAGCAAGCGGGCGAGAGCCTGGCCGGGCGCATCGCCTATCGCGAACTGACACCCTTGAATGCCCAGGAATTGCCCGAAGACGAGCACGCGCGCCTGTGGCTGCGCGGCGGTTTTCCCGAAAGCTACCTGGCACGCAACACCGGCGTCAGCTTTCGCTGGCGGCAAGACTTCATCCGCACCTACGTCGAACGCGACATCCCGCTGTTTGGCGGCCGCGTGGGCTCCGACGCACTGCGCCGCCTGTGGGGCATGCTGGCCCACCAGCAGGGCGCGCTGGTCAACGCCTCGGTGCTGGGGCGCAGCCTGGGCCTGGACACCCGCACCGTCAACCGCTACCTCGATCTGCTGGTCCAGATGTTTCTGGTGCGGCGCCTCGAGCCCTGGCACGCCAACCTGGGCAAGCGTCTGACCAGATCACCCAAGCTCTACGTGCGCGACAGCGGCGTGCTGCATGCGCTGCTGGGTTTGCCCGATGAGGAGACGCTGCTGGGTCACCCCGCCGTCGGCGCCAGCTGGGAAGGCTTCGTGCTGGAAAACCTCATCACCGCCGCCGGGCCCCAGGTCGGCGCCCACTTCTACCGCACCAGCAGCGGCGCCGAAATCGACCTGCTGCTGCATTGGCCCAGCGGCGATTCCTGGGCCATCGAGGTCAAGCGCAGTCTGTCGCCCAAGGCTCGCCGCGGCTTCCACAGCGCCTGCGAAGACCTGCACCCCAGGCGCAAGCTGCTCGTCTACCCCGGCACCGAGCCCTTTTTCCTCGATCATGACGTGCAGGCCATGCCGCTGGCTGCGCTGTGCCGTGAACTGGCGCAGCAAGCCACTCTCCCGAACCGGTGATCTCTGTACCGTCTGCCCCTGCCCACGGACGAGGAAAACCGCGTCAACCCAAGTGACGCCCCGGTTGGCCCAAAACGCCCTGCGCCCGCTTTCTAGCCACCAAACGCCCCGAGTACCTGGCGTTGCTGCAATGACGCTCACTTTTCAAGAGCTAGTGGCGCTTGCCACACGCGGTCAAGATTCATTTTTGACACGATTTCTCGGCTTGGTGCATCGGTGACAGCGCCACGCCGCTTATGCTTGCGGCCACGCACCGTGTTTTGACCCCCCTTGGAGACCCATCTTGAAAACCCGCATCACCGAACTGTTCGGCATCCAGCACCCCATCATCCAGGGCGGCATGCACTTCGTCGGCCTGGCCGAGCTGGCGGCGGCCGTGTCCAACGCGGGTGCGCTGGGCATCATCACGGGCCTGACGCAAAAGACGCCCGAGCTGCTGGCGCGCGAGATCGCGCGCTGCCGCGCCATGACGGACAAGCCCTTCGGCGTCAACCTGACCTTCTTGCCCACGGTGACCTCGCCCGACTACCCCGGCTACATCCAGGCCATCGTCGAGGGCGGCGTGAAGATCGTCGAGACCGCCGGCAACAACCCGCAAAAGTGGATGCCGCTGCTGCACGAGCACGGCATCAAGGTGATTCACAAGTGCACCTCGGTGCGCCACGCGCTGAAGGCCGAGGCGATCGGCTGCGACGCCGTCAGCGTGGACGGCTTCGAGTGCGGCGGCCACCCGGGCGAGGACGACGTGCCCAACTTCATCCTGCTGCCGCGCGCCGCCGAGGAGCTGAAGATTCCCTTCGTCGCCTCGGGCGGCATGGCCGACGGGCGCAGCCTGGTGGCCGCCCTGGCGCTGGGCGCCGACGGCATGAACATGGGCACGCGCTTCATGGCCACGCAGGAGGCGCCGATCCACGAGCACGTCAAGCAGGCCATCGTGGCCGCCAGCGAGCTGGACACGCGCCTGGTGATGCGCCCGCTGCGCAACACCGAGCGCGTGCTGAACAACGCCGCCGTCGAGCGCCTGCTGCAAAAGGAAAAAGAGCTGGGCAGCGCCATCCGCTTCGAGGACATCATCGAGCAGGTGGCGGGCGTGTACCCGCGCATCATGCAAAACGGCGACCTGGACGCCGGCGCCTGGAGCTGCGGCATGGTGGCCGGCCTGATCCGCGACGTGCCCACCGTCAAGGTGCTGGTCGAACGCATGATGGCCGAGGCCGAGGGCCTGATCCGCCAGCGCCTGGCGGGCATGCTGAACTGAGATTTTTGCTCGAATCGGCCTCTGGCCGGCGATGGTCAAGCGCGAGCAGCTACTATTTCAATAGCTTTCAGCCGCCCTGCACGCCGGCCGTCGCCGCCGTGCCGCAGGCTTGGCAGTAGTGCGCGAAGCTGCTTTTGCGCGCGTCGCAGCGGCCGCAGTGGTTGAACAGGCCGATGCCGCAGTGCGGGCAAAAGTCGATCTGCCCGTCTTTCAGGTCCACCGTGCGCTCGCAGCCGGGGCACACGCCCTTGGCCAGGCGCGCCAGCGCCGTGTCGTAGGACAGCTCGCGCCGGCGCTCCTGCTCGGGCTGCGCCTCGGCCGCCTGCTGCTGCGCCAGGTAGCGGTTGAGTGCGCCGATGGCCCAGCGCCCGACCAGCACCGTCAGCACGATGCCGACGGCGTAGCGCACGTAGCCGCCGTAGCTGGGCAGGTAGGGCACCAGCTCGACGAAAAAGGCAAACAGCGCGAACAGGATGAAGCCCCAGACAAAGGGCCACGCGCTGCTCTTGCGCTTTTTGGCGAACAGCCAGCCGGCCAGCAGCAGCAGGGGCAAGGTCAGCGCCAGGCGGTAGCCGAACACGCGCAGCTCCTGCGCGCGGCGCGCGCGCTCGAAGGCGCCCTGGGCCGCGTCCTGCATCTGCTGCAGCTGGCGCTGGGCGCCGTCGCGCGCCTGGCCGGCGTCCAGCAGCGCCTGCTGCTGGCGCTCGACCTCGGCGCGCGCGGCACGCTCGCGCGCCTGCAGCTCGTCCAGCGCGCGGGTGCGCTCGACGAGCTCGGGGTCTTGCTCGGCGCGCTCGGTGGCGGTGCGCGTGGCGATCCAGTTCTCGAAGCCCTGGCGCGCGTTGCCGACGTCGGACGCGGCCACGCGCTCTTTCAGCCGCGCCTGCGCCAGCGCGTCCTGCGCCGTCTGCACGCGCTGGCGCGCGCCGTCGATGGTGCGGCGCGCGTCGGCGGCCTTCGCGGCGTCCATGAAGTCGTCGATCGAGGCCGCCGTCTCGACGCGCGGCAGGTCGCCGACGACGGTGCCGCCCAGGCCGATCAAAAAGCCGGCAAACACCAGCGCCACCAGCCACAGGCCGCGGCGAAACCACTTTTCGGACAAGCGCAGCGATCGACTCATGAAGGGCTCCCGGAGATCGGTGCGCAGCTTACCGGGTTCGCCGAGGTGCCGATCGAGCTCAGCCCACGAGCCGCAATCCATCGAGCCGCCAGTGGTGCAGCAGCTCGCGCACGATCACGAGGCGCGCCGCGCTGGGGCCGTCCACCGGCAGCGCATCCTGCGACGCGGGGCGGCCTTCGGCGCGCGCGACCAGGCGGTTGAACAGGCGCTCGACGGCGTCGGTGTCGAGCCAGACGGGCGCATCGGCGGCTGCCCCAGCCCTCGCGTCGGCCGCCAGCGCGCGCAGCCGTGCGTCGTCGGTCTGCAGTTGAAACGTGGCGGGCAGCCGTGCGCGCGCGGGCATGACGGCCTCCTCGACCTGCTCGATGGCGCGTTCGATCTCCAGCGGGCGCGGCGGCGCGTGGCGCAGCACTTCGCGCGCCAGGGTGTCGGCACCGATGGGCAAGTCCACATTCACAGTCAAATCGGCCCCTGGCGCAGACTGGATGTGCGCAAACAGCTCCTGAAATCGAAGCATCAGCCAGATGTCGGGGTCATTCATGCGGCGGTGCGCTGCCAGTGCCAGGCGTAGGTTTCACCGCGCGCCATGCGCTGCGCGTGGTCGGCCACGACCTGCTCGAACCGGGCCATGTCGGCGCCGGCCACGCCCTCCAGGCGCACGCTCAATTGGCCCTCCCCCGCGCGCAGCAGGCACAGGCCGAACGGCAGCTCGATCCGGCCCTGCGTGTCGTCGTGGCTGACCGGAAACTTGTGGCCCCAGTGCTTGCACAGGCGCGCGATGATGCGCGCCGGCTCCACGGTGGCGATGGTGGCGCTGGAGAGGGGCTGGGCGGTGGTGTCGGTCATGACGCAACCTGGGCAGGTTCAGGCTTGGGGATCGGGCGCGCTGGCGGCGTCCAGCGCGGCGATGTCGGCGGCGCTCAGGGCGAGCTGCGTGGCGCGGATCAGGCCCTCCAGCTGCGCCACGCTGGTGGCGCTGGCGATCGGCGCCGTGACGCCGGGGCGCGCCATCAGCCAGGCCAGCGCCACCTCGCCGGGCTGGGCGCGGTGCTGCGCGGCGACCTCGTCCAGCGCGGCCAGGATGCGCAGGCCGCGCGGGTTGAGGTAGTTCTTGACCCAGCCGCCGCGCGCGCTGCCGGCCAGGTCGGCAGCGCTGCGGTATTTGCCGGTGAGAAAACCGCTGGCCAGGCTGAAGTACGGCACCACGGCCAGGCCTTGCTGCATGGCCAGCTCGCGCAGCGGGCCGTCGTAGCCGCCCCGGTCGATCAGGTTGTAGTGCGGCTGCAGCACCTGGTAGGCGGGCAGGCCGTGCGCCGCGGCGGTGTCCAGCGCCGCGCGCAGTTGCGGCGCGCTGAAGTTGCTGGCGCCGATGGCGCGCAGCTTGCCGGCGCGAAGCAGCCGCTGGTAGGCGCCCAGCGTGTCGGCCTGCGGCACCTGCGCATCGAAGGCGTGCGAGAAGTAGACGTCGACGTGGTCGGTGCCCAGGC
Organism: Ottowia pentelensis; assembly: GCF_964341695.1. Taxonomy (NCBI): domain Bacteria; kingdom Pseudomonadati; phylum Pseudomonadota; class Betaproteobacteria; order Burkholderiales; family Comamonadaceae; genus Ottowia; species Ottowia pentelensis. The sequence goes on from NZ_OZ224513.1 coordinate 3,858,180, forward strand.
GTTTCAGCGAGGCGTCGATGGCGCGCTCGATGTAGGCCGGCGACAGCCCCTGGCCGGGCGGCGGGTTGACCGGCGCGCTCTTGCCGACCTTGGTCATCAGCTGCACGCGCTGGCGCATGCCGGGGCCGCGCGCGCGCAGCCAGGCGCCGAGGGTGGCCTCCGATTCGCCGCCCCGGTGGCCGGGCGCCCAGGCGGAATACATGTCGGCGCTGTCGATGGTGGTCAGGCCGGCGTCGACCAGCCGATCGAGCAGGGCGAAGCTGGTGGCCTCGTCGACCGTCCAGCCCAGCACGTTGCCGCCGAACACCAGGCGCGACAGGGGCACGCCGCCGGGCGCGGGCGATGAAGTGCTTGAACTCATGTCGATTGCTCCTGTTTCAATAGCTGTTCGCGCCCATGGACTGGGCGCTGGCGGCGCAAAACCGCCTCAATCGAAGCGGAAGGCCGAAATGGTGGTGCGCAGCACCTCGTCCGAAAACACCTTGCGCCCCGCGCCGTCGCCGGCGGCGCCGGCCACCACGTGCAGCGGCAGCAGGTGCTCCTCGGCGCGCGGCGGGTGGCACAGGCGTCCGGCCGGGCCGGCGGCCGTGTCCCAGGCGGCCAGGCGCGCGTCGCGCTCGGCCGCGGGCCGGGCCAGGGTGTCGGTCAGCCAGCGGTCGAACTCGACGCTGATCGGCGTCGAGCGCGGATCGCCGTAGCCGCGCATGTTGTGATAGCTCATGCCGCTGCCGATGATCAGCGCGCCGTCGTCGCGCAGCGGCGCCAGCGCGCGGCCGTAGTCGAGGTGCGCCTGCGCGCTCAGGCTGCCCAGCAGCGACACCTGCAGCACCGGCACGTCGGCGTCGGGAAAGGCCACCAGCAGCGGAACGAAGGTGCCGTGGTCGTAGCCGCGCTGGGTGTCCACCGTGGCGGCGATGCCGGCGCCGGCCAGCAGGGCACGCGCGCGCTCGGCCAGCGCGGGCGCGCCGGGCGCGGGGTAGCGCAGCTCGTAGGTGTGGGGCGGAAAGCCGTAGTAGTCGAACAGCATGCCCGGCTGGGCCGAGCCGGTCAGCGTGACCTGCGGTGCCAGCCAGTGCGCCGTGACCAGCACGATGGCCGTGGGCCGCGCCGGCAGGCTGGCCGGGATGCCGCGCAGGAAGGCGGCGGTCTGGTCCCAGGCGTCGGGCGGGTTCCAGTCCATGAAGAAGCAGGGGCCGGCACCATGCGGGATGTAGAAGGCCGGCATGCGAGCGCCGGAGGGCGATGGGGTGGGGGCCATGGTGCTCATGATGTCCTTCAGTTGGGGCTGGCGCGGCGGCATTTCAACGCCGCGGACTTCCGCCGGCGCCTATCATCCTCTCATGCCAGACCTCATCGCCATGCCCCAGCCAGCCACCGACGCCATCCCCTGGGCGCGCATCGTCGCCAACGTGGCCGACGCGCTGATCTTCATCGACACGCAGGGCGTGATCCGCGTGTGGAACGCGCCCTGCGCGGCGCTGTTCGGCTTCGGCGCCAACGAGGCGCTGGGGCACAGCGTGGACCTGATCATCCCCGAGCACCTGCGCTCGGCGCACTGGCACGGCTTCGAGCAGGCGCTGGCGCGCGGCGCCACGCGCCACGGCGCCGAGGTGCGCACCACGCGCGCCACCCACAAGGACGGGCGCAAGCTGTACGTGGACATGACCTTCAGCGTGGTCAAGAACGAGGACGGCCGGGTGCTGGGCTCGGCCGCGATGGCGCGCGACGTGACCGAGCGCTACCTGGCCGAGCGCGCGCGCAAGGCTGCGGGGTGACGCACAAATCAAACAGCCGAACGCAGAGGGCGCAAAAAAGACGGAACGCAAATTGCTTTCAAAAACATGGCGACCAGTGCCTTTTGCACAAGGGCATCCGCTGAAATCATCCATTTTTGAATTTTTCTGCGCCCTCTGCGTGACTTTTGCGTCCTCTGCATTCGGCTGTTTCAGCGCTTCGTCACCCGGCCCAATGGGCACGCGCGCTACAGTGACGGCATCACAACGGGAGGAGCCTCGCCCATGAGTCTGAGTCTGGTGCCCAGCCGCGCGCTGCTGGGCCTGGCCGCACCCGCCGTCACGGTGGAAGTGCACCTGGCCAACGGCCTGCCCAGCTTCACCCTGGTCGGGCTGGCCGAAACCGAGGTCAAGGAGGCGCGCGAGCGCGTGCGCAGCGCGCTGCAGAACAGCGGCCTCACGTTTCCGCACAACCAGCGCATCACCGTCAACCTGGCGCCGGCCGATTTGCCCAAGGACTCGGGGCGCTTCGACCTGCCGATCGCGCTGGGCATCCTGGCGGCCAGCGGGCAGATCGACGGCGCACGCATGGCGGGCTGGGAATTCGCCGGCGAGCTGTCGCTGTCGGGCGAGCTGCGCCCGGTGCGTGGCGCGCTGGCCATGGCGGCGGCCCTGCGCGGCCTGCGGCCGGCGCCGCGGCTGGTGCTGCCGCCCGGCAGCGCCGAAGAAGCCGCTCTGGTGCCCGGCCTGGCGGTGTACCGCGCCCGCCACCTGCTGGACGTGGTGGCGCAGTTCGTGCCCGGCGCCGAGGAGGCCGCACCCACCGAGGGCTGGGCGCGCGTGCCCGCCGCCGCCCGCGCGCCCGAGCCCGCCTACCCCGACCTGGCCGACGTCAAGGGCCAGGCCGCCGCGCGCCGCGCGCTGGAGATCGCCGCCGCCGGCGGCCATTCGCTCTTGATGATGGGCCCGCCGGGCAGCGGCAAGTCGATGCTGGCGCAGCGCTTTGCCGGCCTGCTGCCGCCGATGGACGAGGACGCCGCCCTGCAAAGCGCGGCCATCGCCAGCCTGGGCGGCACGTTCGAGCTGGCGCACTGGGGCCAGCGCCCCACGCGCGCGCCGCACCACACCGCCAGCGCGGTGGCGCTGGTGGGCGGCGGCTCGCCGCCGCGCCCGGGCGAGATCTCGCTGGCCGATGGCGGCGTGCTGTTTCTGGACGAGCTGCCCGAGTTTCCGCGCGCCGCGCTGGAGGCGCTGCGCGAGCCGCTGGAGAGCGGGCGCATCCACATCAGCCGCGCCGCGCGGCGGGCCGAGTTTCCGGCCCGCTTCCAGCTCGTCGCCGCCATGAACCCCTGCCCCTGCGGCCACCTGGGCGCGCGCGCCGGCAGCGGCCAGCCCAGCTGCCGCTGCACGCCCGACCAAGTGGCGCGCTACCAGGGCCGGCTGTCGGGCCCGCTGCTCGACCGCATCGACCTGCACATCGAGGTGCCGCAACTGGCGCCCGACGAACTGCTGGCCGCCCCCGCCGGCGAAGCCAGCGCCGCCGTGCGCGCACGCTGCGTGGCGGCGCGCGAGCGGGCGCTGGCACGCCAGGGCGCGCCCAACCAGGCGCTGCAGGGCCAGGCGCTGGACGCGCACCTGCGGCTCGATGCGGCGGCCGCCGCCTTCGCCAGCAGCGCCGCCGCGCGCCTGGGCTGGAGCGCGCGCGCCACGCACCGAGCGCTGAAGGTGGCGCGCACCATCGCCGACCTGGCCGGCAGCCAGGCCACCACCGTGGCCCACGTGGCCGAGGCGATCCAGTACCGGCGCGTGCTGCGGGCGGCGCCTGGCTGATCCGCCCTGGCCGGCGCGCCATGGCCGGCGCTGCAGCAGGGTTTAAATTTGACTTCTGTCAATGGCATCGTTACAAGAACAGGAGGATCATCCGCAACACCGACGCGCGACGTTCCCGTTTTGCCATTGCAGCCCACCCTGGGCCCCTGCCGCGCAACCCGGAGCCTGACCCATGAGCACATCCCCCAGCAACGACCCACGCCACCACGCCTCCACCTGGCCTGGCATCGCCACCACCGCCCTGCGCGTGGCCTTCGGCATCATCTGGATGGTGGCCGCGGCCCTCACCTGGCTGCCCGACTTCGCCTCGCACTACGTCGGCTACCTGCACAACGCCTCGCAGGGCCAGCCGGGCTGGAACGCCTGGTGGTTCTCGGGCTGGATCGCGCTGGTGACGCCGCACGCCGCGTTGTTCACCTGGCTGACGCGCATCGCGGTGTCGGCCATTGCCATCTGCCTGGTGATCGGCTTTGGCGGGCGCACGCTGTACGCCCTGGGCGCCCTGTTCAGCCTGCTGGTGTGGAGCACCGCCGAGGGCTTTGGCGGCCCGTATGCGGTGGGCGTGTCCAACATCGGCACGGCCATCACCTACGTGCTGATCTTTCTGGCGCTGATCGGCCTGCACTACCGGGCCGGCCTGGTGCCCTACAGCCTGGACTACCTGATCGAGCGGCGCTGGCCGCGCTGGCAGAAGATCGCCGAGTGGAGCAACGCCACCGAGCCGCCGCCCGCGCCCGAGGCCCTGCCGCCGGGCGTGCAGATCGTCGCGGTGCTGGGCATCGTGGTGGTGCTGGCCCTGCTGATCGCCGGCCTGCCCAGCACGCTCAACGTCAAGTCGGCCTCGCCCGCCACGGCGGCGCAGGCCGTGTCGCCGCTGATGCTTGCAGCCAAGGAGCCGATCCAGAAGGCGCGCGACGCCCGCCTGCCGCCGGTGGCCGGCGACGGCAAGACGGCCACCATCGAGGTCATCGCCGAGGACAAGAAGGTCACCATCGCCAACGGCGTCGAATACCAGGCCTGGACCTTCGGCGGCGAGGTGCCGGCGCCCGTCATCCACCTGCGCCAGGGCCAGGTGGTGACCGTGAAGTTCACCAACCGCGGCACCATGCACCACGCGATCGACTTCCACTCGGCCATCACGCCGCCGGACTTGAACTACGTCGACATCAACCCGGGCGAGACGCTGGAATTCACCTTCGTCGCCAACACCCCGGGCGCCTTCGTCTACCACTGCGGCACGCCGCCGGTGTTGCTGCACATGGCCAACGGCATGTTCGGCGCCATCATCGTCAGCCCCGCCACGCCGCTGCCCGAGGCGGCCGAGAGCTACGTCATCGTGCAAAGCGAGTGGTACACGCAGCTGATGAGCGGCAACCTGATGGGCCCCAGCTTCGAGAAGATGCTGCAGATGCGCCCGGACGAAATCGTGTTCAACGGCATCGCCAACCAGTACCACGACCAGCCGCTGCCGGTCACCGCCGGCAAGCGCGCGCGCATCTACTTCGTCAACGCCGGCCCCAGCCTGTGGAGCGCCTTCCACGTCATCGGCGGCATGTTCGACAAGGTCTACCCCGATGCCGACGCGGCGCACGCGCTCAGCGGCGTGTCCACCCACAGCGTGGGGCCCGGCGAGGGCGCGGTGTTCGACGTGGTGCTGCCCAAGGCGGGCAAGTACCCCTTCGTCGACCACAGCATGGCCCACATGGCGATCGGCGCCGTCGGCATCCTGGAGGCCAAGGGCGACAGCCCGGCCACCACGCCCGCCAAGCCCACGCTGACCAAGTCCGCCGGCGCCGCCACGGCCGCCCCGGCGCACGCCGCCATGCCGGCGCCGACCGGGCCCTACCAGTTCGACACCGCGCGCGGCGATGCGCTGTACGCCCAGCACTGCGCGGCCTGCCACCAGGCCACCGGCATGGGCCTGCCCGGCGCCTTCCCGCCGCTCAAGGGCGACCCGGCGGTGCTGGACGCCAACCCGGCCAAGCACATCCAGACCATCCTGCACGGCATGCAGGGCGAGGCCATCAACGGCACGGCCTACCCCAGCCCCATGCCGCCGTTTGCCGACCAGCTGTCGGACGCCGAAGTGGCCGACATCGTCAACCACGAGCGCACGTCCTGGGGCAATCAGGCCAAGAAGGTCACGGCCGACGACGTGAAGGCCGCGCGCTGACGTGAGCCACGCGGCACGCGGTGCTGTTCACGCCCTCTCCCGCATGCGGGAGAGGGTCGGGGTGAGGGCAGGCGTCGCGCAATGGCCCGCGTGCCGAGGGCGCTGCGCCCTCACTTGACCGGCAGGAAGACGAGAAACGGCGCCGCCACCAGGCTCTGCATGTAGTCGATGGCCGCGCGCCGGTAGCGCTCGGTGGTGTAGGTGGCCAGCAGGTCGAGCCGGCCGATGATCTGGCCGAACTCGCGCTCGAAGCTGAGGTTGCGCACCTCGCCCGTGATCTCGTTGGCGTGCAGCAGCGGCTGGCCGGCGGCGTCGCGCCGCGTGTTCAGGATCCACAGCGCCGTCTCCATGTTGCGCGCGGCGTTGTAGATGTGCTGCGGGTCGATGCCGTCCAGGTAGTAGAACTCGCGCCGGCCGCCGTGCGCGGTGACCAGGGTGTCGGCGCAGGCGGCAATGAAGGCCGCCACGCGGTCGCCGGTGAAACCGGGCGACAGCGCCGTTGAGAGCGCGGCCACGTCGCGCTGGCCCTGCAGCGGGGCCCAGGGCTGGCCGCCCAGCACGCTGGCGTCCAGCTGGGCGAGGGCCGCCTCGCGCGTGGCGGCCGTCTTGCGCCACTCGGCTGGGTTGCGGCGGTACAGCTTGTCCGCCAGCCGGCGCAGGCTGGCCAGGTTGGCGCGCATGGCCGCCTGGGTCAGGCGGTTGCCGTCGCTTTGCAGCAGCTCGCCGGACTGAAAGCTGGCGCCCTGCACTTCGCCGCGCGCTGTCGGGGCGCTGCTGGCGCAGCCGGCCAAAGCGCCGGCCAGCAAAAGGGCCGCCAAGGCGGCCCCATGGGCACCGCGCGCCGCGCGATGCGTAGCGGTGGAGACTTCAGGCGCTCTTGCCGCCGCTCTTGTCCGTGCCGAACGTGATCTCACCGGAAAGCTGGCCTCCTTCTTCGATCACGATCTTGCCATAGCGAATCTTGCCCGTGACCTTGCCGGTGGCGAAGATCACCAGCTTCTCGCGCACGGTGAGCGTGCCGTCGAAGCTGCCGCGCACCTCGGCGATGTCGATTTCGGCCGAACCCTTGAAGGCGCCCTGCTCGGCGATCTGGATCACGCGCGAGTTCATGGTCGCCTCGACCGTGCCCTCGACCACCAGCGTGTCGCAGTCGGTGATTTCGACGCCCTTGAGCTTGATGTTGGGGCCCACCGTCAGCTTGGCGCCGCTGTCGGACGCGGCATGGGCCGCCGGCGTGGCCGTCAGCGGGCTGGCGGGCGTGCTGGGCGGCACCGGAGCCGCGAAGGCTTGCGCACTGCTGCTGCCGGCGGACCCGAGTGAACTGGTGCCGCCCAGTGAGCTGCCTGCGGGGCGGGTGGGGGTGGGGTCGGTGTCGCGCTTGCCGAAAAACGGTCCTTGCAGTGCCATGCTTTCTCCTAAGTAACAAAATCGGTCTAAAGGTCGGTCGATCCTAAGGGCGCATCTCGGGATAATGCGTCCAACAACGCGCAAGAGTCGTAACGAATTCATGACTCGGACGGGCGCGCCCCTCCCCGCTGGCCGGCACGTTACCATGCCAGCGCCCCGCCGCCATCCCCATAGCGCCCCTGCATGCCCCACCCACCCGCCTGGATCGAAACCGCCGCCGACGCGCGCGCGGTGCTGCAGGGCCGGTGGACGGCCGGCGCGCTGGGCAGCAAGAAGGCCTGGCGCGCCGCCCAGGCGGCGTTGGCCCAGGTGGCGCCGGGGGCGGCCTGGGACCTGCGCGCGCTGCAGGCCTTCGACCACCTGGGCGCGCTGACCCTGTGGCAGCACTGGGGCCGGCAGTGGCCGGCGCAGCTGCAGGCGCACGAGGGGCAGCGCGCCCTGCTGGAGCGCGTGGCTGCGCTGCGGACGGCCGAGCTGCCCCAAGAACGCCGGGGCCTGGGCGCGCGCGTGGACGCCTTCGGCACCGCCATCCTGGGCGCGCTGGCGCAGCTGCGCGACTTCGTGGCGCTGGCGGGGCAGCTCTTGCTGTCCACGCTGCGCCTGCTGGCGGCGCCGCAGCGCGGGCCGTGGCGGGACTTTTCGGGCCACCTGTACCGCATCGGCGCGCAGGCGCTGCCGATCACGGCGCTGGTGGGCTTTCTGATCGGCGTGGTGCTGGCCTACCTGATGAGCCAGGTGCTGCGCCAGTTCGGCGCCGAAACCTTCATCGTCAACATCCTGGGGCTGGCGCTGATCCGTGAACTGGGGCCGCTGCTGGCGGCGGTGCTGATCGCCGGGCGTTCGGGCTCGGCCATCACGGCGCAGATCGGCGTCATGCGCGTGACCGAGGAGCTGGACGCCATGCGCGTGCTGGGCATTCCCAAGGGCTTTCGCCTGGTGCTGCCGCGCGCCATGGCGCTGGCCATCGCCATGCCGCTGATCGCCGTGTGGACCACGGTGGCGGCGCTCATCGGCGGCGTGCTGGCCGCCGACGTGACGCTGGGCATCAACGCCAGCTATTTCCTGGAGGCGCTGCCGCGCGTGGTGCAGGCGGCCAACCTGGGGCTGGCGGTGGGCAAGTCCTTCGTCTTCGGCCTGTTCATCGCGCTCATCGGCTGCCACTACGGCCTGCGCGTCAAGCCCAACACCGAGAGCCTGGGCCAGGGCACGACGGCGTCGGTGGTGACCTCGATCACCGCCGTGATCCTGATCGACGCGCTGTTTGCCGTCGTGTTCAAGAACGTGGGGATCTGATGGACGTCGTCGCCGCTCCCGCAGCCGACCGCGCCCGCGCCGCCGATGCGGTCATCGAGGTGCGCGGCCTGTGGAGCGTGTTTCCGACGCCGGGCGGCAGCCCCGTGGTGGTGCACCGCGACCTCGACCTGACGGTGCGCCGTGGCGAGGTGCTGACCCTGGTGGGCGGCTCGGGCACCGGCAAGACGGTGCTGCTGCGCCAGATGCTGGGGCTGAACCGGCCGGCACGCGGCCGCATCACCGTGCTGGGCCGGCCGGTGGCCGAGCTGACCAGCGCCGGCGCCGCCGCGCGCGTGGGCATGCTGTTTCAGCAGGGCGCGCTGTTCTCGGCCTTCAACGTGCTGGACAACATCGCCCTGCCGCTGCGCGAGACGCGCGCCGTGCCCGACGCGCTGGCGCGCGAGGCGGCGCTGCTCAAGCTGCAGATGGTGGGCCTGCAGCCCGGCGACGCGCTCAAGATGCCGGCCGAGCTGTCGGGCGGCATGATCAAGCGCGTGGCGCTGGCGCGCGCGCTCGTCATGGACCCGCCGCTGCTGATGCTGGACGAGCCCACCGCCGGGCTCGACCCGGACAGCTCCGACGCCTTCGTCGCCCTGCTGCGCTCGCTGCACCAGGAGCTGGGCCTGACGGTGGTGATGGTCACGCACGACCTGGACACGCTGTTCGAGCTGGCGGACCGCGTGGCCGTGCTGGCCGAGCAGCACGTCATCGTCTGCGCGCCGGTGCCCGAGGTGCTGGCCTTCGATCACCCCTTCATCCGCCACTTCTTCCTGGGCGAGCGCGGCCAGCGGGCCATGGAGCTGCTGAACACCCGCCGGCACACCGAGAAAGGACAATAAGTCATGGAAAACAAAGCCCACGCGCTGGCCGCCGGCCTCTTCGTGCTGCTGGTGTCGGCCCTGCTGGTGGCCATGGCCCTGTGGCTGACGCGCGACGTGACCCACACCACCAACTACGAGATGACCACCGCCGACGGCGTGACCGGCCTGCAGGTGCAGGCCGCGGTGCGCTACAAGGGCGTGGCCGTGGGCAAGGTGACCGACATCGCCTTCGATCCGCGCGAGCACCACAACGTGCTGGTCACCATCGCCGTCAGCCCGCAGGCGCCGATCACCGCGTCCACCTTCGCCACGCTGGCGTTCCAGGGCGTCACCGGCCTGTCCTTCATCCAGCTCGACGACAACGGCAACTCCACCCAGCCGCCCGCACCCGGCCCCGACGGCGTGCCGCGCATTCCGCTGCGCCCCAACCCGCTGGGGCAGATTTCGGATCAGGCCGGCGCCCTGATCGGCAAGGTCGACCAGGCGATGGACCGGCTCAACGAACTGCTGGCGCCCGAGAACCAGGCCAAGCTGACCCAGGCGCTGACCGAGGTCGGCGCCGCCGCCGCCAGCGCCAACCAGCTGGCGCGCACCGCCGACCACACCCTGCGCGCCCAACTCGACCCGGCGCGCGCCGACCTGCCCGGCCTGATCCGCCAGGCCAGCCAGACCCTCAAGGCCACCGAGGGCGCCGCCAACGACGTGCGCCGCACGCTGACCGGGGTGGACGCGATGGTGGGCGACGCGCGCCAGGGCCTGACCCGCCTGACCGGCCCCGGCGGCGTGCTGGAGCGCGCCGACGAAAGCGCCAACACCGTCAACCGCACCACGCTGCCCAAGATCCAGAACCTGACCGAGGACGCCAGCCGCACCATCCGCCGGCTGGACCGCATCGCCAACACCCTGGGCGAGAACCCGCAGGCCCTGCTGTACGGCAGCGGCGCCATCGCGCCCGGGCCGGGCGAGCCCGGCTTCGTCGCCCCCGCCGCCACCGGCGCCGGCGCATCGCATTGAGCCAATACTATGAAACACATAGCTGTCAGCGCAATCCCCATGGGCGCCAGAGCCGTTTTTTGCCTGATGTTCGTGCTGCTGTCCGGGTGCGCCCTGCCGCTGCCCGACAAGCCGGTGCGCCCCGCCGCCTACGACCTGGGCCCGCCCCTGGCGATGCCCGCGGCCGCCCCGGGCGTGGCGCTGGGCTTCGACCGCGTGGAGGCGCCCACGGCCATCGACACCAACGCCATCGTCTACCGCCTGCTGTACGCCGGCGGCAGCCAGCAGCCGCGCCCCTATGCGCACGCACGCTGGAGCATGGCGCCCGCCCAGCTGGTCGGCCAGCGCCTGCGCGCGGCGCTGGCCGCCAGCCACCCGGTGCTGGATGCCGGCAACACCCTGGCCGTGCTGCAGTTGAGCGCCGAGCTGGACGAGTTCGCCCAGGTCTTCACCACGCCCGAGGCCAGCGAGGGCGTGGTGCGCCTGCGCGTGACCGCCATCGCGCCGCAGGCCCGCCAGGGCCGCCTGCTGGGCCAGCGCAGCTTCGTGCAGCGCGTGGCCGCCCCCACGCCCGACGCCGCCGGCGGCGCACAGGCCCTGCGCGAAGCCACCGACACCGTGCTGCGCGAGGTGGTGGACTGGGTGAACGCGCTGCCGGCGCCGCGCTCGTGAGAGCGCAATGCGAACAGCCGAACGCAGAGGACGCAGAAAGAACAGAATTTCAAATGAATACCGCTGAAATGACGCGACCATGCGCATAACGTACTATTGATTTGAAAGCATTTTTCTGGCTGTTTTTTGCGTCTTCTGCGAGTCCTTTGCGCCCTCTGCGTTCGGCTGTTCAATTCAACGATCCCTTCGGCACCCCATGTTCCATCTCAGCGTCCCCTGGTGGGAGTTCATCGTCCGCGGGGTCGTGGTCTACCTGTTCCTGCTGGTGTTTTTGCGCCTGACCGGGCGCCGGCAGATCGGCCAGTACGACCCGTTCGACCTGATCCTGCTGCTCATCCTGTCCAACGCGGTGCAGAACTCGATGAACGCGGGCGACAACTCGCTGATCGGCGGCCTGATCTCGGCGCTGACCCTGATCGGCTGCCACGTGCTGATCTCGCGCCTGGGCTGGGCCAGCCCGCGCCTGGCGCGCTGGCTGGACGGCGCGCCGCGCGTGCTGATCCGCGCCGGCACGCTGGACAAGGACACCCTGCGCGACGAGCGCCTGACGCTGGACGACGTGCAGGCCGCGCTGCGTGCCGCCGGCTGCCTGCACACGCACGAGGTGGAGCGCGCCACCATCGAGACCAACGGCCAGATCACCGTGGTGCTGCGCAACCGCGCCTCGGCGCAAGGCGATGCGGCCACGCCCGCGCCGCCGGCCGCCTGAACGGCGGCATCACGCCGCAAAGCGCAGCTGCAGCCGGCAGCCCTGGCCGGGCGCGCTGTCCAGCGTCAGCTCGGCACCCAGTTGTTCGGCCTGCTCGCGCAGGCCCAGCAGGCCGAAGTGGCCCGGGCGCGGCTGCCGCACGTCGAAACCCACGCCGTCGTCGGCCAGCGTCAGCCGCCAGCGCGCCGGCTCGTCGCTGTCGGGCGCGGGCAGGCTTTCGGGCTGCAGCGCCAGCGTGAGGTGGCGCGCCTGCGCGTGGCGCTCGACGTTGCGCAGCGCCTCGCGCGCCATGGCCAGCACGGCGGCCGCGCGCTCGTCCACCAGCTCGGCGGCGGCCGGGGCTATGTCGGCCGTCAGGGCCACGCCGCTGCGCTCGGCCAGACGCCGGGCCAGCGCCTGCAACTCGGGGCCCAGGCCGCTGTCGGCCACGCCGGAGGCGCGCATCTGGCCGATGGCCGCGCGCGCCTCGGCCAGGCCGCTGGCGGCGGCCTGCTCGGCCTCGGCCAGTTCGGCCTGCCATTGCTCGGCGCTCCAGCGCGCGCCCAGCTTGCGCATCAGGCGGATTTGCGTCAGCAGCGCCATCAGCGAATGCGCCAGCGTGTCGTGCAGGCCGCGCGCCAGGCGCAGGCGCTCGCGCGTGACGGCGGCGCGCCGCGCGTCCTGCGCCAGCCGCTCGATGCGCGCGGTGCGCGCCGCCACGCGCGCGTCCAGCTCGGTGTTGAGTCGCGCCAGCGCGGCCTTCTCGGCCTGCAGGTGCTCGATCAGCTCGGCCAGCGCCTGGCCGATGGCGTGCACCTCGTCGCGCCCGGCCGGCACCGTCACGCCGGCGCGCTGCCCGCCCTGCACCGCCCGCGCCTGCCGCGCCAGCGCGCGCAGCCGGCGCAGCGGCCGGTGCGCCACGCCCACCGCCACCAGCGCCGCCAGCAGGCCGGCGCCCAGCACGCCCAGCAGCATGGTGCGGCGCGCCTGGCGCGCCTGCGCCAGGGCGCTGACGGCGTCCTCGCGCACCAGCAGCTTCCAGCCGGCGCCGCCGGCGGGCGTGCCGGCATCGGCGCGCGGGCTCGGGCGGCCCACCAGGTAGCGGCCCTGCTCGCTCGGGTCGGCCAGCGGCGCGCCCTCGGGCACCTCGGGCGGGCCGGCCAGCAGGCGATCCTGCGCATCGAGCAGCAGCAGCTGCAGCGGGGCGCCGCCGGCCAGGGCGCGCAGGCGCGCGTCCAGCTCGGCCTGCAGCCACAGCCAGGGCAGCTGCGCCACCAGCACGCCGGCCGGCGGCGCGCCGGCGGCGGCCAGCGGCACGCTCAGCACCAGGGCGTCGTCCGCGCCGGCGGCGCGCGCGCGCTGCACGATGAGCTGCGGCGCGCGCAGGGCCTGCGCCATGTGCCCCTGCAGGGCGGCGGGCGCGACGGCATCGGCGGCGTCGGTGGCGGCCAGCAGCTGGCCCTGGGCGTCGCGCAGGCCGATCCAGCCCAGCACCGGCTGCGCGCGCTGCAGCGCCTGCAGGCGCGCGGCCCAATCCGGCGCGCCCGCGCCGTCCAGCTGCCACTGGGCGGCGCTGGCCTGCAGGGCGGCCAGCAGCACCTGCACGCGCGCAGCCAGCGCGTCGGCGGCCTGGCCGGCGGTCTGGCCCAGGCGCGCCTGGGTGTTGGCGCGCACCTGGCGCTCGGCCGTGCCGGCCGCCAGCTCGGCCGCCACCAGCGCGCCGACGACAACCAGCACGAACACCGCCCAGCCGACGGCGGCGGCGATGTGGCGGCGCGGGTCGAGCCGCTGCGCCAGCGGCTCGCGCGGCGCGCCGTCATCCGGCGTGGGCGCTTGCGATAAGCTTGATGTCATGCCATGCCAGCACAGATCCAGGGTGCGCCCATTGTCGGCCAGCGGGCGGCGCCGGAGCGCCCGATGAGCGTCGCGCCGGGCCGCCCCAAGCCAGCTCGCACCGCAGTGCGCAGCACGGAGGTACTGCCGTGAGCGAAGCCGCGTCAGCGCCGCTGCGCCTGCTGGTGGCCGACGACCAGCCCATCATCCGCCGCGGCCTGGCGCTGATGCTGGACGCCGAGGACGACATCGCGGTGGTGGGCCAGGCGGCCGATGGCCAGCAGGCGCTGGAGCTGGCGCGCGCGCTGCGGCCCGACGTGGTGGTGATGGACCTGCAGATGCCGCGCCTGGGCGGCGTGGCCGCCACGCGCCAGCTGGCGGCCGAGTTGCCGCGCGTGCGCGTGGTGGTGCTGACCACCTTCGACGACGACGAGCTGGTGTACGAGGCGGTGCGCGCCGGCGCCCACGCCTACCTGCTGAAGGACGCCGCCGAGGCCGAGGTGCTGGACACCGTGCGCGCCGTGCACCGTGGCGAATCGCGCCTGTCGCCGGCGGTGGCGCGCAAGGTGCTGGAACAGTTTCGCACCCTGGCGGCCGACGCCCGCCACGCGGGCAGCCCGCCGCCCTACCCCGGCACGGCCCGCGCGCCCGCGCCGCACGCGCTGCAGGAGCCGCTGTCGGACAAGGAGGAGCGCGTGCTGGCGCTGCTGGCCGACGGCCTGTCCAACAAGCAGATCGCCGAGCGCGTGTTCCTGGCCGAGGGCACGGTGAAGAACTACGTCAGCCGCATCATGGACAAGCTGCACGCGCGCAACCGCACCGAGCTGGCGGTGATGGCGCAGGGGCGGCACGGTTGAGGCGCTGAGTCCGTTTCGCATTCGATCAGATCAAACATGCCAGCCGCGGGGTGGGATCAGGCCGTCGGGGCGCCCGGCTCCGTTCATGTCCCCCACCGGCCTGCGGCCGGCTCCGCCTTCACTTCACTGCGCCGGGCGCCCCGACGACCTGATCCGAGGCGTCGCTGACTGAACGTGCCACCGGGTATGAGCCATCACTGCATGAACCAGCCGTGGCTGACCACCAGCGACTGGCCGGTGAGGGCGTTGCTGGGCCAGGCGGCAAAGGTCAGCGCGGCCTGCGCCACGTCGTCGGTGGTGGTGAACTCGCCGTCGACGGTGTCCTTGAGCATCACGGTCTTGATGACGTCGGCCTCGCTGATGTGCAGTTCGGCCGCTTGTTCGGGAATCTGCTTTTCGACCAGCGGCGTGCGCACGAAGCCGGGGCAGATGACGTTGGCGCGGATGTTGTGCGCCGCGCCTTCCTTGGCGATGACCTTGGCCAGGCCTTCCAGGCCGTGCTTGGCCGTGACGTAGGGTGCCTTCAGCTTGGAGGCCTCCTTGGAGTGCACCGAGCCCATGAAGATGATGGCGCCGCCGCGCCCCGAGGCGATCATCTGCCGCACCGCCGCGCGCGCGGTGAGAAAGCCGCCGTCCAGGTGCACGGCCAGCAGCTTCTTCCAGTCCGAAAACTTGAAGTCCTCGATCGGCGCGACGATCTGGATGCCGGCGTTGCTGACCACGATGTCGACCGCGCCCAGCGTCTTTTGCACTTGGGCGAAGCCGGCCTCCACCGCGGCCTCGTCGGTCACGTCCATCACCACGGCCAGGGTCTTGACGCCCTTCTTGGCGATGGCGTCGGCGGTGGCCTGCGCGTCGGCCAGCCGGAGGTTGGCGATCACCACATTGGCGCCGGCATCGGCATAGACCTCGGCGATGCGCTTGCCCAGGCCGCTGGCGGCGCCGGTGACGAGGGCGGTCTTGCCCTTGAGGCTGAGGGTGGTGCTGGCTTGGACTTGGGGGTTGTTCATGAGGATGCTCCGGTTGAGATTTAAATGAAATCGGGCTCTGGCGCCCGTCGATCAAGCGCCAACAGCTATCAAATTGATACTATTTGGCATGCTTGCCGGCGGCGCTGTCGGCCAGGTAATCGTGCACCACTTCGCCCAGGCCCAGGGTCAGGTCGGTCAGGATGTGCACCGCGCCCACCACCTCCAGCACCGGCAGGCGCGCCACGGGCGCCAGCACGTGGTCGAACAGCTGCAGCGCGGCCGGGCCTTCCCAGGCGCCCTTGATGGTCACGTCCTGGCAGTGGTAGCGCACCAGCTCGCAGATGCGCGGCGTGCAGTCCACGTGCGGCATGATCTTCAGCAGGTAGTTGGCGCCGGCGACGGCCGCCAGCGCCTTGGCGTGGTCGAACGGCCGGTGCTTGTAGCCCATGGTGCCGGTGGCCACGCGGAGGTCGCCGTAGTCCAGCGTGCCGACCAGCACGTCCTTGTCCACGCGCAGGCTGGGGCCGGCCAGCTTCTTGGGAAAGCCCCAGATCTCGCGCCCGCCGGCGATCGGCGCGTCGTCGTTGAGGAACATGTTGTGCGAGTAGGTGCCGGGCTCGCCCTTGAACGTGACGGGAATGACCTGGCCCGACTCGGTGTAGTCGCCGAAGCCCGTCGAGTCGGGCATGCGGATGAACTCCATCTTGACGATGCCGCCCGGCGCGGGCTTGAGCGGCGCCGGCACCACGGCCTCCAGCAGCGCCGGGTCGGTGCGGTAGCTGATGACCATGAACTCGCGGTTGATGAAGCGATAGGGCCCGCGCGGGTAGATCGGGCTGGTCAGCGGCATGGCCCAGGCCTGGGCGCGAACGTCGTGCTGATTCATGATGGTTTGTCCTTCGGGTTGACGGCGGGGGCGCGGCGCGGCATGGGCGCGTCGGGATGGGGGTCGAGCACGCGAAATTCGCCCGGCCCGGGCGCGCCCTGGCGGCCCAGCAGCTGCAGCGCGGCCCCCATGTCGGCGCCGCCGGCCTGCCAGTGCTCGGCCATCGACAGGTGCGAGAACTCGTAGTCCTTGGTCTGGGTCTCGCTGTCCTTGCGCCGGTGGATCACGTGCACCAGGGTGATGGGCGCGTCCAGCGTGCCGGCCAGCAGGGCCTGCACCTCGGCGCTGCCGCGCTGGGCCTTGGGCAGCAGCGCGGCCAGGCGGCGCAGGCGCTGGTGCAGCTGATGGCGCGCGCGCACCTCGTCGCTGACCAGCCGCGTGCGGCTGGAGTAGCGGATGTCCTTCTCGCGCTCGGCCGCGTCGGCCAGCGTCTCGGGCACGCGCCCGCGGGCGCGAAACAGGTCGATCTGGAACACCGTGACCGGCTGCCGGGAACCGGCCGGCAGCTGGTCCATCACGTAGGTGAGCGGGGTGTTGGACACCAGGCCGCCGTCCCAGTAAAAGTGCTCGCCGATGGGCACCGCGCCGAAGCCCGGCGGCAGCGCGCCGCTGGCCATCACGTGCTCGGGGCCGATGCGCTCGCGCCGGTTGTCGAAATAGGTGAAGTTGCCGCTTTGCACATCGACCGCGCCGACCGAAAAGCGCATCGGACCCTGGTTGAGCAACTCGAAGTCCACCAGCTCCAGCAGCGTGTCGCGCAGCGGCGCGGTGTCGTACCAGCTGGCGGGTGGCTGCGGCCACCAGGCCAGCGGCGGGCGCGGGGCAAAAAAGCCCGGCACGCCGACGGCCGCGCCCCACAGGGCCATGGCGTTGTCCCACCAGCCGCGCACCGGCGCCACCCACTCGGCCTGCGGGCGCAGCGGCAGCGCCAGGCTCACGCGCTCCCAGAACGCGCGCAGGCGCTCGACGCGCCGCCCCGGCGGATTGCCGGCAATCAGCGCCGCGTTGACCGCGCCGATCGAGATGCCCGCCACCCAGTCCAGCGCCTGCGCGCGCAGCGCCAGCGCCTCGTAGGCGCCGCCCTGGTAGGCGCCCAAGGCGCCGCCGCCTTGCAGCACCAGGGCGGTCAGGGGTGCTTTCAATGCGTGGGAACCTGCGAGTCGCGGCATGGATGGGGCCTGAGAGGAGTTGGCAGTGTGTCGATCCGATTCAGCCCGTTCGGTGGTCTATCGCGTGCAGCGCATCACCATCAACGAGCCCAATGGCCGCGGAGCAAGCCGGGCCAGCGACCGCCGCGGCCGGGCTTGCACCGGCCGCTGGCGGTGCCCCCTCGAGGGGGGATGCCGAAACATCGCGCAGCGAGTGGAGCAACGGGGGTGGGTCATATCATCCAGTGGAAGTTGGCGTCCATGCCCTTGGGGCCGATGTGGATCTCGCGCGTCAGCGTGTCGCCCCGGTAGTCCGCGGTGACGCGGTAGTCACCCTGGGGCAGCTGCACGTAGGTCATCGGGCCGGCGTCCTTCAGGCGCAGCACGGCGCGGCCGCTGTGGTCGAACACCTTCAGCTTGACGTCGGCGACGAATTCGTTGCTGGTCTTGTCCGAGAAAGTCATGCGCAGCGGCCAGTGGCGCGCGTCCTTGTGCATGCGCTCTTCGCTCAACTGGCCGACGCCGCCGTTCAGGTAGGTGGTGCCGGGCACGACGTCGAACATCGTCACGTCCTCGTCGACCACCGCGGGCTTGTTGGCGGGGGCGGTCTTGGCCGGCGCGGTGGTGGCGGGCGCGGCGGCCCAGGCGGGGGCGGCCAGGGCGCCGCCCAGCGTCAGGGCGGCCAGCGCCACGGCCGTGCGCAGGCCGGCGCGTTGGATGGTGATCGTGTTCATGATGGGCTCCATGTTCATCGGCGCTTGGGGGATGCCTGCGAAACGCCGTTGCAGTGACGACCTCGGGAGGTCATCGGGCATGGCCCACACGATAGGCGCCGCCGCCGCGCCGGCACAGTGCCGATGGTCACGACTTGCAGTGACCGGCCGCACGATCGCGGCCGTGCCCGGCTCAGCCGCCGGTGGACGCACCCGGCGTGCGGCGGCGGAACATGCCATAGCCGTCCATCAGCAGCACCTGCTCGCCGCGCTGGTTGAACATCTCCCAGAGGGTGCGCACCAGGCCGACGTCGGGGCGCGACTTCATCGGCCGCGTCTCGAGCACGCGCTGGCGCAGCGTGAGCGTGTCGCCCGGAAACACGGGCCTCCGCCACTGCAGCTTTTCCAGCCCGGGCGAGCCCAGGCTGGACGATTCGAGCAGGAAGTTGCGCACCATCAGTCCCATGGCCATGCTGCAGGTGTGCCAGCCGCTGGTGGCCAGCCGGCCGAAGATCGACTGCGCGGCGGCCTCGTCGTCGAGGTGAAAGGGCTGCGGGTCGTAGCGGCCGGCAAAGGCCAGCGCCTCCTCGCGCTCGACGGTGACGCTGCCCAGCTCGATGGTCTGGCCGGCGTGCAGGTCTTCCCAGTAATACTTGATGGTCTTGTCGGCCTTGGCTTGCGGCATGCGGGTTTCCATGAAAAATCGGCGGCGGGCCGGCCGAACGCGCGGGCGGCCGCTCTCTGCTAAAACAGGCCCATTATTCGCAAGGTTCGCCATGTCCCGCACCGTCGACTACTTCTTCACCCCGCAAAGCCCCTGGGCATACCTGGGCCACGCCCGCTTCGTCGAGCTGCTGCGCGCCAGCCGGCGCGCGGTGCGCGTGCTGCCGGTGGACTACGGCCGCATCTTTCCGCTCTCGGGCGGGCTGCCGCTGGGCCAGCGCGCGCCGCAGCGCCAGGCCTACCGGCTGGTCGAGCTGCGCCGCTTTGCCGAGCATCTGGGCGTCGCCCTGCACCCCGAGCCGCGTTTCTTCCCGGTCGACGGCGGCCCCGCCGCGCGCCTGATCACCGCCGTGGCGCAGGCCGACGGCCCGGACGCCGCGCTGCGCCTCGCCGGCGCCGTGATGGCCGCCTGCTGGGCCGAGCAGCGCGACATCGCCAGCGCCGGCACCTTGGCCGAGCTGCTGGACGAAAGCGACCTGCCGCCCGAGCGCCTGGGCGCGGCGCAGGCGCCCGAGGTGCAGGCGCGCTACGAGGCACAGACCCAGTCGGCCATCGACGCCGGCGTGTTCGGCGCGCCCACCTACGTCATCGAGGGCGAGCTGTTCTGGGGCCAGGATCGGCTGGACTTCGTGCGCCGGGCGCTGGGGCTTTGAAAAAGCCACTGCAGAACAGCCGAACGCAGAGGACGCAAAGGAATCGCAAAGGGCGCAGAAAATTCAAGCTTGGGTTGTGGCGCGCGTGACCATGGAACGCCCAACGATCCATACAGGAGCAAAAGCATGGGGCAATGGATTGAACTGAAAGCCGCCGACGGCCAGGCCGTCACCGCCTGGCAAGCCGAGCCGGCCGGCGCGCCGCGCGGCGCCGTGGTGGTGCTGCAGGAAATCTTCGGCGTCAACGCGCACATCCGCGCGGTGGCCGAGGGCTACGCGGCCGAGGGCTATTTGGCGCTGGCGCCGGCCACCTTCGGGCGGGTGCGGGCCGGGGTCGACCTGGGCTACGACGAGGCCGCCATGCAGACCGGCATGGGCCTCAAGCGCGCGGCCGAGGCCTTGCCCGCGCCCGGCGTGCTGCCCGACATCCAGGCCGCCATCGATCACGCGCGGCAGGCGGGCGCCGGCAAGGTGGGCGTGGTGGGCTTTTGCTGGGGCGGCCTGCTGGCCTGGCGCGCGGCCAGCGGCTGCGCGCACCTGAGCGCCGCCGTGTGCTACTACGGCGGCGGCATGACGGCGCCGGCCGAGCTGGCGCTACAGCCCCGGGTGCCGGTGCAGGCCCACCTGTCGGATAACGACAAGTCGGTGCCACTGGAAGGCGTGGCGGCGCTGCGCCAGGCCCACCCGGCGGTCGACGTGCACCTGTACCCCGCGCCGCACGGCTTCAACTGCGACCGGCGCGCGGCCTGGAACGAGGCCGCGGCCACGCTGGCGCGCCAGCGCACGCTGGCGTTTTTTGCCCAGCATCTGCGCTGACTGCGTCGGTATCGGCGGCTCAACCGGTGCTGGATGCGCCGGCCTCCGCGTGCCGGAAAGCCTGCGCAAATTCATCCAGATGCGCCAGCAGCGCGCGCAGCGCGGCGCTGTTGTGGCGGCGCTGGGTGTAGACCGCGTGCAGCCAGATGTCGGTGGGTGAAAACGCCTCCAGCGCCGGCTCCAGCTCGCCACGCTCGAAGTGCGGTGCCAGGGCCCGGCGCGAGCCCCAGAGCACGCCCACGCCCTGCAGCGCCAGCGTCACCAGCGGCATCTGGCTGGTGGCGGCAAAGCGCGGCTGCAGCGGCAGCTCCAGCGGCTTGCCCTGCACGCTGAAATGCCAGCGCGGCGCCTCGCCGAACAGGTTGTGCGCCAGTTGCGCGTGGGTGAGCAGATCGCGCGGATGGCTGGGCTTGCCGTGCGCGCGCCAGTAGGCCGGCGCGGCGGCGGCGACGAAGTCGATCGGCACCAGGCGTCGCACGATCTGGTTGGCGTCGTCGATGGGGCCGACGCGAAAGGCCAGGTCGATCCCCTCCTCGACCAGATTGAGCACGCGGTCGGTCACGTGCAGGTCCAGCGTCACCTCGGGGTACTGCAGCAGGAACTGGCCCAGCAGGGCGGGCAGGTCGGTCTGCATCAGCCCGTGCGGGGCCGTCAGCTGCAGGCGTCCGCTGGGGTGCGTGGCGCGCTCGTGCAGCTCGCCCTGCGTCAGGTCGATCAGCTCCAGCAGCGCGCCGCTGCGCTCGAACAGCAGCTGCCCGGCGTCGGTCAGCGACACCTTGCGCGTGGTGCGGTTGAACAGGCGCAGGCCGAAGCGCGTTTCCAGCTGCACGATCGACTTGCTGACGCTGGCCGGCGACACCCCTTGCGCGCGCGCCGTGGCCGAGAAGCTGCCGCGCCGCGCGACTTCACGAAAGGTCTGGATGAGATCGAGCGAGTCCATGCCGACATTATTTCCAATCGGGAACAAGTGAAATCGTTCGGGATGGCTTTTTTAACCCCCCTGATCGGCCCAAACTGCGTTCCATCGAAGGCCCAAACAACTCAACCTTCGTGCCCCGCATGGCCGGTCGGCCACGGGACCCACTTGCCGATATGAAGGAATGCATCATGAAAAAGCTCAACACCACCCTCGCCGCCGCCGCCCTGCTGCTGTCGGGCACTGCCTTTGCGGGCAGCCTGCAGCCGGCCGCCGGTGAAGCGCCGTTTGCCGGCCAGGACGTGGTGCTCGCCAGCAGCCTGCAACGCCAGGACGTGCGCGCCGACGCCGCGCGCCAGCTGCCGGCCGCCGGCGAGTTGAGCGCCCAGGCCACGCCCGAGCCGGCCAGCAGCGTGACGCGCGCCGAAGTGCGCGCGGCCACGCGCCAGGCGCTGGCCCAGGGCTTTCACCCGGCCTCTGGCGAAGCCGCCTGATTCAGTGCGCCGGCCCCCCGGGGGCCGGCTGCCACGACCGAACCCCGCCGGCACGCGTGCCGGCGGGGTTTGCGGTTTTCAGAAGGTGTGAATGAATCCAGCGTGCCCGAAAGGAGCGTCAAAACGCGTCCGATCAAGGCGCAAAGCGCAGACGTAGCAAGAGCTACGGCGAGCATTTGCAACGCCGAGCGGGCGGGTTTTGGCGATCAAGACGGGCATGAGGGGCTCGTTCACACCTTCTCAGACCTCGTCGTCGCGCTCGTGGCTGAGATAGCGCCGGCGCCAGAACAGCACCACGATGGCCAAGGCCAGCGCCAGCAGCAGCAGCAGCGCCACCCACATGCCGATGCCGCTGTGAATGAGCGGCAGGTGGTCGAAGTTCATGCCGAAGAAGCCGGTGAACAGGTTCAGCGGCAAGAACACCGCCGTGATCGCCGTCAGCGTGCGCATGATGTCGTTGGTGCGCTGGCCCTGCGCGTTGAAGTGGATCTGCACCACCGTCTCGGCCGACTGCTCCAGCCGGCGCGCGTGGTGCAGCACGCGGTCGATGTGCTCCATCACGTCGCGCGCGCGTGCCACCAGCTGGTCGCGCCGCGCCAGCGCCTGCGTGGCGTCGGCGGCGTAGTCCGACAGCGGCTGCTCGCGCAGCGTGTCCAGCCATTCCTGCATGGCGTCCTGCTGCTCCTCGCACAGCTCCTGCAGCCAGTGCAGGCGCTGGCGCGCGCGCATCAGCGCGGGCCAGGTGCCGGCGCGCGCGTCGGCGCGCAGCAGCGCGTCCTGCACGCCGTCCATCGCGCGCGTCAGCTCCTTGCGGTGGTCCAGGTAGCTGTCGACCATCTGGTTGATCAACTGCAGCGCCAGGTCGGCCGGGCTTTGCGGCAGGCGCGAGCGCACGGCCTGCGCCTCCACGCTCAGGCGCGCGTCGGTGGCCAGGCGCTCGATGAAGGCGACCGCCGTCGGGCAGCCGGGCGGATGCACGCTGACCAGCAGGCGGTCGAACACCGCGAAGGCCACCGCGCGCGAGTCGATGCGCGCCAGGTCGGCGCCGCGCGGCGCCAGTCGCGCCTCGTCGGCGGTGGGCAGGCGCCGGAACACGATGCGGTCGTACACCGAGGTGGCGTCGTAGTTGGACGGGTGCGTCTCGTTGGCCAGGTCGCGCGCATGCACGTCCAGCAGGGCCGAGCCGCCCAGGCGCTGCGCCAGCGCCTGCTGCTCGGCCAGGGTGGCGGCGTATTCGGCGCGCTCCAGGTACACCCACACGAAGCCGTCGGCCGGCGCCTGCGCCGGCACGGTGTCGACGAAGCGCAGGCTGCCGGCG
The DNA here is from genome assembly GCF_964341695.1 of Ottowia pentelensis. Lineage (NCBI taxonomy): Bacteria > Pseudomonadati > Pseudomonadota > Betaproteobacteria > Burkholderiales > Comamonadaceae > Ottowia > Ottowia pentelensis. Next base: position 3,881,118 of record NZ_OZ224513.1, read on the forward strand.
GTGAACTCGACGATGTGCACGAATTTATGCCAAATCGGCCTCTAGCACAGGTAGAACAAGCGCGAACAGCTATTTATTTCGTAGCAATCGCGCGGCGTCGCGTGCGAAGTAGGTCAGCACGCCGTCGGCGCCGGCGCGCTTGAAGGCCAGCAGCGCCTCCATCACCACGCGGTCGTGGTCCAGCCAGCCGTTTTGCGCCGCCGCCTTGAGCATGGCGTATTCGCCGCTGACCTGATAGGCGAAGGTGGGCACGCGAAAGGCGTCCTTCACGCGGCGCAGCACGTCCAGGTAGGGCATGCCGGGCTTGACCATCACCATGTCGGCGCCTTCCTGCAGGTCGATGGCGACCTCGCGCAGCGCCTCGTCGCCGTTGCCGGGGTCCATCTGATAGACCTTCTTGTCGCTCTGGCCCAGGTTGCCGGCCGAGCCCACGGCGTCGCGAAACGGGCCGTAGAAGGCGCTGGCGTACTTGGCGCTGTAGGCCATGATGCGGGTGTGGATGTGACCCTTGGCCTCCAGCGCCTGGCGGATGGCGCCGATGCGCCCGTCCATCATGTCGCTGGGCGCCACGATGTCCACGCCGGCCGCGGCCTGCACGAGCGCCTGCTTGACCAGCTGGCCCACGGTCTCGTCGTTGAGCACGTAGCCGCTCTTGTCCAGCCAGCCGTCCTGGCCGTGGCTGGTGTAGGGGTCGAGCGCCACGTCGGTCATGATGCCGAGCTCGGGAAAGCGCTTTTTCAGCTCGCGCACCACGCGCGGGATCAGGCCGCGCGCGTTGGTCGATTCGCTGCCCCTGTCGTCCTTGAGCTTGGCGTCGATCACCGGAAACAGCGCCATGACGGGAATGCCCAGCGCCACGCACTCCTCGGCCACCGGCAGCAGCAGGTCCAGCGACAGGCGCTCCACGCCCGGCATGGACGGCACGGCCTGGCGCTTGCCCTTGCCGTCGAGCACGAACACGGGGTAGATCAGGTCGTCGGCCGACAGGCGGTGCTCGCGCACCAGGCGGCGGGTGAAGTCGTCGCGGCGCAAGCGGCGCGGGCGCAGGGCGGGAAACGGGGCGGGTGCAAAAGGGGTCATGGGGGAAAATTGTGCCCCAAACGGCGGGCCGGCCGATGGCCGCTTGGCGATCGACCCGGCGGCACCGCGCGATCCCGCCACCCATGAAAAGTTCATGGGTTTTGTGCAAAGTCATGAACACTTTTGGTATAGTTCATTTGGGCGATTCGTCGCCCCCCGCTTTTCCTCCCTGAGCGGGAGCCTTGATGTGTGACAGCAGACAGGCTTTTCGACCCCAGCCGTTCGCGGCTGGGGTTTTTTACTGGTACCTGTCCGCCCGCCCGTTCGGCGGAACTTGCGCGGCAGCGGCCTACACTCAGCCCATGTTGTGGATCAAAGCCCTGCACATCGTGTTCGTGGTCAGCTGGTTCGCGGGCCTGTTCTACCTGCCGCGCATCTTCGTCAACCTGGCCATGGTGCCGCCGCAGTCGACGGCCGAGCGCACGCGCCTGCTGTTGATGGCGCGCAAGCTGCTGCGCTTCATGACCATGCTGGCCGTGCCGGCGCTGGGCCTGGGCCTGTGGCTGTGGCTGGGCTACGGCATCGGCCAGGGGCCGGGCAACGGCTGGCTGCACGCCAAGCTGGGGGTGGTGGCGCTGCTGATCGTCTATCACGTGGCCTGCGCGCGTCTGCTGGCGCGCTTCGAGCGCGGGCAGGCCGCGCCCGGCCACGTGTGGTTTCGCTGGTTCAACGAGCTGCCCGTGCTGGGGCTGCTGGCCGCCGTCATCCTGGTGGTGGTCAAGCCGTTTTGATACCGAGCCAGGCGCCCGCCATGGGACGCCACCCGCCCTCCACCGCCTGGCCGCTGACCCTGCTGTACGCGGCGCTGATCGTCTACGCCAGCCTGTTTCCGTTCACCGGCTGGCGCGACCAGGGCATCGTGCCCTGGGCCTACCTGCGCGCGCCCTGGCCGCGGTACTGGACGGGGTTCGACCTGGCGATCAACCTGGTGGGCTATTTGCCGATGGGCTTTTTGCTGACGCTGGCGCTGCGGCTGCGCACGCGCGCGCGCTGGACGGCCGCGCTGCTGGCCAGCCTGGCCACGGCGGCGCTGTCCTTCAGCATGGAATGCCTGCAGTCCTACCTGCCGCTGCGCGTGGCCTCCAACGTGGACCTGGGCTTCAACACCCTGGGCGGCTTGCTGGGCGCGCTGGGCGCGGCGCTGCTCGATCGCCTGGGCGCCATCGAGCACGGGCGACGCGTGCGCCGCCGCTGGTTCGCGCGCGATGCGCGCGGCGCGCTGGTGCTGCTGGCGCTGTGGCCGATCGGCCTGCTGTTTCCGCTGCCGGTGGCCTTCGGCATGGGCCAGGTGATCGAGCGCAGCGAGGCCGCGCTGGGCGACTGGCTGCAGGGCACGCCCTTCCTGGACTGGCTGCCGGTGCGCGACATCGAGCTGCAGCCCATGCTGCCGTGGGCCGAGGCGGCCAGCGTCGCGCTGGGCGCGCTGGCGCCCTGCCTGCTGGGCTACTGCGTGATCGCGCCGCGCGGGCGGCGCGCCGCCTTTGCCCTGGCCGCGCTGGGCGTGGGCATCGCTGTCTCCACCCTGTCGACGGCGCTGTCCTACGGGCCGGTCAACGCCTGGGCCTGGGTGACGCCGGCGGTGCAGCACGGCCTGCCGCTGGCGGCGCTGGCGGCGCTGCTGCTGCTGGCGCTGCCGCCGCGCGCCTGCGCCGTCGTCCTGCTGCTGGCCGTGCTGGCCCAGCTGGCGCTGCTCAACAGCGCCACGCCCAATGTCTACTTTGCCGCCACGCTGCAAAACTGGGAGCAGGGGCGCTTCATTCATTTCTACGGCCTGGCCCAGTGGCTGGGCTGGCTGTGGCCCTTTGCCCTGCTGGCCTGGCTGGCGGCGCGCACCCTCGCGCGCACGCCGGTGCCTAAAATCGCGCCATGAGCACCCCCGCCGCCCCGCCCTACTACCAGCGCCACATCTTCTTTTGCCTGAACCAGCGCAGCAACGGTGAAAACTGCTGCGCCGACCACGGCGCCCAGGCCGCCTTCGATCACTGCAAGGCGCGCGTCAAGGCCGAGGGCCTGGCCGGCGTGGGCCAGGTGCGCGTCAACAAGTCGGGCTGCCTGGACCGCTGCGCCGGCGCGCCGGTGGCGGTGGTGTACCCCGAGGGCACCTGGTACTCGTACGTGGACACCAGCGACATCGACGAGATCATCGAGGCGCACCTCAAGAACGGCCAGGTGGTCGAGCGCCTGCTGCTGCCGCCGGACGTGGGCCGCTGAGCCCGGCCGCCGCCCGCGCAGCCCGCCGTTTACAAGCTTTTTCAGGTTCTCGCGCGGCTGTGGCAAGCGCCGGTAGCTATAATTTAAATAGCTGATGAACGCCTTGACCCAATCGCTCACGCTGCCCGGCCCCGCCGGCGCGATCGAGGCCCTGCTCGACACCCCCCTGCCGGCCGACGGCGCCGCCCCGCGCGGCACCGCCGTCATCGCCCACCCCCACCCGCAGTTCGGCGGCACCATGACCAACAAGGTGGTGCAGACCGTGGCGCGCGCCTGCGTGCAGTGCGGCTGGCGCGCGCTGCGCTTCAATTTTCGCGGCGTGGGCGCCAGCCAGGGTGCCTACGACGAAGGCCGCGGCGAGCTGCAGGACATGCTGGCCGTCATCGAGCAGCAGGCGCCGGCCGCGGCGCCGCTGCTGATCGCGGGCTTCTCCTTCGGCGCCTTCGTCGCCAGCCAGGCGGTCGCCGCACTGCACGGCCGCCGCCGGATCGAGCGCGTGGTGCTGGTCGGCACGGCGGCCGAGCACTTCGCGGTGGCGCCGATCGCGGCGGAACTGCACCCCGCCACCCTGGTCGTCCATGGCGAGCAGGACGACACCGTTCCCCTGGCCGCCGTGCTCGACTGGGCGCGCCCGCAAAGCCTGCCGATCACCGTGGTGCCCGGCGGCGGCCATTTCTTTCACGGTCAGCTGCCGCTGCTCAAGTCCCTGGTGATGCGTCACGTGCGCGCTTGAACCACCCCAACATTTTTTCCCCTTGCCCAAACCGATGAACCGCCTGCTCCGCTCCCTTGCCGTCCTCACCCTGTCCAGCGCCGCGCTGCTGGCGCACGCGCAGGCGCCGCAGCCGCCCGAGGTCGCCGCCAAGGCCTATTTGCTGATGGACCTCAGCTCGGGCCAGATCCTGGCCGGCAAGGACATGGACGCGCCGGTGGAGCCGGCCTCGCTGACCAAGCTGATGACCGCCTACGTGGTGTTCGACGCCCTGCGCGCCAAGAAGGTGAGCCTGACGCAGACCCTGCCGGTGAGCGAGCGCGCCTGGAAGACGCCCGGCTCGCGCATGTTCATCGACCCCAAGATGCAGGTGCCGGTGGAAGACCTGATCAAGGGCATGCTGGTGCAGTCGGGCAACGACGCCACCGTGGCCCTGGCCGAGGGCGTGGGCGGCACCGTGGAGCGCTTCGTCGAGATGATGAACGACCAGGCCAAGGCGCTGGGCCTGAAGAACACCCACTACGTCAACGTCGACGGCCTGCCCGACCCGGCCCACGTCACCACCGCGCGCGACCTGGCCGCGCTGTCGGCGCGGCTGATGCAGGACTTTCCGGAGGACGTGAAGTACTTCGCCATCAAGAAGTACCGCTACCCCGGCACGCCCGCCAGCAACGACACCAACCGCAACACCCTGCTGTTTCGCGACCCCACGGTGGACGGCCTGAAGACCGGCCACACCAAGGCCGCCGGCTACTGCCTGGTGGCCACCGCGGCGCGCGACTTTCCCAACCTCAAGGGCCGCCGCCTGGTGTCGGTGCTGCTGGGCGCCACCAGCGACAGCGCGCGCGCCAACGAATCGCAGAAGCTGCTCAACTGGGGCTACACCGCCTGGGAAGACGTCAAGCTGTTCGACGCCGGCCAGGCCGTGGCCACGCCGCGCGTCTGGAAGGGCAAGACCAGCGAGCTCAAGCTGGGCAGCCTGACGCCGATCGTGGTGTCGGTGCCCGCCGGCAGCGCCGCCCAGGTCAAGACCGAGGTGGCGCGCCCCGAGCCGCTGATCGCCCCCTTCAAGAAGGACCAGGTGGTGGCCACGCTCAAGATCACGCAAAACGGCCAGCCCCTGGCCGAGGTGCCGCTGGTGGCGCTGGACGCCGTCGAGGAGTCGGGCTTCCTGGGCCGCGCCTGGGACGCCGTGCGCCTGTGGATCAAGTGAGCCGCGGCTGAGCCGGCACCCGGCGCGCCGATCGGTTGAAGCGCCTACGCCCGCACGAAGAACAGCACGCTCATCACCAGCCCCGTGGCGATGACGATGGCGCGCACCCAGGCCGTGGGCAGGCGCCGGGCCAGGCGGGCGCCGGCCACGCCGCCGACGGTGGCGAACACGGCCATCAGCAGCGCCGGCCCCCAGACGATGGCGCCGCCCAGGGCGAAGGCGGCCACCGACAGCACCGACAGCACGGACGAGTTGAGGTTCTTGAGCGCGTTGGCGGTGGTGAGCCGCGTCTCGCCGACCAGCAGGTACAGCGCCAGCAGCAGGATGCCGACGCCGCCGTTGAAGTAGCCGCCGTAGGCCGTGGCCAGCAGCAGGCCGGGCGCGCGCCAGGCGGCCAGACGGCTGCCACCCTCGCCCGCGCTCCAGCGCGCCAGGCGCGGGCCGGCGGCGAACAGCACGGTGACCAGCAGCAGCAGCCAGGGCACCACGCCGGCAAACACCTGGGGCGGCGTCACCAGCAGCAGCAGGGCGCCGACCACGCCGCCGACGGCGCTGATCGCCATTTCGCGCCCCAGCAGCGCGCGCGGCAGGGCCGCCAGCTCGCGCCGAAAGCCCGCCACGCTGCCGAAGTAGCCCGGGCACACCGCCAGCGCGCTGGTGGCGTTGGCCGCGATCGGCGGCACGCCCGCCCACACCAGGGCCGGAAAAGTCAAAAAGGTGCCGCCGCCGGCCATGGCGTTCAGCACGCCGGCGCCGAACGCCGCCGCCGCCAGCACGGCCCAGGTCAGCGCATCATCCGCCATGACTACGATATTGATAGCTGTCCACGCACATCCGGCGGGCGCCAGAGGCCGATTTCATTTCAAACCCAGCGCCGAGGCGTGCGCCTGCACCGCATCCAGGCCGAAGCGCTGGCCGCGCAGGTGGTCTTCCACGCAGCGCAGCACCAGCGGGCTGCGGTGGCGCGCCTGGCTGGCGCGCAGCTCCTCGGGCGTCAGCCACACGGTGCGCACGATGCCGGCGTCCAGCGCGCGGCCGGGCTGGGGCTCGCCCGCCGTGCCGCAGTAGGTGATGCGCAGCCAGGTGGTGGGCTGCCCTTCGGCGTCGGGCGAGGCGGCCAGGTACACCCCCAGCAGGGCGCTGGGCGTGAAGGCGCGGGCGGTTTCCTCCAGCGCCTCGCGCACCGCGCCGTCCTGCGGCGACTCGCCCGGCTCCAGGTGGCCGGCGGGGGTGTTCAGGCGCAGGCCGTCCGCGGTGTTTTCCTCCACCAGCAGGTAGCGGCCGTCCTGCTCGATCACGGCCGCGACGGTGACGCGCGGCCTCCAACGGGGCTTGCTCATGGCGCCGATTATGCAGAGCCGGCCGGGCGCGACACGGCGTAACCGGGTAGGCCAGCCGAAATCAAGCATAATGGCCCCCCGACACCGTGGGCCGAGGCCCCGCCCGCCGGACTGGGCCGCGGGCTCGCGCCGGACCGCTTCGCGCAAGCGCTTGTACGAGGAGAAGATTTCATGCTGATTGGCGTCCCCGCCGAAACGGCCGCCGGCGAAAGCCGCGTGGCCGCGACCCCGGAAACGGTCAAGAAACTGGTGGCGCAGGGCCATGCGGTGAGCGTGCAGGCCGGCGCCGGCGTGCGCGCCAGCGTGACCGACGAGGCCTATGCCGCCGCCGGCGCGCAGCTGGTGGACGCCGCCGCCGCCCTGGGCGCCGAGATGGTGCTGAAGGTGCGCAGCCCGGCACCGGCCGAGCTGGCGCAGATGAAGCCGGGCGCGGTGCTGGTGGGCATGCTGGAGCCCTTCAACGCCGAGGGCCTGCAGCGCCTGGCCGCCGCCAACCTGACCGCCTTCGCGCTCGAAGCCGCGCCGCGCACCACGCGCGCGCAAAGCATGGACGTGCTGTCATCCCAGGCCAACATCGCCGGCTACAAGGCCGTCATCATGGCGGCCGACCGCTACCAGAAGTTCTTTCCCATGCTGATGACGGCCGCCGGCACCGTGAAGGCGGCGCGCGTGGTCATCCTGGGCGTGGGCGTGGCCGGCCTGCAGGCGATCGCCACCGCCAAGCGCCTGGGCGCCGTCATCGAGGCCAGCGACGTGCGCCCGAGCGTGAAGGAGCAGATCGAGTCGCTGGGCGGCAAGTTCATCGACGTGCCCTACGAGACGGCCGAGGAGAAAGAAGCCGCCGAGGGCGTGGGCGGCTACGCCCGGCCGATGCCGCAAAGCTGGCTCGACCGGCAGAAGGTCGAGGTCGCCAAGCGCGTGGCCCAGGCCGACGTGGTGATCTCCACCGCGCTGATCCCCGGCCGCGCCGCGCCGGTGCTGATCACCGAGGAGATGGTGCAAAGCATGAAGCCCGGCTCGGTCATCATCGACATGGCCGCCGGCAAGGGCGCGCCCAACGCCAACGGCACGGTGGGCGGCAACTGCCCGCTGACGGTGGCCGACCAGACCGTGACCCGGCACGGCGTGGTGATCGTCGGCGAGACCAACCTGGCCGCGCTGGTGGGTGCCGACGCCAGCAGCCTGTACGCGCGCAACGTGCTCGACTTCTTGAAGCTGGTGCTGCCGCCGGCACCCAAGGGCGAGCCGGCCAGCGCCTTTCGCATCGACCCGGAAGACGACATCGTCGCCGCCTGCCTGATGGCGCACCAGGGCGCCGTCACCCGCAAGTCCTGACGCGCCGCCCCGCGCCATGCCCATGACCGCTTCCTCCCCTCTTCTTCGCCGCGGCGCCACCGGCCTGGCGCTGGCCGCCGCGCTGGCGCTGGGCGCCTGCGCCAACGCCCCGCTGGCCTCGGCGCCGGCCGGCAGCCCGGCCGTGGCCGCCGCACCGCAGGGCGCCGAATCCGCCCCCGCCATCGAGGTGCCGCCCAGCGCCATCGGCCGCTGGTACGACCTGGGCGCCTACGACGCGCCCTGGCTGGCCGGCGTGGGCCCCGCGCCCGCCAGCGGCGCCAGCGTGCCCACGCGCGTGGCCGGCCTGCAGCGCGCCGACGGCCAGTGGCTGGCGCTGGTGCTGGTGCAGCGCGTGGCCGGCGGCGGCAGCAGCTGCGCCGCGCCCGGCCGGCTGGACGTGAAGGACGCCGCCGGCTGCCTGCGCATGCGCCGCGACGCCGACTTCGACCACTGGCTGCAGCAGCAAAACCCGGTGCTGGAGCGCTGGATCGACGCCCGCGGCTGGGCCGCGCGCCCGCGCGCCTGGATCAGCGACCGCGCCACCGGCAGCGGCGACGCGGTGGAGGCGGTGGCGCTGGTCAACCCGGCGCTGCTGGAGCCGGTGACGCGCAACAACTACGATTTTCTGGTCAGCGGCGGCACCGGCCAGGCTTGGGCGCGCCAGTTCGCGCACGCCACGCAGGCCGCCGCCGCCGGGGGCGCGCTGCGCGTGCCGCCGTTTCCGTTTTCGGCCCCGCTGGCGGCGCCCGCGCCTGCCGCCGCCCCAGCGGTCGTGACGGCGCCGCCCGCCGCCACCGCCGTGCAGGTGAACCCGCCCGCGCCGCCGCCCGCCCGCGCCCCGCGCGCCGACCGCCAATAGGCCCGCGCCGCGCGCGGCCCGACCCGAGATTTCGAGGAGCCCACCCATGGATGTCGTATCCCACACCCTCATCAACCTGACCATCTTCGTGCTGGCCATTTACGTCGGCTACCACGTGGTGTGGACCGTCACGCCGGCGCTGCACACGCCGCTGATGGCCGTCACCAACGCCATCTCGGCCATCGTCGTGGTCGGCGCCATGCTGGCCGCCGCGCTGACCGGCGACTGGTTTCCCAAGCTGCTGGGCGTGGCGGCGGTGGCGCTGGCCTCGGTCAACATCTTCGGCGGCTTCCTGGTGACCCGGCGCATGCTCGAGATGTTCAAGAAAAAAGAGCGCCCAGCCAAGGCGGAACAAGCGCAAGGCGCTGCAAAATAAGGAGCACATGGCATGAGCATGAACCTTGTCGCGCTGCTGTACCTGATTGCCAGCGTCTGCTTCATCCAGGCCTTGAAGGGCCTGTCGCACCCCACCTCGTCGATCCGCGGCAACCTGTTCGGCATGGTCGGCATGGCGATTGCCGTGCTGACCACGGCGGCGCTGATCGTCAAGCTCTCGGGTTCCATGGCCGGCCTGGGCTGGGTGCTGCTGGGCCTGGTCATCGGCGGCAGCTACGGCGCCTGGCGCGCCAAGACGGTCGAGATGACCCAGATGCCCGAGCTGATCGCCTTCTTCCACAGCATGATCGGCCTGGCGGCGGTGTGCATCGCGGCGGCCACGGTGATCGAGCCGCACGCGCTGGGCATCGTGGCGCAGGTGGGCGAGGCCATTCCGGGCGGCAACCGCATCGAGCTGTCGCTGGGCGCCTTCATCGGCGCGGTCACCTTCAGCGGCTCGGTCATCGCCTGGGGCAAGCTGTCGGGCAAGAGCAAGTTCCGGCTGTTCCAGGGCGCGCCGGTGCAGTTTGCCGGCCAGCACTGGCTGAACCTGCTGCTGGGCCTGGCGGCGATCTTCTTCATCTACGGCTTCTGGCACTCGCAAAGCAACTGGGACTTCGCGCTGGTGTGTCTGCTGGGCTTCGTCATCGGCGTGACGCTGATCATCCCGATCGGCGGCGCCAACATGCCGGTGGTGATCTCCATGCTCAACAGCTACTCGGGCTGGGCGGCGGCGGGCATCGGCTTTTCGCTCAACAACAGCATGCTGATCATCGCCGGCTCGCTGGTGGGCAGCTCGGGCGCCATCCTGTCCTTCATCATGTGCAAGGCGATGAACCGCGCCTTCCTGAGCGTGATCCTGGGCGGCTTCGGCGGTGAGACGGCCACCGCCGGCGGCAAGCAGGAGCAGCGCCCGGTCAAGAGCGGCAGCCCCGACGACGTGGCCTTCATGCTGGGCAACGCCGACAGCGTGATCATCGTGCCCGGCTACGGCCTGGCGGTGGCGCGCGCGCAGCACGCGGTGAAAGAAATGGTGCAAAAGCTCACCGACAAGGGCATCGAGGTCAAGTACGCCATCCACCCCGTGGCCGGCCGCATGCCCGGCCACATGAACGTGCTGCTGGCGGAGGCCGAGGTGCCCTACGACCAGGTGTTCGAGATGGACGACATCAACGGCGAGTTCGGCCAGGCCGACGTGGCCATGATCCTGGGCGCCAACGACGTGGTGAACCCCGCCGCGCTGCAAAAGGGCAGCCCGATCTACGGCATGCCGATCCTGGAGGCCTACAAGGCCAAGACCGTGATCGTCAACAAGCGCTCCATGGCGGCCGGCTATGCGGGGCTGGACAACGAGCTGTTCTACATGGACAAGACCATGATGGTGTTCGGCGACGCCAAGAAGGTGGTGGAAGAGATCACCAAGGCGATCGAGTAGGCCGCGCGCCCGGCGCACCGGCAACGGCGAGGCACGGCGTGCCTCGCTTTTTTTCGCCTGCCGACTTCTCCATTTGCCTTCTTTTTGACCCCGGCCGGCACCGGGCGCGCCGGCGCCGGTCACAATGGCTTGCATTTCCCCCTTTTCCCGACCAAACCCACGGAGGATTTCTGGCATGAGCGAGCGCATCTGGTTGAGTGGCTACCCCGAGGGCGTGCCGGCGGACATCGACCCGTCGGCCTACGGCTCGCTGGTGGAGCTGTTGGAGGAGAGCTTCGGCAAGTACGCCGATCGCACGGCCTACCGCTTCATGGGCCACAGCGTCAGCTACGCCGAGACCGACCAGCAAAGCCGCGCGCTGGCCGCCTACCTGCAGGGCCTGGGCCTGGCCAAGGGCGAGCGCGTGGCGCTGATGATGCCCAACGTGCCGCAGTACCCGGCCGCGGTGGCGGCGGTGCTGCGCGCCGGCTACGTGGTGGTCAACGTCAACCCGCTGTACACCGCGCGCGAGCTGGAGCACCAGCTGACCGACTCGGGCGCCAAGGCCATCATCATCATCGAGAACTTCGCCGCCACGCTGGCGCAGTGCATCGCCAGGACGCCCGTCAAGCACGTGGTGCTGGCCTCGATGGGCGACCGGCTGGGCTGGCTCAAGGGCACGCTGGTGAACTACGTGGTGCGCAAGGTCAAGAAGCTGGTGCCGCCCTTCAGCCTGCCGGGCGCGGTGCGCTACAACGACGCCGTGGCCCGCGGCCGCGCCGCCACCTTCAAGGCACCGGTCATCGGCCCGGACGACATCGCCGTGCTGCAGTACACCGGCGGCACCACGGGCGTGGCCAAGGGCGCCATGCTGCTGCACCGCAACATCATCGCCAACGTGCTGCAGTCCGAGGCCTGGAACCAGCCGGCGATGGACACCGTGCCCAAGGACCAGCAGTCCACCTGTGTCTGCGCGCTGCCGCTCTATCACATCTTCGCCTTCACCGTGGGCATGATGCTGTCGCTGCGCACCGGCGGCCTGCTGATCCTGATCCCCAACCCGCGCGACCTGCCCTCGGTGCTGAAGGATTTGTCCAAGGAGACCATCCACACCTTTCCGGCCGTCAACACGCTGTTCAACGGCCTGGCGCACCACCCCGACTTCGGCACCGTCGACTGGAAGAACCTGAAGGTGTCGGTCGGTGGCGGCATGGCCGTGCAGAGCGCCGTGGCCAAGCTGTGGCTGGAAAAGACCGGCTGCCCGATCTGCGAGGGCTACGGCCTGTCCGAGACCAGCCCCTCGGCCACCTGCAACCCGGTGACGTCCAAGGCCTTCACCGGCACCATCGGGCTGCCGCTGCCCAGCACGGCCATCAAGATCCTGGACGACAACGGTGTCGAAGTGCCGCTGGGCCAGCCGGGCGAGATCGCCATCCAGGGCCCGCAGGTGATGGCCGGCTACTGGCAGCGCCCCGACGAGACGGCCAAGGTCATGACGCCCGACGGCTTCTTCAAGAGCGGCGACATCGGCATCATGGACGAGCGCGGCTACACCAAGATCGTCGACCGCAAGAAGGACATGATCCTGGTGAGCGGCTTCAACGTCTACCCCAACGAGATCGAGGACGTGGTGGCCGCCATGCCCGGCGTGCTGGAGGTGGCCGCCGTCGGCGTGCCCGACGAGAAGATGGGCGAGGCGGTCAAGCTGGTCATCGTCAAGAAGGACCCGGCCCTGACCGAGGACGCCGTGCGCCAGTACTGCCACGACAACCTCACCGGCTACAAGCGCCCGCGCATCATCGAGTTCCGCGCCGACCTGCCCAAGACGCCCGTCGGCAAGGTGCTGCGGCGCGAGCTGCGCGACAAATGATGACCCACCCCCGTCGCTCCACTCGCTGCGCGATGTTGCGCCTCCCCCCTCCAGGGGGCATCGCCAGTGACCGGGGCGACCCCGGCCACGGCGATCGCTGGCGTGGCCTGCTCCGCGGCCGCCCGGCTCCGTGGGTGTCATGCGGGGCGGGTGGCGCGCAGCGCCGGGGATGAACGAAGTGCCCCGCATCGGCATCGTCAGCGCGCTGCACGACGAGCTGGCGGCCGTGCTGCAGCGCCTGCCCGACGAGCAGCGCGCGCCGGTGGCCGGGCGCGACTTCTGGTGCGGCCACTGGCACGGGCACGCGCTGGTGGCGGTGCTGGCGCGCGTGGGCAAGGTGGCGGCCGCCACCACGGCCACGATCCTGATCGAGCGCTTCGGCGTCGACCGCATCGTCTTCACCGGCGTCGCCGGCGGGCTGGCCGCGCACGTGCGCGTGGGCGACCTCGTGCTGGCGCGCGAGTTGCTGCAGCACGACATGGACGCCTCGCCGCTGTTTGCGCGCCACGAGGTGCCGCTGTACGGGCGCGCGCGCTTCGCCACCGATGCCGCGTTGTCCGACGCGCTGGCGCGCGCCGCGCAGGCCGTGCTGGCGCGGCCCGAGGCCACGCTGGGCGCGGGCGTGACGCGCGAGTTCGCGCTGCACGCGGCGCGCCTGCACCAGGGCCTGGTCGTCACCGGCGACCGCTTCGTTGCCGCCGCCGCCGACAGCGCCGCGCTGCGCGCCGCCCTGCCCGACGCGCTGGCGGTGGAGATGGAAGGCGCCGCCGTGGCCCAAGTGTGCCACGACTACGGCCTGCCCTTTGCCGCCCTGCGCACCATCTCGGACCGCGCCGACGACAGCGCGCACGTCGACTTCAGCCGCTTCGTCGCCCGCGTGGCCAGCCCGGTCAGCGCGGCGGTGCTGGAGGCGTATTTCCAGTCGCTCTGATTTGCATAGCTGTTGGCGCTTGCTGGACGCGGGCCAGGGCCACGTTTTGTCCAAAAACGCTCGCCCTCACCCCAACCCTCTCCCGGAGGGCGAGGGAGAACACCCAGGGGCTATTTCAGCCAGCCGCGCCGGCGGAAGTACCACATCGGCAGCAGCGCACTGGCGATCATCAGCGCCAGCGCGAAAGGGTAGCCCAGGGGGTGCTCCAGCTCGGGCATGTTGCGAAAGTTCATGCCGTAGATGCTGGCGATCAGCGTCGGCGGCAGCAGGGCCACACTGGCCACCGAGAAGATCTTGATGATCTTGTTCTGGTTGATGTTGATGAAGCCGACGGTGGCGTCCATCAGGAAGTTGATCTTGTCGAACAGGAAGGTGGTGTGGCTGTCCAGCGAGTCCAGGTCGCGCTGGATCTGGCGCGCCTCCTCGAACTGCTCGGCGTCCAGCATCTTGCTGCGCATCAGAAAGCTGACGGCGCGGCGCGTGTCCATCACGTTGCGGCGGATGCGCCCGTTCATGTCTTCCTGGCGCGCAATGGTGGCCAGCACCTCGCTGGCCATCTCGTCGCTGATGTTGTCGTCCAGCACCTTCTTGCCGGCCGCCTCCAGGTCGTCGTAGATGCCCTCCAGCGTGTCGGCGCAGTATTCGGCGTCGGCGTCCAGCAGCTTGAGCAGCACCTCCTTGGCGTCCGTCAGCAGGCCGGGCATGCGGCGCGCGCGCATGCGCAGCAGGCGAAACGCGGGCACGGTCTCGTCGTGGATGGAAAACAGCACGCCCTGGCTGCGCAGCTGCTCATTGACGATGTTGAGGATGAAGGCCACGCGCACCTGGTGCGGCGCATCCGGGTCGGCCACCAGGAAGTCGCTGCGGATGTGCAGTTCGCCGTTGTCCTCGGCGTAAAAGCGGGCGGACTCCTCGATGTCCTCGTCGATCGCGTCCTCTGGGATCGACAGGCCGAAATACTGCTTGACCCAGCGCTTTTCCTCGGGTGTGGGCTCTTCCAGGTCGACCCAGATGGGGTGGAAGCGCGACAGCTCTTCCAGCGATTCGATTTCTTCCTGGAACAGGCGGCCGTTCGACAGCGTGAAGACGTTCAACATGAGGCTCTCCCTGCAGCGGGGTGCAAGCGTCTGGCGGATGGGTCAAGGCGGGCTTTCGGCCCCCCGTGCCAGCGTTCCAGGGAGGCGAAAGCTACCAACTGGGAATGGATTCCACGATGTGCTTTCTTGGCTTGGTTCAACGGCGGCGATTATGGCACCACCCCGGGCGCCACCGCGGGATTGCACTGGCCGCGGATCGGGGGCATCATGGCATCGCACGGCTCGCCCGGCGCGCTGCCAGGCGCCGTGCATGGGCCGGTGGTCGCCACCCGCACGTGCCCGTGGCGGCCACCCATCGCAAGCAAGGAGATTGGTATGAACTTGACGATCAGCGGACACCACCTGGAAGTGACCCCGGCGCTGCGCGGATACGTGTCTGGCAAGCTGGACCGGATCACGCGGCATTTCGATCAGGTGATGGACGTGCGGGTGCTGTTGTCGGTGGACAACCTGAAGGAAAAGGACCGACGCCAGCGCGCGGAATGCAACATCAAGGTCAAGGGCGGCGAGCTGTATGCCGAGAGTGCGCACGAAGACCTGTACGCCGCCGTGGATGAACTGATGGACAAGCTCGATCGCCAGCTGGTGCGCGACAAGGACCGGCGCCAGACGGTGGACCGGGTGGCCGGCAAACATCTGATGTAAGATTCGCAAATAAAAACACCTGCAACCGACTCCACTTACACAGCCGCCTCTTTTCGGGCGGCTTTCTTTTCGATGACTCGATGGCCCTCGGGCTCATGCATGAGCCAGCGCCCACGCGGCACCGCGCGGCTTGACAGCGCGCCGGCCGGCTGGCGTAACATGGGCGCTCCACGCTGTCGCACCCCTTCATGAATCGACTTGCATCCATCCTTCCCGCCGCGCAGGTGCTGGTGGGCATCGAGGTCACCAGCAAGAAGCGCGCGTTCGAGGAAGCCGGCCTGCTGTTCGAGAACCTGCACGGGCTGTCGCGCGCGCTGATCGCCGACAGCCTGTTCGCGCGCGAGCGCCTGGGCTCCACCGGCCTGGGCCATGGCGTGGCCATTCCGCACGGGCGCATCAAGGGCCTGAAGGCGCCGATGGCGGCGGTGCTGCAGCTGGCGCAGCCGATCGGCTTCGACGCCCCCGACGAGCAGCCGGTGGGCCTGCTGATCTTCTTGCTGGTGCCCGAGGCGGCGACGCAAAAGCACCTGGAGATCCTGTCCGAGATCGCCGAGCTGCTGTCGGACGCCAGCCTGCGCGAGCGCATCAAGACCGCGCCCACGGCCGAGCAGCTGCACGCGCTGATCGCCGACTGGCATTCGGCCCAGGGCGGCTGAGCGCCGCTTCCGCTTCACCTCCGCCCCGCGTCACGACGGCATGAAACCCACCGTCATCAGCGCCGACGTCCTGTTCGAGGACCACCGCGAATCGCTGCGCTGGCACTGGGTGGCCGGCCAGGGCGCGTCCGAACGGCGCTTCGACGAGGTGGTGGTGCGCCAGGCGCGCTCGGGTGCCGACCTGGTGGGCTACCTGAACTACATCCACCCCTACCGCCTGCAGATCCTGGGCGAGCGCGAGGTGCGCTACATCAGCGAATGCTCGCCCGAGGACGGCGCGCGGCGCATCGCGCGCATCGTCACGCTGGAGCCGCCGGTGCTGGTGCTGTGCGAGAACCAGCAGGCACCGGACGCGCTGGTCAGCATGTGCGAGCGCGCGCAGATTCCGCTGTTCGCCACCCACGAGTCGGCGGCCTTCGTCATCGACGTGCTGCGCACCTACCTGTCCAAGCACTTTGCCGACCGCACCACCATGCACGGCGTGTTCATGGACATCCTGGGCCTGGGCGTGCTGATCACCGGCGAATCCGGCCTGGGCAAGAGCGAATTGGGGCTGGAGCTGATCTCGCGCGGCAACGGCCTGGTGGCCGACGACGCGGTCGACCTGTTTCGCATCAACCAGACCACCATCGAGGGGCGCTGCCCCGAGCTGCTGCAAAACCTGCTGGAGGTGCGCGGCATCGGCCTGCTGGACATCCGCGCCATCTTCGGCGAGGCGGCGGTGCGCCGGCGCATGCGCCTGCGCCTGATCGTGCACCTGGTGCGCCGCGAGACCATGGAGCGCGACTACGAGCGCCTGCCCTACGAGCCGCTGTCGCAGGACGTGCTGGGCGTGCCGATCCACAAGGTGGTGATCCCGGTGGTGGCCGGCCGCAACATCGCCGTGCTGGTGGAGGCCGCCGTGCGCAACCACATCCTGCAGCTGCGCGGCATCGACACCTACGAAGAGTTCGTCAACCGCCACCGCGTGGCGATGGAAAAGGGCGGCGCCTCGTCGGCCTGAGGGGCCGCGGTGCTCAAGGCCCCTTGCGCGGCGGCGCGCTGCCGCGATAGGGGCACACCGGCTTGTCGCAGTGCGCGTACAGGCTCAGCGCGTGGTCGGTCAGCGTAAAGCCGCGCTCGCGCGCGATGGCGCTCTGGCGCTGCTCGATCTCGGCGTCGTAGAACTCCTCGACGTGCCCGCAGTCCAGGCACACCAGATGGTCGTGGTGCTGCTCGTCGTTGAGCTCGTACACCGCCTTGCCGGCCTCGAAGTGGTTTCGGCTGAGCAGCCCCGCCTGCTCGAACTGCGTCAGCACGCGGTACACCGTGGCCAGACCGATGTCCGAGTGCTCGGCCACCAGCAGGCGGTACACGTCCTCGGCCGACAGGTGGCGCAGCTGGGAGGTCTGGAAGATCTCCAGAATCTTCAGCCGCGGCTGGGTCGCCTTCAGGCCCGTGTTCTTCAGCTCGTTGAGGGTGTCGTCCATGGCGTGCAGCATACCCGCCGGCACGCCCCGGCGCCGCGCGCTGGCTACAATGCCCGGTCGTATCGTGCCCAAGCCCCCGTCGATGCCCCAGATGCCCCGCCCCCCCGTCCGCCACGCCGGCCGGGTGACGCTCGCCCTGTGCGTGGCCGCGCTCGTCGGCGCCTGCAGCTCGTTCAACGACGCCACGCGCGACATGGCCAACGCCATCACGCTGTACAAGCCCGAGGTGGTGCAGGGCAATTTCGTCTCCAAGGAGCAGGTGGCCCAGCTGCAGCCGGGCATGACGCGCCTGCAGGTGCGCGACCTGCTGGGCACGCCGCTGATGACCAGCCTGTTTCACAACGACCGCTGGGACTACGTGTTCACCATCGCGCGCCAGGGCGTCAAGCCGCAGCAGTACCGCCTGACCCTGTTCTTCAACGGCGACGCGCTGGACCACTTCGAGGGCGACGAGATGCCCAGCGAAAACGAGTTCGTGCAGCGCATCGGCCGCGACAAGACCTACAAGGTGCCGCCGCTGGAGGCCACCGAGGAGCAGCTCGCCAAGTTCCCGGCGCCCGGCGCCTCGGCCGCCGCGGCGGCCACCGCGCCCACCCCCGAGCCGCCGGCCGGCGGCTACCCCCCGCTCGACAGCCCGCGCTGACGTTTTCTTGCGGCGCCACTCGCGCGCGCCGCGCCCTCCCCCGCCCTGCCATGACCGCTGCCCCCGCTCCTCACCGCGTCGCCATTGCCGGCGCCACCGGCCGCATGGGCCAGATGCTGATCGAGGCCGTGCGCGCGGCCGACGACTGCCAGCTGGCCGGCGCGCTCGACCGCGCCGGCAGTCCGGCGCTGGGCCATGATGCCGGCGCCTTTGCCGGCTGGGCCAGCGGCGTGAAGGTGACGGCCGAGCTGGCCGCCGGCCTGCAGGGCGCCAGCTGCCTGATCGACTTCACCCGCCCCGAGGCCACGCTGGCGCACCTGGCCGCCTGCCGCCAGCACGGCGTGGCCATGGTGATCGGCACCACCGGCTTTGCCGACGCGCAAAAGGCCCAGATCGAGGCCGCCGCGCAGCACATCCCCATCGTGCTGGCGCCCAACATGAGCGTGGGCGTCAACGTCACGCTCAAGCTGCTGGAGCTGGCCGCCAAGGCGCTGTCCAGCGGCTACGACATCGAGATCATCGAGGCGCACCACCGCCACAAGGTCGACGCGCCCTCGGGCACGGCGCTGCAGATGGGCGAGGTGATCGCCGCGGCGCAGGGCACGCGCCTGGCCGACCGCGCCGTGTACGAACGCCATGGCCACACCGGCGAGCGCGACCCCGCCGCCATCGGTTTCGCCACCGTGCGCGGCGGCGACATCGTGGGCGAGCACACGGTGATGTTCGCCGGCACCGGCGAGCGCATCGAGATCGCCCACAAGTCCTCCAGCCGCGCCGGCTACGCCCAGGGCAGCCTGCGCGCGCTGCGCTTTCTGGCCGGCAAGAAGTCGGGCCTGTTCGACATGGCCGACGTGCTGAATTTGCGCTGAACCTCCATGAACCTGCAACAAGTCTTCGCGCAGAGCGACGCCATCGGCAAGGCCGTGGCGCTGCTGCTGCTGCTCATGTCCATCGCCAGCTGGGTGATCATCGTCTGGAAGGCCTGGATGCTGCGGCGCGCCGGCGGCAACGTGACGCGCGCGGTGGCGGCCTTCTGGCAGGCGCCCTCGCTGCAGGACGCCGCCACGCAGCTGCAGGGCATCGACCGCGCCGCGCTGGTGCTGCCGCTGGTGCAGGCCACCCAGGCGCCGGACGGCGGCACCCTGGCCGGCGCCGGCGAGCGCGAGCAGCAGCTCACGCGCACGCTGCGCGGCGCGCTGCACGGCGTCATGCGGCGGCTGCAGTTCGGCCAGGTGCTGCTGGCCACCACCGGCTCCATCGCGCCCTTCATCGGCCTCTTGGGCACGGTGTGGGGCATTTATCACGCGCTCACCAGCATCGCCGGCTCGGGGCAGATCTCGATCGAGCGCGTGGCCGGCCCGGTGGGCGAGTCGCTCATCATGACCGCCGCCGGCCTGGCGGTGGCCATTCCGGCGGTGCTGGCCTACAACGGCTTCGGGCGCGTCATCGGCGCCATCGAGGCCGAGCTGGAAGGCTTTGCGCGCGATTTGCGCGAGCTGTTCTCCCATCCGGCCTGACGGAGTCGGACATGGCATTCGGGCGGCTGGAGCGCACCAAGGGCAGCGAGCCCATGTACGACATCAACGTCACGCCCATGGTGGACGTGATGCTGGTGCTGGTGGTCATCTTCATCCTCACCGCGCCGCTGCTGGCCAGCTCGATCCGGCTGGATTTGCCCAAGACCGACGGCGCCAAGCCGGGCGATCCGCCGCAGTTCGTCACCGTGGCGGTGGACCAGGCGGGCCAGGCCTTCTTCAACGACAAGCCGGTCAACGCGGCCGAGCTGTCGGTGGCGCTGCAGCAGGCCAAGCTGGACAACCCCGACACCGAGGTGCAGCTGCGCGCCGACCAGGGCGTGCCCTACGGCCGCGTGGTCGAGGTGATGGGCGAGGCGCAAAAGGCCGGCCTGAACCGCATCGGCTTCGTGGCCGAGGCGCCCGCGCCGGCGCCCGGCGCCGCCCCGCCAGCCGCTGCCGGCGCCCCACCGGCGGCGGGGGCCGCGCGCTGAGCGCGGCGCGGTTTTCAAGCGTTTCAGGCCTCCGGCGCCCGTCCATCCAGCGCTGGCAGCTATTGTTTTAATAGTTATCGGGCGGCCGCGAGCCGCCTACAATTTGCCCCATGCAAGACCAATACACGCATTCGGAGGTCGAGGCCGCCGCGCAGGCCCAGTGGCGTGCGGCCGACGCCTACCGCGTCACGGAGGACGCGGCCAAGCCCAAGTACTACGCCTGCTCCATGCTGCCCTACCCCAGCGGCAAGCTGCACATGGGCCACGTGCGCAACTACACCATCAACGACATGCTCACGCGCCAGCTGCGCATGAAGGGCTTCAACGTGCTGATGCCCATGGGCTGGGACGCCTTCGGCCTGCCGGCCGAAAACGCCGCGCTGAAGAACAAGGTGCCGCCGGCCCAGTGGACCTACGACAACATCGCCTACATGAAGGGCCAGATGCAGGCCATGGGCCTGGCCATCGACTGGAGCCGCGAGGTGGCCACCTGCGACGCCAGCTACTACCGCTGGAACCAGTGGCTGTTTTTGAAGATGCTGGACAAGGGCATCGCCTACCGCAAGACCCAGGTCGTCAACTGGGACCCGGTGGACCAGACCGTGCTGGCCAACGAGCAGGTGATCGACGGCCGCGGCTGGCGCACCGGCGCGGTGGTCGAAAAACGCGAGATCCCGGGCTACTACCTCAAGATCACCGACTACGCGCAAGAGCTGCTCGACCACGTGCAGATCGGCAACCCCAAGGCGACGCTGACCGGCTGGCCCGACCGCGTGCGCCTGATGCAGGAAAACTGGATCGGCAAGAGCGAAGGCGTGCGCTTTGCCTTCACGCACGACATCGCGGGCGCGGACGGCCAGCCCATCGGCGGCGGACGCATGTACGTCTTCACCACGCGCGCCGACACCATCATGGGCGTGACCTTTTGCGCCGTGGCGCCCGAGCACCCGCTGGCCGCGCACGCCGCCCGGGGCAACCCCAAGCTGGCCGCCTTCATCGAGAAGTGCAAGCAGGGCGGCACCACCGAGGCCGAGCTGGCCGCCAAGGAAAAGGAAGGCATGGCCACCGGCCTGACGGTGACGCACCCGCTGACCGGCGAGGCGGTGCCGCTGTGGGTCGGCAACTACGTGCTGATGAGCTACGGCGACGGCGCCGTGATGGGCGTGCCCGCGCACGACGAGCGCGACTTCGCCTTCGCGCTCAAGTACGGCCTGCCGATCCAGCAGGTGGTGCACGTCGACGGCGAGGAATACGACGACACGCGCTGGCACGACTGGTACGCCGACAAGCAGGGCGGCGTGACCATCAACTCCGACGTCTTCAGCGGCCTCGAATACCCCGACGCGGTCGACGCCGTGGCCGAGGCGCTGGAGCAAAAGGGCCTGGGCGAGAAAAAGGTCACCTGGCGCCTGCGCGACTGGGGCATCTCGCGCCAGCGCTACTGGGGCACGCCGATCCCCATCATCCACTGCGCGGACTGCGGCGCGGTGCCGGTGCCCGAAAAGGACTTGCCGGTGGTGCTGCCGCAGGACCTGGTGCCCGACGGCAGCGGCAACCCGCTCAACAAGTGCGAGACCTTCCTGGCCTGCAGCTGCCCCCAATGCGGCAAGCCGGCGCGGCGCGAGACCGACACCATGGACACCTTCGTGGACAGTTCGTGGTATTTCATGCGCTACTGCGACCCCACCAACGAGCAGGCCATGGTGGCCGGCGGCACGCGCCACTGGATGCCGATGGACCAGTACATCGGCGGCATCGAGCACGCCATCCTGCACCTGCTGTACGCGCGCTTCTGGACCAAGGTGATGCGTGACCTGAAGCTGGTGCAGGTCGACGAGCCCTTCACCCGCCTGCTGACGCAGGGCATGGTGCTCAACCACATCTACAGCCGTCGCACCGCCAAGGGCGGCAAGGACTACTTCTGGCCGCAGGACGTGGAAAACGTCACCGACGAAGGCGGCAAGATCGTCGGCGCGCGGCTGAAGAACCCGGCCGACAGCGGCGACGGCCGGCTGCCCGCGGGCACGCCGATCGACTACGAGGGCGTGGGCACCATGTCCAAGTCCAAGAACAACGGCGTCGATCCGCAGGCGCTGATCGAGAAGTACGGCGCCGACACCGCGCGCCTGTACACCATGTTCACCTCGCCGCCCGAGCTGACGCTGGAGTGGAACGACGCCGCCGTCGAAGGCAGCTACCGCTTCCTGCGCCGGGTGTGGAACTTCGGCGTCAAGCTGAATGCTATTCAAAACATAGCTGTCAGCGCTCAATCCATGGGCGTCAGCGGTCAAAAAGGCCTGGAACTCGGCAAGGCCGCCAAGGCGCTGCGCCACGAGATCCACACCGTGCTCGGCCAGGTCGAGCACGACTATCAGCGCCTGCAATACAACACCGTGGTGTCGGGCGCGATGAAGATGCTCAATGCTCTTGAGGCGTTCAAGCCCGACGGCTCGCCCGGCGACACCGCCGCGCTGGCCGAGGGCTTCTCCATCCTGCTGCGCGTGCTCTACCCGGTCACGCCGCACGTCACGCACCAGCTGTGGCAGCAGCTGGGCTTTGCCGCGCTGCAGGGCGAGGTGCTGGACGCGCCCTGGCCCGGCGTCGACGCCAAGGCGCTGGAGCAGGACGAGATCGAACTGGTGCTGCAGGTAGGCGGCAAGCTGCGCGGCGCCATCCGCGTGCCCGCCGGCGCCTCGCGCGAGGCCATCGAGCAGGCCGCGCTGGCCAGCGAGGCCTTCGCCAAGTTCGGCGCCGGCGCCACGGTGCGCAAGGTGGTGATCGTGCCCGGGCGCCTGGTCAACGTCGTCGTGGGTTGAGCACGGTGCGCCGCCAACGCCGCGCCCTGCTGCTGGCCGCCGCCCCGCTGGCCCTGGCCGGCTGCGGCTTTGCGCTGCGCAAGGCGCCTTCGTTCAGCTTTCACAGCATCGACCTGGCGCTGCCCGCCACGTCGGGCCTGGGGCTGGAGCTGCGCCGCCAGCTGCAGGGCACCGGACAGGTGCAGGTCATTACCGACGCCGCGCAAAAGGCCAAGGCCGACGTGGTGCTGGAAAGCAAGGGCGAGCAACGCGAGCGCGCCGTGGTCAGCCTGACGGCCACCGGCGAGGTGCGCGAGTTCCAGCTGCGCATCCGCTTCGCCTTCCGGGTCGTCACCCCCGCCGGACGCGAGCTGCTGCCCACCGCCGAAATCCTGCGCGAAATCGACCAGAGCTACAGCGAATCGGCCGCGCTGTCGAAGGAGCAGGAGGCGCTGATGCTCTACCAGAACATGCAGAGCGACATCGTGCAGCAGGTGATGCGGCGGCTGGCCACCGTCAAGCTCAACTGAACCAGGCCAGTGATGCCCAAGCATCAGTGATAGTCATCCTCGCGCTGATGGCGAATGGCCGACACGATCACTTCCTTGTCGCTGACGATGTGGAACAGTGCCACGTAGCCCGAGGCGCCGAACGGGATCACCAGTTCGCGCTCCAGCCGGTCATCGAAAGCGATGCGGCAGGTAAAGGGATTGCGCGCCAAGATGCGGAATTCGCGCTGGATGGCAGCCATGGCGCGGGCGGGCAGGTCGAAGTCTCCGTGGGCCAGCGCGGACTCGATGAGAAAGTCTTCCAGCCGTTGCAGGTCGTCCAGCGCCTCGGGCGTCAGGCAGACGGCAAAGCTCACCGGGTCAGCTCCGTGTGTCTCATTGCCGTGCGGGCTGCCTTCACGGCGGGCGTGCGGGGATTCATGACCGCCGCAGCGCGGCCACGCGGGCGTCCAGCCGCGCCTGCATGGCTGCCAAAGCGTCGTCGGCGTCATGCAGCACACCCGTTTCCTGTGCCCGGGCCAGCGCCGCGCGGCCACGCGCCACAAAGGCTTGCTGGGCTTGGCGGCGCTGCGCGGCCTGCACGGCGGCCTGCTCGACGAACTGCGACAGCGTTTCGCCCGCCTGCAGCACGGCTTCGATTTGCGCGCGTACGGCGGGGGCGACACGCACCGGGGGCAGTTGGGCGGTTTTCATGAGCCAAGTGTAGTGCAATTGCTATGCATCGATCTGGAACAGGCTTCACAATTCACACCACCCCGAGCATGACCACTGTCGTGTTCACCATGCCGACTCGCAAGAAAAGCCACCAGCGGCGAGAATCGGACCATGCAACTGAGCGCCGCCCAACTGCCCACCCACCTGCAAAAGGCGCTGCGCCCGCTGTACGTGCTGCACGGCGACGAGGCGCTGCTGGCGCAGGAGGCGGCGGACGCCATCCGCGCGACGGCGCGCGCGCAGGGCTACACCGAGCGCAGCAGCTTCACCGTGGCGGGCGCCAACTACGACTGGAGCGCCGTGCTGGCCGCCGGCGGATCCTTGAGCCTGTTTGCCGACCGGCAGATCGTCGAAATCCGCGTGCCCTCGGGCAAGCCGGGCAAGGACGGCAGCGCCGCGCTGCAGCAGATCGCCCAGCAGGCGGCGGGCAACGACGCGGTGCTGACGCTGGTGCTGCTGCCGCGGCTGGACAAGGCCACGCGCACATCCGCCTGGTTCAGCGCGCTGGAGGGCGCCGGCGTGGCGATCCAGATCGACAGCGTCGAGCGCGCCCAGCTGCCGGCCTGGATCGCCCAGCGCCTGGCCGCGCAGGGCCAGCGCGTGCAGGCGGGCGAGGCGGGGCAGCGCACGCTGCAGTTCTTTGCCGACCAGGTGGAGGGCAACCTGCTGGCCGCGCACCAGGAGATCAGCAAGCTGGGCCTGCTGCACCCGGCCGGCGAGCTGACGCTGGAGCAGGTGGAGGCGGCCGTCACCAACGTGGCGCGCTACGACGTGTTCAAGCTGTCCGAGGCCGTGCTGGCCGGCCGGCGCGAGCGCGTGCAGCGCATGATCGACGGCCTGCAGGCCGAGGGCGAGGCGCCGGTGCTGGTGCACTACGCCATTGCCGAGGACATCCGCGCGCTCAAGCGCATCCAGGACGCCATGGCCGCCGGCAAGCCGCTGCCGCTGGCGCTGCGCAGCGAGCGCGTGTGGGGCCTGCGCGAACGCCTGTTCGAGCGCGTGCTGCCGCTCTTGTCCGAGCGCCAGCTCGACGCCCTGCTGGAGGCCGCCTGGCGCGTGGACGGCATCGTCAAGGGCCTGCAGCACCCCGGCTGGCCGCAGGACCCCTGGCAGGCGCTGCAGCGGCTGGCGCAAAGCCTGACCGGCGCCTGCGCACCGGCGCGCTGAACCGGCGTTCGGCGCGATCTTTTGGGACAATCGGGGCATGAACGCGCCCGACGTCTCCCTCACCATGCAAGCCTTGGGCCGCCAGGCCCGCGACGCCTCGCGCGCCATGGCGCGCGCGCCGGCCGCCGTGCGCAACCAGGCGCTGCGCGAGCTGGCGCGCCTGCTGCGCGCCCACGTCGAGCCGCTGCAGGCCGCCAACGCGCGCGACTTGGCGCGCGCCGGCGAGCTGAGCGCGCCGATGCGCGACCGCCTCAAGCTCACGCCGCCCATCATCGAAACCTGCGCCCAGGGCTGCGAGCAGCTGGCCGCCATGCCCGACCTGATCGGCGACGTCGTGGGCCTGCGGCAGCAGCCCAGCGGCATCCGCGTGGGGCAGATGCGTGTGCCCATCGGCGTGTTCGGCATGATTTACGAAAGCCGCCCCAACGTCACCATCGAGGCCGCCAGCCTGTCGATCAAGAGCGCCAACGCCGCCATCCTGCGCGGCGGCAGCGAGGCCATCGAGTCCAACCGCGCGCTGGCCGCCCTGGTGCAGCAGGCGCTCGAAGCGGCCGGCCTGCCGCCCGCGGCGGTGCAGTTGGTGCCCACCACCGACCGCGCCGCCGTCGGCCTGCTGATCACCATGCCCGAGTTCGTCGACGTCGTCATCCCGCGCGGCGGCCGGGGCCTGATCGAGCGCATCAGCCGCGAGGCCAGGGTGCCCGTCATCAAGCACCTGGACGGCAACTGCCACAGCTACGTCGACGAGCCCTGCGACCTGGACTTGGCCGTCACCGTGGTGGACAACGCCAAGACGCAAAAATACAGCCCTTGCAACGCCACCGAAAGCCTGCTGGTGGCGCGCGGCGTGGCCCAAGCCTTTCTGCCGCGCATCGGCGCCGTGTTTGCCGCCAAGGGGGTGGAGATGCGCTGCGATGCCGAGGCGCTGGCGATTCTCAAGCAAAATCGGCCTGCAGCGCCCGCCAGTCAAGCGCCAGCAGCTATTGATATCGAAGCATTGCTGAAGCCCGCGCAAGAGTCGGATTGGTACGAGGAATACCTGGCGCCCGTCATCAGCATCAAGGTGGTGGCGGGCCTGGACGAGGCGATCGCCCACATCAACCACTACGGCAGCCACCATACCGACGCCATCCTGACCAGCGACCACCGCCACGCCCAGCGCTTTCTGCGCGAGGTCGATTCGGCCAGCGTCATGGTCAACGCCAGCACGCGCTTTGCCGACGGCTTCGAATACGGCCTGGGCGCCGAGATCGGCATCAGCACCGACAAGTTCCACGCCCGCGGGCCGGTGGGCATCGAGGGGCTGACCTCGCTGAAGTGGGTGGTGCTGGGCGAGGGCGAGGTGCGCGGCTGAACCAGCGGCCGCGCCGGCACGCCCGACGCGGCCGAGGCCGGTTGGCAGGCCCATTACACTGCGGGGACTCCAACGCCCCCGCCCCCATGGTTCCCCACCTCATCACCGCCCTGAACGGCCCCATCAACGAGCTGGAGCAGCGCCTGCTGGACGCCACGCCGGTGATCGAGCGCTGGTTTCGCCTGGAATGGATGGAGCACACGCCGCCGCTGTACTGCGCGGTGGACATCCGCAACGCCGGCTTCAAGCTGGCGCCGGTGGACACCAACCTGTACCCCGACGGCTGGCACAACCTGTCGCCCGACACGCTGCCGTTGGCGGTGCAGGCGGCGCAGGCGGCGATCGAAAAAATCTGCCCCGAGGCGCACAACCTGCTGATCGTGCCCGAAAGCGGCAAGCTGTCGAGCTTTTACCTGGCCAGCCTGGCGCGCCTGGCCGAAATCTTCACCATGGCGGGGCTGAACGTGCGCCTGGGCTCGATCGACCCGCTGCTCAAGCGCGCCACCCCCATGACGCTGGCCGACGGCCAGAAGCTGACGCTGGAGCCGGCGCAGCGCCAGCGCTTTCGGCTGGGCCTGAAGCACTTCGACCCCTGCACCATCCTGCTCAACAACGACCTGCCCGACGGCGCGCCGGGCATCCTGGAAGACCTGCACGAGCAATACCTGCTGCCGCCGCTGCAGGCCGGCTGGACGGTGCGGCGCAAGAGCCGGCACTTCCAGTGCTACGAGGACGTGAGCAAGCGCTTCGGCAAGCTGATCGGCATCGACCCCTGGCTGATCAACCCGCTGTTCGCCACCTGCGGCCAGATCGACATCCACGAGGCCTACGGCGGCGACTGCCTGCGCACGCACGTGGACGCGCTGCTGACCAAGATCCGGCGCAAGTACAAGGAATACGGCATTGCCGAGAAGCCCTTCGTCGTCGTCAAGGCCGACCACGGCCCGCGCGGCATGGGCATCATGACGGTGCGCGACGTGAAAGACCTGGCCGACATCGGCGCCAAGGCGCCCAAGGCCGGCGCCGCACCCGTGCCCACCGGCGAGGTGATCATCCAGGAAGGCGTGCTGACCGGCGAGCGCATCCACGACGCGGTGGCCGAGCCGGTGGTCTACATGATCGACCGCTACGTGGTGGGGGGCTTTTATCGCATCCACGCCGAGCGCGGCGCCGACAACAGCCTGAACGCGCCGGGCGCGCGCTTCGTGCCCCTGCCC
The DNA here is from genome assembly GCF_964341695.1 of Ottowia pentelensis. Taxonomy (NCBI): domain Bacteria; kingdom Pseudomonadati; phylum Pseudomonadota; class Betaproteobacteria; order Burkholderiales; family Comamonadaceae; genus Ottowia; species Ottowia pentelensis. Next base: position 3,908,732 of record NZ_OZ224513.1, read on the forward strand.
TTTGCCGGCAACGCCCACCTGCCGCGCCCCGGCGCCAAGGGCGAGGCGCGCGCGCCCAACCGCTTCTACATGTACGGCGTGATCGCCCGCCTGGCCATGGTGGCCGCCAGCTACGAGCTGGAAGCCACCGACCCCGAACTGCTCGACACCGCCTGAGGCCTTGGGCCCCGCCCGGTTTGGCGCGCCGGCGCGTTCGGCGCACAATGCATCGCCCGCCCATCCGACCATGGCCGAAACCAAGTCCTCGTTGCCCACGTTGATGGTCGGAGCCATCGGCGTGGTCTTTGGCGACATCGGCACCAGCGTGCTGTACACGGTCAAGGAGATCTTCGGCCCCGGCCACGTGCAGTTCACGCCCAACAACGTCTACGGCGTGCTGTCGCTGATCTTCTGGACGCTCACCGTCATCGTCTCCATCAAGTACGTGGCCTTGGTGCTGCGTGCCGACAACAACGGCGAGGGCGGCTTGGTGGCCATGCTGACCCTGGCCTCGCGCGCGGTGGCCGACAAGCCGGTGCTGCGGCGCGGCATGCTGATGGTGGGCATCTTCGGCACCTGCCTGTTCTATGGCGACGGCGTCATCACGCCGGCCATCACCACGCTGGGCGCCATGGAGGGGCTGGAGGTGGTCTCGCCCGCCTTCACCGAATACGTCATCCCGCTCACGCTGGCGGTGCTGTTCGCGCTGTTTCTGGTGCAAAAAAAGGGTACGGCGGGCATCGGGCGCTTCTTCGGCCCGGTGATGCTGCTGTGGTTTGCCGTCATCGCCGTGCTGGGCGTGCTGCAGATCGCCAACAACCCGCGCATCTTGTGGGCGCTGTCGCCGCACTACGCGCTGGCCTTCGCGGCGCAGCACCCGGGCGTCACCTTCATCACCCTGGGCGCGGTGGTGCTGTGCGTGACCGGCTGCGAGGCGCTGTACGCCGACATGGGCCACTTCGGCAAGCGGCCGATCCGCCTGGCCTGGTTCACCATCGCCATGCCGGCGCTGGTGCTCAACTACTTCGGCCAGGGCGCGCTGCTGCTGGCCGAGGGCGACGCGGCGGTCAAGAACCCGTTCTTCCACATGGCGCCCGACTGGGCCACGCTGCCACTGGTGGGCCTGGCCACGGCGGCGGCGGTGATCGCCTCGCAGGCGCTGATCTCGGGCGCCTTCAGCGTCACCAAGCAGGTCATCCAGCTGGGCTTTTTGCCGCACCTGACGATCCAGCACACCAGCGTGCGCGACATCGGGCAGATCTACATGCCGCTGGTCAACTGGGGCCTGTTCGTCACCATCGTGCTGGCCATCGGCATGTTCCGCTCGTCCAGCAACCTGGCGGCGGCTTACGGCATCGCCGTCACCACCGACATGCTGATCACCACGGTGCTGACCTTCTTCGTCGTGCGCTACGCCTGGAAGCTGTCGCTGGCGCTGACGCTGGCGGCCACCGGCTTCTTCCTGGTGGTCGACCTGCTGTTCTGGAGCTCGAACCTGCTCAAGCTGGTGCACGGCGGCTGGTTTCCGCTGGCCATCGCCGGCGCCATCTTCATCCTGATGGTGACCTGGCGCGACGGCCGCGCGCTGCTGCACCAGGCGCTGCAGGAGACGGCGCTGGACCTGAAGGACTTTCTGGCCGCCCTGTTCGAGGCGCCGCCCACGCGGGTGGACGGCACGGCGGTGTTCCTGACGCCCGACCCCGGCAACAAGGTGCTGCACCAGCAAAACCTGTTCGTCACCGTGCAGCAGCACGAGGTGCCGTGGATCGGCATGGAAAAGCGCCTGCTGCTCGAACCCCTGGGCCACGACTGCTGGCAGGTGGTGCTGAACTACGGCTTCAAGAACGACCCCGACCTGCCCAAGGCGCTGGCCCTGCTGGCCGCGCGCGGCGTCAAGTTGAACCCGATGAGCACCAGCTATTTCCTGTCGCGCCACATCGTCACGCCCACCGTCGGCACCGGCCTGATGCCCTGGCGCGAAAAGCTGTTCGCCTACATGCACCACACGGCGACGGCGGCGGCCGAATACCTCAACCTGCCGAGCAACGCGGTGGTCGAGCTGGGCGGCAAGGTGGAGATATGAACACCCCCGTTGCTCCACTCGCCGCGCGATGTTGCGCCTCCCCCTGAAGGGGGCATCGCCAGTGGCCAGGGAGACCCCGGCCACGGCGATCGCTGGCATGGCCTGCTCCGCGGCCATTGGGCTCGCTGCAGCCTTGCCGGCAGCCATCTGCCCATACTGATCGAACGGGCCACGGAGTCGAGCCCGGAAAACCCATGGGACAAGCATGACGGCGTCGGCGAAACCCAGTATCCAGGCACTGATGCTGGGCGCCACGGGCGTGGTGTTCGGCGACATCGGCACCAGCCCGCTGTATGCCTTTCGCGAGGTGTTCGCCGGCGGGCGCGTGCCGTTTTCGCAGGCCAACGTGCTGGCCGCCACGTCCATGTTCATCTGGGCGCTGATCCTGGTCGTCGCCTTCAAGTACGTGGCGCTGGTGATGCGCGCCGACAACGACGGCGAGGGCGGCATGATGGCCCTGCTGGCGCTGGCCTCGCGCTCGGTGGGCGCGCGCCCACGCCTGCGCGCCGGCATGCTGGCGGTGGGCGCCTTCGGCGTGGCGCTGTTCTTCGGCGACGGCGTGATCACCCCCGCCATCTCGGTGCTGTCGGCGGTGGAGGGCCTGGAGGTGGCCACGCCCGAGGCCAAGCCCTACGTGATCCCCATCGCCCTGGTCGTGCTGGCCCTGCTGTTCATGGTGCAAAAGCACGGCACGGCGCGCATCGGGCACTTTTTCGGGCCGGTGATGGTGCTGTGGTTCGTGGTGCTGTCCGTCATCGGCGCGCGGCAGATCGCGCATGCGCCGCAGGTGCTGGCGGCGCTGTCGCCGCACCACGCGCTGCGCTTCATGTGGGAGCAGCCGCACATCGCCTTCATCGCACTCGGCGCCGTCTTCTTGTGCCTGACCGGCGCCGAGGCGCTGTACGCCGACATGGGCCACTTCGGCAAGCGCCCCATCCGGCTGGCCTGGTTCGTGGGGGTGATGCCGGCGCTGATGCTGAACTACCTGGGCCAGGGTGCGCTGGTGCTGGCGCAGCCGGCGGCCGTGGACAACCCCTTCTACCTGCTGGCGCCGCCCTGGGCCTTGGTGGGCCTGGTGCTGCTGGCCACGGCGGCGACGGTGATCGCCTCGCAGGCGCTGATCTCGGGCGCGTTCTCGGCCGCCAAGCAGTCGATGCAGCTCGACTTTTTGCCGCGCATGCGCATCGACCACACCTCCACCGAGGAGATCGGGCAAATCTACATCCGCGCCGTCAACTGGCTGCTGCTGGCGGGCGTGGTGCTGACGGTGGGCGTGTTTCGCAGCTCCTCGGCCATGGCGGCGGCCTACGGCGTGTCGGTCAGCCTGCTGATGGTCATCACCACGTGCCTCACGTTTTTCGTGGTGCGCCACGGCTGGCATTACCCGCTGCCGCTGGCGCTGGGTGCCACGGGGGTGTTTTTGCTGGTCGACCTGGTGTTCTTCGGCTCCAACGCGCTCAAGATCGCCGACGGCGGCTGGTTTCCGCTCTTGATCGCGGCGCTGGTCTTTACCGTGATGAGCACCTGGCGGCGCGGGCGCGAGCTGGTGCGCGCCAACAACCGCGACCACGCGGTCGAGCTGCCGCTGTTTCTGGACGCCGTCTTCGTGCACCCGCCGCTGCGCGTGGACGGCACGGCGGTGTTTTTGTGCGCGGTGGCCGGCATCACGCCCAACGCGCTGCTGCACAGCCTCAAGCACTACAAGGTGCTGCACGCGCGCAACCTGTTCGTCAACGTGCGCAACCACGAGGTGCCCTGGGTGGCTCCGGCCGAGCGGCTGGAGATCGTCGAGCTGGGCCACGACTGCTGGCGCATCACGCTGCACTACGGCTTCAAGGACCACATCGACCTGCCCGGCGCGCTGCGCGGCGCGGTCGACACGGTGGGGCCGCTGGACCCGATGAAGACCAGCTACTTCCTGTCGGCCACCACCATCGTGCCGCACACCGGCGGCGGCATGGCGCTGTGGCGCGAAAAGCTCTACACCCGCCTGCAACTCAACGCCAGCCCGATGGCCGAGTTTTTGCAGCTGCCGGTCAACTCGGTGGTGGAGCTGGGCACGCAGATCGAAATTTGAGCCGAATCGGCCTGCAGCGCACGTCCATCAAGCGCTGGAAGCTATCATTTAAATAGTAATTCAATCACTGCACGATCCCGCGCTGGCGCAGCGCGGCGATCTGCTCGGCGCTCAGGCCCAGCTCGCGCAGCACGGCCTCGCTGTCCTCGCCCAAGTGGGGCGCGCTGGCGCGCACGCCACCGGGCGTGGCCGACAGCTTGGGCACGATGCCCGGCACCGTCAGCGTGTCGCCGTCGCGCGTGGCCTGCGCCAGCAGCATGTCGCGCGCCTGGTAGTGCGGGTCTTCGGCAATGTCGCGCGCGGTGTAGACCTTGCCGGCCGGCACGCGCGCGGCGGTCAGCGCGTCCAGCACCGCCCGCACCGTGCGCGGCTGCGTCCAGGCGCCAATGGCGGCGTCGATCTCGGCCACGCGCGCCACGCGGCCGGCGTTGTCGGCCAGGTCGGGCGCGCCGCCCAGGTCGTCCCGGCCGATGGCGGTCATCAGCCGCTTGAAGATGCTGTCGCCGTTGCCCGCCACCAGCACCCAGCCGTCCTGGCAGGGGTAGGCGTTGCTGGGCGCGATGCCCGGCAGCGCGCTGCCCGCGGGCTCGCGCACCGCGCCGAACGCGCTGTACTCGGGGATCAGGCTTTCCATGCAGTTGAACACCGCCTCGTGCAGAGCGACGTCGATCACCTGCCCGGCGCCGCCGTGCGCCGTGCGGTGGTGCAGCGCCAGCAGCACGCCGATCACGCCGTGCAGCGCCGCCAGCGTGTCGCCGATGGACACACCCACCCGCACCGGCACGCGTCCCGGCTCGGCCGTCAGGTGGCGCAGGCCGCCCATCGCCTCGCCCACCACGCCAAAGCCGGGGCGGTCGCGGTACGGCCCGGTCTGGCCATAGCCCGAGATGCGCAGGATGATCAGCCCCGGGTTGAGCGCCTGCAGCCGCTCGGGCGCCAGGCCCCAGCCCTCCAGCGTGCCGGGCTTGAAGTTCTCGATCAGCACGTCGGCCTCGGCAATCAGCCGCCGCGCAACGTCCTGCCCCTCGGCCGCGCGCAAGTCCAGCGCCAGCGAACGCTTGTTGCGCGACTGCACCTGCCACCACACCGAGGTGCCGTGCCGCAGCAGCCGCCAGTTGCGCAGCGGGTCGCCCGCGCCCGGCGGCTCGATCTTGATCACCTCCGCGCCAAAGTCGCCCAGCGTCTTGCCGGCAAACGGCCCGGCGATCAGCTGGCCCATCTCGATCACGCGCAGGCCGGCGAGGGGGGTGGACGGAAAAATGTTCATCTGACCCCAGTTTTTTCTGGGTCAGGCGGCATACACGTTCTGGCGCTGCCGGTTCATCGCCGCGCGCACATAGGGATTGCGCACCCCATCCGGCTCCACCAAATCCACGTCGCGCCCGAGCAATTGCTCCAACTCCGCCTTGGCGCCGAAGAAACGATGCAGATCGGGGGGTGCGTCTGGCGCAAATTCGATCAAGAAATCGGCATCGCTGCGGGCCGGGTCGAAGTCGGTTTCACGCGCCGCCGAGCCGAACACATCCAATCTGCGAACCCCGTAGTGGCGACAAATGGCAGCGATCTCGTCAAGGTGTTGGGCGATGGCGGCATGCATGATGGCCAGTCTACCGATCGAAGGGCATCCGGGCAATCAGTTGCGCATGCGAATGCGGCCGCCGACCCATTCCGATCACGGTGGCGCATTGGGATCACGTGAAATATGGTTCTGACCCATGTCAGTCAGGTCACGCTTCGATTGCGGCGTATGGACCAGAAAACTGTGGCTCGCCACGTCGCACCATCTCCTGTAAGCTTTGATGCGATTCCTCCCTATCTCAACACCGCCATGTCGCTGCCTCTGCCCCAACCCCGTTTCGACGCGCCGGCGTACCTGGCGTGGGAAGCCGAGCAGGCCGACAAGCACGAATACGTCGATGGCGAAGTCTTCGCCATGGCCGGCGCGTCCGACGCCCACGTCACCATTGCGGGCAACCTCTACATGGCCCTGCGTCGTCACCTGCGCGGCGGCCCCTGCAGCGTCTTCATCTCCGACATGAAGCTGCAGGTAGCCGAGGACAACGCCTTTTTCTATCCCGACGTGTTCGTCACCTGCGCCGAGGCCGACCGCGCGCAAAGCCACTTCAAAAGTGCGCCCACGCTGGTGGCCGAGGTGCTGTCGCCCAGCACCAGCGCCTTCGACCGCGGCGCCAAGTTTGCCGCCTACCGCAAGCTGCCCAGCCTGCGCGAATACGCCGTCATCGACACCGAGCGCCTGAGCGTGGACCTGTTTCGCCGCGACAGCGACTCCGGCCACTGGGTGCTCTACCCGTTCGTGGCCGGCGACGAGGTTCAGTGCGACAGCGTCGGCCTGCGCCTGCCCATGGCCGAGCTGTATGAGGATGTGCGGTTCGAGCCCTGAAATCGGGGTTTTGATGGGGGCTGGATGAAAGGGCGATCTCAACTCCGAAGTGCAACACCACTGGTTGAGAATCAATGAATCGTAGCCGAGTCCTTCTCGCTGATGGCGGCCATCAGTTTCTTGAAAGCTTGGTAGAGGCCACCCAGTCCAGCGTCTTGCCGCGGACCAGGGGCAACCCAGTTTTCGCCCTAATAGCTTCGTCCGTTGACAAAGCGCTGCACCCGCTGCGCGGCCTCGACCATTCCGGTGCGCACCCACTGGACGGCGCATCGGGGAAATGCTCATCCCCAATTTTCCCAGTCTACGTGCCCGCAGCACCACCCTGGGCGATTGACGTTAATAACGACTAGCGTTATCATTGGCGCCCCATGATCTTGAGCTTCCGCTGTTCCGACACGCAATCCTTGTTTGAACAGCGGCGCGTACGGCGGTTTGTCAACATCGAGGCGGTGGCGCTGCGCAAGCTGGCCCAATTGCATGCTGCCGGATCGCTCGACTTTCTTCGATTGCCGCCCGGCAATCGGTTGGAAGCCTTGAGCGCCGACCGATCGGGTCAGCACAGCATCCGCATCAACGACCAATGGCGGCTGTGCTTCGTCTGGGCGGACGGCAACGCCACGCAGGTCGAAATCGTGGACTACCACTGAAAGGAGCAACCAGCATGAGCAGCAGCATCCAATGGCCCCACCCCGGCGAAGTGCTGATGGAGGACTTTCTCAAACCGATGGGCATCAGCCAATATCGCATCGCCAAGGACATCGGCGTGCCCGCGCGGCGCGTCAACGAAATCGTCAAGGGCCAGCGCGGCATCTCGGCCGACACCGCGCTGCGGCTGGCGGCCTTCTTCGGCACCGATGCCATCAGCTGGATGAACCTTCAGGCTGAATACGACCTGCGCGCCGCCCAGTCGTCCATGCAGACCGTGCTCGCCCACATCCGCAAGCACGAGTTGGCCTGATTTCGTCGGAGGCGTCCATGCATGGGTCGAGGCACGAAACCCATGCATGGGCGCATCCCATGCATCGGCCGCATCGCCCCGGTTCATGCCGGATTTCGCTTCGCGAACCCAGCCAAATTCTATTGATTTGATAGCTCCCAGCGCTTGCGGATCGGGCGTCAGCGGCTTGTTTTACCCACAATCAAAACCCATCCACCGGCGCCCAGCCTACCCTGCCCAACTTGTCCCCCGACAGGGAAAATGATCATCTGAGCCAGAAAAATTTCTCGAACCAGGTCAAAACGAATCCAGCGGCACAAACCCCACCGGCTGCGCCGTCCGGGCATCCAGCAACACCGTCCACACCACGCCCTTGCGGCCCTGGATGGGCAGGTACTTCAAGCCGTCCACCGCACGCCCCGACTGCGCCACGCCTTGCCCAATCAGCGCCGCCTCCCTGGGGAAACGTCCCTCCAGCTCCGTCGCCGGGCGCGCCGCCGCCAGGATGGCCTGCCGGCCGCTGTCATAGGGCTGCCACAGCTCCGGCCGCGCCGATATCGGCACGCCATCCAGCGCCTGCAGGGTGTAGTCCGCCACCTCGCCGCCCACCAGCGGGCGCAGCGACAGCCAGGTGGGGCCGCTCAAAGGCAAGGCCGTGATCCCGGCCGGCGTGCGGCCCAGCAAGTCGGGCGGAATGTCGTTGGCATGCACCACCCGAAAGCGGTTGTATTCGAACACCGCGTGCACCGGCCGCGCCTCATGAATGGTGTGCAGGCCATAGCCCAGCGCCGCCAGCTGCAGCACGCCGATCACCGAGAAGTCCAGCCACTTCTCGCGCCGCGACTTGCGGGGGTTGAACACCACCAGGGTGACCAGCGGGCCGATCACCACGTCCACCACGGCCACCAGCACAAACAGCTCGCGCCCGCCCGAGAGGGCGCGAAATGGCGGCGGATACCAAAGCCAGAAGACCAGTGCGGCGGCCAAGGCGGCCACCGCCAGGCTGAGCCCCAGATGGATGACCAATGCGCGAACTTTGGATATCCAGAGGGTCATGTCAGCGTTCAAATTCAGCCATCCGGCATTTCAGCTTCGAGGCGTCACGATCAATCATGATCTGTCCCCGCTTTTCTGATTTCAGCTTTGTTCTGCTCAACCCACTCATTCCATCCTCGCTCGATCTTGGCGTAGTAGGTCGGATGGTAGGTAGCGCGGATAACCACCAGTTCCTGCTTTGCCTGCGGCATCCGGCCATTCAGGGCCAGGGCTTTCGCGTAGTCCATGCGACTGGACAGCAGGTGGAATCGTCTGGCGATAACGCCCAGACGGTCCAGTTCCTCGGCTGACATTCCGGCGCGTATGGCAATGCGCGACGCGGCATTCAGCGCAGCGAACTGGTCGAGAATCAGCGGGCTCGCATACAACTCGTGAACGGGAGCACCAATGAAACGACCGCGTTCGAATCGATTCGCGCGAAAGTCGTCTTCAAGCCTGAAATAGTCGTACGTGAGCGCGACCAACATGGTGGCGCCGAGTGCGCCGAGCAACACGGCAGAGCGACTGGCCACCATTCGTCCGGACCGCTCTTGTCGGTGCGGCGCCCCGCTCTTCTGTGACGGGCTTGTGATGCAGCCCGCCAGCAACGCTGCCGGAAACAGGAAGAAGGTGTGGGCAAACGGAAACTCCAGCAGCGACTGCACCGTCAGCGCCAGCCACACCGCAAACACCCATTGGCGCTGCGCCTGCAACTCCGCATCCGGGGTTTTTTTCAGCCAACCCAGCAGCCACACGGCGAGCGCACCACTCAAAACCAGCGCCAGCGGCACGCCGCCCCAGGCCATCAAATCCAGCATGAAGTTATGGGCATAGGTGGCGTTGCGCGCCGGCTCGGCGTGCGCCGCCACCTCGCGCAAGGCCAGCATGCCCTGCTCGAAGCCATAACCCCGCCAGGGGTGCTCAAGAATCGCCGCGATGTATTGCCGCCAGATGCCCGCGCGCGGGCCGACCTCCAGCATTTCGCGTGTCACTTCGGCCTTCAGGTAAAGCGCGTCTTCGATCGCGCCCAGGTATCGGTGGATGAGCCAACCCACGGCCAGGCCGACCAACACCTCCGGCACCCGCAGCCGCGTTGGCACCCGCCCGCGGCCCAAAAACCAGAACGCGACGATGCACAGCAAAGCCAGCAGCGAGGCGCGCGACTCGCTGATGAGCACGCCAAAGCCCAGCAGGGCAACGGTCAGGGCATAGCTGGCGCGATGCGACAGCACGCGCATTTCGAACAGCGCCGTGGCCGCCACCAGGCCCATCACCATCAGCAGCCCGAACAGGTTGGGCTGCGCAAAATTGGCGTAGGGCCGGTTGTTGATCAGGTCCATCGCCCACCAGCCCGGGTTGGGCAGGCGCAGCCACTGCATCAGTGCCAGGCCGGCCGCGGCGATGGCAGCCGCCGTGAGGGTGCCAAACAGCGCTTGCAACACCGGCCCGCGCCCCTCCTGCGCGGCCCAGAGACAGCCGGTGTAGATGCTCAACGCGCCGCCCAGCGCGTACATGAAGCCCAGCGCCGCATCGCCGCGAAATACCAAGGCGCCCGCCAGGTACTGCACGACCGGCACCAGACCGGCCAGCAGCCAAATGCGTGCGGACAGCGGCCAGTGCAGCGGCTGCAGGGGCGCCGTGCCAAGGCCAGCCGCCGGGCTGCCCGCGGACGCCTTGAGCCGACCCAGCAGGCCCAGAAACAGCAGGCCCACGCCCAACGCCGTGACGGCCTCGCTGTGGAAGGTCGTCCACAGAGGGTAATGGTTCGGCAGGTTCCAGCCCAAAAACAGGGCGATCAGGCCGAAGGTGACAAGAATATTGCGCACCAATGAAAAGTGCGGCCCGCAGGCCGCACTTCGCTGTCATTCAAGAAAAATCAGACGCCGCCCTTGCAGGAGCCAGGCAGGTATTTCGTGGCAATCGTAGTGCCGGTTCCGCCACACACCCACGAAGTGATCTGCTTGCCGCCGTCGGTAGCCGCAAGAGCTGTGCCATTGATCATCGGGATCAGCGTCACATTTTTGTTATCAATTTCGTTATCACCAAAACCCTGCGCCGTGACGGTAATCACTCCGACGGTACTGGTTGAAACCTTGTTCACATACTTGGTGCCGGTACCCGAAGCTGCGCTTGATTCGCAACCCCAGCCGTCGGTCGCGACCGACAGCGCCGTGCTCACCGCAGATTGCACTGCTTCGGTGATGGAGGTGCGGCACTGCGAGGCGGCCAGAATCACTTCCGACATCTTGGCCTTCTTGGTGTACTGCTGATACGCCGGCAGCGCCACGGCGGCCAAGATACCGATGATGGCCACCACGATCATCAATTCGATCAGGGTAAAGCCTTGCTGCAGTTTCTTCATTTGTTTCATTTCCGTTTCCTCTCAAAAATTGATTCGGACCTTGGAGACACTTCCTGGATAGATAGGTGCGTCACCGCACGCCTTGTGTGTTGCAGGGGGCGTGCCAAGCGGCAACCAGGCGCCTTTTGTGACAAATCGCACGTGACAGGACGGCGTTTGGGACGGCAAGCGCCGTCTCACACCCCGGCGGGACGGCGACAGGCGTCTCATGCCGTCGCCTTGGATGGGCGCCGGCGTCCGGCGACACGGGCTCAGCCCTCTAGAATCGGCCCGACCATGAAAGAACCCAGCGCATGAACTCGATCAGCCTGGACGCCGTGGCGGCCCTGACCGGCATCGGCCGCAGCACCCTGTGGCGCAAGCTGGCCGACGGCGCCCTGGCCAAGGGCGAAAAGGACGCGCGCGGGCGTGCCACGGTGGCGCTGGCCGACGTGCTGGGCCTGATTGGCGAGGGCACGCGTGTGGCCTTCAGCGACGCGGACCTGGCCGTGCTGCTGCAGGCCGACGCCGGCGACGCCCAGGCGCAGGCCGACATCGGCGCCCTGCTGCAGGTGCACGGGGGGCGCGAAGCCGCGCTGTACTGGCTGCAGGCGGCCGCCGAGCAGGGCAGCGCCGAGGCCATGCAGTGGCTGGGCACGGCCCATGCGGCCAAGGGCACTGAGCAAGGCGACCAACTGGCGGTGATGTGGATCGCCAAGGCGGCGGCACTGGGCCACCCGATTGCCCGGCGGCAACTGGATGGCCTGCTGCAGGGCGCGGCGGTGGGGCCGGCCGATGGCGGCGCGCAACCGGCGACGTGAGAGCGACGGCACAATCCAGTCATGCCCACGCATGCCCAGCTTGACGAACGCGCCCGCGCCCTGCACCGCCTGGCGGCCGCGCGCGTGCGTGCCGAGCCGGCCTTGTTCGAACGCGTGCGGGCCAATCTGGCGCGCTGGCAGCGCGATGCCGCCCCGCAGGTGCAGCCCTACGTGAGCGAGTGGCAAGCCTTGGCCGACCAAGGCTTGCCAGCCTGCCTGGCGATGGCGGAAGAAGATTCACCCCACGCGGACGCATTGCGCCAGGCATCGCCCTTTGCAGGCGTTTTGAGCAACGCCGAGCGCTTGGCGTTTTTGAAAGACTGGCGCGCAAGGCAAGGCGATGCGGCGCGCTGAACTGGAGCACCTGATCCGCGCGGCAGCGGCCGTCACCAACGAATACGAGATCGTGGTGATCGGCAGCCAATCGATTCTGGCCAGCGTACCAGCGCCGCCACCCGAGCTGGTGCAGTCGATGGAGGCCGACTGCTACCCGCTGCGGCGCCCAGAGCTGGCGGATTTGATCGACGGCGCCATTGGCGAGCTGTCGCCGTTTCACGAGCGCTTCGGGTATTACGCCCAAGGCGTGGGGCCCGAGACCGCCGTGTTGCCGGACGGCTGGCAAGAGCGCCTGGTGAAGTTGCAGAACGAGCAGACCGATTTGAAGCTGGGGTGGTGCCTGGAACCGCATGACTTGGCGGCGGCCAAGCTCGTGGCGGGGCGCGACAAGGACGGCCCTTTCGTCGCGACGATGCTGCGCCACGGCATCATCTCGATGGACACCCTGGTTGCCCGCATCGCGGCGCTGCCGCTCGACGAGGCGCGCAAAGCGCGACTGCAACGGCAAGCGCGGCGACTGGCCCAGGCCTGATCGGCGCGCGGGTTTGATGCCCGTGCCGACCCGTTCACGCGGCCAATTTGCCCCGGCGCACGGCCTCGCGCAGCACGCGGTTGACACGCGTTTGCCAGCCGCTGCCGCTGGCCTTGATGGCGGCCAGCACGTCGGCGTCCACGCGCATCGTCATGGGCACCTTGGGGTGCTCGGCGACTGGCCGACCGGGCCGGCGCAGCGGTGCCAGGCGCGGCAGGTCGGCACGGGTGATTTCCATCGTGTCGGCGTCCTGCGCCAAGCCGGCGGCAATGGCGGCGTCCTCGGCCGCGGTGGGCAGCAGCAGCCCCCGGTTTTTAGATCGCTTCGTCATACAGCTTCACCTCACGTCGGTTGGCCTTGCGCAGGCTGATGATGCGCATCACCTCGCCGCGCTGCACGAACACCACCACGTACAGCCGATCGTGGAACTCAGCGCTCATTGTATTGTTGTACGTACAACAATTGGCCTGCCAACTGCGGTGAGCCACGTTGGCTACCCGTGCGCGCCGTGCCCACGCCGGCACGCGCACAATCCCCCGATGCGATTTTTCAAGGACCTGAGCCTGTCGGCCGCCAGCGCGGGCTTCGTGGCGGTGCTGGTGGGCTTTACCAGCTCGGTGGCGCTGGTGTTTCAGGCGGCGCAGGCGTTCGGCGCGTCGCAAGAGGTCATCACGTCGTGGATGTGGGCGCTGGGGCTGGGCATGGGGCTGTGCTCGGCCATTCCCTCGCTCATCCTGCGCCAGCCGGTGATGATTGCCTGGAGCACGCCCGGCGCGGCGGTGCTGGCCAGCGCGGGGCTGGGGTTCGACCTGGGGCAGGCCACGGGCGCGTTCATCGTCTGCGCGGCGCTGATCGTGCTGTGCGGGGTGACGGGCTGGTTCGAGCGGGTGATGAACCGCATCCCGATGGCGATTGCCTCGGCCTTGTTGGCGGGCGTGCTGGCGCACTTCGGCATGGCGGCCTTCGGCGCGGCGCGCACGGCGCTGCCTTTGGTGCTGGTGATGCTGGCGGCCTACCTGCTGGCGCGCCGCTGGTGGCCGCGCTACACGGTGCCGGCGACGCTGGCCGTGGCCATTGCGTTTGCCGCCTGGCAGGGCACCATCCGCTGGACGGCGGTGCGCTGGGACTGGGCGCAGCCGGTGTGGACGACGCCGGTGTTCAGCTGGCAGGCGGCCGTGAGTGTGGCGCTGCCGCTGTTCGTGGTGACCATGGCCTCGCAAAACCTGCCGGGCGTGGCGGTGATGCGCGCCACCGGCTACCAGATGCCCGTCAGCCGCCTGATCAGCCTGACGGGCCTGGCCACGCTGGTGCTGGCGCCCTTTGGCGGCTATGCGCTCAACCTGGCGGCCATCACCGCCGCCATCTGCATGGGCCCCGAAGCGCACCCCGACCCGGCGCGGCGCTACACCGCGGCGGTGGTCAACGGCGTGATCTACGTGGCGATCGGCCTGTTCGGCGCCGCGGTGGCGGGGCTGCTGACGGCCTTTCCGAAAGAGCTGGTGGCCGCCATTGCCGGGCTGGCGCTGCTGGGCACCATCGGCTCGGGGCTGGCGGCGGCGCTGCAGGGCGAGGCGCACCGCGAGGCGGCCGTCATCACCTTCCTGGTCACGCTGTCGGGCGTGACGCTGGCCGGCATCGGCTCGGCCTTCTGGGGCGTGGTGGCCGGCGCGCTGGCGCTGCTCGTCACCCAGGCGCGGCGAAAACCCGCCGCCGCGCAGGCTCCGCCGCGTTGAGGCAAGATTTGGCCCGACGCCCCACGAAAGCCCCCTCATGAACCTGCTGTTCATCGCCGACCCGCTCGAGCACTTCAAGACCTACAAGGACACCACCTTCTCGATGATGCGCGAGGCCCAGCGGCGCGGCCACCGCATCGCCGCCTGCGGGCCGCAGGATGTGCACTGGCAATCGGGCGGCGTGGTGCAGGCGCGCGTACGCCCGATCCAGCTCACGGGCCGCACGCCCGACTGGTTTGCCGAAGAGCCGGCGCAGGACGTGGCGTTGAAGGACTTCGGCGCCGTGCTGATGCGCAAGGACCCGCCCTTCGACGCCGAATACATCTACGCCACGCACCTGCTGGAGCAGGCCGAGCGCGAGGGCGCGCGCGTGGTCAACAAACCCGCCGCGCTGCGCAACCACCCCGAGAAGCTGGCCATCATGGAGTGGCCGCAGTTCATCGGGCCGACGCTGGTCACGCGATCCAGCGACGAGATTCGCCGCTTTCACGCCCAGCACCAGGACATCATCCTCAAGCCCCTGGACGGCATGGGCGGCATGGGCATCTTCCGCGTCAAGGCCGACGCGCTCAACCTGGGCTCGATCATCGAGACGCTGAACGCGGGCGGCGCGCAGACGGTGATGGTGCAGCGCTTTCTGCCCGAGATCGCCGCCGGCGACAAGCGCATCCTGATCATCGACGGCGAGCCCGTGCCCTTCGTGCTGGCGCGCATCCCGCAGGGCAGCGAGGTGCGCGGCAACCTGGCGGCCGGCGGCAAGGGCGTGGCCCAGCCCATCACCGACAGCGACCGCGCCACCGCGGCCGCCATCGGCCGCGTGCTGGCGCCGCGCGGGCTGCTGCTGATCGGGCTGGACATCATCGGCACGCACGTCACCGAGATCAACGTCACCAGCCCGACCTGCTTTCAGGAGATTCACGAGCAGACCGGCTGCGACGTGCCGGCGCTGTTCGTCGACGCGCTGGAGCGGCGCGTGGCGGGCAGGTCATAGGCGCGCAGGCTGAGTCAAGCGCAGGGTCGTGGGCTGGGTCAAGCGCAGCGCGACCCGGCGGCAGCGCCCGCTGATCCCAAGGCCGCTCCAAGCTGGGTTTCGTTCCTCAACCCAGCCTACCGGGCTGGTGTTTAATTTTGTAGCACCTCGCGCAGTCTGGCTGCCGCGCAGAAGCCTCTACGCCTTGTAACTCTACATCTGCGGGTTATCCCGCATACTGCCTGCCTTTCGGCCCGCGCCTGTCGCGGCGGGCCGGGCAGAAGAAGGGCAGTACATCATGAAGGCTGGCGGTATCGGCTTGCGCTACAACCCGGCGCTGGATGGGTTGCGGGGCGTGGCCATCGCGCTGGTGATCCTGTCGCACGCGCACGTGCCGCTGTTCGACGGCGCGTTCTTCGGCGTCGACGTGTTCTTCGTGCTCAGCGGCTTTTTGATCACCTCGCTGCTGCTGATCGAGCTGCAGACCGAGGGCCGGCTGGACTACTGGCGCTTTTATCGCCGCCGCCTGCTGCGCCTGATGCCGGCGCTGCTGCTGTTTTTGGCCGTCTACGTGGCGGTGGCGCCGCTGCTGTGGCCCGGCGCACACGACGCGCTGACCGACGCGCTGGTGTCGGCGCTGTACCTGGCCGACTACGGCATCGCGTTTTTCGACCAGCCGGCCAGCCTGCTGCACATGTGGTCGCTGTCGGTGGAAGAGCACTTCTACCTGATCTGGCCGCCGCTGCTGGCCCTGGGGGTGGCGCGCTGCCGGCGCGGCCAGCTGTGGCGCGTGATTGCCGTGCTGTGGGTGGCGGCCACAGCGTGGCGCGTGCTGTGCGTGGCGTGGGACCAGCCGTTCTACCAGGTGTTCTTTCGCTTCGACACGCGCGCCACCGGCCTGCTGGCCGGCGCGCTGCTGGCGGCGCTGCTGCACGAGCAGCCCGACTTCATCGCCCGCGCGCGGCGCCACCTGCCCAGCGCGCTGTGGCTGCCGCTGGCGGTGCCGGTGCTGATGGGCCTGGGCTGGGACAGCAGCGATGCGCTCAGTTGGGGCATGCCGGCGGTCGAGGGCGCGGCGGTGGTGCTGCTGGTGGCGGTGCAGCGCCAGCGCGGCCTGATCTGGCGCATGCTGAGCGCGCCGGCGCTGGTCAAGCTGGGCCAGCTGTCCTACGGCGTGTACCTGTGGCACTACCCGGTGGTGCGCTATTTGCGCGCCGAGCTGCCCTGGCCGTGGGTGGTGCTGCTGGGCGGCGCCATCTCGCTGGCGCTGGCGGCGCTGTCCTACTACACGATCGAGCGCTGGGCGCTGCGCTGGCGTGACCGGGCGCCGGCGTCGGCCCGCCCGCGCCCCACGGTGTCGGTGCCGGCGCATTGAGTCGGGGCGCACGATTTCAAGCCAAATCGGGCTGCAGCCGTTTCCAGTCAAGCGCGAGCAGCTATTGAATGCATAGTTATCGGAGCGCGGCGCAGGCCGCGGGCCGCCGCCCCCACTATGATCGGCGGGCCATGCCCGACTCCCAGCCGCACCCGAGCACCGCCCCCCTCGCCGACGAGGACCTGGGCGCGCTGGCGCCGTTTCGCCACCGCGTGTTCAGCCTGCTGTGGAGCACCTGGCTGATCGCCAACCTGTGCATGTGGATGAACGACGTGGCGGCCGCCTGGCTGATGACCACGTTGACCGAGCAGCCCAACTGGGTGGCGCTGGTGCAGACGGCGGCCACGCTGCCGGTCTTTTTGCTGGGCCTGCCCTCGGGCGCGCTGGCCGACATCCTGAACCGCAAGCACTTTCTGCTGTTCACCCAGCTGTGGGTGGCGGTGGTGGGCGCGCTGCTGGCGCTGGCGGCGTTCGCACAGGTCATCACGCCGCCGCTGCTGCTCTTGCTGCTGTTTTGCAACGGCGTGGGGCTGGCGCTGCGCTGGCCGGTGTTCTCGGCCATCGTGCCCGAGCTGGTGCCGCGCGCGCAGCTGCCGGCGGCACTGGCGCTGAACGGCGCGTCGATGAATGCGGCGCGCATCGTCGGCCCGCTGATCGCCGGCGCGCTGATCGCCAGCCTGGGCAGCGCCTGGGTGTTCGGGCTGAACGCCGTGCTGTCGGTGGGCGCGGCGGTGGTCATCTCGCGCTGGCAGCGCCCGCACACGCCGCACCCGCTGGGGCGCGAAAGCCTGCGCGGCGCCATGCGCGTGGGCCTGCAGTACGTGATGCAGTCCTACCACCTCAAGGGGGTGCTGCTGCGCATCGCGCTGTTCTTTTTTCACTCCACGGCGCTGATCGCGCTGCTGCCGCTGGTGGCGCGCGAGATCGAGGGCGGCAACGCCGGCACCTTCACCGTCTTGCTGGCCGCCATGGGCGCGGGCGCCATTGCGTCGACCTTCGTGCTGCCGCAGCTGCGGCGCGCCTTTCCGCGCGACCGGCTGGTGCTGGCCGGCGCCATCACGCAGGCGGCGACGATGGCGCTGATGGCCGTCACGCGCAGCCTGTGGCTGGCGGTGCCGGCCATGCTGCTGTGCGGCGGCGCCTGGCTGACCACGGCCAACTCGCTCAGCGTGTCGGCGCAGATCAGCCTGCCCGACTGGGTGCGCGCGCGCGGCATGTCGATGTACCAGATGGCCATCATGGGCGCCACCGCCCTGGGCGCGGCGGTGTGGGGCCAGGTGGCCACCTGGACCAACGTGCCGCTGACGCTGGGCATCGGCGCAGCCAGCGGCATTTTGACGATGGCCATCGCCACCTGGCGCATGCCCGACCGCGGCGTGATCGACGACCCCACGCCGGCCGGCCCCTGGCCGCTGCCGCAGGTGGAGGCGCCGCCGCCCGAGGGCCGCGTGGTCGTCACGGTCGAATACCAGATCGACCCGGCGCGCGCCACCGCCTTTCGCGCCCTGATGGAGGAAAGCCGCCGCTCGCGTCTGCGCGTGGGCGCGGTGGACTGGGAGCTGCTGTCGGACATCAACGAGCCGGGGCGCTTCATCGAGGTGATCGAAGACGCGTCCTGGACCGAGCACCTGCGCCGCTTCGAGCGCACCACCACCGCCGACGTGGCGCTGCGCGAGCGCAAGCTGGCCTTTCACATCGGCACCGAGCCGCCGCGCGTGCGGCGCGCGCTGCGCGAAAGCACGGTGCGGGCGGGGCCCGCGTCGACCCCCTCGCCCTCTGGGCGAGGCTTGGGCTGAGGGCCGGCGGCTGGCGTCGAAGCACGCCGGTTTTTGGACCATTCAGGCCTCCAGCACCCGCCCACCAAGCGCGGGCAGCTATCGAAACGATTGCAACTCGAGCGCCTGCAGCGCCCCGTCCACGAACACCGCCAGTTCGCCCGGCGCGAACGGCGTCCAGGCCTCGTCGCAGGTCAGCGGCGTGGTGGCCACCACGGCCACGCGGTCGCGCGGGGTGGTGTGCTCGGCGAAATTGATGGCCAGGTCCTCGTCCTGCAGCCGCGCACGGGCAAAGGGGTGCTGGCGCACGATGTAGCACAGCTTGGTCGAGGCATGCGCCCACAGCGCCTGGCCATTGGACAGCAGCATGTTGAAGCTGCCGTGGCGCGCCACCCGGGGCAGCAGCTCGGCCAGGGTGCGCGTCAGCTCGGCCACCGGCGGCAGGCTGGCGTGCGACTTGGCCAGCTCCTGCATCAACCAGCAGAAGGCGCGCTCGCTGTCGGTGTCGCCCACGGGGTGAAAGTGCCCGTGCAGGCGCGGGTGGTAGTCCTTCAGGTCGCCGTTGTGGGCGAACACCCAGGTGCGGCCCCACAGCTCGCGCTGGAAGGGGTGGCAGTTCTCCAGCAGCACCGGTCCGACCGTGGCCTTGCGGATGTGGGCAATGACGTTCTTGCTCTTGATCGGATAGCGCCGGATCAGCTCGGCGATGGGCGAGTCGGCCGCCGCCCCGGGGTCGAGAAACACGCGCGCGCCGCGCCCCTCGAAAAACGCGATGCCCCAGCCGTCGGCGTGGTGGTCGGTGCGCCCGCCGCGCTGCGCGAAACCGGCGAACGAGAAGGTCACGTCCGTCGGCGTGTTGCAGTTCATCCCGAGCAGCTGGCACATGGCGCTCAGTATGCTACGGCGGCGACCGTTCGCCCTCGGCCGCCGCCCGCGCGCAGGCGGCGCAGATGCAGGCGCGCCGGCGCGCGTCCTCGGGCAGCCGCGCCAGCAGCGCGGGCGTGAACGACGCCTGCGTGCACCAGCAGGGCGGCTGCGGCGGGCCGCTGGCGCGCTCTTGCTCCATGGCGCAGCCGTTGGGGCCGCCGCACAGGGGGCAAACCGTGGGGTCGAGCGGCAGCGGCGCGGGGGTCATGGGGGTGATATTCTGCTGTACAGGACCCGCCGTCGCCCGCAGCTTTTGGAGAATCGATCATGAGCGCCGCACCACTGACCGCCGCCCAGCGGCAAGAACTGAAAGCCCTGCTGCTGGCGCGCCGCCAGGAGCTGCAGGCGCAGATGCAGCAAAACCGCAGCAACCTGGCACCGGCCGAGAACACCGCCGGCAGCGTGTCGCAGGACGAGAACGGGCGCCTGACCAACCAGACGCGCGAGGTGGATGCGGCGCTGACCTCGCTGGACGTGGACGAGCTGGCGCGCATCGACCGCGCGCTGGAGCGCATGGCCGAGGACAGCTACGGCCTGTGCGTGGAGTGCGGCCAGCCGATCGCCTTCGAGCGCCTGAAGGTGGAGCCCATGACCCTGCATTGCGTGGCCTGCAAGTCGCAGCGCGAGCGCAAGCAGGGGTTGCGCGGCTGAGGCGGCGAGCGCGCGGATCGCCACCAGAAAATATGCGAAATCGGGCTGTAGCGCCCATCCATCAAGCGCCGGCAGCTATCATTTATATAGTTTTCGGCGCCGACGCGATCGTCAAGCCCCCGCCTTCACCTTCTGCCGCCAGGCGTGCAGCAGCGGCTCGGTGTAGCCGCTGGGCTGCACCAGGCCCTTGAAGATCAGGTCGCTGGCGGCCTGGAAGGCGGCCGATTTCTCGAAGTTGCCGTGCATGTTGCGGTACAGCGGGTCGCCCGCATTCTGCTGGTCGACCAGCGCGGCCATGCGCTGCAGCGTGGCGCGCACCTGGCCTTCGCTGACCACGCCGTGCAGCAGCCAGTTGGCGATGTGCTGGCTGGAGATGCGCAGCGTGGCGCGGTCTTCCATCAGGCCCACGCCGTGGATGTCGGGCACCTTAGAGCAGCCCACGCCCTGGTCGACCCAGCGCACCACGTAGCCCAGGATGCCCTGGCAGTTGTTGTCCAACTCCTGCTGGCGCTCGGCGGCGCTCCACTTGGCCTCGGGCACCACCGGGATGCTGAGCAGGCCGGTCAGCAGCTCGTCGCGCAGCGCGGCGACGTCGGCGTGCGCCAGCTCGGCTTCCATGGCCTTTTGCACGTCGCTCACCAGCACCTGGTGGTAGTGCATGGCGTGCAGGGTGGCGCCGGTGGGGCTGGGCACCCAGGCGGTGTTGGCGCCGGCCTTGGGGTGGTTGATCTTTTGCTGCAGCATGGCGGCCATCAGGTCGGGCATGGCCCACATGCCCTTGCCGATCTGCGCCTTGCCCCGCAGGCCGCAGGCCAGGCCGACCAGCACGTTGTTGCGCTCATAGGCGGCGATCCAGGCGCTGCTCTTCATGTCGCCCTTGCGGTACACCGGGCCGGCGCGCATGCAGCTGTGCATCTCGTCGCCGGTGCGGTCGAGGAAACCGGTGTTGATGAAGGCCACGCGCGACTTGGCGGCGGCAATGCAGGCCTTGAGGTTGACGCTGGTGCGGCGCTCCTCGTCCATGATGCCCAGCTTGACGGTGCTGTCGGGCAGGCCCAGCAGCTCCTCGACGCGGCCGAACAGCTCGCTGGCGAAGCCCACCTCGGCCGGGCCGTGCATCTTGGGCTTGACGATGTAGACGCTGCCGGTGCGCGAGTTGCGGATGCCGCCCGCGCCCTTGCCCTGCAGGTCGTGCAGCGCGATGGCGGTGGTCACCACCGCGTCCAGGATGCCCTCGGGGATTTCCTTCTCGCTGCCGTCGGCCGCCTTGTACAAGATGGCCGGGTTGGTCATCAGGTGGCCGACGTTGCGCACGAACATCAGCGAGCGCCCGTGCAGCCGCACCGTGCCCTTGCCGGCCGGCTTGGTGTACAGGCGATCGGGGTTGAGCCCGCGCGTGACGGTGCGCCCGCCCTTGTCGAAGCTCTCGGTCAGCGTGCCGCGCAGGATGCCCAACCAGTTGCGATAGCCCAGCACCTTGTCCTCGGCGTCGACCGCGGCAATCGAGTCTTCCAAGTCCATGATGGTGGAGACGGCCGCCTCGACCACCACGTCGGCCACGCCGGCCGCATCGGTCTTGCCGATGGGGGACTGCGGGTCGATGCGGATGTCCAGGTGCAGGCCGTTGTGCACCAGCAGCACCGAGCTGGGCGCCTTGGCGTCGCCCTGAAAGCCCACCAGCTGCGCCTTGTCCAGCAGCTTGCTGCGCCGGCCGTCGGCCAGCTTGACGACCAGCTCGCCGTCCTTGATCTTGTAGCCCACCGCATCGAGGTGCGAGCCCTTCTTGAGCGGCGCCGTGCGGTCCAGCATGTGGCGCGCCCATTCGATCACCTTGGCGCCGCGCCGCGCGTTGTAGCCCTTGCCTTTTTCCAGGCCGGGGGTTTCGGCGATCACGTCGGTGCCGTACAGCGCGTCGTACAGGCTGCCCCAGCGCGCGTTGGCGGCGTTCAGCGCATAGCGCGCGTTCAGGATCGGCACCACCAGCTGCGGGCCGGCCTGCACGGCCAACTCGGCGTCGACCTTCTTGGTCGTGATCTTCACCTTGGCCGGCACCGGCACCAGGTAGCCGATGCCCTCCAGGAAGGCGCGGTAGGCGCGCATGTCGGTGATCGGGCCGGGGTTGGCCTGGTGCCAGGTGTCCAGCTCGGCCTGCAGGCGATCGCGCTCGGCCAGCAGGGCGGCGTTCTTGGGCGCCAGCTCGGTGACGATGGACGAGAAGCCCTTCCAGAAGCGGCCTTGGTCCACGCCCACGTCGGGCAGCACCTCGCGGTTGATGAAGTCGTAGAGCTCGGAGGCCACCCGCAGGGCGCCGGCTTGGATGCGTTGATTCATGGCAGTGAAGCTTCAGGAGAAAAACCACCGGCCGCCGGCTGCGGGCGGCCATCGAAGCCCCACTATATTTCAACCCGTATCAGCAAAAAAGAAGCTCTGGATTGCAAAACCATTGACTTTTTTGCACAAGTGGCCGGACGCCACCGAAGTCGATTGCCGCGTGTCAGCGCAAGGGCTCGCGCACCGCCGGCACCGCCGCCCACAGCGCCGCCAGCCACAGCGGCGCCGCCTGCAGCACGGCCAGCAGCACGCTGCCGCCACGCCAGGCCCAGGCCAGCGCCAGCAGAACCACCAGCGCCTGCAGCGCCAGCGCCCAGCGGCTGCAGCGCATCAGCAGGGCGCCCACGCCCGCGCCGGCCCCGCCGCACAGCAGGTAATAGGCGCCGCCGCCGCGCGCCAGCAGCGCCAGCCCGCCCAGGCCCAGCAGCACGCCCCAGGCGATCAGCACCAGGCCCACCAGGCGCGGCGGTCCGTCCTGGCGCGCGGCCTCCAGCTGCTGGCGCTCCATCAGCGCCCAGGAGTCGATGCGCGCGTCGTGGCCATCGGCTGCCGCCGCGGCGATCGGCGCGGGCACCGGGCGGGCGTTGCCGGGCACGGCCGCGACCACCGAAGGCGCACGTGGCGCCGGCGCGGCGACCGCGGGGCCAGGCTCGCGCAGGCGCCGCTCCAGCTCGGCACGGGCGCGGCGGCTGCCGCCCTCGGCCAGCCGGTGCAGCTGGGCCAGGCTGAAGCGGCGCATGTCGGGCGCGGAGGGGGCGGGCGGGATGGTCGTGGTCACGGCGATGAGCGGCAACGGGTGGCTGGCATGATGGCATAGCCAGCGGTTCAATCCAATGGTCCCGCCGACCGTTCATCTTGGCCCGCACGCCGGCTGTCGATAATTCGCCCCCATGGACAAGCTCAAGGCCTACGAGACCTTCGCCTCGGTGGCCGCGCGTGGCAGCCTGAGCGCGGCCGCGCGTGCCGAGGGCGTGGCGCCGGCCATCATCGGGCGGCGGCTGGACGCGCTGGAGGCGCAGCTGGGCGTGAAGCTGCTGGTGCGCAGCACGCGCCGCATCGCGCTCACGCACGAGGGCGCGGCCTTTCTGGACGACTGCCAGCGCATCCTGGCCGAGGTGGCCGGCGCCGAGGCCAGCGTGTCGGCCGGCGGCGTGCAGGCCAGCGGCCAGCTGCGCATCACCGCGCCGGCGGGCTTCGGTCGCCGGCACGTGGCGCCGCTGGTGCCGCCCTTTCACGATGCGCACCCGCGGCTGCGCATCTCGCTCAACCTGGCCGACCGCATCGTCGACCTGGCGGCCGAAGGCTACGACTGCGCGGTGCGCGTGGGCGACCTGCCCGACTCCTCGCTCATCAGCATCCGGCTGGCCGACAACCACCGCCTGGCGGTGGCCACGCCGGCCTACCTGCGCCGCCGTGGCGTGCCACGCCACCCGCAGGACCTGGCGCGCCACGACTGCCTGGTTTTGTCCAGCGACGCCTCGCAGTCGCGCGGCTGGTCATTCACGGTGGACGGGCAGCCGATCCACATCCGCCCCCAGGGCCCGCTGGACTGCAGCGACGGCCAGGTGCTGCACGCCTGGTGCCTGGCCGGCCACGGCATCGCCTGGCGCTCGACCTGGGAGGTCGAAGCCGAGATCGCCGCCGGCGCGCTGGTGCCCGTGCTGCAGGCCTACGCCGCGCCGCCCAACGGCATCTACGCCCTGCTGCCGCACGCCACGCGCCACCTGCCGCTGCGCGTGCGCCTGTGGGTGGATTTTTTGAAGCAGCGCTACGCCGAGCCCGGTTTCTGGACGCGGCCGTAACATCGCCCCCATGCTCGAACCCATACTCGCCTTTCTGCACATCAGCGCCTTCATCGGCTGGATCGTGTTCGCCACCGCGCAGTCGGCGATCTGCCGCGCCGCCTGGTTCAACGCCGCCAGCGTGCCGCGCCTGGTGCGGCTGGACCGCATCCTGTGGGTCGCCACCGCCTTCGTGTTGCTGACCGGCCTGGCGCGCACCTGGCTGGGCAGCAAGGGCTTCGGCTGGTACTGGAGCAACCCGCTGCTGTGGGCCAAGTTCGGCCTGTTCATGGCCGCCGCGTGGCTGCAGATCGGCCCCACGCGCGCCTACCGCCGTTGGCAGCTCGCGCTGGACGCCGGCGGCGCGCTGCCCAGCGAGGCCGAGATCAACCGCGCGCGCAAGCCGATCATGCTGGGCACGCACCTGGTGGCCGTGATCCCGCTGCCGGCGGTGTTTTTGGCGCGCGGCTGGGGCGCCTGGTGACGCGTGGGCGCTGACGCCAAGCCCCTGGTGCTGTGCGCCGACGACTACGCCCAGCACGCGGGCGTGACGCGGGCGGTGCTGGCGCTGGCGGCGCAGGGTCGCTTGACCGCAACCAGCGCCATGGTGCTGTCGCCGCGCTGGCGCGAGGATGCGGCGCCGCTGCGCGAGTGGCGCGACCGCTTGGACGTGGGCCTGCACCTGGACTTCACCAGCGACTTTGCGGTGGCCGCCGGCCATGGCCTGAGCTTGGGCGCGGCCATGCGGCGCGCGCTGCTGGGCGGCTTCGACCCCGCGGCCGCGCGCGTCGTGATCGAGCGCCAGCTGGACGCCTTCGAGGCCGCCTGGGGCGCACCACCCGACCACGTGGACGGCCACCAGCACGTACAGCAGTTCGCCGGCATCCGCACGCCGCTGGTGCAGGTGCTGACACGGCGCTACGGCGCCCGCCCGCCCTGGTTGCGCGTGTCGCGCCCGCCAGCCGGCCAGCGCACGCTCAAGAGCTGGGTGATCGCCAGCCTGGGCGCCGACGCTCTTGAAAAGATAGCTGCTCACGCACGTATTCCATGCGCCTCAGCCCTTTCCGGCATTTATGACTTCACCGGCGACGAGGCCGGCTACGCCCACCGGATGGCCGGCTGGCTGGCCGGCTCGCCCGCCGGCACGCTGCTGATGTGCCACCCCGGCGCCGCGCCCGAGGCCACCGACGGGCCCGACCCCATCGCCGCCGCCCGCGCCTGGGAATTCGCCCATTTCGCCAGCGCCGCGTTTGCCGCACAATGCGCCACCGCCGGCGTGCGCCTGGTGCGCGGCAGCACCCTCTACCCCCCCCACGCATGAACCCCTCCGTCTCCCTGGCGGCGCCCGCCCCGGCGCCGACGTCCGGCGTGCGCGCGCGGGCCTGGTCGCCGCTGGGCTTCGTGCTGCTGCTGGCGCTGCTGGCCGCGCTGCGGCCGCTGTCGGTGCCCGACGAAGGGCGCTACGCCGACATCGGCCGCTGGATGCTGCTCTCAGGCGACTGGCTGACGCCGCGCCTGGACGGCCTGCCGTTTTTTCACAAGCCGCCGCTCACCCATTGGCTGCAGGCGGCCAGCATGGCGGTGTTCGGCGTCACGCCCTGGGCCGCGCGCGTACCGGGCATGTTGCTGGCCAGTCTGATGTTACTGGGCGTGCTGGTGGCCGGCCGCCGCCTGGGCGACGCCGCGCTGGCGCGGCGCGCGGCGCTGATGCTGGGCGCCAGCGCGGGCTTTCTGATCGGCGGCCAGTACGTCAACCACGACATGGGCGTGGCCGCCTGGATCGCCAGCGCCATCTGGTGCTTCGCCCTGGCCTGCTGGGACGGCGAACGCCCGCACGCGGGCTGGGCGCGCGCGGGCTTCGCCCTGTGCGCCGGCGGGCTGCTGACCAAGGGCCTGATCGGCGTGGCGCTGCCGGCGCTGGTGATCGGCGCCTGGCTGCTGGCCACGCGCCAGTGGCGCAAGGTGCTGCACCTGCCCTGGGTCAGCGGCCTGGCCCTGTTTGCCGTGCTCGCCCTGCCCTGGTTCGTGCTGGCGGGCCAGCGCTATCCGGGCCTGTGGGCCTATCTGTTCGGCGTGCAGCAGTTCGGGCGCTACACCGGCGGCGGCTTCAACAATCCGCAGCCCTGGTGGTTTTACTTGGCGGCCTGTGCGCTGCTGCTGTTTCCGTGGGCCTTTTTCGCCGCCTGGGACGGCCTGCTGCGCCTGCGCCGGCGGCCCGCCCCGGCGGCGCTCGACGCGCAGCGCCGGCTGGCCGTGCTGTGCTGGATCTGGGTGGGCGCCATCGTGCTGTTTTTCTCGCTGCCGCGCTCCAAGCTGATCGGCTACGCCCTGCCCGTGCTGCCGCCGCTGGCCTTGCTGGCGGCCATGGGCTGGCAGCGCGCACTGGACGGGCGCCGCCACGCCGAGCGCGCCTTCGTCGCCGTGCTGCTGCTGGCGGCGGCCGTGCCGGTGGCCATCACGCTGGCGGCGCCGCGCATCGACCGCGGGCGGCTGTCGGGTGACGTGGCGCGGGTGCTGGCCTGCCGCGCCGCGCCCACCGACGAGATCTACGTGGTGGGCGGCTACCCGATGGACCTGCCCTTCGTCGCGCAAACGCAAAAGCCGCTGCGCGTGGTGCAGGACTGGCCCCAGGTGCGCGCCAAGGCCGCCGACGACTGGAAGCGCGAGCTGTACGAGGCCGGCGCCTTCGAGCCCACCGCCGCGGCGCGCATCCTGCTGGAGCCGGCGGCGCTGGCGCAGGCGCGCACGCAGGCCCACGCCTGGCTGCTGGCGCCGCGCAAGGCCGGCCCCGACACCCAGGCCCTCATCGCCGGCTGGCAGCCGGTGTTCGCGGGCCAGACCTGGGCCCTGTACCGCTCGGCCGCCTCAGCGGCGGAAGGCCCAGAAGCGCCCCAGCACGAAGGTTTGCCCGGCTGCCACGCCCATGGCGGCAAACAGCGCCAGCCATGAGGGCCAGCCGGCGCCGCGCAGCAGCAGGCTGAACACCGCCTCGTTCACCGCGAAGCCGGCCACGGCGGTGGCGGCAAAGCGCAGCAGGCTCTGGCCCACGCCGGTGCTGGCGCCGCGAAAGCTCAGCCAGCGGTGACCGACGAAACTGACGCCGAAGGCGACGACGAAACCCAGCGCATTGGCCAGCTCGGGCAGCATCCAGGGCTTGGCCAGGCCGAACACCGCCGCGTGCGTGGCGGCAGCCGCCGCGCCCACGGCGCCGAACCAGAACCCGGTGCGCGCCAGGCTCACGGCTGCTCACGCGCGGGCAGGCCCTGGCCCGTTTCGTCGGCCACCAGATACAGGGGGCGCTGCTTGACCTCGTCGTAGATGCGCGCCACGTACTCGGCCAGCAGGCCCACCGACAGCAGCTGCACCCCGCTCAAAAACATCATGCCCGCCGCCAGCGTGGGATAGCCGCGCACCGGGTTGCCCAGCCAGAAGTACTCGATCACCACCCACACGCCGTAGCCCAGCGCCGCCAGCGACAGCGTCAGGCCCAGCAGGGCCAGCACGCGCAGCGGCGCGGCGGTGAAGGCCAGGAGACCCGTGGTGCCCAGGCCCAGCGCGCCGCTCAGGCCGAAATGGCTTTCGCCGGCACGCCGCGGCAGCGGCTCGTAGTCCAGCGCCACGCTGGGAAAGCCGACCCAGGCGTACAGGCCCTTCATGAAGCGGTGGCGCTCGGGCAGGGCCAGCAGGGCGTCGACCACGCGCCGGTCGAGCCAGCGAAAGTCGCCCGCGTCGCGCGGGATGCGCACCCGGCTGTGCCAGTTGACGAGACCGTAGAAGGCGCCCACCAGGCGCCGGTAAATGGCCGACTGGTCGGTGCGTGTGCGGCGCACGGCATACACCACGTCGGCGCCCGCCTGCCAGTGGCGCAGCATGTCGGCCAGCAGGGCCGTGGGGTGCTGGCCGTCGGCGTCCATCAGCACCACCACCTCGCCGCGCGCGGCGGCCAGGCCGGCGGTGAGCGCCGCTTCCTTGCCGAAGTTGCGCGACAGCTGCAGCAGGCGCAGCGCCGGCTCGCGCTGGCACAGGGCGCGCAGCACGGCCACCGTGTCGTCGCGGCTGCCGTCGTCCACCACCACCACCTCGACCCGGGGCGACAGCGCCCGCAGCGCGGCCAGCACCTGCGTCAGCACCTCGGGCAAGGCGGCGGCCTCGTTGTAGGCCGGCATGACGCAGGAGATGGAGGGGATTCGGGCGGCGCGCTCGCTCATGGACGAATCATGCCAAAAGAAAACCTCGCCGCGATCACGCGGCGAGGTTGTGGGTGCGGCGGCAATGCCTTACTTCTTCAGGCACTCGCTCATGAAGGCCTTGCGCTCGTCGCCCTTCTTGCCGGCGGCTTCCTTGTTGCAGACCTTCATTTTTTCCTGCTGGGTGGCCGGGGCGGCCGCGGCGGTGGTGGCGGGCTGGGCGCTCAGGCAGCTCTTCATGAAGGCCTTGCGCTCGTCGCCCTTCTTGCCGGCGGCCTGCGCGTTGCAGGTGCTCATTTTTTCCTGTTGCGCCGTCTTGGCGCTGGCCAGGGTGGGCGCCGCGCCCAGGGACAGGGCCAGGCCGGCGGCGGCGATCAGGGACAGCAGTTTGCTCATGAACGAACTCCTCTTGCTTCGGGTTGGGTGGCAATGGGAACAACCGGCCGGCATCTTGACACGCCAGCCTGTCGCCTACAACGCCTGGCCGCGCCGATCGGATGACGCGTCGTCCGATCGGGCGCGGGCAGCCCTTCGACGCCCCGTAAAATTGGACGATGCCT
Organism: Ottowia pentelensis; assembly: GCF_964341695.1. Classification (NCBI taxonomy): domain Bacteria; kingdom Pseudomonadati; phylum Pseudomonadota; class Betaproteobacteria; order Burkholderiales; family Comamonadaceae; genus Ottowia; species Ottowia pentelensis. The sequence continues at coordinate 3,937,564 of NZ_OZ224513.1, forward strand.
TCGGTCAAACAACAACTGCTCGCAGCCCTGGCTGCCGAGCTCGCCACACTGGCGCCGGACACGCCCGTCGCGGCGGCCTTCGAATCGCCGCGCCAGGCCGCGCACGGCGACTGGGCCTGCACGGCCGCGATGCAGCTGGCCAAGCCGCTGAAGGCCAACCCGCGCCAGCTGGCCGAGCGCCTCAAGGCGGCCCTGCTGGCCACGCCCGCCTTCGGCCAGTGGGTAGACGCCATCGACATCGCCGGACCGGGTTTTCTGAACATCCGCCTCAAGCCCGCCGCCAAGCAGCAGGTCGTGCGCGAGGTGATGGCGCAGCGCGAGCGCTACGGCTGGCTGCCGGCACGCGGCGAGGCCATGATCGTCGAGTTCGTCAGCGCCAATCCCACCGGCCCGCTGCACGTGGGTCACGGGCGCCAGGCGGCGCTGGGCGACGCGCTGTGCAACCTGTTTGCCACCCAGGGCTGGCGGGTGCACCGCGAGTTCTATTACAACGACGCCGGTGTGCAGATCGAGACGCTGACGCGCTCGGTGCAGCTGCGCGCCCAGGGCCGGAGGCCAGGCGACGCCGGCTGGCCCGAGGCGGCCTACAACGGCGACTACATCCAGGACATCGCAAGCGACTTTCTGGCCGGCAAGACGGTGCAGGCCGACGACCGCCGCTTCACCGCCAGCGGCGACCTGAACGACTGGGACGGCATGCGCCAGTTCGCCGTCGCCTACCTGCGCCACGAGCAGGACAAGGACCTGCAGGCCTTCCACCTCAAGTTCGACGAGTACTTTCTCGAATCCAGCCTGTACGCCAGCGGCCGCGTCGAGGCCACCGTGCAGCGCCTGATCGCCGCCGGCAAGACCTACGAGAAGGACGGCGCGCTGTGGCTGCGCACCACCGACTACGGCGACGACAAGGACCGGGTGATGAGGAAGTCGGAAGGCGGCTACACCTATTTCGTGCCCGACGTGGCCTATCACACCACCAAGTGGGAGCGCGGCTATCGCAAGGCCATCAACATCCAGGGCACCGACCACCACGGCACCATCGCGCGCGTGCGCGCCGGCCTGCAGGCGCTGGGCCTGGGCATTCCCGAGGGCTATCCGGACTACGTGCTGCACACCATGGTGCGTGTGGTGCGCGGCGGCGAGGAGGTCAAGATCAGCAAGCGCGCGGGCAGCTACGTCACGCTGCGCGACCTGATCGAATGGACCAGCGCCGACGCGGTGCGCTTTTTCCTGCTGTCGCGCAAGCCCGACACCGAATACACCTTCGACGTCGACCTGGCCGTGCAGCAGAACAACGACAACCCGGTGTACTACGTGCAGTACGCCCACGCGCGCATTCAATCCGTGCTGAGGCAATGGATGCAAAGGGAGTTGGGGTGGCCCTCAATTCTCCCTGGTCGGGAGGATGATGTTGTTACCCTCATCGAACTGCTCCTGCTTACGCTGCAACCGCAAGACGATTTTCTGAAACAGAAGGTGGCACGCCGCCTAAGCGTTCTTCTAGCAAACTCCGATAGCCTGCTTCTGACGGAGTGCACTGATTTCAGGGCCAGATTAAGACGTGCGGAATCTATTGTGTTGGCTGCGGTTGATTCGAAATTCATTAGCAGCGGAGCCGCCAATCTCCTGCGCTGTCTTCCACTGGACGATGGTTACGTAAGAGAACACCTCGGGAGGCTCGCGCGCGATTTGCCGTCGGCAGGAACGCCTGGTCGTATTAAGGAGCTTCTAAATCGAGCGTGCTCTGACGGAGAGTCCGATGCGTATTTGCAAGCCGCCGCAGATCGTGCAGTGAAGCGGGAACTGCCGACTGCGGACCTCTCCAAGCTCGACACCCCCGCCGCGCAGGCGCTGATGCTGCAGCTGGCGCGCTTTCCCGACGTGCTGGCCGGCGCCGCGCAGGACCTGGCGCCGCACGACGTGGTGTTCTACCTGCGCGAGCTGGCCGCCAGCTACCACAGCTACTACGACGCCGAGCGCATCCTGGTGGACGACGAAGCGGTCAAGACCGCGCGCCTGGCCCTGGTCGCCGCCACGGCCCAAGTCCTGCACAATGGCCTGTCGCTGCTGGGCGTGAGCGCACCGGCACGCATGTGATTCCACTCCTGCAAGCATGAAGACATCCAGACAACACGGCGGCACCTTTCTGGGCCTGATCCTGGGCGCGGTGGTCGGCCTGGCGGTGGCGCTGGGCGTGGCCATCTACGTGGCCAAGGTGCCGGTGCCCTTTGCCAACAAGGGCGCCGCGCGCACCAGCAGCCAGGACGCGGCCGAGGCCAACAAGAACCGCGACTGGGACCCCAACGCCGCGCTGCGCAACCGCGACGACAACGCGCCGGCAGCCCCCGCCGCCCCGGCCGCGGGCACCACCGCCGGCGGCAGCGTGGCCCCCGCGCCCGAGTCCATGCCCATTCCGGCGCCGGCCGTGGTGGGCGGCCCGGTGGCGCGCACGGCGCCCGCCGAGCCCCCGGCCATCGCCGCCAAGCCGCCGGCCACCGCCACCCGCACGGCGCCTTCGACCGACCCGCTGGGCGACCTGGCCGCGGCCCGCTCCGGCATCGGCAGCAATGCGGGCGCGGCCGCCAGCGCCGACCCCTTCACCTATTTCGTGCAGGCCGGCGCCTTCCGCGCGCAGGTCGACGCCGACGCCCAGCGCGCGCGCCTGTCGCTGATGGGCGTGGAGGCGCGCGTGAGCGAGCGCGAGCAGGCCGGCCGCACCGTCTACCGGGTGCGCGTGGGCCCGTTCCAGAACCGCGATGCCGCCGACCGCGTGAAGGCGCGGCTGGACGACAATGGGCTCGAAGCGGCGCTGGTGCGGGTGCAGAAGTGAACCCCCGACAAGTGCAGGCCGGGCGGGAACTTGCCGACGGGCAGCGGGCTCAATAGGGCCGACAAGGACTGGAGAAAACATTTCATGAAACGACGCGAATTCACCCTGGCCGCCGCCGCTGCGGCCCTTCCGGGGCTTATGAGCCTGCCGGCGCACGCCCAGTCGGGCAAGGGCTACATCGAGCTGTCGCCGCGCGCGCCGGTCGACGCCCCGGCGGGGCAGATCGAGGTGGTCGAGTTCTTCTCGTACGGCTGCCCGCACTGCATGCACTTCGAGCCCATCATGGACGCCTGGGTCAAGACCCTGCCCAAGGACGTGGCCTTCCGCCGCGTGCACGTGGGCTTTCAAAGCAACTTCGCGCCGCTGCAAAAAATCTTCTACACGCTGGAGGCCATGGGCAAGGTCGACGCCGCCATGCAGGACAAGGTGTTCAAGGCCCTGCAGACCGATCGCATCAACCTGACCAAACCCGAGGTGCTGTTCCCCTGGGCGGCCAAGCAGGGGCTGGATCAGGCCAAGTTCGAAAGCACCTACAACTCCTTCGGCGTGGCCACGCAACTGCGCAAGGCGGTGCAGCTGCAGGACGCCTACAAGGTCGAGGGCACGCCGGCGCTGGGCATTGCCGGGCGCTACTACACCGACGGCTCGATGGCCAATGGCTTCGAGCCCATGATCAAGCTTGCCAACCAGCTGATCGAGCAGGTGCGCAAGGGCGCCTGACCGGGCCCCGGACGCGCGGCCACGCCAGCCCGCTTCGGCGGGCTTTTTCGCGCCGGCGCCCGTCCGCGCGCGGTCGATACCGGCCCTTACAATGGCCCATTCACCCAAGCAAAAACCGTGCCTCACATGGATGACCGCCACCCGTTCGTCGTGCCCGCCTGGCGCCGCTGGGCCCTGGGCGCCCTGCTGGCGCTGGCGGCCGTGCCGGCGCTGGCCGAGCGCGCCGACCGCGACCAGCCGATGAACATCGAGGCCGACGCGCTGCGCTACGAGGACAAGCAGCAGCTGTCCACCTTCACCGGCAACGTGGTGGTGACCAAGGGCACCATCGTGATGCGCGGCGCGCGCCTGGAGGTGCGCCAGGACAGCGCCGGCAACCAGAGCGGCGTGATGTTCGGCGCGCCGGGCAAGCGCGCCTTCTTTCGCCAGAAGCGCGAGGGTGTCAACGAGTTCATCGAGGGCGAGGCCGACTCCATCACCTACGACGGCAAGAGCGACATCGTGCGCTTCGTGCGGCACGCCGAGATGCGCCGCCTGGTCGGCACCACGCTGCAGGACCAGGTGACGGGCGACGTCATCGTCTACAACAACCGCACCGAGGTCTACACCGTCGAGGGCGCGCCCCACCAGGCCGGCACGCCCGCCGCCGGCAGCGGCCGCGTGCGCGCGGTGCTGGCACCGCGCAACGCGGCCAGCCAGCCGGCGCCGGCCGCGCTGCCGCTGCAGCCGGCGCAGGGCCTGCCGCCCACCGGACCCGCGCAGTGAACCTGACCACCCGCAGCGCCCCGGCCGACGGCGCCCGCAGCCGCATGCAGGTGCGCGGGCTGCGCAAGAACTACGGCGCGCGCCGCGTGGTGCACGACGTGTCGCTGGACGTGACCAGCGGCGAGGTGGTGGGCCTGTTGGGCCCCAACGGCGCCGGCAAGACGACCTCCTTCTACATGATCGTTGGCTTGGTGCGCGCCGACGCCGGCAGCATCCGCATCGACGAGCAGGCGGTCGAGCACATGCCGATCCACCGGCGCTCGCGCCTGGGCCTGTCCTACCTGCCGCAGGAAGCCTCGATCTTTCGCAAGCTGACGGTGGCCGAGAACGTGCGCGCCGTGCTGGAGCTGCAGCACGGCGAGGACGGCCACCCGCTGGGCCGCACCGAGATCGAGCGGCGCCTGACCGAGCTGCTGGAGCAGCTGCACGTGCAGGACCTGCGCGACTCGCCCGCGCCCTCGCTGTCGGGCGGCGAGCGCCGGCGCGTCGAAATCGCCCGCGCGCTGGCCACGCAGCCGCGCTTCATCCTGCTGGACGAGCCCTTTGCCGGCATCGACCCGATCGCCGTGATCGAGATCCAGCGCATCATCGCCTTCCTCAAGTCGCGCGGCATCGGCGTGCTGATCACCGACCACAACGTGCGCGAAACGCTGGGCATCTGCGACCACGCGGTCATCATCACCGAGGGGCGCGTGCTGGCCACCGGCACGCCCACCGACATCGTGGCGAACCCGGACGTGCGCCGGGTCTATCTCGGCGAGCATTTCCGGCTCTGAGTCCGGGCGGGCAGTACGCGGTGAAACCCGGGCTTTCCCTTCGCGTTTCGCAGCAACTGGCGCTGACGCCGCAGCTGCAGCAGTCGATCCGCCTGCTGCAGCTGTCCACGCTGGAGCTGGCCAGCGAGGTCGAGCAGATGCTGCTGGACAACCCCTTCCTGGAGCGCGAGGACGAACACGCCGACGCCGAGCCCCCCGAGCCCGCGCGCGAGCCGCGCGAGCGCGAGGCCGCCGACTCCCGCGACGCTATCGATTCGGAAGCTGCTGGCGCTGATTCGACGGGCGCTGAAGCCGAATTCGAGTCCAAACAGGACTGGCCGGACGACTGGGAGGGCGATGGCGCCGACGCGCCCAGCGACCGCGAATGGGGCGACGCCGCCGGCCCCGGCGCGAGCGGCGACGAGCGCGAGCCGGGCGAGCGCGACGCGCCGCACGAGTCGCTGGCCGCCCACCTGCACACCCAGATGCTGGCGCTGCGGCTGGCGCCCGAGGACGCGGCGGTACTGCGCTTTCTGATCGAGTCGCTGAACGAGGACGGCTACCTGGAGGACTCGCTGGCGCAACTGGCCGCCACCCTGGTGGACGACAGCGACGAGCTGGACGCGCTCGACACCCTGGTGCACCGCTTCAGCTTCGCGCTCAAGCTGCTGCAGTCGATGGAGCCGGCCGGCGTGGGTGCGCGCGACTTGCCCGAGTGCCTGGCGCTGCAGCTCAAGGCGCTTGTGGCCGACACCGCGCTGCCGCCCGCCACCCAGGCCAGCGCTCGCGCCGCGCTGGCCCTGCTGGCCCAGCCCCAGGCGCTGGACGCGCTGGCCCGCCGCGACCTGCGCCGCCTGGCGCAGGCCAGCGGCCAGGACGAGGCCGCGGTGCGCGCCGCCATGGCCCTGATCGCCACGCTGGAGCCCAAGCCCGGCCGGCGCTTTGCCGATGTCGAGCACAACGTCATCGTGCCCGACGTCATCGTCTCGGCCAGCGGCGCGAGCCAGCGCCTGCGCGTGCAGCTCAACCCCGAGGTGCTGCCGCGCCTGCGCGTGCACGACCTGTACGCGCGCGCGCTGCGCGGCGGCAAGGAGGGCGGCGGCCATGCGGCGCTGAGCCAGCAGCTGCAGGAGGCGCGCTGGTTCATCCGCAACATCCAGCAGCGCTTCGACACCATCCTGCGCGTGAGCGAGGCCATCGTGCAGCGCCAGCGCAGCTTCTTCACCCACGGCGAGCTGGCCATGCGCCCGCTGGTGCAGCGCGAGCTGGCCGAGGCGCTGGGCGTGCATGAGTCGACCATCTCGCGCGTGACCACCGCCAAGTACATGGCCACGCCGCGCGGCACCTTCGAGCTGAAGTATTTCTTCGGCTCGGCCCTGGGCACCGAGGCCGGCGGCAACGCCAGCAGCACCGCGGTGCGCGCGCTCATCAAGCAGTTCATCGCCGCCGAAGACCCGCGCCGCCCGCTGTCCGACCAGCGGCTGGCCGAGATGCTGAAGGAGCAGGGCATCGACTGCGCGCGCCGCACCGTGGCCAAGTACCGCGAGGCGATGAAGATCGCCCCCACCCCGCTGCGCAAGCAGCTTTAGACCGCTGTTTCCCCCATGGCCCGCATCGTTTTCGACCTCCCGGCGCGCTTCGGCTTTGCCACCGAGCTGCAGGTCTACATCAGCCACGTCAACCAGGGCGGGCACCTGGACAACGCCCAGCTGCTGAGCCTGGTGTCCGAGGCGCGGCTGCGCTTTTTCCAGTCGCTGGGCTACCGCGAGGGCCACGTCGACGGCACCGCCATCGTGGTCGGCGACATGCTGGCGCAGTACAAGTCCGAGGCCTTTCATGGCGAAACCCTGCGCGTGCAGATGCAGCCGGCCGACTTCAACCGCTACGGCTTCGATCTGGTGTTCTGCATGACCGAGACGGCGCAACGCCGCGAGGTGGCGCGCGGCAAGACCGGCATCGTCTTCATCGACCCGGCCACGCGCCGCGTCACCCCGATTCCCATGGCCGCTCTGCACCAGCTGCAGCGCTGCGCCTCAATGGCCGATGCAACCGCATGACCACGCTGACCCTGTTCCTGCCCTGCGCCGGCGGCGTGGAGGACTATCTGGCCGACGAGGTGCACGGCCTCACCGGCCTGGTCGGCGACGAGCTGTTGACGCTGCGCGGCGGCGTGCGCGTGCGCGGCGACTGGGCCTGCGTGCTGCGCCTGAACCTGATGAGCCGCCTGGCGCAACGCGTGCTGGTGGAGCTGGCGCACGCGCCGTATCAGGGCGAGCAGGATCTGTACGCGCTGGCCGCCGGCGTGGCCTGGGAAGACTGGTTCACGCCACGCCAGAGCTTTCGCGTCGACCTGACGGCGCAGGCCAGCCCGCTCAAAAGCCTGAACTTCGCCACCCTGCGCATCAAGGACGCGGTGGCCGACCGCTTTCGCCAGCAGGCCGGCGGCGTGCGTCCCAGCATCGACACCCAGCGGCCCGACGTGCGCGTGCAGGCGCACCTGACGGCCGACCAGGCCCAGCTTTACATCGACACCAGCGGCGAGCCCCTGTTCAAGCGCGGCTGGCGCCAGGACAAGGGCGAGGCGCCGCTGAAGGAGACGCTGGCCGCCGCCATGCTGGCCGCCAGCGGCTGGTGGCAGCCGGCCACGCGCAGCGTCTCGCCGCTGCCGCTGTACGACCCCTGCTGCGGCTCGGGCACCATCGTCATCGAGGCCGCGCAGCTGGCGCTGGGCCTGCCCGCCGGCGGGCAGCGTCGCTTCGCCTTCGAGCGCCTGAAGGGCTTCGACGCCGCGCAGTGGCATGCTATCAAATCAGAAGCTGCTCGCGCTTGTTCAGCGGGCGCTGAAGGCCAAAATGGCTTGAAATCCGCGGCGATGCGCGTGTTCGGCAGCGACGTCGCGCACCGCATGGTCGATTTTGCCCAGCGCAACGCCGCGCGCGCCGGTGTGGCGCAGGCCGTGCAGCTGCGCGGCGGCGACGCGCTGCAGCGCCTGCCGCCCAGCGATCAGGCCGGCGTGATCCTGATGAATCCACCCTACGGCGAGCGCATCGCCGCCGCCGGCGTGGCGGGCGCCGGGCGCGGCCGCGAGGCCTTCCAGAGCGGCACGCTCGCGCGCCAGCGTGCCGGCGCGGCCGCTGCGGATGAAGTCAACGCCGGCGACGAATTCTTCGCCCGCCTGGCCGCGCACTGGAAGAGCCACTACGCCGGCTGGAGCGCCTGGCTGCTGACGCCCGACCTCAAGCTGCCCGGCCGCCTGCGCCTGAAGGAGTCGCGCCGCGTGCCGCTGTGGAACGGGCCGATCGAGTGCCGGCTGTTCAGGTTCGATTTGACGGCGCGCACGCCGCGCCCGCCGCAGCCCGGCGCTTAGCCCATCAAGCCCGCGCCGACCCATGCTGCGCCAGCAGCGTGGCCATGAAGGCGTGGGCCACCGGCGGCAGCGTGCGCCCGATGCGCGTGACGATGCCGATCGCCCGGCTGGCCTGCGGGCGCACCAGCGGCACGGCGGCCAGGCCTTCCATGCTCATCAGGCCCAGCGTCAGGCGCGGCAGCGCACTGATGCCCAGGCCAGCCGCCACCAGCGCGCCGCAGGCCGTCACGCTGGGGCAGTCGAGCACCGGCCGCAGCGTGATGCGCCTTTGCATGAACACCGCGTCGGTGATGGGCCGGATGCTGGTGTGCAGCGCGCTGGCGATGTAGGGCCGCTGCGCGAACACCGACCAAGGCACCGAGGCGCGCGCGGCCAGCGGGTCGTCGGCGCGGCACAGCAGCACCATCGGGTCGTCCAGCAGCGGCTGATAGCGCAGGCGCTGCTGCGGTGCCGGGCGCACGCTCAGGCCCAGGTCGGCGCGGCCCTCTTCTACCGCCACCCACAGGGCGTCGGCGGTGGCCTCGATCAGACTGAACTCCACCGCAAGATGCGTGCGCCGCAAGGCCACCATGGCCTGCGGCACCAGCGCCGCGCCGGTGGACGGCAGCGCCGCCACCGTGACGTGGCCGCTGCGCCCCTGCATGAAGTCGCCCAGCTCGCTCAACGCACCGTCGAAGTCGCGCAGGATGCGCCGCGCGATGGGCAGCAGTTCGCGCCCGGCGGCGGTGATCTCGACCCGGCGCGTGTCGCGGTCGAACAGGCGCACGCCCAGCGTCTGCTCGGCCTGGCCGATCAGGCGGCTGACGACGGGCTGGGCCTGTCCCAGCTCGGCGGCGGCGCGCCGAAAGCTGCCGCTGGACGCCACCTGCGCGAAGGCTTCGAGTTGCCGCAGGCTCAGGTCGATGCGCATGGGATTGATCCTGTTTCGTCATCACAGATATAGAAATATAGCGCTTCCCATATCAGGCCCCGGTGCCTAGACTGAACGCCAATTTCAGGAGACAAGACGATGACGGGCGTGCTTGACGGGGTTCGTGTGCTGGAGTTGGGCCAGGTGCTGGCCGGCCAAATCGCCGACGAGCCGGTCAGCGCCAAGGCGGGCGATTCGGTCGTCGCTCCGGAAGGCCGTTCGTTCGGCTACGCCGCTTCTGGGATCAACCCCGTGCACGCCATCGTCGTGCATACCCACACGTAAGGACAGAACGATCCACGTACGCCATTGACGTTGAACGGCAATGAAACGAAATCACTCAACAGAACAGGTACCGCTATGTCTCAGTTTTCCACCTCGAACCAACACGGAGTTTCCTGCGCATTGCATGAGCGCGTTGCGGTGATCACCTTTGACCGTCCGGAGCGCCGCAACGCGATGGACATGGAGATGCGAGGCGAATTCGCGCGCGCCGTCGCCCACGCCATTGGCGACGACGACGTCCGCGCGATCGTGCTGACCGGCAACGGAGGGCACTTCTGCGCGGGAGGAGACATTGGATCGATGCAATCGGGCGACGGCATGACGGCAGAAGCTGGACGACAACGCATGCGACGCATGCTGGACAACGTGGCCGCGCTGTACACCTGCGACAAACCGGTGATATCTGCGGTCGAGGGCTGCGCATTCGGAGGTGGCTTTGGTCTAGCTCTGCTGGCGGACATCATCATCGCGGCAGAAGGCGCGCGCTTTTGCATGTCCTTTGCGCGCGTCGGACTTGTGCCCGACAGCGGCGCGCTCTATACCCTGCCGCGCATGATTGGTGTACAGCGTGCCAAGCAACTCATGTTCAGCGCCCAGGAACTCGATGCGCGACAGGCGCAGGAGTGGGGCATTGCGATGGAGGTGGTGCCCAGGGGTAAGGCACTGCCGCGAGCCGTGGAATTGGCGCAGGCCTTGGCCAGCGCCTCACAGGCGGCAGTAGCCATGACCAAGACGGCCCTAAACAACACCCTGTCCTCCGACTTGCGCTCGATCATCGAGCTTGAGGCCAATGCCCAGGGTGTGGCGTTCTCCTCGGCTTATCACCGAGAGGCGATCAAGCGATTTTTAGCCAAGCAGCCACCGATGTTCCAGTGGCCCCATCCCCCTGCCCGTTATCCAAAGGAGACCCATCATGCTGAACCGACGTGACCTTTTTGTGCTTGGCGCTGCCGCAGGCATCGCCTTGAGCCCGGTTGCCTACGCGCAGTCCAGCTTTCCCGATAGACCCATTCGCATCGTCGTTCCTTATGCGTCTGGTAGCGGCACCGACAACACGGCGCGCCATTTCAGCCAACGGGTTGCCATGGCCACCGGATGGACGGTGATCGTTGATAACAAGCCAGGGGGCAATGCGTTCATTGGTATCAACGATGTCTTGCGCTCACCCGCTGATGGCTACACGTTGCTCTACACCGGCGGCAGCACACACGGCGTCAACTCGGCTTTGTTCAAGAAGCTACCCTACGACCCGCTGCGAGACTTCGTCCCTGTGGCGCCCGCCTTGTTTTCTCCCATGGTGCTATTGGCCAGCCCTTCCCTGAACGTGAAAACGGCCGCAGAACTGGTGGATCTCATTCGAAAAAATCCGGGCAAGTATTCGGCTGCGACGGGCAGTCCGTTTCAGCAGTTAGCCGTCAACCTTCTTCGTCAACAAGGCAAACTCGACTTCCAGGATGTGCAATACAAGGGCAGTGGTCAGTCGATGACTGACTTGCTGGGCGGCCATGTTGATTTCACTATGGTCGACGGTGCTGCAGCAATGCCGCAGGTGCATGGCGGCAAGCTCAAGGCGCTCGCCGTAACTTCAAAGCGTCGCGTGGCAGCCTTTCCTTCCACGCCGACGATGGCCGAGGCAGGCCTGCCTGACATTCAGCTCAACGGATGGGCCGGTTTGTTCGCCAAGACCGGAACACCTGAACCGGTGCTAGGCAAAATTCGCGAGGTGTTCAACGCCTACTTTCAGAGCGCGGAGTACAAGCAATTCCTCGATGCGAACGCGGGCTTCTACGAAGATCTCAGCCCTGCTCAAATGATGGACTTCATTCGCTCGGAAATCGCCCGCGCCCAGAGTACCTTTCAGCGCGCCGGCATCGAGCCGCAATGACCATGGCGTCCAGCAGCATGACAGCCAGTTCGACGATTCGTTCAGCCGACTCCACCGGCCCCCTGCACGACGTTCGCGTGCTCGACCTAACCACCGTGTTTATGGGTCCGTCCTGCACGCAACTGCTGGGCGATCTCGGTGCCGACGTGATCAAGATTGAGGCTCCCGGGGGCGACTCTACGCGCCACATCGGTCCTTGCGGTGAGCAAGGTCTGGGGCCGCTGTTCCTCGGTCTGAACCGCAACAAGCGCAGCGTCGTGCTCGACCTAAAAAAACCCGAGGGCCGGGCCGCGCTGCTGCGTCTGGCCCAAGATGCCGACGTCCTGGCCACCAACGTGCGCCCGGCCGGCATGCGGCGCCTGGGACTGGGATTTGAGCAGTTGTCGTCCGTCAACCCGCGCCTCATCTATGCCAGCATGGTGGGCTTTTCGCAGCGCGGCCCCTACGCCCCTAAGGCCGCATTCGACGACATGATTCAAGCCGCCACAGGCTTGGCGGCGGCTGTGGGCGAAGGCTCGGACGGCGTGCCGCGCTATCTGCCTATCACCATCGCTGACCGCTCGGTCGGGCTGTACGCCTTCGGCGTCATCAGTGCCGCGTTGTATGCGCGCGAGCGCACGGGCGTCGGCCAGAGCATCGAGATTCCGATGTTCGAGACCATGATTCCCTACGTGCTGGGCGACCACCTATACGGCCACACGTTCCACCCTCCAAAAGCCGGCTTTGGTTACCCGCGCCTCATGTCACCCAACCGCCGCCCCTACAAGACCAAGGACGGCTACGTGTGCTGCTTGATCTACACGGACCTCCATTGGCACATCTTCCTGAACGCCGTGGGCAAGAGCGAATTACTTCAGACCGACCCGCGCTTTGCCAACATCCGCACGCGCACGCAGGCCATCGACGAGCTCTATCAGATGGTGGCCGGCGAGCTGGTGCATCGCACCACGGCCGAGTGGCGCGAGGTGCTACCCGAGTCAGAGATTCCGATCTTCCCGATGCACACGTTTGACAGCCTGCTGCAGGACGAGCATCTGTCCGCGACGGGCTTTTTCAAGCAAACCGAGCACCCAGTAGTTGGCAAGATTCTGGAGACCGCAGTGCCCAGCGAATGGTCTGGCACCAAGCCAACGCAGCGCAAACCGGTGCCCACTTTGGGCGAGCACACGGCCGAGGTTCTGCATGAGGTGGGCCTTGGTGATGCCGAGATCGACGTTTTGCTCGCCCAAGGCGCCGTACGCACCGCCAACCCCAAGGAGCCCCAAGCATGACCAATACCCCACCCGAGCTCGACGTGCGCCAGCAGGACGGCGTGCTGCGCCTGACCATCCAGCGCGAGGCACGTCGCAACGCCATCAGTCCCGCCGTGATCCGTGGCCTGAGCGAGGCGCTCACGGCCGCCAACCAGGATCGCAGCGTGCGCGCCATCGTGCTGACCGGCGCGGGCGAGAAGGCCTTTTGCGCCGGCGCCGATTTGCAGACCGGCCAATCTTTCCAATTCGACTATTCCGAGCCCACGCAGGGCATCGCCAATCTGTTTCGCCTCACGCGCCAGCTCAACGTGCCGCTGATCGCGCGCGTCAACGGCGCTTGCATGGCCGGCGGCATGGGTCTGATGGCCATGTGCGACATGGCCGTGGCCGCGCCGCACGCCATCTTCGGCCTGCCCGAGGTCAAGGTCGGCGTGTTCCCGGCCCAGGTGCTGTCGCTGCTGAACGGCCTGATCGGCCCGCGCGCGCTGACCGAGCTGTGCATCACCGGCGAGCCGATCAACGCGCACGAGGCGCTGTCGATCGGCCTGATCAACCACGTCGCCGAAGACCTGGACGCCGGCGTGCAGGCGCTCTTGGATCGCTTTCTGGACAAATCGCCCGCCGCCATCCGCCGCGGCCTGTACCTGATGAAGCGCATCGGTGCCATGTCCTTCGAGGAATCCATGGCCTTCACCGAAAGCCAGATCGCACTGTTCGCGCTGACCGAGGACGCGGCCGAGGGGCAGGCCGCCTTCCGTGAAAAACGCAAACCCAACTGGAGCGGCCGATGAATATTGACCAACCCCCACGCTCCCCTGCTGCGCAAGGTGCGCTGCCCCCAGAGGGGGCCCTTTCTGCCTTGGGAGCGGCCCGGCGGCAGAAAGAAAACAAGATCGTTCGCATCGGCGGCGCCAGCGGCTTCTGGGGCGACTCCAGCGTGGCCGCGCCGCAGCTGGTGGCCAGCGGCCAGATCGATTACCTGGTGTTCGACTACCTGGCCGAGCTGACCATGTCCATCCTGGCCGCCGCGCGCATGAAAAAGCCCGAGCTGGGCTACGCCACCGACTTCGTCACGGTGGCGATGAAGAGCGTGCTGAAGGACGTGGTGGCGCGCGGCATCCGCGTGGTCAGCAACGCCGGCGGCGTCAACCCCGAAGGCTGCGCCGAGGCGCTGCGCGCGCTGGCCAAAGAGCTGGGCGTCGAGGTCAAGATCGCCGTCGTCACCGGCGACGACGTGATGCCGCTGCTGCCCGAGCTGCGCCAGGCCCAGCCGCCCGTTGCCGAGCTGCAAAGCGGCGCGCCGCTGCCGGCCAAGGTGGTCACCGCCAACGCCTACCTGGGTGCGGCGCCGATCAAGGCCGCGCTGGATGCCGGCGCGCAGATCGTCATCACCGGCCGCTGCGTCGACTCGGCCGTGACCCTGGGCGTGCTGATGCACGAGTTCGGCTGGACGCCGCAGGACCTGGATCAGTTGGCCGGCGCCAGCCTGGCCGGCCACATCATCGAATGCGGCTGCCAGGGCACGGGCGGGCTGCACACGGACTGGCAGGACGTGCCCGACTGGGCCCACATCGGCTACCCGATCGTCGAATGCGCGGCGGACGGCAGCTTCAGCGTCACCAAGCCCAAGGGCACGGGCGGCCTGATCGCGCCGCAATGCGTGGCCGAGCAGCTGCTGTACGAGATCCACGACCCGGCCGCCTACCTGCTGCCCGACGTGGTGTGCGACTTCACCCAGGTACAGCTCACCCAGACCGACCCCGAGCACGTGCACGTGAGTGGCGCGCGCGGCCGCGCCCCCACCGGCAGCTACAAGGTCAGCGCCACCTATCTGGACGGCTTCAAGACCTCGGCGCAGCTCACCATCGTCGGCTTCGACGCCGCCGCCAAGGCCCGGCGCACCGGCGAGGCGATCCTCACGCGCGTGGGCGATCTGCTGAAGGCGCAGGGCCTGGCGCCGTTCAGCGCGACGAACCTCGAAGTGCTGGGCGCCGAGTCCAGCTACGGCCCGCTGGCCAACCCGGCGGTGCTGCAGACGCGCGAGGCCATCCTGCGCCTCACCGCGCGCCACCCCGACAAGGCGGCGCTGCAGCTGCTGGCCAGCGAGGTGGCGCCCGCCGGCACCTCGTGGGCGCCCGGCTCCACCGGCTTCGGCGGGCGCCCCGGCGTGTCGCCGCTGATCCGGCAATACGCCTTCCTGCTCGACAAGGCCCGCCTCTCGCCCAGCGTGACGCTGGACGGTCGGGCGATTTCTGTGCCAAATAGCCCTCCAGCGCCCGACAATAAAGCGCAAGCAGCTATTAAAACAGAAGTATTTGCGACCACCGAAGCCAGCGCGCCGATCAGCGGCGAGATGGTCGAGGTGCCGCTGATCCGTCTGGCCTGGGCGCGCTCGGGCGACAAGGGCGACACCTCCAACATCGGCGTCATCGCGCGCAAGCCCGAGTGGCTGCCGCTGCTGCGCCAGCAGCTGACCGAAGCGCGCGTGGCCCAGCATCTGGCGCACCTGATGAGCGGCCACAAGGTCACGCGCTACGAGTTGCCGGGCATTCACGCCTTCAACTTCGTGTGCGAGCAGGCGCTGGGCGGCGGTGGCATGGCCTCGCTGCGCAATGATTCGCTGGGCAAGGGCATGGGGCAGATACTGCTCGCACTGCCGGTGCGCGTGCCGGCCAACTGGGGAGTGCAAGCATGAACGTTCAATTCGACTTTTCCGGCCGCCACGTCATGGTGTTTGGCGGCACCACCGGCATCAACCTGGGCATCGCCCAGGCCTTTGCCGCCGCCGGCGCCAAGGTCAGCGTGGCCAGCCGCAAGCAGGCCAACGTGGATGTCGCCGTGCCCACGCTGGGCGAGCGCGGCTTTGGCACGGTGGCCGACGTGCGCGACGAGGCCAGCGTGGCCCGGGCCCTGGCGGACGCCGAGGCCCGTCATGGCCCGATCGACGTGCTGGTGTCGGGCGCGGCCGGCAACTTTCTGGCCGAGGTCAACGGCATGTCGTCCAACGCCTTCAAGGTGGTGCTGGACATCGACCTGCTGGGCAGCTTTCACGTCGTGCGCCAAGCGTATCCGCATCTGCGCAAACCCGGCGCCAGCGTGATCTTCATCTCGGCGCCGCAGGCCGTGGTGCCGATGCCCTGGCAGGCCCACGTGGGCGCGGCCAAGGCCGGCGTCGATCAGCTGGCGCGCGTGCTGGCGCTGGAGTGGGGGCCGGCGGGCGTGCGCGTCAACGCCATCTCGCCCGGGCCGATCGCAGGCACCGAGGGCATGAAGCGCCTGGCGCCGCAGGGCGACGCGGGCGACGCGCTGGTGCGCGCCATGGTGCCGCTGGGCCGCATGGGCACGCCCGGCGACATCGCCAACCTGGCGCAGTTTCTCGGCTCGGACGCCGCTGCCTACGTGTCGGGCGCCGTGATCGCCTGCGACGGCGGCGCGCAGAACATGCTGACGCCCATGATCACCGCGGCGGTGGAGCAGCTGAAGGCCGCCGGCTGAAGCGGGCCGCCCGACATGACCCGCGTGCCCGCGCCGGTCGCCGTCATCGACACCAACCGCGTGCTCGATCTGTGGCTGTTCGACGAGCCGCAGGTGGCGCGGCTGCGGCACGCCGTCGAGACCCGCTCGCTGCACTGGCTGGCCACCGACGCCATGCGCGCCGAACTGGCGCGCGTGCTGGGCTACGCGACCGTCGTGATGCAGCTGGAGCGGCGCGCGCGCAGCGCCGGGCAGGTGATGGCGGCCTTCGACCGCTGGACGCAGCCCGTGCCGCCCGCGCCCGTGGCCGGCGTGCGTTGCCGCGACGCCGACGACCAGGGCTTCATCGACCTGGCCGTGGCCTGGCGCGCCGCCCTGTTCAGCAAGGACCGCGCCCTGATCGAGCAGACCCGCGCGCTGGCGCCGCTGGGCGTGGCGCTGCACGCGGGCGACTGGCCGGCGGGCGACTGGCCGGCGGGCGGCGGCGCCTGAGGGCCTTCCACCCTTGGGGTTGCAACGCCGGCCGCGCCAAAACGAAGGCCCTGCGGGTTTACCATTGGCAGCCATGCAAGCCGCACTCGACGCCCTGACCGACAAGTTGCGCACGGCCGTCGAGAAGGGCCGGCCGCTGCGCATCCGCGGCGGCGGCACCAAGGACTTTTACGGCCAGATCCTGCACGGCGAGCTGCTGGACACGCGGCCGCTGGCCGGCATCCTGGCCTACGAACCCAGCGAGCTGGTGGTCACCGTCGGCGCCGGCACCCGCCTGACCGAGCTGCACGCCGCGCTGGCCGCGCAGCAGCAGGCCTTGCCCTTCGAGCCGCCGCAGTTCGGCAGCGCCGGCACGGTGGGCGGCATGGTGGCCGCCGGCCTGGCCGGCCCCGCGCGCGCCAGCGTGGGCGGCGTGCGCGAGCACGTGCTGGGCGTGCAGATCCTCAGCGGCAAGGGCGAGTTGCTGAACTTCGGCGGCCAGGTGATGAAGAACGTGGCCGGCTACGACGTCAGCCGCCTGATGGCCGGCGCGCTGGGCACCCTGGGCGTCATCACCCAGGTCAGCCTGAAGGTGCTGCCGCTGCCGCCGGCCGAATGCACGTTGGTGTTCGAGCTGTCCGAGACCAGCGCGCGCCAGCAGCTCAACCGCTGGGGCAGCCAGCCGCTGCCCATCAACGCCAGTTGCTGGCACGCCGGCCACCTGGCCGTGCGCCTGCGCGGCGCGCACGCGGCGATCGCGGCGGCGCGCCGGCACATGGGCGGCGAGCCCTTGGAACCAGCGCGCGCCACCCAGCAGTGGTGCGCGCTGCGCGACCAGCGCCTGCCGTTTTTTCACCTCGACGCCGGCCAGGCGCTGTGGCGCGTGAGCGTGCCCGACACCGCCACGCCGCTCAACCTGGGGCCGACCCTGGTCGAATGGCATGGCGCGCTGCGCTGGCTGCGCCTGCCGCCGCAGGCCGCGCCCCAGGTACGCGCCGCCGCTGCGCGCGCCGGCGGGCACGCCACCCTGTTTCGCGGCGGCGACGGGCGGGTGCCCGTGTTCACGCCGCTGCCGGCACCGCTGGCGCGCATCCACGCGCAACTCAAGCAGGCGTTCGACCCGGCGGGCATCCTCAACCCCGGCCGCCTGTCTTTCGATTTTTGAACGGCTGATGCAAACTCATCTCGCGCCCGAATTCCAGAACACGCTCGAAGGCGAGGAGGCCGAGGCCATCCTGCGCAAGTGCGTGCATTGCGGCTTTTGCCTGGCCACCTGCCCCACCTACCAGCTGCTGGGCGACGAGCTGGACAGCCCGCGCGGGCGCATCTACCAGATCAAGCAGGTGCTGGAGGGCCACGCGCCCACGCGCGAAACACAACTGCACCTGGACCGCTGCCTGACCTGCCTGAACTGCGAAACCACCTGCCCCAGCGGCGTGGAGTACGGGCACCTGGTGGACATCGGCCGCCAGGTGGTCGAGCGCAAGGTCGAGCGCGCGCCGGCGCAGGCGCGCCAGCGCGCGCTGCTGCGCACCGCCCTGCCCTCGCCGCTGTTCGGCCCCGCCATGCGGATGGGCCAGGCGGTGCGCGGGCTGCTGCCCGAATCCCTGAAGGCCAAGGTGCCCGAGCGGCGCGAGCCCGGCCGCTGGCCGCGCACCAGCCACGCGCGCAAGGTGCTGCTGCTGGAAGGCTGCGTGCAGCCCTCGATGGCACCCAACATCAACACCGCCACCGCCCGCGTGCTGGATGCCGCCGGCATCCAGTGCCTGCGCCCGCGCGGCCAAGGCTGCTGCGGCGCGGTCAAGTTTCACCTGGCCGATGACGCCGGCGGGCGCGCGCAGATGCGCGCCAACATCGACGCCTGGTGGCCGCACATCGAGCGCGGCGCCATCGAGGCCATCGTCGTCAACGCCTCGGGCTGCGGCGTGCTGGTCAAGGACTACGGCCACCTGCTGCGCGGCGACAAGCACTACGCGGCCAAGGCGGCGCGCGTGTCCGAGCTGACGCGCGACGTGAGCGAGCTGCTGCCCGACATCGTGGCCGCGCTGGCCGACCGCGTGCGGCCCCACGCCGGCGTGCTGGCCTGGCACGCGCCCTGCACGCTGCAGCACGGCCAGCGCCTGCGCGGCGGGGTCGAGGAACATCTGGCGCAGCTGGGCTTCACGCTGCGCCCGGCGGCGCAGGAGGCGCACCTGTGCTGCGGCTCGGCCGGCACCTATTCGGTGCTGCAGCCCGAGCTGTCGCTGCAGCTGCGCGAGCGCAAGCTGGGCCACCTGCTGGGCGAAAGCGCGGCCGAGCGCCCGGCCGCCATCCTGTCGGCCAACATCGGCTGCATCACGCACCTGCAGGCCGGCACCGAGGTGCCGGTGCGGCACTGGATCGAGGTGCTGGACGAAACTCTATCAAAATAATAGCTGTTCGCGCACAGCCATCAAGCGCCGATGGCCGATTCGATATCGGACGCGATGGACGCTGGCGTGACCTGCGGCGCGTAGCGGCGGATCACCCGGTCGTCGCGACCGATCAGGAACTTGGTGAAGTTCCACTTGATGGATGAGCCCAGCAGCCCCGGCGCCTCGGCCTTGAGCCAGGCAAACAGCGGGTGCGCGTGCGGGCCGTTGACCTCGGTCTTGGCCATCACCGGAAAGCTCACGCCGTAGTTGCGCTGGCAAAACGCGCCGATCTCCTCGGCGCTGCCGCGCTCCTGCATGCCGAACTGGTTGCACGGAAAGGCCAGCACCACCAGCCCCCGCGGGCCGTAGCGCTCGTGCAGCTCTTGCAGCCCGCCCAGCTGCGGCGTGAAGCCGCAGGCGCTGGCGGTGTTGACGATGAGGCGCACCGTGCCGCGAAAGCGCGTCCAGGGCACGGACTTTCCCTCCAGCGTCTGCAGCTTCAGGTCAACGGGTTCGGCAACGGCCATGGGGCACTCCGGTCGTGGAGGATCGGGGCATCTTGCGGCGCGCCGTCCATGAGGTCAAGCGGGCGTCAGTGGCGCACCGCCAGCACGGCGGTCAGCATGATCAGCGCGCCGCCCAGCCAGACAACGGGCGCCGGGTGCGCAGCGCCCAGCGCAAAGGACGAGCCGGTGGCGATCACCACCTCGGACAGCATCAGCAGCGCCGTCACCTGCGCCTTCAGGCGCGCGGCGCCGTACTGCAGCGCCAGGTTGCCGCCCAGAAAGCCGGCCGCCAGCACCGCCACCCAGGGCAGCCAGCCGACCGACAGCGCCGGCAGCGGCCCGGCCGTGCCGGCCAGCGCCAGCGCACCGGCCATGGCCAGGCCGCCGCAGAACATGGCCAGCGCGCGCCCGTCCTCGGGCGTGTCGCGCCAGCGGCGCACCAGCGCGTTGGTCAGCGCAAAGCAGAAGCCGCCGGCCAGCGCCAGCCAGTCCGCCGCGCCCTGCGGCAGCGGCCAGGCCGAGCCGGGGCGCCACAGCACCAGCACCACGCCCGCCAGCGCCAAGCCCAGTCGCCCCAGCGCGGCGCGCGTGGGCCGCTCGCCCACCAACAGCCAGGCCAGGCCGATGGACCACACCGGCATCAGGTAGAACAGCAGCGTGACGCGCACCACGTCGCCCGCCGTGATGGCCCAGTTGAAGCACACGTTGGTCAGCCCCGCCGCCGCCGCCAGGCCCCACAGGCGCGGGTGGCGCGCCAGCGCCCGCGCGCCCTGCGGACGCCACGCCAGCAGCACCGCCAGCGCCAGCACGTAGACGAAGGCCGTGGCCCACACCGGGTGCAGGCCGCGCGTCTGCAGCGCCTTGAACGGCAGCCAGGCCAGGCCCCACACCGTGGCGTTCAGCAGCAGGGCCAGCGCCGGGCCCGAGGCGCCGGTTCGCACGGCCATCAATGGTGCAGCCGATCGCTGCGCGCCAATTCGAGCAAGCGCTCCAGCTCGGCCGTGTGGTGGCGTCGGTTGTTGCGGTTCCAGCGCAGGATCAGGGCCATCATGACCACCACCACGGCGCCGAACAGCGCAATGGCGCCAAAGGCCGGCAGGCCCAGGCCGGTGGCCGCGCTGTAGAAGGCGCCCAGCACCAAGATGGCCGCCTGCTCGTTGAAGTTCTGCACCGCGATCGAGCGCCCGGCGCCCATCAGGTTGTGGCCACGGTGCTGCAGCAGCGCGTTCATGGGCACCACGATGAAGCCGCCCAGCGCGCCCAGCAAAACCAGGAAGGGCACGGCCACGCCCAAGTGGCGCACCAGCACCATGGCCGCCACCAGCACGCCCATCAGCAGGCCCAGCGGCAGCACGCCGGTGGCGCGGTCCAGCCGCACCCGCATCGACGCCGCCACGGCCCCCACCGCCGTGCCCAGCGCCACCACGCCCACCAGGTTGGACGCCTGGGTGGTGCCATAGCCCAGCGCCACGGCGGCCCAGGCCAGCACGATGTAGCGCATGTTGCCCGACACGCCCCAGAACAGGGTGGTGGTGGCCAGCGCGATCTGGCCCAGGCGGTCGTGCCACAGGCGCCGGTTGCAGCGCCAGAAGTCGGGCAGCAGCAGCCACATGGCGCGCCGCGGCAGGCGCCGCATCTTGACGCCGGTGCGCGGAATCCACAGGTTGATGGCGGCGGCGATGGCGTAGACGAACACCAGCCCGGCAATGGCGGCCTGCGCCGGCTGGTCGATGCCGGTGTCGATGAAGGGCACGTCGAAGCTCAGCAGCCAGCTCGACAGCTGTGGGCTGACCAGCTGGCCGCCCAGCACCACGCCCAGGATGATGGAGGCGATGGTCAGCCCCTCGATCCAGCCGTTGGCCTTGACCAGCTGCGTGGGCGGCAGCAACTCGGTCAGGATGCCGTACTTGGCCGGCGAATAGGCGGCCGCGCCCAGGCCGACGACGGCGTAGGCCAGCAGCGGGTGGCCACCGAACAGCATCAGCACGCAGCCGACGATCTTGATGGCATTGCTGAGAAACATCACCCAGCCCTTGGGCCGCGAATCGGCGAACGCCCCCACCCAGGGCGCCAGCAGCACGTAGAACAGCGCGAACATGGGCACCAGCGCGGCCTGCTGCCAGTCGGTGGCGCCGTTGCGGCGCAACATCTCCACCGCCGCGACGAACAGCGCGTTGTCGGCCAGCGAGCTGAAGAACTGCGCGGCCATGATGGTGTAGAAGCCGCGCTTCATCGGGACGGGGGCAGAAAAACGTGAGTGAGACGAGGCGACAACAATTCGTAACCTGAAATCGTGGCGCGTTATAGCATGCGCCGCCGCGCGCATGATGTGAACAAACGCACGCTTCGCGGGTGCCAAAATCGGCAGCCAACCGCCATTGTCCACCCGCCGCCATGCCCCGTCCCATCCAGGCCACCATCCACACCGCCGCGCTGCGCCACAACCTGGCGCGCCTGCGCGCGGCGGCGCCGGGCGCGCGCCTGTGGGCCATCGTCAAGGCCAACGCCTATGGCCATGGCATCGAGCGCGCGTACGAAGGCCTGCGCGGCGCCGACGGCTTTGCGCTGCTGGACCTGGCCGAGGCCGAGCGCGTGCGGGCGCTGGGCTGGCGCGGCCCCATCCTGCTGCTGGAGGGCGCGTTCGAGCCGCGCGATCTCGAAACCTGCTCGCGCCTGAACCTGTGGCACGCCGTGCACTGCGAGGCGCAGATCGACTGGCTGGCCATGCACAAGACGCACGCGCCGCACCGCGTGTTTCTCAAGCTCAACTCGGGCATGAACCGCCTGGGTTTCGCGCCCGGGCGCTTTCGCGCCGCCCATGCGCGCCTGTCGGCGCTGCCGCAGGTCGACGAGATCGCGCTGATGACCCATTTTGCCGACGCCGATGACGCCAAGGACATCACCGCGCAATGGGCGGTGTTCGAGCACGCGTGCGACGGCCTGCCTGGCGAGCGCAGCGTGTGCAACAGCGCCGCCACCCTGCGCCACGGCCACGAAGCCGCCGTGCGCGCCGACTGGGTGCGCCCCGGCATCGCGGTCTACGGCGGCTCGCCCGACCACCCGCGACACGGCGCCGCGCACTGGGGCCTGCAGCCGGCCATGAGCCTGAACGCCGGCCTGATCGCCGTGCAGCAGCTGGCCGCCGGCGACACCGTGGGCTACGGCTCTACCTTCAGCGCCCCGCAGCCCATGCGCATCGGCGTCGTGGCCTGCGGCTACGCCGACGGCTACCCGCGCCACGCCGGCACCGGCACGCCGGTGCTGGTCGATGGCGTGCGCACCCGCACCCTGGGGCGCGTCAGCATGGACATGCTGGCGGTCGACCTGGAGCCGGTGCCGCAGGCGCAGGTCGGCAGCCAGGTCACGCTGTGGGGTCGCTCCAGCCAAGGCGCCGTGCTGCCCATCGACGAGGTGGCGCAGGCGGCCGGCACCATCGGCTATGAGCTGATGTGCGCGCTGGCCTTGCGGGTACCGGTGCAGGTGCTGTGACAACACCGGCCTCACCGGTGAGCGACGGGCGGCCGCCATGGTGCTGACACGTGAAATGCTCCAGTCCGGCGCCTTCCTGGAGGCGTTCGGCGATCTCCCGGGCCAGGCGCGCTGGTCGCTGCAGCGCATCGATGCGTCCTTGCGCGCCACCCTGGCCCGGCGTCCGGCCGGCCCCCTGTGGCTGTATGCCTATGGCTCGCTGATCTGGAACCCGCTGTTTCACTACGAGGCGCGCCAGGGCGCGCTGCTGCGCGGCTGGCAGCGCCACTTCTGCCTGCAGTTGCTGGCCGGTCGCGCCAGCCCGCAAACGCCGGGGCGCATGCTGGCGCTGGATGCGGGGGACGCCTGCGCCGGCGTGGTATTTCGACTGGCCGAGTCCACGCTGCTCGACGAGCTGCGCCTGGTCTGGATTCGCGAAATGGTCTATGGCAGCTATCGCCCCGTGTGGGAGCCGGTGCGCCTGGACGACGGGCAGGACGTGCAGGCCCTGGTGTTTGTCGCCGACCCGACGCAGGCCCAGTACGCGGTCGACGCCGGCGTGGAGCCCACGGCGCGGCTGATTGCCGCAGCCCATGGGCCGCTGGGCAGCAACCTCGAGTATCTGCTGCGGCTGGACGAAAGCCTGATCGAGCAGGGCATTCGCGACCCCTACGTCCACCGGCTGGCCGCGGCGGCGCGCGAGCTCGGCGCGCCCTGAGCGGGCTACTTCAAGAACGCGTCGTAGCCGGTCTTGAGGATCAGCGCCCCCACCACCACGATGAACACCCAGCGCACGAAGCCCGCGCCATGCTTGAGCGCCAGGCGCGTGCCGATCAGGCTGCCCGCGATGTTGGCCACGGCCAGCACGGCACCCACCTGCCACCAGATGTGGCCCTTGGCGGCAAACAGGGCGATGGCCGAGATGTTGGTGGCGACGTTGAGCACCTTGGCACTGGCCGAGGCGTTGAGAAAGTCGTAGCCCAGCACGCGCACGAACAGGAAGATGAAGAAGCTGCCGGTGCCGGGGCCGAAGAAGCCGTCGTACCAGCCCAGGACCAGGCCGATGCCGCAGGCCAGCAGGGTTTCGCGGCGCCCGTCGTGGCGTGGCGCGTGCACGCGGCCCAGGTCCTTCTTGGTCAGGGTGTAGAGCAGCACCGCCAGCAAGATCACCGGCAGCAGCTTGCGCAGGAAGGCCGGGTCGATCACCGTGACCACCCAGGCGCCGAAGAACGAGCCGACGAAGGCGGCCAGCGCCGCCGGCCCCAGCACCGGCCAGCGCAGCCGCACCCGCCGCGCGTATTGCACGGTGGCGATGCTGGTGCCCCAGACCGAGGCGCTCTTGTTGGTGCCGAACAGCGTGGCGGGCGCGGCGCCGGGGTAGGTGGCGAACAGGGCGGGGATCAGGATCAGGCCGCCGCCGCCGACGATCGAATCCACCAGCCCGGCCAGCAACGACGCGGCCGTGACGATCAGCAAGTCCATGGGGGAAAGGGAGTCAGAAAAGAAATCGGGCCCGCGCAGGCAAAACGGCGCGCCGGCGGCGCGGGGCCAGGGGCTCGATTGTCCGCGATCGGCCGCGGGCCGGCAGCCGCCGGCCCAAAAACAAAGGGCACCCGAAGGTGCCCTTGAATGAACGCAGACCGGTTTGAACTGTCGCTCGGTCTGTCGGCTGATCTTGTTGCTGTTGTTGGAGGTCGGTTTGTCTCCTCGGCCCCTCGTGGCGCCAGGCCCGAAGGGCGGCAGCACCGATAACCCATGACTGTATCGGCGCCGCGAGGTCCTGACCATCGGGACTTGCCCGAACCCCGGATCCCACGAAATTTCTGATGGCGAGACGATCAGGCCGCAAATGAAACGTTAAGCATTCAAATCAGCGCTTTTCATGGCCGATTTGCGGCAGCATGGAGCCGGCGCCCAGCTCCAGCAGGCCACTCTTGGCGTAGCTGGCCAGCTTGGCGCGGGTGTCGGTGATGTCCAGGTTGCGCATGGTCAACTGGCCGATGCGGTCGAGCGGGGAAAACGGCGCGTCCTCCACCTTTTCCATCGACAGGCGCTCGGGCGCATAGGTGAGGTTGGGCGACTCGGTGTTGAGCAGGCTGTAGTCGTTGCCGCGGCGCAGCTCCAGCGTGACCTCGCCCGTCACGGCGCGCGCCACCCAGCGCTGGGCCGATTCGCGCAGCATGATGGCCTGCGGGTCGAACCAGCGGCCCTGGTACAGCAGGCGGCCCAGCTTGAGGCCGTTGATGCGGTACTGCTCGATGGTGTCCTCGTTGTGGATGCCGCTGACCAGGCGCTCGTAGGCGATGTGCAGCAGGGCCATGCCGGGCGCTTCGTAGATGCCGCGGCTCTTGGCCTCGATGATGCGGTTCTCGATCTGGTCGCACATGCCCAGGCCGTGGCGCCCGCCGATGCGGTTGGCCTCCAGGAACAGCTCCACCGGGTCGGCGATCTCGCGGCCGTTCAGTGCCACCGGCTGGCCCTCGTTGAAGCGCACGCGCACTTCCTCGGCCTTGACCTCGACCTCGGGCTTCCAGAAGGCCACGCCCATGATGGGCTTGACGATGCGGATGCCGCTGTTCAGAAACTCCAAGTCCTTGGCCTCGTGGGTGGCGCCCAGCATGTTCGAATCGGTCGAATAGGCCTTTTCTGCCGACATCTTGTAGTCAAAACCCGACTTCACCATGAATTCTGACATTTCCTTGCGGCCACCCAGCTCGTCGATGAAGCGCTGGTCCAGCCAGGGCTTGTAGATCTTCAGGCTGGGGTTGGCCAGCAGGCCGTAGCGATAGAAGCGCTCGATGTCATTGCCCTTGAACGTGCTGCCATCGCCCCAGATGTTGACGTCATCTTCCTTCATCGCGTTGACCAGCATGGTGCCCGTCACGGCCCGGCCCAGCGGCGTGGTGTTGAAGTAGGTGGCGCCGGCGGTCTGCACGTGAAAAGCCCCGCACTGCAGGGCGGCGATGCCTTCGTGCGCCAGTTGCGCGCGGCAGTCGACCAGGCGCGCCTTTTCGGCGCCGTAGGCCAGGGCCTTGCGCGGAATGGCGTCATAGTCGTCCTCGTCGGGCTGGCCCAGGTTGGCGGTGTAGGCGTAGGGCACGGCGCCTTTCTGGCGCATCCACAGCAGGGCGGCGCTGGTGTCCAGGCCGCCGGAAAAGGCGATGCCGACCTTTTGGCCGGTGGGGAGGGATTGGAGGATGGTGTTGGACATGTCGGTAAAGCCGGCCGGGCGCCGGAGCGGCAAGGGCTTGAGATCGGTGAACCGCTTATTGTCCGACGTTTTCTGGCCCGCCCTGCTGGCCCGCGCGGTCCTGCCCGCGCCCCGGCACGCGCAGGCCCTTCAACGGCGCGCCGCCGTCAGCAACAGCTCGTTGGGTCCGACCCAGCCCTCGGCGGTGTTGAAGCGTTCCAGCTTGGCGGCCATCTCATCCCACGCCGCCTGCGCGGCCGGCGCGTCGAGCCGGCCGAGGATCTGCTGGATCGGGCTGGCCGAGGAGCGGACGAAGTCCAGGTAATGCGCGACGGAGGGCAGGCGAAACGGCGCGGCGACGACCATGCTCGCCACGTCGCGAAAGCCGGCCTGGCGAAACAGCTCGTCCAGCCGTCCCGGTGCGCCCAGGCTCATCAACGCGCCCGGCTGGAACGGGTCGCGCGCCGGCAGCCCGGCGTGCGCAAGCGCGGTGGACATCAGGATGCCCAGGCAGGGATTGCTCTCGGGCCGCGAAAAAACCACGCTGCAGACGCCCGCGCCCGGCCGCAGCACGCGGTGCAGCTCGCGCAGTCCGGCCAGCGGGTCGGGGAAGAACATCAGGCCCAGCCGGCACACCGCGGCATCGAAGCTCGATGCATCGAGCGGCAGGCTCTCGCCGTCGGCCACCTGCGTCTCGACGTTGTCCAGACCGGCGTGGCGGGCGTTGTGCCGCGCCAGCGCCAGGATGGCGGGCGACAGGTCGGTGGCCAGCACGCGGCCCGCCGGGCCCACGCGCCGCGCGAGGTCCAGCGTCTGGTCGCCGGCGCCGGCGGCGAGATCGAGTACCGCCATGCCCGGCGCGATGCGCGCCATCTCCATCATGGCGTCGGTGACCGGGCGCAGCCAGGCACGGATTTGCGGCGTGTGCGCGTTCCAGCCGGCGGCCGACTGGTCCCACTGCGTGCGCTGGGCGGCCTTGAAGGCCTGCGGATCGGAGGTGAGAATCGTGGCCATGACGAACTCCTGATGCATGCTGCCAGGCTGCAGACACGCCCCCAGTCTAGGAAGCGTGCACCCTGGCCACAAGCCGGGATTTCGCATAACGGGGTCGCAGGAATGCGGGCCCGGCGCGCCATCCGGATGGTTTCCTCGATCGTCAGAAAGCGAGCCCAGCATGTACGACTGGAACGACCTGAAAGTGCTGCTGGCCGTGGCGCGCCACGGCAGCACCACGGCAGCGGGCAAGGCGCTGGGCGTCAACCAGTCCACCGTGCAGCGCCGGCTGCTTGCGCTGGAGCGCTGCTTCAAGCGCCCGCTGGTGCAGCGCCATACCACCGGCTACCGCCTGACCGCCCTGGGCGAGCAGTTGTTGCCGCTGGCCGAGCGGGTGGAGCAGGCGGCGCAGGCGCTGGCGCACGAGCTGGGGCGGCAGGCGCGCGAGCTCAGTGGCGTGGTGCGCGTGACCTGCCCCGAGCCCATCGTCCACAAGCTTGCGGCGTCCAGTCTGCTGGAGCGCTTTCACGCGCGCTACCCCAATCTGAAGATCGAGTTCGTCATGAGCGACCGCTACCTCGACCTGAACCAGGGCGAAGTCGACGTGGCGCTGCGCTCGGGCGACACCGAGGACGCGGCGCTGGTGGGCCGCAAGATCGGCGATTCGCTGTGGGCGGTGTACGCCAGCGCCGCCTATCTGGCGCGCCGGGGCCGGCCCGAGCGCATGGAAGACCTGGGCCATCACGACTGGGTGGGACTGGACGCCAGCCTGGACCAACACCGCGCCGCCCTGTGGCTGAAGCAGGTGGCGCCCGCCGGGCGCATCGTCGCGCGCAACAACAGCGTGCTGGGCCTGGCCTGTTCGGCCAAGGCGGGCCTGGGCCTGGCGCCGCTGCCCACGCCGCTGGGCGACGGCGAGCCGGAACTGGTGCGCGTGCTGGGCCCGATCCCCGAGCTCACGCGCATCTGGCGCGTGCTGACCACGCCCGAGCTGCGCCGCACGCCGCGCGTGGCGGCGCTCTTCGACTTCATGGTGGAGGAAATGGCAGCGCTGCGGCCGATCATCACCGGCTGACCGCGCCGGCGTCGCCGGCCGCGATCCAGCGCGCCGCCTTCTCGGCCATCATCAGCGTGGGGCTGTTGGTGTTGCCGCTGGTGATGGTGGGCATGGCACCGGCGTCGACCACGCGCAGGCCGGCGATGCGCCCGCCGGCGCCGTCGTGCACGTGAAAGCGCGCATCCAGCACCGCCATCGGGTCGTCGGCGCGGCCCATCTTGGTGGTGCCGACGGGGTGGAAGATGGTCGATGCAATATCGCCGGCCAGGCGTGCCAGTTCGTCGTCGCTCTGGTATTGCGCGCCGGGCTTGAACTCCTCGGGCGCAAAGCGCGCCAGGGCCGGCTGGGCCATGATGCGGCGCGTGACGCGCAGGCTGTCGGCGGCCACTTGCCGGTCTGCCTCGGTGGCGAGGTAGTTGGGGGCGATGGCGGGCGCGTCCTCGAAGCGCGCGCTCTGGATGCGCACGCTGCCGCGGCTGGTGGGATTGAGGTTGCACACGCTGGCGGTGATGGCGCCGAAGCGGTGCAGCGGCTCGCCGAACGCATCCAGGCTGAGCGGCTGCACGTGGTATTCGAGGTTGGGCCAGGCCAGCTCGGGCGACGAGCGCGTGAAGGCGCCCAGCTGGCTGGGCGCCATGCTCATCGGCCCGGTGCGACGCAGCAAATATTCGAGCCCGATGGCGGCCTTGCCCCAGGGCGTGGCGGCCAGGGTGTTGAGCGTTTTGGTGCCGCGCACCTTGTAGACGCTGCGAATCTGCAAATGGTCCTGCAGATTGGCGCCCACGCCGGGGCGGTCGGCGTGCACCGCGATGCCGTGCTGGCGCAGCAGCTCGGCCGGGCCGATGCCCGACAGCTGCAGGATCTGCGGCGAACCGATGCTGCCCGCGCTCAGGATGAGCTGGCCGCCGGGCGCCAGTTGGGCGGCGGTCTGCTCGTGGCCCGTCCACACCTGGGTGCCGGTGCAGCGCAGACCGCCCGCGTCCGACTCGATCAGCAGGCGCATCACCTGCGCGCCGGTCCACAGCTCGAAGTTGGGGCGGGCATAGGCCGGACGCAGAAAGGCCTTGGCGGCGTTCCAGCGCCAACCGTTCTTCTGGTTGACCTGGAAGTAGCCGACGCCCTCGTTGTCGCCCCCGTTGAAGTCGTCGGTGGCCGGAATGCCGGCCTGCACCGCGGCCTGGGCGAAGGCGTCGAGTACGTCCCAGCGCAGGCGCTGGCGGTCGACGCGCCACTCGCCGCCGTGGCCGTGCAGCCGTGCATACTCAAGCGGAATCGGACTCTGGCGCCCGCTGGACAAGCGCGAGTAGCTATCGAATCGATAGTTGTCCTCGTGCGCCATGAAGTCGGGCAGGCAGCGCTCCCAGCGCCATTCGTCCTCGCCCGTCAGGGCCGCCCACTGGTCGTAGTCGCGCGACTGGCCGCGCAGATACAGCAT
This sequence comes from Ottowia pentelensis, assembly GCF_964341695.1. Taxonomy (NCBI): domain Bacteria; kingdom Pseudomonadati; phylum Pseudomonadota; class Betaproteobacteria; order Burkholderiales; family Comamonadaceae; genus Ottowia; species Ottowia pentelensis. Next base: position 3,967,318 of record NZ_OZ224513.1, read on the forward strand.
GCCGTTGATGCTGCTGCTGCCACCCAGCACCTTGCCGCGTGGGTAGCGCAAGGTGCGCCCGTTCAGGCCGGGGGCGGGCTCGGTCTGGTACAGCCAGTCGGTGCGCGGGTTGCCGATGCAGTACAGGTAGCCGACGGGGATGTGAATCCAGTGGTAGTCGTCCTTGCCGCCGGCCTCGATCAGCAGCACGCGCCGACGCGCGTCGCGCGACAGGCGGTTGGCCAGCAGGCTGCCGGCCGTGCCGGCGCCGACGATGATGAAGTCGAAGGTGCTGTCGCTGCTCATGGATGGGGTGCGCTTGCGGCGCCCCCGAGCATAAGCCGACGAGGCAAGCGAGCCGTCAGTTTTTTCCGATGTTGTTCTTCATGTGCGCCAGCGCAATGGTCAGCGCGCCGGCGCCCAAGGTCTTGATCAGATCGGGGTGCTCGGCATAGATGCCGCTGATGCGCTCCAGCAGGCCGGGTTCGTGCTGTTGCGCCGCGTTCACCACGTCGCGCACCTGGTCGCTGGTGACGGTGCCGGCCTTGGCCACCGACACCTGCGGCGTGTCAGCGCCCTCGTGGCCGGCCAGCACGCCGCCGGCCACGCCCGCCAGCGCGCCCGGGCCCAGCTTGGCCGTGATGGTGTTGAGGATGGCGGCCTGCTGCTCGGGGCTGGCCTGGCCGAACATCTGCGACACGATCTGCGACAGGTCGGGCGTCTGGTCCGAGCGCAGGGCGGCGCTCACGCCGCCCTGCAGGTCGGCCTTGCTGGCGTTTTGCGTGACCTGGTCAAGCTGGCCGGCGCTGGGCTGGGTGGCGGCACCCACGATTTGCTGCAAGAGGTCGGCGAGGGACATGAAGGCTCTCCTGAATCAAAAACAAGCAATATAGACCCATGCCGGCCGAGCGCAAGAGCGACCGGCCTACAAACCCAGATTGGGCGCCAGCGCCCGCTTGACGCTGCCCAGGTCCGCGTCGCTGCGCGCGGCCAGGTCGGCGGCCTGGCTTTCGTCGATCGGGCCGACGTTGAAGTAGGTGCTGGCCGGGTGGCTGAAGTAAAAGCCGCTGACGCTGGCGCCGGGCTGCATGGCGAAGCTGTCGGTCACGTGCATGCCGACGTCGCCCGCGCCCAGCAGGCCGAACAGCGGCTGCTTGATGCGGTGGTCGGGGCAGGCGGGGTAGCCGGGGGCGGGGCGGATGCCCTGGTACTTCTCGTCGATCATCTCCTCTTTGGAGAAGTGCTCGTCGGGCACGAAGCCCCACAGGTCGGTGCGCACGCGGTGGTGCAGCCATTCGGCGCAGGCCTCGGCCAGGCGGTCGGCCAGGGCCTCGAAGGTGATGGCGCTGTAGTCGTCGTGCGCGGCGATGAACTCGGCGATCTTCTCGCGCGCGCCGATGCCGGCGGTGCAGGCGAAGGCGCCGATGTAGTCCCTGGCGATGGATGCGCTCTTGCCCTCACCCCCACCCTCTCCCGCAGGCGGGAGAGGGAGCAGGTCACGCGGGGCGATGAAATCGGCCAGGCAGCGGCTGGGGCGCAGATGGCCGTCGGCGTCTTCCTGCTTTTCGGTCTGCTGGCGCAGGCCGTACCAGGTCAGCACCACGTCCTGGCGCGACTCGTCGGCGTACAGCTCGATGTCGTCGTCGCGCACGCTGTTGGCGGGCCAGAAGCCGATCACGGCGTTGGCCGTGAGCCAGCGGTGCTCGATGATGTTTTTCAGCATGGCCTGCGCGTCGTGGTAGACGCGCGTGGCTTCCTCGCCCACCACCTCGTCGCTCAGGATGGCCGGGAAGTGGCCGGCCAGATCCCAGGTCTGGAAAAACGGCGTCCAGTCCAGAAAGCGCACCAGCTCCGCCAAGTCGATGTTCATGAACACGCGCCGGCCGATGAACTTGGGCTGCGGCGGCGTGTAGTGCGCCCAGTCGATGACGGCCTTGTTGGCGCGCGCCTTGGCCAGCGACCACATGGGCTGCTTCTTCTTGCGCGCGTGCAGATCGCGCACGTGGGCGTAGTCGGCGCGGGTGTCGGCGATGAACTTCTCGGCGCCGTCGCCCAGCAGGTTTTGCGCCACACCCACGCTGCGCGAGGCGTCGGGCACGTAGACCACCGGGCCGTCGTAGTGGGGCGCGATCTTGACCGCGGTGTGCACGCGGCTCGTCGTCGCGCCGCCGATCAGCAGCGGGATGTTGCGGCTGCGAAAGTACTCGTCCTTTTGCATCTCGGCGGCCACGTGCTGCATCTCCTCCAGGCTGGGGGTGATCAGGCCGCTCACGCCCACCATGTCGGCGCCCACCTCCTTGGCCTTGGCCAGCAGCTCGTGGCAGGGCACCATCACGCCCATGTTGGTGACCTCGAAGTTGTTGCACTGCAGGACCACGGTGACGATGTTCTTGCCGATGTCGTGCACGTCGCCCTTGACGGTGGCCACCACCAGCTTGCCCTTGGACTTGACGTCACCGCCGGCGGCCAGCAACTGGGCCTTCTCGGCCTCGATGTAGGGCAGCAGGTGGGCCACGGCCTGCTTCATCACGCGCGCGCTTTTCACCACCTGCGGCAAAAACATCTTGCCGGCGCCGAACAAGTCGCCCACCACGTTCATGCCGTCCATCAGCGGGCCTTCGATGACCTGCAGCGGCCGCCCGCCGGCAGCGCGGATCTTCTGCCAACATTCTTCGGTGTCTTCGACCACGAAGTCGGTGATGCCGTGCACCAGCGCGTGGCTCAGGCGCGCTTCCACCTCGGCGGCGCGCCAGGCCAGCTTCTGGCTGTCGTCCTTGGCGTTGCCCTTGGCCTGCTCGGCAATCTCCAGCAGGCGCTCGGCGGCGTCGGGGCGGCGGTTGAGCACCACGTCCTCCACCCGCTCGCGCAGGCCGGGCTCCAAGTCGTCGTACACGCCCACCATGCCGGCGTTGACGATGCCCATGTCCATGCCGGCGCGGATGGCGTGGTAGAGAAACACGGTGTGGATGGCCTCGCGCACCGGGTCGTTGCCGCGAAAGCTGAACGAGACGTTGCTGACGCCGCCCGATACCTTGGCGCCCGGCAGGTTGGCCTTGATCCAGCGCGTGGCCTCGATGAAATCGACCGCGTAGTTGTTGTGCTCCTCGATGCCGGTGGCGATGGCGAAGATGTTGGGGTCGAAGATGATGTCCTCGGGCGCGAAGCCCACTTCGTCGACCAACACGCGGTAGGCGCGCGCGCAGATGCTGGTCTTGCGCTCCAGCGTGTCGGCCTGGCCCTGCTCGTCGAAGGCCATCACCACGGCGGCGGCGCCGTAGCGGCGCACCAGGCGCGCCTGGCGCTTGAACTCGTCCACGCCCTCCTTCATGCTGATGGAGTTGACGATGCCCTTGCCCTGCAGGCAGCGCAGGCCGGCCTCGATCACGCTCCATTTGCTCGAGTCCACCATCACCGGCACCTTGGCGATGTCGGGCTCGGAGCCGATCAGGTTCAAGAAGCGCACCATGGCCGCCTGGCTGTCCAGCATGGCCTCGTCCATGTTGACGTCGATGATCTGCGCGCCGTTTTCGACCTGCTGGCGCGCCACCGCCAGCGCGTCCTCGAACTGGCCGGCCAGGACCATGCGGGCAAAGGCCTTGGAGCCGGTGACGTTGGTGCGCTCGCCGATGTTGACGAACAAGTGTCCCGCGCCGATGCTCACCGGCTCCAGGCCGGACAGCTTCATCGGGGGGACTTCGGGTGTGGGGGCAGTCATGGTCTCACCTGCGGCAGGGCGCGTTCAGGTGAGCGTCGTTGCAAGTCGAAATACGCGCCAAGCCTGACGGGACACGCGCCCGCTGCAACGCTCCTTGGCAGCCAGCCGATGATTTTAAGGCGCGCGCCGTGCGGCACGCCGGCGCAGGGTCACTGCACCAGCCGCACTTCCAGCCCGGCGCCGCGCAGGCGCTCGATCAGCTCGTTCACGTGCTCGTGCCCGCGCGTCTGCAACACCATCTCGATCTCGACGTTTTGCGCTGCGAGCAGGGTGAAGGCGCGCTGGTGGTGCACCTCGTCGACGTTGGCGCCGCAGTCGGCCACCAGGGCGGTGATGCGCGCCAGCGAGCCTGGCACGTCGCGCGTGCTGACGACGATGCGCACCAGCCGGCCCGAGCGCACCATGCCGCGCTCGATGATGGCGGCCAGCAGCATCGGGTCGATGTTGCCGCCCGACAGCACCATGCCCACCTTTTTGCCGGCCAGGCGCTCGCGGTGGCGCAGCAGCGCCGCCAGCGCCGCGGCGCCCGCGCCTTCGACCAGGGTCTTTTCTATCTCCAGCAGCAGCACGATGGCCTGCTCGATGTCGCCCTCGTCCACCAGCAAGAAGTCGTCCACGTTGCGGCGGATCAGCTCGACGCATTCGGGGCCCGGCGCGCCGACGGCGATGCCTTCGGCGATGGTGCTCACGCCCTGCTCCAGCTGCGTGCCCTGCATCAGGTTGACCATGGCCGGAAAGCGCCGCGTCTGCACCCCCACCACCGTGATGCCGGGCTGGATGGCCTTGGCCGCGGTGGCCATGCCGGCAATCAGCCCGCCCCCGCCCACCGGCACCACCAGCGCATCCAGCCCGGGCTGCTGCGCCAGCATCTCCAGTGCCGCCGTGCCCTGGCCGGCCATGATGGCGACGTCGTTGTAGGGGTGCACGAACACCAGGTTTTTCTCGTCGGCCAGCTGCCGGGCGTGGGTGTAGGCCGCCTCCAGCGTGGCGCCGTGCAGGATCACCTGCGCGCCGAAACCGCGCGTGCGCGCCACCTTGACGCCCGGCGTGAAGCTGGGCATGACGATGGTGGCCGGAATGCCCAGCCGCTGCGCGTGATAGGCCACGCCCTGCGCGTGGTTGCCCGCGCTCATGGCGATCACGCCGCGCGCGCGCTCGTCGGGCGTCAGCTGCACCAGCTTGTTGCAGGCCCCGCGCTCCTTGAAGCTGGCGGTGAACTGCAGGTTCTCGAATTTGAGGAATACCTGCGCGCCCGTCAGCTCGGACAGCGTGCGCGACTCGACGCAAGGGGTTTCGAGCACCTGCCCGCGCACCCGCGCGGCGGCTTGTTGGATGTCGGCCAGGGTCAGCATGGCGCGATTGTGCGCGCAAGCGGCCAGCCGCCCAGCGCCGGCGCCGCTATTGGTTGGCAGGCCGCAGCCCATGCACCTTGGCGAAGGTCAGGATGACCTCTCGGATCAGCTTGCGCTGCGGGGCGGGCAGTTGCAGGAAGGCGTCGAAAGTCTCGCGCTCCAAGTAGCCCACGCCCTCGTCCCAGCGTTGGCGGTGCCGCTGTACGGACTGACGCACCGCGTCACCAAAGCGCAGCACCTCGGGCTCCACCTTGAGCACCTCGGCCAATGTGATCAGCTTGTCCTGCTCGGGAATCGACTCGCCGCGCAACCAGCGCGACACCGCCTGGAACGTCACCGATCGGCCCCAGTAGTGCGTGTTGAACAGGTCGAGCAATACGGCCGGGCGCGGTTCCAGCCCCGCTGCTTGCATCGCGGCCCGCAGGCGCTCGGCAAATTCCAGCTTCTGATCCATGCTGGAAAACTAAATTCTGGTTGAATTTCAATTGAACTTCGTGTTGTACGATTGGTTGAATTATTCATTCAATTATTGGTTGCGCTGAAACCCAATCCGGCGCGCCGCGTACCGCACCGCATGCCCAAATCCCTGCTCGAACAACTGCCCGAGATCGTCAAGGAAGGCCGCAAGCAAGCCGAACGCATCCTCGAAGCCCTGGAGGGCCGCCAGCGCGTGCGCCTGCAGACCCGCGAGATGGTGCTGCCCGCCCGCGACAGCGCCGCGCAGGACTGGGTGACGGGCCAGCAGCGCGCCGAGCGGCAGGCCACCGCCCAGGACGACAGTGGCGACGGCTGGATGAACCGCCTGATCTACGGCGACAACCTACTGGCCATGGCCGCGCTGCTGGCGGGCGACGAGCACCAGCCCAGCCTGCGCGGCAAGGTGGACTTGATCTACATCGACCCGCCCTTCGACAGCAAGGCCGACTACCGCACCAAGGTCACTCTGCCGGGGTTGGAGCTGGAGCAGAAGCCGACGGTGATCGAACAGTTTGCGTATTCGGATACCTGGAGCGACGGCACGGCGTCCTACTTGGCGATGATCACGCCGCGCCTGGTTCTGATGCGCGAGCTGCTGGCTGACACCGGCTCCATCTATGTGCACCTGGATTGGCATGTGGGGCATTACGTGAAGCTGGTGATGGATGAGGTGTTTGGCAAAGAGCAGTTTTGCAACGAAATTATCTGGACGTATGGCGGCAAAGGCTTAACTGTCGCATCCCGGACGATTGCATAGATGAAAACCGCTACCCGCTGTTCATGGCCCGAGCCGTATTGCGGGAGTTGATAGAGTCCTTGCAAGCCACCGGGAGTGCCACGCCATGCTGATAGCCCTGCACAAGAACGCCCGCACGACACCGGCCGTGCGCGCCGAGATCGCGGCCAGCCACGAGACCGCCAGTGTCCTGGCCCAGCGCTTTGGCATCACCGAGCAAACGGTCTACAAGTGGAAGAAGCGCCAGGTCTTTGGGGATCGCTCGCACACGGCCCATCGCCTGCAGACGGTGCTCACGCCGGCGCAAGAGAGCGTGGTGGTGCACCTGCGGCGCACCTTGCTGCTGCCCCTGGATGACCTGCTGGCTGTCACGCGGGAGTTCATTTGCCCCCATGTCTCGCGCTCAGGCCTGGATCGGTGCCTGCGCCGCCATGGCGCGGGCAACCTCAATGCCCTCAAGCCCCAGGAGCCTACCGTGGCCCACAAGGCCTTCAAGAGCTACGAGCCGGGCTATGTGCACATGGATGTGAAGTACCTGCCCCAGATGCAGGATGAGAGCAGTCGGCGCTACCTGTTCGTGGCCATCGACCGGGCCACGCGCTGGGTGTACGTGGCCCTCAAGGCCAACAAGACCGCCGCCAGTGCACAGTCCTTCCTGAAGGCACTGCACAAGGCCTGCCCGATCAAGATCCACAAGCTGCTGACCGACAACGGCAAGGAGTTCACCGATCGCCTGTTTGCCAGCCGCGAGCGCCAGCCCAGCGGCAACCACGAGTTCGATCAGTTGTGCGACGAGTTGGGGATCGAACACCGCCTGACCAAGCCCAGAACGCCCAGGACCAATGGCATGGTGGAGAGGTTCAACGGTCGCATTGCCGACGTGCTCAAGACGCACAGGTTCAACAGCCGCGAGGACATGGAGCAGACCTTGCTGCGTTATGTGGCCCTGTACAACCACCAACTGCCGCAGTCAGCGCTGGGCAGCAAGACGCCTATGCAGACCATGAAGCAGTGGTATCAGGAGAGCCCGCATCTGTTTCACAAGCGACCTTATGATCGTCCGGGATGCGACACTTAACCAACGCCAAGAACAACTACGTCCGTAACTACGCGCAGATTTTCATGTATTCGAAAGGATCGGAACCATTCCTGAACCTGAGATCGGGTGTTGTTTCTGAGTCGGTTATCAAACGTTTCGGGCGCTACATGAATGAAAATTCCCAGATCACGTTTGGCGCCCTACGAGCCAGCAACGATGCGCTGGAACTTCGGAAGGCCACAGATGCGTATCTCGGCAGATATGGCCAATACCCTGAAGACGAAGACATTGCTCGCGACTACAGCCAAGGTAGCTTGCTCAAGGACGTTTGGGATGACATTCCAATCATTCGTGAAAATGAGGTGTACGGAGAATATGTCGGATACAGCACGCAAAAACCTTCACGACTGTTAGAACGGGTGATAGCTGCCTCCTGCCCCAGCAATGGGCTCATCCTTGATTTCTTCGGAGGCTCGGGCACATCAGCTTCAGTAGCTGTCGCATCCCGGACGATCATAAGGTCGCTTGTGAAACAGATGCGGGCTCTCCTGATACCACTGCTTCATGGTCTGCATAGGCGTCTTGCTGCCCAGCGCTGACTGCGGCAGTTGGTGGTTGTACAGGGCCACATAACGCAGCAAGGTCTGCTCCATGTCCTCGCGGCTGTTGAACCTGTGCGTCTTGAGCACGTCGGCAATGCGACCGTTGAACCTCTCCACCATGCCATTGGTCCTGGGCGTTCTGGGCTTGGTCAGGCGGTGTTCGATCCCCAACTCGTCGCACAACTGATCGAACTCGTGGTTGCCGCTGGGCTGGCGCTCGCGGCTGGCAAACAGGCGATCGGTGAACTCCTTGCCGTTGTCGGTCAGCAGCTTGTGGATCTTGATCGGGCAGGCCTTGTGCAGTGCCTTCAGGAAGGACTGTGCACTGGCGGCGGTCTTGTTGGCCTTGAGGGCCACGTACACCCAGCGCGTGGCCCGGTCGATGGCCACGAACAGGTAGCGCCGACTGCTCTCATCCTGCATCTGGGGCAGGTACTTCACATCCATGTGCACATAGCCCGGCTCGTAGCTCTTGAAGGCCTTGTGGGCCACGGTAGGCTCCTGGGGCTTGAGGGCATTGAGGTTGCCCGCGCCATGGCGGCGCAGGCACCGATCCAGGCCTGAGCGCGAGACATGGGGGCAAATGAACTCCCGCGTGACAGCCAGCAGGTCATCCAGGGGCAGCAGCAAGGTGCGCCGCAGGTGCACCACCACGCTCTCTTGCGCCGGCGTGAGCACCGTCTGCAGGCGATGGGCCGTGTGCGAGCGATCCCCAAAGACCTGGCGCTTCTTCCACTTGTAGACCGTTTGCTCGGTGATGCCAAAGCGCTGGGCCAGGACACTGGCGGTCTCGTGGCTGGCCGCGATCTCGGCGCGCACGGCCGGTGTCGTGCGGGCGTTCTTGTGCAGGGCTATCAGCATGGCGTGGCACTCCCGGTGGCTTGCAAGGACTCTATCAACTCCCGCAATACGGCTCGGGCCATGAACAGCGGGTAGCGGTTTTCATCTATGCAATCGTCCGGGATGCAACAAGTAGCAGAGCGACTTAACCGCCGCTGGATTACCACCGACATCGGCAAGCCCGCCTGCATGGTCATGCGCAAGCGCCTGATCGACCAGGAATCCAAGCCCTTTCTCTACCAGGCCATTGGCGACTATCAGGTCGAAGCCGCCAAGACCCATTTTGGCAAGCGCGATTTCCGCATTGGCGATCTGTCGCAGATCGTGCTCTCGCTCTACGGCGCCTTGCCCCTGCCGCCCGAGGCCAACCCACAGCGCAACCTGGGCCAGATCGCGGGCGTGGATTTCGGCGGGCGGCGCGGCAGCAAGACGCTGGTGCTGGCCGATTCGCCCAACAAGCTGACGGGCGCCGCCACGCTGAAAAAGGCCATTGCCCAGCGCGACAACCTGTTGGGTGGCTGGGATCGCGTGGTGGTGCTGGGCTGGAACTTTGAGCCTTCGATTGGTGAAACGATTACCGGGCTGAATGACGACCGGCTGGAAGTGCTGGTGATTCCGCCCGACCTGCTGGACCGCCTGCGCAAGAAAGGCAGCGTGGACAAGCTGCGCGGGCAGGTGCGCTTTTCCAGCCTGCAATATCTGACCCTGCACCCGATCGAGCGCGTGGCCCTCACCCCGGCCCTCTCCCAGGGGGAGAGGGAGGAAAACCAGGAACGGCTGACGGTGCGCCTGAAGAACTACGTGCTGCTGTCGCCCGAGGCCATCAACCTGGACGACGCCAACCGCGCCAAGCTGCAGCAGGTGGCCAATGCCGAGCCGCTGGCGCTGATCGAGTACTGGGCGGTGGACCCGGACTATGACGGCGAGGTGTTCCGTTCCGTCTGGCAGGACTACCGGGGCAATACCGCCAATGACGCCGACGCGCTGCGTGTGGTGACGCAGGCGGTGCTGACCGTTCCGCCCAAGGACGGGCCGCGCAGGGTGTGCGTGCGGGTGGTGGACGTGTTTGGGTTTGAAGCGGAGGTGGTGGCCACGGTGGGGCTGGCATGAGCCAGAGGCACCGATGCGCTTCAAGCCGTCGCCAATTCGCGCACGGCGTTCAGGCTGTCCTTCATTTCGGCTTGCGCCACTTTCAGGTCGTAGCTGGTTTGCAGGTTCAGCCAGTATTGCGGCGTCTGGCCCAGCGCGCGGCCCAGGCGCAGCGCCAACTCGGCGGTCACGGGGCGGTCGCCCTTGAGCAGGTGCGACACGCGCATGGGCGAAACGCCCAGCGCGCTGGCGAATGCGGCTTGCGTCAGGCCCAGGTCGTTCAGCGTTTCGCGCAGGAATTCGCCGGGGTGGATGGCGGGCAGGCCGTTGTGCGGAGTGGTCATGGTCATTTCTCCTCAGTGGTAGTCCACGATTTCAACGTCTTGCGCATGGCCGCGCTCGAAGCGAAAGCACACGCGCCACTGGCCGTTGATGCGAATGCTCCATTGTCCGGCGCGATCGCCACTCAGGGCTTCGAGGCGGTTGGAGGGGGGCAGACGCAAGTCCTCCAGCGCCGTGGCTGCGTCCAGTTGGGTCAGCCGCATGACGGCGCGCCGCAGGATGTCGGGCGGCAGACGGCGCGATTTGCCGGTGCTGAAAAGCTGCTGTGTTTCAGTGCTGGCAAAGCTTTCAATCATGGCTTCATTATAAACGTTTTGTTTATTTTCTGCGGCAAGCAGGCTCATGCCAATGTCTGACATACACCATCCCCTGGCGCTTTCTGCCGCCCTGACCACCCGCGCCAACCAACTCGCCCTGAGCCTGGAACACGGGGCCGCCGACCTGCTGGAGCTGGTGACCCCCACCACGGCGGAGCTGCTGCACTGGTGGTTTGGCCAGGACATGGTGGACGCGCGCGGCGGGCTGAACTTTCACGCCGGGCAGCGGCAGGCCATCTTGAACGCCATCGTGGCGCACGAGGTGCTGGGCGCGGCGTCACTGAAAGACCTGTACGCGCAGGTGGCGCCCGATGCGCTGCTGGCGGGCACGCGGCTGGCCGAGGTGTCGGCGGGCAAACATGCGCACCCCAAGTACTGCTTCAAGATGGCCACGGGGACGGGCAAGACTTGGGTGCTGCAGGCGCTGCTGATCTGGCAGCTGCTGAACAAGACGGCGGCGCTGGCCGAAGGCATTGACGATGCGCGCTTTACGCGGCAGTTCATGGTGGTAGCGCCGGGGCTGATCGTTTATGAGCGGCTGCTGGATGCGTTCTGCGGAAAATTGATAGCAGGCAGCGCAAGCGGGGCGCGGGATTTTTCTCAATCGGACGTGACGAAGTTTGCCGACCTGTTCGTGCCCGAATCACACCGCGAGGCGGTGTTTGCCTTTGTGCGCGGCAACGTGTGCGCCAAGGACGAGATCGGCCTGAAGGCCACGGGCAACGGAATGATCGCCATCACCAACTGGCATTTGCTGGCTGAAGGCGACGCGGTGGATGAGGTGGAAGACGCCGAGGCAGTGGAAGCTCCCGGCGCGCCGCTGCCCGCGCACGAGGTGGCCGCCGCCGTGCTGCCGCTGGCGCCGGGCCGCGCCACGGGCAACAGCCTGGACGTGCTGGACCGGCGCTATGCACGCGGCAATGTGCTGGAGTTTCTGGCCCAGCTGCCCGAGCTGATGGTGTTCAACGACGAGGCGCACCACATCCACGAGTTCAAGCGCGAGGGCGAGGTGACGGAGGTGGAATGGCAAAAGAGCCTGAGCCGCATCGCTGCAGCCAAGGGGCGGCGCTTTGTACAGGTGGACTTCTCGGCCACGCCGTACAACGACGTGGGCAGTGGCAAGAACAAGAAGAAGCTGTACTTCCCGCACATCGTGACGGACTTCGACCTGCAAAGCGCCATGCGCGCCGGGCTGGTCAAGTCGCTGGTGCTGGACCGGCGCAAGGAGGTGGGCGCGCTGCCCCTGGAGTTCAAGGCCGAGCGCGACGAGAACGGCAACCCGGCCCTGAGCGAGGGCCAGCGCGTGATGCTGCGCGCGGGCCTGCACAAGCTGCGCAAGCTCGAAGCCGACTTTGCCCGCATCGACCCCACGCGCCACCCCAAGATGCTGGTGGTGTGCGAGGACACGACGGTATCGCCGCTGGTGGCGCAGTTTCTGCAGGAGCAGGAGGGACAGCACGACGACGAGGTGATGACCATCGATTCGGGCAAGAAGGCCGAGCTGGGCGAGAAGGACTGGGCGCCGGTGCGCGAGCGCTTGTTCAATGTCGATAGGCACGCCGCGCCGCGCGTGATCGTCAGCGTGCTGATGCTGCGCGAGGGCTTCGACGTGAACAACATCTGTGTGATCGTGCCGCTGCGCTCGTCGCAGGCGCAGATTCTGCTGGAGCAGACCATTGGCCGCGGCCTGCGGCTGATGTGGCGCGAGGCGGAATACGGCGACCTGAAGCGCGAGAACCGCGAGCGCATCGCCGCCGGGCAGGAGCCGGGCAGCCTGCTGGATGTGCTGAGTATCGTGGAGCACCCGGCTTTTCAGTCGTTCTATGACGACCTGCTGAAAGCGGGGCTGGCGGGCACCACGGGCGAGGGCATGGACAACACGCCGAGTACGGGCGATGTGATCGCCGCCGAGCTGCGCGCGGGCTTCGAGGCGTTCGACTTCGGCATTCCCTTCATCCTGCGCGAGGCGGACGAAGAGCACCGCCATACGGCGCTGGATGTGGCCGCGCTGCCCGCCTTCACGGCCATGCCGCAGGCGCAACTGGCGGCGCTGCTGGGCCAGGGTGACACCTTCATCTCGCAAGACCTGCAAAGCGCCACGCTGTTTGGCGACTACCGCGTGGCGGGCGCGGTGATGAACGTGGCGGGCTACAACGACTATCTGGCGCGGCTCACAAGGCGCATCAGCCAGGCGCTCTCCGAGCCGCTGCCCAAGGGCAACAAGATCGCTTCGCACCTGGCCAAACCGTATCTGCAGGTGCACACGGCAGACCTGACGGGCTGGCTGGACGACTATGTGTGGACGCAGTTGTTTGGCGAAACCTTCAACCCGCTGGAGAACGAAAACTGGCGCCTGTTGCTGCTGCAGCCGGTGGTGGACCACATCACCAAGGTGTTCGCCATGGCACTGGTGGAGTCAGAGCAGACGCAAACCACCGGCCAGACCGAGGTGCATGCGCGTTTCTTGAGCGAAACCCCGCGCCTGATGGTGCGGGAAGCCCATTCGGTGGAGGTCGGCAAGTGCATCTACACCCGCCTGGGCTGGCCCGCGCGCAATGGTGGGCTGGAAAAGACCTTCATCCACTGGGCGCAGGCAGACAGCCACGTGCTGGCCTTCTGCAAGATCAGCGAGACGCGCCACCCCTTTGCCCGGCTGCGCTACGTGAAGGACGATGGCCTACCCGCGTTCTACAGCCCGGACTTTCTGGTCCGCACGGCGGATGCAATCTACCTGGTGGAAACCAAGGCGCAGCAGCAGACGGCGCACCCCAACGTGCAGCGCAAGCTGCGCGCCGCCATCGCCTGGTGTGATCGCATCAACGCGCTGGCGCCCGAGCACCGGCAGGGCCTGCCGTGGCATTACGTGCTGCTGGGCGAGGATGTGGTGAACGAGTGGCATGCCAAGGGCGCGCACCTGGCGCAACTGCTGGAGTTTGCTCGGCTGCGGCCATTGGCCAGCGCGGAGCTTCAGGCCAGCCTGCTTTGAAGAAACAAGCCAAATGTGCTTCTAGCAGTCTCCAGGTCTGCGCGGCAAGCTATATTTTCAGGAGTTAACGGAACACTTCAAACCGCTGCCGCCGGCAGCCCGAACACGCGATCGAACCCCCAGTTGAAGACAAAGGTGTAGACCAGGAAGAACAGCAGCAGCCCCAGGTCCATCACCAGCGCCTGCCACAGGCCGACGTCGAACCACCAGGCCAGCAGCGGCACCAGCATCAGCGCCAGCCCGCCCTCGAAGCCGAGAGCGTGCGCCACGCGCCGCGCCAGGCTGCGCCCGCGCACGCTCTGGCGGCTTTCCCAGCGCTCGAACAGGGCGTTGAAGGCCACGTTCCAGACCACCGCGAGGACCGAGGACGCGGCCGAGATGACGCCCGCGTGCGCCGCACCCGAGTCGGTGAACAGCATGAAGCCGACGGTGGTGACCGCGATCGCGATCAGTTCGTACAAGGTCACGAACACCACGCGCCGCCAAGGGCCCTGAAGGGAAAACAGTGTGGGAGAAGAAGCCGACATGGGGCATCACTGTAGCGAAGCCGCCGCGCACGCAGAGGGCGGGCTTGCGGGCGCCGTCACATGCGGATGCACGTGCGGCGCCGGCAGCACCCACAATGCGCCCTTGGCCCGCGCGCGGCGGGCCCGACCGTTTTTTTGCTCGCCGGACTCGCTCCGGCCAGCGCCCGCCCGAACGCCCGTCCCCGCATGCACCGTCCTCGCCCCTCGCAGCTCGCCGTCCTGCTGCCCATGGTTTGCCCCGCCCTGTGCGGCGCACAAGCCCCCGCCGCGCCGCCCGCGCCCACGCCGGCCGCGCTCGCATCCGCCCTGGCCTGGCAGGCCTGCGTGGACCAACCCGACGCCACGCGCCTGGCCTGCTTCGACGACTGGGCGCACGCGCAGCAGCAACTGGTGCAGGCCATCGAGGACAAGGCACGCTCGGTGGCGGCCTCGCCGCAGACCAACGTGGCGCCCAGCGCGCCGGCGGCCGCCGTGCGCGGCCAGGTGGCCGAAGCCGTGGCGACGACCCAGCCTGCGCCCGCCGAGGGCAGCACCAGCGCCTCGGGCTCGGCCGGCATCGTTGGCGTGGGGCTGGAGCAGGGCTGCCGCGACCGCCAGTTTTCCGAGCTGTCGCGCTTTTGGGAGCTGGAGTCGGGGTCGAGCTGCCCGACCTTCGGCCTGCGCTCGTTCCACCCGACCACGGCGTCGGTGGTCGCCGGCGATCGCGCCAACCGCCTGCCCGCCTCGCCCAACCCGGCCAACAGCGCCAGCACGCCGATCGACTACAGCCGGCACGAGATGCGCCTGTCGCTGTCGGTGCGCACCAAGCTGGCCTCGGGCCTGTTCACGCCCGCCGGCGGCACGCTGCGCGACTCGCTGTGGGCGGCCTACACCCAGCAGTCGTACTGGCAGGTGTTCAACAGCGGCCTGTCGCGGCCGTTTCGCAACACCGACCACCTGCCCGAGCTGATCTACGTCTACCCCACCACGCTCAGGCTGCCGGGCGACTGGCTGTGGCGCTACTCCGGCATCGGCCTGGCGCACCAGTCCAACGGCCAGAGCGATCCGCTGTCGCGCAGCTGGAACCGCGCCTACCTGATGGCCGGGTTCGAGAAAGACCAGCGCTTCAGCGTCGAAGCCCGGCTGTGGAAGCGCCTGCCCGAAAGCCGCGCCCAGGACAACAACCCCGACATCAGCCGCTACGTCGGCCGCGGCGACCTCAGCCTGACTTGGAACGTCGACCGCAAGAACACCCTGCGCGCCACCTACACCGGCTCGCTCAACCGCTACGGCTCGGGCCGGCTGGAATGGACGCGCTCGCTGGGCGACGGCTGGGGCAACAGCTTCTCGGGCCTGCGCCTGTACACCGCCGTCTTCCACGGCTACGGCGACAGCCTGCTGGACTACAACTTCCGCCGCACCGTGTTCTCGATCGGCTTGAGCCTGGTGGATTTCTGAACGCCGTGCGTGGTGGGCGTGCTTGGCAGCCCGATCGACCCGGCGATGCGTTTTACGTACAATATGTTCAATTTGTACAAATAGTACGTAACCGCCATGCAAACCATCACCACCAGTCAAGCGCGAAACGAGTTTGCGCAGGTCATCGAATCGACCCGACGCGGGCCGGTGCTGATCCAGCGGCAAAAACGGGATGTGGCGGTCATCATGTCGGCCGACGAATACCAGCGACTGGTGCATTTGAACGTGTCGGAGTTTCAACGCTTTTGCGACCAGGTCGGCCACGATGCGCAGGCCGCCGGCATGAACGAGCAGGTCTTGCAGGAATTGCTGGGTGACGACTGAGCGCCGGCTGGTCATCGACACCAACCTGTGGATCAGCCGCCTGCTGCTGCCCGGTGGCGCGGCGGCCCGCGCGGTCGACCACGGCCTGGCATGGGGCATGCCGCTGATGTCCGAAGCCACGCTGGCCGAGTTGGCCGACGTTTTGTCGCGCCCGCGCTTCGACCGCTGGGTATCGCGCGCCGAGCGCCAGCAGTTTCTGCGCCAGCTCGGCGGCGTGGTTCGCTTGGTCATCGTCACGCAGTGCGTGCGCGCATGCCGCGACCAGAAGGACGACAAATTTCTCGACGTCGCCCTCACAGGCCAGGCGCAGTTGATCGTGACCGGTGACCGGGACTTGCTGGCCCTGCACCCGTTTCACGGCATCGAAATCCTGACGCCGACGGCGTTTTCGCAGAAGGCGATGGGCTGAGGCGGCAAGCGGAAAACGGGCCCGCAGCTCGTCTCGAATACTATTTATTCAATAGCGTTTTGCGCTTGATTGGTGCGGGCGAAAGGCCGATTTGGCTTGAATCTTCAAGCCGCCTCCTTGTAGAACCCCGCCGCCTGCACGCCGCGCGGCGCCAGCGGCCCCACGGCGCGCACGATGGCGCCGATGTGGTCGGGCGTGGTGCCACAGCAGCCGCCCACGATGTTGACCAGGCCCTCGGCGGCAAACTCGTGCAGCAGGCGGCTGGTGACCTCGGGGGTTTCGTCGAAGCCGGTCTCGCTCATCGGGTTGGGCAGGCCGGCGTTGGGGTAGCAGCTGATGAAGGTGTCGGGCGCGGCCTTGGCCAGCTCCTGGATGTAGGGACGCATCAGTGCCGCGCCCAGGGCGCAGTTCAGGCCCACGGCCAGCGGCTGGGCGTGGCGCACGCTGTACCAGAAGGCGGTCACGGTCTGGCCCGACAGCACGCGGCCCGAGGCGTCGGTCACCGTGCCGCTGATGATGAGCGGCAGGCGCTGGCCGCTTTGCTCGAAGAACTCGTCGATGGCGAACAGCGCGGCCTTGGCGTTCAGCGTGTCGAAGATGGTCTCGACCAGCAGCACGTCGGCGCCGCCCTCGACCAGGCCCTCGACCTGCTCGTAATACGCCGCGCGCAGGGTTTCGAAGTCGACGTTGCGCGCGCCGGGGTCGTTGACATCGGGGCTGATGCTGGCGGTCTTGGGCGTGGGGCCCAGGGCGCCGGCGACAAAGCGCGGCTTGTCGGGCGTTGAATATTTGTCGCAGGCGGCACGCGCCAGCCGGGCGGCGGCGACGTTCATCTCGCGCGCCAGCGGCGCCATGTCGTAGTCGGCCTGCGCCACGCGGGTGGCGCCGAAGGTGTTGGTCTCGATCAGGTCGGCGCCGGCGGCCAGGTATTTTTCGTGGATGTCGGCGATCAGCCGCGGCTGCGTCAGGTTGAGCAGTTCGTTGTTGCCCTTGACGTCCTTGTGGAAGTCCGCAAAGCGCTCGCCCCGGTACTGCGCCTCGCCCAGCTTGAGCTGCTGGATCATGGTGCCCATGGCGCCGTCGAGGATGACCAGGCGCTGTTGCAGGATCTGGGGCAGTTGCTGGGCGCGGGTGTAGGGCTGGCCGTTCATGGCCCAAATTTTAGGCGGCGCGGGGTGCGGGCCCGGTTTTTGGGGACAATCGAGGGCTTGTCTTGCCTTGCCCCGCCTTCCACCGCCTCCGCCCCGCTCGCCATCTTGCGCGAGGTCTTCGGCTACGAGCACTTTCGCGGCCAGCAGGCCGCTATCGTCGATCACGTCACGGCCGGCGGCGACGCGCTGGTGCTGATGCCCACCGGCGGCGGCAAGTCGCTGTGCTATCAGATCCCGGCCCTCGCGCGCCAGCGGGCCGGGTGCGGCGTCACGCTGGTCATCTCGCCGCTGATCGCGCTGATGCACGACCAGGTGGGCGCGCTGCACGAGGCCGGCGTGGCGGCGGCCTTTCTCAACTCCACGCTGGACTGGGAGCAGGCCGAGGACGTCGAGCGGCGCCTGCTGGCCGGCCAGCTGACGCTGCTGTACGCCGCGCCCGAGCGCGTGGCCACGCCGCGCTTCCTGGGTCTGCTGGACACGCTGCACGCACACGGCCAGCTCGGCCTGTTCGCCATCGACGAGGCGCATTGCGTGAGCCAGTGGGGGCACGACTTTCGGCCCGAATACCGCCAGCTGACGGTGCTGCACGAGCGCTGGCCCGACGTGCCGCGCATCGCGCTGACGGCCACGGCCGACGCCGTCACGCGCGCCGACATCGTCGAGCGCCTGCAGCTGCAGGCCGCGCGGCCCTTCGTCAGCAGCTTCGACCGGCCCAACATCGCCTACACCATCGTCGACAAGAAGGACCCGACGCGCCAGCTGCTGCAGTTCATCGAGGACGAGCACCCGGGCGAGGCCGGCATCGTGTATTGCCAGTCGCGCAAGCGCGTGGACGAGCTGGCCGCCACGCTGTGCACCCACGGGCTGGACGCGCTGCCCTACCACGCCGGCCTGCCGGCCGACGAGCGCCGCCAGAACCAGGACCGCTTTCTGCGCGAGGACGGCGTGGTGATGGTGGCCACCATCGCCTTCGGCATGGGCATCGACAAGCCCGACGTGCGCTTTGTCGCCCACGTGGACTTGCCCAAGAACATCGAGGGCTATTACCAGGAGACGGGCCGCGCCGGGCGCGACGGGCTGCCGGCCGATGCCTGGATGGCCTATGGCCTGCAGGACGTGGTCAATCAGCGCCGCATGATCGATGACAGCCCCGCCGGCGACGAGTTCAAGCAGGTGATGCGCGGCAAGCTGGACGCCCTGCTGGCGCTGGCCGAAGCCACCGACTGCCGGCGCGAGCGCCTGCTGGCCTATTTTGGCGAGCGCATGGCCGACGCTTCTGATTCGATAGCTGATGGCGCTTATCTGGCGCGCGCCGAAGGCCTGTTCGACCCTAAATCCACACGCCCGCGCTATCGCCCCGGCTTTTGTGGCCACTGCGACAACTGCCTGCACCCGCCCGCGGTGTGGGACGCCACCGACTGCGCGCGCAAGCTGCTGTCCACCGTCTACCGCGTGCACGAGATGAGCGGCATCGGCTTCGGCGCCGGCCACCTGATGGACATCCTGCGCGGCAAGTCCAGCGACAAGGTGCGCCAGTTCGGCCACGACCAGATCAGCACCTTCGGCCTGGGCGCCGAATTCAGCGAGGCCGACTTGCGCGGCGTGCTGCGCCAGCTGATCGCCGTCGGCGCGCTGCGCGTGGACGCCGAGCGCTTCAACACCGTGCAGCTGCTGCCCGGCGCGCGCCCCATCCTGCGCGGCGAGCAGCCGGTGCGCCTGCGCGCCGTCGCGGCCAAATCGGGCCCCAGCCGGCGCACCAAAAGCGCCAGACGCTCTCAAAAACGCAGCAAACAAGACGCCGCTGCCGCCGAGCTGGACGCGGCCGCCCAGGCGCGCTTTGCCGCCCTCAAGGCCTGGCGCGGCGAAGTGGCGCGCGAGCACAAGCTGCCCGCCTACGTGATCTTCCACGACGCCACCCTGGCCGCCATCGCCGCGCGCGCACCGGGCTCGATGGCCGATCTCGAAGGCGTCAGCGGCATTGGCGCGACCAAGCTGGAGCGCTACGGCGAGCAGGTGCTGCGGGTGTGCCAGTCGGCGCCCTGAGCATCGCCCGATCCGGCGCGCTCTGAGAGCGCCGCGCCTGCGCAATCCGTCACGCTGGCGCGCACTGGGGCGATTTGCCACGCCGCCGCGCCGCAAAAGCGTGAAGGACGGCACAGACGGGCGGGTCGGCCTTCACCACAATCGCCTCCTGTCCGCGCGCTCGTCCGCGCCAGCCCTTGAAAGAACACCATGACCACCGCCTCAGCGCCCCCCTCGCCCAGCCTGCTGGCCCGCGTGGCCGCGGCCCTTGCGGCCTGGCTGCCCGCGCGGCGCGCCCGCCTGGCCCGGCCGGGTGCCGCAGCCGGCGCCAGCGCGCAGTGGACGCAACTGGCCCAGCTGGCCACGCGCTTTTTCGACGTCCGCGGCCTGGCGCCCGAAGACCCGGCCCAGCCCTGGGCCGAGGCGGGCAACCGCCTGCTGCGCAAGGGCCCGCGCCGCTACCTGGTGCATGCCGCCCATTGGCAGGCGGCGCGCGTGGACGCGGCGACCGTGCAGGCCGTCCTGCGCGCCGTGGCCCAGCAGCGCGCCACGGCCGGCATCGTGCTGTGCGCGCGCGACGTGTTCACCCCGGCGGCACGCGCGCTGGCGCGCGAAAACGCCATCCTGCTGCTGGAGCCCGGCCAGCTGCGCCCGCTGCCGCCGCCGCGCGAGGGCGCCGCGCCCGTGGCACCCGTGGTGCCTGCCCCGGCCGTGAACGCGCCGCGCGCCGCGCCGGCCGCCGTCGCCGCCGCCGCAGCGCCCCGGCCGCTGCCCGCCGCACCGCGCCGGCCCGTCCTGCGGCCCGACGACGAAGTGCGCGGCCGACGCGACTTCATGCCGACCGTGCCTTTCACGCCCGACGCGGCGGCCGCACCCGGCGGCGCCTGCTGAGCGCGACAGCGACGGCGCACCGGTACGCACGCTCGCCGGCCCGTGGGCCGAGCGACGTGACCCAAAATGGGTAAATAGGGTATATTGCCCTCATTGGGTCTTCTGGAGCTTGACATGACCGCCGCCCTGGCCGCATCCCCGCCCGCCGTGCAAAGCCTGCCGCGCACCCCCGCGTCCGACGTCAAGAAGCTGGGCTGGCGCGGCGTCATGCGCACCGTCGGGCGCGAGGGCCGCGTGCTGGTCACCAACCACGACCAGCCCGAGGCCGTCATCCTGTCCACCGACGAATACCAGCGCCTGGTGCAGGCCGCCGAAAGCGCCCAGGCGCGCCAGCAGGACGCGCTGCAGGCGCTGCGCCAGCGCTTCGACGAGCGCCTGACCGCGCTGGCCGCCGACGACGCCGGCGCCCGCCTGCGCGCGGCCTTCGCCCAGCCGGCCACGCTGGACGGGCAGGTGTTGGCGGGCCAGACGCATTGACCGGCCCTGGTTTGCTGCGTTATTGATAGCTGCTCGCGCTTGTCCAGCAAGCGATACACCCCGATTTGGCTTGAATGCCCCGCCCCGTGCTCTACGTGCTGGCCGGCGTCAACGGCGCCGGCAAAAGCTCGGTCGGCGGCCATCTGCTGACGCGCGCCGGCCTGCCCTGGTTCAACCCCGACAGCTTTGCCCGTGAGTTGGTGGACGCCACCGGCTGCGCACAGGCCGCCGCCAACGCCGCCGCCTGGACCGAGGGCATGCGCCGGCTGGACGAAGCCGTCGCGCACCGGCGCAGCTTCGCCTTCGAAACCACCCTGGGCGGGCGCAGCGTGCCGGCGCGGCTGCGGGCGGCCAGCCGCACGCACGAGGTGCTGGTGTGGTTTTGCGGCCTGGCGTCGCCCGAGCTGCACCTGGCGCGCGTGCGCCAGCGCGTGGCCGCCGGCGGCCACGACATCCCCGAAGCCAAGGTGCGCGAGCGCTGGCACGCCGCCATCGCCAACCTGATCGCCCTGCTGCCGCAGCTGGCCGAGGTGCGTCTGTTCGACAACAGCGCCAGCGTGGCGCCCGGCCAGCCCGTGCCCGACCCGCGGCCGGTGGCCGTCATTCAAAAGGGCTGGCTGGCGTGGCCGGCGGCCGACGACGCCGCCCGGCTGGCCCGTACGCCCGACTGGGCCAAGCCGGTGCTGGAGGCGGCGCTGGCGGGGTGATGGATGCGACCACCGCCGGGCCAGTCAAGCACAAAAAAGCCCGCTACGTTCGGGCGGGCTCGGCGCTCAAAATGGCGCGTCTCAGTGCATGCGGCCGCGGCGCATAAACACCATCAGACCCAGCAGCAAGCTCAGGCCCAGCAGCGCCAGGTTGCCCAGGGTCGGCACGGGGGCCACGGTGGCCGGCGGCGGCACCACGACCTCGGGGCCGGCCCAGAGGCTCGAGGGCGGAATGTCCACAGCACCACCATCCCTATACACCGCCGAGTTGTCGGCCGCCCAGCTGCCCGGCCCGGTGACGGTGTAGTTGAACCGGTAGAAGCCGTTGTAGCTCGGGTCGCTTGTCTGGTCGTTCTGGAAAATACCGGTGAGCGTGCCGGTCATGCCGGTGGGCATGGCGTTGGTCTCGTACCAGTTGGTGGTGGTATTCAGTGTGGCCGGACTGGCGAAATTGGCGCTGAGGTTGAGGTTGAATTCGACGAATGCACCTCTCGAAATAGCCGCTGCGCCGCTGGCCGGCGCCGGCCAGAGGCGGCCAGCGTCTAAGGAGTCGCCGTTGCCGCCGGCCACCGCCAGCTGGAACTGGGTGTAGCCCGGCTGCCAGCCGCCAGTGACGGTGGGCGCGGCGCTTTGCAGGTAGTACTGGATGAAGCCGTCGTTGGTGTTGTTCGGGTTGCCCCAGCCGTCGCCGCTGGCCGGGGTCATGGTGAAGTACCAGGCGGTACTCAGATAGGTCAAGTCGGTGCCATATGCGGCCGGCGCCGAACTGGTCACGCTCAGGTTGCCGTCGCGTGCGTTGGGGCGCGTCGAGCGCGGGCCATTGGTGGCCGTGGCAATGGTGTAAGGGCCGCCCGTCGGATTGGTCTGGTTTTGCGCATCGGCCAGCGTGGCGTAGCGGGTGACGCTGCCGCTGTAGGTGAAGTTGTCGAAGCTGGCGCTCAGCGGGACGGCCTGGGCCAGGCTGGCGGCGGTCAGCGCTGCGGCAGCCAGGCCGATACGAAATGCAGATTGATGCAACATGAAGTTCCTCCTGTGAAAACTGGCCCGGCGGCGGTGACAGCCGGACTTTGGCCGTGGCGACGCAACCGCTCCATGGCCACGACTTGAGCCTTGACCTTTTGAGCCTACCCCACATGTATCCAATTGGATCAATTTCCCCCCCCATCTGAATGGTTTATTTGTCTCGTATGCGAGACAAAATAAATGGGGTCAGATGAACATTTTTGCCAAGCTTGAATGGAATTGGGGTCGGATCAACGCCTCGTGCCGACTGCGGCGGCGCGGTGAGCACTGTGGCCGTGGCAAGCGCGGCTCGGTCAGCGCCGCTCCGGCGCCAGCCGGTCGAGCCGCAGGCGGTCGCGGCCGTCGGTCACGCGCGACACGGCCCAGTGGCTGACGGCGATGGCGCCCAGGCCGGCGCCGCCGGCCAGCAGCAACAGCATCAGGATCTGGTACTTGGCGGCCTCGAAGGGCGCCAGGCCGGCCAGGATCTGGCCCGTCATCATCCCGGGCAGGGTGATGATGCCGGCGGCCGACATCTGGTTGATGATCGGGATCAGCCCGCCGCGCAGCGCCGCGCGCTGCACGCCGCCCAGCGCCTGGCGCCGCGTGGCGCCCAGGGCCAGGCGCGCCTCGATGGCGGGGCGCTCGCGCACCACGCTGGCGGTGAAGGCGTTGAGGGTGACGCTGACGCCGTTCATCACCTGGCCCAGCACCATGCCCAGCAGGGGGATCAGCACCTGCGGTGACCACCACGGCCGCTGCGCCAGCAGCGACACGCCCAGCCCGGCCGCCAGCAGCGTGGCCAGCGTGGCCACCCCCGCGCCCAGGCCCCAGCCCCACCAGCCGGTCAGGCGCCGCTGCTGGCGGGCCCAGATCTCGCGCCCGGCGGCGGCCAGCATCAGCGCGGCGACGGCCGCCACCAGCCAGGGCGACTGCGCGGCAAACACCCACTTCAGCACCAGGCCGACCAGCAGCAGCTGCACCACGGTGCGCAGCGCCGCCACCAGCAGCGCGCGCGCCATGCCCAGCCCGAGCGCCAGCGACAGGCCGGCATCGAGCAGGACCAGCAGCGCGGCCGCCGCCAGCATCAGGGGCGTGATGGGGGGCGCGCTCACGGGTGCCCCTCCGCTGTCTGCTCCTGCAACTGCCCGCGCTCGATGACGAAGCGCCGCCGCGCCAGGCGCCGCGCCTGTTCGATGTCGTGCGTGACCAGCAGGATGGTGCCGCCGGCGTCCAGCCGCTGGCGCAGCATCTGCTCGACCCGCGCCCGCGCGGCGGGGTCGAGCCCGGAGGTCGGCTCGTCCAGCAGCAGCACGCGCGTGTGCGGCCGCAGCGCGCGCAGCAGCGCCAGGCGCTGGCGCTCGCCGGTGGAGCAGCGCACCACCGGCGCCTGCGCCAGCGCGGCGTCCAACCCCAGCGTGGGCAGCAACGCCGGCAGGTTGGCGTCGGGCGCGAAATGCTCGGCCACCGTCTCGGCCCACCAGCCGGATTCGGCCGGCACATAGGTCACCTGGCGGCGCCAGGCCGGCGCCGGCATGGCGCTGCAGGGCTGGCCGTCCAGCAGCGCCTCGCCCGCGCGCGGATCGAGGTCGGCCACCATGCGCAGCAGCACGCTCTTGCCGGCGCCCGAGGCGCCCATCACCGACACGCATTCGCCGGCCTCGACGCGCAGATCGACCGGGCCGATGTGCAGGCGATGCAGGGCGCGCAGTTCGAGCATGGCGGCGGATGATAGCGGCGCGCCAAGCTTGCGCGTCAGTGTTTGAAACCCGACTCGCGTTGCGCCCGCAGCGCCAGTACGAAGGCGGTGTCAATCTCGGCCAGGTATCGGTACAGCGCGATGTAGCCCCGGCTGTCTTGTCCAATGACCAGTTCCCGCTGGCCGCCGGCAACGGGGCGACCGATCAAGGGACTGTGCGTCAACACCTGGATGGCATCGAGAATTTCTTGCAATCGCCCGGAAACGTCGGCAACTTCAATGCGCATCATGTGCTCGAAGAAGCGATCGAAGTCATCCAGGACCTCGGGCGCCAGTTCGATGCGCGTCATCGTCAGCGCGCCGGCACGCGAGCCTTGGGTTTTCGCGGCGCCTGACCCGCGGCGCGGGATTGCAGATAAGCCCTGGCCTCATCCCAGGGCACCGACCGCCCGGATTGCTTCAGGGCGGCCCAGCGCTCGTTCGCCAAGCGGTGCAGCGCGGCCTCGTCCTCGGCACGCTCGACCGCGTCCGACAGGGTTTCCAGAATGAGCGCGTGCGGCGTCTTGCCTGCCCGCTCGGCCACGGTCGCGATGCGTGCCTTCAGCTGGTCGTCGATGCGGATGGTGGTGGTCGGCATGGCCGTGGACGTGCTGGGTGATTGTGAGTCCAAAGACAATAGCACATTTGCGCTACAAACGCGTCTATTGCACAAACCCCATCCCCCGCTGCTCGCGCACCTCGGGCTTGATGCGGTGCTCGGCCTCCAGCTGGTCGAGGAACTCGTCGGGCGCGAACTCGGTGGCCAGGATGTCGACCTGGCGCTTGACGGCGGCGAAGTCGCCGGGGCACAGTTGCTCCAGTTTCGATAGCCGCCGGCGCACGTCCGGCGTCATCAAGTCGGCTTTTCCGCTCAAGGCCTCGGTGACGAACATGCGCTCGCGCTGCTCGGCCGTGAGCGGCTTGAACTTGATCTTGAAGGTGAAGCGGCGCAGCGCCGCCTGGTCGATGCGGTCGAGCAGGTTGGTGGTGCAGATGAAGACGCCGTCGTGGCGCTCCATCTGCTGCAGCATCTCGTTGACCTCGGTCACCTCGTAGCTGCGCTGCGCGCCACGGCGGTCCAGCAAAAAGCTGTCGGCCTCGTCCAGCAGCAGCACGGCCTTCTCGTCGGTGGCCTCGCGGAACATCGCGGCCATGTTCTGCTCGGTTTCGCCGACGAACTTGCTGACCAGATCGCTGGCCTGCTTGACGATCAGCGGCTTGCCCAGCTCTTGCGCGATGTATTCGCCCAGCGCCGTCTTGCCGGTGCCGGGCGCGCCGTAAAAGCACAGCGCGCCGTGGCCGCGCGCCTTCAGGGCCTCGACGATGCGCGGGATCTCGAAGCGGCTTTCGACGTTGAGCATGCCCAGGTCGTAGGTGGTCACGCTGCGCCGGCCGCGCTTGGCGGCCTCGTCGGGCGTGCGGCCCAGCGCGGCGTCGGAGTTCTTCAGCTGCCGCTCGATCAGCGCCTCGAAGGCCTCGCCGCCGCGCTCGTCGCCGGAGTGGGCCAGCTCGGCAAAGCGCACCGCCGTGCGGATCTGTGCCGGCGTCAGGCCCTTGCGCTCGGTCAGGCGCGCCAGCAGGCCCTCGCTGACGGCGGCGCCGTCGAGCGCGCGGCGCACCAGCTGCTCGCGCGCGCCGGGCGGCGGCGACTTCAACTCCAGGTGATAGGCAAAGCGGCGCCGAAACGCCGGATCGATCTGCTCGATGCTGTTGGTGACCCAGATGGTGGGCACGGGGTTGGATTCGAGGATCTGGTTGACCCAGGCCTTGCCGTTGACGCTGTGGCCGACGGCGCTTTGCATGGCCTGCTGCTCGGCGCGCGCCATCAGGCCGGCGGCGTCGACGCTGATGGGCGGAAACACGTCCTCCACCTCGTCGAACAGCAGCGCCGCCTCCTGCGAGCCCTTGAGGAACACCTGCGCGATCTGCATCGAGCGGTAGCGGTCGCGCCCCGACAGGCTGTTGCCGTCGCGGTCGGCGTATTCGACCTCGAACAGCGCCAGCCCGGCCTCGCGCGCCACCACCTTGGCCAGCTCGGTCTTGCCGGTGCCGGGCGGGCCGTACAGCAGCACGTTGACGCCCTGCGCGTGCGTGGCCTGCGCCTTGCGCAGCAGGTTGACCAGGACCGGCACGTCCTCGCCGACGAAATCGAAGTCGGCCAGCTTGAGGTCGCTGGCGGTGGCCGGGCGGGTAAAGACGGCCATCAACTCGGCGCGGTCGCGGTACTCGCGCATCAGCACCGGCGGCAGCTTTTCGCTCACCTTCATCAGGTCGGCCAGGTCGGTGATGCTGTGCTCGGAAATCAGGTTCTCGACCAGGCCGATGCGCTCCAGCCGGCCGCCGGCGCGCAGCGCCTCGCCCACCTCGGCGGCGCTCACGCCGGCCAGCTCGGCAATGGCGGCATAGGCCTCGGGCGCGTTGTTGACCTTGAACTCGACCAGCAGGCTGCGCAGGTCGCGCTGGTAGCGCGCCAGGGTGCCATACAGCAGCAGCGCGCGCTCGGCCTTGTTCAGTTGCAACAAATTCGATAGCGAATCGATGTTTTTCTCGACCAGGGTCGAGTGCTTCTTGAGCGCGTGCCGGAGCCACTGGCCGGTGGCGGCCAGCAGGGCCAGCAGGTCCTTGGGCGCGTCCTTGGCGTATTCGTCCAGATAAAAGAACAGCGTGCCTTCCTCGTACGGGCCGCGCCACAGGCCGTGGCGCTCCAGAAACTCGGCGTCCGTCAGGCGCTCGTGGCCGCGCCACAGCTCGTTGTCCTTGCAGCGGCGCGCCAGAAACTCGCGCAGGCGCGCCAGCACCGCGGGCGGCCAGATCAGGTGGCGGCCGGCCAGCGACATCAGGCCGTTGATGTCGCGGCGCACGTTGAACTTGCCGCCGGGCTGCGCGGCCAGCGTCAGCACGAAGTGCGAGCACATCAGGTCGAGCACGGGCGCGCTGGCCAGCCCGGGGGATGCCAGCATGCCCGACTTGTCCTGCACCACAACCGACCGTTTGACCATGTCAGTCTCCCGCCTGAAATTCGCGCCCCGACCGCGGGCGCACAAGCTTCACCATAACGCAAATCCGGCCGATGCAAGCATGGTGTCGGCCCGCAAGCGCTCCGCTGTGGCTTGCATCGCACACGCCCCCCGTGGGGGAATGCCCTCAATGCGCAAGGCGGTCTTGCGGTTGACGGGTGGAAAAGGGCCCGCCATGATTGGCCGCGACCCATCCCAAAACCAGGCAAGGAGGCCGTGAATGGATCGTTTGAGACCGCTGTGGGACGCGTTGCAAGGCGCATTGGGGGCCAACCTGGCCCAGTTGCTGGGCGCGCTGGTGATCGTCATCGTCGGCTGGTTCATCGCCGCGCTGGTCAAGGCCGGGGTGCGCAAGGGGCTGGGCGCGCTGCGCATCAACGCGCGCTTTGCCGGCAGCACCGGGCAAAAGGCCGACATCGAGGGCGTGGTGGCGCTGGCGCTGTTCTGGGTGGTGATCCTGCTGACGCTGGGGGCCATGTTCAACGCGCTCAACCTGCCGGCGGTGTCGGGCTCGTTCTCGGCGCTGACCACGCAGCTGTTCGAATACGCGCCGCGCGTGCTGGGCGCGGCGCTGCTGGCGCTGCTGGCCTGGCTGGTGGCCACCGCCGTGCGCGGGCTGACGCAGAAGGTGCTGGATCGCACCACGCTGGACGAGAAGCTGTCCGAGCACGCCAACATCTCGCCGATCAGCGAAAGCCTGTCGGGCGCGCTGTTCTGGCTGGTGGTGCTGCTGTTCGTGCCGGCCATCCTGGGCGCGCTGCAGATGGAGGGGCTGCTGGCGCCGCTGCGCGACATGACGACCAAGGCGCTGGACATCCTGCCCAACGTGGTGGCGGCGCTGGTGATCGGCGGCGTGGGCTGGGTGGTGGCGATGGTGCTGCGCAACCTGGTGAGCAACCTGCTGCGCTCGGTCGGCGCCGACCAGGTGGGCGCCAAGGCCGGACTGGCCGAGACGGTGCAGATCTCCAGCCTGGCGGGCCTGCTGGTGTTCATCGTGGTCTTCGTGCCGGCGCTGATCGCGGCGCTGGACGCGCTCAAGATCAACGCCATCTCGCAGCCCGCCACCGAGATGCTGGCGCTGCTGCTGGATGCCGTGCCGCGCATCGTCGGCGCCGGCCTGATCCTGGTGGTGACCTGGATGGTGGCCTCGTTTGCCTCGCGCCTGCTGGCCAACCTGCTGGCCAGCGTGGGGCTGGACACGCTGCCGGCGCGGCTGGACCTGCAGCACGCCTTTCGCAGCACCGCGCCGTCCACCCTGGTGGGGCGCATCGCGCTGGTGTTCGCCATGCTGTTCGCCACCGTCGAGGCCGGCAACCAGCTGGGCTTTGCGCGCTTTTCCGACGTCATCACCACCTTCATCGAGTTTGCCGGCGACGTGCTGCTGGGCTCGGTGATCCTGATCATCGGCTTCATGCTGGCCAACCTGGCCTACGCCGCCATCGTGCGCACCAACAGCGCCAACGTGGTGCTGGCGCGCGTGGCGCGGCTGGCCATCCTGGGCATCGTGCTGGCCATGGGCCTGCGCGCCATGGGCATTGCCGACGACATCGTCAACCTGGCCTTCGGCCTGACGCTGGGCGCCGTGGCGGTGGCTGTGGCGCTGGCCTTCGGCCTGGGCGGGCGCGAGGCGGCGGGCCGCCTGGCCTCGCGCTGGGCCGACCGGCTGTGCCGCGAGGCCGAGCCGGACGCGGCCCTGGACGCCCTGGCCGACCCCGCGCCGCCCGCCCAAGAGCCGCCCGCCGCCGGGCCCCAGGCCTGATGTCGGCGTCAGCGATGGATATCGCCACCCTGCAGCGCGCGCTGGCCGAGCTGTTCGCCCCCTGGGTGCAGGCGCTCGACCTGCGGGTGGAGGCGGCCGACGCCGACGGCGTGCGCCTGCGCCTGCCGCTCACGCCCGCGCTGGTGCGCCAGGGCGAGGTGCTGTGCGGCCAGGCCATGATGGCCGCCGCCAACACCGCCATGGTGCTGGCGCTGATGCAGCACTTCGGCGCGTTTCGCCCCTGCACCACGGTGCAGTTGAACAGCAGCTTCCTGCGCCCGCTGTCGCAGCAGGACGCCACGGTGCACGCCCGCGTGCTGCGCGCCGGCAAGGCCCTGGCCTTCGGCGAGATCGACATCGCCGGCCACCGCGACGGCAAGAGCGTGTGCCGCGCCAGCACCACCTACGCCTTGCTGTGAGGGCGAGCCCGGCCGGCACGTGGCCGGCGTTCGGCCGACGCCGGTAAAATCAGCCCTTCAACCCCATCCAGACCAACACGAGGCGCCGCCATGTCCGCACCCGCGAACACCGACCACGAACCCATCGACCCGATCGAGCAGGCCACCCACAAGATTCCATGGGCGATCCCCCTGTTCGGCGCCGTGACGATCTTTCTGCTGGCCATGATCGCCGTCACCATGGCCTGATCTTCCAAGCGTTTTTGCCTTGCAGCGCCCGTCCATCGGGCGCCAATAGCTATATAAATCATAGTATTCGGCAGGTCTGGCCCCGTCGGCCTTCATCCCGGCGACGCTCCCCCGAGTCCTCTTTCCCAAGGCTTGCGCGCCTTCGGAAAGACGATTTTCATTTCAGGAGCCTTGCGATGAACGCACCCGTTGAAGCCGGCCAGATGCAGCTGAACACCCCGGACTACGTCAAGAACCCCCAGCTGATCGACTGGGTCGCCCGCATGGCGGCGCTGTGCAAGCCCGAGCGCATCCATTGGTGCGACGGCAGCCCCGCCGAATACGAGCGCCTGTGCCAGCAGCTGGTGGATGCCGGCACCTTCAAGCGCCTGAACCCGGCCAAGCGCCCGGGCTCCTACCTGGCCTGCTCCGACCCGTCGGACGTGGCGCGGGTCGAAGACCGCACCTTCATCTGCTCCGAGCAGCAAGGCGACGCCGGCCCCACCAACAACTGGCTGGCGCCGGCCGAAATGCGCGCCACCCTGCAGCCGCTGTTCGACGGCTGCATGCGCGGGCGCACGATGTACGTCATCCCGTTCAGCATGGGCCCGCTGGGCAGCCCGATCGCGCACATCGGCGTCGAGCTGTCGGACAGCGCCTACGTCGCCGTCAACATGAAGCTGATGACGCGCATGGGCAAGGGCGCGGTCGAGGTGCTGGGCACCGACGGCGAATTCGTGCCCTGCATGCACACCGTGGGCGCGCCGCTGGCCGCCGGCCAGAAGGATGAAACCGCCTGGCCTTGCAACCCGACCACCAAGTACATCGTGCACTACCCCGAGACGCGCGAGATCTGGTCCTACGGATCGGGCTACGGCGGCAACGCGCTGCTGGGCAAGAAATGCTTCGCGCTGCGCATCGCCTCCACCATGGGCCGCGACCAGGGCTGGCTGGCCGAGCACATGCTGATCCTGGGCGTGACCAACCCCGAAGGCAAGAAGTACCACGTGGCCGCCGCCTTCCCCAGTGCCTGCGGCAAGACCAACTTCTCGATGCTGGTGCCGCCCGCGGGCTTCGACGGCTGGAAGGTGAGCACCATCGGCGACGACATCGCCTGGATCAAGCCCGACGCCGCCGGCCGCCTGCGCGCCATCAACCCCGAGGCGGGCTACTTCGGCGTGGCGCCGGGCACCAACCTGCACACCAACCCCAACTGCATGCACAGCCTGGACCGTGACGTGATTTTCACCAACGTCGCGCTGACCGACGACGGCGACGTGTGGTGGGAAGGCATGGAAAAGGACCACGGCGGCCAGCTGCCGGCGCACCTGATCGACTGGAAGGGCCAGGACTGGACGCCCGAGGACGGCAAGGCCGGCCGCAAGGCGGCGCACCCGAACGCGCGCTTCACCGTGGCGGCCACCAACAACCCGGCTCTCGATGCGGCCTGGGACGACCCGGCGGGCGTGCCCATCGACGCCTTCATCGTCGGCGGGCGCCGCTCCACCACGGTGCCGCTGATCACCGAGGCGCGCGACTGGACCGAGGGCGTTTACATGGGTGCCACCATGGGCAGCGAGACCACGGCGGCCGCCTTTGGCGCGCAGGGCGTGGTGCGGCGCGACCCCTTCGCCATGCTGCCCTTCTGCGGCTACAACATGGCCGACTACTTCGGCCACTGGCTCAAGCTGGGCGCGGCGCTGCAGGCGCGCGGCGCCCGCCTGCCGGCCATCTACTGCGTCAACTGGTTCCGCAAGGACGCCGAGGGCCAGTTCGTCTGGCCGGGCTACGGCGAGAACATGCGCGTGCTCAGCTGGATCATCGACCGCATCGAAGGCCGCGCCGCCGGCCAGGCCACGGCCTTCGGCGTGACGCCGCGCTATGACGAGCTCAACTGGCAGGGCCTGGCCTTCACGCCGGCGCAGTTCACGACCGTCACGCACCTCGATGGCGCCGCCTGGCGCGACGAATTCAAGCTGCACGACGAGCTGTTCGCCCGCCTGGCCGATCGCCTGCCCCAGGCGCTCGCCGACACGCGCCGCGCGCTCGAGCAGCGCTTTGCCACCGCGGGCTGAGCCCGCCCCGCCCAAACAAAAGCCGCCCGCAGGCGGCTGGGTCACGTCAGGCGCGGCGGCCGGTCAGTCGTTCTGCCACTCGGCCCGGTCCTGCGCCACCTGCAGTTCGCGCAGCACGCGCGGATCGTTCATAGCCAGCGCGCGCAGCTCGGCTTCGGCCTTGGCCAGTGCCCGACGCTGGCGCAGCGCCAGCCACCAGGCACGCAGGCCGGACAAGTGCGGGGATTGCGGCGCGACGCCGCGATCCACCGGCGCCGCCAGGCCGCCGGCGGCTTGCGCCGACCACTGGCCGGCGCGGGCCTGGTCACGGAACCAGTGTTCGACGCGCGCGGTGCCGATCTCGGCCGTCGCGGCCCGTTCGGCCGCCTGCGGCTGCAGCGCCGGCTTGGCGGGCTTGAACCAATGGTCGATGCGGGCGGTGCCCACGCGCGGCGCCCGCGCGGCGGCGGGGGCGAAGGATAGGGTGGTGGCAGTCATGATGTTTTGTCCTGATGATGAGATCCGATGACGACAGATGAAGGCCGGTTCAGGGCACGACGCTCAGATAAACCATGGCGGCGCTGCGCAATTCCTCGGCGCGCTGCGGGTCACGCCCGGCGCAACCCTCGGCGCGCTCCAGCAGCGTGCTGGCGAGTCCGACGCGGCGCTGGGCCAGGTCGTGGCTGTCCATGACCAAGGTCTTCAGGTACTGGATCAACTTGTTTTGCATGTCATTGCGCGAACCGGGTTCCGGTTGGCGCCCTCGATAATTGGCTTTTGGCCGACATCAGGGATTATACCTAGATTCTAGGGTTAACCCTAGTATCGACCCTCTAATCCCGGCGCTGCCGCCGCCCGTGACACACTGGGGCCTGGCCCCCTCGTCCCGTCGATGAAAATCCAACTGCTGTCCGACCTGCACCTGGAGCAGAACCCCGACTTCCAGCCCCAGCCGGCGCCCGACGCCAACCTGCTGGTGCTGGCGGGTGACATCGGCTCCTACCAGCGCGGCTCCCGGCTGGCGGCGCGCGGCGACGGCGACTTCGGGCTGGCGCGCTTTTCGCCCCTGCCGCGCGGCGCCGGCTGGCCGGTGCCGGTGCTCTACGTGCCGGGCAACCACGAATACGACGGCCTGGACGTGGACGCCACCCACGCCCGCCTGCGCGCGAGCTGCGAGCGGCTGGGCATTCACTGGCTGGAGCGCGAGCAGTGGCTGTGGCAGGGCGTGCGCCTGCTGGGCACCACGCTGTGGAGCGACTTCGAGGCGCTGGTGCCGCAGGGGCCGGCGGTGCGGCCCGAGCAGCAAACGCTGGCGCGCGACAAGGCCTTTCGCGCCGCCAACCATTACCTGCGCCACGCCGGCGCCCTGCGGCACGGCCGCGTGTGGCTGGCCGAGGCCATCCGCGAGCAGGCGCTGGCCTGCCAGGCCTGGCTGCGCGCGGCCCTGGCCCAGCCCTTCGACGGCCCCACGGTGGTGATCACCCACTTCGCGCCCAGCCTGCGCAGCAAGGACCCGCGCTACGGCCTGACGCCTGGCACGGCCGGCTTTTGCAACGCGCTGGACGCGCTGTTCGAGCAGGCCGACCTGTGGCTGCACGGCCACCTGCACTGCGCGCACGACTACCAGGCCGGCCGCTGCCGGGTGGTGGCCAACCCGCTGGGCTATGCCGACAAGGGCGAGCAGGTGGGGTTCCGGCCCACGCTCAGCATCCCGGTGCCCGGTACCGGCCCTTGATGCCCGTCAATCGACCCTGATCGGAGTCGGGTTAAAGTCGGGCCGATCCCACCCGCCCCTTCACGAGGACCCACATGAGAATCCTGTTGGCCGTCGACGGCAGTGCCTACACCAAGAAGATGCTGGCCTATCTGGCCGCCCACCCCGAGTTCCTGGTCGACGTGAGCTCCATCACGGTCCTGAACGTGCGGCCGGCCCTGCCGCCGCGGGCGCGCGCCGCGCTGGACAAGGAGGTGGTGGACAGCTACCACGCCGACGAGGCCGCCAAGGTGCTCGACCCGGTGGTCAAGTTCCTGGCGCGCCAGAACCTCAAGCCCAAGACGGCCTGGAAGGTCGGCCCGGCCGGCGAAACCATCGCCAAGTTCGCCGAGACCGGCAAGTTCGACCTGCTCATCATGGGCTCGCACGGCCAGGGCGCCCTGAGCAACCTGGTGATGGGCTCGGTGGCCACTCAGGTGCTGGCGCGCTGCAAGGTGCCGGTGCTGCTGGTGCGCTGAGGTTTTGCACCGCACACACTGCCCGGGTTATCCAAACAAACAGGGCTGAAGCCGGCGTCCGACAAGCGCAGTCAGCTATCTTATTGATAGTTTGACTCAATGCCAGTGGGCCGGCTGCGTCCCGCGCAGGAAGTCCAGCAAGGCCCGATCGAAGGCGTCGGGCGCCTCCAAGTGCGGCCAGTGGCCGACGCCGGGCAGCTCGACCAATGAACTGCCGCGGATGGCCGCCGCCATCGCGCGCAGCACCGCCGGCGGCGTGACGGGGTCGTGCTCACCCGCCACCAGCAGGGTCGGCACGCCGATGTGTGCCAGCGCGGCGCGACGATCGAAGTCCTGCATGGCGGCCAGCGCACGCCGCCACGTGGCCGCGCGCACCTGAGCTTGGCAGTAGCGCGCCAGCTGCAGGCCCTCGGGCAGGGCCTGCGGGCCGCTCAGGCGCGCCACCAGCTCCTGCGCGATGCGCTCCGGGTCGGTGCCGGCGGCCAAGGCCTCCTGGCACTGGGCGATGTGGCGGGCGTAGGCGTCGTCCGGCTCGAGCGCCGCTGCGGTGGCCGCCAGCACCAGGCGGCCCACGCGGTCGGGCCGGCGCAGCGCCACTTCCTGGGCCAGCAGGCCGCCCATGCCCTGGCCCACCACGGCGGCCGCGCCACGGGCGGGGGCCAGCGCCTCGATCAGCGCGATCCAGCGCTCGGCCAGGCCCTTGAAGGTGTAGGGCTCGATCGGCGGGCTGTAGCCGTAGCCGGGCATGTCCCAGGCGACGGCGCGCCAGCCCAGGCTGGCCAGGGTCTCGACCTGCGGCGCGAAGGAGCGAAAGCCGCCGCCCGAGCCGTGCAGCAGCAACACCAGCGGGCCCGAACCCAGCGAACTGAAGGTCGGCAAAGGCATGCGGCCATGGTACGCCAGCACGCCACGTCTGCGCGATGGCGACCCGCTTGCTATCATGGCTGCAGCCCATGTCACCGCCCACCGCAGCCGTCGCGACCCGTCTTTCGCCCACCACGTTTCGCGCCGCGCTGGGCATGTTCGCCACCGGCGTGACGGTGGTCACGGCGCGCGCCGCCAACGGCCAGCTGGTGGGGCTGACGGCCAATTCCTTCAACTCGGTTTCGCTCGATCCGCCGCTGGTGCTGTGGAGCCTGAGCGGGCGCTCGGCCTCGCTGGCGGTTTTGCGCGCCGGCACGCACTACGCCATCAACGTGCTGGCCGCCGACCAGCTGGAGGTGGCGCAGCGCTTTGCCGCGCCGATGCGTGACCGCTGGGCCGGCGTGGCCTGGCAGCCCGGGCAGGCCGGCGCGCCGCTGATCGAGGGCGCGGCAGCGCGCTTCGAGTGCTTCAACCGCAGCCGCTATGTCGAGGGCGACCACGTGATCTTCGTCGGCCAGGTCGAACACTGCGACCACCGCGCCGGCGCCGCGCCGCTGCTGTTTCACGGCGGGCGCTACTACACCGAGCACGAAGTGCGCGGGCGCCCGAGCGGACCCTGAGCATGGAGCGCCGCGAACACCTGGACGGGCGCGCCAGCGCCATCCTGCTGGCCTGCTGCCTGTTCTGGGGCCTTCAGCAGGTGCTGGTCAAGGCCACGCTGCCCGAGCTGCCGGCGGTGTTCCAGGCCGGCGTGCGCTTCGTCGGCGCCACGCTCATCCTGTGGGGCTGGTGTCGCTGGCGCGGCGTGGCGCTGTTCGAGCGCGACGGCACGCTGTGGCCCGGCCTGCTGGTGGGGCTGCTGTTTGCCGGTGAATTCGCCGCCATGTACCTGGGCCTGCAATACACCACGGCCTCGCGCCTGACGACGTTCCTGTACACCTCGCCGTTCTGGGTCGCGCTGCTGCTGCCGCTGTTCGTGCCGGCCGAGCGCCTGCGCGGGCTGCAATGGCTGGGCCTGGCCTGCGCCTTCGCGGCGGTGGCCTTTGCGCTGCGCGAGGGTTTTTTGCACCCCGAGCCGGGCGTGAGCGCCCGCGGCGACCTGCTGGCCCTGCTGGCCGGCGCCCTGTGGGGGCTGACCACGGTGACCATCCGCGCGACCGCGGTGGCGCGCGTGGTGGCCGAAAAGGCGCTGTTCTACCAGGTCGCCGTCAGCGCCGTCACGCTGCCGCTGCTGTCGCTGGCACTGGGCGAGACCTGGGTGTGGCGCTGGAGCGCGTTCGCCACCGGCTCGCTGGCGCTGCAAACGCTGGTGGGCGCGTTTGCCAGTTACCTGGCCTGGATGTGGCTGCTGGTGCACTACCCGGCCACCAAGATCTCGGCCTTCGTGTTTCTCACCCCGATCTTCGCGCTGGTCTTCGGCGCCCTGTGGCTGCGCGAGCCGATCACGCCCAGCCTGGTGCTGGCGCTGGCGCTGGTGGCGGCGGGCATCGTGCTGGTCAACCGGCGGCCGGCGGCGGCGCGCGCCTGATTGCGCACCCGCTTGCAATGACGGCGCGCCGCCCCCATGCTTTGAACTTGAGGCAAGCTGCCGGAAAGGCCGTCGGACGATGGAATTCAAGGACTACTACGACATTCTGGGCGTGACCAAGTCGGCCAGCGCCGACGCGGTCAAGAAGGCCTATCGCAAGCTGGCGCGCCAGTACCACCCCGACGTGAGCAAGGCCGCCGACGCCGACAAGCGCATGGCCGAGGTCAACGAGGCCTATGCCGTGCTGGGCGACGCCGAAAAGCGCGCCGCCTACGACACCGTGGGTGCGCAGGCCTGGGCGCAGGGCGCGCGCTCGGGCGACGACGTGCGCCCGCCGCCGGGCTGGAACGCGGGCTACGAATACACCGACGGCGGGCCGGCCGGCGCCGGCGCGCACTTCAGCGGCAACGAGGCCGAGTTCAGCGAATTCTTCGAGCAGATGTTCGGCCACGCCGCGCGCGGGGGCGCGCGCGCGCGCAACCAGGGCGGAGCCCACACGGCGATGCGCGGCGAGGACCAGCACGCGCGCATCGAGCTGGCGCTGATCGACGCCTACCGCGGCGCCGAGCGCCAGCTCGGCCTGCGCAGCGCGCGGCTGGACGCGGGCGGCCAGGTGGTGCCCGAGGAGCGCACGCTGCAGGTCAAGATCCCCAAGGGCGTCAAGGAGGGTCAGCTGATCCGCCTGGCGGGCCAGGGCAGCCCCGGCTTCAACGACGGCGCCGCTGGCGATTTGCTGCTGGAGGTGCACTTCGCGCCCGACGCGCGCTGGCAGATCGACGGGCGCGACGTCACCCAGCGGCTGCGCGTGACGCCCTGGGAGGCGGCGCTGGGCGCCCAGGTGCCGGTCACCACGCCCGAGGGCACGGCGGTGGAGGTGACGGTGCCGGCCGGCTCGGGCACCGGACGCAAGCTGCGCCTGAAAGGGCGCGGCATTCCGGCCGCCGGCGCCAGCCAGGCGGCGGGCGATCTGTATCTGCTGCTGGAGACGGCGGTGCCCGGCGCCGTCACCCCCGAGCAGAAGGCGGCTTGGCAGGCGCTGGCCAAGGCCTATCCCGGCTTCGACCCGCGCGCCGCCTGATGTCCCTGGAGACGACCGACATGACCGCTTCTTCGACCATCACCGTCCCCGCCGAGCTGATCGAGCTGCTGGACGACGCCCTGAGCCTGCGCGAGCTGGCGCAGTGCTGCCGCGTCACGCCCGAGTGGGTGCTCACCCACGTGGAGGCCGGCGTGCTGACGCCCCAGCAGGGCCAAGCCGCAGCCGACTGGCGCTTTGCCAGCACCACCCTGGTGCGCGCGCGCCGCATCGTGCAGCTGGAGCAGACCTACGACGCCGACCCGCAACTGGCCGCCCTGGCCGCCGACCTGATGGAAGAAGTGGCACGGCTGCGGCGCCAGCTGAGCGATGTATAGGTCGAATCGACCTGTAGCGCCCGCCAATCAAGCGCGAACAGCTATCGAATAGTTAGCATTCCCCAACGCGACCTCACCACGCGTTGCCCACGCTGATGCCCCAGCCACCACCGTGCCGATGGTGGCCCCAGCCACCGCCGACGGACAGGCTCAGCCCGACCGGGGCGACGAACACTGGCACGACCGGCCGCACGACGACCGGCGTGCCCACAGGCTGCGTGTAGGGCGCGTAGGGGCCTGCGGCATAGGCGGGCGGATAGGCCGCCGGCGGATAGGCCGGTGGGTACGACGGAGGCGCCGTCACCACGCCTCGGGGTGGTTCGGCCGGCAGCGGATAGGCCGCCACCGGCGGCGGCGCCACCGGGTAGCTCTGCACCGCGCCGCCGTCCCAGGCCGCGTCGGGCGGCTGCTGGCCATAGCCGCTGGCCACGGGCACCTGAATCCACGCCCCCGGCGCCTGCGCCATCTGCGTTCGATAGACGCGCCCATCCATCTCATAGCGCACGTCGTAGCCCGTCACCCGCTGCTGGTAGGCCGTGCGGCAGCGGTCGTAGCCGGCCTGCTGCGCCTCGACCGCGTTGCCGAAGAAGGCGCCGCCCAGGGTGCCGAGGATGGCGCCGGCGATCTGGCCCGAACCCTGGCCGATCTGGCTGCCTACCAGGCCGCCCACCAGCGCCCCCACCGCCGCGCCGCCGCCCGTGGGCTGGCCATAGGTCGGCGCGCACTGGGTGACCGGCACCGATTCGACCAGGGGCGTGGCCGACAGCACACGGGCATTGGCCATCTGCTGCGCCCAGGCGCCCGGTGCGGCCAGGGTCAGCAGGCCCGCCGCCAGCGCCGTCATCGAAAAGCGTTTCATGGTCTTGTCCTTTCGTGCGCAGGCCCATGCGAAGCCCGCGCACCTTCTTTCAACGAAGCGGCCCGAGCCCGCGCGGACGGGCTTTACCGGGGCGATACACGCCATCCATGACAAAGTGCAAGCTAGGCTTGGTACGAGGTGAGCACCACGTCGGCGGCCTGCGCGCGCAGCGGCAGCAGCGCCTGATACGCGTCGGAGCGAAACCATTGCTCGGCCGTGGCCACGTCGGCAAAGCGGATCACCACGATGTCGGTGTGGGGCATCTGGCCTGAAAACACCGCCACGTTCTGGCCGCGAAACACCAGTTCGGCACCCCAAGGTGCCAGCGTGGCCGGCACGCGGGCCTGATACTGCTGCCACTTGTCGGCGTCCTTGACGGTGATGTGGCCCACCACATAGGCTTGACTCACGGGCTTTCCTTTCGACGGCAATGGCTGGATGCGCCACCCTTGGGCCTCACTGTGTCACGAAAGAAGCCTGAGCGGGCAACAAAGGAAATTGAGGGCCACCGCCGCGCACCGTACCGGGCGATAGCCGTCGCGCCTTGAGGCAGCGCGTCGAGCCGCGACGTTCAAGTCCGCAGCGGCAGCGCGGCCCCGATGAGCACGAAGATACCACCGCACACACGGTTGAAGCGTTTCCCGACCCGCGCCAGCCAAGGGCTGATGCGGTGCGCCGCGCTGGCCAGGGCGAACTCGGTGGCGAACTCGGTGGCAGCGAAGGTCCCCGCCATCACCACGAACTGCAGCAGCAGGCTGTGCTGCGCGTCGATGAACTGCGGCAGAAAGGCGGTGAAGAACAGCAGGGCCTTGGGGTTGGTGGCCGCCGACAACGCGCCCTGCCGAAACAGCGTTCCGCCACGGGCCTGCACCGGGGCGGCGGCCTCGGCCACCGCCACCGGCGGCGAGCGCCACACCTGAATGCCCAGCCACATCAAATAGAGGCCGCCCACCCACTTCAGCACCGCCAGCCACGTCACCGACGAGCGAATCAGCGCCCCGATGCCGAACATCGACAGCGCGATCACAGCCACGAATCCCAGCACGCCACCCGCGATGGTGAACAAGGTCTTGCGCCGGCCGTGCATGGCGCCGTGCGTCAGCGCCAGCAGGCCGTTCGGTCCGGGCGAAAGCGACAAGCCGATGGAGGCCAGCAGGTAAATGAGCCACGTGTCCCATGCCATGTGAAAGCCTCGCAGAGAGGATTAAACCTCGTCACTGTACTGCGATCGCCCAACTCATCTGGCGCTGAACGCCA